>NZ_JBQFJB010000001.1:0-870000 GCF_056535865.1 Ruegeria sp. AP11
GCACCTTGCCCTCGGGACCCGAGCTGTCAAAAACCCGGTTTACGACGTTGCCGCCGGAAGGACGATTGCGGTTGTTCTTGGCCCGCGAACGGGATTTGGAGGATCTCATCTTACTTCACGTCAGCCTTGTCAATTCTCTGTCGATCAACCCGTACCTTACGCTGCTCAGTGGCTTGTGCCGTAACGCGTCATCGACTTTTTGGGCTTGGCGGCGTCAGGGGCGCGCTGAAACAGCGTCAACCTCTCCGACTAATCCTGAGTAAACATGTCCTGCGCATTCAGACAAGGGCTTTGTCCGATATTTCGCAGCTTTTTTACATCAATCGGCGCATTTCAGCCTCAGATGCACTGCCTATTGCGGCATTCTGGCGCCGACGACACGATCCCGACCGTCCAGATCAGGGATTATGCGCGTTTCCACCAACCCTGCCGCATCGAACAAAGCCGCGACATAATTGCCCTGCGTCGGCCCGATCTCGACCAGCAACCGCCCGCCCGGCATCAGAAAATCCGGCGCCGAGGCAGCAATCCGGCGATACGCGCCCAACCCGTCCCCTTCATCGGTCAGGGCCATGCGCGGCTCATGCTCGCGCACCTCAGGCGACAGATCATCCATTTCCTCAACGGAAATATAGGGCGGATTTGAAACAATGAGGTCAAATTGCCCCTCAATGTTCTCAAACCAATCGGATTGCCGAATCTCCGCCCGCGCCTGCACCTGATGTTGCACCGCATTGGCGCTGGCCTGCAGGCAGGCAGATTCGCTCAGATCCACTCCCAGCCCCGAGGCGCTGCTGCGCTCGGCCAGCAATGTGATCAGGATACAGCCCGAGCCCACGCCCAGATCCAGCAGATGGTCAAACGGCTCGCTCAGCGCCGCTTCGATCAACGCCTCCGTCTCGGGACGCGGATCAAGCACATCGCGGCTGACCCGGAACCGGCGACCGTAGAATTCGCGCTCACCCAGCAGATGCGACACCGGTACCCGAATGGCCCGCAACGAGATCAGCTGATCATAGCGCTCCGCGATATCGACAGGCAGTTCTTCGGGCGCAATCAATGTCACCCGGCTGGCTTCGATCCGCGCCGCATGGGCCAGCAAAACCCGCGCATCCCGTGCCGGATCGGGCACGCCCGCCGCGCGCAAACGCGCCGTGGCGGCAACCATCGCCTGCGCCGCTGTCAGTGCCGCAATCATTGCGCCATCTCAGCCAGCAGCCGGGCCTGATCATCCGCGGTCAGCGCGTCGATCACCTCATCCAGGTCGCCCTGCATCACCTGATCCAGCTTATACAGCGTCAGGTTGATTCGGTGATCCGTCATGCGGCCCTGAGGGAAATTATAAGTCCTGATCCGCTCCGACCGGTCGCCCGACCCCACCTGACTGGCGCGATCGGCAGAGCGTTCACTGTCGATCCGCTGCCGTTCCAGATCATAAAGCCGCGTCTTCAGCACCTGCATCGCGATCTCGCGGTTGCGATGCTGGGATTTCTCGGAACTGGTCACCACGATGCCGCTGGGCAGGTGCGTGATCCGCACCGCCGAATCCGTCGTGTTGACGTGCTGCCCCCCTGCGCCCGAGCTGCGCATCGTATCGATCCGAATGTCGTTGGCGTCGATCTGAATGTCCACATCCTCAGCCTCGGGCAGCACCGCCACCGTCGCCGCCGAGGTATGAATCCGCCCACCGCTTTCGGTTTCGGGCACCCGCTGCACCCGATGCACGCCGGATCGTACTTCATCCGCGCAAAGACGTTGTCGCCCTTGATATGGGCCACCACCTCTTTGATCCCGCCCAGATCCGAGGCCTGTTCCTCGATGATCTCGAACTGCCAGCCCCGCGCCTCAGCGTATCGCTGATACATCCGCAGCAGGTCTCCGGCAAACAAAGCCGCCTCATCCCCGCCGGTGCCGGGCCTGATCTCCAGCATCGCCGGGCGCGCATCGGCGGCGTCCTTGGGCAACAGCGCCAGTTGCAACGCATGCTCGGCCTCGGGGATACGGGCCTGCAGGTCGGGGATTTCTCTTCGGCCAGCTCTTTCATGTCCGGATCGGCCAGCATCGCCTGCGCCTCGGTCAGATCAGCGGTCAGCTGCCGCCACGCCATGATCTGATCAACCACCGGCTTGAGGTCGGAATACTCTTTGGCCAAGGCCGCAATATCGCCTCCCGAGGCGCCATCGGCCATGGCCGCTTCGAGGTATTGGAATCGCTGGGTGATCTGTTCAAGGCGTTCTTCGGGGATCATCCGCGGGGTGTCTCTCATCCGTGGGCTTTGGTCAAGGCCCTGCCTTGTGCTAGGTTTAAGGTATGAGACGACTGATCCTGGCCCTAACCCTTTGTTCAAGCCCGGCAATGGCGGATTACACCGGCCCCGATGGCAAGGTCCGCGACTGCTATTGCACCGACAAATCCGGCACCCGCGTCGAGTTGGGACAGATGATCTGCCTGCAGGTCGATGGCCGCATGTTCATGGCCCAATGCCAGATGTCGCTGAACGTGCCCATGTGGCGCGAGGTTCAAGAAGGGTGCTTGTCGTCAGGGTTGCAGCAAAGCCAGCCAACCGGCGACCCGGTCCCGATTGACGCCAAAATCCTTTCGGCCAAATCTTGAACGCGCGTAAATGCGCAGCGTATCGCCGTCCTGCTGCACGGTCGTGTAGTCGGGAAAACCGAACACCATTGAACGGGTGACATAGGTTATCATTCCATCTTCGATAGAACCCGCCAGCACCGTGGTGCGCGGCGCCGTGCGGGCTATCTGATCGAGTTGCTCCATCCCCCTCGGAGCAGCCTCTACGATCCGGATTACGCCATTCCTAAGATCTCGGTCCACACCCTCGGGTGCTACATGCCAGCGCGTTGGGTCGGAGGGGGCCAGACGGATATAGGCCGCCATCGCAACGCCCAACGCAATCACCAGCCACAGCACCATTTTCATCGGCCCTCCGATCCCTTTGC
Source organism: Ruegeria sp. AP11 (assembly GCF_056535865.1). Classification (NCBI taxonomy): domain Bacteria; kingdom Pseudomonadati; phylum Pseudomonadota; class Alphaproteobacteria; order Rhodobacterales; family Roseobacteraceae; genus Ruegeria; species Ruegeria sp. AP11. The sequence goes on from NZ_JBQFJB010000001.1 coordinate 2,961, forward strand.
ATATAACCTATCCGCTCCGGGCGTCGCGCTCATCCCTATCGCGACGTCACGCCGGGCAGAATACACAGCATCTCGAACAGCAGATTCGCCGCCGTCAGCGCCGTGTTGCCAGACGGATCATAGGGCGGAGACACCTCGACCAGATCGCAGCCCACCACGTTCATGCCCGCCAGCGCATGGATCAGTTGCAGCGCCTGCGACGTGGTCAGTCCCGCAATCTCGGGCGTGCCGGTGCCGGGCGCATAAGCCGGGTCGAGGCTGTCGATGTCATAGGTGATGTATACGGGATGATCCTCGACCGTCTTGCGGATCAGCGAGCCGATCTCGGTCAGGTTCTGCTGCCACAGCTCCCACGCGGGATACTGGCGAAAGCCCCAGCCCTGCGCCTCGGCGAAGTCGCTGGCCGCATAGCCCGAGCCGCGAATGCCGATCTGGAAGGTCTTGTCAGGAACGATCAGCCCTTCCTCATAGGCGCGGCGGAAGACGGTGCCGTGGGTTTCCTTCTCGCCGAACATCTCGTCATTGACGTCAGCATGGGCATCTACATGGACCAAAGCCACCGGACCATGCCTGGCCGCCATTGCCCGAAGGATCGGCAGAGTGATCGAATGATCCCCACCCATCGCCACCGGGGTCACGCCCTGCGCCAGAATGCCATCATAACTGTCCTTGATGATCTTCAGACTGTCGGCCAGCGAGAAGGTGTTGATCGCCAGATCCCCGATATCTGCGATCTGCAGATGGTCGAACGGCGCTGCGCCATTGGCCATGTTATAGGGCCGGATCATCGCGCTTTCGCTGCGGATCTGCTTGGGGCCAAACCGCGTGCCCGACCGCCACGAGGTGCCGATATCCATCGGAACCCCCAAAACCGCCACATCCAGCCCTTCAAGCGAAGACGCCTGCGGCAGCCGCATGAACGTGTTCGGCCCCGAGAACCGCGCCAGATCGTTGCCGCCAATGGGTTGGTTGTATTGGGTCATGTGATGTCTCCGATCCGATCCCTGACCAAGCAGATACCGGGATTATGCCTAACCAAAGGTTAAGGCTTCACCAGCTTGTTCCACCCCAGCAAACAAATGATCTGCGTCGCTACATGCGCCCCCGCAATCGCCGTCGCGCCCGAGGTATCGTAGGGCGGAGACACCTCGACCACGTCACCGCCCTTGATATTGATCCCGGCAATGTCGCGCAGGATGATCTGCGCCTGGATCGAGGTCAGACCACCCCAGACCGGCGTCCCTGTACCGGGCGCAAAGGCCGGGTCCAGACCGTCGATATCAAAACTCAAGTAAACGGGGCTGTCGCCCAGAATGCCCTTGATCTTCTGCGCCACGGCGGCGGGGCCGGATCGTAGACCTCGCGCGCGTCGATGATGTTGACGCCCAATGTGTCCTCGTTGGTGGTGCGAATACCCACCTGAACCGAGCGTTTCGGATCGACCAGCCCCGATTTTACCGCCTTGTAGAACATCGTGCCATGGTCCACGCGGGACATGTCGTCATCGGCCCAGGTATCCGTATGCGCATCGAATTGCAGCAACGACATCGGCCCGTATTTCTCGGCATAGGCTTTCAGGATCGGAAAGCTGATATAGTGATCCCCGCCCAACGTGACCGAGGCCACATCCGCCGCCAGAATGGTTCGGATGTGATCGGTCAGTGTATCGGGAAAGGCCGGGATATTGGCATAGTCATAGGCCATATCCCCATAATCCACGATGGCCAGCTCGCTGAGCGCATCAAAAGGCCAGCCATAAGGCGCATCCGGCGATTGCAACGCACTCGCCTCACGGATGGCGCGCGGTCCCAGCCGGGTTCCGGGGCGGTTGGTCACCGCCTGATCGAAGGGCACGCCCGTCACCGCGATATCAACGCCCGCAAGGTCCTTGGTATAGAGCCGCCGCAGAAACGACGTGGCGCCGCCGAATGTGTTCTCATAGGACAGCCCCTTGAGATCGGGGTTGGTGAACGCCTCATCCACCTGGTTCTTTGCGTCTTCCAGTGCCATGTCTTTCCCCTGTCAGCGCAGCGGCTGCGCCGTTTCGACGAGACGCGCGAAAAAGGATGCGCCCACCGGGGCGATCTCGTCGTTAAAGTTGTATTTCGGATGGTGCAGCCCGGCGCCCTCGCCCTGTCCAAGGAACAGATAAGCACCCGGACGCGCCTGCAGCATGTACGAGAAATCCTCAGCCCCCATCTCGCGCCCCGCATTGGCCTTTACACGTTCCGCCCCCGACACATCCCGCGCCACTTCGGCCGCAAAGGCGGCCTTGTCGGCGTCATTGATGGTGGCAGGATAGCCCTCTTGATAGTCCAGCTTTGCCTCAACACCATATGATGCCGCCTGCCCCGCAACGATCTGCTCCATCCGCTCCATCACCATCTTCTGCACTGCCGGATCAAAGGTGCGGACAGTGCCGTTCAGATAAGCCGTATCGGGAATGACATTATTGACCGTCCCGGTGTGTATCTGCGTGACCGACACCACCAGATCATCCAGCGCATAGTGATTGCGGCTGACGATGGTCTGTATCGCCTGCGCCATTCCGCAGGCTGCCATGACAGGGTCCTTGGTCTCATGCGGCATGGCCCCGTGGCCGCCAACACCCTGAATGTGGATCTCGAACGTGTCCACTGCCGCCATCAGAGGCCCCGGCGTAGTCTCGAACACCCCCTCGGGCCGACCCGGCGTGTTATGGATGCCATAGACCTGAGAGATATCGAACCGATCCATGATGCCCTCGTCGACCATCACGCCCGCACCGCCGCCCTCTTCTTCAGCAGGCTGAAAGATCAGCGCCACCCGGCCCGCGAAATTTCGCGTCTCGGCCAGATAACGCGCCGCACCTAACAGCATCGTGGTGTGCCCGTCATGACCGCACGCATGCATCTTGCCGGGGTTCTGCGAGGCATACTCCACCCCCGTCTCCTCGGTGATCGGCAGCGCGTCCATGTCGGCGCGCAGGCCGATGGTCGGGCCGTCCCCCTGCCCGTTGATGATCGCCACCATACCGGTCTTGGCGATCCCCTCGTGCAGCTCGTCCACCCCGAATTCGCGTAGACGCTCGGCCACAAAAGCGGCGGTTTCATAGCATTCGAACTCAAGCTCGGGGATCGTGTGCAGGTGCTGGCGCCATGCGGCCATATCGGCGGCGTAATCGGCAATTCGGTTTACGACGGGCATCTGGGGTGGACTCTGATCGTGACTGCGGGATGGATGCATCTGACACCGGAACGAAAGGGTTCGCAATGGCCGAAAATCCTCTGATCCACGATACGGACGCGGGTATCGAACGCCTGCTAGAGATCATGCGCCGCCTGCGTGACCCGCAATCCGGCTGCCCGTGGGATATCGAACAGGATTTTTCGACGATTGCCCCCTATACGATCGAAGAGGCCTATGAGGTCGCCGATGCCATCGAAAGGCAGGCTTATGACGAGTTGAAGGGAGAGTTGGGCGACCTGCTGTTCCAATCCGTCTTTCACGCGCAAATGGCTGAAGAAGCAGGGCATTTCACCTTTCAGGACGTGGTGCGCACCATGTCCGACAAGATGGTCGACCGCCATCCGCATGTGTTCGGCGACGAATCCCGTGACAAGTCCGCTGAACAACAGACACGCGACTGGGAAACCATCAAGGCCGCCGAACGCGCAGGCAAGGAACAGAAAGGCGCGCTCGACGGTGTTGCGGCCAACCTGCCCGCCCTGCTGCGCGCCCACAAACTGCAGAAACGCGCCGCGCGCGTGGGCTTTGACTGGCCCGATGCCAGCCATGTCCTCGCCAAGATCACCGAAGAGGCTGCCGAACTGGAAGAAGCGCGCGACACTATGGATGCCGACGCACTTGAGGATGAATTCGGCGATCTGCTGTTCGTGATCGTCAACCTCGGCCGTCATCTGGGCATCGAGCCCGAGGCCGCTCTGCGCCGCACCAACGCCAAGTTCACCCGCCGTTTTGAGAAGGTCGAGGCACGCCTTGCCGAACGCGGAAAAACGCCCGCGCAAAGCGATCTGGCCGAGATGGATGCGCTGTGGGATGAGGTGAAAATCGAGGAACACCGCGCCAACGGCAAACTCCCGCCGGTAGATGCCCCGGCGGACGTGTAAATCTGGTAGACAAGTGCCGCGACACTTGCGAGTGTCCGACCTTCATGCCCCCCGGAGACCACCATGCCCCGCAAGATCATCATCGACACCGATCCCGGTCAGGACGACGCCGTTGCCATCCTGCTGGCACTTGCCAGCCCCGAAGAGATCGAGGTTCTGGGCATCACCGCTGTCGCCGGAAACGTGCCGCTGGAACTGACCGCCAAGAACGCCCGTATCGTCTGCGAACTGGCTGGTCACACGCATATTCCAGTCTATGCAGGCTGCGATCGTCCGCTGAACCGCGCGCTGGTGACCGCCGAACACGTGCATGGTAAAACCGGCCTCGACGGTCCCGACCTGCCCGATCCGCAAATGCCACTGGCCGACGGTCACGCGGTCGATTTCATCATCGACACCTTGCGCGCGCATGAGCCCGGCACCGTGACGCTATGCCCGCTGGGGCCGCTGACCAACATCGCGACCGCCTTCCGCAAGGCCCCCGATATCATCGACCGGGTGCAGGAAATCGTCCTGATGGGCGGGGCGTATTTCGAGGTCGGAAACATCACGCCAGCGGCGGAATTCAACATTTACGTCGACCCGGAAGCTGCTGATATCGTGTTTACTTCCGGCATTCATATCGTCGTTATGCCGCTGGACGTGACCCATGACGCGCTGGTTACCAAACAGCGCAACGACGCCTTCCGCGCGCTCAACAGCGAAGTCGGCCATGCGGTCGCCGAGATGACCGATTTCTTCGAACGTTTCGACATGGAAAAATACGGCTCGGAAGGCGCTCCGCTGCACGATCCCTGCGTCACCGCCTATCTGATCCGGCCCGAGCTGTTTAAGGGCCGACATATCAATGTCCAGATCGAAACCGGATCCGAGCTGACGCTTGGCATGACCGTCGCGGATTGGTGGCGCGTCACCAACCATGAACCCAACGCCATGTTCATGGGCGAGATCGACGCTGACGGTTTCTTCACCCTGCTCACAGAAAGACTGGCCCGCCTATGACCGCCGCACTCCGCCTCGCCCGCCCCGACGATCTGGATCGCCTGATGGCGCTGGTTGCGGCGTTTCATTCGGAATCCGGCATCGCGCAGGATGACGAGAAACGCCGCAACGCGCTGGCTCCCTTGCTGGACGGCATACCGCATGGGTGCGTGTATCTTGTCGGGCCGGGCCGGGCGCCACTGGGCTATGTCATTCTGACATTCGGCTGGTCGGTCGAGTTTGGCGGCATGGACGCCTTCGTCGATGAAATCTATATCCGCCCCGCCGTCCGCGGACGCGGCATCGCCACCGAAGTTCTGCACGATCTGCCCAAGGCACTGGCCGAGGCCGGGCTGACCGCGCTGCATCTCGAGGTCGACCGGACCAATGAGACCGCGCAGAAACTCTATCTGCGGTCAGGCTTCAGAGCGCGCGACCGCTATATGTTGATGAGCAAAACGCTCTAGCGCGATTCCCCCCGGAAGATCACCGCCGGATTGTACATCTGTTGCACCGGATCATCCTGCGAGACCTCCATCCCCGTGATCGGATAGGTTCCCGGCTCGGTACATGCCGCAAGAGCCCCTGCGCAAAGTATTGAAATTACAAGAAAGACCTTCGAAGCAGACATCATGTCCCCTTTCTGCAATACAGATAGGATACCGGAAGTCACGTTCCGGCAATAGGAACAAGTTCACACATATTGATTTTTATGTCGGCTTAGATCGCCCTTTACAGGCAGTTCTTCCGCTGCCCCCGCTCCAGTTTCTTGAACTGCTTTTGTACCCGCTTGGGCTGCGGCAACGCTTCCAACTGCTCGGTCACGTTCTCTCCGGTGAACCAGGATCGAAACATCAGCGCCTTGATATCATCGTCCAGAACCGTGTCGGCGACGTTATAGGTGCACAGGCATTCCTCCATCGTGATCTGTCCGCTGGGGTCGCCTTCCACCATCTTCTGGCACACCGCCTCGGGCGGAACCTGCGCCCAAGCAAGCTGAGGCAGGATGAAAAGCGCAGCCGCGCCGGCGATGTGTTTGAATGCAACCATAAGAAAACCCTCTCCCTAATGTCCGGCGCAGCATGGCACGCGACGCTTGAATCGAACTTAGCACATGGGCCGCCACCCTACAGGGTGAGAAGATTAAGACAATTCCACCGATTCTTTCCCCGTGACGCCTCGCAGCCCGGTCGAATACGAGCACGCGCACAGAACCAACGTTTATTACAGGGAACGCGATATGGAACAGATTATCGGCCAATTGATCGGCGGCGCATTGGGCGGCACAGGCGGCGGTAAGGCCGTCAAGGGCTCTGACATGGGCAGTATTGGCAACGCTCTGGCAGGTGCCGTGGGCGGTGTCGGCGGCGGTCAGCTGCTCAGCGGATTGCTGGGGGCCGGAGGGGCTGCCGGAGGTATGGATATCGGCGCATTGGCCGCGAACTTCGTCGGCGGTGGGGTCGCCGGCCTGGTGGTTCAGGTCGTTGTCGGCATGATCGTCAAGAAGATCAGAGGCTGATACCTTGCAATCACCAAAGCGAAACGGGGGCCAGGCGGCCCCCGTTTCTTTTATTTCAGGATCGACGCGCCTGCGAATTCCGCAACCTCGCCCAGCGATTCCTCGATCCGGATCAGCTGGTTATACTTGGCCAACCGGTCCGACCTCGCGAGGCTGCCGGTCTTGATCTGACCGCAATTGGTTGCCACGGCCAGATCGGCAATGGTGGCATCCTCGGTCTCGCCCGAACGGTGCGACATCACGTTGGTATAACGCGCCCGGTGCGCCATATCGACGGCACGCAGCGTTTCGGTCAACGAACCGATCTGGTTCACCTTCACCAGCATCGAGTTGGCGCAACCGCGCTCGATCCCTTCGGCCAGACGCGCGGGGTTGGTCACGAACAGGTCATCACCCACAAGCTGCACCTTGTCGCCAATGGCGTCGGTCAGCGCTTTCCAGCCGTCCCAGTCATCCTCGGACATGCCGTCCTCGATCGAAATGATCGGATAGTCATTGACCAGCGCCGCCAGATAAGCCGCATTTTCCTCGGACGACAGCGAGATGCCCTCACCCGCCAGAACGTATTTGCCGTCCTTGTAGTATTCGGTCGCCGCGCAATCCAACGCCAGGTGAATTTCCTCACCCGGTTTGTAGCCTGCCTTTTCGATGGATTTCAGGATGAAATCCAACGCCTCGCGGGTCGATGCGATATTCGGGGCAAAACCGCCCTCATCGCCCACACCGGTAGCCAGACCAGCAGCCGACAGCTCTTTCTTCAGCGTATGGAACACCTCGGAGCCCATGCGCACCGCCTCGCGGATATTCGCGGCCGAGGTCGGCATGATCATGAATTCCTGAATGTCGATCGGGTTGTCGGCGTGCTCACCGCCGTTGATGATGTTCATCATCGGCACCGGCAGAACCCGTGCCGAGGTGCCGCCAACATAGCGGTACAGTGGTTGCGTGGTGAAATCCGCCGCGCCTTTGCAGCGGCCAGCGACACGCCCAGAATGGCGTTCGCGCCCAGACGACCCTTGTTCTCGGTCCCGTCCAGCTCGATCATCGCCTGGTCGATGGCCACCTGCTCGGTCGCATCAAAGCCCACCAGTTCCTCGGCGATCTCACCGTTCACGGCGGCCACGGCCTCCAGTACGCCCTTGCCCATGTAGCGGGCCTTGTCACCGTCGCGCTTCTCAACCGCCTCATAGGCGCCGGTCGACGCACCCGAGGGCACAGCGGCGCGGCCCATGGTGCCGTCTTCCAGAATCACGTCCACCTCAACCGTCGGGTTGCCCCGGCTGTCCAGGATTTCGCGTGCGTGGATGTCGATGATGGTACTCATGAGGCCCGTCCCTGTGGCTGCAATCAGTTGCACGCCTCATAACAGCAACCGGCGAAAAGTAAACCGGTCACGTTAACGCTAACACGTATATTTTCCTGCCTTTAGGGCTAACAGTTCGCTGTTTGCGCCAACAGTAATCAGGCCGCGACCACCGCGCGCGCCAGACGGCGTTCGCGGATAAAGGTATACAGACCGGACCCGATGATCAGCGTTGCCCCCGCCATGGTCACCGCATCGGGGCGTTCCCCGAACATCAGCATCCCGGCAAGGATCGAAAAGACCAGTCGCGTATAACGGAACGGCATCAGGGCCGACGCTTCGCCCACCCGCATTGCCGTGACGATACCGTAATAGCCCAGCACGCCAAAGCCGATGGCCCCCAGATAGGGGCCGATTTGGCCTGCCTGCACAGGCACATAGCTGTGCGTGGACACCGCCATCATCACCACGCCGGTCAGCGCGATCGAGATATAGGCCTGCATCGCCACCACGGACGAAGCCACCCGCACATCCAACTTGCGAGTGATCAGGTCCCGCGCCGCAATGGCGAACACAGTGGCCACCACCAACAGCGTTTCCGGCTGGAACCCATCCAGCCCGGGGCGAATGATCAACAGCACCCCGGCAAAGCCCACGCCGACCGCGCTCCACCGCCGCCAGCCGACCTTTTCGCCCAGAAACAGCGCCGCCCCCATGGTCACCGCCAGCGGCATGGCCTGAAACACGGCGGCCACTGTGGACAGGTCGATCAGCGACAGCGCAGTCACGAAAAACAGCGCACCGACCGCCTCGGTTCCTGCGCGCAGCAGCGGCAGCAGAGACCAGGCGGCAGGATCGAAGATACGCTTGCGCGTGACAACCGACATCCCGGCAAAGGCAAGGCCGCAAAAGACACCCAGAAACAGCATGATCTGACCGGTCGGTACGCTGACCGACAGGTATTTGATGAACATATCCTCAAGTGCAAATGCCGCCATCGAACCGACAAGCAGCAGAATGCCGTTTACGTTATTCATGCGCGTTTCCGTTGAACCGGGCCCAAAAAGGGGGACCTGACTGCACAAGAACCGCAAGCGGCGGCGCTTGGCAAGACGGAACCCGCCGCCTTTGATGAATTAACGTGCGGCGATCAATCGCGTTTGGTGATGGATCAGTCCTTGTCCAGCGGCACGCCGTACAGCTCCAGCCGGTGGCCTTTCAGCCGGTATCCCAGCTTGGCGGCGATCTTTTCCTGCAGCGCCTCGATCTCGGGATCGACGAATTCGATCACCTCGCCCGACTGCATGTCGATCAGGTGATCATGGTGGTCGCGCTCGGCATCCTCATAGCGCGCGCGCCCGTCGCCGAATTCCAGCCGCTCCAGTATCCCGGCCTCTTCAAACAGCTTTACCGTGCGATAGACCGTGGCAATGGAGATACCCGCATCTTCGGCCGAGGCGCGCGCATACAGCTCCTCGACATCCGGGTGATCCTCGCTCTGCTGCAACACCTGCGCGATGGTCCGGCGCTGGCCGGTCATGCGCAGGCCCTTGGCCTCGCAACGGGCGATAATCGTATCGGACATGGTGACCCCCGGAATTGTTCGGACTTCTGTCTTAATATGTCCGCGCGCGCTGCGCCACCGACGATTTTACCTCAGGCCGCGCGGCGCAGATCGGCCCAGACTGGCAAATGATCCGAGGCGATATGCGCAGGCCGTATGTCATGAACCCCGTGCAAAGTGGCCTCAAGCCCCTGGCCCAGCGCGATTCTGTCCAATGCGCCCAGCGGTTGCGCGGCGGGGTAACTGGGAAGCGGCGGCAGAAACCGCATGTCCGGGGCCAGATGATCCAGCACCGGCTGACGCGACCATTCGTTAAAATCCCCGGCCCAGACCGTGGGCATCTGCTCCAGATCAGAATCACATCGGCGGATATGGGTGATCTGCTGCCGGCGCGACGCTGGAAACAATCCCAGATGCATCCCCATCACGCGCAGCGGGCCGATCTGCGTGTCGAACTCGACCCGCACGGCCCCGCGCGGCTCCAGCCCCGGCAGATCATGATGCCCGCTCTGGCGTACCTGAATGGCCTTCCCGCGCCAGATCACCGCGTTGCCATGCCAGCCCAGACTGCCCGCCCCGCCCAGATCGACGATCTGCCACCCGGCCTCGTCCAGCATGAAATGCGGCAGGGCGGCGGGGCGCGGCGGCAGGCGTTTGTCGGCCTCCTGCAGCACCACGATATCGGCCTGCATGCTGTCGATGACCTGCATGATCCGCTGCGGCTGCCGACGGAAATCAAGCCCCACGCATTTCTGGATGTTATAGCTGGCAAGGCGCAGGGTCTGGGTCATGAGCTTCCGAAATCCATTTGCGCCTTAGATTGCCATGAAACCCGGCAATCGCAAGCTGATGCTGCCGAAAACTGCCAGACGTTTCCCGCATTCGCACATCCCCGTCGCCAATTTGCGCAAAAAGCTTGCACTCACCGCATACCGCTTTAATCCCTGATCGGCACGCGTAACAAAGGATCCGACCCCTCATGGTCTCTACCGAAGCCCCCGGGCACACCACGACCAAGGCAAGCATCGTCCTCGTGGTCGGAGGCATGATGTGGGGCCTCTACTGGATTCCCGTGCGGTTCTTTCTGGACATTGGCCTGACCGGTCCGTGGCCGGGGATCGCGATGTACAGCGTTGCCCTGCTGTGCCTTGTTCCCCTGATCTGGCGTGAACGTCATCAGCTGGCCCTGCAATGGCGCGGCTTGCTGCTCAGCGGTATGTTCACCGGCGCGGCGTTCAGCCTCTATTCAATCAGCCTTGTCTATACCGACGTCGTGCGTTCGATCCTGCTGTTCTATCTGACACCGATCTGGGGCACGCTGCTGGGCCTGCTCTTTCTCGGAGAACGCCTCAGCTGGCAGCGTTTCTCGGGACTTGTCTGCGGCATGGCAGGCTTGTTCATCGTTCTGGGTGATGGCGGCTTCATACCCTGGCCAAGCAATGTCGGTGACTGGCTGTCCCTAGCTTCGGGGATTTGCTGGGCGCTGGGGACGCTGGGCCTCTACCGGGCCACACAGGTCTCGATTTTCGGGCAGATCTTCGCCTTTATTCTGGGCGCCATAATCCTGTCCCTGTTCAGCCTGCTGTTTCTGCAAGCCCCGGTCCTGCCTGCCATCGCACCAGAGGACATGATCTGGGTCCTGCAACTGGTCCTGCTGTCCGCGTTCTACACTCTGCCGATGATCTTTATGACGATCTGGCCCGCGACCAAACTCTCTCCCGGTCGCGTCGGGTTGTTGCTGATGAGCGAGGTCGTCGTCGGCCTCGCATCCGCAGCCGCATTCTCGGGCGAGCCGTTCGGCCTGCGCGAATTGCTGGGTGCCGTGCTGATCGTCAGCGCCGCGGTGCTCGAGATCGTGCGAAAATAGCTTTCAGACTCACGTCCCGCAGAACGTCGCCTGCACCACCTCATCTTCAGCAGGCGGGTGCGTCAGATCCTTGGCCTCCGGCTGATCCTCATAGGGCCGCGACAGCGCATCATTCAGCCGCTGGAACGGGGCATAATCCCCCTGCACCGCCGCCTGAATCATCTGCTCGACCCGGTGATTGCGCGGGATAAAGGCCGGGTTGGCCTGCGCCATCACCTGTTGCGGCCCCTTCTCGTGCGTCAAACGCGCCTGCCAGCCCTCTGCCCATTCATCAAACGCCGCCGGGTCGGTAAACTGATCCCGCGCGTTCTGACCGCCCAGCGCCCGGAACGTATTGGTGAAGTCGGCCCTGTTCTGCGCCATCCGCGTCAACAGGTCCGAGATCATCTCAAGGTCCCCATCCTCTGCCCGGGTCAGCCCGATCTTGGCCCGGAACCGCCGCAGCCATTCCGCCTGCATCAGATCGGGCATGGCATGGACGATCTCGGTCGCTTCCTCAACGGCGGCCTCTTTATCCTCATACTGCTGGATCAGAGCCGTCGCCAACTGCGCCAGATTCCACACCGCTATGTCCGGCTGGTTGGAATAGGCATACCGCCCCATCCGATCAATCGAACTGTAAACCGTGTTCGGATGATAGCTGTCCATGAAGGCGCAAGGCCCATAATCGATGGTCTCTCCCGCGATCGAGCAATTATCCGTGTTCATCACCCCGTGAATGAAGCCAACGCTCATCCACTGCGCAATCAACCGCGCCTGCGCATCCCGCACGGCGCGCAACAGGCCCATGGGGCCGTCGGCGTCAGGATAGTGCCGCGCTATCGCATACTCCGTCAGCCGCTTCAGGCTGTCCAACTGTCCGCGCGCAGCAAAAACCTGAAACGTCCCCACCCGCAGATGGCTCTGCGCCACGCGGGTCAGCACCGCTCCGGGCATCGGCCCTTCGCGCAGCACGATCTCTCCGGTCTCGACCGCCGCCAGGGCTCGCGTGGTCGGAATACCCAGCGCCTGCATCGCCTCAGACACAACATACTCCCGCAGTACCGGCCCCAGCCACGCCCGCCCATCACCCTGCCGCGAAAACGGCGTAGGACCAGACCCTTTCAACTGAATGTCGCGGCGGATACCATCCGATCCCACCGTCTCCCCCAGCAGCACGGCGCGCCCATCCCCCAGTTGGGGATTATAGGTGCCAAACTGATGCCCGGAATAAAGCTGAGCCAGCGGCTGTGCCCCGTCCGGCACCGTGTTGCCCGCAAAGGCCTCGGCCATCTCCGTCACCTCGCCGGGGGTAATCCTCAGCAGCTGCGCCAGATCGGCGTTGAAGGCGACCAGACGCGGCGCGCGCACCGGAACCGGCGCTTGCCGCGCATAGAACGTATCGGGCAGGCGGGCATAGCTGTTGTCGAAGGGGATCGTCAGAGTCATAGGGCAAACATATGGCCTGAGGGCACAATTGCCATAGCGGATTGCGCCCGCCCGTGCATAATCAGGCCGAACCCTCGAAGGACCGCCATGACCGCGCAAGACATCATCGATCACCTGGGCCTGCAACCCCACCCCGAGGGCGGCTGGTTCCGCGAGACCTGGCGCGCCGAAAATCAGGGCCGTGCTACCGGCACCTGCATCTATTTTCTGCTGGCCGAGGGAGAAAGCAGCCACTGGCACCGCGTCGACGCGACCGAAATCTGGCTCTACCACGCAGGCGCACCGCTGATCCTGTCGATCAGTGCCACCGATGACGGCCCCGCTACCGAGCATCTCCTGACCTCGGACCTGACCGAAGGCGCGCCACAACGGATCGTGCCGGAAAACCACTGGCAGGCTGCCCGCAGCACCGGCGACTACACGCTGGTCAGTTGCACCGTCTCCCCGGGGTTCGAGTTCGACGGCTTCACTCTCGCCGCCCCCGATTTCGACATTCCCAAAGCCTGACCGGATGGACCACCGCAGCCTCATAGCAACCCTGCCACCCGAGGTGAAAACCCAACTGCAACAACGCGCCAACGGCGCAGGCCTGATCCACCTCACCCTTTATCTTGCGGCCCTCGGCCTCACCTCAACCGGAATCCTGCTGCAAATCCCACTCTGGCCGCTCCTGCTTCTGCCTCTGGGCATTCTGCTGGTCTTCCTCTTCACCCTCAGCCACGAATGCACCCACAAGACACCGTTCCGTACGGGCTGGATCAATGACGCGGTCGGTCACGCCATCTCAATCCCCATCGCGCTGCCGTTCACGTGGTTTCGCTATTTCCACCTGGCCCACCACAAATGGACCAACCATCCCGAAAAAGACCCGGAACTCGCGGGCAAACCCCGCCCGGACAACTGGCCCGGCCTGCTGCTCTACCTCAGCGGAGCCCCCTACTGGTCCGGTATGGCAAACACACTGATCCAAAATGCCCGTGGCCAGATCGACGCCCCCTACCTGCCGCCCCGCCAACATCGCGCCATCAAAACCGAGGCGCGCCTGCTTCTCACCCTCTATGCACTCGCCGCGCTCAGCCTTTTCTTCACGCCAGTGTTGTTCTGGCTCTGGCTCCTTCCCGTCCTGATCGGGCAGCCATTCTTACGTCTCTACCTGCTCGCCGAACACGGCCTATGCCCTCCGGTGGCGAATATGCTGGAAAACTCCCGCACCACCTTCACCAACCGCCTGATCCGCTTTCTGGCCTGGAACATGCCTTATCACGCGGAACACCACGCCTTTCCAAACGTGCCCTTCCACCAACTGCCAGCCTTCCACGACTGGACCCAGGCCCACCTGAAATCCACCTCGAACGGCTACGCAGAGTTCACGAATACCTATACCCAAACCCTCAGGCGCTAGGTCCACTCTTCATCTGGCCAAAAATATCCCGGGGGAGTCGCGCAGCGACGGGGGCAGAGCCCCCTATCCGCTCACCACAGCGCCCCGCGCCGGAGAGGACACAACCCCGCCCCCCACCAGCGCGCTTACCCCGGTTGTTCCGGGGCACGAGGTCGGCATCCCCCGCGCCACCCGCACGGCGAGATAAGCAAAGGCCTGCGCCTCCAGCATGTCACCATCCAGACCCACCGCCTCAACTGGTTCGACCGGACAATCGAGCGCGACCCGCAGCATCTCCATCAGCACCGGATTGCGCCGCCCCCCGCCAGTGACCAACATCCGCGCGGGCGGTCTGGGACAATGCTCCATCCCCTGCACCACTCCGGCCGCACATGCCCGTCAGCGTCGCCACCGCATCCGCGTCGCTCAGCTCCTGCACCAGCCCGATCATCTCGGCGAAATCGTTGCGGTCCAGCGATTTCGGCGGCATCCGGTTGAAAAACGGCTCGGCCAGAAACAGCTCCAGCGCGCCGGTTTCCACCGCCCCCCCGCGCGCCAAGGCACCGTCCCGATCCATCGGCAGCCCCAGCCGCGCCTGCATCAGATCATCCACCGGCGCATTGGCGGGCCCGGTATCAAAAGCCAACAATGCCCCCGGCGCCTCCGGCCCGTCGAAAGACGGGTCCACATAGGTCAGGTTTCCCACTCCGCCGAGATTCAGAAAACACAAGGGTTCCGTGGCACCGATCCACTTGGCGCAGGCAAAATGAAAGAACGGTGCCAGCGGCGCGCCTTCGCCGCCCAAAGCCACATCATCGCTGCGGAAATCCCAGACCACCGGCAGGCCCAAAGCCTGCGACAGACCCACACCATCGCCCACCTGCAAGGTTCCGCGCCCGCGCGGCTCATGCGCCAGGGTCTGACCGTGAAAGCCGATCAGCTCCGCATCCTCG
The DNA here is from genome assembly GCF_056535865.1 of Ruegeria sp. AP11. Lineage (NCBI taxonomy): Bacteria > Pseudomonadati > Pseudomonadota > Alphaproteobacteria > Rhodobacterales > Roseobacteraceae > Ruegeria > Ruegeria sp. AP11. The sequence goes on from NZ_JBQFJB010000001.1 coordinate 18,066, forward strand.
AACTCGGCCAAGGCCTCGGCATGGGCAAAGGTGACCAGTTCCCCGGCCGCCTCGACCTCGGGACCATGCCACTGGCCCAGCGCAGCGCGCAAGGTGGCGCGCTCTTCCTCGGAATAGGCCCGATACCGGCTATCGCCAAATCCGAAAATCCGCTGCCCGTCGGTCTCGACCACCGCGGCATCCACCCCATCCAGCGAGGTCCCCGACATCGCCCCCAGCGCCCGGATCGGCCCTGTTTTCCCGTTGCTCCGGCTCACGCGTTTCTCCTGCTCATTCCCGCCCGCCTTTGGCCTGACCCTCGAAGGGCTACTCAACCTGACGATGCACTGGCCTCAACCTGCCCGCATATCACTGAGGCTGACAAGATGCCTTTCCCCAGATCCTGCATTTTTCATCGGCCAGAGCGTCTTTCGGGGCACCCCATCTTTCCTGAAAACGCATCTTTTCCTTGCCCGTCCCGCCGCCTATACAGTGCCCCGCAACAGTAACCCAAAGGGCACGGATATGACCTACCACCCCAAATCGGATTTCATCGCCACGATGATCGAGCGCGGCTTTCTCGCCGACTGCACCGATTATCAGGGCCTTGACGACGCGCTGATCTCCGGGGTGCAAACGGCTTATATCGGCTATGACGCCACCGCGCAGTCGCTGCATGTGGGTCACCTGATGAACATCATGGTGCTGCGCTGGCTGCAAAAGACCGGGCACAAACCGATCACCCTGATGGGCGGCGGCACCACCAAGGTGGGCGACCCCTCGTTCCGGTCTGACGAACGCCCGCTGCTGGGCCCCGAACAGATCGACGCCAACATCGCGGGTATGAAGCAGGTCTTCGCCAAATACCTGTCCTATGACGACAGCGACACCGGTGCGCTGATGCTGAACAATGCCGAATGGCTGGACAGCCTGAACTACCTCGATTTCCTGCGCGATATCGGGCGGCATTTCTCGGTCAACCGGATGCTGTCATTCGAATCCGTCAAATCGCGTCTGGACCGTGAACAAAGCCTCAGCTTCCTTGAATTCAACTACATGATCCTGCAGGCCTATGACTTCCTCGAACTGAACCGCCGCTATGGCTGCGTGCTGCAGATGGGCGGCTCGGATCAGTGGGGCAACATCGTCAACGGCATCGACCTGACCCGCCGCGTGCTGGACAACGAAATCTTCGGCCTGACCACACCGCTGCTGACCACCAGCGATGGCCGCAAGATGGGCAAGTCGCAGGGCGGCGCGGTCTGGCTGAACGGAGACATGCTGTCGCCTTATGAGTTCTGGCAGTTCTGGCGCAACACCACTGACGCCGATGTGGGCCGGTTCCTGAAAATCTTCACCGAACTGCCGTTGGATGAGTGCGACCGCATGGGCGCTCTGGCCGGGTCCGAGATCAACGAAGCCAAAATCCGCCTCGCCAACGAGGTCACCACCCTGTTGCACGGCGCCGAAGCGGCAGCCACTGCCGAAGCCACAGCCCGAGAAGTGTTCGAAAAAGGCGGCGTGGGCGGAGACCTCCCGACGCTGACGCTGACCGGTGCGGAACTTCCGGTGTCCATCGTGCAGCTGATGGTCAAATCCGGCCTCGCCAAATCCGGCAAAGAGGCCAAGCGCCTGATCGCCGAGAACGGTGCCAAGCTGGATGACGCGCCGCTGACCGATACCGGGCTTATGATCGACGCAGGCGCTCTGGCCTCTCCGATCAAGCTGAGCGCGGGGAAAAAGCGGCACGCGCTGGTGCAGCTGGGCTAGGACCCACCGCGGACAGAGACATGAAAAAACGGCCACCTCGCTGAGGTGGCCGTTTCCAATTGTACCCGGCTGATCATGTCGCCAGAGCATCAGGCTTACTTGCCTTTACCCTTGCCCTTGCCGGAGCCTTTACCCCCGCCAGAGCCTTTGCCTTTACCAGAGCCTTTACCCTTGCCACCAGATTTGGAGCTCGATCTGGCGGCGTCAGCTCTGGCTCTGGCAGCATCGGCCTTGGACCGGGCATTCTCCCGTGCCGCATCTGCTCTGTCTCTGGCCTTCTCGGCTCTGGCCTGACCATCTGCCTTGGCGCCTTTTCCGCCGTCAGGCTTTCCGCCTTTTTTACCGTCCGGTTTTCTACCTTTCTTGCCATCAGGCTTGCCATCCGGCTTACCGTCGGGTTTTTCATCGGGTTTGCCACCGTCAGGCGCGCCGCCATCACCGGGATCGCCGGGATCTCCACCATCGGGCGCGTCGCCTCCGCCGGGTCCACCGGGGTCGCCACCATCTGCCGCGCCGCCACCCGGGGCACCGGGATCACCGGGATCACCGCCATCAGGTGCGCCACCACCGCCGTCACCACCTAAATCACCCCCGCCGCCGGGGCTGTCTGGCCCATTCGGGTCCGAATCGCGATCCTCGCCGCGCGGTGTCGCAGCGGCAATGCTCGCGGTCGGCAGATCCGTTAGCAGCCCCGCCAATCCCGGACATTGCGCGCCGGTCACGCTCAGAATCGTGTCGAAATCCGACCGCCTTTGAAGCCGTTGCAGAAAACTCGGGGTCACCTGCGCGCAATCGCACAGCCCCGCATAATCTCCTGCATTCGCCAAAGCCCGTGCCGTGCGCCCGTCACAAACCTCGGGTGCGGCAGCCACGCTGCCCGCCATCATCACCCCCAGAACAGGGGCCGCAACCATCACGCCAAGTGAGCGCTTCGCATTCGTTAACAAAACCATATCGGTACCTCCTGACGATCAAACACGTCATTCGAACGGATTGTTCATTCACGAAACGGCGACACATCCGTGAACGCTCAATTCGAACCTTCGCACACTCAAAACAGTGGACATACCGCACCCCTTACAGTTATTGAACAAACGTTCATATCTTATAGAGGAACCGGCCATGCAGCTTTCCACCACCGCAGCAGTCATAACCGGCGGCGCATCGGGTCTGGGCGAGGCCACCGCCCGCCACTTTGCCGAACAGGGCGCGCAGGTCACCATCCTTGATCGCGACACCGAACGTGGCCCGCAAGTCGCGGCCGAGATCGGCGGGCATTTCGTGCAGACCGACGTGACGGACGAATCCTCGGTCGCTGCGGCCATAGCCCATGCGATGGACAAGATGGGCAAGATCACCGCCGCCGTGAACTGCGCCGGGATCGCCATCGGCGCCAAGACGGTGGGCAAAGACGGTCCCCACCCGCTGGACGCGTTCCAACGCACTATCGACATCAATCTGGTCGGCAGCTTCAACGTCTCGCGCCTCGCCGCAGCCGAAATGGCCAAGAACGACCCCGAGCCCGACGGGGCGCGCGGCGTGATCATCAACACCGCCTCGATCGCCGCCTTTGACGGGCAAAAAGGCCAGGCGGCCTATGCGGCCTCCAAGGGTGGCGTGGTCGGGATGACCCTGCCGATGGCGCGCGATCTGGCCTCCTCCGGCATTCGCGTGATGGCCATCGCGCCGGGTATCTTCATGACGCCGATGCTGGCGGGTCTGCCGGATGAGGTGCAGCAGCAACTCGCCGCCGACGTCCCCAACCCGCCCCGCCTGGGTGACCCGCGCGAATACGGGCGGCTGGCCGGGTTCATCGTCGAGATGGGCTATCTGAACGGTGAGGTCATCCGCATCGACGGCGCCCTGCGGATGCGCTAACCCTGAGGGCATGAGCGAGCGGCAGAAAATGGTAGCGGGTGAATGGTACACCTGCCTCGACCCCGAACTGGAGCAGATGCGCCAGACCGCCCGCCGCGCCGTTCATGCCCACAACACCCGCCCACCGGATGAGCGCGGTGCCATGGCAGAAGAACTGACCGCACTGTTTGGTAAGGTTGGACGGGACTGCTTTATCGAAGCCCCCTTCCACTGCGCCTATGGCATCAACCTGTCACTGGGCGACCGGGTCTATTTCAACGCTGGCTGCGCAATTCTGGACACCGCCCCCGTGCGGATCGGCACCAGAACCTTGCTGGGTCCCAAGGTCCAGATTTACTGCGCCGAACATGCCAAGGATCCGACCCGGCGCGCGCAGGGTCTTGAGATCGCCCATCCGGTGACCATCGGCGATAACGTCTGGATCGGGGGTGGAGCCATCATCCTGCCCGGCGTCACGATCGGCGACCGCGCCATCATCGGTGCGGGCAGTGTCGTGACCAAATCCGTGGCGCCAGATGAAACGGTTGTGGGCAACCCGGCCCGCCCGATCACGGGTAGTGACGGTTAACAAATCACTTATGGAAAAAGTTGTACAACACGGACAAACCACAGGTTTCAGGATGTACAACACAGACTATCCGGCCTCGGCCTTCTCCTCCAGCAGTAGCCACTCTTCCTCGGCCGCCGACAGCTTTTCCTGCCGCTCGACCAGAGCCTCGGTTGCCTTCTGGAACTTTACCGGCTCACGCGTGAACAGCTGGGGGTCCGACATCAGCTCTTCAAGCTTGGCAATTTCGGCCTCAAGCCGCGCGATCTCAGCCGGCAACTTCTCAAGCCGGTGTTTTTCCGAGAAGGATAGCCCCGTTTTCGGCTTCGCCTCCTGCTTCACCTTCGACTTTGTAGTCTTTGTTTTTTCTTCTTTTTTCTCGAGTACGTCACCGCGCTGCGCAATATAGTCGGACCAGCCACCGGCATAGACGGTTGCCCGCCCGTTGCCTTCCATGGCGATTGTCGTCGTGGCAACACGGTCAAGAAAATCCCGGTCGTGGCTGACAAGCAATACGGTGCCGTCATAGTCGTCCAGCAGTTCCTGAAGCAGGTCCAGAGTCTCAACATCCAGATCGTTTGTCGGTTCGTCCAGCACCAGCAGGTTCGACGATTTCGCCATCAATTTGGCCAGCAACAAACGCGCTTTTTCCCCACCAGACAAGGACTTAACAGCCGCTCTTGCCTGCGCATCGTCGAACAGAAACTCTTTCAGATAGCCCACCACATGCTTGGGTTGGCCACCCACCATCACCTGATCGGCCTTGCCGGAAACCCTCATCTCGGGGTCGCCGGTCAGGCTGTCCCACAAGCTCATCTCGGGGTCGAGCTGCGCGCGGGTCTGGTCGAACACCGCGATCTCAAGATTTGTACCCAGAGAGATGCTGCCCTCATCCGGATCAACCTGACCCAGCAGCATTTTCAGCAGCGTCGTCTTGCCCACACCATTGGGTCCGACAAAGGCAACACGATCCCCACGCTGCACCAGCAGGTCGAAATTCCGCACGATCTGCTGCGTGTCAAAAGCCTTGGCCACGCCCTTGGCTTCGATCACCTTTCGGCCTGATTTTTGTCCGGATTCCAACGTCATAGCCGCCGAACCCTGACGCTTGATCTGCGCCGCTTTCTCGGCCCGCAACGCCTGCAGGGCACGCACCCGGCCCTGATTGCGCTTACGTCGGGCGCTGATGCCCTCAACGGCCCAACGCGCCTCGGACTTGATCAGCCGGTTCAACTTGTGGCGCTGCTGGTCCTCTTCTTCCCAGACCTTGTCGCGCCAGCCCTCGAAGGCCGCAAAGCCCTGCTCCTGCCGCCGCACAACGCCGCGATCAATCCACAAAGTCGCCCGCGTCAGTGCCCGCAAAAAGGCCCGGTCATGCGAGATCAGAACATAGGCCGCCCGCGTCGCGCCCAACTCACGTTCGAGCCATGCAATCGCCTCGATGTCCAGGTGGTTGGTCGGCTCGTCCAGCAGCATAAGATCGGGTGCCTCGGCCATCAGCTTGGCCAGCGCCGCCCGCCGACGCTCACCGCCCGAGGCCGTCTCGACCGCGCGTTCGGGGTCGAACTTCAGCCCCTCACCGGCGCGTTCCACTTTGTACAGCTCACCGGGTTCCAGCCCGCTGGAGGCATAGTCGCCCAGCGTCGCGAACCCATCCATCCCCGGGTCCTGCTCCATATAACCCACTGATTTTCCAGGTGGGATCACGATATCCCCCTGATCGGCCTCAACCAGCCCGGCCATCACTTTCATGAGGGTCGATTTCCCCGACCCGTTCCGCCCCACCAGCGCCACGCGGTCGCCGGGTTGAACCACCAAATCAAGCTCGGAAAACACCGGATCGCCCCCGAAAGTCAGGGATATGCCGGACATCTGCAACAAAGGAATTCTCGCCATGCCCGCCAGCTAAACCGGCCAGAGCAACGCGTCAACGCCCCTGCTTCACCTTTTCATAAATACTCATATCACCCGGCAACCGCCCGCAGCAGACGTTTGCGGGCCGGGGGAATCGCGCCAATCTCGAGCCCGGTAAAGACGTGCAGCGTATTCATGTGCCTGTCGACAACCGCATGATCGCTGACCCAACCGCCCATCATCAGATAGGTCCGCAGCAAAGGCGGCATCCGCAGCATCGCCTGTTTCACATTCGGCCGCCTGCGCAGGCGTGCGGCAAAACGGAACACATCCGGCGCCTTCACCCGGGGCAACCATCGCTTGGGTGCCAGATGGCGATGCTTAAGCATGGCAAACGCATCCAGATACTCGGCTGTTTCAATCCCCGCGAAAGAGGAACAGCCAAACAGCATCTCAATCCCGTTTTGATCCACATAGGCCGTCATCGCGCCCCATGCGACGCGCAGGATATCGGGATCGGTCCAATCGGGGTGGATGCAAAACCGGCCCATCTCGGTCATGGGGCCGGAAAATCCGTTCAGCGCGGACAGATCATAATACTGCGCCGAATAGCTGCGCCCTATCTCAGAGCCATCCTGCATCGTCAGCATCCGGAAACAGCAGACCAATTGGCCGCCTGCCCGCATATCCTCGATCAGGACATGCGCGCATTGGGTATCAAAGCCGTCGCAATCCGCCCCCGACGTTCTGAACGCCAGCGTCCGCAACGCCTGAGCTGCCGCCACGTCCTGCGTGGTCTGCGCCAGCCGGGCACGATAGCGGCCCTTGTTCAACATCTCAGCCATGGGCGCACCCTCCGCGGTTGCTGACCGGTTCGCTTCTGTCTGGTCCCTGGCACAGTATGTGTGACTGTCCCATGAACCATGCAAGAGCCCGGAACGGCTTAGTTGTTGACTCCCGGGATGTTGGCTGGGTTGAAGTTGCCGATATTGCCAAGCAGCTGACGCAGGAAGCCCTTATCCTGGATATTCGAGTCGGTCACGCGACGGTCCAGAACAATGACATAACCATCTTCCAGGCCGAACCGCTCGATATTCCGCACCACGCCGCGCTGGTCAAAACTGATGGCCACCAACTCGCGCGAGACGACTTCGGGCCGCTTGGGGCCAAAAGTACGAACGCGCGAGGCGACGTAGTAATAGCCCGAATCCCGTACAACACCTGACGAACTGGGCGCACCAATCGTTTCTTCCACACTTTCGCGGGTATCTACGCCAACCTTGATCTTGGCCAGATCTTCTGGCGGCGGCACATAGCCGTGATTCTTGAAGATCGGCGAACATGCGCCTGCGATTGCCAGACAAGCTGCAAAGACAAGCGTTCTCGACGCTGGTTTCAACCTGTTCACACCGTTCAACATGCGCACCCTCTTGCCTTGGCCCCTTGCGAGCCCTATCCGATTACATCAAACCGCAGCCCCGGTTCAACACAGGAAAACCTCACGAATGAGCAACCAGACATCTTTGCGCGTCGCCGACCTGCCGCAAAACGCTCCGACATCGTTTGAACTGCGCCCGACCGGCGAGGCGCTTGAGGCGATCAAACAGGAACTCGGCCTGCTGGGGCTGCGCAAGCTCAGCTTTGCAGGACAGCTGCACGTGCAGGGCAAGCGTGACTGGGCTCTATCCGGCAAACTTGGTGCGACAGTGATCCAACCCTGCGTCGTTACGCTGGACCCGGTGACCACGCGCATTGATGTCCCGGTGAATCGCGTCTTTCTGGCCGATTGGAGCGATCCGGACGAGCCCGAGTTCGAAATCCCCGAAGATGACGAAATCGAACCATTGGGTGCCGAGATCGACCCGGCGCTGGTCATGGTCGAGGCGCTGGCGCTGGCCCTGCCCCAATACCCGCGCAAGGATGGGGCCGAACTGGGTCAGGCGGACTATACCGAGCCGGGCAAACAGGCGCTGACCGATGAGGATGTGAAACCCTTCGCCGGGCTGGCCGGGCTGCGCGATGCGCTGAAAAAAGACGAGTGACAGAGGGATGAATTCCTGTCATAGCAGGCGGTCAGAAAAATCGCTTGAACATGACGAGAATCGCAGTATTTTCGCGCGCTCATTGGATTTTGGGTTGGACATTGCGGGGCAAGCCCCTTAAACGCGCGTCAAACCACGAGAAAACAAAGAACGTAACCCGGCTGGCGGCGAATCTGCTGGCCCTTATCAGACAAAGGTTGAGACCATGGCCGTCCAACAGAACAAAGTTTCCAAGTCGCGCCGCAACAATCGCCGCGCACATGACGCTCTGGTTGCTGCAAACCCGAACGAATGCCCGAACTGCGGAGAGCTGAAGCGCCCGCACCACGTCTGCGCGTCCTGCGGCCACTATGATGACCGTGAAGTCGTCGCTCAGGCCGACGAAATCGACCTGGACGAAGACGCAGCCTAAACCTGATTGGACGCAGGCCAAGGCATGACGGATCAGCCTACGCAGACCGGACGGATCATCATCTCGGTTGACGCTATGGGCGGAGATTCGGGGCCCGCCGTCGTTGTGGCGGGCATTGCCCAATCTGCGAACAAGAACCCCGATATCGGGTTCATCCTGCACGGGCAGGAACAGGAGCTGCGCAAGCTGGTTGCCAAACGGCGTGTCCTTGACGGGCGCGTCGTTTTTCGTGATTGCCCCGATGTGGTCACGATGGAGGACAAGCCCAGCCAGGTTGTCCGCAGCGGCAAGAACACCTCGATGTGGTCCGCGCTGGAGGCGGTGCGTCAGGGCGAAGCCCATGGCGCGGTTTCCTGCGGCAACACGGGTGCGTTGATGGCGATGTCGATGCTGCGGCTGCGCAAGCTGCCCGGCGTCAACCGCCCCGCCATCGCGATTCTGTGGCCTTCGCGCAATCCGCACGGATTCAACGTGATGCTGGACGTAGGTGCGGATGTACGCGCCGACGCCAAGGATCTGCTGCAATATGCGCTGATGGGCGCCTCGTATGCGCGCAACGGCATGGCGCTGAGCCGCCCCCGGATCGGATTGCTGAATGTCGGCACCGAAGAGCACAAGGGCCGCGCCGAGTTGAAAGAAGCACATGCGATGATCTCGGATTTTGCCGATCAGGCGAATTTCGAGTTCGTGGGCTTTGTCGAAGGCAGCGATATCCCCGGCGACAAGGCCGATGTGATCGTGACCGACGGGTTCACAGGCAATGTCGCGATCAAGACCGGTGAAGGCACCGCCAACCTGATTGGTGACTTGCTGCGCGAGGCGTTCAAATACTCGCCATTGTCGCGACTGGCCTCAATATTGGCGATCACCTCGTTGAACCGACTGAAAAAGCGGATCGATCCGCGCCGCGTCAACGGGGGCGTCTTTCTGGGTCTGAACGGAACCGTGGTGAAATCCCATGGCGGAGCGGACGCCACCGGCGTTTCCGCCGCGATCAAGCTGGCCTTCACGCTGGCTGAATCCGGTTTTGCGGAAAAACTGGCAGCACGGGTTGCATCAACTGCCGCACTTGCACAAGATGCGGCGCATTCCGTGACTCAATCGGAATAATAACAAAAAAGGCAGTACCCCAGCATGGCAGGCCGCTCAGTTGTTGTAGGTGTCGGGCATTATTTACCGGAACGCGTTGTGCCAAACGCCGAGTTTGAACAAACGCTGGACACGACGGATGAATGGATTCGCACCCGTTCGGGGATCGAGCGGCGGCATTTCGCTGCCGAGGATGAGACCACATCAGATCTGGCCACAAAAGCGGCTGAGGCTGCCCTGGCCGACGCGGGTCTGACGGCAGACGATATCGACGCGATTGTTCTGGCGACCTCGACCGCGGATCTGACCTTCCCTTCGGCGGCAACCATGGTGCAGGCCCGGTTGGGCATGACCAAAGGCTTTGCCTTTGACGTGCAGGCCGTCTGCGCCGGGTTCGTCTTTGCGCTCAGCAACGCCAACGCGCTGATCGTATCGGGTCAGGCCAAGCGCGTGCTGGTGATCGGGGCCGAGACATTCTCGCGAATCATGGACTGGACCGACCGGTCGACCTGCGTTCTGTTCGGCGACGGTGCCGGCGCTCTGGTGCTGGAACAGCAGGAAGGACAAGGCACGTCCGACGATCGCGGCATTCTCGCGACCGACCTGAATTCGGATGGGCGTTACAAGGACCTGCTCTATGTCGATGGCGGGGTTTCGACCCAATCGACCGGTCATCTGCGGATGCAGGGCAATCAGGTATTCCGCCACGCGGTCGAGAAACTGGCCAAAACCGCCGAGGTTGCGCTGGAGCGTGCGGGTCTGAACAGCGATGATGTCGACTGGATCGTGCCGCATCAGGCCAATATCCGCATCATTCAGGGCACCGCCAAGAAAATGGGCCTGCCGATGGAGCGGGTGGTCGTGACCGTACAGGATCACGGCAACACCTCGGCAGCATCCATCCCGCTGGCCCTTTCGGTTGGCAAGCAGCAGGGGCAGATCAAGCAAGGCGATCTGATCGTGACCGAAGCCATCGGCGGCGGGTTGGCCTGGGGCGCGGTTGCATTGCGCTGGTAACCGGCGCAATCCGGCTTACAAAGCCGCTCGCAATTCATTGATATTGACAGCGAATTTCGCATCGCCATATGCTCTACCATCAACAGGGGAAATAGCATGGGCGATAAAACACTGACCCGAATGGATCTTAGCGAGGCCGTCTTCCGCGAGGTTGGCCTGTCACGCAATGAAAGCGCGCAACTGGTCGAAAGCGTACTGAACCACATGTCCGACGCGCTGGTGCGTGGCGAACAGGTGAAGATTTCGTCTTTCGGTACCTTCAGCGTTCGGGACAAAACCGCCCGCATCGGACGCAACCCCAAAACCGGCGAAGAGGTTCCGATTCAGCCCCGCCGCGTACTGACCTTCCGCCCATCGCATCTGATGAAGGATCGCGTTGCCGCAGGAAACCGTAAATAAGTTCAGGACATCTGTGTTATGAGTAAGTCCCCCGACGCATTTCGCACGATCAGTGAGGTTGCGGATTGGCTCGGAGTTCAGGCTCATGTGCTGCGCTTCTGGGAAAGCAAGTTCACGCAGGTCAAACCGGTCAAACGGGCCGGAGGGCGGCGGTATTACCGCCCCAATGACATGCGCCTGCTGGGTGGTATCAAGAAACTGCTGCACGAGGATGGCATCACCATCAAGGGTGTCCAGCGTATCCTGCGCGAGCAGGGCGTCGCGCATGTGGCGTCTTTGTCCCCGGCGCTGGATGACGCCGAACCCGAATCCGCCGCTGACAGCACGGTTGTCCCCTTCACCGCGAAACCGGCCGAGCCCGCAGATCAGATCGACATGGATCTGGGCGAGCCGGTTCAGCCCGCCAAGCCCGAGGCTGTGGAACAACCACCGCAGCCGGACGCGCTTGATGAGGCTCCGCTGATGGGTGGAATCGCCTCGCTGGCGTGGAATCGGGCCGAGTATGACGACGAGTTGCTGCATCAGATCGCACCGATCGCCAAAGACCTGCGCAAGTGGCTGGATCGTGTCGAACACCGCACGGCGGGATAGCAAAAAAGGCGATGATTTCCTCTTGCCCCCGCCGGGAAAGTCTTTATGAACACCTCAACGTCGGGCTATGGCGCAGCCTGGTAGCGCGTCCGTCTGGGGGACGGAAGGTCGCAGGTTCGAGTCCTGCTAGCCCGACCAAATCACACCGACGTTTATGGCACATAGGCCAGATCCCGCTCTGGCAGCAGAGGGGATCGAGATGACAGGTGTATGCCCGAACCAGCAGCTTGAAGCGATGATCGCACGCGGCGAAATCACCGCAAGCCCGGAGGTCATTCCGGCGCAGGTACAGCCCGCCAGTCTTGATCTGCGTTTGGGTACAGTGGCTTACCGGGTGCGTGCCTCGTTTCTGGCAGGCGAAGGACGCTCGGTCGCGGACCGATTGACCGAGTTCGAGATGCACCGCATCGACATCACCGACGGGGCCGTTCTGGAAAAAGGCTGCGTCTATCTGGTGCCGCTGATGGAATCGCTCGCCCTGCCCGATGATGTCAGTGCGGTGGCCAACGCCAAAAGCTCCACCGGGCGGCTGGACCTGCTGACCCGTACCATCACCGATGGCGGTACCGAATTTGACCGGGTCCCCGCAGGCTATACCGGCCCGCTTTTTGCTGAAATCTGCCCGCGGTCCTTCTCGGTTCTGGTCCGGCCCGGAATGCGGTTGAACCAGATCCGGTTCCGCAAGGGGCAGGCGGTGCTGAGCGACGCGGAGCTGACCACCCTGCATGCGCAGACACCGCTGGTTGACGGACCCGCCGTCATTCAGGACGGTTTGGGCTTTTCGGTCGATCTGCAGCTGCCCGATACCGATCTGGTGGGCTATCGCGCCAAGCCCCATACTGGGGTGATCGATCTGGACCGGATCGGCGAATATGACCCGCAGGAATATTGGGAAGAGGTGCGCACAAAGGACGGGCGCATCATCCTTGATCCCGGCGCATTCTACATCCTCGTCAGCCGCGAAGCGGTGCATATCCCGCCGATGTATGCCGCCGAAATGGCCCCCTATCTAGCCATGGTAGGTGAGTTCCGCGTGCATTACGCAGGCTTCTTCGATCCCGGCTTCGGCCATGCCGAGGCGGGCGGCGCGGATCGCGTGGCGTTCTGGAAGTGCGCTGCCACGAGGCGCCCTTCGTGCTGGAGCATGGACAGATTGTCGGACGGCTGGTTTATGAGAAAATGGCCGAGATGCCGACGCAGCTATATGGTGCGGGCATTGCCTCGAACTATCAGGGTCAGGGGCTGAAACTGTCCAAACATTTCAAGCCCGTAAGCTGAGTTTCAGAACTTGATGAAACGCCGCATCTGGCGTGTGACCTGCTTCATCTGATTGGCGCTCTGCTTCTGGCGCGCGGTGGTGTCACGCATCTGGCGGTCAGCTTCGGGGCTGTTTGGTGTCTGGGTCTCCCCCGGCTTGCGGCCTACCCGGCTTGCCAGATCGACCCCCTTGTCGATCCCATGGTTCACAAGCCGGCGCGTCACCTGACGTATGATCATGTCGATGATCCGATTGGCATTCATTGGCTCAACTCCGTTTCCTGCGCCCTACAATAGTGCCGTTCTGCGGCAACAAAAGGGCTGTTCGATCACTCTTCCTCGAACAACTCGGTCTGATCCTCATCCGCGTCTTCTTCCTGCCCCTCGCCCAACGGCACTGCGCCCGGAGGTGGGCGGTTTTCCAGCAACCCGGCTGCGCGAAGCTCTTTCAGACCCGGCAGATCGCGGGCATTTTCTAATCCGAAATGGTCCAGAAACTCGGGCGTCACAACAAATGTCACCGGTCGGCCCGGCGTCATGCGGCGGCGGCCCAGCCTGATCCACTCCATCTCGAGCAGCTGATCGATAGTGCCGCGCGACACGGAAACGCCGCGGATCTCTTCGATCTCGGCCCGGGTACAGGGCTGGTGATAGGCGACGATGGCCAGCGTCTCAATGGCGGCGCGGCTCAGCTTGCGGGTCTCGACGGTTTCCTTTTGCATCAGGAACCCAAGATCGGGGCGGTGCGAATGGCCCAGGCCTCACCCACACGGACCACGCGCACACCGCGCCCTTCATAACGCTTCTGCAGCGATTCGACCGCCTGTGCCGCATTGCTGCCATGGGGCATCCGGGCCTCTAAATCGGCGATGGTCACGGGCTGCGCGCTGGCGAACAGCACCGCCTCGACCATACGTTCCTGTTCCGCCAACGGGGGCGCTTCGAACAGGGTGCCGGTTTCTTCGGGGGCGTCAGTCACGGGTTTCGGTCCTCTTGCGCAGATGGATCGGGGCGAAAGTTTCGCTCTGCTTGATCTCCATATGTCCTTCTTTCACCAGTTCCAGCGAGGCCGCAAAGGTCGCCGCCGTGGCCGAGCGCCGCCGTACCGGGTCAGCATCCCAGCCGTCGGGCAGATAGGTCTCCATATCCGTCCATGTCCCCGCGAAACCGATCAGCGGACGCATCCGTTCCAGCGCTTGCTCCATCGTGAAGACGGCGTCGCGGTCCATGACGAAGGGGCGGAATTCATCGCGGGTGCGAATGCGGGCATAGCCCTGCATCAGGTCCAGCAGCGTGGCGGAATAGGTCACGGTGCGAATGCGGGTGACATCCTCGCCCTGCCCGCGTTTGAAGAAGTCGCGCCCCAACTGGTCACGTGCCATCAGCCGTGCGGCGGCGTCGCGCATGGCCTGCAGACGCTCAAGCTGGAACGCCAGATGCGCGGCCAGTTCCTCGCCCGAGGGTCCTTCGTCATCGGGGTCAGGCGGCAGCAGCAGGCGGGATTTGAGAAAGGCCAGCCACGCCGCCATCACCAGATAATCCGCAGCCAGTTCAATCCGCAGCTGCCGCGCCTTTTCGACAAAGGTCAGATATTGCTGCGCCAGCGCCAGGACCGAGATTTTACGTAGGTCCACCTTTTGCGTGCGAGACAGGGTCAGCAGCACGTCCAGCGGGCCTTCGAACCCGTCGACGTCAACGATCAGCGCTTCGGCCGCAAGCCGATCGGCAACCGAGACCGGGTCTTCGCTAAAAAGGTTATCCTGCATACACCTGCCCGCCCATTAGGGCAGATAGTTCCGCTTCGGCGGCTTGGATGTCAAGTTCCGCCGGGGGTTTGCGCATGGCCAGCGCGCGATCTGCGCGGGACTGTGCCGCCTGCGTCATCTGGCCTGCGGTTTCCAGCACGGCGCGACGCTCGTCAAAGCTGCCATTGCAATGCAAGACGACATCGCAGCCCGCCTGCAGCGCTTGCCGCGAGCGTTCGGGCACAGTGCCGCTGAGCGCTTTCATGGTGATGTCATCGGTCATGATCAGCCCTTCAAAGCCGATCACATCGCGGATCACCTGCATCATCGGGGCGGAAATTGTGGCCGGGGTCGCGTCGATCTGTTCAAACACCAGATGGGCCGTCATTCCCATCGGCAGATCGTTCAGCGACCGGAATGGCGCAAAGTCCGTCCGGGTCAACTCGTCCAGAGGCAGCTCGACGCGCGGCAGGTCAAAATGGGTGTCCAGCGTCGCGCGGCCGTGGCCCGGCATGTGTTTCATCACCGGCAGGACGCCCCCATCCAGATGCGCCTGCGCCACGGCGCGCCCGATCTTACCGATCGTAACCGCATCATCGCCATAACAGCGGTTGCGCAGAAAGGCGTGGGTATCAGGCCGCGCCACATCCACCATCGGGGCGCAGTTGCTGTCGATGCCCAGCTCGAACAGCTCATGCGCAATCAGGCGATAGCGCAAGTACATAGCACGTTCGGCCAGATCGCCAGCTTTGGCGGTGTGATCCAGCGGAGGCAGCCATTCGCGCGCAATCGGGGCACGCAGACGCTGCACGCGCCCACCCTCCTGATCGACCGTGATGGGGCAATTGCGGCCCACCGCTTCGCGGAAATCGTCGCACAGGGCGCGTACCTGATCGGCGCTTTCGATATTGCGGGCAAACAGAATGAACCCGAACGGGTTCATCTCTTTGAACAAGGCTCTCTCATCCGGCGTCAGGCGCAGCCCTTCGGCATCGGAGATGACGGCGCCAAAGCTCACCGGACGGCGACCGGGATGCAATCGGCCCCCTGCGCCACCAGCGCGGCGCAGAACTGACGCGAGTCGCTCAGATCATCGAACCCCATGACGCGCAGCCGATAGAAGGTGCGACCGCCGCTTGAGGTTTTTTGGATAACGCGCTGTTTTCCGTTCATATATTCGCCAAACCGGCTATTCAAACGCGCCCATTCCGCTTGCGCCACATCGTTGCTTTCATAGGCCCCGAGCTGCGCCAGCCGCGTACCCTTGGTCAGGGTATCCGGATCAACATCCAGACCTACGGCGGCCTTCACGGCGGCATTGATCGCCGCCTCGGTGGCGCTGTTCGACGAAATCGAGCTGCGGGTTGCACGGGCCGGACGCACCAGCGGGCGCAGCGATCGGCGCACACCCGGCAAGGCCGCAATCTTCGGGTCGGGCAATTGAGCGGCCAGATCGGCGGGATCAATCGCAGGCTCATCCTCGGGCGTGACCAATGAGGCCAATTGAACGCCCTGCTCTTGCACCTGTTCGGTCTGGGTATCGGCGGCGAGGCCTTCGACCAGCGCGTTCACGACAGCCTGATCGGTGGTGGGTTCTTCGATCACCTGCACGGCATTGGTGGCCTCAAGCGCGGCCATGGGGGTGTCTTCATCGGTCAGCGACACAGGGCGCGGGGCCAGGATCAGCCGATCCGCCGGGGGTGCGGCGGTTCCGACAGCGGCCACAGTGTTCACTGCAAGGCCCTGATGATCCGCAGGTGTACCGCCCGGATTTTCAGGCTGGATGCGCATCGGCCCTTCGGCGGCGCGCACAACCGGCACTCCGCTGACGTCACGCATCACCAGCTTGTACCCCCAGACGCCGACGCCCGCGACCAGCGCCAGCGACGCGACCGCCCCCAGAACGTTGACAATACGGCCAAACCCGGCGCCCGCGCGCGGAACCGGTTCATAGTCGTACATCTCATCTGAATAGTCATACGCATTCTCAGGATGCGCTTGATTCGAGTAATCCATCTGCTCGGGGCTTGCCTGCCCCGAGTAATCGTAACGTGCCATATCCGCCTCACCGCCCGTTTCGCGCCTTAAAAAGATGGCGCGCGGGTCATTTCTTGCCTACCTCGTACCGGCGGTTCGGGCGATTTTGTTACCGCATCTCCTGCGCCGGGGTAACGCCAAGAATACCCAAGCCCGCTGAAATCACAACAGAAACAGCGCGGGCCAATGCGATTTTCGACTGGCTTGTGGCAACATCGCCATCCTGGATGAAACGCAACTGGGTTTCATCGTTGCCCTTATTCCACAATGCGTGGAAATCTCCTGCAAGTTCATACAGATAGAAGGCAACGCGATGCGGTTCGTTGGTACGCGCTGCAATCTCGACCAGACGCGGCCATTCGGCCAGTTTCTTGGCCACGGCCAGTTCCGAGGCGTGGTCATTCTTGCTCAGATCAGCCCCGCTCAGCGCCGCATCGTCTGCCGCAATCCCGGCCTCGGCGGCGCGTCGCAGCACGCTCATCACGCGGGCATGGGCGTATTGCACGTAGAACACCGGGTTCTCGCGGCTCTGCTCCAGCACCTTGTCGAAATCGAAGTCCAGCGGCGCATCGTTCTTACGGGTCAGCATCACGAAACGGGTTACATCAGGGCCAACCTGATCGACCACATCGCGCAGGGTGACAAAATTCCCGGCCCGCTTGGACATCTTGAACGGCTCACCATTCTTCCACAGCTTCACCAGTTGCGTCAGCTTGATATCCAGCGGCACCTTGCCGTCGGACAGCGCCGATACAGCCGCCTTCATCCGTTTGACATAGCCGCCATGGTCCGCGCCGAACACGTCGATCAGCGCGTCAAAGCCACGGGTCACCTTGTCATAGTGGTAAGCGATATCGGGGGCGAAATAGGTCCAGCTGCCGTCCGACTTCTTGACCGGACGGTCCACATCATCACCATGCTCGGTCGATTTGAACAGGGTCTGCTCGCGCGGTTCCCAATCCTCGGGCTTCTTGCCTTTCGGAGGTTCAAGAACGCCTTCATAGATCAGGCCCTTGTCGGTCAGCGACTGCAGCGCCGCCTCAATCCGACCGGTGCCATAGAGAGATTTCTCGGAGAAGAACACGTCCATCTCGACGCCCAGCGCCTTCAGGTCAGCGCGGATCAGGTCCATCATCGCGTCGGTCGAGAATTCCCGAAGCTCTTCCAGCCAATCGCTTTCCGGCTTGTCGATCAGGCTGTCGCCGTATTTCTCTTTCAGCGCCTCGCCAATCGGGATCAGATAGTCGCCGGGATACAGCCCCTCGGCAATCTCGGGGCTCAGCCCGTTGGCTTCGCGGTAACGCTCGTAGGCCGACCGCGCCAGAACATCCACCTGCGCGCCGCCATCGTTGATGTAATACTCGCGGGTCACGTCATGGCCGGAATAGGCCAGCAGACTGGCCAAAGCGTCGCCGAAGACGGCCCCCCGCGTATGACCCACATGCAGCGGGCCAGTGGGGTTGGCCGAAACATACTCGACATTCACTTTCAGCCCCTGTCCCATGGTCGAGCGGCCATAGTCGGTGCCCTGCTCCAACACCGCCGCCAGAACGCCCTGCCAGACAGACGGAGCCAGACGCAGGTTCAGGAACCCTGGCCCCGCGACCTCGGCACTGGTGATCCGGTCGTCCGCAGCCAACTTTCCGGCCAGCACATCGGCAATATCGCGCGGCTTCATCTTCGCCGGTTTCGCCAGCACCATCGCCGCATTGGTCGCCATGTCGCCATGCGCCGTATCGCGCGGCGGTTCGACCGCCACGTTGTCAAAGCTCAACCCCTCGGGCAGCGCGCCTTCGGACTGCATCTGCGCCAGCGCGTCCAGTACCAGAGAGCGGATCTCGGAAAACAGGTTCATTTCGGATGTCCTTTTGCTTGCCGGGCGGTTTAACACGCATCACGGCAAGGTCAATGGACGCCTATAGTTTGCGCTTGGCTTGGCGCATATGCCGGGTAATCTCGGAACCGCCCCCACCAACACCGGAGATCACATGCGCCGTATCCTGCCCCTTGCCCTGCTTCTGTCCACCGCCCTGCCCGCCTGGGCCGAACTGCCCACCCCCGAAGGTCACGTCATCCTGACCCTGGGCGGCGCCGTCACCCAGACCAACCTTCCCGCGCGCGCCGAGAATGACGGCGGCCTGTTGGGTTACCTCGAAGTCACACATTCCGGTGCCGCAGGTTTCGATGCGACCATGCTGGACGGGCTGGAGCAGGTCGAGATCACCATCCCCTACGGCCCGTCCGAGAACCAGCGCGACTATGTTTTCTCGGGACCGCTGCTGTCCGAGGTGATGCAGATGGCCGGGGCCGAAGGCAAATCTGCGCTGCCCATGGCATTGGACGGCTATCAGGCGGAAATCCCATGGCAGAGCATCAACGCACATCAACCCATCGTGGCCACCCATGCGGATGGCGTGCCCATGGGCATTGGTGGCTATGGCCCCACAATGATCGTCTTCCCGCCAACCGATGATGCCGAACTGGCCCAGACGCAGGCCAGCCAGCAGGTCTGGGCCATCGCCTATATCGCGATCGAGTGATCCCCGGTCAGCCGGGCATGATCCTGCAGCGCAAACCTGTCGGTCATGCCCGCAATATAATCCGAGACGATCCGGGCCAGCGCCGTCTCGTCCGCCGCCGCCTCGATATCGCTGTGCCAATGACCGGGCATTTGTTTCGGGTCGTTCAGGTAGATGGGAAACAGCTCCTCAACCACTTTGCTGACCTTGGCACGCACCTGCATCACGCTGGGTGCGCGGTACATGCGCGAAAACAGGAACGCCCGGATCTGCTTGAGTTGCGCCCATAGGTCATCCGAAAATTGAATGACCGGGTAACCCAGATACCTGATCTCCTCGACCGACTGCGCGCCAGAGGCGGCGATCAGCCCGCGCGACGTGTCGATCACGTCCGAGACCATCACGCCAAACACCCGCCTAAGCGCCTCATGTCGGCGGCGATAGGTGTCCAACCCTGGATACTTGGCATCCACCTCGGCAAAACAGGCGTCAATGATCGGAAGTTGCTGAATATCGGCGTCACTGAACAAACCGGCGCGCAACCCATCGAACAGGTCGTGATTGTTGTACGCAATGTCATCCGAAAGCGCGGCCACCTGTGCCTCGGCGCTCGCATGGGTATGAAGTTCCAGATCAAAGCCCTGATTGCACTCGGCCAAAGCCCAGGGCAAATCACCAATGACGGGGCCGTTGTGTTTGGCAATCCCTTCCAGACATTCCCAGGTCAGGTTACAGCCGTCGAACTCGGCATAGTGGCGTTCCAGTTTGGTAACGATGCGAATGGCCTGCGCGTTATGATCAAACCCGCCATATGGCTGCATCAAAGCGTGCAGCGCATCCTCGCCCGTATGCCCAAACGGCGTGTGCCCCAGATCATGCGCCAGTGCCACCGCCTCAGTCAGTTCCGGATTCAGTCCCAGCGCGCCGGCAATGGTCCGCGCCACCTGCGCGACTTCGATGGAATGCGTCAGACGGGTGCGGTAGCTGTCGCCCTCATGCTCAACAAACACCTGTGTCTTATGTTTGAGCCGCCGAAACGCGCTGGCGTGAATGATCCGGTCGCGATCACGCTGAAAGCATGACCGGAAGCTGCTTTCTTCCTCTGGTACAAGCCGCCCCCTTGCGCGGCCTGGATCCGAGGCAAAACCCGCTCTGTTCAAAGGTCTTGTCCTTGTCGCCTGTCTTCAGGTTTCATATATTGTACAGCGCTGAGGAAATAAACCTTTGGAGACCGGCATGAATCTGCCCCCAAAAGTCACAGATCGCGCCTTTGACCGGCTGGCCGAGATCGGCGCAGCGGATCAGGGCCAGGCCCTGCGCGTCGCGGTAGAAGGCGGGGGATGTTCCGGTTTTCAATATGAAATCGCGCTGGACGAACCGAAAGAGGATGACCTTGTGCTGGAAGGCAAGGGCCAGAAGGTCATCGTTGACGCGATATCGCTGCCGTTTCTTGAAAATGCCGTGATCGACTTCACTCAGGAACTGATCGGCGCGAGGTTTGTGATCGAGAATCCGAACGCCACCTCCTCCTGCGGCTGCGGTACGTCGTTTTCGATGTAACCACCGGTGGGGGCATTGCCCCCACACCCCCAGGATATTTTTAGCCAGATGAAGAGGGATCCGCTCTCTGACCAGCAAAGATCAGAGAGCTTCATCTGGCGCGGTCATCGGCGTCCCCGTCTGTACCGCCAGATCATTCTTCATACTTCTGGTTAAGGATCCGTTACTTCATCTGGCTAAATATATACCGGAGCGCGAGGCAGAGCCTCGCCCCCGCTCTCGACTTGCCGTTGGGCCCGTTCTGCGCGATAGGTTGCCATAAGGCTTCGGAGGATCGCGCATGAAAATCGCCACATTCAACATCAATGGCATCAAAGCGCGGGCCGAAGCTCTGCCTCGCTGGCTGGATGAGGCGCAACCGGATGTTGTGCTTTTGCAAGAGATCAAGTCGGTGGACGAAAACTTCCCACGCGAGATGTTCGAAGAGCGTGGATATAATGTCGAAACCCACGGGCAAAAGAGCTTTAACGGCGTTGCGATCCTGTCAAAACTGCCGCTCGAGGATGTGACGCGGGGATTGCCTGGCGACGATTCAGACGAACAGGCGCGTTGGATCGAAGCGACTGTCGTGGGCAAGCAGGCATTGCGGATTTGCGGGCTGTATCTGCCAAACGGGAACCCGGTGCCAGGTCCGAAATATGATTATAAGCTTGCCTGGATGGAGCGGCTTTTCGATCGGGCGCGCGACCTACTTGCCGCTGAGGAACCGGCGCTGATGGCCGGAGACTACAACATCATTCCGCAGCCAGAAGATGCGAAACGGCCTGAGGCCTGGCGTGAGGATGCCCTGTTTCGCCCCGAAAGTCGTGCCGCATTCCGGAAGATTCTGAACCTGGGATTCACCGAAGCTTTCCGCGCCCGCACGCAGGGCCCCGGCCATTACTCTTTCTGGGACTATCAGGCTGGTGCGTGGAACCGCAATGACGGTATCCGGATCGACCATTTTCTGCTGACCCCGCAGGCCGCTGATCTGATGCGAAACTGTCAGATCGATGCCGAGGTGCGGGGGCACGAGAAACCGTCTGATCACGTACCGGTCTGGGTGGATCTGGACCTTTGACCGATCACGCGGTCGCGTCGTAGTCGTAAATCCAGTCATAGCGGCGCGACAATCGCGATCCGATCACCGACAGGGCCGCTTGTGCCGCCAGACGCATGGGACCACGCAGATGGAAATTGCGCGCGTTCGCATTCGCGGCGGCAACCACCCGTCGGGCGCGCGGACGGCGCAATGCTTCGTAAGCGGTTAGCGCTTGCGCCACACCGGATTGACCCTCGAAGGCACGGATCAGGCCCCATGCATCTTCCAGCGCCAGGCAGGCCCCCTGCGCCATGAATGGCAGCGTTGGGTGGGCGGCATCACCCAGAAGGGCCAGCCGACCATTCTGCCAGCATTCCGCCACCGGGCGCAGGAACAGAGCCCAAAGATGGACCTCCTCCACCTGAGACAACAAATCGCCAACCGGTCCTCCGAAATCGGCAAACCGACTGCGCAGGTCGTCCGGATCACCCTGACGGCGCCAGCCTTCCTCGCGCCAGTCCGAACGCTCTTCTATGGCAACGATATTCATCAGGCTTTGATCGCGCAAAGGATAGCTGACCACGTGACGGCCCGGTCCCATCGTCAATGAGGCACGCGCGGCCTCGGCCCGCTCGGACCAGGGGACGGTCGCGCGCCATGCGATCTGATGGGTGAACTCCGGCGTTTCCTGCCCGTTCAGAAGCGGGCGGATCAGGCTGCGGCCCCCATCGGCGGCAATCGTACATTCGGCGCGCAGCCTCTCACCAGAGGCCAGAATGACTTCGGCCTCGCCCGGGTGCTTGCATACCTCGACAACGCGCGCATCCAACCGGATGTCGACCCCTGCCCGTTCTGCCGCGTTGTGCAGGAGATCCAACAAATCGGCGCGGTGATAATAATAGGTCGGCCCAGCTGTTGGCCCGGCAACGCGGCTGATGACGCGCCCTTTGCGAAAATCCCTCAGGACAGTTCCGGCCGAACGCAATCCGGCCTCGGATTCATCACCGACCACCCCCAGAGCCCGCAAAACCACCATGCCATTGGCACTGATCTGCAACCCTGCCCCGACCTCGGTCAGCGCCGGAGCCTGTTCCAACACCGTCACCCGCGCCCCGCGCTGCCGCAGCGCCAGTGCTGCGGCCAGACCGCCGATCCCGCCGCCAATGACACAGAATTTCAGACCGTTGAGATTCATGCCCCCGCCATAACGAAAAAACGCCGGAGTGGAAGACCCCGGCGTTTATTATGTCTTTGGAACTCCAGCGATCAATCGTCGCGGTGAACCTTTTCGCGGCGCTCGTGACGCTCTTGCGCTTCCAGCGTCATGGTCGCGATCGGACGCGCATCCAGACGTTTCAGCGAAATCGGGTCACCGGTCTTTTCGCAATACCCGTATTCTCCTTCATCGATCCGACGCAGGGCCGAGTCGATCTTGGCGACCAGCTTGCGCTGACGATCCCGTGTGCGCAGTTCCAGCGCACGGTCGGTTTCCTCGCTTGCGCGGTCGGCGACATCGGGAATGTTTCGGGTGTTGTCCTGCAGCCCTTCGATGGTGTCGCGGCTGCCTGCGAGTAATTCTGTTTTCCAATCCAGCAGCTTGCGGCGAAAATACTCAAGCTGTCGATCATTCATAAAAGGTTCATCTTCAGCCGGGCGGTAATCCTCCGGCAGAAAAACTTCCTGTTTCATTGTTGCTCCCTCGGTATGGCCTGAAACGTCGGTAGCGGTAGTTTCACCTGACATTTGGCACCCCCTTCTGCGCAGCGTTTATCCGACAGGCGCGGGATTGTCACTACACAAACGTAGGACCGGCACGCCCTGCAGCGCGATTGTCTAAATGTGAGACTTGTAACAAGAAATCGGTGTTTTTTGGTGAAAATACGCGGTCATTTTTGCGGCAAGGTGCAACCAAAGGCAAAGCAAGATCACAACGAATCGCGCAAAAAGGTTGGAGACATTGCAAATTTCCACCCGACCGACGCAGCGGCCCGGCTTGTCAAAAACTCTGCCGCTCTGTAACCCGGGCTGCATATCGCTTCACTACATGAGAGTCTCATGACCGCACGTTTCCAAGGCACCGCCGAATATGTCGCCACCGACGATCTGACCATTGCCGTGAACGCTGCGGTGACGCTGGAACGCCCGCTGCTGGTCAAGGGTGAGCCCGGCACCGGCAAGACCGAGTTGGCCAAGCAGGTGGCCGGTGCGCTGGGGCTGACGATGATCGAGTGGAACGTGAAATCCACCACCCGCGCGCAGCAGGGTCTGTATGAATACGATGCGGTCAGCCGCCTGCGCGACAGCCAGTTGGGCGAAGAACGTGTGCATGACGTGTCGAACTATATCCGCAAGGGCAAGCTGTGGCAGGCTTTCGAGGCGGATGAGAAGGTCGTGCTGCTGATCGACGAGATCGACAAGGCCGATATCGAATTTCCAAATGACCTCCTGCAGGAACTCGATAAGATGGAGTTTCATGTCTACGAAACCGGCGAGACGATCCGGGCTAAGCACCGCCCCATAGTGATCATCACCTCGAACAACGAAAAAGAACTGCCCGACGCCTTTCTGCGCCGCTGTTTCTTCCACTATATCCGCTTTCCGGACGAAGCCACGATGCGCCGCATAGTCGAGGTGCATCACCCCGGCATCAAGGATGCGCTGCTGACCACCGCGCTGACCCAGTTCTATGAAATCCGCGAAACGCAAGGGTTGAAGAAAAAGCCCTCGACTTCGGAGGTACTGGACTGGCTCAAGCTGCTGCTGGCCGAGGACCTGACGGCAGAGGACCTCAAACGTGATGGTGCCAACGCCCTGCCCAAACTGCATGGCGCGCTGTTGAAGAACGAACAGGACGTGCATTTGTTTGAACGCCTTGCCTTCATGGCGCGCGGCAAGCGCTGAGGACTTGAACATCCGGTGATCGCGGCTTGCCTTCCGCGGGGCCGGATGTCAGCATTGCAGCAACCGAAGCCCGACCACCAAACGGGCCCCGCAGAGCAGGAAACCCGAACATGTCGACCGCCCTTACCATCCGCCCTTTGCGCCCTGACGACCGGGCGGCATGGGCCGAGATGTGGCACGACTATCTGGCGTTTTATGAATCCGAGGTTTCGGACGAGGTGTATGACACCACCTTCGCCCGCCTCTTAGGCGATGATCCGCAAGACTTTTCCTGCTTTGTGGCCGAGCGGGATGGGGAATTGATCGGGCTGACCCATTACCTGTTTCACCGCCATGCCTGGAAGGTCGAACGGGTCTGCTATCTGCAGGACCTTTATGCCCGCCCCGCGGCACGCGGCACAGGCGTCGGACGCGCACTAATTCAAGCCGTTTATGACGAGGCCGACCGGCAACAAGCCCCGAACGTTTATTGGCTGACGCAGGAGTTCAATCACACCGCACGCCAGCTTTATGACCGCATCGGCAAGTTAACGCCGTTTCTGAAGTATCAGCGCCCATGATGCGTCTGGGTACAGCCCTGTTGCTGGCGACGTTGTCGGCCTGCACCTCGGTCGAACGGATCGAGCTGCCGACGCGCATCAAAGTGATCGAAGAGTCGCTGCCTCCTACCAAAAATTTTGGTACCACCCGCGCCAGCACCCCTGCCCGATCCAACACCAACATCGCGGCAGATTTCCTGTCGCTGCATTTCGCGCTGGAAAGCGGCGCGGAACTGCCGGTGTTCACCCGGTTCGAAGATCCGATCACGGTGAAGCTGACCGGGACAGCCCCTCCTTCGATGCAGACCGATCTCAGCCGCCTGCTGACCCGGTTGCAGCGCGAGGCACGGATCGACATCCGCCAGATTCCCGACGGTCAGGCGAATATCACCATCGAGGCCGTCAGCCAGAAACAGATTCAGCGCATCCTGCCGCAAGCAGCCTGTTTCGTGGTGCCCAATGCCTCGAGCCTTGAGGAATATCGCCGCGACCGCCGCAAGAGCAAAAGCAACTGGACCGAACTGCGCAGCCGCGAACGGATCGGCATTTTCATCCCCTATGATGCCAGCCCGCAGGAAGTACGCGATTGTCTGCACGAAGAACTGGCGCAGGCGCTGGGGCCGCTCAATGACCTCTACCACCTGCCGGATTCCGTCTTCAACGATGACAATTTTCACACCATCCTGACCGGTTTCGACATGCTGATCCTGCGTACCGCCTATGCGCACGAACTGCATAGCGGCATGACCCGTGACCAGGTGGCTGCGGTGCTGCCCGACGTGCTCAGCCACCTGAACCCGCGCGGCGACCGGATCGCCCCGCAACCGGTGGCCGAGACGCCGCGTGCCTGGATCAACGCGGTGCAAAAGGCGCTGGGATCAGGGTCAAGCTCGGCCAAACGGGTCAGGGCCGCGGAAGAGGCCGCCCGGATCGGCAAACAGCAGGGCTGGACCGATCACCGCCGCGCCTATCCGCACTATCTGCTGGGGCGCATGGGGCAGTTCGACGATCCCGATGCGGCGCAAGTGCAATACGCAACGGCCCTGAGATATCTCGACGCCACGCCGGGCACCGAGGTTCAGCGCGCCCACGTCACCGCGCAGACCGCCGCCTTTGCGCTGGCACAAGGTCAGGGCGCAGATGCGTTACCCGATCTGGACAACGCCATCGAGGTCATGACTCAGGCCGAAAACGCGGCCCTGCTGGCCACCCTGCTGCTGCTGAAATCCGAGGCGCTGCGGCAATCCGGACAAACCGAACAGGCCCGCACGGTCAGGCTGGACAGTATCGGATGGGCGCGCTACGGCTTCGGCTCGGAATTGGTGGTACGCTCAGTGACAGAGGATTTTGCACAGGCGACCGCCGCGAACACAGGTGGATAACGGCAGATGGTAGTGGTTCTGGGCATGGCAATTCTGGGCGCGATTCTGGGTGCCTTGGCAGCACGCAAGCGCAACGGCAGCGGCATGGATATGGCCCAATACGCTGCCGGTTATGGCATCGCCTTTGCATTGGTGGGCCTGATCATCTCGCTGGTTCTGGTTCGTATGGTCTGACCCCATGTTCCTGCCCTTCTTCGAAAACCTCCGTAAAGCAGGCATTCCCGTATCATTGCGCGAATACCTGACCTTTCTCGAGGGCATGAAGAAAGGGCTGGCGACCTACGATGTCGAGGCGTTCTACTATCTCGCCCGTGTGTCGATGGTGAAAGACGAGCGCAACATCGACAAGTTCGACCGCGCCTTCGCGGCCAGTTTCGAGGGGCTGAACGAGATCAGCTTTGATCAGGTGCTGGAGGCGGTGGACATCCCCGCCGAATGGCTGGCGAAGATGGCCGAAAAGCACCTGAGCGCCGAAGAAAAGGCCGAGATCGAGGCACTTGGCGGTTTCGACAAGCTGATGGAAACGCTGCGCGAGCGCCTGAAAGACCAGCAAGGCCGCCATCAGGGTGGCAACAAGTGGATCGGCACCGCTGGAACCTCGCCCTTCGGGGCTTATGGCTATAACCCCGAAGGGGTGCGCATCGGTCAGAAGGAAAGCCGCCATCAGCGCGCAGTCAAAGTCTGGGACAAGCGCGAATTTCGCAATTTCGACGACACGGTGGAACTGGGCACCCGCAACATCAAGGTCGCCCTGAAACGCCTGCGCCGCTGGGCGCGCGAAGGCGCCGCCGAGGAGCTGGATCTGGACGGCACCATCCGCGCCACGGCCGAGCATGGCTATCTGGACGTCCAGACCCGCCCCGAGCGGCACAATGCGGTCAAGGTACTGCTGTTTCTGGACGTGGGCGGCTCGATGGACCCGCATATCAAGGTGGTCGAAGAGCTGTTTTCAGCCGCCCGGACCGAGTTCAAGCATCTGGAATATTACTATTTCCACAACTGCCTTTATGAAGGCGTTTGGCGCGACAACCGCCGCCGCTGGGACCAGCAGACCCCGACTCACGAAGTGCTGCGCACCTACGGGTCGGACTACAAGTGTATATTTGTCGGCGACGCTTCGATGAGCCCCTACGAGATCGCCTATCCCGGCGGCGCCAATGAGCATTGGAACCCCGAGGCCGGACAGATCTGGCTGCAGCGCGCGCGCGAGCAATGGGCCTCGAACCTCTGGATCAATCCGGTGCCCGAAAAATACTGGGAATACACCCATTCGATCGGCATGATTCAGGAGATTTTCGAGGACCGCATGGTGCCGATGACACTGGCCGGGCTGGAACAGGGCATGCGGGAACTGACGCGATAACGCCCTGCCCGTGATTAGGGCTTATAGGCAATCTGGCTGACATAAGACATGAAGCCGAAGAAAGTGTTCTTGTCCACCCGATCGCGCGCCTCGCGTTTCAGCGCAGCTGCGGTCTCGGACCCCAATATCCCTTCTTCGACCATGCGGTCTGCACCCCGGTCGATGACGGTCAGGAAATAGGTGGCGTTGCCCTCGGCGACGTAACTGTGCCCCTTCCGTGCCCCAAGACTGAACCCGAACCCATCCAGCAGTCCCGAGATCTGACGCATGATCCACAGGTTGGTCACGTTCTGGTTGATCATGAAGCGGACAAGCTGATCCAGCGGATCATAATCGGCGATCTGCGCCGTTGCTGTGTCGTAGTCCCCGTCGCAAATCGCCAGAACACCGCCCGGTTTCAGCAGCCGGTAGGCTTCGGCAAGAACCTTCTGCGGCTGGGGCACGTGGCACAGCAAAGTGTGCATCAGGATCATGTCGAATGCCTCATCTGGGAAGCCGGTGCCCTTGGCATCGCCGATTTCGAAACTGAGTTGCGGATTGTCGGAAAATCGTTCCGTCGCCCGCGCGACCATGACCGGGGACGGCTCAATCCCGATGGCCGAAGACGCCCCGGCTAATGTGAGCAGGTCTTCGGTCACGTGACCGGTTCCCGAGCCCATCTCAAGCGCCCTGGCCCCAGCCGGAAGGTCGATATCTGCAAGATATGCCTGCCTGATGGCCTTTTGCGCCGGTTCGAGACAGCGCGCCTCCATCGCGTCGGCGATGCGTTCCTGAATGTCATTCTGTTGCGCGGCAAGATCGGAATAGGGATCGGACAAAGGACAACTCCTGATCAAATGTCCCTATCATACCTTATTTGCGGGAATTACTCACCTGCCGCCCCTACGGGCCGAGCACTGCCCGAGCCCATCAGACTGAATACGCAGAATTGTGTTGCTCTGTCAGGATTGCAAACCCATATCTAACACATGCTTCGCCTGACCCCGATCCTGCTGGCCATTGCCTATGCCGTCGTGATGTACCGGATTTCCGTCTGGCGTACTCATCGTGAGCTGGATGCGAAATCCACTGAACTGGCGGATCCGGCGCTGAAACGTATGACCGACCGGTTGGCGGCGGCGCTGGAGATTGATCGGGTGCCTGTCTACATCTATGAGATCGACCCCGTGAACGGGCTGGCCGCGCCGGATGGACGGATATTTATCACGCGCGGGTTCTATCGCAAATTCCGCAACGGAGAGGTCTCGGCCGAAGAAATGGCCAGCGTGATTGCGCATGAACTGGGCCATGTGGCACTGGGGCATGCGCGACGCAGGATGATCGATTTTTCCGGCCAGAATGCGCTGCGGGCGGCGTTGATGATGCTGCTGAACCGGTTCATTCCCTTCATCGGTGCGTGGATTGCCAATATGCTGACACATCTTCTCGCCTCACGGCTGTCGCGCGGGGATGAGTATGAGGCGGATGAATATGCCGCCGCCCTGCTGACCAAGGCGGGGATTGGCATCGGGCCGCAGAAATCGCTGTTTCACAAGCTTGAGGAATTGACCCAACAGCGCGCCGGGGTGGTTCCGGCATGGCTGATGAGCCATCCCAAGACGGATGAGCGGATTGCGGCGCTGGAGGTGCTTGAGCAGCGTTGGGACGCGGGTGGTTAGGTTCGGATGCGAGGGGCCAGCCCCTCGCGCTCCCCGGGATATTTTAGGCCAGATGAAGCTGGTATCTTGATCAGGTTGTGAGGGCTTTGCCAAGTCGCGGCAGACGTGCTTTTTTCATCAACGGGCGCAGGGTCCATTGATCGCCTGAGAGGCGATTGGCTTGCGCCAAAACCGCTGCGGCAATGTTTGCGATGCCATCCGGGTCTATCAGCCAGAATCTGTGAAGCAGCCCGTCGGGGTCATGGCGGGTGAGGCCTTCTTCGGCCAGAAGGTGTTTGGGAAAATCTTTTGCGTTCACGGTGACAATGACATCGGCGGAACTGGCCACGGCTGTTGCGAGAACATGGATGTCTGCGGCGTCCGGTAGCCAGAGGCGTCGTTCCAGCCCCGGCGGCGATGGATGCTCGGCCTTGGGCCAACTGGCTTGTGTCAGCGCGATTTCAGCGCGGGCTTGCGCCTCGCCCTCGGGGCCGAGTTTGCGGGCGGCGCGGGCCCATTCCTCAAGGATGCGGGCGGACCAGATCGGTTGGAAATGGCCAAGTTTGGCGGCCCCCAGCAGCATTTCCCGCATCACTGTGGGATAGATCACGCAGGTGTCGAGAACCGCTTTCATAGGCGATAGAACACGGCCTTGAGGTAGCCGCTTTCGGCCAGTTGCGGCAGTTGCGGATGGTCCGGGCCGGCGAACCCGGTATGGATCAGTTGTGCCTGCCGCCCTGCCCGGCCAATGCCGCGCGAGGAGGCATCGCGGAACCGGCCCAGATCAGCGGCGTGCGAGCAGGAACACAGGCCCAGATAGCCACCCGGTTTCACCAGAGGTGCGGCAAGGCGCGCGATCCGTTCATAGGCGCGCAGACCGGCATCAAGGGCCTGTTTCGAGGGCGCAAAGGCCGGGGGGTCGCAGATGACCACATCGAACATCGCGCCTTCCTCGCCCAATTGTGTCAGCACATCGAATGCGTCGCCCTGGCGGGTTGCAAAACGGTTGCTGAAACCTGCTGCCTCGGCCCCCTGCTCGGCCAGCGTCAGCGCGGCGGCAGAACCGTCGACGGCAAGTGCTTGCGCGGCACCACCGGCCAGCATGGCCAGACCGAAACCGCCAACATGGCTGAACACGTCCAACACCTGCGCTTGGGGATGTACCAGACGGGCCGCAAAGGCGTGGTTGGGGCGTTGGTCGTAGAACAGGCCGGTTTTCTGCCCGCCGGTCAGGTCGGCCATATAGGTCGCACCGTTCATCGGAACCGCAACCGGGGCTTCGGGAACCGTTCCGCGCAGGGTCTGGTTGATGTCGTCGAGTCCTTCCAACCCCCGGGTGCGACCGGAGGCGTTTTTCAGAACCGTGGTCACGCCGGTCACTGAGATCAGAGCATCCGTCAGAGCCTCAATATGCGCTTCGGCCCATGCGGCGTTGGGCTGGATGACGCAGGCGTCTGCGAACCGGTCGATGATTACGCCAGGGAAACCATCAGCCTCGGCATGGATCAGACGGTAATAGGGTGCATCGAACAGGCGTTCGCGCATCTCCAAGGCGCGGTGCAGGCGGGCCTCGAACCAGTCAGTGTCAAGCTGGGCGTCGGTGTCGCGATCCAGCACCCGGCACATGATTTTCGACTCTGGATTGACCGCGACCAGCGCAATCGGCTGCCGCTTGTCGTCTTCGAGCACCGCCAGGGCTCCGGCAGCGATCTTGCGGGTGCGTCGGTCGGTGACGATGTCATTGGCGTAGACCCATGGGAAACCATGGCGCAGCCCGCGCGCGTTGGCTTTGGGTTTCAGGCGAATACGGGGGCGGTCGGATGAGGCGGTCATGGCGCTCTCATAGCTGTGAACCGATTGAGGGGAAAGACCCGTTAGCGGTTCCGGTTGCGCCAGCCGCCGCGCCGTCTGGGGGCTTGCGCCGATTGCAGCCCTTCGGCCAGCACCTGCGTCATCGGATGATCACCCGCCTGCGCGGCATAAAGCGTGTGCAGCGCGGTCAGCGCCTCTTTCTGATCCCGGTCCTCGGGCAGGCTGAGCGCCCAGTCAAGAAAGATGCTGCGGCATTCGGGCAAGGTGATGCCGTCGATGCGATAGGCCTCGCGGATCAGGCCCTTGTGGTCGTTCGGATCGTCACTGCGCGGCATGTTTACCCTCCTAGAACCACGTCGCCGATCAAAACGGCGGCGGTGTCGTAACTGTCCTGCAACGCGGCCTGCAGATCTTCGACCTGATCGAACCCGGTGGCCCGGCAGAGGAACGCCGTGCCACCCTCACCGATCTTGTCCGCCTCGATGGCTTTACCCGACAGAAGCCGTGCTGCGCATTGCACTGACCAGCATAGGTCGTAACACTCCTTCAGCGTTTGCGCCTGCGCGACCTCCAACAGCCCGGCAGCGACCGCGCCATCCAGACCGGATTGCACATCGCGCTGCACGATACCTGAAAGCACGGCACCAGTCTGAGACAGCAGTTCGATATCCATCATCCGTCCGGCACCGTTCTTGGCGTCCCAAACGCCTGCCGGAGCCTTTGCGGCGGCCAGACGGGCGCGCATTTCAGCGACCTCGGTCAGAACCTTGGTACGGTCGCGGGGGCGCGAGAGGAACTCGGCACGGAAGCTTTCGATATCCGCTGCCAGCCCGGCATCCCCGGCCACCACATGCGCGCGCGTCAGGGCAAGGTGTTCCCACACCCAGGCCTCGTTCTGCTGATAGTTGGTGAAACTGCTCCAACTGGTGGCGACAGGCCCCTGATTGCCCGAGGGGCGCAGGCGCATGTCCACCTCATAAAGCCTCCCCTGCGACATCGGCGCTGACAGTGCAGTGATCAGGGCCTGCGTGAACCGCGCGTAATAGGTGCGCGTGGCCAGCGGGCGCGGACCCTCTGACATCTCCTGATCCTGCGGGTCGTAGATGACGATCATATCCAGATCGGATTGCGAATTGATCCGCCCTGCTCCAAGCGAGCCCATGCCCAGCACCGCCGCCCCACGCCCCGGCGCAGGCCCGTGTTTCCTGGCGAATTGGGTTTCGACACAGGGCAGAACCGACGCGATTATGGCCTGCGCCAGTTCCGCATATTGCTGCCCGGCCTGCGCCCCGTCGATGAGCCCGCGCAGATGGTGGACGCCGATGCGGAAATGCCATTCCTTGCACCAGCGCCGGGCGAGGTCGAGCTGAGTTTCATAGTCATCTTCTGCAGACAAAGCCTGCGTCAGATCCTCCCGCAACGCTGCCTGACCCGGCCATTCGCTGAAAAAGCTGCCGCCGATCACCGCGTCGAACACGGCGGCATTGCGCGACAGATGCGTTGCCAACGCGTGAGAGGTTCCGACGATATCAACCAGCAGATCGATCAGCTGGGGGTTCGCCTCGAACAGTGAAAACAGCTGCACCCCGGCGGGCAGCCCGGCCAGAAAGCCATCAAGCGCCATCAGGGCCTCGTCGGGTTTCGCGGTCTTCGCAAGGCGTGACAAAAGCTCGGGCCGCAGACGTTCGAAAATGCGCGCACCGCGCTGCGAGCGCAGCGCCGGATAGGTGGTCCAGCGGGCCAGTACCCCCTTGTCGAATTCAACCTCTTGCGTGGCTGCAGGGCGCGGGCTGGCACCGGGGGCAAAGAAGCCTTCGGTCAGTTCGTGCACCTCGGTCAGGCGGCGGGTCAGATCGGCCCGCAACTCGGTGCTGCTGAGGCCCATCAGGCAGGCGACCCTCTCAATCCCGTCTTCGGATTGCGGCACCTTGTGGGTCTGGGCGTCATGCACCATCTGGATGCGATGCTCGACCTCGCGATGGGCGCGATAATGATCGGTCAGCTTTTCGGCGACCTCTTCGGGCACCCAACCCTTGGCGGCCAGCGCCGCCAGCCCCGGCACCGTGCCGCGCACGCGCAGATCCGGGTCGCGCCCCCCGGCGATCAACTGACGCGTCTGAGTGAAAAACTCGATCTCTCTGATACCGCCCTGCCCCAGCTTCATGTCATGACCGGGGATCGACAGGCTTCCACCCGTCCCTTTGTTCTCGCGAATGCGCAGGCGCATGTCATGGGCGTCCTGAATGGCGGCGAAATCCAGATGCCGCCGCCAGACGAACGGGCGCAGCGCCTCGAGAAAGCGTTCGCCCGCCGCGATGTCCCCGGCGCAGGCGCGCGCTTTGATATAGGCCGCGCGTTCCCACGTCCGGCCGACGCTTTCATAATATCGTTCAGCCGGTTCCATCGCCAGACAAACCGGCGTAACGGCCGGGTCGGGTCGCAGGCGCAGATCGGTGCGGAAGACATAGCCGTCTGCCGTCTTGTCACTCAGCGTGGCGCAGAAATTCCGTGTGGCCCGGACCATGCCTTGCCGGGCCTCCTGGAAGTCATCCGGGTCAAAGCGTGTTTCGTCAAACAACACGATCAAGTCGATATCCGAGCTATAGTTCAGCTCATACGCACCCATCTTGCCCATCGCCAGAATGACCATCCCGGCAGCGGTTTCGACATCCTCTTCGCTCATACCGGGCAACTTGCCCCGGCGGATCAGAGCGGCTATTTCGGCCTTGGCGGCCACGTCCGCCGCCAGCGCACCGAAATCAGTCAGGGCCCCTGTCACCTTCTCCAGTGGCCACGCCCCGGCCAGATCGGCCAGAGCCGTCAGAAGCGCCATCTGCCGCTTGGCCCGCCGCAGACCGGGTTTCAACTGGTCGGCGGGCACCGCCCGCGCAGCAGTCATCACATCCGCCAAAGCCTGATCCGGATTCTGCAACGCCTTGGGCAGCCAATCCCGTTCCTGATCAATCAGCCCTTTCAGATAGGGGCTCGACCCGGCTGTACCTGCGATCAACTCACCCTGCTCGGCGGTCAGATCCGGCAGCGCAGCACGAGTTTCCGCGCCGAGAGAGGCGTCAAAAGCCCGCGGAGTTCTATTGATGGCAAGGCTCATATGCGCTCCAACGGCGTATCCTGGCTGAAACTGTTGATCCAGACATCATGCCGCCGCTCCCAAAGCGAGGAAATCAGCATCGCCTCCGACCCTGTGGCATCCGGGCGCGCATAGTCCGCACGATAGGTCAACAGCACGATGTCCGATGTCAGAACCCGCAGCTTAGCCTCGGACAACTCATACGTGGCCATCGTCGGTGCATCGGCAAACTGCCCCACATGATCATCCCGATTGGCGAAACCGCTCGGATAGACCCCCAGAAAATCCGGGCTCAGCAGTGCCCGGTCGGCCTGCGCATTGCCGTCCACCAATGCCGTCCAGACCTGTTTTTCCAGCGAAAGCATCTGATCAAGCGTCGGGGCGGGTTTGTTTTCAATATCTTGCATGAGCAGAAATTGCGCCTGTTCCGCCATGGCGTCAACCATCGAAAATCCGACATGTAAATCTTTTTCACATTACCCCTTGTATCACCCCCTAACCCCTCCCATCTAGGAAATGTGAAGAACATTTACATCCTGAGTGGAGAACCCAAATGACCGCATTGTCCGAACACGCCGTTCCTGCAAACCCCGGCTGGCTGCACCGCGCCGAAGCCTGGCTTGACAGCAAGGGCAAAGGGGCCTGGATCGCCGCAATGGTCCTTGGCTTTATCTTCTTCTGGCCCATCGGCCTGGCCTTTCTGGCCTACATGATCTGGAGCAAACGCATGTTCAGCAAATCCTGCAGCCGCCGTTCGTCGTGGAACAGCCACATGAGCGCTATGAAACCCTCGGGCAACAGCGCCTTTGACGCCTACAAGGCCGACACTTTGGCACGCCTGGAACGTGAACAGAAGGATTTCGAATCCTTCCTGCGCCGCCTGCGCGACGCCAAGGACAAGGCCGAGTTCGATCAGTTCATGGACGAACGCGCCCGCGACAATCGCGATGATGCGGAAAATGGCGAACAACCTGCCTGATCCTGCCTTGCCCTGTCCCGCATCTCGGGACAGGGTGCCTTTGCCTAACAACCGGACCCACATATGACCCACCTGCCCGATCCCGACAGCCAGCCGGAGTTTTACCAATCCGTGGCCACCAAGCGCTTTTTCGCATGGCTGTTTGACATCGCTTTCATCTCGTTGCTGTGCACTGTGGCGGTTCTGTTTACCGCCTTTCTGGGGCTGTTTTTCATCGCCCTGATTTATGCCGTCGTCAGCTTCGTCTACCGCGTGGTCACCATCGCAAATGGCTCTGCCACCCTGGGCATGCGCTTCATGGGGATCGAGTTGCGCGACGCCTTCGGCGCGCGCATGGACACCGGCAAGGCCGTCGCGCATACGGCAGGCTATTTCGTCAGCATGGCAATCCCCGTGCTGCAGATCATCTCGGTCATCATGATGATGACAAGCGCGCGAAATCAGGGCCTGACGGATGTCTTCCTTGGCACAGTCATGATCAATCAGCGCGCCTGAAAACAACTCTGTGAGTCTCTTGGCGGCGCCGGTAACCGTTGCTATCATCCGTCCCGAAGAAACGCGGGACCTACATGCGACACACGCTGCCAATCGCGCCACAGTTCTATGTGACCGCCCCCCAGCCCTGCCCTTATCTTGAGGGCAGGATGGAACGCAAACTGTTCACCGCCCTTCAGGGGGAAGGCGCGGACCAGCTGAACAATTGCCTGTCGCAGCAGGGGTTTAGGCGATCGCAGAATGTGCTCTACCGCCCCTCCTGCACCGATTGTTCCGCTTGTCTGTCGGCCCGGATCGACGTCTCGGCCTTCCGTCCCAGCAAAAGCCAGAAACGCGCGGGCAAGCGAAATGGCTTTCTTAAGCGGCGCGCCACCTCGCCCTGGGCCACGGATGAACAGTTCGAGCTGTTCCGTCGCTATCTCGATGCCCGCCACGCCGATGGCGGCATGGCCGATATGGATGTGTTCGAATTCGCCGCCATGATCGAGGAAACCCCGATCCGCAGCCGCGTCGTTGAATATGCCGACCCTGAAACCGACGAATTGATCGCGGTCAGCCTGACCGACGTGCTCGAAGACGGGCTGAGCATGGTCTACTCGTTCTACGATCCTAAGTTCCAGCAGAACTCGCTGGGCACCTATATGATCCTCGATCATATCGAGATCGCACGCGAAGCCGGGCTGCCCTATATCTACCTGGGCTACTGGGTGCCCGGCAGCCCCAAGATGGGATACAAAGCCAAATTCGCAGGGCTGCAGGTCTATTCACGGGGCGAATGGCAGCTGATCGAAAACCCCGAAGAATACGCGCAGGCCTCGCATCACCCCCTGTCCTCAGCCCCGATTGCCGAGCAGGTGGCGAATATCCAATTGCCCGACCGGCGCCCGACCAAAGGCTGATCCGTCATGCGGCAGAGCCTTCATGCGGTTACCCTGGTGGTTCCGGATTACGACGCGGCGATTGCGTTCTACACGGGCGTTCTGAAATTCACGCTGACGCAGGATATCGACCTGGGCGAGGACAAGCGCTGGGTCCGCGTCACCCCTCCGGGGTCGGTCGGGGCATCATTGTTGCTGGCAAAAGCGGATGGCGGGGAACAGGCCGCCGCAATCGGCAACCAGACCGGAGGCCGCGTCGGCTTTTTTCTGGAAACCGATGATTTCCACCGTGACCACAGCGCCATGCTCGAGGCCGGTGTCGGGTTCGAGGAAGCCCCGCGCCATGAACCCTACGGCATCGTCGCAGTCTGGCGCGACCCGTTCGGAAATCGCTGGGACCTGATCCAATTCTCCTGATCCGCCTCTTCATTTGGCCAAATATATCTCGGGGCTGAATTGGCCGCAGGCCAAGAAGGGGCTGGCCCCTTTCCCCAAAAACAAAGCAAAGGGGGCCACCGGCCCCCTTTTCCATTTGGTTACAACCCGGATCAGTTCGGGATCAGATCAGGTACGATCGTCACGATCGCAGGGAAGAACCACAGGATACCGATCCCCACCACCTGAATAATCACGAACGGGACGATACCGCGATAGATGTGGCCCGTCGTCACCTCTTTCGGCGCAACGCCCCGCAGATAGAACAGCGCAAACCCGAAGGGCGGCGTCAGGAACGAGGTCTGCAGGTTCACCGCCACCATGATCGTCACCCATTTCGGATCGAACGAGCCGCCATAGATAACCGGCCCGACGATGGGGATCACGATGTAGATGATTTCAAGGAAATCCAGCACAAAGCCCAGAATGAACAGAACCAGCATCACGATCAGGAAGACGGTGAACTCGTTGTCGAAGCTCTTCAGGAATTGCTGAATATAGTGCTCACCGCCAAACGAAATCACCACCAGGTTCAGCAATTGCGAGCCGATCAGGATGGTGAAAACCATCGAGGTCACCTTGGCCGTCTCGCGCACCACCGGCGTCAGCACACCGCTTGCAAACAGTACCCAGCAGCCGAACAACAGACCGAACAGTGCGTACAAGTAGGCCGAATAGGCGATGATAAAGGCGATCCAGCTTTCGACCGAGACATTGCCCTGATTGATGCGCAGATCGAAATTCACGCCCATCAGCAGCGCGATGATCACCGCAAAGGTCGACCAGATGATCACTTTGCCCGACCGGCCCTGATCCTGCAGCTTGCGATAGGCCGCCAGCATGATGGCCCCGCCTGCCCCCAGCGCCGCTGCGGGCGTCGGGTTGGTGACACCGCCAAGGATCGACCCCAGCACCGCGATGATCAGAACCAGCGGTGGGAAAACCACGCGGATCAGATCATTGGTGGCACAGCGCGCGGCAGCCTCCTTGCAGCCATACATGGCGATTGCAAAGGGTATAGCCAACAGCACAAACGTCGCCCCGGACGAGGTCGTGGGCGCAATCAGCAGCACATCGACCAGCAGCATCAGCAACAGACCGATGGCACCAACGATCAAAGGCTGCGGCGACCGCGACGGCGCAATCCCGCGCCCCATCACCAGCGTCAGGCCCAACAGCACCACCATCACGGCAACGCCGTTTCCAATCGGCGCAGCGGCGGCAATCTTGGCCTGTTGCGCTGCGGCCAGTTCCTCTTCGCTCAGGCGCTGTGCCTCAGACGCGCCACCGGCGGCGTCAATCGCCTCCTGTTCGGCCACGGCCTGATCCCAGGCGGATTGACCATGCAGCTCGATCATCGAGGCCTGACATTCCGCCGACACGTTGGTCCGCAACGATGCGCCCTGCCCGATATCCGAGAAGGCCGAGACCGAGACGTTCTGGCTGCCGATCACACCCGCGCTGCCCAGCAGAATTGCCCCGACGATCAAAGCGACCGGAGCGCCCAGCAACCAGGTCAGGCCTTCAGAACGTGTGATGGTCTCACCCGAACCCCCCGACATTTCAACCGCAGGAGCCTTGTGCGGGTTCAGCAGCGCATAGCCAAAGGCATAAAGTGCGTAAAGCAGCGCCAGCATGATGCCGGGCAACAGTGCCGCCTGAAACAGTGTGCCCACGGACACCACCGCAGGCTCACCCAGATAGGTTAGCGCATCGGTACATCCCGCCTCGACCGCGCGGGTTTCCTGCGCGGTGGAATAGAGATCACCCGCCAGTGTGCCCAGCAAAACGATCACGATGGATGGCGGAATGATCTGCCCCAGCGTCCCGGACGCCGCGATCACACCGGTCGCCAATTCCGGCGAATAGTTATTGCGCAACATGGTCGGCAGGGCCAGCAGGCCCATGGTCACCACGGTCGCGCCCACGATGCCGGTCGACGCGGCCAGGAATGCCCCCACAACCACAATCGACACGGCCAGACCACCGGGGAGCGGGCCAAAGACGCGCGCCATCGTGGTCAGCAGGTCGTTTGCGATTTTCGAGCGCTCCAGCGTGATGCCCATCAGGACAAACATCAACACCGCCAGCAGGGTCTCAATGGATTGCCCCGCCAGAACGCGTTCGTTCATGCGGTTCACGATGAACGAAACGTTCCGGTCCAGCGCGGTTTCCCAGCCCTGCACAAAGACCGGCTCGGCGATCCTTGGCAAATCCGGGTATCGGAACACGGATATGACATCCGGTTTCACCCCGGAATTCACCAGATCCCGATACGCAGTCGACCCGGTATCGATTGCCTGATGAATCAACAGCCCGGCGCTGTCCAGCGCGGCGATGATTCCGAAGGAAATCACCCCGGCCCCACCGATGGCAAAGGCCACCGGGAAGCCCGAAAGAATGCCTCCGAAAAGGCAGCAGAATACAATAATGAGGCCTATCTCGACGCCATCAAGTCCGAATAGCATTGTCTGGTTCTCCGTCCCTAATGCGCGCCTTCGTAGGCTTCTTCACCCTCGCCAAGACTGTCCTTGTCGAGGTATTTTCCAGTGCTTTCCGGCCCTTCCACATATTCCAGATACGAGCGATACAGGAACGCGATCGCATGCAGAAACACCATGGCCGCAAAGGCCACCAGCAAAATCTTGAACAGAAAGTATGCGTTGAAGCCGTTGGGGCTGAACCCGATGGTCTCTACGTTCCAGCGCAGCGCGCGGGACTTGGCCAGCAACCTGTCCAACGTATCACTGGCTGACGGTTTCGGCACGATCAGGTGCCGCCACATGAAATACCAGCCATACATCCAAGTCAGCACCGCCATCGGCATCATAAACAAAACCGCGCCGCACATATCAACGACGCGCTTGGCGCGATGGCTGATGCCTGCATAGATCAGGTCGACCCGCACGTGACCGCCCTGCACGAATGTGTAGGTGCAGCAAAGGCAGACAACCATGGCGTTATAGAGTTTAAGTTCTTCGGCGAACCAACTGATATCCATCTGAAAAGGGATACCCAGGCCAAAGGACATATCAGGGCGGGTAAAGACCCGTTGCATAAATACGATAACGATCTGCTGGATCACCATCAGCAGACCCGCCCAGGCAAAGAAACGGCCCGTTGTGTTGGCGAAACCTTCCAACACGCGCACCATTCCCCACATGAAGTTCCGGTAATAAACCCCTATCGCGGTCAGCACCAGAAACAGAGTGAAGATCACAAAGAAGAACTCGACCGAACCGCCGTAATAGACAAAGCGCATGATCGCCTCTTTGTCCGACCAGTTCAGCCAGAGCTGCGGATGCGTGATGGCGTATCCGAAATTATAGAAAGCTTCGGCAATGTTCTGAATGAACCAGATCAGTCCATTCCACAGGGCGCCGAAGAACGAGATACCGTTTTCGTCCTGCATGTTGTCCCCAGGTCGTATCGGTTGCACGTTTGGTTATGGCGGCATGTCCTGGCCGCTTATGTGCAACGGGAAAGGCTCCCCCGCTGGACGGGGGAACCGATTGCATTGAGCGGATTGTTAGCCGCGCACGCGGTCACGCTGCGAGGTGTAGACACCCGACGACAGGTTGTTCCATGCCGAAGACTCGGCCATCGACGCCATTGCGCTGTCATGAATGCGCTTGAACAGCTCGTCGCCCATGTTCTCGTCCAGAACTTCCTGGCTGGCTGCACCGAACGCGTCCCAAACGCTGTCCGGGAATTCCATGACCTTGACGCCACCAGCCTGCAGACGAGCCAGAGCGGCACCGTTGTTGGCCAGGAATTGCGCCAGGTTCCACTGGTGACATTCGGCTGCTGCGATCTCGATGATCTTCTGCTGCGCGGCGGACAGGCTGTCATAAACCTCGCGGTTGGTGGCCAGCGACAGACCCGCGCCCGGCTCGTGGAAGCCTGCGGTGTAATAGGTCTTGGTGATTTCCTGGAAGCCCGCTTTTTCGTCAGCCCAGGGGCCGATCCACTCGGTTCCGTCAATCGCGCCGGACGATAGCGCCTGATACACTTCCGAGCCCGGAATGTTCTGAACCGATGCACCCAGTTTGCCCAGCGCCTTACCGCCCAGACCCGGCATACGGAATTTCAGACCGTTAAAGTCTTCGGGGCTGTTGATCTCTTTCGAGTACCAGCCACCCGCCTGCGCGCCGGTGTTGCCCGCCAGGAAGGACTTCAGGCCGAAGATTTCGCCCAGTTCATCATGCAGCTCCATGCCGCCGGCATGGTAGTACCAGTTCACCAGTTCCTGCGCGGTCATGCCGAACGGAACAGCTGTGAAGAAGGCATAGCCCGGATGCTGGCCCACAAAGTAGTAGTCTGCTGCGTGGTACATATCAGCCTGACCGGACGACACCGCGTCAAACACTTCGAACGCGCCAACCAGTTCACCGGCGGCTTTGATTTCGACGTTCAGGTTGCCGTCCGACATGGTGGTGATGCTGTCGGCGCAACGCTGCGCACTGTCGAAAACGCCCGCAAGGCCACGGCCCCACGAAGTCACCATGGTCAGCGTGCGCTTGCCCTGCGCATAGGCGGGCGCGGCCAGCGTGGTGGCTGCCGCGGCCGAGCCGCCCAGTGCCGATGTTTTCAGAAACTTACGACGATCCATATGAGTGATCCTCCCCTACATATTCAGTCCCCGGGTGATCCCGGGTTGATCGTTTCCAATGTGCGCCAGCCTAATTCCACCCACATGAATGTGAATACCTACTACTACGTAGCCGCGCCGGTTTTTCCGCGCCCTGACACAGATTTCAGGCTGATTCCCCCTGCTCAGCCTCAAATTGCCTTGGCCGCGACCGCAGATCGCCCAATCTTTTTGCAATTTCGCGGCAGCTTGCGTATCGATTCGAGCATGAGGGGATTCCGAAATCTGATCTCGCTGACCTATGGGCAGAAACTGTCGCTGGTCGCCGCGATTCCGCTGCTTGCGGCGGTGGCCGCGATTGCTCTGGTGGTCGCCTACGAATCCCGCGCAACCGCCGAGCGTGAGATTCAGGCCCTCGAGCGCCGTCTGATCGAAGCCAAGAAAGACGAGCTGCGCAATTACGTTACGCAGGCGCGCAATGGGTTTGCCTATATCTACGGCCGCGCTGCGCCTGATGATGAGGTGGCCAAGAATCTGGTCACACAAATCCTTTCAGCCATGATTTACGGCAAGGACGGGTTCTTTTTCGTCTACGATTATGACGGCAACAATCTGGTCAGCCCGCGCCAAACTCAGTTCATCAACCGCAACTGGGCCGATCTGACCGACAGCGACGGTACTCCGATTGTAAATGAATTCATCAGCCTCGCCCGTCAGGGCGCAGGTTGGCACAGCTTCATGTGGCAAAAGCCCTCGACCGGGGAAGAAGCGCAGATGATCGCCTATGTCGTCGGCCTGCAGGACTGGCGCTGGGTGGTGGGCACCGGTGTGTTTATCGACGACATCGTCGCCACGGTCGCCAATGCGCGCGCCGAGGTCGAGGCGCGCGTGCAGCGCACCTTCCTCTATATCGGTGCCATCGTTCTGGCCGCCGTGCTGATCGTGTTCGCATCCGGTATGTTGCTGAATTTCCGGGAACGTCGTCTGGCGGACGCCAAACTCAAGGAACTGACGCAAAGGGTTCTGGACACTCAGGAAGAAGAACGTGGACGCGTCGCCCGCGAGTTGCATGATGGCATCAGCCAAATTCTGGTCGGCGTCCGCTATGCGCTGGACAATGCCCGCCGACGGCTGAGCCGCGGGGATGATGCGGCGGCACAGGAACCGCTGCAAAAAGGGATCGACAATCTGGCCACCGCCATAACCGAGGTCCGCCGCATCAGCCGCGACCTGCGCCCCGGCGTGCTGGACGATCTGGGTCTTGGGCCCGCCCTGAAGGCGCTGACCGACGATTTCCGCGAGCGTACCGGGATCGACACGGAATTCTCGACCGTGGTGTTCCGCAACCGGCTGGATCAGGACAGCAAGATTGCCCTCTACCGGATCGCGCAAGAGGCTTTGACGAATATCGAACGCCACGCGGGCGCCACCTGTGTTACGATTGATCTGCGGGGCCACAAGAAGGGGGCCACGATGCGGATCACCGACAATGGCCACGGGTTGCGCAACGAGCCGGGCCAGATCAGCGCCGGGATCGGGTTGCGCAACATGCAAGAGCGGATCGAACAGCTTGACGGCTCGCTGCGCATCCTCTCTTCGCGCAGCGGACGCAGCGGCACAGTGATTGAAGTCAGCCTGCCGCTCAGCCATATGTTGCCGCCGCAGGAAGACGCTACGCCAAAACGAAAGGCCGGTTTCTGATGTCCGACGCAATCATCCGGGTTCTCATTGTCGACGACCATCCCATGGTCGCCGAAGGCATTCAGTCGCTGCTGGAAAGTTATGACGAAATCGATGTGGTCGGCACGCTCTCAAACGGGCAAGAGGCCGTCGAACAGGCCACACAGCTGCAACCGGACGTGATCCTGATGGACCTCAACATGCCCGGCCTCAGCGGGCTGAGCGCCACCGAGATCATTCTGGAACGCCTGCCGGGCACCCGCATCTTGATCCTGTCGATGCATGACAGTCCTGAATACATCTCGACCGCGCTCAGCCACGGGGCCAAAGGCTATATTCTGAAAGACGTGCCCACCGAAGAGATCAAACAGGCCATCGATGCGGTAATGCGCGGCGAGCGTTATCTCTGCACCGGTGCCAGCGGATCACTGGAACCCAAAGACGGCAATACGCGCGAGGCGCTCACCGGCCGCGAGCAGACCATCCTGCTGGAACTGGCGCAGGGCAAATCCAACAAAGAGGTGGCGTTGGCACTGGATATCTCGGTGCGCACGGTCGAGACCCACCGCAAGAATATCAAACGCAAGCTGGGCATCTCCTCAACCGCCGGCCTGACCCGTTACGCGCTGGAACACGGCGTTCTGCAGGGCACCAGCCCCGGGTTCTGACCGCAGCGCGGCACGCGCTGCCCGGCCCAACCGGAGAAGATGCGCCAAAGGCGCATTGACGACGGGCGGGAGACCTACCCGCTGCTACGCACACTGATATCCTCGCCGAAGAACACCAGCGTCCCGTCTTCGTCGAGCACATGAAATTCGCGCTGCTGATATGGCTGATCGAAGGGCGGTCGCACGCGCCCCTCGGGCAGGTCCTCAAGACCGGGGCGCAGACTTTCGAACAAGGCGTCGATCCCCTTCACATCGATGTAAAAAGACTGATCATCGCCCAAGGCTCGCCCGTCCGAACGCGGCGGACATTCCAGCAGGCGGATCGCCACCGGATCACGGCGCAGAAAGGCGTAATTATCCTGCCGGAACGTACAGGCGAAACCAAGTCGCCGCGTATAGAAATCAATCTGTGCATCCAATGACGAACACAGAACAAATGGGGTCAGCTGTAATATCTGCATCCATTGGCCCTCTTTTTCCGTTGGGCCACAGACTAACATGTTTCAGTCGATCAGTTGATCGCCACGCAATCCTTCGCGCTCATGATGATGCGGCAGTACCCGGCCATAAAGCTGACGCGTGCGCTCAACCCCGCCACACATGCCCTCGGTTTCGACAAACGAAAAGATCCCGACGTAACGCGGACGCGGCCCCTTGACCGGTGCGACCCGATGCAGGGAATACCGTCCGCGAAAGATCTGCAGGTCTCCGGGCTGCAG
This sequence comes from Ruegeria sp. AP11, assembly GCF_056535865.1. Lineage (NCBI taxonomy): Bacteria > Pseudomonadati > Pseudomonadota > Alphaproteobacteria > Rhodobacterales > Roseobacteraceae > Ruegeria > Ruegeria sp. AP11. Next base: position 62,950 of record NZ_JBQFJB010000001.1, read on the forward strand.
TTCCAAGTTACGCACCCGCCCCATGTTTCCGTCCAAAACCGCAGCAACGCCCGAGAAATTCTCGTCTTCCGAACTGCGCAGGTTGGGCGCATACTGGAACGCCCCGCCCTCTTCCCCGTTCTGTATCGCCAGCGTGACGGTGTAATTGTTGGTGTCGAAATGCCACGGAAAACCCTGCCCTTCCTCGACCACGTTCACGATTACATCGGCCAGCGGATCATCGTATCGGAAAAACCGATCCTCAGGTTCGTTCAACGCATCGCGGATAAAGGGCATGAACCCCTCAAACTCGTAAATCCGCCGCAAGGGGCCGTCTTTGGTGAAATTATCAGCCGGTACAAAGGCGTTCGACCGGTCATAGAAACGGCGCAGCGGATGCCCGATGCCAAAACGCGGATCGTCCTGGGTGAAATAGGCGTTGGTCCGGTTGAACGACCGATGCGCCTGCGGGGCCGTGGCCTCGGCTTCGCGCACCAGATGCTTAAGACCGGCCTCGTGCACAAAACCGGGCAACACTGCGCACCCGTCCTGATCCAGCTCGCGCCTCAGATCCTCGATCATCCGATCATACGCCCGCGACCCTGGGCAGTCGATCGGATATCGCCCGAGATCCACCAGATCCTGCAGCATCGCTGACCTCCTTCATATTGTGCGGTTACAGACAAGCGTGGCGCAGAGAGGCCGACCGATCATGCCCGTTTCGGACATTGTGCTGCCGCTTTCAGACCTTTGAATCTGCGACCAAACCGGCATAGAACCCCGAATATTCGCGGAAATTCCCCACATGCGGCAAAATGCGCAACAATATGTCGCAAAATACCGCCGCTGAGATAGAAAATTGGTGCAATTGCCTGTTGACGCCCCTTTCCCCCACCCATAATGTCCCTGCACGCAAAGAAGGAGCCTCTGGCGATGAAAGCGCTAGTCGTAATCGTAGGAACCACGCGCATGGGCCGGTAACGGTAAACCATAATCGAACCCATGCGCCTCCGAAAAATCTCGGGGGCTTTTTTTATGCAAGATGCAAGACACATGTCGCGAACGGAGCAAAGCAGATGACACGTGAGATGACCGGCGCAAAAATGGTGGTTCAGGCCCTCAAGGATCAGGGCGTGGACACGGTATTCGGATACCCCGGCGGCGCCGTCCTGCCGATCTATGATGAGATCTTTCTGCAAAACGACGTCCGTCACATTTTGGTGCGCCACGAACAGGGCGCGATCCATGCGGCCGAAGGCTATGCGCGCTCAACCGGTAAACCCGGCGTTGCGCTGGTGACCTCGGGCCCCGGTGCCACCAACGCAGTGACCGGCCTGACAGACGCGTTGCTCGACTCGATCCCGCTGGTGGTGCTGACCGGTCAGGTGCCCACCTTCATGATCGGCTCAGACGCGTTTCAAGAGGCCGACACCGTTGGCATCACCCGCCCCTGCACCAAGCATAACTGGCTGGTTAAGGACACGGATTCACTGGCCGGAACCCTGCACGAGGCGTTTCACGTCGCCACCTCGGGCCGCCCCGGTCCGGTGCTGATCGATATTCCCAAGGATGTGCAGTTCGCCACAGGCGAATACCATGCGCCAAAGCCGTCGACCTCGCACTACCAGCCGGTGCTGAAGGGCGATCTGGAAGAGATCACCGAACTGGTTGCCGCAATGGAAACCGCCAAAAAGCCGGTCTTCTACACCGGTGGCGGCGTCATCAACTCTGGCCCCGCAGCCAGCCAATTGCTGCGCGAACTGGTGGACGCCACCGGTTTTCCCATCACCTCGACCCTGATGGGACTGGGCGCCTATCCGGCCTCGGGTGAAAACTGGCTGGGGATGCTGGGGATGCACGGTCTTTATGAGGCCAATCTGGCGATGCATGACTGCGATCTGATGATCAATGTCGGCGCGCGTTTCGACGACCGGATCACCGGGCGCATCGACGCGTTCTCGCCCAACTCGAAGAAAGCACATATCGATATCGATCCGTCCTCGGTCAACAAGGTGATCCGCGTCGATATCCCGATTGTGGGTGATGTGGCCCATGTGCTGGAAGACATCCTGAAAGTGTGGAAATCGCGCGGGCGCAAGACCGATGCGGCCAATGTCAAACAATGGCAGGCGCAGATCGCCGACTGGCGCAAGATCAATTGCCTGGCCTATACCAACAGCGAAAAGTCGATCAAACCGCAATACGCGCTGCAACGTCTTGAAGAGCTGACGAAAAAGCACGACCGCTATATCACTACCGAGGTTGGACAGCACCAGATGTGGGCGGCCCAGTATCTTGGCTTTGAGGACCCCAACCGCTGGATGACCTCGGGCGGTCTGGGTACCATGGGCTACGGCTTCCCTGCCTCAATCGGTGTGCAAATGGCACATCCCGACGCGCTGGTGATCAATGTCGCCGGTGAGGCATCCTGGCTGATGAACATGCAGGAAATGGGCACCGCCGCGCAGTACCGCCTGCCGGTGAAACAGTTTATCCTGAACAACGAACGCCTCGGCATGGTCCGCCAGTGGCAGGAATTGCTGCATGGCGAGCGCTACTCGCACTCCTGGTCCGAGGCGCTGCCCGATTTTGTCAAACTCGCCGAGGCGTTTGGTGCCAAGGGTATCCTGTGCTCTGATCCCGCCGATCTGGACGACGCGATCATGGAGATGATCAACTATGACGGCCCGGTGATCTTCGACTGTCTGGTTGAAAAGCACGAAAACTGCTTCCCGATGATCCCGTCGGGCAAGGCGCATAACGAGATGCTGCTGGGCGAAGCCGAGACGCAGGGTGTGATCGACTCCAAAGGTTCGGTTCTGGTTTAACCAATTTCGACGGATTTTGTCGGGCGCCCCGGTGCCCGGCCATCGCAAGATGATGAAAGGGACATAAATGTCTGCCCTACAAATCAAAAAAGGCGCGACGCGCCACTCCGCCTACAACCTACGCCCGACTTTCTCGGACGTGCAGGAACAACACACCATCGCCGTTCTGGTCGAGAACGAACCCGGCGTTCTGGCCCGTGTGATTGGCCTGTTTTCCGGCCGGGGTTACAACATCGAAAGTCTCACCGTCGCCGAGGTGGATCACACCGGGCACCTCAGCCGCATCACTATCGTGACCACCGGCACGCCGCAGGTAATCGAACAGATCAAGGCGCAGCTGGGCCGGATCGTCTCGGTCCGGGACGTGCATGACCTGACGGTCGAGGGCGCGTCGGTCGAGCGTGAACTGGCGATCATCAAAGTTGTCGGCGCAGGCGACAAGCGGGTCGAGGCGCTGCGCCTTGCCGATATCTTCCGCGCCAATGTGGTCGACAGCACGCTGAATTCGTTCATTTTCGAAATCACCGGCGCACCGGATAAGATCGACGCCTTCGCCGATCTGATGCGTCCGTTGGGCCTTGCCGAAATCGCCCGTACCGGTGTTGCCGCATTGCTGCGCGGCGACTGAGTCAACGGCGAGAATCCCGCCCGGAATTCTTGCCGGGCCACCATAAGATGAATGAACCGTGCGCAACACAGCGCGCGGTTTTTTGTCTTGGTCTAATTGCGTAACAACGCGAAAAAGATCATGCAAATTAGCCAAAAGACTATTGATTTTGACATATACACCGCTAGCGTATAACGGGTAGCGGGGTGCCAGACGGCCTCCGTTGGGGTCTTCTTTACGATTTCTGACTATCGTTCGGCTTTTGCGCCGATGCGATCATGTTTTCCTGAAAATACCAGCAGAATCCTGGGACAAACGTGACCGACACCATCCGCAGCCCGGCCGAATTGCGCAGTATGTTTGGCGAAAATCTCAGATTGCTTGCGCGCCGCTATCCGTCGGTCTCGGAACTGTGCCGGCAATTGGGCATCAACCGCACGCAATTCAACCGGTACCTCGGCGGCGAGAGCTTTCCGCGCCCCGATGTGCTGGATCGGATCTGTCGGTTCTTCTGTGTCGATGCGCGCATCCTGCTGGAACCTCTGGACGAGATCCAACCCGCTATCGAACATCCCGCTGCCGAGACCATCGACCGCTTCCTTGGCGCCGGGATCGGCACGCGGTTCGGTCCGGGCTTTTATCACGCGATCGAGACCGACCCCAACGGCAACGACAATGCGCACCACCAGCTTCTGCATGTGCGCCGCATCGGTCATTGCGTCCTGATGCGCGGCTATGAACCCCGGTCCGTCAGGCCCGATGACCCTGCCCCCGCGCGTGAATTGCAGGGGATCGTTTCCCATGCGGGCACGCAGATTTATGCGCTCATATCCCGTCAAGGGGGCCAAGATTGCCGTATGATGATCCTGTCACAGATCCCCTCGGAGCCTGAAACACGCTGGACGGGTTATGTGCTGCGTTTGCCGAACCAGATGGGCCCGGGCCCTGATTTCAAAAGGCTGGAGCTTTACCATCTGGTATACGATTTTGGTGCTGCATTGCGGCTTGGACGCAATGCCCCGCAAGCCCCCTCAAGCCGGTAAAACCACCGTCAGCTGGTGGCTTCAGCCTCGGTGCTTTCGGTAATCTGCCGGTACAGATGCCAGCTCGCATGTCCAAGTAGAGGCAGAACCAGCAACAGGCCCAGAAACCACGGGATCATTGCCAGAAACGTGACGATAGCGATAAAGGCACCCCAGCCCAGCATCACGCCTTTGTTGGCAGAAACATAGCCAAAGCTGGAAATCATGGCGGTCACGAAATCCAGTTCCCGATCCAGCAGCATCGGGATCGACAGCACCGTGATCATGAACAGCACGATTGCGAAAATCGCGCCAACCACCGTCCCGATTGTCAGCATGGACAGGCCGTTGAGCGTCAGAAACACCTCGAATGACGAAGAAATATTGGTCATGGTCGACAGCCCCATGAACAGGGCAAAGATCATGTGACCCAGAAAAAACCAGAACAGGAACATCACCACGATGATTGCGCAGATCGACGGCAACTGCCTGCGGCTTTGCTGCACGACAACCCCGAATATGGTGCTGAAATCCAGTGGCTCGCCCTGCTCCAACCGGTGCGAAACCTCATAAAGCCCAACGGCGGCAAATGGCCCGATCAGGGGAAACCCGATCGCCGCCAGCACCAGCCAGAACGAGGTGCCCGTCTGCAGCGTGACCCAGGCCATCCCCCATCCTGCCAGCACATAAAACCCGGCGAACAAAAGGCCGAAGACCGGCGCGCGGCGGAAATCCTGCCAGCCCCGGCGCAGCGCCTCTTTCAGCATGGCCGTATCGACCGGTTTCATCGTCGGAACGCCAAAAGGTTTTTCCATGCTCTGTCTCTCCTCCCCAAGGCCGATTTAGGCGGCCGGTCTTTTCTGCGGCCATTGCGTGGCGCTGTGATACGATGCTCCGATTGCCAATATCCGGGCGTCCGAGCCACGCGGCCCGAACAGCTGCACGCCCATCGGCAATCCCTGCGCCCCGAACCCGGCGGGCAGCGCCAGACAAGGCAGGCCCAGCAGGCTGACCGGCGTGACCACCTGCATCCAGCGATGATAGGTGTCCATCCCCTGCCCTGCGACCTCGGTCGGATAGGGCCGGTTCAGATCAAAGGGCCAGACCTGAGCCGAGGGCAGAACCAGCGCATCATAGTCTTCAAACAGAGCCGCCGAGCGCCGAAACCACTCGGACCGTGTGAGACTGGCATGATGCACCTCCATCGCACTCAGCGCCAATCCCCGCTCCAACTCCCATTGCGCACTGTCCTTGAGCGCGCCTTTCCGATCCGACAAAGGCTCCAACCCGGCGGCGACACTCCAGGAGCGCAGGGTAATCCAACTGTCCCAAATCCGCTCGGCCTCGAACGGAGGCGCCACAGGCTCAACTCGCGCCCCAAGCGCGGTAAAGACATCCAGGGCCGCCTCACACAGCTCAGATATCCCGGCCTCATAAGGAAACGCACCGCCCCAATCGCCCAGCCACCCGATCCGCATGCCCTTCAGATCAGTCGCGGAAACAGGTGAGACATCGGAGCTGTCCACGCTCAGCGGCATCCGCGGATCAGAGCCCGAGATCACGTCCAGCAATACCCCGATATCCTCCGGACTGCACGCCATGGGGCCAAGAGTTGATAACTGATGCAGAAAACTGTCGCCCACCGGCTCCGACGGCACCCGCCCCCAACTGGGCCTGAACCCATAGACGTTGTTCCACGCAGCCGGGTTGCGCAGGCTGCCCATCATGTCCGACCCGTCGGCCAGCGCCACCATGCCCGTGGCCAACGCCACCGCTGCCCCGCCCGACGATCCGCCGCAGGACCGTGCGGGATCATAAGGGTTGCGCGTCGCGCCATAGACCGGGTTGAACGTGTGTGAGCCCAACCCGAATTCCGGCGAGTTGGTCTTGCCGATCAGAATCGCCCCCGCCGCCCGCATCCGGGCCGCTATCAGATCGTCAGAAGATGGCACATGGTCCTTGAACAGCGGCGAGCCCTGCGTCGATGCCATCCCCGCCACGTTCACCAGATCCTTCACCGCAATCGGCAAACCGTGCAACGGCCCCCGGATCGGGCCGTCATCCAGCGCCTGCGCTTCTGCCATCAACGCGTCACCATCCCGCAGCGCAACGATCGCATTCACGCGGTCATTGACCTCACCGATCCGATCCAGCGTCGCCTGCATGACCTCACTTGCAGAGACCGAACGCCGCGCAAGGGCACCCAAAAGGTCTGTGGCAGAGGTTTGGCTCAGGTTCATCGGCGGGGCTCGCATCAGGCTTTCGCCGCTCAGCCTAGCCAAGCCGCCACGCCATTTAAACCCACTGTTTCAATGTATCTTTTCCCGACCAGACGCGCGCACGGGATCCCGCTTCATCTGGCCCAAAATATCCCGGGGGAGTCGCGGCCTGCCGCGATGGGGGCAGCGCCCCCTGCCCGACCTATTCGCCCTGCGCCTCGGATCGGCTTTTGCCCGCCACATTCAACGCCAGCGTAGCCGCCATGAACCCGTCCAGATCGCCGTCCAGTACCCCTTTGGTGTCCGAAGTCTCGTGGTTCGTCCGCAAGTCCTTCACCATCTGATATGGCTGCAACACGTAAGACCGGATCTGGTTGCCCCAGCCCGCATCGCCCTTGGCCTCATGCGCTGCGTTGATATCGGCGTTACGGCGGTCCAGTTCCTGCTGATAGAGGCGCGATTTCAGCGCTTTCATGGCAATGTCACGGTTCTGGTGCTGCGATTTTTCGGATGATGTCACAACAATCCCGGTCGGGATATGCGTGATCCGCACCGCCGAGTCGGTGGTGTTCACGTGCTGACCGCCCGCGCCCGACGAGCGATAGGTATCGATACGGATATCCGAGGGGTTCACCTCGATCTCGATATTGTCGTCCACAACCGGATAGACCCAGACCGAACTGAACGAGGTATGCCGCTTGGCCGCCGAGTCATAGGGCGAAATCCGCACCAGACGATGCACGCCGCTTTCCGATTTCAGCCAGCCATAAGCATTGTGCCCGGAAATCTTGTAGGCAGCGGATTTGATCCCCGCCTCTTCCCCCGCCGTCTCGGACTGCAGCTCGACCGTATAGCCCTTCTTCTCGGCCCAGCGCACATACATCCGCGCCAGCATCGAGGCCCAGTCGCAGCTCTCGGTCCCGCCTGCACCCGAGTTGATCTCAAGGAAGGTGTCATTGCTGTCGGCCTCGCCATCCAGCAGCGCCTCAAGTTCTTTCTTGGCGGCTTTGCCGTGCAGCGCCTTGATGGCGGCTTCGGCATCCTGCACGACCTCGGCGTCCTCTTCCATCTCGCCCAGTTCGATCAGCTCGATATTGTCGCTGAGATCGGTCTTGATGGATTCGTAGGTTTCGATGGCATCGACCAGCATCTGCCGCTCGCGCATCAGCTTCTGCGCGTTCTCGGGGTTGTCCCACAGGTTGGGGTCCTCGACGCGGGCGTTGAACTCCTCCAATCGATGCGGCGCCGTCTCATAGTCCATGCGCTGCGCCAGCAGCTCCAGCGACTTTTCGATTTCCGCCACGATGTTCTGGGTTTCGGCGCGCATGGTCTTGTCCCAACTTGCTCAATCAGGCCTGCGTGATAGCAAGAGCTTGGGGCCACCACAAGACGGGCGGGATCGGAATGCAAAACGCAGTGGAAAAGATTGCCCGGATGTGGGGGCTGAACATCCTGTCGCGTATTGCCGAGACCGGTCATGCGCAGGTTTGGAAGGTCAAAACGGCCCATGGTCCCGTTGTGCTGAAACTCTATCACAAGGTGGATCGAGGGAACGAAGCTGCAGGGACAATCCTTATGAAGCTCTGGCAGGATCGCGGCGCGGTGCAGGTTCTGGCAGAGACAGAAAATGCCGTGCTGATGGAGTGGTTGGAGGGGCCATCTCTGGGCGATCTGGCCCGGGCGGGTGAAACCGATACGGCCCTGACCATGCTGGCTGAAACCGCAGCCCGCCTGCATCAGACACCGCAAGTAGAGGCCGCGGGCCTGAAACCACTGCATGCGGTCTTTGAACCCATATATTCTTGCAGATTTTCACCCGATTGCCCCGCGCCCTTCCGGCATGACATGATCCGCGCAATCGATCTGGCGCGCGCATTACTGCACAGCCAGCCTGCCACGATCCCGCTGCACGGTGATCTGCATCCCGACAATGTCATTCTGACAGATCACGGCCCTCGGGTTTTCGATGCCAAAGGGTATCTGGGTGATCCGGCGTTCGAGCTTGCCAACGCCCTGCGTCACCCCAAAGGCATGGCCGAACTGGTACGGCAACGCAGCCATATCGAACGATGCCTGCCCCTCTACGCCAATGCGATGAATGTCAGCGCCCATCGGCTGGCTCAATGGGTCGCCGCAAAGTGCGCGCTATCGATTTTCTGGCGCTCCAATGGGCAGGTTGAGATCGACCCGGAGGCCGATCTGCTTCACCAGTTTCTTGAGATCGCGGATCAATAAAGCCCGCCGCCCTGCAGGTCGCCCTGGCTGGCATTGGGGCCAACGGTGATCGTGTTTCCGGTCGAGGTGGTCACCTGACGTCCGCCGCGCGTGACTTCTTCGAACAACGGCAACTCGGATCCAACCGCGAAGCCACCGTCATAGATACGGTCGATAAAGCCATCGACGCCATCGCGGAAGTATTCGGCAACCACATAGTCGCCCGACGCATCCGCAGGCAAACGCGCACCGCTGAAGCGGTCGATCTTGATGAACTGCCCACCGGGAGGCACTTCGAACGGACCGCCACCGTATTTCTCGACCGCTTTTTCCATGAAGCTTTGGAAGACCGGACCGCACAAGGTGCCGCCATAGGCCCCCCGCCCCATCGGGCGCGGGCGGTCGTAACCAATATAGCAACCCGCCACGATATTCGAGGTGAAACCGATGAACCACGCATCTTTGGATTCGTTGGTTGTGCCGGTCTTGCCCGCTGTCGGCACCGGCAGATTGACGACGCTGGATGCGGTTCCCCGATCCACCACGCCCTTCATCATCGAGGTCAGCTGATAAGCGGTGATCGCGTCCATCACCTGGCTGCGATCGGTGATGATCTGCGGCGCTTCATCTGGCTCCAGCCAGTTTGAGTTGCAATCCAGACATTGCCGGTCGTCATGCCGGTAAATCGTTTTGCCGTACCGGTCCTGAATACGGTCGACCAGAGTCGGCTCAACCCGTTCACCGCCATTGGCGAACATCGCATAGGCGGCGACCATCTTGTAGAGCGTGGTTTCTTCGGCCCCCAGAGAGTTGGCCAGAAACGCCCCCATCCGGTCATAGACGCCGAACCGTTCGGCATACCCGGCCACGACAGGCATCGTGACCTCTTGCGCCAGACGGATGGTCATCAGGTTCCGCGACTGTTCGATCCCGGTACGCAGCGGTGTCGGGCCATAGAACTTGTTCGACGAGTTCTTGGGCCGCCACAGGCCCTGCGGCGTGTTCACCTCGATCGGCGCGTCCACAACGATTGTGGCGGGGCTGTATCCGCTATCCAGCGCGGCGGCGTAGACGAAAGGTTTAAAGGATGAGCCCGGCTGACGCTGCGCCTGCGTGGCGCGGTTGAACACGGTGTCCTGATACGAGAACCCGCCCTGCATCGCCAGAACACGGCCCGAATTCACGTCCATAGCGACAAAGCCGCCCTGTACTTCGGGGACCTGACGGGCAGACCACTGGCCTTCTTCTCCGGCCATCACCAGAATGACGTCACCGCGTTTGAAATTGTCCTGGAAATTGCCCTGCATCCACTGGATGTCAGACCGCGGAACAATTCCATCCGCCGGACCATCCTCGATACCAACTGTCATGGACTGGTCAGCCACGTTCAGCACGACGGCGGGATACCATTGCGTCGGCAATACCACGTCGCGCGGGATTTCCATGATCGCCAGCGCCTCGCGCCACAGGGTTTCGTCGGCCAGCTTTTCCTCGGGGATCACGTCACCCGTACCACGCCAGCGCCCGCGCGAGCGGTCGTATTTCTGCAAAGCCGTGCGCAAGGCTTTGGCCGCCTCGACTTGCATCTCTTCATCGACCGAGGCGCGAACGGTAAATCCGCCGGTAAAGAACTCACCCTCACCGAAATCCTCGCTCAGCTGACGGCGAATCTCGTCGGTGAAATAGTCGCGCGGCGGCAGCGCGGTGCGGAAGCTTTCGAAATCGCCATTCTGGACTGATCGCAGCGGCATCTCGACCTCGGTCTCATAGGTGGCCTGATCGATATAGCCGTTCTGCTGCATCTCGCGCAGCACATAGTTGCGGCGGTCCAGCAGACGCTCTTTCTGCCGCACCGGATGATAATCCGACGGTGCCTTGGGCATCGCAGCCAGTGTCGCCGCTTCGTGCGGTGCCAGTTCCTGCAAGGTCTTGTTGAAATAGGTCTGCGCCGCAGCGGTCACACCATAGGAGTTCTGGCCCAGAAAGATCTCGTTCATATACAGTTCGAGAATCTGTTCCTTGTCCAGGGTATCCTCAAGCCGTGTGGCGAGGATGATTTCCTTGATCTTGCGTTCGGCCCGGCGGTCGCCGGACAGCAGGAAGTTTTTCATCACCTGCTGCGTGATGGTCGACGCACCGCGAACAGTAGCGCCTTTGGTGCGCACCGCCTCGACCCCGGCGGCAACAATGCCGCGCGGGTCATAGCCCTGATGGGTATAGAAATTCTTGTCTTCCGCCGAGATGAACGCCTGTTTCACCAAATCAGGGATTTCCTCGGACGGGGTGAACAGGCGGCGTTCCTGCGCGAATTCGTCGATCAATTGGCCTTCGCCCGAATAAATCCGGCTGATCGTCGGCGGCTTGTACTGCGCCAGCGATTCATGGCTGGGCAGATCGCGCCCATACATCCAGAACACCGCGCCGACGACCAGCGCGGCCATGAAAATACCCAAAGTCACGAGGCTGAAGATCGCCCCGAAAAACGAAAGAATGAACCGGATCACGTTACTGCCTTTTACTCGCGGTGCCGCCTATATAGGGACCCGCCCGCCCCGGGTCAAAACACGAAACCCTACAATGGCCATTTTGCGCCGCCGCGTCATTGCCCGATCAGCGCACGTTTCACCAGATCATCCTGCCGCCAGGCCTGCAGCCCCTGCACGATGCCATGCGCCATCAAGGCGCGCCATTGCGGATTTTGGATGTTCTTCAGGTCGCGCGGGCTGGACAGAAACCCAAGCTCGACCAGAACCGAAGGAATATCGGCAGCCTTGAGCACCGAAAAAGACGCGGTTCGCAACGGGCGGCTGTTCATCGGCCCGCCCTGCTGCGCCATCCCATCGGCCAGCGCCCGCGCCAGAGCATCCGTGCGCGGTTTGGTCTCCTGACGCGCCATGTCCAACAGCACATCGGCCACCTGATCGTCCGACCCGCTCAGGTCGATCCCGGCAATCAGATCTCCCCGGCTATGGCGCTCGGCCAGTTTCTGGCTGGCCACATCCGATGCCTCATCAGTGAGCGTATAGACCGCCGCCCCATGCGCCTGCCCTTCGGATAGCGAATCCGCGTGGAGCGAGATGAACACATCGGCCCCGGCCCGGTGCGCCAGCGCAATGCGGCGTTCAAGACTGACAAAATGGTCGTCCACCCGGGTCATCACCACCTCGAACCCGCCTGCGCGCAGCAGCATCTCGCGCAGCTCGCGCGCGAAAGTCATCATCAGGGTCTTTTCATCGGTGCCGTCGACCTCGGCCCCCGGATCAATGCCGCCATGGCCGGGATCCAGCATCACGCGAACACTTTGACCATCACGCGGCTTTGTCGCCTTGGGCAGCTCTATCGGTTCGGGCAAATCCCATCCCGGCTGACGCGGCGCCCCTGCGCTGGCAGCGAAGCTGTCGAAATCGGTGCCCACCAGATGCAGCGAGAGATGCGCGGTGCCCGTCGCCTCGTCCACGCGCAGATCGGCTGTTTCAATCGCCAAAGGTGCGCCCAGTTCCAGCACCATCCGCGACCAGCCGGGCACATAGGCCCCGTATTGAACGCCGCTGATACGGATGGTCTGGACAAAGCTCTGACGGTCCATCCCGGTCCAGTCGACCTCCTGAAAGTCCAGCACCATCCGGTAGGGATCGCGCAGGGTGAAGACGCGATAGGGTACGCCCTGACTGAGGCTCAGTTCCAGCTTCACACCCGACCGGCCTTCATCGCTGATCCGGCTTTGATCCGGCAGCACCCGGGCAAGCGCGTTGAAGTCCTGCGCGAACGCAGCACCGGTCAGCGCCCAGATCAGGGCGAGTGCGTAGAAAATCCTGCTCATGGCCTCAAGTTATCCCGAGATCGTTTGGCGCCGAGCCTATCGCATCCCCCGGCCTTTGTGAACGCCTTAGACCGGCGCAGCGATTGCGTCGCGTTCCGTCATGAAGCGCTGCAAACGATCCAGCCCCTCCTGAATGTCAGCCGTTGCTCGCGCATAGGAAAACCGCAGCGTGGTGTGACCGCGCACAGGGTCGAAATCCAGCCCCGGCGTGACGGACACCCCGGCCTTGTCCAGAATCTCGGCCGCAAAAGCGCGGCTGTCATCGGTCAGATCCGAGACATCGGCATAGACATAAAACGCCCCGTCCGGCGGCGCGATGTTGGTGAACCCGGCCTTGGGCAGCCCCTCCAGCATCAGCGCACGATTGCGGCGATAGACATCCAGATTGGCCTGCAGTTCCTCTTCGCAATCCATCGCCGCCAGCGCGGCCACCTGACTGGCATGCGGCGCGCAGATGAACATGTTCTGCGCGATGCGCTCCACCACCCGCACCTGATCTTCCGGCACCACCATCCAACCAACCCGCCAGCCGGTCATCGAGAAATACTTGGAAAACGAGTTGATCACATAGCACTCATCCGTCAGTTCCAGCGCGGTGACGGCCTTGGCCTCGTATTCCAGACCGTGATAGATTTCATCGCTGATGAACGAGGCGCCCTGCCCCTGCGCCGCCTCAATCAACGCGCCCATGGCGGCGTGATCCAGCATCGTGCCGGTGGGATTGGCTGGCGAGGCAACCATCAGTCCCTGCAGATCCATCTGCGGAAAATCCGCAGGCACCGGCTGCAACCGGTTCTCGGGCGCGGTGGGCAGATCGACCGGCACCAGTCCCAGCGCTTTCAGGATTTGCCGATACGAGGGATAGCCGGGTGCGCCGATGCCCACGCGGTCGCCACTGTCGAACAGGGCCGTAAAAGTCAGCAGGAAGCCCCCCGAAGAACCGGGCGTGATCACCACCCGCTCGGGGTTCAGATCGACATTGTACCACTCACCATAAAGCAGCGCGATACGCTGGCGTAATGCAGGCAGCCCCAATGCCACCGTATAGCCCAGCGGCCCTTGCTCCATGGCTTTGGCCAGTGCTGCGGTGGCGCCCTTCGGGGCACCGGTGCCGGGCTGGCCGACCTCCATATGGATGATGTGGCGTCCGGCCTCTTCGGCTTTGCGCGCGGCCTCCATCACGTCCATCACAATAAACGGATCGACCCCGGACCGGGTTGAGTTTCTCATGCCCATCTCCCATGTTGCAGCCATGGCTTTTGAACGCGTATCCCGGCTGGCGTCAATCCCGGCCCTGATGCTGGCTGCGCTGGTGTGGCTGGCGGCGACCGCGCAAAGCCAGGCGCAAAGCCTGATCCGCGATCCCGACATCGAACATGGCCTGCGCGAACTGGCCTTTCCGATCCTGCGCGCCGCCGGCTTGAACACCAATCGCGTCCGGATATTGGTGGTCAATGACAGCACGTTCAATGCCTTCGTCATCGACTACAACACCATCTATGTGAACTACGGCCTGATCCTGTCCGTCGACACGCCCGAGATGCTGCAGGCCGTGATCGCGCATGAAGCCGCCCATATCGCAAACGGCCACCTCGCCCGTCGGGCCGAGAACCTGCGCGCCGCACAGCGCAACGCCCAGTTCGGCACCGCGCTGGCCCTGATCGTCGCTGCTGCTGGCGGCGGCGAGGCGGCGGCCGGGGTCGCCGCAGGCACATCCTCGTCTGCGCTGCGCAGCTTTCTGGGCCATACCCGCGCCGAAGAGGCCTCGGCCGATCGCAGCGCGGCCAGCTATCTGAGGTGGTCGGGCATCTCTCCGCGCGGGATGGTCAACCTGCACCGCAAGTTTGCCGGTCAGGAACTGCTGAGCGAGGTCAATCAGGACCCCTATATGCGCTCGCACCCCACCAGCCGGGAACGTCTGCGCGCGGCTGAGCACTTTCTGGAACAGTTCAGCGAAGAGGCACCGCAGAACGCCAATGCCGACTATTGGTTAGCCCGGGTCAAGGGTAAGCTGTCGGCCTGGCTGCGCGCACCTAGCTGGACCCTGCGTCGCGCGTCCGAGGAAACCGATCCCGATATCCGCCTGATGCGCGAGGCTTCGGCCCATCATCAGAACCGCGACCTGACCCGGGCACGCGCCGCCATCGACAAAGCCCTTGAATTCCGGCCCGATGACCCATTTTTCTATGAGCTGAAAGGCCAGATCCTTCTGGAACATCGCCGGGTGAAAGAAGCGGTTGCAGCCTACGGGTCAGCTGTTGATATGGCCCCGAACGACTCGCTGATCCTGGCCGGGTACGGGCGCGCCCTTCTGGCGGATGGTCAAACGAAGAACGCCTTGCAAGCGCTTGAAAAAGCACGCGCAAGGGACTACCGAAACGCCCGGCTGATGCAGGATCTGGGCGCGGCATACGCAAAGGTGGGCAACACCGGGATGGCGTCGGTGGTGACTGCAGAACGATATGCCTTGCATGGTCGGCTGGACGATGCAGGCATCCACGCAAAACGCGCCATCGGGCGACTGCCCGAAGGGTCTCCGGGATGGCAACGGGCACAGGACGTGCTGATTGCCTCGGAACGGGCGAAGAAAAAGAAAAGGAAACGGAAATGATCCTCAGACACACTGCACCCGCCCTTCTGGGGCTTTCCATGCTTGCCGCTCCCGCGCAGGCGCTGGACCTGAACGCCATGAGCGAAGCGGAAAAGGCCGAGTTCGGCGCGCAGGTCCGTGAATACCTGCTGGATAACCCGGAAGTGATCCTCGAAGCGATCAACATTCTGGAAGAACGCAACGCCGCCGCCGAAGCCGCCGCCGACAAGGATCTGGTCGCGGCCAATACGGATGAGCTGTTCAACGACGGCTACAGCTGGGTCGGCGGTAACCCGGACGGAGACATCACGCTGGTCGAGTTTATGGACTACCGCTGCGGCTATTGCCGCCGCGCCGTGCCCGAAGTGGCCAGCCTGTTGGCCGCAGATGGCAATATCCGTCTGGTGATCAAGGAACTGCCGATTCTGGGCGACGCCTCGGTCGTATCCTCGCGGTTCGCCATTGCGACGAAACAAGTGGCCGGCGACGATGCCTACAAGCAGGTGCATGACGCCCTGCTGGCGTTCAGCGGCGAGCCGTCCGAAGTTACCTTGCGCCGGATTTCAGATGGTCTGGGTCTGGACAGCGACGCCATTGTCGCGGCGATGGACAGCGATGAGGTGACGGCCGAAATCGCCCAGACCCGCCAGCTGGCGCAGAAGATGCGGATTTCGGGTACGCCATCCTTTGTGCTGGGCACCGAGATGCTGCGTGGCTTCCTGCCTGCCGATCAGATGCTGCAGATCGCGAACGGTGTGCGCGCGGAACAAGGGTAAGCGCGCGGACAGATAGGCCTCAAGTCATATCTTATGGGATCGAGGGCGGCTTTGGACTCACAAAGCCGCTCTCGGTCTCGGACCCGCAGTAAGATATCTAATAAAGGAAGCGCGCAGGCCTTCCCGCGCGACTATTTGGCCACAACAGGCATTTGGAACTGGCAAAATCTTGCCTGCGAACAGCAGGCCTCTTTCCATACGCCACAAGATCGCACTAAAACTCGGGCACCACTCAAACCGGCACCGAAGTTTCTTGCAAAACAGCATTCGCAAAACGAATACGATTTGGCCACGCCTGCCTGCCCGCGCCGCGATTGCGCTGGGGCTGTTTGCTCTTGTCTCTGCCTGCGCTCAGAACCCAAATGAGGTGGATCTCGATCCCGAACGTCAGGCCATGGCGCTGCAAGAGGTCTCAAAAAAGCAGGCCCGGGGGCAAAGAGTGTGGTGTGTACCCTATGCACGAAACCTCAGCGGCATCGAAATTCGCGGCAATGCCAAAGACTGGTGGGGCAAGGCTCACAACCTCTTTCAACGGGGCAATGAACCGGTTGTCGGTTCGGTGATGTCGTTTCGGGCAACCAGAGGAATGCCTTTGGGCCACGTGGCGGTCGTGTCAGATATCGTCACCGACCGCGAAGTCATCGTGAACCACGCCAACTGGCACCGCAACAAAGTGTCGTTGAAAATGGGCGTCAAGGACGTATCCAAAAACAACGATTGGACGCTGGTCCGGGTCGAAACCCGACCGGGGCAATACGGCAGCAACTATCCGGTGAACGGATTCATATATCCGAAATTCGGCGAGTAACCCACATTACCTTTCCCTTCGGAGACAATTAATAGATCAATATACGCTTCCACCCGTGTAGGCGTATTGATAACCATTCAACCAATACGCGATTGAGTAGACCAAGTTTAAAGTAAACACCCAATGAAGAAAAAGGGCTCTTTCCTCTACTACTTAACCGCAGGTTGGGCATTGTTGACCGTTGCCATTGGTTTTCACTTTTTGTTTTCAAGCATGGAACCTACAGCCGATGTCAAATCTGGATATCAATCCAGACTGCATAATGTCCCTATAGAAAGCTGGGAGCCCGGCGATTTCAAAACACTGACCATCTTGGGCAAGCCAGTTGTCATTTGGCGCCGTAGCCCCGCTGAAATGGCTACCGCGATGTCGCAGGCCGATCCAAACATCGCTCTGGAGGATTGGGCTGAGGCTCTGAACAATGGATCGCTTGCCCGTGCGCTTGATCCTGAGGATTTCGCCCGTGTCGAATGGTTCATCGGTAGCCCTGTAAGCCCAGCGAGCTTTGGATGCATCGTTCTCACTCAGGCCGGTAACTACGACGGCTTCTTCGATCCGTGCCAAGGTGCGCATTTTGATATGTGGGGCCGCGCCAGACAAGGTCCAACCCCAGAAAATCTTACAGTACACCCGATTGATTTTACCGGAGACCGGCAGTCTCTGGTCATTGATGTCTCGAGACTGCCATCCCTGAGATAAATGCCTAATGCCTTCTACTCAGCCGCCTCAGCCGCCGCGTCCAGTTCCGCCGCTTTCTTCTCGACCTCTTCCACGATGTGGTCGATCATCTGATCGTTCGACATCTTGTGGCTGGCCTTGCCCGCCAGATAGACCATGCCGGACCCCGCCCCGCCGCCGGTAAAACCGACATCGGTCATCAGCGCCTCGCCCGGGCCGTTCACCACGCAGCCGATGATCGACAGGCTCATGGGTGTCTTGATGTGTTCCAGCCGAAGCTCCAGCGCCTCAACGGTTTTGATCACGTCAAACCCCTGACGCGCGCAGGACGGGCAGGAGATGATGTTGACGCCGCGATGGCGCAGGCCAAGCGATTTCAGGATCTCATAGCCGACCTTCACCTCTTCCACCGGGTCGGCGGACAGGCTGACGCGGATGGTGTCACCGATGCCCATCCACAGCAGGTTGCCCAGACCGATGGCCGATTTGATGGTGCCGCTGACCAGACCTCCGGCCTCGGTGATGCCCAGATGGATGGGGGCGTCCGTAGCCTCGGCAATGCCCTGGTAGGCGGCTGCCGAGAGGAACACGTCGCTGGCCTTCACGCTGATCTTGAAGTTGTGAAAATCGTTATCCTCAAGAATACGGATATGCTCCAGCCCGCTTTCGACCATCGCCTCGGGACACGGCTCGCCATATTTCTCGAGCAGATGTTTTTCCAGCGAGCCCGCGTTCACCCCGATCCGGATCGAACAATCATGATCACGCGCGGCCTTGATGACCTCTTTCACCCGCTTCTCATCGCCAATGTTGCCGGGATTGATGCGCAGACAGGCCGCACCGGCCTCGGCGGATTCGATGCCCCGGCGATAGTGGAAATGGATGTCGGCCACAATCGGCACGGGGCTTTCGCGCACGATCTCTTTCAACGCTTTTGACGAAGCCTCATCCGGGACCGAGACCCGCACGATATCCGCCCCCGCCTCTGCCGCCGCCTGCACCTGCGCGACGGTCGCCGCGACATCCGTGGTCAGCGTATTGGTCATGGTCTGAACGGCAATGGGCGCGTCGCCACCTACGGGCACGTTGCCGACCATGATCTGACGGGACTTGCGGCGATAGATATTGCGCCACGGGCGCACGTGATTGAGGGACATGAGGATCGGTCCGGATCAGCCTGAGTTGGCCCTTAGATAGTTCGCCAACCCATCAGGAGCAATGCCAAGATCACTCGGCGGGCGCTTCTGCCGCCTCGGTCTGCAGTTCGGCCACCAATTGCTTGAGCGCGCTGTTCTGCTCGGCTTCAAGATCGGCCACAGTGTACTGTTCGGCCACCGCGCCCTTGGACAGCACGACACCCTTGGCCACCGTTCCCGGCGCGCCGACAGGGCCGTAGTGTTCACCATTCATCGAGAAATAGACAGACCCCGAGGCCCCGGCACGCAATAGCGGCGGCTCTTCGGTCAGCGGTACTTCGAAGGTGCTACCCTGTTCAACCGTGCCCAGCGTGCCTTCAAAGATGATGCTACCATCGGCAGCGGTCACCCGCATCCAGGCCGGGTCAACGGCAACAATCCTGAGCGCGGTATCCACCTGCTCGACCACCTGTGGCAGCGCCGGGCGTTCAACCGTATGCACTTCGGTCACCTGAATTTGCGGCGGTTCCGGCGCGCTGAAGGTACCGACGGTACGCGGATCAAGCGTTGAAATCGGTGCATCGCGCGCCACAAGAACCGGTACATCCAATGCCTGCGGGCGGTACAGACGATCCAGCGCCTCAGAACTCGGGGTGTCGAGACCGGCCAATTCGACCTCATCCGACCGGGCCTGGGCCGCATCAAGCGGATCGAGGTCGGTCAGGACAACGGGAGCCTGTTCGACCGGGCTGACCTGAACCTGCTGGATACGGTTCAGAACCGACCAGCCGCCGTAACCGATACCGCCAATAACGGCCAGCAGAACCAGCGTCGAGCCAATGGCGCGCGGTTCGATACGGCTGACAACGGATTCGTGGCCGGGAATATAGGGAGTGCTGGGTGATACGAACGGATCGCGCCCCATCGGCCCGCGCGCAGGCAAACCGCCTTGCGCCTTCTTCACAACAGACGCCTCGGCCGACATCCCGTGCGCGACTTCAAAGCCGCTTTCCCTGCAGAAGGTCTGGAACGTCTCGTCCGGGTTCATACCCAGATAGCGCGCGTAAGAACGAACATACCCGGCGATGAAGCCGGGCGTGTCAAAAGCCTCAGGATCGGCGTTTTCGATTGCAGCGATGTAGTTGGCCTTGATCCGCAGTTCACGCTGCACATCCAGAAGAGACTTGCCCATCGTCGCGCGTTCACCGCGCATGACATCGCCAAGCCGTACCTCATAGTCATCAAACCCTTTGGGTCTGACATCCATGTCCTCTTCGGAATTGCGCTGTGATCTGCGCCCAATCATTCCTGCTGCCCCATCTTTGCCTGTCGCGTGTTACGCGCAAACAGCGAATCGACCCTATACGATTCGTCCGTTACTTTTGTTAGCGTAAGCTTAACACGCAGCAAACTCGTTGCACACTTTGGTGTGAGGTTATCCCGCAAGTTCGGCGCGATTTAGCGCACAATGTGACCAAAGTTGGTCCATCGCCTGTACCAGACGGTTCATTTCGTCAGGTCCATGCACCGGAGACGGGGTAAACCGCAACCGTTCAGTGCCGCGCGGAACGGTCGGGAAATTGATCGGCTGCACATAGATGCCATAATCATCCAGCAGCATATCGCTCAACTTCTTGGTGTGGACGGGATTGCCGACGATCACCGGAACAATGTGGCTGCCGTGATCGATCAGCGGCATGCCCAGCCCCTTCAGCCGCAGCTTTAGGATCTTCGCCTGGGTCTGATGCTGTTCGCGCAGCTCGGGCGCAGTTTTCAGATAAGCCACCGAGGCCGCCGCCCCTGCCGCAACCGCAGGTGGCAGCGATGTGGTAAAGATGAAGCCCGGAGCATAAGACCGGATCGCGTCGCACATCTTGGCGCTGGCGGCGATATATCCGCCCATGACGCCATAGGCCTTGGCCAGCGTTCCGTTGATGATGTCGATGCGGTGGGCCAGATTGTCCCGCTCGGTCACACCGCCGCCGCGGGCGCCGTACATGCCAACCGCGTGGACCTCGTCGATATAGGTCAGCGCGCCGAATTCATCGGCCAGATCGCAGATCTCTTCGACCGGGCCGAAATCACCGTCCATCGAATAAACCGATTCAAACGCGATCAGTTTGGGAGCCGCCGGATCATCCGCCGCCATCAGCTCGCGCAGATGCGCAACGTCGTTGTGACGGAAGATGCGCTTGGCACCACCATTTCGGCGCACACCTTCGATCATCGAGGCATGGTTCAACGCATCGGAATAGATGATCAGACCGGGGAACAGCTTGGGCAGGGTCGAAAGCGTCGCGTCATTGGCGATATAGGCGCTGGTGAACAGCAGCGCGGCTTCCTTGCCGTGCAGATCGGCCAGCTCTGATTCAAGCCGCTTGTGATATACGGTCGTACCCGAAATATTGCGCGTGCCGCCCGAACCCGCACCGGCGGCGTCCACCGCTTCGTGCATGGCCTCAAGGACGACCGGATGCTGGCCCATACCCAGATAGTCATTGCCGCACCATACGGTGATATCCTGCTGCGATCCGTCCGGGCAGGTCCGCACCGCATGCGGGAAATGCCCGTTACGACGTTCGATGTCGATAAAGGTCCGGTAACGTCCTTCGTCATGCAGCCTGGCAATCGCTGAATCGAGCTGAGCAGTATAGTCCAACGGACCCTCCTTGGATGCCCGGTTATCATAGCGCCGGACGCGTTTTTCCGCCATATCACAGTCGAACCGGAAACATGGCGCTGTGTTCTTCTGTCCGGCCTGCCTACAGCCGAACCGGTGAACCCAACTTTGATTTGCATCAAATAGCGCCTAACGCCTGAACCGACAAGCAAAGTTACGGCCAGAAAACGCGAGGAAACGACGCAGGTCTTGACCCCAGCCCAAACCGCGAAACAGACTGGACGGCCTCGCCCATGCTGCTAGGCTCTGCCCAAATCCAGAACCTTCCCAGGAGAACCCCATGTCGCTTGACGCTGTACTGAGCCGGATCGACACCGATCTGACCACTTCTATCGACCGCCTGATGGAGTTTCTGCGCATCCCGTCGATCTCGACCGACCCGGCCTTCAAAGAGCATGTCGACAAAGCCGCCGACTGGCTTGTCGCCGATCTGCAAAGCATCGGAATCGCGGCAGAAAAACGGGAAACCACCGGCCACCCCATGGTCGTTGGCCATGTGGGCGAGGGCAGCGACGGCGCGCATGTCTTGTTCTATGGCCACTACGACGTGCAGCCCGTCGATCCGCTGGAGCTGTGGAACCGCGACCCGTTTGATCCCGCGCTGGAAGACACCGAACACGGGCAAGTGATCCGCGGGCGCGGCTCTTCTGATGACAAAGGCCAATTGATGACCTTCGTCGAAGCCTGTCGCGCCTGGAAGGCCGTCCATGGCACCCTGCCCTGCCGCATCACATTCTTCTTTGAGGGCGAAGAGGAATCAGGCTCGCCTTCACTGGTGCCGTTCCTCGAGGCGAACAAAGCCGAGCTGCAGGCCGATCTGGCGCTGGTCTGCGACACCTCGATGGTCTCACGCGGCGTGCCCTCGATCGCGTCGCAACTGCGCGGGATGTTGAAGGATGAATTTACCATCATCGGCCCCCGCATCGACCTGCACTCGGGCCATTATGGCGGGCCGGGCCTGAACCCGTTGCGGGAACTGTCGCGTCTTGTGGCGTCCTTTTATGACGAGGAAACCGGGCGCGTTGCCGTTGACGGTTTCTATGAGGGCGTTCACGAGGTGCCCGCCGACCAGCTGCGCCAGTGGCAAAACTGCGGATTCGATGAGGCGGAATATCTGAACTCGGTCGGCTATTCCCAGCCCCACGGTGAAAAGGCCTATTCCACGCTGGAACAACAATGGGCGCGCCCAACGCTCGAGGTCAACGGGCTTTGGGGTGGCTACAACGGCGCTGGGTCCAAAACCGTGATCCCTTCTGAGGCACATTGCAAGATCACCTGCCGTCTTGTGGGCGACATGGACCCTGACGCACTGCGCAGCAAGATCCGCAAACATGTCGAAGACCGCCTCTCCCCCGACGCCAAAGTCGTCTGGGACAACGATCTTGAGGGGTCACCGGCTTCGGTCATGAACCTCGACCGTCCGGAATTCGAAGCGGCACGCGGCGCGCTTTCGGACGAGTGGAACCGTGAGGCCGTGTTCACCGGCATGGGCGGCTCGATCCCGGTCGTTGGCTATTTCGACACCGTGCTTGGATTGGATTCGATGCTGGTCGGGTATGCCAATGACGACGACGCCATCCATTCGCCGAACGAGAAATACGACGTCAAAAGCTTCCACAAGGGCATCCGCTCGTGGGCCCGCATTCTGGATGCACTGAATAAATAGGAGTTTTCAGCGAGGCTCTGCCTCGCGCTCCGTGATATTTTCAGCCAGATGAAGTACGGATCCCCTGCTTCATCTGGCCATAAATATCCCGGGGGAGTCGCGGCATGCCGCGGCGGGGGCAGAGCCCCCTTCCCTTACATATGGATCACACGGCCATACGCATCCAGAACGCTTTCATGCATCATCTCTGACAGCGTCGGGTGCGGGAAGACAGTGTTCATCAGGTCTTCTTCAGTGGTCTCCAACTGCCGACCCACCACATAGCCCTGAATCATCTCGGTTACTTCAGCGCCGATCATATGCGCACCCAGCAACTCGCCCGTCTTGGCGTCAAAGATGGTTTTGATCAGCCCTTCAGGCTCGCCCAGGGCGATGGCTTTGCCGTTCCCAATGAACGGGAAGCGTCCGACCTTGATGTCATAGCCAAGCTCTTTCGCCTTGGCCTCGGTGTACCCCACCGATGCAACCTGCGGCTGGCAATAGGTGCAGCCCGCGATGCTTTCGGGCTTGACCGGATGCGCGTGTTTGCCTGCGATCAGTTCGGCGACCATCACACCTTCATGGCTGGCCTTATGCGCCAGCCAGGGCGCGCCGGCTATGTCACCGATGGCGTAGAGCCCGTCGACTCCGGTGCGGCAGAATTCATCGGTGATCACATGGGTGCGGTCGATCTTCACGCCCAGAGCTTCGAGCCCCAGGTTTTCAACGTTCCCCACGATACCGACGGCAGAGATCACCGTGTCGAAATCCTGTTTCTCGACCTTGCCCTTCACCTCGATATGCGCGGTCACCTTGCCCTTGGCGCGGTCAAGCTGCTTGACCAACGCCTTTTCCATGATCTTCATGCCCTGCTTGGTAAAGGCCTTCTTGGCGAAGGCGCTGATCTCGGCATCTTCCACCGGCAACACTCGGTCCATCACCTCGACCACAGTCGTATCCGCGCCCAGCGTGTTGTAGAAGCTGGCGAATTCGATACCAATCGCGCCCGAGCCGATGACCAGCAGTTTCTTGGGCATCCGGGGCGGCTGCAGCGCGTGTTTGTAGGTCCAGACCAGATCACCATCCGCCTCGAGCCCCGGCAGTTCGCGGGCGCGGGCGCCGGTGGCCAGCACAATGTTCTTGGCCGTCAGTTCTTCGGTACCCTTGTCGGTCGTGACGCTGACCTTGCCCTTGGCCGGGATCGTCGCCTCACCCATCACCACGGTAACTTTGTTCTTTTTCAGCAGATGCCCGATGCCGCCCGACAGCTGAGCCGCCACCCCGCGCGAGCGCTTGACCACCGCGTCCAGATCATAGCCCACCTTGTCGGCCTTGAGGCCGAAATCCTTGGCACGTTCCATCAGGTGGAACACTTCCGACGACCGCAACAACGCCTTGGTCGGGATGCAGCCCCAGTTCAGACAGATGCCACCCAGATGCTCGCGTTCGACCACGGCTGTTTTCAGCCCTAGTTGAGCTGCACGAATAGCAGCAACATAGCCCCCGGGGCCTGCCCCGATTACGATCAGATCATAAGATTGTGCAGCCATGTGTCCCTCTCGGCGCAGGTCGGTTTCAAATTTAGTTTACCATTAAACTATTTTCCGAAGCACATCAACATCCTCGCCCGCGACATATATGACGCGGGGTCAGATCGCCAATTTTGCGCTGATTTCAGCCTATACCCGCGTCAATCCAAAGGCTAGAACCGAACCCGACCGTTTCCATTTATGTGAATTACAGAGAGATCTATCATGGCAAAAACCCTCAAAGATCTGGCACTTGCCCTTTTGAACGCGACCCTGATCCTGTTGGCCCTGTGCCTGTTTCTGGGCTGGAAACTGGCTCAATCGGTCGACACCATCCGCACCGACTTTGCCGAGAACCTGCAGGTTGTGCCCTCGCTTCGCGATCAGGCGCAAGGCATACGCGGAGAGCTTGCCGCGCTGCGCGGGGATCTGGTGGCGATACGGGAAGAAGGGGGAACGCTCGATTCAGCGACGGCGCAACAATTGAACGCCGCTTTGCAGCGCCTTAGCACTTTGGAGGAGGGTCTGAAAACCACACAGGCCCGCCTTGCGGGCCTGGCAGAGCAGCCTGAAGACCTGATAGATCACGCCATCACAACGGCAGCAGATCGCGCGACCAACAGTCTGCTGGCAATCAGAGGATGCATGCCCGCGACTTAGGTCGCGGCGGCCTGCAACTCTCGCACGGTGGTGCCGTAGCCGCCATTGCTGACATATGCCGCTTCGTGTTCAGTTGTGCTGCGTTCCAGTGCATCGTTGCGGTACGGGAAACGACCGAACTTGCGGATCACCTCACGGTGCGCCCGCGCATGCAACAAATTGCTTTCGCCACCCTGCGGCATCCGCTCGTGCATGAGACGCACACAGCGTTCCTGATCACACAGGTTTTCCGAATGCATCATCGGCAGATAGAAAAACTGTCGCGCCGGCTCATCGATCTTCATATCCCAACCCTTGTCGACCGCGCATTTTGCAGCCGCAAGCGCCGCACGATCCGATGAGAACGCCTTGGCGCTGCCACGGAACATGTTGCGAGGGAATTGATCCATAAGGATAATATAAGCCAGTGAACCGCTGGGATAGGTCAGCCAGAGCGAAAACTTCCCTTCGCACGCGACCTCCCAGGTTGACAGGAATTTGTCACGAATCCGCGCATCCAGCGCTTCATCCTGCAGGTACCACCCTTTTGGGCCGACCTCATCTAACCAAAAACTCAATACTTCTTCAGGAGCCTTCATTGCCCTTAACTCCGTAAATGCCCCCCCAGGGACGTGAACTCATTAAAATCACTTTTACAGTTTTGTGACAGTAACATATTGCAACACAAAAGTCACAAATCCGGCGTCAGGCGGGTTCCTGCGTATCCTGATCTTCCTGCGCCGCTTCGATGGCAACTTCCTGCGCGACTTCAAACGCAACCGGCGACGCGGTTGGATAGACAGGCGACATTGATCCGGTCTCTTCCACGGGCACTGCGGCACGCTGCGTTGTCCGGTACAGGGCATAGGCCGCCAGGATCAGCATCAGCGTTGCGATGAACAGGAAAAAGCCTTGCGGGCCAAAGACGGCCGGTCCCATCAGCCAGCCGGTGATCAGCGGCCCGGCAATCGCGCCCAGCCCGTTGATAAAGACCATTCCGCCCGATGCTGCGGGCATATCTTCCGGCTCCAGATAATCGTTGGCATGGGCGATCAGCAAGGAATAGAGCGGGTTCGACATCCCACCGATCATGAAGGCCGAAACCAGCAGCACCGGAAAAGTGATACCAAAGATCATCCCGACCACAGAACCCAGCCCTCCGATTGCTGACACCATCAGAATCAGCAGACGCCGGTCCATCCGGTCCGACATCCAGCCCAACGGGAATTGCAGCACCAAAGCCCCGATATAGAATGTGGCGACAAATGTCGAAATCTGCACAAGCGTCAATCCAGCCTGCGCCCCGTAGACGGCGGCCATACCGAATTGGGCCGAGAAAATCCCACCCAGCAGGAACATGCCCACACATCCCAGCGGAGAGGTGTCCATCAGCTGACGTAGTGTCATCGGCTTGGCAGTGTCGAAGGCCGGTGTCGGCGAAATCGACAACAGAATGGGTGCAAACGAGACCGAAACCAGAATCGAGGCGATCACGAAGGTCTCGTAACCAGCCGGATCACCGACCAGCAGCAGCGCCTGGGCACTGACGATACCGATCATTTGTACGATCATATAGAGCGACAGCGCCTGTCCGCGATTCTCGTTGCTGGCCGCGTTGTTCAGCCAGCTTTCCGCAGTCACATACACGCCGGAAAAACAGAAACCGATGATGACGCGGCCAATGAACCATGCGATCGGATCGCTCAGCATCGGGTACATGATCATCACGGCTGAAATGAATGATGCCAGCGCAGCGAAGACCCGCACGTGGCCCACCCGCCGGATCATCTCGGGCGCCAGACGCGAACCGCCGAGGAAGCCAAGGAAATAGGCCGACATTACGAACGACATCTGCAGGGTCGAGAAGCCCTCGATCTCGCCGCGCACACCCAGCAGGGTCCCCTGCAGGCCGTTGCCAACCATCAGCAAACCCATTCCAAGAAGAAGCGCCCAAGCGCTGGAGAGAACCTGAAGCATGCTGCCTATCCAAATGCCAAAGTGTATTCAGTTCGCTTTGCGCCCAAATACCTGTTGCATCGCGTTTGTCTACGACATTGTGAGGCCGCTAAGCGAAAATCCCTGCATCAGGGCATCAACAGTGACGCATCGCCATACGAGAAAAACCGATAATCGTTCGAGATGGCATGGTCGTAGATCGCCCGTACCCGATCCTGCCCCATCAGGGCCGACACCAGCATCAGCAACGTGGATTTCGGCAGGTGGAAATTGGTCATCAGCGCGTCGGTGGCGTGGAACTGGAAGCCCGGATATATGAAAATATCGGTCTCGCCTTCCCATGGCGCAATCTCTCCGCCGCGTGCGGCGCTTTCGATCAGACGCAGCGCGGTGGTGCCCACCGGAATGACCCGCCCGCCCGCCGCTTTGGTCGCGGCGATCTCGGTTGCGGCCTGTGCGCTGACCCGACCCCATTCGGCGTGCATCTTGTGAGTTGTGACATCCTCGACCTTCACCGGCAGAAACGTGCCCGCGCCGACATGCAGGGTGACATGGGTGAACTCAACCCCGCGCGCCTTCAGCGCCTGCAGCAGCGGTTCATCGAAATGCAAAGACGCCGTGGGCGCCGCAACCGCGCCGGAATGGCGGGCCCAGACGGTCTGGTAATCGGTCTTGTCCTGCTCATCCGCGGCGCGCTTGGCGGCGATGTAGGGCGGCAGCGGCATCGCGCCTGCCTGCTCCAGCGCCCGGTCGAAATCCTCACCTGTCAGATTGAATCGCAAATAGGCCTGCCCGTCGGCGACCCGGTCCAGTGTGGCGCTAAGATCGTCTGAGAAGATGATCTCTTCCCCAGGCTTGACCTTCTTCAGGGGTTTGATCAGCGCGGTCCAGCTGCCATCGGCCTGCGGCTCCAGCAAAGTCGCCTCAATCGCGGCCGAAACCGGGCCCTGCGCGCTGTTGCGGTGACGCCGCCCGCCAAGGCGCGCCGGGATGACGCGGGTGTCGTTCAACACCAGACGGTCGCCCGGCTGCAGCAGATCGGGCAGGTCGAACACATTCCGGTCGCTGATCGCATCACCCTGCGCATGCAACAGCCGCGCGGACGAGCGCGGGCTGGCGGGCCGCGTGGCAATCAGGTGTTCGGGCAGGTGAAAGTCGAAATCACTGAGCTTCATGGCCGCGCCAATACATCGCCGCAACAGATTCGGCCACCGCCCGGATCAGCGATCTTCGCCACGTGATTGGGAAGCGGGATGCGGTTGTTCGGATCGGTCCGGCGTGGCGTTCGGACCATCCGAGACGGTTGGCGCCGGTTGCCGCATCAGATTGCGCAGGAACAGCGGCGCCAGACCCGACAGTGGATTGACAGAAACCTTCGGAGCGGTCAGCGGCCCGGTCAGCGTGTAGTTGAAGGCAAAAACGCCCTCGCCCTTCCGGGTCAGAACACTGCCGATCGCGTTCAATAGATAGATCGGAGAGATTGCCCCGCGCAGGTTCAGCGTCCCCGCAACGGTATTGACCGTACCATCAAAAGACAGACCCATCGACGGGCCAACAGCGCTGCCGCTTAACACCTTCACTTCGGTCGGGGTCAGGCGCATTTTGCTTTCGATGGCCGAAAAGAAGATGCCCTGCCCGGCCATTTCATCCAGCAGCCCCACCAGGCTGATCGCGTTCAGAAGCGCTGCCATGGCTGGGGCATCCTTGATCCGCGTGCTCTCGATCCGCAGGTCCACATCATAGTTGCCAGGCTCGGCAATCGGGTCGAGCTGCAATTGCAGTTTGCCGCCGCGCGCCTGCGTGATAATGCCCGCAGACCGCATCACCGCGCCCGCGTCTTCCGAGGTCAGACTGACCGCAC
Organism: Ruegeria sp. AP11; assembly: GCF_056535865.1. Classification (NCBI taxonomy): domain Bacteria; kingdom Pseudomonadati; phylum Pseudomonadota; class Alphaproteobacteria; order Rhodobacterales; family Roseobacteraceae; genus Ruegeria; species Ruegeria sp. AP11. The sequence continues at coordinate 91,937 of NZ_JBQFJB010000001.1, forward strand.
TGCGCCCGCCCCGCGGGGCAACCTGCCCCCGGATCGGTGCGCCGCCATTAACCTGCGCCGAAAACGCCCCAGTCAGCCCGCCAGTGGTCTGGAATGCGCCAGACAGCCCGGTCAGCGCCACCGTCTCGGTCACCTGCAACCTGTCCAGCGTGACATCCATCTTTGGTCCGGGTCCTGAAGCCCCACCTTCGCCGCCGCCTTCGCCCAGGGTAGATTTCCCCAGATCCAGCACGCCGCCCAGAACGCGGATATCGGGCAGCGCCGCACCACGCCCGATCAGCTCGGCCGGGACGGCCAACCAATCGCCCAGTTCAAACGAACTGAACCGGACCCGGTCGAAATCACCGTCATGGAAAGAGATCGTGGCCGAGGCTCGTAGGCCCGAAGTATCAATCCTCAGCGCATCGACGCTCAACTGTGACCCCAGTGTCGCTTCGGCAGTGAGTGTCCCGCTGGCGGACGCCGTCTTGCGCCAACCCAATTCAGGGATCGCAAGCGTGACGCCGACCAGATCGGATTGCGCCGTCAGTTTCAGCGGCGCGCCCGCACCAATGCCCAGCGTGAAATCCGCCACACCAGCTTCGCCCAGCATACCGTTTGGCAGACCGGCGTTGAGCTGGTTCATCAGACGCGGCGAAAGCTCGATCTGCCCGGTCAGCGTGCTGCGTTCGGGCTCAGACCCTCCGATTGGCTGTTGCCATTTCGCGGTAACGGGCACGATGCCGAACAGCCCTTCTCCGTCGATTGAGACCTGCGTCTGATCACCGGTCAGGCGCAATTGGTCGGCGCTGATCTCGAAACCCGGCACCAGCTTGTCACTGTCGATATCCGCCAGCGTTCCGTTGAAATGGAATTGCGTGTCTTCCAGCCTCAGCCCCTTGATCAGCGGCAGCGACAGGGTTCCGGCAAGACGCACCTGGCCCTCGGCCAAATCGACAGGAAGGTTTGCTTTGCTCAGCAGCGATAACGGTGGGCGATCCAGCAGAGACATGGCCGCCGTGACGCTGCCACGCGCCTGCACCCGCGCGATACCCGGCGTCCGTTTCTTGATCCCCGTGTCCGGGATAATGAACGACGTGCCCGAGGCATCCACCCGCCCGCCTTCATCGGCGACCACCACCCCTTTTTGCGCAGTCACCGTAAAGCGCCGGTTCAACAAGCTGGCCTGCCCCTGCGCCTCCTGCACCGGAGGCAGCGTTTTGACGAATCGCAAACTTGTATTGTCGAACTCAAAATCGGCGTAGATGTCGGGCTTTTCACCGGGCCGCAGACGCAAGGCGAAGTCCAGATCGGACATTTCGCCATAGTGCAGGTTTTCTGTGACCCAACGGCGGGGCTTGGGGGCCAGCCGCTCGGGCCAATAATTCAACAGCTGATCAGAGTTCATCTGGTCGATCTGGGCGTCGATCTGGGCCTCCCACCCCTCGGACAATCCAGCCAGTGCGCCGCTCAGGCGCAGCCGATGGGCGCCGTCCTCGACCGTCATCTGCCCCACCCGCATCCGGAACGGCGCCAGCTTCATCTGGAAGTCCACGTCGGCCCGGGTCAGGTTCAGCGTTTCGGGAAACAGGTTGGCCGGGTTGACCTCAATCCCGTTCAGGCGGAACTGACCAGCCATACTTTCAAGTCGCCCGGCCTCTACCCCTTCAAGGAACGCCTTGCCCTCGGCATGGACCTCACCCCAGGCGGAGTGGATCGAAATCTCGTTGAAATCTAGCACTTCCTGCTTTGGGTCATAGGTGAAATAGGTACGCGCCGACTCGAACCGGACCGGGACGGTTTCAGGTGTCGGCTGCACCGCGCCTTCGCCAAGATTCAACGTGGCAAAGACCGGACCCAGCGCACCATCCGCATCCACACTGCCGCGCAATGCGCCCGAGATCGGCGTGCGCAGCACCTGCATCCAGGCCAGCGCGGGGCTGTGCCCGGCAATATCTTCGGACGGCAGATCGGTGATCGAGACACCAAATTGCGCCGCAGCACTGTCGAGTGAACTGGTATAATTCGCCTCGATCCCGCTGACATAATCACGCCCGGCCAGAACCGAGAAACCGGTGGCCAGCCGCACCTCGCGCGCGCTGCGGGTGGCTTGAATATGGCCACCATCCAGCACCCAGGACCGGCCCAGCCGCAGATCACGGTAGTCCAGAGTAATCGAATCCAGCCGAACAGATGTCAGCGCCGACAGCGCAGGCGAGCGAAAGACCTCATCCGAGGCTTCGATCAATTGTGCAAGATTGCGTGCCTGACCGACCGGAGCGCTTCCGGTCCCCACCGTCAGCGACAATGCACCATCCTGGCCGCGCGTCAGCGCGATCTGCGCCCCTTGCAGGATGATCCGCTTGGGCCGTACATGGCCGCGCAACAGAGGCCGCATTGCAAGGCTTGCCCGCAGGTCTGTCACCTCGGCAATCTGTTGTCCGGCGGCATCGCTGATGCGCACGTCGGTCAACCGCAGCCGCGGGCGCCAGCCTTCATGGATGATGAAGCTGACATCGCCGAACCGGATCTGCACCCCGCCCAGCGCCTGATCCAGCCGCGCCTCGACCCGGTCGCGCAGCCAGGCCGGGGCATGCAGCCGCTGACCGACCACCATGAAGCCGGTCACCAGAGCCAGAAACACCAGAACAAAGACACCGCGCATCGCCCATAGGCCAGCCGTCCGCCGACGCGACCGACGGCGCGGCTTTTTGCCGGCCTCCGTCTCATCCTGCTGATCTTGCTGAACCAATTTGCGTTCCACGCCTTTCAACCTGCTCGCGGTGCCCTATGATATGAGCCAACCGTTAATATTCTCAGCCGGAGTTCTCATATGCCCGACGTTTCAGACATCGCCCCGGATTTCACTCTGCCTCGTGACGGCGGCGGCGAGGTGTCCCTGTCGGAACAACGCGGCCGCGCCGTCGTTCTGTTTTTCTACCCCCGCGATGATACGCCGGGCTGCACCAAGGAATCCATCGGTTTCTCGGAACAGCTTCAGGCGTTTAGTGATGCTGGCGCTAACGTTTTTGGCATCTCGCGTGATACCGTCGCCAAGCACGACAAGTTTGTCGCCAAGCACGGGCTGACCACGCCGCTTCTGTCCGATGACGGCCAGACCGTGTGCGAGGATTATGGCGTCTGGGTCGAAAAGAACATGTACGGGCGCAAGTCGATGGGCATCGAACGCTCGACCTTTCTGATCGACGCCCAGGGCAAGATCGCCCACGTCTGGCGCAAGGTGAAGGTGCCCGGCCATGTCGAAGAGGTGCTTGAGGCGGCGCGCGCGCTCTGACCCTCTCGACCCGCGCGGGCATTGGGGCTATGACCCGCGCCGATGCAGCGTAAGGGGGCGACCGTGGCGAAAACTCTGACTCAGATGGCGACCGAGGTTCTGACCACGGCAGACGGGCGCGCAAAAACCGCCCTGTCCAAACGCCACGCTGCCGCATGGTTCGCCGCCCGCAAAGGCGAAGCGCCGGAAATCGAGATCGGCACCGCCGAGCCGCCCTTGTCCCCTGCGCGCCCCGACAAGCCTGAACTGCTGTCCCCGCGCGATGTCCCGCGCCGCAGGCCCGGGTCCGAGGCGGGGCGCATCGCACTGCTGCATGCCGTGGCTCATATCGAACTGAACGCGGTGGACCTGCACTGGGACATCATCGCCCGCTTTGGCCATGTTCCCATGCCCATCGGCTTTTACGACGATTGGGTGAAATGCGCCGAAGAGGAATCGCGCCATTTCGAGATGGTCTGCGATTGCCTGCAACAGATGAACAGCTTTTACGGCGCCCTGCCCGCCCATGCCGGAATGTGGCGTGCCGCCGAAGATACCGCGCAAGACCTGATGGGCCGTCTGGCCGTGGTACCCATGGTGCTTGAAGCACGTGGGCTGGATGTGACCCCGGGCATGATCGACATCTTCCGCAAGGCCAGGGCTGACGACGCCGTTGCCGCGCTGGAAGTGATCTATGCCGAGGAAGTCGGTCATGTCGCCTACGGCTCGAAATGGTTCCATTTCCTGTGCGGGCGCGAGAATGCGGACCCAAAGGATGTGTTCCACACACTGGTGCGGCGCTATTTCCACGGGGTACTCAAACCGCCCTTCGATGAAGAGAAGCGCGCCGAGGCCGGGTTGCCGCCAGATTTCTACTGGCCGCTTACCGAAGACCTGCCACCACCCGGGGTTGTATCAGACTGATAGCAAACGCCCACTATCGGCAACTTCCCGCCGATAACTTGCGGGAAAACTCCGCTGTTGCTGACTGACTGGTTAACAAACTTGCCCGATTGTTCCGACCGCTTTATGCAGTCGCCTCAAGGAGCGGCTACTCACTCACGACCGGCTCCGGGATATGGGGACAATTGAGGTAGGACGCGTGCGGACACGTCTGGCAATCAAACTACACTCACTGCTCGAGCGGCACTTTCCTGAGCGCCGGGTATTTCTGAAATCCGACAACGACACCCGATTCATTCGGCTGAGTTCTGAGACCCAGATCGCGGCTGTTGCGGGGGTATCTGTCATGGTCGCCTGGACCGCGATTGCCACGTCGATCCTGCTGATGGACAGCATCGGGTCAGGCAATTTCCGCGAACAGGCCAAGCGGGATCAGGCGACGTATCAGGAACGTCTGAACATCCTGTCCACGGAACGGGATGCCCGCGCCGCCGAAGCGCTGGAAGCGCACGACCGGTTCAACGCGGCGCTCGAACAGATCTCGGCCATGCAGTCCGAGCTGCTGAAATCGGAAAACCGCCGCCACGAGCTGGAAACCGGCATTGAGGTCATCCAGACCACTCTGCGCGCCACGATGAAACAGCGTGAAGACGCCCGCACCGAGCTGGCCGAGCTGCAGCAAAGCACCGACGGGGATGCCGCTTACATGATGGCCTCGGCCAACCCGGCGCAGATGGCGTTCATGACCGATGCGCTGGCCCGTACTGCGGCACAGCGCGACCAGATCGCCGCCGACGCCAAAGGTGCGCTGGATCAGAAGGACGAGCTGGAGCTTGAAATCCGCCTGATGCAGGAACGCAGCGACGAGATTTTCCGCCAGTTGGAAGAGGCCATGCTGATTTCGGTCGAGCCGCTGGACAAGATGTTCCGCAGCGCAGGCATGCCCACAGATCGCATCATCGAAGAGGTCCGGCGCGGATATAGCGGTATGGGCGGTCCGCTGACCCCTTTATCCCTGAGCACACGCGGTGAGGAACTGACCCCCGACCAGATCCGCGCCAATATCCTGCTGGAACAGATGGACCAGCTGAACCTCTATCGCATCGCTGCCGAAAAGGCCCCCTTCGCCAGCCCGGTGCGTGCAGCGGTTCGCTTCACCAGCGGCTACGGCACCCGACGCGATCCCAAAACTGGTGGTCGGCGTATGCACAACGGTGCGGATTTCGCCGGTGCAACGGGCACCGATATCTTTGCCACAGCGGACGGCGTGGTCACCCATGCAGGCTGGCAATCTGGCTTCGGACGGCTGGTCAAAATCAGCCACGCATTCGGCATTGAGACACTTTACGCTCATAACAGCAATCTTCGCGTTAAGGTTGGCCAAAGGGTCTCGCGCGGGGATCATATTGCTGATATGGGTAGCACCGGACGATCGACCGGCACGCATCTGCACTATGAGGTGCGCGTGAACGGAAAACCCATGAACCCAATGACTTACATCAAGGCTGCGAGAAATGTTTTCTAAGAGCAAAATCAACGAACCCGGGTCGAAAGAAACCGAGGCAGCAAAACCGGCCGCTCCGGCCACTCCGGCGACTCCCGCACCGGCCGAGACCAAGGCCAGCACGCCGCCCAAGCCCAAGCCGCCCGCATCGGTGCTGTCCTCGGACCTGCACATCACCGGCAACATCAAGACCTCGGGTGATATCCAGGTCGAAGGCACCATCGAAGGCGATATCCGCGCCCACCTGCTGACCATCGGCGAGACCGCGACCATCAAGGGTGAAGTCACCGCAGATGACGTTGTGGTCAACGGCCGTATCGTTGGCCGCGTACGTGGCCTGAAGGTGCGCCTGACCTCGACCGCGCGGGTCGAAGGCGACATCATCCACAAGACCATCGCGATCGAAAGCGGCGCGCATTTCGAAGGTTCGGTCCAGCGTCAGGATGACCCGCTGAACCCGGGCCGCAGCGCCAAATCGGGTGCCAACCCGGCAGCGGAAGTGAAGCAGTAAGCCTCAGCCGACCAACTGACGAATTCAAAAAGCGCCGCAGGATCACCTGCGGCGCTTTTTGATTTTAGGATGTGTGTGCAAGTCCGGTTATACCTTCAATGCGGACACCGCGGACTTTGTCATCCGCAGCAACTATTGCCATTCTGGATCGGTGGGCATGGCACCGTGGCATAGGAGCAGTAGACACAACAGTCCCCTTCCAACGGCTTCAAGACCGCTGCGCAAGACTTGCATTCATAGAACCACTGGCAAGCATCCCTCGGCATTATTTCGGTTTCGCTGTGACCGCATTTTGGGCACGTCAGGGTGCTTTCAAGCACTACAGTTTGCTCTGTCATTGTCTCACATCTGCATTATCAGGTAGTCGTTGATCCGGGCCTCGTTAAAGACGACGACCCAAGCTAACACGGTGATTGCGGTCGTCCCCGAAAGCCACCATTTCAACTTTGTTAGGGAACCGCGCTGATAAGATACAAGCCACGATATAGCGACAAGCGCCGTCGAAATCGCCAATACGTAGTAGCTTGCCGCCGCGATCTTTCCGAAAATGGCCAGCCAACTGCCTCCTAGTCCCAGCAACATCATTGTCATGGGCAATACACAGCAAGTCGCAACGCCGAGTGCTGACAGTGATCCCAGATAACTAACGCTAAGGTACTTCTGCATTTCTTTCTCTTGACCAGTTGGAGTTGTCGAAGTGTCGGCCTCTTGTATAACTTCTGTAGTCGCTACAGGATCAAGACGGGAAAACTCATATGTTTGCGATTGGGGAAGCGTCCCGGCAAAGCGGTGTCGGCATTGAAACGATCCGCTACTACGAACGCGAAGGGATCGTGCCCAAACCAGAACGGGCACCTAATAACCGGCGGATGTACTCCGCGCACGATGTTGGAAGGCTTCGTTTCCTGAAAAAATGCCGTGATTTGGGCTTTCCACTAGCCGATACAAGGACGCTTCTCAGCCTGTCCGAAGGCGACGGAGAAGATTGCCGATCCGTAAAAGAGCTGGCTGAGATTCATATCTTCAATGTGCGTGAAAAGATAAACGAGCTGAAGCGATTGGAAGCGGCGCTGAACGAACTCACAGCCAACTGCGACAGCGGGAATGTCTCTTGCCCCATGCTCTCAAAACTGCGTACCGACTAGTGAAACTTTGGGCTCAGAGCAGTCGTTCTCAATCAATTGGACACAGGACGAGGCGTATCCCTACCTATGGCTACAATCTTGCACATCCTCGAGGAATATTCCCCACGATCCACAGTTTCACAAAAATCGTTTTTTGAATTAACCTTAAAGCCATTGATTTCAGGAGGGCTTTTCATGTCATCAAAACTCATGGCCGAATTCTTCGGCACATTCTGGCTGGTACTGGGTGGCTGCGGCAGCGCGGTGTTGGCGGCGGGTGTGGCCGATGTGGGCATCGGCTGGCTGGGCGTTTCGTTTGCCTTTGGTCTGACGGTGCTGACCATGGCCTATGCGGTCGGGCATATCTCGGGCGGGCATTTCAATCCGGCGGTCAGCCTTGGTCTGATGATCGGCGGGCGGTTCGACGCCAAGGATCTGATCCCCTATTGGATCGCTCAGGTGATCGGAGCGATTGCGGCGGCGGCGGTGCTGTACCTGATCGTCAGCGGCGCGCCGGGGTTTGAAGGCGTCGGGGGGTTTGCCTCAAACGGGTATGGCGAGGCGTCACCCGAAGGCTATTCGATGATGTCGGCCTTGGTGATCGAAATCGTCATGACCGCATTCTTCATCGTGATCATTCTCGGCGCGACATCCAGCGGCGCGCCTGCCGGGTTCGCCCCGATTGCGATTGGATTGGGGCTGACGCTGATCCACCTGATCTCGATTCCGGTGACCAACACCTCGGTGAACCCTGCCCGGTCAACCGGCGTGGCGTTGTTTGCCGATGGTCCGGCACTGTCGCAGCTTTGGCTGTTCTGGGTGGCACCTTTGATCGGCGGCGCGATTGGCGCGCTGATCTGGCGGGCGATGTCGGACGACGATTGACCCAGCCGCATCAAGACCCCCCGGCCCGCAGAAGCGCGCCGGGGGTTTTCTTTTATTCGGTCACAGTGACCTTTTTCATCGCATCCGGTTGGCCGATGACTGCGCCATTGGGGCCATCGCCCCGCTTGATCGCATCGACCACGTCCATTCCGTCTGTCACCTGACCAACAACGGTGTACTGACCATTCAGGAACGGGCCGGGCTCGAACATAATGAAGAACTGCGAGTTCGCGCTGTCTGGATCCTGCGCCCGCGCCATGCCGACAACACCCCGGTCATAGTTGAAATCCGAGAACTCGGCAGGCAAATCAGGGCGATCCGATCCGCCCGTGCCCGCACGGCGCATGTCGCCTCCGATACGGCCAAACTCAACATCGCCGGTTTGTGCCATGAACCCATCGATTACGCGGTGGAACACCACCCCGTCATACTGACCGGCAGCGGCCAGAGCGGTGATCTGCTCGACATGTTTGGGCGCAAGGTCTTCGAACAGATCGACGGTGAAGGTGCCATTGGCCCCCTCGCCCTCGATTTCGATTTCCAAACCCGTAGCCAGCGCCGGGCTGGCCAGCAGAGCAAAAACAGCGGCCAGCTTATGCATCGGCGGCCACCTTGACGCTGATCATGCGGTCGGGGCTTGCGGGCGGCTCGCCACGTACGATGGCATCCACATGCTCCATTCCGTCGATGACACGGCCATAGACGGTGTACTGACCGTTCAGGAAATGGTTGTCCTTGAAGTTGATGAAGAACTGCGAGTTGGCCGAATCCGGGTTCGCTGAACGCGCCGCACCCAGCGTGCCGCGATCATGGGGCAGCTTCGAGAATTCCGCCGGAACATTCGGCAGTGACGAGCCACCGGTGCCCGCCATACGCAGGTTGAACCCGTCTTCCATGTCGCCATGCTGCACGTCGCCGGTTTGCGCCATGAACCCGTCGATCACACGGTGGAAAGCGACGTTGTCATATTCACCACCACGGGCCAGCTCTTTCATGCGGGCCGAGTGCTGCGGGGCCACGTCGGGCAGCAGTTCGATGACAACATTGCCGCCTTTCAGCTCGATGATGATCGTGTTTTCGGGGTCTTTGATCTCGGCCATCTGGCCCTCCTGTCTTTGAAACTTGCGCAAATACCTAAGACGCGGGCGCGCGAATGCCAAGTGACGCATTGACCTGAAGGCAAAATGCAGGAAAAGAACCGCCTGAAACTGGATGCAATGGGCAAGGATAAGCACGATGGGCTGGAAATCTCTGGACGATATGGATCTGAACGGCAAACGGGTTCTGGTACGCGTGGATATCAATGTCCCCGTCGCGGACGGCGTCGTGACGGATGACACCCGCATCCAGCGGATCGTGCCGACCGTGCGCGACATTCTGGGTGCAGGTGGCAAGCCGATCCTGCTGGCGCATTTTGGCCGCCCCAAGGGCGAGCGCGTTGCCGAAATGTCGCTGAAACAGCTGGTCGCCGCGCTCGAGGCCGCCTTCGGCACGCCGGTGCGTTTCGCCGATGACTGCGTCGGACCCGAGGCGGAAGCCGCTGCCGCGTCGCTGAACGATGGCGAGGTTTTGCTGCTGGAAAACACCCGCTTCCATGCCGATGAGACGAAAAACAGCGTGACCCTTGCCGAAGGCATGGCCAAACTGGGAGACATCTACTGCAACGACGCATTCTCGGCCGCGCACCGTGCCCACAGCTCGACCGAAGCCCTAGCCCGTCTGCTGCCCGCCTGTGCCGGACGCCTGATGCAGCAGGAACTGAGCGCGCTTGAGGCCGCCCTGGGCGCACCCAAGCGGCCCGTCACCGCAGTTGTTGGCGGCGCAAAAGTGTCGACCAAGCTGGACCTATTGGGCAACCTGATCGAGAAGGTTGACTATCTGGTCATCGGCGGCGGCATGGCCAATACCTTCCTGGTGGCCAAAGGGATCGACGTGGGCAAATCGCTGGCCGAACACGCCATGACCGACACCGCCGCAGAAATCCTCGGCAAGGCGGAAACCGCAGGCTGCACCATCGTCCTGCCGCGCGACGTCGTCGTGGCCGAAGCGTTCGAGGCCAACGCCCCGCATCAGGTTCTGCCCGCCGATCAGTGCCCGTCCGATGCCATGATTCTGGATGCCGGTCCCGAAAGTGTCGCCGCCGTGTCCGAGGTTCTGGAAAAGAGCCAGACCCTGATCTGGAACGGCCCGCTGGGCGCGTTCGAGCTGACCCCGTTCGACGCCGCCACCAACGCCGCCGCGCTGAAAGCCGCCGCGCTGACCCGCGATGGCAAACTGACCTCGGTCGCAGGCGGTGGCGATACGGTTGCTGCGCTGAACGCCTCCGGTGCCGCGGCTGATTTCTCGTACATCTCGACCGCTGGCGGTGCCTTCCTGGAATGGATGGAGGGCAAGACCCTGCCGGGCGTCGCCGCATTGGATCAGTAAGCGTCCAAACCTCAGGCCCCAGCTTTTTGTTCACAGGGGATTCACAAGCCGAATCACCTGTGACATAGTGCGTTCAGACATCCGCAAAGGATGCGTTTCTGAGGCAGTTTTTATTACGGCGGTTAACACAGTGACCCGTTCTCATCGGCCCCGTCTGGGGGCTTTCATCTTCTTCTCGATCGCCTTCATGCTGGGCGTCTATTTCACCTTTGCCGCCGTGCAGGGGGATTACGGCCTGTTCCGCCGCATCGAAATTGCCGCCGAACGCGATGTCCTGTCCCGCGATCTGACGCAACTGAACGCCGAGATCGACCGGATGGAGAACCTGACCCGCCGCCTGTCCGACACCTATCTCGATCTCGATCTTCTGGATCAGCAGGCCCGCTCGGTCCTCGGCATGATCCGGGCAGACGAGATAGTCATCCAATAAGCCATAAACACTTCCCCCGGCCGCCAGAACACTGACCGGATATGGCCGCAAATCGCGCGTCCTGCCCCCGCGTCATTTTTGTTCTCGCCAGATGAAGTGAAATGCCTTATTAGATAGTTTAACGCTAAACTATCTGTCCGAAAGGGGGAGATCGCCACGATGGCCGCGCGAAAAACCACAAAGAAACCAAATGTTTCTGCGGAAGAACTCACCACCTATTACCGAGAGATGTTGTTGATCCGCCGATTCGAGGAAAAGGCGGGCCAGCTCTATGGCATGGGTCTGATCGGCGGCTTTTGCCACCTTTATATCGGCCAGGAAGCGGTCGTTGTCGGCCTCGAGGCTGCTGCCAAGGAAGGCGACAAGCGGATCACTTCGTATCGCGACCACGGCCATATGCTGGCCTGCGGCATGGATCCGGGCGGCGTGATGGCCGAACTGACCGGGCGCGAGGGCGGCTTGTCCAAGGGCAAGGGCGGCTCGATGCACATGTTCTCGAAAGAGAAGCATTTCTATGGCGGCCATGGCATCGTCGGTGCGCAGGTGCCGCTGGGTGCGGGTCTGGCCTTTGCCGACAAGTACAAGGAAAACGGCGGCGTCACCTTCACCTATTTCGGTGATGGCGCGGCTAACCAGGGCCAGGTCTACGAGACCTTCAACATGGCCGCCCTGTGGGGTTTGCCGGTCGTGTTCGTGATTGAGAACAACCAGTATGCCATGGGCACCGCTCAGGCGCGCTCGACCTCTTCACCCGACATCTATGTGCGCGGTGAAGCCTTCGGCATCCCCGGTGAAATCGTCAATGGCATGGATGTATTGGCGGTCAAGGAAGCCGGAGAGAAGGCCGTGGCGCACTGCCGCGCGGGCAAGGGGCCGTATATTCTTGAGGTCAAGACCTACCGCTATCGCGGCCACTCGATGTCCGACCCGGCCAAGTACCGCACCCGTGAAGAAGTTCAGAAGGTCCGTGAACAAAGCGACCCGATCGAACATGTGCGCGAGCTGCTGCTGTCCGGCAAACACGCGACCGAGGATGACCTGAAGGCGATCGACAAAGAGATCAAAGAGATCGTCAATCAGGCCGCCGAATTCTCGAAAGAAAGCCCCGAGCCGTCGCTGGACGAGCTCTGGACCGATATCTACGCCTGAGAGGACGATTAAGACATGGCAACCGAAATTCTCATGCCCGCCCTTTCGCCGACAATGGAAGAGGGCACGCTGGCCAAATGGCTGGTCAAGGAAGGCGACACCGTATCCTCGGGCGATATCATGGCCGAGATCGAAACCGACAAGGCCACGATGGAGTTCGAAGCCGTCGATGAAGGCATCGTTGGCAAGATCCTGATCGGCGAGGGGACCGAAGGGGTCAAAGTGAACACCCCCATCGCGATCCTGGTTGAAGAAGGCGAAGACGCTTCCGCCCTGCCCGAGGCTGCGCCCGCAGCCGCAGCGGTGACCGAGGCCGCCCCTGCGGCGGTTGAGGCTCCCGCTCCTGCCGCAGCAGCCCCTGCCGCGCCGGTGGTGGACCTGTTGCCGGATTGGCCCGCTGACGCAGAGATGGCGCAGCAAACCGTCCGCGAATCCCTGCGCGACGCCATGGCCGAGGAAATGCGCAGCGACGAAGACGTCTATCTGATGGGCGAAGAGGTCGCGGAATATCAAGGTGCCTACAAAGTCTCTCAGGGCCTGCTGGATGAATTCGGCGGCAAGCGCGTGATCGACACGCCGATTACCGAGCACGGTTTTGCCGGTATCGCGGTCGGGTCGGCCTTTGGTGGCCTGAAACCGATTGTCGAATTCATGACCTTCAACTTTGCCATGCAGGCGATTGACCACATCATCAACTCGGCTGCCAAGACGCTCTATATGTCCGGCGGTCAGATGGGTTGTCCCATCGTGTTCCGTGGCCCCAACGGTGCCGCCGCCCGCGTGGCCGCGCAGCACTCTCAGGACTACGCCGCATGGTACATGCAGATCCCCGGCCTCAAGGTGGTCATGCCCTATTCGGCAGCCGACGCCAAAGGTCTGCTGAAATCGGCCATTCGTGATCCCAACCCGGTGATCTTCCTGGAAAACGAAATCCTCTATGGTCGTTCGTTCGACGTACCGCAGGTGGATGACCTGACCATCCCGCTGGGCAAGGCGCGCATCTGGCGCGAAGGCTCGGACGTGACCATCGTCAGCTTCGGCATCGGCATGCAATACGCACTGGAAGCCGCGGACAAACTGGCCGAGGACGGCATCAGCGCCGAAGTGATCGACCTGCGCACCATCCGCCCGATGGACACCGGCGCGATCATCAACTCGGTGATGAAAACCAACCGTCTGGTGACCGTGGAAGAGGGCTGGCCGCAAGGCTCGGTCGGCAGCTACATCTCGTCCGTGGTGATGCAGGAAGCGTTCGATTATCTCGACGCTCCGGTCATCACGCTCACTGGCAAAGATGTTCCGATGCCGTATGCGGCGAACCTGGAAAAGCTGGCTTTGATCACCACCGATGAAGTGATCGCGGCTGTGAAACAGGTGACCTACCAGTAATGGAGATCAGGGGCCGCGATCCAGCAACCGAATGCTACCGTGTCGAGATCACTCTCGATGACCGGACCGTCGGGGCACTTGTGCCTGAACGGCTGGCGGCAGACATGCGGTTGATCGGCGCGCGCCCCTCTCACCAGACTGCTTATGTCTGGATGGCTGAGAACAAAGATAAAATCGAGGCTGCGATTGCGAAGCTCGCGCGCGGCACTGGGCGTCCGAGGGCGCCCTTTGACCAAATTACTCTGATTGAGGAGCGCTGAAATGCCCACCGAAATCCTGATGCCCGCCCTGTCCCCGACGATGGAGGAAGGCACCCTTGCCAAATGGCTGGTCAAGGAAGGCGATACCGTCTCTTCCGGCGATCTTCTGGCGGAAATCGAAACTGACAAGGCCACGATGGAGTTCGAGGCCGTCGACGAAGGCACCATCGGTAAAATCCTGATCCCCGAGGGCTCCGAAGGCGTCAAGGTCAACACCGCCATCGCGGTTCTGCTGGAAGATGGCGAAAGCGCCGATGATATCGCGGCCACACCGGCCAAAGCCCCCGAGGCGGCCCCGGCCGCTGCGGGCAACGAGGCTGCCGCATCTGCGGCACCCGAGGCGCCCACCCCTGCCCCTGCGGCACCTACCAAGGCGGATGGCGGTCGTATCTTCGCGTCGCCTCTGGCCCGTCGGATCGCCGCGCAGAAAGGTCTGGATCTAGCGCAAATCACCGGTTCCGGCCCGCATGGCCGTATCGTCAAGGCCGATGTGGAAGGCGCAACGGCCGCTCCGGCAGCCGCAGCTCCGGCCCCGGTTGCCGCAGCCGCCTCGCCCGCTCCGGCTCCGGCTGGCCCATCGGCGAATATGGTCGCGCGCATGTATGAAGGCCGCGACTATGAGGAGATCCAGCTTGACGGCATGCGCAAAACCATCGCCGCGCGCCTGTCCGAAGCCAAACAGACCATCCCGCATTTCTACCTGCGCCGGGACATCAAGTTGGACGCGCTGCTGAAATTCCGCAGCCAGTTGAACAAGCAGCTGGAAGCGCGCGGCGTCAAGCTCAGCGTCAACGATTTCATCATCAAGGCCGTCGCCAACGCGCTGCAACAGGTCCCCGAATGCAACGCCGTCTGGGCGGGCGACCGGGTGCTACAACTGAAACCTTCGGATGTAGCGGTTGCGGTTGCCATCGAGGGCGGGTTGTTCACCCCGGTCCTGCAGGATGCCGACACCAAATCTCTGTCGGCGCTGTCGACCGAGATGAAGGACCTCGCCACCCGCGCCCGCGAGCGCAAGCTGGCGCCGCATGAATATCAGGGCGGCACCTTTGCGGTCTCGAACCTCGGCATGTTCGGCATCGACAATTTCGATGCCATCGTGAACCCGCCACATGCCGGTATTCTGGCTGTCGGCACTGGCGCGAAGAAACCGGTTGTCGGAGAAGACGGAGAGCTGGCCGTCGCCACCGTGATGTCCGTCACCATGTCGGTCGATCACCGCGTCATCGACGGCGCGCTTGGGGCGCAACTGCTACAGGCCATCGTGGACAATCTGGAAAACCCGATGGTCATGCTGGCCTGAACAATTCACCTCCGCCGGGGTCTAAACCCCGGCGGGGCCTCTCTCGATCACCTCCGTGATGTGAGCGCGCGTGATCGCCCAAGCGGTTGCTCAACCCCGCTCGCTTCCCCACCTTTGTGCAGACGGTTTCGCAAACCAAAGGTGGACCATGCGCTTTTCTGATCTGATCAAAACCCTGCTGCTGGTTGTCGTTACAGCAACCGCATTGCCTGCGGCTGCAATCGCAAAGCCCAACAGCTATCCGGGTGAGAACTCAAATTTCAAATCCACCGATCCGACCGTGATCGCGCAACAACAGGCCGAACGCGAACGACGCATCCAGCTGCGAAAACAAAAACGGGAAGAGCGGAGGCGCGAGCGGCAGAACCGGAGGAACAACCGCTCGAACTGATCCTTACTGGTCTTTCCCCAGCATGTGGTCCATCGAGATCGAAGGCTGATCACAGCCAGCCTCGCCCACGATTTTTGCCGGGATACCCGCCACGGTCTTGCAGGCTGGTACAGGTTGCAGAACCACCGACCCGGCGGCGATCCGGCTGCAATGGCCGACCTTAATATTGCCCAGCACCTTGGCCCCGGCGCCGATCAGAACACCGTCGCCGATTGTCGGATGGCGCTGTTCCTCTTCCTTGCCGGTCCCGCCCAGCGTGACCGAATGCAGCATCGATACATTGTCGCCAACGATGGCTGTCTCTCCGATCACGATGGAATGGGCATGGTCGATCATGATCCCCTTGCCCATCTTCGCCGCCGGATGAATATCGATCCCGAAAATCTCGGACGAGCGCATCTGGAAGAAATAGGCCAGATCATGCCGCCCCTTGCGCCACAGCCAATGGGCCACGCGATAGGCCTGCATGGCCTGATACCCTTTGAAGTACAGGATGGGCTGCAACAGACGGTGGCAGGCCGGGTCACGTTCGTACACCGCCATCAGGTCGGCGCGCGCAGCTTCGATTAGCGAGTTGTCGTCGTCATAGGCCTCGTCCACGATCTCACGCAGGACCATCATCGACATTTCATTCGAACACAGCTTGGCCGAGATGCGATAGGACAACGCCCGCTCAAGGCTGCGGTGATGCAACACACAGGCATGCACCAGCCCACCCATCAGCGGCTCTTGCTGGACGGCCGCCTGGGCCTCGGATGTGATGCGATCCCAGACCGGGTCGACAGGTGTCACTTGGCTGCGCGTTTCAAACATGGCTTTGATCCTTTGCTCCGCCTAGAATGCCATCTAGTGGCAAAATCGCCAAACGCAAACCCTTGATGCGCCTCGCAACAAAAAATGAATGCCGTCGATCTGAAACATTTCAAAGAGTTGATCCATCAGCGCCTGAACGCACTGCGGGCGCAATCGGCCTCGGGCCAGCAAGCGCAGGCCGTGGTTGAACTTGATCAACAGGCGGTCGGGCGGCTCAGCCGGATGGATGCGCTGCAGAATCAGGCCATGGCCAAGGCGCAGCAGGTGCGCAGGGACACCGAAACCCTGCGCCTGAGGGCCGCATTGGACCGAATAGAAGATGACGAATATGGCTATTGCGAAGATTGCGGTGACGAGATCGCCCAAGGTCGGCTGCAGCTCGATCTGGCCGCCACCAAATGCGTCAGCTGCGCCTCGGGCTAGTGTGGAACCGGATCAGGGCGCTCAGAACCAGCTCAAAACACTGACAATATTGCAGGTCGTCGAATCCCGGCTCATCCGCCAATTCCCGGCTGCGCGCCACAGTCATCAGCGCGCCATTTCCGTAAACCGGATGCAGTTCCCCGGTCGCTTTGACATGCTGATCGGCCAGTTCAGCCTCGGCGATCATCCGGATGCACAGGCGGCGACGCGCCGCCTGAGGCGCGGCCAACAAAGCCCGCGCCGCCGCGCTGATATCTCCGTGCAGGACGGGACGCACCGCGGCCTCAGCCGACCAACAGCCGGGCCACTGCACCGGGGCCATAGCTGGCTGAGACCTGAGCCACCGCAATCTCATAGACGCCGCTCAGGCCATCTTCGGCCTTCATGGCGTCCGTGTATTGCCAGCCTGGCGTGGTTGTGAGCGCCTCGCGCAGAACCGCACCGCCTGAAAGAACACGGATCAGATAGGATTCGCTTTCTTCGCCCAGCGGAACTTCAAGCCCGTCCCAGCTGTCGCCGTCAATGCGCGTGCGACGTACCCAGGTGAAGTTGTCTGCCGCAGGGGTTGATGACAGACGCAGATGCACGGGCGCATAGGGGCGCATCCCGTTGCCGTCAAACACCTCAACCAGATGTACATAAGCCGGGTCCTCGTAACTGCGCGTCGCCGGACCGATGCGATAGTGCTTTGCCACCCGCCGTTCAGTGCGCAGTAGGCCCAGTTGATAGACCCGCTGATCCAGCAGGACAAAGGTTGACCCCTCGGGCCAGACCTCGGGCATCAGCGCATCGGTGCCCAATTGTCCGCGCAAACGGCCTGACAGGTGATAAACACCCGTCTCCTGCAAGCTGGCTTCCGAGAACTGGAACAGCTCCCAATTGCCCGGCGTGCCATCGCCGATCGCCGCCAGATTGACCCCGCTCAGCAAGGCCGACCGGGGGCGCGATTCCAGCAACCCGTCGATCAGGTTCACCCGCAGCGCTGGCCCTTCATCCCAGATCCCGGCACGGGCGCGCCGCAGTGGGGTCTCGGTGAACCCGATCACCGCCTGCCCGGCAATGAGTTGCTGCAGGCTGTAATCTTCGTCCTGCGCCGCCGAATAAACCGCAACGCTGCCGGGCCAGGGATCAGCCGATGCGGCCAGATAGGGTGCATGCGGCACCTCTGATCCGGTGATCAGCGGCAGATCCATGAAAACCGGCAATACCGGAACCGGGGCGGTGTAAGGCTTTGCCATCACCTCGTCATCCTGCACATCCGCACGCGCGTATACGCCCGGCTCGATCCGCACCGCATCGGCCAGCTGCATCTCGGCCTGTTCCAGCCGGTCGATACGATAGAGCGCACCCGCCCCCTGCCCGGCCCCGGGCAAACGCACCACGTCACCGGCACCCACTTGCAACAGGGACGGCGGCAAAGCAAATCTCGCCGTCTCGCGTGAGATACGCGCCTCGCTCAGCCACCGCTCGACCGTTTGCCGCCCTTCGGCGCGGGTCATCGACAGTGGCATCTCGTTCACCGCAACCGCATGAGTGCTGTCATCCGGCAACACCGCTTCTTCGGCGACCACATCATGATTGGCGTCCGACTGGACAAAGCGCAGACGCACGCGGCCCGTCATCTCGGCCTCGGCCTCACGACGGTATTCAACCGATCCGTCGATATCCGAACTGATGGCGATCTGATCCGGGTCCAACTCATACGCGCGGCGTCCGTCGCGGGTGCGGAACACCAGCACACCATCGCGCTCAATCGCGTCGAACCCATAGCGCAGCATCAAAGGCTGCAAGGCCTGACGCGCGTTCATCACATCCTCGACCGCATAGCCGCGCACCATTCCATACAGAGCCGAAACATCGATCTCCGTCACCCCCGCCTCATGGCAGATCTCGGTCACCACAGAGGCCAGCGTCCGCGACCCGGACCGCCCGTTCAGCCAATGCCCGCGCGCATAGTTCTCACCATCCGTCCATTGCGAACGCAGGTTCGGAAAGGTCGGGTAAGGCCGTGCGTCCCAGGCCCAGACAAAGGCGTTCGACATATCAACCATCGGACCGTCATAGATATCCGACACCGGGTTGACCTGCGGATTGCTCCAATATCCCAGCATCGCCCTGAGATATTGGACCAGTATAAAATCGTCCCGCATCCCGCTGGAATACTTTGGCAACTCCGATTCCGACGATTTCGGATCCAGAAACTTGTTCGGCTGGTTGGTGCCCTTGTCGATGGCCGCGCAACCCAGCTCAGTAAACCAGATCGGCTTGGACCCCGGCACCCAGCCCGTCGGATTACCCTGCCTTACGCCCCCGATGCGCTCGTGATGCCGGTTGGCCCACCAGTTGCGCAGGTCCTTATAGCGCCAGACCCAGGGCTCGCCATGGGCGTCATCGGTGATCGGCGTCCGCACCTGCGCCTCGGCCTCTTCGGGCGAGGCATAATACCAGTCATAGCCCTCACCGCCCTCGATATTGCCGCGTAGATAATCCAGATCGTAGATCGATCCGGCTTCGGCATCCAGATGCGCCTCGCCATCCCGCCAGTCAGAAAGGGGCATGTAATTGTCGATGCCCACGAAATCGATGTTGTCATCGGCCCAAAGCGGGTCCAGATGGAAATAGCGATCACCGCTGCCATCCTGCGGCTGATAACCGAAATACTCGGTCCAGTCGGCAGCATAGCCGATCCTGGTGCGTGTTCCCAGAATATCGCGCACCTCTGCCGCCAGTGCGCGCAACTGCGCAACAGCCGCAAAGCCCGATGCGCCCCGGATCTGTGTCAGGCCACGCAACTCGGACCCGATGCAGAACGAGTCCACCCCGCCTGCCGCCTTGCACAGGGCGGCATAGTGCAAAATGAACCGGCGCAATCCCCATTCCTGCGGACCGCTATAGGTCACCTCGCCGCCACCCGTCGAAAAATGCGACGCGCGGGCGGTGCCGAAAAACGCCGCCACCTGAGCATCTGCGTCGGCAGTCTGATCCGGCGAGCCTTCGCGTCCGGGTGCCACGTCCAACGTGATCCGGCCCCGCCAAGGCAGATGAGGCTGATCCGCAGCATCCGACCATGGATCGGGCAGGCCGTTCGACTGTAGCTGTTCCATCAGAATGAACGGATAGAACATGACACGCTTTTCAGTGTCTTTCAGACGTTTGATCGCCTGGACCACCGACGCATCCGCTGGCGTGCCGCCATAGACCGGTCGCCCATCGACCTTTCGCACCGTACCGGCCTGCTCCCGCGAGACACCGGAAACGCTCCAGGGCATGTTCTTGCCGTCGGCGCTCTTGCGTTCGACCTTCGGGCGTATCTGACACTCACCACAGCGCAGATCATCCCCAAACCACGACACGATCAACGAGGCCGACTCGCACCCCGGCAGTTCACGTTGCAAAGCCCGCGTCGATGTCCACAGGTCGGACCGGCCGGATGGTGAGTTCACATTCGCCGCCCAGCTGCGCCCCTGCCCCTTGGAATAGTTCACCTGAGACGACGCCAACGCATATTCGCCCGTGCCCGGCATCAGCGCCACGCCCTTGATGATCCGCGACAGCGCGTCCTCGGCGTCGGGCATTCCATCCTGTTCCTGTCGCACCACCTCGAACGAGAATTGCGGTACGCGATTGCCATATGGACCCAGTTGCAGATCCTCGATCACCACATAGGCTGTACCGCGATAGGCGGGCACTTTGCCCGCACCTTCAATGGCTTCCATCAGTGGATCGGGCAGCTGCGAGTGGCTGCCGCGATAGATGCGCATATTCAGCGATCTGCGCTCAACTTCTTCCCCATCCGCCCAGACACGTGTGATATCGGCAACTTTGCCTGCCCCCACCGCAATCGCCAGAGAGATGGAATAGCTGTAGCTATGTGTCGTCGTTTCCACCTCGGATGGTTTCGGCGCGCTCCCTTTGCCGCCACCGCCGGTGGTCTGGGTCGTGGTCGAGGTGCTGCGCGTTTCCAGAAAGTCCGACGCCCAGATCACCTGACCGCCCACGCGCATCCGGCCGAATACCGTTGCAACTGGCGCACCCTCGCCGGTTTCGGTCAGGCGAAAGCGATCCAGACGACCGGTCTCGACCACTTCGCTGCCACCGCCCATGACGGATTGTCCCATCAGCCGGTTGTCGATCACCCGGCCCAGCGTGGCCCCCACCGCACGGCCGATAACAGCCGCTGACAGGCCCGCGACCGATCCACCGATCGAGCCACCAATCGCAGCCCCTGCCGCGGACAACAGAATAGTAGCCATCAGAGATCCTCCTGCGGGAATGCGAAGCAGGCAACGACACGGCGGCGCCAGGGCTCGCTCAGCGTGTTTTCGACAACGCCATGGCCGGAATAGGCGTGGATAAAGCGCGCCGGGCTGCACGCGCTGACAATGCCCAGATGCTTGGCCACCGCCGCATCGCGCATCCGGAACAGCAGCACATCGCCCGGAGCCATATCTTCGGGCGGTTTCTCGATCAGGTGGCGGCGGGCAGCGGCCCACATCCGCTCTTCGCCCTGCGGCTCGGACCAGTCCATGCTGTAGACCGGCACCGCCTCGGGCTCATGCCCTTTCACGGCGCGCCACACGCCGCGCAGCAGGCCCAGACAATCCGCACCCGCACCCCGGACCGAGGCTTGGTGCACATAAGGTGTCCCCAGCCAGCGCCGCGCCTCATCAACAATGTTCTGATGTGCCTGCATCACCGCCTGCTCCCCCCTTTGTTGCGATTGCTTCTCTTGGGTATGGCCATCACCCAGTCTTCGTGTGGAAGATCAGGAAAGCCTTGAAAGTTCATGATATTATTAAATTTTAACCGACAGGTGTTCATGCGCTTGTCACACCCCGCCGTCAGTTGGACGCGGTCGCCCACCGCCAACCCGCCTGCGATCGCAGACCACAACGTGACGCTGCGCCCGCCGCTCTCTCGCTGGTCCTGCTTGATCGTGGCCCAAAGCCCACTGGCCGCACCGGTCAGCACACCCAGCCTGCCTCGTTCGAACCATGCCTTGTCGGCACTCTCTGCCCCCCGCAAGCGCAAGACTGTACCTTCCAGACCGACAATCTCGGCCTCTGCACGATATCCCGGCGTATCCAGAGCGAACCGGCAGGCGCGATCCCCCAGAACGGCGGTGCAGGGCTTTTGATAGATCCGGCCCAAAGGACGGTTCAGCAGATCGGTCAGCCCGCGCAATTCCGCATGAAACGCTCCGCCTGCGCGGCGCAATTCCCCGATCGAGCCGCGAAATTGCAGCATCCGCTGCTCGGTCGCGGCCCAATTGACCAGCCAGGCCCGCACCTCGGCCCCGTCAAACCGCCCCGCCTCGATATCCTCTTCCCGAACCGAGGCATCAGACAGCGCGCCCATCGCCTCGGTGTTGTCGATGGACAGGCCCGTCGCCTGCTCGATCGCCGCAGCAGTCAGGCCGGTGCTGGCCTTGAAGGTCAGCCCGTCAAAACTCAGCTCCAAATCATGATCGGTAAAACCGAAAATCTGCCCGTCGCGGCGCGTTATCGCCCAACAACGGCAGGTCGTGGTCAAACCGCTTTGCAGATGCGCCTGCAGCGCCTGTTTGTCCCCGCTCATCAGACCCGCACCTCAACCACCGGCACGTTCGGCGCATCCCCCGCCTGAAAGCTGGCGACGCTGGTCTGGATCTTGTCCGTGTCGAACCGCACCGGCACATCGAATTCGAACCCTGCGGTAATCTCGACCTGCTCCAGCGGCGGCGTGGCGAAGGTCACCCTCCCCGAAGCAAGATCGACCTCAAAATCGACGCCCTCGCGCAGCGTGTCCTGATCCAGCCCCAGCGTAACGGTGCCCAGCACCGGCTTCAGGATCGGTCGGACATAGCTGAACCCGCCCGAGCTGTAGGTCTTGACCAGTTGAAACGAGACCGTCTCACCATCGCCGCGCGCAATCACCTGATCGCCCTTGTCCACCTCAGCTGTCGCCGCAGCGGATTTGAAATCCGACCAGTCCTTCCAGCGAAAGCCGAACATCTGACCCTGCCGCGCCTCGAAGAACGAAATCAGTGTCTCGATATCGTCCAAAGACCGCAGCCCCAGCCCAGCGTCATAGCGTCTGCGCGAATGCGCCCAAGGGGTGTTGCGTTCTTCAAACCCGTTGGCCAGCGTCACGATATCCGTGCGCCGTTCCGGTCCCCCGACTGAGCCGAAACTCAGGCTGGCCGGAAATCTCACCTCGTGGAAATTCATCACCTGCTCCCGTTATCTGTTGCGATTGCCGCGACCCAGCGCGCGGCTCATCTGCGCCGCGATCTGCCCCTGAGAGCGTCGGAATCCCTGCACGTCCGGCGTGGTGATATTCATCACCACATTCACCGCGCGCCCGCCGCCCTGCGTCCGCACGCCCAGCTTGCCGTCCGCGCCGCGCGCCAGCGGCATGATCGCCTCGGGGCCCGCCTCGCCCATCAACCCGGTGCCGCCGCGCATCGGGAACATGGTCGGGCTGCTGACGATGCCGCCATTGGCAAAAGGCATCACGCGGCCCTGAGAAAAACTGCCACCATCGGCGAACGGAAGAATGCCCTGCACAAGGCTGCCAACCCCATTGGCCAGCATGCCGCCGAAATGATCCGTCACCGGCTTGATCGCCGCCGAATAGGCGGTCTGGATCATCGAGTTCTTCAGTACATCCAGCGCACTGGACAGGTTCATCCCGTCCAGCACCACGCCATCAAACGCCTTGCGCAAGCCGCCGGACATGCCACGCTCCAGCGTCGCCACATCCTTGCTGGTTTCTTCAAACGCGGCGCTGATCCGCTTCATCTGGCCATCGAACGCCGATGCCATGGTGGCGGCGTCGCCCAGCGCATCGCCCAGCGCTTCTCCTCGCTCCTGCAGGTCATCAAACCCTTCATGATCCGCCATCGCACTCTCCTTGTGTCTTGTCCGGGTAGGCGGCCAAAAGCGCATCCAACCCGGCCCGGTTCATCGCCGGCATCCCCGCACCCTGCCCCAGCATCAGCCGCAGCTCGGCCGGGGTCAGACGCCAGAACTGCTCGGGCGTCAGGCGCAGGCCCAGAAACCCGGCCCGCATCAGCGCAGGCCAGTCGAACCCGCTCACCCCGGCACCATGAAGGCGCGCGCCAGCAGTTCTGCCGCCGCCTTGGCCCCGGCCATCGGTCCGCCCGCGATCTCGGCATGCAGCAGGTCAGCGCGGGTCACCTGAGACCCGCCGCCGCGCAGCCCCGCAACAAGCAAGGCCAGCACATCGCCGCTGGAATACCCGCCGCCTTCAAACCGCTGCACCAGTTCGACCAGAGACCCGGCCTGCAGCTCCTGCTCCAGTTCTGCCAAAGCACCCAATGTCAGCTTGAGCACCCGCTGCTCCCCATCGATGGTCAGCGCCACCTCGCCCGTCCACGGATTGACCATCAGAGCGCCGTAAAGCTCAGCGCACCGGCGCTTGCCATGCTCATCTCATAGGTCGCCTCACCGTTATGCGAGCCCGCATATTCGATGCTGCTGACCTGAAACGGCCCTTCGACAATGCCGAAATCGGGGATGATCACCTGAAACCCGGGCGTCTCGCCATCAAAGAACAGCTGACGCGCACGCTCGTCCGTGCCCGCGTCCTTGAACACGCCGGACCCTGAGATCGAGGCCGACTTGACCCCCGCCCCCGACAACAGCTCGCGCCACCCGCCCTGACTTTCCAGGCTGGTGACATCCACACTTTCCGCGTTGAAACTGATCCGCGTGGCGCGCAGGCCCGCGATGGTTTCGAACAGGCCCGTGCCGTTCATATCCACTTTGACCAACAGGTCTTTTCCGTTCTGGGCAGCCATATGCTCTCTCCGTTGATTGCTTAGTCGTCTTCCACGCGGGCGCGGAATTTCAGGTCGATCTGGCGGATCGCGCCGCCGGTTCCCGTGCGGCGGGCAGAGGCGCGTTCAAACCACAGCCCCACCAGATGGCCCCGGTCCAATGTCAGCGCCGCACCTTCCAGCGCATCACACACCGCGCCGGCCAGCGTCTTGGCCGCGCCGAAACCCGCCGCCTCCGACACCACCGAGACCGTGAAGCGATGTACCGCACCTGCGCCTGACCGGTCCGATGCCTCACGCACCTCCTCCGGCCCCAAGGTCACGTAAGTCTGAGGCAACACCCCCGAGGGCACCGCGTCATAGATTGCGCCGCCGGAAAGCGAGCCGACCTGCGCATCCCCCGAAAGCTGCTGAAACACCGCCGCCTGCAAAGCGGCTGAAACGCCATAGCTCATGGCGCCACCTCTTCATCTGCAAAACAGGTCAGGTACTGGCCACGCCCATCGCGTTCAGCCACTGCGCGGATCACGAAGCGCCGCGCGCCTTCGCGAAACCGCTGATCCGGCGCGGGGCGCATGGTTGATCCCTCGGGCGCACCCCGCACCACGATGCGATAGCCAACCCGCGACACCGAGGCGCCGCCCACAGCCCGTTCCGCCCCACTGCGCGCCGTCACCTCGGCCCAAAGCGTGCCCAGCGCGGCCCATGTCTCGGTATAGCCCCCTGCGCCATCGGCGCTACGTACCGGAGCCTCCAGCACCAGCCTGCGGTTCAATCGCGGCGCGCTCATTGCGTTACCCCTGCACCGAAGCGCACCGTGCGATAGCGCTGGATCAGGCTGGTCACGCCGAACGGCATACACCCCGCGCCCAGCGCCGTCTCATCGCGATATTCATAGTAATGCGCCGCCAACAGCAGCACTGCCTGCCACAGATCAGCGGGCAAGCCGCCCCAATCCGATGCCATTCCAGCCGTGAAGACAATCTTCACCGAACCACCTGTCTGCACCTTGGGCAAACATGAGCTCGCCGGACGCAACCGAGGGCGCTGCGCATCACGTTCCAGCCGATAAGCCGCCGCATCCATCACCGTCTCGGCCCCTGCCGCATCCGCCACCATCACCGCGTCAATCGCACCGACCGGGGCCACCGGCAGCACCTCACCCGCCGGGTCGCGCCAGCCGTTCAGGCTCCACGAAAATTCCCGCTCGATCAGCACCTTGCCGGTCCGCGCCTCGATCGCCGCAATGGCCGCGCGCAAAAAGCCGTTCAGCACCTCGTCCTGCACGGCATCTTCGGCAAACCCCGTGCCCAGCCGCAGATGCGCCTTGAACTGATCCACCGGCAGCGCCGCATCCGCGATGGCGGTTTCTTCGATCAACATCATCCATTCACTCCGCAATCTCGGACCCCTCCGGGGGCCTCACTCAAGAAAATGACGGGCACGCGCCGCCCCACGTTGCTCGGACGGAGGGGAGCAGCTAGACAACGCAGGGGATCTCACCCCGGCCCGCGCCCGCCGCCCGAGGGGCGCAAAGCCCCCCGGATTCAGCCCGCTTTAGGCGGTGCCGAATTTCACCAGCTTGATCGCAGCAAAATCGCTGACGTCGCCGCCCACGCGCTTGGTCGCGTAGAAAAGGACATGCGGCTTGGCGCTGAACGGATCGCGCAGCACGCGCAGATCGGGACGCTCGGCAATGGTGTAACCCGCCTGAAAGTCACCAAAGGCAATCGAGAAACTGTCGGTTGCCGCATCCGGCATATCCTCGGCAATCAGCACCGGATAGCCCATCAGACGCGCTGGCTCACCGGCGGCCAGACCGTCCGACCACAGGAATCGGCCATCGCTGTCCTTCAGCTTGCGGATCAGGCCGGCGGTTTTCGAATTTATCACGAAGGTTCCGTTGACCCGGTACTGCGCGCCCAGCGCATAGACCACATCTACAATCGCGTCCGCATCAACACCGCCGTCGACACCAGTCGGCACATAGCCCAGATTGCCCCAGGCCCAGACGTCATTGTCGACAGCCGGATGATCCAGAATACCCTTGGGCTTGTCCGCGCCGTCACCCCCGATAAACGCCGCCGCCTCGGCACGGGCGAACTTGTCCGCGATGCGACCCGCCAGCCAGCCCTCGACGTCAAAGGCACTGTCATCCAGCAACCGCTGCGAGGCCTTGGGCAGCGCGCTCAGCTCATGCAGCGCAATCGAAATTCGGTCAATCAACGGCGTCGCCGTCTCAGCCGTGGCCGAAGCTTCATCCGCCCAGCCCGCACCCACATCCGTATGGTCGATCAACACATCGAACGAATTCGCCTCGACATTCACCACCGACGCAATCGAACGGATCGAGGCGGTCGAATTCAGCACCGATTTGATCGTCTCGGCAGTCTGCGGATCGACCAGATAGCCGCCATCGCTGTTCACTGCGGTCGACAGCGATTTCGCCTCGATCTCAAGCCCGCGCAGCCCGTCATCCTCGCCCGAACGCACATAGGCGTCGAATGCCTTCTGATGCGGCGCGCCGTCCTCGATCGAGGCCGCAAGATGCGGGCGTGCCGCGATGGTTGATTTACGATCCAGCATGGTCAGTCGCTCTTCTGTCTGTTGCAGTTGGGTTTTAACTTCGGCCTTGAGGCCCTTGAATTCATTCACGAAGCCAGCCATCGCCTGCTTCACCTCCTGAACCAGGGGCGCACCCTCTCCGGTCAAGGCCGGGGTCTCGGTCTTGCTCATCAGCATGTCCTGTTTTTGGGTGGGTTTGAGGCGCGTTAGCTCCGCGCCAGCTCCTGCCGGGCGTCATTGAACACCTCGGCAATTCTGCGCCAGGTGTTCTCGGCCTCGGGGTCCGTCCCCTTTGCCGCCACCCGCGCACTGGGCAGCATCGGGAATGTCACCAGCGACACCTCCCACAGCTCCAGTTCGGTCAGGACCCGCTGGCCCTTGTCATTCTTCATGGCCCGTTTGGTGCGATAGCCAATCGACAGGCCATCCATCGCCCCCGCCCGGATCAGTTCCGCCGCCTCACGGCCCTTCTGCGTGCTTTCCAGCAGACGTCCCTTGACCCACAGGCCCCGGTCGTCCTCGCGCACCTCATCCCAGACGCCGATGGGCTGCGCCGGGTCGTGCTGCCACAGCATCTTGACGCGCTGACCCGCGGCCTTGAGCCCCTCAAGCGAGCCGCGATACGCCCCGCGCTGCACCACATCGCTGCCCTGATCGACCTGCCCGAACAGGCTGGCATAGCCTTCGATCACCGCATCCTCGGTCACCGACAAACCGTCGCCAAAGCGCGCGAATTTATGTTCCAAATCCATCAACTTCTCCATGTAACTCGCTGAACTCATGGCGTTACCACTAGAAACGACTGAAACGCCTGCGCCAGAATGACCGCCGCCACACCGTAGACCGTCAGCCACAACCGCCGTTCAAGCCGCTCCATCATCTCCTCGATCTGATCCAGCCGCCGACAAAGATGAGCATGCTGGATCTCGGCCACCCGCTCATGCGCGGCCAGACGCAGGCCCGGCGCGCAGTCGAACGGAGGATACCCGTCAGACATCCGCCCGCTCCGGCAGCCCCAGCAAAGCGCGCTTCTCGGCATCTGTCAGGAAATCGGCCCCGTTGACCCGCGCCCATTGCGCATCGCGTTCCGCCGACAACGCGGGCACCTGATCCAGATCGGGTTTCAGCACCAGATCCTCACCTGAGAACCCCGCAAGCCACTCCGACACCGCCGCCGCCACCCGCGTCACCAGGGGCAGCACGGTCAGGCGATAAAACGCCCGGTTGGCCTCCTGATAGTTCGAATAGGTCGCGTCGCCCTGAATTCCCAGCAGCATCGGCGGGACCCCAAAGGCCAGCGCGATCTCGCGGGCGGCGGCTTCCTTGGTCTTTTGAAACTCCATATCGGAAGGAGAGAACCCCATCGGCTTCCAATCCAGCCCCCCTTCCAGAACCATCGGTCGGCCTGCATTTCGCGCCCCGCGATAGTTCTGCTCGATCTCATCGGACAAACGCCGGAACTGATCCTCGGCC
The DNA here is from genome assembly GCF_056535865.1 of Ruegeria sp. AP11. Classification (NCBI taxonomy): domain Bacteria; kingdom Pseudomonadati; phylum Pseudomonadota; class Alphaproteobacteria; order Rhodobacterales; family Roseobacteraceae; genus Ruegeria; species Ruegeria sp. AP11. The sequence continues at coordinate 120,523 of NZ_JBQFJB010000001.1, forward strand.
ATCACCCCATGGCCATCACCTTTCCACACCAGCGCCCCCGAAGGCCGCGCCGCATTGTCCAGCAGCGATTTCGACCACCGAGACGCGCTGTTATGCACATCAATCGCCATCGCCGCCGCCTGCATCGGCGAGAACCCATAGTGATCATCCTGCGGGTGGAACGATTTGATATGACAGATATTTTCCGCCGCAAACCGGTGCTTTTTACCGCCGACCGCGTAATCATACGCCTTGGGCCAGCCATCCGTGCCCGGCACCACGCTCATCCGATCCGAGCGCAAGACATGCAGTTCAACCGGCAGGCCTTCCTCGGCCCGAACCGCCTCGACATATGCATTGCCCGACAGCAACAACTGCCCGAACAAGGCCTCCATCAACTCCGCCCGCCCCTGCGCCGCATTCGGACGACGCATCAAGCTCAGGATCGGATGCACATCAAACCGCTGCGCTTGATCCTGCAACACCAAAGGCAACGCCGCCGCCGCCTCGGCAATCAGCTTGACCGAGCGAAACCCCACCGGGTTCCCCGAAAACCCCGTCCGCGTCAGCGACACCGCATCCCGAGGGCTCCACGCCACGCGCCCGCCGGTCTGCCACGCCACCACAGGCCCCGCCGCGCTCGCCTTCGCCTCGGGCGCTTCCCCAGCCGATCCACGACGCAAGAAATCGAATACCATCTGTGCTCCTTTCTGCCGCCGCTCTGCCCGGCTTGTTGAAAGGAGTTATGACGGGAAGAGGTTTAAGCCTTGGAAATGTGGCGTGCGGGGGTTGGGCAACAGTTCAATCGTGCGAATTGTTTCGGTTCTCAAATCTGCCTTCGATCATGCCGAACATGAGAATGATATATATCCAGGGCAATGCAATTACGTAGTAAAGGACTGATCTTTGTTCGGACATAGACGCAATCAACAGAATTGCGACAAAGATCAATCGAACAAACAGACCTTTTTTCAGAAGAGAGAGCTCATCTCGAGATGGTATTCTCAGCACCTTTCCGATGAAATTCATGGCCCTACCTGTCAAGACAACACGATCGAATAGTCGCAACTAAGTGCTCAGCATCCGGAACATAGTCTAACAGTATTGGATAGTATGTCCTGCCAAAGAGCATCGGATGTCCGGGATGAGAGAGTCCAAGCCCGAATGGTTGCACCTGCTGTTCAGAAAGAAGAATGCCAACTTCCAGCGACGGATAGGGGCGGCTTTCAACTATAGAATACGGAAAGGTCGCTGAATGCTCACACGAAACGATGTAGAGTCGGACACCAAACCGCCAGTTTCGACCGCGCCGGCAAATTATTACGCGCCTGTTCGTAACAAAATATGCCAAGTTAAACAGGACGTAGTGACGTTGACTTGCGATGCTATACGAAAAGGCAATGAAAACGAACGTCATTGCGCCGTATATCCAATAAGCTTCAAAGCGGCCAAAATCGGCATTGGCATCGATGAATGGAAGCGTTGCCCACATGACCAGCGAAGCGATCAACAGGAATATATGAACCTTCCGCTCATCACCTACTGCCTGAAAGAACTTGCGCCCATAACCGGGCTCCCCTGACCAGAGCAACTTTTCGTTGGGGTCAAGAATGTCATTTAAATCAAATCTGTTAGAGCTGGTTACCGTGACCTTTTGCATAGCGAAGCCATTACACAGTCAATTCTCTCGAAACCAGTCGTTAACAGTCTATAGCAAACTTGTTTGAAGCTCTGTTGCCGTCATTCCTTCGCCATCGCTAAGTTTACAAACTCCGCACCCTAGGCCGCCGATACACCCCGCAGGCCCCACAACCAACTCATGCAACGCCCAGACCAGCGCGTCGACCCGATCGGGAGCCCTGCCCCTCGAACCCGCGCGCGGTCATCTGGCACATCCGCACCTCCCTCAACCAACCCGACCGTTGACCGACAGGCCATTCGGACATCAATATGGTCCTGCGCCAGCTCCGCCTGAAATCTCAGGCGGCGGAATGGCCGCAAAACGACCGGGGGGTGCATGACTGCCAGCGTGGAGACCCTTTTTACCGAAAGCGACGGGCTCTCCATCGCCTATCAGGTCTGGGGCGATGGGCCGCGTAATCTGGTGCTGGTGCCCGGCATGATCTCACATCTCGAAGCGTCAATGGAAAACCCGGGCTATCTGCAGTGGATGGCAGCGCTCAGCTCGGTGGGCAGGCTGGCCACTTTCGACAAACGCGGCAACGGCATGTCCGACCGCATTCAAGGCACCCCTACTCTCGAAGAACGCGTGATGGATATCGATGCGGTGATGGATGCTGCCGACATGACCTCGGCCACGATTATCGCTTTCTCCGAAGGGGCTTCTCTGGCCTGTGTCTACGCGGCGATGCGGCCCGAACGGGTTGAACGTCTGGCGCTCTGCGGCGGGTACGCGCAAGGTCGCCTGACCCGCGGTTATCTGACCCCTGAAAGCCTTGAAACCGCATTGACTCAGTTCCGCGAGAATTGGGGGAAGCCTTATAAACGTCACCCTTTCTCGGATTTCGGCCCAAGCCTGGACGATGCCGAGGCACAAGACGCCTGGGCGCATTTCCAAAGGATGAGCGCAACCCCGATCACCGTCGCCAACCTGTTCGAACTCGCGGCCTGGATCGATATCCGGGAATTGCTGCCTTCCATTTCTCAATCCACATTGGTCATTCATCGCGAAACCGAAGAGCCAAACGGGGCCGAATGCGCCCGGGATTTTCTGCGCCTGATGCCCTCGACCGAATACAAAACTGTACCCGGACATGAGCATGTGCCATGGGAAGGCGACGTGGAAAGCTATGCCGCCGCAATCGTCCAGTTCATCACCGGCGCGACCCCGGTGACGCTGCAGCCCACGCGCACGCTTGCCACCGTTCTGTTCTCGGACCTGGTCGAGTCCACCTCGCAACAGGCCCGGATCGGGGATGACCGCTGGCGCGATCTGATGAACCGCCATGACGATATCTGCACAAGCCAGATCTCCCGTCACGGCGGTCATCTGGTGAAATTCACCGGTGATGGCGTGCTGGCGACGTTCAGCTCTCCGACCAGCGCGCTGGCCTGCGCCGGTTCCGTACGCGACGCCTTGTCAGCCATCGATCTGAACGCGCGCTTCGGCGCGCATACGGGTGAGATTGAAATTCGCGGCGACGACATCAGTGGCCTCGGCGTGGTCGTGGCCGCGCGGGTGATGGGCCAGGCCAAAGACGGTCAGGTTCTGGCCTCCGACCTCACCCGGCAACTGATGCTGGGCGCACCGTTCCAGTTTCAGGACTGTGGCGAGCACGAGTTGAAAGGCGTCCCGAATACCTGGCGCCTGCACGCGGTCAGCCCGGCCTGACCTATCGAAACCAAATCAACGTACCAACTGTTTAAGCCAAAGCTCCGTCTTTCCGCCGCTCTGCTCGGCTGGTGGAAAGGCGATTAACTGGATGCAGTTCTAGCATTGGGAATTGGACGTACCATAGTGTGCGCAACGCGAGCGCGTCACCAACCAATCAGGGCTTCCTGCCGCTCACAATATAAGCTGACGCCTGAAATACGACCTCACCGTCAGCAGTACGGAACGCAGCCAGCGCGTCATCAGCACAGGCTAAGACACTCGCAATTTTCTCTTCGCTCAGATGAATGTCAAAAAGCGGAAGCCAGCCGCGCAAGTCAGCCTCAACCATCGTCCGTGCACTTGGAAAGCGCGCCGGTTCAGTGTCGCTCACCACCTCGATGTCCAGGAATCCAGCCTTTTCATAGACTGAAACAACCTCAGCAGGGTTCCCAAGCGAATAAGGCAATCTCAGAGCATCCCCCGCCGCGGTGCTGATCTCGGACTCCAAGAGCCTGATAATGGCGTGATAGGCCGGATTGTGATCCAGATCGTTCCAGACCGCTACGGCCAGCGCGCCGCCCGGTCTGATGACGCGATTCATTTCCCGCGCTGCCGCATCTCGGTCCCGAAAGAACATCATCCCGAACTGGGAAAGCACGGCATCGAAGGTCCCGCTCTCCAACCCGGTATCCTCTGCACCCGCCAAAACCCAGTCAATGCGTGGCTCAACTTCGCGCGCGGCCGCGATCATTCCGGGCGCTGGATCAAGCCCGGTTACGCGGCCTCCATCGCCCACCACTGACAGCAAGTGCCGCGCCAGAACACCGCTGCCGCATGCAATGTCCAAAACCTGCTGGCCAGTTCGGACTCCGGCGGATTTCACCAAATGTGGGGGCCACGGCGCAAACAACGCGGGCACAAACAGCTCCTCATAGCCACGCCCAGCGTCCAGTTCTTCTTGTGAAACAGTAGGTTCCATAGTGTCTCTCCGGCTCAGTCATAAGAACCCCGACACAAAAGACCCTACACCCTCTCTCGATTCGAAACGAGATGTGCGACCTTCTCGCTATTCCTAGCATGAATGGCTTTACAAATTCCGCACCCTAGATCGCCGATACGCCCCCGCAGGCCCTACCACCAACTCATGCAACGCCCAGACCAGTTCGTTGACCCGGTCGCGCGAGCCCTGCTCCTGACCCCAGCTTGGCCGATTGCAAGGTTTAGCAGCTCGCTGGACATTTAACCCAATTCCTTTGCAATCGCCGCCAAGTTCTTGTGATTTCGTGCCACGGCAATTGTTTGCGTTTCACATGCCCCCACGTGTGCTTCAGATTAAAGAGGCCACCCGATGAATGAAAACGAACCTGTGCCGTCCGGACACTCCGATACGAACAATAACTGGACCAAGGAACCTACTGCTGCCGACAAACACGTCTACGAGGTGTTTGCCTCCAACGTAGTCGTTCTTGTGCAGCTGCTTGATGACTACAAAACAATGATGTCGCCGGATGTCCATGCAAGGCTGTTTTCTTCGCTGCTGACGTTGTCGCGGTTGCTCGGTGAATACGAGGACAATTGGAATCAAGACTACCCAACGTCCTGAACCTGAATGCGCCCAGCGAAAGATCAGCCCTTTAGGCGAAATATGATTGTTTGTAGAGCACCCCTCAAAGTGCTCACAACGTCCTTACCCTCGGCCGCCGATACGCTCCCGCAGGCCCAACAACCAGCTCATGCAGCGCCCAGACCAGCGCGTCTACGCGATCGGGCGAGCCCTGCCCATCGAACCCGCGCGCGGTCATCTGGCACATCTGCTCCTCCAGCGCGTCCAACTCGGCCATATGGCTCACCCGCCCCTGCTCGTACAGGGCCGCCACGGGTTCGGCTCGCGCGACCTTGCCACGTGACGCCCGCACCGCGCGGAACGGGACCAGAGGGTCCACCTGCCGCACCACCTCTTCCACCAGTTGCCCGCCCTGATTGACTTCGGCCACCAGCCGCTCGGCCCCGAATTCTTCCATCGCGTGAATCGCCGCCTGCGCCCAGCCCGCGGGGCCGACGCCCTGCACCGTCCGGTCGGCCAACACAAAGGCGCGCCACTCCTCGGGCGGCCCCTGTAGCTGAGCGCCCACGACGACGATCCCGCAGGCATCCGCATCCGAGCCCGCCGTCACCGCCGGGTCCAGCGCCACCACCACCCGATCCAACTCGGGCACCCGCGCACAGCGCGCCGCCTCCAGCATCGAGCCCGTCCACAGCGCCCCTTCCGCATCCGACAGCAGCACCCCGTCCAATTCCTGCCGCCCCAGCCGCGTACCCGCATAACGCGCGCGCACCTCGTCCAGAAACGAGTCTGCCAGATTGGCCCGGTTCGCCTCGGTCGGCGCATGGGTCTGCACGGTCGAGGGCGATGCCAGCAATTCCTTCAAAACCTTCACATTGCGCGGCGTCGTGGTCACGCAGACCCGAGGCCGTTCCCCCAGCCGCAACGCAAATTGCAGCATATCCCAAGTCTCCCCGGCCTTCTTCCACTTGGCCAGCTCATCCACCCAGGCCGCATCGAACTGAGGGCCGCGCAACCCCTCGGGATCATGCGCCGAAAACGCCTGCGCCTCGGCCCCGTTGGGCCAGACCAGCTTGTGCTCTGATGCCTTCCACGTAGGCCTCCGATCCGGCGGCGAACATTGCAAAATACCGCTATCGCCGAAAATCATCACGTCGCGCACCTGATCAAAAGTCTCACCGACCAAGGCGACGCGACTGGCCTCGCCCTTGTCCAACGGCAAAGACCCCTCAACCATAGACCGCACCCATTCGGCCCCGGCCCGCGTCTTACCGGCCCCGCGCCCGCCCATGATCACCCATGACCGCCAGTCCCCCTCGGGCGGCAACTGATGCGGCAGCGCCCAGAACTCGAACAGGAAAGGGAGGGCACACAGCCCCCCCTCCCCGATCTCACTCAGAAATCTGTCCTGCACCGCAGCAGGCGCGGAGGCGAGCCAGCCTGCACCCGATCTCAGATCGTGCCCGATCAAGGTCGAGCGCATAGCCCCCTTGGGCAATTCCGGCTTGTCTGTGATGTTGTTCGACAAAGCTTGTCTCCACTTTCTGGCAACTTCGGATCAGCCCCTCTAGCTGACCCAGTTGCTTGCCTGTTCCGGCAAGGTCTGCATCCTCCCCGGCGCCGATCTGTTTTCGCAGTTCTTCCGCTGCCTGGCGCAGATCGCGAATGGATCTCTCAAGCGACTGCAACAAGTCGGCCGTTTGGGAAATCCGCTCTTCCGGGGTAATCAAAGTCATGTTTGCCTGTGACCTCATGCGTGAGTTTTTCCGCACGAGAGAAACGAAAAACGGCCACCGGGTCACCCCGGGACCGTTGCCCACCTCTTCTAGCATGAGATAAGTAGTACGGAATTAAGTTCGCAAAGTCAATGCGTTACGCAACATCGACGCAACACGCACCGTACGCAGCGTTAAGATCAGCCGCCCGTCAGATCCTGCGCCAGCATCATGGCGTTCTGGTCCGGATCATAGAATGTGGCCGTGCTGACCATGCCTTCGATCGTCTCTGTCGGGCCGTCAAACGCCACCCCGGCCGCCTCCAACGCGCCGCGCGCCACAGCAATATCGGCAACCTCATAGACCGGCACGCAATTGCCCGGCGACGGCTCTGCCTGTTCCCCCAGCCCCAAGGTCACACCGTCGACATTGGTACGCATTTCGCTCCACCCCGCTTCGTCGATGTGGTGGACCAGCTCGAAGCCAAGCATGTCGCGATACCAATCCGCGCTGGCGTGGCGATCCCTAACTGAAATCGCAAACGTGATGGTGTTCTTCAATGAAACAAGCGGCATCGAGCTTCCCTTATGTCTGTAAGTATAGTAACTATACTTTATGGACATTAAACTACTTGTCAAGCTCACCTCGCGCGCGTGGTCGCTGAACATTCTGGCGCTGATGCACACAGGCGTGCCCGGACGTCAGGCCCCTCTGCTCACCGCCTCCAGCGCCAGCCGAACAGCCTTCGCGGCCAGTCTCGAACACCTTGTCCAACTCAACCTGATCGAACGGAACCCCGGCCATGGCCATCCCCTGCGCCCCGAATTCCGCCTGACCCAGGCCGGGGCTCAAGCCGCCCTGACCGCCCACGAAATCCTCAAGATCACCCCCGAAGACAGCACCCGCAAGCTTCTCCGTAAATCATGGACCGTTCCGATCCTGGCCCTGACCGGCACCCCGCATCGCTTTTCGGCCATCAAATCGGACCTGCCCCCCATCACCGACCGCGCCTTGTCTTCCTCGCTGCATCAGCTCGAAGATCACGACTGGATAAGACGCGATATCGAAACCTCGGGGCGGATGCCCTTCCCGACTTATCGCGCGGTCAACACCGGATTTGCGATCCATCAGGCGGTTGGACTGGGCCAGTTGGCGCAGCAACACCCTCATTCAGAACGTAACAAACTCCAGCCTAAAGCTTGACATTCCCCCGCCCAACCCGCATGTGCCCCTCAAACAGCGCTGCCGCGTGAGCACCCGGGCCATCCAAAGCCCCCACAGCGCCCGATCCACCCATAGTTCCCCATCACGCAGGGTTCTTGACGCGACGACCGGACACCGCAGGAACCGCCTGCCTGTCCCGAGGTCTCGCACAACCCCTGCCGGTCGCGGATGCGGCCCATTGCGACTTGCCCGTGGTCCAACCACTCGGGCGACAAAGGATAGTTATTTGTTCGACTTCGACATGCTGGGCCTCGCGCCCGCCCTGAACGACGCGCTGCAACGCGCCAATTTCACCCAACCCACACCAATCCAGAACCAAGCGATCCCGCTGGCCTTGAATGGCCACGATATCCTTGGCCTGGCGCAAACCGGCACCGGCAAGACTCTGGCCTTCGGCCTGCCGCTGATCGATCACCTGCTGGCCCAACCCGGCAAGCCCGATCCCAAAACCGCCAAGGCACTGATCCTTGCGCCGACCCGCGAACTGGTCAACCAGATCGCCGACAGCCTGCGCACCCTCACCAACAAGACCAAGCTGCGCGTTGCCACCGTGGTCGGTGGCCAGTCGATCAACAAGCAGATCATGTTCCTGTCGCGCGGCACCGATATCCTTGTCGCGACCCCCGGTCGCCTGATCGACCTGATGGAGCGCCGCGCCGTCGACCTCAGCTCGGTCCGCCATCTGGTGCTGGATGAGGCCGACCAGATGCTCGACATGGGCTTCATCCACGCCCTGCGCCGCATCGCGCCGGAACTGGGTACGCCGCGCCAGACCATGCTGTTCTCGGCCACCATGCCGAAGCAGATGGAGGAACTCAGCCGCGCTTATCTGACCAACCCGCAGCGGGTACAGGTCTCGCCCCCGGGCAAAGCGGCTGACAAGATCACCCAGTCGATTCACTTCGTTGAGAAGCCTACAAAACCCGCCAAGCTGCGCCAGATTCTGTCTCAGGACACCGATTCCCTGACACTGGTCTTTTCCCGTACCAAACACGGGGCTGAAAAGCTGATGAAAGGCCTCGTCGCCGATGGCTACAACGCGGCCTCCATCCACGGCAACAAAAGCCAGGGCCAGCGCGACCGCGCCATCAAGGCCTTCCGCGCGGGTGAGATCAACATCCTCGTCGCCACAGATGTCGCCGCGCGCGGCATCGACATCCCCGGCGTGGCTTATGTGATCAACTACGACCTGCCCGAAGTGCCCGACAACTATGTCCACCGCATCGGCCGCACCGCCCGCGCCGGGCGCGAGGGCGAGGCCATCGCATTCTGCTCTGCCGAAGAAGTTGATCTGCTGCGTCAGATCCAAAAGCTGATGAAGATCGAAATTCCGGTGGCCAGCGGTGAGATGCCCGAGGCGATCACCCCGACAAAACCGGCGCGTCGTCAGGGCAACCGCCACCGAGGCCCAAAACCGCAGAGCAACAACGGGCCGAAACCCGCAGGCCAAAAACGCCGCCGCCCACGACGCCCCAAAGCGGCGTGATCGAAAGGGTCAGAGGGGTCTGCGCCCCTCTGATCAATGCAGGCTTGGCGGTGTCACGCTGGTTGTCAGGAATGCGGTCGCCAGCAGGATGACCGCCATCACCCCCGCTTCGGCCTTGATCGTGCGGGTCAGACCCCGCGCTGCCAAAGCGTCCCCGGCGCGCAAACCGGGCACAAAGCGCAGCTTGTTCAGCGCCGCCAGAAGCAGCAGCGCGGCAACCAGCGCCACCTTGATCAGCAACACCTGCCCATAGCCCGAGGTCAACAGCGCCGCGACCGATCCGGTCAGGCCATAACCCATATAGCCCCCGGCAATCAGCAGCAGCGGCACGAACACCATCGCGACCTGTCCAAATCTTTCACCAAGCCACGCGGCAGCCTCCAACTGATCCGGGGCCGAGGCCAAACGATGCAATGGCACCAATATCCCGATCCAAGTCGCCGCGCAAAGCAGATGCAGCACAAGGCTGTAAAGCAGGATAGGCGCGTCCCGGTCCTGCACATGGCCAACCGCCGCCAACCCGTACAGGGCAAGTACCCCGCCCACGATCTGCAAGATCATACCCAGACGCGTCGGGACAAGACCTGCTAGCATCAACGCCAGCCCGATCATCTGCCACCGAAGGGCCACACCGCTCTGCGTTTGCCAGAGCAGGCCAAGCATTTCGGGATCCGTCACCCCCGACAAATCTCCGGTCAACGCGCTGCCCTTCAACGCAAAGGACAGAACCGCACAAAATCCGCCACACACCGCGAACCCGGCAATCCGGCCTCGCCGGATTTCCACCCGAAACAGAGCGGCACAGAACACCGATCCGGCCGCGACCAGCACCCCGAAATAAAGCCCCCATTTGACGAGGATCGAGGCTATGCCAATCGGGTCATCCACCCGTCATTCGACCGAAAAGCCAAAGCTGCCTGTTTGCGGATGGCCGTCATCTGATAAGCCCCGCCATTCGATCTGATACACACCCGGCCCTGCCGCGTCGAAGGGCAGCACAATCTCCGTCGTGAAGTCATCAGCCGTACCCAGATCAACCGTACCCGTCTGATCCCCGTTCAACTGCCAGTCCACCCGGGTCAGACGAATATTGCGTCCGAAGACAAATAAAATTTCAGACGGCACCTGATCGATTACAGCCCCGTCCGGCGGAGCGGTTCGCTGCACCGGCGAATGCGCCACCGCGACCGTCGCCATCGCGAGCAAAGTGACAACTGTCAGGGCAATTCTTATCATGGCAGTTCTTTCCAAACCGTTGGCCGCTCACCGAAAACGGCGAAATGATGCGGAATTCCGGTTTGTACAACTCGGAAGACCCGCATCATGGTCGAGGTACAACACGGACACTTTACGCCGTGCCGATCAGTTCCCCGAATTCCGCTCCGCCTCGATCTCGCGCCACTTGGCGACGTTGCGATTGTGCTCATCCAGCGTCTCAGCGAAAGCATGGCCCCCGGTTCCATCCGCAACAAAGAATATGAAATCGGTGTTGTCAGGCGTGACTGCGGCCTCAAGGCTGGCCAGACCCGGATTGGCAATCGGGGTCGGCGGCAAACCTTCGATCACATAAGTATTCCAAGGCGTTACACCGCGCAACTCACTTCTACGCAGACCCCGGCCAAGCGTCCCTTGCCCCTTGGTGACACCATAAATCACGGTGGGGTCTGTCTGCAGTCGCATGCCCTGATTCAACCGGTTAACGAAAACGCTCGCCACCTGCCCGCGCTCTTCCGGCTGGCCGGTTTCCTTTTCGATGATCGAAGCCAGAATCAACATCTCCTCAGGACTGTTCAAAGGCAATCCGTCCTGACGATTCTCCCACGCAGCATTGATCCTAAGCTGTTGTTTTTCCTGCATGTCTGACAGGATAACGTTCCGATCCTCACCGGGCGCAACCTCATAGCTGTCGGGGGCAAGCATACCTTCGGCAGGCAGCTCAGCCACTTCACCGGTCAGCAAATCCATCGCCTTCAGCGACTCGACAACCTGCCAACTGGTGACACCTTCGGCCAGCGAAATACGATAGCGTGTATCAGACTCGCCCCGTTTTTCACCATAAATTTCAGGCGCTTCCTCTTCACCCACCACAAATGATGCAACCTCATCAAAGTTCAGGGTCGCAGGGTTCAGCTCACGTACACGGGTTTGCAAACGGGTCACGCCGATGCGGTATTCGATCTCGGTGCCGCAGGTGCTGGCACCGCTGCGGGTGATCTCGTCGACGATCTGCTCCATCGACGATCCTTCACGCACCAGAAAACTGCCTGCTTTCAGTTGCTGAGATTTGTCAGCATAATCAGCAGCTAAGCGAAAAATCAAACCGCTTCTGATCGCGCCCTGGTCTTCCAGATCGCGACTGACACGGGTCATGTTCGAGCCCGGTTTGACCTGCAGGCAGATCGCAGTTTCAAGCGGGCCTTCGGACGTGTATTTTGACTGCCCCCACAAGACGACACCGCCCAGCAGAAACATACCGACCACCAGAACGGTCAGCGCGTTCGACGCCAAAGCCCGCCACATTTAACTGACCTTTCCGAAGATCACACTTGCATTGGTGCCGCCAAAACCGAACGAGTTCGACAAGGCCACATTGATCTCACGCTCACGCTTGGCGTTCGGCGCCAGATCAATGGGTGTTTCAATCGCCGGGTTGTCCAGATTGATGGTCGGCGGTGCGACCTGATCGCGGATCGCCAGGATCGAAAAGATCGCTTCAATCGCGCCGGCAGCCCCCAACAGGTGACCGGTGGCCGACTTGGTCGAAGTCATGGTTGCCTTGCTTGCATGATCGCCCAGCAGGCGTTCCACCGCACCCAGTTCGATCGTATCGGCCATGGTCGAGGTGCCATGTGCGTTGATGTAGTCCAGATCCTTCGGCTCCAGCCCGGCGCTGCGCAGCGCGGCTTTCATCGAGCGCTCCGCCCCGTCGCCATCCTCGGACGGCGCGGTGATGTGATAGGCGTCGCCGGACATGCCATAGCCCAACACCTCGGCATAGATCTTGGCGCCACGCGCTTTGGCGTGTTCGTAATCCTCAAGCACAACGATGCCCGAGCCCTCGCCCATGACGAACCCGTCCCGGTCGATATCATATGGGCGGCTCGCCTTTTTTGGATCATCGGCATATTTGGTCGACAGCGCCTTGCAGGCGTTGAACCCGGCGATACCGATCTCGCAGATGCAGCCCTCACCGCCGCCTGCGATCATGACGTCGGCGTCGCCCGCACGAATGATGCGACTGGCATCGCCGATGGCATGGGCACCCGTCGAACAGGCGGTCACGACCGAATGGTTTGGCCCCTTGAACCCGTGACGGATCGAAACCTGCCCCGAGGCCAGGTTGATCAGAGCGCCCGGAATAAAGAACGGCGACACACGGCGCGGACCCTTGTCGCGGATCAGGTTCGCCGTATTGGCGATCGAGCCGAGCCCGCCGATCCCGGAACCGATCAGAACGCCCGTGCGCAGGCGGTCTTCTTCATCTTCAGGCAGCCAGTTTGCGTCCTTGCAGGCCATCTCGGCCGCAGCGATGGAATAGAGGATGAAGTCCTCGATCTTGCGCTGCTCTTTAGGCGGCATCCAATCGTCGGGGTTGAAGGTCCCATTGGTTCCGTCCCCGCGCGGCACTTCGCAGGCATAGGTCGTGGTGACCCCGCTTGCTTCGGCATCAAACAGCGTGATGGGGCCTGCGCCGGACTCACCGTCCAGCAGACGCGACCATGTTTCCTCGACCCCGCTGGCCAAAGGAGTGACCAATCCCAGACCGGTTACAACGACTCTGCGCATGAAGTGCCTCTTGCCTGCTTCCTGTTATGAGAACCGCTCATACCCCGGCCCGGGGTGCGGGGGCAAGAGCAACGGCGGATTCTGGCATAGCATCTGATTGCCTTGGGACTATGGGCCAGCCATCCGGCGGATGAAATCTCGTGATCGAACGAAAAATCCGCCCCGCTGTCCGGCAGCCGGGCGGATTCTCTTGTCCTATGACGCTTTACTGAAACTCGGCGACCGGCTCATGGGCCGACTGCGCAACCGCCAGCGCTTCGCCAAGATCGACGGTCTTGCGGAACAGTGCGCGCCCGACGATGGCACCCGAAATGTTCGAAATATAAGCCAGACGCGAGATATCGTCGGTTGTACGCACAACGCCGCTGGCGATGACAGGCGTCCGCGATTTGCTGGCCAGACCCGAGATCAGGCCCAGCTGCGCCTCGACATCTTCCATATCGCTATCGATATCGGTGACCAGAATGGCCGCGAAAGGCGTGTCGGCAAACGCCTCGATAAAGGCGTCGGGCGTAAAGGCGCTTTGACTGCGCCAGCCTTCGGTCATCACCTGACCCTGCCAGACATCCACGGCCAACACGATCTGGTCAGGGTAAAGCTTGGCCAGTTCCTTAACCAACTGAGGATCCCAGGCCGCAAGCGTGCCAATGACGATTCGACCCGCCCCCTTGTCGATCCAGTGCTCGACCTGCTCGCGGGTCCGCATGCCACCGGCCAACTGTACCGACATTTCGCTCGAGCGGATGATCTCTTCGACCAGTTCCGAATTGGTGTTACGACCTTCGATCGCGTCGAAATCGGTCAGTTGCATCCATTCGGCACCCGCCGCCGACCAGCCGCGTGCTGTTTCAACCGGGTCCACATGCCAAAGCATCGCGTCCTCAAGACGTCCCTTGTCCAGCGTAACGCATTTACCGTTTTGCAGTTCCATCGTGGGGTAAATCATCATGATTCATATCCTCCGCTGAATCACTCGTGAATTCCACGATAGCATAAAGTCTCAATTTGCCGTCTCATTTCACAAGATCGGCACTGTTCAGCTATTTTGCGGCACGGCAGCAGAGAATGCGTTTCACAACCGTGCCGGAGGGCCATCGCGGCGAAACAGATGCACCGGCGTGTCGCGATATTCAGCCGCGCGCAGCAGCTTGTACCCGAGCTTTTCGGCCAACCTGCACGAGGCCATATGATCGGCGTCAATCAACGCGACCAGCGGGCCGGGAATAACGCGGTCGAACCAATCATGGGCGGCCTGTGCAGCCTCTTGCCCATAGCCCTGCCCCTGCATCTCGGGGGCCAGAACCCATCCGGCCTCGGGGAAGCCGTCAAAATCCTCGCCCAATGAGCGGTTTCCATAGAAAAACCCGGCCTGACCTATCAATCTGCGATTCGACTGCAGCATCACGCCCCATTGCCCGAAGCCGGTCATCTGCCAGTGGCCAGCATTGCGCAGGAACGAATCCCAAGCCTCGCCACGCGTTTTGGGAGTACCGCCGATATGGCGCACGACCTCCGGATCACGCCAGATTTCGGCGAACCGGTTGAAATCTTCGGGACGCATCGCACACAGGGTCAGACGCGCCGTATTGATCATCGGGGTGGATCTTATCATGCCCTTGCCCGCTCGGAATTTTGCCTCGGATTTCAGAGTGACGAGCGCAAACCACTCAAAGCAAGGGCGAATTGTGGCAATGCATAAAAAAACGGCGCCTCCGTTGCCCGGAAGCGCCGCTTTTCTATCAGTCAGGCAGGCTTAGGAAGCTTCGCTGATAAATTTGACCGCGTCGCCAAAGGTCTGGATGGTTTCGGCTGCGTCATCAGGGATCTCGATGCCGAACTCTTCTTCGAAGGCCATTACCAGCTCAACAGTGTCCAGGCTGTCTGCGCCCAGATCGTCGATGAACGAGGCGTTTTCGGCAACCTTGTCCTCTTCAACACCCAGGTGCTCAACAACGATCTTCTTAACGCGATCTGCGACGTCGCTCATGTCTATTCCTCATTTCATTTCAGGGCGGTTTGCCCGGTTCTGCCCTTGCCCGTTCGGGATGGACTTGTTGTGCCCTTTTCCGGGCGGTTTAGGTCCCGGGTCCCCGGGAAATCAGAGAACCGGCCGTTGAGCCGGTTCCCGCGCATACGCGCCGCCTATAACACAGACAACGCACAAGGCAAACGCTTTCGCGTCTGCCCTGATTTGCGATTACAACATGGCCATACCGCCGTTCACATGCAAGGTGCTTCCGGTGACATAACCCGCTTCGGGGCTTGCCAGATACAGAACAGCCGCCGCAATTTCCTGCGGATCACCCATCCGACCGGCCGGAACCTTGACCAGAATGCCTTCTTTCTGCTGGTCAGTCAGCTTTTCGGTCATAGCAGTGGTGATAAAGCCCGGCGCCACGGCGTTCACGGTAATGCCCCGGGTTGCGACCTCATATGCCAGCGATTTGGAAAACCCGATCATGCCAGCTTTCGATGCGGCATAGTTGGTCTGTCCGGGGTTACCGGTCGCGCCGACCACGGACGAGATGTTCACGATCCGGCCCCAACGCGCCTTCATCATGCCACGGATCACGCCTTTGCACAGCTTCATGGTGGCGGTCATGTTCACGTCGATCACGCTCTGCCAGTCTTCATCCGACATACGCATGAACAGGTTGTCGCGTGTTATGCCCGCATTATTGACCAGAATATCGACCGATCCCATCGCCTCGGCTGCCTGTTTCGGCAGTGCCTCGACGGCTTCGGGGTCGCTCAGGTTACAGGGCAGGACATGGGCGCGCTCACCCAGGCTGTCGGCCAGCGCCTGCAGGGGCTCGACCCGCGTTCCGGACAATCCGACGCTGGCACCCGCTTCATAAAGCGCGCGCGCGATATCGCCGCCGATGCCACCCGAAGCACCGGTGATCAGCGCATTCTTACCTGTCAAATCAAACATCAATAGTCCCTCTCTGGCCACCGATACCGGCGGCATTCTCGCCTATTCTTCTGCGCCAACGGCCTTTTTCACATCATTGGGCGACCCGACCGCAGTACAGGCCAGGGCCCGGTCGATCTTGCGGATCATGCCCGACAGCGCCTTGCCTGCGCCGATCTCCCACGCCTCGGTCACGCCCTGCGCAACCATGTATTGCACGCTCTCGCGCCAGCGTACCGAACCGGTCACCTGCTCAATCAGCAGCTGACGGATCACGTCCGGATCACTCACGGCCTCGGCGCGCACATTGGCGACCAGCGGCACGGCAGGCGTGTTAATTTCGACAGCGGCCAGAGCCTCGGCCATGACGTCTGCGGCAGGTTGCATCAGCGCGCAATGAAACGGAGCACTTACCGGCAGCATCACCGCGCGTTTAGCACCCTTTTCCTTGGCAATCTCAGCGGCGCGTTCGACCGCAGCCTTCGCGCCCGACACCACGACCTGCGTCGGATCATTGTCATTGGCGGCCTGACAGACCTCGCCCTGCGCGGCCTCTTCGGCCACCGCCCGCACGGCATCCAGGTCGAGCCCCAGAATGGCGGCCATGGCCCCTTCACCCACCGGCACGGCGCTTTGCATCGCCTGCCCGCGCGTCCGCAACAGGCGCGCCGTATCGGCAACCGACAGCGCTCCGGCAGCGGCCAAAGCCGAATATTCACCCAGCGAATGCCCGGCCACATATGACGCCATCGAGATCGACGCCCCCTCGGCCTCGAGCGCGCGCATCGCTGCCATCGAGGTTGCCATCAGCGCCGGTTGCGCATTCTGGGTCAGGGTCAAATCCGCGATATCGCCTTCCCAGATGAGATCGCTCAGTTTTTCGCCCAGGGCCTCGTCAACTTCATCGAATACGGCGCGGGCGGCGGGATATGCTTCGGCCAGAGCCTTGCCCATTCCGATGGTCTGGGCGCCCTGCCCGGGGAAAACAAACGCGCGTGTCATAGGAGCCTCTTGCGTAACGTCAGGTTTCGGCGGGGTGTAAACCGACTGACGGCGCGGCACAAGCATTGCCTGCGTTCTGCATTTGGACACTTTAACTGTGCATTTCTCTGCCTTGTGTCCGCACGGCATCCCTTTAACTTACCCACAACTCAGCAACGCGGAGAGACCAGCAATGCCCCTGACAAACACCCGGTCCAGCTATGGTGGTGTAACCAAAGCGTTTCACTGGCTGACCGCCCTGCTGATACTGACAGCCTTGCCGCTGGGATGGTTCGCAAATGAATTGGCCCAGGCGATCTACGACCCGAACATCGCCACCACTGAGGACGACATCGCACGCGCGGCGCGGCTGTTCTCATTGCACAAAACCGTTGGGATCACCGTGTTTTTCGTGGCGCTGGCCCGAATCCTCTGGGCACTGACCCAGACCAAACCCGGCCTGCTGAACGCTGACAACAAGCCCGAGGCCTTTGCCGCCGAAACCGTGCACTGGCTACTCTATGGTTCATTGGTCCTGGTTCCTCTGACCGGATGGATCCACCACGCCGCCGCCGAGGGCTTTGCCCCGATCCTTTGGCCGTTTGGTCAGAATCTGCCTTTTGTTCCAAAGTCGGCCTTTCTGGCCGAGATCACCGCCAGCCTGCACTGGCTGTTCATCTGTATACTGGGCGGTTCACTGGTCCTGCATATTATGGGCGCGCTGAAGCACCATGTCGTGGACAAGGACAACACGCTGCGCCGCATGTTGCCCGGCAAGTCTGACGCGCCGGAACCGCCGGCACAGCATCATTCGGCCACGCCCGCCATTGCCGCGCTTGCCGTGTGGGCGTTGGTGCTTGTTGGCGGCTGGTCTACCGGTGTATTTGACGATCACTCGGACGCCTCAGTGGACACCGCTGAGCTTGAAGAGGTTCAATCGGAATGGGAGGTCGAGGACGGCACGCTGTCGATCACCATTTCCCAACTGGGCAGCCCTGTAACCGGCAGCTTTGAAGACTGGACCGCAGCAATTGCGTTCGAAGATCCCGCCGAACCGGGTCTGGCTGGCTCGGTCGATGTTACGATTGCCATCGGCTCGCTCAGCCTTGGTACGGTAACCGATCAAGCCCTGGGTGCCGATTTCTTCGACAGCACGCAATTTCCCACGGCCCAATTCAAAGCCGACCTGTTCAAAACAGACGCCGGTTATGAAGCGCGCGGGCCTCTGACCATCCGGGACAAATCCATCGATGTGGTGCTGCCCTTTACGCTGGAGTTGCAGGACGACGAGGCAACGATGTCCGGCAAACTGGAACTGAACCGCATGGATTTCGACGTCGGCACCTCACAGCCCACCGAAGACTCGTTGGGATTCACCGTCACAGTATCGGTCGAGCTGACCGCCGAACGCGACGAGGAATGAAAAAACCGCCGGGGTGATCAACCCCGGCGGTTTCTGTTTCGATGATCAAGTTGGCTTATTCAGCCTTTTGAGCTTCTACCGAAATCTTGATTTCGACCTCGTCGCCCACAAACGGAGCGAACTGGCCCAGATCGAAATCGCTGCGCACCAGCGTGGTGGTGGCGTCAAAACCGGCCCAGGGCTTGTTTGCCATCGGGTGATCGCCAACCTGATTCAGCTTTGCGTCCAGAACCACCGACTTGGTGACGCCGTTCATGGTCAGATCGCCGGTGATGTTGGCGGTGTTTTCACCGGTCACTTCGATACCGGTCGAGGTGAAGGTGACCAGATCGCCTTCGGCTGCGCCAAAGAAATCCTCGGTCATGAAGTGATCTTCACGCGGCTTCCAACCGGTGATCATCTCAACGACCGGCATTGAAACCGTCACGCTTGAAGCGGCAGGGTTTTCCTGATCGAACATGATCTCGCCCTCAAAGCCCGAGAACATGCCCGTCGTGGTTGAATATCCAAGGTGATTATAGCTGAAGACAACCTGACTATGGCTGGGGTCCAAAACGTATTTTTCAGCACTGGCGAAAGCAGCGGTGGCAGATACCGCCAGAGCAGCAGCAAGAAGGGTGGATTTCATAACAATCTCCGCAATGGTGTTGTTGCAAACCTGGTGGGTTGCTCACAAACAAAAATGTGCCGCCCAGGGGCAGCACACAAGTTTTTTTGATTCACAGATTCTGTTCCTATTTGAACAGAACTGAATTCAGGCAAAAATTGTCACGTTTTGGCTGAGTTGGCCCTTGAGCGCCCGGCTGACATCCGCCGATTCCAGCGGCAGTTTCATCAACAGGCTGCCGTCCACGTCGAACAATTCGACCTGATCATCAGCAAAACGCGCACCACCTAGCGACTCGTAGCTGCGGCGCAGAACCGTCTGAGGACGTCCATTTTCATTCTTCTGCAGGATACGCACTTCGCGACGGATCGGGTCGAAATATGCGTCGGGCCGCGCATCCATCACCTCGATCGTCAGCAGGCTGACCCCCACAACGATAATCATCAGCGACGCGACCAGTTTCAGCGGCCAGACCTCGGCACTCATGACCGATCCAGGCATCAGCCACATCGAGAATGCGGACATAATCAGGAAGGCCCCGACAACACGCAAAAGCACCATCCGGGCCCGCCAGTTCGGAGCGAAAGTGATCAGAACCGGGACCGAGTTTTCAAATACTGCGCCGGGCGCTGCTTTTTCAAAAGTGTTTGTGTTCATGACGGCCATTGTCTTGCCCTGTCTAAGTTTTTTCCGACTGTCCGGGTGTTTCCGGCTTCGAGAACAACCTCGTGGCGAAAAGAGTCAGGAATGGGGCGTCCCGGTGGAAATTGGAGGACTTCACAAGGGCATCTGTGGCAGGGCTTGCCCCGCCGCCACAAACGTGTATACGGGGCCATCCTTCGCAGGAGTTATGAATCGCGCAGCCTCTCGTGGCAGGGTCGCGAAGGACCATCTGGCCCCGCCTTTGAAATGCGCCTTGATATAAACAGGAGTGCACATGCCACTGTATGAGCATGTAATGATCGCGCGTCAGGATCTGTCCAACGCGCAGGCAGAAAGCCTTGTCGAACATTTCGGCACCGTTCTGGCTGACAACGGCGGCAACGTCGTCGAAAGCGAGTACTGGGGCGTCAAGACGATGGCTTACAAGATCAACAAGAACCGCAAAGGCCACTATGCCTTCCTGAAGACCGACGCCCCTGCTGGCGCCGTTCAGGAAATGGAGCGCCTGATGCGCCTGCACGAAGACGTCATGCGAGTTCTGACCATCAAGGTCGACGAACATGCCGAGGGCCCCTCGGTCCAGATGCAGAAGCGCGACGAGCGCGAAGGCCGCCGCGAGCGCCGTTGATCAACGCCTGAAGAAAGGACATAAACCATGGCCGCAAAACCATTTTTCCGCCGCCGCAAGGTCTGCCCGTTCTCGGGTGAGAACGCGCCGAAAATCGACTATAAAGACACCCGTCTGCTGCAGCGCTACATCTCTGAGCGTGGCAAGATCGTACCTTCGCGCATCACCGCCGTGTCGGCGAAAAAGCAGCGTGAACTGGCCCGTGCTATCAAGCGCGCCCGCTTCCTCGCCCTGCTGCCCTACGCCGTGAAGTAAGGAGAGACTGACATGCAAGTTATCCTGCTGGAACGCGTTGCGAAACTGGGTCAGATGGGCGACGTCGTTGACGTCAAGCCCGGCTACGCCCGCAACTTCCTGCTGCCCCAGGGCAAAGCGCTGAGCGCATCGAGCGCCAACATCGCGTCGTTCGAAGCCCAGAAAGCGCAGCTGGAAGCCCGCAACCTGGAAACCAAGAAAGAAGCTGAAGCACTGGCTGAAAAGCTGGACGGTCAGCAGTTCATCGTGATTCGCTCGGCATCGGATGCCGGTGCTCTGTACGGCTCGGTCACCCCGCGTGACGCTGCAGAGGCCGCGACCGAAGCAGGTTTCACCGTCGACAAGAAACAGATTGCCCTGATCGCGCCGATCAAGGAACTGGGTCTGCACTCGGTCGCAGTCAAACTGCACCCCGAGGTCGAAGTCGAGATCAAGATGAACGTCGCCCGTTCGGAAGAAGAAGCCGAACTGCAGGCATCGGGCAAATCGATCCAGGAACTGGCGGCCGAAGAAGAAGCCGCTGCTGAATTCGAGATCGCCGAACTGTTCGACGATATCGGCTCGGCCGCGTCCGATGACGACGATCTGGTTGCCGAAGAAGCACCGGCTGAAGAAGACGAAGCCAAAGCCTGATCAGGCTCAGCTTTTCATGATTAGGGGCCACGCAATCGCGTGGCCCTTTTTCGTACCGCCACGCAACAGCGGCAAATTTTGGCCAGACCGATTTCTTGACCTTGCGGTCAGTTCGGCGATCCATATCATCGGTCACTCATAACGGAGTACCGCCATGCCCCCCTTTGCCCGTCGTGCCGTACTGGCTTTGCTGGTCGCAGCACCGCTTGCTGCTTGTGGCGGCCCGGATACGCCCAGCCGCGGGGATACGTTTGATCCGCCGCTATACCCGAATGAAACACCGGAACTGCGCACGTCGATCAACAAATGGGCCGATCACTACGAACTGCCACGCGAGCTTGTGCACAAACTGGCAATCCGCGAGAGCACCCACCGCCCCTGGGCCGTGAACCGCCCCTATTACGGCCTGTTGCAGATCCTGCCCGCCACGGCGCGCTCGATGGGGTATACCGGCAACGCTCAGGGTCTTCTGGATGCTGACACAAATCTGGAATTTGCAGGGAAATACCTGCGCGGAGCCTGGCTGCTGTCGGACGGCGATCAAAAACGCGCAATCTTCCTCTATGCCAAAGGATACTACCCCGAGGCGAAAGCGCGTGGGATGCTGGTTGAAACCGGGCTTGTGTCAGAGTGACATGGGCGACTCGGCCTCTGATTGTAGTTGAACTGGCGAAGGGTAAGATAAAAGGATATGCATCTGTTGCTATTTGCACGCATTATGCATATGCGCCATGAACAAATAGCTTGCGCTATATACCCTGATTGACGCAACGTATGCTTGATGTGGACAGATACGGCGTTCTTGTGGGGAGAGAAACGTCACCGTAAAGGTTGGATAGGTGAAACTGATAGACTTGGCCGCGATCGACCACGAAGAAAAGTCGGCCGCTGACATAATAAACTCAGTCTGTACCGAGCTTGGCTTTGACTATGCGTCTTATGCCACTCTTAATCCTGTCAAAGGTGATGTTCAGGGCTATGCCAACTATCCTGACGAATGGAAAATCCATTACGGAAGCCAGGGCTTTCATCACTTCGACCCCACACTGTATAAATCCCTGCTCAGCATCGCTCCGGTGGACTGGGCGCGGTTCAACCAGGACGAGAAGTTCAATGCGGTCTTCAAGGACGCCCATGATTTCGGTATCAGCCACCGTGGGTTGACCGTTCCGGTGCGTGGCCCGTATGGAGAATGCGGGCTGCTGAACGTTACCCGCGACTGTTCGGACAGCGAATGGGAAAAACTCAAAGTCCATGTGATGGGTGATTTACAAATGGCTGCGGTTCAGGCACACGACACCGTGATGCAATCGGGGTTGCTTGCCAAAGCGCTTTATCTACCTTCCCTGTCAACGCGTGAAAAAGAGATTCTTCAGTGGGCGGCCGAAGGAAAATCACAGCAGGATATCGGTGACATCCTTTCGATCTCGCACCGGACAGTCGAAGTGCATATGCGGTCGGGTCGCGAAAAACTGGGTGCTTTGACCACTCCGCAGGCCGTTGGACGGGCCATCGGTCTTGGCCTAATTGCCCCAGGTTAACCAAAAAAAAGTCAAAATTACGGGAATCCCCCAATAGTTTCAGTCAAGAAACTGGTTAACTGTGATCTTACGGTAACCAGATTGTAGACTGTAGGGGGATGAAAATGATCATCGTAATTGATGGTATCAACCAGCATATGTTCACCGATGTACTGGATGAAATGTTCAAGTTGCGCGCCCGCGTGTTTGGCGATCGCCTTGGATGGGAAGTCAACATCAAAGATGGGCGCGAGCGTGACCACTTCGATGATCTGAATCCGGCACATGTAGTAAGCATCAACGACTCGGGGGACGTCGTTGGGTGCATGCGACTGTTGCAGACCACAGGCCCGCACATGCTGGCCGATGTTTTCCACTCGATCCTGGACGGTGATGCACCGATCCGCAGCGCCCAGGTCTGGGAAGCGACACGCTTTTGCGTCGATACCAAAAAGCTGGGCACGGGCCGCGGCGAAAACTCGGTATCCTACGTCACCAGTGAGGTCATGATCGGGTCTTTCGAATACGCCAAGAAGGCCGGTGTGCTGGACTCGATTGCTGTAATTGACCCGGTGATGAACCGTGTCCTGCAGCGGTCGGGCAATGCGCCATATGACTATCTGGGCAGCGCTAAACCCATGGGCAAAGTTGTCGCCATGGCCGCTTTGATGGATTGCTCGGACGAGAGGATATCCGGAATTCGCGACTATGCGAGTATCGACCACGATGTCTTTCTGACAGACGAACAGGCACTGGACTTGTTCGCAGGCGCCAAGGCCGCACCAATGTCCAGCCCGGCCAATCGCGACCACAAACCGCTCACCAATCTTGAGAAGTACTTTGTCGAACAGATGAGTGCGGCCAAGACGGAAGAGGAACGGCAGGCAGTTCTGAAACTGATCGAATCCCTGTCAGACACTTTCACCCCAGAGCAAAAGACCGCTCTGTTACAGACCCCCCGTGCTTTTGCTCATGAGGCCTGACCCCCTCACCTCATAGTACAAAGCCACCCACGCGGAGCCGTCAGTTACCAGACGGCTCCGCTTTTTTGTGGCCCCATGGATGGGGGAAGGAAGAGGATTACTCCTCTTCCAGTGCCTCAACGGCTTTCTGCAGGTCGTCCTTGCTGACGTCCTTGTCGGTGACCTGAGCCAGCTCAACAATGTAGTCCACAACCTTGTCTTCAAAGATCGGCGCGCGCAGTTGCTGCTGCATCTGAGCGTTCTGCTGAACGAATTCGAAGAACTGGCGTTCCTGACCCGGGTACTGACGCGCCTGGTTCATGATGGCCTGGGTCATCTCGGCGTCGGTCACTTCAACCTCGGCCTTCTGGCCCAGCTCGGCCAGCAGCAGGCCCAGACGCACGCGGCGCTCGGCCAGTTTGTTGTGCTCGTCTGTGGGCTCGATTGGATCGTGATCGTGGCCTTCAACCTCGGGGTTTTCTTCGTGCCACAACTGGTGTGCGATCTGCTTGGCCTCGGCCTCAACCAGAGACGGCGGCAGGTCGAACGAGACTTTCTCGTCCAGCACGTCCAGCAGCGCACGCTTCATCACCGCGCGCGAGGCACCGGCATATTCAGCTTCCAGACGCTCGGCGATCTGTGTCTTCAGCGCGGCCAGATCCTCGGCACCGAATTTCTTGGCCAGCTCATCGTCAACCTCGGCAGCAACCGGTTCCTTCACCTCTTTGACGGTGCAGGTGAAGACGGCGTCTTTGCCGGCCAGGTGTTCGGCGCCATATTCTTCGGGGAAGGTGACGTTGACGTCTTTTTCTTCCTCGGCCTTCACACCAACCAGCTGCTCTTCGAAGCCGGGGATGAAGCTGTTGGAACCCAGAACCAGCGGATAGTCTTCTGCCGAACCGCCTTCGAACTCTTCACCGTCGACCTTGCCAACGAAGTCGAACACGATCTGGTCGCCATCCTTGGCTTTCGAACCCTTACGACGTGCTTTGAAGTTCTGAGCGGTCTCGGCCAGGTTGTTCAGCGCTTCTTCAACGGCTGCGTCATCGGCTTTGACAACCAGCTTCTCCAGTTCGACCGATTTCAGGTCAACTTCGGGGATCGCGGGCAGCGCTTCATAGGACATCTCGACATGGACGTCGTCGCCTTCTTTCCAGTCCTCGTTGGTCATCTTGACCTCGGGCTGCAGCGCCGGGCGGTCACCGCTGTCTTCAAAGTGCTTATTCATCGCACCGTCGATGGTTTCCTGCATCGCTTCGCCCAGCAGGCGCTGACCGAACTGCTTCTTCAGCAGCGCCATCGGCACTTTGCCTTTGCGGAAACCCTTCATTTCAACCTCGGGCTGCGCTTCGGTCAGTTTTTCGTTGACCTTGTCGTCCAGCTCGGCTGCGGTCACAACGATGTTGTAGCCGCGTTTCAGACCTTCGTTCAGCGTCTCGGTAACCTGCATTATGGTAGTCCCCATAGGATTCGGGGCGCGCAAAACGGGCGCGCCAGGCAAATTTGACGCCTTCTATTTGCCCAGCCCACCGCGTGCAAGGGGGCAATGCCTTTATCGGTCTTGTTTTGCCACCGATTTGAACAAAAAAAGGCGCCCCGAACCCAGCCGGAGCGCCTGAACATCAAAGCATCAGGTTCAGAACTTCCAGAGCGCACCCAAAACCCAAGCTTCGTTCTTTTCGAAATCGACCGTGTCGTCGAAATCGTGGCTGCGATATTTCAGATAAGCATCCGTGTTGATGCTGTCGATCCGCTGAACCACCGCGATGCCCCAGGATTTGGTGCTTGAGCCCGAGTTCGCAAAATCTGACCCGTCGAAATAGTCGATACCGACGCCGGTTTTGCCCCAGGACACCCAGTCGCCTTCGTAGGCCAGCTTGGTGTACCAGTAATCCGGATCGCTGGCACCGCTCGCCGTGTCATCGCGCGAACCAAGCGCCGCAGTAAAGCTGAACCCGCTCGGCAGCAGAACCGAAGCCGACCCGATCGTGTCCCGCCGTTCGCCCGAATCGTCGTCGAAGTCGCGTACCGCATAAGCAAGGCTTGCGGCAAACTCGATACCATTGGCAAAAGTGTTCCCGTAGGAAAGCGCGATATCGTAGTAATCGTCATCATCGCTGCTGGACAGGATGTTCTGACCATAGGCAATCGCCGCCGAAAAACCGTTGAAATCCGGTGTATCATAGCGAATGCGTCCACGGCGCGCGCCGTCGAAGTTTCCAGCTGAGTCACCCACGGTGAGGTCGCTCAGAATGCCATCCGTGCCGCGATAGAAAAATGCACCGTTTTCATCGTTGGTGAAGGAATACAGCGCGGTCCCCACATAAGACAGATCGGTTTCCGCTGCGCCGTCCGAGGCCATGCTGCCTTGACCAGCCGAGAATTTACCGTACGACCCTTTCAGCGAGAAATCGACGTGCCGAATGTTCTCACGCGACCAGCCATCGTTGTTGGTTCCGTCCTGATTGGCCGTTGCGGTGCTTGGCAAGCCCAGACCGGTCTCAAAGCGGAACATGAACTCATTATTTCCGTAAGGCTGCATCAGCCGAAGACCTACGCGGCTGTTGGACAGATCGTTGTCCAGCAATCGGGTCTCGGTTTCCTCGCCATCATCAACCGATACGATGACCGGGTCGAATTGACCGTATAGCAGCACATAACCGCCGGAGTTGTTTTCATATTTCAGCTCAGCCGCAGCAGGTATTGCCGTTGTTGCGGCCAGAACCGCTGCAATCGAAGACAGTTTGAGGTTGTGGGTCATTTCAATCACCATCAGAAATTCCGGTTTCATGTGCTGTTTAAATGCGCCTGAAATCCGAAAGTTAAAACATACGCGGACCATTGCGGGCTGAGCATTGCATTTTTACTACAGATGACGTCGAAAGATTCCGCTAAAGCAACTTAATATCAATGCCTTAATTGGCACTTAGAAGCGCAACCGAAACACCTCCAAACAAATTCAGACGCCGCGCTATGCACCTTGCGAACACCCGCGATGCAGTCAATGCAAACCGGTGGGATATCTCTGCCGCCGATGCCACTGCCCAGCCATTATTTACCCATAGAAGTTAGATATCAAGTTGTTTGAATATTGAAGGTAACTGCTCTGGCAGGTCTTCTGCGATTAAACCGGGGCCGAAATACCGCGCGCATTCTGTATGTAACCAGGCGGCCGTTTCCGCGGCCTGCATCGGGCCCAGCCCCCGCGCCAACAACCCGGTGACGTAACCCGCAAGAACGTCGCCGGACCCGGCGGTCGCCAGCCAGGGGGCGGCCCGTTCATAGACCGAGGCATTGATCGAACACTTCCCGTTCGGTGCCGCAATCACTGTGTCCGGACCCTTGAACAGAACCACGCACCCGGCCCGCGCCGCCGCTTCGCGCGTGGCGTCTACTTTGGAATAAGCCGGGCCTTTGGTTGGCGCTGCTTTCAGCTTTTCAGCAAGGTCCGGAAACAGCCGGGCAAACTCACCCCCATGCGGGGTAAGCACGCAGGTCTCATGCAATTGCTCAATCAACGCGCCCGGATCGTCCGCAAAGGCTGAAAGAGCGTCCGCGTCAAGCACCGTCGCGCGCTTGGTTGCCAAAGCAGCTGGCACCAGCTCCCGTGCACGCTCTACCCCCAACCCGGGGCCAAGGCACAGCGCATTCAACCGCTCATCGCGCAGGACTTGGGTCAAACCCTCAGCCCCCTCCACCCGCTGCAGCATGATGGCCGTTACCTGTGCCGCCACCTCCATTTGGGCAGACGGAGGCACCCCCAGCGTCACCAGCCCGGCCCCAATCCTGAGCGCGCCTCGCGCCGCCAAGCGCGCAGCACCGGTTTTGCCAAAACCTCCTGAGAGGATCAGGGCGTGTCCGTGGGTGTATTTGTGATGCTGGTTGAATTTAGGCAAGCGATAGAGCGGCAACCCACCCCATGTTCGTTGGTCCTTCACGCGGCCCGGTGCCTCCGCAAGGGTTAGAAAAGCAGGGCGGCTCATTTTGCGAACAGGCTTGGGGCCGAATGTGAATGCATCGTCGTATGGGTCACCGTTAAAGCAGCAACGTTGTGTGGAAATGCCGATGTCTTTCACAACGAGTTTGCCACACAAATCCGGCCCTTGCGCCAAGAAATGACCGGGCTTTGGGCTGTCGAAACACACGGTCAACCGCGCAAAACGGTCATACAATGCACGTGCACCACCTGCTCCGGCAACCTTGCTCCGCATCTCTGCAGAAATATTGTCCAGCAACTCGCGAGGCCATAAGTGCAAAGGTTCTTGATGCAGCACGCGCCCGCTGTCCAAACACAAGCCGGATGGGGCGTCTATGCTGACCATACGGTCGGCGTAATGGTCCCCGTCCACACCAGAAAGGTGCCGAACGACCTTAAACAGCTCTCCGTCCAAACCGCGTTTTAGCCCCGTCCCGAACAGAGCGTCAACGTAAAGGTCGGCAGAACCACCCTTGCGAATGTCCCCTTCGGTCAGAGGTACAATCTCTCCTAGTTCCAGCCACCGGTCATAATTCACTCGGGCATCCGGCGGCAGTTTTTCCGGGTCGCCATTGAGAAAAACTTCAACCTCCCACCCTTGCTCCCGCAACATGCGCGCTACAACAAAGCCATCACCGCCATTGTTCCCCGGCCCACACAGGACCACAGCCCGACCGGGCGATTTTGCCAACTCCGGCCACTCTTCGAAAATCGCCTCGACAACGCCCTGCCCGGCCCGCTCCATCAGGTCCAGGCCGCTCACTTGCCCAGTCTCAATCGCGGCCTGCTCGATGGCACGCATCTGTGCTGCGGTCAGCAACTCGGTCATCTCATCCCTCTCACGCGATTCACTTTCGATTACTTTTTGTGCATGTCGATCAAAATTTAACCCAAAGCCTGCTTTCCACGCATCTGGCCCCCGGCAATACAGCAATCGGATTGCCGCACAATCTTAGACGTGATCAGTGCGGTCCAGACAACCATGCAAGGTGAACCGGAATGAAAAAGATCGAAGCGATCATCAAGCCGTTCAAACTGGACGAAGTGAAAGAGGCGCTGCAGGACGTGGGCGTTCAGGGCCTCAGCGTGATCGAGGTAAAAGGCTTCGGTCGCCAGAAAGGCCACACCGAGCTGTATCGCGGTGCCGAATATGTTGTCGACTTTCTGCCCAAGGTGAAAGTCGAGGTCGTGCTGGACGATGATCAGGTCGACGCGGCCATCGAAGCCATCGTAGGCGCCGCGAAAACCGACAAGATTGGCGACGGCAAGATCTTTGTCTCGCCCGTGGAACAAGCCATCCGCATCCGTACCGGCGAGACCGGCTCGGACGCGCTGTAACAGACACATCTTCAAATCAGAGGAAAAAGAGAATGAGCAAGGACGCAGTTCTTCAGCTGATCAAGGACGAAGGCGCCGAGTATGTCGACGTCCGTTTCACCGACCCGCGCGGCAAGCTGCAGCACGTTACCCTGATGGCCGATCAGGTTGACGAGGACTTTCTGGAAGAAGGTTTCATGTTCGACGGATCGTCCATCGCGGGCTGGAAGTCGATTGAAGCTTCGGACATGAAGCTGATGGTCGACACCGACAGCGCCTATGTCGATCCGTTCTACGCGGAAAAAACCATCTGCGTGCACTGCTCGGTGGTTGAGCCCGACACCGGCGAAGCCTATGAGCGTGACCCGCGCGGCACCGCGCAGAAAGCCGAGGCATACTTGAAAGCATCGGGTATCGGCGACGTTGCCTATATGGGCCCCGAGGCCGAGTTCTTCCTGTTCGATGACGTCCGTTTCTCGAACAGCATCAACAAGGTATCCTACGAAGTTGATGCGACCGACGCGTCGTGGAACACCGACACCGAATACGAGATGGGCAACATGGGCCATCGTCCGGGCGTCAAGGGCGGGTATTTCCCGGTCAACCCCATCGACGAAGCACAGGACCTGCGTTCGGAAATGCTGTCGACCATGAAGCGTCTGGGCATGAAGGTCGACAAGCACCACCACGAAGTCGCCTCGTGCCAGCACGAGCTTGGTCTGATCTTCGACAGCCTGACCAAACAGGCCGACGAGCTGCAGAAGTACAAGTACATCATCCACAACGTCGCGCACGCCTACGGCAAATCGGCCACCTTCATGCCGAAACCGATCGCAGGCGACAACGGCACCGGCATGCACGTAAACATGTCGATCTGGAAAGACGGCAAACCGCTGTTCGCAGGTGACAAATACGCTGATCTGTCGGATGAGGCGCTGTATTTCATCGGCGGCATCCTGAAGCACGCCAAAACGCTGAACGCCTTCACCAACCCGGCGACCAATAGCTACAAGCGTCTGATCCCCGGTTTCGAAGCCCCCGTTCTGCGCGCCTATTCGGCCCGCAACCGCTCGGGCTGTGTGCGTATTCCGTGGACCGAAAGCCCGAAAGCCAAGCGCGTCGAGGCCCGCTTCCCCGATCCGGCAGCGAACCCCTATCTGGCGTTTGCCGCACTGCTGATGGCCGGTCTGGACGGCATCAAGAACAAGATCGATCCGGGCGAAGCCATGGACAAGAACCTGTACGACCTGCCCGCCGAAGAACTGGCCGACATCCCGACCGTCTGCGGCAGCCTGCGCGAAGCGCTGGAAGCGCTGGCATCGGATCACGACTTCCTGCTGCAGGGCGATGTGTTCACCAAAGACCAGATCGACGGCTACATCGCACTGAAGATGGAAGAAGTTGAAACCTATGAGCACACGCCGCACCCTGTCGAATACGGCATGTACTATAGCTGCTGATCGATAGCATTCGGCGAAAATTCCCATAGGGGCGTCCATCGGGCGCCCCTTTTTCTTCAGGCAGGATTTGACGGATCACAGTTGATCTTTCACACTTGTTGCATTGCTCTCAGCGGAGAATGCACATGCCCGCCAGTGACGCCCCTTTTGCTGACTACTCTGATCTCGTGACCTCGACCGAGGACCTTGAACGCATTTGCGGACAAGCCCTGCCCCAGATCATCGCCAAAGAGCTGTCGGGACTGGATCAGATGTGTCGCGATTTCATCGCAACCTCGCCGTTCTGCCTGATTGCCTCGGCCAACCCCAATGGGCATCTTGATATTTCCCCCCGTGGCGACCCGTCCGGTTTTGTTCAGGTGCTGTCGGACACATTGATCGCAATCCCCGACCGGCCCGGAAACAAGCGGGTCGATACATTTCATAACGTGTTGCAGGACCCACGCGTCAGCGTGATTTTCTTTGTTCCAGGCAAAATGGAGACGCTGCGCCTGCGTGGCACGGCGCGCATATGTGCAGATCCCCAACTGTTGCAGTCGATGGCCGTGGACGCCCGCGTGCCCAAGCTTGCGCTTTTGATCCATGTCGAGACCGTTTTCGCGCATTGCCCCAAATGCGTCATCCGCGCAAATCTTTGGCAGCCCGAGAAATGGCCGGATTCCTCGGGTTTGCCCAACATGAACGCGATGATGGTCAAACATGCCAAGATCAACAAAACGCCGGACCAATGGTTTGAATGCCTGAAAGAGGCCGGAGAACTGGATTTGTATTAACCCTCCCACCAGCTTTATGGTTTCATTTCTTTCAAACGGATAATCCCTATGCTTCGCCCTCTTCTTCTGACACTCGCCCTGATCACTCCGAGCCTCGCCCTATCGGCCCCGTGCGGCAACACCAGCGCTGGCTTTGATGCCTGGAAACAGGATTTTGCCAAGCAGGCCAAACGCGCGGGCGTGAAAAAGAAGGGCCTGCAGGCGCTGGCCCAGACGCAGTACCAGACCAGAACGATTGCTGCTGACCGTAACCAGAAGAGCTTCAAATACTCGCTGGACAAGTTCATGCAGGTGCGTGGCGCGAACACGATCATTGCGCAAGGGCGCAAACGCAAAGCCCGGAACCCGCAATTCTACGCGGCGCTCGAGCGTCAATACGGCGTGCCCGCCGGCGTTCTGATCGCAATCCACGGCATGGAAACCGGGTTTGGCGGCTTTATGGGGGATAGCCCGGTTGTGTCATCAATCACCACCCTGGCCTTTGATTGTCGCCGTTCCGAATTCTTTATTCCTCATACCATCGGGGCGCTCAAACTGGTGGATCAGGGCAGTATCACGATGGCGACAAAAGGGGCAAAACATGGCGAGCTGGGGCATACGCAGTTTCTGCCGGGGAACGCCCTGACTTACGGCGTCGATGCAACCGGAGACGGCCAGGTCGACTTCTACAACCTCACAGACGCGTTGGCCTCGACCGCGAATTTTCTTCGTAAGAAAGGGTGGAAAGCCGGCAAAGGATATCAGCCGGGCGAGCCGAATTTCGCTGTGATCCAACAGTGGAATGCGGCCTCGGTCTATCAGCAGTCCATCGCGATCATGGCATGGCGAATCGACAGCTGAGCCTGCCCGATGATCGACTTGGCCAAAACCGATTTCGGCCACATTCCTGCCACAGACATTAACGTAACACCCTAATTTCTTGGTTTCCAAAGCGTAACCAATGCCCGATATTCCTGAGCTTTCTCCCATTTCGTCAAAATTTGCCCCATATCCGCGGATATACTGACGTGAGAATTATTACAGCGAAGGAATATGCTGTGACCGCAAAGCACATGTATCATGGTGGTCTGCAATTCAACGGATCATCAGACGGCGCGCTTGAGCGTTTCTGTGACGTCGTGTCGACCACGCTTGAGGATTATGGACATCTGATCGAGCGTCAGACGCTGCTGAGCGCCTCGGAAGCCAGCATCGTAACCAGCCAGTATCTCGTGCGCCTGTCTCTGGACGCCAAGCCGGTCAAGGCCGAGCATTCGCATCACGAACGTATGGACCGCGCTGCCGGGCTCAAAACCATGGCCCGTTCTGTTGTGACTTCGCCGAACAACCGGTTGACCATCACAATCTGTCCGGTCTCCGCCCTGCTGGACGATCGCGACATTTCCGAGCTGATGCTGGTCGTTATCCTGTATCGCATGGTGGATATCAGCTCGACCCGGCGTGTCGAGTGGCTGTCGCCAAAGACGGTATTGACGATCGAGCAGTTCATGGGCGCATTCGATTCAATAGCACCGCGCAAACCTCGGGACAGAAAGCAGATTTTCGAAAGCCTGAGCGGACGGTTCGCCGGGCTCGATTTGCCGGATCATGACGAACCCGTTTTTGAGCCACGGAAGCCGAACCCCCGCTCGATCCAGCTGAGCGACGAGCAACTGCTCAAGATCGCCTTCCGCACCGAGCCCGATACGCCGCAGACCACAGACGCCTCGCTTGAGGTCGCCGAGGAAGATGAACGCCCGAGTGATATCCTGAGGCTCACAAGCTGGGGCATGACGGGTGCTGTCGCCAGCCTCTCGGCCCCGTTGGCGATTTCGCTGGCGGCGGTCAACCTGATCCGGGGCGAGGATTTTCGTCTGAACACGCAGGTTCTGGCTTTTACCACGGCCATTTTTGGACTGCATTCGACCAATGCATTTGCCGGGGTTGCCACCGTCCTGGGACTGTAACCGAATTACCGAAGACCCTCCTTGGAAGCCCCGCCATCAGGCGGGGTTTTCCGTTTTTGCAAACCGGTCAGCCGACAGAACATACGTATGGATCGCGAACACCACCGCCTGGCTCTGCGGCAAACGCAGAAGGGTCTGACGCTCACTGCGCAGATACCGGGCGCTGTTGCGATCACGCGCAAGGCGAGGTGCGTTGACGCTGCGCGGCTGAAACAGCTCGGCATCGTGATACCACAATGTGTTGAAACGCCATAAGGGACGTCCGGGTCGGATGCCGTTGAACAGGCGCTGCACGCGGCGCGCTATGTTGGTGTCATAATCCGCGACGGGCGTGTGGATCGCGGTCAACGGACGCATGAATTTCTCGGACAAGGACCAGCTTGCGGGAAAGCACAGGATGGCGCCGGTCAGGACGTGCTCATCCCCTTGTTTCTGAAGGATGCAAAAATCCTCCTGCACCAGATGGCAGAGCGTTTCCAGCGGGCGCGATCTGTCTATCTCGATTAACGTCCCGTCAGGCCGGCATACCTGCCCCGACGCGCCCGGATAGGTCTGGGACAGGACAAGTTCCAGCAGCTCCTGTGCCGGGGCCAGCGCCTCGGGGCTTTGCGCCAGAACCTCGGACCTGTGATCCGACAGAAGTTCGCCGCGTCGTCGCATCTGACCCGCAAAGGCGTCATCGCGATGCAACCAACAATCCGGATCAGCCGGACGCATACCGGGCAAGGGAATCGGGGTCAGAGGATCATATGGGATTTCTTGCTGTAAAATTACCGTCATGCCCGAGGCATACCATCTCTTTTTCGCGCTGTCGGTCGGAAAGCGACCCGCATCCGGTCGCAAATTTTCAAGACGCGGCGGCGCTGAATTTGCAGGGTGCGCGGGCAAGCAGAAAGGTCCGCCAGTGAACCCTCCCTATCGCGACAACCGCAAGATCGACCCGACCAAAGGCGCCACCCTGGGCGATGGTACTCCCAACGACAACGACCGGATTGAGATCGGGCCGACGAAACTTGCCTTCGACGAATGGGAAGCCACGGGGCTGAGCCTGCCCAATCTCGAACGGATGCGTGAATATCGCTGGAAACGGCTGACCAAGGGGATCGTGGATCGCGATTGGGGCGGCGTTCTGATGTTCGACCCTCTCAATATCCGCTATGCCACCGACAGCACCAATATGCAGCTGTGGAACACTCATAACCCGTTCCGCGCCGTGCTGCTCTGTGCAGACGGCTATATGGTGATCTGGGACTACAAGAACTCACCCTTCCTGTCGGAATTCAACCCGCTGGTGCGCGAGCAACGCTCGGGTGCGGACCTGTTCTATTTCGACCGGGGCGACAAGATCGACGTTGCCGCCGATGTGTTCTCGAACGAGGTCCGAGCGCTGATCGAAGAACATGGCGGCGGTAACAAGCGGCTGGGCGTCGACAAGATCATGCTGCACGGCCTGCGCGCGCTTGAGGCGCAGGGATTCGAGATCATGGAAGGTGAAGAGCTCACCGAAAAGACCCGCGCAGTGAAAGGACCGGACGAGATCCTTGCCATGCGCTGCGCCAGCCATGCCTGCGAAACCGCAGTCGCGGAAATGGAGCGTTTTGCCCGCGCCAATGTGGGTGACGGAAAGACGTCAGAAGATGATATCTGGGCGGTTCTGCATGCCGAGAACATCCGGCGTGGCGGCGAATGGATCGAAACCCGCCTTCTGGCCTCGGGTCAGCGCACCAACCCATGGTTTCAGGAATGCGGCCCCCGGATCACACGCCAGAATGAGATCATCGCCTTTGATACCGACCTGATCGGCTCTTACGGTATCTGCATCGATATCTCGCGCACGTGGTGGATAGGGGATCAAAAGCCGCGACCCGACATGATCTAT
The DNA here is from genome assembly GCF_056535865.1 of Ruegeria sp. AP11. NCBI lineage: Bacteria > Pseudomonadati > Pseudomonadota > Alphaproteobacteria > Rhodobacterales > Roseobacteraceae > Ruegeria > Ruegeria sp. AP11. Next base: position 155,548 of record NZ_JBQFJB010000001.1, read on the forward strand.
GCGATGCAGCATGCGCATGAGCACATCATGACCAATATGGAGATGCTGAAACCGGGCGTCACAATCCCCGAGTTGTCGGCCGGATGCCATAAACTGGATGACAAATTCCAGGCGCAGAAATACGGCTGCATGATGCATGGCGTCGGTCTGTGCGATGAATGGCCCTTGGTCGCCTATCCGGATCAGGCGGTTGCCGGATCCTACGACTATCCGCTCGAACCCGGCATGGTGCTGTGTGTCGAGGCCGCCCTGGGCGAGGTTGGCGGAGATTTCTCGATCAAGCTGGAAGATCAGGTTCTGATCACCGAGGATGGCTATGAGAACCTGACCAAATACCCGTTCGACGCGCAGTTGATGGGCCAGGGATAAAGGCTAGCGATCCTTTCTCCAATCTGACCGTTTGACATTGCCGTGCCAGTCTTCTGGCGCGGTAATGGCGTTTTGTTGAACGTCGACAAGGGGCCAGTTCTGCCCCAGCGCAAAGCTGACTGCGCCGGTCAGGATAAGCGCGAGTACGACTCCGGGGTGCAGTGTTGGTTTCAGCGGGACATTGGGTGCATGTGCCATGTTGGCCTCCGTTCCTTTTGTCTGGGATGCAGGTAACCTGGGGGCCATTCATTCATTAGTAAAATGAATGTTTAATGTATATAACTTCACAAAAATTGATTTCCTGATACTCTGAGATGGGCAAGCAGGTCGCCAGCCATATGCGGAATTGGGTATCAAATCCTCACCTTACCGTGACGCTTCTGACATAAGGGTTGAGAGAAGCGGCGCCAGAACACAGTATTGGCGGGATCCCAACACCAAGGAATACCCATGCCCACCGAACGCATTACCTTTGCCGGTCACGACGGCAGCCAACTGGCCGCGCGCCTCGATCTGCCGGATGGGCCGGTTCTGGCAACTGCGCTGTTTGCCCATTGCTTTACCTGCTCAAAGGACATTCCCGCAGCACGACGTATTTCGGCGCGACTGGCTGCCATGGGCATTGCGGTTCTGCGGTTTGACTTTACCGGTCTGGGCCACTCGGGCGGCGAGTTCGCGAACACCACTTTTACCTCGAATGTCGAAGACCTGATCGCGGCGGCGCAATACCTGGCCGGGCGGAACATGGCCCCGGCCCTGCTGATCGGCCATTCGCTTGGCGGGGCGGCCGTGTTGCGCGCTCGCACCGGTATTTCCTCCGTGAAGGCGGTGGTCACGCTGGGCGCACCTGCGGATCCCGGCCATGTCTCGCACCATTTCGAGGCCGCTCTGCCCGAGATTGAGGCTGAGGGCAGCGCCGAAGTATCGCTGGGCGGGCGGCCGTTTCGCATCGGCAAGGCCTTTGTCGATGATATCTCGGAAACCGCGCTGTCCCCGGCCATCGCCGAGTTGAAGGCGGCCCTGTTGATCCTGCATGCCCCGCGGGACGAAACGGTCAGCATCGATAATGCCAGTACGATTTTCCTGGCTGCCAAGCACCCCAAAAGCTTTGTCACCCTCGACGATGCCGACCACCTGATCACCCGCGCGTCCGATGCGGATTATGCCGCCGACGTGATTGCGGCCTGGGTGTCCCGGTACGTCAAGCTGTGCCCGCCTGCGCCCCCACCCGGTGCGCCAGAGGGCGTCGTGCGCGTGACCGAGGCCGACCCGTCGGGTTTTCTGCAGGACATCCAATCCGGTCCGCGTCATCACGCCGTCGCCGATGAGCCTGCCTCGTATGGCGGCACGGATCGCGGCATGTCGCCCTATGGCTTCGTATCCTCGGGGCTTGGGGCCTGCACGTCGATGACCATCCGCATGTATGCGCGCCGCAAGCGCTGGCCACTGACAGCCATCACCGTGGATGTGTGCCACAACAAGGTACACGCTCAGGACGCGGGTCTCGCCAGCGAGGGCAAGGTGGATCAGTTCCGCCGCAAAATCCGGCTTGAGGGGCCACTGGACGCCGAGCAAAGGGCAAAGCTGCTTGAGATCGCGGATAAGTGCCCTGTGCACCGCACTCTGGAGGGCAGCGCCCAAATCACAACCGAACTGCTCGCCTAGCATCAGGCCGGGCCACTGTCGGCGTGATGAAACCCAATCGTGCCAGAAACGTCAAAGGGGCTGCACCTGCAGCCCCTTTTTTGTTAACGCCGCCGCGGAGATGGGCGGTGGATCGGTGGCCGTGCCGTCGGAGGGCGCGCCACCGGCGGACGCGGGCGCGCGGGCGGTTTGGCGACCGGGGGTTTGGGTCGCTGCGGTGGTTTGGAGGTCGGAGGTCTGTTGGGGCGATCAGGCCGGTCGGGACGGTTGATATCAACATCCACATTGACATTGCGATCATGATAATAGTCGTTCCACAGCATCGAGTCATAGAACGGATCATATCCGTACCCGACCCCCACCGTGACGCCATCGCAGGCTGAAAGGGAAAGTGTCGCCACACCGAGGCCCAGCGCCAGAGCGGATCGTTTGATCAGTTTACGCATCATCCGCCCCCCTTCACTGCAAAGACCGGAACGACGCGAACACGTCGTTCAGATCGTCTACATAGGCCGGATCCGCCCCATCCCGCAGGATCGCAACCACAATGGCAACGCGGTTCTTCGGCAGATCGATGATTGTGGCGGTGAAGTTCACCCCGCGCCCGTCGCGTGTACCGGTGCCCCGGATGATCCGGGCAGGCAGCCCTCCAACCCTTGTGTCGCTGGTGCTGGTGACGGTTGGGTCCTTGACCAGAAACTTGTCGATATCATCCAGATACCGGATGCCGCCCTGAATGTCGGTCACTCCGGCGGGTGAGACGAAACCCATCCACACATTGTCATCCGTGAACGGCCTGATCCCCATAACCCGCGCGACGGCGCGGGGATCGCCCAGTTCAGTGTCCTCAATCTCACGCGGGCCACCGGTTCGGATGGTCCAGAAATCGGGCACATCAAAGCGAAACAACCCCTGCCCTTCGTCCGTATAGATGACCGGCGTTTCGGCCCCGGCAGCGCCCGCAAAGAACAACGCGGCACATAAGGCGGGCGTTGAAAGAAATGGAATACGCATATCTGATTAGCCTGATGGTTTCTCAGGTCTCAGGTTGAACCACCAATGCCCTCGTTGTCCAGCAGCACATTGGAGAGACAACAAAAAACCCGCATCCGAGTCCATCGGATGCGGGTTCGATTGTCGTCGACGGGTACGGGATCAGGTGCGGGCGTTGCTGACCAGTTTCCAAACCGCCGGGATCAGCAGCACGGCCAGGGCCAGCTTGATCGCATCCCCCACCAGGAACGGTGTCAGACCCCATTCCAAGATCGGCTTGTCCCAGCCATAAAGCTGACCCAGCCACAGCAGGCCGGGCACATAGATCAGCACGTTGGCCAGAACCAGCGCCAGCGCCAGTTTACCGACCGAACGATCCCAGCCGCGCGCCGCCAGAGCGCCCAGAGCCAGGGTCGCCAGCACATAACCGACCAGATAGCCGCCGGTGCCGCCCATCATGTAGGTCAGACCGAATTTCTCGGCCGAGGAGCCTGCGAAGACGTCAAAGCCCAGCGCGCCGACCAGCAGGTAACCCAGCATGGTCACCAAACCCAGGCGCGCGCCATATGCGGTGCCGATGGTCAGCACGGCAAAGGTGCCCATGGTGATCGGAACCGGCCACATCGGTACTTTGATCTTGGCGGCTACAGCCAGCGCAACGATGCCCAAAGCAACCAGTACGATCTGTTTTACGCGCAGCGCCGTCCCCTCGCGCGGGCCAAATGCATTGGCCAATACGTTCGCATTCATTTCGTTTTCTCCACTTGTGGATCTCTTTGCACATGCAGCAATGCCCGTTCCGGGCCGTTGCTGCAAGATGATTACGCTATCGGGGCGTATTTGGTCTCCATTTCATAGGATTTTCGCGGTCCGGACACTGTCCAGCGGACTGCCCAGCGCGGCCATCCCGAGAAATCGTATGATGCATCATAGCTGTCAGGCGGGCAATCGTGATGGTCTTCGGCCCGCACCTGGCCCAATGTCAACGCGTGGAAATAGCGATCATCGTCGAAATGGATCGCAATCCGCTCTCCTGCATCACGCCAAAGGTATCGCCGCGTCCCGGTCATCGCGGGCTGCCCCGGAATGCGCAGCGTAACGGTTTCATCATAAATCAGACCGTTCGCCTCGCGCCGCAGCACGGCGGTGCCGTCGGCTTGAACCAGTTGCCCCGCCCGGTCGTCCCGGATCAGGCGCTCAAGGCTCCAGCTTCCTTCGAAATCGGACAGGGTTTCGGGCAGCATCACTCGGCATATGTCCCGTCTGTTGTCCCGCCGGCCTGATCGACAAATCTGATCGTATCGCCCTTTTGCAGAACATCGTAGCAGGCCCACAGCTCGGACGGCGGCCAGATCGAGCAATACTGATCGCCACGCACTGCCCAACGCCCGGCACTGGGACGGCCCGAGAAATACTGTGTCACCATCGTATCCTCGAAAGTCTGCCAGACACCCTTGCCGTAATCGAGCTTCCGCTCGGTCAGGGCCTGCAGAATCTCGTCACCGGTCAGCGCGCGAAACTCTTGCGCGGCCAGAATACCCGGCCAGAGCAACAAAATCAGGGCAAACCGTCTCATCCCGGCACTCGCGTCTTGTTCCCTTGGGCATGCGCGGCTAAACCCCGCGCCAACGCCTCATCCCAATCACAAAAAGGTGCTGCCGCCAATGATTCCCCGCTATTCCCGCCCTGACATGGTCGCCATCTGGTCGCCCGAGAGCAAGTTCCGCATCTGGTACGAGATCGAAGCGCACGCTTGCGACGCCATGGCCGATCTGGGTGTGATCCCGCGTGAAAACGCCGAGGCCGTCTGGAAAGCCAAGGACGTGGAATTCGACGTCGCTCGCATTGATGAGATCGAGGCCGTCACCAAGCACGACGTCATCGCCTTCCTGACCCATCTGGCCGAGCATGTGGGCAGCGAGGAAGCCCGCTTCGTGCATCAGGGCATGACCTCTTCGGACGTGTTGGACACCTGCCTCAACGTGCAGCTGACCCGCGCCGCCGATATTCTGATTGCCGATCTCGAAGGCCTGCTGGCCGCGCTGAAGCGCCGCGCAATCGAACACAAGCACACCATCCGCATCGGTCGCAGCCACGGCATCCACGCCGAACCCACCACCATGGGTCTGACTTTTGCCCGGTTCTACGCCGAGATGGACCGCAACCTGTCCCGGATGCGCGATGCCCGTGCGGAAATCGCAACCGGCGCGATCAGCGGCGCGGTCGGTACTTTCGCCAATATCGACCCGCGCGTCGAAGAACATGTCTGCGATCAGCTAGGTCTGGTGCCCGAACCGATCAGCACGCAGGTCATCCCGCGCGACCGCCACGCGGCCTTCTTTGCAACGCTCGGTGTCATCGCCAGCAGCGTCGAAAACATCGCCATCGAAATCCGCCACATGCAGCGGACCGAAGTGCTGGAGGGGGCCGAGTTCTTCTCGATGGGTCAGAAAGGCTCGTCGGCCATGCCGCACAAGAAGAACCCGGTGTTGACCGAGAACCTCACCGGTCTGGCGCGCATGGTCCGCGCCGCCGTGATCCCGGCGATGGAGAACGTGGCGCTCTGGCATGAACGCGATATCTCGCATTCCTCGGTCGAACGTATGATCGGGCCGGACGCCACGATCACGTTGGATTTTGCACTGGCCCGTCTGACCGGCGTGATCGACAAGATGCTGATCTTCCCCGAGAACATGCTGGAGAACATGAACAAGTTCCCCGGTCTGGTGATGAGTCAGCGGGTTCTACTGGCGCTGACGCAGGCAGGGGTCAGCCGCGAGGACGCCTATGCCATGGTTCAGCGCAACGCGTTGAAGGTTTGGGAACACCGTACCGATTTCAAAGAAGAACTGCTGGCAGACGCGGACGTCACCGCCGCGCTGAGCCCTGCGGAAATCGAAGAGAAGTTCGACCTCGGCTATCACACCAAGCATGTCGACACGATTTTTGAGCGTGTATTCGGCGAATAAACGCCCAAAACCCTGTAACAAAGGCCCGGTCCGCTCAACTAGCAGGCCGGGCCTTTTTGCGAATGCAAGGAAATCGGTTAAGCTAAAGCCGTTGTTTCTGCGAGAGGGACAGATCATGATCCGCACCATTCTTTGCACAATTGCACTTGTCTGTATGGCGTCAACAAGCCTGGCCTGTAATTCACATTCCAAACAGACCCAATCCTGCGCCGAAGGCTCGGTCTGGGATCAGGAAACGTCGAGCTGCGTAAAAATCGTCAATAGCTGAGAAACTTCTTTCCTGATTGTGAATAAAACTACCGCGTCCGGTGTTAGCTTTTTTGAAGATCGCACTATTGTCTCACAAAGCAGCCCCGAGAACGGAGTATCATTATGCGCCTTGTATTAGCATCCGCAATTGCATTTCAGGCATTTGCCTTTGCCACCATGGTTCACGCCGCAGGCGGTGACAGCAACCCGCCCAAGCCGACCAACACCACCAAGAAATGCCTCTTTGGCCGCGTCTATGACGAAGCGGCGGGGCGTTGCGTAAAGCCCAACAAGACAAACTTCACTGAGGACCAGCTTTATGATGCCGTACGCGAACTGGCCTATGACGGACAGTACGAGAACGCTCAGGGCATTCTGCGCATCATGGATCAGGACGACGACCGGGTGCAGACCTATTGGGGTTTCACCTATCGCAAGATGGGTGAGTTGGAACTGGCCAACGCATTCTATCAGAAGGCCATCGCAACCAACCCAGACAATATTCTGGCCCGCAGCTACATGGGTCAGGGGTTTGTGGCCGAAGGCAAGACTGAACTGGCCATCGCCCAGTGGCGTGAGATCAAGGCGCGCGGTGGTGAAGGCACATGGGCCGAAGCATCCCTGCGCGAGGCCATCCGCACCGGGCTGACCTATAGCTACTAGGGTTCAGGGTTTCTTTACCCGACTCTCGTTATTCTGCCTGCAACGCGAACTTGGTATTGCAGGCAGATGCAGGACACACATGCATTGGTAGAAATGGCGCCGGGCGCTCAGCGCCCCGCTGCCGGTCAGGATGACGCAGCGCCACGGGTGGTGCCCCGGCAGCTCAGCAGCCGTGAGAAAGCCGCCGTCGTGGTGCGGTTGCTCTTGAACGAAGGTGCCGACATCCCGCTTGAGGAATTGCCCGACTCACTTCAGGAAAAGCTGACCCATCAGCTGGGTCAGATGGGCCTCGTTGACCGAGTGACGCTGGCGTCTGTGGCGCAGGAATTTGCTGACGCACTGGACGGTGTGGGCCTTTCCTTTCCGCACGGTCTGGCTGGGGCCTTGGATGCCGTGAATGGCAAGATCGCCCCGGCGACCGCCGCACGGCTGCGCAAGGTGGCTGGCGTGCGGCAGATTGGCGACCCTTGGCAACGCCTGCGTGAGGTTCCGCCGGAAGAGCTGGCTGAAATGGCCAAAGCAGAAAGCACCGAGGTGGCGGCGGTGATGCTGTCAAAGCTTGAAACGGCGACGGCAGCACAGATCCTCGGCCACCTGCCCGGCCCCACGGCGCGACGGATCACGTATGCGGTATCCAAGACCGCCAACGTGACGCCCGAAGCGGTCGAACGTATCGGGTGGTCACTGGCCGCACAACTGGACCAGCGCCCGACCCCCGCCTTTCGCGATGGCCCCGGGGCGCGGGTTGGCGCGATCCTCAACCAGTCCGCCGCGGCCACGCGCGATGGTCTTCTGACCGCGCTGGACGAGGAAGATGCCGATTTTGCCAGTGTCGTCCGGCAATCGATATTCCTGTTTTCTCATATCCCTGACCGCATTCAACCGCGTGATATTCCGGCAATTCTGCGCGGCGTGGATCAACCGGTCCTTGTGACCGCACTGGCCGGGGCAAGCAGCGAAGACGACTCGGCGGCGGTCGAGTATATCCTGTCGAACATCTCGTCACGTATGGCCGATAACCTGCGCGAAGAGGTGGCGGATCGCGGCAAAGTCAAGCAATCCGAAGCCGAAGACGCGATGTCGCAGATCGTCACCGCCATCCGCGCCTTACTGGACGAAGGCACGATCACCCAGGTCGATATTGATGAAGACGAAGCCTAGCCCCACTTGTGATAAAAGAACGGGGCCTGTATGTCTGTTCGCGCAAATCACAACACCCAGGTGTCCTTCCCCATGCCCGTCGAAAAGTCGGAACTGAGCCGATTTGAGCTTGGAAAATACTATGTCACCAACCTGTTTATGAAAGGTGTGATCGGCGGCATGCGTCTGCTGCCATACGAGCGGCGCATTGGTGCGATGGGCGCTTTGACCCGCTGGCTTGCGCCCGTGGTCGGATTCCGCACGCGGGTCCGGCGCAACCTGAAACTGACCTGTCCCGATCTGCCCGAGGATGAGGTCAATCGCATCTGTCGGGCGGTCCCCGACAATGCCGGGCGTGCGATTATGGAGCATTTCTCGGCCGATGGTTTCATCGACCGGCAAAGCAAAGCCAAGGTGACGGGCTCGGGCGTTGAAGCCTTTGACAAGGCCGTTGCCGAAGGCAAGCCGGTGATGATGATCACTGCGCATTTCGGCCATTATCTGGCGGCCCGTGTCGCGCTGCAGGCCCGCAGCGGCCAGCCCATCGGCTGCCTCTATCGCCGTATGGCCAACCCCTATTTCAACGAGATGTATGTGGACGCCTTTTATCAGACCGGCGCGCCCATGTTCGAACAAGGCCGCCGCGGCATGGTCGAGATGGTTCGCTCGCTCAAGAAAGGAGGCATCATCGCGATTGTGTCAGACCTGCACGCCCATGGCGGCGAAGAGCTGACCTTTTTCGGCAAGCCCGCCGTCACTTCGGTGCTGAATGCCGAACTGGCGATCAAATACAAGGCGGTGCTGATCCCATGCTATGCGGTGCGCGAGCCCAATGGCATCGATTTTGAGATCGTATTGCACGAACCCGTACCCCACACCGATCCCAAGACCATGACCCAGTTCACCAATGACGACCTTGAGACGATGGTGCGGCAGCATATGGGGCAATGGTTCTGGATTCACCGCCGTTGGAAAGCCTGGAAGAAACTGGGCGTTCAGCCACAGGATATGCCCTGATTACTTGACCTTTGTCGCCGCCACAATCGGCCCGTGCCCGGTGCGCTGTACCAGCACAACGGCAGGCAGGTCGGACGACAATGATGCGGTAAAGCTCTGCGGCACGACCCCATCCCAGTGCCCCGCGATCTGCCAGTTTTCGACCACGTTGGCATAGTCCAGCTCACGGCCCGCCAACTCTCCGCGCCGGATCGAAGCGTGGCGCAATGGTGAGTATTGTAAGATGCGCACCTCATAGGTTTGACCGGCGGGCAGTTCGACCGGGGCAACATCCACAACCACGTCATTGCCCGTGCGCGTGGCGCGCACCTCTGCCTCTGGTGCGGCGGTCAGGTGGGCGTTGATCAGGCGATTCAACTCACCCGCTTTGGCGCCCACAACATCCTGCTGCCCGTTAACGACCATCTGCGGCGTATAGATCATGGTCCGCCCACCTTCCCGCGCATAGGCGCGTTGACGCTCGGTATGGTCGGGGCGGGCATATTCATCCTTCCAGCCAATATAGTCCCAATAATCCACATGCAGCGCCAGTCCGATCACGTCGTCGCGCTTGGCAAGCTCTTCCATCATCCGATCCGCCGGCGGGCAAGAGGAGCAGCCCTGCGACGTGAACAGCTCAACCACAACCGGGTCGCTTTCCGCGTGGGCGGCGGTGGTCAGAAAGAATGAGGCTATCGCGGTCAGGGCGGCTGATCTGATCATGACTCTCTCGGTATGGCTGGGCTTTGGAAATGTCTAAACCGAATTCCCTTAAACCACCAATCAAGGTTTCTTGAGAGCCTGACGGCAGAATTTCGCAAAATGTGTGCAATGGTATACAAAAACCACCGCAAACGGTTTGTTGGTCCTTGAACCGTCAACAATCGTGATACAGATAAGCGTTAGCGAATCCCATATTCCAAGTCATTTGAGAGGGAGGCCAGTAGATGCCCATCAAAGTCGGACAGGATACCGCCAAGACACGCCGCAGTCTGAGCGTGAACGGCAAGTCCATTTCCTATTACTCAATCCCCGCCGCACAAGAGGCCGGTCTGGGTGATTTCTCGAATCTGCCCGCCGCGCTGAAAGTGGTGCTGGAAAACATGCTGCGGTTCGAAGACGCCGGTTTTTCCGTCTCGGTCGACGACATCAAGGCCTTCGCCGAATGGGGTGCAAATGGCGGCAACAACCCACGCGAGATCGCTTATCGCCCGGCCCGCGTGCTGATGCAGGACTTCACCGGTGTTCCCGCCGTCGTGGACCTGGCCGCAATGCGCGATGGGATCAAAGGGCTGGGCGGTGACGCGCAGAAAATCAACCCGCTGAACCCGGTCGATCTGGTCATCGACCACTCGGTCATGATCGACGAATTCGGCAACCCGCGCGCGTTCCAGATGAATGTCGATCGCGAATATGAACGCAATATGGAACGCTACCAGTTCCTGAAATGGGGCCAGAACGCCTTCAACAACTTCCGCGTTGTGCCCCCCGGCACCGGCATCTGCCATCAGGTGAACCTGGAATATCTGGCCCAGACCGTCTGGACCGACACCGACCAGAACGGCGATGAGGTCGCCTATCCCGACACGCTGGTTGGCACTGACAGCCACACCACCATGGTCAATGGCATGGCCGTTCTGGGCTGGGGCGTTGGCGGCATCGAGGCCGAGGCCGCGATGCTGGGTCAGCCGATCTCGATGCTGATCCCCGAGGTCGTGGGCTTTGAACTGACCGGTGCGATGGTCGAAGGCACCACCGGCACCGATCTGGTTCTGAAAGTCGTCGAGATGCTGCGCGAAAAGGGCGTTGTGGGCAAATTCGTCGAGTTCTTCGGCGAAGGTCTGGATCGCCTGCCGCTGGCCGACCGCGCAACCATTGCCAATATGGCCCCCGAATACGGCGCGACCTGTGGCTTCTTCCCGATCGACGGGGAAACCCTGCGGTATATGCGCAATACGGGCCGTGACGAAGACCGCATCGCGCTGGTCGAGGCCTATGCCAAGGAAAACGGCTTGTGGCGGGGGGCGGATTATGCGCCGATCTACACTGACACGCTCAGCCTCGATATGGGCACCATTGTTCCCGCCATCTCGGGTCCGAAACGCCCGCAGGACTATGTTGCGCTGACCGACGCCAAGGCCGCCTTCACCAAGGAAATGGAAGAAACTTTCAAGCGCCCGATGGGCAAAGAGGTTCTGGTCAAAGGCGAAAACTACGCGATGGAATCGGGCAAGGTTGTAATTGCCTCGATCACGTCCTGCACAAACACCTCGAACCCCTATGTGATGATCGGCGCGGGTCTGGTGGCGCGCAAGGCGGCCGCGTTGGGCCTGAACCGCAAACCGTGGGTCAAGACCTCGCTGGCACCGGGTTCACAGGTCGTCTCGGCCTATCTTGAGGCCGCCGGTCTGCAGGATGATCTGGACGCCATCGGTTTTAACCTCGTGGGCTATGGCTGCACGACCTGTATCGGAAACTCTGGTCCGATCCAGAGGGAAATCAGCGAAGCCATTGCCGAGGGCGATCTGGTCGCGACCTCGGTCCTGTCGGGCAACCGCAACTTCGAGGGCCGGATCTCGCCCGACGTGCGCGCCAACTATCTGGCGTCACCGCCGCTGGTCGTGGTCTATGCGCTGGCCGGGACGATGGATATCGACCTGACCTCGGAACCTGTTGGACAGGATAAGGACGGCAATGATGTCTTCATGAAAGACCTGTGGCCGTCGCAGAAGGAAATCGCCGATCTGGTCGAGGCCACAGTGACCCGCGAAGCGTTCCAGTCGAAATATGCCGATGTCTTCAAGGGCGACGAAAAGTGGCAGGCGGTCGAGGTTCCGCAGCAGGAAACCTATGACTGGCCGCCCACTTCGACCTATATCCAGAATCCACCCTATTTCCAGGGCATGGGCCCCGAGCCGGGCACCATTTCGAACATCGAAGGGGCCAAGGTGCTGGCTGTTCTGGGCGACATGGTCACCACCGACCATATCTCGCCCGCCGGGTCTTTTGCCACTACGACGCCTGCGGGCAAGTATCTGACCGACCGTCAGGTGCAACCGCGCGAGTTCAACTCGTATGGCTCACGCCGGGGCAACCACGAGGTGATGATGCGCGGCACTTTCGCCAATATCCGCATCAAAAACGAGATGCTTGAGGGTGTCGAGGGCGGTTATACCAAAGGGCCGAATGGCGAACAGACCTCGATCTATGACGCATCGATGGCCTATCAGGCTCAGGGCACGCCGCTGGTGGTGTTCGGCGGCGAGCAATATGGCGCGGGATCGTCACGCGACTGGGCGGCCAAAGGCACCGCGCTGCTGGGCGTCAAGGCGGTGATTGCCGAAAGCTTTGAACGCATCCACCGTTCGAACCTTGTTGGCATGGGTGTGATCCCGTTCGAATTCACGGGCGGCGACAACCGCAAGACGCTGGGTCTGACAGGGGACGAGACCGTCTCGATCCATGGGCTGGACACGATCCAACCGCTGCAGGACGTGCCCTGCACCATCGTTTACGGTGATGGTACCGAGAAGACGATCACATTGAAGTGCCGTATCGATACCGCGCCCGAGATCGAATACATCGAGAACGGTGGTGTGCTGCATTATGTGCTGCGCAACCTGGCCAAGGCAGCGTAACGCGCAGATAAAAACGTAACTCAGACCCCCGGCAATCGCCGGGGGTTTTTGTTTTCTGGTCATTTGTTCCAAAATCTGAAACTGTTTGGAAAAGATGATGCACGGAAACCAATCGCCATGGAAAAACCCAATGCCCTGATGGTCTGCTCGCTCAGCGTCATAGCAGTGATCGGGATATGGGGCGTCATCGATATCGAAAGCTTGGTGAGTTGGGCGAATGCAATTGTTCAGCAAACCTTTCACAGCCGCGGATGGTTCGTGATGCTGGCGGCCTCGGGAATGCTGATCGGTTGCCTTGTGCTGGCGTTTTCCCCTTATGGCAACATTCGTCTTGGCCGGGATGATGACAAGCCAGAGTTTTCCACCACGACCTGGATTTCCATGCTCTTTTCTGCAGGGATGGGTGTGGGGTTGCTGTTCTGGGCGGTGGCAGAGCCGTTGACCCATTTTAGTTTCATCTCGGGCATGGCGCCGGACTTCATTGCAGCGCAGCAAGCCATGTTGGCCGCGAACTTTCACTGGGGTTTACATGCCTGGGCCATTTACGGCTCGACCGCGCTTACGATTGCCTATTTCAGCTTTCGTCGCGGCACCGGGATGATGGTCAGCGCACCGATCAAAAACCTGTTTCCGGGCCAACGCTGGGCCGAGCGCGTTGGCTGGCTGTCTGACCTAATGGCCATCGTCGCGATTGCGATCGGCGTTGGTGGCTCTATGGCGATGGGTGTGTTTCAAGTCGCGGACGGCATCGCCGTCATGGGAAACAGCGACACGGTTGGAGCGATCCTGATCGGCGTGGTTTTCGTGGCAATGGTGGCCGCCTATGTACCTGCACTTCTGATCGACCTGGGACAAGGGATGGCGCGGCTGTCAAATGCGGCGATGTTGATTGCCATCAGTCTGGTGGCCTACACGGTGGTCCTTGGCCCCACCGAATACCTTTTGAACACTGTGGTTCAGGGTTTCGGCGACTACGTCCGTAATGTGATACCAAGAGGCTTTCAAACCTTTACGTTTTTTGGCGATGACGTAGCCCGATGGTTCAGCGACTGGACTCTCACCTATATGGTCTGGTGGATCGCGTGGGGGCCGTTCGTGGGTGTATTTGTTGCACGCATCTCGCGCGGCAGGACGATCCGGGAATTCGTGATCGGCGTACTGTTCGCGCCGACGCTGTTTTCGATTCTCTGGTTCGGAGCTTTCGGTGGCATTGGCCTGTTTGAAGCGCTCAATGGCGCAGGCGAATTGCTGGCCTATACACAATCCAATATCGAGCGTGTGACTTTTGCCCTGCTCGACCGCCTGCCGCTATCCCTGATTACCACAATAGCCACGGTACTTGCGGCCTTTCTTTTCATCGTCACAAGCGTCGTCAGCGCAGCGTTTGTGTTGGGAACATTCTCGACAGGCGGGGATGAAAACCCGCCCCCACGCGTGCGCCTGATCTGGGGGGCGCTGCTGGGTCTTTTGAGCGTCGCGATGATCCTGTCGGGATCGGTGGATTCGGTGAAAATCCTGATCTCTCTGGGGGCGTTACCCTTTGTGTTCATATCGGTGCTGTTGATGGTGTGCCTGATCCGAGGATTGCGAGAGGAGGGTCAAAATCATGCTGATCGGTGATCTGACTGATACCCTGATGAATCTGGTCACCTTCGCCTTCATCGCGGCGATGATCTGGATTCTCATTCGCGAGTAGCGAGGAGCCGCCGTTCTCGTTTGGTCGGAAGCCTGTTATAATAGAGACTTTAACCGCCTGCCGCCTTCTCCAGCGCGGGACGGATTGTGTTTTCGATCACCCGCTGCGTGATGGGCCCAGCCCAGCGCAGGATGATCGTGCCCTCACCGTCGATCACATAGGTTTCGGGCACACCGTAGACACCCCAGTCCAGTCCCATACGGCCCTGTTCATCCCGCCCGATACCGGCATAGGGATCGCCCAATTCGGCCAGGAACCCCTCGGCGTTGTCCAGTTGGTCTTTGTAATTGATGCCATAGACCGGAATACCCTCGTCCGACAGCGCCTGCAGGTTGGGGTGTTCGACGCGGCAGGGTGCGCACCAGCTGGCCCAGTAGTTGACCAGCTTGACCTCACCATCGCGCAGGGTCGCATCGTCAAAGCCCGGTTTGCCCGCGAATTCTGTCAGAACAACGGGCGGTGCCGGTTGGCCCTCGCGCGCGGACGGCAACGCGTTGGGATCGTCGCGGAACATGCCGATGCCTGCCAGCACGGCGAAGGCACCGAAAATCAGCGGGGGCGCAATCATCAGGGGCGATATCTTAGCCATTGCGCGACATCCTTTGTTCAACCTTCTCCATCTCGGCCCGCACCTTGCGGCCCCGGATCACGCTGAAACCCACCAGCGCGACCAGAAGCCCGATGGAGACCACATAGGACCAAAGCACGGTATCGGCATATTTTCCAAGATCAGGAATCATCCGTTCACCCTTTCCCGCGCCAGCAGAGCCTTGATCCGGCGGGCGCGGATTTCCGTGCCCGTGCGATAAAAGACCAGCGCGATGAATAGCAGCACAAAGCCGATGATACACAGCATCAGCGGATAGAAGTAGATATTGCTGACTTTCTCCTCGGTATCCGTTCCGGTAATCGCCCCGGCCCGCATTACCGAAGCCCCCTGATGCAGCCCCTGATTCCAGAAGTTCACCGCATAGCGGCTGAGCAGCGCAAAGACCGATCCCACAAGGCACAGGACCGAGGTCAGATCCGCCGCCGTATCGGGGTCCTCGATCGCTTCCCACAAAGCGACATAGCCCAGATAGAACAGGAACAAGATCAGGAACGAGGTCAGGCGCGGATCCCAGGCCCACCACGTCCCCCACATGGGTTGCCCCCAGATTGCGCCCGTGGCCAATGCGATCAGGGTCATCACGATACCGATGGGCGCTGCGGCACGGGCCGCCAGCGCACTGACATGGTGACGGCGTACCAGCCAGACCAGCGAAGTCGCCAGCATCATCAGCCAGCAATTGATCGCCATCAGCGCAGCGGGCACATGCAGGTAGATGATCTTGACGGTCGAGCCCTGTTTGTAATCATCAGGGGTGAAGAAGAAGCCCCAGACCAGTCCGACGACCAGGCAAACAGCCGAGGTGATCCAGAAGAATGGCAGGACACGCTCGCTGGTGGCAAGAAACTTGCGCGGATTGGCGTATTCCCACAGGGCGTTGGCTTTGGCTGCGATTGTCATGTGCCCTATCTAGTCCGAGTCGGTGTGGTTCTCAATTGACCTCGGTCAATCATCGTTCCGGTCATCTGAGATTGATACGCAGGACGGCGGCGCTGGCAAAGGGCAGCAGCGCAACCGTGGCGGCGGTGATCCCGGCCAGCATAAGCAGCGGGGTTTGTGTCTCCATTCCGGTGGCCCCGCGCCGGGCGACTTCGGCCCCGAAGATCAGCGTTGGGACGTAAAGCGGCAGGACCAGAAGCGACAACAGCAGTCCTCCGCGCTTCAGGCCGACGGTCAGGGCCGCGCCGAAAGTGCCGATGACGCTCATGGCCGGAGTGCCGATCAGCAGCGAGATGACCAGCCAAAAGAAACCGGGCACAGGCAGATTCAGCAACACACCCAGAAACGGCGCCGCCAGAACCAGCGGCAGGCCGGTTGTCAGCCAATGGGCCAGCGCCTTGATGGTGACCACGGATTCCAATGGCAGCGGCGCGGTGGCCAGCAGGTCGAGCGAGCCGTCCTCCCAATCCAATGCCAGCAAGCGGTCGAGGGACAGCAGGCACGCAAGCAGAGCGCCAAGCCACAGCACCCCCGGCGCGATGGTGGACAGCAGCGAAGATTGCGGACCGACCGAGAAAGGCACCAACACGGTCACGATCAGGAAGAAGGCCAGACCCAGGCCAAATCCTCCGCCCGCGCGGAAGGCCAGTTTCAGGTCGCGCAGCAGCAGGGCGATCACAGGAAGCCTCCGTCGAAATCGTCGATGGGTTTGGGCTTGGCCTTATTGGGGCCGACATCCAGAACCTCTCCGTCCAGGCCGAGGTCGATATGGGTGGCGATCAGCGCGGACCCTCCCTGCCCCAGATGCGTGCGAACAGCATCAGCGAACATCTGCACCGCGTTTTTATCCAGGGACACGGTCGGTTCGTCCAGCATCCATATCGGTCGTCCGGTGACCAGCATCCGCGCCAGCCCGAGGCGGCGTTTTTGTCCTGCCGACAGGTTTCCGGCGTGCCGGTCGGCCAGTTCGTTCAGGGCAAAAGCGTCGAGTGCGTTTTGGATCCCTCGTGTTCCGAAGACCGAGGCCCAGAAGCTGAGGTTTTCGACCACTGTCAGCGTTGGTTTCAGGCCATCAGAATGCGAAGCATAGGCGATCTGATCCTCGGCCCCTTCGATGTGACCGGCCAGCGGCGGCTGCAAGCCAGCTAGTGTGCGCAACAGGGTCGTCTTGCCGATCCCATTTGGCCCTCGCAGGATCAGCGCCTTTCCGGCGGAGAGCGAAAAGCTGAGCCCTTCAAGCACGGGAACGCCGCCTCGGGCGATGGCCAGATCGGTTACTGTCAGTGTCATGTCGCCCGCTTAGCGGATTGCGGGCGCGGGCAAAAGGTCGGAATTGCCGCAGAGTGGATGGGGGATGTTGTCTGGCAAGGTCGGAGCGAGGGGCCAGCCCCTCGCGCTCCCCGGGATATTTTCAGCCAGATGAAGAACGGATCCCTAGACCGGGATCAGCGCCAGCGCGACACGACGGCCTTCGGACAGAAGCACGTTATAGGTGCGGCAGGCGGCTGGGGAATTCATGATTTCGACGCCGATACCGGCCTCTTCCAGCGTCTTGCGCAGGTTGGCAGGTATGTGGGTCAGGTCTTTGCCGGTGCCGATGAACAGGACGTCGATCTGGTCGGACAAGGCCAGAAGCGTGTCTTCGTCCGCATAACCGCCCCATGGCGCCGTACCTGTGGGGCCAGTCAGGATTGGGCCTTCATGCACCTGTCCGCCAACGCGAAAAAAGCCGGGGCCGTAGCCGTCGACAGGCAGGGCATTGGTGTAGGTGATCTCATTCAGGCGCATGGCGGGGTTTTAACCCCAAAGCGGCAGTCCGGACAAGGCCGCGGACGCGATCACCAGATAGGCAGTGATGCGATAGAGCTTTTCCCGCTCGGGCCGGAACATCCAGCCGCCCAGCCAGTTGCCTGCAATGTTGGGAAGGGCGAGCAGCAATCCCATTCCCGCAGTCGCAAAGGTGACCCGCCCCATTCCGGTGAGATAGCCGAGGATCAGGAAATCGAAGGCGAAGAGGAACAGCAGGATCGTGGCGCGGATCACGGCAACTGGAAGCGGACGCGACATGTAGAACAGGATGACTGCCGGGCCCGGAAGACCCGCGATACCGCCAAGAAACCCCGCAGCACCCCCGATCCCTGCGACCATGCCCCGCCCCACCCCGCCACGATACCGCAAGCCCAGGATGAGCACAGTCAGCATCGACAGCGAGATCAGGCTGACGAGGTAACGAAACAGTTCCGGTTCGGAACGGGTGAGCAGCCACAGGCCAAGTGGCAGGATCACTGCACATCCCAGTACCAGGCGTGTCAGATCGGCCCTGTCGACCGCGCCCCAGGCGCGGCGCAGGTTCGGCAGCGGCCCGAAGATATCCATGATGGTCAGTGCGATAATCGCACCGAACGGGCCCAGATAGGGGCTGGCGAGCGGCAGGAAGATCAGGGCGGTGCCAAACCCGGAAAAGCCGCGCACGATCCCTCCGATCAGGGCGGCGGAAAGGATAACGGCCAGACCGGTTGGGGTCTGGCCGAAATATTCAGGCATCGATGTTGGCAAACTGGTTGCCCGCCGTATTCGACGGTTTCGACCAGTCGCGTTTGACCCCCAGCCACAACAGGATGGTCGAGGCCACAAAGACCGACGAATAGGTCCCGACGATCACGCCCCAGATCATCGCGAAGACGAAGCCTCGGATGACGTCTCCGCCCAGCACATAGAGCGAGATCAGCGCCAGCAGGGTGGTGACCGAGGTCATGACCGTTCGGCTGAGGGTTTCGTTGATCGAGATGTTCAGGACTTCTTTGAGGTCTTTCTTCTTGTACTTCCGCAGGTTCTCGCGCACCCGGTCAAAGACCACCACCGTGTCGTTCAGAGAATAGCCGACAATGGTCAGCAGGGCCGCGATGATGGCCAGATCGAAGCGGATTTGCAGTTCAGAGAAGATGCCGATGGTCAGAATCACGTCATGCACCAGTGCGGCCACGGCACCCAACGCGAATTGCCATTCAAAGCGCAGCCAGATGTACACAAGCACCGCGCCAATCGCCAAAGCGACCGCGATAACCGCGGTCTGGATCAGTTCGCCCGAGACCTTAGGGCCCACGGATTCGACCGAGACGAACTGGATTTCCGGGACCACCGTTTGCAGCGCTTGCTCCACTGCAGTGATCGTGCTGGCTGCCACCGCCTCGGCATCGTCCTGCGCCTGAATACGGATCATTGCCACGTTCTCGTCCGGCCCGAAGGTCGGATCGAAAATTTCGGTAATGGTCACATCACCCAGCTCCAGCGGCGCGATGGCATCGCGATAGGCACCCACGTCGATCTCTTGCACGCTTTGCGTGCGGATCGTGGTCCCGCCGCGGAAGTCGATGCCGAAGTTCAGGCCCTGCAGCAGGAAGGACCCGAAGCTGATCAACATCAACAGGGCCGAGATTCCCAGCCACAGCTTCCAGCGGCTGAAGAAATCGAACGAGGTCTCTTGCGGTACGAGTTTCAGTCTCATGTCAAACCTCGATCGTTTTCGGACGGCGGCGTTCGAACCACATGACGACCATCAGGCGCGTCACGAAGATCGCTGTGAAGGCCGAGGTCAGGATGCCCAGACCCAGCGTGATGGCAAAGCCGCGCACCGGACCGCTGCCCATGGCAAACAGGATCACGGCAGTGATGAAGGTGGTCACGTTGGCGTCGACAATAGCCGACAGCGCCTTTTCATAGCCCAACTCGATGGCACGCGCCGGGCCTTTGGCGGATTTCAGTTCTTCTCGGATGCGTTCGAAAATCAGCACGTTGGCGTCCACCGCCATACCCACGGTCAGAACGATACCCGCGATCCCCGGCAGGGTCAGCGTGGCCCCGATCAGTGACAACATGCCAAACAACAGGCCGACATTCAGCACCAGCGCGATATTGGCAAAGAGGCCGAACAGACCATAGCTGAGCGCCATGAAGGCCAGTACCGCGACAAAGGCCACAATGGTCGCCACCTTACCCGCGTCGATGCTGTCCTGCCCCAGTTCGGGACCAATGGTGCGCTCTTCAAGGAAATCCAACCCGGCGGGCAATGCGCCTGCGCGCAGCAGAACGGCCAGATTAGTGCTTTCCTCAACGGTGAAATTGCCGGTGATGATACCCGAGCCGCCGGGAATGTGGCTTTGGATCACGGGGGCCGAGATCACCTCGTCATCCAGAACAATAGCGAAGGGCGCGCCGATATTTTCCAGCGTGTAGTCGCCGAATTTGCGCGCGCCTGAGGTATTGAAGCGGAAACTGACAGCCGGGCGACCGTTCTGATCGAACGAGGGTTGGGCATCGACCAGTTCTTCACCGGTTACCACGGGGGCAGATTCCAGAGTGTAATAGACCCCGTCTTCATCCAACGAGGGAATGATCTTTTCACCAATGCCCGGAACCGCATCGGGATCAGTGCCGCGACCAACCACAGGGTTGAACGTCAGCTGAGCTGTGGTTCCGATGATCTCTTTCAATTCACCGGCGCTGCCGATGCCCGGCACCTGGATCAGGATACGGTCTGCGCCCTGGCGCTGAATGGTGGGTTCCCGGGTGCCGACCTCATCGATCCGGCGGCGGATGATTTCCAGCGACTGGCGCACGGTACGGTCATCCGAGGCCAGCTTCTCGGCCTCGGATAGTTGCACCACGATGGTGTCTCCATCGGCGAAAGCCTCGATATCAGTGGCCCCTGCCCCAGTCAGTGTCTGCACCTGACGGGCCAGGCCGCGCACAACCTCCAAAGCGCGGGACATGCCTTCGGGCTGGCTGATGCGCAGGCGAATCTGATCAGGAGCCGAGTCCTGACGGCGGATCGTGCCAACGGTCGCGCGTTCATCACGCAGCGCGTCGCGGATTTCGGGCCACATCGCCTCCATCCGGGATTCGTAGACATCGTCGACCTTGACCTCGGCCAGCAGATGCGCACCGCCGCGCAAATCAAGCCCGAGGTTGACCAGAGACGACGGCAGCCAGTTGGGCCATTGCCCGGCTTCAGCCTGCATCTCGGGCGTGTCGATGCCCAGCTCGATCGCGGTCTTGGCATCGTTGGATTGCTCAACGCGCGTGTAAAACGCATTCGGCAGGGCCAAGAGCAGGCCGATCACACAGACCGACCAGATCAGAACCCGCTTCCAGGTATCAATTTGCAGCATTACCCTGCCTTTTCAAGGAATTGTCGCGCGAAGTTACTTCGCAGGTTCGGTCTTGTTCAGAACCTGGGCGATGGTCGATTTGACCACACGCACCTTGACGTTTTCGGCAAGCTCGACCTCAATCTCGTTCTCGCCTTCCTTGACCTTCGACACTTTACCGATCAGCCCACCCTGGGTGACAACCTGATCGCCCCGGCGCACGGCCTCGACCATGGCCTGATGTTCCTTCATCTTTTTCTGCTGCGGACGGATCAGCAGGAAATACATGATCGCAAAGATCAGGATCAGCGGGAGAAACTGGGCGATTGCGCCACCTTCCATGGGATATTCCTTTGTTCTGATGATGCAGAGGACTCTCTGCAAAGTTTGCGGGAACCTATGCTTTGGATCGGGCGTTTGCAAGCAAAGGCGGCCCCCTTTGCCGGATCGGCGCGCAAGGTTTCCTGAACGGCGTTGCAGATATGTTCTAGGCAGGCGGTCCCCGTTCGATATAGTTGCCCCTCAGGAGGCCCAATGATTCAATCAATCCAAACCCTTGGCACACTTACCCGCCTGCTGGCTGCGGCTGTCTGGCTCAGCCTGCTTGCGCTGCCAACCTGGGCGCAGGACGCAGCCAATGAAGCGCCCGCCGCCGACGAGGCGCTGTCAGATGTGTTCAAGGCGCCTGTGATCGTGGATGGCGATACGCTGTTCCATCTGCGCGGCTCCAGCGCGCTACCGGCGCAGGAACGCGCCGAGCGGGTGCAGGACAAGATCATTGAGGTCGCCGAAGCCTCTGACGCCAAGGAAGTGTCCATAACTTTCGAAGATTCGGAATTCGGCACCCGGATTTTTGCCAACGGCGTACAGATATCCATCGTCACGGATGCGGATTCCGAACTTGATCAGATGGATCTGAGCGTTCTCAGCGTGTTGCACGGTGATGCGATCAAGCAGTCGATCGAAAGTTACCGCGCAAACCGCACCGAGCAGGCGCGCGTGTCGGGCGCGATTGAAGCAGCCGCGTGGACCCTTGGCTTTGCGTTGTTCATCGTGGTCATCCTGTGGCTGCACCGCAGGATCCGGCGGCGCACCTTGGAACTGGTCAAGCGCTATCTCAAAGACGTCGAAACCGCGACGGCCAAAAGCGTGCAGGCAGAAGCCATTGCGGCGCTGATCCGCTATGGCCTGAATTTCATCCTGCTGGTGATCTTTTTCCTCGGCTTCTACTACTATCTGTCCTTCGTGCTGCTGGCCTTTGCCGAAACACGGTATTTCGCCCAGCTGCTGCTGACCTATCTGACCGAACCGGTTCTGCTGATCTTCAAGGGCGTCCTAGCTATATTCCGAACCTGATCATGCTGGTGCTTATCACCTGGATAACGCTGTATATTATTCGCGGCATGCGCGTTTTCTTCGATGCGGTCGAAGCGGGCTCGTTCGAAATGGGTGATTTCGAAAAGCACTGGGTGAACCCCACTTTCAACATCGCGCGGGTCGTCGTGATCCTGATCGCTCTGGTCTTTGCAGTGCCCTATATTCCGGGCTCGGATTCTGCAGCCTTTCAGGGGCTGACCATCCTGGTCGGTGCCATGCTGTCGCTGGGCGCGAACTCGGTCGTATCGAACATGCTGGCGGGGCTCTTTGTGATCTACCGCCGCTCGACCTCGATCGGGGATCGCATCCAGATCGGAGAACATGTCGGCGACGTGGTGCGGATCAAGCTGATGGAGACGCATCTGAAATCGATCAAGAA
This sequence comes from Ruegeria sp. AP11, assembly GCF_056535865.1. Classification (NCBI taxonomy): domain Bacteria; kingdom Pseudomonadati; phylum Pseudomonadota; class Alphaproteobacteria; order Rhodobacterales; family Roseobacteraceae; genus Ruegeria; species Ruegeria sp. AP11. Next base: position 178,357 of record NZ_JBQFJB010000001.1, read on the forward strand.
CGAGTTGATCTCGATCCCCAACGCCCAGTTGATGAATTCGGATGTGGTGAATTTCTCGAAGAAAACGGATGGCAATGGGCTGTTGTTACATACAACTGTCGGTATCGGATATGAGGAACCGCCCGAGAAAGTCGAGGCGATGCTGATCGAGGCCGCCCACCGCACCAAGGGCATCAAGGTCAAACCCGAACCCTTTGTTTTGTGGACCGCGTTGGCGGATTACGCAATCAACTATCAAATCAACGGCTTCACAACGCGGGGCAGCAGTATTCCCAAAATCCGCTCGGACCTGCATCGCAATATCGTGGCCGTATTCAACGAGAACAATGTGCAGATCATGACGCCGTCCTACATGGCTGACCCGCCCGAACCGAAAATTCCGACCGGCGAATGGGATGGCCATCTGGCACATGAAACCCACGAGGAACCGGATAAGTCGTAAGGTGCTACACCCCGCCTTTCAGATGGTGCATAAGCGGTTGCAGTGATTCACGCATTTAAGGATCTGAACCATGCACGACATCCGCGCCATTCGCGAAAACCCAGCCGCCTTCGACGCCGCCCTTGCGCGCCGTGGGGACGCGCCGGTGTCGTCAGATCTGCTGAGGCTGGACGAAAGCCGCCGGGCCAAGATTCTCGCCGCCGAAACCGCTCAGGCCGAACAGAACAAGGCCAGCAAAGAGGTCGGCGCCGCCAAAGGGCGCGGCGATGAGGCCGAATTCGAACGCCTGCGCGCTCTGGTCGCCGAGAAAAAGGCCGAGATAGCCCGGATGCAGACCGAAGCCAAAGATCTGGACGCGCTGCTGACCGACCAGTTGATCCGCATCGCCAACCTGCCCGCCGAGGATGTGCCCGAAGGTGCGGACGAGGACGATAATGTCGAAATCAGCCGCTGGGGCACGCCGCGCGAATTGGATTTCGCACCCAAAGAGCATTTCGAGATCGAAGCCGTGCAGAACGGGATGGATTTCGAAACCGCCGCGAAACTCTCCGGCTCGCGCTTCGTGCTGCTGTCCGGCGGTGTTGCCCGCATCCACCGCGCGCTGGCGCAGTTCATGCTGGACACGCATATCAACGAGAACGAACTGACCGAGGTGAACGGCCCGGTTCTGGTTCTCTCCGAGATGATGCAGGGCACCGGTCAATTGCCGAAATTCGGCGAAGACAGCTATCAGACCCGCGAAGGCTGGTGGTTGATCCCGACCTCTGAGGTCTCGCTGACCAATATCGTCAACGACACGATGATCGAGGAAAGCTATCTGCCCCGCCGCTATACCGCGCATTCGCTGTGCTTCCGTTCCGAGGCGGGCAGCGCGGGCAAGGACACGCGCGGCATGCTACGGCAGCACCAGTTCGAGAAAGTCGAAATGGTCTCGGTCACGCATCCGGACAAATCGGATGACGAACAAAAACGCATGCTGCGTTGCGCCGAAGGGATTCTGGAGAAGCTGGGCATTCCCTATCGCACCATCATCCTGTGCACCGGCGATATGGGCTTTGGCGCGCGTCGCACCTATGACATCGAGGCTTGGCTGCCCGGTCAGGACACCTATCGCGAGATCAGTTCGGTCTCGACCTGCGGCGATTTTCAGGCCCGTCGCATGAACGCCCGTTTCCGCCCCGAAGGTGGTGGCAAGCCGGAATACGTGCACACGCTGAACGGATCGGGCCTTGCGGTTGGTCGCTGCCTGATCGCAGTGCTGGAGAACGGACAGAACGCTGATGGCACGGTCAGCCTGCCCGAAGTTCTGGCCCCCTATCTGGGCGGCAAGCTGACCCTGCAGACCGATGGCACCCTGACATAATAAAACCGGCACTCAAATGGTGCCGGTTGGATAAACCAAGGCGGAGAAGGTATTACTTCTTCGCCTTTTTCTTGTTCTTCTTTTTGCTGGATTTCTTGTCGGTCTTCTTCTTGTCCGACTTCTTCTTATCGGCCTTCTTTTTGCCGTCGCCTTTGGACTTCTTGTCCTTCTTGGCTTTCTCTTTGACCTTTTCCTTGGCTTTGGAGAAGACGGCCTCCATCTCGGATTTCTTCCGGGCGGCCTTCTCGGCCTTGGCCTTGGCTTTCGCCTTCTTTTTCGCCTTGGCCTCAGCCGCTGCCAGCTCTGCCGCAGCGCGCTTTTCCGCAGCCTCTCGTTCAGCCTTGGCCTTACGCTCGGCATCGGCTTTCTTCACAGCTGCGGTACTGCGCACGGATGCACGACGCGCCGGGGGTTTTCGATTGGGTGCCCGGCGTGCAGGAGCCTTGGCCGGGGTCGGTTTAGCCACAGCCACTTTTGCGGCGGCAATCAGGACTGTCGCCCGCGCAGTGCCGATACGCGGTACCTTAGCCAAATCTTCGGGCTTGGCATTTGCAACAGCCTCAGCCGTCTTGAAGCCGTTTGCGCTCAGCGCTTGTGCCAGCGCCGGTCCCACACCGCGCACATCAGAAACTGCAGTCATTGCGGGTCCTTTCCTGTCGTCCCTTATGCTTGTACATACATGGCCTGCACACCCCGGCAAGAGCATCAGGCCGATTGCCTCAGGCCCCCATCAACCGGTCTGAACCAGCCCCTGCCCCTGTGGCCGTTTGGGGAACGGGACCAGACGTTTGGCCTCTTCATCCCACAGTTTAAGGTTCAGCGCCGCCACCGCCTCGGGGAATTTGATCCGGCGCGGGGTATATTCGGGCGGCAGATTATAGTGGCAAGCGCGCAGCCGGTAGGACGGGATACGCGCGTTGAAATGGTGGATGTCATGCAATGTGATGCACGCCACCGCATTGTCAAACCACCATCCGAAATCCAGCGCTGATGACCCCTGCAACGCCGCAAGCTGCGGGTCCAGATCGGGGCGACGATCCCAATAGGTGTCCTCGAAATTATGCTGCAGATACACCAGAAACACGCCCAGCATCCCGCCCAGCAGTGAAAACACCAGCCAAACCAGAATGCCCGTGCTGCCCGCGATCAGATAAAGCAGCCCCAGAAACACGATGATCGACAGGTTGTGCAGCAGCACGCCCATCACGCCGAAGCGAACGGTGTTCTTGGGCCAGCGATAGCGAATGAAATAAGTGAACAGCGCGCCCACGGGAACCAGAATGAACGGATTGCGGTAAAGCCGGTAGAACAAACGTTTTTTCCAATCCGAGGCGTTCCACTCGCGCAGCGTCATGGTATGAATTTCGCCGGTCTCACGATGTTCAAGATTGCCGATCCCGGCATGGTGCAGATTGTGATTCTGTTTCATCACTTCGAATGGCGCGAAGGTAAACGGCGACAGCCCGAGGCCCGCCCATTCGTTTTGCTGCCGCGTCTCGAACAGGGAATGATGCCCGCAATCATGCTGCAGCACGTAAAGACGCACAGCCGAGAAGGCAAAAACGATCCCCGCCGGGATCATGACATACCAACGGTCGACATTAACGATCGCCAGGGTCAGCGATGCGAAATACACTACGAATGTTCCGAAATAGCTGAGCGCGGCAAGCCGGTTGTCCTGCACCGCGTATTGTCTTGTATATTCCCTCAGATCCATCACGCCCGCTCCCCAGGGTGGTCCGGTTATTACCTGTTTCCAAAAATTATGTGCGGAAATCCCGCAGACAAGCTGCGCACGAAACAAATGCACGCTCGTGAATGCTAGCGCGCGAAAAAGGGGCTGTCACGCCCCCTGTCTGAAAACGCTGCAAATTAGCGCAGTTACGCGCGTCCCTTTAGATGCTTGGCCAGGGCGCCAGCGTTTTTCTTGCGGCGTCCCTTATAGGGGTTCTTGTCCCCCTGCCCGCGAAGCGTTAGCCGGATCGGGGTGCCCGGCATGTCGAAATCCTCGCGCAGGCCGTTGACCAGATAGCGGTTATAGCTTTCGGGCATCTTGTCGGGATGCGAGCACATGACCACGAAACCCGGCGGGCGGGTCTTGGCCTGTGTCATATAGCGCAGCTTGATCCGGCGGCCCTGCGGCGCTGGCGGCGGGTGCTGTTCCAGCATCGCGGTCAGCCAGCGGTTCAGCGCAGCCGTCGGAACACGGCGGTTCCAGACGTCATGGGCCCGCAGGATGGCCGCGCGCAGACGCTCCAACCCCCGGCCTGTTTTGGCAGAGACGGTGATCAAGGGCGCGCCACGCAGTTGTGGCAGCAGGCGCTCGAAAGACTCTTTCAGGTCACGCAGTTTTTCCTGCTTGTCCTCTTCGATGTCCCATTTGTTGACGGCGACAACCACGGCGCGGCCTTCACGCTCGGCCAGATCGGCAATGCGCAAGTCCTGCTGCTCAAACGGAATCGCCGCGTCCAGCAGGACCACCACCACTTCGGCGAATTTTACCGCACGCAAGCCGTCTGACACCGAGAGCTTTTCCAGCTTCTCCTGCACTTTCGCCTTCTTGCGCATACCCGCAGTGTCGAAAATCCGCATCGGAGTGCTGCCGCCATCCGGATCGGCCCAGTCGATCCGCAGGCTGATCGCATCGCGGGTGATGCCGGCTTCGGGACCGGTCAGCAGGCGGTCTTCGCCGATGATCTTGTTGATCAGGGTGGACTTGCCCGCATTCGGGCGACCAACCACAGCCACCTGCAAGGGTTTGTCAGCCGTGATCAGCGGGGCTTCGCCCTCACCGTCTTCATCCAGTTCGATATCGGTTTGCGGCGTTTCATCGGCCCGCGCTTGCTCGGCGGCATCGGCCAGAGGCATCAGTTGCGCGTAAAGGTCGGTCATCCCTTCGCCGTGTTCACCCGACAGGCGCACAGGCTCACCGAGACCGAGGTTATACGCTTCAAGAACCCCGGCATCCGCTGCCGAGCCTTCGGCCTTGTTGGCGGCAAGGATCACATGTTTGGACCGTTTGCGCAGAATCTCTGCAAACATCTCATCGGTGGGCGTCAGGCCCACACGCGCGTCGATCATGAACAGGCAGACATCGGCCATGTCCACCGCACGCTCGGTCAGGCGGCGCATCCGGCCCTGCAGGCTGTCATCGGTGGCATCCTCAAGACCCGCGGTATCGATCACGGTAAAGCGCAGATCACCCAGACGCCCTTCGCCTTCGCGCAGGTCACGCGTCACGCCGGGCTGGTCGTCGACCAACGCCAGACGTTTGCCCACGAGGCGATTGAACAGAGTGGATTTGCCCACATTCGGGCGCCCCACGATGGCGAGGGTCAGCGACATGATACTCAACTTTCAAGACTCAAGGTGCGCCCTTTAACGCATCTTGTCGTCAACGGAAAGCGTGCAGTTCACCCTTGGTCGACACGACATAGAGCGTCTGACCCGCCACAACCGGTGCTGTCGTCGCGCCACCCGGCACTTCAACCTGATGCACCAGCGCGCCGTCGACAGGATTGAAGAAGCGCAGATAACCGTCATTCGAGGCCACGACCAGCCGTCCGCCAGCCATGATCGGGCCGTAATGGGCAAAGATTGGTCCGCGGCGTCCCGGTCGGTCCTTGACAAAGCCGGGCAGGTCGATGGCCCAGACAATGGCCCCGTCCGCTGCGTTCAACCGCACCAACTGGCTGCGGTCGCTGATCAGAAAGACGCTGTTTCCGGCGGGCCAGACTGTATCGACGGCACCTTCGGGCGCGGTCCAGTTCCGCTCGCCGGAATCGACGTCGAACGAAACGGTGCGGCCCGAGTGGTTGCCGATCAGGATCGCGTTGCCAGACACCATCGGCCCTGCGGTCACATCCACGATCTGCGCCGATGCGCGACCACGGCGCCCGCCCGCGACCGACGCGTTCCAACGCAGGATGCCGCCACGGCGGAAGGTCGCCGCGACATCGCCAGAGCCAAAGGCGAAGACCGAAAACTCTGACGCGATGACCGGCGCAGGTGCGCCCAGAACGTTACCAACGCTTGGTGTGCCATCGATCTGCCAGATGATCCGGCCATCCTTGGTGTTCACCGCCCAGCCGGTTTCATCCCCGGCAACCAGATATAGGATACCACCATTGACCAAAGGCGCGCCGCTGCCGGTCGCGTTCAGGCGCTTTTGCCATCTCTGCGCCCCCGTTTTGGCGTCCAGCGCAGTCAGGCGGCCAAACCCGGATGAGACGTAAAGGACCCCATCTGCATAGGCGAGCCCGCCACCGGTGGCGTCCGCCTCTTTCTCGGTGGCCGGGATCAGATTCGTGCTCCAGGCGACCTGTCCCTGAGGCGTTACCGCCGAGACATTGGCACCGGAATCAAGCGTATAGATCAGCCCGCCCGCAACAACCGGATCGGCGGTGATGCGCTGTTTGCGGCTGTCGCCGCTGCCGATATTGGTCGACCAGATTCGCTGAGGCGTCGAACTGAGTGCCGCGTTTGTGGTCCGAAACGCCGGGGTGCCAGGGCTTTGCGCCCAGCTGGCGTTCCGGCTTTGGGCCGGAACACTGATCGGCTTGGCCCCGCGCGTCTCAACCGTTTCGTTGTCGATGGCAGGACGAATATCTTCCCGTTCGCCCGGCAGAATGACCTCGGGTTCCTGACAGGCGCTCAGCGCGGTCAGGGCAATCGCCGCAACCGGCAATCCAAAGCGTGAGAAGTAACGTGCAACCATGATCAAATGAACTCGCCTGTGATAGTCTGTTTCGCCGCCGCGTCAGCCTTGTTGTTGGGCAACGGGCTCGGGCTTACCGCCCAGCGCTACGATCAGCTGCGCCGCACGTTGCTGCAGATCAATGCCGGCTTCTGCGTCCTGACGCAGCGCTTGCAACCGATCCAGCGCAGCCTGTGTGTCGCCCTCGGAAACATCGATCAAAGCCAGCTGTTCTTCGGCCAACAGCCGCATGGGCGCGCCCGGCGTCGCAAGCGCTTCGAATTGCTGACGGCGGTCGGCAACCGGCATCGTGTCTGTCTGCAGCAGCAGCGCTTTGAAACTTGCAATAGCGCGATAGATTTCGGGCAGATCACCCTGCGTTGCGATGGCGTTCAGACTGTTCACGGCGTCCTGATCGGACCCGGCCTCGACCTGCGCGGCCGCCAGCAGCATGTTCAGAACCGCGTCTCCGCCAGCTGATTGCGTCCCGACCGATTGCAGGCTGGTCGCCCGTTCAGCCGAACCGTTTTCGGCCAGCGCAGACAGGATCGCATCCCCCAGCGCTTCGGCCTGGCTCGTGTCCCGGGCCTTGCGGTATTCGTTGAACGCTGCCCCGCCGACGATGGCAACAACGGCGACCACACCGACCCACCCCCAGCGACGCAAGAGCAGGAACATGCGATCCCGGCGCACCTCTTCGGTGACCTCATCAATAAAACTGTCGGTGTCGCTCATCCCTGCCTCTCAGGCTTCTGTCCGGTTTTCTAGCGCCATGTCATACCCCGGCCATCGGGCCAAGCCAAGTGCCCGAATTCACACATTTGCGCGGATGCCCCCGGGTCTTGCGTAAAAAACTAAACCGAACTATTCAGTTCAGTATGGAAAAGCCACGGACCCGACCCCATTTCAAGGCATAGACGCCGCACCCGGGTGGGCGATAAGATCTGGAGAAGACACCGCATGCGTTTGATTTCATTCATCAACGCCGTATTGGTTATCGTCGCATTGTATTTCCTTGTGTTTGAGCGCGACGCGCTGTTTGCCTTCGCCGGTCGTGGTGACGAGCAGACAGAGACATCGGTTGACGCGACGGAAGCGACTCCGGCGCAGGTTGCCGATGTCATCGGTGTCGTCGCCTTGCGGTCATCCGCGCGCGAGATTGGCAGCGCTGTGCAACTGCGCGGACAGACCAAGGCCAACCGTCAGGTCGAGGTGCTGGCCGAGACGATTTCGACCGTCGTGTCCGAACCCAAGCGCAAGGGTGCCTTCGTCGAAACCGGCGATCTGCTGTGTGAGCTTGATCCGGGCACCCGCCCCGCTAGCCTTGCCGAGGCGAAAGCCGCGAAGCTGGAGGCCCAAAGCCGTGTGCCCGAGGCCGAAGCGCGCCTGCAAGAGGCGCACGCAAGACTGGCCGAGGCCGAGATCAACCTGACCGCCGCGCGCAAACTGTCGGAAACCGGGTTCGGGTCGGAAACCCGCCGTATCTCGAGCGAAGCCGAGATGAGCTCGGCCAAAGCAGGTATCAAATCTGCCGAGGCCGGGCTGGAAGCAACGCAGGCCGGGATCGAGGCCGCCACCGCTGCGGTCGCCGCTGCCCAGCGCGAGATCGACCGCCTGACCATCGAAGCTCCGTTCAAGGGGCTGCTGGAAAGCGACACAGCCGAACTTGGCAGCCTGATGCAGCCCGGTTCGCTCTGCGCGACCGTAATCCAGCTGGACCCGATCAAGCTGGTCGGCTTCGTACCTGAGACCGAGGTCAACCGGATCATCGTCGGCTCGATGGCGTCGGCGCAACTGGTTACCGGATTACAGGTCGAAGGGCGCGTGACCTTCCTCAGCCGTTCGGCGGATGAAACGACACGGACCTTCGAGGTAGAAATCACCGTTCCCAACCCGGAGTTGCTGATCCGGGATGGCCAGACCGCAAACATCCAGATCGCCGCCGAGGGCGTCAAAGCGCATCTTCTGCCGCAATCAGCCCTGACGCTGAACAATGAAGGCCAGTTGGGTGTGCGCACCGTTGGCGCGGGCAATGTCGTGGACTTCGTACCCATCCGCTTGCTGCGCGACACCGCCGAAGGAGTCTGGGTCGGCGGCTTGCCGGAAACCGCTGATGTCATCGTGATCGGGCAGGAATTCGTCACTCGTGGCGTGACCGTCGCCCCGACCTACAGGGAAGCTTCGCAATGACGGGCATTGTCAGTTGGGCCGCTGGTCGGGCCAGAATGGTTCTGGCCTTCATCGCGATCTCGCTGGTTATCGGCGGATACGCATATGTCGGCCTGCCGAAAGAAGGTGAACCGGACATCGACATCCCGATGCTGTTCGTCTCGGTGCAGTTTCCGGGCATTTCAGCCGAGGACAGCGAAAGCCTGCTGATCAAGCCGATGGAAACCGAGATGGCCGATCTCGACGGGCTGGACAAGATGACCGCCACCGCCGCCGAGAGCTACGCGGGCATACTGCTGGAGTTCGAGTTCGGCTGGGACAAATCCGCCACCATCGCGGATGTGCGCGACGCCATGAACAGCGCACAGGCCGAATTCCCGGATGGGGCCGAGCAATACACGATTACCGAGGTCAATTTCTCGGAGTTCCCTATCGTCATCGTCAACCTGACTGGCCCGGTGCCTGAACGCACTATGGCGCGTGTTGCCAAAGACCTGCAGGACGAGCTTGAGGCGCTGGATGCGGTGCTTGAGGCGGGTATAGCCGGTAACCGCGACGAGATGCTTGAGGTCGTGATCGATCCGCTGCGGCTGGAGGCTTACAACGTCACCGCCGCCGAATTGATCAATGTGGTGAAGAACAACAACCAGTTGATTGCCGCCGGTGAGGTCGAGACTGAACAAGGGACATTTTCGGTCAAGATCCCCTCGTCCTTCAAAACCGCTCAGGACGTCTATGGCCTGCCGGTCAAGGTCAATGGCGACCGCGTGGTCACCCTGGGTGAACTGGCCGAGATCAACTATACCTTTGAGGACCGCGCAGGCACGGCCCGGTTCAACGGGGAACCCACCGTCGCGCTGCAGGTGGTCAAGCGCAAGGGCTACAACCTGATCGACACGGTCGCGCTGATCAAATCCACCGTCGCCGAGGCCCAGACCAAATGGCCTGCCGAGTTGCAGGCCGCTGTTGATGTCGGCACCTCGAACGACCAGAGCCGCATCGTCGATTCAATGGTGCGTCAACTTGAAGGCTCGGTCCTGACCGCCGTAGCACTGGTGATGATCGTGGTTCTTGCGTCGCTGGGGACGCGCGCCGCGTTGCTGGTGGGCTTTGCAATTCCCACGTCCTTCCTGCTGTGTTTTGCCTTTCTGGCGATGATCGGGGTCACAATCTCGAACATGGTGATGTTCGGTCTGATCCTTGCCGTGGGCATGCTGGTCGATGGTGCCATCGTTGTGGTGGAATACGCCGACAAGCGCATCAAAGAAGGCGTCGGTCCGATGCACGCCTATGTCGAGGCCGCGCAACGGATGTTCTGGCCGATTGTCTCGTCGACTGCCACGACCTTGTGCGCCTTCCTTCCGATGCTGTTCTGGCCCGGCATTCCCGGCGAGTTCATGAAGATGCTGCCGATCACGCTGATCTTCGTCCTGTCCGCGTCGCTGATCGTAGCACTGCTCTATCTTCCGGTCGTGGGCGGCGTATCGGGCCGGATGAGCCGCAGTTTCGAGCGCAGTTCCAACTGGCTGCGCGCACGCGCGCCTTGGTGGGTACGCGCGCTCTTGGTGCCGCCATCGCTCTATCTGATCTTCCTCGGCGCGATGCAGATGCTGAACCCCGGTTATCTGCTGCCCGGCGGCGCGATTGCCGGGGCGCTGATGTTCCTCTTCGGTGCCTTTGCGGGTTCGGTCACGCTGAGCGCGGCCAAGATCCAGCGCGCGCCGGATGATCATGTGCACACGGCCAAGGAACACACGACCTTTGGTTATGTGGTCAAATTCCTGGTCGGCAATCCGATCATGCCAATCGTGTCGATTGCTGTGGTCGGTTTCGCCGTCATCAGCGTCATGACCGCCTTTGGAGAGAACAACCGCGGTGTCGAGTTCTTTGTCGAAAGCGAACCCGAACAGGCCACAGCCTATGTGCGGGCACGGGGCAACCTGTCGCTGCGGGAAAAGGATGAAATGGTAATGGCCGCCGAGGACGTCATCGCGGCGCATCCTTCCGTTATCAACGTGTTTGCTTTTGCGGGCGAAGGTGGGCTCAATCAGAACAATGGCGGCGCCGAAGCCCCCGCGGACACCATCGGCCGGGTTCAGTTCGAGCTTATTCCCTGGGAAGATCGCCCAAACAGTTCCGAGCAAATCACCGGTTGGTTCTGGGGGCCGATTGCCGGCCTGCTCGGTTTTGAAAAGGAAGTGATCGCAGCAGAATATGACGGCAACTATGTTCTGGACGAGTTGACGGCAGAACTGGCAACCCTTCCTGGCTTCATCGTTGATATTCAGGCGCTGGAACAGGGTCCCGCATCGGCCAAACCTGTCCACCTGCGCATCAAGGGCGACGGATGGGAAGAGCTGACCACCTCCACTCTCGCCGCGCGTGAGGCGTTCGAACAGACCCCCGGATTGATCAAGATAGAAGACACCCTGCCCCTTCCGGGTATCGACTGGCAGATCGACGTGGATGTCGCCAAGGCCGGTCGATTTGGTGCCGACGTCGCCACCGTTGGCGCCATGGTACAGCTTGTGACACGCGGCATCCTGCTGGGTGAGATGCGCCCGGATTCGACCGATGAAGAGATCGAGATTCGCGTCCGCCTGCCCGATCAGGACCGGGTGCTGTCGACGCTTGATACACTCAAGGTCCGCACGCCGGACGGTCTGGTGCCGCTGTCAAACTTCGTGACCCGCCAGCCGGTCGCTAAACTGGCCGAGATCAACCGCGTCGATCAGGAGCGGTACTATGATGTGAAAGCCGATGTTGAGCCGGGTCTGAGCAAGGTTGTGACCGATGGTCCGGATGGCAGCCAAGAGCGGCTGGCCGTGGTGCGTCCGCTGGTTGAAGGCGCGACTGCGGACAATGCCGTTGTCACAGGCCCGGATGGCATCGACTATGAGTTGGTTCAACTGACTGGCGCCGAAAGTGTTGGTGAGTTGCGTGCAAGTATCGAGGATGGCAGCGCCAGTTTTGCCCTGATCAATCCCAACGAACGGATCGCTGTCCTGACAGAATGGCTACAAACCGATCCGTTTGGTCGTACCATCAGCTGGGAATGGACCGGCGATCAGGAAGATCAGGCCGAAAGCCAGGCCTTCCTGTCCAGCGCATTCCTTGCCGCTCTGGGCCTGATGTTCGTGATTCTGCTGGCCCAGTTCAACTCGTTCTACAACTCGGTGCTGGTGCTGTTGGCTGTTGTGCTTTCGACCACCGGAGTGCTGATCGGTATGATGGTGATGCAACAGCCGTTCTCGATCATCATGACCGGGACAGGCATCGTGGCGCTGGCCGGGATCGTGGTGAACAACAACATTGTTCTGATCGACACCTATCAGGAATACAGCCGCTACATGCCCCGGATCGAGGCCATCGTCCGCACCGCCGAAGCGCGCATTCGGCCCGTTCTGCTGACCACCCTGACCACCATGGCTGGCCTGACGCCGATGATGTTCGGGCTGTCGCTGGACTTCATCAATGGCGGCTATTCGATCGACAGTCCAACGGCGCTGTGGTGGAAGCAGTTGGCCACTGCGGTGGTGTTCGGTCTGGGCACCGCGACGGTGCTGACGCTGATCGTGACGCCCTCGCTGCTGGCGCTGCGGGTTTGGGTGACGACCTATGCGATCTGGGGCGGCAAGGCGCTAGCGCGGGCCACGCAGGGGCGCTCTGGCAAGATCGCGCAGGACATGGCCATTGGTCAAAGCGCGCGCGACATGCAGGCGACCGAGATTGTTTGGAATGAGAGCGCCGCGACCGAGGTCAAACAGGACCCGGATCAACCGCCGGGACCACCGCTTAAAGCAGCTGAATAACACGATAAGGGCCGGTTCCACCGGCCCTTTTTCTTAACCCTTCAGTCGTGACCAGGTCTGGTGTGCACAGACCAGATGTTCGCACCCTTTGACCTGCAGCGTATCGCCCTTCAGCGTCATTTGTGGGACCGCCTCGACGTCGATCAACGGCACCCAGAACTCACCGCCGCCATATTTGCCGCCACCTTCGCTGGCGACATCCCAGAACAGTTTTTTACCGATATTCGGGGTCTGCACCTCTTTGCCTGACGGATCATAGGCCGACAGAATCTGACCGCAGAACTTGTCACCGCACGCGGTGATTTTGATGTGAGAGGTCAGGTCCTTACGATCCGGCTCGGTCTTCCAGACACCTACAATGGGGTCAGCAAGGGCGATCCCGGGTAACAGGATCAGGGCGGCGACCATGGGGGGGCTTAGGCTTTTGAGAAATCCAAACATAGCAAATCCTTCGCCTGTCAAAGCCTCATAATAGCATATCGAGCGCGCGGGATCAGGCCGCCTGCGCATCCGATTGCTGACGGCTCCAAAGCTGAGCATAGCGGCCTTCGCGCGCCAGCAATTCGTCATGGGTGCCCTGTTCGATGATCTCGCCGCGTTCCAGAACGACGATCCGGTCGGCCTCGGCAATAGTGCTGAGGCGATGGGCGATGGTGATCACCGTGCGCCCCTCGCCCGCGCGGGCCAGCGCATCCTTGATGTCCTGTTCGGTGTCAGTATCCAGCGCCGAGGTTGCCTCATCCAGCAACAGGATCGGAGGGTTCTTGAGCAGCGTTCGTGCTATGCCGACCCGTTGCTTCTCACCCCCGGACAGTTTCAGACCACGCTCGCCCACCTTGGTGTCATAGCCCTCGGGCAGGCTGGCGATAAAATCATGGATCTGAGCCGCCTTGGCCGCTGCCTCGACATCTTCTTGCGTCGCTCCTTCCCGGCCATATGCGATATTGTAGCGGATCGTGTCGTTGAACAGCACCGTGTCCTGAGGCACGACACCAATGGCCGCGTGCAGGCTGTTCTGGCTGACATCACGCACGTCCTGCCCGTCGATCTTCAACGCGCCGCCGGTGACATCATAAAACCGAAACAGCAACCGCCCGATGGTGGACTTGCCCGACCCGGTGGCCCCCACGATGGCCACGGTCTGCCCTGCGGGAACCGTCAGGGACACACCCCTGAGGATCTCCCGATCCGCCTCATACCCAAAGCGCACATTGTCCAGCGTGACTTCGCCGCCGTTCACTTTCAGATTCGGCGCGCAGGGTTTCTCGGTGACCTCGGCAGGTTGCTCCAGCAGATCGAACATCTGGCCCATGTCCACCAAGGACTGGCGGATTTCGCGGTAAACTGTTCCCAGAAAGTTCAGCGGCACGGTGATCTGGATCATGTAGGCGTTGACCATCACGAAATCGCCCACCGTGAGCGACCCGTTCTGAACCCCAACCGCAGCCAGAACCATAACGCCGATCAGGCCACAGGTGATCAGGAAGGACTGGCCAAAATTCAGGAAAGCCAGTGAATAAGCGGTCTTCAACGCGGCCGTCGCATACCCCTTCATCGAGACATCATAACGTTCAGCTTCACGCGCTTCGGCGTTGAAATACTTGACAGTTTCGAAATTCAGCAGGCTGTCGATGGCGCGCTGGTTGGCCTCGGTGTCCTGATCGTTCATCTCGCGGCGCAGTTTCACACGCCACTCGGTCACGGCGAAAGTGAACCAGATATAAAGCGCGATGGTCGCCGCCACGACGACCAGATACCAGACGTCGAACAGCCACATCAGGATGATGGCAACCAGCAGCAGTTCCAGGATCAATGGCCCGATTGAGAACAACAGGAACCGCAGCAGGAACTCGACCCCTTTCACGCCACGCTCGATGATCCGGCTCAGCCCGCCGGTGCGGCGGGTGACGTGGTAGCGCATCGACAGCTGATGGATGTGCTTGAACGTCTCCAGCGCCAGTGCGCGCAGCGCCCGCTGCCCGACCGGGGCAAAGGACGCATCGCGCAATTGCTGGAAGCCCACCGTCATCATGCGCGCGACGCCATAGGCCACCGTCAAGCCGACTGCGCCCAACGCCAGAGGCGGCACGCCCTCGCCCGCCAGTCCGTCAACCGCGCCCTTGTAGAGGATCGGCGTATATACCGCGATCAGCTTGGCCACCACCAGCATCATCATCGCCAGCACGACGCGCCGCTTCACCCAAGGCTCATCATCGGGCCACAGATACGGCGCGACCTTGCGGATCGTGCGCCAGCCGGAACGATGTTCGTCGGTGTCGGATTGCAGGGCTGTGGATCGTCTCATCACGTACCTTGACTGCGGTCAGAGAAGCTCTGGCCCTGCGGGGCCCGAGCGAATTTTTACTCGGGGATTGTGAAAATCTGCCCCGGATAGATAAGGTCGGGATCGCGGATCGAATCCCGGTTGGCCTCGAACAGCCTGACATACAAGATACCGTCGCCAAACCGTTCACGAGAAATCGCCCAGAGCGTATCGCCCTGTTGCACAGTGACAGACCGGATCGGCGGCGCCTCTTGCGGTGTTTCACCCTGCTCGGTTTCTTCGGCGGCGCGCAACACTTCGACAGGTTCGCGTTTGAACGGTGTCTCAAGCCTGCTGACCACGGTGCCGTCAGGCGCAACCTCGTCCACGCGCAAAGTATAGACGCCCGGATCGATGCCTTCCACCTCGCCGCGCCACTGGCCGTCCGGGGCTGGTGGCAAGTCGGCGATCAGGCGGTTGTTGAGATAGAGCCGCACGGCCGATCCGTCCTGCGCGCGCCCGGTCAGTTCCACGTCGCCTGTATCAGAATAACCAATCGTATCCAGGGCAATCTGCTTGGGCGGAACATCCGCGACGGTGGGCGGCTGAACCAGCTCTACCCCCTCTTCGCCGGACCGGATGATTGCGACCTGCTGGTCCCGCGCTTCGACGGACTGCGGTGCGTCCGCTGCCGGCTGCGCCTCGGGTGTCGCTTCGGCCTGCTCGGTCACCTGCGGTTCGGTGCTGGCATCTTCGGACGGCTCCGCTTCGGCGGTCCGCGACTCAGGAGCCTCAGGCTCTGGCGTCGTCTCCGCCTCAGCGGTTTCCACATTTGGTTCATCGGCTTCGGGTGCGGCCTCGGCAATCTCAGTGCTTGGCTCTTCGACTGACGGGGCGGCTTGCTCAGGCGCAGGCGGCTTGGGCAACGCAGCGATCAGGTAATCATCCGAGCGTACAGGCTCACCTTCACCCTGCGCCTCAAGCACCAGCCCGCGCGCGGCATCCGCAAAGGGGATGGTGACGAATTCGGCAAACTGACCGCTGCTGTCGACGGTAAAGCTGTGCACGGATTCTCCGTCCAGCAGCACGTCGATCTCTGTCCCCGGCTCGGCATTGCCAGACAGAACGGCATTGCCGTCGGGTTCGACGAATATCTGATCCAGAACGGGGGTCTGCACGGCAGGCGATGCGACCTCTTCGCTTTCGGGTTCCGCTTCTGTCACTTCAGCCTCTGCCGCTTCGGCAGGTGCCTCATCAACCGGCGCTGCCTCGGGCTCTGGCGCGGCTTCGGTGGACTCATCGCTTGGCTGCGCCACTTCGGCGACCTCAGGTGCCTGTTGCTCTGGCGCAGGGCTAAAGAGACCCGACAGATACACCCCGCCCGCAGCCAGCACTGCAACGAGCCCGGCAATCAGCCCCCATATGAAGGTGCCCGAGCTTCCGCTTCCCGAATTGGCGTTCATTGTTTTCCTTTCACTCCGCCCCATAAACACCCTGAGTGCCAGGCATTCCAAGGAGCGGTTGAGCCAGCCTATCAATCCCGCTATCAGGGGTCAAAACCCCGAACACAAGAGCAGAGAGACCGACCCATGCCCCAGAAATCCGTGTGTGTGTATTGCGGGTCACGCAATGGTGCGAATCCGGCCTATTCCGAAGCGGCCCGATCTTTAGGCACCTTATTGGCCAATGAAGGCTGGCGTCTGGTCTATGGCGCAGGCGATGTGGGCTTGATGGGCGAGGTCGCACGCGCCGCGCAGTCCGCCGGTGGGGACACGTTCGGGGTCATTCCCGTCCACCTGTTACAGCGCGAAGTCGGCAAGACCGATCTCACGCGCTTTGTGGTCACCGAGACCATGCACGAGCGCAAGAAGGTCATGATCATGAACGCTGATGCGGTGATTGTGCTGCCCGGCGGCCCCGGATCGTTGGATGAGCTGTTCGAGGCGCTTACATGGCGGCAGTTGGGTCTGCATGACAAACCCATTCTGGTGCTGAATGTCGATGGCTACTGGGACGCACTGCATACGCTGCTGGATCAGGTCATCGATCAGGGCTTTGCCGATGCATCACTGGCCGAGTTTATCACCTGGGTCACATCGCCGGATGAGGCCATGACCCGGCTACGCGACTTTCTGAACTAAAAGACCGGCAACCGGGCGGTTTGAACCGCCCGTGCCGTCGCTGATGATCAGGCGGGCTTGGCAAGCCGCGATTTCAGAATCCGCTCGACCTTATGCAGCGGATGGTTGGTCAGCGTCTTGTCGACCTCGGCCACCACTTTCGCCAGCACTTCGCTGTGCAACCTGAGCCGCAGCAGCCCCAGCACAGGCGGGCTGGCGACCAGAACCAGTCCTTTGTAGGCCCCTTTCAGCCCCTTCCGGTTCAGCAGATTGGCCACGTCCTGAACGAACAAGGACTTGGCATGAGCCTTCCAGGTGTCTTCTTCCACGGCGGATTTCTGGTTGGGGCCGGTATCGGGCCTGCGCCCTGCCCTGTCGGAGGGTTTGGCCGGGGTCACATCTTGTTCTTCGACGGATACGACAACAAGATTGGGGTCCTGCGCATCGGTGATATTCTCCATCACCAACGCCTTCTCTCCATCGGCAATGATTACCCAAGTTCCCTGTTCAAGTGCGGCCATTATAGTCTCCTGCAAAGATTAACGTGGCTTTCCCGGTCCCTCGGGCACAACTTATCTTTCGCGCGGCCTTGGTGTTTCCGCGCGCTGCGTGATCAGTCCTGTATGTATTGGCGGCTCTCTCCCTCCGCCTACTATAGCTAGGGGTTATGCGGGCCGGTACAATAGGTCTTGGGTCGAAAGTCGACGTATCGGCAGGTTTTCTCCCGCAGCTGCGTCGCCGAGTTGGATCAGCACGTTCGCATGACACAATCTTTATAGTCAGCCAAGCGGGCTTACTGGCGGTTCGTCTAATCGCTCAGGCCTTTGAGTACGCCTTGATAGAACGCACCTTGTGCATCCGCATCAGCAGGTCCTGCGACCCATTCCCGATCCAAGTTCAGTGCCCCGGCGGGTACGATTTGCTGTACGATCTCGGACGGAGTGGTTTCGTCGGTCGTTCCATTCTTCCAGTCGTGAAAGGCCGATGAGTATCGAACGACCGCTCCGCTTGTCGGCAAATCGAGCAGCCCGCCCTCGGCAAAGAACGTCAACCCATCGCCCATTTCTTCCCCGATGAGTTTGAGCCTATCTCCCAAACGATGTTTAAGGATGGCCACAAACACGATCGCTGCGGAAAACGTGAATTTATCGACAAGCACAACAACTTGCTTACTCGCGCTTTGCGAGATCGCGTTGATCAAAGGCATCGTCAGAAGAAAGTCGCCGCCCGTATTTCCGCGAACGTCAATCAAGAGTGTTTTGCTTGAGCAGGCGCCTACGCGGTCCGCTGCATCTGAGATGGCTTTGGGCAGCGCACTTTCGGTCGGATCAAAAAAGCTTGGCAACGCGATTGATAGCCCAAGCTCTTGCCAGTCCATTATCTCCACAAAGGTCTCGGGTTCCCAGTCTGGATCAGCCTTGCCGTGCTCGTTTCTCGGATAAAGTGTCGATGCAGGAACGGTATTTACATTTTCCACTTTCAGATTGGTTATCCGCCCATTCTCGTCTTGCAAGCGATACTCGGTCGTATCGTCTTTTGAAGAAAACCCCAGATGCGCCAGGGCATACGGCCAAGCCAGAAGTATCGGTCCGATGACCCGTTTTCTTTGGCGCGTTCCCGCCAGAAACTTATGGGAGGTGGTTTCGATTTGGCTCAAATCTGCGCCGTTGACTGCAATCAACTCGCCTCGCGGCGCAGTTACACCTGGTGCCGCCCCTATGAGTTGCAGTGAACGCCCCACGCTCACGAACCTCAGCGGGAGCACCGAGATCGCATCATTCGGAATCAACCGTGTGTGCCCATTGTTGGGAAGTGCCAATAGGCGCATCGCGGAAAGCAGAAAGGCCTCTTTTGAGCCGTCCAAAGCACATCGTCGGCAGTCACTAATGCAGCTGTCTATCACGGCCTTTTCGACCCGCCGAAAACTGGGATCGGTTCGCAAGGCAGTTTCTAGAATTTGCTTCAGGTCTTCCGTCAGCGACATGGCTCACAGTGGGCATAGCGGCTTGTCAATGTCCAGATTAGGCTTGGAACTATCGTTCGACGCTGATCACGAGGCGCGGTGCTGACATCCTTCCAAACAAGTAGGGCCTGCCAGCGTCTCCACCAGCAGGCCCTTGTTCCCGAACGGGAAGCTCAGATCACATGCGCGACGCGACGTTTTCCCAGTTCACCAGATTGTCGAGGAAGTTCGACAGGTAAGCCGGGCGCTTGTTGCGGAAGTCGATGTAGTAGGAGTGTTCCCAAACGTCGCAGCCCAGCAGTGCGGTCTGACCAAAGCACAGCGGGTTCACGCCGTTCTCGGTCTTGGTCACGGCCAGCGAACCGTCTGCATTCTTGACCAGCCACGCCCAGCCCGAGCCGAACTGACCAGCGCCGGCAGCGCTGAACTGCGACTTGAATTCGTCAACCGAGCCAAAGCTTTCGGTCAGAGCCTTCTCCAGTTCACCGGGCATTGCGTTGCCACCGGGGCCCATCATCTCCCAGAACTGGTTGTGGTTCCACAGCTGGCTGATGTTGTTGAAAATACCGTTCTGGGCCACGGCGTTCGCGTCGTAGGTGCCGACGATGATGTCTTCCAACGACTTGCCGTCCCATTCGGTTCCGGCAATCAGCTTGTTGCCGTTGTCGACATAGGCCTTGTGGTGCAGGTCGTGGTGATATTCCAGCGTTTCCGCGGACATACCCTTGGCGGCCAGCGCGTCATGTGCATAAGGAAGATCAGGAAGTTCAAAAGCCATCTCGGCCCCCTGTTGAAAATGATTGTTGCGTTCCAAAGGTTAAATGCTTTGGCAAATGCCGCAGGTCAAGGGCAGAGATCACAAAACCCGGAGGTCCGCGATGCTGATTGAGGCGCGCAAGATGTTCTACCGCGCCCGCGGCTATTATAAGGGCAACCTGAACGGCGAGCCGTTTCGACTGGACCCCTATCATTCGAAATTCTGGCGCAAGGCTGCGGCTGGCCAGTGGGAGCCCGAGACATTTTCGGTGCTCGACAAGTATCTGACGCCCGACAGTGACTATCTGGACATCGGCGCCTGGATCGGCCCGACGGTACTCTATGCTGCCCGCCGTGCCCGCCATGTCTGGTGTTTCGAGCCCGATCCCACTGCATTTCGTCATCTGGCGTGGAATTTAGACCTGAACGACATTCGTAACGTTTCTGCCTTTGGTGTCGCGCTGTCTGACACATTCGGCGTCGCCCGGATGGCTTCGATCCGCGGCGAGCCCGGTGATTCCACCAGTTCCCTTCTGCATGATGGAGAGCATGGATCCGATGCGCTAACCATCGCGTGGGATCAATTTGAAGCGCTGAACGACCTATCCAATGTGGCCCTAGTCAAAATGGACATCGAAGGGGCAGAGTTTTTCGTTCTGCCAATGCTTATCCCGTTTCTTGCAAAACACCGTCCTGCATTCCTGCTCTCGACCCATGCGCCATTGCTGGCAGAGCATGAACGCCGAACAAGGATGCAATCCATAGCGGAACTGCTGGCATTTTATCGGTCCTGCCGCAGGAGCGACAGGACCGGAGCGGGGGTTGGGGACTTGACCGACGACACCGCGTTGTCCGGGTATCAGACATTCTTGTTTACCGATTGATGGGGCCAAGTCGCCCCAGAAACCCGTAAGATCAAAACAGACTTGGTGACGATACCGACTTGCATATACCAACTCCGCTGGGGCGATTGGAAACGTTGTCTTGTGGAAAGGACGCCGACATTTTGAACTTATTGTTCTTGGGATCAACAGTCGCCGTGTATGCCACCCGGAATTGACGCGTATTGTTGGAAGACAAGGTCACGCGCCATGACAAACGATACTCACCTTTGCGCGTCAGCTTGTATTTCGCACTGGCAGGGGTCTCAACCGGCGTATTCGCAAGTTCATTTGATGCCCGTATTGCCCCATCATAAGCCCGGGCGGTCTTGTTTTCGGGATCGACACTCAGCAGCACCCTGCTCGGAATCCAACCCTGCGCCTCCATGCTGTGAAGTTCACAATCGTAGTTTTTGATTTCAGCTTGGGCCACCCCTCCAGCAACAGCAAGGGTCAGCGCGGTAAGTAGTATTCTCATATTGAATCAACTTTCAAATAACTATTTTGGGGTCGGAATTGCCCGACAGTTTCCTTCTGCAAAACCGTCTCGTGGAAGATAACTGATAGTACTCTTCGATTTCGCGATGGCTTTCATCGTTTTGCGATCCAGCATTACCGAAAACTCCAGATTGAGCAGATCGATCGCGTCATAACGACTCTCGTTAGACGGATAGGTGCGACCCGTCGCAGAAAAGGTATAGTTGCTGCCAACCCAGGCAATCGACAGCAATTTGGGCGTATCTCGTCTAATTCGGCCCGAGCCGGAAGCTGTGTCGATTTTCGGAATCACGATATCGTGTATCAGTGCCGATCGACCGAATTGGTCAACTGAAAACACAAGGCGTTCCGGTGTCGGGCGATTGGTGAGCCCACGCGCAAACTCACACTCAAAGCTTTCTTTGTAAGTTTCTGAAACGGCAGCCACCGGTATCGTTGAAAGGGCTGCAAAACAAACCATTAAACTCTTATAAAAATTCATTTTTAGATATGATCTTCTACCAAAATACTATTGACCGTCAGACGATACCTCTCCTGTTTTCTTCACGCGATGCGAGAAAGAAGTATTTTAGGTTCTAGCTATGGCAATACCCAGATTTCAGCTGGAGATGCGCATTTTCACGCAGATTTATTGGGTAATTTGATCGGAATTCTAAAACAAAAAGACCGCCTCAAAACAGGCGGCCTTTTAAATTCTACCAGAGGGCTGGAGCTAGTAAACCCCAACCACACTGCCCGGCTGCGCCGCAACCTTGAGCAGTTTGAACACGTAATCCGCTGCCGAACGGAAGCAGACCACGCGGAAGGTTTCGGCGTCGTCCATCCAGAACGCTCCCGCCACCTGTGCAAGCCGCGAGCGGCGGATCTGGCCGGGCTGGAACGCCTCGGACGACAGCTCGACCGGGGCGACCTTGCCCAGCACTTCGCGCGCATTAGGCCCCGAGACGCTGAACACCGCGCGGGCATCCGACACGTTCACCGCCAACGTATGCGTGCCGCTGAGCGCGCCTGCCATATCGGCCAGTTTAGCCTCGACCTCGGCATAAGGCACCAGCACCAGCAATTCGTCGGTGGACATCCAGGCGACGCCGGTGTCGCCATTGACCAGAGCTTCGCGCTGGCCCGGTACCTTCTGGCCGGTGGCGTCCTTGACGGCCTTGGCCAGCACCTTGTCGGACAGATCGCCGCGCAGGGTGATCATGCCCTGCAGACCGCATTCGGCGATCTTGGCGATGCCCTCATAGCTGGCGTGGTTCAGTGCGCTGATGGGTTCAGACATTCTGCTTCTCCCCGTCCTTGTCATAGAAGATCGGGTCCACGATCTTGGCTTTGTAGATTTTGCCATCGGTGCCCGGGAACTCGATCACTTCGCCCATCCGGTCGGGGCCGTGCTTGATCAGGCCCATGGCGATGCCCTTACCCAGATTGGCCGAGTAATAGGTCGACGTCACACGCCCGATCATGTTGCGCTGACCGTTGGCATTCACACCGTCGGACACCGCATAGGCACCGTCCGGCAGAACAGAACCATCCACAGTCTCAAGCCCGACCAGTTTCCAGCGCTCGGGATCGGCCATATGGCTGCGCGAATGTGCGCGTTTTCCGAGGTAATCCTCTTTCTTCTTCGACAGCGCCCAGTGCAGCCCCAGATCCTGCGGGATCACGGTGCCGTCGGTCTCGTCGCCGATCATGATAAAGCCCTTCTCGGCCCGCAGGATGTGCAGACATTCGGTGCCGTAAGGCATCACGCCGAACTCCTGCCCCGCCGCGATCAGAGCGTCCCAAAACGCTTGACCCTGGCTTGCGGGAACCGCGATCTCATAAGACAGCTCGCCCGAGAACGAGATGCGATAGGCCCGTGCGTCGAACTCGCCGATCTTGCCGTCGCGCCACTCCATGAAGGGCAGTGCTTCTTTCGACAGGTCCATGCCACCGCCCGCTTGCGCGTTCAGCTTTTCCAGAACCTTGCGGGCGTTGGGACCCACAACGGCGACCTGAGCATATTGCTCGGTGACATTCGCGACATAGACTTTCCAATCCCACCATTCAGTCTGCAGCCACTCTTCCATATGGCCATGGATACGCTCGGCCCCACCGGTGGTGGTGTGGCACAGCCATGTGTCCTCATCGATACGGGCGACAACGCCGTCATCGATCAGGAAACCGTTTTCCGAACACATCAGGCCATAGCGGCATTTGCCGACCTTCAGCGTGGACATCATGTTGGTGTACAGCATGTCCAGGAACCTGCCCGCATCCGGGCCCTTGACGATCAGCTTGCCCAGCGTCGAGGCATCCAGCAGGCCGAGGTTCTCGCGGGTGTTCTTGACCTCGCGATTCACCGCGTCATGCACGGATTCACCGGGACGGACATAGGCATAGGTCCGACGCCAATGGCCCACCGGCTCCCAATCGGCGCCGTTCTTGTCATGCCAGTTGTGCATCGGGGTCTGACGGATCGGCTGGAACACCTCACCCCGCGCTTCGCCGCCGATCGCCCCCATCGAGATGGGGGTATAAGGCGGACGGAAGGTGGTGGTGCCGACCTTCGGAATTTCCGAATCCAGCGCATCAGCAAGGATCGCCAGGCCGTTGATATTGCTCAGCTTACCCTGATCTGTCGCCATACCCAGCGTGGTGTAACGCTTGGTGTGCTCAACACTCTCATAGCCCTCGCGCGCCGCCAGTTGTACGTCGGACACTTTGACGTCGTTCTGGAAGTCCAGCCAGGACTTCATGCGCAGCTGCACTTCGGCATTGGCGGGCATCAGCCAGACGGCCTGCATCGCAGCCTCGGCCGTGGTTTCACCCTTCGGCGCTTCTGCGGTTTTCGGCGTGAACCCGGCGCCATTGGCCGCGGCCTCGCCTGCGGTTTGCGCATCGGCCAGCACATCGCCCAAGGCCAATGGGCCGTTGGACGAACCAGCCGCAACAACGAAGCCCTCGCCATTCGCGCCCAGCGGCGGACGCTCGGGGTCGGGGCGGAAATGGGCGTTGGCTTCGTCCCAGATCAGCTTGCCACCGCAATGCGACCACATGTGCACGACCGGAGACCAGCCGCCCGACATCGCGACCGCGTCGGCCTCGATCTCTTCACGGGCACCGCCGACGCCTTCCTGATTGCAGATGGCAACTTTCTTGACGCGCTTGCCGCCTTTGACCTTGGCAATGGCCTTGCCGGGATCAACGCGAATACCCAGTTGGCGCGCCTCTTCGGCAAGCGGACCGGCAGATGCACGGGCATCCACTACGCGCAAAACATCCACACCCGCCTGTTTCAGGATGATCGCGGTGCGATATGCGTCGTCATTATTGGTGGCAACGATCACACGCTCGCCCGGGGTCACACCCCAGTTCACCACATAGTCGCGCATGGCCGAGGCCAGCATCACGCCCGGCACATCGTTGCCCGCAAAAGATAGTGGGCGTTCAATGGCTCCGGTGGCTGTGACAACCTGCTTGGCGCGGATGCGCCACAGGCGGTGACGTGGCCCCTGAGTGCCCGGTTTGTGGTCGGTCAGACGCTCATATCCCAGCACATAACCGTGGTCATAGACCCCCGCGCCCATGCAGCGATTGCGCATGGTGACGTTGTCCATTGTTTCGAGTTCGGAAACCAATTGTTCCACGAACTTATCCACAGGCTGCCCGTCAACGGTGCCACCATCAACCGGAGCGCGACCGCCCCAATGCGCTGTCTGCTCGATCAGCATGACCTTGGCACCGGATGCAGCAGCCGCTTTGGCCGCCTGCAAACCGGCGACACCGCCGCCGATCACCAGAACGTCGGTGAAGGCATAGAAGTGTTCATAGGTATCCGCGTCGCGATTGTCCTTGTCGGGCGCTTTGCCCAGACCCGCCGACTGACGAATGAACGGCTCGTAGACATGCTTCCAGAACGGTTTCGGATGAATGAACATCTTGTAGTAGAAACCGGCAGGCAGGAAGCGCGACAGATGGGTGTTGATCGCACCGATGTCGAATTCGAGGTTCGGCCAGTGGTTCTGCGACACGGATGTCAGACCGTTGAACAGCTCGGTCGTGGTGGCGCGCTGGTTCGGTTCAAACCGGTTGCCCTCGCCCAGACCGACCAGAGCGTTCGGCTCTTCCGCGCCGCTGGCGACAACGCCGCGCGGGCGGTGGTACTTGAACGACCGGCCCATCATCATCTGATCATTGGCCAGCAGCGCCGAGGCGAGCGTATCACCCTCGTACCCCTGCATCGAGGTGCCGTTGAAGGTAAAGGTGACCTGTTTCGACCGGTCAATCAGCCGGCCTTGTTGTGCGAGACGGGTGCTCATTGTGCGGACCTTTCGCAGATGGAGACGTCGGAGCCTCCGGCGGGAGTATTTTGGAAAAGATGAAGCATCAGGAGAACGCTCTCCACGTCCAGCCGGGGCGTTTGGCTGTGATCGCGTCCTTGATCTCTTGCGGCGGTTCGGTGGTTTGCGCCGAGTAGGTGCCGAACACCTCGAGCGTCTGCGTGCAGCGGGCGGCGTGGAACCACTTGCCGCAGCCATTGGCATGGCGCCAGCGCTCGAAATGCACGCCTTTGGGGTTTTCGCGCATGAACAGGTAGTCGTGGAATTCGTCATCCGACGAGCCGGGGCCGAAACGCTTCAGATGCGCCTCGCCGCCAGCGGCCAGTTCGGTTTCTTCTGCGTCCACGCCGCAACAGGGGCAATTCAGGATCAGCATGTGTTCATCCTTTTGACGGGTGGTCGGCACGGGGGCCAACCAGAATTCTATGAAGTGGCACGTTGGGCCCGGGCCCTTAGTGGGCCACCCCGGCGGCGACGCTCTCGTCGATGAAGCGGCCCTCTTTGAAGCGGTCCAGCGAGAAGGCTTCGGTCAGCGGCGAATGGCCGGTGGCCATCAGCTGCGCCATGCCCCAGCCCGAGCCCGGGATCGCCTTGAAACCACCAGTGCCCCAGCCGCCATTGATAAAGCAGCCCTGCAGCGGGGTTTTCGACAGGATGGGCGAGCGGTCGCCGGTCATGTCCACGATCCCGCCCCACTGGCGCAGCATCTTCAGGCGCGAGATCATCGGGAAAGTTTCGACCAACGCGCGCACGGTTTCCTCGATATGGTGGAAGCTGCCGCGCTGGGTGAAGTTGTTGAACCCGTCAGTGCCGCCGCCGATCACCATCTCGCCCTTGTCGGACTGAGACATATAGCCATGCACGGTGTTGGCCATCACGACCACGTCCATGCAGGGTTTGATCGGCTCGGACACCAGCGCTTGCAATGCGATGGCTTCAAGCGGCAGACGGAAGCCCGCCATCTCGGCCAGCTGGCCGGAATGGCCCGCAACCACAATGCCCAGCTTGTCGCAATCGATGGCGCCCTTGGTGGTATCGACACCCACAACGCGGCCGTTTTCCTGGCGCACGCCGGTCACTTCGCATTGCTGGATGATATCCATGCCCATGGCCGAACACGCACGCGCATAGCCCCACGCCACCGCGTCGTGGCGGGCAGTGCCGCCGCGTTCCTGCCACAGCGCGCCCAGAACCGGATAACGCGGGCCGTCCAGATTGATGATCGGCACCAGTTCCTTGACGCGCTCGGGCGTGATCCACTCGGTTTTCACGCCTTGCAGCGCGTTGGCGTGGGCCGTGCGCTGATAGCCGCGAATCTCGTGCTGAGTCTGGGCCAGCATCATCACGCCGCGCGGGCTGAACATGATGTTGTAGTTCAGGTCCTGGCTCAGGTCCTCATACAGGCTGCGCGCTTTTTCATAGATCGCTGCCGACGGGTCCTGCAGATAGTTCGACCGGATGATGGTCGTGTTCCGGCCGGTGTTGCCACCGCCCAGCCAGCCCTTTTCGATCACGGCGACATTCTGGATGCCATAGTTCTTGCCCAGGTAATACGCGGTCGCAAGACCGTGGCCACCCGCGCCGACAATGATGACGTCATAGCGCTTTTTGGGCTGGGGCGAACGCCAGGCGCGCTCCCATCCGGTGTGATAGCGCAGCGCTTCACGCGCCACAGCAAAGGCTGAGTAGTGTTTCATAAGCGAATCCATCCGGTCCGGTGATTGGCGCAGGTATGCCGCGCGGCGACATTTTACCCGTGCCATGCAACGTCGCAATATTGCGCTATTGCGACATGAGCGCGCTTCGCGGCCTTTTGTCCCTTTTGTCGCCGGGCTCAGGGGTCTAAATCAGGGCAACTGTTTCGGAGGGACCATGCCGTTCTGGGTTCTCATATTCCTGATCGCACTGCTGATTACCGCATTCCTGGGCTTCACGTTGCTACGCGGGCGACGCTCGGACGAGCCGACGGCGGCCTATGACCTTCGCGTTTATCGTGAACAGCTGGCCGGAGTCGACAAGGACCTGGCCCGAGGCGTGATCGCCGAAGCGGATGCCGAGCGTGTGCGCACCGAAATCTCACGCCGCATTCTGGCTGCGGATGCCCAGATGCGAGCCGAGGCCGGGGCGGCAGGACCGTCGCGCGCCGCGACGGCCATCACCTTGGGACTGATGGCTATTGTGCTGGTGGGGGGTGCTCTGGCCATGTACCGCCAGATGGGCGCTGCCGGGTTTCCGGATATGCCTTTGACCGCCCGGATGGAGATGGCGGATGAGCTGCGTACCAGCCGACCCGGCCAGACAGACGCCGAAGAGGGGGCGACGCCGATTCAGACGCCGCCGCTGGAAGAAAGCTATGCCACCTTGCTGAACCGCCTGCGCGAAACCGTGGCCGAACGTCCGGACGATCTGCAGGGACATATCCTGCTGGCGCAGCATGAAACCAATGCCGGGAACTTCAAGGCAGGATATGAGGCGCAATCGCGGGTCATCGAACTGTCCGGCACCAACGCCCCTGCCGAGGCTTATGCGGACCTGGCCGAGATGATGATTCTGGCTGCCGGGGGTTATGTCTCGCCCGAAGCTGAAACCGCCCTGCGGCAGGCGCTGGAACGCAACCCTAAACTGGGCCCTGCGCGGTATTACTGGGGTCAGATGCTGGCACAGATCGGACGACCGGACAGGGCCTACCGCGTTTGGGTTGAAACCCTGAATGATGCCCCGCCCGGCGCGCCCTGGGCAAACGCGATCCGTGCGCAAATCGATGAGCTGGCGTTTCGTGCCGGTGTGTTCAACGCGCCCGACTTCGCAGCCTCGGGGCCCAGTCCGGACGATGTAAGCGCAGCCGCCGAGATGTCGCCGGAAGAGCGGCAAGAGATGATCCGGGGTATGGTCGATGGCCTCTCGGACCGGCTGGCAACTGAAGGCGGCACGCCCGAGGAATGGGCCCGGCTGATCGCCGCGTTGGGCGTGTTGGGCGAAGGCCAGCGCGCCATCGACATCCGGGATGAGGCCATGGAGGTGTTTGCTGGCAACGACGAAGCGTTGCAAATGATCGATGCCGCCGCCCTGCAGGCCGGAATCGCGCAATGATCCACGACGCGTTTGAAGATTTCGCCACATCCCTGACCCCGATGTCCGCCCTGATGGGGCTGGATCTGGGGGAAAAGACCATCGGCGTTGCCGTCTCGGACCGGATGCGCGGCGTCGCCACCCCGCTTGAGACGGTGCGGCGCAAGAAATTCACCCTGGATTCGGCCCGGCTGATCGAGATCGTGACCGAGCGTGAGATTGGCGGCATTGTCCTGGGCCTGCCCCGGAATATGGACGGCAGCGAAGGTCCCCGCTGCCAATCCACCCGCGCTTTTGCACGGAATCTGTCGCGTCTGACCGATTTGCCCATAGGCTTCTGGGACGAGCGTCTGAGCACCGTGGCCGCAGAAAAGGCCCTGCTTGAGGCGGATACGACACGAAAGCGTCGCGGACAGGTTATTGATCACGTCGCAGCCGGTTATATCTTGCAAGGAGCGCTGGACAGATTGCGCTTTCTTTAACGGATCGGAAAACGCAGATGACAAACATGGTTTGGAAACGGAACGAGGTCGAAAGCCCGTGCGTCCAGATTTGCGTCGTGCATCCGACCGAACGCATCTGCACCGGCTGCTATCGCACCATCGACGAAATCTCTCGCTGGTCCAAGATGGACAGTTCCGAGCGTGCCGAAATCATGCAGGAATTGCCAGAGCGCAAACCGCGTCTGGCCAAGCGTCGCGGCGGGCGCGCGGCTCGGATGAGCCGCGACTGATCACCTGCGCGCCTCAGGTTCATGTTTCTGCCGGGTCTTCTGCAGGGTCGGTGTTGCGGACAGATCGTGTCGAAACAGGGCCATAATCTCGGCCTTCTCCATACGCTTGGCGCCACCCGACTTTTGAAGTTGATCGTGCAACATTTTGTTGCCCGCTGACGAAGGCAGAGTGTTTCCGTCGAAAACAGTGGAAAGCAATTTTCTCAAAGGCATTTTTCCCCTCCCACCAGGGTCCAGACAAAACGCCGTCGACTGTTCACCTTCCAAGGTCAACAGCGTTGCGCGGTCGCAAGTCTGGGTTGTTAGCAGCAATGCCGCGCATTTAGGGGGGATCGGATTCTGAATAAGGGGGAAAAACCGCGGCAATTTCGCAGAAATCCACCCCTTCCAAGCTTCTTTGTGACACTTCAGTATCTTGCCGGTTTCACAGGGCGCTTGGCCGCGTGTTTTATGACGCGGCGTCACTCTGAGCACTCATATTTGACAGAGCAGTTTCAACCCGCCGCCAACCAGGACTTGGCGTTTTCGTAATCCTCTGCCGGGAAATAGTCGGTGCGCGTGCCCAGCACGTGGCTGGCCATGCGTTGCGCCATCTTCTGCCAGGTCTTGTCCCCAACAATCGCGGCGCGGTCCAACACACCGATATGCCCGGCAGCAAGGCGGAAATGCGCCCCCATCGCCGACAGCCCCTGCCAGCCGTCAAACTCCCGCAGATCGATCAGCAGCCGGAACCCCTCGCGGTTTTGCAGCAACGCATCGAGATCGGATTGTGCCTGTTTGTACTCTTCGGAATCGAGCTTCCCCATCAGGCTGATCTGAACGCAGGGCCCACCCAGATCGGTCACGTGGATCGCGCCCAGAGACTCGCGCATCCAACGGCGCGCCTCCTCCAGCTCTTTCAGGCCAAACACATGCACCGGGCATGGCAGGATCGGCGCGGCCAGACGCACGCTGGTTTGCACCCACCCCTGATCGGCCACAACGCCGATCCGGTCGAACCCGCGCCAGTGACTGAGCCCCAGCTTGGTGTCCGACCAGGCCGCGCCCAGATCGTATCCCTTGAACTCGGACGTCACGATCGCCAGCAGGCGGATGGCGTCATGTTCTTCCAGCGCCGCCTCAATCGCGGGAACCAGCGTGGAGGCATAATCGGCGCTGGTGACCTCACCCGACAGCTCGACCTCGATCAGTGTGCCATCGGCGTTTGTGTGAACCGTAATCATCGAACCAACTCTCCAAAGCCAAATAATGGCAGGAGGTTACGGGGATTCGAGCCATTGCGCTACTCCGCCGGGCAACTCGGGGCGGAAATAAGCGATCATCCGTCCATCCGGCCCTGCGTTGGCATCCGGACCCCAAGGCGCAACACCATGCAGACAGTGGCGATGTAGCAGATAGGCCTCGCCGGGGCGCGCCGGCAGTTCGATCCGAGGGCAGGTTTCGAACACGTCGCGGCGGGCGGCCTGATAAATGTCGGTGATATCCGCGCTGGCCAGTTGGTCATTTGGCACATCCCTTAACGCGTCCCGGAAGGCATCACCCAGGATCTTGTGACTGCCGTCCCAAAGCACCATCGGCGCCGCATCTGCGCTGGCCTCGGTCAGCGGAATCCCCAGTATCCACGCATGCGGTTCATCGACCCGACGCCGCCGGTCAAGTCCCGTCGGCTTCAGCCCGTCCACATGCGCCGCATCCCGTCGCGCGCGATACCCTGCAGCAGCCTCGCTTTCGCCACGCCGGGGCTGCGGGTAGCCCGGATAAATCACCGAAACCTGCCCTTTGTGCAGATCAATCGGCCCGAATTGCTGATATGCCGACGCAATCGCAGCACCGCTCAAGACGGGCGATTCCGCAACCCTGCCCTGCGCGTCGTTATCCAGCGCGTCGACGCCGATAAACCATGTGCCCTCACAGTCATGCCATTCGGCATGCGCGGGATCGCGGACCGACGCCCGCGCCGCAGGCAAGGCATGAGCCACCCAATCCGCCAGCACCGGATCATAGGGAAACTTTACCCAGCCCCGGGCATGAAAGGTCTCTACCACCCCAATGCCTTTCTCAGCATGTTCAGCGCAATCAGTGTCAGAAAGACCGCAAACACCCGCCTCAGCGGCTTCGGGTCCATCGCATGGGCCAGTTTTACCCCCCAAGGGGCGGTAATCATGGTCATCGCCACGATGATCCCGAAAGCCACCAGATTGACCGCACCGATGGTCCATGGCGGGCGGTGTTCCGGGGCGATGTTCAGGAACAGAAACCCGATCACCGAGGGCACCGCGATGATCACGCCAAACCCCGCCGCCGTCGCCACGGCGCGGTGAATGGGTGTGTTATAAAGGCTCATCAGCGGCACGCCGAAGCTGCCCCCACCGATCCCCATCAGAACCGAAAGAAACCCCACCGAAGGCGAAAGCGCGGCGCGGCGCAGACCTTTCGGCATGGCATCCCCCAAGCGCCATTCGGATTTGCCCAAACCGAGATACAGGCCGATCACCACGCCCAGCGCACCGAACAGCGCCTGCAGAAACTCCGTTCGCAGCGCCGAGGCCACCAGAACGCCAACCACGGCGCCCACAGCAATACCCGGCCCCCAACTGCGCAGGATGTCCCAATCGACCGCGCCTTTCTTGTTGTGGCTCAGAACCGACCGGACCGAGGTGACAATGATTGTCGCCAGCGAGGTCGCCAGACACAGCTGCATCAATTGCGGCCCGCCATATCCAAGCGTCTGGAACGCATAGAAAAACGCAGGCACCAAAACGATGCCACCCCCGACGCCCAATAACCCGGCCAGCACCCCGGCCAGTGCGCCGATCACAAGCAGAAGGCCCAGCATCTGGGCCAGCAACATCATCTCGGGCATCGTTCCCCCATACCGGCCCGGGGCCGTCTCAAACCACCTGTTCCACCTGCGACAGTGACGCGACAGAGTCCAGCGCCTGCAAGATCACATCCGGGCCAGCCCCCTCGCGTACCGCGCCTTCGGACAGCATCCGCCGCCACCCCCGCGCGCCGGGACGACCCGCGAACAGGCCCAGCATATGCCGGGTGATCTGGTGCAAGCGCCCCCCTTCGGCAAGGTGCGCCTCGACATAGGGCAGCATTTTCTGCACCACCTCAATGGGATCGGCGACTTTACCCGTTCCGAAGATCAGCGGATCGGCAGCGGCCAGAATATCCGTCGGCTGATGATAGGCCGCGCGTCCAATCATGACACCATCCAATCCGGCCTCCAGATGCCGCTGCGCTTGCGCAAGCGAGGTGACGCCACCGTTGATCGAGATGTGCATGTCCGGAAACTCAGCCTTCATCCGGTGCACAAGATCATAGTCCAGAGGCGGAATATCCCTGTTTTCCTTAGGACTTAACCCTTGCAACCACGCTTTGCGCGCATGGATGGTGACGCGTTCGCACCCGGCCTTGCGAATCTGCTCCAGAAAAGCGGGCAGCACCTCGGCAGGCTCCTGCTCGTCGACGCCAATCCGGCATTTCACGGTGACTTCGACATCCACCGCCTCCCGCATCGCCGTAACACAGTCCGCAACCCGTTCAGGCTCGCGCATCAAAACTGCGCCGAATGTCCCGGACTGCACCCGATCGGATGGGCAGCCACAGTTCAGGTTGATCTCATCATACCCAGCCTCGGCACCCAGAGCCGCCGCCTGAGCCAGTTCCCGAGCATCCGAGCCCCCCAACTGCAATGCCACCGGGTGCTCTTGCGGGTTGTAATCCAACAGATGCAGTGCCCCGCCGCGCACCAATGCAGGGGCGGTGACCATTTCCGTATAAAGCAGAGTATCGGAACTGAGCAGACGATGCAGATACCGACAGTTCTTATCGGTCCAGTCCATCATTGGGGCAACGGACAGGCGCGCGCTTCTTCGGATATCTGTCAGGTTCTTGTCCGGCATATCTTTTCACGTCGTCAGGATGCGGTTTTCGCCAAGCACCGGATATACCTAAAGACCCACCAAGGGCAAACCGTTCCCGATCTTTGGAAAATGGTACCGCCTCCCTGGCTTGAACAGGGGACCTCTGGATCCACAATCCAGCGCTCTAACCAACTGAGCTAAGGCGGCACTCGTGAGGGGCGATTTAGCGAAGGCGTGCGGGGATTGCAAGGGGATTAAAGCCGAATTCGCCAGCTTTGTTCCACCAGATCGACTCCAAAAGAATGCACCGGCTTGCTATCGGTCAGCTCCCATCCAAACGCACGATACAGCGCGCAGGCAGCAGCGTGGCTTTCATGGGTCCACAGCACCATCTCGCGATATCCGACATCGCGCGCAAAGCTCATACAGGTGGTCAGCAATTGTTTGCCCAGCCCCTGCCCGCGTGCTTCGGGCACCAACAGAAACAGGCGCAACTTGGCCGTTTGGCCATCCTGTCTGACACAGAAGATGCTGCCCAGACGCTTGCCCGTACGTTCAGCGATCCAGCCCTGTTCGCACGCTGGATCGTGGTCGGCGACGAAATCCGCAAGGATACGGGCTACCAAAGCACCGAAACTGTCATCAAACCCTTCGTCACGGGAATAGAGGACGTCGTGTTGCGCGACCAGCCAAGGCGCATCCTTGGCGCGGAAGGGTCTGAGTATGATGCTCTCCATGCCTTATCTGACCTCAGAGTGCGCTTGATTCTCAACCCGCCGCGCGTTAGCACCAAGACGCATTTCCCGGAGGCACAGATGGGCATCAACACCGAACGCGACATCGAAGCGAATCTTCAGATCGGGCCAACCGATCAGGGCATGGTGCGCCTGTTCATCGAAGGTGCCGGCATCGAGATTCCGATGGATTTCGACCCCGAGGAGGCCGAAGAGATCGCCGAAGAAATCCGCGCCGCCGCTCAGGCTGCGCGGGCGGTCACAGGCTAAAGCCGGGGGTCACGTAGCGCCTGCAACCTGCGGGCCGCGTCCACCGCAAATTTTTGCACCATCTTCTTGCGCCGTGCCGGGGCCAGCTTGCTTTCAGGCCCCATACGGATGATTTCGGCGTCGTATGCATCGGCGATGATCAGGCCGGTTTCAGCCGGCAACAACTCGGTCGGGAAATCCGTATCTACGGCCCAAAAGAATCGGTCGCACCATTCCAGATAGCCCCGCCACTTGGAATCCGACTGATAATCGGCGCGGCTGGATTTGCATTCGACCACCCAAATCTCGCCCTTGGGTCCAAGGCCCATGACATCGACCCGCAGCCCTCGGGACGGGACGAATTCTTCAATCGAAACATAGCCATGGCTCGCCAAATGGCGCGAAACACCGCGCGCAAGTTTCTGTCCGGGTTGCAGATCCAGCGTCATGAGGTAAATGTGAACAATTCATGAACAAATTTCAAGAGGCTTGACATGATACCAATTAGTATCGCATTTATATGAAACCAAATGGTACTCCATCTGAGGTATCCGATGAACACGCAAACCCAAAACGCGTTCCGTGCGCTTGCGGACCCTACCCGCCGCGACATCGTTCAGATGCTGGCGGCGCAAAACATGACGATCGGGCAATTGACTGATCGCTTCGACATGACGCGCGCCGCCGTCAAAAAGCACCTGACGGTCCTGTCTGACGGAGGGTTGATCACTGTCGAGGCGCGCGGACGTGAACGCATCAATCGCCTTGAGCCCAAGGGGATGGCTCCGGTCCTCGACTGGCTCAGCTACTTTGACCGGTTCTGGGACGACCGCCTTGCAGACCTGAAAGAAGCAATTGAAAGGAAAGAGAAATGACGAATACCGTTTTGCAGAAAACTATCTTCCTGCGGGCCGAACCCGAGACCGTCTGGGCCTATCTCACACAGCCGGAACACCTGGCCGAGTGGTTTCACAAACCCAAACGTCCGCTTGCGCAAGGCGACAAGCTCGAGATGTTCGGCACCACCAGCGGCGACCTTCTGATCTGGGGCAAAGTGCGCGAGGCTCGCAAGCCGCATTACCTGGAATATACATTCACGGTGAAACCGATGGGTGACGCGGTCAGCGTGGTGAAATGGATGCTGGAACCTGTAGCAGGCGGCACCCGCCTGGGGCTGGTCCATGAAGGTCTGCCGCAGGGTGCTGACGCCTTTGGCCTGATCCTTGCGTTGGACAATGGCTGGGACGAGCATTTCGGCAAGATGCGCACCGCATTGCACGAAACTGTTGACGCCTGACCCCTTGTACGCGCCCGCCATACGCCCTAGTTAGGCCTTTGGCGGGTTCTGCCCTTCTTGTGACAGGTAGCATTCTGGTGGCCTTAAGCAATTCCGAGGGGGCTGGCTCTGTTCAGGTCCTGGCCTGATTACCCGGCGCCCACCTGTACATACAGGTCCTCGGGAATCAAACCGCACGGTTGACTGGTGGTCCCGCCACATTTTCCACGGAAATTCAGCGCTTTGCGCGGGATTCCTGTTTCGCCAGAGCAGGCTTGAACGTGTGAACGACCGGTGTTCCCCGCCGGGGGCCTTGCGGCTTTTCGGCCATGCTCATGATCTTATAGGCAAACTGAACGCCTGCGAACACGATGCCGTTCATGAACCAGATCATCGCCAAGGCGATCAGGCCGATCTCGGAACTCAGGATCAGATGCCGCAGGTTGGCCACGTTCAACGCCAGCAAAACGCCGACAAACACAGCCGAAATGGCAAATCCCCAGGCAACTTGTGTGATATATAGGCGGATCAGTTTGGGCATGGCGAACCTCATAGCGCTATAATATTCAGGTTAGCGCATATCTTGTCCGGGTAAAGGTGTCAGAATGCCTCGGGCTGCGCCTCGCGCGCCATGTGATCCAACACGGCGTTGACGAATTTCGGCTCTTTGCCTTCGGGGAAAAAGGCCCGGGCCACGTCGACAAACTCGGTGATAACCACCTTGGGCGGCGTGTCGCTTTGGGTCAGTTCAGCCCCCGCCGCACGGAACACAGCGCGCAAGGTCGGGTCGATGCGCGCGATGGGCCATTTGGCCACCAATGCCCGGTCGGTCATCTGGTCGATCGGGGCCTGATAGTTCACTGCATCGTCAACCAGTTTACGGAAAACGCTGATGTCGCCATCCAGCATTTCCTCGCCCTCGTAGACGGCTCCGAACCGGTGATCCAGAAACTCGGTCACAACCTGCTCGGTCGTCTGGCCCGATTGCTCCATCTGGAACAACGCCTGCACGGCATAAAGCCGGGCGGCAGATTTCATCAGGCGTTTCTGGTTGGCCGGTTTCGGCGCGTCTGTCTTGGTCATGCTGTCGTGGGTCCGTTGCTGTCGCCCGCCACAAGGATGGACTCGGACGGCGGCTTGAAGCCCACGCCCTTTTTGGAAGCGCCCCACTTACGGCTGAGCGCGATCAGATGCAAGGCCGCAGCGGCCGCTCCGCCACCTTTATTCATCTTTTCCGGATTCGCGCGCACTTCGGCCTGATCGTTGTTTTCCACGGTCAGGATGCCGTTGCCGATGCACAGCCCCTGAAGCCCCATCAACTGGATGGCCCGGCTGGAATCATTGCAGACGGTTTCATAATGCGTGGTCTCGCCGCGAATAACGCAGCCCAGCGCGACATAACCGTCGAAATTGCACTGACGGTCGGCCATGGCGATGGCGGTGGGGATTTCCAGCGCGCCGGGCACTTCGACGACTTCGCAGGTGCCGCCCGCCGCTTCGATTTCGGCCTTGGCACCGGAAATCAGATTGTCAGCGATGGCGCGATAGAACGGCGCCGCCACGATCAGCAACTTCACCGGCTTGTCGAATTCGGGTGTCGGCAGAACGCCATGTTCGTCTTGAGCAGCCATGATCAGTCTTCCTTCAGGATCGAGCGGGTGCCGACGATGGACAGACCAAACGCGTCGAGCCCCAGATATACGGTTTCCGGCGAGTCGGTCAGCAACACCAGTTCCTGAACGCCCATCTTGGACAGGATCTGCGCGCCCAGTCCGGTTTGCTTGATGGTCCGTGGGCCTTCGTCATCCGCCGCATAGAGCGAATTGCGCGGCTGGCGGAACAGGCAGACGACGCCGCGCCCCTCTTCCGCGATTTTCTCCATCGCGCGCGGCAGTTCCTGCGGCGATTTTGGACCGAGCCCCAGAATGTCGGGCGCTTCGTGCAAGGCATGGGTGCGGGTCAGGACCGGCTCGGGCGTGGTGATGTCGCCCTTGATCATCACCACATGTTCGATGCCGTGGGTCTGATCGGTGAAGATCCGCATCTCCCACTCGCCGCCATATTCTGAGTTTACGGTTTCGCGCGAGGTTTCGACCACCAGATTGTCATTGCGCGACCGGTACGCGATCAAGTCGCTGATCGTGCCGATCTTCATGTCATGCTGCTGCGCAAACTCCACCAGGTCAGGCAGCCGCGCCATGGTGCCGTCCGCTTTCATGATCTCGCAGATCACGCCGGAAGGGTTCAACCCGGCCAAACGCGAGATATCTACGGCAGCCTCGGTATGCCCCGCACGCACCAGCACCCCGCCCCGCTTGGCGCGCAGCGGGAAGATGTGACCGGGGGTGGCGATATGGGCCATTGTGTTCTGTTCGTTGATCGCCGTCGCCACGGTCAGCGCCCGGTCAGCGGCGGAAATCCCGGTGCTGACACCTTCGCGCGCCTCAATCGAAACGGTGAACGCAGTTTCGTGACGCGACGAGTTGTTCACGGCCATCATCGGCAGGCCCAGATTGTCGACCCGTTCCGCCGTCAACGGCAGACAGATCAGACCGCGCCCGTGGGTGGCCATGAAATTGATCGCCTCGGCATCGGCGAACTCGGCGGCGATGACCAGATCGCCTTCGTTTTCGCGATCCTCGTGATCGACCAGAATATACATCCGGCCCGCGCGCGCCTCGTCGATGATCTCTTCGATCGGGCTGATCGCGTCGCGCAGCTGGGCCTCGACCGGACCGGGGGTTTCAAAGCTCATGGGGCAGCCTTTCACAAGAGCATTTCTGCAAGGCGGGATAGACCACCCCGCGCCCAAAGGCCAGAGCGCAAACGGCGCGGGCGGGTTCGGACGCGACGTATTTGCCGGTCAGGACATCTCGGCCAGACGCGCAACATAGCGTGCCAGCGTGTCGATCTCGAGATTCACCTGATCTCCGACCGCCACATCGCCCCAGGTCGTGACCTCTTTGGTATGCGGGATGAAGTTGATGCCGAAATCGCAGTCATTTACATCGTTGACGGTCAGTGACGTGCCGTTCAGCGCAACCGAGCCTTTCGGCGCGATGAACCGCGCCAGATCCTTTGGCGCACGCAGGGTCACCCGGGTGCTGTCACCTTCGTCCTCTACCGCCACAACCTCGGCCACCCCGTCGACATGGCCCGAAACGATATGACCGCCCAGTTCATCGCCCACTTTCAGGGCGCGTTCCAGGTTGATCCGTTTACCAACCGCCCAGCTGGCCAGGTTGGTTTTCGAAACCGTCTCGGCGCTGATCTGCACGTCATACCAGCCGTCCCCCAGCGCGATCACGGTCAGACAAACCCCGTCGCTGGCAATCGAGGCGCCGATATCGATGCCCGCGGTGTCATAGGCGGTTTCGATCCGGGCCCGCAGGTCGCCCTGTTGGTCCAGTTCGGTGACAGTGCCGATATCGGTGACGATCCCTGTAAACATTTTGGCAACCCTCAAAGCCTAGCGTTAAGGGTGCAGGTAAAGACCGATGGGCGAACCGGCAAGCCCTCCTTGCCGCCAATGTGACAAAGAGGCATAGTTTTAACAATACGCACCACAAGACCAAGACACGAGCAGACGGAATGACATCCATCCCCCCTCGCCCTGACCGGCGCGTGTTCATGTTCCTGCAAGGACCTCACGGCCCGTTCTTCAACGCGTTGGGTCGGATGCTGCGCGCGGCGGGGGCGCAAGTCTGGCGGGTTGGTTTCAATGCCGGGGATCAGGTGTTCTGGCGTGATCGCGGCAGCTATATCCCCTATCTGAGCGAACCCGAGTATTGGCCGCAGACATTCCGCAACCTGGTGCACACGCATGATGTGACCGATATCGTGCTTTATGGTGACACCCGACCGGTACATGCCAAGGCTGTGTCCATCGCACAAGAGCTTGGCCTGACCGTTCATGTGTTCGAGGAAGGGTATCTGCGCCCCTGGTGGGTGACGTATGAGCGCGGAGGCTCGAACGGGAACTCTCGATTGATGGAGCTGGATGTGGCGGACATGCAGGCCGCCCTTGCGCGGTCCGAGGGGGCAACGCCTCCGCCGCCGACCCATTGGGGGGATATGCGCCAGCACATCTTCTATGGGGCCTTGTATCACTGGTTCGTTCTGTTCATGAACCGCCGCTACCGCAACTTCCGCAGGCATAGGGACCTGCCGGTTTCGAAAGAGTTTCGGCTGTATTTCAAACGTCTGACCCTGATGCCTTGTCATCGCCTTCAGCGCGCGCTTGCCACGGCAAAGGTTCGGTGGAACGGGTTTCCCTATCATCTGGTCCTGCTGCAGCTGGGACATGACAGCTCTGTCCGGTCGCATTCGGATTTCAACTGCATGAGCGCATTTCTTGAACAGGTGATCGCGGGTTTCGCCAAAGGGGCGCCCACCCATCATCACCTTGTCATCAAGGAACATCCGCTGGAAAACCATCGTGAGCCATTGCGGCAACTTGCCCGCGACTTCGCGCGTGCGCAGGGCCTCGAAGATCGGGTGCATTATGTCCCCGGCGGCAAATTGGCCGGGCTGCTTGCGGATGCCAGATCGGCGGTCACCGTGAACTCGACCGCGGGACAACAGGTGCTGTGGCGCGGCATCCCGCTGCGGATTTTCGGACGGTCCGTCTATGACAAACCAGAATTCGTTTCAGGGCAGAGCCTTGAGGCGTTCTTTGCTGCTCCAGACCTCCCCGATAGTAGCGCCTATCGGACCTATCGGCAGTTTTTGCTGGAAACCAGCCAGGTGCCGGGCGGTTTCTATTCGCGTCGCGGGCGGCGTCAGTTGCTGCGGCGGGCGGTCGATATGATGCTACACCCCCAGGACCCCTATCAGGCAGTTCTGAACCGCAACGCGACCCCTGCGCCACAGTTGCAGCTTGTTCGCTAGCTCCACTCAACTGTCGCTGGTAGTTTGAAAACCAACCGGGTAACCTGCCCAAAATCAAGACGACTGAGGTAAATCGGCAGTGCAGCGCTTTCCTACCCGATGGATACGGGGGGCTTCCCTTGTGGCAGCCCTTGGCCTGCTGGCAGCGTGCCAGCTTCCGAAATCCGGCCCGAACAAAACCGAAATCCTGTCCGGGTCTACCGTAAACGGTGGCAACGCCTTCGTCGTCGAGGTGGATGATCGCGTCACGCGCGCCACTGCAGCCGTTCCGCAATACGGATTTTCGCAGTCCTTCCGCAGCGCCCAAAGCGTGGCTTCGGACACGGTTCGTCCCGGCGACACGCTAAACCTGACCGTCTGGGAAAACGTTGAAGACGGCTTGCTGACCTCAGCGGCGGGCGGCGCCGCCAATCTGAGCGAATTGCAAGTCGACAGTGATGGCTACATCTTCGTGCCTTACGCGGGGCGTGTCCGTGCTGCGGGCAACACGCCCGAGCAGTTGCGCACCCTGATCGCCTCGAAGCTGGAAGAGCAGACACCGGACCCGCAGGTTCAGGTCAGCCGCACACCCGGCGATGGGTCGACGGTTTCTCTGACCGGCACCATCGGCGCGCCGGGGATTTATCCGATCGAACGTCCCACCGGCACCCTGTCGACCATGCTGGCCAGCGCGGGTGGCGTGGCCGTGGCCTCGGATATCGCATTGGTGACTGTCATTCGCGGCAAGCAACGCGGTACGATCTGGTATGACGATCTGTTCCGCAACCCGGAAACCGATATCGCTCTGCGTGGCGGCGACCGCATATTGGTTGAACAAGACAGCCGGTCCTATATCGCGTTGGGGGCCACAGGCGGGCAATCGCGCGTGGCCTTTGAAAGCCAGGACCTTTCAGCGCTCGAAGCGTTGGCGCAGGTGGGGGGGCTGCAATCACTGTCCTCGGACCCGACCGGCATCTTCATTCTGCGCAACGAGCGTCAGGACATCGCCCGCAACGTCATGGGCCGCGCTGATCTTCAGGGCGAACAGCGCATGATCTATCTGCTGAACCTGACCGCGCCCAACGGTCTTTTCATCGCACGGGATTTTGTCATCCGCGATGACGACACGATCTACGTGACCGAGGCCCCATATGCGCAATGGACAAAATCCATCTCGCTGATCGCCGGAGGGCTGACGCCGGTTGCGAATGTGGCGACGCTGACGGGCGGCTGATACATGCGACCCGATCCGGAACAATCGGCCGGGGGCGAACGCTCTCGGCTTTTTGTTTACAATGGCGGCTTCCTGACCCAACGGCGGGTGCGCCGCATTCTGTCGCTGGCCGGTTACGACATCCGGCTTGGCCTGCCGCAGGACGCTGATCTGATTGGTGTCTGGGGCAACAGTCCGACGGCGCATCGCGGGCTGTCCGTCGCCGAAAAGCGGGGCGTGCCGGTGCTGCGGGTCGAGGATGCGTTTCTACGCTCGCTCCACCCCGGACGGGCGGGCGAGCCGCCCATGGGGTTGCTGCTGGATCGATCCGGGCTGCATTTCGACCCAGCCACACCCTCGGACCTTGAAACCTTGCTGGCCACGCACCCATTGGACGATACCGCACTTCTGGACCGAGCGCGGGGTGGCATGGCCCGCCTGCGCGAACTGCATCTGAGCAAGTATTCCGCCTTTGATCTGGACCAAACGCCGCCCGATCCCGGATACGTTCTGGTCATTGATCAGACACAGGGTGACGCCTCGGTGACAGCAAGCCGCGCGGACCGAGCGCGTTTTCTTGAGATGCTGTTCGTCGCGCAAGAGGAGAACCCCGGTGCGCGCATCCTGATCAAATCCCACCCGGAAACCACATCGGGTTTTCGGGCCGGGCATTTCACGGATGAAGACCAGAATGACCGGGTGGAATTCCTCTCAGCCCCGATCAGCCCATGGTCGCTGTTCGAAGGGGCAATCGGTGTCTACACCGTGTCGTCACAAATGGGTTTCGAGGCCATTCTAGCCGGGCACAAACCCCGCGTCTTTGGCCAACCCTTCTATGCGGGCTGGGGTCTGACGCAGGATGAGTTTCCCGTACAGCGCCGACAGCGCAATCTGACACGTGCACAATTGTTTGCAGCAGCCATGATCCTGTACCCGCGCTGGTTCGATCCGTTCCATGACCAGTTATGTGACTTTGAAACCGCGCTGAACACGCTTGAGGCCACAACCCGAGCCTGGCGCGAGGATCACAGGGGGTGGACCGCCTCTGGCATGCGGGTCTGGAAACGTCGTCATCTGCAACGCATGTTTGGCCGATACGGCAAACTGCGCTTCGTGGCCGAGCCGCCCGCGACACAAACACAGCCACATATGAGCTGGGCCAGCCGGGCCGCAGACGCGACGGATATTGTCCGGGTCGAGGATGGCTTTCTGCGCTCGCGCGGACTGGGTGCGGAACTTGTCCCTCCGTTATCACTGGTGACCGATGATCTGGGCATCTATTACGATCCCACGCGCCCGAGCCGCCTTGAGGAATGGATCGCCACGCGTGAGGCCTTGCGCCCGGATCAACAGCTCCGTGCAGAACGGCTGATCGCGCGGCTGCTGGCCGAGGCGTTGAGTAAATATAACATTGGCACCCCCATGCCTGACCTGCCGCAAGGCCATCGCGTTTTGGTGCCGGGTCAGGTCGAGGATGACGCCTCGATCCGTCTGGGTACCAGTGCCGTTCGGACCAATCTCGACCTGCTGCAAGCGGCGCGCGCGGCACGGCCGGACGCCGTGCTGATCTACAAACCGCACCCGGATGTCGAAGCCAACCTGCGCGAGGGCAAGATACAGGCGGAAGGTCTGGCCGATGTGATCGCATCCGGCACCGATCCCGCAAATCTGCTGACGCAGGTGGACGAAGTCTGGACCATGACCTCTCTGATGGGGTTCGAGGCCCTGTTGCGCGGCGTGCAGGTCACCACTCTGGGCGCGCCGTTTTATGCCGGGTGGGGATTGACCACCGATCTGGGCGCGGTCCCGGCGCGGCGCGGCGCGCGGCCTTCGCTTTTGGGTTTGGTGCATGCCGCGCTGATCGACTATCCGCGCTATTTCGATCCGGTGACCGGTCAGCCCTGCCCGGTCGAGATCGCAATCGAACGATTGGCGCATGGCGAGCCAACCTTCAGCGGGCCGGTCAATCGCATTTTATCGAAACTGCAAGGTACATTGGCGACATACGTGCATTTGTGGCGCTGACCGTCAGCGGGTTGTCCGTGCCCAACGATGCAGGATATCTCCGCCCAAAGCCTGCGTTTCGATCAGATCGAAACGGGGGGCGGTCTCAAGCGTATCGAGCCCGAGCGCCCCGATCGCAGGCAGCCCCTCGGCTCCGATCATCAGGCCAGCGGTGAACCCGACAAGCTCATCCACCAGATCCGCCTTCAGCAGTGATCCGGCCAAAGCGGACCCGCCCTCGCAGAAGATGCGGGTCAGTCCAGCCTGTCCAAGCTGTTGCAGCAGGTCTGCCGGGTCAACATGATGGCCTTCCAGCGCACAGGGGATGAGCCGGGCGCCCAATCCTTCCCAGGCGCGGGCGCGTTCAGGGTCGGGATGCGGACCATGGCACAGCCAGACCGGAACCTCTTTCGCGGTGCGGGCCAGATGGCCCATAAGCGGCAGATCGAGGTAACGTGAGACGATCACACGCACGGGTTGCCGCGCGACACCAAGATCACGCACCGTCAGCGACGGATCATCCGCACGGGCCGTCCCTGCCCCGACCATCACCGCATCATTACGGGCCCGCATCGCGTGCACTGCACGCCGCGCCTCGGGGCCGGTAATCCATTGGCTGTGGCCGGTTTCAGTTGCGATCCGGCCATCAAAGCTGCTGGCCAGTTTAAGCGTTACGAACGGGCGGCCCTGCTCGTTTTTCAGGAAGAACCCGGCATGGGCCTGCTCGGCCTCATAGGCCATGATACCGGTCTGCACGTCGATCCCGGCAGCGCGCAACATGTCAAAGCCCTGCCCGGCCACACGCGGATCGCTGTCCTCGATGGCACAAACAACACGCGCCACCTTGGCGTCGATCAGCGCCTGCGCGCAGGGCGGTGTCTTTCCGTGATGCGCGCAAGGTTCAAGCGAGACATAAGCCGTTGCCCCCTGTGCCGCGGATCCGGCCTGCGCCAGCGCTTCGGTTTCAGCATGAGGGCGCCCGCCGGGCTGGGTCCAGCCGCGTCCGACGATCCGCCCATCGCGCACGACAACGCAGCCGACCGAGGGGTTGGGCCAGCACTGTCCCTGACCGCGCTGCCCCAAAGACAGGGCCAGCGCCATGAATCGCTTATCTGTTTCGGTCACTCATCGGTCGTGGGTTGCGGCGGGCGCAACTCGTGGACGAACTCCTCGAAATCATCAGCCGCCTGGAAATTCTTGTAGACACTTGCAAAGCGAACATACGCAACAGTGTCAATCCGGGCCAGCGCCTCCATGACGATTTCACCGATTTTGTTGGACGGGATGTCGGTCTCGCCCATGCTTTCCAGACGGCGCACGATACCCGAGATCATCTGATCAATCCGATCGGGTTCGATCGGGCGTTTCTGCATCGAGATGCGGATCGAGCGCTCAAGCTTGTCGCGGTCGAAATCCTCGCGTTTTCCGTTGGTTTTGATCACTACCAGA
This sequence comes from Ruegeria sp. AP11, assembly GCF_056535865.1. Taxonomy (NCBI): domain Bacteria; kingdom Pseudomonadati; phylum Pseudomonadota; class Alphaproteobacteria; order Rhodobacterales; family Roseobacteraceae; genus Ruegeria; species Ruegeria sp. AP11. The sequence goes on from NZ_JBQFJB010000001.1 coordinate 223,110, forward strand.
TCGCGCAGCTGCACACGTTCATACGTGGTGAACCGGCCGCCGCAGGCCGGGCAAAACCGTCGCCTGCGGATCGCCACGTGATCCTCTGCCGGTCGTGAATCCTTGACCTGAGTATCGATATTTCCGCAAAACGGGCAGCGCATCCGCCGTCTCCTCGTCCCTAGTTCCGCCTCTTGTTGTAAGCACTTCGGCTCACTTATCCACAACTATAGGGCAGCCGCTAGGATTTGGGTAGTCGGAAATTTCCACCGCTAGATAAAGGGTCACGCGAAATGTGCCGCGACCTTGCGCAGATGCGGGGCGCGGCGATGCTCGAACAGATAAATGCCTTGCCATGTGCCCAAGGCAGGCTGGCCCGCCGTGACCGGGATCGACAGCGAAACGGGCATCATCGCCGCCTTGATGTGGGCGGGCATATCATCCGGCCCTTCATAGGTGTGGCGCAGATAGGCCATCGACGGATGATCCGACGACGGCACCAACCGGTCAAAGAACGCTTGCAAATCGGTCTGAACCTCAGGGTCGGCATTTTCCTGGATCAGCAGCGAACAAGAGGTATGGCGTATGAACAGGGTCAGCAATCCATCCGAGGCAGGCTTCAACCAAGATCGCACAGGGGCAGTGAACTCATAGAGCCCAACGCCCTGTGTCTGGATCGAAAACTCAGTTTGCAGCACGGATCAGCTGAAGACCTGACGACGATTGCACCGCCCGTTCGCACCCTGCACCGACATGCTTTCTCCTGTTCTGAATCCAGCAGAGAAACTGCTTTGCTGAGCCACATCCTTGGGCATCGTCAGCGAGAACGCAACAGACGTCTTGCGCCCGGTCGTCACGCTTTGGCCATAACCGCGCGTGACATAGATGCGATCCTGCCAACCGGCACCCAAGGTCCGGCGCGCAAAATCGGCGGCGGCGCACCAATATCCGTCGACATCGCGACGAGAGCGCGGGATGACTTCGAAATCAGTGTTGTTGATCGCTACGGTCTGAAAGCCTAGGCGCGCCGCACTTGCCGTGACGGGCGAGCTGAGCACCATCAGGGCGACAAAAGTGCCCGAGATAAACTGTTTCATCATTACTTTCTCTCTCTTACTTCCGAATTATAGTGTAGTTTGCCACAGTCTTCGAAACAGAGCATTTCACAATCATTTCAATCAGCGCCCCGATTTGCGTTATCAGGCATCAACCAGCCCCGATACCGGATCAACAGCCGACCCCCAGGCAAATGAGCCGAGATGTCGAAGCGAAAGCGTGCCTGCGTGTCCTCGCTTTCGGTTGAGCAGGATCGGGGCAGCAGGAACCGGGGGCACGGCACCCCGAACAGGCTGAGGCGCTGTATCTCGATGGCCAGCGCCGTTTCGGTTCGCATTGGTCGCATCCAAATCGTCAACGCTCCGATCTGTTCTCTGACACAGCCGCGGCGCACATCGAATATCAACCGCGACCGGGTTATGTGACCATCAAAGTCACGTTCCCAGTGCCAGCCGTCACTGTCGCGTTGAATGGTGAGGGTGACGGGCAAGTCACTGCCCTCAGGCGGAAAGCGACCGGCACGCAGCGCCAGCGCCACCAATGCACCCCCACCCCGCGTGATGCTGCAGCGACCTTGGTGACGACCTTCACCGCCATGCAAAGCCCGGACCGCAACGGGCAGATCCGGGTCACCCCCCAAAGCCTGCAGGAACGGGTCGCTCTCAGAAACCATCTGTTGCAAACCGTGACCGCAACGATGGATCGGGGACCAGACAGGTCTCTTGCCGGCCAAACAGAGCGTATCGGTTCCGGGCAATCGCGTGATATAGCGGGTCTTTTATAAACCGCGGCAGATATCGGCACAGCGCCAGAACCCGCCAGAACCCCGGCAAAGCCCGCATCGCGGCGGCAAAGGCATCCAGCCTTTGATGAACCCGCCCGTCGACGATCACCAGATTGGTCTCAAAATCCGAGGTGGGCAAATTGAGCCGCGCATAAAGCCGCTGCCCAAGCGGAGATTGCGCCGTGGCAAAGCGGAACCGCCGATCCTTGTCATGGCGCAGCATGAACCGAAAGAACCCCGAACACAGCACGCACTCACCGTCAAAGACGATCAGATCAGTTTCTGGGGCGTTCAGATCTTGCACGGGAAATCATATGGTTGCCACTGGCCTGACGGATGCTCTCATGGACGCGAAATGTCGGCAATGCGACATGGGCGACCATTGGTCGAGATGTCGGGGAACCCGGTAACACGGTTTGGTGGACCGTCCACTCAGGCTCAGCCCTCAATCCCCATTGGACGCTGACCCGACAACGATCCGACATTACCGCCGAGCAGGGTTGCAGGTCTTGACAAGTTCAGTCAATTTCTTGCGAATTTTTGTCATCGAACCAAAAGCTGGCGCCACGCGCGGATTTACCGCTAGGCTGCATTGCAGGTTCGCACTGAATTCAGACACGATAATGGACGTTGATATTTCCAGAATACGGCTGCTCTCCGGCAGGCTCGAAGATTACGCGGGCGCATCCGTCGTTGACCGCGTCTTGGACAGCAGCGCCTTGACGCGGACCGAGATTGCCCCTCCGGCCACGTCATACAGCGCCCATAAAGAGGCGCTGTTTGTCCGCCACGCCTGCGACGCGGTCGGGGATATCACCTTTGGCGCGCGCACCGGGCTGGACTTCAACTCATCCTCCAGCGTTACCGCCTATATCAGTAAATATTCGCGCGATCTGAAGCAGGTCTTGGAAAACTCGGCGCGGTTTCATGCGATCATCGACCCCGCGCTTGCCCTCAGTTTGCGGATCTCGGGGAATTCGGCCTCGTTTGAGGCGGATTGGAAAGATCCCGGATTCTCGCGCTATCACCGCCGTACCGAATTCCTGTTATTCGCCGCCATCGGCCGGATGCGCGCTTTGACACAGACCTGCCTGCATCCGATCGAGATGCGCTTTCAACACGAAGTCGGACAGCACGCCCGGTCGTTTGCAAGGATCGGCGGTTTTCCGGTCACGTTCGGGGCTGAGCGGCTTGAGATCATCCTGTCGCTGCCCTCGCTTGAAATCCCGATCCCGACCTATGATCCCAGCCTGCGCGCGCATCTGCTGGAATACGGCGAACGCCTGCTGGCCGAGCGCCGGTCTCCCAAACAAAAAACACGAGCGCTGGTTGAAGGCCTGATCACCCGGTCGATGCCCGGCAGGATCATCCCGGCCAACGACGCCGCCGCTCAACTGGGCCTTAGCCCGCGTACACTGGCGCGCCGCCTGACTGACGAGGGGGTCAGCTATCGCGAGATTGTAGAGGACCTGCGCTGTGATCTGGCACAGACCTTCATCAAGAACGGCATGACACTGGCCGAGATTGCCTATTCGCTGGGCTATTCCGATCAGGCCGCCTTTTCCACCGCCTTCAAACGCTGGACCGGACAGGCACCTTCCGCATTCCGAAAAAGAGTGGACCGCCCGCTGCGGTGACAGTGGCCGGGGGTCATCAGCGTTTCCACCTCGCCCCGGCCTGTCCCATGAGTGGACACCCGCGATGTAGAATTGACAGCCGCGCTTGCCTTGCGCGTTCTCGCCAATTTGAAGTGAAGTTTGGACAATGTGAGCAGCGCAAAGAAAAAGGCGCCCCAAGGCGCCTTTGACTTACTGATCCAGGAAGGACCGGAGTTTTCGTGATCGGCTGGGATGCTTCAGCTTCCGCAGCGCTTTCGCCTCGATCTGACGGATACGTTCGCGGGTCACACTGAACTGCTGACCGACCTCTTCCAGCGTGTGGTCGGTGTTCATGCCGATGCCAAAACGCATCCGCAGCACCCGTTCCTCGCGCGGGGTGAGCGAGGCCAGAACCCGCGTTGTGGTTTCCTTGAGGTTTTCCTGAATGGCGCTGTCCAGCGGCAGCACGGCATTCTTGTCCTCAATGAAATCGCCTAGCTGGCTGTCCTCCTCGTCGCCGATGGGCGTCTCAAGGCTGATCGGCTCTTTGGCGATCTTCATCACCTTGCGCACCTTCTCAAGCGGCATCTGCAGCTTTTCGGCCAGTTCTTCCGGCGTCGGCTCGCGGCCGATTTCGTGCAGCATCTGACGACCGGTGCGGACCAGCTTGTTGATGGTTTCGATCATATGGACCGGAATACGGATCGTGCGGGCCTGATCCGCGATGGAACGCGTGATCGCCTGACGAATCCACCATGTCGCGTAGGTCGAGAACTTATAGCCGCGGCGGTATTCGAACTTGTCCACCGCCTTCATCAGGCCGATGTTACCTTCCTGAATAAGATCAAGGAATTGCAGGCCACGGTTCGTGTACTTTTTGGCAATCGAGATCACCAGACGCAGGTTGGCCTCGACCATTTCTTTCTTGGCCTGACGCGCCTCTTTTTCACCCTTCTGAACCTGCTGCACGATGCGGCGGAATTCGGGGATGTCCAGACCGACATATTGCCCGACTTGGGCCATGTCGTTGCGCAGTTCCTCAACCTTCTCGGTCGAGCGTTCGATGAACATCTGCCAGCCCCGGCCCGGCTTTTCGGCCATCTCGGACAGCCAGTTCGGGTCAAGCTCACGCTCGCGATAGGCGTCAATGAATTCACGGCGGTTGATGCGGGCCTGGTCGGCCAGCTTTACCATCGAGCTGTCCAGCGACATGACGCGGCGATTGATGCCATAAAGCTGGTCAATCAGCGCTTCGATCCGGTTGTTGTGCAGGTGAAGACCGTTCACCAGTTCGACGATCTCGGCCCGCAGCTTCTGATAGGTCTCTTCATCCTTCTCGCTGAAGGTCCCGTCCTCGTTCAGGGTGGCCGAAATCCGGCTGTCCTGCATCTCGCTCAGCATCGCGAAGTCGGTCGAGATGCGTTCCAGCGTGGTCAGAACCTGATCTTTCAGCGCCGCTTCCATCGCGGCCAGCGACATATTGGCCTGATCGTCCTCGTCATCGTCATCATCGCTGCTTAGCGGGTTGCCATCGGCGTCAAGCTCCGGGCCTTCGTCTTTGGCAGGTTTAGCGGACTGAACCGCCGAAGTGTCAACGACCGGTTCCTGTACGTCGCCGTCTTCGTCCATCTGGTTGCCGAAGGTGGTTTCCAGATCGATGACGTCCCGCAGCAGAATGTCTTCGGACAGAAGTTCGTCATGCCAGATGGTGATCGCCTGGAAGGTCAGCGGGCTTTCGCACAGCCCTGCGATCATGGTGTTCCGGCCCGCCTCGATCCGTTTGGCGATGGCAATCTCGCCCTCGCGGCTCAGCAGTTCGACCGAACCCATCTCGCGCAGGTACATGCGCACCGGGTCGTCAGTGCGGTCCAGCTTTTCGGTTGCGGCACCGGCCAGTGCAACTTCACGCGGGCCTTCGGTGGTGACCAGTTCGGTCGAGCCTTTGTTCTCTTCTTCCTCGGCTTCTTCATCTTCGATGATGTTGATGCCCATTTCGGACAGCATCGACATAACATCTTCGATCTGTTCCGAACTGACCTGATCAGGCGGCAGAACCTGATTGAGCTGGTCGTAGGTGATGTAACCTTTCTCGCGGGCCTCGGCGATCATCTTCTTGACCTGGGCCTGGCTCATGTCCAGCGAGATTTCCTGTTCCTGCTCGTCGGATTTGCGGTCTTCGTTCGTATCCTTGGCGGCCATTCAATGCTCCTGCAGGGATGGGTGATTCGTCTGTGCCGAATCATTAGCGCGTGAAACTGATTCGGCCACCCGTTTACCTGTTTTTCTTTTCCAGTGCCTTATGAAAACACCAGTTTACCGGCGTTTCCGCTCGAAATTGATACCGGACATGATGGCCTCAAACGCGTCCTTCTCGTCGCGGTTGATTCGCGCACCGTTGTCGGCGATGTCGAAAATGGCCCTGTCCTCATTCTGGCTGCGGCTTGCGCGGTTGCGCTCTTCGGCGGCCTGACCCACCCGATACGTCAGTGACTCGTCAGCCAGCTCGGACAGTTCCTCCGTTGCTTCGGCAATCTCAGCATCCAACCCCCGGAGCGCTTTGATCTTTGCGAGTTCCTCGGCCAGCGTCATCTGGGCCTTTTCAACGTCGCCCGGTTTGTGCACACAGGGGATCACTGCGACATGGCGAAGGGCCAGCAGGTTTTCAAGGGGTTCCGGACCCAAAGTTTGAATGATGTGGTCTTGCAGATTGTCCGGATCGTCAATCGCATGGCGCAGGATCGCCCCCCGCAGCGCCGCGTGGTCGGGATCGCGGCAATCCATTTCCTCCAATTGATGTTCAAATTGCACGACAACCTGCGGATTCAGAATGGCAATTGCCAGAATGGCGGATTCACGCAATTGGATATCCGCGGTCTCGGATGACGCCAAAAACGACGCGCGGGCACCGGGCGAGGCAGGCTGCGCTTGTGGTTGCCACTTGCCACGAGGTTGCCATGGGCGATTTGGCGATTGTCGCTGCGGGCGAAACAATTGCCAGCGCAGGTCCTTAATTTCCTGCCCGTAATGAGACCGGATCGAGGGATCGCGGATCAGCTTGATCTTTTCACGCAGGGATTTATCCAAGGCCGCCTTACGCTCGGGGCTGTCGAATACCTTGCCTTCTGTCTCGCGCTGCCACAGCAGCTTGACCATGGGAATGGCACTGTCCAGTACCGTCTGAACGGCCCCTGCCCCTTCGGCGCGCAACAGGTCATCTGGGTCCTTGCCCTCGGGCATCAAAGCGAACCGCAGGGATTTCCCAGCCTCCAGCAGCGGCAGAGCAAGATCGACCGCCCGCATCGCCGCGCGCAAACCGGCCGTATCGCCATCCAGCGCGATGATCGGTTCATCGGAAATACGCCACAGCAGCTGTAGTTGATGTTCCGTAATGGCCGTTCCCAAAGGCGCAACCGAAGCGCCAAAGCCCGCCTCAGCCAGCGCGATCACGTCCATGTACCCTTCGGCCACGATCAGCGGCTGACCCTTCCCCGCCGCCTGCCGCGCAGGGCCATGGTGATAGAGACTGCGCCCCTTGTCGAACAATTCGGTCTCGGGCGAGTTCAGATATTTGGCGTTGTCATTCGGGTCCATGGCCCGTCCGCCAAACGCAATGCAGCGCCCGCGCGGGTCGCGGATCGGGTACATGATCCGGTTGCGGAAAGTGTCATAGGGCTTTTTGCCCTTGTTCGACGGCTTGGCCAGCCCAGCGCCAAGGATCAGATCCTCGGCCACGTTCTTGCCGGTCAGATGATCCCACAGCGCCTGCCAGCCATCGGGGGCAAAGCCGATCTCCCACCGGTCCAGCGCCTGTTGGTCCAGCCCGCGGCGGGTCAGATAATCGCGCGCCGCGGCCCCTGCCCCGGTCTTGAGCTGCAGGCGGAAGAACTGCACCGCCTGCTCCATCACCTCGGCGAGTTGCGAGCGCCGATCCTGTTTCTGCTGCGCCTTTGGATCGCGCGCAGGCATCGGCATCCCGGCCTCGCGCGCCAATATCTCGACCGCTTCGATGAACGAGACATTCTCGGTCTCTTTCACAAAGCTGATCGCGTCGCCTTTCGCGTGGCAGCCGAAGCAGTAATAAAACCCCTTCTGGTCATCGACATGGAAGGATGCCGTCTTCTCATGGTGAAACGGGCAAGGCGCCCACATGTCGCCCTTGCCCTGATTGGACTTGCGCTGATCCCACATGACCTTGCGCCCAACGACCTGAGACAGGCTGAGGCGGGTGCGCAGTTCATCCAGAAATCCGGGGGGCAAAGACATCGTTCAAACCTGCCAGAAATGAAATCGCGCGCCAAGGGGATGGCGCGCGGTTGTCCACAGGGAAATGCCGGGTCTGTGGATTATTGCTGCAAACACAGCTCCAGCCAGGCCGCTCCGAGGTCCTTTTTGCGCACGTCGCGCATCTTTTGCTCATAGACCCATGGCGCGATCAGCGGAATCGCCGCGTTGTAATTCTCGGGCCAGGTCGGGCTGCTATCCGCAACCGCTTGCGCCACATCGCGCTCTTTTACCCGGTCAAGACGTGCCTTCTGTATCGCGGCAACAACATCCGCTTGATACTGGCAGCTTTGTTCCTTGGTTTCCTGAGCCGCCACAGGGGTGGCAAGCAGGGCCGCGACGATGGCGATACGCAACATGGGGGTCTCCCGGATTCGTTTCATTCAATGCAGCTTAGCCGCGCGCGGCGATGCCTTCCATCACCCTTTTCAGATCGTGAACCAGCGACCCGGCCATGGACCGGAAGACCATGATCTGAAATGCGTTTTCACCGACACGAGTTATCGAAGCGGTCATGTGAAACAGCAGAGTCCGCGCTGTATGGCCCCGCTTGAACTGCGCACCACGCAGATCAACCGGCACCACACGCGCCAATACATCCTCGACCCCGGAGCCTTCCAGTCGGACAACCGTCCACGCATCCGATTGATCCACGATGGCAGCAAGCCCCGACAAAGCTTTGTCGGGCACCGGCCCCAGCAACATCGCATGCGCAGGCCCAAACCAGACCGCCCGCGCCCCTGCCTTGCCGGTGGCGCGATTGGCTGATGGATACGTCATTCCATGAGCCGCCTTGAGCGCGTCGGAAACAGCCTTCTGGTGCCCCTTGAAAGGAGAGATCGAGTGGATCGCCCCCGCGTCTTCTTCGCTAAGCGTCACAGCACCGTTGGTCAGCGGCAGCAGCCCGTCGCAGGGCGTTTTTGCAATCAGTTTATCCACGGACGCGCCCTCCCTCGGGGTCAAAGAAGACCGGGTTCACCACTTCGCACAGGGTCGTGACACCGCGCAGGTGGTCGACCATTTTCACCACCTCTCCGTACCTGTCCGGCCCGTCGGCAAGAAAGCCCAGCCCCAGCATGGTTTCCAGCGTGGGTGAATAACAGACCGAGGTCAGATAGCCCTGGTCATTCACGCGCACCGGATCAGCCTCTTCCTTGTAAAGATGCGCACCCGCCAGAAGTTCCTTGCTTTCGCCAATCGGTTTCAGCCCCACCAGCCGCTCGCGCCCGGGCTCTTCCAGACCCGGGCGTTGCGACATGGTTTTGCCGATACAATCCTTCTTCTGCGAAACCATCCGGCCCATGCCAATGTCATAGGCTGTCGTCCGTCCATGGATTTCGGAATGGGTAATGAACCCCTTCTCGATCCTCAGGGCGTTCATCGCCTCCATCCCGTAAAGCCCGCCGCCCAGCGCCACTGCCCGGTCCGCCATCATGTCGAACAGGCTCGCGCCATAGCGCGCGGGCACGGCGATTTCATAGGCATGTTCACCCGAGAACGAAATCCGGAACAGACGCCCCGGAACACCCAGAACCGATACCGGTCCGCAGGCCATGAAGGGCCAGCTTTCATCATCAAGAGGTGTGTCCAGCAGAGTGTTCAGCAACTCTCGCGATTTCGGCCCGGCAACAGCGAATTGCGCCCATTGCTCAGTGACCGAGGTGAAGGAAACATCCAGATCCGGGCGCAAGCCCTGATGCACGAATTCCAGATGCTTCATCACGTCGCCGGCACCTGCGGTGGTTGTGGTCATGACGAAATGCGTCTCGCCCAGCCGCGCGGTGGTGCCGTCGTCCATGACGAATCCATCCTCGCGCAGCATCAGACCATAGCGCGCGCGACCAACCTTCAGGGTCGAGAACATGTTGGAATAGACGAAATCCAGAAACGCACCCGCATCCGGCCCCTGAATGTCGATCTTGCCCAGGGTTGACACATCGCACACGCCAACTGCTTGACGCACCATATTGACCTCTCGGTCACAGGATTGCCGCCAGGTGGTCTCTCCATCCTTCGGGAAATAGCTGGGGCGATACCACAGGCCCACTTCGATCATCGGCGCCTTCCGTGCCACGGCTGCCTTGTGCGAAGTGGTAAAGCGTTGAGGCTTGAATCCGGCGCCTTCGCCCCCCGCACCGAGCGCTGCGATCGCGATCGGGGAATAGGGCGGACGGAACGTTGTAGTCCCCGTTTCAGGTATCCCGCGCCCGGTTGCGTCCGCCAGAACGGCCAGCGCCGCCACGTTCGAGTTCTTGCCCTGATCCGTCGCCATGCCCTGTGTGGTATAGCGCTTCATGTGCTCGACCGACCGGAAGTTCTCGGTCGCGGCCTGCTTGACGTCTTTCACCGTAACGTCGTTCTGGAAATCCAGCCACGCACGGCCTTTGCCCGGAACAGCCCAGAGCGGGGTTATCTCGTAAGACGTATCCTCGGCCTGTGGCAGGGTGGATTTGGGAGCTTTCAGTCCCAGTTCGCCCAGCGCGGTTTCTGCCGCTTCGACCCCTTCGCGCAGACAGGCTGCGGTCGAGAACGCCCCGTTGCACGCCCCTGCCGTCACCATGCCCGGCACGGCCCCGGGTGTCGGCACAAAAGCCTCTATCTCGCGCTTCCAGGTCGGGCGGCCATTCATATGGCAGGTCAGGTGAACCGACGGGTTCCAACCGCCAGTCATGGCAAGGCAGTCGGTTTGGATGCTCTCTTCGCCGCTGGCCCGGCGGATGGTGATCGACTCCAACCCTTTGCGGCCTGCGCTGCCACAGACCTGCGCGCCGCGCAACACCTCATAGTCATCCGACAACGGCGCATCGTGGCGGCTGTCGATCACGGCGGCCACGTGGACACCGGCGTCCAGCAGGTCGCGCGCGGTGCGGTGAATGTCGTCCGTATTGCCAAAGACAGTCACGTTCCGCCCCGGGCTGACGCCCCAGCGGTTCAGATAAGCCCGCACCGCCCCGGCGGTCATGATCCCCGGGCGGTCATTGTCGCGAAACGCCACCGGACGTTCCAACGCACCCGCCGCCAGAACCGAACGTTTCGCCACGATCCGCCAATAAGTCTCCAGCGGAGCGCCGTTCGGGCGGCGATCCGTGTGATGCAGCACCTTCTCCAACGCCGCAAAGGTGCCCTGATCATAAGCGCCCGCAACCGTGGTGCGGGTCATCAGGCGCACATTGTCCATGCCGCCGAGCTCAGCCAGAACCTCATCCGCCCAGACGTGGCCCGGCTTGCCATCAATCTCATAGGTTTCGGCCAACAGCCGCCCGCCCATCCGCGCGTTCTCGTCCGCCAGAATGACATCCGCTCCGGCACGCGCAGCGGTCAAAGCGGCCATCAATCCGGCAGGCCCCGCGCCGATGACCAGCAAATCACAGAAGGCAAAGGCGCTTTCGTACTTGTCGACATTATCCTCGCCCGACAAAGCGCCCAGCCCCGCCGCACGGCGGATCACCGGCTCATAGAGTTTTTCCCAAAAGCTCTTCGGCCACATGAAGGTCTTGTAATAGAACCCCGCCCCCAGAAATGGCGCGGCCAGATCATTGACCGCCATCACATCGAACCCAAGGCTGGGCCAGCGGTTCTGACTGCGCGCCTCAAGCCCCGGATAAATCTCCTGCATGGTAGCCCGCACATTGGGCTCTTGCGCGGCGCCCTGCCCGACCGTCACCAATGCGTTGGGCTCTTCACTGCCTGCCGTCAGAACACCGCGCGGGCGGTGATACTTGAACGACCGGCCCATGAGGCGAATGCCGTTGGCCAGCAGGGCCGAAGCCAGAGTATCGCCCTGAAACCCTTCGTAGCTGACACCATCAAAGACAAACGGTACCGTCTGTGCGCGATCAATCAGCCCTTTGCCCGCGATCCTCATGCGTTCACCTCTGAGGCCAATTGCGTTCCCGAAATCTCATGCGTGACCGTATCCCGCGTCACCACGACCCAGGCACCGCAGCCGCCTTCGTGATACCAAAGCTCGCGGGTCTCACCGGCCGGGTTGTCGCGCAGATAAACAAAGTCATCCCAGGCAGCTTCGCCCGCATCCGGCGCAGGACGCTCCAAATCGACCGCTGCTCCACGATAGTAAAACTCGCGGCGATCCCGCTCGCCGCAATGCGGACAGGTGATCCTCATACCCGTGCCCCCAGCTTCATCTTTTCAGAAATACTCAAATCCGACATCGCCATCCTCAATGCAGATTGTGTTGAGAGCCCTTGCCCTCTTCATCTAGAATTCCACGCCCGGTGCGGAATCGATCCAGCTGGAACCGGGTTGCATTCTCATGATACCGATCCGTCGCGATCAGATGGGCAAACACATTCCCCGAACCCGGAACTGCCTTGAACCCGCCGTAGTTCCAGCCGCAATTCAGATAGAGCCCGCCGATATCCGTCCGATCGATGATCGGAGAGCCATCAGGCGACATATCCATGATCCCGCCCCATGACCGCAGCACCCGCGCCTTGCCGATCATCGGCATCAGGGCCATCCCGGCCTCCATCACGCTTTCCACGGTCGGCAGGTTCCCCCGCGCCGCGTAGGAGGCGTAGAAATCCAGGTCTCCGCCAAAAACAAGCCCGCCCTTGTCGGACTGGCTGATATAGAAATGACCCATGCCAAAGGTCACGACGTGATCGAGACAAGGCTTCAGCCCTTCGGTCACAAAGGCCTGTAGGACATGGCTTTCGACCGGCAGGCGCATCCCGGCCATCGCCGCGACCTGACCCGAACGGCCCGCAACCACCACGGCCACTTTCTTGGCCCGGATCGAACCGCGCGTGGTCTGTACGCCGCGCACCGCACCGTTTTCGATATCAATGCCGGTCACTTCGCAGTTCTGGATCAGATCGACACCGCGTTGATCGGCGCCACGCGCATAGCCCCACGCCACCGCATCATGCCGCGCGGTGCCGCCGCGCGGGTGATAAAGCCCGCCATAGAGCGGAAACCGCAGGTCGTCGTAATTCAGATAAGGCAGCATCTCGCGCAGTTGATCCCGGTTCAGCAGGATCGCGTCATCCCCCTGACTGATCATCATGTTGCCCCGCCGCGCCGCCGCATCACGCTGCCCGTCCGAGTGGAACAGGTTGATGATCCCGCGTTGCGAATGCATGACGTTATAGTTCAGGTCCTCTTCCAGACCTTCCCATAGTTTCAGCGAATGCGAATAGAACTCGGAATTGCCCTGCAGGAAGTAGTTCGCGCGCACAATCGTCGTATTGCGCCCGATATTGCCGCCGCCGATATAGCCTTTTTCCAACACGGCCACGTTGGTCAGACCGTGTTCCTTGGCAAGGTAATACGCTGTGCTCAGCCCATGGCCACCACCGCCGATAATGATGATGTCATACTCGGCCTTCGGCTCGGGGTCGCGCCAATGCGGCGTCCAACCCTTGTTGCCAGTCAGCCCTTCCTTGAGAACTCTCAAGCCGGAAAAACGCATTCAGACCTCCGTGCAGTTCTGGTCGACATCAAATCAACTGCGGTCAGCAGTAACAATGCCACCGAAAAACGCCACCTCTGATTTCGACATGGACTTGCCTCTGGGCGACGAAACGTCGGTAGAACGCAAATTTCTTGGCTACCCGGGACCGGCGCCCGCACTTTCGTGTCTAGCGGCCTGCACCACAACGAATCCGGCGCAGCGATGCAAATACAATCAAATGAAGGACTTCATATGCCAGTCCCCCATGCGGCCCCGGGGCCCGCAGGAACCGGCGGGAACCGGACCAATGAAACTGGTCCGGTTCGTCTTTTTGTCTCGACCCTCAGAGCCCTTTGGCGCGGTAACTCTTCGAGACGCGGTCGATGGCAACGATATAGGCAGCGGTCCGCAGGTCATCCACATCGGACCGGCTATGCCAGACCTCACGCATCGCCTGATAGGCAATCCGCATCGTGTCATCGAGACCCGAGCGCACCAACTCCAGCTCTCCAGCACCCTTCAGATACTTGGCCTTGAAGTCCGGAGACATCGACCAGGCATCACCCAGATAGCGATCGAGCCGCTCCAGTTCGCTGACGATCAGTTCGTGCCGCGCCTCTTCCTGACGGCGCTGCATCCGGCCAAAGCGGATATGGCTGAGGTTCTTGACCCATTCGAAGTAAGACACCGTCACACCGCCCGCGTTGGCGTACATGTCAGGGATAATCACGGTGCCCTTCTGGCGCAGGATTTCGTCAGCACCCGCCGTGACCGGACCGTTCGCGGCCTCGATGATAAGCGGAGCCTTGATACGCTCGGCATTCGAAAGGTTGATTACACCTTCCAGCGCCGCGGGGATCAGGATGTCGCATTCCTCTTCCAGAACAGCCGCCCCTTCGGCGGTGTGCGTCGCATCCGGATAATCCTTGACGCCGCCATGCTTGACGATCCACTGGCGGACTGCTTCCACATCAATGCCGTCGGGATTATAGAGCGCGCCGTCCCATTCGATAATGCCGACAACGCGTGCGCCGTCATCTTCGCTCAGGAACTTGGCAGCGTGATAGCCCACATTCCCCAACCCCTGCACGATCACCCGTTTGCCGTCCAGCTTGCCGCTCAGACCGGCCTTTTTGATATCCTCAGGATGCCGGAAGAATTCGCGCAACGCATATTGCACACCGCGCCCGGTCGCTTCGACCCGGCCCTGAATGCCGCCCGCATTCAGCGGCTTGCCCGTCACACAGGCCCGCGCGTTGATATCCGTCGTGTTCATCCGCGCGTATTGGTCAGCCATCCAGGCCATCTCACGCTCGCCTGTCCCCATATCCGGGGCCGGTACGTTCTGGGACGGGTTGATCAGATCACGCTTGGCCAGCTCATAAGCAAAACGGCGCGTGATCTGCTCAAGTTCATGTTCTTCATATTGGCGCGGGTCGATGCACAGCCCGCCTTTTGAGCCGCCAAACGGGGTTTCGACCAGAGCGCATTTATAGGTCATCAGTGCCGCAAGCGCCTCAACCTCATCCTGGTTCACCGCCAGCGCATAGCGGATACCGCCCTTTACCGGCTCCATATGCTCAGAATGGACCGAGCGATATCCGGTGAATGTCTGGATCTTTCCACGAAGGCGAACGCCGAACCGCACGGTATAGGTGGCGTTGCAGACCCGTATCTTTTCTTCCAGCCCCGGCGGCAGATCCATCAGGGACGCGGCCCTGTTGAACATCAGGTCAACACTCTCACGAAAGCTGGGTTCTTTGATTCCGGTCATACAATCCTCCGTACCCGTAACAGACAAACGTCATGACGTTTTGTCGCACCACTGGCGCGGCGCTGCAATCACCATCTGCATATTTTTTGATCAATCCATATGTCTGCTCAAATCAGAATGAACTGAGTCGCCCATAACCTGCGTTCTGCTGAAATTGTCCACAAGCTGACAACAGAGCCGCCATAACCTAACGGATTATCTTCGCAATTTCTGCTAACCAGCCAAAACTAAGCCATTTTCGCCCAATTCCCGCCACGTTTGAAATTTAACGTAATACAGTAATTTTTTCCTTGGGGGCTTATTCGGCCTGCTCAGCGGAGTCACCAAATATGAAGAAAAATCTAGCAAATAATGGCTCTGCCAAGCCAGTGAACAAATTTAATGCCTTCCGGCAATTCGCCAAAAATGAGGAGGGCTCATTCACGATACTCACCGTATTCTTGTTTCTTGCGCTAATTGCAGCCACAGGTATCGGCGTGGACATGATGAAGTTCGAGCGTGACCGGGCTGCTCTGCAATCCACGCTTGACCGGGCTGTACTTGCCGCGGCGGATCTCGACCAGACTGCGGATCCGCAGACTGTCGTCGAAGCCTATCTCGACAAGGCAGGCCTTGGGGAGAAGCTGAAAGATGTCACGGTCGTAGAAGGCTTTGGTTCGCGGAAAGTGACCGCTACGGCAGAAACAGTCATCAAAACGCACTTCATGCGTCTTTCCGGCGTTAAGGAGTTGCTCGCCCCTGCCGCCAGCACCGCCGAGGAATCAATCGGCGCGGTGGAAATTTCGCTGGTTCTGGACATTTCAGGCTCGATGAGTGAACCGTCCGCCGATCCACGCTACAGCAAGATGACTGTTCTGAGAGACGCCGCATCACAGTTTGTAAACTTGATGCTGGATAAACCCGGGCAGAACGAGATTTCGATTTCGATTGTTCCATACGCCACTCAGGTCAACGCCGGCGAAGAACTTCTGAACAAGTTCACCAACGTCACTAACGAGCACAATTACTCGCACTGCGTGAACTTCATCCCTGAACAGTACAGCGATGCGGACCTGCACCGCGGCGATACGCTTGAACGTACCGCGCATTTTGATCCGTTCACCTATTCTGAAAACGGCATCAGAATCCCGGTTTGTCCGGTTCGCGCCGGCAGCGCAATCACTCCTGTAACCAATAATCGGGCGAAATTGCTGAAACATATCAGCCAGTTGACCCCGAACGGTAACACATCGATCGATGTCGGCATGAAATGGGGTGTCGCCCTGTTGGATCCCAGCATGCGCGATATCGTCGGCCTGTTGGCAGCGCAAACCGATCCGGATCCCGAATTTGCACCCGCAAAAATCGTTCCAGCGAATTTCAGCCAGCGTCCGACGAACTATAACACTGACGTTCTGAAAATCGCCATCGTCATGACCGATGGTAAGAACACCGATCAGTACATGCTGAACCCGTCGCTGCGGGAAGGCTATTCGGATGTCTGGTACAACCCCGATTCCGGTAACATCACCAACTGGGGAAGCTACAATACAATCGAAGGTGACTATTCCATCTATCATTCTCAGGGGAAGCCTAACTTCTTCTGGCCACAGCGCAATATCCGCGGCAGCAAGCCCTATGAGTGGAATGATCATCCCTATGGTACACCTGCCCCGGAAACTGCCCAGAATGAAGAGCCCGGTGAGGCGGTCCGCCTGACCTATCCTGAACTCTTCAACCGCGTTTCGTTGGCCTGGAATGCACAATACAACTATTACTGGCAGTCCAGTGCATGGGCCGAATGGTATAGCAGCGCATTCTCGAAGGTGGAGACCTCTGCAAAGAACCAGCACACGAAGCATATCTGCAACTCGGCCAAAGATCAGGGCATCGTTGTCTATGGTATCGCATTCGAAGCCCCGCGCAGCGGCTATAGCCTGCTGCAGAAGTGCGCGAGTTCGGATAGCCACGTCTACAATGTAAAAGGGTTGGACCTGGAAGATGCATTTGCATCAATCGCGTCCTCGATCCGCAAGCTGAGACTGACACAATGATCGGTAAGGTTGCTTCACTCACTCGGCGGTTTCGCCGATCAGAGAGCGGGAATGTCACCATTGAGTTTGCATTGCTCTTCCCGGCATTCATGCTCTTTAGCCTATCCGCAGCCGAACTGGCGCTGGTTACCTTGCAACAAACCATGCTGGAACGCTCAGTTGACATGACTGTTCGCGATATTCGCCTTGGAACAGGGCAAATCGTCGAGCATGATGACATCAAGGACACCATCTGCGAGCGCGCCCTGTTCATCAAAAACTGCTCGAACAATCTGCGCCTCGAAATGATTCAGCAAAGTGCCTTCGACGGTATCGTTCTGCCTGAAGACCCAGATTGCACCGACAATTCTGAAGAAGTGAAACCTGTTCGAAAGTTCATCAACGGCCAATCTAACGAACTGATGATACTGCGCGCTTGCGCGAGGATTGATCCGATTTTTCCGACTTCGAAGCTCGCAAAAGGGATAACAGATCAAACTGGTCAGTATTCTCTTACCTCGACTACCGCGTTTGTTCAGGAGCCGATTTAAGCGATGAAACATATAGCCAAAATCTTCAAACGCCTGAATGTCCTGAAACGCCGCGAATCCGGATCTATGTCGGTTGAGGCCGTCTTGATGTTTCCGATGCTGCTGTTTACCGCCACGGCAACATTTACGTGGTTTGATGGGTATCGCCAAAGCGCTGCAAACCTCAAGGCAGCCTACACAATTGGTGATCTCATCTCGCGTGAAACAGGCACAATCAACGATACCTATATTACCTCGCTGCATACGCTGATGGTGCGGATGGTTGATAACGGATCTCCAATGTCGATGCGCGTGTCACTGCTGGTATTTGACGAGGATGAAGATCGCCACTTTGTTCAGTGGTCGACTGCACGTGGATATCAGTCGATCTGGACTAACGACAATGTCGAAACAATCAGCGATTCACTTCCGCCAATGCCTAATCAGGACACTTTGATTTTGGTGGAGACGTCGAACAAATATGCACCGATCTTCAACGAAGACCTTGTAAAAAATGTAACATTTGACAACTTTGTCTTCACCCGACCGAGGTTCACAAATGAAATCGCGGCAGTTTTCAAGGAACTGATCATCGATCTTGAAGATGTCGACAATGATGAAGACGAGGCTGAAGAGTCAAGCGGTGCCTGAACGCAGCCGGTTAACCCCGCTCGGCAAGCATCCCCGTCAGCATCTCTGACATGAATTTGGTTTCGGCGGCAGCTGTCATGCCGCCGATTCCTATGCGGCGCCCCAGACGCCACCACAGACCAGGGGCCCATGCAAATGTGCCAGCGCTGCGGGTTTTGATCAGAAAGCCGTTTGACGGCTTGAAGGCAAACATGCCCCGGTCAACCGTTTCGATTTCGTCCACGCTGCATATCACCTGCCCGGATCCGGTGCGCAGGGTGGATCGGGTCAGTTCGATTCTGTCTGCGGTCGCGGTCCACATGTGATGAGACAGCCAGAAAGAGGCTGCTCCGGTCGCCAACAGGAACACCTGCCAGCTCAACTGAGGCGGGGTGGCCAATGCGACATAGATCACCAACCCTCCGATCGTGATCAGCATCCCTACCCCCATCCAGCGGCGCGGGGCCGAGGCCGCGATTGTGGCCAACACGTCTTCTTGCATGTATCTCTCCTGCTTTCCCGTCTGCTTTAGCGGCTTTGATCCACAAAGGACAGAGCCCTGCACAGGTCTGAGCACCCCTGCACAGGCAACGTGTTTCTGCGCGAATTGAATGATCGCGCGCCCAGCTTAAATTTCGGCCAGCTATGATGGAGGCTCCGATGTCGCTCAGACCCACTTTGGAAACCCGCAAGGCCGTGCCGACGATGGAAGGTGCGGGCGTCAAACTTCATCGGGCCTTTGGCTTTCAGGACCCGTCGGAACTGGACCCGTTCCTGCTGTTCGACGACTTTCGGAACGAACATCCGCAAGATTACATGGCCGGTTTCCCGTGGCACCCGCATCGCGGGATCGAGACGATCACTTATGTGCTGTCGGGTACTGTCGAACACAGCGACTCGTTGGGCAACAGCGGAACGCTGGGGGCTGGCGACGTGCAATGGATGACCGCCGGTTCGGGTATTCTGCATCAGGAGATGCCGAAAGGCGCCGCCAGCGGTCAGATGCACGGGTTCCAATTGTGGGGTAATCTGCCGTCAGATCAAAAGATGACCGCTCCGCGCTATCAGGACGTGCAAAGTGGCGACATTCCCGAAATCACCGATGATGACGGCACCATCGTGCGCGTGATCGTGGGCGAATTCTGGGGGCGCACCGGTCCGGTCGATGGCATCGCGGCTGATCCGCAATATCTGGACATCAGCGTTCCGGCGGGTGTGAAAAAGACCTTTCGCATCGACACCTATCGCCGTGCATTCGCCTATGTGTTTGAAGGGGAAGCCGCCTTTGCCGATGCCTCGCAACCCGCTGGCGTTCTGCTGGAAAAAGAGGTCGCGGGGCAAGAGGTCAATATCCGCGATATGTCCGGGGACAGGACCCTGATCCGCTTTGGCACGGGCGACGAGGTGACGGTTCAGGCCGGACCCAGCGGCGTGCGGTTCCTGCTGATTTCGGGCGCTCCGATCAATGAACCCGTCGCCTGGCACGGCCCGATTGTCATGAATACCCAGGCCGAGCTGCAACAGGCGTTCCGGGAATTGCGCAACGGCACGTTTATTCGCCCGGCGCACTAGGTCAGGCCGACACCGCCTTGCGCACCATGTCCCAATAGACCTGCTCGACCTCGTCCAGCGACAGCCGCCCGCCGCTGCGATACCAGGTGATAACACCGTTCAGCATCGCGATCACCGCCAGCGTGGCGATCTTCGTGTCCGACACCGCAAACTGCCCGGTCGCGTGGCCACGCTGCAGGATGCTCTCCAGCGAATCCTCGTACTGCCGGCGCAGGGCCTCGATCTCGGCAAAGTTCTCGGGCGTCAGATTGCGCAGTTCCATATAGGCGATGAACACCTCGTCCGGCCGCTCCAGATGAAAACGGATGTGAAAGCCGACGAACTGGCGCAGGGCGTCCTGCGGATCGCCAAACCGGGTAAGATCGTCATAGGCGGCCAGAAGGTCCTGCATATGCTCGCGCATCAGGCGATAAAGCAGGCTTTGCTTGTCAGGCGTGTAGTTGTACAGCGCACCGGCCTGCACCCCGACTTCGCCCGCGATCTGCCGCATGGAGACGGCGGCATAGCCATGACGGGCAAACAGCCCCAACGCCGCCTTGCGGATGCGGGGGCCGGTGATATCGGAATGAGAACCTTGTGTACGCGCCATGACCCGACAGTATCTGAACATTCGTTCAGATAGAAGCCCGCTTGAACCGGTCCGGCAAAAGGTGCATCACAGGGCTCATGCTGCAACCGATGGGATCGCAATGAAGCCTCTGCCGCTGATATTCCTGCTGCTGACCGCCGCCGCCTGTGTCGATATCCCCGAGTTGGAGGGCAGCGAAACAGACGCGTTGCTCAAGGCGCGCTATCCCAAGCTGATTCCGCTGGATACCGCGCTGGGCGCGCCCGTCGATCCGGTCAGTGAGGCAGCCGAGGTCGAAGAAGAGCTGACATACCGCGGCGAAGCACTGGCGAAACGCGCCGAGGCCCTTCAGAACGCCGAGATAAACTAGCCCGCCGGGTGCGCTGACGGATTGCACCCCTGCCCTGAACCCGATAAGGCAGCGCGCAAAGGATGGCCCGCCAATGGCGGAATTTCGAGCGAAAGGACCCATGGGAATGACACAGGCGCTGCGGCTTGGAATTGCGGGTTTGGGAACAGTCGGTGTGGGCGTGGTCAAGATCGTGCGCCGCCATGCGGACCTGCTGCAGGCGCGCACCGGGCGTCCGATTGAAATCACCGCTGTGTCGGCCCGCGACGCCAGTAAGGATCGTGGCGTGAACCTGTCGGATTACGCTTGGGAAACCGATCCGGTTGCTCTGGCCAAACGCGACGACATCGATGTGTTTGTCGAACTGATGGGTGGCGAAAACGGCCCGGCCAAAGCCTCGGTCGAGGCGGCGCTGGCCAGTGGTAAGGACGTCGTCACCGCCAACAAGGCGCTGCTGGCGATCCACGGGCAAGAGCTTGCCGAAAAGGCCGAAGCCGCCGGTCGCGTGATCCGGTTCGAGGCCGCTGTTGCCGGTGGCATTCCGGTCATCAAATCACTGACCGAAGGGCTGGCCGGAAACGAAATTACCCGTGTCATGGGTGTGATGAACGGCACCTGCAACTATATCCTGACCCGGATGCAATCGCAGAAGCAGGGCTATAACGCGCTGTTCGAAGAATGTGCGCAGCTGGGCTATCTGGAAGCGGATCCAAATCTGGATGTGGGCGGCATCGATGCGGCGCATAAGCTGGCGCTGCTGTCGTCGATCGCTTTCGGCACCAAGCCGAACTTCGACGGGATCGAGATCGAAGGCATTCAGCAGATCAGTCTGGACGATATCGATCAGGCTGACGACATGGGCTATCGGATCAAGCTGCTGGGCGTGGCACAACGCACGGCGCGCGGTCTGGAACAGCGGATGCAGCCGTGTCTGGTGCCCAGTGACTCACCGCTGGGTCAATTGGAAGGCGGTACCAACATGGTCGTGCTGGACGGCGACTCGGTCGAGCAGATCGTTCTGCGCGGACCCGGCGCGGGCGAAGGCCCGACCGCCAGCGCCGTGATGGGCGATGTCTGCGATCTGGCCCGTGGGCTGCACATTCCGACATTCGGACGCCCTGCCGCGTCGCTGCAGGATGCCAAACCTGCCGTAACCGGTCTGCCAGCAGCATATTATCTGCGGCTGGGCCTGCTGGACAAACCCGGCGCGCTGGCCAAAGTGGCCGCCATCCTGGGGGATGCCGGCGTCTCGATCGACCGGATGCGCCAGTATGGCCATGCCGAAAGCACCGCTCCGGTTCTGATCGTCACCCACAAGACCACCCGCGCGACACTTGACATCGCCCTTGAGGGTTTGCGCGATACGGATGTCATCGCGGGCGAGCCCGTTGCCCTGCGGATTGAAGAGGTTTGAGCTTGCGGCCTGCATGAAACGCAAGCTATGCCGGGTATAACGGCTTGATTGACCTGAGGATACGAACACATGAGTGCTGCCAAGATCGATTTTAACGACCGCCTCCTATCTTTGGGACTGGCAAGGGTTGCGGAACAGGCCGCACTGGCCTCGGCCTCGCTGGTTGGGCGGGGCGACGAAAAGGCAGCCGATCAGGCCGCCGTTAACGCCATGCGCGAGCAGCTGAACCTGCTGGATATCGCGGGCGTGGTTGTGATCGGCGAAGGTGAACGCGACGAAGCGCCGATGCTGTATATCGGTGAAGAGGTCGGCACCGGCAGCGGCCCGGGCGTGGACATCGCTCTGGATCCGCTGGAAGGCACCACCCTGACCGCCAAGGACATGCCCAACGCCCTGACCGTGATCGCCATGGGCCCGCGCGGTTCGATGCTGCATGCGCCGGATGTGTACATGGACAAGCTGGCGGTTGGCCCCGGCTATCCTGAGAATGTTGTCAATCTGGACATGACCCCGCGCGAACGGGTCGAAGCGCTTGCCAAGGCCAAAGGCTGTGAGCCTGCCGATATCACCGTTTGCATCCTTGAACGCCCCCGCCATGAGGCGATGATCGCCGAAGTGCGCGAGACCGGTGCCTCGATCCGCCTGATCACCGATGGCGACGTGGCCGGTGTCATGCATTGCGCCGAAAGCGAAGTGACCGGTATCGACATGTACATGGGTCAAGGCGGCGCGCCCGAGGGCGTACTGGCCGCTGCCGCTCTGAAATGCATGGGTGGTCAGATCTTTGGCCGCCTGCTGTTCCGCAACGATGACGAACGCGGCCGCGCCGCCAAGGCGGGCATCACCGATCTGGATCGTGTTTATGCGCGCGATGAAATGGTGACCGCAGATGTGATCTTTGCCGCCACCGGCGTGACCGGAGGGTCGCTGCTGCCGCGCATCAAGCGCGAGCCGGGCTGGGTCGAGACAACGACGCTGCTGATGCGGTCCAAGACGGGCTCGGTCCGGCGTATGTCTTACCGCACGCCCATGTGGTCGCATACCGACGCATAGCGGCTTGCGCCGCTGCCTTCGGCGAGAGTATTTGTGAAAAGATGAAGAGGCCGGGTCCGCAGGGGTCCGGCCTTGGTGCATGAGGTGAGATGTGGCGTTTCTGGGTGTTGAGCAATCGTTGACGGGGCGGCGCTGGGTTGGACCGGGGGTCGAGGTCGAGCGGTCGGCTGAGATGATGGCGCAGCAAACCGATCTGCCGCGCGCCCTGTGTCAGGTGCTGGCACGGCGCGGCGTGCCGGTGATGGAGGCCACCGGGTTTCTGGAGCCAAAGCTGAAGGAGCTGTTGCCCGATCCGCGTTCGATGAAAGACATGGAAGTTGCGGCCACCCGGTTTCTGGAGGCGGTAAGCAAGCGCCAGAAGATCGCGGTGTTCGCCGATTACGATGTGGATGGGGGCAGTTCGGCGGCGTTGTTGCTGGTGTGGCTGCGTCAGATGGGGCTAATCGCGACGCTCTATGTGCCTGACAGGATCGACGAAGGCTATGGGCCGAACGTGCCTGCCATGCGGGAGTTGGCAGCCAGCCATGATCTGATCATCTGCGTGGATTGCGGAACGCTCAGCCACGAACCGATTGCGGCGGCGACGGGTGCAGATGTGATCGTTCTGGACCACCATTTGGGCGGGGAAACCCTGCCGGACTGCGTCGCAGTGGTGAATCCGAACCGGCAGGACGAAAGCGGCGATCTGGGCTATTTCTGCGCTGCTGCCGTGGTGTTCCTGATGCTGGTCGAGGCGGGTCGCCAATTGCGGGCCGCCGGTGCCAAAGGGCCGGATCTGATGTCGATGCTGGATCTGGTGGCGCTGGCGACGGTGGCGGATGTCGCGCCGTTGATCGGGGCCAACCGGGCGTTGGTGCGGCAGGGGCTGAAAGTCATGGCCCAAAGGCAGAGGCCGGGGCTGGTGGCACTGTCGGATGTGGCGCGCATGGACACTGCCCCCAACAGCTATCATCTGGGGTTTCTGCTAGGTCCACGTGTGAATGCGGGTGGGCGGATAGGGCAGGCCGATCTGGGCGCACGGTTGCTGAGTACCGACTCGGTCACCGAAGCCGAAGCCCTGTCCGAACGGTTGGATGCTCTGAACGCGGAACGGCGCGACATCGAGAACGCGGTGCGCGCGGCAGCCATGGCACAGGCCGAGGAACGCGGGCTGGACACGCCACTGGTCTGGGCCGCAGGCGAGGGCTGGCATCCCGGCGTGGTGGGCATTGTCGCCTCGCGCCTGAAAGAAACCGCGAACCGCCCTGCCATCGTGATCGGCTTTGACGGTGACGAGGGCAAGGGCTCGGGCCGTTCGGTCTCGGGTGTGGATCTGGGCGCGTCGATCCAGCGACTGGCGACCGAGGGGCTGCTGGTCAAGGGCGGTGGTCACAAGATGGCGGCCGGCCTGACGGTGATGCGCGACCAGTTGGAGCCTGCGATGGCGCGGCTGTCCGAGTTGCTGGCGAAACAGGGCGCAGGGCAAGGCGGCCCAGCCGATCTGAAACTGGACGGGGCGCTGATGCCGGGGGCCGCGACGGTCGATCTGATCGAACAGATCGAAAAGGCAGGACCATTCGGGGCCGCGGCCCCTGCCCCACGCTATGCACTGCCCGACCTGCAGGTGCGCTTTGCCAAACGCGTGGGCGAGACGCATCTGAAGCTGTCTTTGTCCGACGGAATGTCCGGCGGGCTGGACGCCATCGCCTTCGGTGCGTTTGATGGTCCGCTGGGTGACAAGCTGTCAAATCACGGCGGCGCGCGGTTCCATTTTGCGGGCCGGCTTGAGGTTAACACATGGGGTGGGCGCCAATCTGTACAACTGAGGTTGGAGGACGCGGCAGAAGCTGGATAAAGCCTATCTGAAGCCCACCAAAAAACTTTCACATCCCTGCATTTTTCGGCTTGCGGGGGTCGGGGTGAAACCGTAAAAGGCCCTCCACAAGCCAGCGTGGCCCGTTCGTCTATCGGTTAGGACGCCAGGTTTTCAACCTGGAAAGAGGGGTTCGATTCCCCTACGGGCTGCCATTTTGCTTGTCTGGACCCAAGTGGCCCGTTCGTCTATCGGTTAGGACGCCAGGTTTTCAACCTGGAAAGAGGGGTTCGATTCCCCTACGGGCTGCCATTTATCCAATCCTCTCCGCTTCAGCCTTCGATCAGGCCTCATAGATGTTATATCGCGCGGCGCCGACCCGATCGTTCGAGTATTGCGTTTAACTGGATCGGACCGATCCGTTCAACGAGGCAACGCCGCAGCCTGAACAGAATATGCCGCCCAACGACCTCTACAGGTCGCTTTTTCATCCGCTTGATCACAGATCGGCGCGACTCGCTTGACAAGCGGCCTGCCGCTGCCGCATGAGCCTTTCGTTGGTGTCTGCAACAGCAGATGAAAAGGGAATGCGTCAACGGGTTATCCGCCAAACGCAGCCGCCCCCGCGACCGTGACCGGAGAGGGTGCCCAATGCCACTGGCCGCAAGGCCGGGAAGGCGGGACATCCGACAGGGCAGACGCTCTGATATCCGCAAGCCGGGAGACCTGCCAGCGCCCGAAGATGAAACCGGACGGGGTGTTCCGGTGTCGGGTCAAATGTGACCCGCATGAGACCCCGTCCCCCACGTATAGGATTGGGGGGATGAGAGACATGACCGAGACCGCACCGGTTGAGCTGCTGGTCTGCACCACCTGCCGTCGCGGCTTGCCCGTCGAGGATGACGCGCAGCGCCCGGGCACCCTGTTGCATCAGGCTCTGGAACAGGCAGACCTGCCCGATGGCGTCAACCTGAGAGCCGTCGAATGCCTGTCGAACTGCGATCAGGGCTGTTCCATCGTGCTGCGTGGCGGGCCGGATCGCTGGACATTCGTCTACGAGAACCTGAACGAGACCGATCATGTCGACGTCATCGTTGACGGCGCAACCAAATATCTGGCCACCGAGGACGGTCTGGTCAAATGGCGCGAGCGCCCCGAACATTTCCGCAAAAACTGCGCCTCGCGCATTCCCCCGATTGGAGCCTGAGATGAGCAACCTTGAGAAACTCCCCGTCACCGTGATCACAGGTTTTCTGGGCTCGGGTAAGACCACACTGGTGCGCCACCTGATGCAAAACCCGCAGGGCAAGCGTCTGGCCGTTGTGGTCAACGAATTCGGCGATGTCGGTGTCGATGGCGATATCCTGAAATCCTGCGCCATCCCGGATTGCCCGGCCGAGAACATCATGGAGCTGGCCAATGGTTGCATCTGCTGCACCGTGGCCGATGATTTCATCCCTACCATCGAGGCGCTGATGGCGCTGGAACCGCGCCCCGATCACATCCTGATCGAGACCTCCGGCCTTGCGCTACCCAAGCCGCTGCTGAAAGCGTTTGACTGGCCGGATATCCGCTCGAAAATCACCGTGGACGGCGTGATCGCGCTGGCCGATGCCGAGGCCGTCGCCGCCGGTCGTTTCGCCCCGAATGTCGAGGCAGTCGATGCCCAGCGCATGGCTGACGACTCCATCGACCACGAAACGCCGCTGTCCGAAGTGTTCGAGGACCAGATCTCCTGCGCCGATATCATCCTGCTGACCAAGCCCGATCTGGCCGGTCCCGAAGGCGTTGCCAAAGCCAAAGAGATCATCGCCGCCGAAGCCCCGCGCCCGCTGCCCGTGGTCGAGGTTGCCGAGGGTGTCGTGGATGTGCGCGTCGTATTGGGCCTTGAGGCCGCCGCCGAGGATGACATGGATGCCCGCCCGTCGCATCATGACGGCCATCACGACCATGAACATGACGATTTCGAAAGCATCATCGTCGAGCTGCCGGAACAGAGCGATCCGCTGGAACTGGTTGCCAGGATCGAACGTCTGGCCAAGGAGCTGAACATCCTGCGCGTCAAGGGCTATGCCGCTGTTCAGGGCAAGCCCATGCGCCTGCTGGTTCAGGCCGTTGGTGCCCGTGTGCGTCATCAGTACGACCGCCCGTGGGAACCCGGCGAAGAGCGCCGCTCGCGGCTTGTGGTGATCGCCGAGCATGATGACATCAACGAGGCCGCAATCCGCGATATCCTCGTGGGTGTGACCGAGGCCGCCGAGTAAGTCATGCACGTCGTCTTCCGCGAAAGCCACGGGCTCGAGGAAACCGAGACCCCGACCGATCTGGGCCAGAGCCCGGCGGACCTGGTGGTGCTTTCCTTTTCCGACAGTGACCTCGGCGCTTTTGCGGCGGGATGGCATCGTGGCGGCGGACCCGAGGGGCGGATGCCAACGATGCGGCTGGCCAACCTGACGGCGCTGAAACACCCTCTGTCCGTTGACACCTATGTGGAACAGACGCTGGAGGGCGCAAAGGGCATCCTGATCCGCCTGATCGGTGGCGTGCCCTACTGGTCCTACGGCTTGCAGCAGGTTCTGGCGCTGGCGCAGGCCAAGGGCATCGCGCTGGCCGTGCTGCCCGCCGACGGGCGCGAGGATACGCGGCTGGATGACTACTCCACCCTGCCCGTCTCGACCCTGCGACGGCTGGCGCATCTCTGCGACACCGGCGGAGAGGTCGCGGCGCAGGCCGCATTGGCACAGATGGCGCTGGCTGCGGGGCTTTATGCCGGGCCGGTGATGGGGGCCAAGACGCTGCCCGAATGCGGCGCGTGGTGCCCGGATCGCGGCGTGATCCCGGCTGATACGGCATTTGCGGGTGACGCGAAACGAATCGTTGTGACCTTCTACCGCGCCTACCTGACCTCGGCGGACACCGCCCCGGTTGCGGCCCTGATCCGCAGTCTGCGCGCGCGTGGATATCAGGCCGTGGGCCTGTTCGCCCCCTCACTGAAAGCGCCCGCCGCTGCTGACTGGCTCCGAGAAACGATTACGGCGATGCAGCCATCGGCGATCATCAATGCCACCTCATTCTCGGGCAAGGGCGCATCGGGCACGTCTCCTCTCGACGCCGCCAATGTGCCTGTATTCCAGGTCGCCCTCGCTACATCGCGCCGCAAGGCATGGGCCGAGGCGGAACGTGGCCTCTCCCCCGCCGATCTGGCCATGCACGTGGTGCTGCCCGAAGTGGACGGGCGAATTTCGGCGGGCATCGCCTCGTTCAAGGAACCGGGAAAGCGCGATCCGCATCTGGAATATTCCCGTTTCGCCCACCGGGCCGAACCCGAGCGGATCGAGGCCATCATCGACCGTGTCACTGGCTGGCTGGCGCTGAACGACAAACCCAAGGCAGAACAGGTTCCGGCGCTGGTGCTATCCACCTATCCCGGCAAGGATTGGCAGATGGCCCATGCGGTGGGCCTCGACGCGTTGACCTCGGCCGAGGCGATGTTGTCCGATCTGCAGGACGAAGGCTATGACACCGCACCTGCGGTACCGATTGCCGAAACTCTGCTCGACGCCTGGATTTCGTGGTCGCTCGAAGACTATCTCTCCGCGCTGACCGAACTGCCCGAACAACTGCGTACTGATCTGGAAACCGTCTGGGGCAAGCCCGAAGACGACCCAGCCTTCGCTGACGGGGCCTTCCACTTCACCGCCCTGCGTCGCGGCAAAGCGCTGGTCGCGCTGCAACCCGAGCGTGGCACGCCTGAGATGCGCGATGACGATTACCACGACCTCTCGCGCACCCCGCGCCATGGCTATGTTGCCTTCTACCTCTGGCTGCGCAAAGGGCTGGGTGCTGACGCCCTGATCCATATTGGCGCGCATGGCACGCTGGAATGGCTGCCCGGCAAATCCGTCGCCCTGTCCGCCGATTGCTGGCCCGAAGCGCTGATCCGCGATCTGCCGGTGATCTACCCCTTCATCGTCAACGACCCCGGCGAGGCCGCGCAGGCCAAGCGCCGCATCGGAGCCGTCACACTGGGGCATATCCCGCCCCCGATGAAGGAAAGCGGCACACCGGACCGGATGGTGCGGTTGGAAACGCTGCTGGACGAATTCTCGAACGCCGACGGGTTGGACCCCAAACGCCGCGACCGGCTGCAAGAGGATATCCGGGACGAGGCGCAGGCCATCGGGCTGGAGAGTGATCTGGGTCTGGATCAGGCCACCTGCACCGCCGAGGCGATCACCCGCATTGACCGCTTTGTCTGCGACATCAAAGAAAGCCAGTTCGGCGACGGGCTGCACATCTTTGGCCGCGTTCCCGAAGTGACCGGCAATTTCAACGCCGCCCCCTCGGCCCATGCCGAACGGCAGGCGCTGGTCGACGCGCTGGCTGGCAAACGGATCGAGGCCGGGCCGTCCGGTTCCCCCTATCGCGGTCGCTCGGACGTGCTGCCCACCGGGCGGAACCTCTACACCACCGATCCGCGTTCTGTGCCGACCCGTGCGGCCTATACCCAAGGTGTGAAACTGGCCGAAGAACTGGTGCGGCGACACCTGCAGGAGGAAGGCGATTACCCGAAGGGCCTGATCGTCGATCTGTGGGGCTCGGCCACCATGCGCACGGCGGGCGAGGAATTCGCTATGGCGCTGCATCTATTGGGCGTCAAACCGGTTTGGGACAAGGGTTCGGAGCGGGTCTCGGGCATCGAGGTTCTGCCGATCACCGACCTCAGCCGCCCGCGTCTGGATGTGACATTGCGGGTCTCGGGCCTGTTCCGGGATGTGTTCCCCACCCTTTCCACACTGTTCGGTCAGGCTGTCCGTGCGCTGTCGGCGCGCGATGAGGCGCCTGACTGGAACCCCTATGCCGGGCACGAACCGGCGGTTCGGGTCTTTGGACCAGCGCCGGGCAGCTATGGCGTCAACATGACCGAACTGTCCGAAATCTATACCGATGAGGCCCGCGCGCAGGCTGGGGAAGCGTGGCTTGAGGCAAGTTCATTTGCGCTGGAAGGCGAACATATCGCACAGGACAAGGCGGGCATCATCCAACGCGTCGCCAATGCCGACAGCTTTGTCCACCTGCAGGACCTGACCGAGACTGACCTTCTGCTGGCCAATGACTACGCCACGCATGAGGCCGGGTTTGCAGCCGCCAAGAAGATCACAGGCGGCGAAGCGCAGTTGTACCATCTGGACAATACCAACCCCGACAATCCTCGCGCCCGCACCCTGCCCGAGGAAATCAGCCGCGTCGTCCACGCCCGCGCCGCCAATCCCGGCTGGATCGCGGGGATGCAGCGACATGGCTTCCGAGGGGCTGCCGAGATCGCGGCGACGTTGGATCACATGGCGTCCTTCGCACATCTGTCCGGCACGGTCGCGCCGCATTTGTTCGATCTGTACCACGACGCCACTCTGGGCGATGCCGAGGTGGATGCCTTTCTGCAAGAGGCCAACCCGAAGGCGCATCAGGCCATGCAGGACCGCTTCCGCGCATTGTTGGAGGCCGGGTTGTGGAATACCCGCCGGAACTCTATCCGCGCCGAATTGGAGGGTTTGCGATGAGCGCTCCAATCGTCCAGGGCTGGTGTCCGGGTGCCCATCGTCCGATGATGTCGGGCGACGGGCTGGTGGTACGGGTGCGCCCCCGGCTGGCGCGGCTGAATGCCGAACAGACGCTGGGCCTGTGTGCGCTGGCCGAACGGTTCGGAAATGGCACCATCGACCTGACCAATCGCGCCAACCTGCAACTGCGCGGCGTGAGAGAGGCGGATCACAAGCCTCTGCTGGAAGAACTCGCCGCGCTGAACCTGCTGGACGCCGAGCCCGGCATCGAAGTGCGGCGCAATATTCTGGTCACCCCACTGTATCAACCAGGCGACCTGACCGCGCGTCTGACGCAAGAACTGATCGACAGGCTGGCAGAGCTGCCCTCCCTACCCGCCAAATTCGGCTTTGCCATCGACACAGGACCTGCGCGCCTGCTGGCCTCGGATTCCGCGGATATTCGCCTTGAGACCGGCGCCGAGGGTCTGATCCTGCGTGCCGATGGCTGCGACACCGGTCGCAATGTGACCGAGGCCGGCGCCATCGACTATCTGATCGCGCTGGCCCGCTGGTTCGCCGGGGCTTACACGCCCGAAACCCGCCGCATGGCCCGGATCGTCAAAGAACTGTCACCGGAATGGCAAGGCTGCGCCCATGGGCCTGTGGGGGCAACACTTCGGCCCGGGCCCTGTACGCTGGGCACCCTGTATGGTGCCGCGTTCGGATCGCTGCCTGCGCGCAAGCTGTATGATCTGATCAAGGACAGCGGCGCGCATGCCCTGCGCGTTACCCCGTGGCGGCTGATCCTGCTGGAAGGCGGGGCGGCGATATCCGCCCCGGAGTTCGTCACCGATGGCGCCGACCCGCTGATGACCACCGACGCCTGCCCCGGCGCACCGTTCTGCCCGCAGGCGCAGGTGGAAACCCGCGACATCGCCCGCGCTCTGGCCCCAAGCGTTCCCGGCAGCCTGCATGTCTCGGGCTGCGCCAAAGGATGCACCCGCATGGGCCCTGCCGATGTCACTTTGGTGGGCGCGGATGGACGATTTGATCTTGTCAAACAAGGCCGTGCAGGGGATGAGCCCTGCCAGCGCGGCCTCGACCCCGAAACACTTATGACCATGGACTTCACCTGATGCCCTATGAATACGAAACCGACGGCGCGGCGATCTACAAGGAAAGCTTTGCCACCATCCGGTCCGAAGCCGATCTGGCCC
Source organism: Ruegeria sp. AP11 (assembly GCF_056535865.1). NCBI lineage: Bacteria > Pseudomonadati > Pseudomonadota > Alphaproteobacteria > Rhodobacterales > Roseobacteraceae > Ruegeria > Ruegeria sp. AP11. Next base: position 254,678 of record NZ_JBQFJB010000001.1, read on the forward strand.
GGTTCGACGCCGACGAGGAACAGGTCGCCGTCCGCATGATCCACGCCGCAGGCATGGTCGGGCTGGAAGAGTTCGTGCATTTCTCGCCCGGTTTCGTGACCGCCGCCCGTACCGCACTGGAAGGCGGCGCGCCGATCCTGTGCGACGCGCGCATGGTTAGCGAAGGCGTCACCCGCTTCCGCCTACCCGCCGATAACGAGGTCATCTGCACTCTGCACGACGAGCGCGTGCGCCCGCTGGCTGCCGAGATGAGCAACACCCGCTCGGCCGCTGCGTTGGAGCTGTGGCGCCCGCATCTGCAGGGCGCTGTGGTCGCCATCGGCAACGCGCCGACCGCGCTGTTCCACCTGCTGAACATGCTGGAAGACCCGGACTGCCCGCGCCCTGCCGCCATCATCGGTTGCCCTGTCGGCTTTGTCGGCGCGGTCGAATCCAAGGACGCGCTATGGGCGGCACAACCGGTGCCGTCCTGCATCGTCAAAGGCCGTCTAGGCGGCAGCGCCATCACTGTGGCGGCGGTCAACGCCATCGCAAGCCGGGCGGAATGAGCATGGGCACCATATACGGCGTGGGTCTCGGCCCCGGTGACCCCGATCTGATGAGCGTGCGGGCCGACCGCCTGCTGCGAAACGCGCGTCACGTGGCGTTTTTCCGCAAGCCGGGCCGCAGCGGTCAGGCACGCAAGATCGTCAACGGAATGATCCCAGATGGCGCTGTCGAATTCCCGATGGAATACCCGGTGACCACCGAAATCCCGGTCACCGATCCGCGCTATAACGAACTGCTGGCAGAGTTCTATCAGGATTGCACCGCGCATCTGAAATCTTTGTCTGAACAGGGCGAGGACGTGGTTGTCCTGTGCGAGGGCGATCCGTTCTTCTACGGCTCTTTCATGCATCTTTACAGTCGGTTGCGCGATGAAGCTCCGGTAGAGGTTGTGCCCGCGATTACCGGCATGTCAGGCGCCTGGACCGCGACCGGAGACCCGATCACCTGGGGCGATGATGTGCTGACGGTTCTGGTAGGTACTCTGCCCGAGGATATGCTGGCCGAACGCATGGCGCAGACAGACGCGCTGGTTGTGATGAAAATCGGGCGCAACATCGACAAGGTGAAGCGAGCGCTGAAAACCGCTGACCTCTATGACCGGGCGTGGATCGTGGAATATGCGCAGATGCCGAACCAGACTGTAACCAAACTGTCTGAGGCTTGCGATAAGATCACCCCTTATTTCTCGATCATCGTGGTGCACGGTCAGGGACGCCGGCCATGAGTGGCTGGGTCAAGATCGCGGGGCTTGGGCCGGGCAATGAGGCTTTGGTAACCCCCGAAGTGACCGCGGCACTGGCCGAGGCGACCGATGTTGTGGGCTATATCCCCTATGTCGCACGCGTGGCCGAACGCGAAGGGCTGACGCTGCACGCCAGCGACAACCGGGTCGAGATCGACCGCTCGCAACATGCGCTGCAAATGGCGGCCGAGGGCAAGCGGGTGGTCGTGGTCTCCTCGGGCGATCCGGGTGTGTTTGCCATGGCGGCGGCGGTATTCGAAGCGCTGGAAAACGGCCCCGCAGAATGGCGCGATATTCAGATCGACGTTCTGCCGGGGATTACAGCGATGCTGGCAGCGTCGGCGCGCGCCGGTGCGCCGATGGGGCATGATTTCTGTGCCATCAACCTCAGCGACAACCTGAAACCGTGGTCCCTGATCAAAAAGCGCCTGCGTCTTGCGGCGCAGGCTGATTTCTCGATGGCCTTCTATAATCCGCGCTCGAAGTCCCGCCCGGAAGGGTTTGTAAAGACGCTGGAAATCCTGCGTGAGGAATGTGAACCGGAACGGCTGATCCTGTTTGCCCGCGCCGTGTCGCGCGCGGATGAGGCGATCCGGATCTCGACACTGGCCGAGGCCACGCCCGAGATGGCGGATATGCAAACCGTGGTGATCGTCGGATCGTCGCGCACCCGTCTGATCGAACGCGCAGGTACGCCCATCGTCTACACGCCGCGTTTCACCCCGGATGAGGATCAGGGATGAGCCAGCCAGTCCAGAACCTGAGCGACCTTGGTCAGTTCCGTCCGCTGCAGCAGAGCGGGACGGTCGATCATCAGCACCGGAACGCCCAGCGCCCGCGCGGCGTCCAGCTTGGCGCGCGCACCGGTGCCCCCCGCGTTCTTGGACACAACCAACTGCGTGCCGTGGTCGCGCATCAGCGCGATGTCACCCTCAACCGTGAACGGCCCGCGCGAGATCACGGCCTGACAATGCGGCAGAGGCAGCGCCTCGGGTTCATCCACCAGCCGCAGCAAATAGTGGTGCTGGGGCTGGGCCGCGAATTCTTCCAGATGCATCCGGCCCACGGCCAGAAACACGCGCTGCGGTTCACCGGCCAGCGCCCGAACGGCGGCGGCGATATCGGGCACGTGCTGCCAGCGGTCGCCCGGTTGCGCGGCCCATGCCGCGCGGGTCAGCGCCGCCAATGGCGTGCCGGTTTCGGCGCAGGCTTTGATCGCGTTACCGCTCATCTGTGCGGCAAAGGGATGGGTGGCGTCGATCACATGGGTCACCTCGTGATCACGGATGTATGCCGCCAATCCGTCCGCACCGCCAAAACCGCCCACGCGCAGCGGCAGGGGCTGCGGGCGCGGATTCTCCACCCGTCCGGCATAGGAATACACCGCCATAATCCCTTGTTCGGAAACGGCTTTGGCCAGAGCGTTGGCCTCGGTCGTGCCGCCAAGGATAAGGAGGTTGGTCATGTCTGATGCTCCGTGGCTGACCGTTCTGGGATTGGGCGAAGATGGGCTTGATGGCCTGTCGCCTGCCAGCCGTCAAGTGCTGGACCGGGCCGAGGTGATCATGGGACCGCCACGCCACCTGTCGCTGATCCCCGACACCGGGGCCGAGCGGGTGGAATGGCCAGTGCCCTTCTCGGACGGGCTGCCGCTGTTGCAGGGTTTGCGCGGGCGGCACACAGTGGTGCTGGCCTCGGGCGATCCGTTCTGGTTCGGTGCAGGCTCGGTGATTGCCCGCAATTTCGAGGCCGCCGAATGGACCGCCCTGCCCGGCCAGTCGACATTCTCGCTGGCTGCCGCGCGGCTGGGCTGGCCCTTGGAGAGTACGCAAACGTTCGGGTTGCACGCCGCCCCCCTGACCCGCCTGCGCCCACACCTGTCGCCGGGCCTGCGCGCTATTCTGTTGCTGCGCGACGGCAAGGCGGTGGCCGAGTTGGCAACCTATCTGACCGAGACCGGGTTTGCCGGCACGCAACTGCACGTGATGGAGGCCCTTGGCGGCCCCCGTGAACGCGCCCGCAGCATGTCGCTGACCGAGGCGCTGCTTGGATCGTTCGAACATCCCGTCTGTGTCGGGCTTGAAGTCGCAGGCGAAGGCCGTGCCTTTCCCAAGGCTTCGGGCAAACCGGATGAGATATTCGAGACCGACGGCCAGATCACCAAACGCCCGATCCGGGCCCTGACCCTGTCGGCACTGGCACCGCAACGGGGCGAGCATCTGTGGGATATCGGCGGCGGCACCGGCTCGATCAGCATCGAGTGGCTGATGTGTGACCCGACCCTGACTGCGACCGCCATCGAGCCGCGCGCCGACCGGGCCGAACGCATTCGTCGCAACGCAAACGCGCTGGGGCAAGATCGGCTGCAGGTGGTGCACGGCACCGCACCGGGCGCGCTTGGAGAGTTGTCGCGGCCAGATGTGGTGTTTATCGGCGGCGGCCTCAGCGCCGCGCTGCTGGACTGGCTACAAGCCGCGCTGCCCGCTGGCACACGACTGGTCGCCAACGCGGTGACGCTGGAGAGCGAGGCGATGCTGGCGCAATGGCATGACAAACTGGGCGGAGAGCTGTTGCGCATCGAACTGGCGCAGTCGGCCCCGCTCGGCCCCCGGCGCGGCTGGAAATCCGCTTACCCGGTCGTACAATGGAGCGTGACGCTATGATCGTTGCGGGGCTTGGCTTTTCTTCGGCCGCCACGGCAGACAGCCTGCGCGCCGCCTTCGATCTGGCCGCGACTGGTCAGCGTGTCGACGCATTGGCGACAGTGCGCGACAAGAAAGGTCACGCCGGGCTGACCCGGTTCGCAGAGACCGTTTCCCTGCCCATCCACTTCGTCGCGCCCGAGGACCTGGCCGGGCAGCGCACCCTCACCTGTTCGCCCCGCAGCCGCGCCACCTACGGCACCGGCAGCGTGGCCGAAGCATCCGCCCTTGCCGCCGCCGCAAAGCTATTTGGCTCGGGCGCGCGGCTGATCTCACCCAGACACATCTCGGACGACCGGCTGGCCACCTGCGCCATCGCCATCGGAGGACAATCATGACCGTTCATTTCATTGGCGCCGGACCGGGCGCCGCCGACCTGCTGACCCTGCGCGGCCGCGATATCATCGCGTCGTGCCCTGTGTGCCTTTATGCGGGCTCACTGGTGCCAGAAGAGATTCTGAGCCATTGCCCCGAAGGCGCAAAGATCGTCAACACCGCGCCGATGGATCTGGATCAGATCATGGCCGAGATTGAGGCGGCGCATAAAGCCGGACACGACGTGGCGCGCCTGCATTCGGGCGACCTGTCTGTCTGGTCGGCAATGGGCGAACAAATTCGTCGCCTGAAAGATATGGGCATTCCGGTCAGCGTGACGCCCGGCGTACCGTCCTTTGCCGCCGCCGCAGCCTCGCTGGGAACCGAACTGACCCTGCCCGGGCTGGCGCAATCGGTGGTGTTGACCCGCACACCGGGGCGTGCCTCGTCGATGCCCGCGGGCGAGACACTGGAAAACTTCGCCCGCACTGGTGCGACGCTGGCCATTCACCTGTCGATCGGCAATCTGGACAAGGTCATTGCCGACCTGACCCCGGCTTACGGTGCCGACTGCCCGGTGGCCGTCGTCTATCGCGCCAGTTGGCCGGATGAGCGGATCATCCGCGCGACGCTGGAAACTCTGAAGGATGCGCTGGACGAAAGCATCTCGCGCACTGCGCTGATCATGGTCGGCCCGGCGCTGGCGGGGGAAGGGTTTGACGAAAGCTGTCTGTATTCCAAGACCTATGACCGCCGCTATCGCCCGCAAAGCGCGGACAGCCCGTGGTCAAGCTGGAGCCATGGCGATGACTAACCCTCCGGGCATACTGATTTCGGCGCCATCGTCGGGCACCGGCAAGACCACGGTCATGCTGGGCTTGTTGCGGGCGCTGGCCGAAGACGGGCTGACCGTACAGCCGTTCAAGAGCGGACCGGACTATATCGACCCCGCCTTTCATCGGGCGGCGGCGGGGCGGGCCTCGTTCAACCTCGACAGTTGGGCGATGGGCGAGCCGCTGCTGAATGCCATTTCCACGCAGGCCGAGGGTGCGGATATCGTGGTGGCCGAAGGCTCGATGGGCCTGTTCGACGGCGTCGCCAAACCCGGCGAACTGGGCCATGGGTCCAGCGCCGAGACCGCGCAGCGCATGGGCTGGCCCGTCGTACTGGTGCTGGATGTGGGCGGTCAGGCGCAATCTGCGGCGGCCACGGCGCTGGGGTTCAAGATGTACAATCCCGACCTGCCCTTTGCCGGAGTGATCCTGAACCGCTGCGCCAGTCCGCGCCATGAGCGCCTGACCCGTCTGGGGATGGAGCGCGCGGGCCTGCCGGTTCTGGGCGTGTTGCCGCGTCGCGGTGACCTGACCCTGCCTGAACGGCATCTGGGCTTGATACAGGCGGTCGAGCATCCCGACCTGGAAAGCGCAATCGTCGGCTATGCCGCGTTTCTGCGCGAGCATGTGGATCTGGAGGCGATCAAGCGGGCGGCTTCCTCAGGCCCGGCTGGGCCATCGTCAGCCGCGCTGCCGCGGCCTCCGGCGCAACGGATCGCGCTGGCCCGGGATGCCGCGTTTTCGTTCACCTATCCGCACCTGCTGGAAGGCTGGCAGGCGGCGGGTGCTGAAATTCTGCCATTCTCGCCGCTTGCGGATGAGGCTCCGGCGGCAGATGCCGATCTGGTCTGGCTGCCCGGAGGGTATCCTGAATTGCACGCAGGCACCCTGGCTGCGGCGGACACCTTCCTGACCGGGCTGCGCAATCATGCCGAAACCAGACCGGTGCATGGCGAATGCGGGGGCTATATGGCGCTGGGACAGGCGCTGATCGACAAGGACGGGGTTCAGCACCAGATGGCCGGTCTGCTGGGGCTTGTGACCTCGTATCAGAAGCGCAAGTTCAACCTTGGCTATCGCAAGGCGGAACTGCTGGCCGAGATGCCGGGCTTTGCCAAGGGCACGGCATTGCGGGGGCATGAGTTCCACTATTCCTCGATCATCGAACAGCCCGACGCGCCACTGGCCCGGGTCTTTGACGCCGAAGGTGCCGAAGGGCCGCAGACAGGATCGGTCCGGGGCAACGTAACCGGCACGTTCTTTCACCTGATCGCGGAGGCCACGGCATGAGCGGGTTCGTCTCTTTCATCGGCTCGGGCCCAGGTGACCCTGATCTGCTGACACTGAAGGCGGTGGACCGGTTGCAAAAGGCCGACGCGGTGCTGTTTGACGACCTCAGCAGCGGCCCGATCCTGAGCCATGCGCGCGAGGATGCCGATCTTGTTGGCGTTGGCAAACGCGCAGGCCGCCCTTCGCCCAAGCAAGACCATGTGAGCCGTCTGTTGGTGGATTATGCCCTCAGCGGTCAGCATGTGGTGCGGTTGAAATCCGGCGATGGCGGCATGTTCGGACGGCTTGAGGAAGAACTGATTGCCTTGCGAGCCGCTGGAATTGAATACGAAATCATTCCCGGCATCCCCTCGGCCATCGCAGCGGCGGCAGCCGCGGGTATCCCGCTGACCCGGCGGCTGACCGCGCGGCGGGTGCAGTTCGTCACCGGCCACGATGTCAGCGGCAAGTTACCCGGCGACCTGAACCTGCCCGCTTTGGCCGATGCTGGCGCAACCACGGTTGTGTTCATGGGCAAACGCACATTCCCGTTGCTCGTCGAGGCGTTGCATGAGCGCGGCCTGCCTTTGGATACCCCGGCCCTGATGGCCGAATCCGTTTCAACCCCGGATCAGAAGCTGCACCGGTCGACCATCGGCGCGCTGGCCGAGACGCTGCGTGCCGAAATCGGCACCGCTCCGGCGTTGATCTTGTACGGGCCGCTGGCGGAGTTCGACGATGATTGAGCTGAGCCTGATCGGCATCGGAACCGGCAACCCGGATCATGTGACCTTTCAGGGCGCACGGGCGATCCGCGAGGCGGACCTGATCCTGATCCCCCGCAAGGGCGAGAACAAGGCCGATCTGGCCGGGCTGCGCGAAGACATCATCGCGCAGGTCACCGAAACCGCGCCGCGTATTGCCTATTTCGACATCCCCAAACGACGCTCGGATGATGGATATCTGCGCGGAGTGGATGAGTGGCACGATGCCATAGCCCTGCGCTGGCGCGAGGCGATGGAGGCCCATCCGGACGCGCGCAACGTGGCGCTGCTGATCTGGGGGGACCCGTCGCTGTATGACAGTTCACTGCGGATCGCGGCACGGTTGAAGCCACAACCGAAAACCAAGGTGATCCCCGGCGTCACCGCGCTGCAGGCGCTGACAGCGGCACATGCCATCCCGATCAACGATCTGGGCGCACCCTATGTGGTCACCACCGCGCGGCGTATCCGGGATGAGGGCTGGCCCGGGGCGGCGTCGACCGTTGCGGTGATGCTGGATGGCGAATGCTCGTTCCAGAGCCTTGATATGGCCGAGTATGACATCTGGTGGGGCGCTTATGTCGGCATGAAAGAGGAAATCCTGATCAAGGGCCCTCTGACCGAAGTGGCGCAGCAGATCATCGACACGCGCGCCAGCGCACGGGCCGATCATGGCTGGATCATGGATATCTATCTGCTGAGAAGACGTGCCGGTTGAGCGCGCCCCTTGACGGCCCACGCAATTGTGAGCACGGTTTCACCGCTTTTCTGCCATCACCGTCGTGACCGTCAAAGGAGCGCCAAGACATGAAAGCACTGTGGACTGCACTCATCCTGCTGGCCCTGCCTGCCTGGGCCGAAGACGTTCAACCGCGTTCGGGATGGGCAGTCTACCCCAGCGACAAAAGCTATGAGCAACTGGTCACGGACACCAAGGCCGCCGTCAAGGAAAACGGGCTGATCGTTGTCACGCAGGCCGGACCGACCAAGGCGGCGGCTGCGCGCGGCATCACTATACCGGGTAACCGGGTGATCGGGGTCTTCAACAACGACTATGCGGTGCGGGTGCTGGAAACCTCGACCAATGCGATGATCGAGGCGCCCATTCGGTTCTACGTAACCGAAAATGAAGACGGCACCGCGACGCTGTCCTACAAGACCCCCGGTTTTGTCTTTGCCCCGTATGCCGACGAGGGCGGCGAGGCATTGCGCGAGATCGCCGCTGAACTGGATGGCAAATTTCAGACGGTGGCGGAAAGCGCCGTCAAATAGTCACAGTGGCGTGAACCTGCTTGCGTCTGGGTCTGTCCTCCGCAATCTGCTGCATGACACGATGATCGGAGCTTGATTGATGCAGGACCTGTCCCCCCGCGCTGCGGACCTTCTGGCACAACGCCTCTATGAGGCCGGATGCCGTCACGCCTTTGGTATGCCGGGTGGCGAGGTGCTGACGCTGGTCGATGCGCTGGAACGCGCGGGTATCGCGTTTCATCTGACCAAGCACGAAAACGCGGCCGGGTTCATGGCCGAGGCCGTACATCACCGTGACGGTGCGCCTGCAATTCTGGTGGCCACGCTGGGCCCCGGCGCGATGAACGGGATCAATGTTGTCGCGAACGCCCTGCAGGACCGGGTCCCGATGATCGTGCTGACCGGCTGCGTCGACGCAGATGAGGCGCTGACCTATACCCATCAGGTTATGGATCATGCGCAGGTCTATCGCTCGATCACCAAGGGCACGTTCATGCTGACCGCAGAAGGGGCCGATATCATCGCCGACAAAGCGGTATCGCTGGCCAACCAGCCGCGGCCCGGTCCGGTGCATATCGACGTGCCGATCTCGGTGGCCGATACCCGCGTGGCGAACGTGAAACGCCGCCGTCTCGCTAAAATCGCCCCCGTTGCGCCCGAAGGGGAATGTCTGGAAAAAGCCCGCCGCTGGGTGGCCGAGGCCGAACGTCCCATCGCAATCATTGGTCTGGATGTCCTCTATGACGACTCGCGCTGCGTGGTGCGGGCGTTTCTGGAGCATTTCAGCATTCCCTTTGTCACCACCTACAAGGCCAAAGGTGTGGTGCCCGAAGATCACCCTCTGTGTCTGGGCGGGGCGGGCCTGTCTCCGCTGGCCGACAAACATCTGGTTCCGCTGGTCGAGAAGGCGGATCTAGTGTTGTGTCTGGGCTATGACCCGATCGAGATGCGCCCGGGATGGCGCGAGATCTGGGATCCCGAAACCACGCGGGTCATCGACATCTCGGCTGTGGTGAACGATCACTACATGCATCAGGCCGGGCTCAATCTGGTCGCCGATACCGGTGCCACGCTTGAAGCCATCGCCAAGGGCAACACCGCCCGCAAGACCTGGCCCGGTGAAGAACCCGCGCAGGTCAAGGCGGCGTTGGCCGAGGCGTTTCCGACGGATGCCGAATGGGGACCGGCGGCGATCATCGCCGAAACCCGCGCCGTGTTGCCGCCCGAGACGCTGACGACCGCCGACAGTGGTGCGCATCGTATTTTGCTCAGCCAGATGTGGGCGTGTTTCGAGGAACGCGGCCTGATCCAGTCCTCGGCGCTTTGCACCATGGGGTGCGCCGTTCCGATGGCAATCGGTCTGAAACTGGCCGAACCTGATCGCCCCGTAATCAGCTTTTCGGGCGATGCTGGGTTCCTCATGGTTGCCGGAGAGCTGTCGACCGCCGCCGAAATGGGCGGCAACCCGGTCTTTCTGGTTTTTGTCGACGCCAGCCTTGCCCTGATCGAATTGAAGCAACGCCAGCGCCAGATGGGCAATCGCGGCGTCGATTTCGACCGCCATGACTTTGCCGCCATGGGCCGCGCCTTTGGCGGCTATGGCCACACTGTGCGCAATCGTTCCGAGTTGCGCTCTGCGCTTGAAGATGCTGTAAAAGCGGACAAATTCACCGTGATTGCCGCTGAGATCGAGCGTGGAGGATACGATGGCCGCATCTGAGGGACCGCTGAAGGGCGTCAAGGTTCTGGATCTGTCGCGCATTCTGGCCGGACCGACCTGCACGCAGCTGCTGGGTGATCTGGGCGCCACTGTCATCAAGATCGAAAACCCCGCTACCGGAGGTGATGATACGCGGCAATGGGGACCGCCCTATGTGGCAGATGCCGAGGGCAACCGATCCGATCTGAGCGCCTATTTCATGTCGTCGAACCGCAACAAGAAATCGGTGGCGCTCGATATCGCGACGCCCGAAGGTCAGGCCGAAATCCGGCGGCTGGCGTCGCATGCGGATATTCTGATCGAGAATTTCAAACCCGGCGGGCTGGCGAAATACGGCCTGGATTACGCGACACTTTCCGAAGAGTTCCCCAGCCTCGTCTATTGCTCGATCTCGGGCTATGGGCAGACGGGTCCGAATGCCAGCAAACCCGGTTATGACCTGATGGCGCAGGGGTATGGCGGGATCATGTCGCTGACCGGCGATCCTGAAGGCGCGCCGATGAAGGTGGGCGTGGGCATCGCCGATGTCATGTGCGGCATGTATGCCTGTGTCGGTATCCTTGCCGCGCTGCGCCATCGCGACCTGACCGGTGAAGGCCAGCAGGTTGATCTGGCGCTGGTGGATGCGCAGATCGCGTGGCTGATCAATGAGGGTGTGAACTATCTGACCTCGGGCGAGATGCCCCAGCGGCGCGGCAATGGTCACCCCAATATCGTGCCTTACGAGGTCTATCAGACCGCCGATGGCCATGTGATTCTGGCGGTCGGAAATGACAGTCAGTTCAGAAGATTTTGCAGTTTCATCGAAAAACCCGACCTTGCCGACGATCCCCGCTTTGCCACCAACCCCGCACGGTTGGAACATCGCGACGCCCTGAATGCCGTGCTGCGCCCTGCCCTTCGGACATTGGACACCAAGGCCGTGATCGCCGGGCTGGAAGCGCAGAAGGTTCCGGTCGGACCGGTGCAAACGCTGGATCAGGTCTTTGCCACCGATCAGGTCGCTGCGCGGGGAATGCAGATCGCGATGCAGGCAGAACCGGGAGACGTGAAACTGATCGGGAATCCCCTCAACCTGTCGCGCACGCCCGTAACATATCGCAGCGCACCACCGGTCTGCGGAGCGGATACGGATGCGGTTCTGAGCGCCGAAAACCCGTTTGAAGATTGAAACACTGTGCCTGGTTCGGCGGCATGTTGCTGAAACATGCCGTTGAATCGGCGGTTTTTTTCGCGTTTTACACACACGGGCTTTCACCAATTCGAGAGCAGGGCCGATACTGTTACGACGCGCCCGCACACTCTGCTAAGTCGTAGAGTGTAATAATTGCAACCAGATTGGATCCGAGCATGAAACAAGACGTTTTTGGACAGATGAACACCCTGAGCCAGCCCGGCAGCGTCGAGGCGTGGAATGGTGTTCTGCTCGGGTTCATGGCGCATGCGGCGGTTACGCCTCAGCATCTGGGAAAGGTGCTGGAGCTTGAGCCGCATTTTGCATTGGGTCATGCGGTCAAGGGTCTGTTCATGGTTCTGCTGGGCCGGCGTGAAATGCTGCCCGTCGCGGTCGAGGCGCTGGCCGCTGCCAATGCGGCAATGGAGCAGCAGCCGGTCACCGCACGCGAACGCCTCTATGTCGATGCGCTGGGGATCTGGCTGGCGGGGCATCCCTCGCAATCGGCACAGAAATTTGAAGAAATCCTGCGCGCCCATCCGCAGGATTCGCTGGCGATGAAACTCAGCCACGCGACGCGCTTCGTTCTGGGCGATGCGGAAGGCATGCGCCGCTCGATCGAGCGGGTGATGCCTGCGTATGAGCCCGACCATCCGGGTCGCGGTTATCTGCTGGGCTGTCATTCTTTCGCGCTTGAAGAAACCGGCGCCTATGAAAAGGCCGAGATTGCAGGCCGTCAGGCGCTGTGGATGGTATCAGACGACGCCTGGGGCCTGCACGCGGTGGCGCATGTGCATGAAATGACCGGCAACGCGCAGCTGGGTCTGGACTGGCTGGCCGGGCGCGAGAACGCCTGGGCGCATTGCAACAACTTCCGCTATCATGTCTGGTGGCACAAAGCGCTGATGCATCTTGATCTGGGTCAGGTCGATCAGGTGATGGAGCTTTACGATCATCACATCCGCAAGGACAAGACCGACGATTACCGCGACATTTCAAACGGCACATCGCTGCTGATGCGGTTGGAGCTTGAGGGCGTAAATGTCGGCAACCGCTGGGAGGAGCTGGCAGATCTCAGCGCCGCCCGGACCGAGGATGGCTGTCTGATCTTTGCCGATCTGCACTATCTGCTGGCCCTGACGGGCGACAATCGTACCGACGCAACCACCAAGATGCTGGGCCGCATTCATAAGGATGCGGCACAGGTCAAGGACGACACCACGCGCCGAATGGCTGATCCGGGTGTCGCCGCCGCGCTGGGGCTTGAGGCCTTCGGCGACGGACAATATGGCACCGCCTTCGATCATCTGGCCGCCGCGCGCGGTTCGATGCAGCTGGCGGGTGGCAGCCATGCGCAACGTGATGTATTCGAGCGCATCACAATCGATTCCGGCCTGCGCGCCGGCCGTCTGGATGAGGTCGAGCACATTCTGGACGATCGCCGCGCCAAGCGTGCTGGCGGAGAGGACAACTATGCCCTCGCCCGCCGCGCTCTGATCGAGGCCGCACGCGACAGCGGCGACGCACAAAGCGTCCCCGCCGAATAACGACAAAAAAAGACCAAGAAGGACAGAAACTGTATGGCGACTGCATCGCCCGCTTCTGATTTTGCTCCGGTTGCAGCTACGGCTGCGGCCCCTGCCCGCACGCGCGATCCGCGGCTGGATTTCTACCGCGGCATCGCGATGTTCATCATCCTGATTGCCCATATTCCGAACGACCCCTGGGCCAAGTGGATTCCGGCGCGGTTCGGGTTTTCGGACGCGACCGAGATTTTCGTCTTCTGTTCGGGCATGGCATCGGCAATCGCCTTTGGCGGAGCGTTCATGCGCAGGGGCTGGTGGATGGGCACCGCGCGCGTGTCCTTCCGGATCTGGCAGGTCTATTGGGCCCATATCGGCCTGTTCTTCTTTGTTGCCATGACCATGGCTGCGCTGGATCAGTCGGGATTGTTCGAGAAAACCTATATCTCGTCGCTGAACCTGCAGCATTTCTTCAACGATCCCGCCCCGCAGATTGTGGGGCTGTTCACACTGACCTATGTGCCCAACTACTTTGACATCCTGCCGATGTATCTGGTGGTTCTGGCGATGATGCCGCTGTTCATGGGGCTGCACCGCATCGGGTTCTGGGCCGTTGCATTGGCCTCGGTCACGATCTGGCTGGTGGCACAATTCGACTATCTCGATCTTCCGGCTGAGCCCTGGTCCGATCGTCAGTGGTTCTTCAACCCGTTCGGCTGGCAATTGCTGTTCTTCACCGGCTTTGCCTTCATGCGTGGCTGGATTCCGGCGCCTCCGGTCTCGAAAACTCTGATCTGGGCGGCGGCGCTGTTCCTGATCTTCTCGATGCCGCTTGGATCCTGGAAAGTGTTCACATGGATCAATGCTGCGGCACCGGATTTAGCGGATGAAATCCGTAAAGTCTGGCCGGTGACGAAGGAATTTCGAGACAAGACCGACTTTGGCCTGTTCCGCTATATGCACTTCCTGTCGCTGGCCTATCTGGGCTGGGTGGTTGCGGGCGAACATGGCCACCGCCTGATCGCGACCGGCCATGGCGCCACGGCCAGGGTCTGGCAATTCCTGCTGACCGTCATCACCAAGGTCGGCCAACAATCGCTTGCGGTATTCGTGTTTTCCATGGCGGCAGCACGGCTTATCGGCGTCGGACTGGACCTGAGTGGGCGGGATGTCGCCAGTGTCTTTGTCGCTAACATGATTGGCTTTGCCATGATCATCGGCGTGGCCTATCTGGCCGCCTGGTTCAAGTCTCATCCCTGGAAATCGAAGAAATGAATTTTACACGTCGCGCATTTCTCGCCTCTTCAACGGCTTTGGCTTTTGCCCCTGCGGCCTATGCAACGGGTGGAGAGACCCCGTTCAGCCGTAACGACGTCATCGCCATGGCCCGCGATCTGGCCAGCCGTGACTATGCAGAACGTGAGATGGTTCCGCAGGAATGGCAGGACCTGACCTATCAGCAATACCGTTCGATCCGGTTCCGGCTGGACCGCGCGCTCTGGTACGAAACTGAGACCCCCTTCAACGTCGATTTCTTCACCCCGGGCCTGTATTTCCCGCGCACCGTGAAGGTTTCGACTGTCGAGGACGGCATGACCAAACCGGTCGCTTTCGATCTGTCCATGTTCGACAAATCCGAGGACGTACCGCAATTGCCTATCGACGATACTCTGGGTTTCTCAGGGCTTCGTTTGCGCACCGAGATGCATCGCCCCGGCAAAACCGATGAGTTCTGTGTCTGGCAGGGGGCAAGCTATTTCCGCGCTATCGGCTTGCATGAGGTTTATGGCCTGTCCGCACGCGGTCTGGCGTTGAAAACCGGCGACCCGGATGGCGAGGAGTTCCCCGAGTTCATCCGGTTCTGGCTGGAGCGCCCCAAACCGGGTCAGCGCAACATGGTCGTCCACGCCCTTATGGACAGCCCCAGCGTCACCGGCGCTTACCGTTTCAACGTTACCGCTGGCGCGGATTGCGTGATGGAGGTCGAGGCGACCCTGTTCCCGCGTACCGAACTGCCGCATGTCGGAATTGCGCCGGGCACGTCGATGTTCCTGTACGATCAGACCAACCACAGCCGTTTCGACGATTTCCGCCCCGCCGTACATGACAGCGACGGACTGCTGATCCGCAATGGCGCGGGCGAAGTGATCTGGCGACCGCTGGCAAATCCGACCCGTCTGCAAATCTCGTCCTTTGTCGATATGAACCCGCGCGGCTTTGGCCTGATGCAGCGCAAGCGTGAATTCTCGGACTATGCCGACCTGGAGGCGAACTATCACAAGCGTCCCGGCCTGTGGGTCGAGCCGAATGGCGATTGGGGCAAAGGCACGGTTACGCTGGTGGAAATCCCGGCGGATCAGGAGATTTACGACAATATCGTCGCCTATTGGCGTCCGATGGAGCCCTACGCGGCGGGCAGCCAGATCGACCTGTCCTATCGCCTGATCTGGGGTGAGGAGCCGCAGCGCACGCCGATGCCGCGCGTGATCAACACCGCGATGGGCGACAATACCTTTGGCGAAGGTCGTCTGGCCGTCATCGACTTTGAACCCAGCGAGTTGTTCGACGACCCCGAGGCCGTGACCATCTTCGTGAATTCACCCCATGCCGAAACCTCCGAAGGCGTGCTGCAACGCAACCCCGATACGGGCGGTCTGCGGCTGGCGTTCTCGTTCCAGCCGGGTGAACGCAACCACGTCGAATTGCGCGCGCAATTGCTGAAAGACAAACAGCCGGCCTCCGAGGTCTGGCTTTACCGTTGGACCACATGAACCACGACCTTCATATCATGCCGCCCGAGGCGCCTCTGGCGATGCCGGCGCAGAATTTTGCGCAGGGCTTCCGCGATGCACAGGTGCCTGAAGGCGGGCGTGGGCCGTCGGCCGGGTTCTGGCGCGCACTTGCCTTTTCTCCGGCGATGGCGGCCACGCTGGGCTTGCTATGGGTCATGTCCGACTGGTTCAGCGCCGAAGGGATCAATCTGATCGAAGGCATCCTGCTGACGCTGATCTCGTTCAACTTCTTCTGGATTTCCTTCACGGTCTGCACCGTGCTGCTGGGCATGGTTTCGCTGTCCCGGCAGGAACAGCCCAAACGCGAGGGCCGCCCGCAACCGCTGCGCGTGGCGCTGTTGACGCCTGTC
The DNA here is from genome assembly GCF_056535865.1 of Ruegeria sp. AP11. Classification (NCBI taxonomy): domain Bacteria; kingdom Pseudomonadati; phylum Pseudomonadota; class Alphaproteobacteria; order Rhodobacterales; family Roseobacteraceae; genus Ruegeria; species Ruegeria sp. AP11. Next base: position 270,662 of record NZ_JBQFJB010000001.1, read on the forward strand.
TATAACGAGGTGCCGTGGAATGTGCTGGGCAACGCCCGCACGATGCTGGAAGACCTGCAGAATCGCAGCGGTCAGCATCACTATGCTATGTTCATTCTGTCCGACACGCGCGACCCTGAGATCGCCGCGCAGGAACAGGCCAGTGTCGAGGCGCTGCGCACCACGCTGGCACCGGGGCTTGATCTGTACTACCGCCGCCGCGAACAGAACACCGATCGTAAAGTGGGCAACATCGCCGATTGGGTCAGCCGTTGGGGCGCGGATTGGGATGCAATGCTGGTTCTGGATGCCGACAGCCTGATGACTGGCCGCGCAATCACCCGTTTGACGGACGCTCTGGCGCGTGATCCCGGCGCGGGTCTGATCCAAAGCTATCCGCAACTGATCGGCGCGCAATCGGTCTTTGCCCGGATGCAGCAGTTTGCCAATGGCGTCTATGGCATCGCCTTCGCCGAAGGCCTTGCGCGCTGGTGCGGTCAGGAAGGCAACTATTGGGGCCACAACGCCATCATTCGCACCCGTGCCTTCGCTTCAAGCGCGGGCCTGCCCAAGCTGCGCTCGTTCAGCGGGCAGGACAAGCTGATCATGAGCCACGATTTCGTCGAGGCCGGATTGCTGCGCCGCGCCGGATGGGCCGTGCGGTTCCTGCCGCGCATCCGCGGTTCGTATGAAGAGACACCACCCACCCTTATCGACCACGCCATGCGCGACCGCCGCTGGTGTCAGGGCAACCTGCAGCACCTGAAACTGCTGGGATCGACCGGGTTTCGCGCGGTTTCGCGGTTCCACATGTTCCATGGCGCGGTGGGCTATCTGATGTCGCCGCTGTGGTTTGCGCTGCTGGTGATGTGGGCGCTGATCGGTCAGGGCAAAGAAGCCTCGGTCCTGCACTATTTCAGCCCCGACAACCCGCTGTTCCCGCAATGGCCCGAGATGTCCGAGACCCGCCATGTGCTGATCATTCTGGTGATGTATGCGATGCTGCTGGCCCCCAAGGTTCTGGGTGTGGCCGCCCTGCCCCTCAGCGGTGTGCGTTATTCCGATTTTGGGGGGACACGCAAGTTCTTCACCTCGTTCCTGTCCGAAGTCGTCCTGTCGATCCTATATGCTCCGATCCTGATGGTGCAGCAGATGATCGCTGTTTTCCGCACCGCTCTGGGCGTTCAAAAGGGCTGGTCTCCGCAGGCGCGCGATGGCGGCAGCTATGGGCTGCGCACCCTGGTCCTGTGCCACACGCTTGAGACCGTTAGCGGCGTGGCGCTGAGCGTTGGTATTCTCGCCGGTCTGGTCTCGGTCTGGTTGGCACCGATTGCGGTCAGCCTGGCGATGGCAATACCGCTTTCAGCGCTCAGCGGTGTCTCGGCGGGCACCGCACGCCGGATGGTCGGGATGCGCGAAGATGTCCGCGAGCCCGCCATCACCCGCTCGGCCCGGCGCTATCGCGATGAGCTGAAACGCCTGATCGAAGGCAAGGGTATCGTCACCCCGGCAGAGTGATCAGCTGCCGGGTAACCCCTCGTACCAGTCCACCATCATATCGGCCCAGCCCTTGGGCACGGTATGACCGCCCGGAAACAGCGCCAATTCCAGCGCGCTGCCCTCGGCGCACCCCATCCAGTTCCGGCGCATGAACTGGCCCGTGGTCGAAAACCCGCTGGGCTTGGTGTCGACGCATCCATTGGCAACACGCCAGATTTCCAGCCCGGCAAAGATATCACCCTGATGAAATCTGCCACCCCCCAGAAGGCGACCTTCCAGCGGCACCACGTTGTCCGTCCAGCCATGGGTGTGGAACATCCGCACCGGCCCTTCGCAGGCCTCGGGATGCGGTCGCCAGAAGCCACCTGAAACGGGCACATAGGCCGAGAATGTCTCGGGCGCGTCACAGGCGAGATAGTTCACCATAAAAGCACCGGCCGAGAAACCGCCCAGAACCACGCGGTCGCTGTCGATGCCGAACCGCGCAGCCGCATCTTCGACCGCCTCGGTTAGAAACGCGGTTTCGTCGCGTTCCCCGAATCCCGGATAGAAGTTCCAGCTTTTCGTGCCGCCCCTGTCGGGACGTTCCAGCCCTTCGGGCGCCATAACGGCATATCCGCGATCAAGCAACGGATCGACCATGCTTCGGTTTTTCATAGTCCCGGCGCCGCTGCCGCCATAGCCGTGCAGGAAAACCACCAATGGTGGGTTTTCGGCGTCGGGAAGTTCGATGTGATAAGCGCCCGACTCCGTTTCGCAGGTGCCCGCATCCGGACCACAGGCGGCAAGGGCCGATTGCCCTGCAAATGCAAGACAGAAAGACATCCAGTATTGCGTTTTCATCACGTCCCCTCTGAGTAAGCTTTTACCGGCAACCCGGCGCGCACCCAGCCCGGCCCTGCGGCAGAGCCGAGCATCCCCTCGGGCACATCGATGACATTGGTAAACCCTGCTTCGGTCAGCCGGTTGCTCAGCCGTGCCGACCGGACGCCGCGGGCGCAGATCAACGCGACCGGGGCCGAGGTATCGCCCCCCGTCAGTTGCATCAGCGCCTGCACGAAATCCTCGCGCCGCATATCCAGCGGCTGCGCGCCCTGCCCTATGCCCGTCGCCCGCCATTCGCGCGGGGTGCGGATATCGACCAGAAGCACCTTACCCGAGACAGCTTGTTGATGGGCTTGCGCGACCTCCAGCCTTCCACCCGCATAATCTTGTGGAATCAGAAGGTATTCGCGGATCGCAAAGCCCGAGGCGATGGCGGCGCTGCCACCCAGCAAAACCCACCGTCGGGTCCGGTTTCTAGCGTCCGCCATGCGGTCCCTTTCGCGCAGTATCAGCTTGATTTTACCATAGGACAAAACGCTATGCTTTCAGGAAATCCGGGCCTCGGATCAAGTTCGCGTCATTGTCCTGCAGCTAAATCTCATCCAATATGCACCTTTTAAAGCCCTTCGGAACCTTGCAATTTCCGAGCAGTCAATAAATTATCCTTGGCAATTCAGTCATATTGACCGCCAAGACCGGAGTATCGCACTTGTCCCTATTCCTCATCGCGGCCCTTCCCTTCCTCGGAGCTGTTTTTCCAGCCCTCCTGATCCGGGCAGGACGAAACGCAGCAGCTTCGGCCGCAGGGTTGACCACTTTCCTCGCCCTTATGGGATTGCTGATCCATATCCCCAGCGTGATGCGCGGAGAGGTGGTGACAGCTCGGTTCGACTGGATACCGGGCCTGGGCCTGAACGCCAACTTCATGCTGGACGGGCTGGGTTTTCTGTTTGCGCTGCTGATTTTGGGTATCGGGCTGCTGATCATTCTCTATGCGCGGTTCTATCTGTCGCGCGAAGACCCGATGGGGCAGTTCTATACCTATCTGCTGCTGTTTCAGGGTGCGATGGTCGGAATTGTTCTGTCGGACAACATCCTTCTTCTGCTTATTTTCTGGGAGCTTACATCGCTTAGCTCATTCCTTCTGATCGGCTACTGGAAGCACCTTCCCGCGGGGCGGCAGGGTGCCCGAATGGCGCTGGCGGTCACGGGATCGGGTGGACTGGCGATGATCGCCGGGATGCTGATTCTGGGCAATATCGTGGGGTCTTATGACCTGAGCGTGATTCTTCAGAACAAGGACCTGATCCAAAGCTCGCCTTATTACATGCCTGCGCTGATCCTGATCCTGCTGGGGTGTTTCACCAAGTCGGCGCAGTTCCCGTTCCACTTCTGGCTGCCCCATGCGATGGCCGCGCCGACGCCGGTTTCGGCCTATCTGCACTCGGCCACGATGGTGAAGGCCGGGCTGTTCCTGATGGCCCGGATGTGGCCCGTATTGGCAGGCACCGACGCATGGTTCTATATCGTCGCCACCACCGGCCTGATCACCATGCTGCTGGGTGCTGTGATTGCGCTGTTCAAGGACGACCTCAAGGCGCTGCTGGCGTTCTCCACCGTGTCGCATCTGGGTCTGGTGACCATGCTGCTGGGGTTCGGCACCAAGATCGCCGTGGTCGCCGCCGTCTTTCACATCATCAACCACGCGACCTTCAAAGCAGCTTTGTTCATGACCGCCGGGATTGTCGACCACGAGACCGGAACGCGCGATGTCAAACGTCTGGGCGGCCTGCGCCACCTGATGCCGATCACCTTTACCATCGGCACCATCGCGGCCCTGTCGATGGCGGGCCTGCCGCCGCTGAACGGGTTCCTGTCAAAAGAGATGATGCTGGAGGAGACGGTTCACACCACCTGGCTGAACTCGCACTATCTGGTGCCCGGTCTGGCCCTGCTGGCGGCGCTGTTCTCGGCGGCCTATTCCTTCCGCTTTGTCAGCCATGTTTTTCTGGGCCCCGAACGCGAGGATTATCCGGCGCATCCGCATGACCCGCCTGTCGGGCTTTGGCTGGCCCCGGCATTCCTTGTGGTGCTGGTCGTCCTGATCGGCCTCTATTCCGCGGCCATCGTTGGCCCGCTTGTCGCGGTTGTGTCCAGCGCGGTGATCGGGGGCGAGAAGCTGCCCTATTACTCGCTGAAGCTGTGGCACGGTTTCACGCCCGCGCTTTACATGTCGGCTGTGGCGACGCTGGGCGGCCTGTTCCTGCTGTCGCTGCATAAACGCGGTGACCAGATCTGGAACGCCCTGCCCCGCCCCGAGGCGAAGGTCATTTTCGAGGCGATCATCGAGGCGCTGACCCGCCTCAGCCGCTGGATCACGGATGAGCTGCACAATGGCGTTCTCAGCCGTTATGCGATCATCTTCGTCGCCTTCACCGTTGGGCTTGGCTATTACGCCTATACCACCGGAACCATAGGCGTTCAGACGCGGGTGCCGCTGCCAGCGCAGATCATTCCCATCATCGGCTGGGTCTGTCTGGTGGGCGCGACGATTGCGATCATGTGGTTCCACCGCAATCGCCTGCTGTCGCTGGTACTGATCGGCGTAGTCGGCCTGATCGTATCAATGGCGTTCAACTATCTCTCGGCTCCTGATCTGGCGCTGACGCAGATTTCGGTCGAGGTGGTGACGATGATCCTGCTTCTGCTGTCGCTGAATTTCCTGCCGACCGAGACACCGTGGGACAGCAGCGCCGCCCGACGCTGGCGTGATGCGGCGATTTCGGTGGTCGCCGGGATTGGCACGGGCGCGTTGATCTACGCGCTGATGATGCGGGATTTCGCGTTTCCGACGATCTCGGATTTCCATCTGGCCAACTCGTACAAAGGCGGCGGCGGCACCAATGTGGTCAACGTGATCCTCGTCGACTTCCGGGGCTTTGATACGTTCGGCGAGATCATCGTGCTGGGTATCGCAGCATTGATCATCTTTGCGCTGACAGAATCCGTTCTGGGCAGCAACGTGCGCGCCTACCTGCTGAACCGCAAACCGCATTGGCCGCAATCGGGGGATTCGCACCCGCTGATGATGGTGGTCGTCACCCGCGTGATGATGCCGATTACCCTGATGGTCGGGGCCTATATCTTCTTCCGTGGCCATAACCAGCCCGGAGGCGGCTTTATCGCGGGCCTCATCGTCGCCATCGCCTATCTGATGCAGTACATGGCCAGCGGCTATACCTGGGCTGTTGAACGTCAGCGGTTCTACTATCACGGCACCATTGGCTGGGGCGTGCTGATCGCCGCGGCCACCGGTCTGGGTGCCTGGTTCAACGAGCGTCCGTTCCTGACCAGCGATTTCGGTTATATCCACTGGCCACCGCTGGAAGAGTTCGAGTGGGCCACTGCGATCCTGTTCGACACTGGTGTCTTCCTTGCCGTTCTGGGCGCAGTGATGCTGGCGCTGGAAAGCCTGTCGCGCTTTGCGTGGCAGCCGGGCATGGCCAAAGAGTTCCCGATGGATATCAACCCGCTGCGGGACGATCCTCCGGAAGAAGACAAAGAGAAGGAGCAGGCCTGATGGAAGCGCTCGTAGCCTCAGCAGTCGGTGTCATGACCGCCGCCGGGATTTTCCTGATCCTGCGCCGCCGGACATTCCCGGTGATCCTGGGCCTGTCCCTGATCACTTACGCGGTGAACGTGTTCCTGTTCGCCACCGGACGGCTGGCGCTGAACGCGCCTGCCGTGCTGAACAAGTACAAGGACGTCCCCTATACCGATCCGCTGCCGCAGGCGCTGGTACTGACGGCCATCGTGATCTCGTTCGGGATGACGGCGGTGATCGTGATGATTGCGCTTTCCGCTTATCTGTCCTCGAAGGATGACCATATCGACATGACCGCGCAGGACAGCGTGGACGCGCCGGGAGAAGACGCATGAATCACTGGATCGTTGCGCCGATCGTCCTGCCCGCGATCCTGGCCCCTTTTATCATCATGGTCCTGCGCTATCACCTGGACCTGCAGCGCATCTTCTCGGTCGCGGGTGTCGTGGGGTTGCTGGGCATCGCCCTGACCATCACCGCTCAGGCCACAAGCGGAGACATCCAGGTCTATGAGCTGGGCAACTGGCCCGCTCCGTTTGGCATCGTCATGGTGCTGGACAAACTGTCGGCCATGATGGTGCTGCTGACCGCGTTGCTGGCGCTGCCTATCGTCTTATACGCCATAGGTTCGGGCTGGGACGAGCGCGGCAAACATTTCCACGCCCTGTTCCATTTCCAGCTCATGGGTGTTTGCGGCGCCTTCCTGACCGGCGATGCTTTCAACCTGTTCGTTTTCTTCGAGGTCCTGCTGATCGCCTCCTACGGGCTGATGACCCATGGGGGCGGTGCGGTGCGTCTGAAGGCCGGTGTGCAATATGTCGCCTACAACCTGCTGGGCTCGACCCTGTTTCTGTTTGCGCTGGGCACCATCTATGCGGTGACCGGCACGCTGAATATGGCCGATCTGGCAGTCCGGGTGGCCGAAATCCCGCCCGAGGACACCGCCTTGCTGCGGGTCGGGGCAGTCCTGCTGTTGCTGGTCTTTTGTATCAAGGCGGCCGTGCTGCCGCTGCATTTCTGGCTGCCCGCCAGCTATGCCAATGCGCCGCTGCCTGTGGCGGCGCTGTTCGCGATCATGACCAAAATCGGGGCGTATTCGATCCTGCGGGTCTATACGCTGGTCTTCGGGCCGGATGTTGCCGCAACCGAAGGGCTGGTCGGCGCATGGTTGCAACCGGCGGCGCTGGCCACCCTGGCCGTGGGTGCCATCGGTATTCTGGGTTCACAGCACATCGCGCGCATGGTGGCCTTCTGCGCCATCGCCTCAATGGGTACATTGCTAATCGCAATCTCTTTGTTCAACGAGGCCGCGACGGCTGCGGCGCTTTATTACATCTTCCATTCTACGCTCGCAACGGCGCTGCTGTTCCTGGTGGCGGATATGGTGATGCAGCGCCGCGGAGGTGCCATCGCACCCACAGCACCGATGCCGCAAACCGGTCTGATCTCATCCCTGTTCTTTGTCGGGGCCATTGCAATGGCGGGAATGCCGCCGCTGTCGGGTTTCATCGGCAAGCTGCTGGTTCTGGACGCCTCGCGCGGGTCACCGGATGCCAATGCCGTTTGGGCCGTGATCCTGATCGGGTCCTTCGTCACCATCGTGGGTCTCGCGCGCGCCGGTACCATGATCTTCTGGAAATGCTACGATGCGCAGCAAATGGATGCCGTCGAACCTAGTGAGGAAGAGGCCAGCGCCCCGACCGCGCCCGAGCCCTATCCGGGTCTCGCCTTCGCTTCGGTGTTTGGCGCGCTTCTGGGCCTTGTCCTGCTGACGCTGTTTGCGGGTCCGGCGCTGGATTATGCCAGCAACACCGCCGTGCAACTGTATACGCCGGATGACTACATCTCGGCCGTGTTGGGAGGGGAAGAATGATGAAGCTTCTGCGCCGGGTATTTCCGCACCCCCATCTGACCGTCCTGCTGACCTTTGTCTGGGTTCTGCTGGCCAATAACGGATCGCTGAACTCGATCGTGTTTGGTCTGTTGCTGGGGATCATCATTCCGTTCATCACCCAACCCTACTGGCCGGATCGACCGAAGCTGCGCAATTGGCCCATGGTGGCGGAATATATGCTGGTGGTCCTGTGGGATATCGTGATGGCCAATATCGCGGTGGCCCGGATCATCCTGTTCAAACGCGACGCGGACCGTCAGCCCGCCTTTGTCAGCGTCCCGCTTGAGCTTCGCACGCCCGAGGCAATAACCGTACTGGCCGGGACCATCACCATGACCCCCGGCACCGTCAGTTGCGATCTGTCCGCGCAGGGGCATTGTCTGCTGGTCCATTGTCTGGACGCACCGCACCCCGAAGAGGTGCGCGACCAGATCAAGCAACGCTATGAACGCCGCCTGAAGGAGATTTTCGAATGATCACCTATGCGATCTACTTTGCCTTCGCGTGTTTCGGCGCGGCCATCATGCTGTGCCTGTACCGGATCATTTCGGCGGAAGGTGTCGGCACCCGTGTTCTGGCGCTGGATACGATGGTGATCAACACCATCGCCTTGCTGATCCTTTATGGCCTGAGTGTCGAAACCGAGATTTTCTTCGAATCCGCCATGATCATCGCCATGCTGGGCTTTGTCTCAACCGTGGCTTATGCGCGCTTCATGCTGCGCGGCAATATCATCGAGTGAGGGCGGCATGACATTCATCTTCGAACTGCTCATCACCTTCTTCCTGATCGTCTCGGGCATCTTCGGTTTTGTCGGCTCTTTCGGCATGATCAAACTGAAAGACCCCATGTCACGCCTGCACGCACCCACCAAGGCCACGACGCTGGGGGTGGGCGGCGTGCTGCTGGCCTCGATCGCGCATTCCGTTCTGCTTGAGGGCAAACTGTCCCTGCACGAGCTGCTGATCACCCTGTTCCTGTTCCTGACCGCCCCGATCACGGCCCTGTTCATTGCCAAATGGCACATACATCGCCATGAAAAGCCCAGCGATCTGCCAGACGCGGGCGAGGATGAGCTTTGGGCCACCCACGCGGTCGAACAGGTCGAGGACGTCCCTGACCACAGCACGAACTGAAACCCATGCACACACCTCCGCTGCCCCTGACCCGCGATCTGGTGCTAATTGGCGGAGGCCACACCCACGCGCTGCTTTTGCGCAAATGGGGTATGGACCCGCTGCCCGGCGCGCGGGTTACGGTGATCAATCCCGGCCCGACCGCACCCTATTCAGGAATGCTGCCGGGTTTTGTCGCCGGTCACTATGACCGGTGGGAGCTGGATATCGATCTGGTCAGGCTGGCGCGTTTTGCAGGTGCGCGTGTCATTTTGGGTGCAGTTCAGGGCGTCGACCCCGAGGCGCGTCTGGTCCACGTGCCCGGTCACCCTCCGGTGGCATTCGATGTCGCCTCGGTCAATGTAGGCATCACATCGGACATGCCCGCCCTGCCCGGTTTTGCTGAACACGCGGTTCCCGCCAAACCGCTGGGGCCGTTCGCCGCGCAATGGGCAACCTATCTGGCCAGATCCGGCCCCGCATCGGTGGCCGTGATTGGCGGGGGCGTTGCCGGTGTCGAGCTGGTGATGGCGATGGCCCATGCGTTGCGCAACAAAGGACGCACGGCGCAGGTCACCCTGATCGACAGTGCCACCGCCCTGACCGCGACGGTGCCGAAAGCCGGCGCGACGATCCGGCGGGCCTTGGAACAGCTCGGTGTCGAGTTGCTTGAAAACAGCGCGATCAAACAAATCTCTGCCGGACGGATCGAGCTGAATGATGGCCGCGCAATTCCGGCAGAGTTCATTACCGGCGCAGCTGGCGCACGCCCTTACGAATGGATGACCGATAGCGGTCTGGACCTTCACGATGGCTATATCCGCGTGAACGGCTATCTGCAGTCCAGCGACCCGGCAATTTTCGCCGCCGGAGATTGCGCCCATCTGGCCGAAAACCCGCGCCCCAAGGCAGGGGTCTATGCGGTGCGCGAAGCGCCGGTGCTGTTCGACAACCTCAGGGCGGCGCTGGGCGCTGGCCAGATGCGTCGTTACTCGCCGCAGAAGGACTATCTGAAGCTGATCTCGCTGGGCGGCAAATCTGCTCTGGCCGAGCGGTTGGGCACGTCGTTCAGCGGTCCGCTGATGTGGAAATGGAAGAACCACATCGATCAGACCTTTATGAACCGCTTTCGCGAGTTGCCGCAGATGCAGCCCCCGGCCCTGCCCCGGCTTCATGCCGATGGAGTCCAGGACGCTTTGGGAGAGAAACCCATGTGCGGCGGTTGCGGCGCCAAGGTAGGGCGCGGTGCGCTACAAAGCGCCCTGCAATCTCTGCCATCGCCCGAACGGTCGGATGTGACACCCCTGCCCGGAGATGATGCGGCGCTGATCACCCCGGGTGGCGTGCGGCAAGTGATGACCTCGGACCACCTGCGCAGCTTCACCAACGATCCCGCGCTGATGACCCGAATAGCTGCTGTCCATGCGCTTGGTGATATCTGGGCCATGGGGGCAAAGCCTCAGGCCGCAACCGCAACGATCATTCTGCCCCGAATGTCGGCAGAATTGCAGCAGCGGACCATGGCAGAAATCATGACCACCGCCAGTGACATCATGCGCCACGCCGGTGCCGAGATCGTCGGGGGCCACAGCTCGATGGGAGATGAGATGACGATCGGGTTCACACTGACCGGCCTGTGTGACGCTGAGCCCATCACCCTGAGTGGTGCGAAACCCGACGATGCGCTGATCCTGACCAAACCCCTTGGCAGCGGTGTGTTGATGGCGGCAGAGATGGACGGTCAGGCCGACGGGGCCTGGGTTGCGGCAGCCTATGCACATATGGTCCAGCCACAGGGAGATGCCTCTGATATCCTGCACGTCGCTCATGCGATGACGGATGTCACCGGCTTTGGTCTGGCAGGTCATCTGCAGGGAATATGCGATGCCTCCAGCTGCGGAGCGACACTGAATCTGAATGCGATCCCAGTGATGCAAGGCGCGCTGGAACTGAGCGAGCGGAACATCCGCTCGACCCTCTATGCCGACAACCGCGCGATTACGCCGGACCTGCCCGTTGGTGGCAAGGCAGACCTGCTTTACGACCCGCAAACCGCCGGAGGGTTGCTGGCCGCGGTTCCCGCCGATCAGGCTGACAATCTCTGCGCCGCTTTGATTGCTGCGGGCTACCCCGCCGCAATCATCGGGCAAATGGACCGGGAACCCGGTCTACGGCTTCAAAGCTGATCCAGCGCCTGCGCGATCCGCTCTGCTGTCGTCGCAAGGCCCGTGTTATCCAGCGCCGGGGCCTCGATTTCCGCAACAAGATCGACTGCCCGGCCACGTCGGGATTTGGCATAGGCCGGGTCATAATGCTGTTCCATCAGAGCCCGTGTCAGCCCCCGCTTATCACCCGCATCGATCAGGGTCATCCAGCCATCGACCACCTCATGGCCGCGATGCAAGCGCAGCGGCGATAGGCGATCTCGCAAACGTTGGCTATCTGACAGGATATCGTTATACGCCCCCACCAGATATGCCGTGCGCGCCGCGAGCGACGCCGTGATCTGAATGCGCGGCGCAGCCCTCAACGCCATCCACACGGAGGGCGGCAGGATCAGAGCGCCGATCTTGGACGACTCCGCCTCGACCACCACGGGCCGGTCCGTATCCAACCGGCACAAGGCGGCTGCCAGAGCGGATTCGAACGCCTTCTGGCTCGGCTGCCCGCCCGGCATTTCGCCCAGCAAAGACCCGCGATGATTGGCCAGCCCCTCAAGGTCCAGCACCTGCACGCACTGCGTCCGCAGATGCGCCAGAAGTTGGGTCTTGGCGGTGCCGGTATAGCCATCCAGCGCCACCAGTCGATGCGGCAGCGGATCGTCATAGAGATAGCGCTTCACCAGTCGGCGATAGGTGCGATAGCCGCCTTCGACCACTTCGGCCCGCCAGCCGATCTGCTGCAGCATCCACGCAAAAGACCCCGATCGCTGCCCGCCGCGCCAGCAATAGACCAGCGGCCGCCAGTTGCCCTCATGATGGCTCAGGCTGTTTTCGACATGGCTGGCCGCATTGCGGAACACCAGCGCGGCACCAAGCTTGCGTGCCAGAAACGGGCTTTGTTGGACATAAATCGTTCCGACCCGCGCCCGTTCTTCATTGTCGAGAACAGGCAGATTGATCGCACCGGGCAGATGGTCTTCGGCAAATTCCGCCGGGCTGCGTACGTCGATGATGTCGTCGAACGCATGAGCGTAAAGCTGCGCCAGATCAGGGAAATTCAGAGCCATGCACGTGGTCTATCCCGAGTACCCGGGAAAGGAAAGATCGTCGCCGATACAGCCAACCTGATGAGGAATGTTGCAAACTGCCCCTTCATGGGTAATGAACCAGTTGCATCGGTTTTTCACAGAGACAAAGGCAAGCGCGCCCAGATGGCACAACAACAAGTGAAATCCCTCAAAAGCAAAGCGCTGAGTGATCTTGATGCAGGCAAACTGCCCCAAGCCCTGAAGAAAGCGCAATTGGGTGTCAAAAAGTTCCCGAAAGACTCGGATTATCATGCGATTGCGGGATTCGTCCTGACCGAAATGAAACGCTATAAGCAGTCGATTCCGCACTTCGTCGAGGCATCACGCCTAAAACCTGACGATGTCCAATTCGTCGAAAACCTCGCAAACGCTTTGATGCAGACAGGTCAGATACCGCGCGCGCTGTCCTATGCCGAACAAAAGCTTGATCAGTTTCCAAACAATAAGGAACTCAATCGCGTCATCGACGAGATTCAGCTGAAAGGCCAGAACTGGCGCTTGATCATCGATCACGCTACGCAACGTCTGCAGAAAGACCCCGAGAACTCAAACTTTCTGGCTGTCCGCGCACGGGCTTATGAAAAAATTGGTTTTGTTGATCAAAGCTCGGCGGATATTGCGCGCGCCTACGCACTTGCACCAGAGATTGAAGATATTGCCTTAGGAATGGCCAACAACCTGCATCAGTCGGGTGACAAGGCAGCCGCGACTCGTATTTTCCGGTCTCTCCTTAAGGCCAATCCGCACTGTGCCGCAGCGCTTTATCAGTTGTCGATGTCCGTCGCAAAAGACGAAGCCGGACCGCTGGCCGAGGCCATCGACCATGCGATCGCTGAGAGCGATCACGTCAACTCTGTGCTGGAGTTTGCCAAAGCACAGGTAATCTCGCGCCGTGATGGAATGGCCGTAGCTTTGCCGCAGTTTGCGCATGCCAACGAGGCGCAGCATGAAACCAATCCGTATGACTTTGATCTGGAAGAGAAAAAGGTCGCAGATACCTGCAATGTTTTCCCATCCAGAGACGAAGTTATTTATGCGATAGAGGATGACGGCCCCAAGCCGATCTTCGTGATCGGGCAGCCCCGATCCGGCACGACTCTGATGGAGATGATGCTGAGTTCGCTGCCCAATATTGTCGGCTGCGGAGAGCTGACGCTGGGTGCTGATCTTTCTGTTCCCATTGTTGAAGAACAACAACCATTCGATGCGAAAGCCGCAACTGAATACGCAAGGGATTTCCGCAAGCTGATGCCGCCGATCCCGGAAGGTTCCGCCGCATTTGTCGACAAGATGCCTCATAATTATCAACGTGCTGGCTTCTTGCTTTCCGCGTTTCCTACTGCCCGCGTGATCAACATGATGCGCGATCCCCGAGATGTGGGGCTATCGAAGTGGATCAGGCGTTTCCCGGCTCCGGGTATGCGCTATGCGTCAAACCTGAAAGCAATCGCGCATTCGGCCAACCTCTACCGGCGGTACATGGCGCATTGGGACAAGGTGTTCGGCGACCGCATCCTGACGATCCCGTATGAACAGCTCGTCTCGGACCCCAGGACCTTTAGCCAGAAAGTCGCTGCGTTCTGCGACATCGCGTGGGATGAACGGATGATGCATCCCGAAGAGAATACCAAACAGGTCCTCACCGCCAGCATCGATCAGGTCCGCAAGAAAATCTCGACCAGTTCCATCGGCGGATGGCGCGAGGTGGCGGATCATATCCAGCCGATGCTTGACGGATTTGATCCCCAGCTTTGGCCGGAATACGATCTCGACTGAATGCAAAAGGCCGCCCGTACAGGCGGCCTTTGTTTTGTAAATCTTCAGAAGATCATTTCTGTTTGATTCGCCCGTCCAGATAGGGCTGATAAGGCGCGTTCTCGGCCAGGTATTCGGCCGTGACGTCCGCCAGATCTGGTCCGAAATCATAGGCGTTTTTGTCATCACCTGAGAAGACGCTGTACCCATCACCACCGTTGCGGACATAGTTGTTTGTGACAACCAGATAGGTGGCTGCAGGATCAATAGGCGCGAATCCATCGCCATTGGCGACCATCACCTCGACAATCCGGCCTTCGTTCGGGGCGACCGACGGGTCCCAGGTAAAGGTTATCCCTGCCACCTGCGGGAAGCGGCCTTTGACCTCTTCTACTTGACTCACGCCGTTTTCCAACGCGTCGATGACGCCTTGGCCGCTGATCTCGAAGGTCGAGAGCGTGTTCTGGAACGGCAGCACGGTCAGAACTTCGCCCATGGTCACCTCGCCCGGGTCGATCGATGCCCGCAGACCGCCCGAGTTCGCAATCGCAAGCTGGACGCCCTGTTCTGCGACCCGCGCCAGCATCGCGTCCGCGACAAGGTTGCCCATCTCGCATTCCTGCACACGGCAAATCGACCGGTCGCCTTCAATTGGCGCTGCCGCCTCGGCCACAACCTTGTTGCGAATTTCCTCAAGCGGAGCCGCCAGTTCGGCGATGCGGTCCAGCGAACCCTGATCTTCGGCTACGGAATTGTCCATGATCAGCGGTTCACCGACAGCTGAAACGACATTGCCATCATCGTCGAAAGTCACGTTCAGTTCACCCAGGAACTTGCCATAGGCATAGGCCTGCACGATCTGCACCCCATTCACCACGGTCGGGTACGGCCCCGCCGCTTTGTCTGACGTGTTCGACAGATAGGTGTTCGAATGGCCGCCAACGATCACGTCGACACCCGTGGTTTCCTGCGCCACGCGCTGATCGACCCCATAACCTGAATGGCTGAGGACGATGATCTTGTTGACGCCCTCTCCGGTCAGCCTGTCCACCTCGGCCTGAACCGCAGGTACCGGGTCCGAGAAGGTGATGTTCGGACCGGGCGAAGCAAGATCATGTGTGTCTTCCGGCGTCAGTCCAATCAGGCCGATCTTTTCACCGCCCACCTCGATTACGGCGGATTTCTTTATTTTGTCGGTCAAAAGCTCTTCGTCCGCGACATCCGCATTTGACATCAGGACAGGAAAATCGACCGAGTCGATGAAACCGCGCAACACCTCGGGGCCATCGTCAAATTCGTGGTTGCCCACGGTCATCGCGTTATAGCCCAGCTTGTTCATGAACTCGGCGGCTACCTTGCCCTTGTAGTAGGTATAGAACAAAGAACCCTGAAACTGATCTCCCCCATCCACGAGGATCGAATTTTCCGCCCGTCCCCGCGCCTCCTCCACCGCTGTCACCAGACGCGCCGATCCGCCAAAGCACTTGCCCTCGGCATTGTCTTCGGCACCGCATCCGCTGTCATATTTGTTGATCGGCTCAATGCGCGAGTGAAAATCATTGGTGTGTAGAATGGTCAGCTTATATTCGGCCGCCGCCATGCCAGCCGTTAGGCCGAGTACCGCAGCCGAAGCCAGAAATCGGGTGAACATCGTGAAACTCCCTGTGATTGTTTTGCGCGATGGTGCGCCTTGTGCGGCGAAGAGTCAAAGGGGGAAATCCGGCTTGATTCTACCCTTCGCGCGGGGCATCAGGGCTGCATGCTGATTTACAAGATACTTCGCGCCGATGAATGGGCGACGCTGCAGGCGCAAGGGTCCTCGAATGGTGCGCCGATTGATGTATCCGACGGGTTCGTCCATTTCTCGACCGCCACGCAGGCAACCGAAACTGCCGCCAAGCATTTTGCCGGTGTCGATGGCCTGACGCTGCTGGCCTGCGACACCGACACCATGGGCGACGACCTGAAATGGGAGGTTTCGCGTGGTGGTGCCCTGTTTCCGCATCTCTACCGCCAGCTTCGCATGTCGGACATGATATGGGCACGTCCGCTACCCTTTGACGGCCAGGTCCACCAGTTCCCGGCGGATATGCAATGACCGGTTTCGTCGACCCCGAGCGCGAACAGTTCGAGGCGTTCAAAGGCCTCGACCGGGACCACCCGATCGAAATGCTCAATCTGGTGAAATTCCGTGCTGTGGCGGAATATCCCTCTGACCATCCACTCGCTGGTGCCGGGCTGACCGGCGCGCAGGCCTATCGCAATTATGGGGCCGAGACCGCGCCCATCATCGCCCGTATCGGTGCATCGATCCTCTGGCGCGGCACATTCCAGACAACGCTGATCGGTCCGCAGGACGAGGCATGGGACGAGGTGTTCATCGCCCGCTATCCCACCGCCCATGCGTTTCTGGAAATGGTGACGGACCCGTCTTATCGCGCCGCCGTGATACATCGGCAGGCGGCTGTTGAAACCTCGCGCCTGATCCGCTGCGCGCCGACAGAAGGTGGAGCTTCCTTCGGATGAAACTGACCGAAAAACTTGGGCTGGCCGCCCTGCATCGTCTTGATCCCGAAACCGCGCATGGGTTGTCGATCAAGGCACTGACCTCGGGCCTTGCGCCCTCACCGGGTCCTGTCACGTCGGACCGTTTGAAAACCCGCGTCGCCAGTCTGGACCTGCCCAATCCGGTCGGTCTGGCCGCCGGGTTCGACAAGAACGGAGAGGCCCTGACCCCGCTGTCACAGGCGGGGTTCGGCTTTATCGAAGTGGGCGCGGTCACCCCACGCCCGCAACCCGGCAACCCAAAACCGCGCCTGTTCCGCCTGTCGGAAGATCGCGCGGCCATCAACCGCTTCGGGTTCAACAACGAAGGGATGGAAGTCATGGCAGGACGTCTGGCCCACCGTCCCCAGGACGCGGTGATCGGCCTGAACCTCGGCGCCAATAAAGACAGCGACGACCGGCCCGGAGATTTCGCCAAGGTGTTGGCCCACTGCGCGGCGCATCTGGACTTTGCCACCGTCAACGTTTCATCCCCCAACACCGAAAAGCTGCGCGACCTGCAGGGCAAGGCGGCGCTGAGCGCGCTGCTGAGCGGCGTGATCGATACACGCAACGGCCTGCCCCGCCCGATCCCGATCTTCCTGAAGATCGCCCCGGACCTGACCGAGGCCGAACTGCAGGACATCGCCGAAGTCGCCCATGAGACCGGCGTGGATGCCGTCATCGCCACCAACACCACCCTGTCGCGCGACGGGCTGCGCAGTGCGCATAAGGCCGAGGCAGGCGGGCTGTCGGGCGCGCCGCTGTTCGAGAAATCGACCCGTGTGCTGGCGCAGCTCAGCCAGTTGACCGGCGGTGACATCCCCTTGATTGGGGTTGGCGGCATCGGCACGGCAGAACAGGCTTATGCCAAGATCTGCGCCGGGGCCTCTGCCGTTCAGTTCTATACGGCCATGGTCTATGGCGGCATTTCACTGGCCGCCGAGATCGCCCACGGGCTGGACAAGCTGCTGGCCCGCGATGGGTTCTCATCGGTGGCGCAGGCGGTCGGCAGCAAGCGAGAGGATTGGTTATGATCGAATACTGGCACAACCCGCGCTGTTCCAAATCGCGCGCCGGATTGGCGTTGCTTGAGGAAAACGGCGCGCCGGTCGAGATACGCAAATACCTTGAGGACGCGCCCTCGGCAGATGAAATCCGCGCGGCTCTGGCCAAGCTGGGCCTTCCGGCGATCAGCATGATGCGGACCGGTGAAAAGCAGTTCAAAGAGCTTGGTCTGACCAAAGCTTCGCCCGATGAGGCATTGATTCAGGCCATGGCCGAACATCCGATCCTGATCGAACGCCCGCTGGCCATCGCGGGCGATAAGGCGGCCATAGGACGCCCGCCCGAGAATCTGTTGAGCCTTCTCTAGGCGATCTGTGCCTCAAGCCGCGGATAGCGCCAGCCCATCGTGACACCACGCGCGGTGTTCAGGATCATCAGCGCAGCCCAGAGCCCGTGATTGCCCATGGCGGGCACAAGCACGAACAGCGCCACCACGTAGATCGCAACCGACTGGATCATCGCGTTGCGCATGTCGCGGGTCCAGGTGGCACCGATATAGATACCGTCGAACATCCAGCTTGCCACGCCGATGACCGGCGCCAGCGCGGCCCAGAACAGATATTCACGCGCAGCATTTCGCACATCGGGTGAGGTGGTCATCAGATCTATCAGCGCGGGCCCAACCAGATAGAACACCAGCGCCAGCGCCACCGCGCCGCCCACGCCCCATTGCGACGCCATGACCGATGCGCGCCTGACCTGCAGGCGATCCCGCGCACCGACGGCTCCGCCGACCAGCGCCTCGGCGGAGAAAGCAAAGCCGTCCAAAGCAAAGGCTGTGATTTCCAGAAACTGCAGCAGCACCTGATTGGCCGCAAGGTTCACGTCGCCCAGATCGGAGCCCACGAACAGAAAGGTGGTGAATGCCCCGGTCAGCAGCACCGAGCGCACCATGATATCGCCATTCACCTGCATCATCCGTCGTAGGCGAACGGAGTCGAAGATGCGCGGCCAGTCCCGCCACTGATTGCCACCAAACGCCGCGCTGCACAGCCAGAGGCCAAGCGCCAGACCTGTCCATTCAGCGATCAGAGTAGCGATGGCGACGCCTTCTACGCCCCATCCCAGCCCCAGTACGAACCACAGGTCGAGAAGGATGTTCAGCCCGTTCATCCAGACCTGCAGGATGAACACACCACGCGTCCGCTCGACCGCGATCAGCCAACCCGTTACCGCGTATAAGGCAATGGTGGCCGGCGCACCCCAGATGCGAATCTCTAGATAGGATCGCGTCAGCGCCTCGACCTCGGGACTGGCAGGTGACAGGGCAAAGGCCCCAAGGAACACCCAGACCTGCACTGCGATGAAGATCAGCCCGGCAGTACCACCCAGCAGCAGCCCGCGCATCAGCAACGCTCCGGTTTCGGCAGTGTCTCCCGCCCCTCGGGCCTGCGCAGCCAGACCGGTGGTGCCCATACGCAGAAAGCCGAAAATCCAATAAATCGCCGACAGGATCACCGCGCCCATGCCCACCGCACCAATCGGAGCCGCCTGCCCCATCTGGCCGACAACGCCGGTATCAACCGCCCCGAGGATCGGCACGGTCGCATTCGACAACACGATCGGCAAAGCGATCTTCAGAACGCGCCGATGCGTGATGGGCGCGGTTGCGTCTTCCATCGCTAGTCTTTCGATGTCGGAGGCTGCGGCATCAGGAAATGTCCCGTACCTTGCGCGAACAATCTGGCGTGATTGTCCTGCCACGCCTCAACCCGCACCGAGGCATAGCGCCGCCCTGCCCTGTTGATGAAAGCGCGCGCATAAGCATCGCGCGGCAGGCCCGAGCGCAGATAGTCGACGGTAAAGTCGATGGTCTTGGGAAAACGGATATTCTCACCCGTCAGGATATCCTCAGCGGCGATCTCGCCGCTTTCAATCCTTGGGAACATATGCTCCCAGCTCAAAGTGATCACGGCGGTGACTTCCAGAAAGGCCGCCGTAACGCCGCCGTGGATGGCGGGCAGAAACGGGTTGCCGATCAGTTTCTCATCAAAATTCAGAACGCCGGTCAATTCATCGCCGCGACGGTCGAAGGTGATGTTGAGGAACCGGATATAAGGCACACCTTCGACCAGCGCATTCAGCGCGTCGTCACGGCGTTGCTTGACCACCTGCATCGGTTCGGGTCGAGGCCTTGCCATCTCAGCGACCCTCCACCGTGAAGGCACCCGACGCAGTGGCGACAGGCCGGTCACTGTCGTCATCCGTCGCCGTCGCCCGCACAAAGGCCACGTTGCGCGTGATGTGATAGCAGGTCGCGCGTGTACGGATGCTCTGCCCCGGTGTTGCGGCCCGCATATAGTCGATGCGCAAATCGATGGTGGCTGTCCCGCCGGGTGCTGACGGGTGGCTCATCACTGCTGCGCCGCAACAGGTATCCAGCATCGCCGAGACCGCGCCGCCATGGATCACGCCGGTCCGGGGATCACCGATCAGTTGTTCATTATTGGGCATCGAGATTTCGGCCTCGCCCTCTCCGATATGGGTCAAATCAAGCCCCAGGGCCTTGGCGTGCGGAATCGCCTCGATGAATTGCCGCGCTAAAACTGTCTTGTCGACCATGGGGTTGGGTCCTGTCCTTGTACTTGCCCCTTTATGGGCCTGCGTTTGCGCCAAGGGCAAGCCCGCCTGTTGCGCTTGCCGCGACGACGCCCTAGGTTGCTGCCAAGGAGACCCGGAATGTCCGACACCCGTTTGTCATTCAAAGAAATGTGCGCCGAGTTCGATGTCACTCCGCGCACCTTGCGCTACTACGAATATATCGAATTGCTGCAGCCCGACCGCGAAGGCCGGTCGCGGTTCTACGGCCCCCGTGAATGTGCACGCATGAAACTGATCCTGCGGGGGCGAAAGTTCGGGTTTCCTCTGGAAGAGATCCGGCAATGGCTGCTGATCTACGAAGATCAGGGCAATCAGGCGCAGATGGCGACCTTTATTGAAATGGCGGATCGCCAGATGGAAGAACTGCGCCAGCAACGTGCGCAGTTGGATGAGGCGATGGATGCGCTGCAGCAACTGCGCAACCAGACCGTTGAACTGCTGAAATAGACCTTCCCCTACGGCAAGAAAATTGCCGAAACCCCCGCTTTACGCGACCGGATGTTACGTCAACATATTTGTGACGCAGCGTCCGCATTACGTAAACGTCACTTGTGTGTTGTAAAACGCTCATCGACTGCGCAACTCAGATTGCATGACGCCAGTGATGAGAGTTTGAACCATGACCGAAGATCTGCTGACCATCCGTGAGATGTGCGAGACCTATGATGTCACGCCCCGCACCTTGCGGTTCTACGAGGCCAAAGAGCTTTTGTTTCCGATCCGCGAGGGCCAAAAGCGCCTGTTCACCAAACGGGACCGCGCACGCCTGAAACTGATCCTGCGCGGCAAGCGCTTTGGCTTCAGCCTCGAAGAAATCCGCCAGCTTCTGGACCTGTATCACGTGGGTGACCAGCAGCTGACCCAGATGTCCCGCACTTATGAAATCGCGTGCGAGCGTCTGGCAGACATGGAATCGCGCCGCGAAGAGCTGACGCAGGCCATCGACGAGTTGAAAGAGCAGTTGCGCTGGGGCGAGAAGGTTATCGCCTCGATGAAACAGGAAAAGAAGGCGGCTGAATAAGACCGACCTTTCGGACATATGAATTAAGGGAGCTTCACATGCCCGTCTACACCGCGCCAACCAAAGATATGCAGTTCATCCTACACGACGTTCTGAAAGTCTCGCAGTCGGATATTCCCGGCTACAACGAACTGGAGGCCGAGTTCACCGGCGCGGTTCTGGAAGAGGCAGGCAAGGTTGCCTCCAACGTATTGCACCCGCTGAACGTCGTGGGCGACACCGAAGGCTGCCGGTTGGAAAACGGCATTGTGTACACCCCCACAGGATTCAAAGATGCCTTCGAGCAGATGAAGGAAGGCGGCTGGACGGGCCTCGACATGCCGGAAGAGTATGGCGGCCAGAACATGCCCTATGTCATCGGCACTGCGGTGGGCGAGATGTTCTCGGGCTCAAACCAGGCGTTCACCATGTATCAGGGCCTGACCCACGGCGCGGCCTCGGCCATTCTGGCGCACGGAACCGACGAGCAGAAAGATAAATACCTACCCAACATGGTCAGCTGCGAATGGACCGGCACCATGAACCTGACCGAACCGCATTGCGGCACCGATCTGGGCCTGATGCGCACCAAGGCTGAACCGCAGGGCGACGGCAGCTACAAGATTTCCGGCCAGAAGATCTTTATCTCGGCTGGCGATCACGACATGGCCAACAACATCATCCATCTGGTGCTGGCCAAAATCCCCGGCGGCCCGGAGGGCATCAAAGGCGTGTCGCTGTTCATCGTGCCCAAGTTCATCGTCAACGAAGATGGCTCGCCGGGTGAACGCAACGGCGTATCGGTCGGCAAGATCGAAGAAAAGATGGGCATCCACGGCAACTCGACCTGCGTCATGAATTATGACGAGGCCACCGGGTGGCTGCTGGGTGAAGAACACAAAGGCATGCGCGCCATGTTCACCATGATGAACGAAGCGCGTCTGGGTGTGGGCATGCAGGGTCTGTCTCAGGCCGAAGCCGCGTACCAGAACGCTTTGGAATACGCCAAGGATCGCCTTCAGGGCCGCGATGTGACCGGTGTGAAGAACCCCGACGGCCCCGCCGACCCGCTGATCGTGCACCCGGATATCCGCCGCAACCTGATGGATCAGAAAAGCTTCACCGAGGGCGCACGCGCGTTCATCCTGTGGGGCGCGACCATGATCGACAAGGCGCACCGCTCGGGAGACAAAGACGCGGACGGGCTGATCTCGCTGTTGACCCCGGTCATCAAGGGCTTCCTGACGGACGAAGGCTACGACATGACCGTACAGGCGCAGCAGGTCTATGGCGGCCACGGCTACATCGAAGAATGGGGCATGTCGCAATACACCCGAGACGCCCGGATCGCGATGATCTACGAAGGCGCAAACGGCGTTCAGGCGCTGGACCTCGTGGGCCGCAAGCTGGCACAGGATGGCGGCAAACATGTCATGGCGTTCTTCGAGATGGTCAAAACCTTCTGCAAGGAGAACGGCGGCAAGGATGAAGCCTATGACAAAGCCTTCATCGAACCGCTGAAGGCCGCATCCAAGGATTTGCAAGCCGCAGGCATGTACTTCATGCAGGAAGGCATGAAGAATCCAAACAACGCTCTATCCGGGTCATATGACTTCATGCACATGTTTGGGCATGTCTGCCTGGGCCTGATGTGGGCGCAAATGGCGAAAGCGGCTCAGGAAGCGCTGGACGGTGGAGCCTCGGACAAAGAGTTCTACGAGACCAAGATTACAACCGGTCGTTTCTACATGGCCCGCCGCCTGCCCGCCACAGCCATGCATCTGGCGCGCATCCAGACCGGCGCGGACACGGTAATGGCACTGGACGCGGCGAATTTCTGATCTCAGTCTGGGTTCGGGCCTGACGGCCCGAGCCCACATCCGGAGGAGACACGATGCCTAAACGCTTTCGCCTGACCCGTCGATTTCCCGTCGCCATGACCGAGGATGGCTATCGCAAACTCCGTGGTTTCGCGCGCGAGGCGGGATTGGATGAAGGTGAGGCCCTGTCGTTTCTGTTCGAGAACTTCAACAGCGTGATTGATGAGGAAAACCTGACGCATAGGTTGCGCATCTTCAACTCCGAACTTGAGGCGCGCAAGCGATGAGCATCGCGCCCCCAAAAAACACTGCGCGCGCGGCAGTTGTACAATCCGCCTCCGGCGGCCGTATTTGGAACAAGAAGAAGACATGGAGGCGCGTCCACCCCGCCATCCGGGAACTGATCTCACTAGGTGGCACTCAGCCGGGACGGCGGGGCTTCTCCTCGTACGGTCATCGGCTCGGCAGCCTGTACCGCACTCACATCAAGCCCCCATTAACGTTAACGAACCGTTACGAAAACGAGAACTGTTCCACTCTTCTTCTCGTTTCAAATACGGAAATTCCGACCTAACCAGACACGCCACGGGAGGGGCGTTCGCATGACCATCAAACTGCACTGCTTCGGAGAAAGCGGAAACTCGTACAAAGCGGCGTTGGCGCTGGAAATGTCTGGCCTGGAGTGGGAGCCGGTCTTTGTCGACTTCTTCAACGGCGCGACCCGTACGCCCGAATACCGCACAGAAGTAAACGAGATGGGCGAAGCGCCGGTTCTGATTGACGGCGATTTCCGAACCAGCCAGTCGGGCGCGATTCAGGCCTATGTAACCGAAAGATCGGGTAAATTTGGCGGCGGTGACCGCGATGAGAACTATGAGATCTTCCGCTGGGTTCTGTGGGACAACCACAAGCTTAGCTCAATGGCCGGGATGACCCGTTTCCTAATCAATTTCCTGCCCGAGAAACACCGCAACCCGGATGTCATCGCCTTCAACCAAGGGCGTCTGAAGGCAGCCTACCAAATTCTGGACGCTCACCTTGAAGGCCGCGACTGGATTGTCGGCGACGGCGTGACCAACGCCGATATCAGCTGCTGCGGTTACCTTTATTACCCCGAACCCTTCGGCTTTGACCGCGCCGACTGGCCCCATATCGACGCCTGGCTGACCCGCCTCAGCGAACAGCCCGGCTGGAAACACCCCTATGACCTGATGCCCGGCAACCCGTCGGATCGAGCTTGAGGAGAAGACCCCATGACCGAAGCCTATATCTATGACGCCCTGCGCACCCCGCGCGGCAAGGGCCGCAAGGATGGCAGCCTGCACGAAGTAACCTCGGTGCGCCTGTCCGCCCTGACCCTGAACGCGATGAAAGAGCGCAACAATCTGGAAGGCCACGCCGTCGAGGATGTGATCTGGGGCAACGTCACGCAGGTGATGGAGCAAGGCGGCTGTCTGGCGCGCTCGGCAGTTCTGGCCTCGGATCTGGATCAGTCGATTCCCGGACTGGCAATCAACCGGTTTTGTGCCTCGGGCATGGAGGCCGTGAATCTTGCGGCCAATCAGGTCAAGGGCGGCGCGGGCGAAGCCTATATCGCGGGCGGTGTCGAGATGATGGGCCGCGTTGCCATGGGCAGCGACGGCGCAGCGATTGCCGTTGACCCATCGCTGGCGATGGAGACCTATTTTGTGCCGCAGGGCATTTCGGCTGACATCATCGCAACCGAATACGGCTTCAGCCGCGATGACGCGGATGCGCTGGCCGTTGAGTCTCAGAAACGCGCCGCAGCAGCATGGGAGGACAACAGGTTCGAGAAATCGGTGATTTCAATCAAGGATCAGAACGGCCTGACCATTCTGGACCGTGATGAATACATGCGTCCCGGCACTGATATGCAATCGCTTGGCGCGCTGAACCCCTCGTTCGCGATGATGGGTGAACAGATGCCGGGATTCGATAAGGTCGCGATGATCAAATATCCGCATCTTGAGCGGATCAATCACATCCACCATGCGGGTAACAGCTCGGGCATCGTGGACGGGGCTGCCGCTGTGCTGATCGGTAACAAGGAGTTCGGTGAGAAATACGGCCTGAAACCGCGCGCGCGCATCAAGGCGACCGCCAAGATCGGCACCGATCCGACCATCATGCTGACCGGCCCGGTTCCGGTGACCGAGAAAATCCTCGCCGACAACGGCATGAAGATCGGCGATCTGGACCTGTTTGAGGTGAACGAGGCCTTCGCCTCGGTCGTGCTGCGGTTCCAACAGGCGTTTGATGTCGACCCCGGGCTGGTCAACGTCAATGGCGGCTCAATCGCGATGGGGCACCCGCTGGGCGCGACCGGCGCGATGATCATCGGCACATTGCTGGATGAGCTGGAGCGTCAGGACAAGGAAACCGGTCTGGCCACGCTCTGCATCGCGTCCGGCATGGGTGCGGCAACGATTATCGAGCGTGTCTGATGCCCAAGCTGGACCTTTCGCAAATCCCTTTTAAGGGCGGTTCCTCTTATCCCGGCAAACTGGCCGAGGCGACCGCAGGTCGTTTCGTCCAGCGTGTGGGTGATGCCGGCGGGTTGACCCAATTCGGGGTCAACATCGTGCGGCTGGAACCGCAGGGCCAATCCTCGTTGCGCCATTACCACATGCAGCAGGACGAGTTTGCCATCATGCTCAGCGGCAAATGCGTGCTGATCGATGACGATGGCGAGCATGAAATGCTGCCCGGCGATTGCGCGGCATGGCCCGCGGGTGAGGCCAATGGTCATCACCTTGTGAACAAGACCGATGCGCCCGCGACCTTTCTGGTGGTGGGCACACGGACCCCGACCGAGACCGGCTATTACAGCGACATAGACATGATGGTGAAGTTCGAGGGCGACGACTTTCGCTTTACCCGCAAAGACGGCAGCCCGCTGACGGCTGACCAGATTGGAGATGACAATGACTGATTTCACCCTCAGCAAAGACGCAGACGGCGTCGCCTTCATCACCTGGGACGTACCGGGTAAATCCATGAACGTCCTGTCGCGCGAAGCGTTCGCTCTGGTCGGTGACCTGATCGATCAGGCGCTGGCCGATGATGAGATCAAGGGCATCGTCATTACCAGTGGCAAGGAAGGGTCGTTCGCGGGCGGCATGGATCTGAGCACGCTGGCCACGATCCGTCAGGAAGCCGGTGACGAACCCGCGCAGGCGCTGTTCGATTTCGTCATGAGCGGCCACAACATCCTGCGTCGACTTGAGCTGGCGGGCATGGACCCCAAGACCAAGAAAGGCGGCAAGCCGGTGGCCTGCGCCATCAACGGCACCTGCGCAGGGATCGGGACCGAGATCGCATTGGCCTGTCACCACCGCGTGATGACCAGCAACCCAAAATCCAAGATCGGCCTGCCCGAGATATTGCTCGGCATCTTCCCCGGTGGCGGCGGCACCATGCGCTATAGCCGCATGGTCGGCGCGATGGCGGCGGCCCCCGTCCTGCTGGAAGGCAAGATGATGGACCCGAAGAAGGCCAAAGGCGCACAGCTGATCGACGCCGTAGCGGATGATCCGGTGGCGGCGGCCAAGGAATGGGTTCTGAATGCATCGGATGCCGATCTGGTCAAACCGTGGGATGCCAAGGGCTATAAGATGCCCGGCGGCGCGCCCTACCACCCCGCCGGTTTCATGACTTTCGTGGGTGCAAGCACGATGGTGAACGGCAAGACCCAAGGCGCCTTCCCGGCAGCCAAGGCTCTGCTGAGTTCGATCTACGAAGGCGCGCTGGTCGATTTCGACACCGCCCTGAAGATCGAGGCGCGCTGGTTCACTAACGTGCTGATGAACCCGTCCTCGTCGGCGATGATCCGGTCGCTGTTCCTGAACAAAGAAGCGCTTGAGAAAGGCGCGGTGCGGCCCAAGGACGTGCCCGATCAGCGGGTCAAGAAGATCGGCGTTCTGGGCGCGGGCATGATGGGGGCAGGCATTGCGCTCGTCTCGGCTCAGGCCGGGATGGAGGTTGTTCTGATCGACCGTGATCAGGAAGCCGCCGACAAGGGCAAGGCCTATAGCGAAAGCTATATGGATAAGGGGATCAAACGCGGCAAAGCGACGGCTGAGAAGAAAGAGGCCTTGCTGTCCCGCATCACCGCCACGCCCGATCTGGAACACCTGAAAGGCTGCGACCTGATCATCGAGGCGGTGTTTGAAGACCCCGGCGTCAAGGCCGAGATGACCAAGAAGGTCGAGGCGATCATCTCCGAGGATTGCATCTTTGCCTCGAATACCTCGACCCTGCCGATCACTGACTTGGCGAAGGCGAGTGTTCGTCCGGATCAGTTCATCGGCATCCACTTCTTCTCACCTGTTGAAAAGATGTTCCTGGTCGAGATCATCAAGGGCCGCGAAACCGGGGATCGCGCGGTGGCCAAGGCTCTGGACTATGTGCGCCAGATCAGGAAGACGCCGATCGTGGTTAACGATGCGCGCTTTTTCTACGCCAACCGCTGCATCATCCCCTACATCAACGAAGGTGCGCGCATGATCACCGAGGGCGTCAGCCCCATTCTGATCGACAATGCCGCGCGGCAATTGGGTTTCCCCGTTGGGCCTGTCCAGTTGACGGATGAGACCTCGATTGATTTGGGCGCCAAGATCGCACGCGCGACAAAGGCGGCGATGGGCGATGCCTATCCCGAAAGCCCGTCGGACGATCTGATCTTCTGGATGGAGGAGCAGGGTCGTCTGGGCCGCAAGGCCAATGCCGGGTTCTTCGACTATGACGACAAAGGCAAGCGCGTCGAATACTGGAAGGGTCTGCAAGACAAATACCCGCTGGCCGCTGAGCAGCCCGACCTGATCGAAGTGCAGGAACGCCTGATGTTCGCGCAGGTTCTGGAAGCGGTCCGCGCGCTGGAAGAAGGCGTTCTGGAAGATATCCGCGAAGGCGACGTCGGCGCGATTCTTGGCTGGGGCTTTGCGCCTTGGTCCGGTGGCCCGCTCAGCTGGCTGGACATCATCGGCACGCCTTATGCAGCCGAGCGTTGCGATCAGTTGACCGAAGCCTATGGCGAGCGTTTCGCCTGCCCGCCGCTGCTGCGCGAGATGGCCGAAAAAGGTCAGAGCTTCTATGGCCGCTTCAACCCCGAGGCTCAGGCCGCGTAAACAAGGTGATGCAGGCGCATGAGGCCATGCGCCTGCATCTTTCTTTTGAAGTGTTTAGTTAGGTCTGCCATTCAGGCCGCAGAAACAAAGGTGGCACATTTGGCCGCCCTGGTCGCCCTGGACGGCGTATCCCCGAAGGGGGCCGGATCGGGAATATCGGTTCTTGCGGGATGGGTGCAGGCAGCGCACCCAACGGGTTTGCAAAGGCGGAAATGTCGCCCTTGATTGCAACCGCTTCGATCAGCAGTTCGGCATCCTCGGCATCGGCAACCTCATAGGTGTTCGATATTCCTGCCGAGGCGACCATCCGGCCCGACGGGCAATAGGCCTGAAAACCGCCTTCGATGAAGACAACCTCATCTTGATCGAAAAATAACGACGTGACATCAAAGGTCCGGGCCGGTGTCTGCGACTGCAGCCGCCCCACCCCGCTGAGCATCCGTGCGGGCACGATCGAGATCCCTTCGACCCCCAGCCCCAGCTTGCCCTGATCCAACGCCATACCCTGTTCCGGCATCAACCAGACAGCCCGCCCGTTATAGGCAGCGCGGGACGGGACGAGCACCGGAAGATGCTCGGCCCGCCGCTCATCACCGGGGACAACAATACGGTCTACGCAGACTCGTCTGAGCGCGCGAAAACCATGATCCAGCGTCCTCACCAGATCACCCGCGACCAGTCTTTCGACCGGCTTCCAACCGCTGGTTGTTGCCACTCTGGTTCCGTGCAGCAGGCCCCCACGACGTACTGACACAGCCTTCCCCGAAAAGGCCCCAAGGCCCCTGTCTTCTTGTTTCGATAACCCCGAAACACTCACTACTTCTAACACGTGCCTTCCCCCCTTTTGGCACCTTCATACATTTCCGAAGGGTTAAGCCTTTGTGCCTTAAGGAGACTTAGTTTTGCCACATTTAAGGCAAATTTGGGTCAGCTTTGCCGTATTTAGCCTGCATTCAATAAACAAAGCTGCAATTAAGACCTGCTTTGACCAGCTTTACGAAACGCGTAGCCAACAGCCACGCTGGTTCTTTGTTCCGAATCTATCCGGCACCTCAGGATGTTGCGCGCTGTCTGGACAACACACGACGCTCGCGCCAGCCCAGCAAAACTCCCGCTGAGGCGATCATACCGATCCCCACCACCTGCATCGGACCAACCGACTGGCCAAAGGCCACCCATGCGAACAAGGGACCGAAGATCATGACCGAGTATTCGAACACCGCCACATAAGACGGCTCGCCCAGTTGATAGGCCTTGATCAGCATGAATACCGCAATCGTAGAACCAACAGCCTGCACCGCGACCCATGGCAGCGCCCGATTCATCGGCCAGACCCAGCCACGCAGGACAAACCCATCCGGCCCCAGCGGCGCCTCGATCGGGGACAACGCCAGCATGATCAAACCTGTCGCACCAGCAAGGCCAAGCGTCACCACCATCGCTGCCAAAAGCGCAACGGTGCTTTCGCCCGAACAATGCGTGCGCGTCACCACCGCGCTGAGGGCATAGAAGAACCCCCCGGCAACCGGCAGCAGCGTTTTGACGTCAAATGCCAGCGGATCGGGCTGCAACACACACAGGATTCCGCTAAAACCCAGCAACACCGCGGCAATCCTCCACGGGCCGATATGTTGCTTGAGGAACAGGGCCGAAATCAGCAGCACAAAGATGGGAGAGGTAAACAACCCCGCAAGCGCCTGTGCAATCGGCATCAATGCCAAAGCGCTGAAGTAAAACAGCATCGCCAGAGTGATCAGGACGCTGCGCAATGCAACGATACCATAGCGCCAGGGTCTGAGCCCGCCCAATCCCAGCAGAGACAGGCAACCGATCAGCGGCAGCATCAGCAAGGCGCGGCTCAGATGAAACTGCCAAAGCCCGATGGTCTCGGCCAGACGAATCACGAAGTTGTCGATCACGCCGATGATCGCCATCGAGCAGACCATAAGCAGCGATGCCAGAACCGAAGATCTGTCTTGTTCCACCCGTGCTCCCACTCTCGCTGCACCCTCTGCTTCGGCACAGTCAGCATATTTTCTGAACCATGCGCAACAGGTTTGCGCCGTCGGTTTTCAACATGCTAGACTTGGAACAAAATAATACTCGAGCAGCATTACCCGATGACGGCACTCAAACAGTACCAGCGGATCGAAGCGACCGGTCTGTGGCGCCCCACGCCAGACGAACAACGGCGCGAGGTGGTTGTGTCCATTGGCGAGGCCACGCTGACCATCTCGGATTTCAATGACCGGGCGCTGACCCATTGGTCGCTGGCCGCGCTGGAGCGGCAAAATCCCGGTACTTATCCCGCGATCTTCAATCCTGATGGCGATCCGGGCGAAACGCTGGAGCTGGCCGAAACCGAAACCACCATGATCGAGGCCATCGACCGGCTGCAACGCGCCATCGACCGGACGCGTCCGCATCCCGGCCGGCTCCGCTGGCTCAGCGTGACAGGTGTCGTGCTGGCGGTTGTTGCGTTGCTGTTGTTCTGGCTGCCCGGCGCGCTGCAGCGCCACGTGGTCGCCGTGGTGCCCGAGATCAAGCGGCAGGAGATCGGCGACACCATCCTGCGCCGGATCGAACGTGTATCCGGCAAGGCGTGCACGTCGCCGGACGCGCAGGATTCGCTGGATCGGCTGGCCAGCAGAACCGGAGTACGTCAGATCGTGATCCTGCCTGCGGGTCTGCCCGACAGCCTCAGCCTGCCGGGGGGGACAGTGCTGTTGAACCGGGCTCTGGTCGAGGATCACGAAGACCCCGCCGTCGCCGCAGGCTATGTGATCGCGGCGCGCGCGCGTGCCGCGCAGCAAGATCCGCTGGACGAGTTGCTGGACCGGACCGGCACAGCCGCTGCTTTCCGTTTGCTGACCACGGGCGAACTGACGCCCGAGATCGTGGATACCTATACCGAGGAAATCTTGTCAGAACCCCGTCCCGCGATTACCGATGACGATTTGCTGGCCGTTTTTGCACAGGCCGCCCTGCCCTCGACCCCCTACGCCTATGCACGTGACATTACCGGTGAGACGGTTCTGGGCCTGATCGAGGCCGACCCGATGGCGGGCCGGGCATTGGAACAGGTGCTGCCGGACCGCGATTGGGTCCGGCTGCAGAATATCTGCGGGCAATAGCGCCTATTTTGTGCCGAACATCCGATCTCCGGCATCGCCCAGCCCCGGCATGATATAGCCTTTCGAGTTCAACTCGCGATCCAGCGCGGCCGTGACGATCTTCACATCTGGATGCGCCTCTTTCATGCGCGCCACACCTTCCGGGGCAGCCAGCAGGCAGAGGAAGCGGATATCCGTGGCACCCGCCTCTTTCAGCAGGTCAATCGCGGCGGCCGAGCTGTTGCCGGTGGCCAGCATTGGATCAACGGCGATCACCAGACGGTCCTTCAACCCTTCGGGTGCCTTGAAATAATACTGCACCGGCTTCAGCGTCTCTTCGTCGCGATAGAGCCCGACAAAGCCAACGCGCGCCGAGGGAACCAGTTCCAGCACCCCGTCCAGCATCCCGTTCCCGGCCCGCAGGATCGACACCAGCGCCAGCTTCTTGCCCGCCAGAATGGGCGCGTCCATCTCCTCCATCGGGGTTTCGATGTGGCGGGTGGTCAGCGGCATCTCGCGCGTGACCTCATAGGCCAGCAGCAAGGTGATTTCGCGCAGCAACTGCCGGAAGCTGGCGGTCGAGGTGCCCTTGTCCCGCATGAGCGTCAGCTTGTGCTGTACCAGTGGATGATCGACGACAGTCAGGTGTTCGCTCATGAGTTCTCCAGTCTTTTCTTGACCCGCGCGCGGGTGTCTTCGTCACAAAAGGCCGCGTTCAGGGCGGTTTCATTCAACGCCGCGAAGTCTTCCGCTTGCCAGCCGAAGGCCGCGGCCAACATTTCATATTCACGCCGCATTGTGGTATGGAAAAACGGCGGGTCATCGGTTGAGACCGTGACCTTGACGCCCGCATCGCGCAATTTGGCAATCGGGTGGGCCGCGAAATCGGGATACAATCCCAACACCACATTCGAGCCCGGACAGACCTCAAGCGTCACATCCCGGTAGATCAATTCACGGATCAAGTCCGGGTCTTCGATGGCGCGTACGCCATGGCCGACCCGCTCGACCCCCAGATCACGAATGGCGTCCCGCACGCTTTCGGGGCCACCAAACTCACCCGCATGTGTGGTTAGACGCAAACCGGCCTCGCGGGCGCAATCGAAGGCCCATGCAAAGTCGCCCTGAGTGCCGACAGATTCGTTGCCGCCCATACCAAAGCCGGTGATCCAGTCGCCTGCTGTCTCCGCCGCGCAAAAGGCGCTGCGCCTGGCCTGTTCCGGGCCGAAATGACGGACGCAGGTCACCACACCGCGCAAGGTGATGTTGAACTTGCGTTCGGCCTCGTCCGCCGCGTCCTGAATGGCGGTCAGATAGTCTTTCCACGCGTGCAGATCGCCACCGCCGCAGAAATCCGGGCTGAGGAAGGTCTCGGAATAGACCACACCATTTGCAGCGCTTTCTTCAAGGATCGCCAGCGTCAGACGGCGGAAGTCTTCGGGCGATTTCAGCACCTCGCAAGCAGCCTCATAGACGCTGAGGAAATGAGCGAAGTCGCGGAAGTCGTAGGAACCATCGGATTTGAAAATACCGCTCAGGTCCACGTGCTTTTCGTGCGCCAACTGGCGGATGAACGCGGGCGGGGCCGCCCCTTCGTGATGCAGGTGCAGTTCGATCTTTGGCAGGTCGGCTACGGTCATAGAAAGCTCCGCCCCGGTCCTTGTGCCGGGATGTCCAGATGATGTGCGATGCTGGCGGCGACATCGGCGAAATTGATCTGTCCAATCGCACCCGAACCCTGCCCGGCCACCAGTACCGGTACCTGCTCGCGCGTGTGATCGGTGCCGGTCCAGCTGGGGTCGTTGCCGTGATCTGCGGTCAGCAGCATCAGGTCGCCGGGGCGCAGCTTTTGCAGTACCGTCCCGATTTCGCGGTCGAACCATTCCAGTGCGCCGGCGTAACCGCTGATATCGCGGCGATGACCGTAGAGGCTGTCGAACTCGACGAAATTGGCGAATGTCAGGCTGCCCTCTTCGGCCTCATCCACCAGTTCCGAGAGATGCACCATCAGTTCGGCATCCGAGCCTTTGCGCAGCGTATCGATCCCCTGCATCGAGAAGATGTCGCCAATCTTACCCACCGCATGAACGCGACGGCCTGCGTCCTGCGCCCAGTTCGTCAACACGGGCGCGGGAGGCAGAATGGCAAAATCCTTGCGGTTGGTGGTGCGGGTGAAACCGTCCTCAGAGGACCCCACGAACGGTCGCGCGATCACACGGCCCACTTTCATCTCATGCAATTGCGGTGCAAGTGCGCGGCACATGTCCAGCAACCGATCGAGGCCGAAACTCTCCTCATGTGCGGCAATCTGGAACACACTGTCGGCAGAGGTATAGCAGATCGGCCAGCCGGTCCGCATATGCTCGGCCCCAAGATCGGCGATGATGGCTGTGCCAGAGGCGTGGCAATCGCCAAGAATACCCTCGGTGCCTGCGGCCGTGGCGGCGGCGCGGCTTAGATCGGCGGGAAATGCAGGCTTGGTGTCCGGGAAATAGTGCCAGTCCCACGGGACGGGCAAACCCGCCAGTTCCCAGTGACCCGACGGTGTATCCTTGCCGGGTGAATATTCACGCGCGCAGCCCCATAGACCCGTCGGCGCAGCCTGCAACCCCGGCGTTGCATCGCCTGAGGCCAGCCGCACCGCGGCCCCCAACCCCAGCGCGTCAAGGTTGGGCAGGCGCAAAGGGCCTGAGCGTCCGTCTTCGGCACGCCCCTCCGCGCACGCCTGCGCGATATGGGCCACGGTATTCGCGCCTGTATCCGGCGCGGTTCCGTTGAAGAACTGATCGGCATCCGGTGCGCCGCCGATCCCGACCGAATCCATCACCACAAGAAAAGCGCGGCTCATGCGCTGATCCTTTCATGCACATGGGGCGGTTGTTCCACGGGTGTATCGCCAAGCGTTATGGCGTTCAGCACCACCTGAGACGCCTGTCGCGCCGCATCTTCGCGCGCGGCATGGACCACGGCCAATGGAGCGCCTTTCTGAACCTTCTCGCCCAGCCGCAAGATGCCCGACAATCCAACTGCCGGATCGATCTCGTCACTTTCGACCTGACGTCCGCCGCCCAGTGCAACAACGGCAAGGCCCAGCGCCTCGCCATCAATGGCCGAGACATAGCCATCGCGCGGTGCGGGCACTTCCTGGATCACATTGGCCTCGGGCAGGAAGCGTGCCCAGGTGTGGACGAAATGCACCGGCCCGCCCACGGCTGCCATCATGCGGCCAAACCGTTCGGCGGCGCGGCCATCGCGGATCACTTCGGCGATCTGCGCCCGGCCCTCTTCAGCCGAGGCACACATCCCCGCATCCGCCATCAGCACGCCGCCCAGTTCGGCAGAGATGCGGGCCAAGGGCGAGTCCTGCCCGCTGGTCATGACCTGCATCACCTCGGCCACTTCCAGCGCATTGCCCAGCGCCGGGGCCAGCGGCTGGTTCATATCGGTAATCACAGCCGAAGTCCGGCATCCCGCCGCATTCGCGGTCTCGGTCAGCGCCTGCGCCAGCCTGCGTGCATCGTCGAGCGTCTTCATGAACGCACCGCTGCCCACCTTGACGTCCAGCACCAGCGCATCGGGGCTGGCTGCCAGTTTCTTGGACAGGATCGACGCCGTGATCAGATCGAGGCTTTCCACTGTCGCCGTCACATCACGTATCGCGTAGAGCCTTTTGTCCGCAGGTGCGATCTGCCCGGTTGCACCGACGATGGCGGCACCGGTTTCTTTCAGAACCTGTGCCAGACGGTTTTGCCCGATCTGGGTGGTCACACCGGGGATAGCCTCAAGCTTGTCCAGCGTGCCGCCCGTATGACCCAGCCCCCGGCCCGAAATCATTGGCACATAGGCCCCGCATTCCGCCAGCGCCGGGGCCAGTACAAGACTGACGCAATCCCCGACCCCGCCGGTCGAATGCTTGTCGATCACCGGACCATCCAGATCCCAGCGCAGCACCTCGCCGCTGTCGCGCATTGCAACCGTCAGATCGGCCCGCCCCTGCGCGCCCAGCCCGCCCATACAGACGGCCATGGCAAAGGCCCCCGCCTGTGCATCACTGACGCCGCCATCCGCCAATCCCTGCGCGAACCAGTGCAGTTCCTCGCCCGAGGGGACCTCATGCCGGCGCAGCTTGGCAATGATCGAACGCGCATCCATTCAGTTGTCTTCCATATGCGAAGCGTCAAAGGCACCCGGCAGCAGATCGGCGATGGTGGTGCGGGACTCGACCCCGTCAACCGTTGCCATCGTGACTACGACGTCTCCGTTACCGAACTCGGCCAGCTTCTGGCGGCAGCCGCCACAAGGCGGCACCGGTTGCGGGCTGCTGGCAACCACATAGACCTCGGTCAATTCCTTTTCACCCGCAGCAACCATGGCGGCAATCGCCCCGGCCTCGGCGCAGGTGCCTTCGGGATAGGCGACATTCTCGACATTACATCCGGAATACACTGTGCCCGAGCCCGACCTGATCGCCGCCCCAACCTTGAAGTTGGAATAAGGCGCATGGGCATTTTCCCGGACGGCGAGCGCGGCATCTTTCAAAGACATAGGCGATTCCCGTTTTTTGATCATTTGGTCAGAATACCGTACACTAAATGAAAGCACCCGGGGATTTGAAGCCCCCGGGCAGGTTTATCCACAGCCTTCTAGCCCAGCGTCGTATTGAAAGTGCCCGGCAGCGTAACCTCAAGCAGTTCGACATCGTCGGACGGGTCAGTCAGACGGGTCCGCATGCCGGGCGGGATGACAAAGGCGTCGCCCTGCTCCAACCGGTAGGGTTCGCGCCCTTCCCCTTCCAAGGTCACTTCGCCGTTCATAACAAAGGTAAAGTGAATATCCGTGTCGTGACTGGCCCATTCCGGAGCACCCTGCCCCCGGCGCACGACCTGTACGCCCGCCACACCTTTGGTGTTTTCGGCAATCGTGGTGTCCCGGCAGATATAGCCCGGCAGACGGAACGGACCCCAATCCGCGCCCTCGGCCTGATTGTAAACAAACCGCTGCCCCTGCCATTCCCGATCCGGGCGATAGTGCGGCGTGGGCAACTCCATCCGATGGTCGATTTCGGTGACATGCTCGGCGGGCACGCCAATCTCGATCACCTGGACATTATCCGAGGCTTCCAGAACCCGATGGCGGATTTCCGGCGGTTGGATAAAGCAGTCTCCAGCAGTCAGGCGCATCTTGTTGCCCTGATCTTCGTAAACCACATCCACCCAGCCGTGGATGCAGAAGATCAGCTGAAACCCGACCTTGTGGAAATGCACCATGTCAGGCACCGGCCCGCCATCGGGAATGCGGATATGACTGGCGATGATCGATCCGCCCAGCCGATCAGGCACCAGATCGCGATAGTGCATCCCTGCCCGCCCGATGATCCACGGCGCCTGATCCTTGAGCCTGCGCACCACAAAGGAATGCACGGTGTCAGGCATGACCAGCGGCGGATTCAGCTCTTCGATTTCAACGCGGGTGCCGTTCGGCGCAACAAGGCTGCGCTGGCCATCGGCAAACCCGTCCGGATCGTCCGTCAGGATGCGCAGCGTCCCTGCGGCCTCGGGCGCGTCCTTTTCGATCCGCAACCGCAGCCCGTGGCCCGAAAACACCGCGATCCGCGGGTCATCCGCCGGATAGATCATATCCATCCGCATCCCCAGAACCTTGGTATAAAAAGGAATATCGTCGCGCAGTTCCTGCGTCGACAGACGGATTTCAGCGCGCGTCTGGCTTTCGGTCGAGGTCATCAGGTATCTCTTCAGTCTTGGATTTCGGCCATCCGATCAGAACAGCGGCCAAAATGCCAACCGAAAAGTACATCTCGAGCGTTTCTTCCAAAACAAACAACCGCGTCTCCATGGTGGACGAAAGGCTGTCGTCGAAGAAACCGCTCACTTCCTCAAGCCCCTGCGCGATTACCGCAATCATGCCGGCCAGCAAAAACACCAACAAGAACGGCGCCCGTTGCTTAACGGCACGCCATCCATTGGGGATTCCATGCCAGACAACTCCTCCGAACACGATCACTGCCAATACGATCCGGACC
The DNA here is from genome assembly GCF_056535865.1 of Ruegeria sp. AP11. Classification (NCBI taxonomy): domain Bacteria; kingdom Pseudomonadati; phylum Pseudomonadota; class Alphaproteobacteria; order Rhodobacterales; family Roseobacteraceae; genus Ruegeria; species Ruegeria sp. AP11. Next base: position 307,917 of record NZ_JBQFJB010000001.1, read on the forward strand.
GCCGTCGCATCCAAAGTCGTATCAAGGCCGCTATGAAATTCATACAGCAGGCTTCCCGGGGCATGGACATCAGCGTCCAACTCGCGTTCAGCCAGCAGCAGACAAACAAGTCCGATATAGGCCCGCGTGAGCCCGCGATACCGAACCAGCGCGACCAACCCTGCCGCAATCAAGGCAAGCGCCGACAGCGTTTCAATCAATCCGCCTTCCTGATTGTACACTGCGGCTTTATGCGGCCAGACTACGATTGCACACAGGAACAGAACCGCCACAGACAACACCACCCGGAGCAGCAACCGATCTGCGCCAGAGCTTATTGCCGGGGCCGCACCAGACGGCACGGTGTAGGGATCTTCCTCGTAAGTCATGCTCTGGGTCTTGTTGCCTGCCGGGTTTAGGGTGTCTTGCCGAATTGTTCGTTCATAAAAGTTCTGCAATAAAAAGCAATGAACATGTGTGTGAGGCCTTGAACTGACGCAGCGTAGCCAAGCCTGAAAAAATAGTTTAACCATCAAACGAATTCTGGAACGGAGTTGAAACGTCGATGTCTGACACACCCAGCCTGCGGCAGGCCGCCCTTGACTATCACGCGCATCCAAAACCCGGAAAGCTTGAGATCAAGGCCACCAAACCGATGGCCAACGGCCGTGATCTGGCGCGCGCCTATTCGCCCGGCGTGGCCGAAGCCAGCCTCGAGATCAAGGCCGATGCCGCGAATGCGGAAAAGTACACCGCGCGCGGAAACCTTGTTGCTGTGGTCTCGAACGGGACAGCGGTGCTGGGGCTTGGCAATATCGGCGCGCTGGCCTCAAAGCCGGTGATGGAAGGCAAGGCGGTGCTGTTCAAGAAGTTCGCCGGAATCGATTGTTTCGACATCGAAGTGGATCAGCCCGACCCGGAAAAGCTGGCTGACATCGTCTGCGCGCTGGAGCCGACTTTCGGCGCGATCAATCTGGAGGACATCAAGGCCCCGGATTGCTTCATCGTCGAAAAGCTCTGCCGCGAACGGATGAATATCCCCGTCTTCCACGATGATCAGCACGGTACTGCGATCGTCGTCGGTGCGGCGGCCAAGAACGCGCTGCATGTGGCGGGCAAAAAATTCGAGGATATCAAGATCGTCTCAACCGGGGGCGGTGCTGCGGGGATCGCCTGCCTCAGCATGCTGGTCAAGCTGGGCGTCAAGCGCGAGAATATCTGGCTGTGTGACATACACGGGCTGGTCTACGAAGGCCGCGCCGAGGATATGAACCCGCACAAGGATCAGTTCGCGCAGAAAACCGACCTGCGAACGCTGGACGATGTGATCGGCGGGGCTGATCTGTTTCTGGGGCTGAGCGGGCCAAATGTGCTGAAACCGGAAATGGTCGAGAAGATGGCCAAGACACCGATCATCTTCGCGCTGGCCAATCCGACGCCCGAGATTCTGCCGCAAGCCGCGCGCGAGGTTGCCCCGGATGCAATCATTGCCACCGGTCGCAGCGACTTTCCCAATCAGGTCAACAACGTCCTGTGCTTCCCCTTCATCTTCCGCGGTGCGCTCGACGTGGGCGCGACCGAGATCAATGACGAGATGCAGATCGCCTGCGTCGATGGCATCGCCGAAATGGCCCGCGCCACCACCAGTGCCGAGGCCGCAGCCGCCTATAAAGGCGAACAACTGACCTTTGGACCGGATTATTTGATTCCCAAACCCTTTGATCCGCGCCTCGTGGGCGTTGTGTCCTCTTCCGTTGCCAAGGCGGCAATGGAAAGCGGCGTGGCCAAACGCCCCATCGACGACCTTGAAGCCTATAAAGAGCGCCTGAACCAGACCGTGTTCAAATCGGCCCTGCTGATGCGTCCGGTCTTTGAAGCCGCCGCCGTCGCCTCGCGCCGGATCGTCTTTGCCGAGGGCGAGGACGAGCGCGTTCTGCGTGCGGCTCAGGCCATTCTGGAAGAGACCACCGAGACCCCGATCCTGATCGGACGCCCGGACGTCATCAGCGCACGCTGCGAGAAGCTGGGTCTGACGGTACGTCCGGGGCAGGATTTCCAGATCGTGAACCCTCAGGATGACCCGAGGTATTATGACTATTGGAACTCCTACCACCAGCTCATGCAGCGCCGTGGCGTGACGCCGGATCTGGCCAAGGCAATCATGCGCACCAACAACACGGCCATCGCAGCGATCATGGTTCAGCGGGGTGAGGCGGACAGTATGATCTGCGGCACATTTGGCGAATATCGCTGGCATCTGAACTATGTGGAACAGGTTCTGGGGCACAACGACCTGCGTCCGCATGGCGCTCTGTCGCTGATGATCCTTGAAGATGGTCCCCTGTTCATCGCCGATACCCATGTCCGGCAACTGCCCTCGCCTGAGGAACTGGCGGAATCCACCATCGGGGCGGCCCGTCACGTACGCCGGTTCGGGCTGGAGCCCAAGATCGCGTTCTGTTCGCAATCACAATTCGGCAATCAGGCCGAAGGTTCCGGCAAACGCCTGCGGGCGGCGCTGGACATTCTCGATTCCGAACCGCGCGATTTCACTTATGAAGGTGAGATGAACCTGGACGCGGCATTGGACCCCGAACTGCGGTCGCGGATTTTCCCCAATTCGCGCCTGCAAGGCTCCGCCAATGTACTGATCTTCGCCCACGCAGACGCAGCAAGTGGCGTGCGCAATATCCTGAAGATGAAGGCCGACGGGCTGGAGGTCGGACCGATCCTGATGGGGATGGGGAACAAGGCCCATATCGTGACCCCGTCGATCACCGCGCGCGGATTGTTGAACATGGCGGCCATCGCCGGTACGCCGGTGGCACATTACGGCTAGGCAATTACTGCCATCGCGATGGACAATTCCGGGCGCCTGATCGGGCGCCCGATTTGTTTCTGTCAGCCGAGTGGCAGTTACGCCCGAAATTTTGCTGATTTGCAAAACTCCTTACGAGATGCTGCAAAGCGTACAAAAAATAGGGCATTTGCAAAAATTTGCAGAGCAAGTTGTAAGATTCTGCAAAAATTTTGCGATAAACTGACGCGCAATCCTTCGCCTCACTTGCCGCTTGCGCGCCGGACACCTTACACACAGCCCAAGGAGATTAGGAGGAGGCCATCATGGCGTATAAGGACGTTTACGAAAGCTGGAAAACCGACCCCGAGGCTTTCTGGATGGAAGCTGCAAACGGGATCGACTGGGTTCAACCTCCCAGCAAGGCTCTGTTCGATGATAACGCGCCTTTGTACGAATGGTTCAGCGACGCCAAGGTTAACACTTGCTGGAATGCAGTTGACCGGCATGTCGAAAACGGCCGCGGTGAGCAGACAGCGATCATCTATGACAGCCCGATCACCCACACCAAGCGCGAAATCTCATATGTCGAGTTGCGCAACCGCGTCGCCAATCTGGCCGGTGCGCTGCGCGCCAAGGGCATCGAGAAAGGCGACCGTGTCATCATCTATATGCCGATGATCCCCGAAGCGCTGGAGGCCATGCTGGCCTGCGCGCGGCTGGGTGCGGTGCATTCGGTTGTGTTTGGTGGATTTGCCAGTAACGAGCTGGCGGTGCGCATCGACGACGCGAAACCCAAGGCGATCATCGCCGCCTCATGCGGGATGGAACCGGGTCGCGTCGTGCATTACAAACCGCTGCTGGACGGGGCCATCGATCTGGCCAGCCATAAGCCCGACTTCTGCGTGATCTTCCAGCGCGAACAGGAAGTTGCGCAATTGATCGAGGGGCGCGACGTGAACTGGCATGGCTTCCAATACGGAACCGAGCCCGCAGAATGTGTACCTGTCAGCGGCAATGATCCGGCCTATATCCTGTATACTTCGGGCACCACCGGAGCCCCAAAAGGCGTGGTGCGCCCGACGGCGGGCCATCTGGTTGCGCTGAACTGGACGATGAAGAACATCTACAATGTCGATCCCGGTGATGTTTTCTGGGCCGCCTCGGATGTCGGTTGGGTCGTGGGGCATTCCTATATCTGCTATGCCCCGCTGATCCACGGCAACACCACCATCGTGTTCGAGGGTAAACCCGTTGGTACCCCCGATGCGGGCACCTTCTGGCGGGTGATTTCCGAACATAAAGTCAAGAGCTTCTTCACCGCCCCGACCGCGATCCGCGCCGTCAAGCGCGAGGACCCCAAGGCCGAAATGATGGCGCAATACGACCTGTCGTGTCTGAAAGCATTGTATCTTGCCGGCGAGCGCGCCGATCCGGATACCATCATCTGGGCACAGGATGCGCTGAAAGTTCCGGTGGTCGATCACTGGTGGCAGACCGAAACCGGCTGGGCCATTGCCGGGAACCCGCTGGGGATCGAAGAACTGCCGATCAAGCTCGGATCACCGGCGAAACCGATGCCGGGCTATGATGTGCAAATCTTGGATGAAGGCGGCCACCCGATGAAACCCGGTGAGTTGGGCGCAATCGCAGTCAAGTTGCCGTTGCCTCCGGGCACCCTGCCAAATCTCTGGAACGCCGAGGCGCGGTTCAAGAAATCCTATCTTGAGCAATTCCCCGGTTATTATGAGACCGGAGACGCGGGCATGATTGATGAAGACGGGTATCTTTACATCATGGCGCGCACCGATGACGTGATCAACGTCGCGGGCCACCGCCTGTCAACGGGTGGGATGGAAGAGGTTCTGGCCGCCCACCCCGATGTCGCCGAATGCGCGGTGATCGGCGTCTCGGATCAGTTGAAAGGGCAGATGCCGGTCGGGTTCCTGTGCCTCAATGCAGGTTCTGACCGGGTCCACGAGGATGTGGTTGCCGATGTGGTGAAAATGGTCCGGGACAAGATCGGCCCTGTCGCCGCGTTCAAGAAAGCAGTTGTGGTGGATCGTTTGCCTAAAACGCGTTCGGGCAAGATTCTGCGTGGGACGATGGTGTCGATTGCCGATGGCAAAGAGTACAAGATGCCTGCCACAATTGATGATCCGGCCATTCTGGATGAAATCGCCTTGGCCCTGAGGACCATCGGCTACGCGCCGTAATTCACCGGTAAATCCAATGGTGCGCCTTGCGGCGCGCCTTGTTTGCGCTGACGCGCGGGTGCGAGGCTCTGCCTCGCGCTCCGAGATATTTTTGGCCAGATGAAGGGCGGACCCATTTTTTGGATGCGGGTCTTGTCATCCGTCGCTGCCCACCTCAGGTTGAGGCCGGGAGGACGAGCATGACAAACGGCGACATCTGGCGTCTTGGCGCGACGGAACTGACTGCTCTGACCCGTGCGGGTGATCTGAGCGCGGAAGAAGTCATCCGGGACGCGTTGGAACGGATGCATCAGGTAAATCCTGCCCTGAATGCAGTGGTAGAGGATCTGGGCGCGGACGCGCTGGAGCGGGCTTGCGCGCTTGATCGGGCGCGAAGTGGTGGGGCTCCGGTCGGGCCGCTGCATGGTGTTCCGGTTACCATCAAGGTCAATGTCGATCAGGCGGGGCACGCCACCACCAACGGGGTGGTTGCGTTGAAGGATGTGATTGCGCCGGACGATGCGCCGGTGGTTGCCAATCTTCAAAAGGCGGGGGCCATTGTCATCGGGCGGACCAACACGCCCGAATTTTCCTTTCGCGCCGACACGGACAACCCTCTCTATGGGCGTACGCACAATCCCTGGGGAAGGCATATTTCGCCGGGGGGATCGTCGGGCGGCGCCGGGGCCGCCGTAATGGCCGGGATCGGAGTGCTGGGCCATGGCAATGACATCGGCGGCAGCCTGCGTTTTCCTGCGGCGGCCAATGGTGCCGTCACTGTCAAACCCGGCCTTGGACGAGTACCTGCGTGGAACCCGAGTCAGACAGCGGAACGGGGATTGCTGGCCCAATCCATGTCGGTTCAGGGGGTGATCACGCGGTCGGCTGCGGATTTGCAGTTGTCGATGCCCTCACTGATTGCCGCTGATCCGCGTGATCCGTTTCACGTTCCGATGCCCTGGTTGGGCGCGCCGCTGGACGGGCCGGTTAAGGTTGCTTTCACCAAGAACACGTTTGGCTATGACCTGCATCCCGAGGTTGAGGCGGCGCTGGACACTGCTCGGGACGCCTTGAGCGATGCGGGATATGTGGTCACAGAGATTGATCCGCCTAACGTGTTCGAATGCGGTCGATTGGGGTATCGCGCGCTTATGGGCGAAGTGCTGACGCTGATGAAAGGCGATATCGAAGCTGCCGGCTCGCAAACCATCCGGGACATTTTTGAGGTCTATTTCCAGGAATTCCCGCCGATTGTGGGCACCGAGTTGATACAGGCGCTGGCGCAGCGCAGCCATCACGCGCGTGAATGGTCGCTGTTCCTGCAAGATTATCCGCTGATCCTGTCGCCGTTCCTGCCGCAGCCGTTCTTCAGACCCGACCGGGATACGGAAGGGGCCGAAGGGGTGCATGAGGTGCTGGGCTGTGCGGTTTATTCTTATGCGATGAACTTCCTGGGCCTGCCTGCGGCAAGTGTTCCGGCACGGCTGGCCGCGCTGCCGGGCGGGCCGCAGCCGATCAATATTCAGATCACAGCCCGGCGCTGGCGCGAGGATATGGCAATCGGTGCTGCAGCTGCCATCGAAGAGCGCGTTGGGCAAATGGCTCCGATTCTGTGGGAAAAGATGGCGTCACACCCATAGCAGTCGCCCGCAAAAAAATTGACCCCGGGATATTGTACCCGGGGTCCGCATGCTAAAATGTGCCCAGAAATCTGATGACGAGCGTAGCACCACCCACCCTCGCCAGCGCGTAAAATGCGCAATCATTCGAAAACACCGTTAGATGGCCACTCACTTCCACCTTGGCGTGATCTCCGGGTGACTTAACGTTAACAAAGTATGAAGCACGTTCCTGTGAACTGGTTCACATAAGGATCAGGAAATTTGCCCGTAAAGCCAGATTTATGTGAATTGCTCGGAAATTAGGCGTTCTTCCAGCCCATGGCCGGGGTCGAACAGGATGCGGTGCTGTACGCTGGGTTCGGACCTGATCTCGACCCAGTCGATATCGGGAAATGCGACCGAATCGGCCGCGACGATGACCGGACGCTTGTCCGCCTCGATCACTTCGAACCGGACGCTGGCCATCTTGGGCAGCAGCGCACCCCGCCAGCGGCGGGGGCGAAACGCAGCAATCGGGGTCAGTGCCAGAACATCCGCACCGATTGGTACGATCGGTCCGTGGGCCGAGTAATTATAGGCGGTCGATCCCGCAGGTGTCGACAGAAGCGCGCCGTCGCACACCAGCTCGGCCATGCGCACCCGACCATCGACGCTGATCCTGAGGCGGGCAGCCTGCGGGCCTGCGCGCAGCAGCGACACCTCGTTGATGGCCAGCGCCTCGTGCCGTTTGCCCGACTGGTCCATCGCGATCATGCTGAGGGGGTTGATGACCTCTTCCTCTGCCTCGGCCAGCCGCGCCATCAGATCGGTTTCGGCGTATTCATTCATCAGAAACCCGATGGTGCCGCGATTCATCCCGTAAACCGGTGTGCCGAGATGTTGAATCCCCTGCAGCGTGTGCAGCATGAACCCGTCCCCGCCAAGCGCCACGACAACGTCCGCATCCCGTGGCGCGGCATTGCCATAACGTGCCACCAAAGCCTCGCGCGCGGTTTGCGCCACTTTGGCATCGCTGGCCAGAAAGGCGATTCTCTTGGTCATGATTTGTGGTTTCCAGTGCTGCACATTTGGTTCCGAAACAAACATACCTTTCCGCATTACACCAGAGTTGACGCCGCAGCGGGCCAATTCGTCGCTTTATAGCCTTTTTCGACAGGATCGTTTCCGATAGGAAATCCGCGAAAGACACACCCCCAGCCATGTGGAGCGCCCATGAACGCCAATCTCCGTGATACCGGTTTTTTCACTCAGTCCCTTTCGGATCGTGACCCCGAGCTGTTCGGCTCGATCACGTCCGAGCTGGGCCGTCAGCGCGACGAGATCGAGCTGATCGCGTCCGAGAACATCGTCTCTGCCGCCGTCATGGAGGCGCAGGGCTCGGTTCTGACCAACAAATACGCCGAGGGCTATCCCGGCCGTCGCTACTATGGCGGCTGCCAGTATGTCGACATCGCCGAGAATCTGGCCATCGATCGCGCCAAACAGCTGTTCGGCTGTGAATTCGCCAACGTTCAGCCGAACTCGGGCAGCCAGGCCAACCAGGGTGTGTTTCAGGCGCTGATCCAGCCTGGTGACACCATTCTGGGCATGAGCCTGGATGCCGGCGGTCACCTGACCCACGGCGCGCGTCCGAACCAGTCGGGCAAGTGGTTCAACGCCGTGCAGTATGGCGTGCGCAAGCAGGACAACATGCTGGACTACGATCAGGTCGAGGCGCTGGCGAAAGAGCATAACCCCAAGCTGATCATCGCCGGTGGTTCCGCCATCCCGCGCCAGATCGACTTTGCTCGTATGCGCGAGATCGCGGACATGGTCGGCGCCTATCTGCATGTGGACATGGCGCACTTTGCCGGTCTGGTCGCAGCCGGTGAACATCCCAGTCCGTTCCCGCACGCGCATGTGGCGACGACCACCACGCACAAGACCCTGCGCGGTCCGCGTGGGGGCATGATCCTGACCAATGATGAAGATATCGCCAAGAAAGTGAATTCGGCCATCTTCCCCGGCATTCAGGGCGGCCCGCTGATGCATGTGATCGCAGGTAAGGCCGCGGCGTTTGGCGAGGCCCTGCGGCCCGAGTTCAAAGGCTATATTCAGCAGGTGATCACCAACGCGCAGGCGCTGTCGGATCAGCTGATCAAGGGCGGTCTGGACACGGTGACCCACGGCACTGACACCCATGTGGTTCTGGTCGACCTGCGTCCCAAAGGCGTCAAGGGCAACGCGACCGAAAAGGCCCTGGGCCGCGCGCATATCACCTGCAACAAGAACGGCGTGCCGTTTGACCCCGAGAAGCCGACCATCACCAGCGGCATCCGTCTGGGCTCACCCGCCGGTACCACCCGCGGCTTCGGCGAGACCGAATTCCGCCAGATCGCCGACTGGATCATCGAGGTTGTCGACGGTCTGGCCGCCAATGGCGAAGACGGCAACGCTGAGGTCGAGGCGAAGGTCCGGGCCGAGGTTGCCGAGCTCTGCGCGCGCTTCCCGCTCTACCCGAACCTCTGATCCAAGCCAGATCGAGAAACAGAAAACGGCGCCTCATCGGGCGCCGTTTTTCTTTTCGGGCCAGTCTGGCTCAGATGTATCCGCGCCACCGCAATACGACGAGCGTCATCGCCGACAGGGCAATCAGGCCCAATGCCAGCGAACCCAGAAAGCTTAAGAACCACCCCCAGCGCCGATCCGCCAGATTGATCGCATTCAAATGCTTCTGCACCTCGTCCGAGGCATTCTCGAGCCTTTGCATATCCAGAACCATCCGCAATTTCGGATGTTCCGCCATCGGCTCGGCCTGGGCCAGCACCATCGCCTGTTTGTAGACCTTTCGCGGCAAACGCCGTTTTGCACGCCGGACCGAGGCGATCAGGGTTTTATCCTTTACCCCAAGCTTTTTGCGCAGCAACAGAATGGTCTCTGCGATGCGGGTCTGGATATCGGTTTCCTGCGTCATCTGCGCCTCCTGACGGGGCAATGTAGCTTCGTGCTGCGCGGGCCACAATGGGGCTGGTTGTTCTGTGCGCTCGCGCGTATCACAAGAGCATGCTGAATACGATCATCCATGGCGAACCCACCGACCAACCACCCCTGCTGATTGCGCATGGCCTTTATGGCTCGGCGCGGAACTGGGGGGTTATCGCGCGGCGGCTGTCGGATGAACGGCAGGTCATCGCGGCGGATATGCGCAACCATGCCTACAGTTTCTGGGATGCACAGCATGGCTATCCGCAGCTTGCGCAGGATCTGGCCGAAGTCATTGAGAGCATTGGCGGCACCGCCGACGTGCTCGGGCACTCCATGGGCGGCAAGACATCGATGATGCTGGCGCTGGATCATGGCGATTTGGTGCGCAAGCTGGTCGTTGCCGACATCGCGCCCGTCACCTACGGCCACAGCCAGATGCCGTTTATCGAGGCGATGCGGGCCGTGGATATGTCCCGCGTCCAACGCCGCTCGGACGCCGAGGCGCAACTGGCCGGTCTGGGCGTCGAAAAGGCACTGCAGAGCTTTTTCACCCAGTCTCTGGACGTGGAGGGTGGGCGCTGGCGGCTCAATCTGGACGTTTTGGCCAGCGAAATGCCGAAGATCATGGGTTTTCCCGAGAAATCCGGCAGCTGGACCGGCCCTGCCCTGTTTCTGTCCGGCGCGGCGTCCGACTATGTTCTGCCAGAACACAGAGACCGGATTCGCGACCTGTTCCCGGCGGCTCGGTTCGCCAAGATTCCGGGCGCGGGCCACTGGCTGCACGCCGAGAAACCCCGCGAATTCGAGGCCGCCGTCAGGACCTTTCTGAACGCCTGATCAGGCGCCCGTATAAAGGCGTTTTGCGACCAACCAGGACACAGGTGCCGCCACAACCGCGCCCGCGACTGCTGCCGAGAAAATAGCCATCGCAGTCACCATTCCCGCCGCCAATACGGCGATCACAGCGCTGCCCGCAAGGGCGGTGGCGATCAGAGAATAAAGCGTGGTAGCGAGGCGTAGCATGGCCTGTCGTCCTGTCTGTGAGTATCGCCCTCACATTAAGGCAAGCGAATATATTCCGCTTTGACCTGTGTCAGATCAGGTGGCTACATCCCCGGATCAACCGGCTCGACCGTAGATCCGCCGCCATTCACCCAGTCTGCAAAGCCGCCCAGATTATAGACCTGCTGATACCCCATATCCTTCAGCAGTTTCCCCGCCAGCGCCGCACGACCGCCCGAGGCGCAATGCAGAATGATCACCCGATCCTTGCGCAATTCGGGGTCGTAAGACGGCAAGTCAGGATCGGCGCGGAATTCCAGCATGCCGCGCGGGATGTGATGCGATCCAATCGCGCGGCCCGCTTTTTCAAGCTCGGGCGCATCGCGGATATCCAGCAGCAGCGCGCCTTGCGCCAGCAACTCCTGCGCCCTGCCCGCGTCGATACGTTCGACCACGGCATTTGCAGCCTCCATCATCTCTTTGACTGTCAAAGGCATTCGCGCCCCTCCTGCAGACTCAATTTGCGGAAGGCTAACATGCAAAATCTGGAAGATGTAGTCGCTAAGCAGTCCCTGCCGTCAGTGTTCCCGGAAAGCGCGCGACATGCTGTCGACCACGGGCTTGGCGATATAGGCCGCAAAGGTGCGTTCCTCGGTCTGGATCATGATTTCAGCGGGCATGCCGGGTGTTGGCACAAAGCCCCGCACACGGCTCATCTCATCCGCGGTCAGCGAAATGCGCGCCAGATAGACTTCTTGCGGCATTCCGGCGGAATCTTCCAGCAGCGAATCGGCTGAGACATAAAAGACCTCACCGTTGAGCACCGGGGTTGTCCGCTGGTTGAGCGCCACCAGACGTACGGTCGCGATCTGCCCGGTCACGACACTGTCGATTTCGGTACGCGGAATTTGCGCCTCGATGATCAGCGGGGCATCGGCGGGCAGGATTTCGGCGATCTGTTCGCCGGTTTCGATCACACCCCCGGGCGTGTGGTAATGCAGACGCACCACCGTGCCGGTCACCGGCGCACGCACAACGGCGCGATCCAGAACGCTGCGGGCCTGCCGCGCCTTTTCGCGTACACTTTCCAGATCGGCCTCGATCACGCCAAGCTCGTCCAACGCGGCCTCGCGATAGGCCGAGCGGGTGCGCAGGATCTGCTCTTCATATTTCAGCAGCATCTGATTAACCTCGGCCGTTTCGGCTTGCAGGCGGGCCAGCTGACCCTCGGCCTCGGCCTGGACACGGCGGATTGTGTTCAGGTCGCCTTTTCGCACCAGCCCTTTCTCGAACAGCGCATATTTCGTGTCGTATTCTTCCTGAAGGATATCCGAGCGGCGCTGCATACTGGTCAACTGCGCCTCAAACCCGGTGGCCCGGATCTTCAGCGCCTCCATATTCCGTTGCAGCAGGGCGATGTCGTTCAGCAGCGTCTTGCGCGAAACATTGAAGCTGAGCTTTTGATTGTCGAGGATGGTCATGACCTCGACATCATCCGAGGCATTGACCAGTGCGGGGGAGAATACCAGATTTTCCTGCTCACTATGCTCGGCCAGCAGACGTTCGGTCATGGCCTGCAGTCGGATTTTGCGAATGAACAACTCCCGCTCATTGGCCGCCGCCGAGGTCTGGTCCAGCGTCATCATGATCTGACCGGCCTCGACCGCCTCGCCTTCGGCAACGAGGATGTTTTCGATAATCCCGCCCTCAAGGTGTTGCACGATCTTGTTGCGGCCCGTGGCGACAAAGCTGCCCTGCGCAATGACCGCCGCCGCAAGCGGGGCACGGAAGGACCAGACGCCAAAGCCACCGAAGCAGACAATCAGCATGATCAGACCGATTACGATGAACTTGGTGATCGAGCGCGGAACCTCGGCATACCACAGGCCGGGATCGTCTTTACGGACTACCAGTTCGTTCATGACTTATCCCCCATTGCCCTGAATTTCAGGCGGCTGCTGTCGCGAGTTGTTCAATTGCTGCAGGACCTGTTCGCGCTGACCAAACAGCGCCACGCGCCCGTCAGTCAGCAGCATGATCTTGTCGACCACGCTCAGCAGCGTCGGCTTTTGCGTGATGACGACAACGGTGATCTGGCTGTCCTTGGCCTGCTCAATCGCACGCGCCAATGCCTTGTCACCCGCCACGTCGAGGTTCGAGTTCGGCTCATCCAGTACCACCAGCCGTGGATTGCCGAAGAACGCGCGCGCCAATGCGATGCGCTGTTTCTGGCCACCCGACAGTGGCGAGCCATCTGCGGCCACCACGGTCTCATACCCCTGTGGCAGCGTCGCAATCATGTTGTGGACATCGGCTAGAACGGCGGCGTCGTGGATTTGCTCGTCGGTCGCATCGTCGCGCATCCGGCCGATATTGTCCTTGATGGTGCCCGGGAACAGTTGCACATCCTGCGGCAAATACCCGATACTCTCGCCAAATTGGCGCGGGTCCCAGTTGCGGATATCCATCAGGTCCAGCCGCACGCTGCCCGAGGTTGGCAGAATGGAACCCACCAGCGTTTTGCCCAGCGTGGTTTTGCCGGCACCGGAATTGCCGATGATCGCCAGCGTCTCTCCGGGGTTCAGAGCGAAAGTGATCCCGTTCAGCACAACGCGCTTGGTACCGCCGGGCACGTACAGCAGGCGTTCCACGTCCAACCGCCCCTCGGGGCGCGGCAGGCGCAGTTTTTCGTATTGCAGCGCCGAGTTCGACAACAGCGCCTTGATCCGGGCAAAGGCACCACGGGTCAGCAGGAAGGTGTTCCAGCCTTCGATCGAGCCTTCAATCGGGGCAAAGGCGCGGCCCGCGATGATCGAGGCCGCGATGACCATGCCGCCGGTAATCTCGCCCTGCAACGCAAGAAAGGCGCCCCAGCCCAGAATGCCGATCTGCGTCAGCAGACGCACAGCGCGCGAGATGGCGGCGAAGATCACGTTGCGATCCTGCGCCTTGACCTGCCATGTCAGTGACTGCGCAGTGTCCCGGCCCCAGATGCGAACCGCCTCGGGGATCATCGCCAATGCGTTGATGATCTGGCTGTTGCGCGACATTGAATCCAGATGCTGGTTGGCCAGCGACTGCGCCTGATTGGCTTTGGCAAAGGGTTTGGCGGTCATTTTCTGATTCACCAACGCGATCACCATCAGGATCACCGCAGTGGTCACGACGATCATGCCAAGCTGCGGGTGCACCAGAAAGATCATAAGGATGAACAATGGTGCAAATGGCACATCAAGGAAGGAAATCAGCGTGCCCGAAACCAGAAAACCCCGCACCTGCTGCAAATCGCCCAGCGTCTGATACTCACGCCCGTTGCCATGCAGCGAGGCATGCGCTGCCGCGCTCAGGACCGGGGCCCCAAGGCGGGCGGCGACCTCAACCGCGGTGCGCATCAGCATGAAACGACGTACCGCATCGAATGCCGCCTGAAACACCACGGCCCCAGCGACAATCACGGTCAGCATAACCAGCGTATCCAATGACCGGCTGGTAAGCACCCGGTCACTGATCTGGAACAGATAGATCGGGATCGCCAGGATCAGAAGGTTGGTGGCGCAGGTCAGCACCAGCACAAAGGACAGATTGCGCCAGATCGCCTTCAAAGAAGTACGCAGCGTTTTCTGGAAATCTTCGGGCGGGGTGCGTTTGTGGAAGGTTTGGGGTGGCCCCTTGCCGTCGCCGCCGCCCGTCCCCGAGCGCATCAACGGCTCGTTCGCCTTCGCCTCGATCGTGGTGCCCATGCGGTCTTTGCCGTCCGCTGGCGCAGAGGGGGTCATGCGCGCAGTCGATTGATCGGCTGTCTCACGATCCGGGGCCTCCGGCTTGGCCACCCCAGTATCGCCGCCCGTCGGATCCTGATCTTGTGCGGGCTGCGATGACGCACGCCGAAGGGGAGAGCCGGCGCGCGTTTGTGACGTAATATCTGACTGCTGCGCATGCCTCGGCCCGGATTCATCCGGTTTAGAAGTCTCTTGGGGCACCGCATCTTCTGGCGCCCGATCTGGTTGGGGGGCAACTTCGTCCACATCCCCTTCGGTTGCAAACGCGGGGGCAGGTTCGGCTTTGGACAAACGCATCTCCTCGGTCAGACGCAATCTGGCCTCTGCCTGTGACGCTTTGGCCTTTAAGGATTTCGCAATCCGCGCACTGTCACCTGACGCCAACGGGCCACCGCCTCCGTGTCTGTCCAGCGGGCTGGCAAAACGGGTTCGGCGTGACGAAAAAACGATCGACATATATAAACCTTCGGTTCACTCGCAATGTACAGAAAACTCAGGCCAGCATGGTTTGCAGGCCATCCGATGCAGTCGCCATCTCGCTTGGCGTCAGGTCATTTCCAGCCGGGCCAATTCCATTCGCGTGATCCGGCATACCAACCTCATCCATCAGCGCTGCAATCGCATCGTTGGTCATCTCGGTGATATCCTCGTTCGTGGGCATATCGATCAGGCTGGCCTGATGCAGCAGCAGATCGGAATAAGACCCGTCCTGCGCCATCACCACCGAGTCGACACCGGCCTTGGTGACACTCGCCGCATTCAGCAGCGCGTTGCTGCCTGCAATCACCTCGGTCTCATCGGCTTTCGGGCCATGCAGATGAACGTCATCCTGATCCGCTAGCAAGGTCGACTGTTCCACCACATTCAATTGCACCAGTGACCCATCGACCTTGAGGACCCGCATCTGTTCCATCCCGGCAAACATGGGATCGTTCATCAGCGCATCTTCCAGCGCTTCCATGTCCGATTGCTGCATCGCCATGGCGTCGGCCATCGACGCCTCCATCTCTTGATGCGTGTCTTCGCCTTCCGTGAGCAGCGATACCTCGTTCATCACGAGGTTCTCATCCTTCCCGTCGACCGGTTCAGGCAGTCCACCGGTTACGATGTCATCGTCCATCAGAACCAGTGTCTGGACAAACGCATCGACCGAGATCATGTCACCATCAATCATGACAAGGTCATAATAGCTGCCCAGCTGCAGGATATTGGTCACATCGACCATCTCATTGTCACCCATCGCATACAGCGTGGTCGAAGCGGAGACCTCGGTTTCGATGTGATCGATATCCGTGGCGTCGATCGTCTGTTTGACAAAGTTCGCCACGATCAGATCACCGTGAATCCAGTCGACATGCACCAGACCCGGCGCATCCTCGCCACCCTCACTGATCCAGTCGGCCGCGCTTCCTTCGACTTCGATCGTTGATGACTGGACGACTTTCGTACCGGAATCACCCTTGGTGCCCTCGTCCATGTCCGAGACGACCGCAACCTGGCTGACCATGGTCAATTCGATCGACTTGCCACCGACCGCGATATAGGGCGCATCGACCCAGGCGACCGTGGCGGACACCGCGTTGATGGCCAGATTGCCACCCACGATCACCTCATGACCGTCTGAATATTCCGGATCCGTGTCCCGATCCCACTCGACCGGGTAAGGATCGAAATAGCTCTCTTCGCTCTCCTCTTCATCCTCGGGCTGGTGATACGCGGGCAGAAGATCCTCCCAAACCGGAGCCTCATCGACGTATTCACCGTTGACGATCACGCCCATAGCATCTTCGCCGTGGAATTGATAAACGACCGCACCTTCGACCTCGGCATAGACCGGGTCCAGCATGTCGTCGGCCATCGCCTCGACATATTCGACCGACAGATAATCTGAGATCGAGAATGACAGGCCCGAGAACACATGCAGCGAGGTCGCGACCTCAAATGCCGCTTCAGCCATCGCCATCAGTTGTTCGGTGTCGCGAAAATCACCTTCGCCGACCACGTCGTTGTCGCGCATATAGATCGACTGGAACGTGTAGGTGATGGCCGAGCCAATCAGTTCGGTCACGATCTGGGGTTCAAGAATAATCACAAACTGGGTGGCTGCGCCTGCCGCGACGGCCTCAGGCAACGGCAGATCAGACTCCGGCGGCGGCGCAAGGGTCGCCCCGTTCAGCGGTGCCGGTCCCTCGGGTGCGGGTGTCAGTTCGGATGTGGCCGGGGGTGTTTCGAACAGATAGGACAGCTGTCCATATTTGCCGGGGTCCAGCTCCAAATCCGCTTTGACTTTGAAATTGATAGGGTCTTCCAGTTCTTCCAGCTCGGCCTTGCGGCGCATCGCCGAGAACTCTTCGTATTGATCCCTCAGTCGGGTTTGCTCAATCGTGAGATCAAAAGTTCCAATAAAGTGTGCAATCTTTTCGGTAACACTATCGAATGACATTTCGATGACCTCTAACTCCGTCACCGGCAGGAAATTTCCGGGTCTGGATTTGCTGGACCGAGGCCGCAGAATGCGGCCCCGGCATTTTCATTGAAACGGGGGCCCGTAATGCGGCCCCCGAGATTTTTGCGCCTTACACGTCGTTGTCGTCGCTCGAGTAGCTCGAAGTCATCGAGCCACCAACCATGGTCGTATCGACCGAGTTACCAAGCACGTGGGCACCCATGACGATCGACTGGTTGAACGCAGCTGTGTCGACAACGGCTGCTGCCGAAGCATAGGACTCGCCGTTGACGATACCGTCGCCACCGTTGTTCGAGCCCCACATGCCGCCGTCACCGCCAGCACCACCTGCACCAGAGTTGGCACCGGACGCTTCGCCACCGGTGTTCATCGCACCTGTGGTTGCACCGCCGGTCGACGAACCCATGACGTCACCGCTGGTTCCGCCGTTCGAGGCCGCTGCACCACCTGCGCCACCGGCGCCTGAGGTTGCAGTACCGGTCGCGTCACCAGAGGCCATCGAGTCGGCGTCATTGTCCGACGACGCCCGTCCGCCATATCCGGCAATCGCTTCGGCCAGGCTGTCAGCGTAACCATCGTTCTCGGAGCGGGCCCACGCATCTGC
Organism: Ruegeria sp. AP11; assembly: GCF_056535865.1. Taxonomy (NCBI): domain Bacteria; kingdom Pseudomonadati; phylum Pseudomonadota; class Alphaproteobacteria; order Rhodobacterales; family Roseobacteraceae; genus Ruegeria; species Ruegeria sp. AP11. The sequence goes on from NZ_JBQFJB010000001.1 coordinate 325,326, forward strand.
GTCGCCAGCGTTTCCGCCTTCGTTGGTTGCGTCAGCCGAACCTGCGCCACTTGCAGCCGAGCTGGACTCGGGGTTGGCTGTTCCGCCCGCACCACCGGTGCCTTCGGAGGTTGCCATACCATCACCGCTGGCGTCCGCAGAGCCGTTGGAGTTGTTGGTACCACCGTCACCACCAGAACCATCAACGTCCTGATCGTTATCGGCAGACCCGTCGATGTCGCCGGGCGACTGCGTGATCACCGGACCCGCGGCATCCTGGTCACCGACACCCTGCGCTGCCGCATCGGTATCGACATAACCACCACCGGCACCGCCAGAACCGGCACCACCGCCGCCCGCGCCACCGGCACCCGCGCCGCCAGAGCCTGCGCCACCGGCACCCGTACCACCAGAGCCTGCACCACCGGCACCTGTACCGCCAGAACCGGCACCGCCGCTTCCGTCGCCACCAGTACCATTGGCGTTGCCGCCGCCGGCATCATCATCGCCTTCGTCGCCTTCACCACCTTCACCGCCGCCGGGATCTTCCTCTACCAGACGGGCAAGGAACGGGAATCCGCCTTCCTGCGTGCCAGCGTTACCGCCGATGCCGTCGCCGCCGGGTCCGTCACCACCAGGGCCATCGCCGCCGGGTCCGTCACCGCCAGGGCCGTCACCGCCGGGTCCGTCACCACCGGGGCCGTCGCCGCCTGGGCCGTCACCACCAGTTCCGTCACCGCCAGGACCATTGCCACCATCAGCGTCATTGGCACCCAGAGCACCGGCACCTGCCAGACCCAGACCAATATTGCCGCCCGATGAGGACTCATTGGCTTCGTTGGTTCCTTCACTGGAATTGTCGGCCGAGCCATCGTTTTCGGCGTCACCGTCACCCCCATCGGCATCTCCGTTGGAGGCGTCAGTGCCTGCCAGACCAAGACCTGCAGCCAATGCGCCGGATGTGTTGTCGCCACCATCCGCATCGCCATCAGCGTTCGATCCGGACAGGCCCAGACCAAGACCAAGGCCGAAGGACTCGGCTGCACCGCCGTCACCGCCGGTCGAGTCGCTGTCAGCGCTCGATTCACCGTAGTTGTCCGCGGTGGAATCGCTGTCTGCGTCACCGCCGTCGCCGCCGGTGCTGTCACCGTCAGAGCTGGCGCTTGAATGGCCAAGACCCAGGCTTGCGTTGTAGGCATCGCCCGAAGATGCACCGTCGCCACCGGTTGCAGCACTGTCGGCACTTCCTGAATGACCACCGACGGCCATCGAATGGCTACCGTTAGTGTCGCCGTAGGCTTCACCACCATAGCTGCTGCCGCCATCACCCGAGTCGCCGCCATCGTTATTTACGTCGATGCCGTCCTCTGCATAGGCTTCACCACCATTGGCATCGCCATTTTGCGAGAATTCGCCTGAGTTCGAAACCGACGCACTCTCAAGCGTGTCATTGTCTTCCAGGTTTGCATACTGGCTGTTGATGGACGCGAAGTCGTTTCCGGGTCCGTCCAGCGAGATGTCAATGTTGATGTCATCGCCGGGATCGTAATCCAGATTGTCACCGGCCGTGATCACGTCACCAACATCACCTTCGACATCTTCGATATCGACATCGACCTTGTCATCGTCGCGCGGAATCCACTCGCCGCCGCCAAAGTCGATATCAACCGATGCGTTGTTGTTGTTGGTGTTACTATCGTCACCACCGTTCGACTGCGAGTTGCTGTCGTTGCCACCATTGGTGTTGCTGTCATTGCCGCCATTGGTGTTGCTGTCGTCGCCACCATTGGTGTTGCTGTCATCACCACCATTGGTGTTGCTGTCGTCGCCTTGCTGCTGCTGTTGTTGTTGCTGCTGTGCGTTCAGGTCATCAACAACCAGATCAATTTCTTCTTCCGATGAGGGTTCGTCTACGACAGGATCCTGGTCATCGATAACTTCCTGGACGTCTGCGATCGGAGCTAGTCTGCGTTCCATAATAAATTCCACTTTTACTGAAGCACCGGACCGCCATTCATCTACAAAGCGGTTACAGGCGCGGTTGAAACAGATTTTACGCACAGGCCGATAAAACGGTCGCTTGTGCGGCAGTTTGATCTTCTGTCTGGTCAGCCCCCCTTTCTCGGCCTAGCCGATTCCATGGCCGCAGAGTTTTCGCTGAAATAAGCGTGCTGCGGGCATGTCAGGTCAGTAAAACTTCGCCAATTGAAGCAGGGTCATGGTTGCAGCGATGCCGGGGCGTGCATAGCTGGCCGAAAGCATTAAATGTGGCAACTCTTTGTTAAAAAAATGGTTTTTTCAGAAAACACCTTTAGACAGAGTATTCTCGGCGCGAAACAACCGGTTTCCGATTTAGAAATAATATATGCAAATATTATCAACGCTTTATCGCGCAAAACCGGGCGAGAAACCTGACCAAAAGTTCTAGAACAGATCCTCAATCTTCCGCGTTCTATTGATGAAATTCGTACTTTCAGTTATGATGAGGTCATAATTTGAATGAATAAGTTACTGTTTCGCGCCGCCTGAATCTGTACCCGATTTGAATCTCAGTGGGTGGCATTTTTGTTAGTTGGGGGAAGGACAATGAATACTTCATTGCAAGATGACTCCCGTGGTCAAATCGAATACCCAGAAGACCTGACGATCGCCTTTATCGGCAAAGAACTGTTTTATTCCAACCAAACTCTCAGAAGCGTGCAAAACGAATTTGGCGTGCGCGCATATCGCTATGAAACTCTGGACGCGCTTTTGGCTGTAAGTGACCCCTCTGTGCCTGCCGAGCGCATCGTCGTTGTGGATCAGATGCTGATCGAGGATCTTCTGAACCGCCCCGCCGACTATGCCAGGCTGGCCGAAGATGGATGTCTGGCTTTTGCCTATCGCAAGCAAAGCTCTCCCCGTTTTCTTTTCGAACACTGGGATCGGGCGCAGTTCGGCAATATCGGATACCTGCCCATGAATGTGGCCCCGGACGTCTGGCGCGCCATATTGCGATTGCTGATGCACGAAGAACTCCACCTGCCCTGCTTTCTGGCCGACAGCGTCTCGGCCAGGCAGGCGGCAGCAGAAACGCCGGTTGAAAAGCAACCCGTCACCCGGACCCGGTCGCCCGAGAAACTGTTGCTCTACGCCAAACTGACGCGGCGTGAAAAACAGGTTCTGAGGCTGGTCGCCCGCGGAAAGAGCAACAAGGCAATCGCTGCCAAGCTGGGTATAACCGAGCACACTGTGAAACTGCACATGCACAATGTCTCGGGCAAGATCGATGTCAGCAACCGAACGGCAGCGGCTCATTTCTATTTCGAGGTTGCGCCCAATGAAGCGCGAAGTGCCTCTGTTGGATGAAACGTTCGAAACCCGGTTTGACCGGCTTATCCTTTTGGTGGGCCGGTTGAATTACATGTGGACGAACACCGAAAGCCTGCTGATCCATCTGATCGCCGGTTTAACCGGTGCGAACAAGGACGTGGCGGTCATTATCTTTCTGACCCTGAACACCACCCGCGCCCGCATAGATCTGGTCGAGCGTCTGGCCAAGATGGAGGGCCGGCCCGCCGAAATCCGCGATCCCATTCTCGAACACACCCAACGATTGTCCCGGCTGTCGTCGATACGGAACAAGTACAATCACTGCATCTATTCGTTTGATCAGAAAAGCGGGAACCCCAAAACCATCCTGATGCGGATCGCTGATCGCAAAACCGACATCAAGCTCGGACGTGAAGATACTGTGGACGATGAGGCCATGAAGGAGATCGAGGACGTGGTCGCGCAACTCTCGGCAGCGAACAAAGACATCTGGAAATTGATCGGGCAGCTTGGCTTTCCGGTCTGACTGCGGCCTCCTGTGCAAACGCCCGGCAAACCTGCCTCGACAAAAAGAAAGGCGCGCTTTTGAAAGCGCGCCCAATGAAAAAGGGTGATTATGAAAAACTCAACGCCTGAAACAAAAGAGACGCTCACTCGTTAACATCTCCTTTCTGAACGATTTTATTCAACCGATCAGTGATGCAGTTCACATGGGCGACACATTTTCCAAAAATCCTGTGGAGCGCTTTTACCTGCCTGCCGCAGCAATCAGACGGCACGGACCGGGATTATTCGCACAAGGACATGATCAATTGCCAAAGATAGGGCAGGCTCGGTAACTCCAAGGCTCTGTAGAGCACGATACCCAGCGCCAGTGCGATCAGGCTGAACGATGCAAGAAACATGGCCTGGATGACGGTCACCCAAGGATCGCCGGTCCGAAAGCACCGTTCCAGTTTTGGGCCTACGATTATGTAGTCTGTCAGCATCTGATCCGACGGCTCATGTGCATTGTGTGGTTGCTCTGATCCGAGAGGATTCATCAAGATTATGGCCCGACTGTGGCGGTGAGTTGGCGATTTGACCGTATATCCTGCACGCGTTTCGTCGAGGCCTGCAGCCTGGTGCGATGCTTCTTGGGCATGAAACTGCCCCAGAGAAAAAGCACCGGCAGCCCCCCGCCGATCACGGCAGAGAGCACTACGGGAAAGCCCCAATTTCAAAGATCAATCACAGATGTTAGTTTGATTTCAACGGACCACTTTCACCGTTCCGTAATCCCCCAAGAGAGAGGGGCTGGCCAAGACCCCCTCATCCAGCCCCTCACACCACCTTCACTCTCTATCATTTGTGAGACGGTGGGTTTCTCCCCTTGAGACGCCCGTACAGGGCGTGAAGGGAGTATATCACATCCTGAGCCGTTAGTCTTTCCACTAATTCTGGGGGGCTCAGGCTGCGGAAGCCGACTGAATGCTGAGGTAAAATAGGAAATCATCGGCATGAACACAACTCGGCAGAACCTAAAAAGGCTCTTCATCAGTAGCAACATGTCCTGATTTGAGAGGATGCACCGCACATGGAAACGCAGCCTACTCTGCTCGCCAACAAAGGCGTCTTGAAAATCCAAGATGCGATCGCACTATGAGTCACCGCACGTATAAGTGTAACCTGTATTGTTAGATTGCGATGACACCAAAGCGCGGGCGGCGACTACTTGAAGCGGAACGGAAACCTGGATTTTTTTCGGCGCGGTTTTACAGGTGCGATCTTGGGTTCCTGAGGCTCATTCCCCCATTCACCCTTATAGCGTTTGCGACAACAAGCTTGGATATATGAGCGAACAGCCTCGGTCGTATATTCCTGAATTTCCTGACTCTGGCTTTCCGCAAACAGCAGCGCTGCCCCTGGCCGCTTACCCTTAAGCAAAGCATCGATCATACCTCGGGAATCCTTACTTTGCGCTGAGTTTTGATGAGGAACCTCCCCAGCAAATTCCAATCCGAGAAATTCCGCGAGACGCTCTTTGGCATCTGCGTCCTTCCAACAGATCTCAATGAAATTGTCAGATCCCGCAAAATACTCTCGTACGCTCTTGATGTGGGATTGATAGAACTCTTTCAACTCCGCTGCGTTCTGCGATGGCAAATAACCGTTCAGAGACATCAACTGATTGTCTTTGGGGCCTTGCCTAAGATTGTGGGTGTTCAGCGATTTCCACCAGACCTCCTGATTTTCTCTCTTGGTGAGAACGAATTTGGCGTCCGGATATCTCTCGTGCATTTCCTTGTAGAGGAATGGCCAAGGGTAGTCATCAAAACTGTCGAACATCTCGGTAACCTTGAACAGGGTGTCCATATCACGAATCCTGTAGGCGGCGAGTCCGATATGAACGGGGCCTTCGGAATGCCTGTATCCGCTACGGAGCATGATCTCGCCGAATGTGGAAGTTCCCGTCTTTCCGAGGCCGATGCAAAACACCTTTGTTTTGCTCTTGCATTCCGATTGAACGCTCGTGTTCATTCCGCTCTATCCTATTCGCAGTCACGCTTTGCTGGCATACCCACTCCGGGTTCCTCAGCGGAACTATTAGTTCATTGCCGCAAAGTGGTCTATCCCGTTTGAATACAAACCAACTGTAATGCAGGCAGGTTGAATTTCGCACGTTTCACTTTACTCTGGCGAAGTACGCTTGATTTCTTAAGAATTCCATGTTTCACACGCCGAAGAGGACTGGCATCTCAGAGGTCGATCAAGATAGAACCGAAGCTCGATTTGCGGATATGGTCCATCTAATACGAACACTCCTGCTAGAGGGCCGGATCGAATTGGCGGTTGGGTGCTATGATGGGCCGCCCCTACTTTCGAGGCGCGATCATGCTCTGCCACAATCGACAGCCCCTCAAATCTCAATGGGATTCGACAGGCTCGAATACGATTGCGCATGGACCCTAGAGAAGAAATAAATTAGGGATCGTTTTCGCTTCTAGATTGATACTTGGCGACTATTGGGACTCGGCAGACAGAGCTGAAAATTACAAGATGAGAACCTTAGACTTACCTGCTCACTATATTGCTCTCGACGATTTCGGAGGTCTGCAAACCCTATACACTGGCTTTGCCGAGGCTGTCGCCGCCAAGGGACACCAGATATACACCGTTAACCGGGCAAAGAAGCGGCCTTTACCACATTTCTCAACGACTCTGGAACAGCTAGGTGGAAAGATACAATCTCCGCAAAGCTATCGCGTGGCTAACATACTGCCAGACTCGATGCCAAAGACGCGCAACCGTGTCCAACGTGCGCTGCTGAACCAGCTGATCGGGCGCACAAATCTCAAGCATGTCGTGTGTTGGAACGCCCCACCCGATTCATACATGCGGTCAAGAAATCGTAAATTTGCTTTCTACGATCACGGCTTTTCATCCATAAGAAAAGTGAACAAGTGGCGACAGCAACAGCTGGCCCGAATGAATGGGATAATCAGCGTTTCCGAAGCCAACAAGCATCTGCTTGAAAATTTATGGCAATACAAAGGCGCAGTTCATGTGGTCTGCAATCCCCTTCGTCAGGCCATCGCCCATCGCCCCCTGAACAAGCGGAGAGTGCCAAACAACAAGATCCGGATCACGTGTGCGGCGCGCCTGATATCATTCAAAGGGATCGCGAGTGTAATTCATGCGACAGCCCATCTGTTGGATCGAGGATACTCCGTTAAGCTCGCTATCGCCGGAGAAGGGCCCGAGGCTGAAATCCTCAAAGAGACTGCGGAAAAATTGTTGCCAAACGGCGCCGTAACATTTCTTGGCCTGGTCAGTGACATGGGCGCCTTGTTCGATGAGACCGATATTTTCGTCGCACCATCACTTCGTGAGCCATTTGGGCTTTCTCCCCTTGAGGCGCTGGCATCAGGCATCCCGACCGTTCTATCGAACATTGACGGCCACCCTGAAATATTGCCTTTTGAAGGCGCCGCAACATTGATCGAGCCAGAGTTGACCGTCAGCGAATACGCTCTGTTGGGCTCGACCAAAGCAAAACTGCCAAAATACGTCTATTATCCATCAAGCCAAACAATCGCGGAGCCAAAGGCCCTTGCGCCGGATTCTCTGGCAGACGCCATATCTCAGGTTATCGATTCATACGCTGATCACGCCGATATTGCCTTCGAGGCCGGGCAACAGGTACGCAACAAGTGCAGCATAGAGAATTATACCGATAAACTGTTGAACGTTTTTGGAGACGTGTTTTGAGCCTCATATCAAGACGCCGCAGTTTGCTTGTAAGAGTGCTCAAAGCTATATGCACAACTTTTCCAGCCTGCATTGAGGCAGTTCGGAAATCTGTCTGGAGCAATCAACGCGTGTATGTTGTGGGCGGGCATTCCGGCACCACGTTCGATGACAACGGTCGCGCAATTGCCCTTCATCTTGCGCGCAACAAGAAGAACCGGGTCTATTGGGTCAGCAGAACCGGAGAACTGCCCGGGTCCAATCACAGTGAAATTCTGCCGCTGAAACGGGGATCTCTAAAGGCGCAATTCGCTCTAGAGTTCTGCCATGCCTGTCTATTTTCACACGGTTGGACCGATGTGTCCATCAACAGCCACCGCCCCAGACCGTGGCGTGTCGACATGTTTCTGAGCCATGGTGTTTACGGATTAAAATTTGCGGGACGCTTTTTGAATCGCGCTCCTACTAATCCGTTTGATGTCATATTGTGTAGCTCTGACTGGGAACGAAAGATCAGGGCGCAATTATTCCAGATTGATGAACAACGGGTATTGCCAATGGGCATACCAAAACACGATTCCTATTTCGAAACGCCCCTGAACGATCTGGATGCGTCTGTTCATCAAGTTTTGTATGTTCCGACTTGGCGGGATTGGCTGCAAAGCAAGCCGACGGAGCGGGCGCTGGACAGCCATATTTCCGGCCTCGCGGATCTCATAAATTCCATGCCAGAAACAGACGCCATCGGTCGCAACTTTGAACTTACCCTGGTCATCCACAAAAACCTGATGTCCACGATGCCGCGTTTCCTTGAAGCATTCACAAATGATAAGGTGCGCGTCGTACAGAGTGATGTGGTCGATATACGAGAGCTTCTGACCTCGTCAGACACGCTTATTACGGATTATTCCTCCGTCATCTGGGATTTTTCCTTTACTGGACGAAAGGTGGCAAGATACCTATTCGACAAAGAAGTATACGATTGGATTACAGGCGAATACTCTGAAGCCTCTGATCTTACGGCGCCAATTACGTTTGTTGACCCTTCGCAGCTGTGGAAATTCGTACAAAGCACCGATCAGCCGCACGCAACCAAAGAAATGGCGCAGGAATGGGCACATTATGCACGGGGCGATGCCTGCGCTCAGATTGAAGAGTTCTTGCTGAAAGAAAGCTGTCGCATAATCAAAGACCGATCGCTTCAAAAAGAGATTAAACATAGCCGTCCTTGATGCAGAACCGATGTACGGTCGACCGATTGTTCGGGCTCATAATGGTCCAAGAAGCAGCCAAGAATTCGATGATGCTGACCTGAGCACCTGAATCTTCTCCAGTTTTGTGTAGAGTCTATCCAACACAAGAATGGACCAATGAAGACGAGATTCACCGACGAACAGTTCATCCAGATGATCAGGGATCAGAAAGCAGGCGAGAAGACTACGGATGTGTGCCGACGCTATGGGATTAGCCAAGGCACCTTTTACAAATACAAGTCGAAGTATGGTGGCATGGAGCCGTCAGATGCCAAGAAGCTGCGTGCGCTTGAGACTGAGAACGCGAAGCTGAAGAAGCTGCTGGCCGAACAGATGTTGGACAACGCCATGCTTCGGGATGTGAACTCAAAAAAGTGGATCGTCGTAGGTTTCCTGGGTCTCAGCCCGGCTGACTTCAGGTCCTTGCTAAAGCGTTGGTCATGCCCACAGAAACCATGTTCCCGCGCGTTCGAGAGCAGCGACTTGCGTTGCACGATGTACCGGCCATGCTCGAACAACGCTGCGCCTGAAAAGAACTTCGCGTCATCTAACCCGCGATCCAGATGGTTCTGGTGACAGTAATCGAGAGCCCAGTTGCGGGTCGCGCGCCATTGACCAGTCACAGGGCACCGTGTCTCGGCGTTGCGCAGCAGCGGTTCGACCAGCGCCTTGTGATCACCGCGATACGTCCAAACGCGGTTCGTCTGTTGCGTATATGCGCGCTCGAACCGGGTTTTGGCTCGAGCAGCGGCGACTCTCATTGAAACGACAAAGCCATCTTCCGTGTGAACGTCACAGCTCTCACCATCTTCGTGCAATTCAATCTTGGTGATCATCAGCCCTGCTCCCGCATCCATGCGACCACATCATCGCGCAGGTAGCGAACTACCCGGCTAGTCGGCTGCGAATAGGGCGGACCAAAGGCATCTTTGCGCCAGCGGAACAAAGTCTCTGTAGTGACGCCAAGAAACGTCGCCGCTTCTTCTGGGTTCATTACTTGGGGCGGGTTTGCGCGGATCAAATCAACACGCAGGTCAGCCAACTGCTGACCGAGTTCTTCGATAGTCATGATAACCTCAACGGTAGGCAATTGCAGGAAAGCCCTATCTGGGCATTTCATTTCTCTGAGTGCTGTCGCGTGCCTATCTGCCCCGCAGGTCACAGTTCAGCGCTGCCGCATCGCTACTCCGTTGATGTTTTTAAATTAAGTGCCCGTCCGACCAATTTCAACAACATTGCAAGGTGCATCCTCAAGCTGCTTATTGATCGCCTTGGCAATGGCATCCGCGCCACGCTTCTGCTCATCAAAGCTCGGCTCACCATAGTGGCCAAGCATCCGCAGGTCGTTGTCGGTTAGCGTCTGCTGAGCGAGCCAGCGGTGCACATGGCGCGGACAAACCTCGCGCGCCGCTGTCATCCAGAAATGCCGCAGGTCGCCGGGATTGGTCAGCTCAAGCCCATCCATCTGGCCGAGGTGTTTGCGCTTGTCTCCGATGATGCGCCGGGACGGGAACACCCAATCGCAATCCTCATACCTGATCTTTTTTAGGCGTTTGAGCATCCGCACCGCATCATCCGACACGGCGATCCTGCGGTCATAGGTGTGCTTGCTGCGCCGGAACGTGATTGCCCCGTTCTCAACATCAACCTGATCCCATTCCAAAGCCCGAAACGTCTCTTGGCGAAACCCTGTGTACCAAGTCAGCATCCACCACAGGCGGATATGCTCGTTCGGTATCTGCTCAATCTCGGCCCAGCGGTCCGCCCACGGCACGGACAAATCAAGTTTGCCGGTTTCGACGCGGCTCTTGATCGTGGTGTTGTCCAGCAGCGATGGAATCGGCAACGCCAAGGCGCACGGGCGATTGACGAAACGAACCACTGCCCCGGCCAGTACAGATGCTGTCCGCGCGCCATGCGGGCGCGTCAGTTGCAGTGAATTCAGGTACTGATTGATTTCGAGGATCGGCAGTTCATCGACATGGACATCTGCCCAGCCCGAAAAACGCAGCTTGAATGTATTGCGGTAATCCTTGGCGGTTTTCTCAACCATTGGAGCCTTGCCCGATGCTCGCTCACTCGTGCGGTGTTCGATGTACTGTTCCAGAGCCTCGGCGAATGTCGGGATGCCAAGAGCCGCCTTCTGAGTTTCGCGCTCATCCTTTGTCAGCACATTGCCCTCGTGGATGTCGAGCAGCGTCGCGCCCATCTGCTTCTTGGCCCAAGCGCAATGCGCGCCTTTGCTCGCCCACTGCGCCAGCTTGACCGACCGCGTTTTTTGCGCGCCAGAATCCCACTTGGTCACGTACCAAGTTTTGACGCCGCTCTTGGTTACGCAGAGGCGCAACCCCTTGCAGGATGGATCTGAGAACCATGTTGTCTTGGTTGTGGACAGCGACTTGAGCGTCGAATCCGTAAACTTAATCTGCGGCATACCATGTCCTTGTAATGACCGTTTCGTTACAAGGTTCATGATACGTTCTAACCACAATCAAACCCAACCGAAGATTAAGAATGAACCTCAAGCAGTTGAGGAAACATCTTATTTTACCGGTGTTTGACTGGTATTTAAGTGGTGCCCCCACACGGACTCGAACCGCGGACCTACTGATTACAAATCAGAAGCACTTCAAATTCTGGAACGAGTCGCACTCTACCTCACTCAGTCGCACACTAACGCAGTTTTCCTAATTTTTGTTGATGTATTAGCCGTCCCTCCTATTGTCCCCTGCGTAAAATGTGTCTAAGTTAGTCGCATGTGACATCACTCAATCTCAGTGTTTTTGTCCCCCACAAGTCCCCCAGAGGCCAAACTGTGAAGAAAGAGCTTACCAACGCCTACCTTATGAAGCTCAAGCCCCCAGCCGATGGGCGGGAGGAAATATCGGACACCAAGCGAGCCGGGTTGCGTTTGCGGGTATATCCTGCCCGCGCTGTCTGGATGTATGAGAAGCGCGTGAAGGGTGGCGCGAAGCGCAAGCACACATTTGGCACCTATTGCACATGGTCCCCCACGGGAAAGCGCGAGGATGGGGCGCTTGGGCTGGCTGAGGCGCGCGCGTTAGCCCTTGAGATAGAGGCCGAGGCCGCGCGGGGGTTTGACCGCGTGTTGGAGGCAAAACAGACGCGCCGGGAACAGGAGCGGGCCGCTGCTACGGCCCAGACGCTGCAAGACGTGCTGGACGCATATGACGAACTGCATCTCTCCAACTTGAAGCGTCAGGGGGAGAGAAAGCGCCAACTTGAGGATGCATTTAGAAAACACCTTCTCCAACCCATCGGGGATCTGACGCGCGCCAACCTACAAAGGCCGATAGATGACAAGGCCAAAGAGGGTAAGTTGTTCATGGCCAACCGGATCAGGGCCGCTCTAAAGCACTTCACGCGCTGGTCTTGGCGGCGGGAGTATCTTGAACAAGACATCGGGGACCGACTGGAGCGGGCGACTAAAGAACAAATCCGGGACCGCGTTCTTAGCCTGGAGGAGGTCCGAGCCATTTGGAAGAAAACCCACGAACTAGGCGATTTATGGGGGCCACCTGTCCGCCTCTTGATGCTGACGGTTCAGCGGCGCACCTCGATCAACAACCTGCGCAAGAGTGAACTGGAGCTTTCAAAAGCTAGATTCAAAAAGGCTGTTTCTCAGGAAAAGAACGACCGTGGACATATCACCCACCTCTCGGCCCCTGCCTTATCCGAGATTGAGGCTTTACTTTTTCACCGCCAACAGATGCTGGACGAAGCCAAAAAGGACAAGAAGTCAGGCAAGTCCCCTGCTACATCCGCTACATCTGCTACATCAGATTTCTTGTTCACAACCACTGGCCGCACTCCAATATCCGGTTGGAGCAAGATGAAGACACGGCTGGATGAGCTTCTTGGTGATGATTTTGAACCTTGGAGATTACACGATTTCAGGACCGCATTTGCGACGCACATGGCCGAGCGCGGCATTTCAGAATCTGTGGTGGATCGAGTGTTAAACCACGCCGCAACCGGCTCAAAGCCAAGCGCCGTGGCCCGGGTATACAATCAGGCCGAACTGCTGGCTGAGCGCGCTGTTGCTTTAGACAAATGGGCAGAACTGGTGACGCAGGAAAGTGCGGATGTAGTAGCGATTGGGGGTGGCAGTGATGTCGGATGAAAACGGTAATTCATACAATCCTGACCTTCGGCTACTAGCCATGGCCAAGCACAACGATTTGGAGCCCCTAGCCGACTACATAGAGCGTGGCGGCACCCTCCATACAGAAACGCGATACTGGCTCGCTGACTTCTTGCGGGGCGAGGTCAGCTTTCCGAACCACAGACCTCGAACACACCAGAGGCGACTTGAGGATTTCAGCATTTGGCGGGCCGTTGAGAAGGAAAAAGCGCTGGCTGGAATTACGACTAACGCCGCGTATGAGGTTGTTGCAGCATTGCGCACTGCGCAAGCACGCGAACAAGACTGCACTCAACCAGAGATAACAAGACAGACTATAAAGAACGCTCATCTTCGGGCGGACAAGGAATTGTCTGAGGCTATACCGGCAGTTAAGAAGTGAAAACTTCCAACCTACTGATAACATTTATTTATTTTTCTGAATAACGCACTCTCAACATGTCGCAACTAACCGCGAGGTGTTGAAAATGAACGCAATCACAGGAGACCGCCTTCTTTCGGTGAAAGATACTGCCGCCATTCTTGGTTGCAGTGTCGCCACCGTTTGGCGCAGGGCAGCAGCCGGGAAAATCCCGCAGCCGGTCAAGTTGGAAGGGACCACCCGTTGGTCTGAATCTGAAATCCAAAATCTTGTTGAGGAAGCCAAGGCGCAGCGCGCCGCCGCTTAAACGAAACCCGCGCCAACGGGCATGTTGGACACGGGAACATTCGTTTTTCAGTCACAGCAAGACTAAGCGAAATTTACCGTGATCCGCCCAAAAGCGCAAGCTTGAGGAACGAGCATGACTTTGATGTATCACTCCGAAAACAAACACCACGACCCGGCCAAACGCTTTGGCGCAGCGCCGGTATTCAACCCCAGCAACGACAACAACCCGCCGCGTGTTCTGCTGCGCGACTGCCCGATTGTGGCGAAGCACTGGTTCGGCGTGAACGTGGAGGCAGTGTAATGACAGAGCAAGTCAATACCCCGACCAAAGAGCCCCGTAACACGCTGTATGTGCAGCGCTGGGCGGACCTGAACACCCTGACCGAACCCGCAGAATACGAGGTAACCAACGACGCGGGCGAAACCCATGTGATCCATGCCGACCGGAACTTGCGCCGTGTGTTGGAGGCGTTGCGCAAGCAACCCATTTACTGCGCTTCGCGCTGCAGGATCAGCCACTATGTAAACCTGTTGCGGCATGAAAAGCGTGTTCAGATCGAAACCGACCGCTACAGCAATGACGCCGCCTCGGGGCGTAAGAGCTACGGCGTGTTTCGCCTGGTGAGCAAGGTTGTTCGGACCCAGCCGGGCGAGGTGTAGCCATGAACGCTGAGACCATCACTTTCAATCTCGGTGGTGTCTGGCGCAATGGACGGGGCTCTGCGCCCTGTCCCGTCTGCCAGCCCGAACGCCGCCGCGACCAAACTGCCCTGTCAATCTCGGAGGCCAGTGGCCGGTTATTGCTGCATTGCTTCAAGAACAACTGCGATTTTCGGGATATTGCCGACGCCGCCAATGTTCCGGCCAGTTCGGCGCGGGTCGATCCCGAGGCGCAGCGCGAGGCTGAACAGAAACGCAAGGAATATGAGGCGAACAAGCTGCGGCAGGCTCAAGGTATCTGGGATGCCTGCCGCCCCATCGAACGCACCAAAGCAGAGTCCTATCTGCGCGGGCGTGGTATCACTTGCGACTTGCCACCGTCTCTGCGCTTTGCGCCGGATATCTTTCACAACCCGTCAACCTCGTGGTGCATGGCAATGGTAGCCCAGACCACAACCGGGGGCATTCACCGGACGTTCTTCGACAAGAAAGGCATCCGCCTGAAGAAAAACGCCAAGATGATGCTGGGGCCGTGTTCGGGCGGCGCTGTGGTGCTGTCACAGGCCGTAGGGCCGCTTGTGGTGTGTGAAGGCATCGAGACCGGCCTATCGCTGCTGTCCGGTCTTTTGGACGGCCCTGCGACTGTCTGGGCCACGCTCAGCACATCGGGAATGAAAGCCGTGCGCCTGCCGGTTCGCCCAACGAGCCTGATTGTTGCGACTGATGGCGATGACGCCGGACGTGAGGCCGGTCACTCATTGGCCAGCCGCGCCAATTCTCTTGGCTGGAAAGTATCGACCATGCCCGCACCTGACGGGCAGGACTGGAATGACGTTTTGCAAGAGGGGGCCAAGGTATGACAGTGATCCAGCCCAAACCATTCATTGAAGAAGGCCCACAACCCTTGCTGCGGGAAATCCCGCGCGGCGTTGAGTATCCTGTAAATGCGCTGGGGCCGCTCAGGGGCGCGGTTCTGGCCGTGCAGCAAGCCACGCAAGCCCCGGCGGCTATCGCGGCACAATCGGCCTTGTCGGTGGCGTCTCTGGCCGTGCAGGCTCATGCTGATGTTGAGACCCTGGCCGGGTATTCACCAACCTCTCTGTATTGCCTGACTGTTGCTCAATCTGGCGAGCGGAAAAGCGGTTGCGATAAGCTGGTCATGAATGGCCTACGCGAGTTTGAGCGCGAACAGACAGCCCAGCACAAAGAAGATATGGCTGATTGGCAGCTCACCCATAAACTATGGGCCGCCAAACGTGACCGGCTGTTGAAAGAAGCGTCTGGTAGCAAGCCAGACAAAGCCGCTGCCGCTGAGGTCGACTTGAAGGCCATGGGGCCAGAACCGCCACAGCCCCTGTCGCCTAAACTGACGGCATCGGAACCCACGATTGAAGGGCTGGTGAAGCTTTACCTTGTGGGCCAGCCCAGCCTCGGGTTGTTCTCTGACGAGGGCGGCGGCTTTCTTGGCGGCCATGCCATGAACAACGATAACCGCATGAAGACAGTCGCCGGGCTGTCTAAGCTCTGGGATGGCGAACCACCTGACAGGGTTCGGGCTGGTGACGGAGCCGTTAGCCTCTACGGGCGCAGGTTGGCGATGCATTTGATGGTTCAGCCGGTCGCAGCACGGCCCCTGCTTTCAGATCCGATTGCATCCGGTCAGGGGTTCTTGGCCCGGTTCCTGATAACAGAACCCATCAGCAATATCGGAGTTCGGCTGAACAGGCCGAACGCGGATGTAGCAGATGTAGCAAAAGTAGCAATGTCCGGGCGTCTGAATCAGCTTTTGACGCACCCGAAACCACTTGATGAAGACAGGCCGCAAGAGCTCAAGCCAAGGGCACTGCCCCTGTCTGCCGCAGCCAAGGACCTGCTGTTTGAATATTACAAGTTCACAGAGGCATCACAGGGCAGCGGTGGTGATTTCGAACATGTCAAATCCTTCGCCTCCAAGTCAGCGGAACAGGCCGCACGGATTGCTGGTGTCTTGACGCTCTGGAGCGATTTGAACGCACACGAGGTCACCGATGATGTCATGACTGATGCAATCGACCTTACACAGTTCTATCTGAATGAGGCCATGAGGCTGGCAGAGACCGCGATGATTACAGAGCGGATCGAGCAAGCGGATTGCCTTCGGAAATGGATTCTGGATGTCTGGCCGGATCATGCCAGCAAACTCGGGCGGGACAGCAACACGATTATGCCGCGTGATGTAGTCGTGTACGGCCCCGGCGCATTCCGTGAAACACCCAAAGCTAAATCCTTGCTGTCTGTCCTGGCAGAGCACCAATGGCTGCATCAGCTTGACCCCGGAACACTTATCGACGGGGCAAATCGTAGCCTTGCTTATCGCATCGTTAGGGGGTGATTCATGACCGCTTTATTCGATACTCGCGCCGCATTGGCAAAAATCAGAAATCAGCAGGGCACCCCTGCTACATCTGCTACTTCTGCTACACAGGGCGTCAAATCCGAGGCTCATGTAGCAGATGTAGCAAAAGTAGCAGCCCCTACCGGCCAAAATGCAAAAAAAGAAGGTGAGCGGAATCCGCACACTTTCGATGCCTCTCAATCACTCCTGCAGCCCCCAAATCAGGGGCCAGTGCCTGACAAGATTGGCGTCGGCGGCAGGCCGGTCACATGGACCGGCAAGGTGGTCAGCCTGGATGACTGGCGGAACCTGCCGGAATGGGAAAGGCACGGGCCGAAGGGGCGGGTGTGGAATGGCAAAACTCGACAGTGGGAGCGGGCAAGATGAGCAGTGATGACAACCGTAAATACGGTGCGAATACGGATGAACGGAACCCGGACGGAACATTTGCAACGGGGAACTCAGGTAGGCCGCGTGGTGCCCGCCACCGGGTTACACGGGCTGTCGAGGAACTACTGGAAGGCCAATCAGAGGCAATCACTCAAAAGGCTGTGGAACTGGCGCTGGAGGGTGACAGCACGGCCCTGCGTCTTTGTTTGGAGCGTATCGCGCCATCCCGAAAGGACGCACCTGTCAACTTCGACCTTCCCCCCATCAAATCCGCTGAGGACGCCTCAGAGGCCGCTCAGGCGGTGCTACAGGCCGTTTCTCAAGGTGATGTCACGCCGCTTGAAGGGGCAACGGTCATGGGGCTGGTGGAGCAGTACAGGCGGGTGCTGGAAACGACCGAGTTGGAACGCCGGATTACAGCATTGGAGGCAGCGAAATGACTGTTGGTAAAACTATCGGGAACCTAGAGGTACGTTTCTTGGAATCCGAGCTTCATTACACTTGGGTACAGGCAGGCCTTTCTGAGCGTGAATTGAAAGCTCTTGAGGAAAATGTTCGGCGCGAACTCGGTTTGCCGGAAAGCGCTCAAATCATTGCGCTTCATCTGAGCGAACCCCCAGATTATCTTCCCTCAATACCACAGAACCGGTCGACATTCGTTTCCGAATCTGCGGCAGAACCACAGGAGAAGACCCTATGAGTTTGAACACAAGACTACGGAAAATAGAACAACACTTTGGTCGTCAATTAGGCGATGATGTTGCGGCTATTATCATATGCTCGGTTGCTCCGAATTACAGTGAGGTTGGGTGTTGTGATCCCAACTATCAGGAAGAACCGGTTCGAACTCCCGTGTTTGCCAACATCCTTAAGGGGCCGCTATCTGGCCAAAAAGTTGTGAGTAAAGAATGCGAATCACTGAATGAGTTCAGCGTCAGAGTGAACCAGATTGTGGAGGGCTTATTATGAGCATTCGAAACCGGATCAAGAAGTTGGAAGGCCAGAACGACAGGTCGGGAACTGGCTTTGTTGTGTTTCAAACCCTGTTCTCCTGCAACAACGTCAGAGCGCACATCATCTGGGGTCGCGGAAGGTCAATTACTGTTGAGCGCGATGAGAATGAGAATCTAACCGTCTATGAAGCAAGGATTGCGAGCTTGAGTAAGTCTCGGTGGGAGCAAGCATTGGAGGGCCAGATATGAGTATCCGCACGCGAGTAGGCAAACTAGAGCAACGCAAGCACGGCGGAAACGCTGAGGTGTTTATCAGCGTCCTGATTTACGAGGCCCCACTCAATGGTGGCGAAGACGAAGAAATCGTCACGGCCCATGTCATGTGGGGGTTGGGCAAAGTCGCGGGCTTCAAACGTGAAGAAGGTGAAAGCACTGAATCTTTCACTGAGCGGATGCATCAAATCGGTCAGTTGTCATGGCCAGAGGCGAAGCAAAAATACGTTCCGGAGCAAAAGCGATGAACATCGGCCGATAGCTCATGCGCCCGCAAAACTGCCATTATCGATCAAATTATGCTAGTTTGATGCAATTATTTCAAATTGTGCCGATTCTACATCGAAAGAAGATAGGACATTATTGCCATGGTAGAAAACAACAATTCACCAAAAGCCACTGATTCTAAATGGGAAGATTTCGTTGCCGTTGAATCTGATGATGTTTCGCAATTGGAAGACAGTGAGGAAAGGGAGGTTCTTCTTTGCAGCAAGCTGCGGATCCTGCCTGCTAGGATACTACTCTCCGCCTCAGATTGCGCCTCTCATTTAGAGGTTGTGGTTCGTTGGACAAGAGCGACGGGCGATGAGGACCGTCGATATAGAATGACACGTAGATATGCTCGAGACCTTAGGTCAGCAGGGGCCAGCAATCCTCGAATTGTATTACAACATGCGGGTTTGGATTGGTCCCACGGTGAGGATGCGCCCGAATCTTCGTTGACTTACTTGGGCTCTAAAAATGATGGGGTTATTTTCTGGCATGAATATCGAAATGACTCTGGCAGGTATCTTGGTCTCCACTGGGAAACTCTGAGAGACGGAAACCGCCGACACGTTTGGGTACAAATCTCTTCACCTAATCAAGTTGTAAGATGTCCGATTGATCCATTTGTCGATCCAACTCTCCCGGGTGAAGTGAGGTTCATTCACATTAAATTTGAAGCTGAGTAATCAGACATGTTAGCAACATCTCTACTCAAGGATCGCGCTTCATTCGATTGAATCTCTAGGGTGGATGTATTGGGCGAGCGCATTACCTGGCGAAGGACGCCCAATCTCCATATCCATGCTGACACCTAGTGCATTAGGGGTCCATTTAGTTCTCGCAGTTCGAGGAATTATTCCTTGCGAGGACCTCAAATCACCAACACTCCTCCCAAGCATCAAAACCTGCTCTTGCAACCTAGATATTTGATTGGACATTTCTGCTATCAATCGGTCTTTTTGGTCACCGCTTCTAGAAAGTTCACTGAAGCCATTGGCAACAGTGACAGGGTTACTAACAGTCACATCGGCCTGAAACGAATTTACCTGATTCATGATCCTTGAAATTGCATCCCGATGCGAATTGGGGTCGTCGTGTACGTACCGAATAATGTTGGTTCCGCCTACATCGAAAGGTGGTGCGGGTTCCCAGTTCGACAACATGATGCACGGCCGCTGAAAGGCGTGCCGGATGCCTAGTTCGTAGAACACATTGGCATTCGACCCCGACAAATCCGCAATTACCAAATCTGCGTTTATAAGCTGCTGTACAATCTCGGTCGTAATGTGAGTTGGCTTGTCGTGCTTGTCCACACGTACTGGTTCGTCATAGTCGAGGTCCGCCAGTGATGGCTTAATGATGTATTCAAGCACACAGTCGGCGCGACGTCTGGTATCGCTTCCTTCATCACCTATGGGAGAGACCACAAAGCAAGTCTTACTTGTCATTTATTCCTACCGCCTATGGCATCAGTACTCGCTTCGAGTGCATCAGATTTTCATTTGGACTACAATCACAGTACAATACAACTGAATTGATGTGAGTTGGATTATCCCATTTTTCTTTGAATGTGCTTTTGCAAGAAAGGACAACATATGAAACGCTATGAGGACAGAGACCACCCAGATTGCTGGATCGAGTGTGAGGGGTCTGGCACAGCAGTATATGCGGATCCACCGGGGCAGTGCTTCACGAGTTGTGGTGAGGAGGGTCTAGCTCGCTGCCTTGGTGAAGCTTTGGATTACATTGTCGGCGGTATGGAGTTCAGACTATCAACCTCAATTCCCTTCTTAGGAATCCATGACATTCTTCAGCTGCGCTTTGAAAACTATGTTGAGTCTGCAGAGTATTATTCCGTACTTGATAGGCTTCAAAGCGCAAAAGATACTCAGCAAGCCGATGCCTTCGAATTCTCAGGGGAAACAACGCTTATCGAATTGCTCAACGATATTGCCGACCACTTTGCAGGTGAGCAATTGGCCGAAGCATAGCAATGGCTTGTTTGCTCAACAGAATCCCACGCGACTGGCGTACAATCAATACTGTTCGCTCATCATTCGTTAGCCAAGCGTTGACTGCTGCGTCGATATCAATTGTTATTTTACCAAAGTCAGGGTTTATCGAGCTAGTTTTTGGAGAAGATTGGCGATATTACGTTTCCCTTATCGGTGCTATAGTGTTCCTTTTGGGTTATTTACTTCCATTTTTTATCGCGACGCCTGAATTTCGTCAGCCGCGTCCGAGAAGTGACTATTTAGAGTATTGGAAGTCCATAGCGACCATTGATTTTTTTAAGAGCCGTCGTCAGTTGATGAAAAAGCTCTCAGATCGACTTGCTGATAATCCCCCACCGGACCTCCCTAAATCTGTGAAGATTAACGCTCAATCCAAATTGAGTGCTGCTACGGCACTCAACCAATATGCCGGGTGGCCCTTGATTCAAGGCGGAATGTATGATGCGGATTTAGAGCTTCGCGCCTATGACCAACATGCCAAGCGTTGTATCGTGTCGTTTCTGCTCTACGCTGGAATAGTGACAATTGTTTCGCCTAACGTGTTGCATTTTATTTATTATCTCGCGTGTCGCGGCGGATGATGAGTGCTCCCAATGTGAACGCAATCATGTTTGCGTCATTAGAGTCCGCTGCATGGCTAACTTCTAGAAGTTTAGGTACGACGCGCCGAACTCGTACCCCCTCATTGAAATCGCTAATCCCCATCAAGGCGCGCCGCATCACACTGCTACATGTGTTAAGTGTTTCAATTGAGGCCCTGCGGTGAATAAACTAGTGACATTCGGACATGCGAATATCTCATTTCTGTTTCTCGCCAATTGTTGGGAAATTCGCGGGGCGACACGCCGAACTAACTAACCCCCTCAAATCCAGTTGGAAAAACCAGAACGTTCTAAAATCAAGACATGCCGCCCACGTTGTCAGGATCGCATTGTGGCAAATTTGTGTCTACGATTCTTTTTGAATCTCACGGTTCGCGATAAGGAAACAAACCGTTTCGATTTATCTGTAAGCATTACGGGAATCCCCCAATTTCGGGGAAATCGCTCAAACGCTAGGTTGTATCTAACGGAACAACACTACCACACCGTATACCCCCTCAAGAAAGAGGGGCTGGCCAAGACCCCCTCATCCAGCCCCTCACCACCTTCACTCTCAATCATTTGTGAGACGGTGGATCTTTCCCCTGCCCCCAGAGCGGAAAGATACAAAACTCTAACAAAGCCCTCGTCTTTTTCAGCCCGCTATAAATGGGGGGGTACACGGCAGGCCAACTGTCAGAAAGCTATCAGTTCCGCGCCATCACACCAGTATAGTCGAATGACGGCTCTGAGCCCAAGTCGGACCTTCAATTTCGGCGTCGCCAAGGCCTATTTCCTTCCGTATTATCATTGATGTAGTCGCAAGCGGCATTGTCCGTCTCACGCGCAGTTTCAGCAATACGAACCCTGTAGTCGTCTCGTAGGGTATTCAGCCTTACGTAATCCGCGTCTGATCCCTTATGTGCAATCTCCCCTCGCACACTCACGAAATCGTTGATGTAATCAGGACCGCAAGACCAACACTCTGTCAAATTGGCCCAGCCTGTGAGCCTTTTGAACAACAAACTAATTGGGTTTGCTTTTGGGGTGTTTAACCCAGTCACAAGCTCTTTTGCATGACTAAGGTAAACAAGTCGCCAGCCTTCTCCCGCCAAATCCAAAGGCTTGAGTTCGTGGGAATGCACCTTCACGTGCTTCGAAAGCTCTTTGCGCACGTCCTTTGGCAAGCCGTTTGGAGCGCGCGCTCTTTCCGCCAAACAGCTTGCAACCTCAACCACAAGTTCTTCGATGTAAAGTTCCCAAGCTGCGCAAAGAAGGAACGTCCCGCTTCTTGTAATGTGCCCAAGCCCATGTCGACCTTGAGCGTTGTGGCTAAGAGCTTGATGACTTTCGATAAGTCGGTCGACATCAGTCAACATTCGGTTTTCAAAATTTTGTAAAGGCGGAAGATGGCATAACCTACGAGTCAATCTCGATTGTTCAAATAAGTTAACATCACATAGAACTGAGCGGCAGGAAAGTCCGCACCGCTGCCGTTAGTCTCGTCGCCAACCATCAATTAGTTCACCAAACGTTCCGCCTGTTTTGCTAAGCTCACCGAATGTGCGGACGACTCGGCAGACCTGAAATGACATGGGCGGAGCTCTTTGCTCTGCAGAACTGGATTGTGAACGGCGTTCCTATCCCAGTTGAGCGTGATCCAAACGCCAAAGACCTATCCATGAGTTGGAACGTCAAACCAACCCAGATGTTGGACGTGGCGTATATCCACGATGACCGCCTAGTGAGCACTACAGCCCGCTGGTGGCTTGTCCCGCACTGGTTCAAGGAAGATGTGAAGGAATGGAAGCCCACCACCTTCAATGCGAAGATAGAAACAGCGCACAAACTGGGTTCGTTCCGGGTCGCGTGGAAGCACAGCAGATGCATTATCCCGGCCAGCTTCTACTATGAATGGACAGGCCCCAAAGGAGCCAAGCAGCCGTGGCTTATCAAGACGGACAGCAACGACCCTTGTATGTACTTTGCGGGCCTCTACAGCCGTCTCTCATCCGGCCTCCACACGTGCACAATCCTAACACGGCCTGCCTTGCATCAAATCGAGCATATCCACGCCAGGTCGCCGGTTATTCTAACCAATGAGAACCTCGTTCCGTGGATGGCTGGAGAGATTGACCACGATGAAGCGCAGGAACTCGGGACTGATTGGGATGGACGGATGCGCTACTACAAGGTTGCCTCGATTGGCCGTGATGATGATGGGCCGGAACTGATTGAAGCAATCGAGGTGTAATGGCCACGCGCAGTAGATCCCCAAAGAAAGCAGCAGACGAAAAGTTTTTTCCCATCAGGGTACGTGTGCAAGTTCCTGAAGAAGGGTTCGGCTATCAATTAGATGAAGTCCACGCTTGGCTAAACACTCATGCTGGTCGTGGACGTTGGGGTTGGAATGCAGATAGTGTACTAACGCGGGGTGCTCGGGATGCGGTGTCGTTCTATCTTTTAGACCCCTCATTGGTTCCTGCATTGATAGAAGAGTTTAGCCTTGAGCTCGCTATTGCGGATAGCGACTTGTGTAGCCAGGGTTCATTTGATGCGAGCAAAGTGCCTGCAAGACAGCAATCTTAGTTGTTGGGGTCTTCTTGGCCGTCTTCGTTTACAACATCGAAGAACAGCCACAATACAACCATCGATCCGAACGGCGACCAACAAAGCGAAATGATCCACCATGGCCAAGGACTATGTCCCCGTGCTCTCGCCATGTCCCCAACAACTGCAAAAATCAGATAGATGACAAACACAAGCAACAGGAGAACGATTAGACCAACAATCGGTTCAAGCAGCACTTGCGAGTCCTCACCTACAATACTTGGCTCGTCTGAGCCGGGATTTAGCCGCTGGTGTCTCAAGATGCCTGTATCTACCACCTGAGTACCTTCGGCAGTCCAGGGCGTGTCCTGAGGCGATTACAGCGGCTCCGATGTCCTGCCCGTCAGCATAGCAAACCCCGACCCATCGGTCGTAGGTGCGTTCACCGTTCAACTTACACTCGATAGATTTGCCGCGAAGATAGTTGACCATCCAGCGTTTGGCATTTTGGCCGGATTGTGATCCAAGTTCAGGCGCGTCGACGCCGTTCAGCCGAACCGGGGTGCCGTCTACAACAATGGTATCAGCATCTCTGACGTGTAACTGAGCCTGCGCTGCGGACGCTATCGTGCCAATCAAGGCGGCGATAAATAATAGGTGGTTCATTGGAAGCCGTAGGAAGTTGAAACTCTTCCCCAATTAGCTATGCACTCACGACATCAACAGCAAGCCGTTTGCACTGAACGAATACTCTTCTTTCTTCCCAATGATAACATGGTCATGAACGACCAAACCCAGAGTTTGGCAGGCACCCAGTATTCGACCCGTCATGTCGATATCGGCTTGGCTGGGAGTGGGATCACCGGATGGATGGTTGTGGATGAGAATTATGGAGCTTGCGTTCAATTCTAGTGCACGTTTAACAATCTCGCGCGGATAAACTGGTACATGGTCGACCGTACCGCGCGCTTGTTCTTCATCGGCTATGAGCACGTTTTTCCTATCCAGAAACATAACACGGAACTGCTCGACCTCACGATGCGCCATGGCGGTTCGGCAGTAGGTGACCAGCGCCTCCCAAGATGACACTACGTCCCGTTTCATAACCTGCGCCTGCGCCATTCTGTGCCCGAAAGCCTCAACAACGCGCAAATGATAATAAACCCAGTCGTTTGCGCCCTCGACTTGCAGAACACGATGCTTTGATGCGGCAATAGCACCGTTCAGGTCTCCGAACTCGGCCAAAAGGCGCTTTGCCAGTGGTTTGACGTCGATCCTGGGGATAGCGTTGAACAGCAGCAGTTCCAGAAGCTCATACTCGGGCATTGGCTGGTGACCACCCTTGAGAAAGCGCTGCCTCAGACGCTCACGATGCCCCCAGTAATGAGGGCGCTTGGCCCCGTCATCCCTTTTGACTAAGCCGCCACCAGCCGCGTTTTTGGGTGACAGGCGGTCCCGATAAACAAATGATGGCGGGTTCGCTGGTTCCACAATTGCATTAGGCGGAGGGATGCGTGCGTCCAAATCCTCTAGACCCTGTAGCGCATCCTCCGAAAAGCCGGTTTGACCATCGAATTTGACCAGCTTTCCAAACCTCTTCTTATCCCCATTAATGACCTGCCTTAGGTGCTCGACCAAATGGCGCTTCATATCTGCACTCGCGTGATGTCCCAATGAGTCGAACATGAGAGGTTCTTGGTTAACGGATGGTAAACGCTGGAGTGTTCAGGTGATGCCGACCACCCTAAGATTACCCTAAGGTTTAGATTGAATGTTGCCGTTTCGTTCTTGCCCTGAGAGGGGTTTTATGATACCTAATTATTGCACGGCCTCAGAAGCCAAAAATCAATACAACCGCAGGAAATGCGGCTTCGTTTGAACTTCTGAGAGGCACGTAAATGCAATCAGCACAAGAAATCGAAAAGGCCCTTAAGCAGAAGGCACAGCGCGTCCTGCCTTCTGATGAACTTGGACAGGACGAATTCGAAGAAATGGCCGGTGAAGCTGCGGCGGGCCTGATCCGCAGCGGCGACGTTCAATACTGGCAACTCCATGGAACGTTCGGAGTCTTCACGCAAAGCACCATTCTGGGTGTCTGGCAATTTGAGGTTCATTTTGATGAGGCCCGACTGGGTGATGATCCTGCAGTTGAGGTCAAATCAGTCCTGACAGCGTTCTGGGATGCAGAGCAGCCCGAGTACATCACAGCGCACACCACTACGGCGTGGCCAGCCGTCTACCTGATGCAGCAATCCGGTTTTCAGAATGTGGGCGTTCTGCCTCTTGCTGATGGACCGCTAATCACTTGGGGGTGGCGCAAATGTCATTGACGCAATCCAAGGCATGCGGAGCCAAACTGCCCGATGGCACTCGGTGCATGGCAACCCCTGTCGAGGGCAAAACACGCTGCCACCGACATGGTGGCACTTCGACAGGGCCGAGAACACCAGAAGGACGGAAACGCAACTCAGACGCGCTCAAAGCGCGCTGGCGGGAAATTCACACAGCATTGGCCAAGGCCCAAGCCAGGGGCCGAACAGATAACGAGGCGCAAACATGATTGGGCAGACAAACAAAAAGCAAACCGGGTTCGTTTTCGGCGGTGACTCCGGAATGAGTTACGAGCAACTGCAGACAAGGCGGCGGATTGCAGAATCCTTAGCGGCCAACATGGGGCGAACACCACGAAACATAGGCGAAGGGCTACACGCCATCGGCGATGCGCTGGCGTATCGCGGCATGATGAACCGGATCGAGAAAGGCGAAGCCCAAGGCAAGGAAACAGCAAAGGGAATGATTGCAAAAGCCCTAAGCGGTCGGGCTTCCCAGTCGCAAGACTTCGGTACCGCACCCGCGCCAACATTTGGCCTTACGTCTCGTACACCCGAGCAAGAAATCGGCGATGATGCTATGGCCGCGCTTGGCAAGGACAATGCCATGTCCAACGAAGGACGTATATTGAAGGGCCTGACAGATAGAGGCTTGCCTGAGCATGTTGCGCAGGGGTTCGTGATGAACTTCAAGGATGAAAGCGGATTGAATCCTGGCATTAACGAGGTAAATCCGATTGTGCCTGGATCGCGTGGCGGGTTTGGTATCGCTCAATGGACGGGGCCGCGCCGCAAGCAGCTTGAGGCGTTCGCAGCCCAGCAAGGTAAGCCGGTATCGGATTTGGATGTTCAGCTAGATTTCCTGATGACTGAGCTTCAGGGGTCGGAGGCCGCAGCAGGGCAAACCATTCTTAGCGCCCGTAATGCGCCAGAGGCGGCAACGGCCATCGTGAACAGTTTCTTGAGGCCCGCAGAAGAACATCGCGCGCGCCGCGTTGCTCAATACGGTGAGGCCACGGCAGAACCGCAACGTTCGGACTTCAGCGCATTCTACGAAGCGCTTTCCAGCCCGTGGATAAGTCAGGAACAGAAAGCCATGCTGATGGCCGAACTTGACGACCGCAGGGCAGCGGATGACCGGGCTTATGACCGCTGGGCGCAAGCAAATGATCCAATGCGTGTATTGCAAATGGAAAAAGCTCATCTTGAGCTTGAGCAGATGCGCAACCCGCAGCCGGGGTTCTCTGTTCTAACGCCTGACCAAGAAGAGCAGTACGGGCTTGATCCGGCTGGTACCTATCAGCAGGGCGCTAATGGCAAAATTTCACAGATTGGCGGCGGCGGCACGAATATCAGTGTCAACACCGGCGGAGAGTTGGACCGCTACCTTTACGGCTCGGACGCGGGATTGCCGACTGGCTGGCGACTGGATCGAACAACTGGTGAGGCAAGTCAAATTCCCGGCGGTCCTGACTTCATCGAAACTCAAGAAAGCGCAGGCAAGGAAGCTAACAAGGACCGTCAGGCAAAATTGAAGCTGGGCACATCGCTTACTTCGATTGGACTGAATCTGGCTGAAATCGAGGATGGTGGATTGCCGGTAACGGGGGCCGTTGGTGACGCTCGGCGGACATGGCTCGGTCAACTTGTCACTGGCTCGGACGCTGTGGATTTCGGTAACCGCACAAACCAGGTCACGGACTCTGCCGCGTTCGCTGAAATCCAGAATATGCGCGATAATAGCCCGACTGGTGGCGCGGTGGGTCAGTTGACCGATAAAGAACGGACTTCAATCGGTAACGCAGTTACGGCGTTGAATAACTCTACGAGCGCCGAGGAATACACCCGAGCGGCCAAGGCTTATCGCGAACTGGCTCTGAACCTTGCGTTTGGCGAGGGCCGGTGGCGAATGCTGTATGATGGATCTTTCGAGGCCGTTCCAGAGGGGGCGACACAGCCGACAATCACGCAGCAGGCCAGCGGAAACGCTCCGCAAGTTGGAACTATCGAGGATGGTTATCGCTTCCTTGGCGGTGATCCGCAGAACCCTGAAAACTGGGAGCAAGTGAACTAATGGCCGGACCATGGGGAAAATACAAAAAGCCTCAAGGGAAACCTTGGGAGAATTACGCCGATAAGGCCGAAGCAGCGCCCAAAGGGGACGGCTCTACAGTCGCCCCCTATGATCCATCTTTGTTTGAACGCGCTATGACTGCCCTACGCCAAAGCGGGATTGTTCCCCGTGCCAATATTCGGGATTTCGAAAGCATCGGCGCAGGCGCTCGGAACGCCGTTGATACCGCCCTGTTTGGATTTGGGGACGAACTCCTGGCGGCAGGAAACACGGCCACGGGGATAGGTGGCGAATTCGGCGATTTCTCAGGCAACCTTGAGCATCAACAGGCGCGCTCAATGGCAGCAGATGTTCACCACCCAACTGCGTCAACCGTTGGCGATGTGGCTGGCCTTGCAACAGGTGTTGCCGGTGTTGGCAAACTCGGGTTGAGCATGGCGGCTAGCGCAAAAACTCCGGGTAAGTTGATTGCTGGCTCGGCTGGCGACGGCTTGCTGTATGGTAGTATTGCCGGTGCTGGTCACACAGATGGTGACTTGTCGGAGCGGGGCATGGGTGCGCTAGAGGGTGGTGCAATTGGCGCTGTCGCGGGTGGCGGCACTATGAGCGTTGCGACCGGAATCCCTGCAACGAAAAACTTTATGGCCCGCCGAGTGGGCAAACCTGCCTCACAGGCGAAAGCGCGCATTGCGCAGGCTCTTTCACCGGACACAGCGGCTAAACTGGATGAACTCGGACCCGATGGCATGCTGATAGACGTTCTGGGCGAACGTGGGCGGGCTCTGGGGCGCTCTGCGGCCAATTCCAGCCCGGAGGCCCGCGAAATGCTGGAAACCGCCTCCAAGGCCCGTATGGCGGGCCAGAGCGACCGTTTGACCGATAGCCTGTTGACTGCGTCCAGGATGGATCAGCCGCAATCCGTTGATGACTTGGTGAGCGCCATTCGCAATCGCACACGACCGAGTATCAATGCCGCTTATGACGAGGCCCGTTCATTGGGGCATGACATCGACATGTCGGCCTTTGATGACTTGTTTCAAAGCGACACTGGGCGCAAAGCTTTGCGAGAGGGTCAGCGTCTCGCGCGGGATCGGATGATTGCAGAGGGCGTCACGGGTGAACCCTCCACGCTGGCGGTTCTGGATGAAGCCAAGAAGGCACTGGACGACATGGCGCGGCCCGCTCTGGGCCAGAGTCAAAACAATCAGCAGTCTATCGCGGGAATGCTGTCCAAACAGGTGCGTCAACGAATTGATAACCTCATGCCTGAGTATGGCGGTGCACGAGAACTGGCCGCAAGCGCTCACAAGCGGGTGGATGCCATCAACATCGGCGCTGAAGGTGCAAAGCCGCGTGTATCGGCGGACTATGCCCGGCGCGCTGAGAAAGCAGCGGTTGCGCACCCTGACGAAGTGGCTCAGGGCTACGCCTCGGGCAAGATAGACGCGTTGCAGAACCGCAGAGACACGCCGGGCGCTGTTGATACCCTGTTTGGCCCACGTCGCCAGCAAGACGCCATGCAAGCCGCTCTGGGGCCAGACGGTGCTAATACTGTACGCACCCAGATTGCCAATGAACGCACCTTTGCAGACACGCACAGAGCTCTTACGGGCAATTCCACGACTGCCCGGCAGTTAATTGAGCAAGGCTTGGTTGGCACAACAGGTGCGGGTGCGGGTTATGCGGTCACTGGGGATTTGCAGGGCGCTGGTGGCGGAGTTGCTGCTGCGCTGCTGGCAAGACGCGGAGGCGCTGCGGCGCTCAATCGAATGAAGGCGGGTAGAGAGGCCAAGGTGGCCACTGTGCTTGCTGAAATGCTGACGAGGTCGGGTGTTCCAGCGCAGGTTCAGAACACAATCACGAAAGCACCGAACAAGATGAAGGAAATGATTGTTCGCGCTTTGATGATGAACGCAACCGGGCCTCAGTTTAGCCCAGAGTAAAGGATATAGGCCCCGTATAGCGCGGGGCCTACAATCCCTATTACCCCAGCAAAACTCAAAGCGCCCCAACCGAGTAATGAAAGCCGACGGTCAGTGTCATTGGCCACAGTCCAAAGTGACCAGCAGATAAACCCGAACACCGACGCAGAGGCCGCAACCACGCAATAGAGTTGGAAAATAGTCAGATCCGCTACAGTCATGCCAATAACATGAGTACCATGGCTCAACCTGTAAAGCCTCAAATTTGATGGTATCAGGATCGGGCGAAATAGTAGCAAGATAAGTCTGTGCCTTGAATTGGCATGCGATAAGATAAACAATGAGTGCAATGAATTTTTTGCAATAGTGCCTGCGTTCTCAGGGGTATCAGATGAGCGACCGTCAAGTCTTGGTTGAACAAGGAGCCGGGATTTGTGCTTGGGGATTAGGGGCGTTAGGTATCACGGTGGGAAACCAATTGGTTGCACCTATCGCGGTAACCGGTGCTGTTATTTATGAAAATCTCACCAACAATCCAAAGTCGCGTTCTAGAGCTGCTGTCAAGCAAGCGTTGAAGGCACTAGAGGATCACCCTGAGATCCCGGAGAGCAGTATTTCCGCCGCTGCTCAACTGTTTAAAGAGCAAGAACGCAAAATCGGCCTAGATGTCGAAACTCTGAAATCAGCAAGCGCACGGAGCAACTTCCCCAACGCACTTTACGAAGCCGTCTTTGCTGGCGTTTCAGTTCCGAAAGACGACTGTGTCGAACAGGTGATCCGTCTAGTATTATCCGCGACGTATGAAGAGATGCGGAAAGAAACGAGTTTTGACACGATTTTCCAGCAAGAAAGCTTGAAGGCAATCGAAGCCCAAATCAGGCACAGTCGCAATGATATAAAGGAGATAAAAGCGTTACAAAAAACTCAAATTCAATTGTTGAAGGATCTGTCTAACCGCGTTGATGGGTTTCCCGAAGCTGTCACTCCAGCTAATCACCTATCACTCGAAGAACTGAAAGCTTTGGCTGCTGCGTTTGATGAACACGCTCTCGACCAGAAACCCGCTCTCGTCGAGTTCCTCACTAAAAAAGCAGAAGATTACCGGAGCTTTAAGACCGAAATCAAAACCATTGGCAAAAATCACAAGCGATTGTCCAAATTAAAGGGCGCTGCTCAAGAAGCGATCGAAAGACTAGATTTCGAGGAGGTAGAAGAGATACTATCCAGTGTCCAGCAAATTGAATTGGAAGAAGCGGCAAGGACCGCTGAGATTCGCGCCAATAATGCATTGCTGAGAGGAAAAGTGCAGCAAGCATTCAATTTGTTGTTGTCTAGCGCGAATAGCTTCGACGCGATTGACCCTAAGGAGCGTATTAAGCGTCTTCTGCATCAGTATTGCGATGTCTTAAGGAACCACGCGCTTCGTTACGGAGGTCCAGGATTACACTACGCCAATAGGTTGGTAACACCATTACTTGATGAAGACAGTGTACTCAACGATGAACAGTTGCACTTGGATGCACTTTGGTGGAACGCGCTTCTTTACTACGAACAAGGAGTAAGAAGCGACGGAGAGGTGGGTATGGAGCTTCTCAGAAATGCTATTTCGCAGTTTCAACAAGCCTTGGTTGCGGCAAAGAACACCGAAGACCACCAGCAAACTGCGCTATTGAGACAAAACCTTGGCAACACCCTGCAGCAACTGGGTGGAAGGTTAAGGGGGGTGGAAGGTGTGCGTCTTTTGGAAAAGGCCGTTGTCACGCATAAAGAGGCACTTGCGGGGCTAGACAAACTGGAACGCGCTCAAGAGTGGGGAAGAGAATGCGTAAATGCCGGGAATACCCTCTTAGTTCTGGCTTCCATGTCCAGTAGTGAAGCCGCAATATCATTGATTTCAGAGGCCATCGACTACCAAAGCAGTGCTTTAATCGTCTTTTCTCCAGAGCAGTTCCCTGAAGACTGGGCGAAGCTTCAGCACAACATCGCGCTCTCTAGAATTTCACAAGCTGCGCAGAGTCAGGGTGCCGCTTCGGTTGCTTACCTCAATATGGCAATAAGCGCGCTTCGATTAAGTTTGGAAATCCGAACAATAGAGAGTCACCCTATAGCCTGCGCAGATTCAAACAAAGGTCTTTCGGAGGCCTACTTTCGATTGAGCGAGCAAGCTAATTCTGAAGACCGGCGTCAACTTCTTGAGGTGGCTCTATCGCATATTGAGGTTGCACATAAAATTTACGATTCTGAAAACCTAAGCTACTATTTCAATCACTCTGTTGATATGCGTGACCGCATCGTTGCAAAACTTGATGCTATTTGAATCTGCTAAACAACACACGAAGAATAGTCCTGAATTAGTTGGTGCTTGGTTCGGAGCCCAGAGGTATTCAATTTCCCGTAGTGCCGCGCGGTAGTCATTTGGGATTCCTGAGTTTTCGGGTTCGACGAAGCAAAGGCAAGAAGTGCGGTATCAAAGTCCTTCCCCCCTTAGATTTCTTTAGCACTGCCGCTGCGGGCCTGATCCAAACCACGCTGGATGGACGGGCTCTGGGATCATTTTCCGTGAGTGCCAACCCGCAGCGACAGGACGCATGTAAGAGTTTCGAATTGAGACGTTAGGGGGAAGAAAACAGCAGCTTGCGTCATATTTTGACCAGCCAGTCAAAAAATCAAGCCATAGTTGACCTTTGCGTCAATCTCTTAATGGTTGCGACTGCAGCAGTGACGCTACGTCAGAATAGTCGCGCTAATTCTAACGCTGACGAAATCGACCGTCAGCTTTGGGAGATTGACGAAAACCTGATGCGGTCGGAACTGACCCCGACACAGATGGCCGAGCATCTGGCGAAGCGAAAGGAACTTTGGGCGGCGCATGCAGTTTCACGACAAGTTGTCGCGAAACTTAAAGGTTGAAGGCCAGAGAGGTTTGCTGGTGACACAACCGCCAATTCTACGGACATGAAAAGGGGGCGTACTCACCACAAGCGCGCCCCAGGGACAGGGAGGAATGTGAAAAAACCTGCGCTCTCAACACAACATGAGCGCTAACTCTTCAACTGTACCCAATATGGCTGATTCCGCAGGGGCGGTCAGTGAAGCGGGTTACACAAGCAAGTGTTCTTTTAAATTCAAGCACATGGCTGATAGAAAGCTGCTAGTTACAGGCTGATTGCCCTGCATACATCCCTACGCCCGCGCCCGCTGCTGTCGCCAGGGTCTTGCCTGTTCCGCCACCGAACCGATTTCCAACCACTCCCCCAAGAGCAGCGCCACCAAGGATACCTGCAGCACAGCGAGCATCATGCTGTACCTGTGCCTGAGTTGGCGTCGTCGGCGCTCCGCATGCAGCCAGGAGCAGTGAAATTCCAAATGCACATGTCAACACTGCTTTGTTCATCTCGATTGCCTCTCAAATTACCAAATGAGTTATCTGAGTAGGTGGCTGGTGGCCGTCCTTTGTACAAGGCTTCAACACCAGTGCGAGTTGAGGTTAACCAAATTTTAACAAAGGAAATACTGGGGCAGTTTCCTTGTGCGGCGACTTAGCCGCTCTCAACAGCGCGATTTTCGTCAGGCCGACCAAATGCTTCATTTTGGGGCTCTCTTAAGAAGCGTCACCCCAACACCATTGGCTGTGTCACCCACATCCAGGAACTGAATGCCTTGGGCTTCAAGAGCTGTTTGAATAGCCTTGATGGCTTTGTCTGCCGGGAATGGTGAGCCTGTACCTTCAGCCCGTTTAACCGTCATTGATGAGACTCCAGCGGCCTCCGAAAGGGTCGCTTGAGAGATATCTAACAGTCCTCGTGCAGCTCGAATTTGCCCGGAAATGAATTTTTGCTCTTGTTCCAATTTAGAACATTTCCTATGTTACTTTTTAGAACAATATCACAACCGGAGGAAACAGCAATGTTTGAACAACGCGCATGCGCGAACAATGCGTCTGTGCCTAAGGCCAGAGACGAAATCGTAACCGACGCGTTGACCCTGAAAGGGCTGACGAGCGCGTTAGATGCCTTGACATGGCAAGGGGTTGAGCATGGGGGATGGGCCAGTGTCGCCGCCCTGATCCGCACCATCAACACACAAGCAATCGAGTTGTCTGACGCCATTGCCCGCCTGCCTGAAGAAGCCTGAAAGGAGCCATCATGATTGACCGCCGTACCTTCATCCAGTCCGCGCCTGTTACAATGGTCGCGTCTGCTTCTTTAGCGGCAGAACCTGACCGAATAGACTACAACGCCGCTGCTGAGCGAGTGCGCTATTTTGCAGGCATCATTGGCAGGGACGCACCGCAACAGCTGCTTGACATTAACGACGCTCCATCGCTCGAATTGCTGACCTTCTGTGACGAAACCGGCATGTCACTGGATTGGGTCTTTCTGGGCGACCTGAAACCGATGGTGCTTGCCACCTATCGCGACCGCACCGGTGCACCTGCTGACGGGACACCGATTGAGGCACTGTACGCGCGTTGGGAAAAGGCAAACGCGAAATACAACCGCCTTGCCGACGAGGGCGAAGCCCTGCTCAAAGCAGCCCATGCTGCTGGCAACCCCGATGCTAATTTGAATGACCGGGACCATGAACGCAGGTTTGTCGATCCGGCCTATCTCGCGATGGTGGAAATTGAGACCCAAATAATGGAGCAGCCCATTGAAGGCCCGCGCGACTTAGCCGTGAAAGTGGTTATCGCCCTGCGCGTCGAAGGTGCCCACGACGACGAGCAATACCGCACCTTGAACACAGACGCGCTGCGCCTTCTGAGCGTCTGAGATATGAAAGGGGGGAGAAATGCCGGACTTTCCAACAAACCTAACCGACATGAATGAGAAGCCCATCTCTGACAACTTGGTTGATGAAATCATTGAGCGGATGAGCGAGCTTGATGTCGAAGACTCTGCGCTAATGGCGTTGAAAATCTATGCGCTGCATCGAAATGATGAAAAGCTTAACGAAGGCCTAGACAACTATGCTCTCACGCCCAGGCAGGACAAAGACGATGTGTCATGCGAAATCGATTTTGACTTGCTCGCACGTTTGAAGTCGATATGCGGCGAGAACGAAGTATTGAACTGGGGCCGCGTGATTTGTCATAGCGCTATGCGCGGCGACGAACGTCGTGTCGAAGCAATTCAGGGTTTGATGCGTTGCCGGGTTGCAAACTGAGGCTGCGCAGCACTGGGCGCGGGACTACCTGCGCCCGTTTTCTTTTGTGAGATTTGATATGAGTTGTTACAGCGTCAATCGGCATTGGTCCGACCAGTTCTTGCCCGAGATAAAGAGCATCATCGGCAGTCACATCCTACAGGCTGCGCCAGATCCGCTGGACCACTTTCAGGCCACCGACTTGTTGATGTTGGACGCCAAGGACATGCGCATTGCCGCCAGGGTCAGGCGGCACGGATATGCTGCCAGATACCCGCATCAGTTCACCATTAGGGCCAAACTGCCAACTGGCGCTGAGACCGAGCTATCCAAGATTGTAAACGGACACGGAGACTGGATGTTCTACGGCCATGCGGGGCCTGACGGGCAAACCATCTTGAATTGGTGGTTGATTGACCTACGAGCGTTCAGAGCAGCGCTGATACGGCACAGGACAACAGGTGCTCGGCTTCTCATGGGCGACAAACGCAATGCAGACGGTACGTGTTTCAAGTGGTTCGACATTCGGTCGTTTCCGAAGGAGCCGCCATTAGTTGTGGCCAAGAGCATAGGCAATCCAAACTGACTGCCCCAGCCCAACAGGAAGCCGCCCCTTGGACCGGGAGATTTCGTTGTTATTAAACTCCGCTGTTATGGCTACGTTAAGCCTTGTAGTTCTACAATGAGGAGTAGAGAGCTGGCTGATACCCGAACCATAAGTTTGCTAACGCTTTTACCCGCGTTAATGACATTGGCAGGATGCCACGGCGATAATTCTCAGGCTCAGTGGGAATCCGGTACGAGCAGAGCCCCGTCATCCACGCCCACATCGATACCTGAAAAGCCTGTTTCCATCGGTATGACGAGGGCTGAAGTTCTTGAGATTCTTGGACCTCCCAAAGAAACTGAAAAGGCAACCATTCGCCCGGCCATATGTGATTTTTTTGCGATAAATGACGGCGGTTCCGAAAGACATCTAATAGTCTTTTACTTAGACGAAATCGCCAAGAGCGTGGTCTGGACATCTCCCCAAGGCTGTTACCTCATCATTGAGTAAGTGCTTCTGAGCGGACAAAGCGCATTCGAACCGCTGCATAGTCGGGAACAGCACAATCACGCCATACTGCCTGGACATGGACGATGTGAACGAACACCATCGTGAACTAAGCTGAATGCCCCAGCTTGCAGCCGGTCCAGCAACGGGTCAGTTATTTCGTCAAGGACCTTTTGTTGACGGTGTATAAAAGTGAACCCCGGACTATCTAACTTGGAGCTTGGTGATTTTGTGAAACTGATTTTAACCTATGAGGGTGAACTCCCTTCCCTCCAAAACAAAAAAGGCAAAAGGGGCAACGAGAGGCTACATGCCATCCGACAGCAGTTTCACCCGCAATTAAAAGAACATTGGCAAACGGACAAGTTCCTCAGCAAATGGGCAATAAGCCCAGTTTCCTTTGAACTTCAGCACCCACAGCTCCCAAGACCAGTCTTAAAGACTTCGACTAACGACAAACCTGTTCCTATGGTCGAGTTGTTGCCCGAAGCATACAAGGCCGGTGGATTTAGATTTTTGCCGTTGGTTCGCGATAAACTGCATCTCCACTGCTCGTTGGACATTTTGTTTCTCAGACGCGATCCACCGGGCTCTATCACTAATCATGGTGATATTGATAACCGGATCAAAACACTTATCGATGCCCTCCGATTGCCTGACATAAACCAACTGTCTGACGGAATGAAGCCTGAGAGCAGCGAAGACCCGTTTTATGTACTGATGGAAGACGATACGCTTCTGACGCGGCTGAACGTCGAAACGCAAAGACTGCTGACACCCGCAACTTCCCCCAATGACAAGTCAGTGAAACTCGTAATTCATGCTGAGGTAAAACCGTTCTACTACACGATGACGAGCCTTTCATTCGGGTGACTTGAACAGACCGTTGTTCGCCCCTTCCAGCCTGCAGTAAAGAATCGGCGTTTTTGATGGTTTCTGATGGATGCCGATACGTCGTCACCAAGTTAGGCGCTGTTTCCCGGAGAAGGGCCTTAGGGCAGATTAGGTGCAAAAACTGTGTGCCTTGTCCCCCATATGTCCCCCAACGCAGATATTGCAGCGCAGATACGGGCGAGAAATACCTTGCAAGTCATTGATTTTGAAGTGGTGCCCCCACACGGACTCGAACCGCGGACCTACTGATTACAAATCAGTTGCTCTACCAGCTGAGCTATAGGGGCACTCATAACTTTGCCTTGTGATCATGCGAGATCCATTCTTGTCTACGGATCAAGCCAATCGCGCGGCTATGTTACAAAGTTCAGGCGCAACTTGGGATACAATTCTTGATGTTCCTTAGGCCGCGCCTGACTGGATGAGCAGGCATATATGGCAAAATTTTCAAGCTCGCAACCCGCTAATTCACCGGCTCGGAAACTCTGTTCTCCAGCTCTGATTTCCACCTTTCAGGCATCAAGGATGCAAGCGGATCATCCCTGTCAAACCCACATATGTAGAACCAGAAATCCGTTGTTGGCCTATGCCGAAGGGACGCAAGCACGACTGCGTTAGCCTTGGGCGGCAATCCCTACGATCAACAAATTGCGCTTTGTATGAAGGTAGCCAGGAAACCACTAGAACTGGGTTCGATCAGAGCCGTATGACCTCAGACATGGTCTGATGGCCCAGATGATCACTCCCCCGGATATAAAGGATTCACCGGGCGCCTTCTTCCGTCCCAGTCTCCAAGAATCAGGCCATGACCGCTTTCAAATTTTCGACCTATATATTCGCCATATTAGCAATTTGACTGTATTGATCGCAGATTGTAACCCAATCAGCATGACCGCCGGATGGAAGGACATATAACGATGCAGGTGGCCATCCACGCCGGTGCGCACTTCACTGACGAAGGCGGAGTGCTCGGGCTGCTCAAAGCGAACACGCAGGCTATTGGCCAGAACGGGGCAACCTTCTGGGGGCCACGTGCCTACAAGAATACCTTTCGGCCCGCCCTAGGGCCAATTGGCGACCGGCCTCCTGCAGAAGACACAATTGGACGTTTCCAAAACCTGATCCCTAAAGGCCGGTCTCTGGATCGCGGCATACTGTCTTGTGCCGATTATATCGGTGAACCCGCCACTGCCATTATGGATGGGCAATATTACCCGCATGCCGGCAAACGGATCGCGCAGATGGATCAGCTTTTTGCGGACGCATCGGTCGAGCTATTTGTGAGCCTGCGCAATCCCGGAAGCTATATCCCCAAAGTCCTGATGTCCCTCTCCGAGCCCGAGCGGAAACGGGTAATGACGACCACCGATCTCAGCTGCCTGAGCTGGCTGACCATGATCGAAGACCTGCGCGATCTGGCGCCGGAAGTGAACATTACATTGTGGAGCAACGAGGATTCACCCCTGATCTGGGGCGATATCGCGCGTGCTCTGGCCGGATTTCCGGAAAGTGAGCTTTTGACGCAAGAGCACGGCCTGTTGTCGTCGCTCGTCTCCGAGGCGGGGCAGCACGAAATCCGGCAGCTGGAACAACTGAACCTGCCCCCGAATGACCCTCAGATGAAGGCTGGTCTGGCGGCGATCTTTCAGGAATACGCGCTGCCGGACGAAATTGAGGAAGAAGTTGACCTGCCCGGCTGGGATCAGGATGTGGTCAGCGCCTTCACAGAGCTTTACGAACAGGATCTGGCACGATTGCAAACCATGCCAGACATTCGCTTTCTGAAGCCCTGAGAGGATGCGCTACATGCCCAGCGCTTCTTTGTACATCTCCAGAACCGCCTCTTCTTCGGCGATATCATCCTTGTCGCGCTTGCGCAGCGCGATGACTTTGCGCATCACTTTGGTGTCGTAGCCTTTTACCCCCACCTGGCTAGGGTCAGGATTCATAACCAGTAGATGACGACGGCTGCGAGCGCGATGGCCGAGAGGAAGACCTTGGGACACCTGTCGTAGCGGGTTGCCACGCGTCTCCAGTCTTTGAGCCTGCCGAACATGATCTCAATGCGGTTGCGCCGTTTGTATCGGCGCTTGTCGTATTTCACGGTCTTCTTGCGCTGTTTTCGTCCAGGGATGCAGGCGCGTATCCCTTTGTCTTTCAACGCATCTCTGAACCAGTCGGCGTCGTAGCCTCGGTCTCCGAGCAGCCATTCGACCTTTGGCAAACCGCCCAGCAATGCCCGTGCGCCGATATAGTCACTGACCTGTCCGGCGGTGATGAAGAGGTCGAGCGGTCGTCCCTGGCTGTAGCAAATGGCGTGAAGCTTGGTGTTCATACCACCTTTGGTCCGGCCAATCAGGCGACCGCGCCCCCCTTTTTAGCGGCCATGCTGGTCGCTGTTCGATGTGCCTTCAGGTAGGTCGCGTCGATCATGACTGTCTTCTGTTCGCCGTGCTCGGCAGCTAGCCCCACCATCATCCGCGCGAATATGCCCTTTTCGCTCCAGCGCTTCCAACGGCTATAAAGCGTCTTGTGTGGGCCATAGGCTTCAGGAGCGTCGCGCCACCTTAACCCATTGCGGTTGATGAAAATTATCCCGCTCAGAATCCGCCTGTCGTCGACCCTTGGCTTACCGTGCGACTTTGGAAAGTAGGGTTTCAGACGCGCCATCTGTGCGTCGGTCAGCCAGAAAAGATTGCTCATGTCACCGCTCTGTTTTCGGAGCCGTGAATCACGCAGCGCTCGGGAAATCAATGCATCCTGACCCTAGACGTCTCCTCCATCAGATTGTTAACGGAGTACGGCTAATGACCGATGTAGATATCTCAACCTTGATGGAGGTTGCGGCCGGGAAGCACTCTGGTAATCCAGAAATCTTTGTTGTTCAGGATGTAAGCGCGCAAGACCGGAAGGAGGTCAGAAACTTGTTAGCGCGCTTTCGAGACGAAGAGAGACTGATCGGGTTGGGGCTGCAATGCGACGGCGGAGACATAGTTACTCCTCAACAAGCCGAAATTGTCTTGAAGAGTGAGCTTAACGCATTGGAGCGATTGCTGACCCTTGCGAACACCAGTTCTTGAACTTTAAATTCACAAAAAACCAGAACTTCGAGCCAAAGCTTTGACAGTCGCATAAGCAATGACTTTGTGGAAGTTAGGACGATCACATCATTCGAGAACAAGGATGAGGTCTTCATCAACATGGATTGGTACTTCAGCAAGCTTCGCGTGGTCTCGTTTATCGTTGTTAAACCAAACGTCATCTACCGAAACCTAACTCGATCAAGTGCCGTACGCCCAAAAGCTACTATAACAAACTTCGTTTCAACGTGCGAAACAGCTCAAAAGAACATGAGGCAGTCAGTCCAAAAAGCCCGAAGCCGCAATCAAGTCAGCGGTCGCACCACTACAGGCCATGGGCACGTCATAAACAACGGCAAGTCGGCTCAAGGCTTTGACATCAACGTCATGGGGATGAGGCGACAAAGGATCTGTGAAGAAAATCAAAAGATCAATCTGTTCTTCTGCGATCATTGCTCCAATTTGTTGGTCGCCTCCGAGAGGACCGCTCTTTGTTACGTTGATCTGGAGTTGAGAACATCTCTCTTGAATAATGCCGCCTGTCGTCGCTGTAGCAAAAATCTTGTGGCGTTTCAGTTTGGTTTGGTTGTTGAAGACCCACGTGGCAAGAGTCTTCTTCTTCAGATCATGCGCGATCAGAGCAATTTTCTTGGGCTTCGGTTTTGACACGACACCTATTCCTTGAGTTGCGAGGTCAGTTGCGCTCGGCTCTCGATCTCTTTCCAGTTTTTCGAAGCGACCAAGTCTTTGGGAGCAATCCATGAGCCACCAACACACATAACATTATTCAGACTAAGGTAGGATTTTGCTGTTTGCGGAGTGATACCGCCTGTGGGACAGAACATCGCCTTTGGTAATGGTTCACCCAGTGATTTGAGCGCGGCTTGCCCTCCGCTGGCTTCGGCGGGGAAGAATTTCTGTGCCATATAGCCCTTTTCCAACAACGCCATCACCTCGCTTGCGGTGGCGGCGCCGGGCAAGATCGGCAAATCCTCGGCTTCGCACGCAGCCAGTAGGGAATCCGTCGCGCCTGGTGATACTCCGAAGGTCGCACCCGCTTCCTTTGCCGCTCGAACATCCTCGGGTGTTCGCAGAGTTCCCGCACCAACCACCGCACCCTTGATCGTAGCCATCTCAGAAATCGCCGTTAGCGCATCAGCGGTGCGCAAAGTTACTTCAAGCACCCTGAGCCCACCGGCCAAGAGGGCTTGCGCGAGTGGGCCTGCATCTTCCGCGCGCTCAACTTCCAGAACCGGGATAACCGGACATAGCTTCCAGATTTCCACCAATTGCTCGCTTTTTGGCTGGGAATGATGGCTCATAACTTGCCTCCTTCGTGCCGAAGCAATGCAAGCACAGCCTCACGTTTTGGGATCGACTTTGCGGCACCATGGCCTTGAACGGACAAGGCGGCCGCCGAGGCGGCATAGATCGCGGCTTCTGAAACAGTGCGGCCCTCGATCAATTGCGAAAGAAATGTGCCATCGAAGCAGTCTCCGGCGCCGCTCGCATCGACGGCTTGAACCTTCGGCGCAGGAATGTGCCGCACCTCATCCTGAAAGGACACCAGAACACCC
Organism: Ruegeria sp. AP11; assembly: GCF_056535865.1. Taxonomy (NCBI): domain Bacteria; kingdom Pseudomonadati; phylum Pseudomonadota; class Alphaproteobacteria; order Rhodobacterales; family Roseobacteraceae; genus Ruegeria; species Ruegeria sp. AP11. Next base: position 367,053 of record NZ_JBQFJB010000001.1, read on the forward strand.
TCTTCACCCATGGTCAGTGCAATAATTGATGGACCAAGATCCTTAAAACATCGAATAATGCCGTCCGGCTGCTCCAGACCCGTCAGAACGCGCGCGTCATCGAGGCCAGGTAGCAGAATGTCCACCTTTTTGATGGTTTCCAGAATGACCCGGCGGGCTTGCTGTAACGGCCAGAGTTTTAGTCTTAGATTTGGATCATAAGACACCCGTCCGCCACTGAGTTTTGTTTTCTCAATAGCTTTTTCTGTGGCCGCACGGGTGGTTTGGCTGATCGCCTGGGATATGCCCGAAAGATGGACAATCGGGACATTTTGAAAGACCTCGTCGCGAAGGTGTTCTGGTCCAAGTTGTGATGCAGCCGAACCAGCGCGGCGGTACTCAAATTGGTGCTCGCCGTCGCTATGAGTGATGAGATAGAGACCGGTCTGACCATCAGCCAACGTTTCGACGTAGTCATCATTGACGCCTTCCATACGCCAGAAGTTCCGAATCTCAGAACCGAATGGATCATCACCGAGGAAGGATACAATTGCTGAACGCACGCCCTGCCGCGCGGCCGCAACTGCCACGTTAGAGATGTCGCCTCCAATTCCAGACTGCCATTGACCCGGCCCGACGTTGCTCAGCTCGAACAGTGGTTCTCCGACACAAATGAGATCTATTTCAGCCATTCCAGTGCTCAATGGTTGTTGCGCAAAGAAAACCTGCGCGCGATGTCTTGGTACTCGGGGGCACCTTTCATCACCATGCCTTCCGAAAACTGCGAAACAGTGCTTCGGAAAATTTCCTGCCAAGGTGACTGGCTTTCCGGGACAGGATAGCCGCCGTCTGCTTCAAGTTGCTCGCGTCGTTCGGCAAACTCCTGCGGCGTAAGAAGCGCATTGACCGTTCTTTCACGTAAATTCACACGAATTCGGTCACCGGTTCTTAGAAGTGCAAGGCCACCGCCATCTGCGGCTTCAGGCGACGCATTCAGGATCGAAGCTGATCCCGAAGTGCCCGATTGCCGACCATCTCCGATGCAAGGCAGTGCGCGAATACCCTGCTTTATCAGGTAGCTCGGCGGCCGCATGTTAACCACCTCGGCACCGCCAGGATATCCTTTGGGCCCGGCCCCCCGCATGATCAGAATGCAGTTCGCATCTATACTCAATGCGGGATCGTCTATCTTCGCGTGAAAGTCCTCGGGCCCATCAAACACGATTGCGCTCCCTTCAAAAGCATCGGGGTTTGCCGGATCTGACAGGTATCGCTGACGGAACTCTGCGTCGATAACGGATGTTTTCATCAGCGCACTGTCAAACAGATTGCCTTTGAGGTTCAGAAAGCCTGCGTTGAAAAGCAGAGGGTCGTCTGCGGATCGGATGACATCGCGGTTGGTGGCAGTTTGCCCAGTATAGTTTTGGGCCATGGTTTTTCCGTTCGCGCCCTTTGCCTCTGGGTGCGGAAGCAACCCGGCTTCCAGCAATTCAGAAACGACCGCAGGAACCCCGCCAGCGCGAAAGAAGTCCTCACCCAAATATTCACCGGCGGGCTGCATGTTCACGAGCAATGGGACTTTGAAGCCGAACCGTTCCCAGTCGTCGTTGCTCAACTCAATTCCCAAGTGGCGCGCGATGGCGTTCAGATGAATCGGGGCGTTGGTCGATCCACCTAACGCGGACCCGACCACAATTGCGTTTTCAAAGGCCTCACGCGTCATAATATCACTGGGACGGATATCTTCACGGACCATTTCGACGATACGTAAGCCAGTGGCATAGGCCATCTGTCCACGCTCTCGGTAGGGCGCCGGAATGGCTGCGGATCCGGGCAGTTGCATCCCCAGCGCTTCAGCAAGGGAATTCATCGTGGACGCCGTGCCCATCGTGTTGCAGTACCCTACGGACGGAGCAGATGCCGCCGCGATTTGCAAAAACCCTTTTGCGTCGATTTCGCCTGCGGCGAACTTTTGCCGCGCCTGCCAAATGACGGTTCCCGATCCCGCTCGCTCGCCTTCATGCCAACCATTCAGCATCGGTCCCACTGAAAACGCGATAGTCGGGATATTGACTGTCGCAGCCGCCATCAACATAGCTGGAGTTGTTTTGTCACATCCGATTGTGAGAACAACGCCGTCTATTGGATAGCCATACAGTGTCTCGACCAGGCTCAGGTAAGCAAGGTTGCGGTCCAGCATCGCCGTTGGCCGCTTGCCCGTTTCCTGAATAGGATGAACCGGAACCTCCAGTACGATCCCACCCGCTGTGCGGATCGCTTCACGCGTGCGGTGCGCCAACTCCAGATGGTGTCGGTTACAAGGAGATAGATCGCTCCCCGTTTGTGCGATGGCGATGATGGGACGATCAGATGTAAGTTCTTCGATTGTTAGCCCGTAGTTCAGGTAGCGCTCAAGATAGAGGGCCGTCATCTCGGGGTCGTCAAGATTGTTGAACCAGTCCTGTGACCGCAGCTTTGTTTTTTTCATTTCATGCCTCACCAGCGACCGGTTACACCGGGGAACGCAATCAGGATCGCCAGCGCCAACACCTGCATTGCGATGAAGGGCAACAAGGAACGGAAAATCTCTCCGAGCGATATTCCCTCGGGCGCGACTGATTTCAGATAGAATGCGGCCGGACCAAACGGTGGAGACAAAAAGCTGACTTGCATATTCATTGCAAAGACCACGCCAAACCAAACCGGATCCAGACCAAGGTCACGCACGATGGGCACAAAGATTGGCATCGTCAGCAAAGCAATCCCGACCCAGTCGAGGAACATGCCCAACACAAACAGGATCAGCATCATCAGCAGTACGATGACCGTAGGGTTCTCCGAGACGCCGACGATAAGTCCCGAAACAAAGTTGATGCCGCCCATCAAGTTGAATACGCCGACCAGAGCGGATGCGCCGATACCGATCCAGACGATCATACCAACGGTCGACAAGGTTTGCAGCGCAGCGCCCTTTAGCAATTCCCACGAAAATTCTCCGCGGATCACAGTAGACAGAGCAACACCGAACACGCCCATTGCCGAGGCTTCAGTAACTGATGCAATCCCTCCATAAATGGACCCGAGAACGACAACGACCACGATAATCGGGAGTATCAGCCCCTTAAGCAGGCGCAGCTTTTCTTTGGTTGAAATTTCATCGGGTTCCGGTACTGGCGCGACTTCGGGGTTGAGATAGGCCCGAACCAGCACATAGGTGATGTAGAAGGATGCCAGCATGAGGCCCGGCAGGAATGATGCAGTAAACAGGTCGCCAATCGAGACACTTGCGGTCAAACCGTAGATGATCAACACGATGGAGGGTGGGATCATTGTCCCAAGCGCTCCACCGGCGCAGCATACGCCGATAGCAAGTCGTTGATCATACCCCAAACGCAGCATTTGCGGCAGCGCCAGAAGGCCCAACAGGACGACTTCGCCACCGATGATGCCTGACATCGCGGCAAGAACAACAGCCACAAGCAATGTTTGGATGGCAACACCACCGCGCAGCCGACCGCCGACCACACGCATCGCGTCAAATAGATCCTTTGCGATGCCTGAGCGGTCCAGGATCGATGCCATCAGCACGAACATTGGCACCGAGACGAAAACAAAGCTGTTTACGAAGCTGAATATTCGCGAGGTGATAAGGGGAACCGCCATTGGGCCGAACCACCCAAGGGCGAAGATCAGGGCAACAAGCAGGGTCACGAACGCCAGCGGCATGCCCGTCAGCAACAACCCTAGCAACATGACGAACATGACTAAAGTTGCCCATTCAATGCCCATGGCCTTGAAGTCTGTGAGCAGTGACAAAAATTCCATGGATCAGCCGTCCTGTTTTCTAAAGTAGTTGAAGGCGAGGACCGCAAACTGGACAGCAAGCAGTATAAGAACGACGAACAGAAAAACTTTTACCAATCCGGCGGTGGGCGGGTCCCAGGCACTGCCGGTTGTTTCGAGCCGGAAATCACCCGCAGGGGTCCAGACGGCCCGGACCACACTCTGCCATGACGCCCAAGCAAAGAACGCACACGCAAAACTGCAAATGAGCGATATTACGACGTCAAAAACCCGGCGTTTCTTTGGACTAATCAGGTCATAGATCAGCACAACCCGAATGTGCGCGTTGCGTGCAGCTACGTAGAGACCGCCAAAGATAAAGGAGCTTGCCGTCAGGAAAATCACGGTCTCATGCGCCCAAATCGTGGGGCTATTGAAGACGTAGCGAAGAAGTACTTCGAGAAAGAGAATTGCTGCGGACGACAGAATTGCGACTCCAAACACAATTCCCAGTGTGTTTACTGCCTTCCCCAGGAACCCCGCTTCGGGAATTGCGCCGGTTGAGCCTGCCCTTTTGGGCGTGTGTTCATCACTTTGATTTGCCATTTCTACCCCTCCCCCAAAGGCGAAAAAAAAGCCCCCGATAAAACCCATCGGGGACGTTATGCTCGATTTTGGCTTTTAGTTCAGCAAACCGTTTTCGTTGAGGTAGGTGGTCAGGGCTTCATAGACCTGCGCGGAAGCTTCCGAAGAACCAGCCGCCGCTTCCCACTCGCCCTTTGCGATTGCGCGGAAGCGCGCGCGTTCCTCGGCCGACCAATCGTGGACGGTTACGCCTGCTTCAGCGGCTTCGGCGACGGCGACGGCATCCCGCTCGGCCAAAGTGCTGACCTGCATCCGCGCGAAGTCAGAGACGCTCTGTTCCAAAGCGGCCTGAATATCGGCAGGCAGCGAGTCCCAGGTGTCTTTGTTTATGCTGACCTCAACCAGCGGCATCGAGTGGAAGCCCGGATACACAGGGTGCGTTGCGATGTCATGCATGCCCTGCTCGTGGTTGGTCGAGAACACAGTGTAGTCGGCCGCGTCGATTACACCTTTGTCGAGCGAGGTGAACACCTCACTGCCCGGCAGATTCACCGGAGCCGCACCGGCCGCTGCGAACACACGTTGCACCATGCCTTCCGGAGCACGCATTTTCAGACCCGCCAGGTCATCCACGCCGTTCAGCGGGACTTTGGACAAAAACGCTTCGAGGCCAGGAGTGGTGGCTCCGATGAAGTGCAGACCATAAGGTTCAAGCAGCGAGTTCATAAGCTCTTTGCCACCGCCGTTCTCCATGAAGTCGAACATTTGTTCTGGGTCTGACCATGCACCAACCGGGTTGGCGATGAGGCCGAACGCCGGCTCTTTGCCTGCAAAGTATGATGTGTCGGTAAAGTGGCCGTCCAGAATTCCGCCCGCCACGGCGTCTTGGGTTTCGGTGTGCGCGACGATTGTGCCGACGGGAAGCAGTTCGATGGCGACCTTTCCACCCGTCCGTTCACTTACATCTTCAGCCCAAGACTGTTGAAGAATGAAGTTCGCATTGCCCGCCGGGTCCGAAGACTGGAAGCGGAAGCTGTAATCCTGAGCCGCGGCCGCTCCGGCCAAAGCTACACCGATCACCGTCAGCGCGGTGAGTTTTGTAATGTGACTACGCATGTTTCCTCCCAAAGATGGTCTAGCGTTTAGATTCGACCGTAAAATGATTGCGCAACCATTCTTGTAATGATTGCGCAATCATTTGTCAACTATTGCAGAGCATACGTTTTCTGTTATGTACTTAAAGCATGAGAAAAACGAAGGAAAAGAGCAATATTACCCTCATTGATGTAGCCAATGCAGCGGGTGTTAGCGCAATCACTGTTTCACGTGTTTTGCGAACACCTCATGTCGTGTCAGCAAGGTCGCGTCAAAAGGTTCAAGCCGCAGTCGACCAGCTGGGGTATGTCCCTGACGCCGCCGCTTCAGCGCTCGCCTCCAACCGTACCGACATCATCGGTCTATTGATCCCATCGCTAACAAACAGCGTGTTTTCAGATGTCATTCGAGGCATATACGACGAAGTTGAGGATAAACCCTATTCCATCCAGATCGGTAATATTCGCTACAGACCGCTTACTGAAGAAAAGCTGATAAGAAGGTTTTTGCGTCAAAAACCAGCGGGCTTAATCGTGTCGGGGTTGGATCAAACCAAGGTGTCCAAAGACCTGTTGCTTGCCGCGAGCTGTCCTGTCGTCCAGATTATGGATTTCGACGAAGACGCTGCGGGCAATATGATTGGGTTTTCTCACTTTCAGGCGGGTGCAGCAGCTGCAAGGCATTTGCGAGATCGCGGTTACGAACGAATTGGCTTTTTGGGTGCGCGAATGGACCCGAGAACGCAACGACGCCTTGCAGGTTTCGAGAAGGAACTGAGCAACAACGCCAGTCTCTTTTCTTCGGATCGAGTCGTTGTCACGTCCGCGTCTTCCTCCGTAACTCTAGGCACCGAACTGTTGAGCGAACTTCTTGCGCGTGCCCCTGATTCAGATGCCATTTTTTGCAACAACGATGACCTTGCCATCGGTGCTTTATTGGAGGCACAGCGACGCGGCATCCGTATTCCGCAAGATCTGGGCATCTGCGGTTTCAATGACCTAGAAATGAGCAAACACCTGAGCCCTGGATTAACTTCAATTTCAACGCCCCGTTATGAGATAGGACGCAAAGCTGTCAGTACGATTGTTGACGCGTTGGAGGCAGAAACGGTCGAGTTGAATACGAAAGTTGACCTCGGTTTTGAGATGGTTTCGCGTGGCTCCACAAACAGAGAGCTCCTTTAAGGGCTATTTTATGCACGCAACACAATTGTATCACCATTGATGCGGCCAACTGTGTTTTGTGGTGGCCTTTTGGATTTAGACGCAGAAGCGAATAGCTGGTTCACCAATAGTCCACCAATGTGCAAATTGGTGCGACCAATGGCAGGTACGAGTCAAAAATCAGCCGATGCCGGCTTTCCAGCGGTTAACTGAAATTTGTGTTTATTGCAGCCTTTGTCAGTTTGGGCTAAGTGTGGCCATTCTACGCAGCAGGCATGATTGGCCGGTGGCAGCCCAAACCAGACATTCAACAGCGATGTTTGTTGATCCCGAGGAGCGGATTGGTCCGTTCATGCAACGATGCTACCAAAAGTGGAAACCGCGCATACAGCCAGTATCCGGGATATGAAAACCTTTCTATTCGGGCAATCCACCAGCAACCATCGCACCAAAATACCGGTCCTGGTCCTCAGTATGCATAAAGGGTGTGTTTCTGTGTGTAGAAACACGGAAGTCCGGCCGGATTTCGAGTAATTTCTTTGCTTCAACCTGTGCATCTTCCAGACGTCCCATTTCAGCAAGAGTTGCGACCAAGATACGGCGCGGAGGAAGCGACTTTGGATAAGTTGAGATACCGGTTTTTGCCAGCAGAATTGCCTGTTTGTAATCTCTGATTAAGAAATGAGAAAGGGCCGCGTTAAAATTGTACCAGCCGGGATAACGCGGGTTGACCTTTTTTGCCTTGTTGTTCCACTCAATCGCTTCGGCTGGCTCACCCATAAGCGACCGTAGAAAGCCCATACCATATAGAACCTCAGGATCATTGGGGTTCTCCCGTATTGCCCGCTGAAATGCCTGGTATGCGAGTTGATGATCGTGGTCAGCAAACAAATGTAGCTGGCCCAAGCGGTGTTGAACGCGATAGTCCGATTGATCCAGTTCTAACGCACGCTGTGCGTGCCTGCGGGCTTTGTTCAGCGCGGTTTCTGGATCGTCCGACCCACCAAAGCGCCAAAGACTAAGGTAGCGACCGCTCAATTCAATATGTGCAGAAAGGTAGTCTGGATCGAGCACTATGGCTCGTTCCAGTAGTTCAATTGCCTCTTGCCGACTCGCAGTATTCAGCAGCTTGCTTTTGGCGACAGCCCTCAGAAAAAGTTCATACGCTTCTAGATCATCGGTTGGCCGTTTCCTAAGCGAAGCGATTTCTTCTTCCTCAACTACAATTTTTAGGGTGGATGCGATTTCCCGAATAAGGTCGGCCTGAGCGGAAAACAATTCTTCGACGCCAACGTCATATTGTTCCGACCATAGAGCGTGCCCCGACTCTGTCTCTATCAGTGTTGAGTTAATCGAAATATTCTCGCCAACGCTCTGAACGCTACCTGACAGAACATATCGCACACCGAGCTCTCGACCTATTTCTCGCGGTTTGGCCAAGCTGTCCGCAAAGGTAATCGAAGTAGAACCAGCAATCACAAATAGCTGTGGAAACTTCGAAAGCTGCGTCGTGATTGCTGCTCCAAAACCTTCTGCCAGATAGCCGACCTCTTCAATTTTTGAGCGGTTCTCAAAGGGCAAAACGACGATGGACGGTTCGTCTGGGATGGCAAGCGCAAACTCCTCTTGTTCGGTCAGGGGTGCCACATCTCTGGATCGCCACCATACGACCGAAACCAGCACCAAACAGATGCATGCTGCACCGATTAGAGTTGGCGCCCACTTGGATATCGTTGGTTTCGTATGCGCAATTGGTTTTGATAAAGCCAAAGCCTTGGCCTTGTCATCCAGAACGATTTCGAAGGCTCGGACTGGTCTCTCTATGTTTTTGACTTCGGTCTCACCCAGATCCTCGAAATTCAGATCCAGCTTGTCCTGTACCTGGTCCCTTACGCTGCGGTGAATGCAAATACCTCCAGGCTCAGCCAAGCCTTCAAGTCGAGCGGCGACATTGACGCCATCACCATAAATGTCTCCATCCTCGGCAATCACATCTCCGATATTGATGCCGATCCGAAACACAATTCGTTCGCTTTCTGGAACGTCCGAATTTCGAGAGAGCATTTCGTTTTGAACAGAAACGGCAAATTTCATTGCCTGTACGGTGCTTTCGAACTCCAGTAGAGCACCATCACCTATCAATTTGATCGTCTTGCCACCATAACTCGCCGCAAAGGGGTCAATGAGTTCAGACCGATGCGACTTTAGTGCTGCCAGCGTCGCTGCCTCATCGCATTCCATCAGTCGCGAGTAGCCCACGACGTCAATACTCAAGATAGTGGTAAGGCGGCGTTCCACTCCCGTTCTCCCCTAGACCCAAGATTATCCATCCTGATCTATTGAATCCATAGTTCTGCTATTCGCCCTATACCAAATCGCATATTTGAGGCGCCGGTCAGGCTTCGACAAAGTCAGATTTTTCATGACGGAGACCAAGCATGGTAACCAATAGACGCTGACACTGTGTGGGCGATGAGGTGGTGCGTGGCGGTGTGGAGTATTCGTCATGCAAGCTTTAAATCTACCCGTCATTCGAGTTGGCCGATCTGCGTGGAACAAAGGTCGGGTTATTGGCCAGAAGCGCCCGCTTTTGCCAAGGCATGTCTGGGCAATACGCGTTCGCTTAAAAATTTCAGAAGATCATAGGAACTTAGCACTCTTCAATTTAGCAATAGATAGTAAGCTCCGTGGTTGCGATCTTGTTCGCCTTAAAGTTGCAGACGTATTTGCCGCTGGACAAGTAAAGGAACGCGCGTCTGTCAACCAAAGCAAGACAAAGATACCCGTTCGTTTTGAAATTAGTAGTGGTACGCGAAACTCGCTTTTGAATTGGCTGAAACAACCTGCGATGAAAAGATCCGAGTACTTGTGGCCAGGGCGTTTTCAGCATCGGCTGCATATTTCTACTCGTCAGTACGCGAGGTTGGTTCAGTCATGGGTCGCTTCGATTGGGCTTGATCCCAGCCAATATGGGACCCATTCAATGCGACGCACAAAAGTGGCGCAGATTTATCGTAGAACAGGTAACTTGCGAGCAGTGCAGCTATTGCTTGGTCACACCAAGATGGACAGTACAGTGCGTTACCTGGGTGTTGACATCGAAGACGCACTCGCCATCGCGGAAGCCACCGAGGTGTGATCCATCAGGCCGCTTTCGAGCGGCCTTTTTTGCGCGAACCCCGAGAGTAGAACTATCAGCCCAAACCGGACCTTCATCGTCGGGCTTTGCAAATCCCGAGAAGCGGACTTTGCCGACCTTCGATTTCGGGCCCTCGCTGACGCAGCATGCTTTCGCAATCGCGGCATGCCCATTACTGCGATGCAGCGTATGTCGCCGAAGCAGCCGTTCGAAGGCGTCGATCTGACTCGAACCGAGACCGCACCTTCGCTGCTGGCAGAGCCGACCATCGAGGAGCGGACGAAGCGGACAACGAAATTGCTCTGGTTAACGGTCTCTCACCAGTGAACCGCCTGATCCAAGATAGATCACCGAATTCCACATCTCTTCCGTCACTTTGCAGTTGCCGGTTCCTCTTCCTTGGTCGTCTGTTGGGCTGAGTCCCCCTGAGGCGGACCTCTTTGGGAAAGTCTGCTTTTCAATGTCGAAAAATATACTCCAAACTGCGTTCATCTTCATTAATACCTCCAGCGGGCTAGGTGCCCTTGAAGACTGCGCGACATTTTTCGTTGGGCGTGAGTGGCGGAACAGCTAAAAAGGGGGCAAATTCACCACTTTGGGAATTTTCCCGATGCCATTTTCGGTTCAGATCGTTGCCACCCCAGAAACCAGCGCCTCCAGCGTGTTTGGCCTGTATGACACTTTGGTGGCCGCAGGGCGGGATTGGGAACACCTGGTGAGCGGTGAGGAGCCTGATCCGGTGTTTGACGTTAGCCTCGTTGGCCCAGACACCGAGGGATTTCGTTGCGGAAGTGGCGTGTGGATCGCGCCAGACAAGACATTTAAGAACGCAGGCGACGCTGATCTTATTGTAGTTCCTGGACTGACAATTTCACCGCACGACCGGTTCGACCCCCAACAACATCCTTGTTTAGCGTGGCTTGCTAAGCGCGACTTGGCCAAGACGCGTATCGTGTCAGCCTGTACAGGGGCGGTTTATTTGGCGGAAATAGGTATTTTGGATGGGGTTGAAGCGACCACACATTGGGCTTGGGAAGGCCTTTTTCGGAGGTTTTATCCGAATGTGCGGCTTCGCATCGACCGTGGTCTTTGCTTTGCTGATGCGTCTCGCGGACCCGTAACGTCGGGTGGGACAACCGGGTGGCAGGAACTCGCTACGTTCCTGATCGCGCATTACGGCGGCACGCAAAGGGCGGTACGGGCAGCAAAAGTCTGGCTTATGGCCAACCGCGGAGAACTTCAGTCACCATTCAGTTCAATGATCACTACGGCACCCCATGCAGACGCCATAATCTCACGGGCTCAATTATGGATTTCTGAAAATTACGCCATCGATAACCCAGTCGCAGAAATGGCTAGACGTTCCGGGTTGCCGCCAACTACGTTTGCACGACGCTTTCGCAAAGCAACGAGTAAGTCACCGCAAGATTACGTTTTGGCGCTGCGTATTGAAGAGGCCCGTCAGTTGCTTGAAACTACCGACTGCTCCGTCGCGGAGGTTGGAGAAGCGGTTGGTTATACTGATACGCCGTCGTTTAGGAGATTGTTCAAGCGAAAGACAGGACTGAACCCTGTCGAACACCGCAAAATGTTCGGCCTATCTCGATTTTCTAGCTACACCTGACGGACGGCGTTCTAGATTGGTATTCCTATTGAATGCTAAGGGCTCGAAGCAGTTATTTGGTGACTTTATGATTAAGGTGTATTGGAGAACTCGGTCGCTGCCGTAGTTATTTCCAACCGGAAAGGAAACAGATTGGCCGATATCTTCCAAGCACTCGATCAATTGGATCGTGAAAGCGTGCAGAAAATCGCGGATCGTCTTGAATTTCGAGGCACCTTTCCTCCGTTTATTGCAATGCGAGAGCGGTATTTCTTTTGAATTCAGATACTTAACAGGGATTGCCAAGGACAACCATGCCACAATCTAGGGCTGCGATGATTGAGGTCTCCGCCCCAGATAGCAATGCTGTGTCTCTCGCCATGGCGTTCGCCAGCCCCACTCACTACTCCATGCGCAATTAGTAAGAGTTTCGGGGCTGGCTCATCGACCCGGCTTTAGGTCATACCAAGCGCTTCTTTGTACATTTCAAGAACGGCTTCTTCCTCGGCGATGTCGTCCTTGTCACGCTTGCGCATGGCGATCAGTTTCGTGAGCACACGAACATCGTAACCTCTGCCACGCGCTTCCGCTTTAACTTCTTTGATCTGATCCGAGAGGTCCTTTTTCTCGATTTCCAGCCGTTCTATCCGCTCTACAAACTGACGAAGTTCACCTGCGGTTACGCGATAGTTTTCTGATTGTGTGTCTTGATCCAAAAACCCGACCCTTTTTTGAGCTGCTTTCCGTTTTGCCCGAAAGCAAAGACTGTGAGTTGTTTATTGCTTTAACACCTAGAGTTGGCGTTAAGTCACATGTGTCCTAGTTAACTATTTGATTTTCCATCATGGTCACACAAAAATGGGGGTAAAAGTAGCCACGCGCCTTGGCTTCGGCCATGACCTCTTTTTGTTGATCGGCAATGTCTTTCTTTTCGGCCTCCAGACGTTCGAACCGTTCTACGAACTGGCGCAGCTCGCCTGCGGTCACGCGATAGTTGGCTGCGGCCTGATCTTCGGTGATGTCTTCCATCTACGTCTCTCCCAAGGGCTGAAATTGAGGTGCCGGATCACCGGGCAGTTTGCCGGATACATCGCTGCCCGTCTGACCGCAAGCTTGCATTCGGTACGGCAGGCTTGTCTGCCGCGCACTGATCCGCTAAGCGCGGTCACAGTTCACAAAGATGGTGATGGAAACCATGTTCGACATGATCGTCTGGGGCGGGGCCGCCCTGTCTCTGGCCGGGTTGCTTGGTCTTGTCTGGTGCATTCTGCGCGTGATGAAGGCGCGCAAATCCGGCCTGTCCGATGACGAATTACGCGCCGCCGTTCAGGCTGTTCTGCCCTGGAACCTTGCGTCTTTGTTCCTGTCCGTCATCGGATTGATGCTGGTCATCCTTGGCATTTCCTTTGGATGACCAACCGGGTCAAACCGGCATATTGTCGAACCGCGCTTCCAGCGCATCCTCAGCCAGCGCAGCATCCAGCCGCCGCAGCCGCGACGGGATCTGAACGCCCCGCGCCCGCATCTTGTCCAGCACCTTGCTGACACTGGGCTGCAGTGCCAGCCGCGTGTCCAGGCATGCACCGTCCAGCTTTTGTTCGAGTCGCTTTGCTTCGGTGTAGAGATCTTGAGCAGTCATTTGCGTCCTCCCACTTAATGCCACTCTGACTGATATACGTAACAGAAATAAGATCAACATGAGACCCGATCGAAGCTTCGCAAATTCTTGCCGAGAGACAGCAGAAAACCGGCGATGCATCGCGCCTCGCTTATAGGATAGGCAAACAAAAAGCGGTTTGCCTTGACAGACATCAATTCGTGATTTGGAACTCGCGTCACATTCGGCTATCAATATATGAAATCATCCCCACGGAGATCCTCATGACGCCCATTGTGAAAGCCTTCTTCGACCCACAGACCTTTACTGTGTCATATGTGGTGCAAGAACCCCAAGGTCAGGCCTGTGCCATTATCGACAGCGTTCTGGATTTCGATCATGCCTCTGGGCGCACCGATACGCATTCGGCGGACCAGATCATTGAGTATGTGCAAGAGCAGGGTCTCAAGGTCGAGTGGCTACTGGAAAGCCATGTCCACGCCGATCATCTGTCTGCCGCGCCCTATCTGCAGGAAAAGCTGGGCGGCAAAATCGGGATTGGCGAGAATATCGTCGTCGTGCAGGACACGTTCGGCAAAGTCTTCAACGAAGGGACCGAGTTCCAGCGCGATGGCAGCCAATTCGACGCGCTGTTTGCCGAAGGGTCCAGCTTTCACATCGGGCAGATGCGTGGGGATGTTCTGCACACGCCCGGTCATACTCCGGCCTGTATGACCTATGTCATCGGCGATGCCGCATTTGTGGGGGACACGCTGTTCATGCCCGATTTCGGCACCGCGCGCTGCGACTTCCCGGGGGGGTCGTCTGCGGATCTGTATGCCTCGATCCAGAAGATCCTGTCGCTGCCGGATGAGACGCGCATCTATGTCGGCCACGATTACAAAGCACCCGGTCGGGATGAATATGCCTGGGAGACCACGGTGGGCGAGCAAAAGGCGCTGAACATCCATATCGGTCAGGGCCGCAGCATCGAGGAATTCGTTGAAATGCGCGATGCCCGCGACGCCACACTGTCGATGCCGCGCCTGATCCTGCCCTCCTTGCAGGTCAATATGCGGGCCGGTCAGATGCCGCCTGCTGATGAAAAGGGCGATATCTTCATGAAAATTCCGGTCAACAAGCTGTAAGACCCAAAGAAAAGAGGAACCGACTATGATGATCGAATGGTTCTGGGGCCTTGCAGGAGGGCTGCTGATCGGCCTGGGTGCCGCCGTCTACCTGCTGTGTAATGGGCGCATCATGGGCGCCAGCGGCATTCTCGGCGGGTTGCTGGAACGCAGCGACCGCAGTGTGATGGCCGAACGGCTGGCGTTTCTGGCCGGGCTGATCGGGATGCCGTTTCTGCTGCGTCCGTTGATCGCACCGCAGACGCAAACTCATCTGACGGGCGATCTGGCCATTGTGATCATGGCCGGGCTGCTGGTGGGCGTGGGGACCCGTATCGCCAATGGCTGCACGTCCGGGCATGGGGTCTGCGGCATATCCCGGTTCTCGTTGCGGGGCATTGTCGCTACCGTGTTCTACATTCTGGCAGGCGGGCTGACGGTCGTCCTGTTTCGCCATACTTTGGGGGTGATCTGATGCGCGGTCTGTTTGCATTTCTCGCCGGATCTCTGTTCGGCACCGGGCTTTTGATTTCGGGCATGACCGACACCACCAAAGTTCAGGGCTGGCTGGACGTCTTCGGCAACTGGGACCCGACCCTGGCCTTCGTCATGGGCGGTGCGATATTGCCGATGCTGGTGGCCTGGCGCCTGACCCGCAAGGGTGCGCCAGTGGTGGGCGGTGCCTTTCCAACGCCGCCCCGGGTCGAACTTGATCGGCGGTTGATCGTCGGCTCGGTGCTGTTCGGCGTCGGCTGGGGATTGGCCGGTCTGTGCCCCGGCCCGGCGATGGCCTCGCTCAGCTATGGCGGAGTTGGCGGGATTGTGTTCCTGAGTGCGATGATTGCGGGCATGTTTGCTGCTCCGAAAGTGGGGGCGCAACTGGACAGGATGGCAAACGCGGCCTAAGCAACTGTCATGGAGATTCGACCGATTACCCCCCGCTATGCCGTCTCGCCTCAGATCACGATCGAGGACGTGCCAGCCATTGCCGAGGCAGGATTTGTCAAGGTGATCTGCAACCGTCCCAATGTCGAGGTACCACCAGATCAGCAATCCGATGCGATCGGTCAGGCCGTGCGTGACGCCGGGATGGAATATGAGGTGCTGGAACTGACACACCAGACGATGACACCGGAAAACGTCGCCCTGCAGCGTGACATGGCCGAGAATTGCAGCGGGCCTGTGCTGGCCTATTGCGCCTCGGGCACAAGGTGTTCGGTGGTCTGGGCATTGGGACAATGCGACCGGCTGAGCACGGACGATATCCTGGATGCGACCAGCAAGGCGGGCTACGCGCTGGATGGCCTGCGCCCGGCGCTGGATCAGATGAGAGGTCAGGGCTGAGGTCCTCAGCCCTCCCCTTCCTCGCCTGAAATACGGGCGAGTTGCGAAATCTCCGAAATCAACTGATCTGAGCCCATCGCCAACATGTCCCCTGCATCGGATGGATGGGCAATATCCAGACCATCCACCGTCTCGACGCTGTTCAATGCGGATTGCGCACTTCCGGTATCATGCAACGCGCCGGTCTGGCTGGCCATAAATGGCTGCGGCTCAACATGGGTCAGAGCCGCAGCCTGATGTTCGTTGATCCGAACGGCCCGCATACCGCCGCATTGCCCCAGCCGCCCAACCGCCAGCCGGCCCCGTTCGATGGTCAGAACCTGAACCTTGTCCAGCTTTGAGCCGGTCAGCCGCAGAACGTCTCCAACCGCCAGCGCGGACAATTCGGTCAATGGCAGAGAGATGCGGGACAGCACGGCCGTCAACTCGGCCCGCATTACCCCGGACGCCTGCTCCAGATTTCGTCCCGCGGGATCCGCTTGCGCGGCCTGCCCGTCGTCAGATGGCGGTGGGTCAGGCAGCACAAAGCAGATCTCGCCTTGCTGCGCCCCGCCGGCCAGTTCAACCGTCAGGTCCGCCACGCGATATCGATCATCCGCCATGGCAAGCGTCAACGCACGTACAGTCTCAGCCCGGGTACTATATTCAAAACCCGGCAGTATTTCCGCATCCACCGGGGCCTCAACAAGCGCGCAGGCACGGCCCATCATATCTTCGAACAGCGGTGCCGCCATCGCCGCATCCGTATCGGTAAAGGCGCGATCAGAGGGTGGGCCAGAAGTCACCATCCCGATTGTCTGCTGCTGAACAATGGCCGAGACACATCCCGGGTCCAAGCATATCGCCGCCGGCCCCGCCTGTGTGGTTGAAAAAACCAACAACAACCAGCCGTCCGGCACCTTATCGGCCAAATCCGCCTGTGCACGGCTGGACTGCTTCGCACCGATCACCGAGAGGGGCAGCCCAAACCCCTCACCCGCAGCCCGTGCCAGACTCAACCGCAGGGCACGCAGAATAGAACGCGGCGGCTCGGCCACACCTTCCTGACCTGCCGAAAGCTTCCGCGCCAAAGCTGTGTTGGCCTGACCTGTCATCGTTCGATTCCGCCATCTGTCGATCTTCAACCCTAGGTGTAGACCGCCGAGCGTTACGAATATCTTTATACGGTCGTTATTGCGCTGCCTGCCGATAGGCCAGCGGCAGGCTGACCCGGAAACCCGCACCGCCCTGCCCCGGCAGATAAGCAACCTCACCCCCGAGGCGCTGCATGATCTCGCGACAGATCGCCAGACCCAGCCCTGCACCGCCCGCCTTGTCAGATCCGACGCGGGCGAATTTCTCGAAAACCATCGATTGCGCCTCAAGCGGGATGCCGCTGCCATTGTCGATGAAATCGATCACCACCTGCCCGCCCACGTCATGAGCGGAAATGGTCAGCACCGGTTCAGCCGCATTGCAATATTTCTGCGCGTTCGAGATCAGGTTGATGAACACCTGCCCCAGTCGATCCAGATCGGTGTGCAGTTGAATGCGTTCGGTCGGTCGCACGCGTTTGACCGCCAGTTTCCGCTCGCCGCCCGCCAGCGCGCTCGACACTGCACGATCCAGAACCTGGCTCAAAGTCGCATCGCCCATGTTCAGACTGACCTGACCACTTTCCAGCACGCTCAGATCCAGAAGGTCATCCAGAAGGCGGGTCAGACGCAGCGCCTCGTCATGAATAATCGCGGCATAGCGGGTCTGCTCCGCATCGCTCAGACCATCGCTGTCGCGCATGATTTCCGAGAACGCGCGGATCGAGGTCATCGGAGTTCGCAATTCGTGACTGACCTGACTGAGAAAGGCATCCTTCTGCATCGAAACCTGAGTCAGTTTCGCATTCGCTTCACGCAATTGCCGGGCGGTGCGGCTGAGCTCGGTCGATTTCGCCTCAAGCTGGCCGGAATATTCAAGCAATTGGGCGGATTCGTCGGCCACCGCCAGCAGGTCCTCGACCGAGACCGAGGCACCGCCAACGATCTGACCGATCATCGCATGCGCGGTTGCCGCACCGACCGAGCCGCTCAACTCACGCTCGAGGCGTTCCAGAAACTGCGGCGTGGGTTCCGGCAGGCGTCCGGGGCGGCCATTCTGGCGTTCGGCCTCGGCCTGAAAGAACTCCTGCGCGGGCAGCGTGCCCAGAATCCGCTGGGTCATGATCATCAGGTCTTCGCTCTGCGCCACCGATCCGCTCCAGCCTCGCGGGGCAACAGAATGATCGAAAACATTGACGAATTGCGCGCCCTGCAGACGCTCAAGGGGGCTGGGGAAACTGAGCATCGAAGCAACGCAGAAGGCAATGGTATTCAACGACAAAGACCACATGACCGTGTGCACCATCGGATCGATTCCTTCGATCCCGAACAGGGCCTGCGGGCGCAGCCAGCCCCAGCCGAAGGGGCCGTTCTCGATCACCGACAAGGGGATCAGCCCACCGCCCATGCCGGGCAGCAGCAGCGTGTATATCCACAGAAGGAACCCGACGCTCAGCCCGACCAGCGCGCCGGTGCGGGTCGCCCCGCGCCAGAACAGACCACCCACGAGCGCAGGCAAAATCTGTGAAATCCCAGCAAAAGCCACCAACCCGATTGACGCCAACGCCGCACCGCCACCGGATAGCCGATAGTAGAAAAAGCCCAGCGCCATGATGACGGCAATCGACACCCGCCGCGCCATCAACACGATTGTCCGCACATCCCCCGAGATCGAGCCCGTGCCCTCTTGGGTATTCAGCCAGATCGGCATGACCACGTGATTTGACACCATGGTCGACAGCGCCATCGCCGTCACGATGACCATCGACGTGGCCGACGAAAAGCCACCAATGAAGGACAGCATCGCCAGCCAGTCATTGCCCTGAGACAGCGGCACCGTCAGCACGAACAAATCCGGGTTCGACCCTTCCGGCAACAGGTCCAGCCCGACCACGGCAATCGGCACCACAAACAGGCTCATCAACAGCAGATACAGCGGAAAGGCCCAGGCTGCGGTGCGCAGATGGCTCTCATCGTCGTTTTCAACGACCATCACCTGAAACATTCGCGGTAGGCAGACGAAGGCCGCTGCCGAAAGGAATATGAACGTGGTCCAGCGCCCCGCATCCACATGCCACTGACCGATTTCCGAGGCATCGATCCGGTCCATCATCGGCCCGATCCCACCGGCAATGCCCCAGACCACGAAGATACCAACCGCCAGCAGGGCAAACAGTTTGACCACCGATTCCAGCGCGATGGCCGTTACAACACCATGGTGCCGCTCATTCGCGTCCAGATTCCGGGTGCCGAACAGGATGGCAAACACCGCCAGCCCCGTGGCCACCCAGAACACGCTGGACCCTTCGCGATACAGACCGGTTGGGTCTGCCTCGGCAAAGATCGAGAAGGACAGCGTGATCGACTGCAACTGCAGCGCGATGTAGGGCGTACCGCCCAGAACGGCCAGAATGGTCACGCAGACCGCCAGCGTATTGGACTTGCCGTAACGAGATGAGATCAGGTCAGCGATTGAGGTCACACGCTGGCTGCGTCCAATCCGCACCAGCTTGCGCAGACCCCACCACCAGCTGACCATCACCAGTGTTGGCCCCAGATAGATGGTTACGAATTCCAGCCCCGACCGTGCGGCGTTTCCGACAGCGCCGTAGAAGGTCCAGGCGGTGCAGTAGATCGACAGCGACAGGGTATAGATCAGCGGTGAACGCAGCCACTTCCCGCCGCCGCGCGCGGCAAGCCGGTCAGCGGCAAAGGCTACACCGAAAAGCAGCACGACATAGCCCAGACAAACCAGAATCAGAACGTTCAGCGTTGCCATGGCTCTGCCTCGGGTTCGGCATTTTCACGCGCCGCCATACGTCTGGCGGCAAATCCGAAGATCAGGCTGATCAGGATCAGAACACCCCAGCACGCGAAGATATAGAACATCGCCGCCGACAGCGGCAGCGCCTCGGCCTCCTGACTGCTATCCGGCCACAGCAATGGCAGCGCCAGCATCGCCGCGCCCAGAAACGGCAGCAGCCGTGCCGCATCGGCCAGCCTGCGCCGGCGATAGCTTTGGCGTTCCAGAAACAGCGACGGCCGAACCGGCGCGGCGGACTCCTTGCCCTCGTCTGGCAGGCTCATGACCGCGAGGCCTGAGCGTGCAGGTCGCGCACCGCCGTCAGAACCTCGGTATTCGAGAACGGTTTGGTCATGAAGCGACTGACCCCGGCCTGTTCGGCCATCTCGCGGTCGCGGGATTGGCCGCGCGCGGTGAGCATCAGAACCGGCAGGCCCCGCATCTCATCGTGCTCGCGCAGATCACGCAAAATATCCATCCCGCTTTTGCCCGGCAGCATCACATCCAGAATGACCAGATCGGGCCGGGCGGCCAAAACTACCTGCACCGCATCCGTACCCTCGGCATGGGTTTCAACCTGCCAGCCCTCGCGCGTCAGCAGAAACCGGATCGCCTCGGTGATGTTGGGCTCATCCTCGATCAACAGAACCTTACGGCTCATATTTGCAATTCCTCCCCATGACCGATCGCACACGCGGCCACCTGTCCCGCCCAGATTAAGCGCTCTGTCTGGAAACTGTCAAAACCCTTCGCTCAGGATCGAAGGTTCGCGGCGGACGTTGCAGTCACGTTTCGGACAGATGCGGCAACTCGCCCCCGCCTGCGCCGAAGACTCGGACGGTTGCATCGTATCTTCGATTGGCAGCACCAACATGGTCGAGCGATACGCCGGCTCCTGCCCGAAAACGGTGACCGGTTGGGGTGTGGCGATGGCAAAGCACTCGAACTCAGCCGCCGTCCTCCCCAGCTGAACCATACGTTTGCGGATCGGCACCAGAGGGCGGTTCAGGGCCGTGAACAACGGCCACAGCGGGCAGGCTTCGCCATGACGTGGCAGCGCAAATCCCGGCGTCGGCTTGTAGAACAACACGCTGCCCGATGCGTCACAAATGACCAGACCCGCCGGGCGCGCCAATGTCCCCTCGGGCAGAAACGCCAACCGTCGCAGCACCGTCGCCAGATCGACGGAAAACGCCGCGGCAAGGGCCAGCGGGTCAGTGCTGGACGCATCCAATGCGGCCTCGACCTGCTCCAGCGGCATGGCCCGCGCATCCACGGCGTAGAGATCCAGCAGCTCGGCGGCAACCGTCCGGGCTGCGGACGATTCCAACTGCTCCAGAGACACATCAACGCTTAGCGCCCCGGCTTCGATTTCCGGGAAGTGAAACCCTTGCTCGGCAAAAAACGCCTCGACCGCATCCAGCGGGACACCTCGCAGGTCGCCCTGCCCCTCGCTGTCGTCCAGATAGGTCACCAACGCCTTGGAGCTTTCAGCCAGCCGTTCCGCATCCTGATGCAGATTGCTGTGAAAGCGGTCGCGCCACGCGGCCTCGATCTCACCGGGCTCGGCCAGAATGGCGGCGGTGGAGCGGATCGCGGCGGCGGTCGACAGCACCTCGTGCATGGATGCTGCCAGGTGCGGGTCGTGGGTCAACCGGTCCGACAGGGTTTCGACGGTGCGCTCAAGCGAAACCACGCGGCGGTGCATCTGCGCCAGAACACCTGACCAGCCGGGGAACCGCCCGGCAAACTCCTCAAGCGCATCCAACTCGGCCTGCTGGCCGACCGCATCCGCCGCCGCCTCGCGCAGCGCGGCGATCAGCGTCGTCTCGATCCCTTGCGTCAGCAGTGACGGCTCGACCGACAGCGCCGAGGCGATATCAACCAGCAGCTTGCCCCCGATGCGGCGGCGATTGTGCTCGATCAGGTTCAGATATGAGGCCGAAATCCCCACCTGCCGCGCCAATTCGGCCTGACGCAACCCCGAAATCTGCCGCCTTTCGCGTATCCGGCTGCCGGTCAGAGTGTCTCGCATCGCCGCTGGACCTTTGAAACTGTCACATCTTTTTGCAGAATTAGTGTATGATTTTTATCAGTTGCATCGGTATTT
This sequence comes from Ruegeria sp. AP11, assembly GCF_056535865.1. Classification (NCBI taxonomy): domain Bacteria; kingdom Pseudomonadati; phylum Pseudomonadota; class Alphaproteobacteria; order Rhodobacterales; family Roseobacteraceae; genus Ruegeria; species Ruegeria sp. AP11. Next base: position 388,454 of record NZ_JBQFJB010000001.1, read on the forward strand.
TCAAAGCTAATTTACAACCTTAACAAATCCCGACGAACGGAGGCGACCAAACCTGCGTCCCTCCCCTTCTCTTTCTGCAAAATACGCGTCACCATAGGTATATGAGCGATCCCGCCTTCGAATATGCCCCCATCGGCCTTGTCGAGTTGGAAAACCGGATTATCCGCCGTTGCAATCTGCAATTCGCGCGGACCTTCGGCGGCGATGAGGCCGACTATCGCAACATGCCCCTGCTGCACCTTTACCCATCGGTCGCCGACTGGGAGCGGATCGGTGCGCGCAGCCTGCAGGTGATGCGCGATACCGGCTATTACACCGACGAACGGGTCATGCGCCGCCGCGATGGAGATCTGTTCTGGTGCCGCGCACGCGGGCGGTCGCTGACACCCGATGATCCCTTCCGCCACGGAATCTGGAGCTTCTCGGACATATCCGAAGAACGCCCGCTGGTCGAACTGACGGCGCGCGAGCGCGAAGTGGCGATCCTGTCCTGCCGGGGCCTGTCGGCCAAGGAGATCGGCGCTGAACTGGGGCTGAGCTATCGCACGATCGAGGCCTACCGTGCCCGGTTGCTGGAAAAATTCGGTGCCCGGAAACTACCCGAACTGGTGGCCAAACTGTCAGGGACGCCTTTGTAAGCGCCAGCGCGTTCGAAACCGACCGCGAAACCCCCGGATTTTCAGGGTGAAACGACGCTTTTCATGGCGGTCCGCTTAGCATATAACCCAGCGTAATCAAACCAAGCCCGCGAAAACAGACGGGCATAGGGGAACCTTCGAGGACACTCATGACAGATACCAAACACGAAGCGGATGTGGCGTTCATCAAGGCACTGGCCGAATTGCTGCGCGAGAACGATCTGACCGAGCTGCAGGTCAAACGCGAATATGGCGAGGAAGACAGCCTGAATGTCCGCGTCAGCCGTATGTCGCAGACCGTCGCTGCCCCGGTTCAGGTTGCGGTTCCGGCTGCAGCACCCGCTGCGCCTGCCGCAGCACCTGCACCGGCCGCCGCCGAGGCGCCCGCAGCAGTGGATGATCCCGCCAGCCACCCCGGCGCGGTCACCTCGCCCATGGTCGGCACCGTCTACATGCAGCCCGAACCGGGCGCGCCCGCGTTTATCAGTGTCGGGGCCTCAGTCTCGGAAGGTGACACGCTGCTGATCGTCGAGGCGATGAAGACCATGAACCACATCCACGCGCCCAAATCGGGCACCATCAAACGCATTCTGGTCGGCGATGGCGACGCTGTGGAGTTCGGCACGCCTCTGGTCATCGTTGAGTAAGGCGGGCCCATGTTCGACAAAATCCTGATTGCCAACCGAGGCGAGATTGCCCTGCGCGTGATCCGCGCCGCGCGCGAGATGGGTATCAAGACGGTTGCCGTGCATTCGACCGCCGACAGCGACGCGATGCATGTGCGCATGGCCGACGAATCGGTCTGCATCGGCCCGCCGCCCAGCCCGCAAAGCTATCTGTCGGTGCCCGCGATCATCTCGGCCTGCGAAATCACCGGCGCACAGGCGATCCACCCCGGCTATGGCTTTCTGTCAGAGAATGCCGAGTTCGTGCAGATCGTCGAGGACCACGGCATCACCTTCATCGGCCCCACCGCCGAACATATCCGCGTGATGGGCGACAAGATCACCGCGAAGGACACGATGAAGGCGCTGGGTGTGCCCTGCGTTCCGGGCTCGGACGGTGGCGTTCCCAATCTGGCCGAGGCCAAGCGCATCGGTGAGGAATTCGGCTATCCCGTCATCATCAAGGCCACCGCCGGTGGCGGCGGTCGCGGCATGAAAGTCGCGATGAACGCCGATGAGATGGAAAGCGCCTTCATGACCGCACGCGCCGAGGGCAAAGCCGCCTTCGGCAATGACGAGGTCTATATCGAGAAATACCTGACTACACCGCGCCACATCGAGATTCAGGTCTTTGGCGATGGCAAGGGCAAGGCGGTACATCTGGGCGAACGCGACTGTTCGTTACAGCGCCGCCACCAGAAGGTATTCGAAGAGGCCCCCGGCCCCTGCATCACCCCGGAAGAACGCGCCAGGATCGGTAAAATCTGTGCCGACGCCGTGGCCAAGATCAACTATATCGGCGCGGGCACCATCGAGTTTCTGTATGAAAATGGCGAGTTCTATTTCATCGAAATGAACACCCGCCTGCAGGTGGAGCACCCCGTCACCGAAGGCATCTTCGGCGTCGATCTGGTGCGCGAGCAAATTCTCGTCGCCGCTGGCGAGGACATGTCGTTTGGGCAGGATGATCTTGAGATCAACGGCCACGCCATCGAGGTTCGGATCAACGCTGAAAAACTGCCCAACTTCTCGCCCTGCCCGGGCAAGATCAGCGCCTATCACGCGCCCGGCGGTCTGGGTGTGCGCATGGATTCAGCGCTTTATGACGGCTACTCGATCCCGCCCTACTATGACTCGCTGATCGCCAAACTGATCGTTCAGGGCCGCGACCGGGCCGAGGCGCTGGCACGTCTGGACCGCGCGTTGGGAGAGCTGATCGTCGACGGCATCGACACCACCGTTCCCCTGTTCCACGCGCTACTGCAAGAGCCTGATATCCACAGCGGAAACTATAACATCCACTGGCTGGAGAAGTGGCTTGCGGAGAACATGGCCCAATAAGAACACGGGGTTGGAGGGCGATCGCCTTCCGGCCCCCGGGCATCCGGCATGAGCCTTTCCCCCGAACTTCTGCTGCATGGCTATTCCATCGGAATATTTCCGATGGCCGAACACCGTGACGACCCCGAACTGTTCTGGGTCGATCCCAAGTTTCGCGGCGTGTTCCCACTGGACGGTTTCCATATCTCGCGCAGTCTGGCGCGGCGCATTCGCACATGTGGGTTCACGATCAGCATCAATCACGACTTTGCGGGCGTGGTGGATGGCTGCGCCGACCGTGCGGACACCTGGATCAACCCCGAACTGCGTCGGCTTTATCAGGAACTGCACAACAGCAGCCATGCCCACTCTCTGGAGGTCTGGGACCAGGGTGTCCTGATCGGCGGGGTTTATGGCGTGGTTGTGGGCGCTGCTTTTTTCGGCGAAAGCATGTTCTCGCGCCGCACGGACGCATCAAAAATCGCACTGGCATATCTGGTAGACCGACTGCGTCAGGCCGGGTTTGTCCTGTTTGACACACAGTTTCTGACCGCTCATCTCGCCTCACTGGGCGCTATCGAGATCCCGCGCGCAGCCTATCACCGCGAATTGAAGCGGGCGCTTGAGGTCGATGCGGATTTCACCGCCGAACTACGGCAAACCCCTCAGGGCGTCATACAGCGGATCACCCAGACATCGTAACGCGCATGATCCAGCGCGTTCAGCGCCGGAGAAGTGGCGATCATCCAGCCATCGAACAGTTGCTGCGCCTTGCCCTGCTCCCAAATGGTCAGATAGGCAAAGGCGTCGCCGGTGGGGTTCTCTGCCGGATAGCGGCAATCACCCAAGGCGACATCCAGACCGAACACAGTCGCTGTCTGCCCGTTCAACACCTCGACATCGACCGTCTGGCCGCTGACTTTGTCCAGTCCGCGCAACATCGCGCCTGGTCCGGATTCGACCTTCTGCTGGGCCGAGGCCACACCAGCCGACAGTAGTACAGCCATCAGAGCCGTGCGGATCATTCGCTGCCGTCCCCGGCCACGAACTTCACCAGCAACGAGATCAGGCTCACCGCACCTTGCGTGTCCGTAATCTCGTCACCTGCCTCGAAATAGAACGGAGAGCCGCCCGGCATTACCTCGACAAAATTGCCACCCAGCAGCCCCTCGGACGAGATAACAATCGCGCTGTCATCGGGGATCAGAATACCATCGGCCACGGAAAACCGTGTATCCGCGCGATAGGTATCAGCGTTCAGTGTAACACCGGTCACCGTCCCGATCTTGACACCTGCAAGCCGCACATCCGTGCCGACCCCCACGCCCTCAAGCGAGCGGAAGGACGCGCCAAGCTCATATCCGGCACTGGATTGGGACAGGCCGGTGGACTGGCTGGCATAGACGCCAAACGCGACGGCGCAGGCCAGCACGATCCCGCCGACAACAACTTCGGTCTTGGTATGAGCAGACATCGCTTATTCCGGGCTCCACGCCTCGTAATCGCTGCGTTCAACCGGGTCGGGACGACGCAGCGACCCCGCCGGTGCATAGGCCAGCGCAGTTCCGGTCAGGTTTTCCTGATGCGGCTTTTCCCAGGACTTGTGCGCCAAGGGCTTGTCGGTGGGCGGCTCGACCCAGGTGCGGTGCAGCCAGCCATGCCAGTCAGGATCAATCCGGCTGGCCTCGGCCTCACCATTGAAGATCACCCAGCGCTTGCTGTCGTCGGCAGTGCGATAAAACACATTACCTTCATTGTCTTCGCCGACCTTCACGCCCTTGCGCGCAGTGAAGATCTGCGTATTCAGGGTGGCTCCGTTCCACCAGGTCACGGCCCGCAAAAGACTGTTCAGGATACCCATCGGCTGCCTCCGGCATTTCTGTTCCCGCAGATATGGACCAAAGGCACGCCAAGGTCCAGTGCCTCGGGGCTGCTCTGCGTCATTCCGGCAGAATAGCGGTCACTTCAATTTCGATACGGTACTTGGGGTCGATCAGACCGCACTCAATCATCGTCGCTGCGGGCGGGTTTTCTCCGAATGTCTCGGCCAGCAAAGGCCAGCAGGGTGCAAACTCGGCACGATCCGGCAACATGTAGGTCACACGCACCACATCCGCGAACGAAGCCCCCGCTTCGGCCAGCGCGCCTTGGATAGTCGCCAGCGCCGAACGGCACTGTTCGACAACCGTATCGCCCTGCCCCACGGTGCCGGCCACATGCACCCAGCCGCCCGCCACAACGGCCCGGCAATACCCTACCTTGGCCTCAAACTCGCCGCCGGAAGATATGCGCCTGATTGTCATGATGCACCTCTCAATAAACGCATGTGATTGTGGAAAGCGCGCTGCAATTGCGAGGCTCTGCCTCGCGCTCCGGAATACTTTTAGCCAGATGAAGAACGAATCCCCAGCTTCATCTGGCCCCAAATATCTTGGGGGAGTCGCGGCTTGCCGCGGCGGGGGCAGAGCCCCCCTACCCGCACTATTCAAGGCTATCCAATGGGATGCTGCAACCGATCAGCCAGCCGACGCTGATTCAGCTGTATCCGCATAGATGATCAACGGCTGGGACTCGGATGTCACGGCCTCTTCATTGACCACCACTTCGGTCACGTTCTTCATGCCCGGAAGTTCAAACATCGTGTCCAGCAGGATGTCTTCGAGGATCGAACGCAGGCCGCGCGCACCGGTCTTGCGCTCGATCGCCTTCTTGGCAATCGCCTTCAGCGCATCATCGGTAAAGGCCAGTTCTGCATCTTCCAACTCGAACAGGCGCTGGTATTGCTTGACCAGAGCGTTCTTCGGGCTGGTCAGAATGGTAACCAGTGCATCCTCGTCCAGATCTTCCAGCGTCGCCAGAACCGGCAAGCGGCCGACAAATTCCGGGATCAGCCCGAATTTCAGCAGGTCTTCCGGCTCCAGATCCTTGAAAATCTCACCCACGCCGCGTTCATCATTGTCGCGCACATCGGCACCAAAACCCATGGCCGAGCCCTTGCCACGTTGTGCGATGATTTTGTCTAGCCCCGCGAAGGCACCGCCGCAGATGAACAGGATATTTGTGGTATCCACCTGCAGGAATTCCTGCTGCGGATGTTTGCGCCCGCCCTGCGGCGGAACGCTGGCGACTGTGCCTTCCATCAGTTTCAGCAAAGCCTGCTGTACGCCTTCGCCCGAAACGTCGCGGGTGATCGAAGGGTTCTCGGATTTGCGTGTGATCTTGTCGACCTCGTCGATATAGACGATGCCACGCTGCGCGCGTTCAACGTTGTATTCGCTGGCCTGCAGCAGCTTGAGTATGATGTTCTCGACATCCTCGCCTACATAACCGGCTTCGGTCAGAGTGGTCGCATCCGCCATGGTGAACGGCACATCCAGAATGCGGGCCAAGGTCTGCGCCAGCAGCGTCTTACCGCAGCCGGTGGGGCCGATCAGCAGGATGTTGGATTTCGCCAACTCGATGTCGCTGCCCGCCTTCTGAGCGTGATTCAGGCGTTTGTAATGGTTGTGCACCGCAACCGACAGAACGCGCTTGGCGGTGGCCTGTCCGATTACGTAGTCGTCCAACACCTCACAGATATCCTTGGGCGTCGGCACGCCGTCCGAGGATTTCAGGCCGCTGGCCTTGGTCTCTTCACGGATGATATCCATGCAGAGCTCGACACACTCATCGCAGATGAACACGGTTGGGCCCGCGATCAGCTTCCGCACCTCATGCTGGCTTTTGCCGCAGAAGCTGCAGTAGAGCGTATTTTTGCCGTCACCACCTGAATTGGTCGCCATGATTTACCCCTCGGGCTCCGTCTCAGCGGCCCTCTGCAGGGCCGCGCTTGCCGTCAATGCCTGCAGCTTAGGCCAGCGGTCTGGCAGCTACAATCTCAAAATCATCCCTCACGCCGGAAGCGCGCGGTTTTGAACTCAGTCTTCGTCACCGTCCATCTTGGCCCGATTTTCGACGATCTCGTCGATGTGACCCCATTCCTTGGCCTCTTCCGGGCTCATGAAATTGTCACGATCCAGCGCTTTTTCAACCGCCTTTTTGGTCTGCCCGGTATGACGCACATAGATATCATACAGGCGATCCTTCAGTTTTTGCGTCTCGGCCGCGTGGATCATGATATCGCTGGCCTGACCCTGATATCCGCCGCTGGGCTGATGCACCATGATGCGGCTGTTGGGCAGCGAAAAGCGCATCCCCTTCTCACCACCGGCCAGCAGAACCGACCCCATCGAGGCCGCCTGACCGATCACCAATGTGGAACATTTCGGCTTGATATACTGCATTGTGTCGTAAATCGACAGGCCGCTGGTCACCACGCCGCCGGGAGAATTGATGTAGATCGAGATCTCTTTGCTCGGGTTTTCCGCCTCAAGATGCAGCAACTGCGCCACGACCAGATGGCTCATGCCGTCATGGATCGGACCGTTGATGAAGATGATCCGCTCTTTCAGAAGGCGCGAGAAAATGTCGTATGCGCGTTCCCCCCGGCTGGTCTGCTCGACGACCATGGGGACGAGTGTGTTCATGTATGTGTCAACTGGATCGAACATAGGGAACCTGCCTGCTTTGGTGTTGATCGGGACATTACCCGAAGAAGAGTTACCCGAGTCTTAGTGCTGCCACCGGGGGGCCGCAAGGGGGGCTGCTCGTTCATCGGTGTCCGTGACATTTAAGGCCGGCATGCCATGCCGATCATGATCACGGCGTGCACGCGCATTCGTGTTCCAAACATCACGTTATTTTGATCTGTGCATATAGAAAATCATGTCTGAAATCTGTACTTAAAAATCTACCGCGATGGATGCCCCGGCTGTCTGAAAGTGGTGCGGAACTAAGGTAAGGAACACGAATATGGCTCTTTTGCAGCTGACCAAGGATATGTCGCCCGAAGATCTGAACCAAATGGTTGAAAACGCGACACGGGCGTCGAATTTCCTTAAGGCAATCAGCCATGAAGGGCGCCTGATGATCCTCTGCCACCTCGTGTCGGGCGAGAAATCGGTGACCGAGCTGGAAAACCTTCTGTCCGCCCGGCAGGCCGCCGTATCACAGCAGCTGTCGCGCCTCAGACTCGAAGGCCTGGTTATGCCCCGGCGCGAAGGTAAAGCAATCTACTATCGGCTGGCAGACGATCGCCCTGCCCGCATGCTTGAGGTGGTATATGAACTGTTCTGCGGTCCCACACAGCCCTGACCGTCCACAAAATTTTCCCTGTCCCGGGAAGAATTTACCTCTCAATTCCGGTCAATTGCAGGGCAAATTTGTCTGAGTCAGCCCGCCCGGTAAAACCTGTGGCCGTGTGTTTGAAAAGCTGCTAGGCAAAGCGAAACAAACACTTATGGAGTTCTCGATGATCCGTGCATTCATGATCGGCCTGGCCCTGTTCACTCTGACCGCCTGCGAAACTGCAAAAGGGGCCGGCAAAGACATCGAAAAGGCCGGCGACGCCATTCAAAACGCGGCTGCGGACGTTCAGGAGAATATCTGACCCACTCCAACATATTGCGGCATTGATGCAACACGCCGCAATATGCTGTTGCCGCAGCATCGAAATGCGATTATTCTATCGGCACAGGTGCATAGACGCGGCATTGCATTTCTGACGATCAAACGGGGATTTTTCGCTCATGCGAAAAATCCCCGTTCTCATTTGAAGGGTGGTGGTGCGTGGTAGCCTGTAGGAACCTGTGGTTCGGGAAAAGGAAAAGGCGTCAGGTGCTCAGACGCGGTCTTTGCATGCATCCTTGCGGACACTCCTGACGCCTTGCCGGTTCGATCCGCCCGAGGGGCATCTCGATCCAGTTGCCGCAATCCCCGAAAGGACATTGGCCACTGCCACACGCGCTATGTCGCGTCGCAGTCCGCTTGGACCTTCTGAGAGGCTGATCACCTGACCCGAACCGAAGCCCGGACCACCTGATCCACCACCGGTAAGCCTTTGCAACCAAGAACAAATCCTAAAATCCGTCTTCGCCGCCGTGGCCCCCTTGGCCTTTGCGTCCCACCCCTGTTCCGAAGAACTGAAGCAGTGATCAGACTGTTGCATCGACGCTCTGATCCGACAAGAAAATAGCACTGCAGCATGAAAATTAGACGGGGATAAACTGTTGATATCCGGCGGGAGAACCATGTGGACAACTTCGAAATCCATGCAACCCGGCAGGGTTGTCCGGGGATAAGTCCAGACTTTACAAGCCACCCCAAATTTCAACACTTTCTGCACCTGCAAAGGCCCCGCGTGGCCCGTTTGGGGCGAATTGTCCGAGTTGTACAACACTCAGACCCCCAATCTTTCGAATCGTACAACCAGAGATTCGCCGATGGGCCTGACCATTTCACAAGCCCGCGCCCGTCTGGGAGAGATGGCCACCCTCTCGCACGACCCCCGTCAGGTGATCGTGCTGACCCGTTACGGCAAACCGCTCGCCGCGCTGGTCTCGATGGCCGAGGCCGAGCGGATCTGGCAGTTGCAGGATGACGGCCGGATCGGACGTAAACACCCGCTCAGCGGGCTGCGCGGGTGGTGGTCGAAAGGGCGTGGCATTCCGGGGATGGAACCTGGGCCGGACGGTTCTTACTTCACCGCGCGCGACGCCGCGCTGAAGGTCCGCGAGATCCAGATGACCCGCGCCGAGGAACGCCGCATCCTCAGGCGCGGGGGACTGGATCCTGTCGCAGGCGGCGAGATCGCCGTCCGGCCCGCCTCCTCCCTGTGGAGGCGCTTGTTCCTGAGAAGCGCTCCGGCCTGATCGGGGTACTGATTACGCCTGCCGCAGTCACAAGTCTCAGCGGCAATACCCCCTTTAACATCCCGTCAGGCCGAAGACGCTTCAGTTCACCTGACGTTCCAGAACGGTGCTATAGGTCGTTCCACGACGCAGGCTACGGAAATCAGCGTAAATCTTGCCGTCCTGATAACGGGCATCGATCAGGGCGTTGACGCCGATCTCGGGATTGGCCGAACTTTCCACGATGCTGACCCGGGTCGGATCATCCAGCGAGATGGTCCCGGTGGCATCCATGACGCGCCAGTCCTGAGCCGCATTCGGACGCCACTTGCTGGGCCCCCAGAACACGTTGTCCTGCTGCTTCTGGATGTCCAGCACCCACTCGGCATTGTTGAAACGCGGCGCATCCCCGGTTGTGGTCCGGTTCGGGCCAACGGTGGTATAGCTGCCCACCCATGTTCCGCGCAGGTCCGGCGTATCGGCCATCGCGGCGGTGGCAAGGGTGAGGCTCGTGGCCAGTGCGGCTGCTCCGGCAGTCATGTATCTGGTCATGGGGATCTCCTCCTGAAAGCGACCCTTTGGAGTTCAAAAACGAACATCCTTGCTGTGGGATACAGATTGGGCGGAGGTGTGCCGGTTACAACTTACCTAAGGGAAACTTCATAATCGGTTAATGTTTGCGTCAGGCCCAGGCCAGCGCGGTGCCAAGTATGACAAGGCCGATGCCCGCGACTTCGCGATACGAGAAGTTCTCGCCAAACAGGAAGAACGAGGCGATGGCGATCAGAACAACCTCGGCCCCCAGAATGCCGGTATAGATGATGCCCAGCCGTTCCTCGCGCAGAGCGGCGAGTTCGAGTGTTGCCCCGGCCAGCAGGGTCGCGACGATCAGCAGGCCAAGACCCACGCCGGGGAGCTTCCACCAGAACTTCATCGCGATCATGGCCACTGAATAGAGACCCGCCGACCCGAGGGCGATGATGGGGATCATGGATGTGGACATTTGGACCTCCTGCAGAGGGTTCCGTTGGGTCAAGTGTAGCAGGTGTGAGGGGTTGGGGCTGTGAGGTGGGTCACAGACAGTTATTCAGCAGAACTGAGGGCCGCGACCGACCCGAGGGGTGGCGCAAACGCGCCGCCCCATGGGGGCGGGTCGGCGCGGCCCGGCGGTGCCGCCGGGCGAGAAAACAATTGATAGAATTAGAAGAGTTACAACCTAATCAGTTGCTTCAACAGGTTTTTCGCTAGCTTCTGAGTTCATGACCAATCGAGAAAGCAATGTGAGTTCTTCGCACCAGCATCAACAGAGTTAGGAAGAAATGACTAACAGCGATTACTAGGATTGCGCCTTCAAACGTCTTACCAAAGTCGAAAATCTCGAATGCTAAGAACATCAACAAAGATAAGCACGACCAACAAATGAGATAAGATGTGTTGAAATTAACTTCCTTGAAGAATTTCTTTTGGCGCTCAAACTGCTTTTTTCTTTTGTCATCAATTATTGTGTCACCAACGGATTTTGGTTCAACAGGGGACAATGAATAGAGAGCAATTTGCGCGCTAAATAGCAAAGCCGAGAAAATTGAAAATATTGCGATTAAAGGCGTCACGATGTCAGTCGGCAGCTTAAATGGCTTAAAGTAGTATATCAGGCCTAGTACAGCTGGAGCACCATAAAATAAGACAAAGTCGGCAACTGATAGCTTACCCGTCTCATCGTTACGAAGCGTCGAAAAGTGGTCTCGAAATATTACAACTATATCAAGTTTTTGCATTTCTACCCCGACGCTATGTCTAAGAAAATATGCTCTACTTCACTTGAAATCGATGCGTATGCCGGGTGCCCATTCGGCAACCTCGCTACATCTTCCGAAAGGTCGATTTTGCCAGCGTTCTTACTCATACCAACGATTACCACTTTTCGTGTTTTCCCACCGACTTGAACGCGAGCGGTCGCTTCGTCGAAATGAGTATCGCTATACGTTAGGCTAGCATCAGGACCTCGGCTGGACTTTACTCTATTGAGAACTTGCGAAAGCTTACCCAAGGATGCTCTTGGCTTTGCCTTGAAAGAAATATCCAGATCGACAATCTCGTTAGGTGTAACCAGCGCATTGTCAGCGGCGTCCGTCGAATACTCCCTTTTCACCAAGCTAATGGATTTCACGTCGCCTTCCAAATAGCTTTTCATGGACGAAGGGTGCACTGGGTTCATGTCGAGCATATGGTTTTCAGAAAGAGACCTAAACTTGTCCGATAGCGCTTGTTGCACCCGGTTGACGCATGACTTTTGCCCAAAAGTCTGAAGGGCCAACAAGCCAAACTTTCCTTGATCTGGTACCCAGATACGAAAGTACAAAGGTATTACATCTAGATCAGTAACTGCGCGCTTGTACTGCAAAGTACGCGTTCGTCCGTCTACAATCTCCGACTCATATCCAGAGCTTCCGTAACGGATGATTCCACTATGTGAAAAGCCGTTCTTCGCGTGCTTCTCAAAGTACCAAGCTCTAGGCCTCCCGGATTCGGGATCAATTGGATCTTTGTGATAGCCTAACAACAGAGGCACTGACCTCTGCAGCAATGATCCTTCACCGCTAGGACCTAAATCAATTACTTCGAATTTTCGTTTTCGCCGAATTTGAAGCGAGTAAATGTGCAAACCAATAGAGTTATCGGGCATACTGTATTTTAACTATCCATTTTCAACGCTGAGATGAACGCCTCCTGAGGTATATCAACCTTCCCGAACTGGCGCATCTTCTTTTTCCCGGCCTTCTGCTTGTCCAGCAGTTTGCGTTTCCGCGTGGCGTCGCCTCCGTAGCATTTGGCGGTCACGTCCTTGCGCAGTGCCGAGAGAGTCTCGCGGGCGATGACCTTGCCTCCGATGGCGGCCTGGATCGGGATTTTGAACATGTGGCGCGGGATCAGGTCTTTGAGCTTTTCGCACATCGCCCGGCCCCGCATCTCGGCCCGGTCGCGGTGAACCATGGTCGACAGCGCGTCGACCGGTTCGTCATTCACCAGCACCGACATCTTGACCAGATTGTCCTCGGTATAGCCGGTCATCTGGTAGTCGAACGAGGCATAGCCCTTGGTCACCGATTTCAGGCGGTCGTAGAAGTCAAAGACGACCTCGTTCAGCGGCAGGTCATAGACGACCATGGCGCGGGTGCCCGCATAGGTCAGGTCCAGCTGGATGCCGCGGCGGTCCTGGCAGAGTTTAAGCACGTCGCCGAGGTATTCGTCGGGCACCAGAATGGTCGCCTTGATGCGCGGTTCTTCGATATGGTCGACCTTCGAGGGGTCGGGCATGTCGGCGGGGTTGTGCAGCTCGATCATCTCGCCGTCTTTCATGTAGACGTGATAGATCACCGACGGCGCGGTGGTGATGAGCTCGATATCATATTCGCGTTCGATGCGGTCGCGGATGACCTCAAGGTGCAACAGCCCGAGGAAGCCGCAGCGGAAGCCAAAGCCAAGGGCTGCCGAGGTTTCCATTTCAAAGCTAAAGCTGGCGTCGTTCAGCGCCAGTTTGTCGATCGCATCACGCAGGTCTTCGAATTCGGAGCTATCGACGGGGAAGAGGCCACAGAACACCACCGGCTGCGCGGGTTTGAAGCCCGTCAGAGCCTCTTCGGTGCCGTTGCGGTCATTGGTGATGGTGTCACCAACGCGGGTGTCGCGGACTTGTTTGATCGAAGCGGTGAGAAAGCCGATCTCACCGGGACCGAGGCTGTCGACCATCTCCATCTCGGGGCGGAAGACCCCGACGCGATCGACATGGTGCAGGGTGTTGTTCGACATGAACTTGACCCGCATGCCCTTTTTCAGCGTGCCGTCCATGATGCGGACCAGAACGATGACGCCCAGATAGGCGTCGTACCACGAATCCACCAGCATCGCCTTGAGCGGCGCGTCGAGATTGCCCTGCGGTGCGGGCAGCTGCTGTACGATGGCCTCAAGCGTCTCGTGGATGCCCTGCCCTGTCTTGGCGCTGACCTGAATGGCGTCGGTTGCGTCGATGCCGATCACATCCTCGATCTGTTCGGCCACGCGGTCACAGTCGGATGCGGGCAGGTCGATCTTGTTCAGCACCGGAACGATTTCGTGGTCGGCGTCGATGGCCTGATACACGTTCGCCAGTGTCTGCGCCTCGACTCCCTGGGTCGAGTCCACAACCAACAGAGAGCCTTCGACCGCGCGCATGGAGCGGCTGACCTCATAGGCAAAATCCACGTGGCCGGGGGTGTCGATCAGGTTCAGCACGTATGCCTCGCCATTGTCGGCGGTATAGTCGATGCGAACCGTGTTGGCTTTGATGGTAATGCCACGCTCGCGCTCGATATCCATGCTGTCGAGCAGCTGTTCCTTCATGTCGCGATCCTTGACCGTTCCGGTCTCTTGAATGAGCCGGTCAGCAAGGGTGGATTTGCCATGGTCGATATGCGCGACGATGGAGAAATTGCGGATATGAGCGAGGTCTGTCATGGGTTGGGGATATGCGTCGGAAATGGGCTGTGGTCAAGGTGGCAAGACGCGCTGCGAAACCCGCTATTTGCGACGCCGCAGCCCGGTCAGACCAGCCCGTTTTTGACCAGTTGCGCGTTCATCCAATGTATCTCACTTTGCACATGACCCTCACGCACGTATTTCGCGAGATGAGTGGGCATGTCTTCTTCCTTGAATGCTGCTGTTGTTCGGACGACAAACCCCTCTTGTGTGTCGAGATTCAGGTCTGCAATCACATCCGTCAGGATCTGAGTGGTGAAGCGCCCGCGATACAGTTCAGGAACAGGCGTGATCCCAAGCTCGGCAAAACGAGAAAGCGTTGCATTCCAAGATTGGACCACGTCCCCTTTGACCCAAGCAAAACCCAGAAAATAGGTCGGCAACGCCGAATACGCGATGGAGTGACGCGCGAACAAGTATTCGCCGACAATACGTTCATCCTGAGCAAGTTGAGGTGCGATACCGGCAGCAAACGCCTTCATCCAGTCTCGCGACGGGTGGTATCTTGCGTCGATACTGCGAGGATGACAGCCTTGGCTGTGAATAGTCGTGTTCTCACCGTCCATCTTTTCGGTGAAAACCACCTCGTCCGCCGATGCGAGTTCATCGACACGGGACATAATCTTGTCATCACTGGTGGCACCGGGAGACTGAGGCAGGTGAAAAGTGCGCCCGTATTTCTTAAGCATCTCGGTCTAACAGAACTTTCTACACTAAGGTCACGCCAGAAAACGCGACATGCCAGCCGTGCGCAATCACTTTTTCGCAACGTATGATTGATCCCTTCCCCCGTTTGATTCATACTCCGCCGCAGATCGAGAGGGGCTTCAGATCCCTCCGGGCAGGCAAAAACGAGGCTCGAGCATGAAACAGTTCCTTCTCATCGCATTTTGTGCGGCATCGCTGACGGCGGTTGCTCCGACTGCGGACGCGGCGCAGATCAAACGGGCGTGTCTGGCGTCGGATCGTGAGGCGGCGACGCGGGCGCGGTGTGGGTGCATTCAGCGGGTGGCTGATCAGGCGCTGACGCGCAGTGATCAGAAAACCGTCGCCAAGTGGTTCACCAACCCCCATCAGGCGCAGGAGTTGAAGATGTCGCAGACCGCGCGCGATGATGCGCTGTGGGACCGGTATCAGAACTTTGGCCAGATGGCGCAGGCGATCTGCAGCTAAGTCCGAGGCAATCCTTGACCTGATGCACGCTGCGCCCCAGAAATGGCGCAGCGAAAGGTAGTGCTATGGTGATGAAAGGGCTGACCCTGCGGGGCCTTGAGGTGTTCGAGGCACTGGCGCGAACCGGATCGGTGGCGCAGGCGGCCGAGATCACGGGGCTCAGCCAGCCGTCGGTGTCTCAGCAGTTGCGCAATCTGGAAAAGGCTTTGGGCACCGATCTGGTGGATCATGGGCGGCGACCGATGCGGCTGACGCAGGCGGGGCGCAGCTTTCTGACGCGCGCGCAGGCGGTTTTGGCCGAATTGCAGGTCGCACAGAGCGAACTGGCGGTGATGGATCTGGGGCATCTGACCACGCTGTCCATCGGGTTGATCGACGATTTCGACAATGATCTGACGCCGCGGCTGGCCACCCTGCTGGCGGACAGCCTGACCCGGTCGAAATTCAAGCTGACCACCCTGCCCAGTCTGGACCTGTTCGAGGAACTGGAGGCCCAGCGTCTGCATCTGGTGGTATCGGCCCATTCCGGCGAGGTTCTGGAAGGCGTGGTCGAATACCCGCTGGTGCAAGATCCCTTCATCCTGGTCGCGCCCAAAGGGGCCGAGCAGCCGATGCAGGATCTGCCCTTTCTGCGCTATGCCCGCGAGCAGCTGATCAGCCGTCAGATCGAAAGTCATCTGGCCCGGCAGCAGCTGGAGTTCGAGGAACGGTTCGAGATCGGCTCGCACCTCGCGCTGATGGCGATGGTGGCGCGGGGCCTCGGCTGGGCGATCACCACGCCGCTGGGCTATATGCGCGCCGCCCGGTTCCATGACGGGCTTGAGGCGCACCCAGCCCCGTTCGGCGAGTTTGCCCGCACGATCTCGCTGTTTACCCGCGCCGACTGGTCGGATCAGGTGCCGCAGGAGGTGGCGGATATGATCCGGCGACTGATGCAGAGCCAGATCATCGACCCGGCGATTGCGCAGCTGCCCTGGCTAAGCGGGCAGTTGAAGGTGATGAGCTAGCGCGAGCATCTGCGGTATTCGACAATCCCAATCGTCAGCACATCGGGCAATTCGGATGGACCTTCAAACATGACCGTTCCTCGGCCAGCGGTGCGATCCAAAACTTCTGCTGAAGCAATGCAGGCAAGGTCAGTATTGATGTGGACCCTGATTGCCCGCACAGACGCTTACTGCGCACCACAATCCAACGGGCGGAGTGATCTAGTCGTTCGACGCTGTCAGCAAAGGCACTGCAGGGACGACCCTGACCTGAGCCCCGCCTTCATGCTCGCAAACGTAAATCACATGCGGCGTTCTTTCCTCATCGACCGCGCGAACAAAGTCTACCGAGTGTGCGCCGCCAGCTTCGGTGCAAGCTGTTTTCCAGTTTTCAAGAGCCTGATCTTCCGTCATCGAAAAGCACATTCCAGGTACAGCCGTCAGTGCCAAAACAAGAAGATTTTTCATGATCGTTACCCCATTCATACCTATAAACCTGGACACCGAGTCTCTGCACGCGCGCGTGCAGATGGGCCAAACCGGTCAACTCACCAGTCTTGTAAGATTGTCTGACGCGCACGTTGCAAATGTGTCGGCCATTTCCGACCCGGCTTGCGATGCGTCAGCGTCCTGCCGTGCCTCTAAAAGCTGTCCGGCCTGATAGACACAGATTGCACGTTGGAATATTTTCTCGGCCAACAACGATGGAGCGTCGGCTTGTTCGCAAGCGTCCAGTTCTTGCGACAGTTGCTTCAGAACATCGGAAGGTAGACTTTTCAGCACGAGATTCAGAGCTGAACTCAATCCGGTGTGCCCTCGGTCCAGACCCTGCTGGTACGACGCACTTGCCACCAAACTGGTAGGCACAAAAAACTCAATACTCACGACACAACACCCGTTTACTTATCCAACGCCAGACACACGACGTTGCTTACTCATTACATATTCAATTTTTAGAAATATTGTGGCGAATTGATGTCTGAATTCGCGGATTACGCAAAATAACATGAAATTTCACGCAACGCTGTGTTTACAGAACCTGGACAATCCAAGCCTGCCCGAGTTTCTAGCGCCAAGACTGCAAATGTGTCTCAAGCCCCTTCACCGCCACCTCGATCAGATCCAGCGCACCATCGAAATCGCGCGTGTAATAGGGGTCGGGCACGTGGTCTGCGCCGCTGTCGAGCGCAAAATCGGTCAACAGGCGGACCGGGGTGGCGTTGCCGTCGGGGCGCAGGGATTCGATATTGGCGATATTGTCCGCGTCCATGCCGATGATCAGATCGAAGCGGTGGAAATCCTCGGCCACGAATTGCCGGGCGCGCAGGTCGCTGAGGTCGATATCGCGGGCACGGGCGGCCTTTTGCATGGGGCCGTAAGGCGGATCGCCGATATGCCAGCCCGAGGTTCCGGCGCTGTCGGTGCGGTGCTGCGGGGCGCGGGCGCGAAAGACGCCCTCGGCGGCGGGGGACCGGCAGATATTGCCCAGGCAGACGAATAGGATACGCTGTGTCATAAGAATGGTTTAGCGCGTGGGGCGGGTATGGAAAAGATCGTCATTCTGACCGGGGCCGGGATTTCCGCCGAAAGCGGGCTGGGCACCTTCCGCGACGAAGGCGGCCTGTGGGCGCAGCACCGGATCGAGGATGTGGCCACACCCGAAGGCTTTGCCCGCAATCCGGCGCTGGTGCATCAGTTCTATAACGCCCGCCGGGTGCAGGCCGCCAAGGTGCAGCCTAATGCGGCGCATCGGGCGCTGGCCCGGCTGCAAGGCGGCTGTCCCGAAGAGGTGATCCTCGTCACTCAGAATGTCGACAGCCTGCACGAAGCCGGAGGGGCCGCGCGCGTGATCCATATGCATGGCACCTTGGCCGGGGCTTTGTGCGCGGCGTGCGGGCATCGCTGGGTTTCGCCGCCCGAAATGGAGGTCGGCGAAACCTGCCCGTCCTGTCACCAGCCCTCGGCCCGGCCCGACGTGGTCTGGTTCGGCGAGATGCCCTATTTCATGGATGAGATTTACCACCATCTGACCGAGGCCACTCTGTTCGCCTCGATCGGCACCTCGGGGCAGGTCTATCCGGCGGCAGGCTTTGTGCAGGAGGCGCGGGCCGTGGGCGCGCGAACGGTCGAGTTGAACCTTGAGCCATCCGCCGGGATTTTTGATGAGGTCCATCTGGGGCCTGCATCCGAGGTGGTACCGCGCTGGGTCGACGGGTTGCTGGGCACGTAATAAGGGCAGACAGCAGCGCGCGTTCGCGTCTATGGTGCCGAAAACGAAAGCCGAGTGAGTGACATGACCGATCTACCGCCAAAAGACGGAGAAATCCTGGACGACAGCAGCATCGACGCCCGCGATACGCTGAGTTCCAATCTGGCCAACCTGTGGTGGACCTTTCTGCTGCGCGGTATTCTGGCCGGTCTGATCGGGATTGCGGCGCTTTTCTGGCCGACCGGCAGCATCTCATTGCTGCTGCGGCTGGTGGGGGCGTTGCTGATTCTGGATGGCGCGCTGACCTGGCTGGGATTCGGACGGCGCGGGCTGGTCGGCGGCGTTGGCATCGGTGCCGCGCTGATCGGGCTGGTGCTGCTGATCTGGCCGCAGGGGGTGGCGTGGCTGGCCTTTACGCTGATGGGGGCGATGGCGCTGTTCGTGGCCATCGGCGCGCTGATGGCGCTGCCGCAGATGCACCCACAAGACCCCGAGCGGGCGACGGTGCGCAATTCGGGCATCTTTGCGCTGATCATCGGGATGGTGCTGATCTTCTGGCCCGGCAGCGGCATGGTGGCGCTGGGCTGGGCAATTGCCTTCTTCGCGCTGGCCTCGGCGGTGGTGATGTTCTTTCTGGCCGCACGGTTCAAAAAGGCCGGCGACCGGTTGGGAATGAAAACCGTCAACCGCTGACGCAACAGGCCGGGCAATGCCCGGCCTGACACATGGATGATGGCTGTAGAACAGCCTGAAGACAGGTGTTAGTTCGAGTGGGCGCCTTTGTCCTGACGCTCCAGATCGACCGGAATCTCGACCGCGACCTCTCCGGCATTTTCGAAGATCAGAGTGACGGGAACGGTTCCGCCCTGTTCGAAAGGCGCTTTCAGGCCCATGAACATGACGTGATCGCCGCCGCGTTTCAGCATGTGGGTCTCGCCCGCCGGAATGGCAAAGCCTTCCTTGACATGCACCATCTTGGCGACGCCGTTTTCGTCAACCTTGTGGGTGTGCAGTTCCACACGGGCAGCCACATCCGATTCCACCCCGATCAAGCGGTCGTCTGCGTCGCTCTGATTCTGGATCATCATGAAGGCAGCGCCCGCCTTCGCGGTTTTACCCGACGACCGGGCATAGGAATCGTCAACCACAATCAGGTCGGCTGCCATGGCGCCGGTGGCAAAGGCCAGAGTGGTCAGGGTGGCAAGCAGGGTGGATTTGAGGGTCATTGTGCCTCTCCTTGGTAACTGTCTGATAGAGTTTGGAAACTGGAATCAGGCAGAGACCGGCGGCGCGCGGGCCGGGTGTCGCGGCAGCGGCGCGGCAATCAGGTTCTGCGACAGCGGAGATGGTGTCGGCAGCACCCGCGTCGGGGCCGGAGGTATGGCAACCGAGGCCTCGTGGATCGCGCCCAGTAGGTTCAGCGCATAGTCCGGGCAGTAATGCGGTGCGCGGGTCGGCTGACCCTCGTCATCCATATAGACGACGACAGGCCCAGACCCGGTGCACAGCACCATCTGCCCCACCGCGCGATCCATGCCGCGCGACGCAGCCAGCCCCTGTCCGGTGAAGATCACCAGCAGGGACAAGGCATAAGGCAGAAATGTGCGAAAAAAGCCTGTCATGTCAGCCTGATATATACGCCTCGCGCTGAACCCGCTTCAAGCGGAAAGCAATGGCTGAGACAGTATGGCCCGGCTTAGCCTTTCGGCGACCTGATCGCCTCGGCATTCATCCCCGTATGCAGACGATTCACTCGGCGCTGCATGCGGGTGCAGCGGATCACGGCCTTGGCAAGCGACCTTGGCAACAACAACAGTAATTTCTTTGCTTTAATTGACATGATGACCCCCTCAACATGAATAAGCATAAACATATGCGATATTCAGCGGGCGTTCTGTGAACAACGTCACGAAACAGGTCATTTTATCGCCATGCCAGGAACAATCGCTTGCGCTAGTATCGACCGCAAAAAAGAAAAGCCCCGCACCGCAGGGTGCAGGGCTGAATTCTTGCGTGAGAAAGCGCTTAGGCCGTAGCTTGTGCCTTGGCGATTTCTTTCTTCACTTTCAGAGCGTTCGCCGACAGCTCATCGTCCTTGGCTTTGGCCAGGAACGCGTCCAGACCACCGCGGTGGTCAACCGAGCGCAGGGCAGCCGCCGAGATGCGCAGCTTGACGCCACGGCCTAGGGTTTCCGACTGCAGGGTGACGTCGTTCAGGTTGGGCAGAAAACGACGACGAGTTCTGTTTTTGGCGTGGCTGACATTGTTGCCAGTCATCGGGCCTTTTCCGGTCAGTTCGCAACGGCGCGACATGGTTTCTTCCTTTGTTTCTGGAGGCCGGGTACAAGACCCGCGGCCAAATCACAAGGGGCGCAACCCGTGGTCGCGCCCGAAAACTGGTTGGATGCGTGTAGTGGGAATCGCGACTAGGGTCAAGACGGCTGCAGCGAAATCTTTACCTGCGCATGGATTTCCTTTTCGCCTACATCACCGGGCCTAGCGACAGAGGTTTGTCGCTCTTCAAACGAGGCACGCACATTCCATACGCATCCTGGGAATAAAGCCCGCCCAACAAAACGCGTCGGATGACCGGTCAGGCCCGTTCCTGCATCAGCGTGCTCAGCATCTGTTCGGCGGCTGCAGAGGGGCTGAGATGCCCGTCGCTGACCTCGGCCCCGAGGCGCTGCATCTCGGCACGGGATTGCGCGGTCGACAGGCGGGCCAGCAGGGCGGTGCGGACTTCCTGCTCGAACCAATACTGGGCCTGTGCGGCGCGGTTGCCGGTCCAGTGCCCGGCCTCGCGCCGCCATGCGGTCAGCTCCTGCATCTCGGCCCATGCCTGATCCAGCCCGTGTTCTTCAACCGCCGAGACGGTCATGGCCTTGGGAAACCCTTCGGGGTCTTGCGGACGTTTGCGCAGCAGGCGCAGCGCGCCCGCGTAATCGGCGCAGGTGCGGGTGGCCGTGGCCTTGAGGTCGCCATCGGCCTTGTTGATCAGGATGATATCCGCCATCTCCATGATCCCGCGCTTGACGCCCTGCAACTCATCCCCGCCCGCAGGCGCAAGCAGCAGCAGGAACAGGTCAGACATCTCGGCCACCACGGTTTCCGACTGTCCAACACCGACGGTCTCGATCAGCACCACATCAAACGCCGCCGCTTCGCACAGCGCGATGGCCTCGCGCGTGCGGCGGGCGACCCCGCCAAGGTGGCTTTGACTGGGAGAGGGACGGATAAAGGCGTTTTTCTCGCGGCTCAGACGCTCCATCCGGGTTTTGTCGCCCAGGATCGAGCCGCCCGATCGGGCCGAACTGGGGTCGACCGCCAGCACCGCAACGCGCAGCCCCTGCCCCGTCAGCATCATGCCAAAGCTTTCGATGAAGGTGGATTTGCCCACGCCGGGCGTGCCGGACAAGCCGATGCGCAGCGACTGACGTCCGGCCTTGGCCAATTGATCGAGCAGCGCGGTGGCCTGCGCGCGATGATCCGCGCGCCCGCTTTCGACCAGCGTGATCGCGCGGGCCAGCGCCCTGCGGTCTCCGTTCAAGATCCTGTCGCCAAGCTCGGCAGTGTTCATGGGTAAGCCCCCGGCTGGAATTTGCCTTAGATGAGGGGCGATGCGCCGGTTTGTCCAGCCCCAACTCTGACGCATCCCGGGGTGCTGGACCTTGGCGGGGGCTTTGGCGATAAGGCGATATGACCCGCTTGCCCATCGATGACGCCATTCCTGACCTTCTGAACGCCCTGCGTGCGCATGGGCGCGCTGTGCTGCAGGCGCCGCCGGGCGCGGGCAAGACCACGCGGGTGCCGCTGGAGATATTGCAGGCGGGGCTGTGCGAAGGCCGGATCGTGATGCTGGAGCCCCGGCGGTTGGCCGCACGCGCCGCCGCCGAGCGCATGGCCGAAACGCTGAGTGAGCCGGTGGGACGGACGGTGGGCTACCGTGTGCGCGGTGAGGCGAAACTGTCGAAGGCGACGCGGATCGAGGTGGTGACCGAGGGCATTCTGACCCGGATGCTGCAGTCCGAGCCCGATCTGCCCGGCGTCGGCGCGGTGATTTTCGATGAATTCCACGAACGCTCCCTGAACGCCGATCTGGGGCTTGCGCTATGTCTTGAGGTGACCGGCGCGCTGCGCGATGACCTGATCCTGCTGGCAATGTCTGCCACGCTGGACGCCGAACCGGTCGGGCGCCTGATGGATGCGCCCTTGGTGACGTCCGAGGGGCGCAGCTATCCGGTTGAGACGCGCTGGCTGGAGCGACCCTTGGGCGCGCAGGCGCGGCGGCTGGATGCGCTGTTCGATCTGGTGGTGCAGGCTGAACGGGAAACAGAAGGCGGGATGCTGGTCTTTCTGCCCGGCGAGGGTGAAATCCGCCGCGCCGAGGCGGCGCTGAGCCGTCGCTTGCCCGACACCTGCGCCCTGCGGCCTCTGTTCGGCGCCCTGCCCTTTGCCGCCCAGCGCGCAGCCATTGCGCCGGTTGAACGGGGACGCAAGGTGGTGCTTGCCACGTCGATTGCCGAAACCTCGCTGACCATTCCCGATATCCGCGTGGTGGTGGATATGGGACAGGCGCGGCGGGCACGGTTCGATCCGGGCTCAGGCATGTCGCGGCTGGTGACCGAACGTGTGACGCGGGCCGAGGCCACCCAGCGCGCGGGTCGTGCGGGCCGCGTGGCCGAAGGGGTGTGCTATCGCCTGTGGGCCAATGGCGAAGAAGGCGCATTGGCCGCCTACCCGCCTGCCGAGATCGAGGCGACCGACCTGACCGGGCTGGCGCTGGAACTGGCGCTGTGGGGCGCAGAGCCGGGGGATCTGGCGTTCCTGACGTCGCCGCCCGAGGGGACGATGGCCGAGGCGCGGGGTTTGCTGCGGATGCTGGGCGCTTTGGATGGCAACGGACGGATCACGGATCATGGACGTGCGCTGGCGGCGCTGCCCCTGCATCCGCGTCTGGGGCATATGCTGGTGCAGGCCGGGCCGGACGCCGCGCCGCTGGCGGCGCTGATGGCGGAGCGGGACCCGCTTCGGGGGGCTCCGGTCGATCTGTCGCTGCGGCTGGAGGCGATGCGGGATCTGCGGGCGTTTCAGCGCAACCGGGTCTGGCAGGTCAATCCGGGGGCTTTGGATCGGATCAAAAGTGAATCCAAGCGTTTGAAGACGCAGGCCAAGGGCTCAGGCAACCTGAGCTCGGCAGCAATGGCGGCGCTGGCATATCCCGACCGGATCGGACAGCGGCGCAAGGGCGATGTGCCGCGCCATGTGCTGTCGGGCGGCAAGGGTGTTGTGCTGGCGAGCGACGATACGCTGGCAGCCGCGCCTTATCTGGTGGTGACGGATACGGATGGGAACCCGCGCGAGGCACGGGTGCGGATGGCGGCGCAGATCACTGAGGGTGAAATCCGCGATCTGTTCGGCGATCAGATCGAATGGGTCGACAGCTGTGACTGGTCCAAGCGCGAACGCCGCGTGGTGGCCCGGCGGCAGGAGCGGTTCGGGGCGATCACGCTGGACGACCGCATCTGGAAGGACGTGCCCGAGGACAGGATTGCACAGGCGATGCTGGACGGGGTGCGCGATCTGGGGATACGGCTGCAGGGCGCCTCGGCCCGATTGGCGGCGCGGGTAGAGCTGGTGCGCGCAGGCGGGGCCGACCTGCCCGATTTCTCGGAACAGGGATTGCTGGACGGGGTGGAGGAGTGGCTGTTGCCGATGCTGTCGGGCGTGCGCAGCGCCGAGGACTGGAAGCGTTTCGATCTGCTGCCCGCGCTGCGCGCCCGGCTTGATTGGACGCAGACGCAGGAACTGGACCAGCGTGCGCCGGGATCATTTGTGACGCCTTTAGGCCGCAAGGTGCCGATCGACTATGGCGGCGCGGTGCCGGAAATCTCGGTCCGGTTGCAGGAGCTGTTCGGGGTGACGCAGCATCCGGTAGTGGGGCGCGAGCCGTTGAAGATAACGCTGCTGTCCCCGGCGCAGCGCCCCATTCAGATCACGCGTGATCTACCTGGTTTCTGGGCGGGGTCCTATGCGGATGTGCGCAAGGACATGCGGGCGCAATATCCCAAACACCCCTGGCCCGAGGACCCGACACAGGCCGACCCGACCCTGCGGGCGAAACGGCGCAAGGACTGACGAATACTCTCGTTGCTGCGGAATTTGAGTAGTTTTTTCTGAAAATTCGATGAAATAGCCGCAAATTCATCACATTAACCGGCTATTCGGTCATGAACACGCATATCTCGGCGGTGTTATTGATAAATGCGCTATACATAATTACTTAAGGTCTCGAAATAAGAATAAACACGTCCGAGCAGGCGATAGATGACGAAATGGTTGCGTAATATCTGGGAAGAGGTCGCCAGACCCTTGTTCCTGCGCCCCAGCCGGGTACAGGTTGCGGCACTGTGCACCCGAAACGCGGGGTCAGGTGAGGATGTTCTGCTGATCACCAGCCGCGATACCGGACGCTGGATCATTCCCAAGGGCTGGCCCATTGACGGGCTGGACGGGGCCGAAACCGCACTGCAGGAAGCATGGGAAGAGGCCGGTGTCCGGGCCTCGGACGTGCGGAAAGAGCCGGTTGGCCAGTTCTCGTATGACAAGATTCTGAAAGATGGTTCGGCGCAGCAGGTGCTGACCAGCGTTTATCGCATTCAGGTGAGTGAACTGGCCGAGGACTATCCCGAAGCGGATCAGCGCAAACGATGCTGGGTAACGCCTGAGGTCGCGGCAGAGCGGGTGCAGGAACCCGAATTGCGTGATTTGCTGCGCCGAATGTAACAATATTGTAAAATCTTCATGACTCCAGTTGCTGACCTGTCACGAACGGGGTAGCGGCACGTGCTGAAACACATAGGCACTGCAAACCGATGTCTGATCCGACTCCCGAAACCCGCTGGCACGCGCTGGACACCGATCTTCACCGTATCTCGCGCGTTGAACACGCCAATGCCCATGTGGCCCGTCCATTGCTGGGCCCCGGCATCGCGCTGGCCTTCATCGCCTTGGCGGGGTTGGCAGCGGCGGTGCTGTTCGGACAAGCCGATGGCGGGCTGATCGTTGCCGCGGCAGCCGCGTTCGGGGCTTATATGGCGATCAACATCGGCGCCAATGACGTGGCCAACAACATGGGCCCGGCAGTGGGCGCAAATGCCCTGACCATGGGCGGCGCGATCCTGATCGCCGCCATCGCCGAAAGCGCGGGCGCGCTGCTGGCGGGGGGCGATGTGGTCTCGACCATCTCCAAGGGGATCATCGACCCGATGTCGGTGCAGAACAGCAACGTGTTCATCTGGGCGATGATGGCGGCGCTGATTTCGTCGGCGCTGTGGGTCAATCTGGCCACCTGGGTTGGCGCACCGGTATCGACCACGCATTCGGTTGTGGGCGGCGTGATGGGCGCGGGCATCGCCGCAGCGGGGCTGAGCGCGGTCAGCTGGGGCACGATGGGTGCGATTGCAGCCAGCTGGGTGATCTCGCCGGTTCTGGGCGGGGTGATCGCGGCCGGGTTTCTGGCGCTGATCAAGACCAAAATCCAGTATCAGGAAGACAAGATCGCGGCGGCACGCCGCTGGGTGCCCATTCTGGTCGCGGTGATGGCCGGGGCCTTTGCAACCTATCTTGCAGTCAAGGGGCTGAAGCGGATCGTCAAGATCGATCTGCAGATGGCGCTGCTGATCGGTCTTGCCGCAGGCGGTTTGGCCTGGGCCGTAACCGTGCCCTGGGTGCGGCGCAAATCCGAGGGGTTGGAGAACCGCACCCGTTCATTGAAAACGCTGTTCGGGCTGCCGCTGGTGATCTCGGCCACGTTTTTGAGCTTTGCCCATGGGGCCAATGATGTGGCCAACGCGGTGGGACCGCTGGCCGCCATCGTACATGCGGCAGAGTTCGGTGATTTCGCCTCGAAAGTTTCAATCCCGACTTGGGTCATGGTGATCGGAGCCTTTGGCATCTCGTTCGGTCTGTTCCTGTTCGGGCCCAAGCTGATCCGCATGGTCGGCAGCCAGATCACCAAGCTGAATCCGATGCGCGCCTTCTGCGTGGCGCTGTCGGCGGCGATCACCGTGATCGTGGCAAGCTGGCTGGGACTGCCCGTCAGTTCGACCCATATCGCAGTGGGCGCGGTGTTCGGCGTGGGCTTCTATCGCGAATGGCATGCGGACCGGCGGTGGAAATACTCGAACCGTCAACGTCCGGCCGAACTGCGGCTGGCGCGGGAAGAGCATCGGCGGCGCAAGCTGGTGCGGCGGTCGCATTTCATGACCATCGTGGCCGCCTGGGTGATTACCGTTCCGGCGGCGGCGCTGATGTCGGCGGTGATTTTCTGGGTACTGACGGCGTTTGGTTGAACCCTGGGGTTTTGTGAGGCTCTGCCTCGCGCTCCGGGATATTTATGGCCAGATGAAGCAAGGGCGTTTCGCCTCTGAACCCTCGATTGGTGTTTCAGGGATGGTTTGCAGGGTCGCGTTATGCGGCGTGAAGTCAGACACGGGCCCGTCTTGGGCGGGTGCGTTCGAGTTCTTCTGATATCGCGATGAAGTCCTGATCGTCTCCGGACGGCAGCTGGAATGCCCCGTTGGCCCAGTCGGCGGTTTTCCATTCGCGGGTGGCGGTTTCGATCTTTTCCTTCGAGGATGAAACGAAATTCCACCAGATATAGCGATCCTCGTTCAGGGTGGCGCCGCCCAGCAGCATCAGCCGCGCGCCCAATGGCCCGGCCTTGACCGAGAGCGGGTCGCCGGGGCGGAACACCATCATGCGGCCTGTGTCGAAACTGTCGCCTGCGATTTCGACTGATCCTTCGGTGACATAAACCCCCCGGTCCTCATGGTTGTCGGGCAGCGGGAAGGAGGCACCCGGATCGAGTTGGACGTCGAGATAGAAGGTCTCGGACAGCATGGTGACCGGGCTGGTTTCGCCATAGGCCGAGCCGAGGATCAGGCGGGCGCTGACGCCGGTGTCCTGAATATGGGGCAACGCGGCCTGTTTGTGGTGTTCGAAATCAGGGGCCATGTCCTCATGCGCTTCGGGCAGAGCAATCCAGGTCTGGATGCCGAACAGGCTGTGTTTCTTACCGCGCGTTGCATCGCTGGTGCGCTCGGAATGGGTGACGCCGCGGCCTGCGACCATCCAGTTGACCTCGCCGGGATAGATCATCTGGTGGGTGCCAAGGCTGTCGCGGTGCTCGAATTCACCCTGATACAGGTAAGTCACGGTGCCGAGGCCGATATGAGGGTGCGGGCGAACGTCGATGCCGCCTTCGGTGATGAATTCAGCCGGGCCCATCTGATCGAAGAAGATGAACGGGCCGACCAATTGCCGTTTGACGGAGGGCAGTGCGCGGCGCACCTCGAACCCGCCCAGATCGCGGGCGCGGGGGATGATCAGCGTGTCCAGCGCGGGGTTCTCGGACTGACAATCGGGGGTGTGGGTTGGGTTCCAGCTCATCGTGGATCTCGCTTGGGCATTTGTATGTTTGATAATGTCGAGTATAGGGCGATTTCCTGATGAACATAGCGCACAAGCGCACATACACGGTGCAGGCCAACGGGTAACCGGCGGCAGCGCTCACGAGACGGTGATGGAATGACCTGTTCTTCAGGCCGCCCGAGCTCGGTTTTTGCGACAAACGTGCTAGGTTGGTGATCAGACAGACAGCAAGCTGTTATCGAAAGGAGACCCGCCCATGTCGCACGTTCTTCTTACCCGTCGCAACGCGCTGATCACGGCGGGCTGTTTTGCGGCGTTCGGCGCGACCGGTCTAAGCATGTCTGCGCAGGCCGCAGGTCTTGCGCCGACCCGGTCGATGCGGGGCGGGTCGAACAATTACCGACCAGATGCGCCGATCGTGGAACGCATCGGCGGTGGCGGGTTCTGGATGACCGGCACCGTGCGGCGCGCGGGCGACGGAGCCCCCCTGCCCGGCCAGCGTATCCAGATCTGGGCGCATACGACCGAAGGGCACGAGCGCGACCCGCAGAGCCATGGCGCGACCCTGACCGATGCCAACGGGGCCTTCCGGCTCGAGATGCCGCAGATCGTGCCCGCCTTTGGTCAGCCGCATGGGCATCTGGCCTATGACAGCGGCGAATTCGAGACGGTGTTTCTGCGACCGGTGATGTCGAGCGCGGGTGACAAGACCCTTGCCGCGCATTTTGTTTTACAGCCTGTCTGACGGGTGCTGAGGTGCGTTGCGATCTGGGCGGCGTTGAGCACCGCCCTGTTGGTGCCGGTCATCGCGGCGGCGTTCAGCCCTTATCTGGCATGGCGCGCGCCGATTTATATCCTCGCCGGGTTTGCCGGCATCCTGGGGATGTGCCTGCTGCTGATGCAGCCGTTGCTGGCCGGGCGCTGGTTGCCCGGGCTGTCGCCGATGCGCAGCCGTCAATGGCACAGGCGGTGCGGTCTGGCGCTTGTCGTCGCCATCGTGCTCCATGTGGGCGGCTTGTGGATCACCAGCCCGCCGGATGTGGTGGATGCGCTGTTGTTTCGCTCTCCGACGCCGTTTTCGGTGTGGGGCGTGGCCGCGATGTGGGCGGGGTTTGCCGCAGCTTTGATGGGGGTATTGCGCCAACGTCTGAACCTGAGGTTCCGGGTCTGGCGGTTGGGTCATGCCTGTTTGGCCGTGGTGACCATTCTGGGCAGCGTCGTGCATGCGCTGCTGATCGAAGGCACGATGGAGGTCATGACCAAAGCCGCGCTCTGCGCGCTGGTGGTTTTGGCGAGCGCCGCCACGCTCGCCAAAATGAGGGTTTGGCAGATCAAGCGTTAGACGCCCGATGCGCGCTACCGGATCAGCATCAATCTGATAGACGTTTGGCATAGGTTGTGCGGGTCATTTCAACATCCCGCACAGTAATGCTGCCGACCTCGGGCATTGTCTTGGCCAGAAAGTCCAGAATGATCGTATTGAGCTCGGCGCGTGTCGTCTCATCCCGGCCCTGCATCAGCAATAGCGTGGCATGGACGAAGGTCTGCGGTTCGGTCCCGATACGAGAAAACGGAACCGGGGCGGCGCGGATTTTGAGCGTTGGCGGGTCAAATTCTTCATGCCCGGCGAGAACGGTATAAAGCTGTTCGCAGATGTCTTGAAAATCATGAGACTGTTCAAGACCTGCAGAGAATTCAAGGGTAACGTGCGGCATGGGAGGCTCCGAGATTCAAGAGAGCCATTTGGCTCTCTCGGTATTTTCAGTGTGTCTCAGACGCCCAGACACCAGCGCATCACTGCCTTTTGCGCGTGCAGCCGGTTCTCGGCCTCATCGAAGATGACCGAGTTGGGGCCGTCCATGACCTCGGAGGTGGCCTCTTCCTCGCGATGCGCGGGCAGGCAGTGCATGAACAGCGCGTCGGGTTTGGCGTGGGACATGAGGTCGGTGTTTACCTGATAGGGGCGCAGCATGTTGTGGCGGCGTTCCTTGGCGGATTGGCTGTCATGCATCGAAACCCAGGTGTCGGCGACCACCAGATCGGCGCCCTCGACCGCTTTGTAAGGGTCGCGCTCGATCGTGATTTTCGAACCCTTCTGGCGGGCGAAACCCATGAATTCTTCTTCTGGGTCAAATTGCGCAGGGCCGGTGAAGGTCAGATCAAAGCCAAACTGACCGGCGGCGTGCAGGAACGAGGCGCAGACATTGTTGCCGTCTCCGGTCCAGACCACCTTTTTGCCCGCGATGGGGCCGCGATGTTCCTCGAAGGTCAGCACGTCGGCCATGATCTGGCAGGGATGGGTGCGGTCGGTCAGACCGTTGATGACCGGCACGTCTGAATATTCGGCCATCTCGGTCAGGATGGTTTCGTCGAAGGTCCGGATCATGATCATGTCGACATAGCGCGACAGTACCCGGGCGGTATCGGCGATGGTTTCGCCGTGGCCCAGCTGCATGTCCTTGCCCGACAGCACCATGGTCTGCCCGCCCATCTGGCGCACGCCGACGTCAAAGGACACGCGGGTCCGGGTCGAGGGTTTTTCGAAGATCAGCGCGACCATGCGGTCTTTGAGGGCCTGATCATCGTCCGGGGCCGCTTTGGGGCGGCCCAGACGGGCCTGCTTCATCGCGCTGGCCTGATCGATCATGCCCCGCAGGGCAGTGGCGTCGGTTTTGTGGATGTCGAGGAAGTGGTTCATTTTATTTCACTTTTCAATCAGGCAAATTCAGGCCGAAGCCATTGCGCTTTCAATTTGCTTGGCAGCCTTGTCGAGACGGATGAGAGCCTGCGCGATATCATCCTCGGTCAGGGTCAGCGGCGGCAGCAGGCGGATCACGTTGTCGGCGGCGGGGACGGTGATGACCTGATTGTCATATCCTGCGTTGACCACGTCGATATTGGTGGGCTTGCATTTCAGGCCCAGCATCAGGCCGCTGCCGCGCACCTCTTCGAACACTTCGGGGTGGTCGGCGATCAGGCCTTCGAGTTTCTGGCGCAAGAGTCCCGCCTTGCGGTTGACGCCTTCAAGGAAGGCCGGGGTAGCGACCTGATCGATCACCGCACAGCCCACCGCGCAGCCAAGTGGATTGCCGCCATAGGTCGAGCCGTGGGTGCCTGCGGTCATGCCGGATGCCGCGTCTTCCGTGGCCAGAACCGCGCCCAGCGGGAAGCCACCACCAATGCCTTTTGCGACCATCATGATGTCGGGGGTGATACCTGCCCATTCATGGGCGAAGAGCTTGCCGGTGCGCCCGACGCCGCATTGAACCTCGTCCAAGATCAGAAGCAGACCGTTGTCGTCACAGATCTGGCGCAGTGCTTTGAGTTCGGCGTCCGGGACCGGGCGAATACCACCTTCGCCCTGCACCGGCTCAATCAGGATCGCCGCCGTGTTCTCGGTGATGGCGTTGGTGACGCCGTCGAGGTCGCCGAAGGTCAGATGCACGAAGCCGGGCAGCAACGGGCCAAAGCCTTTGGTCATTTTCTCGGACCCGGCAGCGGCGATGCCAGCCGACGAGCGGCCGTGGAAAGAGCCGTCGAAGGTGATGATCTCGACCCGTTCAGGCTGACCTTTGTCATAGAAATACTTGCGGGCCATTTTCACGGCCAGTTCGCAGGATTCGGTGCCCGAGTTGGTGAAGAACACGGTGTCGGCGAAGGTGTGCTCGACCAGCTTGTCGGCCAGCGCCTGTTGCTGCGGGATGTTGTACAGGTTCGAGACATGCCACAGCGCATGCGCCTGATCGGTGAGCGCGGCCACCAGCGCCGGATGGGCATGGCCCAGCGCGTTCACGGCGATACCGGCGCCAAGGTCAAGGAAACGTCGGCCATCCGCCTCGGTCAGCCAGGCGCCTTCGCCCTTCACGAAAGTCAGGGGCGCGCGATTATAGGTCGGCAGAACGGACGGGATCATCGGATCATCCTTTTCGAATAGCTTGAGCCCTGTGAGTGATACACCGGGGCCATGGTCGTCAACTGATTTGGTGGAGTTTGCGCGGATTTGAACAGCGCAAATAGATCAAACGGGCCGGTTACGCGGTTTGGCGTCGGCGTCGGAGGCGCAGGATATGTGCGGTTTTGATCATGCGGGCCGTATAGCGGGGCGTATCTGATCTGAAAACCCTGTTTTTGTCGAACTGGTACATTTCATTCTGTGACCGGGATTTGCCGCTTGCCATTTGTCCGGCGCTGGCGCACGGGTGGGCGATGTCTCCGATCCGTCAGAACCCTGCCCTTGCGGCGCTGCTGATCCTCGTGGCAAGCGCCTTTATCGCGGCGACGACGCTGCTGGCCAAGGCGCTGGGGACAGATACGCTGGGACCGGCGCTGCATCCGATACAGATCAGCCATGGGCGGTTTCTGTTTGCCTTTCTGGTGATCGTCAGCGCGGTTGGCATTCTGCGCCCGCAATTGCGCCGACCACATTGGGGGCTGCATATCGGGCGGACGAGCTTTGGCTGGCTGGGCGTCACCCTGATGTTTTCCGCAGTTGCGTTCATACCGATTGCGGATGCGACGGCGATATCCTTCCTGAACCCGGTCTTTGCCATGGTGCTGGCAATTCCATTGCTGAAGGAAGGCGTCGGCCCGTGGCGCTGGCTGGCCGCCATCGTGGCGCTGATCGGTGCGCTGGTGCTGTTGCGCCCGACCCCCGCCAGCTTTCAACCCGCCGCGTTGCTGGCGCTGACGGCGGCGGCGATCATCGGGATGGAGCTGATTTTCATCAAGAAACTCTCGGGGCGCGAAATCCCGATTCAGATTTTGCTGATCAACAATGCAATGGGCCTGACCATCGCCTCGGTCGCCGTGAGTTTCGTGTTCCAGATGCCGACGCCGCAGCAATGGGCGGCACTGGCGGGGATTGGCGTGCTGATGGCCTGCGCGCAGGCCTGTTTCGTCAACGGCATGGCACGGGCGGATGCCTCTTTTGTAGCTCCGATCAGCTATGCCACTCTGATCTTTGCCGCGTTCTACGATTTCGTCGTGTTTGGCGCGATCCCGGATGGGATCAGCCTGATCGGATCAGCGATTATCCTGACCGGCGGCCTGATCCTGGTCTGGCGCGAGGCGCGGCTGCGCCGGGTCTAGGCGGTAAATTTCTCAGGAGCGGTGTCCGGGCGCGACACCCATGTCGCAAACCCTCATGAAATCGGATCCAACGGGCGCATTCTGTTCACAGTTGATTAGAGAGTTTGCCCTATGCATGAACGCCGAATTCCCGAATGGGTGCGCCATGCCCCTGCTCCGTCAGTCCGCGATTTCGGCATCCTGGCAGGGTTCGAAGCCATTGTCCGGGGCATCCTGATTTCAGTTTTTCCGCTGGTGATGTATCGCGCGCTGGGCGATGCGTCCTCGGTGTCGTTCGTGTATTTTCTGGTGGGAGTCGCTTCGCTGGTCTCCGGACTGATGGTTCCGTTCGTAATCCGGTACATCCCGCGGCGCTGGGCCTATACGGCCGGGTGCGTCCTGTTTGTGATCAGCGCCGCCCTGGCGATCGAAGGAAGCCCCGGCGCCATCATCTCGGCACTGGCCCTCAACACGGTGGCCACGGTCATCACATTTGTCTGCTTCAACGCCTATGTGCTGGATTATATCAGCAAGATCGAACTTGGCCGGTGCGAGACCAGCCGCATGTTCTATAGCGCTCTGGGCTGGACCGGAGGTCCCGTGATCGGTGTGCTGTTGATGGAATACTGGGGGCCCGCCCCCTTTGTCATCAGCGCCGCGGCTGCGATTGCGATGCTGGTTCTGTTCTGGCGTATGCGTTTGGGCAACGGCAAGCTGATCACCAAGGCGCAAGGGCCGACAAACAATCCACTGGCTTTTCTGCCGCGCTTTTTCTCGCAGCCGCGACTGGTGGCGGGCTATCTGTTTGCCATGATCCGATCATGCGGATGGTGGATCTATGTCGTTTATCTGCCGATCTTTGCCATTCAGAACGGGTTGGGTGACCAATTGGGCGGTATCCTTCTGTCGAGCACCAACGCCATGCTGTTTGGTGCGCCATTGATCCTGCGCTGGGTGCAGGGACGGTCGCTTCGGGCGGCTGTACGGACAGGTTTTGCTGCGGGTGGTGCCTGTTTCGTTGCCGCCGCAGCGATGGCTGGCTGGCCGGTCGCATCGGTTGCGGCGCTGGTGCTGGGTTCGGTATGGCTGATCGTGCTGGATATTTGTGCGGGGCTGCCCTTTCTTATGGCAGTGAAGCCTTCGGAACGGACCGAGATGTCAGCAATCTATTCCAGCTATCGCGACGTGTCGGGCATTCTGACACCCGGCGTGGCGTCGCTGGTTCTGTTGCTGACGCCGGTTGCGGGCGTGTTTGCGGCTGGTGGTCTGGCCCTGTTTGGTGCCTGGGCTGTGGCGGGACGGATGCACCCGCGCCTCGGCCGCCCGCGCGTGGCCCTGCAACCCGGATCGCTGGCCGAGGCGACTTAGGCCTTGAGCCGGTAGCCGGTGCGCAGCATCTGCCAGGTCAGCGCGCCGACCAGCAGCGTCGCACCCAAGCAGATCACCATGCCGAGCCACGGAGAGCTGTCAGAAACGCCGATCATCCCGAAACGCAAGCCGTCGATCAGATAAAAGACCGGGTTCACATGGCTCAGCCGGTTCAGCACCGGCGGCAGCGCCTGCACCGAATAAAATGTGCCCGACAGGAAGGCCAGCGGGGTGACGATGAAATTGGTGATCGCCGCCATCTGGTCAAACTTGTTGGCAAAAATCCCGGCAAACAGGCCAAGCGCCCCCATGAAGGCGCCGCCCAGGACCACAAAGATCAGTGCGACAGCCGGGTTCTGCGGGACGATACCCAGAACCAGCGCCAGTGCTATGGCCACAACCAGTGCAATCAGGACGCCGCGGGCGATACCCCCCGCAAGATAGCCCAACAGAATTTCCAGCGGCGACAAGGGCGGCATCAACGTGTCGACGATATTGCCCTGCACCTTGGCGATCACCATCGAAGACGAGGTGTTAGCAAAGGCGTTCTGGATCACTGTCATCATCATGATACCGGGGGCCAGAAAGGTCAGGAACGGCACGCCCATCACGTCCGACCGGCTGGGTCCGATGGCGA
The DNA here is from genome assembly GCF_056535865.1 of Ruegeria sp. AP11. Classification (NCBI taxonomy): domain Bacteria; kingdom Pseudomonadati; phylum Pseudomonadota; class Alphaproteobacteria; order Rhodobacterales; family Roseobacteraceae; genus Ruegeria; species Ruegeria sp. AP11. Next base: position 423,189 of record NZ_JBQFJB010000001.1, read on the forward strand.
TGTTGAAAATCAGCAGGAATAAACCCGCCGTTACCAACGGGGCCAGCAGGGTCTGCGTCCACACGGCCAGAAAGCGCAGGGTTTCGCGCTGCGCCAGCGTATAGAGGCCCATCCAATTCACCGCACCAAAGCGGCGCGCGTCCTGATCCATGAGATTCTGCATGATCTGCCCCATACCTGATTCGAAGACCGCTTGTAACTCGGGCCGCAGTGTTTAGAATAGGGCGCTGAGACGAATTCCCAAGGCGGCCCGAATCCGGGGCCGCTTTCCGCTTTTGAAAGGCAAATGATGTCCTGGACTGACGAGCGTGTAGAGCTGCTGAAAAAGATGTGGGGCGAAGGCCAGTCGGCCAGCCAGATCGCCAAGGAACTGGGTGGCGTGACCCGCAATGCGGTGATCGGCAAGGTGCACCGTCTGGGCCTGTCGAACCGCGCCACCGGCGCAAGCCCGGCCAAGGCCGAGCCCAAGGAAAAACCGGCACCCGCGCCCAAGGCCGAAGCCAAGCCCAAACCGGCGCCCAAAACCGAACCCGCTCGCCCAGCCCCTGCGCCCGAGGCGAAACCGGCCGCCCCGGCCCGCCGTCAGATCATCCCCGCCGGCCAGCCGCTGCCGCCGCAGCCCTCGGCCAATGAAATCAGCCCCGAGGCGCTGGCCAAGGTCAACGAGGTCGAGAAGAAGGCCAAGAAGCTGACGCTGATGGAACTGACCGAGAAAACCTGCAAATGGCCCGTCGGCGACCCCGCGACCGAGGATTTCTGGTTCTGCGGCCTGCCAGTTGAGGCAGGCAAACCCTATTGCGAGGCGCATGTGGGCGTGGCGTTCCAGCCGATGAGCTCGCGCCGGGATCGTCGGCGGTAATTGCGAACACAAGAACCTAAAGCATGACTATTGAACGTGAAAAGGGCGTAGGCGTTTCACCACGCCTCTTACCGGAAGTGTTGCATAGTCAAGAACGACGCAAGACGTAACGAGCTCTTACTAAGAAAACACCCTCGCTGAATGCTGCGAGGGTGTTCTAATTCGGAGCGTCAGCTTTGCGGGACGAAGCTGACTTTTCAGGTCCGGCTATGCGTTCCTTTCCTAGCAATAAATTTCGTAGGCTCTATCATGCTGGCTTTGCCCCACTGTCGAAGGAAACAACATGTTGCGTTCAATGCTAGTCCCCGCAGTTCTCATTGCACCTCATTGTCTGACTGCTGCAGAGAAAGTGTCGGCAACGAACTTCTATGTCGTCAACCAAGAGCAAATTTCCGCGGGCGAGGACGTGTTCTGGAAAGAGGACAACTATGGGACTTATACCGTTGACGAGGGACCAATCGATCCTGGTTTTGTCCGGTGCGTGGGCTCGGGTTTCGGCGGACCCAGCGGTGTCAGCGGCGGTGGCGTCTGTGTTTATGGTGAAGAAGAGGACACGTTCACCATGAGATGGGAGGTTGTTGCCTTCGGCGTCAACAACTGGCGGATAGTTTCCTCTACCGGCAAATATTCGGGGATGACTGGAAGTGGAACGACCAAAACACGTGTGGCGTCAAAATTCCTGGCGCTACCGCACCGTATTTCTGACTGGGAAGGCGAGGTTGCCTTGCCCGCTAGGGATTGAAACTCGAACTGAAATCGTCGGGGATGATGCTGATTTGAAAGGTTGGCAAAGCCCGCATTGGGCTCTATGCGGCCATTCTCTGCGGCTTGCATGATCGACTGGTCGCAGCCCAAACCGGACGTTGGCGCCAAAATTTTGCAATTCCTGAAATCCAGACAAGTTGACCAAAAATCCTTTCGGCTAAGATGTTCAAGGAACTTGCCACAGCCGCACACGAAAGAGTTCATGTTGGACGGATTTACGTCCTAACTTATCGGGATAGGACAGCGGACCAAAATGCCATTACACTAAGTTTGCAACGGGTTGGAGGTGTCTTTGTCAAATGAGATTAGAAGACTTTCCGCAATAGTGGCTTTCGACATGGTTGGCTACAGCCGACTAATGGAGTTGGACGAGTCCGGAACCCTCGCGCGGCAAAGAACTGTCCTGGATAAGATCATTAACCCAAAGGTGATCGAGTTTGACGGTCGAGTAGTGAAGACCATGGGAGACGGTGCACTGATTGAGTTTGCTAGTGCCGTAAACGCGGTTTCATGGGCGGCTTCGGTACAACGCGCGATGATTATTCACGAACGTGATCAGGATGCGGATAAATGAATCTCTTATCGTATTGGGATCAACCTCGGTGACGTTCTCGTCGAGGGAGACGACATTTTTGGGGAAGGAGTGAACGTCGCTTCCCGCCTGGAAGGATTGGCTGAGCCCAACGGGATTAAGATCTCGGATACGGTATTCAAAAGCGTGAAAGGCAAACTGGATCTTGGCTTTGCCGACGTCGGGCTCAACAAGGTCAAGAACCTTTCGGAGCCAATACAAGCATTCAAAGTGCTTCTTGACCCAGGTGATGCCGGCAAAATTCTTGCCGATGCGTCGACCCTTTCATCCGGCGTGGCTACGCTGTGATTATGCCCAGCGGGCAGCCCAGTATTAATGACAAAGACCTCGATTGGGGCGTGGCTGACGGGTATGATCTGGCGCGATGATGTCGCCTTTATCGACGCCGTGCGCGCCGACGCGGTCGAGCGCTTTGGTATTGACCCGTCGAGAATACTGATCGCAGGCTTCTCCCGCGGCGGCTCGATGGTCTGGGACCTAGCGTGCCAAGCGCCAGAGTTGGCAAGTGGCTTTGCTGCGGCAGCTGGAGCATTCTGGGAACCCATGACCACCGAGTGCGATGCGCCAGTTCACCTGTTTCACGTACATGGCTTCAAAGACCGAATGGTGCCGTTCGAAGGCCGAAAGCTGACATGGGAGGGTGTTGATTTTCACCAGGGCAACGTCATGAAGGGCTTGGATGTCTGGCGCCGAGAGAACACCTGCCTGGGTAGCGCGGAAAACAGCTTTGGCGATGACGACTCGATGCAGAAGGATTGGATGGACTGTGAGGCAGGCTCCATCCGGTTAAAGGTCACCAAAGGCGGGCACGGTGTGCCAGAGGGCTGGCGGGACGCGGTGCTCGACTGGTTCGAAGCTCTACCTTGAGCACTTGAGTGCCCGCCGACCCTCCGCGAATTTTGATCTGATGGGCATTCAGTAGCATTCAACATGATTGGCAACAGGGGTTGAGAATGAGAGAGCAAGTTTCCGACCACTATGGCCGCGGCCGTAGCCTGATCGACCAGATAGCAGATAGCCTGAAGGCCGCGGGCATTGACCCGAAGAAACTGTGCGCCGCTGACTTCGAACCAATCGACGAGTTCCATTTCCGAGGCAGACAGGCGACTTTGCAGTTGCTGGAGGAGCTGGAGTTGGCACCGGGCGCGAATGTGCTTGATATTGGTAGCGGACTGGGCGGGGTCTCCAGAACAATTGCCGAAGAAGTACAGGGCAAGGTAACTGGCATAGATCTGACGCAAGAGTTTTGCGACGCAGCCAAGACCATTTCAGATTGGGTCGGTCTCAATGAACAAACCACGTTTATTCAGGGAGATGCCACAAAGCTCCCATTTTCGGACAGCAGTTTTGACGGTGCGGTAACTGTCCATGTCGCGATGAACATCCCGGACAAGCTTTCGGTGTACAAAGAGGCCCACCGTGTCCTGAAGCCGGGAGCACGATTTGGAGTTTATGACATTCTACAGGGCGAAGGTGGTGACGTCGTTTATCCGACACCTTGGGCTATGGACCCTTCGATCAGTTATCTCGCTGCCCCGAAAGAAATGGCCAGCTTTCTGCAAAATGCGGGCTTTAAGGTATTGGACGAAGAAGATTCGACGACTGAGAGCTATGAGTGGCTTAAGGCGAGAATTTCGAAGCCCAAGTCTAAGAGCACCATGCCTGTTACGACACAGATTCTCTTTGGGGACATCGCCAGCGATATGGTTCAGAACCAACTTCTTGCTCTGGATGAACGTCGGCTATTGACATACCGCTTCATTTGCATGGCCTGACGCGATTGTTGCATCGACGCTCGACCCGATCTCTCTGCTGGACCTGTAAGCTCGGGCATGACCGAGGCTAACTTGCGTGAATAGCGTCTGTAGCCATCTGGCCCACGAAACGAAATTGCCGCTTTTCCCTGTTGAACACCCACCTTTGTTCAATTCAGGGCGTTCATTTTCTCCGAGTTCGCAACCATCTTGGCAAAACTCTTTCTGACGATGCAGCCAACTCTTCCTCCGTTGGCTGGTCGAAGTATATATCGAGTTCTTCCGCTACGTTGATGAAAAGCCTTCACTGCCGTTTTGTGCAAAAGAGTTTGCCCGCGTGCCAAAAAGCAAAGTCTCAGCCTATTTTCACTGGATCACGACTTGTAGATCGCAGCGTAACGAGGTGCGAAAAACTTTACGAAAGCTCTGACTTCCGGCCGACGATAGGCTTCAGGCGAAATGAGCATTAGGTGCGGCACCGCAAGTTCCGGGATTTCGTCGAAGCATCGGATAAAGGACACGTCTGTTTCAACCAACTTCACATTGCTGATCCCAAGACCTTGTCCTGATCTAATCGCCGCGTGCATGAGCTCTAGTTCGGTAAAAGACATGACGATCTGTTCCGGTGCCACGTGATCGGTCAGCCATTCGTGGAATACATTCGGGACATCGTCCCGCTGAAAGGTAACAAACTGATGCCCGGCCAGATCATCGGGTGACCCCGGCAAGCCAAATTTGTCCGCGTAATTTTTGCTGCCGAACAAAGACCAGCGCGCCGTGCTGATCTTACGACAGATAAGGTCAGGATCGGGGTCGGTTCTGGCAAGGCGCAACGCAATGTCGGCTTCCCCAGCCATCAGGTCCAGTGCCCGAACGCTGGATAAGAACTCGAATGCGACATCCTGATTGCTGGCGGAAAACTCATTTACGATTTCGATCATGCGTGCGGAGAAGTTTGCCGAATAAGCGGTGATACGGATGGGTTGTGTCGACGTCAATTCTTTCGCGCAATCGGCAAATTCGAGGGCTGAAGCCTCGATTGCCTCTGCGAGGGGAACGAGGCGAAGGGCTTCTGGGGTCGGTTTGAACCCGTGCGTACCGCGTTCAAAAAGCGTCAAGCCTGTTTCTCTTTCGAGAACATCAATGCGTCGGGCAACCGTTGGTTGGGAGACCTTTAGCTTTCTAGAGGCCGCAAGCGTCGATCCTTCCCTGAAGACAGAGAGGAACACACGAATATCCGACCAGTTTCGGAACCCGTTCTGCATTTTTGTAGAACAGCACAATTTTGTGCCGGATACCAGAAAAACAGGTGGACAGTTACTGTTGTTGCGACAGCGCAAGTAACTCGGAAAGGACCATGAGATGGCTTCCCATACAATGTCACCCAGCATCTGGACCGTATTTGGTGGACTGTTCGGTTGGACCAAAAGAGACTTCCCCGAAGCCCGGAAGCCGCGGCCTACAGCTGACGATCTTCACGCGCAACGCGACTATATTAATGACGTGATCTGGAGTAATCCTGATGCGTTTTCGAGTGAGCTTGACGTACAGAACATGATGAATCTGTATCCAAGAAGGTTCTGACGACACTTGGTGACAATCGGCCGAATAAGGCGATTAGATCATATCCAAGGCAGTTGCGAGCTGTAAGTGACAGCCACGTACCCATGTTGTAGCCTTCTCCGCTATGCGTCGTCGGCAATGATTGCATCGACTTCGATCTCGACCAACCATTCAGGGTTCACAAACCGATTGATCGCCATAATTGTGTCGACGGGTCGTGCATCGACGCAATACTTCTTCCTTGCCTCGATGGCTTCTTTCCAATTGTCGATATCTGTCAGTATGACTCGCGTCCGAACAATGTCTTGAATTCCGGAACCTGCCTGTTCGAGAGCCGCCTTGATGATTTCAAAGCACTGGGTTGTTTGGGCAAATACATCTCCGACCCCTACGGTCTTGCCTTCAGCATCGACAGGTGCGGTGCCGCCAACAGATATGTGGGGACCAACCCGAACTGCTCGGCTGAACCCAACGATTTCTTCCATCGGATTTCCATTTGAAACGAGCTGACGCATGGCATGAACCTCCTGTTTGTCCCAAGTATACCCATTTTGGCACGGCTTGTTCTTGGTTCAGGTGATGCTAGGGTTTTTGGTAGAAAATACTGAGCGTTAATGGAGGGTGGTTGGGATGGCTGATCCGTTTCAAGATGTAGATGCTGCGGGTGCGGAGTTCATTTCCGCATTTGCCGACTCGATGGACGCGCGTCAGGCCGACCCCACAATGGAAAAGATCGTTTCAAACTATCTGGCCAAACTTGAGTTTGCCAAAGATAGCCTGACGGTTGAAGTCGGGTGCGGTGCGGGAGCTGTCACGCGCCGCATTGCGGAGAAGGCCAAACCCGCGCGGGTCATTGGTTTCGAGCCGTCTGTAGGCTTTGTGGCCGAAGCAAGAGCGCGGGTCGGGAGCCACGACTATGTGGAATTTGAGGTCGCAGATGGAGCGTCGCTACCCCTGAATGATGGCTCGGTTGATAACGTGATAATGCACACAGTGCTTACCCATGTGGAAGATCCGGCACCTCTTCTGACCGAGGCAAGGCGCGTTCTAAGGTCGGGAGGGCGTCTCGTGGTGTGTGACGCTGACTTTTCGAAAGCGTCACTAGGAAACGTGCCAGACGATCCTCTGGACGCCTGCGCCAAGATATTTGTGAACGAGTTTGTCACCGACCCATTTGTTGTCGCCAAGCTGAGGAATCTGGCCTCAAACGCCGGCTTCACAGTTGAAGAGTTCAGTCTTCAAAGCAGAAGTATACTGGACAATGACCAAATGCTCCCCTGGGTCGAAGAAACGGGAAAAGTGCTGATGAAACGCGGTGAAATTGGAGAGGATCTGCACAATGGATTGGTCGCCGAGTATCGCCGTCGAGCAAGAGAGCGCACACTTTTTGGCTATCAGGTATTTGCAACACTGATTGCGAGGCGGCCTTAAACTCTTGGCATTCGAGTCGCGACAGTTAACCGATGCTAGCCACGAACCTTGCTCCACAACGATGGATTAGCGAGCGTGGCCGAGGTCAAGTGGCGCGTTGTAGAACGATCAATCCTTTTTGCGCACCACGACGATTAATTGGGTCATGGAGAAAAAGAAGCGTCCAACTTTTGCAAGGCTGAACTGTTCGTCAAACCACGATTGCGCAACAGCGGGATCAACATGGTCATTTGCGACAGCGTATTGCTTGATAAGGTGCATCATCATGATTGCGAGGCCATCGGGCTTTAGCTGGTGATCCGTCATTGTGAACGACAAGACATCTTCCACATGGTCGCCACGCGCTTTTATCAGTGCAGGCAGTCTTTCCGGGACGGAACCACTCACAAAGTGCTGGTTCCAGGAAGTCAGCATCTTTTGCATTCTGTCGGGCTCTTCGCTGAACCAAATCAAGCTCCCAAAGTGTAGATCGCTGATGACGAGGCGCCCGCCGGGTTTGACGCACCGCAGCGTGTCAGCCAATGCACCGTCTACGTCTTCGATGTACTCAAAGACCTGTACCGAGACGGCCTTGTCAGCACTCTCATCCTCAATGGGCAAGCTATTCGCGGCCCCAGCACGAAACTCCACGTTTGCGTAGTCGCTGCACCGTTCTTTAGCAGCTGCTGTCATATCCTCGCTTGGGTCGATCCCGATGACATAGCCGTCCGAGCCAACTGCCTGGGCCAACTCAGCTGTTAACATCCCGTTGCCACAACCGACATCCAAAATAGTCTCACCAGGAGCCGGGCGCAGCGCATCAAATGAAGCCTGTCTTCGCCGTGTCAATTCAGCTCCCTGATAGGCGATTTCAAGCAATCTCGTTGTTTCAGCGTCAAATTTAAGCAACTCGCTCCCCTTACAAAGACCACATGTCCCCAAAACCTTATCAGAAATTGGGTTTTCTACGAAAAGCAGGATGGATCGTTGAGGCTTAAACATGGATCCACCAACAATAAATGAATGCGTCGACTTGATCCGACGAATGATTTAACCCCGAGAGCGAAGGACGCATCTGCCGCTCTATCGGACCAGCTTTTCGTAGCGTTTCGAACGTTAGTACAACATCAATTCAAGGGATGTTGAGGCCGTTCTCTCGTCCGAAATCGGTATAGAAGCTGTCACTGCGGCATCGGTTTAAAGTGGCTTCGTCCGCTTCTCTTGGGTCGGTGCCAGGGCTTTGGACACCTGTTCCTTCTATGAAGCGGTTCACGAGATTAAAGACACCGCATACTTGGATAGCATCAAACAGCGCACTCTCCGACCAGCCTGCCGCGTAGACTGCTCTAGCGTCGGCTTCTGTCATTCGGGATGGCGAGACAGTGAGCTTTTCAATGTATGCCAGCAACGGTTTGAGGTGATCCTCGACCGGTGCCGTATCACGGTCTTCCATCAGTGCCTCGATCGTCTCGACCTCAATGCCGTAGGCTTTGGCGAAAACAATGTGCGCCCCATGGCAATACGCACAAGCATTCAGTCCCGAGACATAGGCCGCAATGAGTTCACGTTCAGCAACCGAGAGGTCGCTCTCGCCCCTCATCACAAGGCTTTCGTACGCACAAAGCGGAGAGAGTTTATCTGGAAAGGCTTGATAGACACTTCCAAGTGTCGCGTTCTCCGGCAGAGATGGAAACAGGCGTTTCATTTAATTCTCTTTCAATCTTGCTATGGATTACGTTTTCTCAAAGTGAGGAACCAACGTTGTTTACGCAACCTTAACGCAATTCCGGGTTCCGCACAGAATTTCCGTTGGAACACTAAGAACGGCAGATTTGCCTAACGAGACCCCAGCAAGTTCGTCGTTTGGTTAAAGGCGATTTCATTTGAGCCGTCTCGTAAGTCTTCAAAGTATGGATTGAGCTCAAAACCGGGGCTTCACATCCAAGCGTGGTGACTTCCGCCTTGCGGACAAAACTGACCTTGGAGTCTACACCTTCGCTGACGCAGGATCCACCGCACTGGCAGCAACAGTTTTTCCCTTCAACAAGGAAAAATCGCCAAAGCGGCCGTTCCATAGAGAGCTTGGGAGCTCCTTGATCGCTCTTTGACCAGATGGCGCTCCGACATGGAAACTAAGGGACTTGGCCCAGCCCATAACCAGAGCTGGCAAATAGGCGTCAGGATCATAAAATTGGGCTTCTTCGCGCAAGGAAAGCGAACACAGGCAACATTGTTACGATCCAGACCACGCTATAAATTGCGGATGGGATGGCATATTCGCTTAACCCATTGGTGTTAGGCAACAGCAAGGTGGCAATTGCGATCCCCAAAGCTCCGTTTTGAACGCCGGTCTCAATTGAAATCGTCTTCGCCTCGATGTCTGTGCATCCGAGCATCCCTGAACTCATGATGCCAATAAACGTGAGTGACGCACCTACAACCAAAAGTGCGGGTCCAAGCCTAAGGAAGTTATCCGCGACCACCACCCAGTTTGAAATGATCGCGCCTCCAATGACCAGTGCAAAAAGTAACATAGAGACCTTGCTAAAGACTGGTTCGACAGCGGCTACAATCCGCGGCGCCAATGACCGCGCGGTCACCCCGACTAGGATTGGAGAAGTTGTTAAAAAAAACATTGCTAAAGCCGTCGAAGAGATGTCGATAGCGGGCGCAGTTGCCCCCATGAACATCTGCATCGAAAACCCCAGGATAAGCGGTACGGTAACGACACAAGTCAGACTGAAGACTGCTGTAAGAGTAACGGACAAAGCAACATCCCAATTCGAAAGCTTGGTTATGATGTTACTGATCGCCCCGCCCGGACAGGCCGCTAAAATCATAATGCCAACGGCTGTCTCGGCGGAAATCCCAAAGATAAAGATCACCATCAAAGCGATGCAAGGCAGCAAAATGATCTGGTTGAGAGCCCCGACGCAAAAGGCACGTGGACGTCGTCCGATGCGTTGAAAGTCGGCCGCCGTGAGTCCGAGGCCAAGGCAGAACATGATGACAACAACTGCGAGCGGCAGCAGCACAGATATAAAAATTTCGCCCATCTATCATGACCTCTATGACTGCATGCTTCCGCACGCTTTCGGACGATACCGTTCAGAAAACCTGATGACGAGTTTTATCAGTTTGGCGCATTTATCCTCAAGCGCCCGAAGATCGAGGCTGTCTTTATTTATTATACCTATCACAGGGTTGGACGATCTGGTGTGAAAGAGCTTTCCAGTGCTAATCTCACTGTATGGCAAGTGTAACTTACGCATTCGCCCGCGCGATGGCCAACGCCGCCGGGATGACGCTGAACGACGATGGCGCCCTGATTTCGAATGGCGCTGTCGTGCTGCGTTTACCAGAAGCTCAAGACGGCCAATTGGCGGATGATGCGTATTTCGATTTGATAGATTGGATTCGTGCGCAACAAGCGGACGAGGCCGCGTTGGTTGAGGCCTATGCAAACGCGATTGCGACCGATGATCTCGGCGTACTTGGCTTGGCCGTTAAGACAGCTCCGACCTTGCGGCAATCATTGCAACGGATCGAGCGCTATTTTCGTCTCGTCACGGACACCGCAGTTTACAAACTTGATGAAACCGGCGACCCGGTTCTTTGGATTTTTGAAGGACAAACACCACATCGCGCCGCCTTGGAGCTGCGCAACGAATGCGCGCTTGCGGCCTTTGCGAGGAACATGCATCGGTTTGTGGGTGATGGGTTGTCGCTCGCATATGTCACGTTTCAGCATGCATGCAGACAAGAGCCAGAACATTACGCCGAATATTTCGGGTGCCCGGTTCGATTTGGGAGCGCCCACAACGCCATTGCTATGCGCCCTGCTATGCTGGAAAGCGAAAATCGTCTTGGCGATCCGGGCTTGTCAGATTTCATGACGAAGCACCTGGATGAGGAGTTCAACTCTCGCGATGACGACACCTCACTGAGCCAAGCAATTGTCCACCGGCTTACGCCAGCCCTAAGTAACGGCGCACCGCAGGCGGCGCATGTCGCCCAAGAGATGGGAATGAGCGAGCGCACTCTTTACCGCAGGTTGGCCGAAGAAGGGCTGACCTATCGCGACGTTCTTGGTCAGGCACAAGTTGCACTCGCTCGTGACCTGCTCCGTGACGGTAAGGCTTCCATAGCCGAGATCGCCTTTATGACCGGGTTTTCGGAACAGAGCACGTTCAGCCGCGCCTTCAAGCGCTGGGTTGGCCAGGCTCCGGCACGATTCAGGCAGCAGGCGACCTCCGACTAGGCACACACCTCAAGACCACATGGCAGGTTCGGCCAAAACCTTGGCAGAGCGGGCCGATACCTCAATCGATGTGGCGCCTAACTTCTTCTTTGTCAGATCCACCTGGGGCGCTCCCGAGTAAAGCAAACCCATTTACCCTCTCAGACAAAGGAAATTTGCAATGAGCAATCATGACCACAAACATGGAGCAAGCTGCGCTTGCGACGTCACGCCCGAACGCGTTGATATGGCGCGCCGGCGACTCTTGCAACAAGCCGCCGGTGCGGCCGCGGCAGGTACAACAATAGTGGCTGGCGGGCAGGCCCTTGCCGCGACCGACGAAGCACGCGCCTACTATGCTGACCCGGAAAATCCAGGCCTTCCCCAAATCGACATGACCATTGAGCCGGGGCGTACTGCGCTTGTGGTGACCGACCCCCAGATTGATTTTTTGTCAGAGGACGGTGTGACGTGGGGTGTCGTTGGCGAAAGCGTCACCGAACAGGGCACGGTCGACAATATCGAACGGCTTTTCATTGCCGCCAAGGCTGCGGGGATGCCGGTCTTCATCTCGCCCCACTATTACTACCCGCATGACCACAAGTGGGAGTTCGAGGGCACTCTGGAAGCCACGATGCACAGCATCGGCATGTTTGACCGCCTGGGACCGCTCAATTTGGACAACTTCGAGGGCTCAGGTGCCGACTGGATGCCGCAATACAAGAAGTACATCGAGGATGGCGAAACCATCATTTGCTCGCCACACAAGGTTTATAGCCCTGCTCAGAATGACCTGAACCTGCAATTGCGTAAACGCAAGATCGACAAGGTGATCCTCGCGGGGATGTCGGCGAACCTGTGTACGCAGGCGCATCTCTACGAGCTGCTGGAGCTGGGCTACGAAGTCGCTGTCGTTCGCGATGCCACAGCCGGGGCCAAGGTGCCTGAAGGTGACGGGTATCTCGCCGCCATAATCAACTTCCGAATGGTCGCCAACGGCGTCTGGTGGACCGACGACGCGGTTGAGCGCATTGGCCAATCGGCCTGACCCAAATCGATCTTCAAATTTGATCCTGACATCCTGAAAGGACATATCATGACACGCATCTTTACATTTACCGCACTTACAACAGCGTTGACTCTCGCCCTGGCGGCGGCGGCATTGGCTGACGATGAATACAACGTTTCGAACAGTCTTACCTTGACCGGGCAGCCCCTCGGCATGCATGGCGTCGATCCTGTATCGATGTTTGAAGCCGAAAAACCCGAAATGGGCAACGCCACTTTTACATCGGCCCATGATGGAGTGGACTACTATTTTGCGTCGCAGGCAGCGCAAGCCACATTCGAGGCGGATCCGACGGCACATCTGCCTCAATTCGGCGGGTTCTGCGCCTTTGGCGTCTATGTAGGCAAGAAGCTTGATGGCGATATTCGGTATGCCGATATCGTGGACAACAAGCTCTATCTCTTTGTGAATGAGGACATCTTCAAGAAGTACCTTGAGGACAAAGAGACCGTGATCCAAGGCGCCCATGCCAAGTGGGCAGACATCCACCACACGCCTGTCGGCAGCCTTTGATCGAGGAATTTGGTGGCTTTTGCCGGTCGGAGCCACCGCTGCCTCTCCCCTCCCCAAAAGGCCGGCATTTCTCCAAGACGCCCTGTCCGCAATGACAATTTGCGTGCGTCGAAAACTCTTCCCAAAGGAAACCAGACATGACTGATTTTGAGACCTATACAATCGCCTCAGCCCCTGATGCCGCGAAACCAATTCTAGAAGCATCGCTGAAAGGATATGGTTTTGTGCCCAACCTTTATGCGGCCATGGCCGAAGCGCCCGCAATTTTGGAAGGCTATACGACACTTTCCAACATCTTTGGAAAGACCAGCCTGTCAGAGACTGAGCGCCAGATCATCCTTATGACTAACAACCGGTTGAACGGGTGCAAGTACTGCATGGCCGCCCATACCACTCTTTCACAGATGGCCGGTGTCCCCGAAGACGTGATCGCAGCGTTACGCGATGGCAGCCCTATCGCCGACCCCAAATTGGAAGCACTGCGCAAATTCGCCATCGCGATCAACGAAAGCCGAGGCTGGCCCAGCGACGCACAGGTCGAGGCGTTTCTGACGGCTGGTTACACACGCCAATCTATGCTGGAAGTCATCCTCGGCACAGCGTTGAAAACCTTGTCGAACTATACGAACCATGTGGCGGACACCGCGTTGGATGATGCCTTTGTGCCAAATGCATGGATCGCCCCGGTCGCTGCGGTGGCTGAATAGCGCGACGCCCGCCCATTTGTTAATCTTGCTTTTGGACCTGTGTTTGGTTCCCGACAAGAAGGGGATCTGATTTGAGACGTCCGACAGCAAAGTCAACAAAAGTGCGCACCTTCGCAGACACGGTTCGTCCCTCTTGATGCACAAGATGGATGGGGACTTCGGGTGGTTCATACGACTTTAGAACAGTCTTGAGCCGCCCATCTGCAATGTAGGGTGCGACTTGATAGGACAGAAGCCGCCCGACACCATGACCTTGCAAGGCCAACTCGATCACAGCGTCATTTGTGTTCATGCTGATGCGTGGGCTCATGCGTTTGGTGACAGTCTTTCTGCCCCGTTGAAAATGCCATTGGGCCGATGCATTCAAGGCAGTTGAATTAATGATTGCATGGCAGGGTAAATCGTCGGGCGTATCTGGTTCGCCATATCGGTCAAGATATTTACGGGAAGCAAACACGACCTGCCTCACCGTACCACATCTGACAGCCATCAAACTGGAATCAGCGAGGTTGCCAATTCTGATCCCGACGTCGAGACCCTCATCAATCAGATTGACCACTCGGTCCACATAGAGCGTGCGCGCTGAGAGCTTTGGATACAGATCCAGAAAATCGCCCAAAATTGGGGTAACGAACATACGGCCAAACAGGACTGATGCAGTAACACTAATTTCCCCGGTCGGTTCGGCATAGGAACCGACAGCGGCGCGCTCGGCCTCTTCAAGGTCAGTCAGAATACGTCTGGCATCCTCAAAAAACCTTTGCCCGCTATCAGTCAGCATCACTGAGCGCGTTGTGCGTACCAAAAGACGTAGCCCGAGGTTGTCCTCAAGCATAGAAACCATTCGGGTCACTGTCGGTGGTGACATGTTGAGGTCGCGGGCCGCAGCAGCGAAACCTTTTAGTTCGGCGACCTTCACAAAGACTTTTAACGCGTGAAATCTGTCCAAGACATTATTCCATATTTTTGAATAATATATTGCCAAGTATCCAAATTCCGCAACTTGAATGCCCCAATTAACTTCACCTCAGTCCCAGGGCATCGCCCAGGCCGAGATGGAGAATTCAATGGCACGACCCTTTGCAGAGATCAGCTTCACGCCCTCCGTTCGCGAAACGCAGGCCAAAAAAGGGTCTGCTAACGGCTACGCGAAGTTTCTGGACGGCACGCGTCAGGAGGACTCTATCAGCCCGGTCGAGGCCAGGTTCATCGAGCAAAGAGACGGCTTCTATCAGGCAACAGTCTCGGAAACCGGCTGGCCCTATGTACAATTTCGCGGTGGGCCTGCGGGTTTTCTGAAAGTGTTGGATGAACGGACACTTGCCTACGCCGATTTCCGCGGCAACCGGCAGTATCTCAGCACTGGGAATCTGCTGGGCAATGACCGCATCTCGCTGATCCTGATGGACTACCCCAATCAGAAGCGTCTCAAGATCTGGGGTCAGGCGATGATCATTGGTGCCGAGGACGATCCGGCCCTGATGCAGCGCCTGAGAGCGCCGGACTATCGCGCTCACCCAGAGCGGGCGGTTGTGATCAAGCTTGAAGCGATGGACTGGAACTGCCCACAGCACATCCCCCAACGCCTGACCTTTGAAGAGTTTGAAGATTATCTGGCCCCGTTTCGCACTGAGCTGGCAGCGCTGAAAGCACGAAACGCAAGGCTCGAAGCGTCGCTCGGACAGCAAAACTGACCCGTATCAATCCTGGCGTGTTCAGACGTGCCCCCCATAACCCAATGAAAGGAAACATCCATGTCGCGCAATCTAATATCCGTCCTGAACGCCAGCATTCTCGCACTTTCCATTGCTGGGCCATGGGCACCAGTCGCCGCCATTGCCGCAGAGACTGGAATTGAAGCTACGCAAGCCGTCAGCTTCCGCACGGAAGAAATCGGCGACATCGCTATCGCCTATCGTGAAGCCGGAGATCCAAACAGACCTACTGTCCTGCTGCTTCACGGTTTTCCGACCTCATCACATATGTTCCGCAACCTTATCCCTGAACTGGCCAAGCACTACCACGTGATCGCACCCGATTATCCCGGATTTGGAGCTTCGGAAATGCCAATGGCCGAAGGCTTCGAGTATTCCTTCGCGAATATCTCCGAAATGATGACATCGCTGCTCGACCGGAAGGGAGTCGAACAGTACTCGGTCTATCTGATGGATTACGGTGCCCCGGTTGGTTTCCGTATGTTTGCGGAACAACCCGAACGGGTCACTGGCTTTATCATTCAAAACGGGAATGCTTATGAAGAAGGGCTGCGCGAGTTCTGGGATCCAATCAAAGCCTATTGGGTCGAGCCGTCGCAAGAGAATGGCGACCAGCTTCGTGGGTTCCTCACTCTGGATGCAACCGAATGGCAGTTCACCCACGGTGTTAAAAACCCGGAACTGGTCAGTCCCGACAATTATTGGCATGTCCAATACCTGCTCGACCGCGAAGGTAATCAAGAGGTGCAACTTGAACTCTTCCTGGACTACGGCACCAACGTTGCCGAGTACCCAAAATGGCAAGCGCTGTTTCGCGAGCATCAACCCCCGGCGCTGCTGATGTGGGGCAAGAATGACCACATTTTTCCGGTCGAAGGCGCCTATCCCTATCAACGCGATCTGAATGATCTCGATTTTCATCTGCTCGATACGGGTCACTTCGCTCTGGAAGAATATGGGCCCGAGATTGCGGCGCAGATGACCGCCTTTCTGAACCGCATCACCGCGGCCAGTAACTGACGTAAAACTGGCCGCACCATGCTCAAAGGTGCGGCCGACGCATGGAGAAAACCAATGAATACGCAAGCAAATACTGTCAGACAGGTAACGGTTGAAATCGTTCACGGCTTTGTCGACGGTGGCGCCGGTGGAAATCCCGCAGGCGTCGTCCTGGATGCTGATGAATTGAGCGAACAGGATATGCAAACCGTCGCGGCAAGCGTTGGATTGTCCGAAACGGCCTTTGTGTCGCAGTCCGAGACCCAGGGCTTCAAACTGGATTTCTTCACACCGAACAGGCGCATCGCTCATTGCGGTCATGCAACAATTGCCGCCTTCTCGCGCCTTGATGTGCTAGGCCGGATTCCCAATCCCGACACCTCGAAGGAGACGGTTGATGGGCCAAGGCGCATACTAATGAATGAGGGTGCCGCCTATATGGAACAGCTGGCCCCAAAATACACGATACCAGAGGAATGGGTGGAAAAAGGTGTAAGCATCGACGATGTACTGAACTCCCTTGGGATCGGCAGACATCACCTTGATCGGGAAATACCACCGGTTTTAGTCAATACCGGTAACAGTTTCATTGTCATCGGCCTCGCTGATGCCGATGGTCTTGCCAATGTGAAACCAGATTTTGCCAAAATCACGCAAATCAGCGAACGACTGGATTTGATCGGCTATTACGTCTTCACAAGAGACCCATCGGCGACCAACCGAGACGCGACGACCCGCATGTTTGCGCCCCGATACGCGATTGAAGAAGAAGCCGCGACGGGGATGGCTGCGGGGCCTTTAGCATGTGTATTGCACGACTTTGGCGGATCATCTCGACGATCATTTCAAATCGAACAAGGGGTGTTTATGAACCCGGCGAGTCCGAGCTTGATAAAAGTTGATCTGGACATCGATTATGGAACAATTTCCGGCCTGATGGCGGGTGGCTACGGCAAGGTCATGTGCTCGCATCGAATTGGTTTCTAGCGTTGCGCTCGCGGCGAATGGCTGGCTTGGGACAATACGCTGGGTGTAAACCTATGGGGTCCGATCCACGGCACCCAGGTCTTCGCGCCAAACATGATCGCCCGTGGCAGACCAGGCGCAATTATCAATACAGGGTCCAAACAAGGCATCACGACCCCGCCAGGTAACCCGGCTTACAATGTCTCAAAGGCGGCTCTCAAAGCCTTTACCGAGGCACTGTCCCACGAACTCAGAACGGGTTCAGGTCATCAGATTACCGCGCATCTAATGATCCCTGGATTCGTCTATACCGGCATGATCTCCGCGCCCGAGAAGCCTGCCTCTGCCTGGACCGCAGAGCAGACTGTCGACTTCTTTGTCGCAAGCGTGAACCGCGGGGATTTCTACATCCTTTGCCCCGACAATGACGTTTCACGCGATACTGATGAGAAACGCATCGCTTGGAGCGCTGGAGACATCATTGAAAATCGCCCACCTCTCAGCCGATGGCATCCAGACTATAAGGAAGCGTTCGCGAATTTCATGGCGAAGTCTGGCCAATCAACGCTGTAGTCCAACAATTATGACAAGTTGACGATTGAAGACTGCCGGCAGCTTGACCGGTTGTCGGCAGCCAGAGTTCTGAACAGCCAAAAAGTTCGATATGATGAAACAAATGGTTTTCAGAATGCTCCTTGGCCTGGCGGCGCTGAACAAGCTGCGACTTCTAACGGCTCTCAGGGCTGAGAATCGTGGCGTGTCAATTATTCTCCGGCGGTTGATTTCAGTAGAAATGTTGTCTGTTGTCCTGATCCTGTTTGCAACGGCGACCCTAACCAGTGTTACAACACCTCTCGCCAATCTCTGACGGCTTAAAGTGTTTAGGAAACATCGACTGCAGCACAAACAGGCAGATCTTCAAAGCCTCCGAGGGTTTGAAAATATCTGAGTGCAAATGGTAGTCGGTCCAAAGCCCTTCCAGCAAAGCAACCAACGCGTCTGTTGCAAGTTTGGCGCTTACATCCTCGTACTCGCCTTCGCGCATTATTTGTTCCAACAACTCCAGGATCACCGCGCGGAAACCTTTGTCTCGCGAGTCGATAAAAGGAAATATGTGAGGGTTTGAGAGCGCTTCAGCCCGAAAGGAAAACCAGATCGCGACGTCCCGCGCATTAAGAACCAAGGGGTCGAAATCTGCCTTTATGATAGAGACTAGCTTGTCTGCCGGGTCTAACTCTGGATGGACTGCAATGGCCTTCCACTGCTCCGCGTAGCGGACTGACAACTCCTCAGCCACCGCAAGCAGCAGCTTTTCCTTGGAACCAAAGTGTAGGTTGACCATCCCTTGCGATAATCCCGACAACTCTTGGATTCTTGCCGAAGTTGTTCCGCGTATTCCGTATCTATAAATGGCGTCCGCAGCCGATTGGATCAGCAGCTTTCGGTTCTGCAATTTACCCAGATCTCGGGCATTGGTTGGGGTATCACGCTCGAGAGTAATCTTTTTTCTCCTTCGCTGGGGTAGTCGCCTTTGCCTTCTCGCATTTAGCAATACGACAATTCAAGGATTGACATTGAATGAATGCTTGTTCATTTTGTGATTTATGTTACATTAAGGTGCTGCATGACCCTTTTCAACTCCGACTTTCGGTCCATACGAGAATGGGACAACGAACACTTCCTGCACCCGTGGGAAGGTATGTCACACCTTGGCCAAAATGAACGAACCTTTGCCGAAAGCGGACTTGGCGTTCATGTCGTCACAGAGGACGGAAAGCGCCTGATAGACGGCCCTGCTGGCATGTGGTGCGTTCAATTGGGCTATGGAAACACCGAGATTGCCGATGCGATGGCTCAGCAGGCGAAAGAGATGGCGTATTTTTCGCCCTTCAACAACGCCAACTCAACTCCGGCCCGTTTGGCACATGAAATCGCCAGGAGAACGCCGGGAGATTTGAACCATGTGTTCTTCACGACCGGTGGTTCAACGGCCGTGGATAGTGCGCTGCGGTTTGTACAGTTCCGCAATAACCTGCTGGGAAAACCTCAAAAGAAAATCGTGATATCGCGACAGAAAGCTTATCATGGATCGACTTATCTGGCGGCGTCAGTGTCCGGAAAAGAGCGCGACAAAGGTTGGCTGGACCAGGCAAGTCACCTGACGCGTTTCCTACCGAATGTGAATCCGTATACACGTCGCTCCGATCAGACGGTCGACGATTTTCTGGACGAAAAAATAGCGGATCTGGAAAACATGATCCTGCAGACTGGAGCAGACAAAGTCGCCGCTTTCATCGCAGAACCGATCCTGTGCTCTGGAGGCGTCATCGTGCCGCCGCGGGGGTATCATCAGCGCTGTCTTGAAATCTGCCGGAAGTACGATGTCCTTTACATTTCAGACGAGGTCGTCACCGGGTTTGGGCGACTTGGGCATTGGTTTGCATCCGAAGACGTCTTTGGGGTTAAGCCCGACATCATAACCTGCGCCAAAGGCATGACGTCTGGGTACGTACCCATGGGGGCTTGTATCATCTCTGACCGGCTGATTGCAGATGTAAGCGGAAATAGTGCACAGAACGCTACGTTTTCAAACGGCTTCACTTACTCAGGCCATCCAGTGAGCGCGGCGGCAGGCCTGAAGGCGATTGAAATCATGGAGCGCGACGGCGTTCTGGAACATGTCCGTGCAATCACGCCGCTCTTCGAAGAGCGCCTCCAGGCGCTGGCAGATTTGCCGCTCGTCGGTGATACGCGCGGCATGGGGCTGGTTGGCTGCGTCGAATGTGTTGCAGACGCAAAAGCAGATAATGCACTGGACCTAGATAAATCTGTCGGCGCCCTGATTGATCATCATTGTCAGGAGAACGGGTTGATCCTGCGGCCGATTATCAACATGTGCGTGTTTTCCCCACCTCTGATCATTACGGAAGGTGAGTTGAGCCAGATGTTCGACATCCTCGAAAAAGGTATCCGGCTGGCAACCGAAGACCTAAAGCAGCAGGGTACGTTTAAACCTTAGGAACCACCTCGGCGCGCCATCGCAATTTTCATGGTTGCGATACCTTCGCTTAAGTGCGCTGCGTTTACCCTGCCCGCATCACCTCTGGTGGCAATTTGATCGGGAACTTGGACCGAACCTCCGCATCCGCCTTGCTGCCAAAATAGTTTGGATAGTGATTGGACAGAATATCGTTCACGACTGACCGGCTCCGTTCAAACATATCCTGACGACCGGCTTTTTCCCAAGTATCGGTTAGCTCCCGATCCATCAGGGTTGGATAGACATACTCAGTCTCCATGTATTGCAAGGTCTGCGTGTTGCCGAGGAAATGACCGGGATCAATTGCACATTCGTGGATGACGTCGACCGACAGTGTGTCGTCGCTCACCTCGATACCACGCAGGGTTCGTGAGATCATGCCCGCTGCCTCGTTGTCGATGACCATGGACTCAAAACTGCAACCCATCAGGCTGCCAAGCATACCGCCAAATTCGCAGAGCCTGTTGGCCCCGGCATGGGCCGCCAATGCGAAAGTTAACGCCTTTTCCAGACCGTATTGTGCGTCAGGGATCTTGGAATCCGTCATACCGCAACCGACGCTGGTCGGGAGGTTGTAGAAATTGCCCATTTGGATAGCTGCCGCGGATATCAACGCCTGCTCACCACTGCCACCCGTGAATGAACCAGTTCGCAGATCAGTAATAAACGGCCAAGCTGCAAAGACGACGGGGGTGCCCGGGTTAATCAGATTGGCAATTGCGACGCAAGATAGGGTCTCGGCTACGGCTTGCGCCAAAGTCCCGGCCAGAGGCGCAGGCGACGTCGCCCCAGCTTGTGGCGGAACTGCCAAATCGCAGACAAGCCCCATCTTCGCTGTATCAATCAGGATCTCCAAGTTTTCCCGCCCAAACCGGAGCGGGGATACTATGGGACAACCGCCAAAAATGACCGAGGGTTTCTCGAGGAATTTACCCTCGCCGCCTGATGCCAGATCGAAAAGATGGATTGCGTCCTGAATGTGCTCTCGGGTGCGGAACGTCAGACAAGATGGTTTTTCGCTACCCGCCAGAATGGCGTAGAGCATGCTCATGTCGTGCTCGTAGTCCTGCGGCACATCCGTTGCCAGAACTGTATCACCGGTCATGTGGATGTTGTCGAGCCGGTCAACCAATCGGGTAAAGTCGTAAATGTCTTTGAGTGTCGACGGCCGGTAACTGCGAGTTTCCGCATCAAACGTTGTCACAGCGGTGCCGGAGTTCGCATAGTACACCTTGTCTTTGGTGCAGTGCATGTCATCCTTACCGGCCCGCGATCCGCGTGCATGGACATAGAACTCACTGGCCGCCTTAGCCAAAAGATCTTCCACCAACGCGCGAGGAAAGCACAGTCTACCATGCTCGTTCACCGTCGCCCCTTTAGGCAGCACGAGATCAAGAACTTCCTGCGTTGGATCACCGACGCCCGTACGCTCCAGAATGCTAAGGGCGGCCTCGTGAATATTTGACATGTCAGCATCTGAAAGGGGCTTGTAGCGCCCACCCGAAATGCCCGGCCAGATTGCTTGCGAAGCGACGTTGCTGGTTCGCACGGCTGCACGTGCTTCGCGCCCACCCCCGCGCCGTCTTGATCTGCGCTTCGTTAATTCTGTCATAGTATTTCTCCGAATTCTGAGCGTGTCAGATCATGCTGAAGTAATTGCGATAGAAACCCGGAATACTCCATTCCATCTCGGACAGCGGTCCCGGCACGAAGCGGTGAGAGTTCACGCCCTCTTGGTTGTGACGGATGATCCGCTCATCATCGAGAGACGTGACATGCCAGAGCCATGTCAACGTGTCCTTATCGTAGTCACGACCCTCTTCTGCGTCGCCGCGCACATACCAGACGATCTGAATATCCGTTTCCTGCAGCGCGCGTGGGACGAACCGGTAGCCAACCACGTGATCTGCATAAACAAGGAAGTAGTTCAGCGTCCCGATCCCCAGATCGGTGGCACCGCCATCATGACCTTTCAGTTCACCCAAAGGCGGTGCCAGCGAAGCGCCATCCTTACTACCGGTCAAATAGCCGGGAAACAGCGGGTAGCGGCGCCAATAGACATCTGCACCCGGGGCGAGCGCGTTATCTCCGGTCAGGTCCAGCTCCTCAACGGGCACTCCGGCTTCTTTCATCCGCTCATGAAGAGCGCCGCTGAACTCCAGAACCTGAGCGGGGTCTTTCAACGAATGGCTGCGCGAATAGTCCTGATGAGACGGCGCGCAGTGGTAGCATTCCAGGTAATTCTCCAACGCCAGTTTCCAATTTGCTGGAACCGGGTATGAGGCTTCATGAGCGACCTTCAGGTTTTCAAATTCGAACGGTTTTGACAGTGGGGCCAACTGCACCAACGCAGCATCTAGCGGCGGGGCGTCTTCAGCTGCGCAGACAAAAATCAGACCTTGGAATATCTTCACCTGAACCGGGAACAATCCGTATTGGCCCGGGTCGAAATTCGACCCCATTGAACGCCCGTTTCGTAGCTTGCCGTTCAGATCAAAAGTCCACGCATGATAGGGGCAGATGAAATTGCGTGCCTTGCCTTTCCGTTCAATGCAAACCCGCGATCCCCGGTGGCGGCAAACGTTCAGATGCGCGCGCACCTCACCTTCGCGATCCCGAACGATGATGATGGACTCGGGCCCATAGTCGAACAGGAAATAGTCCCCCGGTTCTGCGACCTGACTAACATGGCCGACCCAGATCCAGTTACGGTTCCAGAACGCGCCGATATCGTTCTCGTATACTGCTTGAGACGTATAGAAGTGACGAGGCAGGGCGAACCCTTCCTGTTGCGCGTCCATCAAATCGCGCATTACTTGCAGGTCATCTTGTGGCATTGCGCACCTCATGCAGATTCAAGGGAAATGACTTCCCGGCGGAAGAATTCACGGTCGATGTCGTCCTCGTTACGTTCGAAATTTCGGGCAGCCATGTGACCCGAATATACGGCATCCGCGATCAAGCCGGGGTTTGCGGCATCTCCGATTAATTCCAACGTTTTCAGCGGACTTGCTGTCAAACCGCAAAGCTCGTCGTAAAGAGTAGTTTCTCGCATTCGCTGCGTCACCAGTACCACGGAGCTGCATTCAATGGAGTTCTCTCGCCCCGTGTAGACGCACTGCAATGTCGCCTGGCCGGGCGCGACACCGGCCAAGGTCTGGGACAGGTTCAGACGAACGCCTTTTTCCAACAGACTGCGTTGCACTTTAGTCTGCTCCAACGTCAATTCGGTAAACGGCGAAACTATTGAGGCCGGCGTTACAAAGACAACCTCTCGCCCAACCTGAGCCAAATGATCAGCCAAGACTCCACCGAGATAGGCTTGATCATCATCGTAGACCACAATCGGGCCGTCCTGCGGCATGACTCCGGCCACAATGTCATCCGGAGTGAAAATCTGAGAACCTAAACCGATTGGTGCACCGTGAAATGCAGATTTCCCGCGCCCGTCTCGCCGCCATTTTGTGCCGGTTGCAACAAAGACGTTCGGTATACCCAACTCGATGACCTCACTGGCTGACAAACGGCTGTCGGTGAACAGTTGAACGTTCCCGCGTTGTTGCAGGTCGTAGATTCTGTGATCTGTCACGCGCTTCCAAGCGGATAGCCCGGTCAGGGCAGCTTCCTGCATCACACGGCCGCCGAACTCTTGCTTTGCTTCCGCCAGAGTTACCTCGTAGCCCCGCCGCGCCAATTGCATGGCGCATTCAAGTCCGGCTGGTCCGCTGCCGACAACAAGCGTGGCTTCCTCGTTTACCCGACGCTCAATGATCTCAGGATGCCATTTCCTCCGCCACTCTTCACCCATAGTCGGGTTTTGGGTGCAGCGTATTGGGACGCCGAGAGAGTCAGATGAAACACAGATATTGCAACCGATACATTCACGTATTTCTTCGATGCGATCTTCCCTAATTTTGTTGGGCAGAAACGGATCGGCGATGGATGGTCGCGCCGCGCCGATAAAATCAAGGATGTCCTTCCTGACCAGTGACGCCATCAAGTCCGGCGACGTAAGACGCCCGACGCCCACAACAGGCTTAGAAGTCACCTGTTTCACGAACTCGATATATGAGGTCTGAAAGCCGTCGCGGGGCTCGAACCGGGTCGTCGCAGAGTCGTTGCTCCAATCCGCCACATTAACATCCCAAAGGTCTGGAAGCTGGGCCAGCAATTCGACTACTGCACGGCCTTCTTCCTGCGCTTGCATCCCCTCTGACCCGAGCATTTCATCAACCGCAAACCGAAGGGCAATGGCGCAATCATCTCCGACCTCTTCCTTGGTTTCTTCCAGAAGCTCGCGGGTCAGTCGCACCCGGTTCTCCAACGAACCTCCATATTCATCCGTCCGATCATTGAACTGTGGCAGCAGAAAATGATGAGGCAATGTCATGTGATGCCCCGCATAGACATACACAATGTCGAACCCGGCTTCGCGCGAGCGACGAGCCGCCGCGCGATGCCACTTGCGAAATTCTCGAATGTCAGCCTTGTCCATTGCCCTTGCCTGTTTCGGGTATGGAGTCTGCAGGACAAGTTCTGATGGAGCCAGCAGAGGCGCGCGGGTCAGGTGGTTTTGGGCATGGTGCCCGTTATGCGCCAATTGGATTGCCGCGAGCGAGCCCTTCTCATGAATTGAGTTGGTTATCAGACGCAGTGCAGGAATATCCTGATCGTCCCAAATTCGGTTTTCAGAATAAGGAGACAAATCTGAAGTCGGATGAATCTCGGCCTCCTGAGTGGACACCACCGCCCAACCGCCCTCGGCTTTCATCGCCCGCATGGCAGCTTCGGCCTGAGGTCGTAAATGACCCAAACCATTGCAGTGGGGCACCTGGTAGAACCGGTTTCGAGCCGTTACTGGCCCGATCTTGACCGGTTCGAAGAGAACAGAATATTCGTCAGCGCCTGACATTGCCGCGCTTCCTCCAAGGAAATTGGAAATTGGTTCGTGGGAATGGAAGGATTTCTACGTCCCCACCATTCCCGGCTGTGTTGTAAGAGTGCCCTTAGAAGCCAGCTTTGATGCGCTCGAATTCCTTCAACATCTTGGCCTCCAGCTCGGGGTTAACAGCGTCAAAGAACAGGCTGCCTTCAAAGAAGCTGTCCACATCCGAAAACCCGTAGGTTTCGATCAGCTCCGGGTCTGCCTGTGCAAAAGCGTCTTCATTGGCGTGGGCATAACCCCAGCTTTCAATGATGTATTTACCGCTTGCCGCAGAGCTGAGTGCGTTCAGCATGTCATAGACTTGCTCATCCGACTGCTTGGCAGATTTCAGATGCACATAACCGCAGACCCAAGTTGCGATACCTTTGTCCACATCACGCATCATGACCGCTGGCGTTTCGTTCCAGATCAGGTTCAGTTCCGATTGGTTCCATCCCCAACCCAGCGTGACCTCACCGCTGGCAATTGCCTGATCCAGTTGGCCGGCGTCAGACCAATAAAAGCGCACGTTCGGATGAATCGCGCGCAGGTAGTCCGCCGCTTTTTGGAATTCCTCGTCACTCATATCGGTATAGCTGGAGGCGCCGGTTGCCAATGCCGCCATTGCAAAGGCACTGGAAGCGGCGTCCGGAATGGCGACTTTGCCCTGATATGCAGGATCAGCAAGCAATTGCAGCGAAACATCATCTGCCGAAATCATATCGGTTCGATAGATAAGACCAGTATTGCCCCATTCGAACGGAACCATGTAGGTCTGCCCATCAATGGTGATGCCATCGACCTCTTTGATCTTGGGCATCAGCTTGTCCCAGTTTTCCAGCTTGCTGGTGTCAATCGGCTTGATCATGTCTGCCGCTACCCACTTTCTCAGGGCATCCGTGCAGGGATGGGCCAAATCAGCTTCAAAACCGGACTGAAGCTTTGTGAACGCTTCTTCCACGCTGCCAAAATAGGTGTAGCTAGGCGCGCCGCCGTACTTTTCGACATAATCGCCGTAGAAACCCTGATCCTCATATCCGGACCAGTCAAAAACGGTCAGATCAGCGGCGTTCGCCAGAGCTTGGCTGGCGGCAAAGGTGGCAACTACTGCTGCCATAAGTGGTGCTGTTTTACTCATTTGTCTCCTCCCAAAGATTCACGTTTACCCAAGTCAATTACCGAGGCGCTTTGAACGCCAAGCCAGACGGTATCGCCGCGCGTGTGATCGACCGTGTGAAAGTAGTTTGGTACTGCGACGGCGATACTGTCTTTCAGACCATCGACGCGCACATAATAGTGGACACTCTCTCCATAAAAGGCGACGTCCGAAACCTCGCCCGGAACAAGAGCATCGTACCCATCCGGCTTTTCCGCACTGATTTCCAATTGCTCAGGACGAACGCCGACAAGAAGTTCCTTGTCATGCACCTGGACGTTGGGGTTCACCCCGATTTCCATCTTCCCAAAGCCCTTAACGTTGACTTCAAGCGTTTCAGCATTCTCTGCAGTCACTTCGGCATCCAGAAAGTTCATTCCACCGATGAAAGAAGCCACTTCCCGGTTACACGGTTGGGAATACAGGACCTCTGGCTTATCCACCTGTTTGAGCTGCCCCGCAAACATGACGCCTATACGGTCGGACATGGTCATCGCCTCGTATTGGTCATGCGTGACCATTACAAAAGTTATTCCAAGCTTCTGCTGAAGACGGCGCATTTCCAATTGCATCGCTTCGCGCAGATTTTTGTCCAACGCAGATAAAGGCTCATCCAGCAGTAAAACCTTGGGTCGCATGACGAGTGCGCGGGCGAGCGCCACTCGTTGCCGCTGACCTCCCGACAACTCGTTGGCCTTACGGTCCTGCAGGCCGCCCAGTTCAACCATCTCAAGCGCCTCGGCAACGCGTTCTTTAATTTCCTTCCGCGAAAGCTTGGTCTTGCGTAATCCGAAGCCAACATTGTCGCCGACATTCAGGTGCGGAAAGATCGCATAACTTTGGAACACCATATTGGTAGGACGCTTGTTGGCGGGCACCTCTCCCATCGTTCGACCATCGATCCGGATCTCGCCTTCTTCGTGATCTTGAAAACCCGCGATGATGCGCAAAGCCGTTGTCTTACCGCAGCCCGAAGGGCCAAGCAGCGAAAAGAACTCACCCTCTTTCAAGGTCAGGTTCAGATTGGACACAGCAACAAAACCTCCAAAGCGCTTCTCAACGCCCTTGATTTCGATGATGTTCTGTTCGCTCATCTTGCTTGTTTCCTTTGGCTTCAATCTGACGATTGGATGGAACGGCGGCGGAAATATTCGGCGATCAACAACAGCAGGACCGAGGACAGCAAAAGCAGCGATCCTAGGGCCAACGTGTTGGGCAATTTTGCCGGGAAGCGGATCTGGCTCCAGATATAGACCGGCAATGTCGGGCTGTTCCCGGATAAGAAAAAGGCCAGGACGAACTCGTCAAACGACACCGTAAACGTTACCAAAAGGCTGGCGACAATACCCGGCGCTACGATTGGGAGGGTAACACGCCGAAACGTTCCTACGACGCTTTCACCAAGATCGAACGCGGCCTCCTCCAAGGACTGGTCGAAATCGTCAAATGCAGATTTCATAATCGACACGGAAAATGGCAACGCCACGAACACATGCCCAAGGATCACGGTGGTCAGCGATGGTTTCAGGCCGATGCTGATGAACAGAACAAGCATCGAACTGGCCACGATGATGCCGGGAATGACCAGTGGAAGCATGACCAGTCCCTCAGACAACTCACGCCCCGTGAAACGATACCGAACGTAGGCGCGAGCTGCGAAGAGACCCAGAGATGTTGCCATCAGCGCAGTCACACTGCCGACGATCAACGAGTTCGCCATAGCCTGTAGCAGCGTGTCCTGCTGCCCCAACTGTGCGTACCACTTCAACGTGAACCCCTTTAGTGGGAAGGCTACGATAGTTCCGTCGTTGAACGAAAACAGTGGCAATAACAAAACCGGCAAGTAGAGAAACACCAAATAGGCAATCGCGTAAACCAGCAACCATGAGAAACGAAATGCCTTGGTCATCTGATCCTCCGGCCCAATGCGGTGACGACCACCACGAACAGGATTGCAACGCAGCCGACCGAAAGCATGGCAAGAAGAGACAGGGTTGCACCCAACGGCCAGTTATTGGCGGCACCAAACTGCACTTGGATCAAGTTCGCCACCATTTTGCCCTGCGATCCACCGACTAAGGCCGGAGTGACGTAATCGCCCACCGTTGGGATGAAAATGATCAGGCAGGCCGCAATGACCCCCGGCACCGTCAGAGGCAGTGTCACGCGAACGAACCTTTCAAGCTTGTTGCAGCCAAGGTCGGTTGCAGCCTCCAATAGGCTTCGGTCGATCTTTTGCAGCGATACGTAGATCGGCAGGATAGCAAACGGTGCCCAGGCGTGGGCGAGCGTAAGGACAACAGCGAATTCGTTGTAGAGCAAGAATGTCAGCGGCTCTTGTATCAAACCAAGTGAAATCAGCGCAGAGTTCAACACCCCATTGAAGCCAAGAATTAGTTTCCAGCTGAACACGCGCAGAAGGTAGCTGCTCCAAAAGGGAATAGTGATCAGCAACAGCCAGAGGGTCTTCTTCTTTGTCCGAAACGCGATGAAGTATGCAATCGGATAGGCAAGACAAACCGTTGCCAATGTCACCGCGCCTGCAATTGCGACCGAACGGATCATTAGGTGTCGAACCAATGGGTCGGTAAACGCCTCTTGGTAGTTTGCCCAAGTCAAGGTCCGGTCGATCTCAACATAGGTCTGGGTCCAAAAACTGTAAGCGACGAGAATGCAAAGCGGCACGGCGACAAGCAGACCGACGTAGAGCGTCGCAGGTGCGCTCAGTGCGAGGCCCTTGCCCGTTTCACTTCGTAGTACTCCGGCCATTCTTCCCTGCTGAACTTTGGTTTTTGGTGGCGCGACCATGTCGATCACAAAATGGACAATCGTCCATTTAAATCTGGAATTTTTGGACTAGTTGTGTCAACTGATAATTTCGCAACCGGGGATGACCAATTTCACACTGGCCGCTAGAAGGCACCGCAAGAGACTGAAAACAAACAGAGCCGCCTGAACCAATGACTGGAAGACGACAAGAAATACGCGAGCGAAACCGCCTTTCCCTGATCGAGGCAGTACTCGACTCGGTCGCAGAGAAAGGGATTTCCGAGACCTCAGTCAGCGAAATCATTCATCGGGCCGAGCTGTCCCGTGGCATGATTCACCTTCATTTCGGCGGCAAGGACAACTTGGTTGACGAAGCCGCCCGCTACTCATCCGAACAATACTACAATGGAATTTATGACTTGTTGGAAACGACCGGGCAAACCGGACAGGAACATATTGAGATGATTGTTCGGGGCGACTTGAGTGAAACTATTCTCAATAAGAAAAACGTTTCCATTTGGTACGCGTTTCGAGGCGAGGCCCGAAATAGAGCAGCAATCGCTGCGTTTTCAGATACCCGCGACGCTAAGCTTCGGAACCTGGTTTTCAACGCTTTCGCTCGAATTGCGAAAGAAGCTGGAGCCGAACACCCTAATCAAGTTGCCAGAGACGCTACGCACGGCACACTTGCGATGCTGGAAGGCATGTGGACCGACTACCTACTACACCCTGATTCATTTGATCGCGACGAAGCAATGAGAATTGTTTTTCGTTTTCTGCGCGCAATGTTCCCGAAGCATTTTGACCTGAGCGGCGCTTTGTTGGTTGAGTAGAGTTTGCGACTATGGCCCTTCAAAACCTTGATTGCATCGCAATCCAGCCGTCGGCCCGCATAATGCGAATATGGCTAGAGATATTGAAACTAACGCTCATACAATCGCTGATGCCCCGACCTCTGCCCAGCAGATATCCAAACTGTCTTCAGAGGCAGAGCAGCTAGCGCTCCAATCTGTCATAGCCAGCAGATTAGAGCGCTAGCTGATCTGAGCAAGAGAACGTCGAAAAAGCCGTAGGCTCACTAGTAACAAAGCAATTCCCAACAACGTCATCCAAACGAATTCCGGCCAGACAGTCTCAATACCAGCGCCTTTGAAAACAATAGCCTGACTTGCTGACATGTAGTGGCGTGACGGCAAAACCAAAGTACCTGCCTGCAACCACGCTGGCTGACCTTCAATTGGGGTCTCTCCACCTGACAGCATTAGCATTGGCAGCACAATCAACATGACCAGAAGCGCGAACTGCGCCATAGAGCGTGCAATGGTTGCCAGAAACACCCCAAGCGCCGTCGCAGTAAAAAGAAACAACGCCGTGCCAACCAAGTTTAATATGTCACCATGCCAAAGGTAACGACAACAACGGAAGCTCTTGCAACTCAGATCATTGCTGCATTTGACGGCCTTGATCCACCTGCTGATGATGAACTTCTTCACCCCGAATGTATGGATGACGTGGATATTCTTGAATTCTACGGCGGGGTCAAATGGCATGAGATGACTGGTAAAATGATCGTATACAGTTACGCTGCCCCCACGGCTTTCAGCCCCAAAGCCTTTCAGTACTACTTGCCCGCGTATCTGATATGGACTCTGCGAAATTCAGACAGCCCGGAATATGCCAGTGAAAGCATTCTTCGGGCACTCGACCCCGGCACATCGAATGAATTGCTGCACGAGTTCCGGAAGTCCAAGTTCAACCAATTGACGCCTGCACAGAAGGAGGTCGTGTTGAGGTTTCTGTACCATTTCAGCGACAACCCTAATCTTGGTGAATTTGCACAAGCCGCATTGATTAACTACTGGATAGAATAAGGCATGTGGTTACCGGTTTGATGATATCTACGTATTTGATGTGGCTCTTCGCAGCGCTTTTTGTCGTAACCGGTTTGCCGTTGGCATTGACTGAGGATGAGCAATGGCAACGGCTATGGGGGGGATCCAGTGCGCTGTCTCTTGGCCTTTTTGCTTTATCGATGGCAGCAGATGGTTTGCTTAGAGGCCAGATTAGAATTCACTTTTCGATTATCCGCCGCTCCAGCCAGCCGCGTTTGTTCTTCAGCGCTATAGCATTGGTGTTCGCAGCCGGCGCCGGAGTCATCATTGCTGTTGTTTGGGCGATTTTCTTTAAGGATTGGTAAGATTTGCCCAGCACGGTTTGACTTAAGAACCAATGGGCCAAATTAGACTGAACGAATACGACCGTTGCGATTTTGTTGGTTTGTCAATTTTCCCTGTTTTCGAACCAGTCGAACACCATAGTACCCCACTCCATTGAGAAGGAAGTATTGTAGCCTACAGCATTGCACATTCAGCGGGTGCAGACGGAAAAGCCCTAAACCGATCACCCGAGTGGAGCACATGGATGACGGAAGGGTCGGCATAACCTCCGGATGTTTACAACAATCAAAACGGGCAAATTGGGCTCAGTGTTGCCGTTCTCCGCAGCAAGCATGATTGGCTGGTCCCAGCCCGAAGCGGACCTTCATCACCAAGCTTTGCAATGTCTGAGATGCGGACTTAGCAGCCAATAGCGTTTACCGACGCTGCGTCCACACCCAGACTATTAAGGAACATTCAAGTTCGCGACCCAGGGCTGTGTATGTCTCTCTCAGCAAGTGCAGTACTTGTACGCCTAAAATAGGAAAGCGGACGTTACGAGTTGAACTTTAGGAAAGTGTCCGCGACCGCTTATGCATGCTTCGCGAGGTTGGTATGGTGTTAAATCCCTGCGCTAGATGCTCCACAGATCATAGACCAATGGTCGCTCCCAGATCACTGTCAGTCATGAGTCAAGAATTGGGCAAAGCGCAAGTTGCGACCAGACTCCACCGAGCAAACAGTTTGAGCTTGCGCGATTGGCGCACTGATCCATCGGTTGCGAGTGTTTTGGGCATTTTGCATGGCATGCAGGCAAGACGGAGGGACTGTCAGGCATCTGCATTTATCAAGTCGCTTGCCTTTTCGCCTATCATAATTGCTGGCGCATTAGTGTTGCCACTGACGATTTCCGGCATAATGGAGCAATCAGCTACCCTTAGGTTCTTTATTCCATGTACATTTAGTTTTGCGTCGACAACAGACATGTCATTGCTTCCCATCGCGCAAGTTCCGGTTGGGTGATAGATTGATGTAGTGTTGGATCTGACCCAATCAAGTGTGCCTTCATAGTCGTCGAGACTCAGGTCTGCCGTCGGTCGAAACTCTTCCGATATCTTCGAGGCCAGAGGATTCTGCTTGGCAATCCTGCGCGCGATATTCACACCGTCGACGATGGTTCGGCAATCCGTATCCGTGGAAAGGTAGTTTGGGAGGATTTTGACATGCGAGGACGGATCCGGGCCATTCAAGCGAAGCTCACCTCGGCTTTCCGGACGTAGCTGGCAGACTGACATCGTGAAGGCCGAAAACGGATGGACGCCCTCGCCTGGGCTGTCGGCGGACCAGGGTTGGACATGGAACTGTATATCGGGCGTTTCGACTTCGGGGCGGGTTTTTAGGAACCCCGTGGCCAGGCTGGCGGCCATGGTCATCGGGCCTGCGCGAAACAGCGCGTATTTCAACGCGATGCGGGCCTGATTAAACAGGCTACGGACTTCGTCGTTCAGAGTGGGTTCATTGCATTTGAACACCAACCTCGCTTGCAAATGATCCTGAAGACCCTTGCCGACGCCCGGAAGGGCGTGCAGCGGTTCGATTCCGTTTTCCTTGAGGTGATCCGGATCTCCGATCCCTGACAGCATAAGAATCTGGGGTGAATTGATCGCACCGCCTGACAGGATGATCTCGCGCCGTACCTTTAGGGCCTGCTCGACCCCCGATTTGTCGCGGTACACCAGCCCTGTTGCTTTCTTCCCATCCACAACCACGCGCGTTACCAGAGCTTTGGTGATGATGTTCAGGTTCTGGCGATCGCGAATGGGCTTGAGATAAGCCACCGCCGCGCTGCATCGACGACCGTTGCGGGTGGTCAGTTGGAAATAGCCGACACCTTCTTGTTCGGCCCCGTTGTAATCGGGATTGAAGGGATAGCCTTCGGCTTGTGCGGCTGCGACCCAGGCATCGCAGATCGGGCGCTGAATGCGCATGTTGGACACGGACAATGGCCCGCCAACACCGTGATATTCATCCGCGCCCCGTTCCTGATCCTCGCTGCGTTTGAACAGTGGCAGCACATCGTCCCAACCCCAGCCCTCGTTTCCCATTTGTCGCCAGCGGTCGTAATCTTCCTTCTGTCCACGGACGTAGAGCAGCCCGTTCAGTGAGGATGAGCCGCCCAGTACCTTACCGCGTGGCCAGTCGATGGAACGACCATTCAGGCCCGGATCGGGTTCGGTCCGATAACACCAATCGACCGAGGGGTTATGCATCGTTTTGAAATAACCGACGGGGATGTGAATCCACGGGTTCGTGTCACGACCGCCTGCCTCAAGAAGGGCGACCGTTGTATTGGTGTCGGCGCTGAGCCGATTGGCAATGACACAGCCCGAAGATCCCGCGCCAACAACCGCATAATCCACCTCCATGATCGTCTCCTTCCAGTGCCGCTGAAAAAAACTCTATGCAAGATGCAAGAACTATACTAGCCTTTTTTGATACAAAAAGTCTCAATAATTGCAATCAGGGAGGTAAGCAATGGAGATCGGTAAGAAACTAAGCGGCATTTCCCGGCGAGATTTTTTTCGTGTGGCCGGGCGTTATGGCATGAGTTCGACACTGTTGGCTGCAGGTGGGTTTGGTGGTGCGATGAGCCTGGCGAATCTGGCGCAAGCGGCCGAATCGACCTATGAAAAGCGCTTCTCGAAAGAGCCGAAGCACACGCTCAAATTTGGTGCCTCGGGCTTTAATACTCGCAATCTGCTGATCGAACGCGCCGGCGCGATCGAGTTTGCGCGGGATCTGGAAGAGCGCACTGATGGTGAGATTCGGATTGAATTCATCGGCGACAACCAGATTTGCGGCCAGCTAAGCTGTGTTGAAAAAACCCAACAGGGGATTGTGGATATCTATGCGGCCTCGACCCAGAACTCGGCCGGTGGCGCGCCATATCTGAACGTGCTGGACTATGCCTATATGTTCCCCAGCCGCGCGGCGCAGTATCATTTCTTCTATAGCCCGGCGAGCCAGCGCATCCTGCGCGACCCGCTGGAAAAACGACACGGGCTGAAGTTCCTGTTCACCCATTGCGAGCTGCGCGGCCTGCAAATGGGGTCGACCTTTGCTGACAAGCCAACCGTAACCAAGCTGGAGGAACTGTTCGGAACTAAGAACCGCGTGACGGGGACGCAGCTAGGCCGGATTGCCATGCAGCTCTTGAACCTGAATCCGGTGCCGGTGGCGTGGGAAGAAACGCTGGATGCGCTGAAAACCGGTCTGATCGATGGGGCCGAGACATGGGCCTCGGCCGTGGCTTATGCCAATATGGCGCCGGTGGTCTCGCAATCAGTGAACCTGAAATTCTTCTGCGGCACCGAACATACCTCGATGTCGGCCAAGGTCTTCGACAGTCTGGGCGGAGAAATGCAGGATGCAGTGATGGAATCCTCGTACTTCACGCAGGCGCTGATTCAGGGTGCGAATGAAGCCGCGTTGCTGAACACGGTTGGATTCTCGGAACCGCAATTGCCTGACACGATCTTCGCTGAAAATGGCGTACGGCCGGCTTTCCTTGCTGATGATCAGATCAAACTGGCCGAAGAGATGTGTGCCCCGAACTACAACCCAGAGCCTTGGGCCCAGTGGCGCGAACGTCTGAACAAATGGGCAGGCGGCATTGATACCTATCAGGAAATCTACGACATCGCGCGCGAGATTCCGGCCGACACCCTGCCGGAAAATGTCGAGCCGCGCCGTTGGTGGAAAGGCGAAGCCTGATAGACTGTTACGAACCGGCCCTGAGCGGGCCGGTTCAACTTTATACCGACTGGGAGGACGGGGTTCATGTCGTTTTGGGCAGACATCGGCGCGATTTTCAGCGCCTTTCTCAGCCAGGATTCGTTCGAGATTCAATCCGCACTGGAATCCGACGCCGCCTGGGTGTTGGGCGCGATTGTATCGGCGATTGGCGGAATCGTGATCATGTTGATCTATCGGGCGGTGCCCTTTGTTGAACGTCATCTGGAACGGTCGGTGATGGTGTATTCCTACCTTGCGATCGCATTAATCATCTTCTGGGGCGTGATCGACCGGTTTGTGTTCAACGATCAGGAGCCCTGGTCGACCACCATTCCCCCGCTGCTGTTCATGGTCATGGCGTGGTTTGGGGCGTCGTACAATGTCCGCCTGCGCACACATTTGAGCTTCAGCGAATTCCGCACTGCAATGCCGAGGGCTGGGCAATTGGCTTGCCTGATACTCGACGCGATATTGTGGTTCATCTTTGCGGTGATCGTCATCGTGACCACAACACGGCTGGTGGCTCTGTCGGCCTCGAACTTTCAGATCGTGCTGGGTACCGACAATATCATGCAGTGGTGGTTCCTGTTGGCCGCCCCGCTATCCTTCTTTCTGATGGTCGGGCGGGTGTTTCAGAACCTTGCCGACGACCTGCGCAACTGGAAAACAGGCGAGCCGCTGATCAAGCAGGCCGTGATCGGAGCAGACTGATGACAGACGGAACCATGGTCACGCTGATCTCGCTTGGGGTCACTTTTCTGTTCATGCTGGGCGTCCCGGTTCTGCTGGTGATCGGCTATTGGGTCATCGGCTGTTCCTTTGTCCTTGGCCTGACGCTGGACAATATGGGTGCCGAGTTGTTGAACGTGTTCAACAAGGGGTTCGCCCTTTTGGCGATGCCGCTGTTCATCCTGACCGGGGACCTGATCAACAAATCGGGCATAGCGAGACGGCTCAGCGATTTCGCCTATGCCTGTTTGGGTTGGATACGCGGCGGCTTGGCGATGGCCTCACTTGGCGCTTGTGGGTTGTTTGCAGCGATCTCGGGGTCCAACTCGGCCACAACCGCCACGATTGGTTCGATGCTACACCCTGAGATGGTCAAGGGTGGCTACGACGAACGCTTCAGCGCAGCGACCGCGGCGGCGGGCGGTACTGTGGGGATCATCATTCCTCCGTCGATTATCTTCATCGTCTACGGCTTCCTGATGAACCTGCCGATTTCCGAGCTGTTCGTGGCGGGTATCCTTCCGGGCGCGCTCATGGTCTTTGGTATGCAATTTGCGTGCTGGATCATCTGCCGTATGAACGGCTGGGGTTATCTGATCCCGCTGCAACTGAACCGGGTGTTGAAGACCGCATTTGGTGCCTGGCTTGGGTTCTTCGCCATCGGGCTGGTGCTGTGGGGCATCTATACAGGCAAGTTCTCTCCGACCGAGGCTGCGGGCGTGACAGTTGGCTTCTGCGTCATCGCAGGGTTGGTCAGCTATCCGATCAACCGCATCATGGGCGCACGGAACGACATACCGCCAACCGAAAAGAGCTTTGCCGAGATGTTCGTTGTCGAAGGTTTTAAGATCCCCGAAATCCCCTCGATCGTGATCCGTTCTGCCCAGATCACAGGTATCCTTGCACCACTGATCGCGATTTCGGTGGTGATGCAGCAAATCCTGTCTCTGCTTGGGGCGCAGCAGACCATTGGGGGTTTCGTAACCTCAATGGGGGGCTACCATGCGGTTCTGTTTACCTCGATGGTGATCGTGTTTTTCTCGGGCATGGTGCTGGAAAGCCTGCCCGTGACGATTATCCTGGCCCCGATCCTTGCACCGATTGCGGCCTCGGTTGGAATTGATCCGATCCATTTCTCGGTGATTTTCCTTGTGGGGGCGTCCATCGGCTTCATCACGCCACCCTACGGGTTGAATCTCTATGTGGCTTCGGGCGTGACCGGTGTGCCCTACTTCCGTCTGCTTCGGTACACGGTGCCTTATCTGGCGGCGCTGATATCAGTGTGGATTTTGATCTCGCTTGTACCCGATCTGGCCTTGATCCTGCTGCCAAATAACTAGACTGTTGCGGGATGGCCGAGACGGAAACACAAGACAAAGAAACTCAGATCCCGACCAACTTGCGCCTTCTCATCATCCTTGAGGAGGTGGCGCGGCGAGGGGTCGCAGTCAAACCTTCAGACCTGATCGCGACATTGGGCCTGGCCAAGCCAACCATCCACCGCCTGTTGCAAACCGCAGAAGCCGAGGGCTTCCTGCAGCGCGATCTGGATGGGCGTTCATACGGCCCTGGACACCGGCTGCGATTGCTTTCGGTCAATACGATGTCTTCCGAGCACCTGCGTACGGCGCGTCTGGCGATCTTGCGCAGCGTCGCCGAGCAGGTTGGTGAAACCTGCAATCTCGCCATTCCAGACCGAGAGGGGATGATCTATCTGGACCGGGTGGAAACGAAATGGCCACTGCGGATTCAGCTTCCGGTTGGTACTCAGGTACCCTTCCATTGTACGGCCAGCGGCAAGATGTACCTGTCCACACTTCGGCAAAAAACGCTGAACGGCTTTCTTTCAGCGGGAAATCTACATCCACAGACGGAGCGCTCGCTGACTGATCCCAAGTCGCTGCGAGCGGAGATCCAAGTTATCTCTGAGAATAGTTATTCCACCGATGACGAGGAATTCATGACCGGAATGACTGCCCTAGCTGTGCCCGTTCAGGATGGGCATGGTCGATTGGTAGGCACGCTTTCGGTTCACGCGCCGACGCAACGTCATGACGTCAACAGTCTGATGTCGTTTCTGGGAATACTGCAAAAAGGGGCGGATGAGCTTTCGGCTCTTTTGACCGAGTGACTATTACCGGAGATGACAGTCAAAACGTAAACTTTTTTACCAACTGCGAATTCGGTAATCGACCGGTTTGGAGAATTCTGCACCTCAGTGAGTGAGAGTGTGATCAAAGTCCAGTGTGCGCCGTTCATTCAACGTTGTAGAGTCAACATTTGCGCACTGCTGCCATTCCTGACTGGTGCAGCATCTGTCGCTCTGGGCTCTCCTGGCACCTTCGCCGCGATCTGCGCCAAGGGCCAGTTTGGTACAATGCCGCCATTCACTGCATTGCTTTGTTGATGCCCCGAGGTCGCATCGCCCGCTTTCAAAAGATGACAATGCCTTAACGTTGTCTTAACGTCGTTTTATGAGAGCTCGCCTTGCCGTGATCTTGATGGCTGACCTGGTCGGCTATACGTCCGCAATGGAGGCGGATCAGTCGCTCGCAATCGAGTTGGTCCGCGAACTTCGTGATAAACTTCTAGAACCTGAGGCCGTCCGAAGAGGCGGCGAGATACTGAAGCGTATGGGCGATGGATGGATAATTGCCTTTCCGTCGATATCAGCGGCAATCGAAACCGCTCAATTTGTGCAAATTGCGTTGGTCGACCATGAAAAAATCAGACTGAGGATGGCAGCGCATCTCGGGGAGATCATTCAAGACGAGACCGACATTTATGGTACCGGCATCAACATCACTGCGCGCCTGCAGACTGAGGCGCCACCCGGTGGTGTGATGATCTCCGAAGACCTCAAGCGGCAGTTGGACGAAAAGCTTTCAGCGGGTTTCAGCGATGCGGGTAGGTACGACTTAAAGAATCTTGCTAATCCGGTGAATGGGTTTCAATGGCGGCCCGCAACGCAGCGTGAGAAAGAACACACCGAATTGCCTTCTATTGCAGTGGAGCCGGTCACAAGTGCCCCCGAAACTAGAGAAACGCTCGAGGCTTGCGCTGATCTGCAGGAGCAACTGGTTTACAGTCTTTCGCGCCGCACTGGTGTGCGTGTAATCGCAACAGATTCAATGTCAGAGACTAATGCAACGTATAGCCTGAGATGCCGGTTGCGTTGCCGAGAAACCGAAGCAAGGATCTCGGCCAGCCTTACCCGGTTGGGAGATGGACAGGTAACCTGGTCGCGCTTCTTAAACGGAGATTCAGAGGATTTGTTTGAATTAAGCGACCGGGCTGCAGAACAGCTGTCAGACGATTTACGTCTGCAGATCAATGCGTTTGACGGTGACCGACTTAATGATATTCCAGACGATCAATTGAGCCCAAGTGAGTTGAGATCCCGAGCGGCAATGCTGTTTTACCGTGCCACCGTCGAGGACTATAATCATGCCGGTAAGTTGCTGGAGCGAGCGCTTCGACTTGATCCCGAGAATGGGTCCGGGCTTGCGATGTGGTGCGAAGCCAAACTGTACCCCTTGGAGGCATGCTATCGCGAGGCTGATCCTGATTTACGCACGCGGATCATCGAGTCTGCGAATAAAGCCGTTCAGACTGCGCCTCGTTCCGATTATTGCTGGTACACGCGGGCCCAGGTGCGCGCGCGCCTCGCGGGTGATCTGAATGGTGCAAGGAAGGACATCGATAGAATTTTCCGGCTGAATCCCAGCTATGTTTTGGGCATGGAGGCGAGCGGTTATACCGAAATTATTGCCGGCAACTGGGAAGCTGCTCGGAAGAGTTTGGTAGAGGCTGTGAATCGTTCCACCGAAGATCCGTTTCTGCCATACCGGCTTTATCCCCTTTCGATTGCACACATGATGGCAGGTGATCAGCAACTCGCGCTTGAAGCAATTTCGGACGCGACTGAAATGCGTCCCTACTGTCGACACTTCTGGTTGGTGAAGGCGTGGATACTCAGAAAGTCGCGAATGCACTCCAAAGCGGAAACTGCTGCAGAACGCGCGGAAACGCTGTCAGAAGAAGCGGATATCCTGGCACAAAACCTTCATCTGCCTGACCCCATCAGAGAGGATATAGGGTTGCCAGGTGATCCGATCCAAGCATAGAGGCCTAGATGGGTTAAGAGAGCGTGGGCTGATAGCCGAACGGCAGACATCTGCGTCGTTCTCTCCTTTCGATATTCTACCCCGATCCAACCTAAAGCGTGTTACCTACATTCACCGCGGGAGATGAGTTGCGTCATTTCTCAGGGCCGCTTTGGGCTCGTTCCTGACCTCGGATGCGAAACGGTATTTGCCAAATTTGGAAGGCTTGGACTGGTATCGGCCCAATCCGAACCTTCGCTGAGTATTCAAGATGCCGCGGCCGCGGCCCGCAAAGCCTTCATTCGCTGCAGGCGCATGATCGAGTCGCTGTCAAAGGTCTAGATCGCGGGACCAAGCGGGCTTTCATTCCATTTCAGCCTATGTCCGCTTTTGAGTAGCTCACGAAACGTTCGCCTGTCGCTTGTGCAGAAGCCACACAAAGAAACACCCGCCGACCAATCCGGTCACAATCCCGATGGGCATGTCTTCGGGGGCCATGATGGTGCGGGCCACGACATCCGCCCACAGCACGAACAGGCCACCCACGGCCGCAGAGGTGGGCACCAGGCGGCGGTAATCTCCGCCGACAATCAGTCTGGCGATATGCGGCACCATCAGTCCCACGAATCCGATCATCCCGGAAAAGGCCACCATCACGCCGGTGATCAGGGCCCCGATAACAAAGACGCTCAGGCGAAACCGCACGACGTCCAGCCCCAGCGAGGATGCCGTTTCATCACCGATCGTCATGGCGTTCAGATCGGCAGAGCGTAGATACATCCAGCCCAGACAAGGCAGCAGGATTGCCAGCGGATAGATCAGATGTGACCATTGCGCCAGGCCCAGCCCGCCCAGCATCCAGAACACAACGGTATGGGTGGCGCGTGGATCACCCAGAAAGATCAGGATGTTCGCGCCCGCCATGATGATGAAAGAAATCGCCACACCCGTCAGAACCAGCCGGTCCGCACTGGTGGCTGACGCAAAGCTCGAAACACCCAAGACGAGCGCTGTAGCGCATAATGCCCCAACAAAAGCCAGCAACGGTACAGTCAGGAGACCCAGAAACAGCCCGGTATGTAGCAATGCGAGGATCGCGCCAAAGGCCCCGCCAGACGAAATGCCCAGCAGATGCGGGTCCGCCAAGGGATTGCGCGTCACCGCCTGAAGTGATGCTCCGACCGCAGCCAACCCTGCCCCGACCATTGCCGCCAGCAGGGCACGGGGAAAGCGGATATCCCAGACAATCGCCGATTTGCCTTTTGACCAAGTAACGTCGATCTGGCCGGGGGCAAGTTTATCAAGAACCACCCCCCAAACCGTGCCGGCGGGGATGGGCACCGCGCCGACACTCACAGCAAAGGTCACCGAAACAGCAAACAGAAGGATCACCAGCGAAACAGAGGCAGGCAAGTGCCAACGTCTTCTGGGTCGGGATGTGCTGACTGCTTCGGTGTACATAGATCAGTTGCTCCAGAAGGCCGAGGCGAGGGTCTTGATCGCCTCGATGTTGCGGGGCCCGGGGGTTGCCTCGACATATTCCAGCGTCACGAACCGATCATTCTTGACCGCGTCAATATCAGCAAATGCCGGGTTCGACATCATGAACTCGCGCTTTTGCTCTGCAGTCACATTGCCGTAGTTCACGATCACGATCATTTCCGGGTTGCGCTCGACGACTTCTTCCCAGGTCACCGTGGCCCAGCTCTTCTCGAAGTCGTCCAGAACATTGCGCCCGCCTGCGGCTTCGATCAGGGCGGTGGGCATGGCATAGCGTCCCGCGGTAAAGGGAGTGTCCTCGCCGCTGTCATAGACAAATACACGCAGCGGTTCGTCACCGGCATCCAGATCGGCGTTGAAATCTGCAAGCTCTGCCTTGTAGCCGTCCACCAGCTCTTGCGCCTGATCCTCGACAGCAAAGATGCGGCCCAGATTCAGCAGATCGGTATACATGTCATCCATGCTGGCCTTGTCTTTTTCACCGATATGGATGCAGCTTTCGGTCAACTCATAGACGTCGATGTCAAACGCGGCCAGGGTTTCGGGCGTGACTTCGCCACCAACCTTCATGCCATAGTTCCAACCGGCAAAGAAGAAATCGGCATCCGCCCCGATCAATACTTCCTTGCTGGGGTATTTCGAAGACAACTCGGGTAGTTGCTCGACTCCTTCGCGCATCTTCTCATCCAGTGTTTTCCAACCAGAGATACCGGTATAGCCCACCATGTGGTCCGCCAGTCCCAGCACCAACATCATTTCGGTCAGGTTGACGTCGTTGGAAATCGCTGCTGTCGGGACTTCGTCAAAGGTAACGGTACGGTTGCAGCTTCGTACCGTGGTTTCTGCCAGTGCCAGGCTTGCTGTACAGGACAGCCCCAATGCCAGGTGGAGTAGTTTCATTCAGGTGATCCTTTAGTTCAGTTGGAAAGAGAAGTGATTGTTCTGACTGCGGCTCAGCTGTTCCAGCCGGGCCGAGACACGAAATGCACCCGACACGAGGTCTTCGGTCAGGACATCCTGCGGGGGGCCGAACACCAGCGACTGGCCATTCTGCATTACCAGAATGTCGTCACAGAACGTGGCCGCCATGTTGAGGTCATGTAGCGACACGACAACGGTGATGTGGAGGTCGCGCACAAGTTCAAGCAGCTCTAGCTGATAATGGATATCGAGGTGGTTGATTGGCTCATCCAGAACCAGCAGCCGCGGCGCTTGCGCCAGGGCACGGGCCATCATCACCCGTTGGCGTTCACCGCCCGACAGGGTGCCGATCTGCCGGTCGCGCAGATGTATCAGCTTGGTTTGGCGCAGCACGTTCTCGATGACCTCGGCACAGTGCTGGCCGGGTGTTGAAAAGCTCTGGCGATGTGGCAAGCGGCCCAATGCCACCACGTCGCGCACCGTCAGGGCAAAGTCATTGGGTTGCTCTTGCAAAACCGCTGCAACCGTTTGGGCAGCGGTCTTCGGCGGCATGGTCCAGATATCTTCACCATCAATCCTGACCGTACCGCTGGACGGCCGATGATACCGATAGAGCGTGCGCAATAACGAGGACTTCCCCGCCCCGTTCGGTCCGACGATCCCCAAAATGCGCCCGGCCTTCAGATGAAAGTTGATTGGATGCAAAATCAGCGGCACCCTGGCCGAGGGCCTCCAACTTACGTTCTCGACATACAGCTCCGCGGCGTTCATTGAACAGGCTCCGCGCTGCGCTCAAGGGCGATGATGCTGGCCGGAACCCGTGCCAGTGTGGATTTGCGCAGCTTGCCTGGTCTGTCGACAGAGCTGCTCCACCCGTCATGTAGATGGGCATAGCGCCGGGCGAATTCGATCAGATCATCGACATCGGTGTCCGGGTCAATATCGCCAAACAAATATGTCGCCTTGTGCGAGCCGTGATAAGCCACCGTGCAGGGTCGATCACATCCCGCCATACAGGCCACGCCCGAGATTTCGAAATCTTCGGGAATTGCGTCCTTGGCGTTTTCAAAAGCCTTTCGCAGCCGGGCGATCAGCTCATAACCAGGCTGGCAGGTTTTGCCCTTGTGTCGGCAAGAGATGCAAACGGTAATTCTGTGTGTGGCAGCCCGGCCCATGTCGCCCTCCGCAAAGTTGCGGGGTTGATTGCGAGCCAGCCATGTTTACGGCTACAGCCGAGTGTTCCATCGTGGTCTCCTTCCGAGGCACCCCGCCCGGGTTGAGTTGCGTTACGATGGCAGGTCTCCTGACTTGCGGGTCGTCGCTTCTCCGATCCTTCCCAGCCTCTCCGGGCCAGTGGCATCATCGGGTCGCTCGCCGCTTACAGTTGCGGGGGCAGTCACGGAATTGGCCAAAGCCGCACCGTATTCCCTGTGTTGGAATCACTTACTCCAACTCCATCAAAGTGAGCGATATCAGCAGATTCGTGGATGCGTCAATCGTGGAATGAGAAACACGTTGCAACACCGAATGTTGTCTTCCATTTCCTTCTGAACGAATACTTTCAGCCGATCGCTCATTCTAAAGACAAGAACCAACAAGTTGCAGCGGTTCATCTGGGTATAAAACGGTCATTCGGGGCACTATGCAGCAATTGTCACCTTGGCTCACAACCGACCAGCGCCCATGCGGCAATGCCTTTGCGGCTGTGGTCAGAAATCGGCACTCGGAATGGCACGCCGATAAAGAAGGCTTTCATTGCCGCCCGGGCAATTCAGATCGGAGGATATTTGATCAAGTTGTGCGGTTAACCTCTTGGTTTGGACATCCGCTCGGATGACGGAGAGCGCCCGAAACGCCGACCAAAGGCTCGCGTGAAATGGGCATGGTCACTGTAGCCTGCGAGCATGGCGATCTCTGACAGGGGGGCCTCGGTCTCCAGGATCAGTGCGCGCGCCCGGTCCAGTCTCACACGATCGAGCAAAATACGGTAGGACAGGCCTTCAGCGTCGAGCCAGCGTTGCAGCGTGCGCCGGGCGACACCGACCATTCGCGCGGCACCGTCGATGTCCGTGTGACCGTCAATCAGGCGTAGCGTGATGACAGCGGCAAGGCGGTCGATGTCGCATTCCTGTCGCCGCAATTTGATTTCCGCGAGAATGTCGCGCGAACTGAGCCGAAGCGCTTGCCTCCCCCTGGACCCCAGCGCGGGACGGGACCAAAGCGCAGCCGATGGGAACGCGATCCCGTCGACAGCTGAATTGAAGTGCCAGGGAATACCTGTAGCGTCTTCGCGCAACGCCGCCTCCAAGCCGGTCCCTGCGGTGCGTGTTTCCATATGCGAAGGCTTCCAATCCGGGCCACAATAGGCCCGCGCTACCTTTGCCATTACGGGCAGAATATGGTCGGCGTGCTGTGTCGCGCCCGCACCTGTAACGGCCGTCTGCCGATAGCTCCACACCACGAGATCGCCTCGTCGGTGCTCAAGTGAAAGTTCCCCGCCGATCTGATGCAGGACGATGCAGCGGGACAACCGCGAGATGGCTCCCGCGAAGGTTGGCGCCTGTAGCGAATAATTCACCCAAAGACCGTACTCGCCGGG
Source organism: Ruegeria sp. AP11 (assembly GCF_056535865.1). NCBI lineage: Bacteria > Pseudomonadati > Pseudomonadota > Alphaproteobacteria > Rhodobacterales > Roseobacteraceae > Ruegeria > Ruegeria sp. AP11. The sequence continues at coordinate 468,036 of NZ_JBQFJB010000001.1, forward strand.
CTGCATAGCATTTCCCACACGCAAACCCAGAATTGGATCGCCCGTCAGCCGCGCTGCGCCGTCGAACAGCCTGATAACTGCTCCCAGAGGCACCTGATGCGCCCGGTCATCGACAAGCACGAGCGGCAAGCCTGCGCCCCGAAAGGCGCGTTCGACCGCCTTTGATCCGCTTTGCGCCTCAAGCAGATCCGGCAGCGGACCGATCCCGGTCGCATATGTCATCGCGAGTTTACCCACCACGCAGAGTTTCCACGCGATGTCACAAAATGGCAAGTCAACTCGCAGGTTTGGTGTTACTCTTGGCATCGGTCGGATGTCGACATCCCGCCGATAGGATCCGAAAGCCTTTTCAGTGCAACAAGATACAGTTGCCAACTAGGAGGAAACCAAAATGTTATTCCGTACAGCGCTGGCCGCCGTCGGCGCCGTCTTGATTGGGCTGCCACTCGCCGCTCAGGAACAGGGCAAGCCTAATATTCTTGTCATCTGGGGGGACGACATCGGCCAGTCCAATATCTCGGCCTATACGTTCGGCGTCATGGGGTACCAGACACCCAACATCGACCGGATTGCGCGAGAAGGCATGATGTTCACGGACTATTACGGCGAGCAATCCTGCACCGCCGGACGCTCCTCCTTCATCATGGGACAATCCGTGTTTCGCACCGGCTTGTCCAAGGTCGGTTTGCCTGGCGCTGAAGAAGGTATGCAGGTGGAAGACCCGACCATCGCGGGCCTCTTGAAAGCCGAAGGATACGCCACCGGCCAGTTCGGCAAGAACCACCTCGGTGACCGCGACGAACACCTGCCGACCAACCACGGTTTCGATGAGTTCTTCGGCAACCTCTACCACCTCAACGCCGAGGAGGAGCCGGAGAACCCGGATTATCCACGTGATGCCGTACTGCCGGATGGGCAGACCTTCCTCGACCGTTTCGGGCCACGCGGCGTTATTCGCTCCAGCGCGACATATGGCGAGACGGAGATCACCCAGGAGATCGAGGATACCGGTGCGCTCGATATCGAACGCCAGAAGGTCGTGGATGACCAGACCACAGAAGCAGCCATTGCCTTCATCGAAGAACAGACCGCGGCGGGCACGCCCTGGTTCGTCTGGTGGAGCGGCACCCGGATGCATTTTCGCACCCATGTCCGCGATGAAGTAATTGACGCGGCCCAGGACAAGACCAAGGGCATAGCGGACGAGTATACCGCCGGTATGATCGAGCACGATGGTCACATCGGACAATTTCTGGACAAGCTCGACGAGTTGGGTATCGCGGAGAATACGATTGTCTTCTATTCGACCGACAACGGCCCGCATATGAATACATGGCCTGATGCGGCGATGACGCCCTTCTGGGGCGAGAAGAACACCCAGTGGGAAGGCGGCTGGCGTGTTCCGGCGATGGTGCGCTGGCCCGGGCAGATTCCGGAAGGCGAAATCAGCAATGAGATCGTGCATCATATGGACTGGTTGCCGACATTCCTCGCGGCGGCGGGCAATGAAACGATCAAGGAAGATCTGCTGGAAGGCGTCACCGTGGATGCGATGGCGGGTCGCGAGTATCGCGTGCATCTCGATGGCTACAACATCCTGCCGATGCTAACCGGCGAAACGGATGAAAGCCCCAGAAACGAAATCTTCTATTTCACCGATGACGGCGATTTGGCTGCGTTGCGCTTCCAGAACTGGAAGATCACCTTCCTCGAGCAGAAAGCATGGGGAACTCTGCGCGCATGGATGGAGCCGCTGACACCGCTCCGAGTGCCTTTGGTCTTCAATCTGCGGCGTGACCCCTATGAACGCGCTTACCGGACATCCAACACCTATTATGACTGGATGATCGACCGTGCTTTCATGCTGGTGCCGGCGCAGGCTTATGTAGCGCAGTTCCTCTCCACCTTCGCCGAGTATCCACCGCGGCAAGAGGCGGCGAGCTTCAGTCTGGACAAGGTGATGGAGAAGCTGTCGCAACCCGGCGGCGCGCAATAAACGCGCAAATGATTTCTTGCCGCCCCGACAGCCTTCGGGGCGGCGGTTTTCGATTGGGATACAACCCGCAGAGGAGGCCACCAATGCTATTCCGTTGGATAGGGGTATGCGCATTTTCGCTCCCCGGATGTGTAGCTGCCGCGGAGGACGTTCCCCGGCTTGTGCTGCAGATCACGGTAGACCAGTTGCGTGGCGATCTGATTGACCGATACGGCGCCGGGTTGGGCGAAGGCGGGTTCAACCGCCTCATCACTAACGGTACTTGGTACACCAATGCCCACCATCGCCACGCCAACACCGAAACCATCGTCGGCCATACCACGCTGTCGACAGGCACTGACCCGGGCATTCATGGCATGGTCGCCAACTTGTGGTTCGACCGCAACAGCGGCAGCACCTTCTACAACGTACAGGACCCGGATTACCCGCTCGTGGGCGCGAAAGGCGTCGATGCCGACACGGAAATCGACCCGACGCAGCGCGCCGCGACGACAGACGGCAGATCGCCGCGCAACATTCTCACCTCGACGATCGGCGACGAGATCCGCCTGCATTACGGACCCGCGTCCAAGGTTTTTGGGGTGTCGGTCAAGGACCGTGGTGCGATCTCCTTTGCCGGGCATGCCGGTCAGGCCTACTGGTTTTCCAAGGCCGAGGGGCGTTTTGTCACCAGCACCTTCTACCGCGACAGCTACCCCGATTGGATTGCCGCTTGGGAAGAGACGGGGTTAGTGGGCACTTATGCCGGGACGAGTTGGACCCTGACGTTGCCGAAGGAGGCCTATATCTTCGCAGACAAGGATGACCAATCATGGGAGACGGATTTTCCGAGCTATGGTCGCACCTTTCCGCATCACTATGGCTCAGCCGACAGCAAATTTTACACGACGCTCTTGACGCTCAGTCCGGCGGGTGACGAGATTACCGTCGATTTCGCCAAGGCGCTGATGAACGCCGAAGAGGTAGGGCAGGACGACGTGCCCGACTTCATGAGCGTCAGCCTGTCCTCCACGGATTACGTCGGGCATCTTTTTGGGCCCTCCAGCCTTGAATCGGAGGACAACGTCAAACGTCTGGATCGGACACTTGCCGATCTTCTTTCCTTTGTGGACGAGACCGTCGGTCTTGAGAGAACGCTTGTAGTGCTCTCGGCAGATCATGGCGCGCCAGAAGCGGCGGGTTATCTTGCCACTCTCGGCATCGAGGCACGGAATTTCAGTTTTGAAGATGTGGACACGAAACCTGGCCTGGCGCGCTTGCGCGAGGAATTAGGCACCGGGCAATTCCTGATCGAGAGCTTCACCAACCCTTACGTCTATCTCGATCACGAGGTGATCGTGACTTTGGCTCTTGATCCTGCTGTGGTCGAGACGGCGGTGGCGGAGGAGTTGCAAAAGCTGCCGGGCATCGCCCTTGCCGTCTCCAGCAGGGCGCTGGCGCGCGGCGAGGTCGCCGACACGCGCGTGAGTGCCTCGGTGCTGGCCAATTTTCATCCGGATCGCTCGGGCGACATCTACGTCGTCTTCGAGCCGCACTGGTTCGTCGCGGATTTCGACGGTCTTCACGTGGCATCGGCGCATGGCTCACCCTGGACCTATGACACCCATGTCCCCATCATCTTCATGGGGCCAGGCATAGACGGCGGCCAGCGCGTCGAGCGGTACGTGGAAACGGTCGATGTCGCCGTCACACTTGCGGCCCTGATGCGCACGAAACAGCCAAGCGGTGCCGTGGGCCAGCCGCTCTTGGAAGTTTTTGGCGACTAGAGGCGTGCGACAGTCCACAGTTCTTTAAATTGAGAGACATTTTGAAAAAGAAACCAGCCGTCCGGTCATTCCTAATGCGTACCATTCAAAGTTGCCTCTCTGTATGGCTTGTGGCGGGAGCGTTCAGCACGCCGGCCCCTGCTCAGGATTACGTGGGTTCGGCAGCGTGCCGGGACTGCCATGTCGATGCCTACGAGGCTTGGCGCACGTCCCATCATGCGCGAGCGTGGACAATGCCCTCGCCGGATACGGTAGTCGCGGATTTCGATGGAACCGTTTTTAACCACGATGGCATGACCGCCCGCTTTCGCATCGAGGGCGGCGACTATCACGTCGAGGTGACGGAAAAGGACGGCGTGACGACCGATTACCGCGTGCATTCCGTTGCCGGGATCGAGCCGCTGCAACAATACCTGCTGGAAACCGAACCTGGACGGCTTCAGAGTTTCGATGTCGTCTGGGACAGCGATTCAGGCGGCTGGTTTCATCTCTACCCGAACGAAGATCTGCCGCCGGATAACGGACTGCATTGGACAGGTCCGTACAAGAACTGGAACGCCCGCTGCGCGGAATGCCACGCAACCGGATACGAGAAGAATTACGACCCCGCCACGCGCACATATGCTTCGAAGCAGGTCGAGATCGGGGTGGGCTGCGAAGGCTGTCACGGCCCCGGCGCGGCGCATCTGAGGTGGGCGGAAGGGCTGGACATCGAATTGCCGGGCATCGCAGTCGATGCCTATGGTTTCAAGCAAAGCTTCGCGACAACCGAGGCCACGATCCAGCAATGCGCGACGTGCCACTCGCGCAGGGAGGCATTTGACGACGCCTCGCCGCTGCCGGGCACGGCATATCACGACGCCTATTCGCTCGCCTTGTTGCGACCGGGGCTCTACCACGCCGATGGGCAGATCCTCGACGAGGTCTATGTCTACGGCTCGTTTTTGCAGTCGAAAATGTACGCTGCCGGCGTGGGTTGCCTTGATTGCCATGACGCCCACAGTGCCGAGCGGGTGGCGCAGGGGAATGGAGTTTGCACCCAGTGCCACTCTCCCGCCGGAAATCCGCGCTTCGAGACCCTGAGTCCAGCGAACTACGACAGTTCCGGGCATTACTTCCACGAACCGGGCACACCAGGAGCGCAATGCAAGTCGTGCCATGCGCCCGAACGCGTCTACATGGGCAACGACTGGCGGGCCGATCACTCCTTCCGCGTTCCACGGCCTGATCTTGCCGAGAAGACCAGCGCACCCGACGCCTGCACCTCCTGTCACACCGATCGCGATCCTGCCTGGGCGGCAGCCGAAATCGCGGCGCGCTTTCCCGACAGTGCGAACCGCGGCCCGCATTTCGGTGCCACACTGGCGCACGGGCGAGAGAACGCGGTTGCTGCGACAGACGCCTTGTCGGACCTCGCTGCGGACGAGGATCAGCCAGGTATTGTCCGCGCCACGGCGCTTTGGCTTCTGGAGGCAGCGGGCGACCCGGTTGCAGCCCAGCGTCTTGCGCCGCTTCTGTCCCACGCCGATCCGATCGTGCGCGTCGCGGCGATTGGCGCTCAGCGCATGGCTGCGCCGCAGGACCGTGTGTTGCGCCTTCTGCCTGTACTTTCCGACCCCGTGCGTGCCGTGCGCATGGCCGCAGCGAGGGAATTGATCGATGCGCCAATTGCCCGGCTTCCGGGCACGTCGCAGGCTGATCTTGATGGCGCTATGGCAGAGTGGCGTGCGGCACTCGGCAGCCGCCTCGACTTTCCTGAGACGCATCTGCAGATCGCCGGTGTTTCCTTGACGATGCGCAATATGCTCGCGGCGGAGAGCGCCTTCGCTGAGGTCGTCCGCCTCGACCCGCAAAGACAGGCGGCCTGGGTCATGCGCGCCCGGATCGCGGCGGCAATCGAAGGGCGGGAACGTGCGTTGTCCATTGTGAACGAGGCACTCGAAGTCTTGCCGGACGACTTGACGCTTCTGGGGTTTCGTGCGGAACTGGGCGGGCCGGCCGTGCCGCCCGAAGCTCTCTTGCCGCCCGCTGCCCTTGGCTCGGATCGACCTTGACACATTGGCGTCCCGCGTATCCCTGCGATCATCGGACAGACAAGAGCGCCGTCTATATTGACCGGTCAATTGACTTTGTCTTGGCAAGTGATGCTCTTTACCAGAGCGCTGGACACCGACAGATAAAATACATTCTAGCAGCACATACTGAACACACATTGGGCGGCTTCAACTACACATTGTGAGTGCAAGCTGGGCAAGATTTCGACGGTGCAACGGATGTCCGATCCTGCTGGCCCCAATGCGGCGACTGGTCACCGCGTTTTATGTCCGGATTTGCCGCGTCGCGCCAGTTCGAGCGAGATGATCGAGTGACAGCTTGGTCCCGCACTTTTCCCATTCGCCGACGTCGAAATTTCTCTATCGCAGCGAACGGCTGCTAAGCAGGCCCCGATTGCAGAAACTGGGGTCGTCGCTGGAGGGCAGCTAAGGGCCGAAGGTACCTAGAGCGGACCTTTGTCTGACCATCACACGCCCAATCAGTATCGATCGACTCTACATTTGATTTTATCTGGAAGGTCGTCCACTTCGACACAAAAGCGCATCCTTGTTGGAAGAACGCCCTTATGAACAATACTCGCAAATCCATATGACATATGACGTCTCGGAAAAAGCCACCTAAAAGAAGCTATCCCAATCTGAGCTAAATATTTATGACACATCCTATTGCACAGCGTCAGGGCCTGGCGGGTCCTGACCAACCTGCAGCTTTTATTGCACTGATCAGTTCTTGAACTGGTTGCGGGTCTACAAACACCCGAGTCTTCAGTGCTTCGAGGGGGAAGCTTGGCCATGTGTTCGAATACACTTTTGCTAGCCGTTGTGCCTCGGCTTTTTCCCCGTTCCGCCAGTGAGCTGCCATGAGGTAAGCTGCGGAAATTGGTCCGAACGGCCCGCCGCGAGATATTGTTTCATCAAACGTTCGGATTGCGGCAGCATAATCCCCGGTGTGGAACTGAGCCGCACCCAATGCATTGTCAAAGACAAGTCCCCCTCCGTTCTGGGCCAGTGCTCGATATCTCGCTGATTGCGACAGAACCCGTTCAAAATCGGATGTATAAAGAGAGATCAAGGCGTCGAATTCAGCAATATGTGAATCATCGGGTGCCAAGTCTGTGGCCCGTTGGGATAATTGAACTGCGCCATCGTAATTGCCCACCCCAAATTCAAACCATGCTCGCGCTGAAAGCGACCAAGGTGCATTCGGAACCATTTCCAAAGCATAAGCACTATTCTTGTCCGCTGCGTGCAAAAACTCGTCTGAACCGGGCTTGCCCGATTGCATAATGGCGAGCATTGTTTCGACCTGAGAAGCACCAGCATAACCCCCGTAATATAACGGGTCTCGTTCAATCGCTGTTTTGAAAATCAACAACGCGGGCCGAAGCCGGGCCAGATCCGTAACAGGGAAAATCAGATCCCGGCCTGCGTCGCTTAGGTTCATTGCCTCGACACGGGCAGGTGACACGTCGTAGATTGCAGTTTTGCCGGTTTTGGGTGCTACAGATTGCGAAATGCGGCCAATCAGGACACCAAAAAGAATGCCTACTATTAACAGTGAAAGCGAGATAACGACTGCGGTAGCCCGTCGCCTTCCGCGTAAGCTTCGTCTGCTTCGACTGGAGCCCGGCAAAAATTCGGGTGCGTAACCCCCAACGGGCAGCGAGATAACCAATTTGTCAGCAATCCCGTTACCGTCATAATAAGATTGCAGCTTTCGCCGAACACGCCCGGCATCCACACGCACGACGCCCTCGCGTTTCAATAACTCATCCGCGTCGTATCCATAAACATCCATCGCAATGGTCTTGGCACGTATATCGTCGGAACGACCCTCCAGCGTTTCCGTCACCACGTAAGATAGGAATGATCGCATGCGGGCGGATCCTTTGAATTCATCCGACCCCAGAACCTTATCCAACGCGGCACGCACCTGCTCGCCCGAGAACGATTGAGTTCCAGTCTGGCCCTGATTGCCCACGCTGACGTTCAAAAACTATCCTTTCACAATAAGGGTTTGACGTCACGTTGCTACCGTATCATGCGGCTTGAAACGTGCAATATATATTCTTTTGGATGCATGCTTAGAGGGAGTATGCCTAAAAAAGCGCTGCCAATGACGGATGATGAATTCTTTGAATCTCAATTTCCCAAAGCGGGTCGTCTGCTACGGAACCTGCGGGAAAAAGACCAAGAGTTCGATCAAATTTGCCGCGACTACAAAGAGGTTTTTGCAGAACTGGCGGCGCCATCAAAGTCTCAGTCAGTTCTGCAGATACGCTACCTTGCCGATCTGGCAGAAAGCCTTTCGGACCTGCGAAGCAGTATTGACGGACTCCTGCGGGCTCAGGGCGCGCATGCGGAATCGGTACGGAACAAAGATTTGGAGGTTTGACATGAAACTTAGATATATCTTGCCTACGTTGTTGATTGGTGCTGGCTCCGTGCTTGCTCAGGAAACCCCCATTGTTCATGACGGCGAGTTTGAATTCCTCCGCGCGCAGTTTGGTGAGGCATGGGATGCACAAGACGTTGAAGTCGACGCCAAGTTGGCCGAAATACGTGACGCCAATGGCGGCAAGCCTCCTAATTTTCTCTACATCCTAATCGACGACGTTAGCTTTGGTCAGATGGGTGACCGCAAGATGAATTACGTCATGGGGATCGAGACACCCAGCATCAATCAATTGGCCGCCGAAGGTTTATCGCTGATGCGCATGTATACCGAACCCTCCTGCACCCCGACCCGCACCGCCATGTTGACAGGGCGCCACCCAATTCGCGCAGGTGTGGAAGAGGTCAAGGTGGCTTTGGTCGGCGAGGGCCTTCCGGCCAGTGAAGTGACATTGCCCGAGATTCTGAAGCAGGTCGGCTACAATACGGCGCATGTCGGCAAATGGCACCAAGGCGACATCGAACAATCGTACCCCCACAATCAGGGGTTCGATTGGGCCGCATTTCCACTTCACCAGCAAGTACAGCTGAGCCTGATGACTCCCGAGGCAATGCGGTCAAACACCATGCTCGGTTATGTGCCCGAGGGGCAGAACAATCAGTTCCTGCTGGATGAACGGTTCAAGCCATATGGCCTTGTCACCGGTGTCGAGGCCGAAGCCGGTGGACCCGCCCAGGAAGTAGAAATGTCAGCCGGTGAGGTGTGGACGCAGGCCAAATATGAAGAGATGAACGAGCGATATCAACGGCAGGCGCTGGAGCAACTTGAACGCGTCGCTTCCGAGGATGCGCCATTCTTCTTACAATACTGGCCGCTTTACCCGTTGAACTTCGTCTACCCTGATCAGGCAATTTCACGAAATGGCGGGTTTCATGCCGACAAGCTGCAACTGCTTGATGGTTGGATCGGAGATCTTTTGGCCAAGCTTGAAGAAACCGGCAAAGCGGACAACACAATTGTTGTTCTGATGGCGGATAATGGCCTTATGTATCACTACGAAGGCTCATCCGGTCTGAACCAGCTGATCTATCGCGGTGGCAAGACCCAGCATCTTGAAGGCGGCGTAAGAACTGATGCGTTCATTCGCTGGCCTGGTGTGATCGAAGCCAACAGTGCAGTCGGTGACATCTTTCATGTCTCAGATATATTCACCACGATGGCGCGGATTGCCGGAGCCACAGACTTTATACCAAGGGACCGCGTGATAGACGGCATCGACCAGACGGCCTTGCTGTTGAACGGCGAGGGAAACGGGCGGCGCGACTATGTCTATATCTATGAAGGGCCTGTCTTGCGCTCGGTCGTCAAGCAGGAGTTCAAGATGCATCTTCCTGCACCCGGCCAACCCGGCGCGGCTGCTCCGACTTATAATATCTATCGGGACCCCCGCGAGGAACATCCTTTGGTGGGCTACTCGCTTTGGGCCGGGGCATCTTTTCAAGATATGATCAAGCGTCACCAGAAGATGATCGCCAAGTATCCCCATTCAGAGATTGGCAAAGGTACCCCTTATGAAGGCATAGAAAACCTGCGCCCGGAATCCGAACTGACCCGCGACGTATTCATGAGTTGGCAGTGAGATCACAAAATTGGTAATTATTTGAATATAACGATGTTATAGATTGTCACCGCATCGAAGATCAAAAACCGAAGCTTTGCTTCGAGCTTGGGAGAGATGGAATGAAACAACAATGGCTTCTGGTTTTGTGTGCAGGCATTGCCACCTCACCTTTGCAGGCTCAGGACGCACCTATTCAACACGATGCTGAGTTTTACATTCTGCAAACCCAACACGCGGAACAATGGGTGCAGGATGATGCTGCCGTCGATCAGACTCTGGCCGCTTTTCGTGACGGCAACAATGGGCAACCCCCAAACATCGTCAGCGTTCTGATTGACGATATGGGCTTTGGCGATATGGGCATACCCGAGCTCAACGCTGTTCGTGGGTACGACACCCCGAACATCAACGACTTTTCGGATGAAGCGATGCGTATGGTTCGGATGTATACTGAACCGTCATGCACCCCGACTCGTGTGGCACAAATGACCGGTCGCTTGCCGGTACGTATGGGAATGGGCGACACGACGGTTGATATCGCTGGCTTTGGGTTGCCCGATAATGAAGTGACACTGGCCGAGGTTTTGAAACAAGCAGGATATGCAACCAGCCATGTCGGCAAGTGGCATATGGGTGACATTTCCGAAAGCTGGGCCATGAATCAGGGCTTTGATTACGCTCAACACGCCATTCACCAGCAGGGCCAACTGACCATCTTCAACGATGATGCGATCAAGGAACAGGTCTCGGTGGCAATCCGAGATTATGACGACAAATACACGCTGGATGGCTGGTTCCGACCGGATGCCTCGGCGATGATGACCGTCATCGAGGGTGAAACCGGCGGCCCCATTCGCGAAATCCGCATGAAAGCCGGAGAACGCTGGAACGCCGAGAAATACGACGAGATGAACCAGGCGTTTCAGGACAAAACCCTATCCGAACTTGACCGCTTGGCCTCAGGGGACGCACCGTTCTTCCTGCAATATTGGCCGATGATCCCGCTGGACAATACCCGCGCCGGCCGTGACGGGCCGGAAAGTGCCAATGGTGGCTTGTATGTCGACAAGATGCAGCTTCTGGATCAATGGCTGGGCGATCTGTTCACCCGAATGGATGATCTAGGGCTCAGCGACAACACCATCGTTGTGGTCATGGGCGACAATGGGCATTTCACCAAATACGCGCCGCAATCCGGGTTTACCCCGCTGATTTACGCGGGTGGTAAAGGCGACACGACCGAAGGTGGCGTGCGCGTCGATGCCTTCATCCGCTGGCCGGGCATGATTGAAGCCGACGGGTTGCTAAACAGCATCATTCACGTCTCAGACCTCTACACCACGCTCTCGCGATTTGCAGGGGCGGATGAATTCATTCCCAGGGACCGTCTGGTCGATGGTGTCGATCAGTCGGCGGCGCTACTGTTTGCAGATGAATCGAAAGCGCGACGCGATCACGTGATCATCTACTCGGTCGCGAAACCCGAGGCGATCGTTAAGGATCAGCTCAAGCTCAAACTGCCGGGACCAGGTGAGAGCGCAATTTTAGCAAAATTCTTCGATCTTTACCGCGACACCCGCGAAGAATACTCGGTCTCAACCGAAGTCGGATCTTGGGGCGGACAGGAATTCGTACGTATACTGGGCCGCCACAAGGCGCGGAAAGAGAAATACCCCGATACTCCGCCCGCCTACGGCATACCTTATGAAGGGATTGAGAACATTCGTCCTGAGACACAGCAAGCCGTTGAAGCTTTCATGATCAAGCGCGCGTCGACCCAGAAGTAGGCCTGTTCTTTCGTAATGAACCGCGAAGGACTGTAATCACCAAAATCGAGGATCTCAGCATGGTTGGCAGCTTAATTTTCGCACTGGGATTGATCGTGTCACTCGGAATCGGGTTTGTCTATTTCCGCGACCTTGGCGATGTCTCGCAAATGCTGCTGAAGGTAAAGCGTGAGAATATGGTGCGCTTTATCCGGCATGAATACCGCCTGATTGGCATCGGCCTGGGCGGATTTGTAGTGGCAACGCTTGCACATTTCCTTTTGGGGGGCAGCCCTTTCTGGCTTTGGCTTGTAACGGCCGCGCTGACATTGCTTCTTTATGGGTTTCCTTATGTGTGGGTGCATTTGGGTCTGAGAAACCAACTTAACGACGCCCAGTATTTTCCTATCGAGGAAGCCCGGAAATATGTCGGTCCAACAGCGCCGGTCATAGTCATTGAACACAACGGTCACGCGCGCGCGCACCCGGATGCGCAGATCATGCGCCCTCATCTGGCTGGTGATTCAGAGGGGCTGGGAGGCGATGATGTGGTCATGACCTATTGCGCGATGGCCAATCTGGGTCAGGGGTACACACCGCGAATAGATGGTCGGCGGCTGAACCTTGAGGTTCTGGCTCAGCATGGCAACAATCTGATCCTGCGTGACAACGACACAAGCGAGCCGATCCAGCATATCTACGGCTTTCGCGAGGTGGACCGCGATCCCAATCCTGATGGTCTTGCTTGCCCTCTCAGGCCCGAAGCGCAAATGAAGCTTTGGCCCACCTTTCGAATGACGTTCCGCGGGTTTCAGAAAGCCTACCCCGAGGGTGAGGTGTTTCTGAACAAACCATCCCCGAACCCCTTGCTGCGCCTGCTGGACATGATGACCGAGATTACGTTTGGCTGGGGCATCGGGCGCCAACATCAAGAAGACGCACCCGTTATGGACAACATGGATCGTTCAGATGATCGGTTGCCGAACAAGACTTATGTTTGGGGGGTTACGATTGGCAAAGATGCGGCTTGCTGGACCGATGATTTCATCGTCGAAAACGATTGGATCGTGAATGCCAATGTGGGAGGAAGGGATATCGTGATCAGCTTGGATCCGAAATATGAAAGCCTTGGCGTTTGGTATAATGATTTCGGTAAACCGGTAACGCGCTGCAATTTCTGGGGCCATTCAGATAAGGGTCAGCTAAAACGTGTCGAAACCCTGCGCGCAGGCGTGTTCTGGCACGTCTGGTCCGAGTTCTTCCCGAACACAGATATTAACCGTGTCGGTAGCAGTTCGATGGCAACTGGGGATGCCGCAGAATGAAGCTCATGGCCAAACAACCATAAACTTATCACCAATTGTTCAAACTTGTATATTCGACGGGAGGTACAGAATGATTTCGTCAATATGGGTGAAGAGCTTCGCGTGCGGAGCAGCCTTATCTGCATCTGTGGCCACAGCCGCTTCTGCACAGCAATCTGATTGGTCTTATGAGGCCACAATCTACTTGTTTATGCCTGAAACGGAAACTTCCTTGAGCACAGCATTGGGCACTTTGGACGGTACACTTAGCTTTTCCGATGCCCTCGAAAACCTAGATCTGGCCTTTATGGGGGCGTTCTCGGCTACGAATGGTCGTTGGCTGATACTGGCAGACTACAACTACACGGATTTGTCTTTCAGCAATAGCACGCCTGGACCTGCCAGTTCGGGCCTTGAGACATCATTTACCACGCAATACTTAAGTGGTTATCTCGGATACCGAGTCTATGAAGCACCAACTATCTCCGTGGACATTGCAGGAGGCTTCCGGTGGTTCAGCACCGAAACGGAGTTCACCCTTCTACCCGGCGCAGCACCGGGGAGGACGACAACGACCGACGATAGCTGGACCGACCCCGTCATAGGCGCCAGAGCAAGCGTTCAGTTCTCGGACAAATGGTCGGGCACCGGTTTTATCGACTACGGAGGCTTCCGCGGCAGCAGCGAAACTTGGCAGGTTCTGCTGACGGCTGATTATAAAATCAACGACAGATGGTTGATACGCGGTGGTTATCGCTATATCTCATTCGAACATGAAATCGACAGCAACGATTTTACATTCGATCAGTCGGGTCCAGTGCTGGGTGCAACCTATCGGTTCTAGGGTCTAGATGCATTGATTTCCGCCGCGTCGCGTTATTCAGGGCTCCGAAAACAGAGCGGTGACATGAGCGATGTATTTTGGCGGACCGACACGCAGATGGTGCGTCTTAAACCCTTCTTTCGGAAATCGCATGGCATACCTTGGGTTGACGAGAGCGTGTTGCACAAATCGTTTCCGATGCGTATCTGGTCCTTCGATTTGACTGCGGGATGCTGGGATGCCTTTCAAATTCAACGCGTCGCGGCGGGATAAGTTTGCGAAGGCAAAGTACCGTGTGACGAACTAGGCCGAATACAACGAGGCGCTCCGGCAGCATGGTGACGTAACGGTCTGGTTCAGCGAAGACGCGGTGTCTCGTTGGTGCGCAGTGCGCTCCGGCAAGCGCGGTGGTCAACAACGATATTCTGATCTGGCGATCGAGACCTGCTTGACCCTGCGCGCCGTGTTCGGCTTACCGCTTTGCCAAACGCAGGGCTTTGTCCGCAGTCTGCTGCGGCTCATGCAGACGGAACTCCCCGCGCCGGATTTTTCGACGCTTTGCCGACGTGCGCCATCGCTTCAGATCGCGCCCGACACCCGGACAGCCATTGGTCCGATCTCGCTGGTTGTAGACAGCACAGGGCTGCGTGTCCACGGTGGCCGCGAGTGGATGCGGGAGATCCTCCGAAAGAAGGCCCTTAGTGGTCCGGGCGTTCGGGAGACCGACCAGGCTGCTTCCACCAGCATCGCTCGCGCATGGGACCGGCCCTGCTTAGTGATCCGGCCATGATAGGCGGCTTTGTCTCCAGATTGGCGTACTCGGGGATTGAGACCGAAATAGCTGACGAGTTTCTCCGGAGACGAGAAGCGCCCGATATCGCCAATTGCCGCCAGAACGCTCAGAGCGACGATCATGTTGACGCCGGTGATTGTCATCAACTGTTTCACGCGCGGCTCCTGAAGCGCTGTCTGTGCAAGGTCTTCGTCGATCTGTTTCAACTCGAGACCGAGACGGTCCAGCTCGCCGGCATGACGGAGGATGACGCGGCGTTGATCGTGCGCGACGGGTTGGTCCGCCAGCCATTTCCTCCCACGCTTTGTAAAAAGAGACGCATTGTACGGCGGGATCAGATTGGCATGCAGTACCGAATGGATCCTGTTCTTGAGGCGGGTCATTTGGGAAACCAGCTGCACCCGCTCAGCCACGACCCGACGCAGCCTTTCCGTTTCTTCATCCGGCATCCAGACTTCTGGCAAAAAACCACTGGCATGAAGCTTCGCCAGAACACTTGCATCGATCTTGTCGGTCTTGACTTTGGCCCAGGCGATGGCGCGAACGAGCAGAGGATTTGAGATGACAACACGGCTCACAAAAGGGGACAGCAGCCGCACGATGGCCTTTGTGTTGACCGTCGCTTCTAGGACGACCTCGTCCTCCACATTCAGCCGCTCTGCAAACTTCAGGATGTGTTCTCGCTCAAGCTCGAGGCGACCGGCATCCCGGATCTTGCCATTCTCCAGGATCGCCACCTGAGCAAAGCTGCGATGCACATCAAGCGCAATGATTTTCATGACGGGCTCCTTTCCATGGTCAGCAACCAAGGGAGCCAGCGGGCCACACGACAACTACGGATCCGCGCTCACAGCGCAACCGGGCAAGTCGAAGGGGCGTCCAGATAATAACGCGAGCTCACAGCTCATGAGGTACTTCGGCCTGCCCGCCATTCGTGCTCCCAACGCCCCAATCCCGGTGGATCAATAATAAACCACATTACAGGTTCATCAAAAGGCGAACTAGCCAGTTAGCCCCGATACGATAGTTGAATCAGCTCACCATGCTCAAAAGTTTGCAACAGAACCTTTAGTGATGGGTTAGATTGCTTAATGGCACATTTTGTTTCGCACTGAATGGTTGTCGAGCATGTTGCATTCCGCTTTGGGCTCGAACCTGACATTGAAGTGCCGGTGATCTTGAAGTCACTGGCACATGGTAGCCCTTCACTGCGCCGGATGTGACGGCAAATCCGGCATCGGCACCCAGCCGGGCAGCTCGTCCGGTGAGACCGAGACATGCAGGCGCTCGGACCGGTCCTTCCCAACCTTCCGGTGCTTACGCAGCAGGAAAATCTTGCCCCAGCCGCGCCATGTGCCAACCGATGGCGCGTGGGTGTCGGTGGGGAAGCGGTCGCGCCAGCCCTCGGGCAATGGCAGGCCGTGCAACTCGGCCTTGTCTAGCATCCAGATCAGAGAGATGTTGCTGAGGGGACGGGCCTCTTCGAACCCATTGAGTTGTCCACCGACATCGCCGTGAGTGCCGCGGAACCAGACCTGTTCCACATGACCTTTGAAATCGGGGGTACATTTCCACAAGACCGGCTCGAACACTTCGCGGGTCTCGTCCAGCGCCATGGCGTGATAGCCGTGGCGTGTCGCCGGGCCAAGCTGGTGGCTGTGGAAGGCGTGGCGTTCCTCGGCCCAGCGCCAGAGCAGCGGCAGGCGCAGGCCCAGCGCCTTGACCGTATCCCAGACGCCCACCATCTCGATCGCCACATCCTCATGACAGAAGGCCTGCCGGAATTCAGCCGCTGCCTTGCCGTTGGCGGCGCATTCGTAATGGCGATAGGCCTGCTTGATGTTTCGGACGGTGGCGTGTTCGGCCTTGAGCAGCCCGATGGCGTCGATCACCCCGGCCAGGCTGCGCACCCCGTAGGCACCGCGTGAATAGCCGATGAAAAAGATCTTGTCGCCGGGCTTGTAGCGCGAGGCGAGATAGCCATAGGCGCGACGGATCTGGCGGTTGATGCCGCGCCCCATCATCACGTCCAGCGAGGATTTCCAGCTTTCCCACTGCACGCCGGATTCGTAGAAGACCGAGACCTTGCTGCCCATCTCGCAGCACAGGCGCAGGGTCTGGCCCGCATGGGTTTCCCGCCCCGGCTCCAGCGTCGACATGGTGCCGTCCAGAATGATGACATGGCTGACGGGCTCGCGGTGAGGCGTCTCGGCCGAATGCTCGGACCGTAAGGGCCGTCCGAGCCATCCCAGTACCTTTCTACTCAGCCGCGACAGAACCATCGTTCAGCAATTCCCATACTCTGTGAGGTGTGAAAGGCATATCCGCCTGCCGCACCCCGTGATCCCAGAGCGCGTCCTGAACCGCGTTTGCCACTGCGGCCAGCGCGCCCACTGTGCCGGCCTCGCCACATCCTTTCATCCCCACCGGGTTGGACGTTGACGGAACCGGAACCGAGGTAAACTTAATCATGGGTATCTCAGCCGCGCGCGGCAAGGCGTAATCCATCAACGATGCCGTGAGCAGTTGCCCATGTGCATCGTGCACGACATGCTCGGTCAGCGCCTGACCGATGCCCTGACCCACCCCGCCATGCACCTGCCCTTCGGCAAGCATCGGGTTGATAAGGTTGCCAAAATCATCGACGACCGTATAGCGATCAACCCATGTCTCGCCAGTGTAAGAATCGATAACGATCTCGGCAACATGCGCGCCGTTGGGATAGCTGCGGGCATCCAGATTGGCGCGGGCCTCGTGCTGCAGCAGGTCCATGCGCCCGTCTGCGCGCGCCATCTCCGCCGCCTCGGTCAGGGTGGGTGTCAGGTTCGAACCGGGGGCCCGGAAAGTCTCATGATCAAAATGCACGTCGGTATCCTCGAGCCCCATCTTATCGGCGAGATAAGGCGTGAATGCGGCGATCATGGTGTCGATGGTGGCCAGCGTCGCCGTGCTTTGCACCGTGACCGAGCGCGATCCGCCTGTGCCGCCACCATGGGCGAGCCTATCCGTGTCGCCCTGAACGACAGTGATCCGGTCCATCGGAATCCCGGTCTGGTCCGACAGGAAATGAGCATAGACCGTCTCGTGCCCCTGCCCGTTCGATTGGGTGCCGACGTAAAGGTTCACCGTGCCATCCTCGCAAAACTCGACCTTCGAGTTCTCGGAAGGATCACCCAAAATACTTTCGATATAGTAACAGAGCCCCTGCCCCCGGATCAGGCCCCGTTCGGCGTCCGCTGCCTTGCGGGCCGCAAAGCCGCTGGTCTGGCTGGCCGCGCGGCTGAGAACCCTGTCAAAATCGCCGACGTCATAGGTCTCACCCGTGGCGGAGGTATAGGGAAACTGTGCAGGCCGGATGAAGTTCCTGCGCCGCAACTCCCACGGATCGACGCCCAACTCCCGCGCCGCCCGGTCCATGACGCGTTCCAGCACATAGATCGCCTCGGGCCGTCCTGCGCCGCGATAGGCATCGACCTGCGTCGTGTTGGTATAGAACCCTTCGACCCGCAGATAGGTGGTCTGCACGTCATAGACCCCCATCAGGACCTTGCTGAAAAGGCTGGTCTGGATGGCCTGCCCGAAATGGCTGTTATAGGCGCCCAGATTGACCTTGCTGTGGACGCGATAGGCAGTGACCCGGTGATCGGCATCAAAGGCCAGTTCACCCAGCGAGGTCAGATCGCGGCCATGATGATCCGACAGCATCGCCTCGGACCGGTCCGACATCCAGTGGACCGGCTGGCCCAGTTTCTTGGCGGCGACGGCGGTGCAGAAATATTCGGGGTAAGGCATCACCTTCATGCCGAAACCGCCGCCCACATCCGGGGTGGTGACACGGATGTCTTCCACCTCAAGCTTCAGCTTCTGCGCCAGTTGCGCCCGCATCGCCCAGACACCCTGCCCGCCGTAGGAAAAATGCAGGCGCCCATCGGCCCAGTCGGCCTGACAGCCGCGCGGCTCGAGCGAGGTGATGATGACCCGGTTATCCTGCACATCCAGCGAGACGGTATGCGCGGCGTTGGCAAAAGCGGCCTCGGTCGCGGCCTCATCGCCCAGCCCCCAGTCAAAGGCGCGGTTGTCGGGGGCCTCGGGGTGCAGGGTTTCGCCGCCCGCGCGCACGTCCATCTTTACGGGCAGGTCTTCGGTCTCCATCCAGATCAACTCAGCCGCGTCGCGTGCCTGCATCAGCGTCTCGGCCACCACGATTGCCACCGGCTCACCCACAAAGCGGACGCGTCTGTTGGCCAGCATGTGCCGTTCCGGGGCCGCCGCCTGCGTCCCGTCGCGGTTGGGCACCGTGGCCCCGTTCATCACCGTGTCGATGCCCGTCGCCTGCAAATCCTCCAGCGCCATCACCAGCCGCACGCCTTCAGCAGCGCGCGCCTCATCGAGGTCCAACGCCGTGATCCGGCCATGCGCCACCGGGCTGCGAAAAAACGCAACGTGCAGCGCGTTCTCGGGCACGCGGTCATCCATGTATTGCCCATGCCCGGTCAGAAACCGCAGGTCCTCGGTCCGTTTGACGGGCTGGCTTTTGCCGAACTTTTCCATGGGGGTGATCCTTTGGGCTGCGTCAGGGGCGAGATTAGGCTGAACGGGTTCGTTGTCCAGAGCGCGCAGACCCTTCCCCTTCCTGCACGCATTCGTTATTGCAGGCGCTGACCCAAGATTGATGACGCAGGACGCACCCCATGGCGATGGAAAAGACATTCAACGCGGCCGAGGCCGAGGCCCGCATCTACGAGGCCTGGGAACAGGCCGGAGCCTTCAAGGCAGGCGCGAACCGTTCGCGCGACGAGAGCTTTACCATCATGATCCCGCCGCCCAACGTGACGGGCGCTTTGCACGTGGGCCACGCGTTCAACAACACACTGCAAGATATTCTGACCCGCTGGCACCGGATGCGCGGCTTCGACACGTTGTGGCAGCCCGGTCAGGACCACGCCGGCATCGCCACGCAGATGCAGGTGGAAAAGATGCTGGCCGCTACCCAGCAGCCGGGACGTCGTGAACTGGGGCGCGAGGCATTTCTGGACAAGGTCTGGGAGTGGAAAGGCGAATACGGCGGCACGATCATCGAGCAGCTGAAGCGTCTGGGCTCCTCCTGCGACTGGTCGCGCAACGCGTTCACCATGGCGGGCGCGCCGCGTGATCCGCGTACCGGACATGAGAACTCGGCCAATTTCCACGACGCGGTGATCAAGGTCTTCGTCGACATGTACGAAAAGGGCCTGATCTATCGCGGAAAGCGGCTGGTCAACTGGGACCCGCATTTCGAGACCGCGATCTCGGACCTTGAGGTAGAGAATATCGAAGTCGCGGGCCACATGTGGCACTTCAAATACCCGTTGGCGGGCGGCGAGACCTATACTTACGTCGAGAAGGACGAGGATGGGAATATCGTGCTGGAGGAAGAGCGCGATTATATCTCGATCGCCACAACCCGCCCCGAAACCATGCTGGGCGACGGCGCGGTTGCGGTTCACCCATCGGATGAACGGTATGCGCCAATCGTCGGGAAACTCTGCGAAATCCCGGTTGGCCCGAAAGAGCATCGCCGTCAGATTCCAATCATCACTGATGACTACCCCGACCCCGATTTCGGCTCGGGCGCGGTGAAGATCACCGGCGCGCATGACTTCAACGACAACATGGTCGCCAAGCGCGGCGGCATTCCGATGTACCGCCTGATGGATACCAAAGGCGCGATGCGGGCCGATGGCGCGCCCTATGCTGAAGAGGCGGACAAGGCGCAGGAATATGCGCGCGGCAAGGCGTTCACCGAAAACGAGATCGACGCGATCAACCTGATCCCCGACCACCTGCGCGGGCTCGACCGGTTCGAGGCGCGTGCGAAGGTCGTGGAAGAGATCACCGCCGACGGTCTGGCCGTCATGACCCGCGCGGATGATCCCCGTCTGGGATCGACCGCCCTGAAGCCCGACCACGAAGGGGCCGACAAGCTGGTGCCGCTGGTCGAGAGCAAACCGATCATGCAGCCATTCGGCGACCGCTCGAAGGTGGTCATCGAGCCGATGTTCACCGATCAGTGGTTCGTGGATGCCGAAAAGGTTGTCGGCCCTGCGCTGGACGCAGTCAAGGACGGCACGGTCAAGATCATCCCCGAGTCGGGTGAGAAGACCTATTACCACTGGCTGGAAAACATCGAGCCCTGGTGCATATCGCGCCAGCTGTGGTGGGGGCATCAGATTCCGGTTTGGTATGGGCCTCGTATCGAAGAAAAAATCAACGAAGGCGGTGAAAAAGTCGCGCCATTGGACTTTGATGACCCCGTTGCGTTTTGTGCGGCCACTTGGGATGAAGCCAAGATCAAAGCTGCGAACTACTACACCAAAGCTAATACAGAACTAGGTGTTTGCATCGAGTATCGGAAGAAACACGGCGAAGATCTTTACAAGATTGATCTAGAGACTGTGGAGGAATCCAAGCAGATTGCTCTCGCGGCTTCTCCATCGGTTATCTCGCTGTGGCGCGATCCCGATGTCCTCGACACGTGGTTCTCCTCCGGCCTCTGGCCCATCGGCACGCTGGGCTGGCCCGAGCAGACAGAGGAGCTGGAACGCTACTTCCCCACGGACGTTCTGATCACCGGCTTCGACATCCTGTTCTTCTGGGTCGCCCGGATGATGATGATGCAACTGGCCGTGGTCGATCAGATCCCGTTCCACACTGTCTACCTGCACCAGCTCGTCCGCGACGAGAAGGGCAAGAAGATGTCCAAAACCACCGGCAACGTCATCGACCCGCTGGAGATCGTGGACGAATTCGGTGCCGACGCGCTGCGCTTCACCAACGCTTCGATGGCGGCAATCGGCGGCGTGTTGAAACTGTCCCGTGAACGCATCACCGGTTATCGCAACTTCGGTACCAAACTGTGGAACGCCGTCCGCTTTGCCGAGATGAACGAGGTCTTCACCGACGCCGTCCCGCAATTGGCCGTGGCCGACCTGAAACCCAAAGCAGCCGTGAACCGCTGGATCATCGGCGAAACCGCCCGCGTGCGGGAAGAGGTCGACGCGGCGCTGGAAAGCTATCGCTTCAATGACGCGGCCAACGGACTTTACGCCTTTGTCTGGGGCAAGGTTTGCGACTGGTACGTGGAGCTTTCGAAACCGCTGCTGCAGGGCGACGACGCCGAAGCGCAAGCCGAAACCCGCGCCACCATGCGCTGGGTTCTGGATCAGTGCATGGTGCTGCTGCACCCGATTATGCCGTTCATCACCGAAGAGCTGTGGGGCCTGACCGGCGACCGCGCCAAGATGGTCGTCCACGCCGACTGGCCGACCTACGGCACCGAACTGGTCGATGCAGATGCGGATCGTGAGATGAACTGGGTGATCTCGGTGATCGAAAACACCCGTTCGGCCCGCGCGCAGATGCGGGTTCCCGCTGGCCTCTATGTACCGATGCTGGTGACCGGGATCGACGCCAGCGGCCAGGCCGCGTGGGATCGCAATGAGGCGCTGATCAAACGTCTGGCGCGGATCGACAGCCTGACCAAGGCGGATGAACTGCCCAAGGGTACCATCTCGATCGCCGCCCCCGGCGCGTCCTTCGGCCTGCCGCTGGCAGATATCATCGACATCGGCGCGGAAAAGGAACGGCTGGAAAAAGCCAAGGGTAAGCTGGCCAAAGAACTGGGCGGCCTGCGCGGGCGTCTGAACAACCCCAAATTCGTGGCCTCGGCCCCGGAAGAGGTGGTTGAGGAAGCCAAGGCCAACCTCGCCGCCCGCGAGGAAGAAGAGGCAAAGCTGAACGAGGCCCTCGCCCGTCTGTCCGAAATCGCCTGATCTTCTTCTCGGTCCAAATACGGAATCCAGACCTCTCCGCCAAACCCGGCGGAGGGGTTTTTCTTTGCCCGCAAAGCTTTCCCTCTTGTTCGCGCCACCCTGCGCTTGTTAGCACTTCGGCAACGCAATCCGCCGAGGCCCTGATGGCACGACTTCTCCCTCCGATGCAGACCGTCTCAACCGGGTTGGTGGTGGCCATTGTCGGGTTCTTCAGCTCGTTTCCCATCGTCCTGCAAGGGCTGGGTGCGATGGGGGCGTCGCCGGCGCAGGCGGCCTCGGGGCTGATGAGCGCGGCGATTGCCATGGGGCTTGCCGCGATCATTCTCAGCCTGCGCTACAAAATGCCGATCAGCGTCGCCTGGTCTACCCCGGGGGCCGCGTTGCTGGCAGTGTCCGCGACCCCGACCGAGGGGTTTTCGGGCGCAGTCGGAGCCTTCCTGTGCGCCGGGGCGCTGACCGTTCTGGCCGGGCTGTGGAAGCCGCTGGGGCGATTGGCGGCGGCGATCCCCACGACATTGGCGCAGGCGATGCTGGCGGGGGTGCTGTTGCCTCTCTGCCTAGTGCCCTTCACGGCGGTGGTCGAGATTCCGTGGCAGGCGCTGCCGGTGATCCTGACATGGTTCATTGCCGGGCGTTTTAACCGGCTGTTCGCCGTTCCGGCAGCGGTCATCGCGGCTGCCATCGTGGTGTCCCTGAACGCTGGCGATGCGCCATTGATGCCGGATCGCCTGATCGCGGCCCCGGTCTGGACCATGCCCAGCTTTTCGGTCGCCTCTGCCATCGGTATCGGCGTGCCACTGTTCATCGTCACCATGGCGACGCAGAACATCCCCGGCGTCGCTGTAATGCGCAGCTTTGGGTTTGCGCCGGTTCCGGGCCGGTTGTTTTCATCCGTCGGCGGCGCGAGCCTGCTCTCGGCCCCGTTCGGGGCGCCCGCCACCTGTCTGGCCGCCATCACCGCCGCGATGTGTTCGAACGAAGACAGCCACCCCGACCCGGCACAACGCTACTGGTCCGCCATCATGGGCGGCGTGTTCTATTGCCTGTTCGGTATCTTCGCCGTGGCGATCACCGGTTTCGCAACCCATGCCGACCCGTTGCTGATGGGCACGCTGGCCGGGGTTGCCCTGATAGGGGTCATGGCCAATTCCATGCATGCCGCCCTGGACGTCCCGGCCGAGCGAGAGGCGGCGATTCTGACGCTGGCCATCACGGCGTCGGGCATCACGGTCTTTGGGCTGGGCGCGGCGGTCTGGGGGCTTCTGGCCGGTGGCATCGCCTATCTTGTGACCAACAGGCTGCGGTAATTCCTTTCGCCAGCCCCCTACAGGCGGTATGATACACCCATGTTCGGATCGCTTGGAAAACTGGTGGAACGCCAGATCAAAAAGGCGCAGGCCGAGGGCCAGTTGCAGGGGCTTGAGGGCGAAGGCGCACCCCTGCCCGACCGTTCGGGCGAAGCACAAAGCGACCCCGCCATTGCTGCCGGTCACCGGATCATGGCGCAGGCCGGAGTACTGCCCGAGGAATTCGATATCAAGAAACAGCTGGACACGGCGCGCAAGAATTATGCCGCGCTGACCGACCCCGAGGCGCGTAAGGCCGCCATGGCTCGCATTGCTGATCTGGAGATGCGGTACAACATGGCCCGCGATGCGCGGCGGGCTTTCATGCGGTGATCATTTGAACTCGGGCTTACGGCCCTGCATGTGCGCCATGACGATCTCCATCTGATCCGGTTTACCGATCAGGTCGACCTGTTCCGAGGATTCGGCCTGCAACACTTCAGCACGGTCGCGGGTTTCGGCCACGTCGATCAGGCGTTTGGCGGCGCGGATGGCCGAGGGGCTTTTGCCCGCGATATCCTCGGCCAGTGCCAGCGCTTCGGTTAGGGGGTCATCGGACAGTTTCGTCACCAGCCCCCAATCCGCCGCCTGCGGTGCGCCGATGGGGCGGGCGGTGTAGGTCAGCAGGCGCAACACGTCCGAGCGTACCAGTTCAGGCAGCAGAACCATGCCGCCCATGTCGGGGATGAGACCCCATTTCATCTCCATCACCGACAGCTTGGCCTCGAGGTGCGCGATGCGGATATCCGCGCCCAGCGCGATCTGCAGGCCTCCGCCATAGGCCACGCCCTGGATGGCGCAGATCACCGGGACAGGGACGCGCCGCCAGATCAGGGCAATCTCCTGCAACTCATTGGCGTCCTCGTGGCTGCGGGTCATCAGCCATTCGGTCGGGTCTGTTTGGGCCATGCTGGCAAAGCTGGCCATGTCGAGCCCGGCGCAGAAGCTCTTGCCCTCGCCGGACAGCACCACGGCGCGGATATCGGCGGCGGCGACCTCCTGACCCGCAGACAGGATCGCCTTGATCATCGCGTCGTCCAGCGCGTTCATCTTGTCGCCACGGGTCAGGGTGACATGGGCGATGTAGTCTTTGTATTCGACGGATACGCGGGACATGGGACCTCCGAAGCGTTTAGTGTTGCGCCAACCTTGCCAGCACACGGCCCGGAGCGCCACCGCGACGTCAGGGCAGATCGGCAACCGGTATCCGGCCAAACCAAGGCGAATCCAGCGTCATCACATAAAACTGGTCACCAACGATCTGGCCCGCTGTGGTGATGCCCAGCCGACCGTCGGGGTCCTGCAACGTACGCAGGATGGTGCCGTCACCATCGAACTGCACCAGCATTCCGCGATGGATCGGCGCGGGGCGCACCTTGGGACCCAATCGCCAGATCACCTTGCGCAGGAAGGGATAGGGCATCAACGCCTCGGATGGCACGCGCGGGCTGGCGAAGGCCATCCAATAGGTGCCGTCCCCCTGCGCCTTGATGTTGTCGGGCTAGCCCGGCAGGTTGTCGAGCAACACTTCCTGCTCACCGGCTTTGGGGCCAGCCAGCCAAAGCTTGTGTACCCGCGCCCGCCCCGTTTCGGCAATCAGTAGGAAGTCTTCGTCGGGTGAAAGGGCGATGCCGTTGGTATAGACGAACCCCTCGGCGATCTTTTGCGCGGTTCCATCGGGTGCAGAGCGCGCGACATATCCTGTCGGCGATTGCTCCCAGATGGTCAGAACCGAGGTCGGTTTGGTACCGCCCATCGTCTCGGGGTCGAAGCGATCCGAGGAGTTCGAGAAATAGACGGTGCCGTCCTGCGCCAGGTCGAGGTTGTTGGCATAGATCACCGGTGCGCCGTCGATTTCCGAGACCAGCGTTTCCAGTGACCCCGGCCCGGTCCAGCGCATCTGCCCGCGAAAGCTGTCGGCAATATAAAGCGCGCCATCCGGCCCCGCCCGCAGCCCGAGGGGGCGTCCGCCAAGCTGGTCGACCTCAACCGGCTGATCCCCGTCGATGCGATAGAGAAGGCCCGACAGGCTGGTGGTATAGACCGCGCCACCCGGCAGCACGGCGATATCCTCGGGGCCGATCTCGTCCTTCGGGAGGGAGGTCAGCTGCGCCTTGTCGAGTTGCCTGTTCTCGGCAAAATCTCCGGTGAAACCGGGGGGTTCCGGCATTTCATGCGAGACCGGATCAACCGGGACCGGCCAGAACAGCAGATAGGCAAGACCGATTAGGGCAAGGCCCAGTAGATAACGCATGACACCTCCGAATTTCAGTTGCGCGCAAACTGACGATGAATGCGGCGGGGTGCAAGACTTGCCCCGCTTGGAAGGTTGCGTTTATCTGCGGCCATGACTGGTCCTCGTTACACCCCGCTTGCGCAATCCCTGCCTGCAACCGTGCCCTTTGTTGGCCCCGAGACACAGGAGCGTCAGCGCGGCACGCCTTTTGTCGCACGGCTGGGGGCGAATGAGAGTGTGTTTGGCCCCTCGCCCCGTGCCGTCGAGGCGATGCAGCGGGCGGCGGGCGAGGTCTGGATGTATGGCGACCCCGAGAATCACGACCTGCGCCATGCGCTGGCGGCGCATCACGGGGTTGCGCCTGCAAATATCGTGGTGGGCGAAGGCATTGACGGGTTGCTGGGCTATCTGGTGCGGCTGCTGGTTGGACCCGGTGATGCGGTGGTGACCTCGGACGGGGCCTATCCGACCTTCAACTATCATGTGGCCGGGTTTGGCGGGGTTCTGCACAAGGTTCCCTATCGCGACGATCATGAGGACCCAGCGGCGCTGTTCGCCAAAGCGGCAGAGGTGGATGCGAAGCTGGTTTATCTGGCCAATCCCGACAATCCGATGGGCAGTTGGCATTCCGGAGCGGATATCGTCGCGGCGATGGAGGCTTTGCCAGAGGGCTGTCTGCTGGTTCTGGATGAGGCTTATGTGGAATGCGCACCCGAGGGCACGACCGCCTCGGTTGCGGCGGATGATCCGCGTGTGATCCGGATGCGGACGTTTTCCAAGGTCTATGGCATGGCCGGCGCGCGGGTGGGCTATGCCATCGGTGCGCCCGAACTGATTGCGGCATTTAACAAAGTGCGCAACCATTTCGGCATGAACCGTGCCGCGCAGGCCGGGGCGTTGGCGGCGCTGCAAGATCAGGCGTGGCTGACAGAGGTTCAGGCCAAGATCGCCGGAGCACGCGACCAGATCGGGCAGATTGCGCGCTCGTGTGGGCTGGAGCCCCTGCCCTCGGCCACCAATTTCGTGGCGATCGATTGCGGGCGTGACGGGGCGTTTGCCAAGGCTGTATTGGAGTCGCTGGTTGCGCAGGGCATATTTGTGCGGATGCCGTTTGCGACGCCTCAGAACAGGTGTATTCGGGTGAGTTGTGGTGCGGCAGCGGACATGGAGGCGTTTGCGGCGGCGTTGCCGAAGGCCCTTGCCGCAGCGGAGGCGCTTGGATGAGCGGTGAAGGGGGGCTGTCTGCCCCCCATCGCGCCGGGGCGCGATTCCCCCCGAGGATATTTTTGGCCAGATGAAGAGGCGGATCAGGGCTTAGGCGGCCAGAGTGGCGGCGGCAGCCTCGAGCGCGCCCTGACCACGCGGGATGTCGAGCGCGGCCATGGCAGTTTCCATGCTGCCCAGTGTGGCCATGACCATCTGGGCATTCACGTGCCCCATGTGGCCGAGGCGGAAACAACCGTCCCAGTCCTCCATCCCCAGACCGATGCCCAGGGTCAGGCCGAGTTGGTTTTCGGTATAGTTGCGCAACGGCGTGCCGCGCCCTTCGGTCAGGCGGAGGGCGGTAACCGCGTGGCTGCGTTGGGCCGGATCGGTGACGTTCAGATGAAGCGCGCCGCCCTGCGCCCAGACCTCGCAGGCGGCCCAGATCGCCTTGGCGAGGTGTTCGTGGCGGGCCCAGACGGCCTCGATCCCTTCGGCGTGGATCAGGTCGAGCGCAGCGCGCAGGCCGTAGAGGTGGTGCGTTGGCGCGGTGCCGTTGAAATACTGGTAGAACAGTTCGGGATTGGCGCGCGGCTGCCAGTCCCAATATTGCGAGACCCGGGGCATGGTGGTGCGTTTGGCCTGTGCCTTGTCGTTAAAGAAGACGAAGCCCATGCCGGGCGGGGTCATCAGACCCTTCTGGCAAGCGGTGACGGTGACGTCGATCCCCCAGGCATCCATCTCGAACCGGTCGCAACCCATTGATGCGATACAATCCGCCATCAGCAAGGCGGGGTGACCAAGGTCGTCGAGCAAGGCGCGCAAGGCCGGGATGTTGTTGCGGATCGACGTTGAGGTGTCGACATGGACCGCGAGCACGGCTTTGATTTTGTGGCTGGTATCAGCACGCAGAGCTTCGGCGATGCGGTTGAAATCCCAGGCTGAGGACATGCCGAAATCGATCACCTCAACCGTTGCGCCGATACCTTCGGCCATCTCGGCCCAGCCATGGGTGAAGCGGCCCGAGGCCGGGGCGAGCACGGTTTCGCCGGGGGCGATCACGTTGGACAGCGCGGCCTCCCACGTGCCATGGCCGTTGGCGATGTAGATGGCGACGTCATGTTCGGTGCGGGCCACGCGCTTGAGATCGCGGGTGAGCGCGGGCATCATCTCGATCAGCTCGCCGTCATAGATGTTGGGCGACGGGCGATGCATCGCCTGCAGCACCGCGTCGGGCATGACCGAGGGGCCGGGAATGGCCAGATACTCGCGTCCGTGCGCGAGGGAGTGTTGGTTTGTCATGAGGGCAACCTGATTGAATTGAGGCATACCCTAGCGTCTTGCCCTGCGGCGTCAATCCGTCAGACGGGCGGCTTCACGGGCGAGGGTTTCGATCCCGGACCAGTCGCCGTTCTGAACCATCTGCTTAGGCGCGACCCAGCTGCCCCCGGCGCAGATCACGTTGGAGAGCGACAGATAATCGTGGGCATTGGTGGGGGATACACCGCCGGTCGGGCAGAAGGTGATCTGTGGCAGCGGTGCGCCAATGGCTTTCAGGGCGGGCGCGCCGCCTGAGGCCTCAGCCGGGAAGAACTTCAGCATGTCATAGCCCTTTTCCAGCAGGGCCATCGCCTCACTCGCGGTGGCGGCACCGGGTAGCAGAGGCAGGTCTTCAGCCTCGCAGGCAGCAATCAGCGCGTCGGTCGCGCCGGGAGAGACGCCGAATTGCGCGCCGGCCGCTTTGGCGGCGCGGACGTCTTCGGGCGTGACCAAGGTGCCTGCGCCGACAACGCCGCCGGGGACGTCGGCCATGGCACGGATTGCGTCCAGCGCAGCGGGGGTGCGCAGAGTAACCTCGAGCGCGGGGAGGCCGCCCGCGACCAGCGCTTCGGCCAGCGGGCCGGCGTGGGCTGCGTCGTCGACCACCAGAACCGGAACGATCGGGGCCAGCGCGCAAATCTCGCGGGTGCGTTGAGTTTTGGACATGGGGTTACACTCCAAATATGCTGGCGCCGGTGTCAGCCGAGCCGACATTCTGGCGGAATGCGCCAAAGAGGTCGCGGCCGACGCCGTGCTGGTTTGCCGAAAGGTCTGCGGTGGTCGGGGTGCGGTCGAGAACGCCGGGGGTGAGGATTTCCAGCGCGCCTTTCACCGCATCCACGCGCAGAATATCGCCATCCTGCAGGCACGCGATGGCGCCTCCGTCCAACGCCTCGGGGCAGACATGGATGGCGGCGGGCACTTTGCCGGAGGCACCGGACATGCGGCCATCGGTGACCAGCGCCACCTTCTGACCCCTGCCCTGCAAGATCGAGAGCATCGGCGTCAGCGAGTGCAGTTCGGGCATTCCGTTGGCCTTGGGGCCCTGGAAGCGGACGACGACGATGACGTCATCGGTGAACTCTCCGGCTTTGAAGGCGTCCTTGACAGCATTCTGGTCGTGGAACACGCGCACGGGCGCTTCGACCACCTGATGTTCGGGCGCGACGGCCGAGACCTTCATGACGCCGGTGCCCAGATTTCCGGTCAGGCGCGACAGGCCGCCGGTGGGCTGAAACGGGTCGTTGGCGGGGCGGACAATCTTTTCATTCAGGCTGTGGCCTGCGCCGTCTTCCCAGACCAGCTCGCCGTTCTTCAGCTTGGGTTCCTTGGTGTAATTGTGCAGTCCCTGCCCTGCGACGGTCAGGGTGTCGGGATGCAGCAAGCCGTCCTCGAGCAGCGTACCGATGGTAAAGCCCAAGCCGCCTGCGGCGTGGAAATGGTTCACATCGGCCAGACCGTTCGGATAGACCCGTGCGACCAAGGGGACCACGGCGGAGATGTCCGAAAAATCCTCCCAATCCAGCACGATACCACCGGCGCGCGCCATGGCAATCAGGTGGATCAGCAGGTTGGTCGATCCGCCAGTCGCCATCAGGCCGACGATACCATTGACGAAGGCGCGTTCGTCGAGAATCTGGCAGACCGGCGTATAGTGATTGCCCAGCGCGCTGAGCGACAGGGCGCGGCGGGCGCCTTCTTCTGTCAGGGCATCGCGCAGGGGTGTGCCCGGGTTGACGAAGCTGGAGCCCGGCAAGTGCAGACCCATGAACTCCATCAGCATCTGGTTGGTGTTGGCGGTGCCATAGAAGGTGCAGGTGCCGGGGCCGTGATAGGCGGCCATTTCGGCCTTCATCAGTGCGTCACGACCGACATCTCCGGCTGCGAATTGCTGGCGGACCTTGGCCTTTTCGTCGTTCGGGAGACCGCTGGTCATCGGACCGGCGGGCAGGAAGACGGCGGGCAGATGGCCGAAGGCCTGCGCGCCGATGATCAGGCCGGGCACGATCTTGTCGCAGACACCCAGAAACACCGCCGCGTCATAGGTGTTATGGCTAAGCGCTACACCTGTCGCCAGCGCGATCACATCACGCGAAAACAGCGACAGTTCCATCCCGGCCTCGCCCTGAGTGACGCCATCGCACATCGCCGGAACTCCGCCTGCGACCTGTGCTGTGCCACCCGCTGCGCGGATCGCATCGCGGATCAGCGCAGGGTAGCGTTCAAACGGCTGGTGGGCCGAGAGCATGTCATTATAGGCGGTGACAATGCCCAGATTGCCCGCCGTGCCAGTGGCCATCGACTGCTGATCTTCACCCGCGCCCGCATAGGCATGGGCCTGACCGCTGCAGGACAGATGCGCACGCGCCGGGCCTTTGGATTTGGCCTGTTCCATCCGTTCCAGATGTGGGCCGCGCAGGCTGGCGCTGCGGTCGATGATGCGTTTGGTGACATCGGATATGACTGTGTTGACCATGATTACTCTCCGATCTGACGCCAGCGGCGCCCATCGCGATGCATGAGCATCAATGCTTCTTCTGGCCCCGAGCTGCCCTGATCGTATTTTGCAGGCTTGTCGCCACGCTCTTCCCAGCCATGAATGATGGGATCGACCCAGGCCCAGGCGGCCTCGGCCTCGTCGCCTCGCATGAACAGTGTCTGGTCGCCGCGGATCACGTCCATGATCAGGCGTTCATAGGCATCGGGAGATTGCGCGCCATCGCCCAGCGCGTCGGCAAAGCTCATATCGAGCGCCACGTCGGACAGGCGGAAACCGCCCTGTCCCGGTTCCTTGATGGTGGTGCGCAGGGTGATGCCTTCGTCCGGTTGCAGGCGGATCACCAGCACATTGCCGTGCAGTGGGCCAACGTTGGGAAAAATCGTATGCGGCGGGTCGCGGAAGAACACCGCGATCTCGGATTCCCGCGCCCGCAGGCGTTTGCCGGTGCGCAGGTAGAACGGCACCCCGGCCCAGCGCCAGTTGCCGATATGAGTCTTGAGGGCGATGAAGCTTTCGGTCCGGCTGGCCGGGTTTCCGACGTGATCCAGATAACCGTCGCCGCCCTTGTCGGTGCGATACTGGCCACGGGCGATGTCTTTGGTCTCGACCGGTTCCAGCGCTTCGATCACCTTGACCTTTTCATCGCGCACCGCGTTGGGCGCGAATTTCGAGGGCGGCTCCATCGCGGTCAGACACAGCAATTGAACCAGATGGTTCTGGATCATATCCCGCATCGCGCCGGACTGATCGTAATAGGAGCCGCGTCCTTCGACACCCACGGTTTCGGCCACTGTGATCTGTACGTGATCGACATGGGTGGCGTTCCACAGCGGTTCGAACAGGGAATTGGCAAAGCGCAGGGCCATCAGGTTCTGCACGGTTTCCTTGCCCAGATAATGGTCGATCCGATAGATTTGATGTTCCTCGAAACAGGCGCGCAACCCTTCGTTCAGGGCCTTGGCTGAGGCCAGATCGTGGCCAAAGGGTTTTTCCACCACGATACGGCTGTCGGGCGTGGCCAGACCGTGATCATGCAGCCGTTGCGCGATGCCCGAGAACAGGCTTGGACCCACGGACAGGTAAAAGGCGCGCACCACATCCGGACGCAGCGCTTTGGCCAGTTCGGGCCAGCCCGCATCGCCCAGCGCGTCCACCGGCACATACTCGACGCGGGCAAGGAAACGGTCCAGCGTGTCTTTGTCGTATTTCGGGGCGAATTCATCCATCGACGCACGCAGCTGCTTGCGGAACTCTTCACTGTCCACATCAGATCGCGCGGTGCCGATGATGCGCGCATCTTCCGGCATCTGGCCCACTTCGAACCGATGATAGAGCCCCGGCAGGATCTTACGCTGTGCCAGATCGCCCGTCGCACCGAACAGCACGAGGTCGAACGGTTCTACCGGAATTACGCGTGAGACCATGATGAGGCTCCTTCTCGGGGTGCGTCGCCTGTCTATCAGAGGACAGCCCGGATGTGTAACAATGTGCCGCCGCTTATGTTATCGCTAACATTTGATGGTTCAATAGGGGCTCCATGCGCAAAGATCAAGCTTGGATTTGTGTTTTAGCAATCCTTCGGAGCCTGGCGCTGACGGTTTCTTGAAAAGAAACCGAGCCTGAAACTTTGAAAGTTTCAGGTTCCTCCGGATCACGATTGCGTCCGCAACCAATCCATCACCGATGGGCGCACGGATTGTTCACCGCGGTGCCGCGCGTCGGCGATGATCTTGCGCACATCCTGCAGGTTCGAGCGCAAAAGCAGGCTTTTGACCGGCCCGATCGAGGCCGGACGCATCGACAAGGTGCGGATGCCCATCGCGGCCAGACACAGCGCCTCGACTGGGCGACCGGCGTCTTCGCCGCAGAAGCTGAGCGGCGTGTCCGAGATGTTGCAGCGTTCAACTATGCGTTCGATGAAGCTGAGGAAGCTGACATTGAGCGTGTCATAGCGGCGGCGCACCAGCTCGTTTTCGCGGTCGGCGGCGAAGAAGAACTGTTTCAGATCGTTTCCACCGATCGAGATGAACCCAACCTCATCAAAGAACTTCTGCGGCGCAAAGGCCAGCGAGGGCGTTTCCAGCATCGCGCCCACTTCCAGCGTTTCGGGCAGGACATGTCCCAGACGCCGTTCGCGTTCGATGGTTTTCTTGACCTCCCAGCGTGCCTCGCGGAATTCGTCGGCCTGCGCCACAAACGGGAACATGATGGTCAGAGGGCGCCCGTTGGCGGCCCGGATCAGCGCCTGCAACTGCATCCGCATTACGCCGCGCTTGTCCAGACCCACTCGGATCGCACGCCAGCCCAGCGCCGGGTTCGGTTCGGCCACATGCTTCATATAGGGCAAAACCTTGTCCGATCCGATATCAAGCGTGCGGAAGATCACCTTCTTGTCGCCCGCCGCATCCAGAACCCGTTGATATTGCGTCACGAGTTCCTGCCGTTTCGGCATCTGATTTCGGATCAGGAATTGCAGTTCGGTCCGGAACAGGCCGACGCCTTCGGCCCCCGAAGTGCCCAGCGAGGGCAAATCTGCCATCAGACCCGCATTCATTACCATGTTGATACGCGCGCCATCCTGCGTCACCGTCGGCGTTTCGCGGATCGAGGCATAGCGTTCTTGCGCCTTGGCCTGCATGGCGATCTTGTCGCGGAAAGCGCTGACCACCGTGTCTTCGGGGCGCAGGTGGACAACACCGTTGTCGCCATCGACAAGGATATGATCGCCGTTCAACGCCTCGGTCGTGATCCGGCCCACATGCACCACCAGCGGAATCGCCAGCGCGCGCGCCACGATGGTGGCATGGCTGCCGACCGATCCTTCCTCGAGCACGATACCTTTCAAAGACCGACCATATTCCAACAGGTCACCCGGGCCGATGTTGCGGGCAATCAGGATCGGATCGGGCGGCAGGTCGGCCCCGTTGGTATTCCCCTGCCCCGTCAGAATGCGCAGCAGCCGGTTGCTGAGGTCATCCAGATCGGCCAGCCGTTCGCGCAGGTATGGATCGGTCACCTGCCCCATGCGGGCGCGGGCCTGGGATTGTTCTTTCTCGACAGCTGCCTCAGCGCTGAGGCCCAGGGCGATGTCCTCTTCCATCCGGCGCATCCAGCCCTTGGAATTTGCGAACATCCGGTAGGCTTCGAGCACCTGAAGCTGCTCGGTATCGCCGCCCTGCGAAATCTCAAGCATCTTGTCGACGCCGACGCGTAACTCTTCCACCGCCTCGTTCAGACGTTCGCTTTCGCGATGCGGATCGTCGGCGATGGGGTTGGTGATGACCACGCGGGGCTCGTGCAGCCAGACATGGCCTTCGGCTGACCCTTCCTGCGCCGGGCCACCCTCGAGCTGTACAGATTGCTGGTGCAACGGCGACAGGGCCGCGCCTTCGCCGACAAAGGCGCCCAGCTCGGCCATTTCGGCCAGAACCATGGCGACCACTTCCAGCGCATAAACCTCATCGGCGGAAAACTCGCGCGCCTCGCGGGACTGGACCACCAGAACACCCAGCTTTTGACCCAGCCGTTGTACAGGCACGCCGAGAAAGGAAGAAAACCGCTCTTCCCCGGTTTCGGGCATATAGCGGAAGCCCTTGGCCGAGGGCGCGTCTGCCGTGTTCACCACCTTGCCCGATTTGGCGACGCGGCCCACCAGCCCTTCGCCCATGCGCATCCGGGTCTTGTGCACCGCCTCTGGCGACAGACCTTCGGTGGCACAAAGCTCGAGCGTGTCCTCGTCCCGGAACAGATAGACCGAACAGACCTCGGCCCGGATGCTGTCGGCAATCAGCTGCGTGATCCGGTCAAGGCGTTCCTGACCGGCGGCCTCGCTGGCCATCTCTTCGCGCAACCGCCCGAGCAGCTTGCGGGATTCTGTTTCCGTACCGTCCGCCATGGCCCAACCGTCTTATGGTGTCAGGCGTGACCCTTGGCTGATCAGCTCAGGCCGCCTTGTCCAGTTCAAACGCATCATGCAGCGCCTGAACGGCAAGTTCCATGTATTTCCTGTCGATCAGCACGGAAATTTTGATTTCCGAGGTGGTGATGACCTTGATGTTGATCCCCTCGTCCGAGAGGATTTTGAACATCTTGGCCGCGACACCGGATTGCGAGCGCATGCCGATTCCGACAACCGAAACCTTGCAGACATCTTCGTCCGCGACCAGCTCGGCATAGTTCAGCTCGCCCTGCTCCTTGATCGCCAGCAGCGCCTTTTCGGCGCGCGCCACCTGATCGGTCGGGCACGAGAAGGTCATGTCCGTGCGCCCTTCGTCCGAGATGTTCTGCACGATCATGTCCACATTCACGCCCTCATCGCTGAGCGCGGTGAAGATGATCGAGGCGATGCCGGGGCGGTCGGCCACGGAGACGACGGTCATCTTGGCTTCGTCGCGGGAATAGGCCACACCGGCCACAACATTGGATTCCATGATATCCTCCTCGTCGCAGACCAGTGTACCGGCCTCGTCGGATTGTTCTTCAAAGCTTGAGAGAACGCGCAGTTTCACCTTGTAGCGCATCGCCAGCTCGACCGAGCGGGTCTGCAGCACCTTGGCCCCCAGCGAGGCCAGCTCGAGCATCTCTTCGAACGAGATCCGGTCCAGCTTGCGCGCCTTGTCGCAGATGCGCGGGTCCGTGGTATAGACGCCGTCCACATCCGTGTAGATATCGCAACGTTCGGCATCGAAAGCCGCCGCAAAGGCAACGGCCGTGGTGTCCGAACCGCCCCGGCCCAGCGTGGTGATGCGACCCTCGGGGCTGATGCCCTGAAAGCCTGCGACAACGGCGACCTTCATGCCTTCGTCGAATTTCTGGGTAAGGTTTTCGGTCGGGATTTCCTCGATCCGGGCTTGGCTGTGGGCGCTGGTGGTCCTGAGCGGCACCTGCCAGCCCTGCCAACTGCGCGCCGGGATATCCATTTCCTGCAGCGTCAGCGCCATCAGACCGGCGGTCACGTTTTCGCCCGAGGATACGACCGCATCATATTCGCGCGCATCATACAGCGGCGAGGTCTCATCGACCCAACCCACAAGCTCGTTGGTTTTGCCGGACATGGCCGAGACGATAACGATCACGTCATAGCCCTTGGCCACCTCGACACCGACGCGTTTCGCTGCGCGGCGGATGCGGTCAAGATTGGCAACCGAAGTGCCACCGAATTTCATCACGAGTACGGGCATGGGGGCAAATGTCTCCGCGCCTTGGATTTGAAGTTGCGAGCCTCATATGCGAGGGGGGCGGCAAGAGCAAGGGGCGCGAACCCGCCAAACTGCGACGCAGGGCCGCTTTACATTGATGCGCCCCGATGTCAGCCTGACGCCGATCATTCGCCCAAGAGGAATTCCATGTACCGCTTTGCCATCGCCCTGTCCCTGATTTCAACCGCGGCCCATGCGCAGGTCGCCACCCTGTCGGGAACCGATGGCCAGAATGCGCTGGGCACCGTGCCCTGCGCGGCACTGGCGGGCGAGCCGATGGGCAGCTGCCCCGCCGAATTGCGCAGACGCGAGGACGGCACCGCAACATTGGCGGTCCAGTTGAAAACCGGAGAGGTGCGGCGGATCTATTTCACCAACGGCATACCTGATTCCAGCAGCTCGACCTCAAAACTGACCTATGAAACGCCCGGAGACCTTATGGTGATCTTCATCGAACCCGGCGAGGTTTATGAAATCCCCAAGGCGGCGCTCAACAATCAGTAAGGGTGCGCGCGACCGTCCCAGGTTTCGAAACACCCCGTTGTGGCAAGCGATAGCGCCTCGAACCGGTCCATCAGGCCCGCAACGGCCTGATCCACGGTGATATCTGCCGCGGCGCCACCCATATCGGTTTGCACCCAGCCGGGGTGATAAACGCCAACGGCGATGCCATCACCGCGCAGATCGGTTGCCAAATTACGCCCCAAATTCAGCGCAGCGGCCTTTGAGGCACGATAGATGTAGCTCCCCCCCGGCGCGCGGGTGTGCGAGGCCATCTGAGACGACAGGATCGCAACCCGACCCCGTGCCGCGCGCAGATTGGGCAGCAAGGACTGAACGGTCAGAAACACGCCGGTCACATTGGCCGCAAAGGTCTGCGCCCACATCTCGGCAGGATAGCCGCCGATGTCATGCCCCTTGTCCAGATAAACGCCCGCGTTGCAGATCAGCAGATCGACCGGACGGCCCTGCAATTGCACAGACATCGCCCGCTGCTGCACCGGGTCCGAGACATCCAGAACGACCTCGGCGCTGCCGTCGCGGGCTGTACCGGTGACGGCGTGACCCGCCGCACGATACTGATCTGAAAGGGTTTTTCCGATCCCTCGGCCCGCGCCGGTGATCACCACATGCATGGGTCAGTTGGTCTTGCGCGTGGGAACAAAAGGCAACGGTGCCACCGGCACGCCATCTTCCACCAGCGCCCGCGCTTCCTCGGGCTTGGCTTCGCCATAGATGGCACGCTCGGGCGCATCGCCCAGGTGAATCTTGCGGGCTTCATTGGCGAAATCCTGACCCACATAATCCGAGTTCTGTTCGACCTGACGACGCAGTTCCGTCAGGACTTTCTCGATTTCGGGCGTAGGCTTGGCCATGCTGATCTGATCTGGCGCGTCATTGACCGGCGCCTTCTCGACCACGGCCGAGCGCGCAGGCCGAACCCGCGGTGTCATGATCGCTTTTTCCACCTTGTTGCAGCCGCAATCGGCACAGGTCACCATTCCTGCCGCAGACAGCCTGTCATAGGCCTTTCCGGACTGGAACCAGCTGTCAAAGCTGTGACCATTGCTGCATTTCAGTGAGTATTGAATCATTACACGTCCAAAAATTCGCTTGCCGAATTGATACCGACCAACATGGCAAGATCAAGTCTTGATCTCCATACCTACTGCGTCAGATGCCCGAATCCACGCAAGAGTGAAGCCAGATCGGGCGACGCCACCCGCTGGGCTGCCTTTTTGGGTGTCAGCCACTTGCGCCTGCGCTCACCGGCCTCGGGGTATTGGCCTGCCAGATGCTGAACATGCAGCGGGAACACGTCCACCACGCACAAAGCCGACGCCTTGCTGGGCCGGTTCTTGACATAGGCAAAGCGCCCCAGACTTTCCGCTCCGCACTGACCCAACACGCCCGCCTCTTCCCAGGCTTCACGAGCCGCAGTCTGCGATGGGCCGATCCCGTTGATCAGCCAGCCCTTGGGGATGATCCAACGCTGCGATTTGCGCGTCGTGATCAGCAAAATCTGCAACTGGCCTGCCTCAATGCGGTAACACAGGGCAGCTGACTGGGCATAAACCGGCAACGCCCCGGCAAGCGAAAGGCTTTCGGATGAAAGCCCGCCCTTCGTTGCACTGTCACGCCTGTCAAACACGGCTTCTTACCACTGCTCTCTCCGCTTATGTTGCGGTTTATACAATAGAAAATACCATATACTGAGACCCAAGCCAAGCATTTAGCGCGGCTGCGATCTATGTGGCCATACGCCCGGACAGGCGCCGCACCAGATCCTCATGCGGGATATCGGCATCAATGGCCAGACGCCGCAGCCCGAAATGGACATGGGCAATCTGCTGATAATAGCGCGTGTAGATGAAATTCGTGCCCCCTCCGGCCAGAGCCCCCAACAGGGGCACCGACTGCGCCGCCAGCTTCTGCCCCAGCACGACGGACAGGCGCGGCGCCACCATCGCAATCAGGCGCTGCATGGCGGGTCCGGTCAGCGTCAGGCGCATCGAAAAGAAGCCCAGATCCGCCCCGTCATCCTGAGACAGCGGCCCGGCAGCGGACAGCACCCGGATCGAATCGAATTTCACGTTCTCGGCCCCGGGATCGAACCCTTCTCGCGCGGCAGCGCCCTGAATCGCGCGCAAAATCATCGCCGTCGTGGCGGTCAGCTCGACCAATGCCGTAGACATCCCGCCCAGCCCCCCGGCGGCCCCCATAGCGGTGGTCACGGCGGTGTTGACCCACGGCTTTTGATCCGGCACCGCACGCCGCGATCCTTCGGCAGCATGCATCGCAATCCACAACGCCTGCTCGGTCGCCTCGGTCAGGCCATGGCGCACCGGCTCGGGCAGTTGATCCAGCAGAGATTCCGCCGATCCGCCCAGCTTGTTCAGCAGCGAAACCCCTGCGCCCCCGGCCGAGGAATAGAGTTTCGCCAAACGGTCAAGCTCGACCTCGGGATCGAGTTTTTCGACAAGAACAACGTCCTGCATCTGTGCCCTCCTGTCCTGGAAACATCGGCACTTTGCAGCGGGATTTCAATGGGTCAGCGGGTCCAGCGCGTGACAAGCCCCTGAATTCCCGACCAAACTCCGGGGATCAGCTCCAGCCCCAGTATCCTGTCCGGATTGGTCGGTGGCGGCATTTCGACCCCGGTCAGCGGGGCAAACCCAAACCGGGCGTAATACGGCGCGTCGCCCACCAGCATGACCCGCCTCCAACCCTTGGCGCGCCCGACTTCGACGCCCTGATGGATCAGATACCCCCCCAGCCCTTCGCCCTGATGGGTCGGATGCACTGCCACCGGCCCCAACAACAGCGCATCGTGATCGCCCACATGCACCGGCCAGAACCGGATCGCCCCCGCCAAGACCCCCTGCCCGTCACGCGCAACCTGCGACAGACCGGCGACGGGGGGTACGTCATCGCGCAGACGGTAGGACGACAGCGCCTCGCGCCCCGGCGCAAAGCACAGATCATAGAGCGCCTCGACCTCCCACCAGTCCTCTGGCTGTTCCGGCCTGATCCTGAATTGCTGCACGCGCGCCCTCTTTTCCTTGCTGGAATTCGCCCTAGCACTTCGATACGCCTTGGGCAAACGCTTGGAGATCTTGATGTTCTATCGCCCCGAAGACGGCCACGGCCTGCCGCATAACCCCTTCAACGCCATCATCACCCCCCGCCCGATCGGCTGGATTTCGACACGGGATGCGGATGGGATCAACAATCTGGCGCCCTATTCCTTTTTCAACGGAGTCGCCTACACGCCTCCACAGGTGATGTTCGCCACAACCGGCACCAAGCACGATCAGGACGGCGGCAAGGACAGCATCGCCAATATCGAGGCCACCGGCGTGTTTTGCGTCAACGTCGTGGCGCACGCGCATCAGGACGCGATGAACGCCAGCTCGGCGGGCCTGTCGAAACATGTGGATGAGTTCGCCCATGCCGGGCTGACACCGGTCGAATGCGAAACGATCAATTGCTCTCGCGTCGAAGGCGCCCCCGCGGCTTTGGAATGCAAGCTGACCCAAATCGTGACCCTTCCGGGCGCGGCCAACAGGGTGGTGTTCGGAGAGGTCACCGGCGTGCACCTGCACGACGATCACATCCGCGATGGCAAGTTTGACGTGACTTCATTCAAACCGCTCGCACGGCTCGGCTATCGGGACTATTCGGTTATCAGCGAGTTGTTTTCGCTCGACCGTCCGGATGATTGAAATCCGGTAACAGGGGGCCAGCCCCTGCCGCCCTTCGGGCGACTCACCCGGGATATTTTCGGCCAGATGAAGCAGGGGATCCGTTCTTCATCTGGCTATAAATATCCCGGAGCGCGAGGCAGAGCCTCGCAAAAGATTCAGTGGCCACCCAGAATGCCGGTACGGACCGAGTAGTCCACCGCCAGCTCGTAATCAGGGTCATCATCGCTGTCGACCATCAGGTGGCCGGCTTTGGTCAGCAGTTTGTGGCAATCGCGGCTCAGGTGCCGTAGCATGACGCGCTTGCCTGCCGCCTCGTATTTTGCCGCAATGTTCTCGATCGCCTGCAGTGCCGATTGGTCCACGACGCGGCTTTCGGCGAAATCGACGATGACAGTCTGCGGATCGTTTGGCACGTCGAACAGCTCCACAAAGCCTTCGGATGAGCCAAAGAACAGCGGCCCCTGGATTTCATAGACCTTTGCGCCCTCTTCCGTTGACGACTCGCGGGTGACGGCATGGATGCGTTTGGCGTTGTTCCAGGCATAGGCCAGCGCCGAGACGATCACGCCAACCACAACAGCGACGGCGAGGTCTTCCATCACGGTCACCACTGTCACCAGCACGATCACAAACGCATCCGTCAGAGGCACTTTGCGCAAGATATTCAGCGAGTTCCAGGCGAAGGTTCCGATCACCACCATGAACATCACGCCGACCAGCGCGGCCAGCGGGATCTGCTCGATCAGGGAAGAGCCGACGAGGATGAAGAGCAGCAGGAACAGTGCTGCCGCAATGCCTGCGATACGTGTCCGTCCACCCGATTTCACGTTGATCATCGACTGGCCGATCATGGCGCAGCCACCCATGCCACCGAAGAAACCGGTAACCACGTTCGCCGTGCCCTGCGCGATGCACTCCTGCGAGGCGCCGCCGCGTTTGTTGGTGATCTCGCCCACCAGGTTCAGGGTCAGCAGGGATTCGATCAGCCCGATGGCCGCAAGGATCAGGGCATAGGGCAGGATGATCTCAAAGGTTTCCCAGTTCAGCGGCACCATAGGGATGTGGAAGCTGGGCAATCCACCCTCGATAGAAGCCAGATCGCCGACGCGCGGAACATCCAGCCCGACACCGATCACCAGCGCGGCCACGACCACGATCCCGGCCAATGGTGCGGGAATAACGCGGGTGATGCGGGGCATGACCCAGATCACTGCCATGGTCAGCGCGACCAGACCCAGCATGGTATAAAGCTGCGCGCCCGAGAGCCATTCGCCGCCGCCCATGCCGTGGCCGGTGTTTTCCATGGTGCCGGGGACCTTGAACTGCCCCAGCTGTGCCAGAAAGATCACGATGGCCAGACCGTTGACAAAGCCCAGCATCACCGGATGCGGCACCAACCGGATGAAGCGGCCCCAGTGCATCGCCCCCGCGATGATCTGCAGGATGCCCATCAAAACAACGG
Source organism: Ruegeria sp. AP11 (assembly GCF_056535865.1). NCBI lineage: Bacteria > Pseudomonadati > Pseudomonadota > Alphaproteobacteria > Rhodobacterales > Roseobacteraceae > Ruegeria > Ruegeria sp. AP11. Next base: position 509,838 of record NZ_JBQFJB010000001.1, read on the forward strand.
TCGCGAACAGGTATTCGACGCCGTGCTGCGCCACCAGCGCCACCATGACCACCGCCAAGGCCCCGGTTGCGCCCGAAATCATGCCCGGCCGGCCACCGATCAGCGCGGTAATCAAACCTACCAGAAACGCCGCATACAGCCCGACCAGCGGGTGCACCCCGGCAACAAAGGCAAAGGCCACCGCCTCGGGTACCAGCGCCAGCGCAACGGTGAGGCCCGACAGCAGCTCGATCCGCAGACGTGCAAAGGTCAGCCCTTCGTCGGGCACCCAGCGCAAATCGGGTATGGCTAGGCGATTGGCAAAGCTTGCCAGCAAGGCTCGGGGCATGGATCGGTCCTGTCGGTCGGTTATGTTCGCGCGAAAGGGGCCTTCTAGCGGCCAAAGCGCTGCTGAGATACCGCGTCAGGCGGGACCCTGATATGCACCTGGCGCATGGCTTGACGCAAGCGCACACAAACCGTTGAAGCCACTTGTCAAAACGGGTTGTGGCCCGCAGAACTCTTTCAGCAGGAAATTTCAGCGGAGAGCAATCGTGACCCAAACAAAAATCGCCGTCATCGGAGGATCGGGCATCTATGACATCGACGGTCTGGAAAATGCCGAATGGGTCACGGTGGAAACGCCTTGGGGCGCGCCGTCGGACCAGATTCTGACCGGATCGCTGGGCGGGGTCGAGATGGCGTTTCTGCCGCGTCACGGACGCGGGCATGTGCATTCGCCGACCGAGGTGCCCTATCGCGCCAATATCGACGCGTTGAAACGGCTGGGGGCAACGGATGTGATCTCGGTTTCCGCCTGCGGGTCGTTTCGCGAGCAGATGGCGCCGGGGGGTTTCGTGATTGTCGATCAGTTCATCGACCGCACCTTTGCGCGGGAGAAGAGCTTTTTTGGCACCGGCTGCGTGGCCCATGTCAGCGTGGCACATCCCACCTGCCCGCGCCTGTCGGATGCCTGTGAGACCGCAGGCAAGGCGGCGGGCATCACCGTGCATCGCGGCGGCACCTATCTGGCGATGGAGGGGCCGCAGTTCTCGTCGCTGGCGGAATCGAAAATGTATCGCGAACACTGGGGCTGTGACGTGATCGGCATGACCAACATGCCCGAGGCGAAACTCGCCCGCGAGGCCGAGCTTTGTTATGCCTCAATCGCCATGGTCACCGATTATGACAGCTGGCACCCGGATCATGGCGAGGTTGATGTAACCGCCATCATCGCCACCCTGACCGGCAATGCCGAGAAAGGCCGGGCGCTGGTCAAAGGACTGCCTGCCCTGTTGGGGGCCGAGCGCGCGCCCTGCCCGCATGGCTGCGACCGGGCGCTGGAATATGCCATCCTGACCGCGCCTGAAAAGCGTGACCCGGCGTTGCTGGCCAAGCTGGATGCGGTGGCGGGCCGAGTGCTGTAACCTCAGTTCTGCGGCAGGTTCTTTTGAACCTCATCCCAAAGACCATGCGACCAGAGGTCGTTGTGAGTGCCGTCGGGGATCACATAGAGCTGCGCCGTGTCGGACATCCTTGCCAATGCCTCACCATGGTGCACGGGGATGGTTTCGTCTTCGGTCCCGTGGAAGATCAGCGTTGGCACGGTGATCTGTTCGATCAGGTCGCGTGTCGCGAACTGATCCTTCATCAGGGCTGACACCGGCAGCAACGGATAACGCTCGGCCGCGACGTCGACCGTGGCCGTGAACGGAGCCTCAAGCACCAGCAATTCGGCAGCCGGACGCTCGGCCGCGACGGCGGCGGCGATACCGGTGCCGAGGCTCTGGCCGTGCAGAACAACGGCTTTGCCTTCGCCGTCCAGTTTGTCGAACAGTTGGACCCCGTCCGAGATCAGCGCCAGTTCCGAAGGCTCACCTTCGCTGCCCGGAAAACCGCGATAGCTGGGCGCAAGCAGCCCATAGCCCGAGTTGAGAATTTCGCGCAGCCGGTCGGCGCGGTCGCCCAGATTGCCGCTTTGGCCGTGAAAGAACAGAACCGTCGGCGCACCGTCAACGGCGGCGGGCGCGGACCACGCGGTCAGAACCGTTCCGTCAGCCATCGGCACCGACAGCACATCGACATCCGCCAACCCGACCGCGCCGGGTTCGGGCAATTCGCCATCTGGTTTGTAGAGCAGGGATTGCTGGTTGAAGTACATATAACCAAGGATGCCCGCATAGATTATTGCCCCGACCAGCAAGAGGCTGAGCAGCGCCCCCTTGGCGCGTTCAAAACCGGTGCGCACCGCGCCTGTGGGCGGCTCTGCGTGTTGTGTCTGGGCCATCGACCTCTCCTTTCGTTAACCCCGAGTTTGGGGGGAGCCGGGCTGGTTTCAAGGCGCAAAGGCAAAGCTTCATCCAATCTTAAACCTGTTGCCGCAACGCCAGAGCCTGCAGCTTTTGCAGGTCGGACAGTTGAATTACAGCCTTGCCGCGCCATGTTGACGCTGATTATCAACGCCAGGACAACCCCTTAGCTGTTGCCCGATCAGGATTAGGAAGCCGATGAAACGACTCGACGCCCTGGACGCCGCGCGGTTTCTGGCCTTTTGCGGCATGGTTCTGGTGAATTTCCGCATCGCGGCGCAGGTTGCGCCAGGTACCGACTGGGCCTCGGCCCTGATCAACGCGCTCGAGGGGCGGGCGGCGGCGTTGTTCGTGGTGCTGGCCGGGATCGGCATCGGATTGTCACGCATCACGCCCGGTCTGTTGCTGCGGCGGGCGGCGTTTCTGTTTGTGATCGGCCTGATCAACATGACGGTGTTCGACGCCGATATCCTGCATTTCTACGCGCTTTATTTTGTGGTCGGGGCGGCGTTTCTGACCACTTCACCGCGCGGCCTGTGGCTGGGGGCGCTGGGTATTGAGACCCTTTCGGTGATCGCCAATCTGGTCTTTGACTATGAACAGGGCTGGGACTGGCAGGCGCTGGCCTATACCGACCTCTGGACCCTGCCCGGCTTCCTGCGCAACACGCTGTTCAACGGCTGGCATCCGGTGCTGCCCTGGGCTGCTTTCCTGCTGATCGGAATGGCCATCGGGCGGTCTGAAATTCATACGCTGTGTATTCAGCACCGGTTAATCATGTGGGGCTTTGGCGCGGCGGTGCTGGCGATGTTTCCGCAGATGATGACCTCGGACCCGGAGCTGGTGGCCTATCTGGGGACCGAATCCATTCCGCCGGGGCCATTCTATATCCTCACTGGGACCGGGACGGCCTGCGTGGTGATCGGGCTGCTTCTGAAACTCTGGCCCGTGATCGAGCGCAGCCGGATCGCGCCCTTTCTGACCGCGCCGGGACGGCAGAGCCTGACGCTTTATATGGCGCATATCCTGATCGGGATGGGCCTGCTGGAGGAAGCCGGGTTGCTGGACGGATCGCTGAGCGCGCCGCAGATCGTTGGATATGCCCTGCTGTTCTGCGCGCTGTCTTCGATCTTCGCCCTGCTCTGGTTCCGCAAATTCAGTCGCGGACCGTTGGAGGCACTGATGCGTCGTGTGACCGAACGCGCAAAGGCTTGACCTTGCCGCCGCAGCGGGGCTTGGTGTGGGAAACGTTCCGATAGGATGCCCCATGTCGCCTGAACTCTGGCTGGCCTTTGTCGCCGCATCAACCGCCTTGCTGCTGATCCCCGGCCCCACCGTGTTGCTGGTGCTCAGCTATGCGCTGTCGAAAGGACGCAGCGTTGCCGTTGCCTCGGCCACCGGGGTTGCGCTGGGGGACCTTGTTGCGATGAGTGCTTCGCTATTGGGGCTGGGGGCGCTGGTGCTGGCCTCGGCCACACTGTTTTCAGTGCTGAAATGGGTGGGCGCGGCCTATCTGGTGTGGCTGGGCATAAAGCTGTTGCGCAGCGCGCCTGCAGGCGGGTTGCAGGCGGTCGAAACCGCGCGTGATGTCACCGCCCGCAGCGTCTTTGGCCATGCCGCCGCCGTGACCGCGCTGAACCCGAAATCCATCGCCTTTTTCATCGCCTTCGTGCCGCAATTCCTACGCCCGGCTGACCCGCTGGGCCCGCAATTCGCCATTGTGATTGCCACCTTCGTTGGCCTTGCCTGGCTGAATGCGCTGGCCTATGCGCTGCTGGCGGACAGGCTGCGCCAGATGATCGGACGCGCAAGCGTGATCACCGCGATGACCCGGTTTGGCGGGCTGACCCTGATCGGCATGGGCATCGCCACAGCGGTCCTGCGTCGCCCGGCCTGACGTCAGCTTTCGGCGTTTTCCTTCATGAAGCCCCGGATGAACCGGCGGATTTCGCGCGCGGCGGAGGTATCCAGTTCCCGACACAGCTCGACAAAAGCGTCGCGTTCATCCTTATCCAGACGCAGGACCAACTGGCTGTTTTTCTTTGTGGATTTCTTCCCATCACTCTTGGTCACGCGCCTTGACTCCGTTCAAACCTTGACTTTCACCGCAATTATTTGTATATACATTGCATTGCAACTGTAGATATTTCGCACATAACAATAAACGGGGATTAACGCAATGAACCTTCATGTCGCGCACGCTTTTCTTCTTCGGGATCAACGCAACTGGCGCAAACCGCACCTGTCTTGGCTGCCGAGAACGCTCTATCGCTATTATGCGCTGCCCAATCCCATGCGCAGCCGCCACAAGTAGCCGCAGGGGCTAAAGTTTTCTTGCATGACCGGACCCGATGGGCCAAACACCGCCGCGTGTTTGATGCCAAAGGGGTGGCCCATGTCCAGAAACAAAACGGTCAAGGATTACATTCGGACCATCGTCGATTTCCCGCATGAAGGGATCATGTTCCGCGATGTCACCACCCTGTTTGCCGACCCGCGCGGGTTCCGCATGGCAATCGACCAGATGCTGCACCCTTATGCGGGCGAGCGTATCGACAAGGTCGTGGGACTTGAGGCCCGCGGCTTCATTCTGGGTGGCGCCATCGCCCACCAGCTGAGCGTCGGTTTCGTGCCGATCCGCAAGAAGGGCAAACTGCCCGGCACCACGATCTCTCAGGACTACAAGCTGGAATATGGCGAGGCCATCGTGGAAATCCACGATGACGCCATTCAACCGGGTGAGAAGATTCTGGTTGTCGATGACCTGCTGGCCACCGGTGGCACCGCTGCGGCCGGTATCAAGCTGATCGAACGGCTGGGGGGCGAGATCATCTCATGCTCTTTCATCATCGATCTGCCTGAATTGGGCGGTCGCAAAACATTGGAAGAGATGGGCATGGATGTGCATATCCTGTGCGAGTTCGAGGGGCTCTGACCTCTCGAACCGCCCCTCTAGGCCGGGCCGCGTTCAATCCGGTAGTACGGCCCCCGGATTCATGATCCCGGCCGGATCAAGCGCCGATTTGATGGCACGCATCGCGCTCAGCCTGACCGGATCGCCATAACGCCTCACGTCTTCCGTCTTCAGACGCCCGACACCATGTTCGGCACTGACCGAGCCGCCAAACGCGTGCACCAGATCATGCACCGCGCGTTTGACTGCGGCCCGCTGCCCAACAAACTCGGCCCGATCATGCCCCGGCGGCGGGAAGGCGTTGTAGTGCAGGTTACCGTCGCCCAGATGCCCAAAACAATTCACCCGGAACGGCCCCAGCGCCGCCACGACTTTGTCACTCTGTCGAATGAACTCTGGGATATCCGAGATTGGGACCGAGATATCGTGGCTGGACACGGACCCGATCAGCCGGTTGGCCTCGGGGATGTTTTCGCGCACGGCCCATAGTTCGGCCCGTTGCGCCTCGCTCTGGGCAATCACCGCGTCGCTGACCAGCCCGCGCGCCTCGGCAGCCTCATAAGTCGTTTCAAGAACATCTGACGGGTCCTGCCCCTCTGACAAGCCCAGCTCGATCAGGACAGACCATTCGGGCTGATCCGCGAAGGGTTGCCGGACATTCGGCAGAACCTCGGTCAGGAATTGCAGACCCTGCCGGTGGATCAGTTCGAATGTGCTGACAGCCTCGCCCACTTGATCGCGCGACAGGGACAGCAGATCAATCGCCGCCTCGGGGGACGCTACCCGGAACATCGCCGTTCCGATCGCCTTGGGTTGCGGGTACAGCTTCAATGCCGCCGCGGTTATGATACCCAGCGTGCCCTCGGACCCGATCAGCAGGTTGCGCAGATCATAGCCGGTGTTGTCCTTGCGTAACCGGCTCAGCCCATGCCAGATCTCGCCATCGGGCAGAACCGCCTCAAGCCCCAGACACAGATCGCGCGCATTGCCATAGCGCAGCACATTCACCCCGCCCGCATTGGTGGCCAGATTGCCACCGATCCGGCAGGAACCCTGCGCTGCCAGAGACAAGGGGAACAACCGGTCGGCCTGTTCCGCCGCGGCCTGTATGTCGGCCAGAATCGCGCCGCCCTCGGCAATCAGAATGTTCTCGGTCGGATAGATGGCGCGGATCGCGGTCATGCGCTCCAGCGAGATGATCAGCGGCATGGGACCGTCGGCCAGAACCTGACCACCCACCAATCCCGTCCCTCCGCCATAAGGCACGACCGGCACCCTGGCCTCGGACGCACAGCGCACCAGCGCCGCGACCTCCTCGACCGAGCGTGGCAGCGCCAGCAAGCCCCCCTTGCCGACAAACCGGCGGCGCGGCTCTTCGAGATAGCGCTGCTCCAGCGGTCGCAGCACATCGCCGCCAAGCGTCTCACGGATCACACGGGCAAAGGTTTCATCAGCAGGGTTCAATTCCATGCCTTATCCCTGCCAAAGGCGCTGACTCGCGGCAAGTCTTATTCCAGCTCGATCAGATATTGCGGCTCCAACACCACCACCGTGGGTCGGTCCGGCAAGGTCCGCAGCGAGACAACAATCTCGGACCCGCCATCGCGCTGCACCGGAAAGGTATCGCGGATATCCACCAGAAACCGCTCCAGCGAAAAGCCCGAAAACCAATGCATCGGTATGATCACCGAGCTTTTCAGCCGCTTCAGCACTTCGATCATCTCGGGCAAGGGCATCGTCGTGCCGCCATCCACCGCCGCCATGACCACATCCAGCCGCCCCAAAGCCGCAAATTGCGCGTCCGAGGGGATATGGTGCAGATGTCCCAAATGCCCGATGCACAATCCCTCGACCTCGAACACGAATATCGAATTCCCGCGTTCCTCGACCCCGCCATAGGCTGACCGGATATCTGTCGAGACATTGCGCACCAGCATCTCACCCAGATCAAGGTAATGTTCGATCCCCTGCCCGAACTCTCCCCAGCCCGGCAACACATACGGAATGGCCGGATCAGGATATGCCGTCCAATGGGTGCTGTGCGCATGGTTCATGGTCACTACGTCCGGGATCAGATCGGCACCACCAATGAAACCGGTAAAATCCGTGACCGCGTTCAACCCGCCCTGCGTCTGAATCAGAAACGACGCATGCGCGACATAGCTGATGCGCACCGAAAATTCGGGCACCGGATCCTGCCAGGCAGCTTTGTGCAGAAATTCGACCCCGGGTGCCGCATCCGCGATGGCGATGCAATGGCTGGGCCGCCGCTCCTGCGCCACCGCCCCGTCTGCAAGCATCATCAATCCCGCAACAACCCACCGCATGACCGAAATGTAGCGCAGAACGCCGCCAAGTCATGCCCCTTGTTCATCTGGCCCAAAATATCCCGGGGGAGCCGCGGCTTGCCGCGGCGGGGCAGAGCCCCCTACCCCGCGTCGGTCCTGCCCCGCCGATCGGATCGCAAACAGGCATACAGCACATGCGTCCGCCACCGCCCGTTGATCTGCAGATAGGACTGCGCCACACCCTCATACTTGAACCCCGAGCTTTCCAGCAACCCGCGCGAGGCCTTGTTTTCGGGCAGGCACGCGGCCTCGATCCGGCTCAGGTCCAACCGGGTGAAGGCATGATGCACAACCGCCCCGATGGCCTCGCGCATGAAACCCTGCCGCGCATAGGCCTCGCCGGTCCAATAGCCCAGCGTCCCCGCCTGCGCCGGACCCCGTCGCACGTTATCCAGCGTGATCGCCCCCAACAGCACATCATCGCTGCGGCGGAACAGAAACAGCGGAATCGCCGTGCCGCCCGCCACCGAGCGCTGCGCCCAATAGACCCGGTTGGTAAAGGACTTGCGGCTCAGATGATCCCGGGCCCAGACCGGCTCCCACGGAACCAGATAGTCCTTTGAGGCGCGCCGCAATGCCGTCCAGTCGTTGAAGTCGGAATGTATGGGCGGCCGCAGCGTCAGGCGCTCGGTTTCAAGTTTCAGCTTGCGTCTGCCCAACAGCATCACGCCGCACGCCTCTCCTGCAACTCCGCCAATGTTGGCGCGCCCGAAACCGGGCCGTAGAGCGCCAGCGCCGCCGGGGCCTGCACCGCCATCTGTTCGGCGAAGGCGCGTACATCCTCGGTGCTGACCGCATCGATCTTGGCGACGGTATCCTCAAGCGAGGGCACCCGGCCCCAGATCTGCACCAGCCGTGCCAGACGCTCGGCCCGGTTCGACGGGCTTTCCAGCCCCATCAGCATTCCGGCCTTCATCTGGGCACGGGCACGGGCGACCTCTTCTGCGCTCATGTCCTCGGCGGCACGCTTCATCTCGTCAATGGTGATCGCCGCCAGTTCCGCAACCTGATCCGCCGAGGTTCCGGCATAGATCGTGGTTGTCCCGGTGTCCGCGTATGCCCCGGTCTGGGCGAAGATGGTATAACACAGCCCGCGCGTCTCGCGCACTTCCTGAAACAGACGAGAGGACATGCCGCCGCCCAAGGCGGTCGAGTAAATCTGCGCCGTATAGATCGCATCATCGCGATAGCCGGGGCTTTCCAGCGCCAGCGCGAAATGCGCCTGCTCCAGCTCTTTCTCCTGCCGGGCTTCGCCACCGGTGAAGCGCGCCGTTTCGGGGATCAGCCCTTTGCGTGATTGTAGATGCCCGAACATCTCTTCGGCCATTTTCAACAGCGCGTCGTGATCCACAGCGCCCGCCGCAGACAGGATCATCTGTTCCGGGCCATAATGTTCAGCGACAAAGCCAGATAGGTCTTCGCGGGAAAACGCGCTCACCCGCTCGGTCGGCCCCAGAATGGTGCGGCCCAGGGGCTGGTCATGATAGCTCTGCTCCTGCAACCAGTCGAAAATCACATCATCGGGCGTGTCATAGGCCTGACCGATCTCCTGCAGGATCACACCGCGTTCGACCTCAATCTCGCGCGGGTCGAAAACCGGGTTCAGGACGATATCGCCAATCACATCCATTGCCAGCGCCACGTCGTCTTTCAGGACGCGCGCGTAGTAGGCTGTGACCTCGCGCGAGGTATAGGCGTTGATATAGCCGCCCACATCCTCAATGGCCTCGGCGATTTGCAGCGCGGAACGCCGCTCGGTTCCCTTGAAGGCCATGTGCTCAAGGAAATGAGCGATGCCGTTCTGTTCGATCCGCTCATGCCGCCCGCCTGCGGTCACCCATATGCCGATGGCAGCAGATTGCAGCCCCGGCATATGTTCACTGACGATCCGAAAGCCGTTCTTCAGTTGATCTTGTCTGACAGTCACTCGGCGATATGCCTTCTGATATGATCCTCGATGGCGCCCAGATCGTTGGCGATGCGGGTCACCCGTTCCAGACGTTCATACAGATCAGACATGCGGGATGGAAGAGGCGGATGTTCGCCACTCGCCTTCTCGACCGCAGCCGGGAATTTCGCCGGATGCGCGGTGGCCAGCGTGATCATCGGCGTGTCGGCGGCGCGGTGGTCTTCGGCCACCTTGATGCCCACGGCGGTGTGCGGGCAAACCAGTTCGGCGCTATGCGCCAGCGTCGATTTGATGGTGGCCAGCGTTTCGTCTTCGGACACACGGCCCGATTCGAACTGCTCGCGCAGCGCCTCCATCGCACCCTGGCTAACGTTGAAGCCGCCGGTCTTCAGCTCCTCCATCAACTGCGCCACGGCGCTGCCATCCTCGCCATAGGCATAATACAACGCCCGTTCAAAGTTCGAGCTGACCTGAATATCCATCGACGGGCTGATCGAGGGGATGGTGTCACCCTTGAAGTACCCCTGCCCCGAGAGGCACCGATGCAGGATGTCGTTCTGGTTGGTCGCCACCACAAGCCGGTCGATGGGCAGGCCCATGCGTTTGGCGATGTAGCCTGCAAAGATGTCGCCGAAATTGCCGGTGGGCACAGTGAAGCTGACCTTGCGATGCGGCGCGCCAAGGCTGACAGCGGCCGAGAAGTAATACACCACCTGCGCCAGCACCCGCGCGAAGTTGATCGAGTTCACACCGGCCAGTTTCACCCCGTCGCGGAAGTCGAAATCGTTGAACATGTCCTTCACGGCGGCCTGACAATCGTCGAAATCGCCATCCACGGCCAGCGCATGGACGTTGCTGTCCGCAGGGGTGGTCATCTGGCGGCGCTGCACTTCGGAGACACGGCCATGCGGGAACAGGATGAACACATCCACCGCATCCAGCCCCCGGAACGCTTCGATCGCAGCCGAACCGGTATCGCCGCTGGTTGCCCCCACGATGGTCACCCGGTCGCCGCGCCGTTTCAGGGCCACTTGGAATAGCTGACCAATCAACTGCATGGCGAAGTCCTTGAAGGCCAGCGTGGGGCCGTGGAACAATTCCAGCAGGAAGTGGTTCTCGTTCAGTTGCTTCAGCGGCGCGCGGGCGTCGTGGCCAAAGCCCTCGTAGGCGCGGGCGATGATCGCCTTGAACTCGTCCTCGGCAAAGGAACCGCTGACATAGGGCCACATGACGCGGAACGCGATTTCCTCATAGGGCAGACCGGCCAGCGCGGCGATGTCATCCTGGCTCAAAACCGGAATCTCGGCGGGCAGATACAGGCCGCCGTCACGGGCCAGCCCGGTCAGCATTGCCTCTTCAAAACTCAGTTCGGGCGCCTGCCCGCGGGTCGAGATGTATTTCATGTCGCGTCACTCTCAGAATTGGCACGGCTGCGCCACAGGAAGTACCCGGTCATGGCGGCCCAGACCAGAGCCAGACCAAACCAGGTGATTGCATATTGCAGATGATCGTTGGGGATGCCCGCTGTATCGACCGGCAGCGGCGTCACGTTCGGGTCGGTTTCGGACCGCGCAATCAGCAGCACCGGCTCAGTCCCCAGGGCCGCCGCCAGCGCGGGCACGTCACGGGCGAACCAGATGTTGCTGCCGATATCGGGTTCGGGCGTGTAGCCATCGACCTCATCGGGCCAATGCAGATTGCCAGTGATCTCCATAGGGCCTGCCAAACGATCCGCCTGTTTGGCGGTGGTCGGCACAAAGCCGCGATCCACCAGAATGGTCCGGTCAGCAGTGTGAAATGGCTGGATGATGCGATATCCCGCACCCACCTGCTTTACCGAGACCAGAACATGAATTTCGTTGGGTTCCAGTTCACCGGAAATCGTCACAGGCAGGTATTTATCTCCGGCCTCGGACACCTGCGGCGGCAAAGCGACCGGATCGGCAGAAATGCGGCTTTCGATCTCGGCCAGAACCTCCTGTTTCCACGCCAGCCGCTGCACTTGCCAAAAACCCAGTGACAGCAGCACGCCCAAACCGGCGACACCGAAAATCAGCAGGAACAGAATGCGGCGCATGGCGGGATCAGACCTCTTAGCAGGAACCGGCGTCTTGTTAAGGGGGGCGCGGGTCGAATTGCAACCACGCAATTGTATCGGGCGCAATCTTGCGCCCCGAATAGAGAAAAAGCCGCCCCATAGGGCGGCTTTTGCAATTGGATCACCTGACCGGCGTTACATCAGCGGAGCTTGACCCCAGATGTAAACGGCGAAGAACAGGAACAGCCAGACAACGTCAACGAAGTGCCAGTACCAGGCTGCGGCTTCGAAACCGACATGCTTCTCGGGCGTAAAGTCCCCTTTCAGGGCGCGGATCAGACAGACCGTCAGGAAGATGGTACCGATGATCACATGCGCGCCATGGAAACCGGTCGCCATGAAGAAGTTCGAATAGAACTGATCACCGCCGAATTCCCAGCCCCCATGGGCCAGCAGTTCATAATATTCAAAGCCCTGCAGGAAGGTAAACGCAACACCCAGTGCGATACCGATGGCCAGACCCTGTACCAGCGCCTTGCGGTCATTGTTGTGCACCAGCGCATGGTGTGCCCAGGTGATCGCACAACCCGACAGCAGCAGAACCAGAGTGTTGATCAGAGGCAGGTGAAACGGATCAACCGCATGGATATCCGGCTGGATGTATTCCGTCCCGGCATAGTCGTACATCGGATACATGCGATGTTTGAAGAACGACCAGAACCAGGCAAAGAAGAACATCACCTCGGACATCACGAACAGGATGAATCCGTAACGCAGGCCGATACGCACGACCGGCGTATGATCGCCGGCGCGGCTTTCGGCCACCACTTCGGACCACCATGCGAACATGGTGTAAAGGACACCCACAACCCCCATCCAGAAGATCCATGGGGTGGTTCCGTGCATCCACAGCACGGCCCCGAAAAGCATCACAAAACCGCTGACGGCGCCGATCAGCGGCCAGATCGAGGGGTTCAGAATGTGGTAGTCATGGTCTTTAGCGTGTGCCATCAGCGTCCCTCACCTACAGGCGTTAGTTCTTGTTGGTCTCTGCCTGCACGTCGAGGGCGGCATAGCCTTCGGGCAGGTCAATTTCATAGAATGTATACGACAGAGTGATCGTATGCACATATTTGGCTTCCAGATCGTCGACAATTTCGGGATCGACGAAGAAGGTCACCGGCATCTCAACCCGCTCACCGGGTTGCAGAACCTGTTCTTCAAAGCAGAAACAGGCAATTTTCTGGAAATATCCGCCCGCCGAATATGGCGCCACATTGTACGAGGCCTGTCCGGCGATCGGGCGGTCTGTCGGGTTGTAGGCTTCGTAGAAGGCCAGACCCGTTTCGCCGATGCGCACTTCCATCTCGCGTTCGACCGGCTTGAATTCCCACGCCATGTCCTTGGCTTTTGACGCGTCAAAGCGCACGGTGATGGTGCGGTCCAGAATGTCCTCGGGCGCGGTCTCGGCTACGCCGGTGGTGCCGCCAAAGCCAGTAACGCGGCAGAACCAGTCGTAAAACGGCACCGCCGCCCAGGCCAGGCTGCCCATCAGGACTACCACGCCCACGGTCTGCGCAACCGTCTTCTGAGGCCCCGTCAACGCCATCAGTTCTGCACCTCTTGTGTCGCCATGTTGAAATCCGTGTTCGAAACTTTGACGATCGTCAGTCCGAAGATGATCACGATAAATGCGGCCAGCGTCAGGCCAACGCCCAGATTGCGGCTGAACCGGCGTTGATGCAGCTCGTGGCTTTTACGCAGGCTCATGACCAGCCTCCCAAACCATAGGGTTTCAACAGTGCCTCTGCCAGAATCGCGCCGAAATGCAGGAAGAGATACAGCAGCGACAATTTGAAGAAGCTGCGCTCCGCCCTGAAGTTGTCCGCTTCCGAATCGTCCTCGCTGCGGCGGGAAATCTGCCAGGCACCGCGCAGGAACAAGGCGTTCATCACCATCGCCACGGTCAGATAAATCGGCCCGCCGATACCCGAGAAAGAAGTGCCCACAGCCAGCAGCGCCAGCAGCGCCGTGTAGACAAGGATATGCCAGCGCGTCGCGCGGCGCCCGTGGGTTACCGTCAGCATCGGCACGCCCGCATCGTCGTAATCCGAGCGCATGAACAGCGCCAACGCCCAGAAATGCGGCGGCGTCCACATGAAGGTCAGGGCAAACATCAGCCACGGCTCAAGCGTCATTGATCCGGTGGCCGCAACCCATCCGATCACCGGTGGGAAAGCACCAGCTGCGCCACCAATCACGATGTTTTGAGGCGTCGAACGCTTCAGCCACATCGTATAGACGACGACGTAGAAGAAGATGGTGAAGGCCAGGAACGCGCCTGCGAACCAGTTGGTCGCAAGGCCCAGCATGATCACCGAAAGACCGGACAGAGCCAGCCCGATGGCCAGCGCCTCACCCTCTTCGACCTTACCGGACGGGATCGGGCGGCCTTTGGTGCGCTTCATCACCCGGTCGATATCCGCATCCCACCACATGTTCAGTGCACCGGATGCGCCGCCACCGATGGCAATGAACAGGATAGCGCAGAAGCCCACGACCGGATGCACGGAAACCGGAGCCGCCAGCAGACCAACCAGCGCCGTGAACACCACAAGCGACATCACCCGAGGCTTCAGCAGGGCGAAAAAATCGCCAAAGCTGGCCTCGTCCGCCTGAGCGGTCGCTGTGCTGGCATTGATGCTTGCGTCAGTCATTTCCGGTCCTTCTGAGGCGAAAGCCGCGCGATTGCCCGCGCAGCTTACCTGTCATCCTGGGCAGTCGCGCCGCCCTGATCGCGCTTACTTGGACGCGACCTGATAGCTTTGCGGCAGGCCCGCATATTCTTCGATCGCGCCCTGCAGCCATTCTTCATAGGCTTCTTCGCTGACCACTTTCACAGTGATCGGCATATAGGCGTGGTCCTTGCCGCACAGTTCCGAACACTGACCGAAATAGATGCCCTCTTTCTCGGCCTCGAACCACAGCTCGGCCAGACGTCCGGGCACACCGTCCTGTTTCACGCCGAAGGACGGGATCGCCCACGAGTGAATCACGTCCGACGCGGTGACCTGCATAACGACGATTTTGCCCACTGGCACAACCACGGCAGTGTCGGTCGCCAGCAGCCATTCGTCATCGCTGTAACCGGCATCCGCCAGCTTGGCGCGCATTGCGTCATCCAGAACAAACGGCGTGACATCAGCATCCGCCGCGCGCGCGCCCTCGTCCAGAGTTGCCGGATGACCCAGCAGATAGCTGTCGAAGGCAAAATCGTGATCGACATATTCGTAAGTCCAGTACCACTGGTTGCCGACCACTTTGATGACCACGTCGCCTTCGGGAATTTCCTGCTGCTTGAACAGAACCGGCAGCGAGAACGCACCGATGAAGACCAGAATCAGGATCGGACCCAGGGTCCATGCAATCTCGACCGGGGTGTAGTGCGAGAATCGCGCCGGTGTCGGGTTGGCGCGCTGGTTGTAGCGCACGATGCAATACACCAGCAGGGCCGCAACGAAGATACAGATTGCGGTGATGATCACCAGAATCATGCCGTCCAGTCGCTGGATTCCTTCGGCGAGGCTGGTCGCCGCAGGCTGAAAGCCCAGGCCGCCATCGACCGGCTTGCCAATAATTTCAAGCTCCTGAGCCATGGCGGGAAGGCTGGAGAGGGCTGTCATAAGCCCCGAAAGCATCAAAGCATTCTTCATGTTCTGTCCTGATCGTTTGATCTTTACGTCCCTGGCGAAAAGATGTGAATCGGTCACACCTCACCCGTTGTCTTTGGCCGCGTTAAAAACCATATTCCTGCGGGTAGATAAAGCAAAATGCTTGCGTCAAACAGACGCTATTTTTGATCTGGATCAAATGCGAAAGGCCGCAACCCATGTCTCAAGCTCCGTTTCGCCCTTTTGAGAGCGCTCTGCCGCATGACGAAGCACTGACCGTTTTGCGCTCGGCCACCGCCGGGGCCGAAGACGGAGAGCTGTTTGTCGAGCGCCGGAAATCCGAGTCTCTGGTGTTTGATGACGGGCGTTTGAAGACTGCCTCATATGATGCCTCCGAAGGATTCGGGCTGCGTGCGGTGCAGGGCGAGGTTGCGGGCTATGCGCATTCCACCGATGTCTCGATCCCGGCGCTGAAACGCGCTGCCGAGACGGCCCGGCTGGCCGTTGGCGATGGCGGCGGCACGCTGGCCGAAGCTCCGAAACCCACCAACACGCGGCTTTATACGGATGAAGACCCGATCGAGACCGCCAGCTTCCCGGTCAAGGTCGAAACCCTGCGCGAGATTGATGCCTTCGCACGGGATCTCGATTCGCGCGTCGTTCAGGTCAGCGCCACCATCGCTGCCGCCGTGCAGGAGGTCGAGATTCTGCGCCCCGATGGCGTGCTGGTGCGTGACGTGCGCCCGATGACCCGCGTGAACGTCTCGGTGATCGTGGAACAGAATGGCCGTCGCGAAAGCGGCTCGGCCGGTGGCGGAGGGCGCGTTGGACTGAGCGGGCTGATCGACCCCGCCGACTGGCAAGACAAAGCGCGTGAGGCGCTGCGCATCGCGCTGGTCAACCTCGAGGCCATCCCCGCCCCTGCCGGAGTGATGGAGGTGGCGCTTGGCCCCGGCTGGCCCGGCATCCTGCTGCACGAAGCCATCGGCCACGGGCTGGAAGGCGATTTCAACCGCAAGGGCAGTTCGGCCTTTGCCGGGTTGATGGGCCAGCAGATCGCCTCAAAGGGCGTGACGGTTGTGGATGACGGCACCATTGCGGATCGGCGCGGCTCGATCACCGTGGATGACGAGGGCACGCCGAGTTCGCGGACCGTGCTGATCGAGGACGGCACTCTGACCGGTTACATGCAAGACCGCCAGAACGCGCGGCTGATGGGTGTCGCGCCCACCGGCAACGGGCGGCGGCAGAGTTATGCGCATAAACCGATGCCACGCATGACCAACACGATCATGCTGGGTGGTGATGCCGACCCTGCGTCTTTGGTCGCGGATATCAAGGACGGTATCTGGGCCGTTGGCTTTGGTGGCGGTCAGGTGGACATCACCAACGGCAAGTTCGTCTTCTCCTGCACCGAGGCCTACCGGGTCGAAAACGGCAAGATCGGCGCGCCGGTCAAGGGCGCGACGCTGATCGGAGACGGGCCGTCGGCGTTGAAACGCATTCGGGGCCTGGGTAATGACATGGCGCTGGACCCGGGAATGGGCACTTGCGGCAAGGACGGGCAATGGGTGCCGGTCGGGGTCGGCCAGCCGACCGTCCTGATGGATGGGCTGACCATTGGCGGCTCGGCTACCTGAGTCGAGCGCAAATATAAACGGGCACGAGGTTAACACCGTGCCCCTCACGCATTTGTAAAGCGGCAGATTGAGAATTATTTTTCTGTTCTATATCAATAATATAACTGAATGCGTCAGAACAAAATGATGACAAATCACATCTAAATTTCCGCGATTTACAGGCTGTTAACCCCGAATCCGATACACCGGTTCTGCAATCAGGCGGAGCATCGGATGACCGAAGAGCAGCTTTCTTCCAATCACCCCCCACTCCCACCCACCACGGAAGAGGACCGGTTTTCCTGGCTCCGTCTGTTGCGTTCACGCAAGGTTGGTCCGGCGACGTTTCGTCGGCTGCTGCGCGAACATGGCTCGGCGCAGAACGCGCTGGCCGCGCTGCCGGAAATGGCGCGCGCTGCCGGAATAGAAGGGTATGAAACCTGCCCCCCCGGCGTGATTGAGGCGGAACTCAAGGCCGCAAAAGCCGCAAAAGCGCGGCTTTTGTGCCTTGGGGCCGCTGACTTTCCCGACGTCTTGAACGACCTGAGCGATGCGCCGCCGTTGCTGTGGGCCGTCGGCGACGTGTCGCTGCTGCAAAAACCCGCAATCGCAATGGTTGGCGCCCGTAACTGTTCGTCACTGGGCGCGCGCATGGCGCGAGGATTGGCCACGGAATTGGGCGGCAAGGGTCATGCCATTGTCTCGGGCCTGGCGCGCGGCATTGATACCGCCGCGCATCTGGCATCGGTCGAGACCGGCACCATCGCGGTCATGGCGGGCGGAGTTGATGTTGTGTATCCAGCAGAGAACACCGATCTGGCTCAGGACATCGCCCGCAGGGGCCTGCGCCTGTCCGAGCAGCCCATGGGCGTCACCCCGCAGGCCAGACATTTTCCGCGCCGTAACCGCATCATCTCGGGGCTGGCGCGCGCGGTGGTGGTGGTCGAGGCCGCAGCCAAGTCTGGCAGTCTGATTACAGCCCGCGATGCCCTCGATCAGGGGCGCGAGGTGCTGGCCGTACCCGGCCATCCCTTCGATGCACGGGCTGCGGGGTGCAATCTGTTGATTCGCGACGGGGCGACGCTTGTACGTTCTGCCGACGATATTCTTGAAGCGCTGCCGATACAGGCCGACCTGTTTACCGAACCCGATACTGCGATTGCTGCGCCCAAACCCACTCCTGTGCAGGCCATTCATACGCAGATACTGGATCGGCTCGGCCCCTCACCTATCGCAGAAGATCAATTGCTGCGCGATATCGCGGCAACGGCAGGTGAATTGGGCCCCGCGCTGGTCGATCTTGAGCTTGAGGGACGAATCCAGTGTCAGCCGGGCGGGCTTTTGTCTCTGGCGAGTTGATCGGGCAACAGAGAACTGCAGACGCACTGACGGGCAGCTGGCATGAAAATGGCCCATAATACACTGAAATAACGCCGCTTTTCACGCGACGAAAGGAACGCATTGACAATTCCTTCCTGCCCCACACATTTTGCACCACCATAGAAGGCGCCCAAATCGTCGAGCGAGGTTTCCCCTTAAATGCCCGTAGTTGTTGTAGAATCTCCGGCCAAAGCAAAAACAATCAATAAATATCTCGGCCCCGACTACACGGTTCTGGCCTCTTACGGCCATGTGCGGGATCTGCCGCCCAAGGACGGATCGGTCGATCCGGACGAAGAATTCTCGATGAAATGGGAGGTCGGTAATGACAGCCGCAAGCATGTCAAGGCCATCGCCGACGCGCTGAAAGAAGACAACGCCCTGATCCTCGCCACCGACCCTGATCGTGAAGGCGAGGCGATCAGCTGGCACCTGCAGGAGGCGCTGACCAAGCGCCGCTCGATCAAGAAGGACACGCCGGTCAGCCGGGTGACCTTCAACGCCATCACCAAGGACGCGGTGACCGAGGCGATGCAGAACCCACGTCAGGTCGACATGCCGCTGGTCGAGGCTTATCTGGCCCGCCGCGCGCTGGACTATTTGGTCGGGTTCAACCTGTCGCCCGTTTTGTGGCGCAAGCTGCCGGGGGCAAAATCCGCCGGACGCGTGCAGTCGGTCTGCCTGCGCCTGATCGTCGAACGCGAGATGGAGATCGAGGCGTTCAAACCGGTTGAATACTGGTCGGTCCGCGCCCTGTTCGAAACGCCGCGCGGCCAGACTTATGAGGCACGGCTGGTCACGCTTGCGGGTAAAAAGCTGGACAAGCACGATCTGGCCAATGCCACGCAGGCGGAACTGGCAGTGCAGGCCATCACCAGCCGTGCGCTGTCCGTTACCTCGGTCGAGGCCAAGCCTGCAGCACGCAACCCCAGCGCGCCCTTCATGACCTCAACCCTGCAACAAGAGGCCAGCCGCAAGTTCGGCATGGGCGCCCGCCATGCCATGCAGGTGGCGCAGCGGCTGTATGAGGCCGGATACATTACTTATATGCGAACCGACGGCATCGACATGGCGCCCGAGGCCGTGGCCGCCACGCGGGACGCGATTGCCGATCGTTACGGCAGCGAATACGTGCCCGACAGCCCGCGCATGTACAAGAACAAGGCCAAGAACGCGCAGGAAGCGCATGAATGTATCCGTCCGACGGATATGTCGCGCGACGCCAAAGCGCTGAAAGTGACCGATGAGGATCAGCGCAAGCTGTATGATCTGATTTGGAAACGCACCATTGCCTGTCAGATGGCCGCCGCCCGCCTGGAGCGCACCACGGTCGAAATTGGCAGCGAAGATGGACAAGTCGGCCTGCGCGCCACCGGGCAGGTCGTGCTGTTCGACGGCTTCATGCGCGTCTACGAGGAAGGCCGCGATGATGTGGCCGATGACGACGAAAAACGCCTGCCGCAGATCATGCAGGGCGATCCGGCGCGATTTGCCAAAACCTCGCTGAAGGATCAGTTCGCCAAAGCCGACGACAAGGCCGCGATCCTGTCCGACAACGAAGCCGTTCTGGCCCTGCAACACCATACCCAGCCGCCGCCGCGCTATACCGAGGCGACCCTTGTCAAGCGGATGGAAGAGCTGGGGATCGGGCGTCCCTCGACCTATGCCTCGATTGTGACCACAATTCAGGATCGGGAATATGTGCGCAAGGACAAGAACCGTCTGATCCCCGAAGAAAAAGGCCGGATCGTTACAATCTTCCTGCTGAACTTCTTCCGCCAATACGTGGGCTATGAGTTCACCGCCAATCTGGAAGAGCAACTGGATGACGTCAGCGCTGGGGACCGTGATTACAAGGACCTGCTGGGCAAGTTTTGGCGCGATTTCTCGGCCGCCATTGGCGAGACATCGGAACTACGCATTTCCGAAGTGCTGGACAAATTGGACGAGGCGCTGGCCCCGCAGCTGTATCCTCCGCGTGAGGATGGCTCGGACCCGCGTGTCTGCCCGAAATGCGGCGTGGGGCAGCTTCACCTGAAAACCTCGCGTACTGGTGGATTTGTGGGCTGCGGCAACTATCCTGAATGCACCTATACCCGCCCTATCGCTGGTGAAGGGGCCGAGGGTGATGAGCGTCTGCTAGGTGAGGATGCCGGAGACGAAATCTGGCTGAAATCCGGCCGCTTTGGCCCTTATGTCCAGCGCGGTGAGCCGACGCCCGAGAACAAAAAGCCGCCGCGTGCGTCTCTGCCCCGCGGGTGGAGCAAGGATGACATGGATCTGGACAAGGCGCTGACGCTGCTGTCCCTGCCCCGCCAGATCGGCGAGCATCCCGAGGGTGGCATGATCAGCTCGAATTTCGGACGGTTCGGTCCTTATCTGATGCATCAGCTGCCCGAGGAAGCAAAGCCAGTCTATGCCAACCTCAAGGACCCAAACGATGTGTTCGAGATCGGCATGAACCGCGCGGTTGAAATGCTGGCCGAAAAACGCGCCAATCCGGGGCGTGGACGCAGGGCCGCTGCCAAGCCGCTCAAAGAGCTGGGCGAGCATCCCGATGGCGGCGCGATGCAGGTGCTGGACGGGCGTTACGGGCCGTATGTGAAATGGGAAAAGGTCAACGCGACCATTCCCAAGGACATCAAGCCCGAGGACGTGACGCAGGAAATGGCCATCGAATTGGTCAACGAACGCGCGGCCAAGAAGGGTACTAAGAAAAAGGCGGCGCCGAAAAAGAAGGCTGCAGCCAAGAAAACCACCAAGAAGGCGGCGGGTTAGGTAGAAATACCACCACCCTCTTGGATTCATTGACTTCCCAATGACGTGGCGGCACAACCTGCCCATCACCATGTCATTGGGGGAGTTTTCCATGAAGAAAGTCTATGCCAATGCCACCGAGGCGCTCGATGGGGTGCTGTCGGACGGCATGCTGATCGCAGCGGGCGGGTTCGGCCTGTGCGGTATCCCGGAGCTGCTGCTTGAGGCCATCAGGGACTCGGGCGTCAAGGATCTGAGCTTTGCGTCGAACAATGCGGGCGTCGATGATTTCGGCATCGGCATCCTGCTGCAGACCAAGCAGGTCAAGAAGATGATCAGCTCTTATGTCGGCGAAAACGCTGAATTCATGCGCCAGTATCTGAGCGGAGAACTGGAGCTGGAGTTCAACCCGCAAGGCACGCTGGCCGAGCGGATGCGCGCCGGTGGCGCTGGCATCCCCGGTTTTTACACCAAGACCGGTGTGGGCACGGTGATCGCGGACGGCAAAGAGCACAAAGACTTCAACGGCGAGACCTATATCATGGAGGAAGGCATCTTCGCTGACCTCGCTATCGTGAAGGCGTGGAAAGCGGATGATACCGGAAACCTCGTGTTCCGCAAAACCGCGCGCAACTTCAACGTCCCCGCTGCGACCTGCGGCAAGATCTGCGTGGCCGAGGTGGAAGAGATCGTCCCGCGCGGCTCGCTGGACCCCGACGGCATCCACCTGCCCGGCATCTATGTGCACCGCATCATTCAGGGCAGCCACGAAAAGCGCATCGAACAGCGCACCACCCGCAAGAAGGAGGACGCATAATGCCCTGGGATCGCAATCAGATGGCCGCGCGCGCGGCGGAAGAGCTGGAAGACGGCATGTATGTGAACCTCGGCATCGGTATTCCGACGCTGGTGGCGAATTATGTGGGTGACAAGGACATCACCCTGCAATCCGAGAACGGTATGCTGGGCATGGGCCCGTTCCCGTTCGAGGGTGAGGAAGACCCCGACCTGATCAACGCGGGCAAGCAGACGATCACCGAACTGTCGCGCACCTCGTATTTCGACAGCGCTACATCCTTTGCCATGATCCGGGGCGGCAAGATCGCCGCTGCGATTCTGGGCGCGATGGAAGTGGATGAGAAAGGCGATCTGGCCAACTGGATGATTCCCGGCAAGCTGGTCAAAGGCATGGGCGGCGCCATGGATCTGGTGGCCGGTGTCGGTCGTGTCATCGTCGTGATGGACCACACCAACAAGCACGGCGATTCCAAAGTTCTGAAGACCTGCACCCTGCCCCTGACCGGTCAGGGCGTTGTTGACCGCATCATCACCAATCTGGGCGTACTGGACGTGGTTGAAGGCGGGTTGAAGATTGTCGAACTGGCCGATGGTGTCAGCGAAGACGACATGCGCGCGGCGACCGAAGCAACAATCGTCGGCTGATCTGACTGAAACAAGTAAAGGGCCCGCTTTCAGGCGGGCCTTTTTAATTCAGGGTCTGAAAGACGCAGGGGTCCGAGACGAACTGAGGCGTCGTCGTGCACAGCGCGCTCGCAACCTGAAACGCGGCGAGGACTTTGGGCACATAATCCCGAGTCTCGGCATAGGGCGGCACTCCGCTGTGTTTGTGCACGGCCCCCTCGCCTGCGTTATAGCCCGCGAGGACCAGAATCGGGTCCCGCCCGAACTCTTCCATCAGCCAGTGCAGATACCGCACCCCGCCTTCGATATTCTGTTCAGGCTTGAAGCTGTCCTTCACTCCAAAACGTTCTGCGGTGGCTGGCATCAGTTGCATAAGGCCCTGCGCGCCTGCCGAACTTACCGCTTCGGTCTTTCCGGCCGATTCCACCGAGATCACGGCCAGCACCAACGCCGGAGATACGTTGGTCCCTACCGTCGAACGCAGGATATCGGTCCCGCGCTGTTTCACGATTTCCTGCATGGCCTGCAAGCGCGGCGCAGCGATACCCGTCGCGGTCAGTGCCTGAACGGCTTCGTGCAACCGCCCGGCATTGGCCTGCGCCAATTCCGGCGACACCCGATTCCAGAATGCCTTGTACGATCCGACAGGTTTATCAACAGCGGCCCCGGCAATTCTGGGCGATGTCGAGGCTGGAACCTTGGCGGGTGTCACATTTTCGGGCACCTCCAACTCGACCCCGGTGCTGGGGGCCGATGGCGCGTTCGCATGCTGTTCAGGTGTGATCTGAATGGTGACGCGCACACGCTCACCCGGCTTTGGAGCCGAGAGACGCTTATACACGCCGCGTGGTTCCTGCTCAGTCGCGGAGACCAGTGTTGCACCCGTCATCAGCAACGCCGCTGCGCCGGCGCATAGGAATGCGTCCCGGAAATACATTTGCCTGCCTCGATTTTTATCTTTTGAAACAGTTTGAACCCCAGAACGGCTCACAACACCAGAAAAACAAAGCGAATTGGGGCAATTTCGCCTCATTTGCCGCTATTTTGCATCGCATGAAGCGGGTAATCACAAAAAGGGATGATTTTTTACCTTTTTCTTTCAGTAGGTTATCAAATTTATCATCAAAAAGTTAAGCTTTGAGTGAAAAAAATTAGGATTGGCCCAATTCCTGCCACGCACAAGGGTCAAACATATATCCATGCCGAGACGATCGGGAGCGGACTGAGAGAGAAAGCTCTGGAAGACGCCGAGGTTATTTACTTTTTGATCCTTTAGGAGGGACGTAACATGATCAAGTTCATCAAGAACTTCCGCAAAGACGAAGACGGCGCCGTAACTGTAGACTGGGTCGTTCTGACCGCAGCCGTCGTAGGCCTGGCAGCTGTTGCATACAACGCAATCGGCACCGGCACTCAGAACGTGTCCGCCGAAGTTGGCAACGCACTTGGCACGGTCGCGACCAACACCCAAGATCCGGACGTGAATTTCTCGGAATAATAGCTGCGCTATCGTAGTTTGATTGTGGTGGGGTCTAGCTTTCGACGGCTTGGCCCCACTTTCTTTTTACTTTGCGCCCGGTTATTCTGATGTGGAAAATGATCAAAAATTTTGTACCGAGTGAGGATGGAGCTGTAACGGTTGACTGGGTCGTGTTGACGGCTGCAATCGTCGGTCTTGGCGTCTTCATCGGTTTAAATATCGCACAGCCAGTCAACGACATTGACGAGCGGACGGGCCAGGCGCTGACGAGCGTTGATGTCCAGGAAGTCACTGTAAACTTCAGTCCTTCGAGTGAGTGATCGAATGCACCATTATTGGCGCAAACGTTACAGGCTGGGGCAAAATCAAATATTGTCCCCCTTTTCGACACAATTCACATTTATGCAAATCTAGTCTCACCACAAAGTTCACGGTGGGAAGAACTAACTAAAGTAATGCGAGGGGACGTAGATGCGCGCAGTATTTGGACTTGTCCTGATTGTCGGAGTGGTATTGGCCGGTGGTGCCGTGTATTTGGCGCGAGACTACATCACGCAGCATCAGGATCAACTGGCACGCGAGCGACAAGCCGCGCGGGATGCGCTGGCGAAAGTGAATACTGTAACGACTGTCGGCGTACTGGTTACTACCAGAGCCCTGAAATACGGAGAGCGTCTGGCCGATGAAGATGTTCGAGTCGTTCACTGGCCAGAAGATGCGATCCCGGAAGGCAGTTTCACCGATATAGCTGTCCTATTCCCGGAAACCGGCGAAAAGGACCGATTTGTATTGCGCGCCATGGAAAAGGATGAAGCGGTGATGGAGGTCAAGGTGACCAAACCCGGCGAATCCGCCGGCCTCACCTCGCAGCTTGAAAAGGGAATGCGGGCATTTGCGATTAGCGTCGATGTCGCATCAGGCGTATCAGGCTTCCTGCGTCCCGGGGACAATGTCGATGT
This sequence comes from Ruegeria sp. AP11, assembly GCF_056535865.1. Taxonomy (NCBI): domain Bacteria; kingdom Pseudomonadati; phylum Pseudomonadota; class Alphaproteobacteria; order Rhodobacterales; family Roseobacteraceae; genus Ruegeria; species Ruegeria sp. AP11. Next base: position 534,623 of record NZ_JBQFJB010000001.1, read on the forward strand.
CTACTGGACCGGATCGCTTCGCGGAACGGCTGATAGTGAGCGCGGCGAGATTACACGTCTCATTCAAAGTAAAATTCAGTTGATAGCCGTCGATCAGATCGCCGGATCGGACATCACTGGTGCAACAATTGCGCGCACGGTTACCGTATCCGCAACCCCGGAACAAATCGCTGCTCTGGCTCAGGCCCAAAACACCGGTCGCCTTTCGCTGGCCCTGGTCGGTGCCCAGGATGACGCGGTCGCAAGCGCAATCGAAATCGACCAGCGTAAATTGCTTGGAATCAAAGAAGTCGCGCCTGAACCGGTGGCGCAGAAGAAAAAGGTCTGCACCATTCGAACCCGTCGCGGCAGCGAAACCGTCGAGACGCCGATTCCTTGCACAAACTGACGCCAATTCAGTCTGTTACAACCCAAAGGCCGCGCCGGATGCGCGGTCTTTTACGTTGCGATGTTGCGCATTCTCCACATAAAGAAAATTCCAGAAACCATTGATTATTGCAATAAAACCGGTTTTCGCGCAGGGTTTACCGATAGAGGGCATAAGACCCATAAAATCGAGTGGTGATCGGAGAGGCAGGTCACATGACAATACGTTCCTGGATCAGCGCAACCCTGCTGGGGTTGACGCTTGTAATGAGCTCGGTCGGCGATGCCGCCTGGGCCGAGAATCTTCGTGTGGTTAAGAAAGGGACAGCCGAATCGCTGGACGTTCCTGTTAACCGCGCAATCGTGGTGGAAAGCGAAGAACCATTCGCCGAGATCAGCATCGCAAACGCCGGTATCGCCGATGTTTCGACGCTGTCGGACCGCACGATCTATGTGCTTGGCCGGGCGCCGGGCATGACCACCCTGACCCTGTTCGACGGCGCAGGTAATCTGCTGACCAATGTGCGGGTGCGGGTTGCCCCGGACGTCACCGAATTCAAAGAGCGCCTGCGCCAGATCCTGCCAAATGAGCAGATCGAAGTGCGGACCGCCAATGATGGTATCGTTCTTTCCGGCACCGTTTCCAGCAGCGCCCGTCTTGCACGCGCGCTTGAGCTGGCGGAACGTTACGCGCCCGAACGCGTTTCGAATCTGATGAATGTCGGCGGCGTGCAGCAGGTCATGCTGAAAGTGCGCTTTGCCGAAATGAACCGCTCGGTCGCCAAAAGCCTGACGGCTTCTCTCGGCTTCGGCGGGGGTGACGTGACAGCTGGTTTCAACACGCTCAACAACCAGTTGGGACTGAACAACGCGCTGGCAAACAATATTCCCGCTGTTCAAACCAATACCGGCGCGATCCTGTTTGGTTTCGGAGCCGGGTCGACACAAGTCCGTCTGCTTCTGGAAGCGCTTGAATCCAAGGGCCTGGCCCGTAGCCTGGCGGAGCCGAATCTGTCGGCCTTGTCCGGGCAAGAGGCGGAGTTTCTGGCAGGTGGCGAAGTCCCAATCCCTGTCCCGCAGGATGATGGCGTGGTCGCTATCGAATACCGCCCGTTCGGTGTTCAGGTGGCGTTCATTCCCCGCGTTGCCGACGGAAACACGATCAACCTTGAAATGGCCGCGTCTGTTTCAAGCATTGACCCGAATTCAAACTTTTCGATCAATGGTGACGCAGTTCCCAGCTTCATCGTTCGTCAGACCAAAACCACGGTTGAGCTTCAGGACGGAGAGAGCTTTGCGATCGCGGGCCTGATTCAGGATGACTTTACGGATCTGAGCAATCAGGTTCCCTGGCTCGGTGATGTACCAGTTCTGGGCGCGCTGTTCCGCAGCGCCGAGTATCAGCGTGAACAAAGCGAGTTGGTCATCATCGTCACCGCGCATCTGGTTACACCGACGCGTGGGGAAGCTCTGGCCCTGCCGACTGATCGCGTGAAGCCCCCCAGCGAGTTTGATCTTTTTGTGAACGGCAGAGTCGCCCGGACCGAACGTGCAGGAAACGGTGCGGCATCCGAAGTTGCGAAACAGGATTTTGGCCAGTCTTACGGCTATGTCCTGGAGTGATATGAGAGGATAGAACCAATGGATAAGTGGATCATTACACTCGCTCTTTCGGTTGCTGTCGCTGGCTGTACACGCGAAGCAGGTTACGAAATCGACGCAGGCACCTTCGGCAATGCGACCCTGAACAACATTCAGGTCATGAATGGCGAGCTCACCTATGGTCAGATTCTCGCACAGCGTTTCGCAGCCGAAGTACCCACACAGATCAACTTTGCGTTTGACAGCGCAAAGCTTGATGCCTCGGCGCAGCGCATCCTTCTGCAGCAGGCAGCTTGGATCAAACAGTTCCCCGAAGCGCGGTTCCGCGTGTACGGGCATACGGATGCTGTCGGTTCCGAAAGCTACAACAGGCGCCTGGGACAACGTCGCGCAAATGCGGCGGTGGCCTTCCTGACACAGCAGGGGATCTCTCGATCACGGCTTGAAGCTGTTGTTTCTTTTGGGAAATCCCGGCCTCTCGTCGCTACGCCGAATCGCGATCGCCGCAACCGGCGCACGGTGACAGAAGTCTCTGGCTTCGTTGATCGCCACCCCAGCCTCTTGGATGGCAAGTACGCCGAAGTGATCTATCGCGAGTACATCAAAAGTGCTGAACCCGTCAGCATCTTTCAGCGCGAAGACGAATCAGGTGGCTGATAATACCTAAACAATGGGCGGCATTGTCGCCCATTTCCCTACAATTGGTTCTTTTGCGCCCAATTCTCGCCCAACTTCCAAGTGATGTTGTCAACAATTGGGTGACCTGCGGCCAGAATTGACCGCATCGGGCGACAGCATACCAGAACTGATCTTTCTCGCGTTCAACTCGGTTTGCTCAGCCCTCTCGACGAGGATTGTGTTAATGACGAGCGCGACGCCGCAAGATGAAAACACCGCCATCCTGGCCTGTACGATCAGCCGCGATGTTCAGAACTTTGATCTTTTGATCGAAGACATGGAGGCCGCCCTGGGTGAGCGTTGGGGTGATCTTGGATTTGCCGAGGCCCTGGCCTTTTTCAGTCAGCCCGAAGCGGAATCGCTGCAATTCGTGGCGCTGGCGCTTGATGGTGACGACGAAGACAACCTGAGCCTGATGGGTGAGATTATCACTCAGGCCAAGGAAAAAGGTGTCAAGGTTGTCCTCATTGCCGAAGATGTCACCCCCGCTTCTTTGCATCAATTGCTGCGCAAGGGTGCGGATGAGTTTGTCCCCTACCCTCTTCCGGAAAACGAATTGCAGGAAGCAATCAACCGGATGAATCGACCAGACCCGGTTTCCGCACCCCAGGCCGCTGTTCCGCTTGCCAACGGCGCGTCGAAAGAAGGTGCGCTGTTTGTGGTTCAGGGCCTTGCGGGCGGTGTTGGCTCGACCACTATGGCGGTCAACCTGGCGTGGGAATTGGCAACGGTATCTGCCAAGGAAAACCCCAAGGTCTGCCTGATCGATCTGGACCTTCAATATGGCACCGTTTCGACCTATCTCGACCTGCCGCGCCACGAAGCGGTGTTTGAGATGCTATCAGATACCGCCTCGATGGATGAAGAATCCTTCGGCCAGGCACTGCAGACTTTCGAAGACAAGTTGCAGGTGCTGACCTCACCTTCGGACATGATCCCGCTGGATCTCATCACCCCCGAAGACATTCAGCGTGTCATCGACACAGCGCGCGCGCATTTCGACTATGTCGTAATCGATATGCCAAAAACGCTTGTGCATTGGTCCGAAACCGTTCTGCAGGCAGCACATGTTTATTTCGCCCTGATCGAGTTGGACATGCGCTCGGCCCAGAACGCGCTGCGCCTGAAACGTGCGCTGCAATCGGAAGAGCTGCCCTTCAACAAGCTGCGTTTTGCGCTGAACCGGGCGCCGAAGTTCACCGATCTGAACGGCAAGAGCCGGGTCAAGCGCATGGGCGAGAGCCTGGGTATTTCGATCGATCTGCTTTTGCCCGATGGTGGCAAACCGGTCATGCAGTCCGGCGATCACGGCCTTCCGCTTGCCAGTTCCGCAGCCAAAAACCCGCTGCGCCGAGAAATCGCCAAGCTGGCGCAATCGCTTCATAGCCTGGGCAGCAACGACGCCGAAGCCGCATAACACAAAAGGGGAGCTGCCGTGTTCTCAAGATACAAGAAACAGCCATCGGCCCAACCGGTTGAAGCCAAAGCACCCGCAGCCACTCCTGCCGCCGCGCCGGCCGCTGCACCTGCGACGACAGCAGTTGCCCGCAAACCTGTACAAAGGAAGGCCGGTGAAGTTGCCGCAAGCGACAAAGAGCGCAAGCGCAAAGAACGGCTAGGTGAAATCAAGCTGGAACTGCATCGGGAACTGCTTGAGAATCTCAATCTTGCCGCGCTGGAAAAAGCCAGTGAGGCCGAGCTACGCACCGAGATCAGCGCCATCGCAAGCGAGGTGCTTGAAGATCGAAACATTGTTCTGAACCGCGAAGACCGCACTCAGCTGAACAAAGAGCTGTATGATGAGGTCACCGGTCTCGGCCCGCTTGAGACGCTGCTTCAGGACGACACGGTCAACGATATTCTGGTCAACGGCCCGCAGCAGATATTTGTCGAACGTCACGGTAAGCTGGAAATCAGCGATATTACCTTCAAGGACGAAAAGCACCTGATGCGGATCATCGACAAGATCGTTTCCGCTGTGGGTCGTCGTGTCGATGAATCCAACCCTTACGTTGACGCGCGTCTGGCAGATGGATCGCGTTTCAACGCCATGGTGCCGCCGATTGCGGTGGATGGCTCGTTGGTGTCGATTCGTAAGTTCAAGAAAGATAAGCTGGGTATCGATGATCTGGTCAATTTCGGTGCTTTCACCGAAGAAATGGCCGCCTATTTGCAGGCTGCCGTTTCGACCCGACTGAACATCATCGTTTCTGGTGGTACGGGTTCTGGTAAGACGACCACGCTGAACGCCCTGTCCAGCTTTATCGACGATGCCGAACGCATCCTGACCATCGAGGATACCGCGGAACTTCAGCTGCAGCAGACTCACGTCGGCCGAATGGAAAGCCGCCCCCCCAACGTCGAAGGCAAGGGCGAGGTCAGCCCCCGCGACTGTCTGAAAAACGCCCTGCGTATGCGCCCCGACCGCATCATCGTGGGCGAGACGCGTGGCGCCGAGGTGATCGATATGCTGCAGGCCATGAACACCGGCCACGACGGCTCGATGACCACAATCCACGCCAACTCGGCCCGTGACGGTATTTCACGTTTGGAGAACATGATCGCGATGGCCGGGATCGAAATGCCGATCAAGGCAGTCCGAAGCCAGATTGCATCGGCTGTAAACCTGATCGTACAGGCAAGCCGCTTGCAGGATGGTTCGCGCCGGATGACCTCGATCACCGAGATCACCGGGATGGAAGGTGATGTGATCTCGATGCAGGAAATCTTTCGCTTTCAACGCGTTGGCCTAACGCCCGACAACAAGATCATCGGTCATTTCACCGCCACCGGCGTGCGCAGCCACTATTCCGAGCGCTTCCGCCTCTGGGGCTTCGATCTGCCCTCTTCAATCTACGATCCAACCACGATGTAGGAGAACCGGATATGCAACTGCCGACAGAGGCTCTTATCTACATCGCGATATTCGTTGGGGTGCTTGCCCTCGTCGAAGGAATCTACCTTGTCGCCTTTGGGAAATCGATCAGCCTGAACAGCCGTGTCAACCGGCGTTTGGACATGATCGACAAAGGTGTTGGCCGCGAACAGGTTCTGGAACAGCTGCGCAAGGAAATGCGCCAGCACATGAAGACCCAGACCATACCGCTTTATTCGCTGCTTGCTGACAAAGCACAGAAAGCAGCGATTGCATTCTCGCCCAAGCAGCTGATCCTGATCATGATACTGGTCTCGGCTCTCGCATTTCTGGGGCTGAGCATCGGTACAGCGACCGAGACATATCTGCGCGCGGCGATTTCGATCGCGATCGGTGTTGGCGCGGTCTACGCATGGCTCTCCAAAAAAGCGAAAAAACGTATGGCGCTGATTGAAGAGCAGTTGCCGGACGCCGTCGAATTGATGGTGCGATCCCTTCGCGTCGGCAACCCGTTTGTCTCATCGGTCCAGATCGTAGCCAACGAAGTGGAAGACCCGATTGCAACCGAGTTCGGGGTAATCTCGGACGAAGTTGCCTATGGTCGAGATATAGGGGAAGCCCTAAAGGATCTGGCCGTCCGGCTGGATATGCAGGATTTGCGCTTCCTTGCCGTTGCCGTTTCGATCCAGCAGCAATCCGGTGGTAACCTTGCGGATATTCTGGCAGGTCTCGCCAAAGTGATCCGCGCCCGGTTCCGCCTGTTCCGCCGCGTCAAAGCGATCACCGCCGAGGCACAATGGTCAGGTAAATTCCTGTCCGGGTTCCCTCTGTTCTGTCTGGGATTCATCCTGGTCAAAGACCCAGGATACTATGACAACGTGATAGATGAGCCCTACTTCATCCCCGCGTGTTTCTTTGTCGGCATCATGTTGACGATAAACCTGATCGTCATGCGCGTTCTAACCAACATCAAGGTCTGAGGGGCATATCCATGGAATTTCTGACCCAAATCAACGATATGCTCACCGCGAATTTCGGTGAACTCGGCCCTCTGATCATTGCAGGTGTGCTTGGATTGTTCATGATCCTGGTGACAATTCCCCTGATCCTAAGTCAACCCGAAGATCCGCTTAAAAAGCTGCAGCGTTCGAATGCAACGCCCAAGAATGCTAAAAAAAACAAAAAAGACCGCCTGAGGACAGCAGGCCGAAACGAGCAACTGGAAAAATTCGCCAACTTCCTCGAACCGCAAAGCAAGGAAGAATACTCGGCAGTTGAACTCAAACTTCGCCAGGCGGGTTATCAGTCCAAAGACGCTGTCCGGTTCTACAACTTTGCCCAGTTCGCCCTTGGCATTACCGGGATTCTTCTAGGCGTTCTCTATGTTCTGTTCTTCACTGAAGGCCAAGAATTGACGTCACAAGACATGGCCATTCGCGTGCTTGCACCGGGCGGGATTGGCTATTTCATACCCAAATACTGGATTACACGGCGTGTCGCAGAACGTCAGGAAGCGATCACAGCGGGCTTTCCGGATACCCTCGATCTGATGCTGGTTTGCGTTGAAGCGGGGCAGTCGCTGGATCAGGCGATTGTCAGGGTCGCGGCGGAGATGAAGGCCTCGTACCCCGAAATTGCCGAAGAATTCGAGGTTGTGGCCTATGAGATGAAGGCCGGTAAAGAAAAAGACGTGGTTCTGCGTGATTTCGCAACACGGTGCGGCGTGCAGGATGTCAGCGCATTTGTTACCGTTATGATCCAGTCGGCCTCGTTTGGTACGCCGATCGCCGATGCGCTCCGGGTCTATGCGGACGAGATGCGGGACAAGCGCGTGATGCGCGCTGAAGAAGCTGCCAACAAACTGCCTACGAAAATGACGCTGGCAACTATGACGTTGACCGTTCCTCCGCTATTGGTTGTTCTGGTTGGCCCGTCTGCAAAAGGCATCATGGATTTTGGTAGTCAATAGATCGCTCCTCCCACTTAAAAAGGCGCTCAGGCGTTTCAGTCCAAGCCTGCGCGAAGCGATTTTGGCCACCATGGTTCTGACCATGGTGGCCTCTTGCACTGAAACGCGGGCATTGGATGATCCGTTCGCACCAGGTGTTGATCCAGACGGCTCGGCGGAGGATGAGATCACCGTTGGCAACCGCTTGATGGCCGCGGGAGAATATGAGCTGGCGCTTGAATCATTCACCCGGGCTGCATTGCATCAGGGGATGACGCCGCAAGTCCTGACGTCTTTGGGCACCGCCAATCTGGGTTTGCGCCGGGTTGGGCAGGCCGAACCATTGCTGCGCCGCGCGGTCGAGGAAGACCCGGAATGGCCCGTCGCCTGGAACAATCTGGGTGTTTTCCTGATGGAAACCGGCCAATATGCAGAGGCCTCGCAAGTGTTCCGAAAGGCATTTGCGCTGGACAATGGCGAAAGTGACGCAATCCGTGACAATTTGCGGTTAGCACTCGCAAAAATGGAAAATCCTGTTAATAATACACCACAAGAACAAGAATTTGAGCTGGAGCAGCGCGGCAACGGGGAATTCGTTCTGCGTAAAGTCCGGCAATAGAGGCAGAGCAGTAGAGGACGCAAAAATGCGCCACCCCTTCTTGATTCCGACGATGCTTGCGTGCGGGCTGGTAGTGACCGCCTGCGCAAAAGAAACCGAAGAAGAAAAGGTCGAGCGGACATTTCAAGAGGTCAACGTCATCGACGAGACCAACCTGAATGACGTGATGCTAAACGCGGCCGACCCGAATGAGGCGGTCACCTATTTTCAGGGCGCAGCCGCCAAAAACCCCGACCGGATCGATCTGCAGCGTGGTCTGGCGTTCACCCTGTCCCGCGCCAAGCGCAATACCGAAGCCTCGGCGGCGTGGAAACGCGTTCTAGGTATGAAAGGCTCGAACGACGCTGACCGAGTGGAATACGCGAACGCGCAGGTCCGCAGTGGCGACTGGAAAGGGGCGAAGGAAACGCTGGACAGCATCCCGCCGACCTATGAGACCTTCAAACGCTACAGGCTGGAAGCATTGGTGGCTGACTCCAGAAAAGACTGGAAAAGCGCAGATCACTTCTATGAAATTGCAATCGGCCTGACGACCCGCCCGGCAGGCGTGATGAACAACTGGGGCTATTCCAAACTGGCACGCGGGCAATATGCCGAGGCCGAGCGGCTTTTTGGCGAAGCCATCCGCCATGACCAGACCCTGTTCACCGCCAAAAACAATCTGGTTCTGGCCCGCAGCGCACAGGGCAACTACAGCGTTCCGGTCATTCCCATGACACAGTCCGAACGCGCCCGGTTGCTGAATACGATGGCGATCTCGGCCGTCAAACAGGGCGATATCAATCTGGCCAAGAACCTCTATCGCGAAGCGATCTCGACCCATCCGCAGCACTTTGACGAGGCGGTCCGCTCGCTTCGCGCGCTCGAGGAAGCCTGATCTATGACAATCCCAGCGGCAGCGGCAGCATGGTTTCTGCCCTTCGTCCTGCCGATCTGTTTCTACGTGGCCTTCACCGACATGCGTGAAATGAAGATCAAGAACCATGCGGTGATGGTATTGGCGCTGGTGTATTTGGTTATTGGTCTTTTTGTCCTGCCGCCATGGTCCGGCGGCTGGGTTCAAGGCAACCTCGGTCCGCTTTCGGTTTCACTGCCGGTCTATGCCTGGCAACTGCTACATGTCATTGTCATTCTGTTATTCGGCATCGTTCTGAACACCGCCGGGGTCATCGGAGCAGGTGATGCCAAGTTCTGCGCCGCCGCGGCCCCATTTATCTGGATGGGTGACTTGATGCTGCTGATGGTGATCCTGACGGCGTCAGTTCTGGGGGCCTTCGCCGTGCATCGTCTGGCCAAACATTCGCGGCTTCGCCAGCTTGCACCGCATTGGGAAAGCTGGGACCGGGACAAGCAATTTCCGATGGGGCTACCTTTGGCAGGCAGTCTGGCCATCTATCTGATCCTTGGGACAATTCACGGATCGTAAACAATCATCAGCGCGCCTCGCCCGTGCCTTGGTCCTGCCACAAATCCGCGTCAAATTTTCCTCAAACAGCCCCTCTGCGGGGCTGGTAGTGTGACAATTGACAGACGAGCCCCGCTCATGAACATGCAGACAACCTCCGTTATGGCCCCCCCTGCCCCCAAAGGGTTGGCTGAAATGAAGCTTCCGCTGGTGATGATGCGGGACATTCTGCTGAAGACGATCTTTCGCAAGAATGTGGATACCGTGACCGAGATTGCCGCAGCGGTCTGCCTGCCCGGTTCAGTCACACAGGAACTGGTCGATATTGCGCGCGAACAGAAACTGCTTGAGGCGACCGGCACTCTGAACGCCAACTCGGGCAACGAGATGGGCTATCAGCTGACCGATGCGGGCAAGGCGCGAGCGCTGGATGCGCTTAGCCAATCGGAATATTTCGGCGCGATGCCTGTGCCGCTGGATGTTTACCGCGAGCAGGTCAAGCGCCAGTCGATCCGCAACATTCAGGTCACCCGCGACCAGCTGACCGGGGCCATGGGTCATCTGGTTCTGCCCGACAGCCTGCTGGACCATCTGGGCCCGGCGGTCAGCGCCGGCCGGTCGATCCTGATGTATGGCCCGCCGGGCAACGGTAAATCCTCTATCTCGAACGGGATACGCGACGCGCTGGGGGACAATGTCTATGTTCCGTGGGCCATCGAGTATTCCGGTCAGGTGATCACTGTCTACGACCCGATCGTGCATACCGCGATCGAGCAGGAGGCGGACGATCCCAACAGCCTGCGCCGCCGCAAACGGTTTGATACACGCTATGTGCAATGTGAACGCCCCACCGTTGTGACCGGCGGTGAACTGTCGCTGAGCATGCTGGACCTTGTTTATAACCCCACCGCGCGGACCTATCAGGCGCCGCTACAGCTGAAATCGACCGGTGGCATCTTCATCGTGGACGACCTTGGGCGTCAGGCCGAACCCCCTCAGGCCCTGATCAACCGCTGGATCGTCCCGCTGGAAGAAAGCAAGGACATCCTTGGCCTGCAATCGGGTGAGAAATTCGAGGTGCCGTTCGACACGCTGGTCATCTTCTCGACCAACTTCCACCCGAACGAGATCTTCGACCAGGCGGCCCTGCGCCGGATCTTCTTCAAGATCAAGATCGACGGGCCGAATCAAGAAAACTTCCTGAAAATCTTTGCGATGGTCGCCCGCAAACGCGGCATGCCGCTGGACGAGGCTGCGCTGGTGCATCTGCTGAAGGTCAAATACCCGACGATCCAGAACATCTATGCGAACTATCAGCCGATCTTCCTGATCGACCAGATGATCGCGATCTGTGAATTCGAGGGTATCCCCTATCAGATGAGCCCTGACCTGATCGACCGCGCCTGGGCGAACATGTTCGTCAAGGAAGAAAAGATCATTCACTGACCCCCTGTCCTTCTGATCCCGGGCGGGTAATCTGCAGCGATGAAGCAGATTCCCGCCCGGATTGACGATTGGTTTAGCGCCAAAGGCTGGTCGATCCACCCACATCAGCAACAGATGTTTGATCGGGCTCAGGACCCGGCGACGCTGCTGATTGCCCCGACGGGTGGCGGCAAGACGATGGCCGGGTTTCTGCCATCCCTGTCCGAGCTGTCCGGCGGTGCGCATCATGGGCTGCACACGATCTATGTCTCGCCGCTCAAGGCGCTGGCGGCCGACATTCGCCGTAACCTGCGCACTCCGGTAGACGAAATTGGTCTGCCCATCCGGATCGAGGATCGCACTGGCGACACGTCTGCCACGCAAAAGAAGCGCCAGCGCGTCGACCCTCCGCATATCCTGCTGACGACGCCTGAAAGTCTTGCCCTGCTGACCTCATACGAAGATGCCCCGCGCATGTTTGCCGGAGTTCAGCGGATCATCGTCGATGAAATCCACGCGCTGGCCGAAAGCAAGCGGGGCGATCAATTGATGCTGGCGCTTGCGCGGTTGCAGACGCTCTGCCCCGGCTTGCGCCGCGTGGGACTGTCCGCCACCGTGGAAGACACCGAAGGCATTGCGCGTTTTCTGGCCCGTCACCCAGATCCTTGCAGGATCATTCAGGCCGATCCCGGCCCCGACCCCGATATCGCCATGCTGCAGACCGAAGAAATGCCGCCGTGGTCCGGCGGCGGCGCAGCCTATGCCATCCCGGCGGTGCTGGAACAGATCCGGAAGCACAAAACCACCCTGATCTTTCACAACACCCGCGCGCAGGCCGAGATATTCTTTCACAACCTCTGGCTGGCCAATGACGAGGGCCTGCCCATCGGCATCCATCACGGCAGTCTGGACCGGCAACAGCGCGAGCGTGTCGAAGCCGCGATGGTGCGGGGCGATCTGCGCGCGATTGTCTGCACCGGCAGCCTCGATCTGGGGATCGATTGGGGCGATGTCGATCTGGTGATTCAGATTGGCGCGCCGAAGAATGTCAAACGGCTGGTGCAGCGCATCGGGCGGGCGAACCATCGCTACAACGCTCCGTCAAAGGCGCTTCTCGTGCCTGCCAACCGGTTCGAGGTGGTCGAATGCGTGGCCGCGCTGCAGGCGGTGCAAGAGCATGATCTGGATGGGGACCCCCGGGGGCCGGGGCCTCGGGACGTGCTGTGCCAGCATATCCTGATCGCTGCGGCATCAGGCCCGTTTGACGCCGATGCGCTTTACGCCGAGATGACTTCGGCAGGGCCTTATGCCACACTCACCCGACCCGCCTTCGATGCCTGTGTGGAGTTCTGTGCAACCGGCGGATACGCCCTGCGTGCTTATGACCGATGGCAACGGCTGCAACAGCGTTCCGATGGCCGCTGGCAATTGCGTGACCCGCGGGCGTCGCAGCGTATCCGGATGAATCTTGGTACGATTCAGGACACCGACACGCTGAAAGTACGGCTGCGGCGTAGTCGCGGCGGCAAGCCGCTGGGCGAGGTCGAGGAAGGTTTTGCCGCGTCGCTGACCCCGGGTGATACATTTCTGATCGGCGGCCAGATCGTGCGCTATGAAGGCCTGCGTGAAATGGTGGTTGAGGTCAGCCGCCGCGCTGACAAGAAACCCAAGATCGCCACCTTCATGGGCACGAAATTCGCCGCCTCAACACAGCTGAGCGACCGCATTCTACGCATGTTTGCCCAACCCGATTGGCCTCAGTTGCCCACCCACACCGCCGATTGGCTGGCTTTACAGCGCGAGGTGTCGCGCCTGCCTCAGCGTGATCGATTGCTGATCGAGAGCTTTCCCGATAACGGGCGTGAACATCTGTGCGTCTACGGCTTTGCCGGGCGGAATGCGCAGCAGACGCTGGGGCTGCTGTTGACCAAACGGATGGAGGAAACCGGGCTTGCCCCGCTCGGGTTCGTGGCCACCGATTATGCAACACTGATCTGGGGGTTGGATGCGGTGACCGACCCGCGTCCTCTGTTCCGGCTGGATGCGCTGCGTGATGGGCTGGAGACATGGCTCGCGGGCAATGCAGTGATGAAGCGGACATTTCGCGCTTCGGCCACCATCGCGGGCCTGATCGAGCGCAACACCGGCGGACAACGCAAAAGCGGGCGGCAGGCGACATTCTCGTCAGATATCCTGTATGACACGCTGCTGAAATTCGATCCCGATCACCTGTTGATGCAGATCACCCGCGAAGAAGCCATGCGCGGGCTGGTCGATTTCGGACGAATCGAAGCGATGATCGCCCGGATCGGGGACCGTGTTGACCTTTTGCGACTGAACCGGGTCTCACCGCTGGCGGCCCCGTTGTTCCTTGAGGTCGGCAAAGTGCCGGTCAAAGGCGAAGCCGAAGAACGCCTTCTGGCCGATGAAAGCATCCGTCTGATGCAGGCCGCAGGACTGGCACCCGATTGATTCTGCTTGCATACCGGACATAAACCAGCAAAGAACGGATCATGAACAAACTTGCGTTCACGTTCATCGGACACCGGTTGTCCGCCCTAGGCTCTGGCGCTTTGTGGTGGCCAGATCAGAACCTGCTTTGCGTCTCGGACTTGCATCTGGGCAAGTCGGAACGGGCAGCACGTCGGGGTGGCCCCGCTTTGCCACCCTACGAAAACCGAGAAACTCTGACCCGGCTGGCGGCTGATCTGGCGCAAACCGGTGCCAATTCGGTCATCTGTCTGGGGGACAGTTTTGACGACCTGCACGCCTCACAAGCGCTGCCCGAAGAGGACCGGTTGCACATCGCTACGCTACAGGCCGGGCGGCGTTGGGTCTGGATCGAGGGCAACCATGATCCCGGTCCAGTCGAACTGGGGGGCACACATCTGGCCGAATGGTGTTGCGAGGGCCTGACCTTTCGCCATATCGCCGAGACAGAAGGGTACGGCGAAGTCTCGGGGCATTACCATCCCAAAGTCAGCCTGTCCGCCCGTGGACGCCACGTCTCGCGTCCGGCCTTCCTGCTGGACGATGCCCGCCTTATCCTGCCGGCCTACGGGGCCTATACTGGGGGTTTGCGCAGCTCGGACGAAACGCTGTCCCGGCTTATGGGAGTGGATGCGCGCGCTATTCTGACGGGGGCGCAACCCCGGATGGTTCCAATGCCAAGATGAGCGTCAGATCAACCCGTCCTCTTCCAGCATCGGTCTGTATTTCCGACTGACCGGAACAAGATCATCATTGCACAAACGCAGGAATATCTTTCCATCCTGCCTTTCGACCCCGGCAATCGCTGCGTCGACAATCCAATGCGACCGATGGGTACAATGGCCAACAATGGGCTCCATTTCCGCAATCGCATCCGTAAAGCGCGAGCGGATGGTGAATGTCCCCTCGGAGGTCACGACATCGACCGAGTGATCGCGGACCGTCAGCCGATAAATCCGCCCCTGAAACCCGGATGGAAGCCGGTTGTACAAACGCGGTCTGATCTCATCCTCCGGACCCTCGGGCTGCTCACGTTCGCGAACCAGCAGCAAACCGGTCGCAAAAAGGATACCATAGGGCGCGACCATCAATATCCCGGGCGCCATCAGCCCATTCAGAGTGAACAGGACCCAGGTCAGAAGCCATAATGACGGAGCAAACAGCATCAGGATCAGCAAGGCGAAGGCCAGGTCCCGGATCAAAAGGTCCGAATGCAGCAACCATTCGCGGACCAGTTTACCGGCTGTCCAAGTCGCTGCCAGTGCCAACATCATGACGCCGGTCCAGAAGACCAGACGTTCGGGAAACGAGAAGGTCATATCCCGGAATGGCGCAAAGGAATAGGCCAGCAGCGGTACGAATACTATGCCCGCCAGAAGGCGCTGTACGCTGAATTGTTGCCGTATGAGTTCCAGTTTAACTTTCATACAAACTCGCGCGCGCTCCTCACGCATTAACGTATTCGTTTGGGTGAAGGATATAATACCCCCCTAACCGTCTGGAACAGAAGGCTTATCACTTATTGACGTAGGGTCAATTGCTCGAATGATCGGCTGGATTTCACATTCGGACAAAGCAAATCGGGCCGAAAAGCAAACCTGCTTTCCGGCCCGATATTGGTATTGGCGCTGCGAAGCACCCTAAAAGGACAGTCTTAAGCTGTGAGGCCTTCAGGCTCTGGCAAACCATTGGCACGGCAGCAGGCAGTCAGAGTGTTGGCCAGCAGGCAGGCGATGGTCATCGGCCCCACCCCACCCGGAACCGGGGTGATGGCACCCGCGCGCTCGGCTGCGCTGGCAAAGTCGACATCGCCGACCAGCTTGTTCTTGCCGTCACGCTCGATCCGGTTGATGCCCACGTCAATCACGGTAGTGCCTTCCTTGATCCAGTCGCCCGGCACCATCTCGGGGCGGCCTACGGCGGCGACAACGATATCGGCGCGGCGCACCACATCCGGCAGATCCTTGGTGCGGCTGTGCGCGATGGTTACGGTGCAGCTGTCGCCCAACAGCAGCTGCGCCATCGGCTTGCCCACGATGTTCGACCGGCCGATCACAACCGCATCCATCCCCGACAGCGAGCCGTGGTGGTCACGCAGCAACATCAGGCAGCCCAGCGGCGTGCAGGGCACCATCGACTTCTGACCGGTACCCAGCAGGCCCACATTCGAGATGTGGAAGCCGTCCACATCCTTGGCCGGGTCGATCGAGTTGATCACCAGATCCTCGTTCAGATGCCCGGGCAGCGGCAGTTGCACCAGAATGCCATGCACGGCAGGATCGTTGTTCAGCTTGTCGATCAGCGCCAGCAGATCCTCTTCGGACGTGTCGACATCCAGCTTGTGCTCATACGAGTTCATGCCGACCTCGACGGTCATCTTGCCCTTCGAGCGGACATAGACCTGGCTGGCCGGGTCTTCGCCCACCAGAACCACGGCCAGACCGGGGGTAATGCCGTTTTCCTCTTTCAGTTTCGCGACCTGATCGGCCACCTGCGCGCGCACTTTGGCCGCAAAAGCCTTACCGTCGATAACCTGGGCTACCATTCTTCGATCCCTTCTTTCAAAACGGATCGGGCGCCTGTTGCGCCCGGTCAATCAGGGCCGAGCACGCGTTCTTCGCGCGCAATCGACCAGTCAATCAATACGCGCCACAACTGTTCGGCAAGATCGGGGTCCATGCCCGTCCGCTCCGCGTTGTCACGCACCTTCTGCACCACTTCCTCGACACGTTCGGGGATGCGGGCCGGCAGCCCCACGCCCTGCTTCAGCTGCGAGGCCCGGTCGATATATCCCGCACGGGTCACCAGCATCTCGATCAGCTGACGGTCCAGCGCGTCGATCTGAATCCGTAGGTCCGGCATCGAGTGGCAATCTTGCGGCGGTGTCAGAGTGGGCATGTCGATCTCCTCGTGGCCCGGGCATATTCCCCGGACCACGAGATGTCTTATTCGGCGGCTTAGAACAAGCCCTCGATCTGGCCTTCTTCGTTGAGGCGGATTGTCTCGGCCGCGGGTTTGCGGGGCAGACCGGGCATGGTCATGATCTCGCCGCAGACAACCACGATGAAACCGGCACCTGCGGACAGGCGGACCTCACGCACCGGAACCGAGTGGCCGGTGGGCGCGCCGCGCAGGGTCGGATCGGTCGAGAACGAGTACTGGGTTTTCGCCATGCAGACCGGCAGGTTGCCATAGCCCGCTTCTTCCCATTCGCGCAGCTGGTTGCGGATCTTGTTGTCGGCCAGCACCTCATCCGCGCGATAGATACGCTTGGCGATGGTTTCGATCTTCTCGAACAGTGGCATGTCGTCAGGGTAAATCGGCGCGAAGTTGGCGCTGCCGCCTTCGACGATTTCCACAACCTTCTCGGCCAGCGGCGCCGAGCCTTCCGAACCCAGCTCCCAGTGACGCGACAGAACCGCCTCGACACCGTGATCGGCACAGTAGTTCTTGACCGCATCAACTTCGGCATCAGTGTCGGTGACGAAGTGGTTGATGGCGACGACAACCGGAACGCCGAAGGATTTCACGTTCTCGATGTGGCGGCCCAGGTTGGCGCAGCCCGACTTGACCGCGTCGACGTTTTCGGCACCCAGATCGGCTTTGGCCACGCCGCCGTTCATTTTCATTGCGCGCACAGTAGCAACCAGCACCACAGCCGAAGGCGCGATGCCTGCCTTACGGCATTTGATGTTCATGAACTTCTCGGCACCCAGGTCAGCACCGAAACCGGCTTCGGTGACAACATAGTCAGCCACTTTCAGAGCGGTTTTGGTCGCAATGACCGAGTTACAGCCGTGTGCGATGTTCGCGAACGGGCCACCATGGACAAATGCCGGGTTGTTTTCCAGCGTCTGCACCAGGTTCGGCTGCATCGCGTCTTTCAGCAGAACGGTCATTGCGCCTTCGGCTTTAATGTCGCGGCAATAGACAGCGGTTTTGTCGCGGCGGTAGGCCACGATGATGTCACCCAGGCGCTTCTCCAGGTCTTTTAGGTCAGTTGCCAGGCAGAGGATCGCCATGACTTCGGATGCCACAGTGATGTCAAAACCAGTTTCTCGCGGGAAGCCATTCGACACACCACCCAAGGACGCAGTGATCTGACGCAGTGCACGATCATTCATGTCAACCACGCGGCGCCATGCGACGCGGCGGGTGTCGATCTCGCACTCGTTGCCCCAGTAGATGTGGTTGTCGATCATCGCCGACAGCAGCGAGTGGGCCGAGGTGATCGCATGGAAGTCACCGGTGAAGTGCAGGTTCATTTCCTCCATCGGAACAACCTGCGCGTAACCGCCACCTGCAGCGCCGCCCTTCATACCGAAGTTCGGGCCAAGCGAGGCTTCGCGGATACAGATCATCGCGTTCTTGCCGATGCGGTTCAGACCGTCGCCCAGACCCACGGTGGTGGTGGTCTTGCCTTCGCCTGCAGGCGTCGGGTTGATCGCGGTGACCAGAATCAGCTTGCCGTCTTCGCGGTCCTGGACCGAGTTGATGAAGTCCTGGCTGACTTTCGCCTTGTCGTGGCCATAGGGCAGCAGATCCGCAGATTCGATGCCGATCTTGGCACCGATTTCCTGAATCGGCTTCTTGTTCGCCTCGCGGGCGATTTCGATGTCGGATTTATAGCTCATTGGCCGAGGTCCTTGATTGAATGCCGTGCAAAACCGACGCGATACGTCGGCGCTGAGCAACATATACTGTCGTGCACATCACCGGTGGCTAAGGATTCCGACATATTCATGCCGCGAAACGGCGTCACCGGATTCGTGAAGTTCATATCGGAAACTGTTGCGCCCTATGGCTGCCAAATTGGCTGATCAGGTACAAACAATCGCATCTTGGTGCCGAGCCTCAAAACTCCGGGGCGTTCAACCCAGGCCGTTATCCCGCGTCGCCCTTTTGCGGCGGGTTTGAAGGCTGCTCCGTGGCCGGTGTGATCCGCCTCAATCTCGCGGCCAGGCAGAACGCAAGGGGCGTTTTCCATGTCCACGGTAATCGTCGCACCATTCTCCGACTGCAGCCGCGAAGATGGCGGGACATGCGTAAAATCGGGGATGCCTTTCAAAACGATAGAAGCGCCAAGATATGACGGATCAAGATCTTCCATTTTCATCTCGGCAGCGATACTGGCCAGCTCCTCGGACGACAGCACTGATAACTGCCGCACATTTCGAATCTCAGTGCCCTTCGGGTAGAGATTCTCGACTCGAACGCAGGACGCCCTGTTGAGCCCCTCGTGCCGTTCTCCGCGAACTCCGTCGAAGCCCAGGTTCAATGCGTCAACAGGCTCGGTGCGCAAGGATTGGCCTGCAGGTACATGGCCAAGCCAAATCACCTCTGCCGAATATTCAGTTTCACGTAAGAACGGCACGTGACTTCCCCTTTCCTTCATCAATCACAGGCATAATGACCGGCAACAGCCTGATGAAAAGAGAAAACCCGGAGGCTGGCTCCGGGTTTTGCTATTATGTGGTTGGTTCTGGCTCCATCCCACCATCCGGCGGGGATTTCTTGGCCTTGGTCTTGGGAATGGCGGTCACGCTGGGCGCATTGCCCTCGTCTGGTTTGTCGCCTTCATCGTCGCCTTCGGTGGGTGGCTCGCCGTTCATGACGCGCTTGATCTCATCACCGGTCAGGGTTTCGTATTCCAGCAAGCCCTGCGCCAAACGCTCCCATTCTTCGTTCTTGTCCGACAGAATCTTGTGCGCGCGCTCATACCCCTGCTGGATCAGACGCTTCACCTCTTCTTCGATCAGTTCCTTGGTATGGGCTGAGACCGAGAAGCCAGCAGTATTGCCCTGATAGCCCTCATGCGCCTCGGCATAGTCGATATTGCCGACCTTATCCGACATGCCCCAGCGCATCACCATGGCCCGCGCCAACTGGCTGGCTTGCATGATGTCGCCTGCCGGGCCGTTCGAGACATGATCCTCACCGTATTTGATCACCTCGGCAGCCTTGCCCGCCATGGTCATCGCCAGCTTCTGCTCACACTCGTCGCGGTGATAATTCAGGCGGTCCATTTCGGGCAGCGACACAACCATACCCAGCGCGCCACCGCGCGGAATGATCGTTGCCTTGTAGACCGGATCGCACAGCGGCAACTCCAGACCGACAACGGCGTGTCCAGCCTCGTGATAGGCGGTCTTTTCCTTCTGATCCTGGGTCAGCACCATCGAGCGGCGCTCGGCCCCCATCATCACCTTGTCCTTGGCGTTCTCGAAATCTTCCATGGTGACAAAGCGACGGCCCACACGCGCGGCCATCAGCGCGGCCTCGTTCACGAGGTTGGCCAGATCAGCGCCAGAGAAGCCCGGCGTCCCGCGCGCGATGATGCGCAGATCGACATCGGGACCCAAAGGCGTCTTGCGCGCGTGAACGCCCAGAATTTTCTCACGCCCTTTGATGTCGGGGTTGCCGACAGTCACGTTGCGGTCGAAACGGCCCGGACGCAGCAGCGCAGGGTCCAGCACGTCCTTGCGGTTTGTGGCCGCCAGAATGATCACGCCTTCATTGGCCTCGAATCCGTCCATTTCAACCAGCAGCTGGTTGAGGGTCTGCTCGCGTTCATCGTTGCCGCCGCCATAGCCCGCGCCACGATGGCGGCCCACGGCGTCGATCTCGTCGATGAACACGATACAAGGCGCGTTCTTCTTGGCCTGTTCGAACATGTCGCGGACGCGGGACGCACCGACACCGACGAACATCTCAACGAAATCCGAACCTGAAATGGTAAAGAATGGCACACCCGCCTCACCCGCAATCGCACGGGCGAGCAGTGTCTTACCAGTACCCGGAGGGCCAACCAGCAACGCGCCTTTGGGAATCTTGCCGCCCAGACGGCTGAACTTCTGCGGGTTGCGCAGGAATTCGACGATCTCTTCCAGCTCTTCCTTGGCCTCGTCGATGCCGGCCACGTCGTCAAAGGTCACGCGGCCGTGCTTTTCGGTCAGCATCTTGGCCTTGGACTTGCCAAAGCCCATCGCGCCGCCTTTGCCGCCGCCCTGCATCCGGTTCATGAAATAGACCCAGACACCGATCAGCAGCAGGAAGGGCAGCAGCGTGATCAGGAACGACTGGAACCCCGACTGTTGCTGTTTCTCCGCCCGCACCGGGATGCTCTTGTCGATCAGCAGCTTGGTCACTTCGGCATCGCCGGGTTTGATGGTGACGTAATCCTGATTGTCATTCGTGCGATAGCGAATCTGTTCGCCATCCAGCGTCACGCTGGTGACATCTCCGGCATCCACAGCGCTGACGAATTCGGAATAGGTCCGTTCGTTGTTCTGAAGCGAACCGCTGGGTCCACTGAACAGGTTGAACAGTGCAAGGATCAGCAGAAACAGAACGACCCAGAAGGCGATGTTACGAGCGTTGCCCAAGGAAAATCTCCTAGAAGGTTTCGGCGGATGGGGTTCCGCCGGGGTTGTTCCTTAAAATAGAGAGGATTGTGGCAGGTTCAATGCGATAAAATCACGGCATGGAAGTCTGGCCTGTCCGAGGACGCATTTGCCGCCCATCCATTAGCGAAACCGGCCAAAGGCGCAGCCAGAACATTCTCATTCACCCATACCGCAGGCGACGACATCACCACCGCGCGGGGCTTTGCAACCGCGCGCCAGTCCTTCAATTGCAGAATCCCTGCCTCACCCAGGGGCCGAACTTCGGCACCCGGCGTCTGGGGTCCGGTCAGAACCCAGCGCCCGTCCCACACCGTGCCGGGATTCGAGACTTGGGGGGTAAGAGCGTTTAGCTCTCTGCAAATCCAAGTTTTTTTGCCTCCCGGGATCAGCTGGCAACCGCCCAGCGTGGTCGCCTGGCCGCTCAACAGGGCCTGCACTGCCTGATCGACGGCGCCTTGACGCGGCGGATAATCCCGACGCGCCAGCCACATGACCGCACCCACGACAAGTCGGCGGCGAATCTCTTCTGGCAGCGCGGCGATGCCATCTCGGTCGAAACACAGATCGCCATCCGCCTCCTGCACATGATCGCGGGCGGATTCCTGCGCGTATCGTGCCAAAGCTTCGCGGGCTTGTGCAAGATTGTCAGCAACACGCGAAAAGCCTTCCGCCGTGATACCGACCCGATCCAGCCGGGTCAGAGCGTCCCGGGCTTTGATCCGGTCAAACCGTTGATCCTGATTCGACGGGTCATCGATCCAACTTATCCCCTGCCCTGTCAGGTAATCGCGCAAACGTGCGCGTGTGATCGACAGCATCGGGCGCAGCAGAGTAACACCGCCCTCGATGCGCCGCGATGCCATGCCGGACAGGCCCGAAACCCCCGCAGACCGGGCAAGCCGCATCAGGACGGTTTCGGCCTGATCGTTAGCCGTGTGGCCCAGTGCGATCGCCTCGAGCCCCAGTTCATCCGCCCAATCCGTCAGCAACCGATACCGTGCCCGCCGCGCCTGATCCTGCAGATTACCTGCGCCGTCCCAACCTTCCCATTTCAACGTATGGTGCGGGATGCCCCATTTCTGCGCCAGCGCCGCGACGGACCGAGCCTCGGCAGCGGATTCGGGGCGCAGGCCATGATCAACGGTTGCGGCGAACAGATCGATCCGAGCCTCTTGAGCCATGCCCGAAAGCAGATGCAACAGAGCGGTCGAGTCGCTGCCACCGGACACCGCCACGCCCAGACGTCGTGGCAGCGGATCGGGCAGATTCGCCCGGATTTCGGACCGAAGCGTATCGGTGTCAGAGGTCAAGAACAGCCCAGCGCCGCCATTTCCTGTGTGGCCGAGCTTGCCGGGGCCGAGCTTGGGAATCGCACGCCAACCTCGCTGAGCGTTATGCAAGCCTGATCGGTCTGTCCCAGACGGCCAAGCGCCGCGCCCAGTTCATATAGCGCCTCGGGGGCCAGCGGGCCTTCGGAATCGCCAGTGAAGCTGGCCAGGAACGCCCGCGCGGCCTCGCGCGTGTCACCCAATCCTTCCAGCGCCTGACCACGCCGCAGATTGGCCTGCGCCGCCAGCGGGCTGCCCGGATAGGACAGATCGAATTGTGAGAACAGGTCGGCCGCAGTCTGGAAATCCCCATCCACAAGTGCTTGCGAGGCGGCATCGAAATCGGCCTGTTCGCCGACCGCCAGCTCGCCTTGCTCAACCGCAGCAGGCTGGGGCGACGTGGGCGCAACGGCGATCTCGGTCGACGTTTCGCCGCCCAGCGTCGATGTCTCGCCCAGAGTGCTCAGATCGCCGCCCTCCAGTTCGACCAGCCGGAACTCCAGATCGCCAATCCGGTTGGTGCCATCGGTGACAATATTCTGCACCCGCTGATTCAACTGCTCGGTCTGGCGTGTCAGGCGCTGCAATTCGGCCTCGATCGCATCCACACGTTCCAGCACGGAACTGCCAGACAGGTTTGGCGCGGGTGAGCCGGTGGTCGAAAACTCGCGCTTCAAACGCTGGACCTCGACATGCAGCACCGTCAGCTCCTGCCGGATATCCGCCAGTGTCTGCTGATCCTGCGCCTGCGCCACGCCCGCGACGGCGACCACTGCCGCCAGAACCAAACCTGCAATTCGCATCATCTTACCCCAAGCTTGAACCGGTCAGCACCGTCACCGCGCGGCGGTTCTTGGAATAGCATTCCTCGGTGCTGCAAATTTCAATCGGGCGTTCCTTGCCAAAGCTGACCGTGGTCAGCCGGTTGCCCGCCACCCCGCGCGAGATCAGGTATTCCCGCGCCGCGTTCGCCCGGCGCGCACCCAGTGCGAGGTTGTATTCCCGCGTGCCCTGCTCATCCGCGTGGCCTTCGATGTTCGCCACGAAATCCGGGTTGGCCAACAGCCAGTCGGCCTGCCCCTGCAAAACGGTCTGGGCTTGCGGGCTGAGCGTGGACTGATCGACTGCGAACAATACTCGGTCACCCACCGCCTGTTGGAAATAGGCGGGTGAACGCGGGTCATTGGGCGAACCCGGCACCAGCGCGCCGTTGGCACCACCGGCGCCACCACCCAATGCCGAAGGATCATTATTGGAACAGGCGGCGATCAGGGTCAGCGCCCCGGCAGCCGCGATTTTGCTCAGAAGGTTCATCTCAAGTGCCTCGTGTATTGTTTGTTTATTGGCGCGTTTCTATCACATCGCATCTTCGTTGTGAACGTTATCCACAGCATGGTCAGATCAATTCTGCAACGGCCCCCAGGACGGATCGCTGCCCCCGTCCGGTGTGCGTACCGGGCGCAGATTGCGGCCCGATATATCCACCGAATACAGCGTCGAGCGGCCACTCGCCCCCTGCGTTTCCCGCGTGAACATAATGACCCGGCCGTTGGGCGACCATGTCGGACCTTCATCCAGGAACGAGGCTGTCAGCAGGCGCTCCTCGTCACCATTGGTGCGCATTACGCCGATATGGAACCGACCCTTGTTTTGCTTGGTGAAGGCAATCAGATCTCCACGCGGGGACCAGACGGGTGTGCCGTAACGGCCTTGCCCGAAACTGATCCGCGTCGCCTCGCCACCATTTGCGGGCATGACATAGAGCTGCGGTGTCCCCGAGCGGTCACTTTCGAACACGATCTGGCTACCGTCCGGCGAATAGCTGGGCGCGGTTTCAATAGCGGGCGTATTGGTCAGGCGCGCGCTCTGGCCCGAAGCCAGATCCATCTTCCAAAGATCGGTATTGCCACCTTGCGTCAGCGAATAGACAATCGAGCGCCCATCCGGCGAAAAGCGCGGAGAGAAGCTCATCGTGCCTTCCTGTGTCGGCAACTCCTGCCGCTGAACACGCCCTACATCCAGCAGGTAGATACGCGGCTGGCCGGTCTCATAGCTGGTATAAAGCAACCGATCGCCAGTGGGCGAGAACCGGGGTGCCAGCACGATGGCGGCACTGTCTGTCAAATACTGCACGTTCGCGCCGTCGTAATCCATGATCGCCAGTCGCTTGAGCCGCTGATCCTTGGGGCCGCTCTCGGATACGAACGCCACGCGGCTATCAAAATAGCCGCCCTCACCCGTGATCCGGCTATAGACCTGATCAGCCACCTTATGCGACATGCGCCGCCAGCCTTCTGTGGTGCCTGCGAACTGCAATCCGTTGCCCAGCTCGGCGCCTGAAAACACATCCCACACCCGGAACCGAACAGTGAGTCGCTTGCCCGAGACATTCACCGCCCCCGTCACCAGCGCCTGCGCATTGATCGCCTTCCAATCGGCAAATTGCACCGGCGCGTCAAAACTGCTGACCCGGCTGATGAATGCATCTGATGAAATCTCACGAAACAGCCCCGTTCCCGTCAGGTCGGACACCACCACCCGCGAGATATCCTGCGCATATTGCGCTGCCGCTGCGTTGTCAGGCACGAAACTGGGAACCGCAAAGGGCATCGGTTCAATGATGCCTTCGTCGATTTCCAGACGAAGCGGCCCGCTTTGGGCATAAGCCTGAGCCGTCAGCAGGGTCAGGCCAATAAAGAGGCTGGTCAGAAGTTTCATCATTTGATCCGCATCCTCTCGGGATTGAATGTAATCTCAATATCCTGCCATTGGCTGTATTTGTCAGCAGGCAGGTCGTATCCTTTGGCTCCGCAGCGCAAAATCGCGCGTCGTGCGGCCTCATAAGCCTGTTTGGCAGAGGCTGCTGAGCCGCCAGAGCTGTCCAGCATTCTCAGGCTACCACCGACAACCTTACCATCGGGTGTCAGCGAAAAGGCGACAATAACAACTGTCTGCAGCGCATCGGTCGACAGCGAACCGACGTTCCAGCAGCGCGACACCGCCACGCGCATGGCGTCCTTTTCTCCGCTGGTCAGCGGCGGGCCCGAAGGTTCGGTGCCGGTTCCCAGCGCCTCGGCCAGTGCATCATTGATCGCCTGCTCGTCCTGGGCGGGTTCTTCGGTCGGCGCTGGTTCTGGCGCCTCCGCGACCTCAGGCTCGGGCTGAGGCGCCGGACGGTTCGGACGCACGCGCGGGCGCGGCGAGGTGCGCGGGGCCGGATCGTCGACCTCTTCCGCCTCGGTCACGATCTCGGGCGCGGTCTCCTCTGGCGCGGTCTGATCCTGCTGCTCCTGCTGCGTCTCGGCGCCTTCATCCAACGAGACCGGAGGGGTTTCGATATCATCCGGTTTCGCCTCGGGCGGCGGTGGGGCAATGGCTTCGGGTGCAATCTTGTCCGCTGCCTGCGGCTCGGCCTCTGGCCCTGGCGGGGCTGGCAGCGCGGCCACTTCCGGCTCGGGCTGGTCCAGCGTCGGAAGCTCTTCGATTAGTTCGGGTTCGGGCGCGATTTCCACGGCTTCCGGCTGGGTTTCCGGCTCTGGCTCGGGCTCGGGTTGCGGCACCGCCTCAGGTTCGGGCGGTGTGTCCGGCACAGGTTCAGGCGCGGTGATCTGATCGGAGGTTTCGGGCTGCTGCAGCTCTTCCGGCTCGGTCGGCACCTCGGGTGCGTTGCGCTGCGCGCTCAGGGCCGCGAACTGCTCGGATGAGATCACCGAGACATCCTGTACCGCCATCGGCAGCGGTTCAGAGCGGAACGTACCGCTGAACAGCGCCCAACTGATCAGGCTGACATGCGCAATTGCCGAAATCTTGGTGCCGGTATCCACCGTGCGACCCCACCTTTACCCATCGTCCAGCGTTGGCCCGCCGGTATCGGTCACTAGGCCCACATTGGAAAAACCACCCGCATTGAGCGCGCCCATGACCTGCATCACCTGCGCATAGGGGATGGCCCCATCGGCGCGCAGGAATACGCGGTCACTGCTGCGTTCTGCCGCGATGGCGCGCAGCCTGCCAATCAACTCTTCGCGCTGTACGTCCGTGGTCTGTATCTGCACCCCGCCATCGGCGGTCAGGGTCACGGTCAGCGGTTCTTCACTGTCTCCGGGCAAAGCACTGGCCGCAGTCTTGGGCAGATCGACAGGAACGCCAACCGTCAGCAGCGGCGCGGCGACCATGAAGATGATCAACAGCACCAGCATGACATCCACAAACGGCGTCACGTTGATCTCGGCCATCGGCTGCGCACGCCCACGGCGACGCCCTCTGCGCCGCCCGTTGCCACCGGAGTTTTGCTGAACCGCCGCACCCATCGTCAGCTATCCAACTGGCGCGACAGGATGGTGGCGAATTCGTCGGCAAACGCCTCGTAGCCGCCAACGATCCGATCACTATCGGCGCTGAGCTTGTTGTAGAAAATCACCGCCGGGATCGCCGCCAGCAGACCCAGACCGGTGGCCAGCAAAGCCTCGGCAATACCGGGTGCCACAACCGCAAGGTTGGTGTTCTGCTGCTCGGCAATCTCGATAAAGGCGTTCATGATGCCCCAGACCGTACCGAACAGACCAATGAAGGGCGCGGTCGAACCAACCGTGGCCAGAATGGGCAAACCCTTCTGCAAACTCTCGGATTCCTTCGCGATCGCCACATCCATCGACCGGTCAATCCGCGCGGTCGCCCCTGCGATCAACCCGCCATCGGTGCGGTGCGAGCGCCGCCACTCGATCATGCCTGCCGCAAAAATCTTCTCGGAACTGCCATCGGGCTGTGTTCCGGTCTGTTCGAACAGCTCGTCCAGCGGGTTGCCGGACCAGAAGCTTTCATCAAAGACCTGCGCTTCGCGCCGCGCGGCCCGGTAGTTGATCAGTTTCTGAATGATGATGCCCCAGGACCAGACCGATGCCCCAATCAGCATCAGCATCACCAGTTTGACGATAAAGGTCGCGCGGGCATACAGCCCCCACATGGAGAAATCGATCTCCTGCGCCAGCGCCAGCGTTTCAGCTTCCATGAACCTGCTCTTTGTTTTGCCTGATGGCCATTTGGCCTTGTTTTGCCAAACGCTAACGCAGATGGCCGTGAAAAGCCAACAGAACCACCCCCGAGGGTGAAATTGTTACATCAATGCGCGAATCTCTGCCGGAAGGCGCACCGGTTTTCCCTCTGCATTCATGCAAACTGCGGTGACCGCGGCACGAAAGATCTCGGTTTCATCCCGTTTGATCAGCTGTGACATGGTCAGCCGCGCGCCCGAAAGCGATACGATTTCGGTTTCCACCATCAGTTCATCTTCGAACCGTGCCGCCGTAATATAATCCGCCTCAATCCGCCGCACGACCCAGACAATACCCGCATCCCGCATCGCATTCTGATCATTGCCCAGCTTGCGCACCCAGTCGGATCGGGCGCGTTCGATGAATTTCAGGTAATTTGCATGATAAACCACACCACCCATGTCGGTGTCTTCGTAATACACACGAACCGGGTAGAAGTGTTTCATTGCGGCGGCTCCAATCTGGCGAACAGGCGCAACGCATGGGAAGGGTCTTGCGCGGCACCGGGCAGAACCGGATCGTAGGCGGCGCGGATCAAGGCGGCAATATCGGGTCGCAGGATCGTCGCTTCGCCGGCAATGGCCAAAGGCGAGACGTTGCGAAACGCAGCGTCAGACCACAGCAGAATCGTCTGCACCACCTGGCTGAGCGCCAGTGTTTCCGCCGGAACCTTCGACAATTCCTTATCCATGCGCAAAAACACGAAAGCCGCGCGAATGGCGCCGTCTTCCTCAAACCGGAAAATCCGATATTGGTTGGCTTCGGCGGCGACCAGCCGCTCTACCAGTGGGGTCAGATCGGGAATCAGACGTTCCAGATCGGGCACCTCCAGCAACTCCTGCCAATCGCGGAAGAAGAAGACCATGCAATTGGCGCCGAGTTCGGGATCGGTTTCGGCCATCTTGTGACCGGCCAGCGTGACAACCGCCTCGAACGCGCCTTTGACGGTGGCCAGAGTCTCATCCTCGACGCCAAAAACAATTGGCACGATGGGCCGCCCCCAACGCGCAAACAGAAACTCGCCGCTTTCGCGGGTGAACAGCGCTTCGATCTGATCCGGAGTCACACTTTGCCCTTCATCTTTTCAAAATACTCCCGCCGGAGGCTTAAGATCTATGAAGCGCGGCTTCAACCAAACAGATCGCTCTGTCCTTTGGGTGGCGCCATTCCCAAATGAGTCCACGCCTTCTGCGCCAGCATCCGCCCACGTGGCGTACGCTGGATCAGGCCCTGCTGCAACAGATAGGGTTCGATCACCTCTTCCAGCGAATCCCGGCTTTCCGACAATGCCGCCGACAGAGTCTCGATCCCCACTGGACCGCCCGCGTAATTCTCGGCAATCAGCTTCAGATAGCGACGGTCAGCCCCGTCCAGACCCAGATTGTCCACGCCCAGCCGGGTCAGCGCCCCGTCGGCCAGATCCCGCGTGATCCGCCCATCACCTTCGACAATGGCAAAATCCACCACCCGCCGCAGCAACCGTCCTGCAATCCGGGGCGTTCCGCGCGAGCGGCGCGCAATCTCGCGCGCGCCCGCATCATCGGCAGGCGCACCCAGTTTGCGGGCGTTGCGGGTGACGATCTCGTGCAATTCATCGACCGTGTAGAACTGCAGCCGCGTGGGGATACCAAACCGGTCCCGCAGAGGCGTGGTCAACAATCCCATTCGCGTGGTGGCACCGACCAGTGTAAACGGCTGCAACTCGATCCGCACCGTCCGTGCGGCGGGGCCTTCGCCGATCACCAGATCCAGCTCGAAATCCTCCATCGCCGGGTACAGCACCTCTTCCACCGCCGGGTTCAGTCGGTGAATTTCGTCGATGAACAGCACATCGCGCGATTCCAGATTGGTCAGGATCGCCGCCAGATCGCCCGCCTTGGCCAGCACCGGCCCCGAGGTCATGCGGAAATTCACCCCCAACTCGCGCGCCATGATCTGCGCAAGGGTGGTCTTCCCCAACCCCGGAGGGCCATGGAACAATGTATGATCCATCGCCTCGCCCCGTTTGCGGGCCGACTGGATAAAGATGCGCAAATTGGCGCGCGCCTCGGCCTGGCCGACGAATTCATCAAGCCCCTGCGGGCGCAGGGCGCGATCATTGTCCTCGGGCATCGGTTCGGGGCGCAGGGCGGGGTCGGCATCTACCATTCAATCACCCTTTCGGAGCCAGTAGTTTCAGTGCGGCACGGATCAGATCGGCCTCACCCGCATCCGGCAAGCTGGCCGCCGCCTCGGCCACCGCCGAGGCTGCATCCGAAGGTCCATACCCCAGATTGGCCAGCGCCGACAACGCCCCGGCCGAAGCCGCCGCCGCACCAGAGGCCGGTTTTGCCATACGCTTGGGCCCAGGTGCGGGCTCGGCCAGTTCGACCACGTCAAGCGAGGGTCCGTCCATCGCCTCAGTCACCGTGCCGCCCATGGCCATCACGCCGGGCGCCTTGTCCTTGAGGTCCAGCACAATCCGCTGCGCGGTCTTGGGTCCGACCCCTTTGGCCGCCTTGACCGCGCCCCAATCCCCCAACGCAATCGCGCGGCTGACGCCATCGGGTCCCAGTGCGCTGAGAATGGCCAGCGAGACCTTGGCCCCCACACCCTGAACCGAGCACAGCAGGCGGTGCCATTCCTTCTCGATCAGGGACAGAAAGCCATAAAGCTGCATCAGATCTTCGCGCACAACCATGTCGGTGTAGATCGAGACCGCCTCACCCACACCGGGCAGCGCCGCCATGGTCCGGTCCGAGCAATAGACGATATAGCCGACCCCGCGCACATCGATCAAAACATGATCCGCAGCACGATAATCCAGTCTTCCGGTGAGTTTGCCGATCATGCGCGCACCTCTTTCATCCGCGCCTGCGGGGCGGAGCCGTAATAGGAATGGCAGATTGCGATCGCCAAAGCATCCGCAGCATCCGCACCTTTAGGAGAGCACCCCGGCAGTTGCAGTTTGACCATATGCAAAACCTGCTCTTTCTCGGCATGGCCGACGCCGACCACGGTTTTCTTGACCCGGTTCGGGGCATATTCACCCACCGGCAGACCCGCCTGCGCCAGCGTCAACAGCGCAACACCACGCGCCTGACCCAGCTTAAGCGTCCCCGCCCCGTCTTTGTTGACGAAAGTCTGTTCAATGGCGGCCTGATCGGGCCGATACTCGGCGATGACCTCGACAATCTGGTTGTGCAGGGACAAGAGCCGCTCACCCAAATCGTCACCGTCGGATTTGCACAAACCGTTGGCAACATGGCTCAGGCGGCTGCCCGTTGATTCGATGACGCCCCACCCCAGGGTCCTGAGACCCGGATCAATACCCAGAATACGCATGTTTTGCTTTGGCCTGCTCGGGTTTGTGTGATCTTTTTTCATCGACTAGCACGAAGCGTGAACATTTTCCAAGCAATTCAACGCACGACCTGAAAACGACATTCATGTCGCACCCGCAGCATTTCGATCCAATTGCGACAACAACTTGCCAGTTTTCGACGCTTTTCTAAACCAGAATTAATCAATGAATTAAGGGGTTTTTATGAATTTCGAGACTTGCAAAAAACGCATAGGACACATGCAATTTCTGCGCTTGCATGGGACAGTATACATCCCTAGATGCCCGTCAGATCGCAAGATCAGAGTTTAACACAAACCAGAAGGAAACAGGATATGGCTGCACTGGACACCACCCGCACCACCACTGGCTCGTTCGGCCTCGTCGGCCGTATCGGCGTAACTTTGGCATCGGTCGTGAACGCCGTTGTTGAATGGAATGACGCCCGCGCCACCCGCAACGCGCTGAACGGTCTGACCGACCGCGAACTGGACGATATCGGCCTGTGCCGCGGCGACATCGACGTTGTTGCCGAAGGCCGCCGTTACTAAGACGACGGACGACCACGAATACGCCCCTTCCTCCTCCCTGTGGGGCAAACAGAAACACCGCGCGCCAGACGGCCCGCGGTGTTTTTGTTAGGAAAGACGTCAGGCCCTTAGAACATAACCTTGTTCAGCTGGGTTGCGAGGAATTGGGTGACCGGATCGGCCTGCATAATCCAGGCACCGGCCGTTTCCACAGGTGTACCCTGTTCGAGGCTTGCGACGCGGTCGTCATACGCGGATGGGCCGATACTCGACAACAAGAACGCTTTGAAGCCAAAGAACCCGAGCAGGCACAGAACCAGAACCTTCGCCGGGATGGCCGATCGCATCCGCTGCGGTTTCATCACAACCAGCCCGTCCGAGCGCATCGTGGCCCGATAGCCCCGGCTGAGTTTCTGGTGTTTTTTGTTCAGACGCGTGACGCGCTGATCGAATTCGAGTTGTTTTCCTGTCATGGCAGCCTCCGAAAACCGCCCCCCGATTACATTCAGTGACGATAGTTAGAGAATGCGACAAAAAAGTGGCAAAAACCCACAAAACTCCCGTAAATAGCCTAGAATTAGCCCTGTTTGCTTAAGATTAGCGTCGTCCACTCACCAATTTCATCTCTTTGGGCCAGATTGAACCCGTTCTGTAAATAAACCGAAATCACGTCATCAGCCTGCTCATTGAGGATTCCCGACAGGATTGCATGGCCTTCGGCGCGCAGATTCGCGGCGATTTCGGGCGACAGAGCCACCAGCGGACCTTTGAGAATATTTGCGAAGATCAGGTCATAGGGAGCGTGCGCTTTCAGATCCGGGTGATCGAAACCGGCAGCTTCAACGCAGCGGACCTCTCCGGCCATTCCATTGGCTTTCAGGTTGGCCTCGGCCACGTCAACGGCAACCTCGTCAATGTCGCTGGCGATGATATCCCCGTCCCAGACCCGGGCCGCCGCCATGGCCAGAACGGCGGTGCCGCAGCCGATATCCGCAACTTTTGAGGCCGAGAACCCTTGATCCAACAGGTGATCCAGCGCCTTCAGGCATCCCAGCGTGGTGCCATGGTGACCGGTGCCGAAGGCCATCGCGGCCTCGATCAGCAGCGGGATACGCCCCTCGGGCAGCTTATCGGCATCATGGCTGCCATAGACAAAGAACCGCCCGGCCTCGACCGGGGCCAATTCACGGCGCACATGGGCGACCCAGTCGGTTTCGGGCAGTTCCGAGACCACAAAAGGTTTCGCTTCGAACGCGGCGGCCAGAACGGCCAGAGCGGTATCGTCCGGCGTTTCGGTGAAATAACCGCCGACCTCCCACAGACCCGAGCCATCCTCGACCTCGAACACGCCAACGCCGGTGGGTTCGGGCTCCAGCCGCTCCATCGCCTCGCCCAGGCCCTCGGCGGCTTTCTTACCTGTCAGCGTGGTCAGCGCGGTGAATGTGGGCATGGCGGCCTCCTGTCCGGTGTTGCCACAGCGCCTAGGGCGGCGGGCCGCCAAGGTCAAGCGCCCGCGCCTATTCGGCGGGTGCGGGCGCGTATTTCGACAGGATGGTTTCATTCCCCGGCTCGGGATGGCGCGGGATCAGCAGCGACAGCAGCAGTGAGATCATGGCCATTGCAGCAGCCAGACCAAACACCGCACCGGGCGAGACGACCCAGAGCAACCCCAGCAACGCAGGCAGGAACACGGCGGCGATATGGTTGATGGTAAAGGCCACAGCGGCGGTGGGCGCGATATCCGCCGGATCGGCGATTTTCTGGAAATAGGTCTTCAGCGCCAGCGCCAACGCAAACAGCACATGGTCGATCACATAGAGGATCGCGGCCAGCAGCACCCCCCAGCCGAACCAGTAAATGCCGCCATAGGCCGCAAACACGATGGCCAGCCCGGTGTATTCGAAGATCAACGTGCGGCGTTCCCCGAACCGTGCCACCGCTTTCCCCAACATCGGGGCGGCCATCATGTTGATCATCAGGTTGATCAGGTAAAGGCCGGTCAGTTCATGCACGTCAAAGCCGAATTTCTCGACCATCATGAAGCCCGCGAAGACCACGAATATCTGCCGCCGCGCCCCCGCCATGAATTGCAGCGCGTAATACAGCCAATAGCGTTTGCGCAGGATCAGCTTTTTGGTCTGCGGCGTGGGCGCGTCGAATTGCGGATAGGCAAACAGGCAAAACAACGCCAGCAGCGCGGTCACCCCGCCCGCCGCCATGAAGACAAAGTTGTAGGACAGATCGAACCGGTCCCAGGTCAGTACGATCAACCCGTATACCACCATCGTCGCGGCCGATCCCATGGCCACCAGCCAGCCCAACACCTGCGGCGCTCGGTCCTTGGGCAACCATTGCAGTTGCAGCGACTGATTCACCGTCTCGTAATAGTGAAAGCCGATCGAACTGAAAAGGGTGACAAACAGCAACCCGCCAAGGCTGGGAAACCACGCCGTCACCGCCGTCGCCACGCCCAGCATGATCAGCGAGATCATCGCCAACACCTGCTCGCGGATGAAGATGATCACAGCGATCACGCCAACGGCCAGAAACCCGGGGATTTCGCGCACTGTGTGCAGCAGGCCAATTTCCGCACCGTCGAAGCTTGCCACCTCGATGACGAAATTGTTCAACAACGCGCTCCACGCGTTGAAGGCGATGGGCATCATCAGCGCCATCATGAACAACAGCGTCATGGGACGACGCCAGAATGGCAGGCTCTGCGCCTCGGCAAGGGGCATGGGTTTCAGCATGAGACCCCCATACGCCCATTTGTGTGGTTTGACGAGGGGGAAGCGGCAGGCGCACAGGCGCTCTGCATTGACGCAGATGTCAGTAAAAACTCTGCGGGTCGATGTCGACGGTCAGGCGGATGTCGCCTTTCAGACGCAAAGGCGCGATCCAGCGGGCGATGGCGTCCTGAATGGGCGCGCCCTTGGGCGCCTTGACCAGCAGCCGCACCCGGTGCCGCCCGCGAATACGCGCGATGGGGGCCGGGGCCGGGCCAAACACCTGCGCACCGATCTGGCGCAGAGGGGTATCGTTGCGGGCCATCGCGTTGCCGATGTCGAATACCGGCCCGACCTCGGGGCCTGACAGCACGATCCCGGCCATGCGGCCGTAAGGCGGCACCCCTGCGGCCTGCCGCCCGGCGGCTTCAGCCTTCCAGAACCCCTCTTCATCCCCGGAAAGGATGGCGCGGATCACCGGGTGTTCTGGCTGAAAGGTCTGCAAAAGCGCCTGCCCCGGTTTGTCTGCCCGACCTGCACGCCCAGCGACTTGCCGCATCAGTTGGAACGTCCGTTCTGCCGCGCGCAGGTCCGCGCCATGCAGGCTGAGATCGGCGTCGATCACGCCCACCAGCGTCAGCTTGGGGAAATTATGCCCCTTGGCCACCAGCTGCGTGCCGATGACGATATCCGCATCCCCTTCGGCGATCTCCTCAATCTTGGCCTTCAGCGCCCGCGCCGAGCCGAACAGGTCCGAGCTGAGCATCGCGATCTTCGCCTCGGGGAAGGTCGCCTCGGCCTCTTCTGCCAGCCGCTCGATCCCCGGTCCGACTGGGGCCAGCTTGCCCTCAACCCTGCAAGAGGGGCATTCTTCGGGCATCGGCTTCGTCTCGCCGCATTGATGGCACATCAGGCGTTTCAGAAACCGATGCTCCACCATCCGCGCATCGCAATGGTCACAGGCAATTTGCTCGCCACAGGCCCGGCACAAGGTGACCGGAGCATAGCCCCGGCGGTTGATGAACAGCAGCGACTGTTCCCCGCGTTCGATCCGCTGCCGCACCGCCTGCCGCAAAGACGGCGAAATCCACGTCCCCGGCTGCATCTGCTCGGCGCGCATGTCGATGGGCTTCATCTCGGGCAGCACAGCCGCACCAAAGCGCGCGGTCAGTTCCAACCGCTCATATTTGCCCGCCTCGGCATTGGCCCAGCTTTCCAGTGACGGCGTGGCACTGGCCAGAATCACCCGCGCGCCGCAGACGGCCGAGCGCAGAACCGCCATATCCCGCGCGCTGTAATGCACGCCGTCTTCCTGCTTGTACGAGGTGTCGTGTTCCTCATCGACCACCACCAGCCCCAGATCGCGAAATGGCAGGAACAGCGCCGACCGCGCGCCCACGACCAGCTGCGCCGCGCCCTGCCCGACCATGCGCCAGACCCGGCGGCGTTCGGTCATCGTAGCACCTGAATGCCATTCTGCCGGGCGCGCACCAAACCGCGCCTCGACCCGGGTCAGGAATTCGGCGGTCAGGGCAATCTCGGGCAACAGCACCAAAGCCTGCCGCCCCATGCGCAGCGCTTCGGCGACGGCTTCCAGATAGACCTCGGTCTTGCCCGATCCGGTCACACCTTTCAGCAGCGTAGTTCCGTAATCGCCCGTCCGCTGTCCGGCCTGCAGCCGCGCCACCGCCGCCGCCTGATCCCCGGTCAGCGTCTTTCCGGGCAGGTCCGGGTCCAGATGCGGATAGGGCAGATCGCGCGGGCTGTCTTCTTCCCGCACAGCGCCTTGTTTCACCAAACCCTTGATAACAGACGAAGTGACCCCGGCCTGCTCGGCCAGTTCCTTCAGTGTAAAGGCCAGCCCGCCATAGTTTCGCAGCACCTCCAGCACGCGTGTCCGTGTATCGGTCATCCGGTCCGGCTGCGCACCCCCCAGCCGATAAATCTTGCGCATCGACGGCGGATCACCCAGCCCCGGCGCGCGCGTCGCCAGACGCAGCATCGCGGGCATTGGCGTCAGGGTGTAGTCGGCCACTTTGCCCAGGAACACACGCATCTCTTCGCGCATGGGCGCGACCTCAAGCACCCGGATCACCGACCGCGCCTTGGTCAGATCAAAGCCGCCCTGCCCCGGCCCCCAGACCACGCCTAGCACTTTGCGCGGGCCAAGCGGCACCTCGACAAACGCGCCCAGAAAACATCCGCCCTCGGGCGCTTTGTAGTCCAGCGTCCGGTCCAGCGGTTGCGTTGTCAGAACCGCAACCAATTCACCCTGATCGAAATACTCCTGAGTGCTCAATGCATATCCTTGGGCCGGGGGGTTTCAGCAGGTCTCTCTTTGGGGTAAAGCCATCCGCGACCAAGGCCAACCCATCAAAGGACTGCCCGCATGAAATTCTTCGTAGACACCGCCGAGATCGACGCCATCGCCGAACTGAACGACCTGGGCATGGTGGACGGCGTGACCACCAACCCCTCGCTGATCCTGAAATCGGGCCGCGACATTCTGGAAGTGACCAAAGAGATCTGCGATCTGGTCGACGGCCCCGTGTCCGCCGAAGTGGTCGCCACCGAAGCCGAGGACATGATCGCCGAAGGCCGCAAGCTGGCCAAGATCGCGCCGAATATCGCGATCAAAGTGCCGCTGACATGGGCCGGTCTGAAAACCTGCAAAACGCTCAGCGACGAAGGCCAGATGGTCAACGTCACCCTGTGTTTTTCGACCAATCAGGCGATTCTGGCCGCCAAGGCGGGTGCCACATTCATCTCGCCCTTCATCGGACGGCTGGACGACATCAACCTCGACGGCATGGACCTGATTGCCGACATCCGTCAGGTCTATGACAATTACGGGTTCGAAACCGAAATCCTCGCCGCCTCGATCCGCACCGTGAACCACGTGACCGACAGCGCCCGCATCGGTGCCGACGTGATCACCGCCCCCCCTGCCGTGATCAAGAAGCTGGCCGATCACCCGCTGACCGACAAGGGTCTGGAAACCTTCCTGGCCGACTGGGCCAAGACAGGTCAGAAAATCCTCTGATCCCTGGTGCCGCCGCGCGGTGCCGCAAGGCACCGCGCCCGGCCCAACGGCCAAAGCTGATCTCTGATCAGCGCATGGCAGGCGGGAGCTCCCGCTACAGCGCAAACGAATTTCACCCTTTGCGTGCATTTTTCCCAAGGCAAATCCGGCAACTCGTGGTATAAGCCCGCAAAACAAAAAACGACCGGACGGGACATGAGCAGCGACCCCAAGTTAAAGGACAACCTCCGCGCGGCGATTCTCGCCGAGCCTGATGCGGTGCTGGATGACAAGGACCTGATGCAGGCCCTTGTCGCCGCCAATGAACAGGCGCGCGGCGACAACGTCATCGATCTGCGCGGCATCGCCATGCAGCGGCTGGAACAACGGCTGGATCGGCTGGAAGACACCCACCGCTCGGTCATTGCCGCAGCTTATGAAAATCTGGCAGGCACAAATCAGGTGCACCGTGCCATCCTGCGCCTTCTCGAACCCACAGTGTTCGAAGACTTCCTGCGCGCACTGGGCAATGACGTGGCCGAAATCCTGCGCGTGGATCACATCACTCTGGTGCTGGAAACCACCGTGGTACAGGATGATCCGGCCGTCAGCCAACTGGGCGGCGTTCTGACGGTGGTCGAACCCGGTTTTATCGACAGCTACCTCAGCACCGCCCGCAGTGGCGCCACCCGAGAGGTTACTCTGCGCGAGATCAGCCGCCCCAACCCACAGGTCTACGGCACCCAAGTCGAGGACCTGCGGTCCGAAGCCTGTCTCAAACTGGATCTCGGCGCTGGCCGCCTGCCCGGCATGATCGTCATGGGCGCACGCGATCCACGGCATTTCACGCCGCAACTGGGCACCGATCTTCTGTCTTTCTTCGCAGGTGTCTTCGAACGCTCCATGCGCCACTGGCTGACGTGAGCCTTATTTCTCCAGCCTGTCGCGACGCTCTGCAGCACTGGCTGGACAGTCTCGGCGCGCTTGCTGGTCGGTCCGAGAACACCCAAAACGCCTATCGTGGCGATGTGACAGAATTCTTGTCATTCATGACCTTGCATCATAGCGAAAGACAGGGTCTTGCCGCACTCGAACGCATAGCCGTCTCGGACATGCGGGCCTGGATGGCCGATCAGCGCAGTTCGGGCGTTGGTGCGCGGTCGCTTGCCCGCAAGCTCTCAGCGGTCAAAAGCTTTTACCGCTGGCTGGCTGAACGGGAAGGGTTCGAGCCTACCGCCGTCCTGTCCACCCGGGCGCCCAAATACACCAAAAAACTGCCCCGCCCTCTGGCCGAAGACGCCGCGCGCGCGATGATCGAAACAGTCGAACTGCAGTCGACCTCGGATTGGGTCGCGGCGCGGGATGTGGCGGTCGTGACCCTGCTTTATGGCTGCGGGCTGCGTATTTCCGAAGCGCTGTCGCTGACCGGCAAAGACGCCCCCTTACCCGAAACGCTTCGCATTCTGGGCAAGGGCGACAAAGAACGGATCGTACCGGTGATCCCCGTCGCGCGCAGCGCTGTGGACCGCTATCTGCAACTTTGCCCCCATTCGCAGATGCCCGAGGCCCCCTTGTTCCGAGGCGTGCGCGGCGGCGCGCTGAACCCGCGCGCAATCCAGGGCGTGATGGCCAAGGCGCGCATGCAGCTGGGCCTGCCTGCCACAGCGACGCCTCATGCCATGCGTCACAGCTTTGCCACCCATCTTCTCTCGGCTGGTGGTGATCTGCGCGCCATTCAGGAATTGCTGGGCCACGCCTCTCTCTCGACCACTCAGACCTATACGGCTGTCGACACCGCCCGTCTGATGGAAGTTTACAATCGCACCCATCCCAAAGCCTGAGGCAAATCCCCTGACGGCATACCTTTTTGCTTTGCATCTGCCGCACGCATCGTACATGACACGCCCATGACACTCAGATTCAAAGCTCTTTCCGTTCATCTGTTTACCGCCACCGGAGCCGTTTTCGCGATGCTGGCCATGCTGGCCGCCGTCGAGGAGAAATGGAGCCTGATGTATCTGTGGCTGGTGGTTTCGTTCATCGTGGACGGCATCGACGGCCCGCTGGCGCGGCACTATCACGTCAAAAAGAACGCGCCCGAGTTTGACGGTGTATTGCTGGATCTGATCATCGACTATCTGACCTATGTGTTCATACCGGCCTTTGCCCTGTTCAAATCGGGCCTGATGGATGGCTGGACCGGCTGGTTTGCGATCATCGTCATCACCTTCGCCAGCGCCATGTATTTCGCCGATACGCGCATGAAAACCAAGGACAACTCTTTTTCAGGCTTCCCCGGCTGCTGGAACATGTTCGTTATCGTGATCTTCGCGCTCGAACCAAATTTCTGGGTCATCCTGATGCTAGTGACGCTGCTGTCGCTCGCGATGTTCGTACCGCTGAAATTCGTTCACCCCGTCCGAACCGAACGCTGGCGCAGCCTGACACTGCCGATGGCTTTTGCATGGACCTTCTTCGCGGGCTGGGCAGCCTGGGTCGATTTCCACCCCGAAAGCTGGGCCCATTGGGGATTGGTCGTCACCAGTCTCTATCTGGTGTCCGCCGGGATTGCGCAGCAGATCATTCCATCGCGCAAGAGCTGAGGTTACAGAACCTCCTGCACCTCAAAATCGGTCCCGTTATGGGTGAACACATCCCCTTCCTGCAGCCCGGTCATGGCCAGATAGATCGGGCTTTGGGTTGAGATCCCCATATAGGTTTTCCCGTCCACATCGAACCGGGTCGTCGACACGCAGACCACGAAACGCCGGTTGTTGAACTTGACCACCGCACCGGGCTGTACTGTATCGGTCAGGCTGAAATCGGTGTTTTCGATCACGTCGATCTTGGCATGATGTGCATGTACCGGCGCGTCAAAAGCCGCGGCCAGATCCGCATTTTCACGCGATGCTGCGATATCGTCCTTGTCATGCCCTTCGCGATCATCCAGCTGCGAGTCCTTCAGGAACGCATCATAATGGGCCTGTGCCGTGGCAAGCTCTTCCGCCTCAAGCGACATCAGGCGATCGATAATGGCTTTCTTGCGTTCGGCGGGATCTGTCTGGCCGGTCATGTGATCTGATCCTTCAAATTCGATATTTCTTATAAGTTGAGGCGGCACCTAGCCAATTGCAACAGCTATTTGCAGATCAGATCAACAGGCCCGCCGCCCCTTCATGGCGAAGCAATGCCACTTTCGTCTCAACTCCGCCTGCACCGGAAAACCCGCCCAATCCGGTGGCGGACAACACCCGATGGCAAGGAATGATGACGGGGATCGGATTCGCTCCGCAGGCTTGCCCCACAGGTTGCGCCGGCTGCCCCAATTGCTTTGCAATATCGCCATAGGTCAGGGTTTCGCCGAACGGGATGGCGAACATGATATCACACACCAGCCGCTGAAACTCGGACCCTTCGACACGGAAAGGCAGATCGAAGCGCGTCAGCTGCCCGGCATCATAGGCCTTCAGCTGCGCCGCCGCTTCGCGCAACAGGGGCGTTTCATCCCCCGTATCGCGCCCATTCCAGACAAGACGCGTCACCGCCCCATCCACTTCTTCAACCCCGAGCCGCCCAAACCGGGTATCCACTGCAATCATCGACATGGCCAGATGCTGACAGTGTTTGCAGGTCAAGCGCAACCCGGATCACGCTAAACCCACTCTTCTAATCAAAAATACTTCGGAGCGGGTGGCGGAGCTTTGCAAAACCCCGCCACCCGCACTCTGCTGTGGTTCAGCTCAACGCCTCATTGCAGCGCCCGCAGACACCCTGATGCGCATGTAGCCCGACATCGGGCAGGATTTTCCAGCAGCGCTGACATTTCGCCCCTTCGGCCTTCTCGAACACCACGCCGACGCCTTCGATTTCAGGCACCCGGAATGCCTCGGCGGGTTTCGGATCCCCCGTGACGGTCAGACCCGATGTGATGCACAGATCGTCCACATCAAATGTAGCCAGCAGATCGCGGGTTTCCGCATCTGCAACATGGACGATGGGCGCGGCCTCAAGGCTTGAACCGATGACTTTCTCCTGACGCTGCACCTCGAGCGCTGCAGTCACGGCGCGGCGCACGCGACGCACCTTGGCCATGTTGGCCTCAAGCCCTGCATCGCGCCAGTCGGCGGGTGTGTCGGGAAAATCCACCAGATGGACCGAGCTGTCATCGCCCGGGAAGCGTTCCAGCCAGACCTCTTCCATGGTGAAGACCAGCACCGGTGCCAGCCATGTGGTCAGGCGGTGGAACAGGATATCGAGCACGGTTCGCGCAGCACGGCGGCGGTCACTATCTCCATCGCAATAGAGCACATCCTTGCGGACATCGAAATAGAACGAAGACAGATCGACCGTCGCAAAGGTGAACACGGCGCTGAACACGCCCTGGAAATCAAACGCGGCATAGCCCTTGCGGACCTGCTCATCCAGCTCGGCCAGACGGCTCAGCACCCAGCGTTCCAGACGCGGCATATCCTGTGGTTCCACCCGGTCGGCTTCGGTGAAGTCCGCCAGCGAGCCCAGCATAAACCGCATCGTGTTGCGCAGACGGCGATAGCTGTCGGCGGTGCCTTTCAGGATTTCCGGCCCGATGCGCTGATCGGCGGTGTAATCGGTCTGAGCCACCCACAGGCGCAGGATATCGGCACCGTATTGCTTGACGACTTCCTCCGGCACGATGGTGTTGCCCAGCGACTTGGACATCTTGTTGCCCTTGGCGTCTAGCGTGAAGCCATGCGTGACTACGTTGCGATACGGCGCACGACCCTTGGTGCCGCAAGCCTGCAGCATCGACGAATGGAACCACCCGCGGTGCTGGTCGGTGCCTTCCATGTAGACGTCAGCGATACCGTCATCGGTGCCGTCCTCGCGGTCGCGCAGAACAAAAGCGTGGGTCGAGCCGCTATCGAACCACACGTCCAGCACGTCGAACACCTGATCGTAATCGTCAGGGTTGGCGATGCCGTCGAGGATCTGCTCCTTGAAACCTTCGGTGTACCAGACATCCGCGCCGTCCTTCTCGAACGCCGCCTTGATGCGAGTGTTCAGGTCTTCGTTGCGCAGCAGGTAATCCGCGTCGGTGGGCAAAGCCCCTTTCTTGGTGAAGCAGGTCAGCGGCACGCCCCAGGCGCGCTGGCGCGACAGAACCCAGTCCGGGCGCGCCTCGATCATCGAATACAGGCGATTACGGCCGGTCTGCGGCGTCCATTTCACCAGTTCGTCGATCGAGCGCAGGGCGCGTTCGCGGATGGTGTCACCCATCTCGCCCATGCCGTCGTCCAGCTTACGGTCGACAGACGCGAACCACTGCGGCGTGTTGCGATAGATGATCGGCGCCTTGGAGCGCCACGAATGCGGATAGCTGTGCTTGATCTTGCCGCGCGCCAGCAGCCCGCCGACCTCGGCCAGCTTATCGATCACGGCCTTGTTCGCATCACCCTCGCCGCCCTTGCGGGACAGGATGTATTTGCCGCCAAAGAACGGCAAATCGGCGCGGAAGGAGCCGTCATCCATCACGTTGTAGGTGATGACCTGCTCAAGCATGCCCAGATCGCGGTAGAGTTCGAATTCCTCCATACCGTGCGACGGCGCACAGTGGACGAACCCTGTGCCTTCGGTGTCGGTCACGAACTCGGCCGCGCGGAAGTCGCGGATGTCGTCCCATTCGCCATTGCCACCTTCGGCCCCGGCCAGCGGGTGGGTCAGCTGGATCTTGGCCAGATCTTCCTGCGTGACATCGCACAGACGGCGATACATCGAGTCGTCCAGACGTGCGCGCGCAAAGACATCAGCCGCGCGATCATCGGCCAGCAGATAACGTTCGCCAATCCGCGCCCAGCATTCCTCGGGGCGACCTGTAACCTCGTAGAGACCGTAGGAGATGTCCTCACCGTACACCACGGCCTTGTTCGATGGCATAGTCCATGGGGTCGTCGTCCAGATCACCACATAGGCATTGTCCAGCGTCACGTCGCCCGTGTTCACGACTTTGAATTTCACCCAGATGGTGAAGCTTTCCTTGTCGTGATATTCAACCTCGGCCTCGGCCAGTGCGGTTTTTTCGATCGGCGACCACATCACGGGCTTGGACCCCTGATACAGCGTACCGTTCATCAGGAACTTCATGAACTCGTCGGCAATCACCGCCTCTGCGTGATAGTCCATGGTGATGTAGGGATCGGGCCAGTTGCCGGTGATGCCCAGACGCTTGAACTCTTCGCGCTGGATGTCGATCCAGCCCTCGGCGAACTTGCGGCATTCCTGACGGAAATCGACGATGTTCACCTCGTCCTTGTTCTTGCCTTTCTTGCGGTACTGCTCCTCGATCTTCCACTCGATGGGCAGGCCGTGGCAGTCCCAGCCGGGCACATAGCGCGAGTCGAAACCCATCATCTGATGGGACCGCACGATCATGTCCTTGATGGTCTTGTTCAGCGCGTGACCGATATGCAGGTGGCCGTTCGCGTAGGGGGGGCCATCGTGCAGAGTAAAGGGCTGCCGCCCCTCTTTCTCGCGCAGGCGGTCATAGACGCCGATCTTTTCCCACCGGTCCAGCCATGCGGGTTCGCGCTTGGGCAGGCCTGCGCGCATGGGGAAATCGGTTTTGGGCAGGTTCAGCGTGTCTTTGTAGTCAGGTGTTTCGGCGCACATTGGGGGCGTCCTCAGAATGGTCTTGTCGTGTTCGGATCGAAGCGGTCAGTGCGAAGTCTCAAGCACCTTTGCCCGGCGTCTCAGTTGGGTCAGAGCGCCGGGGATATAATTCGAATAATGATGGCCAGCCGGTCATACATGGCCGCGCTTATAGGACGCCCGCCCTCAATGGTCCAGAGGTTCCGGGTCTTGCGACGAATGGCGCAGCTTGGCCCAGCGGTTGAGCCACGCAAGACCCGCCAGCGCCAG
Organism: Ruegeria sp. AP11; assembly: GCF_056535865.1. Taxonomy (NCBI): domain Bacteria; kingdom Pseudomonadati; phylum Pseudomonadota; class Alphaproteobacteria; order Rhodobacterales; family Roseobacteraceae; genus Ruegeria; species Ruegeria sp. AP11. Next base: position 578,310 of record NZ_JBQFJB010000001.1, read on the forward strand.
ACCCAGCGCCAGCAGCGAGAACACCCGGATCAGCCCTCCGAGACCGGCGATATCGATCAGAAATACCTTGGCGACCGCCAGCCCGATCACCGCCAGCCCGGCCTTGCGCATCAAATCCGAGCGGCGCGCCAATGACTGGTAGAACAACACCGCACCAACCACCAGCAAAGTCATGGTATAGGTGTAAAGCTCGGGCTGCGTGACGCCATTGCCCTCGAACATGCCGCCCGCGCCCTGCCAGATATGCCGGATCGCCAGCCCCAGCCAAACTGCGGCCAGCACGCAGGCGGCCCCATAACTGACCTGCCGCAGTAACACTGGCATCGTGGAGATGCGCCAGGCCGAAAAACCGATGGCGAGCGCAGGAACAAGATAAGCCACGGCGAGGGTGTTCAGAACCGGCGGGCCAAGCACGGGGGCGGCCATTGGGTCGAGCAGCGGGTTCGCATCGGACAATGCTTGCGCAAGACGGGCGATGCCATGCGCCGCAAAGAACCCGGCCAGCAGATAGCGCGCATAGTTCAACTTGCCGCCCAGTTCGAACCGCTGCACCTGCGCGTAGGCCAGCAACAGCCAGATTACCGCCAACAGGCCCAATCCCCAATGGCTGTCCTTGGCCCCGCCGTCGCCGAACCCCTCGAGCCAGCGCAACAGCAGCAGCGACAGCAATATCCCCGCCGTCGCCCAGGCCGCGCTCTCCAGCAGCAGGGTCGCGATGGGACGGTCAAGTGGCCTGAGCAAGGCCCAACCCGCCAGAAACCCGATCACAGCGGCTGCATAAACCAGCACCATCTCGGCCAGCGGCGCAGTATTGGCCCAGTCGAGGCCCGGGTCCAGCACCAGCCGGACCGTCACTGTGAACACGCCGACCCAGATAAACCAGCTCATCAGCGGCAGGTCAAAGCGCCGGTCCAACGCGGCGGCCACCACGATCATGACAGTCAGCGCCACGGTCAGCGCCGCCGAGCTGAGCACGATGATGCAGGCGAAGCTGAGACAGGACAGCGCCGAGAGCGTGACCAGAGAGACCCGCTTCCGATTATCCCCATCCACCCGCGCAAACCGCTCGGCCAGCACGACCATCAGCGCGCCCAGAACAACAGCATGCAGCGCCCAGGGGTAGGCCCCGATCACATCAGCCGGGTGCCATCCGACCTCCAGCGCGATGGCCATCAGCGGGGCGAACAGGGCTGCGGCTGCGGCCCAGGCGGTGGCAGTTGCGCCCGCCCGGAACGAACGCCACGCCGCCAGCAGAGAGATTATGGCGCCCAGCGCCACAAGCAGCGTGGCAAGCAGGGGGAAATCGGCCTCGGCGGTTTCCGCATAGGTGTCCGCAAAGGCGCGCACTGCGGCACCATGGTCCAATCCATGCACCAATACGAACCAGATCAACCCCAGCGCGGGCAGTACCGTCAGATCCTGTAACGCGCGCGCATCTTTCGCCCAGAGGATCAGCGCCAGCGTCAACCCCGCCAGCAGCGTGACCCCCAGCCAGAACTCGCTGGTCGAGTCCGCCCAATGCACCGACAGGATCACCGAACTGACCGCCACGGCGCCAAAGGCCAGCCGGGTCGGAAATTCGGGCCATGGGTCGCCTTTCTGGCGCAGGGCGATTTCTGCGGTCATCGGGCCGGTATGGTCAGGCCAGATGCGTCGAACCGGGATCGCGATGGCAATCACTGCGAAAGCCGTGACGCAGGTCAGATATCCCGGCTCGGTGAGTGGTGCGGACAGGACCAGAAGAAACGCCGCGCCATAGGCACCGACAAGCGTCAGAACAGATATCCATGCCCAGCGCCGGACAGTGTCGATGCCCAAACCCAGAACCGTGATCACGAAGAAATAACCATAGAGCCATGTGGGGTCTTCAGACGATCCACCAACGACGAAGGGGGCCGCGAAAGCTCCGATCAGACCGACCGCTGCCAGAAGCGGGCCATGAAACCAGCCCAGAACGAGCCCGATCAAAGCAACGGCAACCATGCCGGCCAGCGCCGCCTCGGGGCTGATCAGATCATAAAGCTGGCGAGCGGCCAGAATGGCCCCGAACAGTGTCACCAGACCCGCACCCGAGAAGACCGACGGCAGATATACTGTCGCGGCGCTTTCGTCTTCGCCATATCGGCGGCGCACCACCTCCCCGGCCACGATCAGCGCCACGCCGAACCCCAGCGCAGCCAGAACGCGCGCGGTTGGCGGCAGCAGCCCGTTCTCGACCCCGTATTGAACCAGAAAGATTCCAGCCAGCGCCAGCGACAATGCGGACACCGCATAAAACCAGTTCTCGCGCAGCCACGCGCCCAGCGCGGCAAAGCGATCCTTGCGCAGCACGATTGCCGCAGGGGGTTTCTCGGTCGGCGCGGCCTGAGTGTCTGCAGCCGAAACCACTTCTTTCGGTCGTGCCGCCCATGGCCCCGGTTTGGGCTCTGAGGCGACCGGTTCAGCCAGTACCTCTTTTTTCGTGGGGGCCTCGGGCGCTTGCCCTGCCAACTGACGCTCCAATTGCTCGACCCGCTTGCGCAGCCGGGACTGGCCGACCAGCAGCACGATAATTGAAACGGGAATGGCCAGTACGATCAGGCCAACAAGGACAAGCAAGGATTCCAAGCTGAACCTCCGGGCGGAAATGACTTTAACTTACGCGCCACATGGGGCGGTTAACAGTCTGGAAATCCGGATGGATACCTCTTGTTGTTCAGACCAGTTGAAAGAGTGGCAGCTCAGGGCGGGCCAGCATCAACCAAACGATTACCAGAACGGCGGCGAAGGCAGGAATTCCACAAGCGAACCAGATCCGGAACAGGCGCTGGTACTCAGCCGGCAGGTCTGTCTGTGACGTTGCGGCCCCTTGCGCGTAATCTCGTAGCCGGATCTGTATCCAGACCACAGGCAGCCAGAACAGACCGGTCAGCCCGTACAGCAATAGCGACAGCACAATCCAACCTTCGCCCAGCGACCAGCCCAGCCGCCACGCCAGAAGCGCGCCGGTGACGGGCTGCACCAGCACCGCCGTTGTCGTAAACACCAGATCGGCCAGCACGACGATGCTTGTAGTATGGGCGATAAGCCGCGCCTCGCCCGTTCTGTGCGCCATGACCATGAAGAATGCTATCCCCGCACCGGTGCCCAACAGGACACAGGCCCCGATCACATGCAGCCAGCGCAGGATCAGATCGGGATCCATCAGCGGTTCTCCAACATGGGAATCACGACCAAGGGCAGCAGGAGCGCGGGGAAAATCTTGACCAGTGGACCCAACGGATCGAGCCACAGTTCCGGCGCTGTCAGTGTCGCTGCGACCAAATAGAATACGGCCACAACCACCTGCGCCAAACAGGCCCCTACCACCCACCGACGCCACAGCAGCGCAAGGCCCAGCCCGATATCGATCAGCGACCACAGAACCACGCTTGCCACCGACAGCCCAACCGGCCATCCCGCGTGGGTCAGAACCTCGGATGCCTGTGACAGGCCAATCAGGCCGAACACGCCGGACAGGACCCAGAACAGGCACAGCACCGTGATCACAATCGGCATCAGCAGGGCCATTCGGGCGCTCAGTCGGTATTCGCGAGAGCAGGTCAGGCTGCCGTAAATCTCGTCAAGCCCACGCAGGGATTGACCTGTCGTCTTGCGAAAGGGTTCGGGGTCACCGGTCACGCCATCTGCCATGACCGTCATCGCAGTGCTGCGCAAAGGCGACCTCCATCCCAATGACGCGAGCTTATCAGCAACGGTTGCGATTGTTCGGGTTACCGCAGGGGGCACCCGAAGCACCCAGCGCGCGGCAGGAAATCCAAGCCAACGCCGCGTGGCCGCCAGAACCTGCGTCAAGGAATGTGGGGTATCTTCGACCAGATCATAATCCCCGGCGGGCAGATCACCCTTGATCGCCGACAGGATCACGGCACACAGATCCTCCATGGCGATGCACTGAACCGGTGTCTGCGGAAAGGCGACCGGCTGCACCCATGGGATCGCCGCCAGCATCCGCAGCAAGGCCGTGCCGCCATAATCGCTCTGCCCGATGACCAGCCCGGGCCGAAGCACCCATAGGTTTGACACATTGGCGCGCAGGGCCGCATCACCCGCTGCCTTGCTGCGCATGAAAGGTGTAGCGGCATCCGCGTGCGCGCCAATGGCCGATATCTGAATGACCGCGATACCGCGCTCGGCACAGGTCAGCCCCAGCGCTGCCATTGCCAGATGATGCACCGCGCGCAGATCATCCTGCCCGCCATCCTGCAAGGCTCCGGCACAATTCACCACAATGTCGACATCAGCCAATATGGGCCGCCAGCCGCGACCGGTTGTCAGCGCGCGCAGATCACCCTGAATCAGGTCGATAGAGGGCAAGACCCGTTTGGCTGTATCGAGATTACGTACAAAGCCCCTGACCGCGTAACCGTCCGCGCGCAGAGATCGCACGAGGGATGCGCCTATGAACCCATAAGCGCCCAAGACCAATACGGTTTTCGCGTCGCGCATCATCTTCGCAGGCCCCGGCAGAACAGACATCGTCACTCTAGCGGGTCATGCGCGGCGCACCAGTTTCATCGGCCGGTCTGCGACATCGTTGCCCATCAAGGGTGAAACAGCGAGCCCACCAGATAGGCGATGGTCGCCGCCGCGCCACCAATCAGCAGAGTCTCTCCGCCCGACCGCCACCAAGGCGCGAGCGACCAGCGGCTTTTCATCGCGCCGATGGCAAAGAACACACCCGCGGTCATCCAGGCCGACACGGTAAACGCATTCGCGATCGACATCAGGAAGGGCAATAACGGAATCATACCGGCAACCAGAAAGGCAAAAAACGTCGCCATCGCAGCCTTCAAGGGGTGCGGGTCGACGCTGCCCAATCCGTATTCGCCCTCGATCATCAGGTTGATCCAGTTGTCGTGATTGGCGGTGATCGCCTCGGTCGCCTCGTCCAGCACGCTGCCCGACAGCCCCTTTTGTGTCAGGATTTCGCGCACCTCCTTGCGCTCTCCGTCCGGATACAACCGGATATGCCGCTCTTCGATGGCGCGGATGCGGTGGATGTTGTCAAGCTCGGCTTTGGTGCCGGAATAGTTGCCCGCCGCCATCGAAAACCCATCCGCCAGCACATTGGCCAATCCCAGCGCCACGATGACAAACGGCGACAGCCCTGCCCCGGCGACACCCGCAACAATGGCGAAGGTCGTGACCGAGCCGTCGATGCCGCCATAGACCACATCGCGCAGTACCCCACGCCCGGGTGGGGCGTTGATCCGCTCGGAAATCTCTTGCTGGCTGTGGCCGTGGTCGGTCATGGCTGGCTCCGTCCTGTTTATGCAGGACAGGGCCAATCGATACTTTGCGCCAGATCAACTCTTGGAAAACAGCCCGCTGAGCGCGCGTTTGATCATGCCTCGGGTCGAGGGTTTGTGGCGCGTTGAGAATGGCAGAGGCCGGCAGACCTCCATCGCGGCTACACCCACACGGGCCGTCAGCGCGCCGTTGACCAGCCCCTCGCCGAACCGACGCGATAGTTTGCTGAGGACAGAGCCACCCAGGATCGGTTCCAGCAGATCATCGCCCACTGCGACGGCTCCGGTTGCGACCAGATGGACAAACACAGCACGGGTCAGGCGCCAACTACCCAGAAAACCCGCCCGCCCGCCGTAGATTTCAGCAATCCGCCGGATCATGCGCAGCGAGCTTGCCAGAGCCGTCGCGACATCAGCCAGCGCCAGCGGCACCAGGGCGGTCACGGTCGCAACCTGTCGGGCTGCGGCCTCAACCTCGCGGCTGGCGGCGGCGTCCAGCGGGGCCAGCAATTCGTCCTCGGCCAATGTCAGCAGGGTTGCGGCATCGAATTGTTCTCCCATCCGCTCGGTCAGACGGTCGCGACCCCAGCGGGTTTCGTCCCGCCCTTTGTAGAACGTGATCAGGCGAGTGGTAACGGCGCGGGCCTGTGACAGATCTTCGTCCGCCAGCGCAGTATCAGCGGCGTGGCGCAACCCGTCGACGCGAGACAGGCGGCTGATTGCGGCCAGTTCGCGCAACGCGATGACCAGCACGACCAGCAGCAAAGCCGCGATCAGACCCGTGACGATCCATCCCAGAACCGGCGCACGTTCCAATAGCGAGATGGCAAAATCCCACGCAGCGACCGAGACCACCGCCCCTACGACTGCAACCGCAAGCCCCCAGAACCAGCGCGCCAGAGTCGAAGGTTTCCGCGCCGCAAAGCGAACCGCCGCCTGCATCGCCTGCCCCTGCGGAGGCGCGATATCCGGCACCGGCGGAGCGGTGGAGACATCGCCTGCCGGGGTGTCGTCTTCCAGATCGATCAGAACCGGACCCTTAGCCATTGGCGACCTCCTCACGAGTCCAGACATATTTGATGTCCGGCAGGTTTTCGTCATTCTCGGACCCATCGCCGCGCGCAACTTCGACAAAGCCATTGCATTCATAGAAGCAGCACGCGCGGCGATTGGCCTGAAATGCATATAGGTTGAGCGTTGGGCGCTGCGCCTTGGCGTGGTCCAGCAATTGCTGCCCGATCCCTTTCCCGCGCGCGTGGTCCGCCAGATAAAGCGACTGCACCTCGTCCCCGTTCAGCGCCAGAAATCCGGCCACCTGCCCCTGCATTTCGGCCACTGTGACCCACCCCAGATCAATCATCCTGCCGCAAAAGGCGATGGTTTCGGCCTCGGAATGCAGCTCGGGCATCCAGTCGTTTTCCCGTGCGAAACCGTGCAGGATTGCGCCGGTGGTTCCGGCATCGGTACTGCGCGCAGGGCGGAGGATCACTGTCACAGCCGATCTCCGATCAGAAACTGCGCGGCGCGGTCCAGCCGGATATGCGGAGGGCCATCGCCGGGGTTCAGGGTCAGGTGCGCGGGTGCAAAGGCCATATTGCCATATTCCTCACCCAGCCATCCCTCGGCCCCGTTGCGCGCAGGGCCAAGCAGATGAGCCGGGTCCTCTGGCAGGTCCCCGGGATAGAACGCCGCCTGTTTGCCACTGTTCAACAGGGTGCCGCGCACGCAGGGAAGTTCAACGCCATTGTGGCTGCGCATCTCTTCCGTGGTGGTCCGAAGCGATGCCAGCGACAGGGCCGCTGTCTCGGCGCCGGCAAAGCTGGCGCGGTCGCGGGCCTCGCGGGTCAGGGCCTCGATGATAGCGGTCAGGCGCGGGTGCTGAAGGTGATGCAGGTGATCGGCCTTGGTGGCGGCAAACAGGATACGCTCGACCCGTTTGCCCAGCAGCAGCCTGTTCAGCCACGCATTGCGACCGGGGCGGAAGGCCGACAGGATATCGGCCATCGCGCGGCGCATATCCTCGACCGCTTGCGGGCCTTTGTGAATCGCGCCCAGCGCATCGACCATAACGATCTGCCGGTCGATCCGGGCAAAATGATCGCGAAAGAATGGTTTGACCACCTGCGCTTTATAGGCCTCATACCGGCGCTCCATCTCGCGGTGCAACGTCCGGCGGTTCGACGCCCCGGTCACCGGCAGCGGCGCGAAGGTCAACACAGGAGACCCGGCGAGGTCCCCCGGCAGAAGAAACCGACCGGGGGTGCAGTCGTAGAACCCGGCTTCTCGCGCGGCGTTCAGATAATCGGTGAAGCTGCGGGCGAGGTCCTGTGCCTGTGGTTCATCGTGGGATGCATTTGGGTCTGCCCCTTTGGCCCGCGCCAAAAACGCCTCGGCTTGCGGGCGGTTCGCGATATGCTCCAGCGTATCCTGCGACCACTGTTCATATGACTTGTCCAGCAAGGCCAGATCCAGCAGCCATTCACCGGGATAATCCACGATATCCAGATGCAGCGTGCGTGGCCCCTGCAACCCCGACAGCAGACCTGCGGGCTGAACCTTGAACGACAGGCGCAGTTCCGACACGGCGCGGGTGCTGTCGGGCCAGTGCGGCGCGGGCCCGGTCAGCGCGGACAGGTGGGATTCGAAATCAAACCGGGGCACGGTATCGTCGGGCTGTGGTTGCAGATAGCTGGCGGTGATCCGCCCTTCTTGCTGCGCCACCAACCCCGTCATGCGGCCCCGGTCCAGCAGATTGGCCACCAGCGATGTGATGAACACGGTCTTGCCCGATCGGGCCAGTCCGGTGACACCCAACCTTATGACCGGCTCGAAGAGGGTCTCGGACACTCGGTCACCCACGGATTCGACGCCGCGCACCAGACTGTCTGCCAATGATGAGATGACCAAGCTGTCACGCCCCGCAATTATCGTTTGGCCCAAGATAGGTAGCGGTCACAAGACATACCAGAGCTTTCGCCCCTCTTGCCCGTCCGTCCAAGGCGCGATACCAGCGCCCCATGCCCAGATACGCATTAAAAGTCGAATACCAAGGGGAACCGTTTGCCGGTTGGCAGCGGCAGAAAGAGCTGCCCTCGGTCCAGGGGGCAATCGAACAGGCTTTGTCGCGGATCGAACCTGGCGAGCACACTATCGCCGCCGCCGGTCGCACCGATGCAGGTGTGCATGCGCTGGGGCAAGTGGCCCATTGCGATCTGGTCAAGAACTGGGACCCGTTCCGCCTGTCCGAGGCGTTGAACTATCACCTCAAGCCGCAGCCTGTCGCCATTGTCAAAGCTTCGCGGGTGGATGATGACTGGCACGCGCGCTTTTCAGCGCTTGAGCGGCAGTATCTGTTCCGTATCCTGATGCGCCGTGCGCCCGCGACCCATGATCGGGGGCAGGTCTGGCAGATCAATCACACGCTGGATGCCGCAGCGATGCAGGTCGGGGCCGATATGCTGATCGGGCGGCATGACTTTACCACCTTCCGCTCGTCCATCTGTCAGGCGGCCAGCCCGGTCAAAACGCTGGATGAATTGCGGGTGGAACAGGTTCAGGGCTTTTCGGGCCCTGAAATCCACTTCCATGTCCGCGCCCGGTCGTTCCTGCACAATCAGGTGCGCAGCTTCGTTGGCACGTTAGAACGCGTGGGTGCGGGGGCATGGGCACCCGAGGATGTGCGAAACGCGCTTGAGGCGGTTGATCGCGCGGCCTGTGGGCCGGTCTGCCCGCCGCAAGGGCTGTATCTGGCGCGGGTTGGATATCCTGAGCCGGTGTTTGACTAAATTCATAACGCCCGCAGCAACAGCCCGCTTGCGATCACCGCGATGATCAGGCCCGCAACCAGCTCGATCGTCGGGGCCAATACCGACGCAAAGCGCGTGGCCGAGACGGAGGCCAGCAATCCTCCGCGCAGACCGAAGGACGTCCACCCAACCAGCGTTGTCACGGTTGCGGTGCCCAGTGCCATGGCGAACGCTCCGGCGATGCCGACCATCGCGATGCCCATCTGCCACGTCAGGATCAGTACGAACAATGCTCCGGTACAGGGGCGCGCGGCGATGCCCGCGATCAGGATCAGCGCTTCACGCAGGTTGCCGACCTGTGCGACCTCTTCCGCGCTGGGTCCGTGACGGTGGCCACAGTCGGAACAAACGCCGTGATCATGATCATGCGTATGGTGATGGTGGTCGTGTGTATGCGGTGTCTGGCTTTTGTGACGCCGCGCAAAGCTGCGGATGGCGCGAAAGATCAGCCACAAGCCAATCGCGGCAATGGCACCATAGCTGATCGGTGCCATGACCTGTTCGGTGGTACCGACCAGCGACTCGCGCGACATCTGGAACACCAGCACGCCTGCGTAGACCAGCACGACGGCGGTCACTGCCTGCCCGAGACTGGACAGAACACTGATCGCGGATAACCGCCAGAACGCCACCCGACGACCCAGCCCATAGCCTCCGATCAGAACCTTGCCATGGCCCGGACCAATGGCATGGAAAAATCCATAGGCGAAACAGACGGTCAGCAGCGTCGCGACGGCCTCGGGCTGTTCGGCGCGCGCCGCGCGCAGGGCACGGGCGATCTGGTTTTGGAATTCGCGCTGCTCTCCGGCGGCCCAGGCGGCGAGGTGGTCAAAGCCTCCGCTGCCCCAGAACCACAACAAAACCCCGCAAGCGATGGCAACGGGGACAATCAGGTACCGGGACATGAAAGCCTGATCTCGGTTGCAAATTTCTCACCAACCAGAGGGATATCATTCTCCTCAAGGTCGTAGTCAGCGTCCAGCGTCAGCAGGAAGGCCTGCATCTGCGCCAGTTCCCCATCGATATCGGGATCGGTGCGTTCGATGTCACAGCCCGTGCCGCCCGAGACTGTCACGGGCCGGGTCAACTCGTAGGCGGTATAAAAGCTTTCGTCGAAGGCCTTGATCGTCAGGGCGCTGGCCGGAACCGGCGCGCCTTCGACCGCACGCAGATGGGTGGTCACGATGCGGGCATCCTCGGTGGTTGCGCTCGGCTCCAGCGGACCGGACAGAGGGATCACGCTGTCACCCATGCGGATGACCAGATCTCCGTTGTAGCCTTCGACCCATTGCGCATCGAAGCCACTCAGCACCTGCTCTTCCGCTTCTGTCAGCACGCCATCGCCATCCTGATCCAATCGCATGTCTTCCAGAACCAGCAGCGAGTAGAATTCGTCATAGGCCCAGGTCACGCGCACATGGGTCAGGTTGCCCGCATCATCGACCACAAACTCGAGCCCCGTGTCGATAAAGACATGCGGATGGGCAAAAGCCGGGATCGGCAGGCAGCAGGTCAAAGAGAGGACAAGCCAGCGCATATGGAGAAGATAGGATGCGCAGCGTAGGGCGGCAATCCGATTTGGCGCGATCCTGCAGAAAACTGCCGTTCAGCCCGGCGGGAACAGTACCAGTGTCTGCAATGCCGTCCCGATTGGCCCTTGAGTGTCGAACAGGACCGACTGCGACATGCCGATGCCTGAGGGCTGCCAATGCGAAATCGAATCGGAGGCGAGCCAGTCCGAAACCGGCTCGCGGTGGATTTGCACCGTCAGGTCGGTGTTCATGAAGCCCATCTCGGTCGTGGGTGCGTTCCACGATATGCCGTTACCGCAATCGGCCAGAGGGCACAGAGACTGGATCGGCGACGGCTCCTCACCCTCCAACAAAGGGGGCGTGCGCATCCAGACCGTTTTGGGCCCCGTCCCCTGATTGCCACCTTTGGGATAACCAATCTGAGAGTGATGGGCAAAGCCTGGCAGATCATGGCGCATCTCACCGATGGGAAACGGGCCGTCGACCATATCCTCGGCACGCGGTGCGGGCAGGTCAACATTGGGCACAGCCCCGAGGTTTCTGCGGACCGTGTGCATCGTGGTCGCTGTGGCGCATAGCGTATCGTCCAGATCATGCACAGTGACCCGCGTGGTCGCCAGCGTCTTGGTATGACGCGTGGTTTCCGCCGCAACCCGCAACCCGGCCAAAGGCAGCGGACGCAGCAGATCGACGGTCAGCCGGGTCAGCATCTTCTCGGGGCCAACCTCGGTTTCCGCCGCCCGCACGATCAGCCCGCTGACAGGGCCGGCGTGACAGTGATCCGCAGACCACGGCCCGCGCGCGGGATCATTGCCCACAAACACACCCTGCGCGTTCTGGTGGAAATACGCCTGCCCCAACACATCCAATGTCATCGTGGTTCCGTTGCCTCAGACTTTTTCCTGCGTGTATTTCTTCAATTCGGCACGTGCGACCTGACGGCGGTGCACCGCGTCCGGCCCATCTGCAAGACGCAGCGTGCGTACATGCGTCCAAGCATTGGCCAGAGGCGTGTCCTGACTGATCCCCTGCGCGCCAAACATCTGCACGGCCTCATCGATCACCTTCAGCGCGACCTTGGGAGCCACAACCTTGATCTGACTGATCCACGGAGCCGCCGCCCGCGCGTCGCCCTGATCCATGTACCACGCCGCCTTCAGACACAGCAGACGGGCCATTTCGATCTCCATCCGGCATTCGGCAATGATGTCGTAGTTTGCGCCCAACTGGGCCAGCTTCTTACCGAACGCCTCGCGCTGCAGCGCGCGTTTGCACATCTGCTCCAGCGCCGCTTCGGCCTGACCGATGGCGCGCATGCAATGGTGAATGCGACCCGGCCCCAATCTGCCTTGCGCAATCTCGAACCCGCGCCCCTCGCCCAGCAGGATATTCTCAGCCGGAACCCGGACATCTGTGAACCGGATATGCATATGGCCATGGGGGGCGTCGTCATGGCCATAAACCTCCATCGGGCGCAGCACCTCGATCCCGGGTGTGTCGGCTGGCACCACGATCATCGACTGGCGCTGATGCTTGGGCAGATCGTCGCCGCCGGTTTTGACCATGACGATATAGACCTTGCAGCGCGGATCACCTGCGCCCGAAGACCACCATTTCTCGCCGTTCAGAACATAGTCGCTGCCATCCCGCACACAGGACATTGAGATATTGGTGGCATCTGACGAGGCCACGTCAGGTTCGGTCATCAGATAGGCCGACCGAATCTGACCGTCCAGCAACGGCCTCAACCACTGCTCTTTCATCGCGTCAGAGCCGTAGCGTTCGAAGACCTCCATGTTGCCGGTGTCCGGGGCCGAGCAGTTGAACACTTCGGCGCCCAAAGGGGTCTTGCCCATTTCCTCGGCGAAATAGGCGTATTCAACCGTGCTCAGGCCAAAACCCTTGTCGCTGTCGGTCAGCCAGAAATTCCACAGCCCCGCCGCCTTGGCTTTGGCCTTGAGGCCCTCCAGAATCTCGGTCTGACGTTCGGTATACTGCCAGCGGTCGCCTGAGTTGATCTCGGCCTGGTACTCCTGCTCAAGCGGTATGACCTCGTCGCGGATCATGTCCGCTACACGTTGCAGCAGGGCGCGGTTTTCCTCGCGCAGTCCGAATGTCATGGTCATGGAAACTCTCCTCGCGGCGGCAGGCCAGCCTTTACCTTCGTCCCGAAGATGGCTTAGCTGCCCTGACGCTGTCCAGATTGGTGACGGAACGTCACTTGGGCAAAATGACGGGAGGAGCCACGCAAATGGCGCTGTTGATTGAAACCGGTATCACGGGCTGGCTGAGCGACGCGGAGGTCGCGCACGAGCTGCGGCAGCTTGAACCGGGCGCGGATGTGCGCACCCCCGACACGATCGGAAACGCGGATGAGATCACCATGGCCGCCGTGGTGGATTTGCAGCACGACCTGCCCTTGCGGGCGCCGAACCTGAAACTGGTTCAGAAACTGGGCGCCGGGGTCGAAACCATCGTCAGCCATCCGGACCTGCCCGATCATGTGCGGGTTGCCCGGCTGAAACCGGACGCGCCGGCGCAAGGTATCGCCGAGTGGTTTCTGGCCTATATCCTGCGCGCCCAACGCCACATGACGCAGTACGACGCCGCTCAGAATCGCGCCGAATGGGCACCGCAGGCGCCCCTGTTCACACCGGATACCGTCGTCGGCGTTCTGGGGCTGGGTCATATTGGCGGGCGCACCGCCAAGATGCTGCGCGCGGTGGGTTTTCAGGTGTTGGGGTGGAGCCGGTCGCCGAAACAGATCGACGGGATCACGTGTATGCATGGTGATGACGCTCTGCCAGCGCTGCTGGGGCAAAGCGATTATGTCTGCGCCATTCTGCCATCGACACCCGCAACGGTGGACCTGTTCGACGCCGGGATGCTTGCATCGATGAAACCCGGAAGTCACCTGCTCAACGCAGGGCGCGGGGATTTGATCGACGAGGCGGCGCTGATGGCCGCTCTGGATCGGGGCACGCCCGCCCATGCGGTTCTGGATGTCACCCGGCAGGAGCCTCTACCCGCCGAAAGCCCCCTGTGGCGGCACCCGGGGGTGACGATCACACCGCATGTCTCGGGCTGGCATCTCGGCGACGCGCTATCGGATGTGGCCGAAAACTTCCGCAGGCTGCAATCCGGCGCGGCCCTGCTGCATGAGGTCGACCGGCAGCTTGGCTATTGACGCTCAGGGCGCCAGCAGCCAGTTGCCGTCCGCCGTCTTGCACCGCCGGGTTCTGATGTCACGGACATCCGCAGCGCCTTCAGGCTGAATGACATGCTGCAAAATCACGCAGTTTCCCTGCACATTTTGAATGCGCACCGTCCCTTTCGATCCAGTATCGTCATTGACCCAGCCCCTCTCTTTCCCGACCGAGGGCGCCCCCGCGTTCAGCAGCGCATTCGACGTGGCATTCACCACTTCGAAATCGGCAGGGGTCAGGCCCATCTCGGCAATAATACGTGAGATCGGTTTGGCCTGCGCGGCCCCGCCTATGGCAAGCGTCAGGACGGTGGCCAAAACAACAGAAACTCGGGCTTTCATGAGCGCCTCTCTGAACTGAAATACATTTGCCCTCAAGGATATACCCCAGCGCGACTGCGGCCAAGCCTTAGCTTGGCCACCTTCAAATTATCCCGAACAAACCTTTCGCAAGGCGGGTGCTAGGATGACCTGCGCATTCGGCAGATAGTGGCGTCAAATTCAGCAGAGGCATGCGATGACACATCCAAACTACTATGCGCCCACCGGCGGGCATCCCGGGCAAGAGCAACTTCTGACCGACCGCGCCATGTTTACCGATGCCTATGCGGTGATCCCCAAAGGTACCATGCGCGACATCGTCACCAGCTTTCTGCCGTTCTGGGAAGGCACCCGCCTTTGGGTCCTGTCCCGACCGCTGAGCGGGTTCGCCGAGACCTTTTCACAATACATCATGGAGGTGCAGCCCGGCGGTGGCAGCAACAAGCCAGAAACCGATCCGAACGCACAAGGGGTTCTCTTTGTGGCCGAGGGGCGCATGACCCTGACATTGGGCGGGGCGACGCATGAGCTGGATACCGGCGGCTATGCCTATATCCCGCCCGGCAGCGATTGGGCGTTGCACAACCGATCTGACGCGGTCGCCCGCTTCCACTGGGTGCGCAAGGCCTATCAGGCAGTGCCAGGCCTGCCCGTCCCTGATCCGATCATCACCAATGAGCGCGATGTGGCACCTGTCGAAATGCCCGGCACACAGGGGCGTTGGTCCACCACGCGTTTCACCGATCCGGGAGATCTGCGGCACGACATGCACGTCAATATCGTCAATTTCGAACCCGGCGGTGTGATCCCCTTTGCTGAGACTCATGTAATGGAACACGGGCTTTATGTGCTTGAAGGCAAGGCAGTTTACCGTCTCAATCAGGACTGGGTCGAGGTCGAGGCAGGCGACTACATGTGGCTGCGCGCGTTCTGCCCGCAAGCCTGTTATGCCGGCGGACCGGGGCGGTTCCGCTATTTGCTCTACAAAGATGTAAACCGCCACATGCCTCTTTCGGTGCCCGCCCGCTGATTCAGAGTTGGGCTAAATTACCGTGCGGGGGTTCCCAGAATCGCTGGAATCTGATGAAATCACATGAGTTTTCAGCACTGGAGATAGTTCGATGTTACTGCGCGGAACGATGATTGCACTGGCAACGACCCTTGGTCTTACGGCATTCAACGCGGCACCGGTCGCTGCCAAGGAAGAAACCAAGTCCGTCTTCGTCATGAGCCGCACTTGGGCGGTCACGCAAGTCGCTGACGCGCCGGTGGTCTATCGGGCCACCCGCGACAATAACAACCTGAACCCGTTCGGCCCGCCGCCGCGCCTGCGCACCATTCAGGCGATTGCCGCGATCCAGCAGGCGACCGGCTGCAAAGTCATCGTGTCCAGCATGTATCAGAACATATCGGGCCAGTTCTTCTCACAGGTCAACTGCGGCTGAAAATTGGTACAATCCAATCATTGAGGTCGCATAACCGGCCTGCCATAGCTGGACCATGAGAATAGCGATCAATGGATTCGGCCGCATCGGCCGCTCGATTCTGCGTCAGGTCCTGAGCTTGCCGCAGCATTCGGATATTGAGCTGGTGTTGATCAACGACATCGCTCCGATCGAGACCTGCGCCTATCTGTTCCAATACGACAGCACCTTTGGCCCCTACCCCGGTTCGGTCACATACGAAGACGCCACGCTCATCGTCGATGGGCGCGCCATTGCGATTTCACACAGCACCGATCTGGCGCGTGTTGATTTGTCCGGTGTCGATGTCATGCTGGATTGCACCGGCATCGCCCGCACGTCGGATGTCGCCAGCCGCGGGCTGAGCGCGGGCGCAGGCAAAGTGTTGATCTCAGGGCCTTCACCTGCTGCCGAAGTAACGGTGGTTTTGGGTGCAAACGAAGACCAACTGGGCAATGCCCGCATCGTATCGAACGCGTCCTGCACCACCAACGGTCTGGCGCCACTGGTCAAACTGATCGATACGGTCGGAGGGCTGGTCTCGGCCCACATGACCACGATCCATTGCTATACCAACAGCCAACCGATGATCGATGCCCCGCGCGGCGACCTTGCCCGTTCCCGCGCCGGAGCGCTGTCGATGGTGCCGACAACCTCCAGCGCGACACATCTGATCGACGTGGTCCTGCCCCACCTTGCCGGGCGCATCTCGGGTGCGGCGGTTCGGGTTCCCACGGCCAGCGTCTCTGCCATCGACCTTGTCGCAACGCTGGAACGCGGCATGACGGCCGAGGATTTCGATCAGGCGCTGCGCGAAGCGGTCACCCGGTCGGATGTGTTAGGGTGGACCGACCTGCCGCTGGTCTCTTCGGATTTGCGGTCGCGCCCGGAATCGCTGGTGCTGGCCGGGCCAGAGACACGCATGATCGGCGCGCATCAGATCCGCGTATTCGGCTGGTATGACAATGAATGGGGGTTTTCGGCTCGCATGCTGGATGTTGCACGGCTGATGGCCGGGACGTGACAGCCCCGCAAATTGCAGGGCTGTCCGATAGCGCTTAGTCGTGGGGCAGACTGCCGGAACCGTGACCGGCCATACCGCCCGAAACCTCTTCGGTCGATTCTTCGGCCAGTTCTTCTGGCAGCACAAGGTTCAACACGATGGCGATCAAGGCCGCTGGCAACAGGCCGCTGGTCATCAGAATTCGCAAAGTATCCGGCAAGTGCTGAACCGCGCCGGGTTCCAGTTGCAAACCAAGACCAATCGACAGTGAAATCGCAAAGATCACCATGTTGCGACGGTTCCAATCCACGTCAGACAGCATCGAGATACCCGCAGCCACCACCATGCCGAACATGACAATCACGCCGCCGCCCAGCACTTCGATAGGCACGGTGCGGATAATCGCCCCGACCTTCGGCACAAGACCACATAGAATCAGGAATACGGCCCCGCAGGTCACGACGTGGCGGCTCATGACGCCGGTCATTGCGATCAACCCGACATTCTGGCTGAACGAGGTGTTGGGAAAGCCGCCGAACAGACCGGCCAGCGCGGTTCCGAAACCATCGGCATAGGTCGCGCCTGCGATCTCGTGATCGGTTGCTTCACGACCTGCGCCCCCCTTTGTGATCCCAGATACGTCACCAACGGTTTCGATAGCCGAGACGAAGGACATCAGGCAGAACCCGATCACTGCGGCCAGCGAGAATTCAAACCCATATTTGAACGGCACCGGCAGCGCAAAGGCCGACGCGCGCGACCAGCTTGTTCCGATTGCCTCGAACGTGACCATACCGACCATCAGCGCGTAGACGTAGCCGACGGCCAGACCAATCAAGACGGCGGAGACCGACAGCATGCCGCGCGCAAAGAATTTGAGGCCCAATGTCACGACAACCACGACCAGAGCCGCCGACCAGTTGAGCAGCGATCCATATTCCGGCGTGCCAATCGCAGGCACGCCACCGGCCGCGTATTGAATGCCCACCTTGACCAGCGCCAAACCGATCATTGTCACGACCAGCCCGGTCACAAGCGGCGGCAGCGCAAACCGTATTTTTCCGATGAACAGACCAAGAAACGCGTGAAACAGGCCACCGATCAGGACGCCGCCGAACAGCGCTGCCAGCGCATCCACACCTTTCCCGGCGACAAGCGGGATCATGATGGGCAGGAATGCAAAGCTTGTTCCCTGAACAATCGGCAGTGCCGCACCGACAGGTCCCAGCGTGACGGTCTGCAGCAGAGTCGCCAGCCCCGCAAACAGCATCGACATCTGGATCAGATACAGCAGTTCGGGAAAATCCGGGGAATTCGACCCAAACCCGAACCCGGCGGCACCGGCCACGATGATGGCGGGGGTCACGTTCGAGACAAACATCGCCAGCACATGCTGAATGCCCAGAGGTATCGCTTTGTGCAAGGCGGGTGTATAATTCGGGTCCCGAAGCTGTTCGGGGGTCCCTATCGAAGTTTCGGCCATGATCTCATTGTCCTCCCTAAGATCCAATGGGGTTCTTACCGCTTCTCTGGCGGCTTCGGTTCCGGTATCAGCGATCAACCACCTCGTAGGGCGTGCTGAACCAGTATTCTTCCAGATTCGAACCGTCTCCGATCCGGTCGACGACGGCAAACAGGCCGGGGCCATGCAGTGGTGTCAGAACACCGTGCCAGGTGCCCCGGTGATAATTCACCGCCTGCCCGGGTTGCGTGAAAAAGGCACGTGGCTGGCCCGGCTGCCCGCCTTCATCCGGGGCGACGATCACCAGAAACGGCTGGTGGATCATCGGAATGAATGCCTGGCTGCCTTCGGGATGCCGTTCGACCATCTCCAGCCGATAGGGCAACGCCCGCGGATTGGCGTCAAACAGGCTGAGGCCAGCACGGCCTGCCGAGAAATCCAGCAAAGCGCGGTCATGATACCGCCCGCATTGCCCCTGATTGATGATCTTGTCCGGTGATCCCGAGACGTCGATCAGATCACCGAAGGGCGCAAATTCCGCCACCGAGATCGGCTCAACCACGATGCGCGTCATGACGGCAGCAGGTCCCGCAACCGGAACTCGGCGATGCGTTCGACCTGACGGCAGGCCTCGGCGAACTCAACATCGCGATCCTGATCGATCCGCCGCTCAAAGGCGTGCAGGATCGAGGCCTTGTCATGGTCCCGCACGGCGATGATGAACGGAAAGCCGAATTTGTCGGTATAGCGCTGATTCAGACCCGTAAACGTCGCGCGTTCCTCATCCGTCAGCGCATCCAACCCTGCCGAGGCTTGCTCGGACGTGCTCTCCTGCGTCAGCCGCTTGGCTTGCGCCAGTTTGCCGGCAAGATCTGGGTGAGCGGTCAGGACACCCAACCGCTCCTCTTCCGAAGCCGAGCGGAACATGCGCGCCAACGCACTATGCAACCCGCCCGCCGTGTCATGCGCCGGACCCAACTCCAGATCATAGGCGCGTTCTGCAATCCATGCCGAATGCTCGAATATGCCACCATAGGTTTCGACAAACGTCGCGCGTTCCATCTGCGAAGGTTTGGGATGTCCTGCAGGGGGATGTGCTTGCGCCCAGTGTTCGGCAATTTGCAGGCGTGTGGCGAACCATACATCCGAGAAACTGCGCGCGTAATCCAGAAAGCGCTTCAATGCCATCACCCGTCCGGGGCGACCGATCAGGCGGCAGTGCAGACCGATCGAGAGCATCTTAGGCGCTCCAGACTCGCCTTCCTCGTAAAGCGCGTCAAAGCTGTCTTTCAGATAGGAATAAAACTGATCGCCGGCGTTGAACCCCTGCGGGGTGGCAAAACGCATGTCATTGCAATCCAGCGTATAGGGTACGATCAACTGATCCCGTCCGCCGGTTTGCATCCAATAGGGCAGATCGTCGGCATAGGTATCGGCGACATAGGCGAACCCGCCCTCTTCGGCCACCAGCCGGACCGTATTGTCGGAACAGCGCCCGGTGTACCAACCACGCGGGCGCTCGCCGACCACTTCGGTGTGCAGGCGGATGGCCTCGGCGATCTGCGCCCGCTCGTCGTCTTCGGGCATATCCTTGTGTTCGACCCATTTCAGCCCGTGGCTGGCAATCTCCCACCCGGCGGATTTCATCGCGGCGACCTGATCCGGTGAACGCGCCAGCGCGGTCGCCACCCCGTAAACGGTGATCGGCAGATTCTGCATCAAACGATGCAAGCGCCAGAACCCGGCGCGCGAGCCGTATTCATAGATCGATTCCATGTTCCAATGCCGCTGCCCCGGCCATTGCGCAGCGCCGACGATCTCGGACAAAAAGGCCTCGGACGCTGCATCGCCGTGTAAAACGCAGTTCTCGCCGCCTTCTTCGTAGTTCAGCACGATCTGCACCGCCAGCTTCGCCCCGCCCGGCCATTTGGCATCCGGCGGGGTGGCTCCGTATCCGATCATGTCACGAGGGTAACGAGGCGGCTGCATGTTTTCTTCCAGTGCTGGTTTGTGTCTCTTTCAGCCATAACCCAGAAAGTCGCGCAGGATTATCAAATCAATCCGAACGCTGTTTCCGGTTCTTTCGGCATTTCCACTGTTTTGAACTTTGCGTCAGACTGTGCCAAACCAAAAGGCAAATCAAAGGAGAAGGCGAGTGGCTGGTTATCTGACAACCCACGTTCTGGACACGGCGCGCGGCTGCCCGGCCGAGGGGCTGCGCATATCGCTCTACCGTATATCCGGTGAGGAGCGCCATAAACTCGCCGAGACCGAGACCAACGCGGACGGGCGCACCAACAGCCCGATCCTGCCGCAAGATGATTTCGAAACCGGCACCTACGAGCTGGTTTTCTACGCCGGGGACTACCTGCGTGCCAGCGGTCAGGATGGCGATGATCCCCTGTTTCTGGATCAGGTGCCGATCCGTTTCGGCATGTCCGATCCGCAGGCGCATTATCACGTGCCACTTTTGCTGTCGCCCTACGGCTATTCCACCTATCGCGGCAGTTAGACCGGAATGCTCCCGCCCGTCGGAGGCCCTTGCAAGGGCCGCCTCCCGTTGGGCCGGGCGCCGTGCCCTGCGGGCCCGGCGCGGTCCGACATGAACTATCCGGCGGTGCATTGACTAATGGCGCAACCGCGCCGCGGCTTTGCCGCGGCGCGCGGCCCAACGCCGTGCGGTGCCGGAACGGCACAAGCGGGGGCGGGAGCCTTTCTAGGTTGAGATATCCGCGCCACGGACCATTTTCCCGATCCGTTGGATCATGAAATCCATGAACAGGCGCGCCTTGGGGTCTTGATGACGCCGATGCGTGTAAAGACAGGCCATCTGGACAGACACGGGTGGTGTGTCTGTTGCAACCGGAACCAGACGGCCCGCCTTCAGATGGTCCGCCACCTCGAACACCGGTTTCATGGCAATGCCCTGTCCGGACAGCGCCCAATCGGTCAGAACGTCTCCGTCATCGCATTCGAAGCGACCGGAGACCGCGAATCTTTTTGGACCGTCGGGCGTTTCCAGCATCCACTGAAACTCGGTCGCGCCCGGAAATCGCAGATTCAGGCACTCGTGTTTGTCTGCAATCAGGTCCGCGCCAGTCGCGGGCATACCCCTGCGCGCAATGTAGTCGGGCGCAGCGCAGAGCACCCGGTCGCAATCGGCGATCTTGCGGATGCGCAGGGTGCTGTCTTCGGGCTGGCCAATGAAGAACGCCAGATCCAGCCCCTCGGTGGTCAGATCGACGGATCGGTCCGTCAATCGCAACCGCACATCGATCTCGGGATATTCCGAAAGAAAATCAGGCACATAGGGGGCCAGCAACCGCCGCCCTACTCCTAATGGAGCGGCAACGAACAGCGAACCGCGCGGTGCCTCGGTCAGATGAGTGACCTGTGCCTCGGCCTCATCCACCGCATCCAGCACAGCGACCGCACCGGGATAAAACGCCTTGCCCTGTTCGGTCGGGGACAGGTTGCGTGTGGTGCGCTGGAACAAACGCACACCCAAATGATCCTCAAGCTGCGAAATCCGCGCCGAGGTCACCGCCGGAGAGATTCGCAAATCGCGCCCGGCAGCAGACATGCTGCCCAGATCGTAAACCCTGACGAAGGTGCGGATATTGTCGAGATAGGACATCTTATCGTTTTTTTTGATACAGTTTGACAATATACGGGAATACCGAAGAAAAGCCCGTTTGCCTAGTGTGGCGGCAATCTATCGGAGAGAGCTTCATGTACGACTTCGCCGTGTTCTGGGACTGGATGGCCTTTGCCGTGCGCTGGCTGCACGTAATCACCGCCATCGCCTGGATCGGATCCTCGTTTTATTTCATTGCACTGGACCTTGGCCTGAACCGCAATATCCCCGGTCCGGCGGATGGCGAAGAATGGCAGGTGCATGGCGGCGGCTTCTATCACATCCAGAAATATCTGGTGGCGCCCGAACGGATGCCCGAGCATCTGACCTGGTTCAAATGGGAAAGCTATGCCACCTGGCTCAGCGGTGCCGCGCTGTTGATGATCGTCTATTGGGTAGGCGGAGAGCTGTATCTGATCGATGCGCAAAAAGCCGATCTGGCATTATGGCAGGGGATATTGATCTCTGCTGCCTCGCTGACTGTTGGCTGGCTGATCTATGATTTTCTGTGCAAATCTGGCCTCGGCGAACGCCCCACATTGCTGATGGTATTGCTGTTCGTGCTGCTGGTGGTCATGGGCTGGGGGTACAATCAGATCTTCACGGGCCGCGCGATGATGCTGCATCTGGGCGCGTTCACGGCCACGATCATGACCGCGAATGTCTTCTTCATCATCATGCCGAACCAGCGCATCGTGGTGGACGACCTTAAGAACGGGCGCACACCCGATCCGAAATACGGCAAGATCGCCAAGCTGCGCTCGACCCACAATAACTATCTGACACTGCCGGTCGTGTTCCTGATGCTGTCGAACCACTATCCGCTGGCCTTTGCAACCGAATACAACTGGATCATCGCCGCGCTGGTTTTCCTGATGGGCGTCACCATCCGGCATTACTTCAACACTCGGCACGCCCGCGCAGGCAACCCGACATGGACTTGGGCCGTCACCGCGCTGCTGTTCCTTGCCATCATGTGGCTGTCGACCGCCGCGATGAACCAACCGCTGGAAGAGGCCGAGGCCGCAGAGCTAACACCTTACGAGCAGAAATTCGCGGCCGCGGACGGGTTCGAGGATGCGCATGACATCGTGCTGGGGCGCTGTTCCATGTGCCACGCGCGCGAGCCGGTTTGGGAAGGTATCCTTTGGGCCCCCAAAGGTGTGTTGCTGGAGACCGAAGCGGACATCGCCCGCAACGCGCAACAGATTTATCTGCAATCGGGTGTGACCCATGCGATGCCCCCGGCGAACGTGACCTATATGGAACCGGAAGACCGCGCCGCAATCATCCGCTGGTTCCGTAACGCTGATCTGTAATCCACTATTCCCGCAGATCCGGCGTTTAGTCCTTCCCCTCAGCGCCTTCAGATGCTCTAACAGGTAGTTAACAAGCCGCAGTAACGTATTTTGCGGCCATAGCGATTTCGACTTGGGGCAGTTGGAGCCAAAGAATGACAGGGAGCGGACCGCGCGGCGTTCTGAGAAGCTGGCTTTTTGGCACACTTGCGGCCTTGACCCCCACTCTTTCCGTTGCGCTTGAAACCACCCTGACCGCACCGGGGGCGTCAAAAGACATCATTGACCGGCTGGAAGAGACCTCCTCTGTCTTCAACGCGGATACGCGAGGTCTGGATACCTCGCTCGAAATCCTCTCAGCGGCTTTGTCGGATTACCGCACCATCGTGCAGATCATGTATGATGAAGGGTATTTCAGCCCCGTGGTCAGCATCAAGCTGGATGGACAGGAAGCGGCCAATATCAACTCGCTGAACGTTCCCGCACAATTTGGCCGCGCGGTGGTGTCGGTGCAGACCGGACCGAAGTTCAGGTTTGGCACCGCGGTCGTGCAGCCCGTGGCTCCTGACACCGTGCTGCCCGAAGAGTTTGCAACCGGCAAACTGGCTACCACCGGCGCAATTCAGCGGGCGACGTCAGCGGGCGTGCAAGGCTGGCGCGATGCGGGCCATGCCAAGGCCGAAGTTGCGGATCAGAAGGTGATTGCCCGGCACGCGCAGGCCCGACTGGATGCAACGATTGATCTGGAACCCGGGCCGCGGTTGACCTTCGGCAAGATGATCATTCAGGGCGACACCAATGTCCGGCACAGGTCGATCGAAAAGATCGCCGGCTTCCCGTCGGGTGAGGTTTATTCGCCCCAACAGGTGCAGAAGGTGGGAACCCGTTTGCGGCGGACGGGGACGTTCAGCGTGGTCTCGCTGAAGGAACATGATACGCCAAACCCTGATGGCACCCTGGACTTTGACGCCACGTTCGAGGACCTGCCGCCGCGTCGCCTGACTTTCGGGGCCGAGATCGCCTCGCGCGATGGGGTCGACGTGACGGCGACCTGGACCCACCGCAACGTGTTCCGCCGGGCCGAGCGTTTGCGGTTCGAGGCCGCCATCCGCAATATCGGCGGGGCCGAGGATATCGACGGACGAATTGGCCTGCGCCTGGATCAGCCCGACCGTCTGGGACCTGATGACAACACCTTTTGGAGCGCTTTGCTCGAACGGCGCAATACCGAGAACTACAATGTCTCGGTCGCCTCTGTGGCCTATGGTGCGCGGCGCACCTTCTCGGACCGGCTCTATGCCGAGGCTTCGGCCGGTTTTCAGTGGTCGGATGCGGATGACGCCTATGGCGATGGCCGCAAGTTCCGGTATTTCATCCTCCCCTTCCGGTCGGAATGGGATGAGCGCGACAGCAAAGTCAGCGCCACACGCGGCTATTATCTGGATTCGCAGGTGATGCCGTTCGCTGGTTTCTCCGAGACCGAATCCGGACTGCGCCTGTTCTTCGACGGGCGCGCCTATAATGATCTTGGAACGAACGGGCGTCTGGTTCTGGCCGGGCGCGTACAGTTGGGTTCGGTTCTTGGACCGTCAGCGGACAGCGTGACCCCGGATTTCCTGTTCTTCTCGGGCGGTGCGGGCACGGTGCGCGGGCAGCCGTTTGAAAGCCTTGGCATTCCCATCGGAAACGAGGTTGCGGGTGGCAAGTCTTTCCTTGGGCTGTCGGCCGAGGTTCGCGGGAGGGTCACGGACGCGATCTCACTGGTCGGGTTTTATGACTATGGCGTTGTCGACACCTCATCCTTTGTGGGCAACGGGTCGCAAGAGCACTCTGGCGCCGGGATCGGGATCCGCTATGATCTGGGTGGCTTTGGCCCCCTGCGTCTTGACCTTGCGGTGCCGGTTCAGGGCGATACCGGCGCTGGTTTGCAGTTCTATCTTGGGATCGGACAGGCCTTTTGATGCGTCGTGTGACATATCCTCTGCTGCTGAGCTCGGTGGCAATCACCGCGCCTTTTCCCGTGGCCGCTCAGGACGAGGGCGGCAGCATGATCGAGCGTTTCCTGCAGGATACCCTGTCGGGCGACGATCAGAATGTCCGTGTGATCGGGCTGGAAGGCGCGCTGAGTTCCCGCGCCACGATTAAGGAGATTACTGTCGCCGATGACGAAGGCGTTTGGCTGACCATCAAAGGTGCCGAGCTCGACTGGAACAGGCTGGCCTTGTTGCGCGGCCGTTTCTCGGTCAACGCGCTGACGGCGCAGGAAATCGAGGTCGCGCGGGCGCCCGGAACCACAACCAAAGACGCGCCGCCACCCTCTGCCGAGACGCAACCGTTCCAGTTGCCCGAATTGCCTGTTGCAATCGAGATCGGAGAGCTGCGTGTTGACGACCTGTCGCTGGGCGAACCGCTGATCGGCGTCGCCGCTGATTTGCAAGTGAACGGCAACCTCTCGCTGGCCGATGGCACGCTGGATACGACGCTGGATATCGACCGGCTTGACCGCGCGGGTGACACCATCGACCTGACGGCGGGGTTCGACAATTCAAGCCGCCAGATCGATCTGGACCTGACCGTTGCCGAGGCCTCGGGCGGGCTGATCGCAACCGCTTTGGGCGTACCTGATACACCACCTATTGAGCTGACTGCCAAAGGGACAGGCCCCGTCAGTGACTTCACTGCGGATATCGGCCTCAGCAGTGATCAGCAGGTACGTGTTACCGGGCAGGTCCGGCTACGCAGCGCAGAAGAAGGCGGTACGGCGGCAGATGGCATCGCTTTTACCGCCGATCTGGGTGGCGACCTGACTCCGTTTCTGGCCGACGAGATGGACACGTTCTTTGGCACCGACACCAAACTGTTCGTGGACGGGCGCACCCATCCGGACGGCGCGCTGGATATTCCGAATATCGAAATCACCTCCGAGGCTTTGGCGCTGGAAAGCCAGCTGAACCTTGGTCCGGGCGGCACGCTGAAACTGGCCGCGCTGCAAGGCCGGATCACGCCCCCCGAAGGCGACAGTGTCGTATTGCCGATCAGCGGCGGAGATACGTCGATCGGGGCGGCGCAAATCTCGGCCTTGTTCAACGCCGAGAATGGCAATCTTTGGGACCTGAGCCTGACAGCGGACGCTGTATCGACGCCCAATCTGAAACTGAAAGATGCCTGGATCACTGGCCAGGGCACGCTGGATCAAACCGATGGGCTGGCGGTTCAAGGCGATCTGCAGGCCGTTCTGGACGGGATCGACCTGACCGACCCGGCGCTGAACACGGCCGTCGGCGATCAGATCACGCTGGACGGTCAGTTTGATTATGGCAGCGATCAGTCGCTGCAGCTTTCGGGGTTCGAACTGATCGGCAGCGACTATACCCTCGGCGCGGATGCGGTGATCAGCGGGCTGGCGACCGGGTTGCAGGTGGATGGCGAGGCCAGTTTGCAGGCCAGTGATTTGTCACGCTTTTCCGATCTGGCGCAACTACAGCTGGGCGGCGAGGCTTCGATCCGCGTGCAGGGCAATGGCTCACCACTTGAGCGCAGCTTTGACGGCAAGGTGATTGTCAGCGGGCGCGACCTGTCGACCGGGCGTGACGATATCGATCCGGTGATCAAGGGCGAAACCGAGATCACGCTGGATGCCAAACGCGGGTCTGAAGGCGTTACCATCCGTGACTTCTCGATCACCAGCGAGGCCGTGACCGCGCAGGCCGGCGGTACGATCACCACTCCGGATGGCAATATATCCATCGACGGTCAGGCCAGCGTGAACGCCACCGATCTTTCGGTCTTCTCAAGCCTCGCCAAGCGCGATCTGGCCGGTGCGGTTCAGGCACGGCTGGATGGCAAAGGCACTGTACAGACGCTGGAATTCGATGGTCAGGCCAGTGTGATCGGCACCAACATCCAGACGGGGATGAGCGATATCGATCCGCTGCTGACCGGTCGCACCACGATCAGCTTTGATGGCGCACGCACGGGCGAACAGATCGTCATCCGCGACGCCAAGGTGAACGGCAAGGCCATGACTGCGCAGGTTGCTGCTACGATTGACGACCCGACGGGAACCCTCGCCGTAGACGGGTCAGCCAAGGTGAATGTGCCTGATCTATCGCTGTTTTCAGGTCTCGCTGGTCGTGAATTGGCGGGTTCAGTCAATGCCGACGTCACCGGAAAGGGCGCGGAAGGCTCCAGAACCTTTGATGTGAAGGGCACTGTCACCGCAGACGATATCGCCACCGGAATAGACCTGGTTGACGGCCTTGTTCAGGGACGCACCACGCTGAACGTGGATGCGGTGAATGACGATCAGGGGCTGAACATCCGCACCTTCCGCCTGAACGGAACGGCGCTGACCGCCAACGCTTCGGGTCAGTTGGATCGCGAAGCTGGCGGACTGAGTTTTGCTGCGGCGCTGGACGATATGAACCGGCTCTCGCCTACTCTATCCGGCCCGCTGCGCCTTGAGGGGAATGTGGCCCCGACCTCCTCGGGGCTGGAAGGAACAGCGCGGCTGCTGGGTCCCGAAAGCTCTTACGCCAGCCTGTCGGGTACCGTTGACACCAATGGCGCGGCCGATCTGGATTTTGACGCCCGCCTTAACCGGATCGAACGTTTCGCCCCCGATTTCCCCGGCACCGTCTCCGCCACGGGCACGGCACAGCGTGATGCGGGTAAATGGACGATCAATGCCAAGGCCGAGGGTCCGGCGCAAATCAACAGCACCGTCGCAGGCACGTTTGATGAGACCAGCGGCACCACCGATCTGAAGATGAACGGCGGCGTCAATATCGGCATCGCCAATGCCTTTATCTCGCCCAACAGCCTGCAGGGCACGGCCCGGTTCGACCTGGCCCTGAAAGGCGCGCCAACGCTCGGCGCGCTCAGCGGGACGATCACGACCTCGGGCACGTCAATGGCGCTGCCGGAAGTGGGTCAGACAATCACCGGTATCGGCGGCTCGGTCACGCTTGCGCAAAGTCGTGCGACAATTGACCTGCAAGGCGGCGTTCGTGCCGGCGGGGGCTTTACGGTCAAAGGCCCTGTCGACCTGACGCCACCGTTCAATGCGCAGATCACCACCGCGCTCAACAATCTGGTTCTCACTGATAGGCTGCTTTACGAGACCATTTTGAACGGCCAGATCGCGATGACAGGCGCTCTGGCGGGCAACAGCTCAGTTGCAGGGCAGATCAATTTCGGTGAAACCAATATCAACCTTGCCGCTGCCTCGGGCGCGGTTGGAGCCGCGCCGATCCCGACAATCGAGCATGTGAACGAAAGCTCAGCCGGCTTCCTCACTCGCGAGCGGGCCAATCTGGTGAAAAGCGATGAAGGCGCAAAAAGCAATTCTCGGATCGCGCTGGATATAAGTCTGCTGGCCCCCAAGGCGGTCTTTGTGCGGGGCCGTGGTGTCAATGCGGAACTGGGCGGTCGCATCCAGATCGGCGGTACCACGACCGCTCTGGTCCCCTCGGGCCAGATCGAACTGATCCGCGGCAATTTCGATATTCTGGGCCGCCGTCTGGCGCTGACCAAAGGGATCGTCACGCTACAGGGCGACTTGACGCCCTATATCGAGTTCGAATCTTCAACCAGCACCTCGGACGGCACAGCGACCATCGAAATCGCAGGCCCGCTGGATTCACCTGAGATCGATGTGTTCTCGGACCCGGAACGCCCCACCGAAGAGGCGCTGGCGATGCTGCTGTTCGGAAACCGGTTCTCTGAACTTTCGCCGTTCGTGATCGCGCAGATGGCGGCGTCTTTGGCGCAACTCAGCGGCGCGGGCGGAGATGCCACGAAAGGCGTTCGCGAGGCCACCGGCGTGGATACGATCGATATCGGCGCCAGCGAAGGCGGTGCCGGTCGCCTTGGCGCGGGTGCCTATCTCAGCGACAACCTCTATACCGACTTCACCGTCAACACCGAGGGCGACACCGAGGTCAATCTGAACCTGGATGTCACCGACAATTTCACCGTCCGGGGCACGGTTGACGGGCGGGGTGAGACCGGTCTGGGCGTGTTTTTCGAGCGCGACTACTGATTTCATCAACGATCATTTGTGCGGCACGGTTGGGTCAATCGCCTGTTGACCCCAAAAATACATTATATAAAACAATATGTTGCAACTGAACTTCGTGAAATAGAATGGACAACCATTCGTGACTCACGAATTGCACGCACCGTTCATGGTGTATTTTCGACGGTTCGTTCCATCGCTGTTGCTGGCCCGGATTGGGTGGGGCAGAACAAGGTCAGTGCCGCGGTTGTTTGCGGTGAGTTAAAGAGTGACTGAGTTAAGAGTGCAACCTTGTGTCGAGTGGGTGATGTTCCAAACGGGGGAAACTGAAGGCCTGACGATACGTCTTTTTTAAGTA
Source organism: Ruegeria sp. AP11 (assembly GCF_056535865.1). NCBI lineage: Bacteria > Pseudomonadati > Pseudomonadota > Alphaproteobacteria > Rhodobacterales > Roseobacteraceae > Ruegeria > Ruegeria sp. AP11. The sequence continues at coordinate 607,705 of NZ_JBQFJB010000001.1, forward strand.
CGAAGACATTTGCTTGGTTACCCCTCTGCGATCCGAGTTTTCCGTGCTTGGCTTCGCTGAGGGGTAAATACTTTGGCGACAATCGCGCGGTCTGGGTCGCCGGTTGTCTATGCGAAAGCGAGAAGTTTGTTGACCGTGAGCAGACCTAGGCGGCAGCCGCCAGATCCGTCAACCAGGCGCGCACTTCGTATTGTCGGCTGCGGGCAACGGCGATTTTGGTGCCGCATTCAAGGACCACATAGCCGGGCGCGTTCAGGCTGCTGGCAACGTCCACGCCATTGCCGGACACCCAGAAAGACCGGTGCACCTGAAGGCCACTGCCTTCGGGCAGTTGCGACAGGATGCCCTTGAAGGTCGAGCGGACCAGAACCTCCTTCTCGCCCACACGGAGCGTGACATAATGCTGGCTGGCTTGAATGTACAAGATGTCCTTCACCAGAAACGTCTGCCCATTGGCTGTGACGAGGCCAGAGGCGGCGGGTATCTCCTCAGCCTCATCCTGAACGACGGGCTTGTCTCTGGAACGGGCCAGAAAGGGCGGCAGAACCCAGGCGAAGACAATCACTTCCACCCCGACAATCAGCAGGTATTGCGGCAGAAACAAGGGCATGTAGAGGAAATGCAACGAGGTGAAGACGTTGAAGAATGCCGTCGCCGCAGTGTCAGCAAAAGCCGTGGCCGCATAGGCGATGGGCAAACAGGTGAGCGGAGCGAAAAACCGTTTGATCCCAAAAGAACGGCACACGGAGGCCTGGCACAGCACCATCAACGACGCCGCACCGAGGTAGCCGATGATGCAGAACAGCCAGTAGACGGCGCGCCCCAGCCCATCTGACGGCATGGCAAACAAGGACGGCGTCGCGCCAGTCAGCATCAGCATCAACGGCGCCAGAAACAGGAAGAAGTTTCTGGACAGGAAAAAGCTCATCAATTCCAGCGGAGTCACGGTAACCGAGACCTGCGGTAATACGAACAGCGTATATTCCGTGCGCATCAAGTGCTGATACGTGTCTTTGAGTGCCATACAACCCCTTTGTCTTCCACTGCTCTCAGGAGGCCCCGCAGGGCCGCCGCCTGATCATCCTATCGTGCCAATGGCCGCCTGCCCCGCGCGTGGCGGTTCAGCCACTGGTGCAGATCAGCGATTCACCTGTTCGGGAATCAACAATATACGGTTGATTACATGCCGTCTGCACCAGTTATGCTGCTACATTAAGCAACATAATGTGGTTTATTTTTGCAAGAACCAGTGGGATGCCAAAGATGTCAGGATGACGTCACGGAAATACAAAAGAGCGACCCCGGAAAGGATCGCTCTTTCAACTCGTGAGTGACCTTATTCCGCCGCGACGGCGTCCTGAATTTTCTCGACGCGGATCGCCGAGAATTTGAACTCAGGGATCTTGCCATAGGGGTCGATGGCCGAGTTGGTCAGGATGTTCGCCGCTGCCTCAACATAGGCAAATGGAATGAACACCATATCCTCGGCAATCGCACGGTCGGCGCGAACCATGATCTCAATCGAGCCACGACGCGTGGTGAGACGGATCATCTCACCCGGCTCAATGCCCATCAACTTCAAGGTGCGCGGGTTCATCGAGCAGTTCGCCTCGGGTTCAACCGCATCCAGAACGTTGGACCGGCGGGTCATCGACCCGGTATGCCAATGCTCCAGCTGACGGCCCGTTGTGGCGATCATCGGGTATTCGTCATCCGGGGCCTCATCCGGCGGGATGACACTGGCCGGGGTGAACCGGGCCTTGCCGTCCGCACGCGGGAAACCATCGCCGAACACGATCGCCTGACCCGGGTCTGTCTCGGACAGCGACGGATAGGTGATGGTCTCGGTCTCCAGACGCTCCCACGTGATGTTGTTGAGCGAGTTCATCGTCAACTTCATCTCGGCAAAGACCTGAGACACATCCGTGTAATCCCAGTTCAGCCCTATCCGCTGCGCCAGTTCGACTGTGATCTTCCAATCCTCGCGCGCCTCACCCGGAGGGGCCACGGCGGGACGCACCCGCTGCACCTGACGGTTGGTGTTCGACACGGTGCCGTTCTTTTCATATAGCGCCGAGGCGGGCAGGATGATGTCGGCATAGTTCGCCGTCTCGGTCAGGAAAATATCCTGCACGATCATCAGGTCCAGCTTGGCTAGTGCGTCGCGGGCGTGGTTCACATCGGGGTCAGACATGGCCGGGTTTTCACCCATGATATACATGCCCTTGATGTTGCCCTGATACGCTTGGTCGATGATCTCGGTCACAGTCAGGCCCTTCTCGTTCGAGAAGTCCTGTTCGTCGTTCCAGACGCTGTTGAACTTGGCGCGAATGCCATCGTCCATGACGGACTGGTAGTCCGGCAGGAACATCGGGATCAGGCCCGCGTCCGACGCACCCTGCACGTTGTTCTGCCCCCGCAGCGGGTGCAGACCCGCGCCGGGTTTGCCGACATTGCCGGTCATCAGCGCCAGCGAGATCAGGCAGCGCGAATTATCGGTGCCGTGGATATGCTGGCTGACGCCCATCCCCCAGAAGATCAGACCGGCCTTGGCCTGCGCAAATGTGCGTGCGACGCGGCGCAGCTGATCCGGTTCGATGCCACAGATCGGCGACATCGCCTCGGGCGTGAACTGGCGCAGATGCTCTTTCTCGGCCTCCCAGTTCTCGGTCCAGCGGTGAATGTACTGACTGTCATACAGCTCTTCCTCGACGATCACGTTCATGATCGCGTTCAGCATCGAGACATCGGCACCCGGGCGGAATTGCAGCATTTCATCCGCGAACTTGCGCATGCCGACGCCGCGTGGATCCATCACGATCAGCTTGCCGCCACGTTTGGTGAACTGCTTGAAGTATGTTGCCGCAACCGGATGGTTCTCGATCGGGTTCGAGCCGATGATGATCGCAACATCGGCGTTTTCGATCTCGTTGAAGGTCGCGGTCACCGCGCCGGAGCCAACGTTTTCGATCAGAGCCGCAACAGATGACGCGTGGCACAAACGGGTGCAATGGTCGACGTTGTTGTGGCGGAAGCCCTGTCGGATGAACTTCTGGAACAGGTACGCTTCTTCGTTGGTGCATTTGGCCGAGCCAAAGCCGGCAACCGAACGCGGGTCTTCGTCGCGCAGGGTCTTCAGCTTGGTGGCGGCCAGATCCATCGCCTCTTCCCAAGTCGCTTCGCGGAAATGGGTATCCAGATTGCCCGGATCGACGTTCAGCCCCTTTTCAGGCGCGTCCTCACGCCGGATCAGCGGCTTGGTCAAGCGGTGCGGGTGGTGAATGTAGTCGAACCCGAACCGGCCTTTGACGCACAGGCGGCCTTCGTTGGCTGGGCCGTTGATGCCCTCGATATATTTGACCTTGCCGTCCTTGACCTTCAGCGAGACCTTGCAGCCCACACCGCAGAACGGGCAGACGCTTTCGGTTTCGCTGTCATAGTCCTTGCTGTCGCCCTTTTGCTGGTCATCAAGCACCGTGGCAGGCATCAGGGCGCCGGTCGGGCAAGCCTGCACGCATTCACCACAGGCCACGCAGGTCGATGCACCCATCGGATCGTTCTGGTCGAACACCACCTGCGCAGTATGCCCGCGACCAGCCATGCCGATTACGTCATTCACCTGCACTTCGCGGCAGGCGCGGACGCAGAGGTTGCAGTTGATGCAGGCGTCCAGATTGACACGCATCGCAACGTGGCTGTCATCCAGCAGCGGGATTTTCTCGGCCTCTTTCGCCGGGAACCGGCTGTCACTGACATCGTTCAGCTTGGCCATGTCCCAGAAGTGGCTGGAGGTGTCGTGTGCTTCCTCGGGCTGATCCGCGACCAGCAGCTCCATCACCATGGCGCGCGATTTCTCGGCCCTGTCGCTGTCGGTCTTGACGACCATCCCATCGGCGGCGGGGCGGATACACGAAGCGACCAGCGTGCGCTCGCCTTCCACCTCAACCATACAGGCGCGGCAGTTGCCGTCAGGGCGATAACCCGGCTGCGGCTTGTGGCACAGGTGCGGAATTGTGAACCCCTGCCCCTTGGCGGCTTCCCAGATGGTCCAGCCTTCGGGCACGGTGACGTCTTCGCCGTTCAGGTTGAAGGTGACGGTCTTGTTTGGGCTTGCATCAAGCATGGCTCTGTCTCCCTCAGATTTCGTCAGCGAAATGTTTCATGACCAGACGGATCGGGTTCGGGGCCGCCTGCCCCAGACCGCAGATAGACGCATCGCCCATGACCTGGCACAAATCCTCCAGCAGGTCCTGATCCCATTTGTCGGCCTGCATCAGCTTCACCGCCTTTTCGCAGCCTGCACGGCAGGGCGTACACTGGCCGCAGCTTTCGTCTTCGAAAAACCGCAGCATGTTCAGCGCGGCATCACGGGCGGTGTCCTGATCGGACAGAACCACCACAGCAGCGGAGCCGATGAAGGTGCCATGCGGTTGCAATGTGTCAAAGTCCAGCGGGATATCGTCCATCGACGCGGGCAACAGACCCGACGAAGGACCACCGGGTTGATACGCCTTGAAGCTCTGGCCCTCGGCCATGCCACCGGCGGCCTCAATCACATCCAGAATGGTTGAACCCGCAGGCAGCAGGTAGACACCCGGCTTTGCAACCCGGCCCGAGACCGAATAACTGCGCAGGCCCTTGCGGCCATTCTTTTCAGTGCTGTTGAGGCATTCCGGTCCTTCACGGCAAACCTTGGTGACCCAGTACAGCGTCTCGACATTGTGTACCAAGGTCGGGCGGTTAAAGACACCAACCTGCGCCACGAACGGAGGACGGTGACGCGGCAGGCCCTTTTTGCCTTCGATCGACTCGATCATCGCGGATTCTTCGCCGCAGATATAGGCACCGGCACCCCGGCGCAGGTCGATGTAGCCTTCTTCGACGATCCCTGCCTGCTCCAACGCTGCAATCTCACGGCGCAGGATTTCCAGCACGGCCGGATATTCGTCGCGCATGTAGATAAAGCAGGTTTCCGCCTCGACCGCCCAGGCGGCGATCAGCATACCCTCAAGGAAGACATGCGGCGTGCGCTCCAGATAGTAACGGTCCTTGAACGTGCCGGGTTCGCCCTCGTCCCCATTCACGGCCAGATAGCGCGGGCCTTCGTTCATGCGAACAAAGCCCCATTTCTTGCCGGACGGGAAGCCAGCGCCGCCCAGACCGCGCAGGCCCGAGGCCAGAACGTCCTCTTGCACCTTCTCCCAATCGCCGTTGTCTCGCAGCTCTTTCAGCTTGGCGTAACCGCCATTTGCTTCGTAGGCCGCAAAGGCTTCGTAGTCAGGCAGATGCGCGTGAGTGTCGTCGGCTGCAATCGCGGCCTGCACCTTTTCAGGGGTGGCGTGGTCGATGTGATTGTGACCGATCTCAAGCACCGGAGCCGTATCGCAACGGCCCATGCAGGGCGCGCGCAGAACGCGGACCTGCGAGGCGTCCAGCCCGTCCTCAAGCGCTTTTTGCAACTGCTGGGCACCGGCCATCTCGCAGGACAGGGAATCACACACGCGGATCGTCAACGCCGGAGGAGGCGTCTCGCCCTCTTTCACCACATCGAAATGGGCGTAGAAGGTCGCGGTTTCGTAAATCTCGGCTTGACCGATCCGCATCTCAACCGCCAGCGCGGCGATATGGTCGGCGCTGATATGGCCGTGTGCGTCCTGAATCAAATGCAGGAATTCGATCAGCAGATCGCGGCGGCGCGGACGGTCGCCCAGCAGGCGATGAATCTCGGCCTGCGCCTCATCCGTGAACTGACGGCCCTTGGGCGTGTGCCGCCCCTTGCCTTTACCTGACTTCCAGACGCCCTTTGGTGCGCCTGATGGCTCGGTATCTAATGGTGCCATGATGCCCTCCGATTCAGGCTCCGTGTCTCATCAGAGTAACATATCGTCAAATCGCTTTTGGCAATCGCACGATAACGACACCTTATCACCGCAAAGACGCCACCACTGCCCGCAGCGCCTCAACCGTCGGCAGTTCCGGCTCGCGCGTCAGGGTCGCCAGACAAATTGGCTTGCTGACCACCGGGTCGACCAAAGGCAGCACCTTTGTCCCCTGCAGCTCTCCCAGTGCCCGCACCAGAACGCGTGGCACGACGGTGGCCGCAAGACCCTCGCGCGCCATCACCATCGAGGCTGTAAAGCCGCTGGTTTCAGCAACGATATCGGGATGCAGCCCCTGTTCGGCAAACACCCGATCCAGAATGCGCCGGTTCTGCATCTGCGGCTCAAGCAGGCTGAGCGGGAACTCGGCCACCTGCGCCCATGGGATCGGACCGGACTGCTCGGTCATGTGCGACGGCACCAACAGTACATAGGTTTCCTCGTACAAGGGCTGCACCTGCCGGAAATCGGTGCCGATGCTGTCGCCATAGGTCACGCCCGCATCCAGACTGCCCTCATCCAACCGATGCTGGATGGCGGTGGCCGACATGGTCTCGATCCGCGTGACTATACGCGGATGCGCCTGCCGTAATCGTTTGGTCAGCCGTCCAGTGAAAGCGATAGCGGTTGGAATGACGCCGAGGATCAGCGTCCCAGTGATCTCACCCTTGGCCGCCAGCACCTGCTGCTCCAGCGCTTTGGTGTCGTCCAGAATACGCCGCGCCCGCTGGACGATCATCTCGCCCTCTTCCGTCAGTCCCTGAAATCGGTTCGCGCGGCGCACAATCGAGACGCCCAACCGGTCTTCCAAATTTCTGATACGCATCGAGAAAGCAGGTTGGGAAATCCCGCATTCCTCGGCCGCTTTGGCAAAGTGCCGATGCCGCGCCAAGGCGCTAAGCAGTTGCAGGTCGCGGATTTCTATCATCTCAGAGCATCCAGTTCGGCAAGGTGTCCTGAACACTATCGGGTTTTCACCGACGGGGAAAAGAGCACATGTTTTGCAAGGCCCGCGACAGGTGTTTTCCAGCCCCCATTAACAATCCTCGATCCAGAAGCCGCTACTGGCACGCGGACTTATACTTTACGAGGCAAAGCTGACAAAGCCCTGCAACTGCTATAACATTCAGATCCGGAGGGTTCAGGATGACAGAACGAGTTGCAGGAGGATGCAAATGTGGATTGGTTCGCTATGCGGGCACATGCCTGGATGCACCGATGTTTCGCTGCCACTGTCGCGATTGCCAGCAAATTACGGGCTCGGGGCATTCCGAGATGGTGCCTCTGGTCCTTGAAACGTTTGAAATCGGTGGCGCCTGCAAAACCTACGAAATGCTGGGCGGGTCGGGCAATCCGACGTTCAGCGGCTTCTGTCCGAATTGTGGGTCGCCTCTTACAAGGCGCAGCAGCCTAATGAGCGACCGTATCTATGTTCACGCTGCGTCATTGGATGATCCGGGCAGATACGTGCCAGAGAAATCAATCTACAAGGATTCTGCGCAGGCTTGGGATACGGTTGCAATCGTTTCGGCGCAATAAACGTTCAGGACAGACCCTCACCAGCTTGGCACAGACAGGTCACAATCCGATGGCTTCGATGCGGACGGCTATTTAATCTCAGTTATTAAACAAGAAATGCATCACATCGCCGTCCTTGACGATGTAGCCTTTGCCTTCCGCCCGCATCTTGCCTGCTTCTTTCGCGCCCTGCTCACCGTTGGCAGCGATGTAATCGTCATAGGCGATGGTCTCGGCGCGGATGAAGCCTTTCTCGAAATCGCCGTGGATCACGCCAGCGGCCTGCGGGGCGGCGGTGCCGGTGCGGATGGTCCAGGCGCGGGCCTCTTTTGGGCCGACGGTGAAATAGGTTTCCAGTTTCAACAGGTCGTAACCGGCGCGGATCAGACGGTCGAGGCCGGGCTCTTCCAGCCCCATCTCCTCAAGGAACATCTGCGCTTCTTCGTCTTCCAGCAGGCTGATCTCTTCCTCGATCTTGGCGCTGATGATGACGTGTGAATTGCCCTGCGCGGCGGCCATCTCGGCCACGCGGGCCGAGTATTCGTTGCCTTCTGCGGCTTCTTCCTCGGACACGTTGCAGACATAAAGCACCGGTTTGGTGGTCAGCAGTTGCAGCATCTTCCATGCCTTGGCGTCTTCGTCGGACACTTCGACCAGACGAGCGGGTTTGCCGTTTTCCAGCATGGCCTGCGCTTCGGCCAGCAGGCGCTCCTGCTGCTGCGCCTCTTTGTCATTGCCCTTCAGCTTGCGCACCAGATTGGCACGGCGCTTTTCGATGCTTTCCAGATCGGCCAGCATCAGCTCGGTCTCGATGGTTTCGGCATCGGCTACGGGATCGACGCGCCCATCCACATGGGTCACGTCGCCATCTTCGAAACAGCGCAGCACATGGGCAATCGCGTCGGTTTCGCGGATATTGGCCAGAAACTGGTTGCCCAGCCCTTCACCCTTGGAAGCGCCCTTCACCAGTCCCGCAATATCGACAAAAGTCATCCGTGTCGGGATGACCTGTTTCGACGACGCAATCGCCGCCAGCTTGTCCAGCCGGTCGTCAGGAACGGCCACGTCGCCCACATTGGGTTCGATGGTGCAAAACGGGAAATTCGCCGCCTGCGCTGCGGCGGTCTTGGTCAGCGCATTGAACAGGGTCGACTTGCCAACATTCGGCAGACCCACGATTCCCATTTTAAAGCCCATTGCGGCCTCCTGCATAGCGGTTGCGCGCCGCTTCTAGGCAGGTCTGGGCCAATGCGCAAGTCGCTGCACTGGTTTGTCGGGCCGAGTCCATTCTGCCACATCACAAAAACGGGAATGGATTGTGTTCTTGCGCGCATTGAAAACGGGCACCTACAATCATCAGTAATAAATACATGAATAAACGACGGACATAGTAGTAAAAATGAAACCCCTTCTTGTTTTGGCCTTTACGCTGGCCGCCGCAGGTGCAGCACAGGCACAATCGGTTATTTTTGGAGCAGGTTACGCGGATTACTCGGCGGGTGGTGCCGATGATCAGGCGATCTTCTCTCTGGAATACCAGCACCGCCCGTTTCACGAAGCGACCCGTTTCAGTGCAACCCTGGGCGCCGCGCTGACGGTCGACACCGATGGCGACACCCATCTGGGCGCCGGACTGGTCGGGCTTTATACGCTTGGGGATCGCTGGTTTGTCGAAGGCAGCGTCATGCCGGGATATTTCAACGAGTCCAACACCGAGAACGATCTGGGCGGCAGCTTTCAGATCCGCAGTCTTCTTGGGCTTGGATACACGCTGGACAGCGGCAACAAGGTATCGGTGGCGATCACTCATATCTCGAACGCCAGCACGCAGGACGACAATCCGGGCGTGAACTCGGTCTTTCTTCGATATCACTACGCGTTCTGATCAAGCGGGATTGATTTTCGGCTAAAGTTTCTGCACATCAGGTCGAGATTTCGTGTGCAAGGACATCTGATGACCCGTATCGACGCCAAATTCGCCGCTTTGAAAGCCGAAGGGAAGAAGGCCTTTGTCTCTTATATCATGGCGGGCGATCCCGACTATGAAACCTCGCTTGAGGTGGTCAAGGGCCTGCCCGGCGCCGGAGTTGACGTGATCGAGCTAGGCCTACCCTTCACCGATCCGATGGCAGATGGCCCGACCATTCAGGCGGCGGGGCAACGCGCGCTGGATGGTGGTATGACGCTGCAACGCACGCTGGATCTGGCGCGGGCATTTCGTGAAACCGATGACACCACCCCGATCGTCCTGATGGGTTACTACAACCCGATTTACAGCCGGGGCGTCGATGCCTTTTTGGAAGACGCCAAAGCAGCGGGTATAGACGGGCTGATTGTGGTCGACCTGCCGCCCGAGGAAGATGAAGAACTGTGTCTGCCCGCGCAAGCCGCGGGTCTAAATTTCATTCGGCTGGCGACACCAACCACCGACGATAACCGCCTGCCGCGCGTTCTGCAGAACACGTCGGGCTTTGTCTATTACGTCTCGATCACCGGTATCACCGGCGCTGCCGAGGCCGAGGCGACCGATGTCGGGCCCGAGGTTTCGCGGATCAAGGCCGGGACCGATCTGCCGGTTATCGTGGGCTTTGGCATCAACACGCCCGAAAAGTCGCGCGCGATTGCCAGCGTCGCCGATGGCGCGGTAGTCGGATCCGCCATTGTCAGCCAAATCGCAGCTGGGAAATCGGTGGCTGAGGTGCTGGAGTTCGTCAAATCTCTGGCCGACGGCGCGCATTCGGTCTAATCATCTCTCTGAAATAAAAGAATGTTTCTTCAGCCCCAGCGGACATCATGTCTGCTGGGGCTTTTTGTTTTTGACCGTGGCCAACAGCGCGGCAACCAACCGCATCCATGCCATGTTGCACGGGGCAGCAAAAATTGGTAAAGAAACTTAACCAATCCTGCAAAGGCCAGATTTCATGCCCGTGATTACGAATATCGAAGATCTCAAACGTATCTACGAACGTCGCGTCCCCCGCATGTTCTATGACTATGCTGAAAGCGGCAGTTGGACCGAGCAGACCTTCCGCGAAAACAGCTCGGATTTCGAAGACATTCGGCTGCGGCAACGGGTAGCGGTGGATATGACCGGGCGCTCGACCGCTTCGCAGATGATCGGGCAGGACGTCTCGATGCCCGTTGCGCTTGCTCCGGTGGGTCTGACGGGAATGCAGCACGCCGATGGTGAGATCAAGGCAGCCAAAGCCGCCGAAGCATTTGGCGTGCCCTTCACACTGTCCACCATGTCGATCAATTCGATTGAGGATGTCGCTGAAAACACCACCGCACCGTTCTGGTTCCAGCTTTATACAATGAAGGATCAGGACTATGTCGGTCGGCTCATCCAGCGGGCGAAAGATGCGAAATGCTCGGCTCTGGTGATCACGCTTGATCTGCAAATTCTGGGCCAGCGGCACAAGGACCTGAAGAACGGCCTGTCGGCCCCGCCAAAGCTGACCCCCAAGACAATCGCCAACCTCATGACCAAGTGGGCCTGGGGTATTGAAATGCTCGGTGCCAAGCGGCGGGAGTTCGGTAATATTGTAGGTCATGTCGACAGTATCACGGACACCAGGTCACTGGGCACCTGGACGGCCGAACAATTCGATCCAAGCCTGGACTGGGGCAAGGTCGAAAAGCTGATGGAGCAATGGGGCGGCAAAGTGATCCTCAAAGGTATCCTGGATGCCGAAGACGCAAAAATGGCCGCCAAGCTGGGCGCCGATGCAATCGTGGTCTCGAATCACGGCGGGCGACAGTTGGACGGCGCGCTGAGCTCGATCCGGGTCCTGCCCGAGATCATGGACGCGGTTGGTGGTGACGTTGAGGTCCATCTGGACAGCGGCATTCGATCCGGACAAGACGTGTTGAAAGCGCTGGCGCTCGGGGCCAAGGGCACCTTCATTGGCCGCGCCTTTGTCTATGGTCTGGGCGCGATGGGCCAGAAAGGCGTGACCGCGGCGCTGGAAGTGATCCAGAAAGAGCTTGATACAACGATGGCACTCTGCGGAGAACGCAACGTGTCTGATCTGGGGCGTCACAATCTGCTGATCCCGGAGGATTTTGGCGGCCGCTGGCAGACCTGAACATCAGCCAGACGCCAGGTTGGGGGCGCTGCCCCCGCCGCCCTTCGGGCGACTCCCCCGAGATGTTTTTAGCCAGATGAAGCAAGGGATCCAGCCTTCATCTGGCCACAAATATCCCGGAGCGCGAGGCAGAGCCTCGCAAAAATCCAGTTCCCTCAAAAAGCCCTTTCCAAACTGGGTGAATCAAGCTAAGGACGCGGCTTCACGCGGGCATACAGCCTTGGAGGATGCCCGCCCTAACTTTGGAGAATTTATCATGGCTGGAGAGATTCCTGATCTCGTAGCTCTGGAACGGACGGGGACAGGCAAGGGCGCCGCTCGTCAGGCACGCCGCGACGGCATGGTTCCGGGCATTGTATTTGGTGGCGACAAAGAGCCGCTGCCGATCAACATCCCGTTCAACAAACTATTCAAGATGCTGAAAGCGGGTCGCTTCAAGTCGACTCTGTTCAACCTGCAAGTCGAAGGCCACGAAGACGTCCGCGTCATCTGCCGTGACGTTCAGCGTGACGTCGTCAAAGACCTGCCGACCCACCTGGACCTGATGCGCCTGCGCCGCACCACGAAAATCAATCTGTTCATCCCGGTTGAGTTCGTGAACGAAGAAGCAGCCCCCGGCATCAAGAAAGGCGGCGTTCTGACCGTTGTCCGCCCCGAGGTCGAGCTGGTCTGCACCGCGGGTGACATTCCTGAGAAGATCACCGTTGATCTGACCGGTCTGAACATCAACGACGTGGTCACCATTTCGTCGGTTGATCTGCCCGCAGGCACCAAGCCGACCATCGATCGTGACTTCGTGATCGCGAACATCTCGGCACCGACCGGCCTGTCGTCCAGCGACGACGAGGAAGGCGAAGAAGTGGCTGCCGATGAAGTTGAAGTCGTTGGTCAGGGCGACGCCGAAGAATAAGTCCGGGTTACATCCGGATGCTGAAACGGGGCTCTGTCAGAGCCCCGTTTTTTTGTGTGCCGGTTGGGCTGGAAACCCGGCGTCAATTCGTGTCATCACCCTATCAGGTAGGGCAGTTGAGGACAAAGCCATGAAACTGTTTGTCGGTCTGGGCAATCCGGGACAGAAATATGCCCGCAACCGGCACAATATCGGCTTTATGGCGCTTGATCAGATTGCCATGGACCATGGATTTGGCCCCTGGAAGTCCAAGTTTCAGGCCGAGCTGTCCGAAGGTCGCCTCGGGTCCGAGAAAGTGCTGTTGCTGAAGCCGCAGACCTTCATGAACCGCTCAGGCCAGTCGGTGGGCGAAGCGATGCGCTTTTACAAGCTCGACTCAACGGATGTGACCGTATTTCATGATGAGCTTGACCTGGCTCCGGGCAAGGTTCGCGTAAAAGCCGGGGGTGGCCACGCAGGCCACAACGGGCTGCGCTCGATCCATGAACATATCAGCCCTGCCTATGACCGCGTTCGCCTGGGGATCGGGCATCCGGGCCGGAAAGAAATGGTCTCACCCTATGTGCTAAGCGATTTTGCCAAGGCTGACGCAGAATGGCTGGAGGACGTTCTGCGAGGTGTCTCGGACGGTGCAAGCCATCTGGCGGCAGACGATGGAGGCAAATTCATGAACGCGGTGGCGCTGAGAACGGCCCCACCACGGTCGTCGAAGACCCCGGCCAAGGCAGACCCGACCCCCAAGCCTGAGGTCAAAACCGAGCCGGCCCCGGATGAACGTTCGCCGATGCAGAAGCTTCTGGACAAGTTCAGATAAGGCCTGCCGCGACGTTGTGATTGCGTGACGCAAATGGCCAATGTCCAATGCGGAGATCAACAGGAGGCATCGTATGAGAACTGTGCTGAAATGGCTGCTGCGTATCGTCCTGGCCCTGATCCTGGCTGCGGTCGTTGTCGGGATCTGGAAACGTGAGGAAATTCAACGCCTGATGGCGGTCAACACGCTGTTCTCGGAAGACAGGATCGTCCATAACTTCTCAAACATGAACGAGGCCTTCCTGACCGTCAATTTGCCGCGTGGCAACGGCCCGACCTGGGACCTGCCCTACGGTCCCGGCTTTGACCTGCCCAAAGGCGCGGATCAGTGGATTGAGGACCGCGCCGTGACCTCTCTGCTGGTGATGCAGGATGGTGCGATCCGGTTCGAGGAGTACTACCTGGGTACCGGTCCCGAGGACCGCAGAATCGCGTGGTCGGTTGCAAAAAGCTATTTGTCGGCTCTGTTTGGTATCCTGATGGACAAGGGAGCGATCAACTCGCTGGATGATCCGGTTGTGCAATATGCGCCCGGACTGAAGGGCAGTGCCTATGAAACCGCGACGCTCCGCAACGTGTTGAACATGACCAGCGGCGTCACCTTCGACGAAGACTATCTGGATTACAATTCGGACATCAACCGGATGGGCCGCGTTGTGGCGCTGGGGGGTGAGTTGGATGACTTCGCCGCCTCATTGCAGGACAGCTTCGCGTCACCGGGCGAGACCTGGAAATATGTCTCGATTGATACCCATGTCATCGGCATGGTTGTCCGGGGCGCAACCGGGCGCAGCATGGCGGACCTGCTGAGTGAGAAAATCATCCAGCCTTTGGGGTTGGAACGGGATGGCTATTACATCACCGACGGCGCGGGCGTGGCGTTTGTGTTGGGTGGGTTAAACTTTACCACCCGGGATTTCGCCCGGTTCGGGCAGTTGATTTTACAGAATGGTGAACGTGACGGGCAACAGGTGGTGCCGGCGCAGTGGATACGGGACTCTACCTGGCCAAGCGCCCCGACCAAGCCCGGCAAGATCGGGTACGGCTATCAGTGGTGGATACCCGCTGGCGCGCATGAGGGCGAGTTCATGGCGCGTGGCTTTTATGGCCAGTATCTCTATTTCGACCAGCCGCGCGGCGTGTTGATCGTTACAACCGGTGCTGACCGCAACTTTCGGGATGATGGCGTCAGCGCGCTGAATGTCCAAATGTTCCGCAAGATTGCGCAAAGCCTGTAAGGTGGCCTTATGCAGAAACAAGACAGTATCAACGTTCTGGGTGGCGTTCTGGCACCTTGCTCTCGCAACCCGTTGACCGGATTCTTTCGTGACGGCGCCTGTAACACATGCCCCGAGGATCAGGGCAGCCATACGGTCTGCGCCGTGATGACGGCCGAGTTTCTGGCCTATTCCAAATATGTCGGCAATGACCTCAGCACGCCGAGGCCCGAATTCGATTTCCCCGGCCTCAAACCCGGAGACAGCTGGTGTCTTTGTGCGGGCCGTTTTCTTCAGGCTTACGACGAAGGCTGCGCCCCGATGGTGCATCTTGAGGCAACACACCAAAGTGCTTTGGACATCGTCCCGCTGAAAGTTTTGAAAGCCAAACGGGTCGAAGGCTAAATCGCTCTTGCGCGATACCCTCGGAACGTGCGCGATGGTGGCCCTGTGGGAAAGCTGTGTTCGGCCAACAATTCCCAGCCCGTGCACGCCAGCATGTCCGCGACAACCTCTGGCCGATAAGTTCGGTGCCGCCACTGAAACCAGATGATTGCATTGCACCAATGCGGTTTGCTCACGACCAGCCACAATGAAGCGCCTTTGGCGGCCAGATCACGCATCCGGCGCAGGGCTTCGACCGGAGAAGGGCAATGCTCCAATACATGTGCTGCCAGGATGCAATCAAAGGGGTGCGTTGTGTTGAAATCTTCCAGCCGAGATTTCTCTGTCGCTGCAGCTATACCACGTCCGGCCAAAGCAGTTTTGGCTTGATGCAGCATTTTTTCTGACGGTTCCAGCAAAGTGACCGAACCGTCTGCCTGAACCACTGCGCGCGCCTCGGCAAAGGCACCTGTCCCACAGCCAACGTCCAGAGCGTTATGCCCATAACACGCAGGTTCAGTCGAAAGGAAACCAAGGTAAGCGTCGAAATACCCAAGCAACCGCATCTTATCAGCCCATCCGGGCGCAGCGGCGTCGTACTTCTGGTCAAGCCGATCGGGCTTGACCGAATGTGTCGGGTTACGCATGGGCGCAACCTGACACAAATCAAACGGGCCGCATAGACCCGGGGTTAGTCGGCCGAGCGGCCCTCGGTATCCGACATGTCGAAGTTCAGGTACTTCGCGACGGTCTGCACGTCTTTGTCTCCGCGTCCGCACATGTTCATGCAGATCAGGTGATCCTTGGGCAGCTCGGGCGCAATCTTCATCACATGAGCCAGCGCGTGGCAGGGCTCCAGCGCGGGAATGATGCCTTCGGTAGCGCAGCACAGCTGGAACGCCTCAAGCGCCTCTTTGTCGGTGATCGAGACATAGTTGGCGCGGCCAATGTCGTGCAGCCAGGAATGCTCGGGCCCGATGCCCGGATAATCCAGACCAGCCGAGATCGAATAGCCTTCGAGGATCTGCCCGTCATCATCCTGCAGCAGATAGGTGCGGTTGCCATGCAGCACGCCCGGACGCCCCCCGGTCAGCGAGGCGCAGTGCTCCATCTTCTCGTTCACACCTTTACCCCCGGCTTCAACGCCGATGATGTTGACGGATTTATCGTCGAGGAACGGATAGAACAGTCCCATGGCGTTCGAACCGCCGCCAATGGCGGCGATGATCGTGTCGGGCAGACGGCCCTCAGCCTTCATCATCTGTTCCTTGGCTTCCTTGCCGATGATCGACTGGAAATCGCGCACCATCGCAGGGTACGGATGCGGCCCGGCCACGGTGCCGATGCAATAGAACGTGTCGCGCACATTGGTCACCCAATCGCGCAGCGCATCGTTCATCGCGTCCTTCAATGTCCCCCGGCCCGAGGTCACCGGGATCACTTCGGCCCCCAGCAGGCGCATGCGGAACACGTTCGGCGCCTGGCGCTGTACGTCATGCGCGCCCATGTAAACGATGCACTTCAGGCCAAACTTGGCGCATACAGTGGCTGTGGCCACGCCGTGCTGCCCTGCCCCGGTTTCCGCGATGATCCGGGTCTTGCCCATACGCCGCGCCAGAATGATCTGGCCTAGCACGTTGTTGATCTTGTGCGCGCCGGTGTGGTTCAGCTCATCACGCTTGAGGTAAATCTTGGCCCCGCCCAGATGCTCGGTCAGGCGTTCAGCGAAATACAGCGGCGAGGGACGGCCCACATAGTTCGCCCACAGATCGTCCATCTCGGCCCAGAAGGTGGGGTCATCCTTGGCTTTGTCATATTCTTCTTCCAGCGACAGGATCAGCGGCATCAGCGTTTCGCTGACAAAGCGCCCGCCAAAGATGCCAAAACGGCCCTGCTCGTCCGGGCCGGACATGAAGGAATTGAAAAGATCGTTGGCCATGGAAGTCTCCCTCGTCGTACCTGACGTTCATAGGAGGTAGGCGCGGGATTTGCCATCGCAAATCGTAATCGCGCGCAGTGGCAATGAAATCAGCTGGTGGCCTTGATGAAAGCGTGGATCAGACCCGCGTCCTTGACACCCGGCGCGCTTTCGACACCGGATGAGACATCGACCTGCCGTGCCCCGGTCATACGGATGGCTTCGCCCACGTTCTCGGGGTTCAACCCACCAGCCAGCATCCAGGGCTTGCGCCAGTATTTGCGACCCGCCAGCAGACGCCAATCGAATGACAAACCATTTCCGCCCGGCAAGTCCGCGTCGCGCGGCGGTTTGGCGTCGATCAACAGCTGATCGGCCACATCCGAATACAGATCGATGGCAGCCAGATCTTCGGCCTCGGCCACGCCGATCGCCTTCATCACCGGCAGACCGAATCTATCACGTACCTGCTGCACGCGCTCGGGGCTTTCCTTGCCGTGCAGTTGCAACATATCCAGCGGCACGGTTGACAGGATTTGATCAAGCTCTTCATCGGTCGCATTCACAGTCAGCGCAACTTTGGCGATGCCCGCAGGCACCTGACATGCCAAAGCGGCAGCAGCGTCCGGGTCAAGATGTCGAGGCGATTTGGGGAAAAACACGAACCCGACATAGCCCGCCCCCGCCTCGGCAGCGGCACGCACCTGTTCAGGGGCGGTCAGACCGCAGATTTTGACACGAATATCAGTGGGCATGACGGGGCCTCAGCTTGCCTCATCCAGCAGAGCGAGGACATCGTCCTGACCTTCGTTCTGCTTCTTCTTGAGCTTCTTGACCTCGCGCTCAAGCTTGCGCACTTCGCCTGTCTTAACGGTCGCGTCCTTGCGGTGCTTATGTTCGCGCAGCCATTCCCAAAGGAAGCCGATAACCAGACCGGCGACGACACCACCCAGCACCACCAGAAACAGCGGCAGCGACGTAGTCAGGTTGAACCCCAGCAGTTCGGACAGGGCGTCCGGCATCAGTTTCAGTTCAACGATCTGTCGGTTGGCCAGCGAAACCGAGACCAGAATGATCCCCAGAGCGGCCAGAAAAGCATAACGTATATAGCGCATCATGGCTTAGGCTTTACCGTTCAAACGGTCCCTTAGCAACTTGCCCGTCTTGAAAAACGGAACACATTTTTCTTCGACCTGCACGGTCTCGCCCGTGCGAGGATTGCGACCCACGCGAGCATCGCGTTTTTTCACGGAAAACGCGCCGAAACCGCGCAGTTCCACACGGTCACCACGGGCCATGGCATCTGTCACTTCCTCAAATACGGTATTCACGATCCGCTCGACGTCGCGTTGATAGAGATGTGGGTTCTCGTCGGCAATTTTTTGGATCAGTTCTGAACGGATCATACGCAATACCCTCCCAGGCGGACGATGTGACAGGCCTATTATTCTGACAGTATAGGAAAAAACCCGGATCGGGGGAACGGATACTCTGCGGGCAAAGGCCGCATTTTGCCGTAATCTCACGCGAAATTTTGCCCGTAAGCCGGTTTTCCACACTTCATGCGCGAACGATAGCCAAATTAAGCCAACTATTTGGAAGATGTTGATTCGCAACAAAAACGGCCCCGCACCTGTGGTGCGAGGCCGAAATTCATGTTTGGGATGCGCCCCGGACTTAGTCGCCCGACTTCAGCGCGGCACCCAGAATGTCGCCCAGCGATGCGCCCGAGTCGGAAGAACCGTACTGTTCCACGGCCTCTTTCTCTTCGGCGATCTCGCGTGCCTTGATCGACAGGCCCAGACGGCGGGTCTTGCTGTCGACATTGGTGACGCGGACGTCGACCTTGTCACCGGTCGAGAAACGCTCAGGGCGCTGCTCGGCACGGTCACGCGACAGGTCGGAACGACGGATGAACGACTTCATGCCTTCGTATTCCACCTCGATGCCGCCATCTTCGATAGCGGTGACTTCGACGGTGATGACCGAACCACGCTTCACGCCGCCCACGGCTTCGGCGAACTTGTCACCGCCCAGGGCTTTGATCGACAGCGAGATACGCTCTTTTTCCACGTCAACTTCCGAGACAACCGCCTGAACGACGTCGCCTTTGCGGTAGTTCTGGATCGCATCTTCGCCACGCTCGTCCCACGACAGGTCGGACAGGTGAACCATGCCGTCGATGTCGCCTTCGAGGCCAATGAACAGACCGAATTCGGTGATGTTCTTGACTTCACCTTCGACCTCGGTGCCCTCGGGGTGCGTTTCTGCAAACACTTCCCACGGGTTGCGCATGGTCTGCTTCAGGCCCAGAGACACGCGACGCTTGGCGCCGTCGATTTCCAGAACCATGACGTCGACTTCCTGGCTGGTCGAAACGATCTTGCCGGGGTGGACGTTTTTCTTGGTCCAGGACATCTCGGACACGTGCACCAGACCTTCGACACCGGCTTCCAGCTCGACGAACGCGCCGTAATCGGTGATGTTGGTGACGCGACCCTGATGGACCGAGCCCAGCGGGTATTTCGCAGCAACCAGATCCCACGGATCTTCCTGCAACTGCTTCATGCCCAGGCTGATGCGGTGGGTCTCTTTGTTGATCTTGATGACCTGAACCTTGATGGTTTCGCCGATCGTCAGGATCTCGGACGGGTGGTTCACACGGCGCCATGCCATGTCGGTGACGTGCAGCAGGCCGTCAACGCCGCCCAGGTCAACGAATGCACCGTATTCGGTGATGTTCTTGACAACACCCTCGACGGTCTGACCTTCGGACAGGTTGCCGATAACCTCGGCACGCTGTTCGGCACGCGATTCTTCCAGGATTGCGCGACGCGATACAACGATGTTGCCACGGCGGCGGTCCATTTTCAGAATCTGGAACGGCTGCTTCAGACCCATCAGCGGGCCAGCGTCGCGCACGGGGCGAACGTCAACCTGCGAGCCGGGCAGGAACGCAACTGCGCCCCCCAGATCGACGGTGAAGCCACCTTTGACGCGGCCGAAGATTGCACCTTCGACGCGCTGGTCGTCGGCATATGCTTTTTCCAGACGGTCCCATGCCTCTTCACGGCGGGCCATCTCGCGCGAGATGACGGCTTCGCCACGGGCGTTTTCTGCGGCGCGCAGGTAAACTTCGACCTCGTCACCTACAGCGATTTCAGGGGCTTCGCCGGGATTTGCGAATTCTTTCAGATCAACGCGGCCTTCCATTTTGTAGCCTACGTCGATGATGGCCTGACCGGCTTCGATCGCCAGAATCTTGCCTTTGACAACAGAACCCTCTTCGGGTGTGTCCATTTCGAAGCTTTCATTCAGGAGGGCTTCGAATTCCTCCATGGATGCGTTAGCCATGTGGCGTTGTTTTCCTTTACATACGTTTTTGCTGGCCGAGCGGTTGTCTCCGCCGGTCTTGTTTCATGATGTCGTCGGACGTGACCCGGTGCGCCCCTGAGCAAACAAACACAAAGGGCCGAGGTGACCCGGCCCTGCTCAGAAACGTCATCCGGGCGTTGACCGCCCTTGTATCGACAGCGCGCGTATAGGCGGATTTGGCCGTCAGTGCAAGGGCAAAGCCCATATTTCCAAGGCCTGGCCGGATATCGCCAATAGAACGCGATTGCCTATCGCCGATCCGGACCATGAAGGATCAGGGACCTACAGCTGTGTTTCCCGGACAAACCGGGAAACACAGACGCTAGAACAGTTGCAGATCCTTCTTGCCGCTTTGGATTTCGGCAAAGTTCGGCATGTTCTGGACCACCACAGGCGCTGGTGTTGCACCCGGCATTGCCACTGTGGGTTTCGCCGCCGCCTTGGCAAAGGCCGGGCGCTCCAACTCTCCCCTTATGTCGCGCAGCAGGGTTTTGTGGTCCGGCATGGTTTTCAGAATTTGCGCAAGGTCCATCTTTGCGCCTTTCCACCACTGGAACCAGATCGGTTTCTTCAACGGGCGCAGCCGGTCGCGAATACCGGTTCCATAACCTGTGTCATAGACCTGTTTGCCCAAAAGAACCGTTTGATAAACGCGGAAATTGAACAGCGTTGCAAACTCTATATCGTGCTCAATCGGCAGACGATGCTGCCAAAGCTCCAGATTTTCGGCCAGACGATCCGGTATCTTCATCTCGGTGCGCGCGTCGATCCAGTACTGATCGTCGGTGCGGTTGCCCAAACGATAGTGCAGACAGATGAAGTCCAGAACTTCATTGTAAAGGTTATCCATCTGTCGGTTGTATCTGTCCCGCAATGCAGGCTCGATGTCGCGCGTCGGCAGATGCTCGGCGAACCAGCGTATGGCGTGATCGATCATGTGGATCGCGGTACTTTCAAGTGGCTCGATAAATCCGCCGGACAGACCGATCGCCACACAATTCTTGACCCAGGCATTGCGCACGCGCCCGACGCGCATCGGAATCACGCGCGGCGTCAGGCCCTTGCCACTGTCGCCCAACCATTCAAGATATTCGTCCGCCGCCTGATCATCCGTCCGATGCGCGGATGAATAGACGTAACCCGTTCCCACACGATTGTAGAGCGGCACCCGCCACGTCCAACCCGCTCCCAGCGCGGTAGACCGCGTGACGCTTTCGATCTTTTCAGGGTCAGGATGTTCGACCTGCAACGCCATGGCGCGGTCATTGGGCAGATAATCCGAATAATCCAAAAACGGCTCGCCCAGGGCCTGATTGATGATCAACCCGCGGAACCCGGTACAATCCACGACCATCTCGATGTCATGACGACCTTTGCGTTCCAGCATCAGATGGCTGACATTGCCCTGCTCGTCCAGTTCAACCGATTGCACCTCGTCCTGGATATGCTCCACACCGCGTTTGGTGCAGACCTTGGTCAGCATGCCCGCAAATTTCACGGCATCCAGATGATAGGCATAGCCAAACCTCTGCTCGAATTCGGGCGCTCCCAATGGCCGCGCGCCTTTGCACAGCCGTGCCAGATCATCGTGGGGCGAGATCGACTGCGTGAAATCGCGGTCGCCGTTGCCAAAGCGCAGGAAGTATTCGGCCGACTCCAGCCCTTCCAGCAACTGACCGTGGGCGAAGGGGTTCACATAGTCGATGCGATTACCTTTGGCGTCGTTGTTCCAATTGCAGAACTTGACCCCCAGTTTGAACGACGCATTGGTTTCGCGGAAAAAGTCGCGCTCGGAAATTCCGGCCTGACGCAGCGTGACCGGCATACGCGGCACCGTCGCCTCGCCCACACCGACGGTTGAAATATTGGGGCTTTCGATCAGACAGATGCGCGGTCGATCCTTGGGCGCCGACGTGCGGGAAAGCACCATCTCAAGGATCAGCGCAGTCATCCACCCCGCCGTACCACCACCCACGATGGTGATCTTACGTAAACGATTATTCATGTTGTTTCGTCCCTGTTAGCTTGTGGGATTATGTGGCCGGCTCCCCCGTTTTTCGGGTTGTAAGGTGACCTTCCCATTTGGCTTGAGGGCGAGCATAGCAGCTTTCCTGTGTTCAGCTAGAGGCATTGACGCCCCGTCCGACATCGGAACAAGTGCGCATTTCAGAAGAGGCTCAGATCTCCTCGCCTTTCTTCAGAAGGTCTTCGATCAATTCACGCTGCAGATCCTGGCTGTCACCTCCTCCAAATTCCGCTGCGCCCCCGGTGTAAAGGGTGCCATAGGTCTTGGCGATGTTCACCGTCTGGGCCAGGCCAGAGATCAACTGGTCTTTTTTTAATGGGGACAGCGGGTGAATGAACGCAGCCCACAGCCTGCCGTTTGCAATCGCGTAACGTGCATCGAGTGTGCTGTCGAAATTCGCTTGCATCATGCGTTGCAGGTCCGCTTGTGACAAATCAGCAGCGCTGCCAATCGGGATCATCGCCCGCATCCGGTCCGCATTGGTATCGGTAACGACCAGCACCTGCAGATCGGCAACCTTCAGTTCGAACCCCGGCCCAAGCGGCTGCGCCTGGGGATCGAGGGCAAACAGGATCTTGCCCAGACGCTCATATGTCATCGGAGGTTCTGCCTCGGGCACCGGCGCTTCAGAGTCCTGAGCAGCCACGCTGCCTGCGAATAAGAACAGAAACAGAGCTAGTCGTATCATGAGCCACTCCTATGGTTGCCTGTCGCAGCTTAGGGGGCAAAAACACGGCTGGCCAAACAAAGCTATGTGAACGGCTTTTGCGAAGGCCCCGGTTGTTCGGACGAACTGCAATGTTTTGCGGCCTATCTGCGATTACCCGTCCGACAAACCTGCCCTAACCTTGTTGCATCGGCTTGGGAACGACCCGGGCCCTGATCTAAAAAGGAAAGGACTCCCACCATGAAATCGCTCGTATTCACCGCGCTTGCTGCAACTCTGGCGCTGACGGCTCCGGCCTTTGCCGCGGATGAAATCAACGTCTCCAAAGGCATTTCCGCCGCTGGTGCGCCGCTGGCTGCACATGGCGTCGATCTGGTCGCGCTTGTCACAAGCGGCAACCCGGTCGAAGGGTTCTCGAACCACTCGGCCACCTATGACGGCGCGTCCTACTATTTCACCAGCGCAGAAAACCGCGAAGCGTTCGAGGCCAATCCGGCGGCCTACCTGCCCCAGCACGGCGGCTACTGCTCGTTCGGTGTATCTGTCGGCAAGAAGTTCGACGGCGACCCGGATCAGTACCTGATCGCAGACGGCAAGCTGTATCTGTTCCTCAGCGCCGAGACCCGTACCGCGTTCCTGAAGGACGTCGCTGCCACCGCGAAAACCGCGGATGATCAGTGGGCCAACATCAAGAGCATCGCAGTCGGCGAACTGTAAACCTGCTGGTGCCCGTGGCGTAACTACGCCGCGGGCATTTTTTGCGCGATGAGCGCCACGGCCTGTGCCAGAGCCTCATCAATGCTCAGCTCAGAAGTATCCAGCAATACGGCATCTTCGGCGGGTTTCATCGGTGCCGTGCTACGCTCGGCATCTCGTGCATCACGCTCACGTACATCCGCCAGAACCTGTTCCGGGGTTTCGTCCGATCCCTTGGCGCTGAGTTCACGATACCGGCGTTCGGCACGCACTTCGGCGCTGGCTGTGACGAACAGTTTCACGTCGGCACCGGGGCAGATCACGGTACCAATGTCGCGCCCATCCAGCACGGCCCCTCTGGCACGGCGGGCAAAGCTGCGCTGAAAATCGACCAGCGCCGCGCGAACCTCGGGGATCACCGCTACTTTGGATGCGGCCTGCGCGATCTCGGCCGTGCGCAGATCGCCCTGATCCAGTTCTTCCGCCGACAGGGCACGAGCAGCTTCGATAGGGTCCGTGCCCTGCAGAGTGCGCCGTCCGACTGCACGATACAAAAGCCCTGTATCCAGATGCGCAAAACCGAAATGCGCAGCCACACCTTTCGAGATGGTCCCCTTCCCCGCCGCCGCCGGGCCGTCGATTGCGACGGTAAAGCTCATGTGCGTTCGACCTTTGCCCCCAACGCCGCCATCAAAGGCTCGAAGATCGGGAAAGAGGTCGCGATGGGGCCGCCGTCATCCACTGAAACCGGAGCTTTGGCCCCCATGCCCATCACCATGAAGGACATGGCAATGCGGTGATCCAGAAAGCTCTCACAGATGCCGCCGCCGGGAACATTGCCGATGCCCAACCCTTCGACCGACCACCAGTCTTCGCCCTCATCAACGGTCACACCATTGGCGCGCAGGCCTTTGGCCATGGCGTCGATTCGGTCGCTTTCCTTTACGCGCAGCTCTTTGACGCCGCCCATCATGGTGGTGCCAGCGGCATTCGCTGCCACGACAGACAGCACCGGATATTCATCGATCATCGAGGCCGCACGTTCCGGCGGCACCTCGATCCCCTTCATGTCCGGAGAATATTTCGCCCGCAGGTCGGCAACGGGTTCGCCACCCTCTTCCCGCTCGTTTTCATAGGTCAAATCGGCACCCATCTCGCGCAGTGTGGTGAACAGGCCCGCGCGCGTCGGGTTCAGGCCGATGCCGGGGACAAGCACATCCGAGCCGGGCGTGATCAGCGCAGCGCAGACCGGAAAGGCCGCGCTGGACGGATCACGTGGCACGGCAATGACCTGCGGCTTAAGCTCGGGCCGCCCGGTCAGAGTGATAACCCGTCCCTCATCCGTGTCTTCCACCATGATCTCAGCACCAAACCCGGCCAGCATACGTTCCGAGTGATCGCGGGTCGCTTCTTTCTCGATCACCACGGTCTTGCCGGGAGCGTTCAGCCCCGCCATCAGAACCGCAGATTTCACCTGCGCCGATGGCACCGGGACTTCGTAACGCACCGGGGTGGGGTCCGCAGCGCCGACAATTGTCATCGGCAGACGCCCGCCCGCGCGGCCCACAGATTGCGTACCAAACAACGCCAACGGGTCCGTCACACGCGCCATCGGGCGCTTGTTCAAACTGGCATCGCCCGTGAACGTCGCCGTGATCGGACAGGTTGCCATTGCGCCC
The DNA here is from genome assembly GCF_056535865.1 of Ruegeria sp. AP11. Classification (NCBI taxonomy): domain Bacteria; kingdom Pseudomonadati; phylum Pseudomonadota; class Alphaproteobacteria; order Rhodobacterales; family Roseobacteraceae; genus Ruegeria; species Ruegeria sp. AP11. The sequence continues at coordinate 632,875 of NZ_JBQFJB010000001.1, forward strand.
ATGATCAGGCGCGCGCCCGTGCCCGAGTTGCCGCAATCGATGACTTGATCAGGCTCGGCAAACCCACCGACGCCCACACCATGCACCGTCCATTCACCACCGCCATGATCGGTGACCTCGGCCCCGAAGGCGCGCATGGCCTTGGCGGTGTCCAGAACGTCTTCGCCTTCCAGCAGGCCCGAGATCCGTGTCTCGCCCACGGCCATCGCGCCCAGAATCAGCGACCGGTGCGAGATCGACTTGTCGCCCGGAACCTCGGCCGTGCCGGTCAGCGGGCCGCAGGGATGCGAGGTCATCGGGATGGGCGTGCCGTGTCCGGACATGGGGGCTCCTGTTTTCGCTATCAGTTCAAGGCGGATTAGCGAATTGAGGGCCGATGGTCCAGCGGCAATCAGTCCTTGCGGCGGAAGGTCAGATAATGAGGTGTGCGACCTTCGCGCAGGGCTTTCTGTTCGTAGCGGGTGGAAATCCAGTCATCCCACGGCGCGCGCCAGTCGGTCGGACGCTCGGCCAGCCATTCGAACCCGGCCCCCGGAACCTCTTCCAATGTCTGGCGGACATAATCCGGAATGTCGGTTGCAACACGGAAGATCGCGCCCGGTTTAAGGACCCGCGCCAAAGGTTCCAGATGTTCCGGCGTCACAAAACGACGTCGATGGTGCCGTTTCTTGGGCCACGGATCGGGATAGAGCAGGAAGGCCCGCGAGATACTCGCATCGGGCAGCACATCGAACAGATCACGTGCATCGCCGGGATGCACGGCGAGGTTTTCGACCCCGGCCTGACGGATCTTGCCCAATAACATGGCAACGCCGTTGATATAGGGCTCGGCCCCGATGATCCCGATGTCGGGATTGTTCGAGGCCTGATGCACCAGATGCTCACCGCCACCAAAGCCCACCTCAAGCCAGACCGGTTTGCCGCCGAAGAGTGTGCCAAGGTCAAGCGGTGTGCGTTCGGGATTACTCTCCCAGTCCACCGCACCAGGCGACAACGCGGCGAGGTCTTCGTTCAGATAGGTCTTTTGGCTGGGCTTCAGGGTCTTTCCCTTGAAGCGGCCATAGAAGTTTCTGCGCGGGCGTTGGGGCGTCTCGGTGCTCATGGCCGTCGCCATACTGTGCAGGTCGGGACGTTGCAAGGGTACGCCTGCCTACAAATAGAAAGCGCGCCCGAATGGGCGCGCCTTATGGTTTGGTTCAAACAGCCGCTTTCAGCGCGGCGGCCAGATCGGTGCGTTCCCAACTGAAGCCGCCATCGGCATCAGGCTCGCGCCCGAAATGGCCATATGCGGCGGTGCGCTGGTAGATCGGCTTGTTCAGTTCCAGATGCTGGCGAATGCCGCGCGGGGTCAGGTCCATGACCTCGCCCACCGCCTTTTCGATGGCCGCATCCGCAATCTGTCCGGTGCCGTGCGTATCGGCATAGATCGACAGCGGCTTGGACACGCCGATAGCATAGCTCAGCTGGATCGTGCAGCGCTCTGCCATGCCAGCAGCCACCACGTTCTTGGCCAGATAGCGCGCGGCATAAGCCGCCGAGCGGTCAACCTTGGTCGGGTCCTTGCCCGAGAACGCACCGCCGCCATGCGGGGCCGCGCCGCCATAGGTATCAACGATGATCTTGCGTCCGGTCAGGCCCGCATCGCCATCCGGGCCGCCGATGACGAATTTCCCGGTTGGGTTCACATGCCATTCGGTCTCGGCAGTCAACCAGCCGTCGGGCAGAGTCTCGGTAATGTAGGGCTCGACAATCGCACGGATGTCGTCAGAACTTAGCGCCGCGTCCAGATGCTGCGTCGACAGCACGATCGAGCTGACGCCGACCGGCTTGCCATCACGGTAAATCACCGAAAGCTGCGATTTGGCGTCGGGACCCAGCGCGGGTTCTGTACCGTTTTTGCGCACTTCAGCCAGGCGGCGCAGGATCGCGTGCGAATACTGGATCGGCGCTGGCATGAGCGCGGGGGTCTCGGTCGTGGCATAGCCGAACATGATGCCCTGATCGCCTGCGCCTTCGTCCTTGTTGTCCGACGCGTCCACACCCTGCGCGATATGAGCGGATTGTTCGTGCAGCAGGTTGGTCACCTCGACGGTTTCGTGGTGAAACTTGTCCTGCTCGTATCCGATATCCTTGATACAGGCCCGCGCGATGTCGTCGATATGCGCCATATAATCATGGAGCTTTTCCTGATCCGACAAGCCAACCTCGCCACCGATGACAACCCGGTCGGTCGTGGCAAAGGTCTCACACGCGACGCGGGCTTCGGGTTCTTCGCACAGGAATGCGTCAAGTACGGCGTCCGAGATACGGTCACAGACCTTATCCGGGTGCCCTTCGGAAACGGATTCCGAAGTGAATGTGTAGTTCTGTCGGGACATGAATGCGCTCCATTAAGATTTCCCCGTCACGCCAGGAAGCCGTTGTGACGGGCGACCGACCGAATACGCCCGCTGTCAGGCAGGGTCAATGTGTATTTGGTCGCGGCCAGTTCGAGTGTGGTGCCAGAGCAGCGCAAACAGAGCCAGAAAAACCGGAAAATCGCCAATCCGGGAATAAAACGTCGCACCCAGAGGCATGGGCAGTTCAGCGTCGACATACCCGGCTTGCCTCAACGGCAAAGACGCGGTGATCCGCCCCAACGGATCAATCATCGCCGACACGCCGGTATTGGCAGCGCGCATCATGGGCAGGCCCTGCTCGATGGCGCGCATCTGTGCTTGGGCCAAATGCTGATACGGGCCGGACCAGGTGCCGAACCATGCGTCATTAGTGATCTGAAGTAGAAAATCCGCGCGTTCCGGAGCCGACAGAACGTCCTGCGTGAACACCGCTTCATAGCAGATCAGCGGCAGCGCCTTGCCAAGCGGACCAGCCTCCATTACTGCCGCCCCCGGTCCGGCACTAAAACCACTGCCCGCAGTCGACGCCATTCCGTTGATTCCGAAACGTGCCATCAGATTGCCGAACGGGACATATTCACCAAACGGCGCGAGATGGTGTTTGTCATATAGCCCCTGCTGTTCGCCCTGATCGTTCAGGTAAATCATCGAATTGTAGATCTGCAGACCCTCGGCCCTCTGGATACCCAGAAAAACCGGAGTGCCCTGTGCGGCCTCCGCGATGGCCGACAAATAGGGTGCCGCGCTCTGCAGCCAGGCCGGGACCGAGGTTTCGGGCCAGACGATCAGGTCGGGTCTGGGCTGTGCCACGGTGAATTCAAGCTGCCGCGCGAAGAACAGCGGCGTATAGGCCGGGTCCCATTTCTGGTGCTGCGGCGCGTTTGGCTGTACCAACCGCACAATATGGCCGGATTGCTCGACCGAAGGCCGTGTGCCGGCATATCCGATGGCCAACAGTGCCGCCGCAACCGAAATCGCCAGCGGCATCGCAATCGCGCGCGGCGCGCGATCGCTGAACAGCCCGGCCCCCAAGGGAAGCGTCGTCAGCAGCGTCAACGCGCCAACCCCATAAGGCCCCACGAGCGAAAGCAACTGGGCAACCGGAGTATCCACCCAAACCTGAGCAAATCCCGCCCATGGAAACCCGGTCAGAAGATAGCCGCGCCCGAATTCTGCGATGGACAGCGCAAGGGCCAGTACCACGGATTGCGCGACAGGTGACCCTCCGATCCGTTTGGCGACGCCGAAGGCCAAGGCCCAGAACAACGCCAACCCGCCAGACATGAAGATCAGCGCGAACGGCGCCATCCAGGCATGACGTTGGGCATCGACCAGAAACGGTTCGACAATCCAGCTGAGCGCGTGGGCAAAATACCCGGTCGCGAACGCCCATCCCAACGCGGCAGCGCGCCTCGGTGTCTCGCAGGTCAGATAAAGGGGCGCGATCAGCAGCAAAGCCGCGAGCGTGGCAAACCAATATCCCAGAGGTGCAAGGCCCGAGGCCCCAACAGCCCCCAGCCCGGCAGCCAGCGCACATCGCAACCACATGGGCCACAGGCGTGCAGGGGTCATGCAGCGATATCCGGCAACATGACCCGCAGCCGCTTTATGCGGCGCGGATCAGCGTCGATCACCTCGAACTCGGCACCTTCGGGATGGCAGACGACCTCGCCACGCGCGGGCACCCGGCCCGAGAGCATGAAGACCAGACCGCCCAGCGTTTCGATCTCTTCCTCATCCACATCCTCGTGGCTGGTCAGAGAGCGTCCAATCTCGGCCTCGAAATCCTCAAGCGGGACACGCGCCTGCACGACATAACAGCCGGGCTTTTCCTGAACCCAGAGCTGATCTTCGTCGGCGTCATGTTCATCGGCGATCTCACCCACGACCTGTTCGATCAGGTCTTCAATGGTCAGCAGCCCGTCAACACCGCCATATTCGTCGATCACCAGCGCCATGTGGCGGCGTTCGGTCTGCATCTTGGTCAGAAGCACTCCGATCGGCATGGACGGGGGCACAAACAGCAACGTCCTCAGCATCGACGTCAGGTCGAACTCGGCCGAGTTGCCATTGAACCCGTGGGTCAGCGCAAAATCCTTAAGGTGGACAAACCCCAGCGGCGTGTCGAGCGTGCCCTCATATACAGGGATTCGCGACAATCCGCTTTCGCGGAAAATCTGCGCCAGTTCATCCTTCTGGGTTGTCGAAGGAACCGAGGTAATTTCGGCCGTCGGGATCGCGACATCTTCGACCCGCATCCGGCGCAGGTTGATCATGCCACGTGGCTGCGGGGTGCTGATCTCGGCCCCGTTCACCTGATCGGTGTCGTCTTCCTGAGAAGAGAACGCGTCGAAGATACGCGAGAAGAACCCGCCTTTTTCGTCGCTGTCATTGCTGCTGTTCCGGGAATGCGCGCCGTGCGCCGCCCTAGAACTGCCGTCTGTATCGCCCATTATCCTGTTCCAAATGATCGGGCAAAGCTGCCCCTGTCATGCATTATATGGGTTATCTATACCCAGTTTGCCAAGTATCTCGACCTCGACCCCCTCCATCAAAGTGGCGTCGGGGTCACGAATGTGATCGTAGCCCAGCAGATGTAATGTTCCGTGAACGATCAGATGGATCACGTGATCGTCCATGGCTTTGCCCGCCTCTACGGCCTCGCGCGCGCAGGTATCATAGGAAATCGCGATATCACCCAGCGCGATCTCACCTGTAAAATCCGGCTGCGGCGTCAACGGCTTGTCCCCCGCCTCATCGGCGGCAAGATCCTCGGCGGGCCAGCTCAGCACATTGGTTGGCGTGGGCTTTTCCCGAAACTCGGCGTTCAGTCCCGAGATTCGCTGGTCATCACATCCCAGCACGCTGACCTCGCACATATCGGCATCCAGATCGCAATGATCCATTACAGCCGCGATTGCACGCGCCGCCAGAGGTTCAAGACCGTGCCAACGGTCGTCTTCAAGAGTGACTTCCAGATTCATACCAGTGATCCCGGGCCCGAACATCGTCAGGCCCGTGGGAGATTACCCGGTTTCGCGGCCTGCGTCGGCCTCATACGCTTCGATGATGGCGGCGACAAGCGGGTGGCGCACGACATCTTTCGAGGTGAAATAGTTGAAGCTGATATTCGGGATCGTTTTCAAAAGCCGCTCGGCATCCGCCAGACCCGACTGCACCCCGCGCGGCAGATCGACCTGAGACCGGTCGCCGGTGATCACCATCCGGCTGCCTTCGCCCAGACGGGTCAGGAACATCTTCATCTGCATGGTCGTGGCGTTCTGCGCCTCGTCCAGCACCACAAAAGCGTTCGCCAACGTGCGCCCGCGCATGAAGGCCAGCGGCGCAATCTCGATCCGTTTTTCTTCGATCAGCTTGGCAAGTTGTTTGCCGGGCAGGAAATCATTCAGCGCATCATAAAGCGGCTGCATATAAGGATCGACCTTGTCCTTCATGTCACCCGGCAGATAGCCCAGCTTTTCCCCCGCCTCGACAGCCGGGCGGCTAAGGATGATCCGATCCACATGACCACCGATAAACATCGAGACACCAACAGCGACGGCCAGATAGGTCTTACCGGTCCCTGCAGGGCCAATCCCGAAGGCCAGTTCATTGCCGAACAACGACTGGACATAGGCTTTCTGGGCATCGGTGCGCGGCTCTACCAGCTTCTTGCGGGTCTTGATCTCGACGGTGCCGCCCTTGAACATCTCAAGCTGGTCACCATCCCGCGTGCCGGTATCGGCCTCGGAATTTCCCATGCGAAGTTCGCGGTCGACATCCGCGGCTTCGACATCGCGTCCGCCTTCGAGGCGGGTGTAGAGCGATTGCAAAACCTCGATCGCCTGCTTTTGCGAATCTTCATCGCCCAGAACGACCAACTGATTGCCGCGCCGCACAATCTGTACCGAGAGCTTTTGTTCGATATCTGTCAGGTTGCGGTCATATTCACCGCAAAGATCAATCAGCAATCTGTTGTCTGGAAATTCAACAAGCGCCTCACGCTGGGGCATGTCATCTTGCGGTGGGGTCAGGGCACCGATGGCCAATCCGTTCTCCTGTCTTGGCGTTTCACCCTGAGCGTAGACAACATTCCGAGGTGGACGCAAGCAGCAGATTCAAAATTTGCGCGACGGATGGCAAAACCGTCGATTTGCCCCTAAGCCCCGCTACCGCGACCGATCTTTTCTGCGGATCAGAATGTGTAGTTCAATCCAAATCGTAAACCACGATACTTAGGCGTCGATTTGGTGGTGAAGTTTGGTCCCAGTTCAACGGATTTCGATTCGAACTGCAGGTATTCGATCTCACCGGTAATCGACCAGTGTTCGTTCAGCTTGTGCTCGGCGCCCAGGCTGGCCGAGAAACCTTGTCGGCGGTCCGATTCTTCAAAACGCGATGATGAGCTGATATCGGTCAGCGAGGTCGTGGTGGTGATGTCACCCCGCACATATCCCACGGTCACGAAATACAGAATGCTACCGCTTTGGTTGGTCAGGCCGTTCTTCAGGCGGACGGAAAACACATCCGAAATCGCTGACCTGCCGGTCACGGTCGTCTCGCCGATCACGGACGAAGTGCTGTCATCCAGCGTGCCGTAGTCATAACCGATCTCGACGCCGTAAACATAGTCGCGCCCGCCTTTGGCAGGCAGCACACCGCGCCAACCGCCGCGAAACCCGCCGTAGTTGCCATTTGGCTTGAGGTCGCCAAGACCAAACACCGTCTCGCCGCTTACACGCAGGCCAAACTCATCCGAACCACCAGATGCGTGCCCCCCGCTGGCACCTAGATAAAATGCGCTGACATCCCACGCGAAACGATCCGAAGCGGTCGGTTCCGGAGCAATTACATCCGGTTCGGTTACTTCACCAATCACATCACCGGCAAGCGATGGTGCGGCGCAGCCCAACATCACGGCAACGGACATCAAAATCCGAGAATACCCCCGTCGCGGGAAACACATACGGCTCACTACTCACACCTCCACTCACAACCTCTGCCGCGACTGGTCTTTGCCCGACCTGCGCAGAAAGAAAACCCAGAGTTTTACCCCAGTAAAATCTGGTCCTTCTCGGAACATGACTGCGATTGATAAATCAAGGGTTAAATTCCACTGAATTTTACCCCTATGTCACGGGCTGGATCGCCTACAGCAACTCACCGGCCAGCGAATTCGCCCCGGAGGCCGTAATCCTGACCTGTCGCAAATCACCGCGCTGAACATCAGCATTTGCAACGTGAACAGCGTGCAGATACTCGGATTTCCCAACCATCTGGCCCGGTTGGCGCCCGGGTTTCTCAAACAGAACGTTGACAGTGCGCCCAACCATGGCGTCCTGAATCTCGCGCTGATGACGGGTGATCATCGCTTGCAGGCGCTGCAGGCGATCATCCGCCTGTACGGCATCCACCTGTGGCCGTTCTGCCGCAGGGGTGCCGGGCCGGGTCGAGTATTTGAAGGAATAGGCATAGCCGTACCGAACCTCTTCCACCAGATCCAGCGTCGCCTGAAAATCCTCTTCCGTCTCTTCGGGGAAGCCGACAATGAAGTCGCCCGACATCAGAATATCGGGTCGCGCGGCGCGGATTCGTTCGATCAGCCGCAGATAGCTTTCAGCGGTATGGCTGCGGTTCATCCGCTTGAGGATCTTGTCCGATCCCGACTGCACCGGCAGATGCAGATAGGGCATCAGCTTGTCGCATGTGCCATGTGCCTCGATCAGATCATCGGCCATGTCATTGGGGTGCGAGGTGGTAAAGCGGATGCGCTCCAGCCCGTCGACCTTGTTCAACTCCCAGATCAGTCCGGCCAACGTCATATCCCCGTTCGGACCAGCGCCGTGATAGGCATTGACGTTCTGACCCAGCAAAGTGATCTCGCGCACGCCGCGTTCAACCAGATCCTGCGCTTCGCGGATGATGCGGTCGGCTGGCCGGCTGACCTCGGCGCCACGGGTGTAGGGCACAACACAGAAGGCACAGAATTTGTCGCAGCCCTCCTGAACCGTCAGAAAGGCCGTAGGGCCGCGCTTGGCCTTGGGCCGGTTTTTCAGCTTCTCGAATTTGTCCTCTTCGGGGAAATCGGTGTCCAGCGCCTTTTCACCTGTGCGGGTCTTCGCCTCCATCTCGGGCAGGCGGTGATAGCTTTGAGGACCCACCACCAGATCGACCAGCGGCTGGCGGCGCATGATTTCTTCGCCCTCGGCCTGCGCGACACAGCCCGCGACGCCGATTTTCAGATCGGGCTTCTCAGCCTTCAGCCCCTTGAAGCGGCCCAGTTCCGAATAGACCTTTTCCGCAGCTTTCTCGCGAATATGGCAGGTGTTCAGCAGGATCATATCCGCATCGTCTGCAGATTTCGTCTCGACATAGCCCTGCCCGCCCAGCGCTTCGGCCATGCGCTCGCTGTCATAGACGTTCATCTGACAGCCATAGGTCTTGATAAACAGCTTCTTCGGTTCGGACATGGATCGGGCCTCTGGGTTCGCGGGATCGGCGTCGTCTATACGCAACGAACGCCGCTTGCAATGCCGGCGCAATTACCCGAATTTGTCCGGAATTTCCAGCAAGGCGAAACCCGGACAGGCGATGCACTACGATTCCCTCGATCACTTCCTGAAATCCGGTCGGACAGCGCTCGATAAAGGCCCCGTCGCTTTGATCTTTGCCGAGGATGATGTCGAACTGGACGGCACCTTGCGGCACCATCTGAGACTTGGTTTCAAATCCGTTATCGCGTTCATGCCTGCAGAGTTCATCCTCGGCGACGAGTTGACGGATCAAATCCACCGCGTCCCCCTGACCTGTGCACCACGTACAGTTGTGTTCGACGCCATCAACCGCATCATCCAGACTGCGCCCGATATCTGGATGTACTACTGCTACAACGCCGAATACCTGATCTTTTCCTTCTGTGAGACCCGCACCATCGGAGAGTTGCTTGCCTTCCACACCGAGGAGCGGCGCGCGGCGATGCTGACCCATGTGATCGACCTGTATGCCGATGACCTCACAGCCTTCCCGAACGGCGTCGCGCCGGATCGTGCGATGCTCGACAGCGCCGGATATTACGCCCACACCCGCCACGATGCCGGGGGCAAGCCGCTGGACCGGCAACTGGATATGTCCGGCGGCCTGCGCTGGCGATTCGAGGACCACATCCCCTATGCGAGGCGCCGCATCGACCGGATCGGACTGTTCCGATCAAAACTCGACCTGAAGCTGCTGCCGGATCACACCTTCAACGAGGCTGAATATAACACCTACGCCTGTCCCTGGCACAACAATCTGACAGCGGCCATCTGCTCTTTCCGCGCGGCCAAAGCGCTGAAAACAAATGCGGGATCAGCCTTCGGCATCTCCGATTTCCGCTGGGCGCATTCGGTGCCGTTCGAATGGAACTCGGCCCAATTGCTGCAACTGGGCCTGATCGAATCCGGTCAGTGGTTCTGATCCGCACTTCATCTGGCTCAAAATATCCCGGGGGAGTCGCGGCCTGCCGCGGCGGGGGCAGAGCCCCCTGCCCTCACCTCTGCAAAAGAACCGGAAACCAATCCTCACGCAAATGCTGTCCCGGCGCCATCTCATGCCCCGGAAACGGAGGCGAGGTGCGCCCCGGCCGCTCGACATAGCGCGCATCGTCGCCCACCAGACGCAGCGAAAACGCACGCCGACGGCTGTCAGATTGATTGCCCCGCGCGCCATGCAATGTGCGATAGTTGAAGGCCACTGCGTCACCGGGCTCCATTTCGAACTCGACCACCCGCATGCCTTCGGCATCCGGATCCGGAATGGGGATGTACTGACCTTCATCGGGGAAGAATCCCTCTTCGCTGACCCAGCGGGTCGGCAGCACCTCTTTCTCCCACCGGTGCGATCCCGCCACACAGCGCAGGGTCGCCTGCTTCACCGGGTCCAGAGGTGACCAGAAACTGATCGTCTGCTGACCTTCGACAAAGTAATAGGGCCCGTCCTGATGCCACGGCGTTGCCATCGAGGTGCCTGGCTCTTTCACCAGCACATGGTCATGAAACATCTGCACCCGGTTCGACTGCATCAAATCTGCCGCAACTTCGGCTGCGGGCGAATTCTCGATTACGTCCCGGAACTGCGGAATGCGGGTCCAGTTGCAATAGTCGTCGAAGAACCGCCCCGTCTCACCCTCTTTCTTGTTTTCCGAAGCATACGGTCCCGGTTCGGCCATATTGGCAGCCACCCCGTCGCGCAAGGCGTCAACGTGGTCAATAAAAAGTCCTTTGATCAGTACGACACCATCGGCCTGAAAGGTGTCGATCATCTTTTGGGTGACAAGGCGGTGCGGCATTTCAGTCTCCAATACAGCTCAAATTGATCTGCACATGATTGTTGCCACTGTTCAAATCATATCTCTTAAACTTACTATTAACTTCATGTTATATATTTCTCTGCGCCAGTACGAATACGTTTGCGCCATCGGCCGGTGCGGCAGCCTCTCGCTGGCCGCAGAACAGGTCAACGTTTCGCAACCCGCCCTGTCCAACGCCCTGACCCGTGTCGAATCGCATCTGGGATATCCCCTGTTCTCGCGCCGACGCGGTGCGGCGATGGCGCTGACACCTCAGGGCCGAAAATTCATCGAAGAAGCCGAAGCCTTGCTGAATCACGCCGCGCTGTTGGAAAATTCAAAAGAACCTGTAGCAGGCGCAAAGAGGCTGCGGCTGGGCTGTTTCATAGATCTGGCCCCGTTTCTGTTAGCCCAGGCCCTTCACACGCTCAAACGTAAGCTGCCTGATATAGAGGTGACCCATGGCGTCGAGAGTTTTGAGGATCTGATCACCGGCTTGATCGAAGGCACGTTCGATCTGGCCATGACATATGACCTGGGTATGGACGCGGGATTTACCCGTTCAAAACTGTTCGACAGCAGTCCCTGCGCGCTGGTCAGCCCGGACCACCCCCTTACCAAGCGTCGTCAGACAACGCTGGCAGAACTCGAATCTTACCCCTTGATTCTGTCCAAAGAAGGCTTGTCCGCCCAACATGTTCTTGGGTTATTCAAACAGCTCGGACTGAATCCCACGGTTTCAAATCGCGCTGAATCGCTGGAGATCCTGCGCAGTTTCTCGGCACATGGCGAAGGGGTTGGAATAAGCTATGCAAGCCCAGAAAACGCATACAGCTATGATCGCCTGCCATTGATCAGCGTGCCGATAAGTGATCCGAGTGCGACAGAGGCTGTGGTTCTGGCCCGCCATGGCACCGGGCCAACGGACGCAATCATTGCAACGGCTGAACAGGCGCTGCTCGAAACTATGCAATCGGGGTAATTACTGCTTTCTGCGCAGGCGGATCACCACGTCGACCGAGGCAATCTCGACCCCGTCAGGGGCCTGCGGCAATTGCTGGATGACCAGCTGATCCGAGGGCGCATCGCTCAGGCGGCTTTCATCTTCCCAGAAGAAATGCGGATGGTCATGCGTGTTGGTATCGAAATAGCTTTTCGACCCATCCACGGTGATTTCCTGCAACACGCCTGCCTCGCAGAACGCCCGCAGGGTATTGTACACGGTAGCCAGCGACACCGCGTCGCCCTTCTTTTTGGCGGACTCGAACAGACTTTCAGCCGTAACATGACGATGCAGCCCGTCGCCGACGAGCAACTCGGCCAGAGCAACCCTCTGACGCGTCGGTCGCAATCCTGCGCCAACCAACCAATTCGTCGCGATTTCACGGCTCTGGGGTGTCATGAATCCGATACCTGTGTTTTCCTACCCTTTATATAAGGGCGCAGGCACAGCAATTTCAAATGAAATTCATTCGCAAAGAATGTCGTAAGCACAACATGATATGGCGCCCTGCTCTTGCAGGACCTTGCATACGGGTGCTAGGTGAGGCCAGATATAACGAACGGACCCTGGCAGGAGAGGCGGCAAGAATGGCCCAATTCCCGAGCAGCTTTGACAAAGACGATCTGCTGAAATGCGCCCGCGGCGAACTTTTTGGCCCGGGCAATGCGCAGTTGCCCGCTCCACCGATGCTGATGATGGACCGCATCACCGATATCTCGGAAGATGGCGGCGCGCATGGTAAAGGCCATGTTCTGGCCGAGTTCGACATTACGCCTGATCTTTGGTTCTTTGACTGCCATTTCCCCAGCAATCCGATCATGCCCGGCTGTCTGGGGCTGGACGGTCTGTGGCAGCTGACCGGTTTCAATCTGGGCTGGCGCGGCTGGCAGGGGCGCGGCATGGCCGTTGGTGTGGGCGAGGTCAAGCTGACTGGCATGGTACGCCCGGATCGCAAGATGCTGACCTACAAAATCGATTTCAAAAAGGCGATTCAGACCCGCCGCCTGACCATGGGTGTGGCGGATGGTATCGTCGAAGCGGACGGCGAAATGATTTACGACGTCAAGGATATGAAAGTCGTTCTGTCCGAAGCCTGAGCCTGACGGCCCCAAACTAAGGAGCACGCACATGCGTCGAGTAGTTGTCACCGGTTTGGGGGTTGTCTCCTCCATCGGGAACAATGCCGAAGAGGTTCTGGCCTCACTCAAAGCTGGAAAATCCGGAATTGAGGCCAATGAGCAGATGGTTGAACATGGCTTTCGCAGCCAGATCGCCGGAACGCTCAATATTGATGTGGCCGAGCATGTGGACAAGCGCACGCTGCGGTTCATGGGCCCCGGTGCCGCCTATGCCCATATCGCGATGAGTCAGGCCATTGCGGATTCCGGTCTGAGCGAAGATCAGGTGGTGAACCCGCGCACCGGTCTGGTGGCCGGGTCCGGTGGCCCCTCGACCAGCGCCATGCTGACCGCGCATCAGACCGTGCTGAAAAGCGGTGCGACCAAACGGATTGGGCCGTTTGCGGTGCCGAAATGCATGTGCTCGACCATTTCCGCGAACCTGGCGACCGCGTTCAAGATCAAGGGTATCAACTACTCGATCACTTCGGCCTGCTCGACCTCGCTGCATTGCATCGGCAACGCGGCGGAACAGATCATGCTGGGCAAGCAGGACGTGATGTTCGCAGGCGGCGGCGAAGAACTGGACTGGACCCTGTCCTGCCTGTTCGACGCCATGGGTGCGATGTCGTCGAAATACAATGATACGCCCGAGAAAGCCTCGCGCGCGTTCGATGAAAACCGCGACGGGTTCGTGATTTCCGGCGGCGGCGGCATCGTCGTGCTGGAAGAACTGGAACATGCACTGGCCCGTGGCGCCAGGATTTATGCCGAAGTGACCGGCTATGCCGCCACCTCGGACGGCCACGACATGGTGGCCCCGTCCGGCGAAGGCGGCGAGCGGGCGATGCGTCTGGCACTGGACACACTGCCCGAAGGCCGCAAGGTCGATTATATCAACGCTCATGGCACTTCGACCCCGGTCGGCGATGTGGGCGAGGTCGAGGCCGTGCGCCGCATCTTTGGCGAGGGCAACGTGCCGCCAATCTCGTCGACCAAGTCGATGACCGGCCATGCGCAAGGCGCGGCGGGCGCGCTGGAGGCGATCTTTTGCCTGCTGATGCTGGATAATGATTTCATTACACCGTCGATCAATGTCGACACACTTGCCGAAGGCATCCTGCCCGGTGAAATTGCAACTCAAGTGGTTGAAAACGCAGGACTGGACAGTGTCATGACCAACAGCTTCGGCTTTGGCGGCACCAACGGGTCCATGATTCTGTCGAAGTATAACGGGTGAACAAGATGTCGGATCTTCTCAAGGGTAAACGCGGCCTGATCATGGGCGTGGCCAATGACCGTTCGATCGCGTGGGGCATTGCCAAGGCCATGCACGAGGCGGGCGCGGAACTGGCATTCACCTATCAGGGCGAGGCGTTCGGCAAACGGCTGGAGCCGCTGGCGCAGAGCCTGGGCAGCGATTTCATGGTCGATGCGGATGTTACGGATGACGAATCGCTGGACCGTGCGTTTGACGAACTGGGCGCTCGCTGGCCGACCATCGACTTTGTCGTTCACGCCATCGCCTATTCGGACAAATCGGAACTGACTGGCCGGTTCCTGAACACCACACGGGCGAATTTCAAGCATTCGCTGGACGTCTCGGCCTATTCCTTCATCGAAGTTGCGCGCCGCGCCTATCCGCTGATGAAGGACAATGGCGGTACGCTGCTGACGCTGACCTATCAGGGATCTAACAAGGTTGTGCCCAATTACAACGTGATGGGTGTGGCCAAGGCGGCGCTGGAATCGGCGACACGTTATCTGGCAAATGATCTGGGTCCCGAGGGCATCCGCGTCAACGCGATCTCACCCGGTCCGATGAAGACGCTGGCCGGCGCTGCCATCGGCGGTGCGCGCAAGACCTACAAGTTCTGCGACCAGAACGCGCCGATGCGCTCGAACGCCACGCTTGAGGCGGTGGGCGGCACTGCGGTCTATCTGGCATCGGATGCGGGCACCTATACCTCGGGCGAGATTATTCGTGTCGATGGCGGCTATCACATTCTGGGTATGCCGCAGCCCGAAGCGATGTGACCTTTTCTTTCCCTGCCGATGCCAAGATTTAACCATGTTTGACCGGCAGGGATTGCTATATGAGCAAACTCGAACAGATCCTGGCCAGCAATGGGCGGTCACTTTACTTCCGGCGGAAGGTCGGAGGCATACACGCGAGCGTTTTACTTGTTACGCTCAGCATGCTGTTATTCGCATTGGTGTTCATGACCCAACCGCAGGTTCGTGATGCGGTCGGGCCTTTACTTGCCCAAATACCAGGGCTCTGACCCAAAGGTCAGTTGATCGAAACGATCTCGATATCGAAAATCAGGTCTTGCCCGGCCAACGGGTGATTGGCGTCAAGCGTCACGGTCGCTTCATCAGCCTCTACCACCGTCACTGGCAAGGCCTGCCCATCCGGGGTTTGCATCTGCAGCTGCGTGCCCGGTTCCAGCGGGATGTCATCGGGGATACCTTCACGCGGGATCTGCTGCCGCATACCCGGATTGATCGGGCCATAGGCGTCGGTACAGGCGATTTCGACGCGTTTCTTTTCACCGATCTCCATCCCCGGCAGCGCCGCATCCAGACCCACAATGATCTGTCCCGACCCAACCGCAAACTCCAGCGGATCGCGCCCCTCGGAACTGTCAAAGACTTTGCCGTCCAGCAGAGTTCCGGTGTAGTGGATGCGAACGGTGTCGCCTTGTTTGATTGCGGTCATGTGGGCCTCCGGCCTGTAAGGGGATAAACGCCGCAGCCTAGAGGCTGACACGGTATTGTAAACCCTGCCCTCTTTAACCTGTGAAGCAGTTGTGCTTACCTGCGCCCGATCAGGGGAGGATCAGATGGCAATCACCACTTGTGTATTCGACGCTTACGGCACGCTTTTCGACGTCGCAGCAGCCGCGAGACAGGCCGCCGCCGAGCCGGGTTTCGAGGCGCTGGCTGACAAATGGCCCGAACTGGCCAACCATTGGCGTCTGAAACAGTTGCAATATACGTGGCTTCGCGCCGTGGCCGATGCGCATGGCGATTTCTGGGACGTGACGCAGGACGGGCTGGATTGGGCGCTTGAGGCGACCGGTTTGCGGGGCGACGACACCCTGCGCCAACGCCTTCTGGACCTTTATTGGGAATTGCAGGCTTATCCCGAAGTCCCCGAGATGCTGAAGGCGTTGAAAGCGGGCGGTATGCAGACGGCCATCCTGTCCAACGGTTCGCCTCCGATGCTGGACGGCGCGGTGCAATCCGCCGGGATCGCAGAGGTACTGGACGACGTGCTTTCAGTCGAAAGCGTCGGCGTCTTCAAACCACATGCCCGCGTCTATGATCTGGTACAGGGCCGGTTCGGCTGCGCCCGCGACGAGGTCTTGTTCGTCAGTTCCAATGGCTGGGACGCCGCCGGCGCCAGCGGTTACGGCTTTGTCACCGCATGGGTCAACCGCTCGGGCGAGCCGATGGATCGTCTGCCGTGGAAACCGGCGCATGTGTTGTCTGATCTGACATCGATTCCGCAGCTTGCAGGGCTGTGATGGCATTTTTCACCACGTCCGATGGCAAACACCTTTATTTCGAGGATACCGGGTCGGGTCAGCCCCTGCTCTGCCTTGCAGGGCTGACCCGCAACAGTCGGGATTTCTCGTTCCTGGCACCGCATATCAGCGACGTGCGAATGATCGCGATGGATTATCGCGGGCGTGGGCAGTCTGACCATGACCCGGACTTCATGAACTACAACATCCTGCGCGAAGGGCTGGATGCGATCGAGTTGCTGGACCATCTGGGCCTGAAGAGGGTCACGATCCTCGGCACCTCGCGCGGCGGGTTGATCGCCATGGCGCTGGCCGCCAGCCATCCGGATCGTCTGGCTGGTGTCGTCCTGAACGATGTCGGGCCAGTGATCGAAGCTGAGGGGATCGCCAAGATCATAGATTATGTGGGCAAGCCGCCCGCTGCAAAGACCTATGAGGAGGCTGCAGAAGCCCTGCAGAAAATCATGGAGCCTCAGTTCCCCGGTGTACCGCTCTCCATCTGGCGGCGGCAGGTTGAACATCAGTATCAGCAAACCGAGACCGGCCTTGACCTGCGCTATGACAGCGCCCTGCGTGAGGCACTGATCCAACAGGCCGCAGCAGGCCCGACGCCCGATCTTTGGCCGCTGTTCGACGCATTGCGCGATATCCCGACCGGAGTGATCCGGGGGGCGAACTCTGACCTGTTCAGGGCCGCCACGCTCAGCGAGATGCAAAGCCGCCATCCCGGCCTGATCTCAGCCGAGATCGCAGACCGGGGGCATGTGCCGTTTCTGGATGAGCCAGACGCCCTCGACGTCATCCGCAAAACACTGGACGCGATATGAGCAGCATCAAATTGATCGAAGCCGCCGCCGAGCGGCTGAACGGGCATGTACGCGAAACGCCTCTGCTGTCTTCTCCGTTTCTGGACGAGATTGCCGGACGCAGGGTGCTGGTAAAGCCTGAATGTCTGCAACACACCGGCAGTTTCAAGTTTCGTGGCGCATGGTCTGCAATTTCGGCGCTGGATGAGGCGGTGCGGCAACGAGGTGTCATCGCTTATTCCTCGGGCAATCACGCGCAGGGGGTAGCCTATGCGGCCAGCCAGCACGGGATATCCTCGGTCATCATCATGCCATCGGACGCGCCGCAGCTGAAGATCGAGAACACGCGCGCCTTGGGGGCCGAGGTCGTGCTGTATGACCGCGCCAATGAAAGCCGGGAAGAGATCGGCGAGGCACTGGCCACCCAACGCGGGCTGACCCTGATCCGGCCGTATGACGAACCGCAGGTTATCGCGGGACAGGGCACCGTCGGGCTGGAACTGGCGCGGCAGGCAAAGATTCACGGCGTGACAAAAGCCGATGTGCTGGTCTGCTGCGGCGGAGGCGGACTGACCTCGGGCATCGCATTGGCGCTGGAGCATCACGCCCCCGGCCTGCGCGCCCGGCCTTGCGAACCGGAGGGGTTCGATGACGTCAAACGCTCGCTTGCATCGGGCACGATCCAGACCAACCCCGCGTCGTCTGGCAATATCTGCGACGCAATCCTAACTCCGCAGCCGGGGCAGATCACTTTTCCAATCCTGAACCGGCTCTGCGGTCCCGGGCTGTCGGTGACCGAACAAGAGGCGTTGCGCGCGATGGGGTTGGCGTTCCTGCGCCTCAAGATCGTGCTGGAACCGGGCGGTGCTGTCTCGCTGGCCTCGGCGCTGTTCCGGGCTGATCAGATCGAAGGCGATGCGGTGATCGTCGTCGCTTCGGGTGGCAATGTGGACCCGCAGGTTTTTAAACAGGCGTTGGAATTCCTGACCTGACAATCGGCCCCAACCGGTGCACAATCGCACCTCAAAGCCATTTGCTCAGGACTCATTTGATGCACATCGCCGATCTTGGAGACGTCAGGATACATTACCGCGTCGACGGAGACCCGGACGGCGCGCCGCTGGTCTTCGCCAACTCGTTAGGCACCGATATGCGCCTGTGGGACGGGATTGTGCCGCTGTTGCCCAAGGGTCTGCGCATCATTCGTTTCGACAAGCGCGGCCATGGCCTGTCTTCGCAACCTGACGGGCCATATTCCATGGGGACGCTGGTACGGGACGCTGAACGGCTGCTGGACCATCTTGAGGTCAAGGATTGCATGTTCGTCGGCCTGTCCATTGGCGGGATGATTGCGCAGGGTCTGGCGGTCAAGCGCATGGATCAGATCCGCGCGCTGGTCCTGTCGAATACCGCCGCCAAGATCGGCACGCCCAAGATCTGGCAGGAGCGTATGGATGCGGTCCGCAAAGGCGGGATCGAGGTGTTGGCGGATGCCACCATGGAGCGGTGGTTCTCAAGACCCTTCCACGCCAGTGCCGATCTGGCCTTGTGGCGCAACATGATGGTGCGACAACCCGAAGAAGGATATCTCGGTTGCTGTGCCGCGATTTCGGGTACGGATTTCTATACGCCCACCAGCGGCCTGCGGCTGCCAACGCTTGGGATTGCAGGCAGCGAGGATGGTTCGACCCCAGCCGATCTGGTGCGCGAAACCGTCGATCTGATTCCCGGGTCCCGGTTTACGCTGATCCGCAGGGCGGGCCATTTGCCCTGTGTTGAGCGACCGGCGGAATATGCTGATTTGCTCGTGAATTTCCTGACCGAAACCGGGCATGTGTAAGGGAGCGTAGATTTGGCTGATTTCCTGCTGGTTCACGGATCATGCCACGGCGCCTGGTGCTGGCGCGACCTGATCCCCGAATTGACCACGTTCGGACATACCGCGCGCGCCATCGATATGCCCAGCCACGGCTCGGATCCGACGCCGATTGCCGATGTAACGCTGGACACTTGCCGCGATGCAGTTCTGAATGCCACGACACCCGATACGATTGTGGTCGGTCATTCCTGGGGTGGCTATCCGGTTAGCGCTGCCGCCGAACATGCGCCCGACGCGATGCGGGGGCTTGTCTATCTCTGCGCCTATGTCCCGCAATCCGGTCTTTCGATGGTCGAAATGCGCAAACGTGCGCCCCGGCAATTGATCGGGGACGCGGTCGAAAAATCCGCCGATGGCTTGTCTTACAGCGTCTTGCCAGACCGAGTGCATGGGCTGTTCTATCATGACTGCCCGCGCGCGGTGGTTGCCTATGCCTTGGGTCGGCTCTGCCCGCAGGCTATCGCGCCGCAAAACACACCGCTTGAGATCGGTGAGAACTTCGCGCGTGTTCCAAAAGCCTATATCCGCACGACCGACGACCGGACCGTTCCGACCGAATATCAGGCCGAGATGGCGCAGTCGGTGGAACCGGGGCCGAGCCTGACAATCGACAGCTCTCATTCGCCGTTCTTTTCCCATCCCGAACATCTGGCTGGGCTGCTGCACCAGATCTCGCAGCAGATATAGGGGTATTCGGACCTCTGTACATGGCATTGAGTACAGCAGCGACACGCGAGTGGCGGATTCTGCCTTGCCTGTTGACCCGCAACGGGCCACCGTGACCTCAAAAGGAACGGGGAGAGACATGCAATCCATCAAAGCAGCCGTGTGCCGTGAATTCGGCGCGCCATTGGTGATCGAGGATATTCTGATCGCGCCGCCCTCCATGGGCGAAGTTGAGGTCACACTGGAAGCGGTGGCGATCTGCCACTCGGATATCTCATTCGCCAGCGGCGCATGGGGGGGGCATCTGCCCGCCGTCTACGGGCACGAAGCCGCCGGGGTCATCTCGGCGGTCGGAGATGGCGCCGGAGACTTCAAGGTCGGCGACCCGGTGGTCGTGACACTGATCCGCGCCTGTGGCTCCTGTCCGTCCTGCGCGGGGGGCAAGCCAACCATCTGCGAAACACCGTATGACACCGTCAATGGGCCGCTGCGCACTGCCGATGGTGGCGCGCTGGAACAGGCGATGGCCTGTGGCGCCTTTGCCGAGAAGGTCGTGGTCAGCCATCGTCAGATCGTCAAGATTCCCGAGACTTTGCCCAAGGACCTCGCCAGCCTGCTGTCCTGTGGCGTGATCACCGGGGTTGGTGCAGCTGTCAATGCCGCAGGGCTGCGTCCTGGTCAGGATGTCGTCGTGATCGGAGCGGGCGGGGTCGGCCTGAATGCCATTCAGGGCGCGCGCATCGCCGGGGCCCGCCGCATCGTCGCCGTGGACATGACCGAGGAAAAGCTTGAGATCGCCAAGGAGTTTGGCGCAACCCACGGCGTTCTGGGCAGCCTCAAAGAGCCTTGGAAAGCTACCTTCAAGGCGCTCGGCGGGCGGGGCGCCGATGCGGTCCTGATCACCGTCGGCGCGATCCCGGCCTATGATCAGGCCCCCCGCTATCTGGGCCGGGGCGGAAAGGCGATCATGATCGGGATGCCGCATTCCGGCGATATGTCCAGCTACGAACCCGTGGTTCTGGCCGCTCTGGGTCAGGGAATGGTCGGATCGAAAATGGGCGATGTGGTGATCCAGCGGGATATCCCATGGATGATCGACCTGTATGAACAGGGGCGGCTGAAACTGGATGAGCTGATCTCGGGCCGCTGGTCGCTGTCGCAGATCAACGAAGCCATCGAGGACACCAAGACCGGCGCCGCCAAGCGCAATGTGATCATGTTCGACAAGGACTGACATCCGGGGAAGGAGCGCCGCATGAAACTGCAGGATCTCGATATCATTGTCACCGCGCCTCCGGCACCCGGTTGGGGCGGGCGGTATTGGATATTGGTCAAGGTCACGACCGATACGGGGGTGATCGGATGGGGGGAGTGTTATGCCTCGTCCGTTGGCCCTGAAGCGATGAAGCATGTCATCCGCGATGTGTTCGAACGGCACATGATGGGCGAAAACCCCGAGAATATCGAACTGATGTTCCGCCGCGCCTATTCCAGCGGATTCACCCAGCGCCCCGACCTGACGGTGATGGGCGCGTTTTCGGGGCTCGAGATCGCCTGCTGGGACATCCTTGGCAAAGATCGGGATCGTCCGGTTTATGCGCTGCTGGGCGGGCGGATGAATGACCGGATACGGTCCTACACCTATCTCTATCCGCTGCCGCAGCATAATTTGACGGATTTCTGGACCTCGCCGGAACAGGCCGGTGAATGCGCCGCCGAAATGGTGCGGCGTGGCTATACCGCGGTGAAGTTCGACCCTGCCGGTCCCTATACCATCCGAGGGGGGCATATGCCCGCGATGACCGACATTTCGCTCTCGGTCGCGTTCTGCAAGGCCATTCGCGAGGCAGTGGGGGACAGGGCTGATCTTCTGTTTGGAACCCACGGACAATTCAATACCGCCGGGGCCATTCGTCTGGGTCAGGCGTTGGAGCCATTCTCGCCGCTCTGGTTCGAAGAACCCACACCACCCGACATGATCGAGGATATGGCCCGTGTGGCCCGCGCCGTTCGTATCCCCGTCGCCACGGGTGAGCGGATGACCACCAAGGCCGAATTCGGTGCGGTTCTGCGCGCAGGCGCGGCCGAAATCCTGCAACCCGCGCTTGGACGCGCAGGCGGCATCTGGGAAATGAAGAAGGTCGCGGCCATGGCAGAGGTATTCAACGCCCAGATGGCCCCGCATCTTTATGCCGGGCCCATCGAATGGGCCGCCAATACCCATCTGGCCGCATCCATTCCAAACCTGCTGCTTTTGGAATCCATTGAGACGCCCTTCCACGATCAACTGATCAAGGGCTCGATCCGGGTCGAAGATGGCTTCGTCACTCCACCCACAGCGCCCGGTCTCGGGATCGACGTGGACGAGGATCTCGCCCGCGCCCACCCCTATTCGGGCGACGGGTTGCACCTGCAGATGCAGGAAGATCCCTGCGATTATAGGCACGGAAACGCCTTTCAGGGTGGTGCTCCGGCGACCGAGGGGTGACAATCCGCAGCCGGATAGGGCATATTATTCAGACCCCCTAACGATATATCGGTTTTTTTCGTGACGACTCAGCCCTCAGAGACCAGAACACTTCCCGCAGACCCCTCGGCTGACATGAAGGAAAGTGCCACACAAGCGACAGCGTTTCTGAAAGCGCTGGCTCATGAGGGCCGCCTGATGATCCTGTGCCATCTTGGCGCAGGCGAAAAATCTGTTGGTGAGTTGGAAGACTTGCTGGG
Source organism: Ruegeria sp. AP11 (assembly GCF_056535865.1). Classification (NCBI taxonomy): domain Bacteria; kingdom Pseudomonadati; phylum Pseudomonadota; class Alphaproteobacteria; order Rhodobacterales; family Roseobacteraceae; genus Ruegeria; species Ruegeria sp. AP11. The sequence goes on from NZ_JBQFJB010000001.1 coordinate 655,332, forward strand.
GATGCGGCAAGCCGCCGTCAGCCAGATGCTGGCCCGTCTTCGCGAAGAACGGATGGTCAAGGCACGGCGCGATGGAAAGACGATCTATTACGCGCTGAACGACGGCAAAACCGAACGCATCATCGCATTGCTCTATGATCTGTTTTGCAAACCTGAAAGCTGATCTGACTAGTTCGAGACATAGCCCGAGATCACCTGCAGCAGCTTGAACGCGGTTGCGGCGTCGTTTTCGACCACGGCCAGGAATTCCTCTTCCCCGATACGCAGACAGGACAGCTCGGTCTCGGCCACCATGCTTAGGGCGCGGGGTTCCTTGCGGATCAGGCCCAGCTCACCCACCAGCGCCCCTGCCCCGACTTTGGTGATCAGCTGGTCCGCCTGCCCCGGCTGCGGCAGATACAAGCCCGCCTCGCCTTCCAAAATAACATAGGCACCGTCAGTCGGCTGATCATCCTTCAGGAAAATCACCTGCCCCGGCTTGGCATCGAACCAGCGTGCACCAAAGGCCAGCAGGCGCAGCTGACGCCGGTCGAGGCCGGAAAACAGCGGCGTTTGTTCCAGCGCCCGCAGCTTGCGCCCAAGGTCAGCCGAGGCCGCGCCATCGCCTTCGATATCGGTGGGTCCATCATCCGTCACCACCCGACCTTGCCGGATTTCGACATGCATGTCGAATACATCCGGGTTTTCGAACTGATCGTTCAAATAGATCACGGTCGCATCCGGCAGCAATTCGCGCAGGTTCTTGTAAACCGCAACCTGCGTCTGCATGTCATAACTGGCCAGCGCGTTTTCGAGGATCAGGATGTCCGGCTTTTTGATGGTCGCGCGGGTAAAGGCCAAAGGCTCGGCAAAAACCGCAGGCAGATTTTGCCCGCCCAGCGCCACCGGAACGTCATAGATCAATTCGACCACCATCGGGCGCGCGCCGTTTTCTGCCAGCACGTCCACGATCAGCTTGCGCGCCTCATCCGTACGCGCGCCACCGATCTGGCTAACCTTACCGAAAAGCGCGTTCTCCATCACCGTCAATCCGGGGGCGAAGGCGTGTTCATCCAGCGGCACAAAGACATCATGCAACCGTTCCAGCAGCTTCTCCGAATGGCTGTGCCGGAGTTCCAGAATGCGGTTCTTCAACTCGTCTGAAAAGGCAGGCCCGATCTGTTCCGCCGAGATCACGAAGGGCACTGCCAGCAGATTGGCAAGCTGTTCGTCGTTCAGCCCGCCCACGCCTTCCTTGCGGGTCAGCTCGACCAACTCAACCGCGGCTTCGTAAGTTTTGACGTCAAGGCCCAGCTTGCGAAACAGCGGATGATCGGTGCCGTCCAGCCCGAAGATCTGGCGCAGCATCTCGATCACATCGCGGGTCAGATTGGCCAGGGTCTCGTCCAGACGCAACTCGCGCAGCTGGCCCAGGAACACCGTCTGCTGCGCCAGCAATTGCTGTGTGACCGGAACGCAGGGCGTTGCAAACAGCAGGTTTTCGGCCACAGGCAGCGCCGGGTTATAGGCATCCCGATCAAATACCAGCGCCTGTTGTTCCAGCCCGGCATCGCGCACGGCCTTTTGCACCAATGGACGCAATTCGATCAGTTTTGACGCAAGTGCCGGACGCTCATCCGCGTTGAAAACCTGCTCGGCCCCCCTTTGGAACAGCGTCGCGCCCGAGCCCATTCCGTCGATCAGTTTAAGCCACCATTCGCGCAGATGCGTAGTATCGTCGAACCCCACCAGGCTGGGGTCCAGCCATTCGGTACGAAAGGGGTCGGTACTGTTGCCTGCGCGCAAAGTCTCGACAAAGTCGGGATCGTCAGTTGCGGTGGATATGGGGCGAGACCGGATCGGCATCATCACGTTATCGCCCAGCGACCCCTGGAACATCACGGGGCGTGAGGTTGCCAGCCCGATCCGAGCCGCAACGACGCCTTGATGCAGCCCGGCCATGTCGACGCCCCCAACTTCAAGCCGCCCCGAGGTGGGCAGGATCTCACGCGTCAGCAATTCGGTAAGCGCGTGGCGGTCCTCTTCGCTGGGGGCCGAGATACCGATGGTCTTGCCAGCCGGAAAGGTCAGTTCCAGATCATCCAGCACCTGATTGCCGTCAATATCGCGGACCGAGACCCGATCCAGTACGATGTCGCCGTTCAGATGCGGCCGCGCTGCGGGCTCTCCGTCGAAGAGGGCTTCATCGATCATCCCGTCGGGCGCGAAACGTTCGACAACCACCTCCCAGCGCAGTGACATGTCCTGCGTCTGGTTGTAATAGGTCAGCAACTCCTTCCACGGCGAGCTGAGGTCTTTATACGCCGCAAGCGCAGCCACCAGCGCCCCCAGCGAGACCGAGCCCTGCAGCACCAGCAGGCCGCCCACCAGATAGAACATGAACGGCGTCAGCTGCGAGATGAAGTTGTTGAGGAACTTCATGAAGAATTTCTTCTGGTAGATCTCAAAGCGGATGCCGAACAGCCGCCCCAACTGGTCCGAGATCATCGCCCGGCGATAGCGCCAGCCGCCATTTGCCCGCAGTGTCGAGGCCCCGGCGGCGTTCTCACCGATCTGGGCGGCCAGCACGCGGACCTCTTGAATGCGTTTCTTGTTCAGCAGATTGATCTGACGTTGCAGGCGCGGAATCAGCCAGGCCTGCAGCGGGATCAGCGCCACCGCCGCCAACCCGAACCAGACGCTTTGCAAAAACAGGAAGGACAGGATGGTGATCATCTGACCGGCCTGCAGCACCGGCTGGCTGATCGCATCTCCCATCAACCCACCCATCGGCTCGCTTTCGGCGGTGATCATCGACACCATTTCGCCTTGACTTACCCGCTCGAAATAAGGCTGGGGAAAGCGCAGCGCGCGACTGATCAGCTGATAGCGGAACCGGCGCAGCATCCGCTCGCTCAACACGCCTTTCATGGTGTTGATGCGCATTTTCATCAGGCCGTGGGCCAGAACCGCAGCCAGAAAAGCAAAGCACAAAATCATCAGGAAGGTGGTCTGCGGCAGGTCATAGCCCCAGACATTGACAATATCGCTGGTCGCACCAATCGCGTCGTTGATGATGCGTTTGGGCAGCTCCAGCGTCAGATACAGCAACGGGAACAGCGTCGCCGTTACGGCCAGCAGGATCAACTGGTCGCGTTTGGAGTATTTCCAGATGAACCGAAAAATCGTTCGTTCTATGGAACCCGCCCCTGCTTTTGATCCGCCGCGAAAATCGATGTTTTTGGCGTGAATACAACGGCCCGAAGTTACCGCAATCGTGTCCGTGGACGCAATTAAATTTACAAATTGCGCCGAAATGCCCTTGTGTGAACAAGTTCATTTGCGCGGCGGGCAATTACCCCCTAATCTTCTGATTCAGGACGATATCGGGAGGATTATTTTGCCTGCCAGCTTTGGCGCTGTGTTTCTGTTGCTCTGCCTGCTTCAGATCAAACACATGTTTGCCGACTATTATTTACAGACGCCCAAAATGCTGTCCGGGCGAGGCTCGTATTTACATATCGGGCGCGCGCAACATGCTGCTGTGCATGTTGTCGGATCTGTCCTCATCTTTGCTTTGTTCCGTGCACCGGTCGAATTCATTCTGATCATCGCAGCACTGGAATGGATCGTACATTTCCACATCGACTTTGCCAAAGCGCATTATTCCGACCGCAGGCAGCTGCAACCCAATCAGGCCGCATTCTGGCGCGCGGCGGGTCTGGATCAGCTTATGCACAACCTGACCTATATCGGCATGGCCTGGGCCTGGGTGGCCTTCGCGACCTGAAAATCAGGGCACAATCGGGCGGTTTTGCTTGATCGTGCGCAACACAACATTGGTCTGCGCGCTGGCGACCGCCGGCAGGCGGAACAGAAAATCCTCGAGAAAGATATTGTAGGCCGCCAGGTCGCGGCACAATACGCGCAGGTGGTAATCGGCCTGGCCTGTCGTCGCATAACATTCCTGCACCTCCCGACTGGCCTCGACCGCGCGAATGAAATCAACGATTTTCTCGGGGTCGTGGCGCGTCAGGTGGACATGCACGATCGCCTCAAACGTCAAACCCATGGCAGGGGGGTTCACCAGCGCCCCGTAACGCTCGATCACGCCCGCCTCTTCCAGCGTCCGCACCCGGCGCCACAGGGCCGAGGCCGACATCCCGACCGCATCAGCCAAATCGGCGTTGGATAAACGGCAGTCCGTTTGCAGCAGCGCCAGAATACGTCGGTCTCTGTCATCAAGCTTTATCATGACGCAAAATTTATCCTACCACTACGTGATTATCGAATAAAATATCCAACTTTTGCTCATTACATGCAAACTCTGACAGAATTATCCAGATATTTCGGCTTAGAATACCAGCTCCCAAAGGTAATGCCCATGGATACCCGGAATGAGCCATCACGAGCCTGCCCCCCGCACCTATCAGCTTGAGGATCGATATGAACTGACCCAAGGCCGGGTCTTTTTGACCGGAACTCAGGCGCTTGCACGGATCATGATGGATCAGGCCCGGCGTGATCGTCAGGTCGGGCTGAACACTGCGGGGTTTGTCTCGGGCTATCGCGGGTCGCCGCTGGGCGGGCTGGATCTTGAGCTTTGGCGTGCAAAGGAACGGCTGGATGCCGACCGCATTACATTCATGCCCGCCGTGAACGAAGACCTTGGCGCGACGGCAGTTCTGGGGGCGCAACAGGCAACGCTGGACCCGCAATGCGAGGTCGAGGGCATCTTCTCGATGTGGTACGGCAAAGGCCCCGGCGTCGACCGGTCAGGGGACGCGCTGAAACATGGCAACGCCTATGGATCGGCCCCCAAGGGTGGCGTGCTGGTAGTGGCGGGCGATGATCATGGCTGCGTCAGTTCATCCATGCCGCACCAGTCGGATGTCGCCTTCATGGCGTGGTTCATGCCGACATTGAACCCGGCCTCGGTCGAGGAATATCTGCAGTTTGGCGAATATGGCATTGCCCTGTCCCGCTTTTCGGGCACATGGGTCGGATTCAAAGCCATCTCGGAAACGGTGGAAAGCGCGCGCTCCGTCGACCTGCGCCCGGATCGCAATTTCACGCTGCCGCAGATCGAACTACCCGAACGCGGCCTGCATGTTCGGGGCGCCGACCTGCCCTCGCCCGAGATCGAGACCCGTATCCGGCACAAGCTGCGCGCCGTGCGGGCCTTTGCCGAAGAGAACCCGATTGATCGGCGCATCTACGACATCGACAAAGCCAAGTTCGGTTTCGTGACCACCGGCAAGGGGCATCTCGACCTGATGGAGGCCTTGCGTTTGCTGGGTCTGGACGAGGACGCCTGCCGCCGTCTGGGGATCGACATCTACAAGGTCGGCATGGTCTGGCCACTGGCGCGGCGCAACGCGCTGCGCTTTGTGAAAGGCAAGGCCGAGGTTCTGGTTGTCGAGGAAAAGCGCGGCATCATCGAAAGCCAGTTCAAGGAATATTTCTATGACTGGCCGGGCGACAAGCCCCACAAGATGGTTGGTAAGTATGACAGCCATGGCGAGCCGCTGATCCCATGGACCGGCGAACTCAGCCCCCTGATGCTGGCCCCGATCGTGGCCGCCCGTCTGGACACGTTCTTTCCGGAAGAACGCTTGCCCGCCAAGGCGCGGGCTCTGACCGAAACGCCTGCGCCGGTGATCAATGTGTCAGGCGCGGTGCGCACGCCCTATTTCTGCTCGGGCTGCCCGCACAATACGTCGACCAAAGTTCCCGAAGGCTCTACCGCGGCAAGCGGGATCGGCTGTCACGTCATGGCGTCGTGGATGGATCGCGAGACGGTCGGCTATGCCCAGATGGGGGGTGAAGGCGTGCCCCATGTTGTCGCCTCGCAATTCAATGGCGGCAAGCACATATTCCAGAACCTTGGCGAGGGGACGTGGTACCATTCGGGTTCTCTCGCGATCCGTCAGGCGGTCGCGGCGGGGACGAACATCACCTACAAGATCCTCTACAACGATGCCGTCGCAATGACCGGAGGGCAGCCGGTGGACGGCCCCGTCAGCGTAGCGGGTATCGCTCAGACCTGTCGCGCTGAGGGGGTCGAGCGGATCGCGCTGGTTTCGGACGACATCACCAAATTTCAACGTACAGACTTCCCGGCGGGCACAACGTTCCACGACCGGGCCGAGATGGACGGGCTGCAACGCGAACTGCGCGACATCCCCGGCGTCACCATCCTGATCTATGAACAAACCTGCGCCACCGAAAAGCGCCGCCGTCGCAAGCGCGGCACGATGGAGGACCCCTCGACATTCGTCTGGATCAACGATCTGGTCTGCGAAGGCTGCGGCGATTGCTCGGTCGCGTCAAACTGCCTGAGCGTCGAGCCGCGCGAAACCCCGTTGGGACGCAAGCGCAAGATCAATCTGAGCTCGTGCAATAAGGATTTCTCGTGCCTGAACGGGTTCTGCCCGAGTTTCGTGACCATCGAAGGCGCAACCCGGCGAAAGCGGGCCGTCGCGCTTGACCTTGATGCGCTTGAGACCGGCCTGCCAAGCCCCAGGCTTCCGTCTTTGGAAAATCCCCTTGATCTGCTGGTGACCGGCGTCGGTGGCACCGGGGTGGTCACGGTCGGGGCTCTGATCACCATGGCGGCGCATCTGGAAGGCAAAGGTGCCTCGGTTCTGGATTTCACCGGATTTGCCCAGAAGTTCGGAACCGTGCTTAGCTATATCCGCCTTGGCACCGCGCCCGGGGCGCTCAATCAGGTGCGTATTGATCAGGGTGCCGCTGACGCGGTGATTGGTTGTGATGTTGTGGTCAGTTCTGCCCCCAAGGCCTCGGCCCATTATGCCCGGGGCACGCGCGTGGTGTTGAACAGGGCTGAGATGCCGACCGGAGACCTCGTGCTACGGCGTGATGCGCAATTGCGGGTCGATGCGCGGGAACAGGCGATTGCCGATGTGGTGGGCGTGGACAACCTGTCCAGTCTGGATGCGAACGCACTGGCCGAGGCGCTGTTGGGGGATGCGGTCTTCGCCAATGTCATCATGCTGGGTTACGCGTGGCAAAAAGCGCTGGTTCCCGTAACGCAGACCGCATTGGCGCAGGCCATCCTGCTGAATGGCGTCGCGGTTGAAAAAAACCGACTGGCCTTCGCCCTTGGACGTTGTCTGGCAGTTGATCCTGATCGGATTCAGGGATCAGTGCAAACGGCTGAGGCGGAAGAAACGTTGGACCAGATGATCGCCCGCCGGGTCGCGTATCTGACAGATTATCAGAACGCCGCCTATGCAGACCGCTATGCGCAACGGATCGAGACCATCCGGGCGTCAAAGCCGGAATTCTCTGATCGCATCCTGGCATCCATCGCTCGCAACCTGTTCCGTTTCATGGCCTACAAGGACGAGTTCGAAGTCGCCCGGCTGCAGACCTCCTCGGCCTTCGCAGATGAGTTGGCGCAGCAGTTCGAGGGTGATTTCAAAACCAGATACCATTTCGCCCCGCCAATGCTGAGCTGGCGCAAGGATGAGAGGGGAAGGCCCATCAAACACACTTTCGGACCCTGGCTGCGCCCGGTCCTGAACACATTGGCCCGTGCGAAGGCATTGCGCGGCAAAATCTGGAACCCGTTCGGATATCACTCCGAAGCGCGACTGCACCGCGCCATTCTGACTTGGTACGAAACCCTGCTGGACCAGCTCGCATCAAACGCCGCTGCCCTGCCCGAGGCGGAATGGCTGGAACGTCTGGCCGAAGCAGATGAAATCCGGGGCTTCGGTCCGGTGCGCGCAGACAGCTTTGCTGCGGCGCGCAAACGGGTCGCCTAGCCCGTAATCGAGAAACTGTTCTGGGCGTTGATCGGTCGCTTCCGGAAATAGCACACGGCATCAACGCCCGGACCAATATGGGGAAGCTCAGACCTCAGCGGATTGCGATCCAGCGACAGGGCTATTTATTCGGCCTTCGGCACGTTGGCACACGGGGCACGGATCAGACCGGCGCGGATGATGATCGTGTCAGGACCGTTCATGATCTTTCCCCTCCCAGAAGTGTTTCGCATAAGCGCTGAATTCCGCGATTTCCTCGGGGCGCGGCTCGACCCCAGTAAAAACATAAAGATAGTGCGGAACCATCGACAAACGCACAGCCATCGGTTCGTTCAACTGAGCAAAATCATAGCCGAGCTGCATGTAATACAGAACACGGGCGCGCGTTTCGGCCTCGGTTTCGTCATAGCCATGGCGCACGAACATCGCGCGTAATGCGGACAGTCGCAGCGCGTCGGACTGGTCCAGCATACGACGCACTTTACCCGACCGGCGCGCCCAGTCGCGTACGGCAAAATCCAGCGCCGTATCGAACAAAGCAGCGTTCACAACACATCGCTGAACATTGCAGACTGCCGCGGTGATTGTCTTGGCGGGCAGCTCGGACTGCGCAATCAAGGCCGCCGTATTGGTCGCCTGCCACTTGTCCAGAAGCGCGTCCAGCAACTGTTGCCGGGACTTGAAATACCAGTAGAACGATGACCGCGAGACCGCCATGCGCTCCGCCAGATTCATCACTTTCACCTGCTCGACCCCGTCCGAGATCAGCACATCCATCGCCACGTTCAGCCAGTCATCACGGGTGACCTTGATGTTGCCGACCAGCGGTTCGGCCTTTGGGTCGTCGCGGTGGAGGATGGGTTTGCTGCTCATTCAACTCTCCGGCGGGGCGCCGCCCTCGGCCGTGCGGCGGGCTATGAAATCCTGCAACGCGCCAATGCGGTCACTATCCTGCGCGGGTGCTTCGAAATTGGCCAGAATGTCTTTCCACACACCGGTTGCGCGATGGTTGGTGTCCACTGCGCCGCGCTCGGTCCAGGTGCCAAAATTCGCGTAATCGTGCACATGCGGCTGGTAGAACTCGGTGTTGTACCGTTCCATGGTCTGGCTGGTGGCGAAGAAATGGCCGCTGGGGTCGACCTCTCGCAGGGCGGTGTCATAGCCGATCTCGGCAGCGCCCGCCTGCGCCCCGGCGCAGAGTTCAGCGACCATGTTCAGCACTTCGGCGTCACAGATCATCTTTTCGAAGGACACGGTCAAGCCGCCCTCAAGCCAGCCCGCCGAGTGGATGATGACCGTCGCCCCGGCCATCAGGCAACCCCAAAGTCCGAACTGGTTTTCATTGGCCGCCTGCACGTCGTTGATATTAGCAGCCGATCCCGCCGCAGACCGCCACGGCAGGCCCAGATGCCGCGCCAGTTGCCCCGCCGCCAACGATGCCTGAAAATGCGAGGGCGTGCCGAATGCCGGTGCCCCTGATTTCATGTCCACATTGCTGGTGAAGGTGCCATAACAGACCGGCGCGCCCGGATGTGTCAGTTGCGTCAACGTCAGCGCCGCCAGCGCCTCGGCATGAGACAACGTAATCGCCCCTGCCACGGTGATTGGTGCCATGGCCCCCATCAAGGTGAAGGGCGTAATGATCGACATCTGGCCGTAACGTGCAAAGTCGATCAGGCCCTGTGCCATTGGAATATCCAGCGTGCGCGGGCTGTTGGTGTTGATGATCGTGTAGCTATGCGGATTGGCGCGAAACTCATCATCCGACAGGCCACGCGCGGTGGACAGCATCTCGAAACAATCCATCACCTGCGGTGTTCCGCGTGAGAAAAAGAAAGGGAACTTGTCCGTCAACTCCATCTGCGCCTGTGTGGTGAAGTAATGACGCAGATGGGTCGGCACGTCTTGCGGTTCAACCTGGGGCGAGATCATCTGGAACACGTCGAAATGATGCGTCAGTTTCAGAAATTCCAGATAGTCCTGCCCTGTCGCAGGGCGTCGCCCCCGTTCCAGATCGGTGGCGTTCGGCGCGCCTGCCCCGGGCTGAAACACCAGCGAGCCCAGCTCGAGCGAGAAATCCCTGCGCCGCGCCCCGGCGCGGCAGGCAATGGATTTCGGGGCCGAGGCGACTGCGGCCTCGACCATATCGCGCCCGATGAAAACCATTTCGCTGTCTTCATCCACGCGGGCACCGCCTTTGGCATAGATCCGGCGGGCCTCGGGCAGCAGGACCTTCATACCCAGCTCTTCCAACATGCGCAGGGCGGTTTCATGCATGTCTGCGATCTGATCCGCCGGGAATACCTCCATCAGCGGGAAGGGGTTTTTTAGTTGGCGATAGTTCACATCGCGGCTGGGCGGTGGGGCGGCCTCAGCCCCCCGCCCGCGGCGCCTGCGTTCCCGGTTCTGCGCCACCATCATCAGCCTCGCATCGCTTTGCCTTCGGGATCATGCGGGGATGGCGCAATCACCCGCGCAGGCCGTTCGACCCCGACCACATGCACTGACAATTCGGTGCCCGGCGCGGCCTTGTCGCGGTTGACCAATGCCATAGCCAGCGACTTGCCGGTATAGTGCCCATAGCCGCCCGAAGTGACAAAACCCACGCGCTCACCATCGGCCCAGATCGGCTCATAACCGCTGGCATCGGCGTCCAGCGCGTCGACCTCCAGCGTCACCTGCACCTGCGCCGGGCCGTTGCCGTCGCGTTCGGCCAGCGCGGCCTCTTTGCCGACGAAATCCTTGTCCCAGTCGATCCAGCGATCCATACCGGTCATCCCGGGTGTGTAGAGCTGCGTGAATTCCGCCGACCAAATGCCAAAGCTTTTCTCCAACCGTGTGGACAGCATCGCGTTGAAGCCGCACTCGCGGATGCCCTCATCAGCCCCGGCGTCCAGCAGCATCCGGCGCAATTTGATGTGATCGCCATAGCGGCAGTTGATCTCGTATCCTTTTTCGCCGGTCACCGACATGCGCGCGATGCGGGCGCGGACAAGGCCGATATCGAACTCACCGCAGCCCATGAATTTCAGGCCCGAGATATCCTGTTCCGCCAGTTTCTCGACTACCGCCTGCGATTTCGGACCAACCACGGCGAAACCGCAGATTTCTTCACCCAGATCGCGGATATTCACGCCGTCCATCATGTGATCATCGAACCAGCGCATGTGCCAAGCCCGCAGGTAATAGCTGCCCATGATCCACCAGGTGCCATCGCCCCAGTTCAGCACGGTCAAGTCCCCTTTGAGCCGCCCGTTCTCGCCCAGCATCGGTGCCAGTTTGGCGCGGCCCGGTGCGGGCAGTTTCGAGGCCATCACCTTGTCCAGCCACGCCTGCGCGTTCGGCCCTGTAACCTCAAACCGCGAGAAGCCCGAGATATCCAGCAGGCCGACGCCTTCACGGATGGTCTTGCATTCCTCGGCCACGATATCATGCGCATTCGAGCGTTTGAGCGTCGGCGTTTCCTCGAACCCTTTCGGTGCAAAATACAGCGGCACCTCCAGATCCCAGCTGACGCCCCATTTGCATCCGGCTTGCGTCATCGCATCATGTGCCGGGGCCATTTTCAGCGGACGGCCTGCGGGCAGTTGCTCGTTCGGATAGGTCATCACGAAGCGGCGGGAATAGAACTGTCCGGTGGTCTCGCGGATATAGCGTTTGTTCTGCGCGAAGTCGCCATAGCGGGCCACGTCCATCGGCCATGCGTCGGCCTCGGGCTCGCCATGGATCATCCACTCGGCCAGTGTCTTGCCGACACCGCCGCCCTGCAGGAAGCCCGCCATCACCGCGCAGGCCGACCAATAGCCGCGCTTGCCGGGTACTGGGCCCACCAGCGGGTTGCCATCTGGCGAGAAGGTGAACGCGCCGTTCACCCAGGTCTTGATGCCCACATTCTGGATCGACGGGTAGCGTTCAAAGCCCAGCGTCAGTTCGTTCTCGATACGGTCGAGCTGTTCTTGAAACAGCTCCTCACCATAGTTCCACGGCGCGCCGTCCATCGCCCAATGCTCGTGGTCGACCTCGTAAATGCCGACCAGAACGCCCTTCTGATCCTGCCGCATATAGGTGAAGCCTTCGAGGTCGACGGTCATCGGCATCTCGAAATCCGCTTGCGCGACTTCGGGCACCGTGTCGGTGATCAGATAGTGGTGTTTCAGCGGCGAAACCGGCAGTTCGATGCCAGCCATGCGGCCCACTTGCTTGGCCCAGAGGCCAGCGGCGTTGACCACGTGCTCGCAGGTGATCGTGCCCTTGTCGGTCACCACCTGCCAGCCCTCATCGGTCTGGATCAGCTCCTCGACCTTGGTTTCCTCATAGTATTCCGCGCCGCGCTTTTTCGCGGCGGTCGCATAGGCCTGCACGGTCCCGGTGGTGTCGATGTATCCCTCGCGATCCGCCCACATCGCGCCCAGCACGCCGTCGGTGGACATGATCGGGCAGCGTCTCTGCGCCTCCTCAGGGCTCAGCAATTCACAATCGTCGATGCCGATGGATTGGAAGATGCGGTAGTTGGCCTGCAGCCATTCCCAGCGTTCCGGGGTGCCGGCCAGCGTCAAGCCACCGGTCATGTGCAAGCCGATATTCTGGCCCGATTCCTTTTCGATCTCACTGAGCAGGTCGATGGTATAGGATTGCAACGCCGCCATGTTCGGATCGGCATTCAGCGCATGCACCCCGCCTGCCGCGTGCCAGGAAGACCCCGACGCCAGACGCCGCCGTTCCAGCATGACCACATCAGACCAACCGAACTTGGCCAGATGATACAGAACCGAGGCCCCGACAACGCCGCCCCCGATCACAACAACACGATACTGAGATTTCATCCTGCGCTCTCCTGCACTGATTGCAGTGGACGCTAGTAGCACTGTTCACTTCTGTCTAGACATTTCTGTACAGTTCGATGCAAGCGGGCGTTCAATATCGAAATACACTTAAAGAGTGGCGCTGGGACGGTTTTGAATCGCGGCGAACCAGGCTTGGGTGGCCGTATTTTCGGCAGGGATTCGCGTTTTTATGACGCGAGCAAAATCGATGAATACAAATGCGGTGATGTCAGCCAGCGAGAAACGATCACCGGCAAGGAACGCGCTGTCCTGCAATCGGGCCTCCATCAGTTCGAAAAACGCGCCCACCCGGGCAGCGCCGCGCTGCGCAAGTTCGGGGATCTGGGCATAGTTTTCCGGGCCGGTAATTGCCCGGTCCTTGAAGGCCGGATGGGTATTGCGCAGCGTTTCGGCAATCGGCAGGCCGCCTTGCTGCTCAACCATCGCGTTCCACATCAAAACCGACGCCTTTTCATCCGGCGTCCGCCCCATCAGCGCAGGTTCGGGGAACCGCGCCTCGAGATAGGCCGCGATTCCGAGATTCTCGGTCAGAACCGTTCCTTCATCGGTCACCAGAACCGGCAACGTGGCGCGCGGATTCACGGCGCGAAACGCATCGCTCAGTTGTTCGCCTTTGGCGATGGATATGTCGCGGGTTTCGATCTCGACGCCCTTCTCGGCGATAAACATCCGGGCACGGCGCGGATTGGGGGCGGTCGAGCAATCGTAGAACAACATAAAATCAGGCTCCTCAAAAGCATGGTACCCAAGGGTTAGCGACCCACCCGTTGCAAAGCCCAGCGTGACCCCATGGCGTTTCAGCGTTGGTAGATGAAGCAGCGTCCCTCAACCGCACCTTCCGGCAGCGGAAGTTCCTTCAGCGTGTCGAAGTACATCCGGTCGCTCGACACCATCAGCCCACCGGGGGCCAGCAAGGGCTCGATCAATGGCGAAACGAACCGGGCAAAGGCATCATTCTTTTCCCGGTTATGCCCCCCAAGATCGGCGTGGATTAGACTGGCCGAAGCACCGAACCGGTCGACCGAGGCGGGCAAAGTCTCGCGCACGTCTCCCAGAATCACCAGCTCGTCCGGTGGGGTCGAGTCTGGGTGCGAGGCCACCGCACGCTCGAACACATAAACCGGGCGGTCCTGAATGTACTGTACCATGTGGTGATAGGTGCGCCCGTTGCCCAGACCCAGTTCGAACACCGGGCCGGTTTGGCCTGCCGTTTGGGCGATTGCAAAATCCAGACAAGCGCGTTGCGAAACCATTCGGTCAATAAACAGATCCAGTCGGCTTTGTTGCTGGGACACGGGCAAACCTCATTCTTTGTCGGGCGACCTTAACCGGGGTCGATTGCGCCTTTGATGACAAAATCTCAAGACTTTGTGTAGCCACCCCGGAACGCATTTCATGTTTCCGCGACGTTTCTGCGTAAGAAGGTGTTTGACTAGCCCGCCCCAACCGCGCGAAACTGCACAAAAAAGTCAGGGAGATAGCAACGCCGATGTTACCAAGCGGCCAGACGGGTGGAATACCCGCATGAATGCCTTGTTGTCCGTCCGGAATCTGAGCATTGGTTTTGGCGCGGGCGAAGCCGTTGTTCGCGATGTGAACTTTGATGTCGCGCCGGGTCAAACGCTGGCTCTGGTCGGGGAATCGGGGTCTGGAAAAACAATCTCGTGTAGGGCCGCGTTGCGCATTCTGCCGCGTACCGCGCAGATTCGCAGCGGTACCATCACGCTGAATGATTCCAAAGGCACGGCCGACCTGACCAACATCAGCGAAAAGCAGATGCGCGGCATTCGCGGCAATCGGATTTCGATGATCTTTCAAGAGCCGATGCGGTCACTGTCTCCGCTGCATAAAATCGGCAATCAGGTGAGCGAGGTCTTGTGGCTGCATCGCGGCGCGTCCGAGGCGCAGGCGCGCAAAGAGGTTCTGAGCCAATTCGAACGCGTGGGTTTTCCCGATCCTGCCCGTGCCTATGACAGCTATCCGTTCGAATTGTCGGGCGGCATGCGGCAACGGGCGATGATCGCCATGGCCATGGTTTCAAAGCCGGAATTGCTGATCGCGGACGAACCCACGACCGCACTGGATGTGACGACACAGGCGCAGGTTCTGGGACTGATCAAGGAATTGCAGCGCGAAACCGGAATGGCGTTGATCCTTGTCACCCACGATCTTGGCGTCGTGGCCAACATGGCCGAGCAGGTCGTTGTCATGCACAAGGGCCGCGTGATGGAATCCGGACCAGCCGCGCCGATTCTGACCGATCCCGCGCATCCCTATACCCGGCAGCTGTTCGATGCCGCACCGGAGATTCCCGATCAGGATGCGGTGGGCCTGCCGATGCCCGACGAAGACCTGATCCTGAGCATGCGCGGGGTTTCCAAGACCTATACCATGCGTTCCAGCAAGGGGTGGAAAGCAGACAAGCTGATCCACGCGTGCCGGGGTGTCGACATGAAGCTGGCGCGCGGAAAGACGTTGGCCATTGTCGGCGAAAGCGGATCGGGCAAGACCACCGCGGCCCGAATTGCACTGGGGGCAGAATTGCCCGATCCCGGGGGAGAGGTGTTGTTTCGCAGTTCGGCAGATTCCGAACCGATCACTGTTCACCAGATGACGCGCACCGAACGAACCGCGTTCCAGCGCAAGGCTCAGATGGTGTTTCAGGACCCTTACAGCTCACTCAGCCCGCGGATGCGTATTCAGGATGCCATGACCGAGCCGCTGGAAATCCACAAACTTGGCACCACAGCTGAACAGCGCGACAAAGCGGCCGAAATGCTGCAGCGGGTAGGTTTGAATGCCGATATGCTCAAACGCTATCCCCATGCGTTCTCGGGCGGTCAGCGCCAGCGCCTGTCGATTGCACGCGCAATGATGCTGGACCCGGCGCTGATTGTCTGTGACGAGCCGACCTCGGCGCTGGATGTATCCGTGCAGGAACAGATCCTGACCCTGCTGGAGGACCTGCAGGACAGCCTGAACCTGTCCTATCTGTTCATTTCACACGATCTGGCGGTTGTCGCGCGGATCGCCGATGAAGTGGCCGTGATGCGTCAGGGCCTTGTTGTCGAACAGGCCCCGCCTGAAACCCTGTTCTATAATCCTCGTCACCCCTACACCAAGGCGTTAATCGCTGCCCAGCCAGAGCCTGACATCAATCGCCCGATTGACCTGAAACTGGTCGCTTTGGGCGCGGGTTCGCCAGACAGTTGGGATGATGCCTTCCGATTTTCCGACTCCGTGATACCTTCACTGGTAGAGATGGAGCCCGGCCATAAGGTACGTTGCCATGTTTAAAACCACTCATCGATTGCTGCTGGCCACTTCGCTGGTCCTTGTTGGGATGCTCCCCGCTACGGCAGATAATCCGTCGCACCTGCAAGAAAGCGCCTATTGGCAATCCGAAGTTGAGGGCGGCACATTACCCCCGATTTCCGAGCGCATCCCCGATGAACCGCTCATTGTCGATCTGGCCGCCAAAGGGCGCGAACCCGGAACGCAAGGCGGAACACTGCGCACGATGGTCACCCGGTCCAAGGACATTCGGCAGATGGTGGTCTATGGCTATGCCCGGCTGGTTGGTTTCGACCATGATTACAACATCGTCCCGGATATTCTCGCATCCTTCGAAAACGAAGATAATCGCAAATTCACCTTGAAACTGCGTCCCGGCCACAAGTGGTCGGATGGCACGCCCTTCACCTCGGAAGACTTCCGCTATTGGTGGGAGGATGTGGCAAACAACGAGTTGCTCAGCCCCTCTGGCCCGCCGGATTTCCTGCTGGTCGAAGGCAAGCCACCGGTGGTGAGTTTCCCCGATGAGACCACAGTGATCTTCGAATGGGAAAACCCGAACCCGAACTTCCTGCAATCGCTGGCACAGGCCCGCCCGCCCTTCATCTACCGTCCTTCCGAGTTCCTTAAGCAATACCACGAGAAATTCGCCGATGCGGAGGAGCTCACCTTTCAGGTTGAAGATGCCCGCGTCAAAAGCTGGGCAGCGCTGCATAATAAGCTGGATAACCTGTATAAATTCGACAACGAGGAACTCCCGACCCTGCAACCGTGGAAGAATGCCAGCTCGGGCAAGAAAATCCGGCACAGCTTCATCCGCAATCCTTATTACCACCGCATCGATTCCGACGGGGTGCAACTGCCCTATATTGATGTGGTCGAGATGGAGATCGTGGCCCCGGGTCTGGTCGCGGCCAAAACCAATGCCGGTGAAAGCGATCTGCAGGGACGTGGGCTGGCGTTCCGCGACGCCTCGATCCTGAAAAAGGGTGAGGCACAAGGCGGATACAAGACCCTGCTGTGGAAAACCGGGGTGGCGTCGCAAATCGCGATCTATCCGAACCTGAACTTTGAAGATGACACCTGGCGTGAGGTGCTGCGCGATGTCCGTGTGCGCCGCGCCCTGTCCCTGGCGATTGATCGACAGACCATCAATCAGGCGCTGTATTTCAAACTTGCCAAGCCCGGCGCCATGGCGGTTTTGCCTGCCTCGCCCTATTACAATGAAGAAAATGCACAGGCCTGGGCGCAATATGACACCGACATGGCCAATGCCCTGCTGGACGAGGCCGGACTGACCGAACGCGATGGAAATGGCATCCGCCTTCTTCCCGATGGGCGCCCGATGGAGCTGGTGATCGAGACTGCCGGCGAACGCCAAGAGGTCGAAAACGCGATGCAGATCGTCACCGATACATGGCGCGAAATTGGGGTCAAGCTGGTGATGCGGCCGCTGGACAGGGATATCCTGCGCAACCGGGTTTTCTCGGGCAACACCATGGCTTCGGTCTGGTTTGGCTGGGATGACGGTATTCCGCAGAACCACACGTCTCCGGCCTATCTTGCGCCCACCGATCAGGTCTTTCTGGCCTGGCCGAAATGGGGACAGTACCATCAAACCGCCGGCGGTTCAGGCGAGCCACCCGACATGCCCGAAGCTGAACGCCTGATGGAACTGGCCCATAACTGGGAGGTCGCGACCACTGATGAACAACGCGAGGCTGTATGGCGTGAAATGCTGGATATCCACGCCCAGCAGCTTTACGCGATCGGCATCCTGAACGGCGCACCGCAACCCATTGTCGTATCGAACCGTCTGCGCAACGTGCCCGAACAAGCCATGTGGGCGTGGGAACCCGGCGCGCATTTTGGTATCCATCGCCCGGACGAGTTCTTCTTCGCCGACTGATCAGGAGCAGCTAAATGGTCATGCTGCGCTATGCGGTGTATCGCTTTTTCACGATGCTGCTGACACTGTTGGTAGTGTCGGTCCTGATCTTCGTGATCATCAACCTGCCGCCCGGCGATTACCTGAGCAATCAGATCGCCGAGTTGCAGGCCTCGGGCCAGTCCGCAGGGGTCGCCAAGGCCGAGTTTCTGCGAAAGGAATACTCGCTGGACCGGACCCTGCCCGAGCAATACCTGATCTGGATGGGCTTCTGGCCCGGCCCCCATGGGTTTGAGGGTTTGTTGCAGGGCAACTATGGCTGGTCTTTCGAGTTTGACCGCCCGGTTTCCGAGATTGTCGGCGATACGCTCTGGCTGACCGTGGTGGTCAATCTGGCCGCCATTCTGTTCGTTTATGCGGTCGCCCTGCCCCTTGGCGTCATCGCCGCCGCACGGTCGCGGACCTGGATCGACTATACCTCGGCCTTTGTGGGTTATCTGGGTCTGGCCACGCCGAACTT
Organism: Ruegeria sp. AP11; assembly: GCF_056535865.1. NCBI lineage: Bacteria > Pseudomonadati > Pseudomonadota > Alphaproteobacteria > Rhodobacterales > Roseobacteraceae > Ruegeria > Ruegeria sp. AP11. The sequence goes on from NZ_JBQFJB010000001.1 coordinate 673,650, forward strand.
TCTGCTGGCGCTGATCCTGTTCTACTATGGTCATCAGTATTTCAACCTGCCCATTGGCGGCCTGATGGACCCCAGATTCGAAGGCGAACCGATGAGCTGGGACAAGCTCAAATCCATCCTGCTTCACCTGATCGTGCCAACCTTTGTGATCGGCACCTCGGGCGCGTCGGCGATGATGCAGCGCTTGCGGGCCAACATGCTGGACGAGTTGGGCAAGCCTTACGTGGAAACGGCCATCGCCAAGGGCATGGCGCCGTCGCGGATGCTGACGAAATACCCGCTGCGCGTGGCCTTCAACCCTTTTGTGGCCGACATTGGCAACCTGCTGCCGTCAATGGTGTCCGGCTCGGTTCTGGTCTCGGTCGTTCTGGGCCTGCAAACCATCGGCCCCACCCTGCTGACGGCGTTGAAGACGCAGGATCAGTTCCTGTCGGCCTTCATCCTGATGTTCGTGGCGCTGCTGACCCTGATCGGCACCATGATCTCGGATATCCTGCTGGTCATGCTTGACCCGCGCATCAGATACGAGGGGCGTGAAGCATGACCCAACGTCCCGATGGTCGCTATGTCGACGACGCGCCTTTCGACCCGCAGGCCTCGATCCAGCAGCTGGAGCGCGCCGATCTCGACGCCCCCAACTGGGTGTTGGTCTGGCGCAAGTTCAAGACGCACAAGCTGGGCCTGATCTCGGGCATCTTCCTGCTGCTTTGCTACCTGATGCTGCCCTTTGCGGGTTTCATTGCGCCCTATGGTCCGAATGACCGGAACGGAGAGCACCTGTATGCCCCGCCCCAATCCATCAACTGGTTCCATGAGGGCGAATTCGTTGGTCCCTATGTCTATCCCATCGTCGCCGAAGCAGACCTTGAAACCTTCCAGTGGAAATTCGTTCCCGATACCGAAGACCCGCGGCCGATCCGGTTTTTCTGCGAAGGCTCCCAATACAAACTGGCGGGTCTGATCAAAACGGACACACATCTGTTCTGCGCACCGGAAGGGGCGACACTGTTTCTCTGGGGGTCAGACCGTCTGGGCCGGGATGTGTTCAGCCGCATCCTTTATGGGGCGCAATTGTCGCTGACCGTGGGTCTGATCGGCATCTCGGTTTCATTCTTTCTTGGCATCCTGTTCGGATCAATGGCCGGATATTTCGGCGGGCGCATCGACTGGGTCATCAACCGCGTGATCGAGATATTACGCTCCCTGCCAGAGCTGCCCCTTTGGCTGGCTCTCTCCGCAGCCGTGCCATCGAACTGGAGCCCTGTTGCGGTTTTCTTTATCATCTCGATCATCCTCGGCATCCTTGACTGGCCCGGCCTTGCCCGATCCGTGCGCGCCAAGTTCCTGTCGCTGCGGGAAGAAGAATATGTCCGCGCCGCCGAAATGATGGGCGCAAGCTCGGGCCGGGTGATCCGCAAACACCTGCTGCCGAATTTCATGTCGCACCTGATCGCCTCGGCTACGCTGTCGATCCCGGCGATGATCCTTGGGGAAACCGCGCTATCTTTCCTCGGCCTTGGCCTGCGGGCGCCTGCGGTCAGTTGGGGCGTGATGCTGAATGACGCGCAGAACCTTGCCTCGATCGAAATTTACCCCTGGACCGCCATTCCGATGCTGCCGATCATCGTTATCGTGCTGGCCTTCAACTTCCTTGGCGACGGGTTGCGCGACAGTCTGGATCCCTATCAGCAATGAGCCTGCTGTCTTCCCTTCCCGCGACTGACAGCTATCTGGTCAAAGGGACCGGAGCCCGCCCCAGCGCCTTCGCGGTGTCCGAACTGGCCACAGCCAGCTTCGCCGCCGTGGGGCAGGAACTGGCCCGCCTGATGGTGGCGACCAACCTCGCGGCCAAACCACCCGAAATTACCGTGGATCACCGGCTCGCCTCACTATGGTACGGCTTTTCCTTCAAACCCGACGGGTGGGAGATGCCCAGCCTTTGGGATGCGATTGCAGGCGACTACAAGGCAGCTGATGGGTGGATCAGGCTGCACACCAACCTGCCCCACCACCGCGCCGCAGCGCTCAAGGTGCTGCAGGTCAAGGCGGATCGGGACACCGTGGCCCGCGCGATCAAAGACTGGTCGATCTTCGATCTGGAAACCTCCATCGTCGCCGAGGGTGGCGTCGCCGCCGCCATGCGCACCCGTTCCGAATGGCAAGAACATCCGCAAGGGCGCGTCGTGGCCCGCGAGCCGCTGATCGGCTGGCACGGGCCGCGCAATGTCACTCTGCGCGACCGGCCTCAGGCCACCGCAGAGCGCCCGTTGGCCGGGCTTCGTGTGCTTGATCTGACCCGGATACTAGCTGGTCCGGTTTCAACCCGAACCCTTGCGGGATTTGGGGCGGACGTGTTGCGCTTCGACCCGCCCGGCTGGGACGAGCCCGGAGTGATCCCTGATATCTCGCTGGGGAAGCACTGCGCCTATCTGGACCTGAAATCGCCCGGGGGCATGAATCATCTGAAAGAATTGCTGTCACAGGCCGATGTGCTGGTTCACGGCTATCGTCCCGGCGCACTGGATGCGCTCGGGCTGGACAAATCCACCCGCGATCAGCTTGCCCCGAACCGGGTCGAGGTCACCCTGGACGCTTACGGCTGGCAAGGCCCATGGGCCGCAAGACGCGGGTTCGACAGCCTTGTGCAGATGAGCGCCGGGATCGCCGATGCCGGGATGGCATGGGCTTCGGTCGACAAGCCTACGCCGCTGCCCGTTCAGGCCCTGGATCACGCTACAGGCTATCTGATGGCCGCAGCCGTTCTCTCGGCTCTGACCGAGGCCGCATCGGGCCAAACCGTGATGGATGCCCGCCTGTCGCTCGCACGTACCGCCGAGCTTTTGGCGACCCTCGCGAAAAGCAGCGACGCTGAGGACATCACAGCTGCGTCCCCATCCGATTATGCGGACGTGACCGAGGCCTCAGGCTGGGGCCCGGGCCACCGATTGAAACCGGCGCTTTCTGTTGGCCCCGCAGCGATGAACTGGCCACTGCCCGCCGCCAAACTGGGCACATCGGACGCCGCCTGGCCGCCGCATTCGGTCTGACACACCCGCCGCGCGGAACGCGCGGCCCGGCCCAACGCTTTGGGCGGCATCGCGTCAGCGATGCAGACCAAAGAGGCGGGAGAGCCCCCTAGCGGTCGTCACCCCCGCCGGGGCCGATATCATCCAGATAATCCTCGTCAATCGCCGCCTGAACCGCACCCGTCACCGCTTCGCGCTGCTTGGGCGTCAGATCTTCGGCCTCCTTATCATCCGCCAAACGCACCGTGACCTCACGATGTGCGAACCGGATGCCTTCACGGGCAAACAGCTCGCGGATATCCTGATAGACCTTCTTGCGCACCAGCCACTGATCGCCCGGCTTTGTCATGAACTTGACCCGGATGATCATCGCGGAATCCTGCATCTCGATCACGCCCTGCGACTTCAGCGGCTGAATGAAATTGTCACCGATCACCGGATCGCTCAGCAGCTCCTGCCCCAGCTTCTTGATCAGCTTGCGCACCTTTTCAACATCGGTGTCATAGGTGACCCGCAGCGGCAGCTTCATGATCACCCAGTCGCGCGAATAGTTGGTCAGCACCTTGATCTCACCAAACGGGATCGTATTCAGCGCCCCAAGATGATGCCGCAACTGGAAAGACCGGACCGAAATCTTTTCGACCGTCCCCTTCACGTCGCCAATATCGATATACTCCCCCTTCCGGAACGCATCGTCCATCAGGAAAAACGCGCCCGAGAAGATGTCGCGTACCAGTGTCTGCGAGCCGAAACCCACGGCCAGACCGACCACACCGGCACCCGCAAACAGCGGGCTGACATTGATACCAAGCTCCATCAACACGATCAGGGCGATCGTCACCACAACCACTGCCAGAATCGCCCCGCGGAACAGGGGCAGCAGGGTCGCCAGACGGCTTTGGCCGCCTTCGCCGCCCTCATCGCCCAGTTCCGCTTCTGCGCCAACGTCCACAGCCTCTTCCGCGATCTTGCTGTCGATCCAGACCCGGAAGAAGTGAAACAGGATATAACCCATGAACAGGATCACCATCACATCCAGCGCCCGCCCGATCGGCAAATCCTCGCTCCAGCTGGCCTGCGGGTTCCAGATCACCACCAGCGCATAAGCGCCGACGACAAAGGCCAGAATTCCAGCCACCCGGCGAGCAAGGTCCTCATAGGTGAGAATGGCATATTTGCGCTTTTCGGCCTCGGGCGTGGCGGTCTCAGTCTCGACCTCTGCGTCTTCTGCTTCCGCGTTCAGCTCTTCCATCTGGCGATTGCGATCAAAATAACGCTCAAGCAGATAGTTCATCGCGCCATAGGCCACGACAACGGACATGAAGATCGCATAGCTGCTGGCCACAATCGGGATCGAGTCCTCGACCTCGAGCACCAGATCGACCGCGAGTTTGAACCAGCTGAACACCATGTAAAGGATAAGAACCGGCGCCCATGCAAACGAGATGAACCGCGAAATCCACGATACCTGATCCGGTGCCCGCCCGCCCCGGATCGCGTTCGAGATGGCCCGCGCATTGAACAGGATCATCAGCACATTGCCCAAGGCCCCGACCAAAGTCAGGCCGCCATAGACCATCGCATAGACGTTGTAGTTCAGCCCAAAATCCGCAACCCAGGTTGCGAACAGCACCACCGAGATATCATAGGTCGCCAGCGCCGAGGCCCAGCGATACAAGCGCTTGGCATCGCGGTCCGAAAACGGCGGCAACCGGTACTGGCTCAGAAACGGGGACAGGATCATACGCCACAGATCGGCCACCGTGCGCGACAGGAAGAACGCTGTGAAAATGGCCGTCACCGTAAACTGGATCGAGATATCCTCGGCCTCGCCAAAGATCAGATACCCCACGATCAGCGCCATGATCATCGCGAAAATCGTGCCGCCTATCCCCATAACAAAGCGGTACACCAGAAACGGCATCTTCTCGCGATAGCCGTTCGGTTGCTCCTTGATCCGGGCCACCACAAAGCGTTTGGCGATGCGTTTTCCGTAAATCTCAGTGGACAACCACCGCCCCAACAACAGGAACAGGATGTTCCAGGCCAGCACTTCAATATAGGTCTGGATACGGCCATCCGGGCTTGTCTGCCTCAGCACGTATTTTACTTCGAATACCGAATAGGGCAGCGCCTCAAGCCGAGATCGCACGGACTGCCGGAACTCGGAAAAGCGTTCCTGCGCCTTCATCAGTTGCGATCCGTCGGCCATCGGGTCCGCCGCATCCTGTACCGTCGCGGATTCTGAACCGGGCGTTGTCACCACCTGTCCAGCGCTGTCGATCACAATGACGCTGGCGCCGGCTTCGGTCGCAGCCTTGATGGCCGCCGCCACGTCGCCATCCGCGGCGGTGGCGGTCTCTGTCTCGTCCGTGATCCCCGGATACCCCGGAATGAGCGACTGCGCGGCCGCCGCGGTTACAAAAGCCAGCGACAAGGCCCAGACCACAAGAGCCAGCCGGGCGAGAATTGTCTTCTTCATCATGTGCTTTATCCAGTTCGCGATTGCACAGCAGGTTACAGAACCCACGACGCCGGTTCAAATCCTCTCGGGATATCGCGGCCACTTCGTTTGGTACCCGTGTTCCAACGGCATCTGCCGTGAGACTCACCCAAGGCATAAGGTGTTTTCAATTCAATGAAAATTGAATATGACAATCCGGAGTATGCCCGTTTTGCCCACCCGGCCATAAACGGTTCTACTCAAGGCAACCCAGCGATGGATCGGCCGACAAAAAACCTGTTGCCAATTCGCAATGTTTGCAACATTTGCACGGCGCAGCCTGCCCCTTTGGCAAGCGGGCACAGAACATATACGATAACAGGTGCAAACGCGCGGAGTTGCACCGGAACCCGAAACAGGCGAAGGCATGAGCCTAGGAACAGCAGACGAAACACACAGCCGCGCGCCGCGCATCTTGCTTTACAGCCACGACACGTTCGGTCTGGGCCATTTGCGCCGGTCGCGCGCTCTGGCTGCCGCGATAACGCAGGCTGACCCTACAGCTTCGGCCCTGATTTTGACCGGCTCGCCCGTGGCAGGACGCTTCACTTTTCCACGCCGCGTTGACCATGTGCGCCTGCCCGGGGTCACCAAGCGCGCCGATGGTTCTTATGCAGCGCGGACCATCGGAATGGGGATCGAGGAAGTCACCGATCTGCGCTCGAGCCTGATCCAGACCGCAGTTGAGCAATTCAACCCCGACGTGCTGATCGTCGACAAGGAACCCACCGGCTTTCGCGGAGAGTTGCTGCCGACCCTGGAACACCTCGAACGCACCAGAACTACCAAAATGGTACTGGGTTTGCGCGACGTTCTGGATGAGCCCGAAGTGCTGGCCGCCGAATGGCACCGCAAGGATGCCATCGCCGCGACCGAGCGGTTCTATGACGAGATCTGGGTCTATGGCCTGCGCTCGATCTATGATCCGACACAGGGTCTGCCGCTCAGCGCTTCTGCGCAGCAGCGCATTCACTGGACCGGCTACCTGCGGCGCGATCTGGGTCCGGTGGGCGAGCCTCCTGAACAACCCTATATCCTGATCACGCCCGGCGGCGGTGGTGATGGCAAGGCGATGGTCAATCTTGTCCTGTCGGCCTACGAAAAAGACCCGGAATTGTCGCCACGCGCGGTTTTGGTTTATGGTCCGTTCCTGTCCGGTGAACTGCGGGAAGAATTTGAAACCCGCGTCGCGGCACTGAATGGTCGCGTTAAGGCTGTCGGCTTCGAATCCCAAATCGAAACCCTGTTTGCCGGTGCCGCCGGTGTCGTTTGCATGGGTGGTTACAATACGTTTTGCGAGGTTCTTTCATTCGACAAACGCGCTGTCATCGTGCCCCGCACGACCCCCCGGCTTGAGCAATGGATACGTGCCTCGCGTGCCGAGGATCTGGGGCTGGTGCGGATGCTGGACGAAAACCGGGACGGGCTGACTGCTGACGCGATGATCCGTGCGATCCGCAAGTTGCCGGGCCAACCGCTGCCCTCGCAAGCCATGCGCGCCGGATTGCTGGACGGTCTTAACTACGTCACCCACCGTGTGGACGCCCTGCTGGGAACGGAACAAGAGCGCGCCACCGGATGACCACCCAATCGCCCAAGCTTGCGGTGCTGGTCAAAGGCTGGCCGCGCCTGTCCGAGACGTTCATCGCGCAAGAGCTGGTGGCGCTGCAGGAGGCCGGTCATCAGTTCGACATCTGGTCGCTGCGTCACCCCACCGACACCAAACGTCACCCGTTGCACGACAGGTTTCAGGGTCAGGTGCATTACCTGCCGGAATACCTGTATGACGAGCCGCAACGGCTGCAAGCCGCCCGTCTGCGTGCCCAGCGCCTGCCCGGCTATGAACGGGCCTATCAGGTCTGGCGGCAAGACCTGCGCCGCGACCCCACGCATAATCGCATCCGCCGCTTTGGTCAGGCCTGCGTTCTGGCTGCCGAGCTGCCTAAGCAGACTCAGGTGCTTTATGCGCATTTCATGCATACGCCCTCATCGGTGGCACGTTACGCCGCGATCATGCGCGGCCTGCCCTGGAGCTTTTCGGCCCATGCCAAGGACATCTGGACCTCGCCGGAGTGGGAAAAACGCGAAAAGCTGCAGGCCGCCACGAATGGCGCGGCTTTCGGCGCGACCTGCACTGCCATCGGGGCCGATCATCTGCGTTCACTCGCCGATGACCCGGCCCGGATCGACTTGATCTATCACGGGCTGGACCTGTCGCGCTTTCCCGCACCGCCAGAACGCAAGCCGCGGAAAGTCGGGGCGCCGTTCCGAATGCTCTCTGTCGGTCGTCTGGTCGAAAAGAAAGGCTTTGACCGGCTGCTCGACGCGTTTGCGCTTTTGCCTGTGACACTGGACTGGCACTGGACCCATATCGGCGGCGGCACACTCGGCCAGAGGTTGGAGGCGCAGGCCGATGCGGCAGGGCTGACCCATCGGATCAGTTGGAAAGGGGCCTGCAATCAGCCCGAGGTGATATCCGAAATGCAGCAGGCTGATCTGTTTGTCCTGCCCAGCCGTATCGCCGAAGACGGCGACCGGGACGGGTTGCCCAATGTGTTGATGGAAGCTGCTTCGCAGCACCTGGCGATTCTATCCACGCCAATCTCGGCCATACCGGAGTTCATCGAGAGTGGCGTCCATGGCACCTTGTCCAACGATGAGCCCACCGCTCTGGCCCGCGCCATTGTCGATCTGGCCGAACACCCCGATACAGCGGCCCGCATGGCAGGGGCCGCATATGAGCGGTTGATTGCAGAGTTCCAGATGGACCCCGGCATCCGCCGCCTGTCCGACCGGCTGAACGCCCTGTGCACGGATCGGGCCTGATGGTTCGGGTTGCTTTCTACGCACCGATGAAATCCCCCGACAGCCCCACACCTTCGGGCGATCGTGAAATGGCGCGGAACCTGATGAAGGCCATCGGGGTGCAGGGGGATCGGGTCGAACTCGCCTCGCGGCTTCGGGTCTATGACAAAACCGGTGACCGGCAGGTGCAGAAAGCGCTTGAGACTGAGGCACAGGCTGAGGCTGACCGTTTGATTCGTGATTTGCCCGCTGAAACGAACCTGTGGGCGACCTATCACAACTATTACAAAGCCCCCGATCTTTTGGGGCCAGTCGTCAGCCGTGCGCGCGGTATTCCTTACGTCCAGCTTGAAAGCACCCGCGCGACAAGTCGGCTGAACGGGCCTTGGGATCGCTTCGCTCGCAGCGCCCATGCGGCCTGTGACGCGGCGCGGGTCATATTCTACCACACGGCAAACGACCTGATCACGCTGGAACGTGAGCGATACGCCGAGCAGCAGCTGGTGGAACTGCCCCCTTTCCTGCCGGTCACTACGTTGCCGGGCGCGTCGACGCTGGATGGTCCGATGCTGACCGTGGGAATGATGCGCGAAGGGGACAAGCTGACCTCGTACACCATTCTGGCGGAAACGCTGGCGCATCTGACCGGGGACTGGACGCTGGATATCGTCGGTGACGGTCCCGCGAGATCGCAAGTCGAGGCGCTCATGACGCCATTTGCGGGTCGTGTCCGATATCTCGGACAGCTTGACCGTGCAGAGTTGCAGCAGGTCTATGAGCGTGCCTCACTGTTGATCTGGCCCGGTTTCAACGAGGCCTATGGCATGGTCTATCTCGAAGCGCAGGCCAGCGGTGTGCCGGTCGTGGCCCAGGATCGCCCTGGTGTGGTCGACGTTCTGCTGCCCTCTGACTATCCAAGTGTTGATGTCGGAGCGGCTGGTCTGGCGACCCACATTCAGACATATCTGAAAGATCCGGAATTACGCCGGGCCGAGGGCGAACGCGCCCGCCGCTATGTCGCCGCGCGCCACCTGCTGCCCGCTGCAACCGATACATTCTGGTCTGCCGTCAGACCGCTGTTGGAGGATCGCACATGACCCGTTTGGCCTTATTGCGTCACGGACACACCGACTGGAACCGCGCAGGCCGCATTCAAGGACGCAGCGACATCCCGCTGGATGACGAGGCGCGCGCCGAGCTGTCGGGTTACAGCCTGCCTGCCCCGTGGGATTCCGCCTCGGTCTGGTCCAGCCCCCTGGCGCGCGCGGCGGAAACTGCGCAGCTGGTTTCGGGGCGCGCGCCGCAGGCCTCTGATGCCCTGATCGAGATGAACTGGGGAGACTGGGAAGGAAAGCGCGGTGTGGACCTGATCCAGATACCGGACAGTGGCTACCGGCATATCGAAGACTGGGGCTGGGGCTTCCGCCCACCCGGCGGAGAGAGCCCGGCCGAGATTTGGACGCGTATCGAACCCTGGCTGGCAACACTCAACGGTGACACGCTGGCCGTCTGTCACATCGGCATCATGCGGGTGATCCTTGCCAAGGCCTGGGGTTGGGATTTCGCGGGGCCAGCCCCGTTCAAGATCAAGCGGAACAGGTTTTATGTCGTCGACCTCAACACCATGCAGGCCGAGGCCGAGCCAATCCGGTTGATCCCGCGCGAGGTCGGCCCATGAGGGTGATGATCTCGGTCACCCATCTGCTGGGGACCGGACATCTCAGCCGTGCGCTGACACTGAGCCGCGCCTTCGTGCAACAGGGCCACGAGGTATTTGTCGTCTCGGGCGGTATGCCTGCCCCGCAACTGAGCACCGAAGGGATGGCCGTTCTGGGGCTGCCTCCGCTGCGGTCGGACGGCACCAATTTCACAAGATTGCTGACCCAAGGCGGAGAGGAGGCAGGCCCGGACTATCTGGCCGCACGCCTCACCGCGCTGACCGAAGCGCTGCGCAGTTTTCGGCCCGAGGTCTTCATCACCGAACTCTATCCCTTTGGCCGCCGCTCGCTTGCGGCTGAATTCCTCGCGGCGCTGGAGGTGGCACAGTCTTTGCCGATCCCACCGGTCATACTAAGCTCGGTCCGCGACATACTCGCACCGCCATCCAAGCCTGCAAAGGCCGAGCGTGCGGATGAAGTCATCGCGCAGTATTACGACGGCGTGCTTGTTCATTCCGATCCAGATATCGCAAAGCTTGAGGTCAGCTGGCCGGTCTCGGATCAGTTGGCTTCACGATTGCACTATACGGGCTTTGTTGCCTCACCAGCTCCGCTCCCTCATCCAGATGGTGTGGGGCGGGGTGAGATTATGGTGAGCACGGGTGGCGGTTCGGTCGGGCAGCCGATCTTTCGAGCGGCCATCGAGGCCGCCCGAAAGATGCCCAACAGGCGCTGGCGCCTGTTGGTGGGGGGGCAAGATGCCCCGTCGCGCATTGCCGAATTGTCGGAATTGGCCAAAGAAGCCCCGATTACCATCGAACCCGTCCGGCCCGACTTTCGCCAAATGCTGCCGCTGGCGGCCGCATCGGTCAGCATGTGCGGCTATAACACGGCGATGGATCTGTTACAGAGCGGCACCCCTTCGGTTCTGGTCCCCTTCGATGACGGCAATGAGGTGGAACAGAGCTTGCGCGCAGACAGTCTTGCCCGGCTTGACGGGATTGCGGTCCTGAAAAGCGACAATCTGAATGGCCAGTCCCTTGCCGATGCGTTGACCCGCGTCTTATCCGGACCAAAGCGCAACGCGCTGACAGATGGTTTCGATGGCGCCCACCAGACCGTCGAGATCGCAACCCGCTTGAGGAAAGCCAAAGGATGACACCCGACTGGAAGCCTCTGCAAACGGAACTGGAGCTTTGGCTGGCAGCGGGTCTGTCCTTGCCGCTCTGGTGGCGAGACGACGACGCGGTTGATATCACGCCGCAGCTCGAAACCCTGAGCGCCTTGTCAAAGTCGCTTGGATTGCCAGTCCATCTGGCCGTGATCCCGAAGGGCGCACAGACCGAACTTGCGGAATACGTCCGCGCGCATCCCGAATTGATCCCGGTCGTGCACGGCTGGGCGCATCGGAACTATGCGCCAACGGCTGAAAAGAAAGCCGAGTTCCGCCTTCACCGCCCAACAGACGCTGTTGTGGCTGATGCTGAGGCGGGTCTGACCCGATTGCGTGATATATTCGGCGCACAGCTATGCCCGATGTTGGTCCCACCATGGAACCGGATCGCCCCGGAAATTGCCGCGCATCTGCCCGCGTTGGGCTATCGTATCCTGTCCACCGCAACAGCGCGCAAAACCTTGCTGGCGGCTCCTAATCTGGAACAAGTGAACACTCATCTGGACCCGATAGATTGGCACGGCACGCGCGGTCTGGTCGATCCCGCGCGTTTGATCGCGCAAACAGTGGCGCTTTTGCGGGATCGGCGCGAAGGGCGTGCGGATAACACGGAACCGTTTGGGATGTTGACGCACCATCTGGTCCATGATCAAGACGTCTGGATCTTTACGCAGGAGCTGCTGCAACGATTGCTTGATGGGCCGGGCGTACCCTGGACTGCTGCGCATGAACCAATGACAAAAGGAAAGCCCGAATGAGCAGACTTGATTCCATGCTGCGCCGCCTGACAGCCCAACGTGACGGGCTGAATTGGGCCGCCGCGCAGATCGAGGGCACAGAAGGCGACGTGCTCGACATGGGGCTGGGCAATGGGCGCACCTATGATCACCTGCGGGAAATCCTGCCCGAACGCCGAATCTGGGTGATGGACCGGGTTCTGCAATGCCATCCGGACAGCACACCACCAGCCGCAGACTTCCTGCAAGGCGAGGCGGAACCGATGCTGGCGGAACTGGCCACACAAGGTCGCACGATCGCACTGGCGCATTACGATTTCGGGCGCGGCATCAAGACCGAAGACGTGGCCGAGGCGGCGCGCCTCAGCCCTCTGATCGCGCAGGTTATGCGCCCCGGAGGGTTGTTGATCTCGGGTCAGCCCCTTGTAGGATTCGATCAGATCGGGGGGCCAGAAACCATCGCTCCGGACCGGTATCTGTTCTACCGGGCCTGATCGGGCGCTGTGTTGCACGGAGACACCAGGATGGAGTTCACGCGTTACGCAATCTATTTCCTGCCCCCGCCCGAGGCTGATTGGGTTCGGTTCTGCACTGCGTGGCTGGGTTGGGACGTGGGCACGGGCCAGCCGGTTCCGCATCCAGAGCTCCCTGGCATCAATGTCGCAGCCGCTACGGACACGCCTCGCAAATACGGGCTGCACGCCACCCTGAAGCCGCCATTTCGCCTGCGCGATGGGCAAACTCTCGCAACCTTGAAAACCGCGTGTGCAGAACTTGCGCAAAAACAGCAGCCAGTGATTTTGTCAGGGTTACAGGTCACTCCGCTGGGCCGGTTTCTGGCGCTGGTTTCAGATGGTGACACCGCCCCCGTCAACGCGCTGGCCGCTGCCTGCGTGCGCGATCTGGACAGGTTCCGTGCCCCATTGTCCGAGGTTGAACTGACCCGTCGCCGCACCGCCAGACTGACGCCCGAGCAAGAGGCCAACCTCACCCTATGGGGTTATCCGCATGTGATGGACGGCTTCCGCTTTCACATCACCCTGAGCGGTAAGCTTGACAAAACTACTCTGCGCGCAGTCCACAGCCTGCTGAAGACGCGGCTCGGACCTACGCTTCCAGCATCATTGGAAATCCGTGATCTGTCCCTGGTCGGTGAGGCCACCGATGGCCGGTTTCATCTGCTGCACCGCTATCGCTTGGGACAGTAAACCGGGGCCAAAAACAAATCCCGGCACTTCATCTTTTTAAAAATACTCAAAATCACCTCCCAACGCCCAGCACCCTCGCACCCCATAATTCGCGGCCAATGGGACTACCCTTCAAAGCCCAAGGCGGTTATATGCGCTCGCAACCCAGATCCCACACGAGGCCCGCCATGCGCTTTGACCGCTCCATCAAGATCGCACCCTCCATCCTCTCTGCCGATTTCGCCAATTTCGGGCAGGAAATTCAGGCCATTGAAGCGCAAGGCGCAGATTGGGTCCATGTCGATGTGATGGACGGGCATTTCGTGCCGAACCTCACTTTCGGCCCGCCCGCGGTCAAGGCGTTTCGTCCGCACGTGAAGACGGTGATGGATGTGCACCTGATGATCGCTCCGGTCGATCCTTATATTCAGGCCTATGCCGATGCGGGCGCCGATATCCTGACCGCCCATGTCGAGGCTGGCCCACACACGCACCGCACCCTGCAGGTCATTCGAGGTGCAGGTATGAAGGCGGGTGTGGCGCTGAACCCGGGCACTCCGGCCGAAGCAATTGAACATCTGCTGGACCTGACCGACTTGGTTTGCGTCATGACGGTGAACCCGGGCTTCGGCGGCCAGAAATTCATCGATATGACAGCCAAAGTGCGCCGCCTGCGCGAGATGATCGGCGATCGTCCGGTACATATTGAGATTGACGGCGGCGTTGATCCGACAACCGCACCTCTGGTCGCGGCAGCTGGCGCCGATGTCCTGGTTGCCGGGTCTGCCGTGTTCAAGGGTGGATCAGTGAGCAACCCATCTGTCTATGGCGACAACATTCGCGCCGTGCGCGCAGCTGCCGAAAGCGCGCTTGGCTGATCACTGGTACTCCCGCCAGTCGTCGACGTTCCTGACGGAACGCCTCCTCCTGTTGAGCCCGGCATCGCGCAAAGCGCGATGCCGGGCTCAAGGCCGCAAGCGGTATTGGCGTAGCCAATGCTGCGCGGGCGCGGGAGCATTCCGGTTGATGCGATCAACCCGATTTGTTCAGATCATCAAAGCTGAGGCCCTCGGCGACCAGTTGCTCAAGCAACGGCGCGGGTTGCCAGAAATAGGCATCCTCTTCGGACCATTTGCGGATATCGCTCAATACGGTCGGCAGCCCCTGCAGGTCCGCCCATTTCAGCGGGCCACCCCAATAGCGCGGAAAACCATAACCATAGAGCAGGGTGACATCCACATCCAGCGGCCGAAGCGCGATGCCTTCACCAACCACGCGCGCCGCTTCATTCACCATCGCGGTCATATAGCGCCGCACGATCTCAGCATCCGAAAAGCTGCGCGCCGTCAGCCCCTGCGCTGCCCGGTCCGCTTCGATCAGCGGCATCACCTCGGGGTTCGGAACTCCGCCGCGCTGCCCCTGCTCATAGACGTAGAAACCTTTGCCCGTCTTCTGGCCGAAATGCCCTGCCTCGCAAAGCTTGTCTGCATAGAAACTGTCGCGCGCGCGCGGGTCCATTCCCGCAGCGCGTTTGCGCTTGCGTGAAGCCCATCCAATATCCAACCCGGCCAGATCGGACACCGCAAACGGCCCCATCGGGAATCCGAACCCCGTCATCGCCCTGTCGATCTGATACGGGGACGCACCGTCCAGCACCATGTGATCCGCACAAGAGCGATAAGCGCTGAGGATCCGGTTGCCAATGAACCCGTCACACACACCAGCCCGGACCGAGACTTTGCCCAGACGTTTGCCCAATGCGAACCCGGTTGCCACCACATCCGGCGCTGTCCGATCCGCCACGACGATTTCAAGCAGCTTCATGACATGAGCGGGCGAGAAAAAGTGTAACCCGATCACATCTTCGGGCCGACTGGTGGATGCCGCGATCTCATTGATATCGAGATATGAGGTATTGGTCGCCAGAACCGTCCCCGCCTTACAGACCGCATCCAGCTGCGTGAAGACCTGTTTCTTGACATCCATGTCCTCAAAAACGGCTTCGATCACTAGATCAGAAGTGCCCAGCACCGCGTAGTCTGATGAAAGCGTCAGCCTGTTTTGCAGGATGTCGTCATGACCTTCGGGGCTCAGTTTCCCGCGTTTCACAGCACCTTTCAGATTTGCAGCAATCCTGTCTCTGGCTGCATCGGTCGCGTCTGACGACATTTCGAGCAGGACCACCGACAGACCTGAAAGCAATGCAGCAGACGCTATGCCTGCACCCATTGTGCCGCCGCCAACGACACCGACCTGCTGCAGCGCGCGCGGTGCGATCCCTTCCAGTTCGGGGAGCTTCGACACCGCGCGTTTGGCGAAGAAGGCGTGGATCAGCCCTTTGCGCTGATCCGAGGCCATAAGGTCCATGAACAATTCGCGTTCGCGCGCCAGACCTGTCGCAAAATCTTCGGCCTCGCAGGCCGCCTGAACCGCGCGCACGGCAACCGCAGGCGAAAGCTGACCCCGCCCTTTCTTCAGCACCGCATCATAGGTCGCGTCAAAATCGACCGGGACGGGCGCGGGCATATCACAGACCGCACGACGTGGCGCGTTGCCGGCGAGCAGTTCGCGCACATAGGCCAGCCCAATTTCGCGCGGCTCGCCCTCTTCCACACGATCCAGCACTCCCAGTTCCAACGCTTCGCGGGCCTGTACGTGCCGCCCGGTCGTGATCATGTCCAATGCGGCTTCTGCTCCGGTCAAGCGCGGCAATCGCTGGGTCCCACCGGCACCCGGCAGGATACCCAGATTGACCTCGGGCAGCCCGACCTTCGCCGAAGGCACCGCGATCCGGTAATGGCAGGACAGCGCCACCTCGAGCCCGCCACCCAGCGCGGTGCCGTGCAGGGCTGAAACCACCAGCAAAGGCGAGGCCTCGATACGGTTGCACAACGCAGGCAGCCACGGGTCCTGCGGGGGTTTGCCAAATTCCCGGATGTCGGCACCCGCGAAATAGGTTCGTCCGTCGCCATAGATCAACACAGCGCGCGCACCCTCGGCCTCGGCACGTTCGATCCCGGCCAGAATGCCACGACGCACCTCAACCCCCAGCGCATTTACCGGCGGGTTTTGCGCGGCCAGCACCACGATATCATCGATTTTCTCATAGCCGATCGCTTGGGACATGCGCCTGACCTCTCCACCCGAGTTTCATTCGCGACAAAGACTGGCCCGGTCCGGCCCGGTATTCAAGTATATTTTCGACCAACCGTTCGGTTTTTAAAACACAACACCGCTCTAACGGATATGTGAGCGCCACCAGAACCGGGGCGCGCTATCGTCTGCATGTGCAGCTATAATTGTACTTTGCCCGGTGCACGGGGCACTATCCAAAGATCAGCGCCATTAAAAGGAGAGCTAACATGTGCGATATTTGCGTGATGAATGCCGTGAAAGACCGAATGATGTCCCGGCGATCCTTCTTCAAGGCCGGGGCGTCGGTCGCGGCCGGCGCGGCGCTTGGGGTGGCCAGTACCCCCCCTGCTTTGGCGGCAGGCGCTGGTGAGGTCGTGGACATGACCCATATCTATGACGCTGATTTCCCAACCTATTTCGGACAACCCGGAATCGAGGCCACACAGGCCTTCAACTTCAAGGATCACGGCTTTAACCTGTTCAATCTTGTGGTCAACGAACATACCGGCACGCATATCGATGCACCACTGCACTTTTCAGCTGACGGCCAGTCGGTTGACGAGATTCCGGTATCCAACCTTGTCTGCCCGCTTTGTGTGGTCGATATCGCCGCTCGGGCGGCTGAGGATGCGGATGCTCAGGTCACCCCGGATGATCTGAAGGCATGGATTGATGCCAACGGGCCGATACCTGATGGCGCTTGTGTGGCGATGCATTCCGGATGGGGGGCAAAGACGGCCACAACCGGTTTCCGCAATGCCGATGATGAGGGTAAGATGCACTTCCCCGGTTTCCACGTCGAAGCTGCGCAGATGCTGATGGATGAAACCGGCGCTGTTGCGCTGGCCGTGGATTCTCTGTCTCTGGATCACGGGCCATCAGCAGATTTTGCAACCCATTACGCGTGGCTGCCCACCAACCGCTATGGCATCGAGAATCTGGCCAATCTCGACAAAGTCCCCGCCAGCGGAGCCACGCTGGTCGTTGGGGCCCCTGCCCATCGTGGCGGCTCGGGCGGGCCGGCGCGGATTTTTGCGATGGTCTGAAGCAACGGCAGGCAAATTGACGCAGCATTTGGGCAGGGCGTCGGCTCTGCCCTTAATTTTAAGGGAAAGTCGCGGTTCTTATGCCCTGAATTGCACTCGCTGCACGGCCGCTATGTCCTGGGTGCTATGGCCACATTACCGGGGTTGCGATAGGCAGATTGCCGAAATTCAGCGATCAGCGGGACCCGGATATATGCGATCTTCAGCAACGCAAATTTTTTCCCTGCACTCAGCCTTTGAAGCGACCACTGATATTGCCAGGGGCATTCTACAGGCCATCACAGAAATTGGCACCGCGCGTGTAAAAGTCCGCAAGATTCAGGCGCTGTGGTCCCTGTCCGACGCAGAGCTGGACGCTCGCGGTCTGCGCCGCGAAGACATTGTGCGACTGGTCATGGCCGACGTGATCTGACCAACCCAGATCACCCTTCATAAAACAGCCCGCAATCCTGCGGGCTTTTTCTTTGGGTCGAACCAATATGTTACCGTTTTCCCGCTTTTGAAGAGATTGCGTTACATTTTACTTGCCGCGAATCAGTGTCGAGCTTATTAACCGACCTAGCGGTCACTTAATGACGTGACATCAAAATCGGAGCCCTCGCCCAATGGACGCCTTTATCTGCGACGCCCAGCGCACCCCAATCGGACGGTATGGCGGAAGCCTCAGCCAGGTGCGGACGGATGATCTGGCGGCGATCCCCATTGCGGCCCTGATGGCGCGCAATCCGCAGGTCGACTGGGCGAGCGTGGACGACGTGATCTATGGCGACGCCAATCAGGCGGGTGAAAGCAACCGCAATGTGGCGCGGATGGCCGCATTGCTGGCGGGGCTGCCCATCGATGTGCCCGGCACGACGATCAACAGGCTCTGTGCCTCGGGTATGGACGCGGTGGGCATGGCGGCCCGTGCGATCCGGGCCGGGGATTATGACATGGCCATCGCCGGGGGCGTCGAAAGCATGTCGCGCGCGCCTTTTGTGATGCCCAAGGCAACCTCGGCCTTTTCGCGCGCCAATACGGTTTATGACACCACGATCGGCTGGCGCTTCGTGAACCCGAAAATGCGGCAAAATTTTGGCATCGACTCTATGCCCGAAACAGCAGATAACGTAGCGGAAGCTTATGGCATCGGCCGCGCCGATCAGGACGCCTTTGCCGAACGCAGCCAGGCCCGCTGGGCCGCGGCGCACCAGACCGGGGTGTTTCAGGAGGAGATCACCCCGGTCACAATCCCGCAGCGTAAAGGTGATCCGGTGGTCGTCGACACCGACGAGCATCCGCGCCCGGGGACCACAGCCGAGAAACTGTCAGGCCTGAAAGGCATCAACGGGTCGGACAAGACCGTAACCGCCGGGAACGCATCCGGGGTGAACGACGGGTCGGCGGCCATTCTGATGGCGAATGAAGCTGCGGCAGCAAAGAACAATCTGACCCCGATGGCCCGCGTGGTTGGAATGTCCGTGGCCGGGGTCGAACCACGCGTAATGGGCATTGGCCCGGTTCCAGCCAGCCAGAAGGTGCTGGCCCGTGCCGGGCTCAGCATCGATCAGATGGATGTGATAGAATTGAACGAGGCTTTTGCCTCGCAAGGTCTTGCGACGCTGCGCGAGTTGGGCGTGGCGGACGACGCCCCGCATGTGAACCCGAACGGAGGCGCAATTGCGATTGGCCACCCTCTTGGGATGAGCGGTGCGCGGCTGGTGATGACTGCGGCCTATCAACTGCGCCGCACGGGCGGACGCTATGCGCTTTGCACCATGTGCGTGGGCGTCGGACAGGGCGCGGCACTTATTCTCGAACGCGTGTAAGGGAGGAGACCCGACATGTATGCTCAGATGATCAAGACTGCCGGAACAGGCGTAAAAACCCGCGAGGAGATGTCCGAGCAGGAACGCGCCTTTCAGGACAAGATCGACGCCGATATCAAGATCGAACCCAAAGACTGGATGCCGGACGATTACCGCGCCACCCTGATCCGCCAGATCGGCCAGCACGCGCATTCCGAGATTGTCGGCCAGCTGCCCGAAGGCAACTGGATCACCCGCGCACCCACACTGGAGCGCAAGGCGATCCTGTTGGCCAAGGTGCAGGATGAGGCCGGACATGGGCTGTATCTGTATTGCGCTGCCGAGACACTGGGCGTCAGCCGGGACGAGATCACCGAGATGTTGCTGGACGGGCGCATGAAATACTCGTCGATCTTCAACTATCCGACGCTGAACTGGGCCGATATCGGCGCCGTGGGCTGGCTTGTCGATGGGGCCGCGATCATGAACCAGGTGCCGCTGCAGCGGACGTCTTTCGGGCCCTATTCGCGGGCGATGATCCGCATCTGCAAGGAAGAGTCGTTCCATCAGCGGCAGGGCTATGACGCCATCCGCAAGATGGCCGAGGGCACGCCGGAACAGCGCCGGATGGCGCAGGATGCGATGAACCGGTTCTGGTATCCGTCGCTGATGATGTTCGGGCCATCCGACAAGGACTCGGTCCATTCGGCGCAGTCGATGGCGTGGAAGATCAAGATCAACACCAATGACGAGCTGCGCCAGAAATTCGTCGACCAGACCGTGCCGCAAGCGGAATATCTGGGCCTGACCATTCCCGACCCGGACCTGAAATGGAACGAGGAACGCGGGCACTACGATTTCTCGGAACCCGACTGGTCCGAGTTCTTCGATGTCATCAAAGGCAACGGCCCCTGCAATGTCGACCGTCTGGCCGCGCGCAATAAGGCTTGGGACGACGGCAAATGGGTGCGCGACGGGCTGCTGGCCCATGCCCGCAAGAAACGCGCCGCAAATCTGGCTGCAGAATAAGACTGCCCTGAGGAGGATACCAAATGAACAACGAATGGCCCCTGTGGGAAATCTTCATCCGCGGACAGCATGGTATGAGCCACCGCCATGTCGGCTCATTGCACGCACCGGACGCGGAAATGGCGATCAAGAACGCACGCGACGTCTATACCCGTCGCAACGAAGGCGTTTCGATCTGGGTGGTTGAGGCCAACAATATCTCGGCCTCATCGCCCAGCGACAAAGGCCCGCTATACGAACCAAGCGAAAGCAAAGTGTACCGCCATCCGACCTTCTTCGACATTCCCGAAGAAGTGGGGGCGATGTAATGAGTGTCTCGGTTTCCAACGACGCTTTGGTGCAGTTCCTGCTGCGGATGGGGGACAATACCCTGATCCTCGGCCACCGCGTCAGCGAATGGTGCGGTCATGCGCCGGTGCTGGAAGAAGACATCGCGCTGGCCAATACCGCCCTGGACCTGATCGGCCAGACCCAGATGTGGCTGGGCCTCGCGGGTGAGATCGACGGCGGCAAATCCGCCGATGATCTGGCCTTTCTGCGCGACGCGTGGGATTTCCGCAATGTGCTGCTGGTCGAAATGCCGAACGGCGATTTCGGCCGCACCCTGATGCGCCAGTTCCTGTTTGATGCATGGCATTCGATCATGCTGGGGCGTCTGATGACATCCTCTGACGAACGGGTCGCGGCGATTGCCGCCAAGGCCAGCAAAGAGGTCACCTATCACCTCGAACGCTCAGGCGACACGGTGGTCGGGCTGGGCGACGGCACCGAGGAAAGCCATGCCCGGATGCAGGAGGCGCTGGATTATCTCTGGCCCTATGTGGGCGAGATGTTTGCCAGCGATGATGTCGATACCGAGATGGTCGCGGCGGGGATCGCCCCGAGCCCGGCTGATCTGCGCGCAGAATATGACGCTCTGGTCGGGCGCGTGCTGTCCGAGGCAACCCTGACCATTCCCGATAGTCGCTTTGCCCACAAAGGCGGGCGCGACGGGCGGATGCATACCGAGCATCTGGGCCATCTGCTGACACAGATGCAATGGCTGCAACGCGCCTATCCCGGCGCGACGTGGTAAGGGCTGATGCGGGCCTCGACCGATCAGGTGTGGGAATGGCTGGACGCGGTTCCCGACCCCGAAATCCCGGTGATTTCGGTCGTCGATCTGGGCATCGTGCGCGATGTGCGGTGGGATGATGACACGCTGAAGGTGACGGTCACACCGACCTATTCCGGCTGCCCGGCAACATCGGTCATCAGCATGGATATCGAAACCGCACTGCGCGATCACGGGATCGACGAGATACGCATCGAGACCAGCATCGCCCCTGCATGGACCACCGATTGGCTCAGCGACAAGGGTCGCGCCCGACTTGAGGAATACGGCATCGCCCCGCCCCAGCCCGCCGGTGGACCCGAACGCTGCCCCCATTGTGGCAGCAAGGCGGTCGAGAAGGTCAGCCAGTTCGGCTCGACCCCGTGCAAAGCCCATTGGCGCTGCAGCGACTGTTTGGAACCTTTTGACTATTTCAAGTGCATCTGAGGGAGGATCACCGGATGGCACGCTTTCACGACCTGGAAGTCACCGACATTCAAAAAACCATCCGCGATGCGGTGGTGGTGACGTTGAAACCGGCCAATGGATCGGCCGAGGATTTTGACTTTACCCAAGGCCAGTACCTGACCTTCCGCCGCGATTTCGACGGGGAAGAACTGCGCCGGTCCTATTCGATCTGCGCGGGCAAGGATGAGGGCATTCTGCAGGTCGGGATCAAGCGCGTGGAGGGCGGCGCATTCTCGACCTGGGCCAACACCGATCTGAAGGTGGGCGATACGGTGCAGGCGATGCCGCCGATGGGCAGTTTTCACACCGCGATCGATCCCTCCGCCGAAAAGCAGTATCTGGGCTTTGCCGGTGGCTCAGGCATCACGCCGGTTCTCTCGATCCTCAAAACCACGCTGGCCCGGGAGCCGCATTCCCGGTTCACGCTGGTCTATGCCAACAAGGGCGTGAACACGATCATGTTCCGGGAAGAGCTTGAGGATCTCAAGAACCTCTACATGGGCCGCCTGAACGTCATCCACGTTCTGGAAACGGATGCGCAGGAAATCGAGCTTTTCACCGGTCTGGTCACGCAAGACAAATGCGCCGAACTTTTCGAACACTGGATCGATATCCAGAATGTTGACACGGCCTTTATCTGCGGACCCGAGCCAATGATGCTGGGCATTGCCTCAGCCCTGCGGGCGCACGGGCTGAATGACGGGCAGATCAAGTTCGAACTCTTCGCCAGCGCCCAGCCCGGCCGGGCCAAGCGTAAGGTTAGCGCTGCGGATACGGCCTCGCAGGCGAACCAGACCAAAGCCTCGGTCACGATGGATGGGGCGACGCAGACGATCACCATGCCCAAGGATCAGTCGATCCTTGACGCCGCGTTGGAGAATGCGATGGACGCACCTTATGCCTGTAAGGCCGGGGTCTGTTCGACTTGCCGCTGCCGGGTGCTCGAGGGCGATGTCGAGATGGTCGCCAATCACGCGCTGGAAGACTACGAGGTCGAGAAAGGCTATGTCCTGAGTTGTCAGGCCTATCCGCTGACCGACATCGTGGTCGTGGACTACGATCAGTAGACGGAGGGAATGATGGCTGAAGACATGACAATCGAGAGCTATCTGGCAGCAGGTGGCGTACTGAGTAACCCGACCAATGTGCCGCCTCGTTACCGCGCCGAGTTGATGAAGCTGATGGCGACGTTTGTGGACAGCGAACTGGCGGGGGCGGCGGGTTTTGCCGACATCATCAATCAGGGCCCCGGCATCAAGGAACGTATCGCCGCGGCGAAGATTGTGCTGGAAAAAACCGACAACGCGGATCGAGTCCTGAATATCATGGGCGAGTTCGGGGCCAATATCGACCGCTATGCCAATCACCATCCCTGGACCACACGTCTGGATCGCGATGCGGATATCGGGGCCACGCGATCCGAACACGACATGCGCCTTGCGGTGTTCAACTATCCCATTGAGGGGTGGGAGGACGCCGTTGTGATGAACCTGCTGATGAGTCAGGCCGTTGCCGTTCAACTCGCTCAGTTCTCGCAAATCTCCTATCAGCCTCTGGCCGAAGCTTTCCGCGAAATTACTCCGGTTGAGGCGCGCCATGGGGAGTTGGCCCTAGAGGGCGCGCTGAAGCTGATCGAACAGGGCAAGGCTGCCAAGATGCAGGAATCGGTCGATTATTGGTGGCCCCGCGTGGCGGCCAGTTTCGGAGCCGGAACCGCGGAGAAAACCGAGACACTGCGCAAGCTGGGGCTACGGCAGGCGACCGGGGCCGAGATGAAAGATCAGTGGGTGACGAAAGCGACCGAGCAGGTCGGCAAACTGGGGCTGACAGCGCCGTAACCCTTACGGCTGGCGTTTTCGGCTAAGCAACCCATATTTCACAGCCAATCCGCGAAAGGACCGACGCTTGCGACGGTCTTTTTTCACTGCCTGCTGGTCCTGCGCGCCCCTTTTGCGGTTGAACTCGAACACATCAATCACGCGTTCGGCGCAGCCGCAGGCTTCGCCCAGACCAACTTTGGCAAAGTAGAATTTGTCGAAACGCTCAGGGCTATTCATGAAGGGCCTCCGCCCTTATTCAAACCCATCCGGGCGACAGATCCAAATCAACTCTGCGCCAGCCTCGCATCAAAGACCGTCAACACCTGACAAAGTCAGATCGCTGACCAGCGCGGCGTAGTCGCTGCGCGCCTCGGCATCCGCGCCTGCATTCCACATGTAAAACCAGTTCAGCATCCCGAATACGGACATGGTGGTGGCCCGCAGCTTGGCCGCATCATCCCTGAACGTCGCAGGCGCAATGTTCGCGATGATATCACTGACAAACACCACTAGATCCCGCTGATATCCGCGCAGCAGCTTCTGCTGATCCTCGGGCAAGGCGGACATGCCGCTTGTCTGCACGCGGTGCTCGTCATCCACGCCCTGATAGGCCAGCAGGATTTCCCGCATCACGCGCCTTAGACGATCCGCCGGCTGCAGCCCCTCAAGATCCAGCCCACAAATCTGGTCACGCAACTGCCGCAGATAGCTGTCGAGCATGTCAAACAGAATGGCGTCCTTGCTGTCGTAGTAGTGATAGATATTGGCCTTGGATATCCCGCATTCGCGCGCCAATTGAGACATCGACGCGCGGTCAAAACCCTCCTGCGCAAAGACGCGGGCGGCGGATTTCAGAATGCGAGCCCGCTTGTGGTCGTGGTCTTTTGCTATCGTGCGCGCCAAATCCTGACCCTCCGTCTCTGTCTCAGTTGTCGCGATTGTCGACCACGCGCCGGGCCTTGCCCTGCGAACGCTCGACCTCGCCCGGCTCGCCTATATCGATCTCGGTCGAAATGCCAACCACCTCTTTGATCCGGCGTGACAGCATCCGGGCGGCGGCGGTTTTGCTCAGCTCATCCGCGGCATCCGGCGTCGCCTCGACATGCACGCGCATCGCGTCCATCCGCCCGGCCTTGTAGAGTTCGATCTGGTAGTAGGGCGCAAGGCCCCCCGTTGCCAGCACCTGTTCCTCGATCTGGCTGGGGAACACGTTCACGCCGCGCAGGATGATCATGTCGTCCGAACGTCCTGTGATCTTTTCCATCCGCCGCATCGACCGCGCCGTGCCGGGCAGCAGTCGGGTCAGATCCCGGGTGCGATAGCGGATCATCGGCAGGCCCTCTTTGGTCAGGGTGGTGAAGACCAGCTCGCCAATCTCACCATCGGGAAGAACCTCGCCTGTCACGGGGTCGATGATCTCGGGAAGGAAGTGATCCTCCCAGATCACGGGCCCGTCTTTGGTCTCGACGCATTCATTGGCGACGCCTGGCCCCATGATCTCGGACAGACCATAGATGTCGACGGCATGCATGTCGAAAGCTTGCTCAACCTCGGCACGCATCGAATCCGTCCAGGGTTCGGCGCCGAAGACACCAACAGCCAGCGAGCATTCGCGCGGGTCGAGGCCAACCTTATGATATTGCTCAAGAATATTCAGCATATAGGAGGGCGTCACCATGATCCCGTCCGGTTTGAAGTCGGTGATCAGATCGACTTGCTTGCCGGTCTGTCCGCCGCTCATCGGGACGACCGTGGCCCCCAGACGTTCGATCCCGTAATGCGCACCCAGACCGCCGGTGAACAGGCCATAGCCATAGGCGTTGTGCACCATATCGCCCCGGCGCAAGCCGCTGGCCCGCAAAGACCGCGCCACCAGATCCGCCCAATTGTCGATATCACCCTGCGTATAGCCCACCACGGTTGGCTTGCCGGTGGTCCCTGACGAGGCATGAACGCGGATGATCTGTTCGCGCGGGACGGCGAACAGGCCAAAGGGATAGTTCTCACGCAAATCGTTTTTGTAAGTGAACGGAAACCGCGCCAGATCGCTGAGCGATTGCAGGTCGTCCGGATGCACCCCGGCCTCGTCGAACCGCTGCCGATACATTGGCACGTTGTCATAGGCATGGCGCAGAGACCACTTGAGCCGGTCCAGCTGAAGCCCACGAATTTCATCAATCGAGGCGATTTCGATCGGATCGAGATCCGCCTTGTTCGGAGTAAGATCCTTCATGCCATCCCCCTTATCTCAGGTCTCGTCAAACACCGGCCCTTTGACCGCGCGGGAAAAGCCCCGAAACTCTGCGATCTTCTGGCCGGTCTGGTTTGTTACGGTTACGTCATAGATGCCGCTGCGCCCGGTCAGGCTCAGTTCCGTCGCGCGGGCTGTCAGCAGGTCGCCGGATTGCGCGGGCGCGACGTAACTGATCACATTATGCTGTGCGACGGTGGACTGGTTGCGGCTGTTGCAGGCAAAGGCAAAGGCGCTGTCGGCCAGCATGAAGGTCACGCCACCATGGCAGATACCATGCCCGTTGCAGTGATGGTCGGCCACCTGCAACGCGAGCGTTGCGGTGCCCTCATCCATCTCGACCAGTTCCATCCCCGCCCATTGCGAGGCATTGTCCCGTCCCCACATGGCGGCGCCAGCCTTTTGGGCGCGTTCCTTCGGCGTCATCTCATTCCCCCCGAAACACCGGCGCGCGTTTCTCCAGAAACGCGGTGACGCCTTCGGCATAATCCGCACTTTCGCCGCAGGTTTTCATCGCGTCCGCCTCAATCTCCAGATGATCGGTCAGCGTGTTCACGGCAGCCGCCTGTATCGTCTGTTTTGTCAGACCCAATCCCAACGTAGGCCCATTTGCGAATTGTTCTGTCAGCGCGCGCGCCTCGGGCATCAGATCAGCGTCGGGTATCGCCTTCCAGATCAGCCCCCAATCCGCCGCCTGCTGTGCTGGCAGCGGCTGCCCGGTCAGGGCCAGACCTTTGGCCCGCGCCTCACCCAACAGATGCGGCAAATGCCAACTGCCGCCCGTGTCAGGGATCAAGCCGACCTTGGAAAACGACTGGATGAACTTGGCAGAATCGGCGGCCAGAACCACATCGCAAGCCAACGCGATATTCGCGCCCGCCCCTGCCGCAACACCGTTGACGGCGCAGACAACCGGAAAATTCAGCGACCGGATCAGGCGCACCAAAGGGGCATAAAAGGTACGCACCGTGTAACCCAGATCGGGCGGGCCTTCCATCGTTGCGGGGTTTCGATCCCCCAAATCCTGCCCCGCACAGAAGCCGCGACCGGCCCCGGTCAGCAGCACCGCACGGGCTCCGTCATCGCGCGCGCCTTCGAGCGCAGCGCGCAGGGCATGGTGCATTTCATCGGTGAAACTGTTCAGGCGATCAGGGCGATTGAGTGTTATTTCAACCCATTGCCCCATATTCTGCGAAATAATCGTGTCGGACATGCCCGGTTCGCTTTTCATAAGTTACAACAAACTTCTTGCATAAACCGAACGGTTGGTCAATAAATTCTCCAAGCTTTTGTGACTCGGCGGTTCCGTAAGACCTGTTCAGAACCGTTGATAGTTACAAAACGAACCAATACCAGATTCACGACTTACGCTTTTGAGGAGGAGACCCGGTCATGAAATTCACCAAGCTCACCACACTGCTGGCTTCGGCAACATTGGCGGTGTCAGGCACCATCGCCTTTGCGGCCGATTACACGCTGACGATTTCCAGCTGGGCCCCGCCCACCCATGGCATCAACGCAAAGATGTGGCCCAAATTCGTTGAGATGGTGGAAGAGGCCACCGACGGGCAGGTCACCGCCGAGCTGAAGCTGGGCATTGCCCCGCCACCGGCGCAGATGGACCTGATCATGGACGGTGCTGCCGATGCCTCGATCATCTTCCACGGTTATCAGCCGGGCCGTTTCGTCACCACCAAGCTGATCGAACTGCCAGGTTATGAAGGTTCGGCCGAGGAAGCCTCAGTCGCTTATTGGCGCGCTTATGATAAGCATCTCAAGGCCGCGGATGAGCATCGTGGCGTCAAGGTCATCGCTCTGCACACGCACGGCCCCGCGCAGTTGCATTCCAGCACACCGGTCACCTCGCTGGAGGAAGTTTCCGGCCTGAAGGTACGCATCCCCGGCGGCGTTGGCGGTGATGTCGGTGCGGCGCTGGGCGCAACCGGCATTCAGGTGCCCGCCCCCAAGGTCTATGAAACGCTGGCCTCCAAGGCTGCTGATGGTGTCGTCATGCCGCTGGAATCGCGCAAGGGTTTCAAGCTGACCGAAGTGGCGCAGAACGTCTATGAAATGCCGGGTGGCCTTTATCGTGGTTCGTTTGCCTTCATCATGAATGAAGACACTTTTGCCGATCTGCCCGCAGACCTGCAAACAGCGCTTGAGGAAAACGTGTTCGGCGAACCGCTGAGCCGCGAGATCGGCAAGATCTGGGACGAGATCGACGCCACCGGTCGTGAAGCGACAGAAGCTGCGGAAGGCAATGCCATCAACGCCGCCACAGACGCGGACATGGAAAAGTTCTCGGCCATCGCCGAAGACATCCGTGGCAAGGTCATCGCCGAAGTTGACGCAACAGGCGTCGACGCGCAGGCCGCTTATGACATGATCAAATCGGAAATGTCCTCGAACTGATCCGAACGCGGGGCGGCCATATGCGCCGCCCTGCCCTTTCCTGCGCGAGTTCCCGATGATCCCAATAATTCAGCTAGTGCGCCGCGCCAGCGCCCTCCCCGTGATTGTGGCCAGCGCTGCCCTGTTCATCCTGATGGTGATGACCTTCTGCGACGTGATCCTGCGCTCGGTCTTCAACGCTCCGATTGAAGCCGCCACCGAGCTCACCCGCATTCTGATGGCGATTCTGGTGTTTTCGGTCTTGCCCATCGTCTCCACCACCAACGGCCATATCGCGGTCGACCTGACGGACGGGTTCTTCAATCGCCTGCATCTGTCACGGGCCCGCGACGTGGTGATTTACGTGGTCAGTGGCATCATGCTGTTCTGGCCGGTCCAGCGCGTCTGGGTTCTGGCCGAACGTGCGCGGGACTATGG
Organism: Ruegeria sp. AP11; assembly: GCF_056535865.1. NCBI lineage: Bacteria > Pseudomonadati > Pseudomonadota > Alphaproteobacteria > Rhodobacterales > Roseobacteraceae > Ruegeria > Ruegeria sp. AP11. Next base: position 702,198 of record NZ_JBQFJB010000001.1, read on the forward strand.
GGATGTGACCGAGTATCTCTCGATCCCCACCTATCTGATCGGCTGGTTCATCACGCTGTCCGTCGCTGTCACCGCATTAGTGATGATCGCCACCGGAGTGCTGAAAGCCTTCGCCCCCCATACCCTGTCGGAGCCTCTGCAATGACCGCTGCGCTGATCGGATTTGCGATTGTTCTGGTTTTGGTGCTGATGCGCCTGCCTATCGTCTTTGCTATGGGCCTGGTTGGCACTTTGGGCTTTGCCTATGAACGCGGCGGCTCGATCTTTGACGAGCGGGGGCTGAAGGCGGCTATGTCCATGGTGGGCCGCCAGATCACAGATACCGCACAGGATTACGGCCTGTCCGTGGTGCCCCTGTTCATCCTGATGGGTCTGTTCGTAAACAAGGGCGGCATGGCGCGCGAGCTTTATGCCGTATCCAACGCCTTTCTGGGCCACATGCGCGGCGGTATCGCCATGGCGACGGTCGCGGCCTGCGGCGGGTTTTCGGCCATCTGCGGTTCGTCCTTGGCCACCGCGGCCACCATGTCCAAGGTCGCGATGCCGCAAATGCGCCGCTACGGCTATTCCGACGAACTTTCGACCGCCTCGATTGCAGCTGGTGGCACACTGGGTATTCTGATCCCGCCATCGGTCATTCTGGTCATCTATGGGCTGCTGACCGAAACCTCGATCGGCAAGCTGTTCATGGCGGGGATCATCCCTGGCATCCTTGGCATCTTGTTCTACCTCTTCGCCGTGCGCTGGACCGTCTGGCGCAACCCCGAGGCCGGACCAGCCGGGGAACGCGCCACCTGGTCCGAGCGTATCCGCGCGCTGGGTTCGGTCTGGGCCGTGCTGCTGCTGTTCTTTCTGGTGATCGGCGGGCTCTACGGCGCCTTCGACTTTGAACCGCTGAACCTGACCTTCTCACCGACCGAGGCCGCAGGCATGGGCGCCGCCGGGGCCTTCCTGATTGCCCTGTTTCGTGGCGGCCTGACGGTTGGGTCCACGTTCGAGGTATTGAAAGAAACCTGCTTTACCGCTTCGGCCCTGTTCGCCGTACTCATCGGTGCGCAGATATTCTCGAACTTCATCAATCTGGCCGGTTTGCCCGAGGCCCTGATCGCACTGGTCACGGCCTATGACGTCGCGCCCTTCGTTGTGATCCTTATGATCCTCGGCATCTACATCATTCTGGGCTGCGTGTTTGAGTCGCTCTCGATGCTGTTGCTGACCGTCCCGATCTTCTTCCCGCTGGTCACGTCGCTGAGCTATGATCCGATCTGGTTCGGCATCGTGGTTGTGGTGGTCACCGAAATCTCACTGATCACCCCGCCCGTGGGCCTGAACGTCTTCATCCTGAAGGGCGTGGTGGGCGATGTTTCGACCGGCACCATCTTTCGCGGCGTCACCCCGTTCTGGGTCGCCGATATCTTCCGCCTCGCGCTGATCGTGCTGGTGCCCATCGTGGTTCTGTACCTGCCGCAGCAAATGGGCGCATTGGGGCACTGAGCCCCGCCTCATCAAACAGGAGAACACCATGTCCCTGCATCAGATTTCCAGCTTTGCCGCTGGCACCTGGGTCGCGCCCGGAGAAGGCGCGCGCACCATCGCCTCCGCCATCACCGGCGCTTCGTTTGCCAGCGCTGGAAACGCAGCGCTAGACGTGCAGGCCATGCTGGATTACGCGCGCAACACCGGCGGCCCTGCCCTGCGCAAGCTCACGTTTCATGACCGCGCCCGGATGCTCAAGGCGCTGGCGCAAGAACTTTCGGCGCATAAACAGGCGCTCTACGATCTGAGTTTCGAGACCGGAGCGACCCAGAAAGACCACCTGATCGACATCGATGGCGGCATTGGCACCATGTTCGTCTTCGCCTCCAAGGGCAGACGCGAGATGCCGGACGCGCAGGTCTATCTGGACGGTGATATCGAGCAATTGTCGCGCAACGGCACCTTTCTTGGGCAACATATCTGTACGCCACTGCAGGGCGTGGCAGTTCATATAAACGCGTTCAACTTCCCGGTCTGGGGGATGCTGGAGAAACTGGCCCCGACGCTGCTTGCGGGCGTCCCCGCCATCGTGAAACCGGCCACCAACAGCTGTTATGTGACCGAACTGGCGGTTCGGATCATGCTGGACAGTGGCATCCTGCCTGCCGGTGCGCTGCAACTGGTCTCGGGCGGGTTGGGAGACATGCTGGATCACATGGGCTGTCAGGATGTAGTCAGCTTCACCGGCTCTGCCAATACCGCGCTCAAGTTGCGGCAGACGCCTGCGATCCTGCAGAACTCGGTGCGGTTCGTGGCGGAGCAGGACAGCCTGAACGCCTCGATCCTCGGACCGGATGCGGAACCCGGAACGCCCGAATTTGACCTGTTCATCAAGGAAGTCACTCGCGAGATGACAACCAAGGCGGGTCAGAAATGCACCGCCATCCGCCGCATCATCGCGCCCGAAGCACAAGTTGACGCGGTGATCGGAGCGCTGTCGGAACGGCTGGCCAAGATCACCATCGGCGACCCACGGGCCAAGACGACGCGCATGGGCGCGCTGGTGTCGAACGGGCAGAAGGCCGATGTGTTGGAAAAGGCCGCTCTGATCGGGCAAGAGGCTGAACGGGTGTTCGGCAACCCCGACGTGTTCGACCTGAACGGCCCCGAAACTGGCGCCTTTGTTCCCCCGATGCTGTATCACTGCGCCGACCCCGACACTGCACAGCGCGTGCATGACACCGAGGCATTCGGCCCGGTTTCGACCCTGATGGGTTATCGCGATCTGGATCATGCTGTGGCGCTGGCCAATCGCGGTCAGGGGTCTCTGGTCACGTCGCTGATCACCCATGATACCGATGTCGCGCGAGGCGTGGTGATGGGGTCTGCGGCGTATAACGGACGTATCTACATCAACGACCGTGACTCGATGGCGGAATCTACCGGCCACGGCTCCCCTTTGCCGCATATGGTGCATGGCGGGCCGGGCCGCGCGGGTGGCGGAGAGGAAATGGGCGGCGTGCGCGGTGTGAAACACTATATGCAGCGCACCGCCATTCAAGGCTCGCCCCGAATGCTCAGCGGCATCGGCACCCGATGGATCCCCGGAGCGCCCGATATCAAAGGCCCGGCGCATCCCTTTACCCGCAGGTTTGGCGAGTTGCAGGTCGGAGAGACCCTGCACACCGCCCCGCGCACCGTCACGCTGGAAGATATCGAGCATTTCGCCAATTTCACCGGCGATACCTTCTACGCTCATATGGACGAGGACGCGGCGGCACGAAATCCGTTCTTCCCCGGCCGTGTGGCGCATGGCTATCTGTTGCTCAGCTTCGCTGCGGGTCTGTTTGTCGAACCGAATGAGGGGCCAGTGCTGGCCAATACCGGGCTGGACGGGCTGCGGTTCATGAAACCCGTCATTGCCGGGGACAGCATCAAGGTGCGTCTGACGGTAAAGCAGAAAACCCCGCGTAACGACGATTATGGCGAGGTCCGCTGGCACGTCTCCCTGACCAATCAGGATGATGAGCTGGTGGCGGAATACGAGCTGCTGACAATGAACGCTCGTTGACCGGCTGCACATACCTGTTTTTCTTAGTCGGCATAATGGGTTAAACTGGTCGTATGACCAAGCAGAACTCGTGGTTCGAAACGGCTGTGGCCGAACTGACGGACCCGCAAGACCAGCGGGTCTGGTCGATTATTGTCTCACTGTTCGGCGATATGGCGCAGGAGCCCGGCGCGCAGATTTCGGGCGGGGCTCTGACCCGGATCATTGAGCCGATGGGCATCAAGCCCGAAGCGATCCGGGTCGCTGTACATCGCCTGCGCAAGGATGGCTGGATTGAGAGTGACCGGATCGGCCGCGTCTCACGCCATGTGCTGACGGAATTTGGCCGGACCCAGTCCGCAGCCGTTACACCCCGCATCTATGCGCGCGACCCTTCGCCGGTCGAGCACTGGCATCTGCTGATCGCAGAGGACGGAACCGGCACGCAGGTGCTTGAGGACGTGATGCTCAGCCATGACTATATCCCCATCGGGCGCAATGTTGCGCTGGGTACTGGCCCTGCCCCGGCCCAGACGGATGATCTGCTGGCGCTGGAAATCACTCCGGGCACGGCCCCCGGATGGGTTCAGAACCGGTTGTGCCCACCCGAGCAGCGCGCGTCGTGCCAGGCCCTTCTGGACGCGGTCGAGCGCGCCGCCAGGTCTCGCCCCGAGACCTGGACACCAGCGCCATTGCAGAGCGCGACTTTGCGCACATTGCTGGTGCATAGATGGCGACGCGTCGTGCTCCGCCAGCCCGACCTGCCCCCGGCTTTCTATCCACCTGACTGGGCAGGTCCCGCCTGTCGCGACAGCGTGTTTCGCCTGCTTGACCGGTTGCCACGCCCGTCAGCAGCCGTACTGAGCGGGAATGGTTGACAAACGGGTGTCCTGTCAATTCGCGCGGCAACCCCATATCATCTTTTGACAGAAACAACCGGAGACCCGTGATGTCGATCCTGCTGACGATTGTCCTGCTGCTGGCGGGGTTCTTGCTGGGCATGCACATCTGGACCCGCCGCCTGACCCGGCAAGGGACCGAAATTGTGCCGCAGTTGGGACAGATCGTGCCCGTTCAGGGCGGCAGCATCCACTATGTCGAAAAAGGCGATCCCAGCAATCAGACCATCGTCATGATCCACGGCCTCTCAGGCCAGTTGCAGCATTTCACCTATGCGCTGGTGGATGATCTTGCGCAAGACTACCACGTTCTGGCGGTTGATCGGCCGGGATGCGGATATTCCACCCGCGACACCGCCGCGCTGGCCGCACTGCCTGAACAGGCCCGCATGATCCACGAATTTCTAAAAATCAAGAATGTCGACCAGGCCATACTGGTTGGCCATTCGCTGGGCGGCGCAGTCTCGCTGGCGATGGCACTGGATCACCCCGAAACCACATCGGCGCTGGCGCTCCTGGCCCCACTCACACAGCAGATGCCTGAACCGCCCGCCGTCTTCAAACCGCTGGAAATTCGCACCGAATGGCTACGCAACCTCATCGGCAACACCATCGCGGTCCCAATGGCCCGCAAAACTGCGCCGCTGGTCCTGAAAGACGTCTTCGCCCCCGAACCGGCACCTGCCGATTTCCTGAACCGCGCCGGAGGCGCCCTCGGCTTGCGCCCCTCGGCCTTTATCACCGCATCACAAGACGTCGTCGGCGTCGAGGCCAGCATAGGGGCATTAACCCGACGCTATGACAACCTGCAAACGCCCGGAGGCATCCTGTTCGGCGCCGAAGACCCAATCCTGTCGGCTGAAATACACGGTGTTTCAATGACGAAATTCGGCCTCACCTGCGAGGAGCTGGAGAACCGCGGCCACATGATTCTGATCACCGAGCCAGACATCTGCGCACGCTTCATCCGCCAAATCGCCGACATGACACGCGCCACCACGACAAAACAAAACACACATTGAATGAGCACATAAAGAATCCCGTCGAAGGCGCATTTCCCTCTTGACCCTCCCCGGCCCCTCGCTTAAATCGCCTCTCACTCGTGGCGGAGTAGCTCAGTTGGTTAGAGCAGCGGAATCATAATCCGCGTGTCGGGGGTTCAAGTCCCTCCTCCGCTACCAAATTCCCCAACTAAATCAGCGCATCGCGATTGGTAACCAAAACCTCTTTGCGATTTTATCGCCGGGACTGTAGTGGGACTGCGCCCTGTCGATTTAAGTTAGTTCAAGATTCTCAGTGGTAGATCATTCTTTACGAGAAGCCCAATTTTCTTTGTGAATCGCTGATTTGCCCAACCCTGCTGATTGAGTGTCGGTTTCAACTTGCACTTCCTGGATTGCCTACGCCAGGGTCTACGTCTTGGATGCGTAGGTGATCAGAAAACTCATAAGCCACTTCAATCGCTTCGGGTCGCGATTCTTCTTTGGAAGACCAATGCACGTATTTTCCCGCTATCGGGTCTTATAATCGGAAATACCAATAGGGACTGCTGTCTTTGCGATAGATCGCCAAACCCCTTCGCAGATGTTATCCACTGTCCATCGGGCAGTACATTCCTAAGCGCCGAAATCGACTTAAGCCTTTGATTTTATATATTTATTTTCAGATAAAAATGGTGCCCGGGGGCGGAATCGAACCACCGACACGAGGATTTTCAATCCACTGCTCTACCCCTGAGCTACCCGGGCACGGGAACGACTTTTGTCGTTGGGTGGAGGCCTTCTATGACTTGCTACCAGCAGTGTCCAGAGGCTTTTTCACATTTTTTCAGTGCGGTCGCCCTGACGTGAAATCGCTCGGGTCAGGTTCGATATCGGGGTCCTCTTCCCGCTGCGACGGAACTGCGTATGAACCGTTCAGCCATTTGGCCAGATCGATGTCTGCGCAGCGTTTGGAGCAAAAGGGACGGAACTCTGGGACCGTATCACCGGCGCAGATCGGGCAGCTCATTTCAGGATCTCCGACAGCGGCACGCGCGCCCGTTTTCGCTGCAGCTCAAAATGGCCCAAGGGGGTCCAGCCCGCGAGTGTGGTTTCATCGGGGTCGGTCTTGAAAGCCCCTCGCAGGGCCGCTTCGAAACCGCGCCTGTCTTTCTTGGGCATCGGGGCAAGATCCAGCACAATCTGTCCCGCCAAACCGCGAACACGCAATGCGCGTGGCAGGATTTTTGCACAGGCGAAATTCGCCTTGATTCCCGCTGCAAGCGAGGTGTCCGCACCGGTGTTCACATCCACCGCAACCAGCGCGCGGGTGGGTTCGATGTAAAGATATCCGCCGCCCGGCAATGGTTCGGCGATGCCGCGCGCGACATCCAGGGCATCCAGTACGCCATGGGCTTCGAACCCTCCGGCACTGGTCACTACTTCGGCCGGGTCGGTCCAGTCGCGCCATGCCAGGATATGGGGGCCGTCGCCTTCACTGAGGGTTTCGGGTTGATCACCGGAATCGTTCAGCACCTGCTCGGCCTGAAGACGCATAGCGGCGACATCATCTGCGATTTCGCCACTGTCAGCGCCAGCACAACCAGACCGCAGGATCAGCCCATATGGGCTGTCTTCCATCTGATCATGCGCGATTTCCAGCAGCCGGTCTCTCTCATCCTCGTCACGGATGCTACGTGAGATGTTGAGGCCGGGTGCATCCGGCGTGATGATAGCATAGCGGCTTTTGAACAGGATGCGATTGGTCACCGGGATGGCCTTGCCGGGTTCGGCGTAGCCTGACACCTGCACCAGCAGCAGGGCGCCGGGGGCCAAGCCCTTGACCTGCCTCAGAAAGGCGGGGCCGTCTGGAGTGGTCAGGAACATGCCGCCCTGCCCTTTCACCGGGCGATCTGCGCGGGCGCGATAGATCGTGCCGGGTGCGGGGGCATCTGCAGCAATCAGGAAATCATCCAGCTTGCCGTCGACCATAAGCGCCGCGGCCTCGCGGCCTTGGATGTGGTCCAGAACGATGGTGCGACCCTTCATGGTGCCTCGCGATAAAGTGGATAACCGATACCCTGCAGTAGGGCGGCGGTCTCGGACAGGGGCAACCCTACAATGCCGGTGAATGAACCCGAAATCCATGGAATGAACGCACCCGCAGGGCCTTGAATAGCATAGGCGCCGGCCTTGCCCTGCCAATCACCTGTAGCCAGATAGGCGTTGATCTCGGTGTCGGAGAGGCGCTTGACCTTGACCTGCGAGACGACGTCACGCTGCAGTATTTTCTCGCCGCGCCGGACGGCCACCGAGGTGATCACCCGGTGGCGTCTGCCAGACAAAGCATACAGAAACTCGGCGGCCTGGGCTGCATCTTCGGGCTTGCCCAGAATGCGCCGCCCCAGCGCGACCGTGGTGTCGGCACACAGGGTGACATCGTCATTATCTGCCTGAACAGCCTGTACTTTTTCGCGCGTGATGCGATTGCAATACGGAACCGGCAACTCGCCTTTCAGAGGCGTTTCGTCGATTTCAGGAGGGTGTATCGCATCGGGCTGCACGCCAAGCTGCGCCAACAGGTCCAGCCGCCTTGGGCTGCCCGATCCGAGAATAAACGCCATTGCGGCAGGCGTTACTTGAAGCGGTAGTTGATCCGACCCTTGGTCAGATCATAGGGGGTCATCTCGACCTGAACCTTGTCGCCGGCCAGAACACGGATGCGGTTCTTGCGCATCTTGCCTGCCGTATGTGCGATGATCTCATGGCCGTTTTCCAGCTCGACCCGAAACGTCGCATTAGGCAGGAGTTCCTTCACGACACCGGGAAATTCGAGCGTATCTTCCTTGGCCATGTTGTCTCCACATTTAAGTTGCACCCGCAGAATCTGCGGGGATGTGCGCTTAAATGAGCTTATTTTACCCTTATTTCAAGGGCGGAATCGCCTAAAGGGGTGATATTGTGACCGAATTGACTCTTGCATCCTGCTCGGCCCAGTGGGTGCGGTTGAGCACATGGCCGTCCGCGCGGACAGCGGCAATTGCGCCGGGATCAATGTCCGCATAGGTCCAACCGGGTCGGCTCAGATCCCCCTCGGCCAGAACACCGGTCTGTGGAAAGCCCTTGTCGGGCGGACCGAAAACGCCGCCCATGCCGGTGTTCATATCCACTGCCTCGGACCAGTCATAGTTACCAACAAGCGATGCCATGACTGTAACACATTGATTTTCCAATGCTCTTGACATCGCACCAATGCGCACCCGCCAGTAACCTGACAGGGCTTCGGTGCAGGAGGGTACAAGGACCAGATCGGCCTCCTGCAGGGCGCGGCCCAGCAGCGGGAACTCGCTGTCATAGCAAATGAGAACTCCGATCTTGCCCAGCGCAGTATCGAACAGCTTCAGCGGACCGCCCGGTGCGATGTCCCAGAGGTCACGCTCGAACCGGGTCATGATCTGCTTGTCCTGATGGTCAACAGCCCCATCCGGCGCGTAAAACGCAGCCCGGTTCACCGGACGGCCCGGTCCGTCGAGAACCGGGGCCGAAGCACCCAGAATGTATGTGTTGTACTCTTTTGCGAGGCGCTGGTGTACGTGTTGTACATCTTCCATCCGGTCCGAAACCGCCCGGATCGAGCGTTCCAGATCACCGGCCACATCGGCACCATCAAGGGTCGACAACTCCATCGCACCATATTCGGGAAAGACCAGCAGTTCGGCCCCCTGCCCTGCTGCCTCCGCGACCCAGCGTTCCAGCTTATCTTCGTATTGCGCCCAGCTGTCGAGCCAGTCGAGATCATATGCGGCGGTGGCTACTTTCATCATGCGTATTCCCGGTTAGGCACCGCGTCACCATAAGGGAGGAGTGCGCGGCGTGTCATGCGGAATCGCGTGTCAGATCGCACTGGTGAACTCACGTAAACAAGCGCGAAACCTAAATCGCCTGATCACCGCTCGCCGAGGGATCGGCGTCCGATTTGACCCGCCTCAGCACCTCGACAAATCCGGCCAGGAAAACCGCTTCGGCCATCAGCTTGAACACCTCTTCGAGTCCGCGGAACGCCAGCTTGTAGTCGAGGACATTTTCTTCGGAAATCCCGACCCACCGAAACAAGGCGTCATCATTTGAAATGGCGTCGAACACAACCGTCGCGGCGAGGCATACGAAACCGGAGATCAGAAAGCGCAACAGGACCCTGTGTCGAAGGACCTCTTTCCGATAACGATAAAGGACCGCGGCACCAATAAGCCCGTAGAGGCCGATGAGCATGTCATCAATCCGGTCGGTCAGGCTGGTTTGCTTGATCCCGAAAATCTGGTGGATGGCCTTATCGGTGTTCTCATGAATCAACAGGCCTTCGTCAAACGCCAGAAACGTAAAGCCCAACGATATCAGAAGCCAGATAACCTGTTTGTTTCTGCACAGAAAAATCTGGAAGTTGACCAGCGCAATCAGCGCCAGCAGCAGAATTGAGATGTGGGTTCCGACCGAGCCTTCCCGGTAATGCTTGGTGGGATTGTCGTGCCCGATATATCCAATGACCACCATTAGAAGGTTCAGAATGGTCACTGTCACGATGATGTGGCGACTCGTCAGTTTCCGTAAGCCAAGCATGTTGAATTCCTTAACTTCCTGACACTTGGTCAGCCAATAGATGGTGAATTATTCTTAACTCGGGCTGGGTCAATGACCGGCCGGAATGTAATAGAAGTGTCATAGACACCTCTCAGATCACTGGCAAACAGGAATCCGCGGCAAGTTCCATGAGCGCGATACGTACTTTTCGTCGCCGCCCGGTGCCGAGGGCGCAAAGCCCTGACCACGGTTCGCTGTCAGAAATCAAACCCGGTCTGAACCGGGGGCGTGAAGGGTTCGATCAGGGTCTCTCCGTCCGAGCCGCGTTTGATCGGTTTAACCGTATGGTATTGGAAGCGGCCCTCATACCCCGTGCCCAGAGACTGCTGGGCGTCCTGCGCCGTAGTGACGCCCGACAGCCAGCATTCGATTTCATCCGGGGTAAGGATCACCGGCATTCGATTGTGGATATGCGCGATCTGCGGGCTGGGTTTGCGGGTCAGGATGGTGCAGGAATGGTTGCCGTCATCGGTGCGGTAAAACCCGGCAAAGAACATCACCGGGGCATTGTGTTTGACCGAGATATAGACCGGGCAATCATGGCCCTGATCTTTCGGCCATTCATAATAGCCAATCGCCGGAACAAGACAGCGACCGCGATCCCAGTAGTCTTGCCAGAACCCGGTGTTCTCGATCTTGGAGTTGATCAGAGGCTTTTGGCTTCGCGGGTCCCTGATCTGCCAGCGTGCAGTGCTGAGCTCGGCCTTGTCGCCGTCCCAGCGGATTATGCCCACGCGGTTTATCGGTGAGATGTTATAGCCGCCCGAGGGCAAGGACTCGGGAAGATGAGGCGAGACTTTACCGTAGAGAAAATGTTCAAGGATCGCCAACATCTGGCGCTGCGTCAGGTGACCGGCTGCAAACTTTCCACACATATGCAGGATGGTATGGGGCAGTGTGGATCACGGCAAGTGGGCGGCTTGCGCCCAACGGCCTCACAAATCCCGGATCCAGAATTGCAGCGGCTTTTGGGTCTCGCTTTCCTCACCTACATCCTTCCACGAAAACTGCGCGATGACACCGGGCAAAGGCGCATAGCCCCGGGCACGCCAGAACGCATCCAGCGGGTGATATTCGGCGGGCCGCTTTGGGTGGTCGGCGGGGCGCTGAACGCTGCAGAAGGCGCTTTTGGTGAAGCCCAGCGTGCGGGCATGGGCTTCGCGCTGATCAAAGAACCTGTGGCCCGCACCCTGCCCCCGATAGTCAGACAACAAGACGGATTCGGCGCAATAGAAAATGTCGGACAGGTTCAGCCCTGTCCCGGCGAAGGCAGCGGCGAAATCGTCGGCGTGATCGGTCAGCGGTGCGCCTGTCGAGGCCCCGACCAGCCTGTCGCCATCAAAGGCACCGACGACAATGGCCCTGTTGCTGTCGCGGTAGGATTGCAGATAGGCCCGCTCGTACGCCAGATCGCCATCGTAGAGATAGGGCCAGACCCGGAACACCTCGATCCGCAGGCGAGCGACATCGTCCAGAGCAGCCTCGAGCGCCGCTCCGGTCAGGGGGCGGACATCGGTGATCTCAGCCATTCGAGACCTGTTTGGTCCAGTCGGCGAGGTTGTAAAAGGTGGTTACGCGGGTGATCTTGCCGTCTTTGAGGTCAAAGAACGAGCCCGCCGGCAGGCGATAGGTCTGACCGCGGGCCTCGGGCAGGCCTTCGTCGGTTTCCAGATAGGTGCCGTTGACGATGAACTCGGCGGCGGCGCGCGTGCCGGTTTCGGCCTCGAAGATCACGATATCGGTCAGGTTCTCGCGATAGCAGCGGTTCATATGGGCGCAAAAGGCGGCAAATTTCTCTTTGCCGACGCGTATCTGGCCTTCGTTCACGTGATGGGCGACATCATCGGACAGGCAGGCCAGCATGCCATCCACATCACCGGCATTGAAGGCGTCGAAATAGGTTTTCACGGTTTGGTTCATGGTCACTCCGTCGGTTCGCCCCAGCGGTCTTTCAGATGCGAGATGATCTGTTCGCGGGTTTGTCGGTAGTGACGTAGCTTGTCCTCGCGGGTCTCGCCTAATCCGGTAGGGTCCATAATTGGCCAATAATCGACATCGAGGTGGAAAAACCGGGTCAGTTCCAGCGCCTTTCGCTGGCTGGCGGGCGACAGGGCCACGATCAGGTCGAATGAACTGAGGTCGTCGCCCCATTGCTCCATCTCATCGAAGGACCGGCTGCGGTGGCGGGACAGTTCGACGCCGATCTCCTGACAGACGGCGATGCAGAAGCCGTCGATCTCAAGATCGTTATGCACACCGGCGGATTGCACATAGGTGCCGGTGCCGTAGAATTTCTTCATGATGCCCTCGGCCATGGGCGAGCGGACCGAATTGTGGTCACAGCAGAACAGGATCGACTGCGGCAGCGGCGTCACCCGTTAGCCTCCGAAATGCAGCACGCAGATCAGCGTGAACAGGCGGCGGGCGGTGTCAGTGTCGATCTCGGCCTTGCCATCCAGCCGTTCCTGCAGCACGCGGCTGCCTTCGTTGTGGATGCCGCGCCGGGCCATGTCGATGGTTTCGATCTGGCTGGGCGGCAGGTTCTTGACCGCATTGAAATAGCTCTCGCAGATCTGGAAGTAGTCCTTGACCACCTGACGGAACGGCCCCAGCGACAGGTGAAATTCAGCCGCTTTCTCGTCCGCCTCGGTGGCGATGTCGAAGACCAGCCGCTTGTCGCGGATCGACAGCTGCACGTGATAGGGGCCATCGGGGATCGCCCGGTCGTCGCGCGCGGGCAGCGTGAACGAGTTTTCCTCGAGCAGATCATAGATGGCGACCTTGCGCTCCTGCTCGATCTCAGGGGTCGGCGGGGGCAGGTTTCGGTCGTCCAGTTCGATATGCGAGATACGGGTCATCTTAACGGTCACAATCCTTGCGTCTGCACAGACCTATAACAACAGAATTCAATGGGCAACGCGCAGAAGCGCCATAGCTTGCGGGTGATTGCGTCACTTCAGCCGTTCAACCGGTTCAGACGCGCCGTGACAGACAGGCCATGTGCCTCAAGGCTTTCCGAGCGGGCCAGTTGTTCAGCCGCGGGCCCGATGGCACGCAGGGCCTCGGGGGTCATCTGGCTGAGCGTGGTGCGTTTGAGGAAATCCATTACGCTGAGGCCCGAAGAAAACCGCGCCGAGCGTGCGGTTGGCAGCACATGGTTGGGGCCGCCGATATAATCGCCGATGGCCTCGGGCGTGTATTGGCCCAGGAAAATGGCGCCCGCGTGGATGGTCTGCTGGCTCAGCGCCACCGGATCGGCGACGCACAGTTCCAGATGTTCGGGCGCGATGCGGTTCGACAGCGCGGCGGCCTCGTCCAGATCGCGCACGGTAATCACGGCGCCATAGTCGCGCCAGCTTGCGCCCGCGATGGCGCGGCGCTGCAGGGTTTCGAGGCGTTTGTCGACCGCCCGCGCCACGGCCTGACCAAAGCCCGCGTCATTGGTGATCAGGATCGACTGCGCGCTTTCGTCATGTTCCGCCTGACTGAGCAGGTCCAGTGCAATCCAGTCGGGATCGTTGTCCTTGTCGGCGATCACCAGAATCTCGGACGGACCCGCGATCATGTCGATGCCCACCTTGCCAAACACACGACGTTTGGCGGCGGCGACAAAGGCGTTGCCCGGTCCGGTGATCTTGTCGACCGGCGCGATGGTTTCCGTTCCGTAGGCCAGCGCAGCGACAGCCTGCGCGCCGCCGATACGATAGACCTCATCCACACCCGCCAGCTGCGCCGCCAGCAGGACCAGCGGATTGACCTGACCGTCCGGTGTGGGGACAACAATAGCCAGCCGTTCCACACCCGCCACCTTGGCCGGGATCGCGTTCATCAACACCGAGGACGGATAGGATGCCAGGCCGCCAGGCACATAAAGCCCCGCTGCCGAAACTGCCGACCAGCGCCAACCGAGCGTTGCACCCGCCGCATCGGTCCATTCCTGCCCTTCGGGCATCTGCCGTTCGTGATAGGCTCGGATGCGATCCGCAGCCAGTTTCAGCGCCGCGCGGTCATCGGCCGAGACTTGCGCGACGGCCTCTGTGATCTCGTCGGCAGAGAAAGCCATGGTCTCGGGCGTCAGCTCCAGCCGATCGAATTTCGCGGTCAGTTCGATCACCGCCGCATCGCCTCGGGCCCGCACATCCTCGATGATCTGCGCCACAACCGCGTCCACATCCGGGCTGTCCTCACGCTTGGCGGATAGCAGCGCCTGAAACGCGGGCTCGAAATCGGCGGAGGTCGTGTCGAGGAAAACGGGCATGTGAGGGACTCCGAAAGCGTTTCAACGGGTCTTATCGTCCGTGCGGGATGGGCTCAACCCTTCGCCAGAGGGGTGCAGCGATTTGCGCATCGCAAAACAGGAAAGGTCGTCGCGTTGGCTGCAGTTTCCCGTTGGTGCCCATCCGTTTCGCAGATAGAAATCCTGAGCCGTCCTTGTCGCCTCAAGAAATGCTTCGGTATGCCCTGCCTTGGCGATTTGTTGTTCAAGCCGCTGTAACAAGGCGTACCCGACTCCGCGTCCAATAAAATCCGGATCGAGGTAGAGCAATGTAATTTCGGCGTCACGGATGCCTCCGACGGCGGCTATTTGGCCGGACTGGTCTGCAACCCAAAGCTCAACCCCCGACTGCACCCAATCGCGAATGCTGGCGGCATCCTTGTTCGCCGTCCAATTGGCAATCGTCTGGGCGTCACCGTTATGATCCGCACCACATAACTGCTCGATCGAACGGATCAGCACACGGCTCATCCCGAACACATCAAACACGGTTGCGCGCCGTAGCTCGACACCTTGCGGTGGCTGCGAAAACGCCTGCGCTATACCGCGTTTGTTGTTCACTCGGGGTGATGCGGCGCGTGACCCGAGGGGGCCTTGTAGGGACGCGTCACGTCCTTGAGCGTGACATCGACAGCCTCGACCGACAGGCGGATCGCGCCGTCGCCCGCCAAAGTCAGCAGGATTTGTCCCGCGCCATCTTCGCCGGGCTCGAATTCGACCGACAGCAGCGACAGGATCATGTCCTTGTCGCCGCGGTCGATGCCCTGACTGGCCACCGACAGAACCGAGCCGAACATCAGCACCGCCTGCACCCGTTCATAGGCGCGCCCGCGCCGGGCGGCGGCATCCTTGTCCTCCCAGCGGAAGCGGTTCAGCAACAGCGCAAAGCGGCGCTGGCCGGGTTGCCATGTCATCTCGGTCACCGGGAAAATCGCGTCCTGGGTCAGCGTCGCGATGACCTGCAGGTCATCTGCGTCCTCGGCCCCAAGGTTCAGCGGTGCCTCGCGTCCGTCTTTGAAACTCGCGTCTGTCATTGCCCCTTAATCCGTTCGATCTTTGCGCCCACGCCTTCCAGCTTGCGCACCACATGCTCATATCCGCGGTCCAGATGATAGACCCGGCTGACCACCGTCTCACCTTCGGCCGCCAATCCGGCAAGGATCAGCGAGACCGATGCCCGCAGATCGGTCGCCATCACCGGCGCGCCCTTCAGACGCTCGACCCCGGTGACCGTGGCGGTGCCGCCATGCACCTCGATATTCGCGCCCATGCGCACCAGTTCGGGGGCGTGCATAAAGCGATTCTCGAAAATACGCTCTTCAAGTACGGACACACCTTCGGCAGTACACATCAGCGCCATCATCTGCGCCTGCAAATCGGTCGGGAAGCCCGGGAAGGGTTCGGTCACCACATCGACCGAAGCCACGCGCCCGTTCTTGCGGGTCACTTTCAGGCCCTTGTCGGTCTCAGAGACGCTGATCCCTGCCGCATCCAGTTTGGCGGCAAAGCTTTCGACCAGCGACATGCGCCCGCCCAGCAATTCGACCTCACCCCCGCAAATAGCCGGGGCCAGCATATAGGTGCCCAGTTCGATCCGGTCTGTAACCACCTGATGGGTCGCGCCATGCAGCCGGTCGACGCCCTGTATCTCGATGGTCGAGGTTCCCTCGCCCGAAATCTGAGCCCCCATCTTGCGCAGGCATTCGACCAGATCGACAATCTCGGGCTCGCGCGCGGCGTTTTTCAACACCGTGGTGCCCTTGGCCAACGTAGCGGCCATGACGATATTCTCGGTCGCACCCACGGATGCAAAGCGCATCTCGTGCACCGCACCCTTCAGACCGCCCGGCGCCCTGGCGTGCAGATAGCCGTCTTTCAGCTCGATCTCGGCTCCGAGTGCTTCCAGCCCTTCGACATGCAGATCCATCGGGCGTGCGCCGATGGCGCAACCGCCGGGCAGCGACACAACCGCCTGCCCCAACCGCGCCAGCATCGGGCCCAGCACCAGGTTCGAGGCGCGCATCTTGCGCACAATCTCATAATCCGCCGTGTGGCTGGTCAGGTCGTGGCTGGACATGGCCAGCACCTGCCCGTCCTGCAGCGACGACACTTCGGCCCCCAGCGATTGCAGCAGCGCGGTCATGGTCTTGATGTCGCTGAGGCGCGGCGCGTTGGTCAGCGTCAGCGGTTCTTCGCTGAGAAGCGTCGCAGGCATCAGCGTCAGGCACGCATTCTTGGCCCCTGCAATGGGGATCTGCCCGTTCAGCGGGCCATTGCCCGTCACCAGAATCGAATCCATCTGCTCTTATCCCTCGTCCTTGCCGGTCTTGTCCCCGGATGCCGCCCGCGCCTTGGCCTGCGCCTTGCGCCGCGCCATATTCGCCTTGAGCGCCGCCTTCAGCCGCTCTTCGCGCGCATCCCCGGATTTGCCGTGTTTTTTGGGTGAATTTTTATCTGCCATTGCCTTTCTCTACAGGAGTGGAAAAAAACCGTCCAGACACCCTTGCGCCGCGTTTCGTTTGAGTCTAATCACCCGCCACGGCGCTGCTGTAGCTCAGAGGTAGAGCACTCCCTTGGTAAGGGAGAGGTCGAGAGTTCAATTCTCTCCAGCAGCACCATCCAGACCCCCAAAAAACACCCAAAAAACCCTAAAAAAACAAGAGCTTTAGCTTTTTCCCTAACCCCGGTTTTTCCGAAAATCCGCTTTCACCGTATTTTGTGAAACGCATAAAAGCGCGGTGAACCGCGGGAAAGCTGCACTAAAAATGTGTGCAAAATGCGTGCAGTATTCGAAGATTGAATTCGCAATGGAATCAATCCCTCATGGTCCAGCAGACACGAATTTGCTGCACCAGCTTTCTCACAGAGAGAACCGTTCAAGAGGTTCTAGTACTTATAAAGATTGCGGATTCGGAAAGGGCCAATGTAATCCACGCAACCAACCTATTGCGGTTAAGGAGTTCAACCCGCCCTTCGCTCGAATTGTATCTAGCCGTGCCTACGATGAATTCTTCAGGTCTAGTCGGGAAGTGATTTAGTTTGCGATTTTCCCAATCATTAACATCGGTAACCACCAGACTAACGAATACTTCTAGCCGGAGCGAAAGCCAGCTCAGCAAAGCTAGTGCTGTTATATGTGCAACTGACTTACCGTCTTAATGAAAGACCTTAAGCCTGTAAATTTGTGTAGCGTTTGTTGAAAGCTCCTTGAGCAAAACTCGATCGGAGCATAGCGTGCGCGACCTTGGATACAGTCCGTGTTGATATCGCCTATCGCCCACTGCGCGTTGCTTTTTTGTTGACCTCAAACGATCTGGAGGGGTTCCGCAAAGTTGCGAGGTTGTGCTTCTCGTTTTGGGGTGGAGCCTACAACCCGATCATCGCTGTGGATCGGCCAGAGGCTGACAATATCGTGGAAATCTTTCGCCCCGATTTCTTGGTAAAAATAGGCGACGATCCTGCGATCGCCCATTTTGCAGAAAGGTACTCCCACCTTATCGACCCACTTTGGGGCGACGGGCTTTTCTTCCCTCCCTCGCACGGGCGAGAGGGTCGGGCCCGGCTATTAGACCTCGAGAACATGATTATTCGAATGCGTGGGGCCTCACATTGGAACGAGTATGTTCAGGAGGGAGTATGTGCGCCGAATTGGGACCCTGATGATCCTCTGGCTGACATGTTCCTTGCCCAATATGGCGCATTTCCTGATCCAGCGGAGATCGGGATCGACTACAGTCAGATCGTTTCGGATTCCTTTGGGAAAGTCGAGCAGCCCAGTTTGTCAGATGGGGCTGTTCCGACCAGTGTTCTCGACAACCCACGCATCTCCAATCTAGGGCGCTTTGGGTTAGAACCGCATTACTCTTCAAACGCAGGTTGGATTTACCCCGGCGTCTACATTGGAGATTCCAAAAACTGCGTCGATTTGATCAACTTCTGGAATTTGAGGGCTTGCGGCACTAACCTGCTCTTTTCGGACATAAATTACCCAGATCGAACTTGCGAGCTTCAGACTAAGTTTATTCATCTCGTCCGCGATCAGTTATCAGGCCGAGGATCTTATCCGCGAACACCCGCTATTTGGGCTCGTGAAGAATTCATTGATCGGGCAAAGGATGCGGCGGGCAAGGGTGAATTCACGATTTGTTCAGTTGACGAAACCAGCTGGAATGGCCTCAATATCCGGCCGCTACGCATGCATTTTGGTCAGGAGACATCACTCGGCGTCATTGGTGGAAATTCTGCTCAGCCGCGAGTGACTTTCGCGTTAAAAGAAAAGCCCTTCTCAGGAGAGACGTGGTTTCACACCCAGCACTTGGTTGCCTCAATTTCATTGATGGGTGTACGCAGCGACGGCGCCAACTATACTTTTGCACCGCCATGCATTCCCGAACTCAATGAGTTCGCAGCTCGTACTATGCATCACAGGTACGACCGATTGCGACTGGAACATGAAAGCGTCGGTGTAGTTATTGATGCTACCGAAAAAGACATTGGGCTCAGCGCCCTACCTGTTCCTGCATTGCTGGAGCAGATTTTTGCATTGGCGCAGTTCTCTGCCAAACCAAGTAGTAGCGGGCTTGTTACTAGACAGCTTATTACTCGAATGGGCGGGCTCGATGGTGCACGCGCTTTCAAAATTCCCGGGGTACGCAGTTTGATAAAAACCTACGGACCTAGTAGTTCATTTTCCAAGAAAGGAGCCCTTCAACTAATAGCTTCGCCCGACCCTGTGACTGGTTCAAAATTCTCAGACCACCTCCGTCTTTTCATAGAACCGCGTGAAATTGGTACAAACCTCACGCCACCAATGGTGTTCAGCCATCTTGTCGAAAAGGACCTTTTTCGAATTGGTGCCGACCTAAAGTGTCCCGCATGCGCACTTACGAGCTGGACGCCTCTCGATACTTTGCGCCAGCAAGCCGAATGCCCATTGTGCGGAAATGATTTTGACGCGACTAGACAATTGGTTGATGGAGACTTTGCTTACAGGCGAAGCGGCATTCTGGGTATAGAAAAAAACACGCTGGGTGCAATCCCAGTTGCTCTGCTGTTGCAACAGCTCCACGTAAATTTAAGCGACATCGCGAGCGACCATCTTTTTGGTATTTCACACGATCTGATACCAAAAGAAGCGCAAGCGGGGCTACCAACCTGCGAAACGGATTTTTGTGTAATAGCTGAATCGCCTAGATCCAGAAAAACAACTATCGTGATAGGCGAGTGCAAGGACTCCGGTGGTGAAATCGACGAGAACGATATCACAAACCTACGTATCGTGGCCGATGCATTTCCAAAGAACCGCTTTGAGGTTTACATCATCTTGGCGAAGCTTTCCCCATTTACCGAAACTGAAGTTGAATTGGCGAGATCTCTGAATGAAAAGCCATGGCAGCGTCGAGCAATCTTGCTCACAGCCCGAGAGCTTGAACCCTACCATGTTTTTGAACGAACAAATGCGGACCTCGGACTAAGCTTGCACGGTAGCTCTATCGAAGATCTAGCCAATGCAACTGACGAAATCTATTTCATCGCAAAAGCGGATCCTGACTCTAGTGACGCGGATGAAGGTCCTGCTGAAGGTTCAGGATCATCGCATGACCAAGACAAACAGGTACAAAATAGCTCACAAAAGTGACTTTTGATGCTGATCGCAGGCCGTTTTTTACGACCCAAAAATGGGTAAAAAAGTGTGTGCAAAACGCGTGCAGTCTGTTATTGGGTGTATCTTAAATTATTGATTTATATAGGTTAATTTCATTTTAAGCGATCCTTTGGTAAGGGAGAGGTCGAGAGTTCAATTCTCTCCAGCAGCACCATGATTTCCTTATCATTCTCAAAAACTTACACCGAACCAATGGCTTGCACTTGCAGACTCCTACACAGGAGTCCTACACAGTGACCCTTATCATGCCTACACCAGTCAAAGACAAAAAGAGCGGAATCTACTACGTCAGGACCAACCATTCGAACTCGGTTTAGCATTGTTGCTTTGAGTATGACGTCGATCCTACAAACTTGAAATCGTGCGTAAGAAATCAAGGAAACTCGCTTCCTTAGTATCTCGTCAGTGTATCAAGTATCGCTTTCTGCGTTTTGCCGTCGCTGTGAAAAATCCTGTTGGCAAGATACTCAGACGGGAAATCGGGCCATGTCCTGCGCATTTCAGTAACGAGCAGTTGTGCTTCTTCTGAATTCCCCAACTGATCGTGCGCAACGGCTTGGAATAAGAGCGAAGGAGCGCTGACAGGCGCTCCGGCAGCTGGTGCGCCCTGAAAGGCTTCAACAACGTTTTCGTAGTTCCCGAGCATAAGTTGCGAAACACCCCAGATGTTTCTTGCACCAAACCTACCAGATCCTGACCTGACTCTCTCCGGATCACTAACCTCGGCTGCAAGTTCCGGGGCGTTAGCCATGATGGCAGTGATACCTGCAAGGTCGAGAATATGGCCATCCTTCGGTGCCAGTTCGACGGACATTCTTGCGTATTTCAATGCCTCATTTGGCAGATTTTTGACAGCCAGCACCCAACCATTTGCGCCGTTTGCCCACGCATCGGCAGGTGACAATTCAAGCGCCTTACCAGACATCTCCGAAGCTTGACTGAAGAGATCTTCCCTTTGTGCTTTGTCAGGCGACAACACCGCCAGGATCGCCAGGACCTGCGCTGATCCGGCATAGCCGTCAGACAGAGCCGGGTCGAGTTCCATTGCGTGCTGGAACATTCCCAGTGCTATTCGCTGACGTTTGACATCAAAAACGGGAAAAAACATGCCTCGGGCTTGATCCGCAAGGTTGGCCGCCTGGAGTCTTGTCAAAGATTGCTCACCGAGAGCTGCACGTTCAGCTTGTTCGATGGATTGGGTCGTTGGCAAATCCTTGCTGTTTTCCTGCCTCAACCAGATGCCAAGCACAGCGATTACTGCAAGGACACCCAATCCAGCTGGCAGCAGTTGCAGCGAACGCCGACGCCCACCAGGCTCATCGCTGTTCCAAGCACTGGATGTGTGGTCTTCAATCGTAGGCTCGTAGGAAAACCGTGGCTTGTATCCGCCGGAATCAACAAAAATTCGAACTCCCTCTCCGTCCCATTGATCTTCGTAAAACTCATGTAGCAGTCGACGCAGCCGCCTGGCTTCGACGCGAACGAGATTCCGACCACCGGTGCCATCAATGCTCCGACCGTAGACTTCGACCGCGATTGCTTTGCCACGAATCTGGGCGCCGCGACCTGCGAGAGTTTCTTCGACCACGAAAGTAAGAAACTGCTGGAGTCGAGGCGAAGACTGGAACGCGATGCTGGAAACAACGCTCTGAAGTGCTTGTCGGACAAGCTCCGGCGATGGCGGTGCAACATCTTGATCTATCGGCAATTCATTAGCTTGGTTCAAAGCAAACTCACCCCCAACTCACGGTGACTCACTTGGCGTGTGCCGTCAACCGCACTCATCTTGATTTAAGAATAGATAGTGGGAACCGAGGATTATCCAGTGACTTGGGAACTGAGTGACGAGCTTCCAGAGCTTTCCGATGCGCTGTCAGGGCGTATCGAAACGGATGCGTTACTCAAAGAAGTTATCGAAGACCTGAGGAAAGCTTCGGAGTTGCTGGATGATGTTTCGATCACAGCCTCAGAGCGTGCGGAATGGGCCCACATCAAATCTGAACTCGTGAACGAGCTTCGCCGGATGGTGAAGCGCGATCCTCACAGCATTTCCAATTGAGGGCATGACCATGACAAAAGAAGACAACGGCAAAGATCTTAAGAATGAACCGAACCAGCAATCTGACGACATCGAAAACCCATCCCGGCGCCACGTTATGCAAGGACTGGCAGCTGGTGCGGTCGCAACCGGCGCCGTTAGCTACGGGACAGGAGCTGCACAGGCGCACCCCGGTGATGGACCACTGGGCGAAAGCCTAAAGAACCCGTACGGCGGCAGACCTGCCGGGGGCATCACCCTGCCGGAGTACTTCCGTCCTACCAAATACATGACGGGCTCGAATGCAAATTATTTCCCGCTTTCCGAGGATCTCGGCCCCGACGAAATGCGGATATCATTCTGTGGTTCGACGCCATTTCCACCCCGCGAAGATCAGGCGGGTACCTGTATTATGGTGGAGCTGGGAAACGGAAAGAGGTTCTTCTTCGACTTCGGCTCAGGCTGCGTCCGCAACATTATCGGGATGCAGGTTCCGGGTCAGTTGATCAACGACATCTTCATCACGCACCTGCATGTCGATCACTATGCCGACATTCCTTACATTTACCCGTTCCGGGCTTGGTCTGGTGGATACACGCCGCTGCGCATTCACGGCCCTTCTGGTCGGACACCAGAGCTTGGTACAGCCGGAATGGTGAAAGGCATGCAGCAGATGCTCAAATGGCATCTTGAGGCCTTCGATGTGTTCCCGATTGGGGACGGCTACGAGATCGACGTCAATGAATTCGATTTCCGCCAAGAAGGCGGCATCGTTTATGACGAAGATGGTGTGACTGTTCGGTCCTGGCCTCGTAGCCACGCCAAAGACGGTGCTGTGGGGTATCGGCTGGATTGGAATGGCCTGAGCTTTGTTTGGACCGGCGACGGCCGCCCCGATGAACTGAGTCTTGAATATGGAAAAGGCGTCGATGTGTTTGTGACCGAAATGTCCGGACAGGATATCGGTCAGTTGATGACCTACAAATACGGTTTGCCGCAAGAGCTGTTCAACTACACAATCGATACGCACCATACTTCGCACTATGCTGTTGGTAAGATGATGTCTGAGGCGCGCCCACGGCTTGCAATGGTGACCCACTATACGCAAGACGAGGATATCGATGCCGAAATGTTGGCAGGAATTCGAGCCCATTATGATGGGTTGTTCGCTTGGGGATTGGACGTCGCCGTCGTCAACGTTACCAAGGATGCAATCTGGTATCGCAAGGCGACGCTTCCAGGCAAATCCGGCTCGGTCGCACCTTTCCGCGAATTGGGCAAGATGGAAGCAGAAGGCAAGATCACGTTGCCGGATGAAATCAAGCCGCCAGCACCACGGTCATCACGTGCCGAACAGCAAGACCAGAAATACCGGGACATGGAGATCGATCCGAAAGAATACTACCCAGCTGATGTATTCCGGGCTCCCGATCCAGAATGGCCCAGCGATTTCGTTATCAAGGTCGATGACGTCATCCCGAACCGTAAAAAGAAAGCGGAGTAACGACATGATCGAATTTGGTTCGACATCCGCAATCCCGGTCACGATCCTTACCGGCTTTCTCGGAGCCGGTAAGACAACACTTTTGAACCGCATCCTGACAGGCAATCACGGGTTGCGGGTTGCGGTTCTGGTGAATGACTTTGGATCAGTAAACGTTGACGCCGACTTGGTAGTCGGTCTCGAAGATGATGTGATGAGCCTGGCAAATGGCTGCGTCTGCTGCTCGATCCGAGATGACCTGATCGAAACGGTAGAAGCCGTTCTCGCCCGGCCTGAGAAACCGGAATACATCGTCCTTGAAGCAAGCGGAGTGTCGGACCCGTCATCAATTGCAATGACATTCACCGATCAGAAGTTTCGGGACATGATCCGCTTGGACAGCCTTATGTGCCTGGTCGATGCGGAACAGCTATTTTCTGCGCCGGAACAAATGGAGCTGAAACTCCGTCAAATCGCGTTCTCGGACATGGTTATTTTGAACAAGGTCGATCTCGTCGACAGGGCGGCTGTTCAAAGGGTGCACGATTGGCTCGGGTCTCGCTTCCGTCGATATCGCCTCGTCGAAGCTGTCAACGCAGACGTCCCACTGGACATACTTCTTTCCGTTGGTCGCTTTGCCGCCGAACAGCTCGAAACAGAAATACCCGATCATCACGAGCATGGACCGGATTGTGGTTGCCACCACTCTGATCACTCGGACAGCTTCTCAACAACTATGATGAAATCTGAACGCCCGATAAGCTTGTCATCTCTTCGGAGTGCAATTCGAAAGCTTCCTGGCGACGTTTATCGCCTCAAGGGTTTTGTTTTTAGCGAGGAGGATCCGGATCACCGCATTCTTGTACAGGTAGTCGGAAAACGCATGGACATCGCAAGGGATGGAGCATGGGGCCACCTAAAACCTGAAACAAGGCTTGTTGCAATAGGTGCACCAGGGGCCCTTTCGGAATACGAGCTTTCCGATGCGTTGTTGGCGACCGCATAGTAGCAAGTTCGACAAAATTTGTTTGCGTGTGTTTGTGAAACTCCAACACGTAACAGCTCGAAAGCCCGCAGCGCTGAGGACCAAATGTGGAAAAATACCCTATTGCTGAAGCAGTTTAGGAAATGGAGCCAAGCGATCAGATTGCTCGCACCTGCCACTGCGTTTGTCTTGTCGGGAACGGCTTTATGCGCGCAGGACGTTTCAAGTCGAGAACTTGAAGATACAACCCCAAACCTCGGATTGCCGAGTTCAGCTGGAAAACAAGATGCCGAGTTGCTTTCTGCTTTCCACGGGCTCGAGGCGTTGCCCCGAGTAGCAAATCTCATTTGCAGAGGTTCCAGGGGAAAAGACGGGATGCCTGTCATTTTTTCTACCGAGGTAGATCTGGTAACTTTGCAGGCAGGTGACTTCAGAGTTGTAACAAAGTCAGGCCAGATCGGAACAATGCACTGCGCGTCAGTGTTGCCCGCAACCGATCCCGGTGAATTGCGCACGGTGCTTCTCATCGGGGATTTTGGGAACGTTTCCGAGGATCCACCGGTTGCAGTAGAGGTTGTTGGACACCTTCATTCCATCGATGGAACACTTGATTTCCGCGGTGCCACTGTCGCCGTTACTCCGCTGGAAGACGGGCCGTCAATGATCTTTGCCGAGGTTGTCGAGGATTGGACATTGGTCGGAAATTTGGGACCACGCCGAACCAGAGGAAGCCTTTGTCCAAGTGACAACATCGTACAAGCAATTAGGGTAACTTGGGCGGGCGGGGTTACGCTGGCCAATGGCAAAGAACCCGGTGACGTGGAACGTGATCTGTACAGTACTACTGTAGTGGCCGAGGATGGATCACAACGCATAGTAACACCCGCGGCGCTTGCAGATCTGGGCGACGGAGACAATAACCACATGCTCTGCCTTGATACTAAGGATCAACCTATCTCGGTTTCTTTCCCGGCTGGTTTTCTGACGGATCCGAATGACGATCTGAACCCTGCAACCAGCATATTTCTCACGAAATCCAACTAAGAAACTGAACAATAATTTGTTCGAATGAACTCGTAACCGAAAATGTTCGGATGGGCCGGTTACGGGCTGCGAATATCAGCCTTTGGCCATCGCAAGGACAGCTCAATCCGGACATACATTGCGCCCATGCGAGCACCCCAGCATACTCAGGATCGCCTTACCGAAGAAGACTTGCGGGGATTGGGGGCAGGTATCACCAAGGGGGTAAACCCATCGGCATGAGAGCGCTCGCCTGCGTAGCTCAGATATCCCTACTGTTCTCGAAGGCTTGATCAATCGCAACCTGCGTTTCCTTAGAGAACTCGAGCGGGCACGGATATTGCGACCCGGTCGTCGCAGAATCCCCGAATGCCTCGACCTGTAATTTATACTGATCAATGATCGGGAAACGCCTACGCGAGACATCTCGACCATCTTTGTGCAACTCGACACTGGCTTCGCCATAGATCCTTGGGTTGAAGGGCGCCGTTACACGGATCAATCCTCCTTCACCGTGGAAAGTCATTTCCTGAAACAGGTTGAGACGTGTGGTCACGTAGGCCGAATAGGTAAAGCCAGGGAAGCTCGCCTGGATGTCGGTGAAGGCGTCCACGTCATTTTCCCATCGGATGCGGGACGAGATATCCTGCGGTTCTTCACCCGTTACAAAGCGGGTTGATCCCAGCACATAAACGCCAATATCGCGTAGCGCTCCTCCACCGGTTTCAGGGCGATGCCGGATGTTCTCGACATCTTCCCGACTGTCGAAGGCAAAGATGCCGCTGACATGTACCAGCCGCCCAATCTCTCCAGATTGGATCAACTCGCGTACATAGTGCCATTGCGGATGGTGCACGATCATGAAGGCCTCGGCAGCAAGCAAACCAGTTCGGTCGCGGGCGTCTATCAGAGTATCAAACTCGCCCGCCTGCAAGGTCATCGGTTTCTCACAGAGGACATGCTTTCCGGCCTCCAGAGCCTTCAAAGACCACTCAACATGTAGGTGATTTGGCAGCGGGATATAGACCGCGTCGATGTCCGGGTCTGCCAACAATGCGTCATAGCTGTCATGGATCTTCAGATCAGGACACAAGGCTTGAAATGGCGCGACCTTGTGCTTGGAGCCTGTGGCCAAGGCCACCAGTTTGGCGTTGTTTGCCGCGTGAATTGCTGGGCCCATATGTTTCAGCGCAAAGTTCGCGGCACCGAGAATGCCCCAATTGACCGTGTTCGACATGTTATCCCCATTAGTAGTTTGCCTCATCACCTCATAAGTGACGGCATTGTTCGTTTGTGTGGATCCTATCGGATCAGGTTTTCCAGAAGTGATTTTAGTTCTGTAGCCATTTGGAAGCTGTTGCTCTGATGTTGCTTTCGGCAGAACAACTCCGGGCTCCACCAACCCACATATCCCGTCGACTTCACAGCGTCGCACCATTCGCGCAGATCAAGAGCACCGCTGCCGGTGGGCAAATCTCGCAGGACCCTTTCATCCGGAATCCCCCCCAGGAATGGCAGTGAATCGCACACATGCACGCCATAGATACGATCTTTGTCAATCCGAGCCACAGTTTCGGGCGTGTCACCCGACACATAGCAGTGCCAGAAATCCACCACCATTTTCAGGTTGTCCCGATCCGCCCTGTCGAGCAGTTCACATTGGTCTGCGATCGTGTTGACCGGTGCCCAACCCAGCGCCTCCAGATAAAGCACAAGCCCCCGTCCGGCAGCCATATCCGCGAGAACCTTCAGGTTCTTGGCGGACAGCTTGATCTGCTCAGAGCGTGGATAGGAAAGCAATCCGGCATAGCCTTGGATTGGTAGGTGGCTCGCGTGATTGCGAACTGACTGGATATCCACCGGCCCCGTCAGGATCTGAACACCCTTGGCCCCAACAGCAGCCGCGAGATCGAATAACTCTTCTGCCTCTTTCAAAAGGCGCTTTGCATCGTCACCTTGACGCTCGATATCCAGAAGAAATCCAATGCCCGGGATCCAGATGTCTCCAATCTGAGACTTCAGTTCATCGCGACAGAACCCTGCCGCAAGAAAGGCGCGCATCTTGGCTACTGACAGCTCGATACCGTCAAACCCCAAAGACGATGCGATCTCCAGATCCATCATCATCGTCGCATGCTTCGAAACAAGCGAATGATAGACGATTTTCTGGCGCGTATGCTCGGCGTCACTCACGCCCACCCCTCCTGCTGGTCTTGTTGACCGAGCATTGCAGGGAGATGCGCACCTAACAATTTCGCAAACCCACTCCTACATGCGCAGTCTGACGCAATTCCAGCGTCATCCTGCGTCGAAAAATGCGTGTTGCGAAATTGCGCGCTCGTCGTCGCACCGGGAAGATCCTTGTGCGTGATGAAGGAGGCAGAAGCGTGGATACTGCAGATATAGTAATTGTTGGTGGCGGCTCCACCGGGTGCGTTCTGGCCTCTCGTTTGTCAGAGGATCCGGAGTGCAACGTAGTCTTGCTGGAAGAAGGCCCGCGTGACTGGAGCCCCTATATCCACATTCCGGGCGCCTACTATAAAACAGCGCAAGGTCGGTTGCTCAAACGTATCCCGTGGGTTGCGACACAAGAGCGTAACGACGCCCAGCCAACCATGGTACAACCCAGTGTGCTGGGCGGTGGAAGCTCGGTCAATGCGATGATCTATATTCGCGGCAATCCAGACGATTATGAACGGTGGGAAGCGGAGGGCGCGACCGGATGGGGGTATCAAGATGTGCTGCCCTATTTCAAAAAGGCCGAGGACAACAACCGGTTCTGTAATGACGCACATGGCATCGGCGGTCCGCTTGGCGTTTCAGACGTTGACCACATTCATCCCCTGACCCGAGCATGGCTGCAGGCATGTCAGCAATCTGGGATGCCGTATAACCCGGACTTCAATTCTGGCGATCCGGCAGGATGTGGGCTGTATCAGATCACCGCACGAAACAAACGTCGCAGCAGCGCGGCAACCGCGTATCTGAATCCGGCACGCAAGCGAAAGAACCTCTCGATCGTGACCGGCGCAAAGGTCACGCGGATTATCGTGGAAAATGGGCGAGCCGTGGGTGTTGAGTACACCCTACGAGGCAAGTCCAAAACAATCAGAGCATCGCAAGACGTGATCTTGTCGGCAGGGGCGATCAACTCGCCAAAGCTTCTGATGCTGTCGGGGATTGGGCCGGCTGATGAACTACGCAGGCATGGCATTGAGGTACAACAAGACCTTCCGGGCGTCGGGCAGAATCTTCAGGATCACATCGAGATCTCTCTCGTCTATCAACTCAACGGACCGCACAGTTACGACAAGTACAAGAAGCCCTTCTGGAAGCTAATGGCGGGGTTGGAGTACGCGCTTTTCAAAGGAGGGCCCGCGTCCTCGAACTTGATCGAGGGCGGAGGGTTCTGGTGGGCCGATAGGTCCGAAAGGATGCCGGACCTACAGTACTTCATGGTTGTCGGAGCGGGCGTCGAAGAAGGTGTCGAAACCGTGCCAGGCGGTAATGGGTGTACGATCAATTTGGGACAAATCCGCCCCCGATCGCGCGGGGATATACGGCTTGCAAGCTCGGATCCGAGTGATTTTCCGAAAGTGAGGCCCAACTATTTCTCGGACCCCTATGATCTGGAGATAATCGCGCAGGGGACAAAACACGCGATGGAGATCATGCAGCAATCAGCCATCAGCAAATATGTTGAACAACGCCACGAACCAGCTCCCGGTCGCATGAGCATGGATGAGATTAAGGCATTCTGCGCCGCGCACGCCCATGCCGCCCTGCATCCCTCCGGAACCTGTCGCACGGGGACCGATCCAATGTCAGTGGTAGATCCGAAGCTGCGCGTGCATGGTGTGGATGGTTTGCGTGTGGCAGATGCCTCGATCATGCCCAGCCTGATTTCGGGCAACCCAAATGCAGTGTGCATTATGATCGGAGAAAAGCTCTCAGCTATGATGCGGAGCGCCTAACGAAATCAGGAGGTTACGTGGCGACCGGGATACTTACCTCGGCCACGGACAAATTCCGCGCGACTTGATACACCAACTGAACAGAGCCCAACAGGCGAGGTCGGTTCGAGCCGATCGCCACTAACGCCCAGTGGCGTCCTGCCCCATCAAGCAGGGTGATGCGCCAGCAGGGATCTTGCGTGGTGGCAGTTTCGTCCAGATGCACGACAAGCCGCGCGCCTTCCGACAGTAGTATCCGCGCCTTCTTTACGTTGCAGACCGGCAGCTCATTAAGCCAGGCTTCACCTGCCCTTGCCTGCCGCGTTGGTGCCTCATCCCTCATGTCGGCTGGCCCCGGCGCGGTTGAAAATAATAAGCACTAAGCCCGCGCCAATAATGAGAGCCGCACCCACCAGTGTTTTTGGTGTCGGGACATTCGAGAAGAGGAAATACCCGATCAAACTCGCCCATGCGATTTGCATGTAGTTCACGGGCTGCAACAAAGACGCGCGCGCAAATGAAAGCGCCATGACGATGCTGTATTGACCCACGATGTTGAGTACGCAGAGCAAGACAATGAGCCAAAGATGGTCTGGGTTTATTGCTTTGAACTGATCAAAGAAAAACAGAACGGGCACGATCGTTCCAACGGCGCACACATAGAAAAGCGACGTCTGGGGCCCATCGTTGGTAGCAGCTAGCCGCGTAAGCACAATGTAGCTGGCATAGCAAACAGCAGCCCCCAAAGCTAAAACCACGCCCGGTGTATCGAGCTGGTTGCTGGGTGCCACCGCGACAAGCAAGCCGACAAACCCGAGAACCAAAGCGATGATCGTAGAACGAGACACTCTTTCCTTAAGCAGAACGACCGCTAACACGACACCGATCAGCGGAAAGAGGTGGAATATGGTCATTGACTCGGCCAAGCCCAAATATCTGTAAGACAAGCCGAGCTGAACGATTTCACAGATCAGGATTCCACCGCGGATCACGTTTAGCCAAACCCGCGACGTCCGCACCATCGCACCCAGCCCGTTTGTGAAGAGGGACACCGTCGAGACAACGACCAGCAACACGCTGAAGCGAATGAACACCAGTTGCCAGATGGAATAATGCTGGATCAGCTTTTTAGTCATCGCATCATGAAAGGAGAAAGCAATGGTTGCAGCGATCATCAGAAAAATGCCGAGAACAGCATTTCGATCCGATGATTGGTGCCGGCTGGCCCGATGTTCCTCTGCATGGACCAATAGCTTCGCCATTACGCTTGCTTTGACTTCACAAGGTAATCGCCGACGCGCAGTGCTTGGGCGGCAATGGTCAAAGAGGGATTCACGGCCGCCGAACTGGGAAGAAAGCTCGCGTCTACCACCCAGAGATTGTCGTGATCGTAGGCCTTACAGAACGGATCAAGTGGGGCGGTTTTCGGGTCTGAACCCATACGAACCGTGCCACATTGATGTGACGGGGATTTGCTGCCGAACGGTTTGGTCAGGATTAGCTGATAGCCCGCCTTCCGGAATACCTGACGCATGCGTTGCACCAGCAGCTTATGGCCCTTCACGTTGGATGGCCGCCAGTCGAGAACAATCTTGTCTCCCTCAGGATAGACTCTGCTTTCAGGAGATGGAAAATCCTCGCTCATCACGTACCAATCGACCGCCCTATCGCAGAACCACTGAAGCAGGCGTTTGGGCATCCAGACCGGGATATTCGCCGCAAGGACCGGCGCCGAGATCTTGCCCAGTTGCTGCACATTCCCAAGCGGCAGACCTGTTTCTTCGTCATTGAGATAGAAGTCGTTCAATCCGAATACTTTGGAATGAATGGTCTTCCACGCCTTGCGGAGATCATACGTGATCATCGCCGTAGTGTTGTGGTTCATGAAGTAACGACCAACCGCACCGGAAGAATTTGCAAGCCCTCCTGAACGCCTGGGGTGTTCTGATCTTTGAAGCAGGATTGCTGAATTGACCGCACCCGCGGCGAGGACAACGCGATCTGCCACCATAGACTTTGCCTCACCGTCTTGCACGTAATGCACAGCCTCAATTCGACGGCCTGTTGGGTCTGTTTCAAGACGCGTGACTTGGCATCCCGTGATCAGGCTGACATTCGGGTAAGCAAGCGTTTGTTCAAGGGGACCAGTTTCCGCATCGATCTTTCCAGTATGTGTGTCCGGCACACCATCCCAAGGGCACTTTGAACGGCTTAACCATTTCTCGACATCGACAGACAGGGGCAAGGGCGAAGGGTGTAGGCCCAGCGCCTCCAATCTTGCGGCCGCATCCTGGAGTTGCGGCTCATACGGAACCGCAGGACAAGGTAGCGGGGCCGAGCTGGGTGGATCGGTCGGATCGACACCATGCGCCCCTCGCACCTGAAA
The DNA here is from genome assembly GCF_056535865.1 of Ruegeria sp. AP11. NCBI lineage: Bacteria > Pseudomonadati > Pseudomonadota > Alphaproteobacteria > Rhodobacterales > Roseobacteraceae > Ruegeria > Ruegeria sp. AP11. Next base: position 734,047 of record NZ_JBQFJB010000001.1, read on the forward strand.
CAGTTGCTCCGCCTTGACGTACCATGGCTCCAGCTCCTCATAGCCAAAGGGCCATGCCACTGTTTCGCCTTCCGGCAATGCGCGAGCAGTGAAGTCGCTTTCGCGATATCGATACATCACGCAGCCAAAGAACTTCGAATTGCCTCCTACATTGTAGAAGTTGCCCGGAGAGAAGGACTGACCTTGTGCGTCAAACCACCTTTCATCCGAACGGAAGAATCCCTTCTTGAAGATCGCCGTCAAATCGCGCGCCTCTGGGCAATCTTTCAGGTGCTCACCTCGTTCAAGGATCACGATGTTCGCGCCGGAAGGCGCAAGGGCATAGGCAAGGGTCGCCCCACCTATGCCGGAACCGACAATGATATAGTCGAACGAGCTCATCTTGGATTCTCCAGCAAGTCAGGCTTAGCAGTCCAGCCTTGCACCGCTCTCTGGATCAAACACGCAAGCGGCGCCAACCTCAAAATGTAGTTCTACCTGATCGCCTGTATCAGCTTTTGACCCAGGCTTGAGTTTACAGATCGCCTCGAGCCCGCTCAGATCAATCGCGCCAAACGTATCCGCACCAGTTGGTTCAGTCAGGTCAAGCGTGCAGGTCGTCGTGTAATAGGCGTCCTCCGCGGCATCACGCGGGTACTCTTCGACAATCTGCTCAGGTCGCATGCCCAACGTCACAACCTTGTTGTCATAGCCGTCGGGCAGATTGCGGGGATACGGCAGAGTGATGGATTCCAACCCGTGGCTGATCGTCAGCTCCCACCCATCAGCACTTTTGCGTGCCCGCGCCTTCATAAGATTCATTGGAGGGGATCCCATGAAGCCCGCGACAAACGCATTTGCCGGATTGTTATAGATCTCGTCTGGGGTGCCCTGCTGCTGGATGTCGCCGCCTTCCAAGACACAGATGCGCGTCGCCATTGTCATGGCTTCGATCTGGTCGTGGGTCACGTAAACGATTGTCTTGCCGGTCTTCTTGTGCAGTTTTTTGATTTCGGTCCTCATCTCGACCCGCAGCTTGGCGTCGAGGTTGGATAACGGTTCGTCAAAGAGGAACAGTTTCGGATCACGAACCAGCGCTCGACCCATCGCAACGCGCTGGCGCTGACCGCCGGAAAGTTGGCTGGGCTTGCGGTCCAGCAGGTGGCCGATCTGCAGAAGATCAGCGACTTTGGCCACGGCTGCTTCACGCTCGGCTTTGGGAACACGGCGAATTTCCAGTCCGAAACTGATGTTTCCGGCGACGGTCATCGTCGGGTAAAGCGCGTAGGACTGGAACACCATCGCGATGTCACGCTCGGACGGTTCAAGATCGTTGACCACATTGCCTGCGATCGAAATCTCACCTTCCGAGATTTCCTCGAGCCCCGCGATCATGTTCAGCAGGGTGGATTTCCCGCAGCCTGAGGGGCCGACAAGAACAAGGAACTCGCCCTCGTCAATGTCGATATTGATATCTTGAAGGACGCGGACACTTCCATAAAGCTTGCCCGCCTTTTTGATAGAAAGACCAGTCATGATTTATCCTTTCACGGAGCCGCCCATAAGTCCGCGAACAAAGTAGCGGCCGGCGAAGATGTAGATGAGAAGTGTCGGAACAGCGGCGATGAATGCCCCTGCGAAGTGAACGTTATATTCCTTCACCCCGGTCGACGAGTTTACGAGGTTGTTCAGCGCAACGGTCATCGGGAAGCTGTCATAGTCAGCGAAAGACACACCAAACAGGAAGTCATTCCAGATGTTGGTGAACTGCCAGATGACGGTCACGATAATGATCGGCGTCGACGCTGGCAGCATGATCCGGAAGAAGATCCGGAAAAGACCCGCGCCATCCACTTTTGCGGCCTTCATCAGATCCGACGGAAAGGCGACATAGTAGTTGCGGAAGAACAGCGTGGTGAAGCCGATGCCATAAAGCGTGTGGACGACAACCAGCCCCGGAATAGTTCCAGCAAGTCCGAAGAAGCCAAGCATGCGCGCCATCGGGATCAAGATGATCTGGTGCGGGATGAACACCGCGCCAAGCATCATCAGGAAGATGATCTTGTGCCCGCGAAAGACCCATTGGGTCAGCACGTAGCCATTCACAGCGCCCAGCAGGGTGGACACGGTTACCGCAGGCACAACCATCAGAATCGAGTTCCAGAAGTAGGGCCGAAGACCTGTCGGCTCGACGCCGATCTGTGCTGTCGACCATGCTTTGAACCAGGGTTCAAAGGTCCATGTTTGCGGCAGGAACATCATTCCGCCTGATTGGATCTCTTCCAGCGGTTTGACCGAGTTCACCAGCATGACGTACATCGGCATGAGGAACAGGAATGCGAACATAAGCAGGCTTGCATACAGGACAATCTTGGGAAGCACTGCCGAGAAGGTTTTCTTTTTCCGGGTCATTTCTGTTTCCCCTGACTTTTGAGCTCCCACCAGAAATACGGGATCACGAAGACTGCAATCAGGGCGAGCATCATGATCGCGCTTGCCGCACCGATCCCCATCTGGTTTCGGGTGAACGTGTATTGGTACATGAAGACAGACGGCAGCCAGGTTGCACGGCCGGGACCGCCGTTGGTCATGACGACAATCAGGTCGTAGGTCCGGATCGCGTTGAACACGAGGATGACCATCACGCTGACAAAGGTGTAACCAAGCTGCGGGATGATGATGCGCCAATATACCTGAAACGTGTTTGCACCATCTACTCGAGCCGCCTTCAACATCTCGCTATCGATGCCGCGCAGACCTGCAAGGAACAGGGCCATAGCGAAACCAACGGTCTGCCATACGGCGGCGATCACGATGGTATAGAGCGCGAACTCGCGATCTTTGATCCACGAGAACTGGAAGCTTTCCCAACCGAACTGGTGCATAACGCTTTCCAGCCCAATGCCCGGATCCAGAAACCACTTCCACGCCGTCCCTGTCACGATGAAGCTCAGCGCCATCGGATACAGATAGATCGAGCGGAACGCCGATTCTGCGCGGATTTTCTGGTCGATCAGGATCGCCAGGAGCAGGCCGAGCGCGCAGCAGATGACGATGTAAAGAAGCGAATAGATGATCAGGTTCGAAACCGCGATATCCCAAGCTTTCAGCTTGAACAAGTTCTCGTAGTTGCGCAGCCCGACGAAGTTGTAGCTGGGCAGGATTTTGCTGTCCGTGAACGAGATTGCCGCTGTGAAGGCAATGAAGCCATATACGCCAGCAAGGACCAAAAGGGTTCCAGGGGTTATTACGATCTGCGGTAAATAGCGTTTCAACATTTCGCAGCCTTCCCGTTGGTTTAGTTATTCTTCAAGGGCCAAGCCAATTGCGCTTGGAGAGACGCAATTGGCTGGCCGGCTTTATGCCCCGCCTGGGAGGTCGCGGGGCATAGTTTGGTCTGCTTACTGCTGCGCGATGGCAACCGTATCGGCCATTTCCTCGGCTGCTTCTTCGGCGGTCAGTTCACCGTTGAAGAAGGCCGTGATGGCGTCAGAGAAGGCCGTCTTGACCGCCGGGCGGTTGGCGTGGCCCTGAGCTTGTGAACCAACCAGCGTACCGCCAGCGTTTGCAGCTTTCAGGTCGGCCATACCTTTCTTACCGCAGGCATCAAACTCGGCGTCAGACACGTCGATACGCGCCGGGGCAGAGCCTTTCACGATGTTGAAGGCGACCTGGAATTCAGGCGACATCACCGACGATGCCATTTCAGCCTGAGCGTTCTTGCGATCATCACCGACGTTGAACATGGCAAACTGGTCAGCGTTGAATGTTACGACGCCCTCGGTGCCTGGCACGCGCCAGCACTGGAAGTCTTCGCCAGCAACTTCACCAGCGTTCACGAACTCGCCTTTGGCCCAGTCGCCCATGATCTGGAATGCAGCCTGGTCATTGATGACCATCGCCGTCGCCAGGTTCCAGTCACGACCCGAGAAGTTGTCATCGACCAGAGCGCGGTATTCACCAAGGTTGTTCAGCGCCTCGATCATGGTCGGAGAGTTGATCGCGTCTTGGTCCAGCTCGACGAAGACTTTCTTGTACCAGTCCAGACCACCGGTTGCGATGGCTACCGAGTCGAACACGGTGGCTTCCTGCCACGGCTGACCGCCATGGGCGATACCAATATAACCAGCATCCTGAGCGCGTTTAGCGATGTCCAGCAGGCCCGCAAAGTCAGCAGGCGCTTCGGTAACGCCCAGCTCTTCCATGATCTTGCCCGAGGTCCAGACCCAGTTGGTCGAGTGCACGTTCACCGGAGCCGATACCCAGTGTCCGTCGCTTTTGGCGAAGAACTGCAGAGCTTGCGGAACAACGTCGTCCCAGCCCTCGGCTTTGGCGGTAGCGTCAAGGTTGCTCAGCGCGCCTTGGTCGGCCCATTCCAGAATATCATAGCCCAGCATTTGGACCGAGGTCGGCGGGTTGCCGGCCGTTACGCGCGAACGCACAACGGTCATGGCAGCTTCGCCGCTGCCGCCAGCAACCGGCATGTCATTCCAGGTTACGCCTTTGGCTTGCAGCGCATCTTTCAGAACTGAAACTGCGGCAGCTTCGCCACCCGAAGTCCACCAGTGCAGAACTTCAACCGAGTCCTCAGCCTTGGCCGGCGCAGTCAGTGCAGTCGCTGAAAGAAGTGCCAGTGTCATAAGCTTTTTCATTCATCTCTCTCCCTTTTTGGAATTGGCATCCCGAGGCCCGTTTGGGGTCAGGAATTTATTTGACGGGCTAATGTTGGGCCCAGTTGTCACAGGGGACAATTTCGCAACGGAGAATTCAGTTGCGCAATCTGACGCACATAATGCATAATGATGCGACATTTGATGGAGGGGGAACGCCGTGGATGACCAAAGCAGAGAGACTATCGCCATCAACATTGGTCGGCTCGTCAAAGCGCGCGGAAATATCTCCGCCGTGTGCCGTCGTCTTGGCATCAACAGACAGCAGTTCAACAAGTACCTGACCGGGCAACACATGCCGTCACAGGTGAACCTGAACGCAATCTGTGATTATTTCGGCGTCACTTTCTCGGACCTCATCACGCCAGATATGGAGATCCCCGAACGCAAGCACCCATCCGAGTTGCTTGCCGGGTATCAGGCGTTTACCAAGTCAAACTTGCTCCAAACCGTAATACGAACTTCGGAAACGGATCGGCTGAAGCAGTTTTGTGGAACCTACTACAAGTACCATTACTCTTCGATTTACCGTGGGGACATCGTTCGCGCTGTGACGTCAATCTATCCACTTGATGAGGACGTGTTTGGGTATACCAACCTTGAGCGGTTCCCGAACAAGAATAACCCCGAGAAACATGACTATGTTTTCAAGTATCACGGGTTTGTCTTCATGCTTGATGGACGCATGTTCATGGCTGATCTGGAGTCGCTTCAGCAAAATGAAATCACATTCTCGATCTATACGCCGATCGCGCGCAATCCCGTTAAGTTCTTCTTTGGGGTCACGTCAGGTGTCGCGTCCAACCTGTACCGCGAACCCTATACATCAAAGAGTGTGCTGGACTTTCGAGCTCCGACCAAACCAGCGAAGTCAGATTGGAAGGCGGCAACAGTGCTTCCACCGGACGACGAACGCCTGCCGGTGGAAGCAATGGAATACCTGGATAATTAACCTCGAACTGGTGCAGCGCCCGCGTAGGGGACATTCACTCCACCATACCGCCTGACGCGAATGTTGGCCTGCTCTCCATGTCCGACAAAACCTTCAAGCATGCATAGGCGAGATCCGTAGCTTCCGATCTCTGCCGACGCTTCATCGGTGGTGACGCGCTGATAGGTACATGTTTTCAGAAACTTCCCGACCCACAGCCCGCCAGTATAACGTGCGGCGCCGTTCGTAGGCAGCGTGTGGTTCGTGCCGATTACCTTGTCTCCATAGGCTACGTTGGTGCGCGGTCCGATGAACAACGCACCATAGTTCTTCATGTTGTCGACGAAGTAGTCATCATCGTCCGTCATGATCTGCACGTGCTCGGATGCGATCCGATCAGCTTCGGCGAGCATCTCTTCGCGACTTTCGCAGACGATGATCTCGCCATAGTCTTCCCAAGACGCCGACGCGATCTCGGCAGTGGGCAAGACCTTCAACAGCCGCTCAATCTCGGCAAGCGTGCCTCGTCCCAGCGCTTCTGAATCCGTGATCATAACGCATGGTGAGTTATACCCGTGTTCAGCCTGCCCAAGCAGGTCGGTCGCGCACATTTCACCATCGACGGTTTCGTCGGCAATCACGAGCGTTTCGGTAGGTCCGGCAAACAGGTCAATCCCAACCCGCCCGAAAAGCTGTCGTTTGGCTTCCGCCACAAACGCATTCCCCGGCCCCACGAGCATATCGACGGGATCAATAGTTTCCGTCCCGACCGCCATGGCCGCAATGCCCTGAACGCCACCCATGACATAGATTTCATCTGCGCCGTCAATGGCCTGCGCCGCGACGATGTATTGCGCCGGCACACCTTGGAACGGCGGGGCGCAGGTGATCACGCGGTCGCAACCAGCAACCTTCGCGGTCAAGACCGACATGTGGGCCGACGCAAGAAGGGGATACTTGCCACCGGGGACGTAACACCCGACGTTCCCAATCGGCAAATGCTTGTGGCCAAGCACCACACCCGGGCGTGTCTCGACTTCAAGCGGCAACATGGTTGCCAGCTGGTGCTCGGCAAAAACGCGCACCTGTTCGCTTGCGAACTCGATGTCGTGCCGTTCTTGCGCACTCAGCCCATCAAGGCAGGATTGGATTTCTGCCTTATCCAGGCGGTAGCTTTTGCGATCAAGCCCGTCAAACTTGATAGAATAGTCGCGCAACGCCGCATCACCACGTTTCTCCACATCAAGGATGATGTCAGAGACGGTTTTCTGAAGCGTTTCACTGGCAGCTTCGATCGCTGCCGACTTTCGGGCGGATTTGAGTTTCCAGGGCATTCGTTGAGCCTTCGAAAAAAGAAGCCGCACGCATTCTTAGACATGTGCGGCTCCTTAGTTGGGGATTACATGTGCTGTTCTTTGGCACGCATTTCGGCGTAGGCTTCCTGCTCTTTCTCGTAATAAGCAGGCGACGGGAAGTCCCACCAACCGGGAGTGAACGGGCCTGCAGCGTCACGCGATGTGATGACCTCGACCAGAGCGGGTTTGCCGAGGTTTAGCGCTTCTTCAAGCGCCGCACGCAGGTCTTCGCTCTTTTCGACTTTCACTGCGTGCATGCCAAAGCTCTTGGCCATGTCGGTGATGTCAGCCGAATAGGGTTCGCCATTGCCCGCATAGTTGTTGAACTCGGAAGCTACATGGCGACCTTGGAACTTACGCTGACCACCGCGGATCGACATGTAGCCGCTATTGTTCTGAACCAGAGCGACGACAGGGATGTTGTGCATCATGGCGACACCCATTTCCGGGGCGCACATCATGAAGTCACCGTCACCCATGATCGCAACAACTTGCTTGTCAGGACATGCAAGCTTCGCACCAAGCGCAGCAGGATACGCCCACCCCATCGGCGAGAACGAGCCCGAGGTCAGGTGTGTGCGCGGTTCATACACGGGGAAGGACTGCTTCACTGCACCTTGCGTGTTGCCGGACCCTACGGTCACGATGCCATCACGGTCCAAGACCTCGCGCAGAATCTTCAGCGGGTGCTGCGACGTGAAAGGCGTCTCAGTGGAATCCCGACGCGGCGCAAGCTGGGCTTCCCAGCGGTCCTTGGCATCCTGAACATCCTTCAGGAAGGCTTCGCGTTTGGTCAGCGCTTTCGAGGATTGCAGATCGGTAATCTGATCCAGCATGGCTTCCAACGTCACGCGCGCATCTGCGACGATACCAACCTCGGTCGGGTAGTTCTTACCAATCTCATGCGGGTCCAGATCGATGTGGATCAACTTGGCCGGTGGGAACGAGAAGGTCACGCCTTTGGCATAGGAAGAGGCCGACCAGTCGGTGAAACGGCATCCGACCGAGATCACAACGTCTGCACCGGCGGTGATTTCGTTGCCCGAGCTTGTACCCGTCTGCCCGATCGCGCCAACGCACATTTCGTGATCTTCCGAGATGGCGCCCTTACCGTTCCAGGTAAAGGACACAGCGGCACCGACACGTTCGGCAAGCTTGGTCAAAACTTTCGAGGCATTTGCAGTAATAGCACCACCACCGGCGACGATCACGGGGCGCTCGGCGCTCAGCAGCAGCTCGACGGCACGTTTGATCGATTCCGGATCCGGGTGAGCCACACCAACCGGCATGCGTTTGTCCAGATCGTGGATCTCGACCTCTGCCGTTTCACACTGAAGATCCATCGGCAGTTCCACATGCACCGGACCCGGACGGCCCGTCAGCATGGTGTTGAACGCGCGGTGCATCAGGAAGGGCACTTCCTCGACACGAATAGCCGAATACGAGCGCTTGGTGACTTCTTCCATGATCCGCGGAAACGCGTTGTCTTGCTGGCGCTCGATTTCTTGCATGACGCCGTGGCCCTTCATATGGGTCGAAGGCGAGCCGTTGATATAGAAGACCGAGGTGGAGTCCGCATAGCAGGTCGCAAGGCCAATTACGGTGTTCGTTGCACCCGGGCCAACCGACGTAGTGGCCGCCATTGGCTTTCCGGAAGCACGGAAATAGCCATCGGCCATGTGAATTGCGCTTTGCTCGTGCATGACTTGGATAACTTTGACGTTGCAGTCGTCCTGCAAGAACGCATCTGTCAGGCTCCAGTTCCCGTGACCCGGAATTCCGGCAATGTACTCAATGCCGTATTTCGTCAGGGCCTGCGCTACAATTTCGCCGCCAGTTAGTTTCATTCTTTCCTCCTGTCAGAAGCACACAGATGTGCATCAGTTCATTTATCCGGCGTGTCAGGTGACAAAGCGGGATAAGTCTGACTTCACGATCAGCGCTGGGATCGAATGAATCAATTTCGCAGACGCAGGAACGGCGTCGCGAATTTACGCTCTTATCGCGTCACAGTGCGTCAGCTTAAAAGAGCGGTGCGAAATTGTGGTTAGGTTTGTTTTCACAGAAACTCGAACGCGAAAACACATGGAGTGAGACATGACCGAGGCCACAAACACTCAGCGCGACCTTTGCTTTGCCGACGCATACATGTCCGCAATTCTTGTCGAGAACGTCGACAACTACATCGCAGACGGAATTGTCGTGAACTTATCCACCGACGTCATCTATGTCGAAGGCGAAGTTGATACACCGATCCAACCGTGGCGCTCGGCCACCTTGCGCGGCAAGGCTGTTCGCAAAGCGGACCGTATTGCGGTTTTGAAGATCGAAAACCTTGAACAGCTTGGCGGCGTCATGCTGCGTGGATGGGATTGGTTTGGTGACATCTATGATGGGTTCCCCCGCGAGACACCGTTGTTCATGTCTTCGATCGACTCCGTTGGCTTTGTCACCGAAGACCCGTTCGTTTTCACACGCGAGCGCACCGATGTTCGGAAACCGCAGCAGTTCGAGATCAAGCTGAAATGCTGGTGGTCGCCCAACGAAACGGATTGCTTCATCCACAATGAGCACCCGTTCCTTGAGGTTCACACCCAGATCCACGGATATGGCCGCATGCAGAAGTTCCGCGAGCGGGATGCTGCAACCGTCTATGAAGACGTGATCATGGCACCGGGCTTCACCCATGAACCGTTCTGCATCGTGACCGGCGAGAACAAGTGGACCTATCCGTGGCACCGTTATTACACGGATCTGGAAAGCATTTGGCTGGCCATCGAGCTACACCCGGTCAATTGACCGGAACCTCGCATTCCACCCCCCCCTCGAAGGCCTCACGCATGACCGATGCCAGAACTGAAACCGATTCAATTGGGGCGCTCGATATCCCCGCGAGCGCCCTTTTTGGGGTTCACACACAACGGGCTGTGAACAATTTCCCGATCACAGGAACGACGCTGTCTGCTTACCCCGAGCTGGTGCGCGGCATCGTGCAGGTGAAGAAGGCCGCCGCCCTCACCAATATGAAGCTTGGCAGTCTACCGGAAGAGATTGGCGCAGCGATCATAGATGCCTGCGACGAGATACTGTCCGGGAAGCACCTCGACAGCTTTGTCGTTGATATGGTGCAGGGCGGGGCAGGAACCTCGACCAACATGAATGCGAACGAGGTCATCGCCAATCTTGGCAATCTGAAGCTTGGCCACAAGGCTGGCGACACGCATGTCGTCCACCCGATCGACCACGTAAACCTATCTCAGTCGACCAACGACACCTACCCATCGGCCATTCGCCTGGCGATCCTTGATCAAGTTGAATCTTTGGTTTTGGCTCAGGGCCTACTAATCGAGTCCTTTCGCAACAAGGCCGATGCGTTCGCGACGATCCCCAAAGTTGGGCGAACTCAGCTACAAGACGCCGTTCCCATGACACTTGGCGCCGAGTTCAAAGCCTTTGCCACGACGATCAGCGAAGATGTGGGACGGATAAACGAGATCTCGCAATTACTGGTCGAGGTGAACATCGGCGGCACGGCAATTGGAACAGGCTTAAACACGCCCAACGGGTATCAAGAAACCGTTGCATCCGAGCTTGCCAAGATCTCCGGGTATCCTCTGGTCACCGCAGCGGACCTGATCGAAGCCTCTTCTGACACCGGTGCCTTGATGACGTTTTCGGGCATTCTGAAACGCGCCTCGGTCAAGCTTTCTAAGATCTGCAACGACCTGCGCTTGCTCAGCAGCGGTCCACGCGCCGGTATAGGAGAGATCAATCTGCCCGCCGTTCAGGCCGGTTCATCCATCATGCCCGGCAAAGTGAACCCGGTCATTCCCGAAGTCGTCAATCAAGTTGCCTATCTGGTGATCGGCAACGATTTGACGGTCACAATGGCCGCTGAATCTGGTCAGTTTCAGTTAAATGCAATGGAGCCGATCTTGGCCTTCAAGGTCTTGGAATCCATACGCGCTTTGACAAATGCGATGAATGTCCTTCGGACGCGTTGCATTGATGGCATCACAGCGAACGAAGACCGCTGTCGTGAATTTTTGTCAGATAGCCTTTGCCTGTCTGCTTCACTGGTTCCGCTCGTCGGGTACGAAAAGGCCGCGAAGATCGCCAAACAGGCAACGGCGGAAAATCGTCAGTTACGCGATGTCGCCAAAGAAATGAGCGGGCTTACCGACGAACAGCTCGCAACGATCTTCGCCTATTAAACACACCCAAAGAGGAAATCACATGTCCTACACGCTTCAGGAAGACGCAAACGCCATCATCTTCCCGGCCTTCGCCTCAACCGAGTTAAGCGATGCCTGCAAACGCTTCCTTGATGAAGGCGGCATTTCGATCCTCGTCGGGGAAAGCCGCGAAGAATATGTTGCACGGAAGATGACCGATGAGCGCCGTGCCAAAGAAACACCCGAGACATTCACATCACTGGTGGGCAGCGCGAAAGCGCTGACCAGCGATCTGCTGGTCGCGGTGGATCAAGAGCTGGGCGGGATCTGCCGAATGCACGATCTTGTTCCGCAGTTCCCCTCGAACAGTGCCCTCATTGAAATGAGCAGCGACGAGGTGGAAGAGAACGCCTATGAAGTTGCAAAAGCCAGCCAAGAGCTTGGCGTGAACGTCTTTCTGGCACCGATCGTTGACCTGCTGACGGGCGTGAACCCCTGGCTCGAAGGCCGCACTTACTCGACCGATCCAGAAATTGTTGGCCGTGTATCCGCCGCGTACGTGCGCGGCGTGCAGAGAGCAGGTGTCGCCGCGACGGCAAAACACTTCCCCGGCTTCCACAACATCACCGGCGATCCAGCCATTGATCCCGAGGCGATTGTCAAAGACGACGCGAACAGCTATCTGCCGGGCTTTGGTCCGTTCAACAACGTGATCGCTGCGGATGTGGAAATGATCATGGTTGGGCCCGCCATCAACAAAGCGCTCGATCCATCGCGCGCGGCTCTGCGGTCGAAGCCAGTGGTGGATATCCTCAAACTTGACCTTCGCTACAAAGGGATCGTGATGGCGGACGATCTGGATTCCAAGGCCACGATGCGCGGCGACAGCATTGAAGAGGTGGCCCTTGACGCCGTGAAGGCGGGCTGCGATTTCCTGCTTCTCGCAGACATCGACACGCAGCTAAGCGATGTGTCCAAAGCCTTGGTAAGCGCCGCAGAAACCGGTGAGATCTCGCGTGAGATGCTGGCAAGCTCTGCGCAGAAGATGCGTGATCTGGCGAACCGATACGCGACTGATTGATCTCGCTCTGGTGCCGCATTCAATAACTCATTGAGGAGCCTCGAGCCAATGGTAAAGCGCATTTCGTTCGATGATACATCCGTGGATTTCAGCTCGTTCGATGCCGCCATTTTCGATCTGGATGGAACGCTGGTGCATTCCGAACATGTGTGGGAACGCGCCAAGCGAGAGGTTCTTGCATCTTACGATATCCAGGTCGATCCATCCCTATTTCATGCACATATTGGCCGGGGCTTAAAGGGGTTTCTTGATGACGCATTTGGTCGGTCATTGAATGCTCAGGAGCACGAGGAAATCGGCAACAAAATTGGTGCCTGGGCAGATCTGCTTCTGCCTGGGCATCGCACGCCCGTTGAAGGTGCCGCAGATTTCCTACGATCCCTACACGACAGCGGCGTGCGTATTGCGATCTGTTCCTCATCACCGATGCGCCACATTCATAGCGCGATCGAGTTTCTGTCCATTCAGCAGCAAGTGGAGCTTTGCGTGTCGGGTGCAGATCTGCCACGAGGCAAACCTGATCCCCTCCCATACAATGAGACACTTCGAAGGCTTGACGTCGTAGCCAAACGTGCATGCGCCTTCGAAGATTCTGTTTCCGGTATTCAATCCGCCTTGTCGGCGAAATTGGCGGTGTTCGAAGTGGTTGAACCGTCGAGGATACAGAAAAAACCTGAGTGAATTATACCTCACCATGTGCTGACTACTATTCAGGTACCTTCTATGTCATTGGCAGCGAATGACCCCTCTCGTCTCGGGCCGCTTCCTCGACTGTAAAAGCGGCCTGTATCTCAGCGATTGCACACAGTACATCATCCGGGCTTGCCCTGAGTTCTGGGATGTTCGCCTCAATATCATGGGCTGATGCAGCATCTGAAAAAATCGTATCAACCCCAATTCTGATGGCGTTTCGGTGTTGCAGTAGGTGCTCAAAAAACCGCACGTAAATCATCTCCTCGTACGGAGAATGACCATCCGCTTCAGAGATCAAGCCCAATTCTGCGGCCTTGGTACACGTCAAACGCCAAGCCAGTTCCATTGTGGATGGTGGCGCGTCCCTGGCCTCATCAGGATGTCTGGGGTTCGCAAAGGTAGATCTTCGAATAGCTTCGAGATTGGCACGCAAGTTCTTTGTGGGAACCGGATAGATGAATGTGGTTTCCTCTGAAGCTAAGACTGGTTCAACCTGATCCGTCTGTGTCTGGATGAACTCGGAAAACCTGTTTCCGATGATGGGGACCTCACCTACAATCATGTCGTTGGGATCGGTATTCGCTGCCAGCCATCGCGCAAGGGCTCTCCGGCCCCACAATCCGGCTGCCTTTCGGACCAACGGATGAGTTCCATCCGAAACATCTGGATAACTTGCGAGTATGTCGTCGGTCTGAAACGAAGCGAGCCCTGTATCCCACCGGATGATATGTACGCGACGTCCCAACGAGACCGAAATGGATATATGCTGGCGCAACAGAAATGACTTTCCAGACGCTGGTAATCCAGTGAAGAAAACCATGCGGCAACGACGTGCAGCGTCGGCGAGGTGTGTTCCAATCTCGGTTTCCGCAAAACTGTCGATAGAAATTTCGTATCTCCTAATTTGGTGTCGGCCGCAGACCGGAGCGGCGAGCGTTCAAAACCTCCAAGATTGTTGCCCAAGAAATCCGGCGATTTCACAGATGAATTGTCAACCTAAATTGCCCTAAAGCCCAGTTTGAGAGCTTTCCATTGCAGATAGATGCTTCAGCGCTCGCAGCCCAAAGAAGACATACAACAGCGATGTTTGAGTGTTCCGGGAAGTTTAACACAGCTCCTATTTAGGACACCTTTTGGGCAAATAGGGCGGCTTACTTTATGACTCTGCGGATCTTCCCAAGGCCACACCATAACGGCATCGCCCGACCCGCATGGAACACAACCCACAAAGAATCTCTGTGACTTCTATCGTATGCCCTCTAAACTCCGGTCTTGTGTGTTTCATTAGTTTGCGTGGGGGCACGACCGCAGATGGGTGGAAAGAAGGCATCAAGAGAGACTGCTGATTCAGCGTCGTCATCCTCGCAAAGCAGAGGGCTCAGCGCGGATGATCAGCAGGCTCGGTTTGAAGCCACCGCGCGGGTTATGCAGGCGATCTCCGAGACCAAGGATGACATCCAGCCAGTATGCGACCTGATTGTAACGCTGGCAAAAGATCTCTGTGATGCCTTTTTTGCCGGTCTGGTACTCGGGCAAGAAGGGGATGCTCGTCAGCAACTGGTAGCCAGCGTTAATCTACACCCGGATATTCAACAACTCTGGCTCGACGGCAAATACACGATGGAGCCAGGCAACTCCATTGTGACTGACACTATTCTAAGTGGCGAGACAAAACGTGTTGTCGATATGGGCGACACTGATTTCCACAGATCGGGCGATGAGCGCTTTAAGCTCATTGTCGACACTCATGGGTGCAGGAGCAATCTGTTTGTTCCATTGAAAATGGGTGGCAGCGCAATCGGATGCCTGATGTTGGCGCGGGATGAGGTACGACCTTATTCCGACGATCAGGTGCAGCTGGTTGAAACTTTCGCCGCGCAGGCGGTCATTGCAATTGAAAATGTTCGACAGTTTAGCGAGTTGCAGCTGCGTCTGGCTCGTGAAGGTGCCACGCGTGATGTTCTGGAGACGATCAGTCGGTCTCGGGATGATGAAGCGCCGGTCTTTCAGACGATCCTGGAAAACACCGCACGGCTTTGCGAAACAGATGTAGCCACGTTGAGCCTGCTAAATGAGGCAGGAACTCATTTGGAATACGCGGCACATTTTGGCGATCAATTGGCGACTTACAAGGTCGGCGTGGATCGCTGGTCTCTGGACTCAAATTTACAGATCGCCGAGTCCGTGCGGGAAGCGCGCGTCATTCACAATGTCGATTTGCGCCAGACGGACCACTATATCAACGCGGATCCTTGGCGCCGGCAACTGGTTGATGAGGAAGGTGTCCGTTCGTTTCTGACGGTTCCTTTGATGTCAGCAAATGGTGACCCCGTAGGCGTCATTGGGATTTACCGGCGTGAAGTGCGGCCATTTACTGAAGATGAGATCTCTTTGGTTGAGGGCTTTGCGGCCCAGGCTGTGATTGCAATCGACAACACACGTCAAATGAAAGAGCTGCACACCCAGCTGGAACGCCAAGTGGCGACGCAAGAGGTCCTAAGCGTTATCAGCAAAAGCCGGGATAATGATGCGCGGGTCTTTGACGCGGTGCTTCAGCAGGCCACAAGGATATGTGGCGCAGATCAGGCTGCTCTGGTTTTGGTCAATGATGCAGGGACTCACGGGCGGTTGGCCGCGAATTGGGGGCATCAGAAAACTCAATTTGACATCGGGGACGAATGGCCTTTGGACGGTTCGGTAACCGTGGCCGCAGCGATCCGAACTGGCAAGGTTTTTCGCATCGACGATTTGATTGAAACGGATTTTTATCGTTCGGGCGACCCAACAGCGATCATGATGGTCGAAGTTGAAGGCATTCGATCACGCGTAACAGTCCCTTTAATACAAGGCGACCGGGCGATTGGTGCGATCGCGGTTAGCCGCCGCGAAGTCCGCCCGTTTTCTGACCCGGACGTGCAATTCATCGAAGAGTTCGCCAAACACGCAGTCATAGCAATAGAAAACACGCGCCAATTTCGAGAGGTTCAGGAACGACTTGAGCGCGAAAAAGCATCGCGGGAAATCCTCGAAGTCATAAGCCGCAGCCGCGACGACGAAAGACCTGTGTTCCAGAATATTCTCGAAAACTCCAGCCGTCTGTGCAAAGCGCCACTCGCCTTCTTGTGTATCGCTGATCACGAACGCGGGCTCGCAACGATCCCGGCCAATATTGGCGCAAGAACCGATTTTGACGAAGCGCTCAAAAACTTTGTAGAGCCCCTTACACGCACAGAATTAATTGCGATCAAACCAATGATCGATGGCGAAGTCATTCGCCAGGACGATATCGCGGACGATCCCCTTTACTTCAGGGATCGTGACCCGAAACGGGTTCAGATGGTTGAGATTGAAGGAGCCCGCTCGGTTCTGGCAGTTCCGTTGATGAAGGATGGCACCGGTCTAGGGGTGATCGTGCTCTACCGCCGTGAAGTTGCGCCATTCTCAGACGACGACGTGGCACTGGTCCAAACCTTCGCGGCTCAAGCCGTTATCGCAATGGAAAACGTCCGACAGTTTCGCGAAGTTCAGGATCGCACAGCGGAGGTTACGCAGGCTTTGGAATATCAGACCTCTACATCCGAAGTGCTGCGGGTTATTTCGGCGTCACCCAATGAACTGGCACCCGTTCTCGATGCTATCCTCAAAGAAGCGTCGCGCATCTGCGAATTGCAGGATGCCTATGTTGCAATGTTGAACCCCGACGATCAGCTTTTTCATGTTCTTGCAATACTTACGCAGGACACGACCTTTGCGGAATATGTCAAAGCGCATCCTATTTCGCCTGATGAAAGCGGCGTAAGCGGGCGTGCCATACTGTCGAAACGCACCATCTATATCGAAGATGTCGAAACCGAGACGTCTTATACTTGGATGGAGGATAGCGGCGTCGGGGAATATCGGTCCGTGCTCGGGGTCCCATTGGTCAAAAATGGCGACGTGGTAGGTGTAATTTCGGTCGGGTCAACCGAGGTTTCGGGATTTTCCACCAAGCAGATTCAGCTGTTAGAAACCTTCGCCGACCAAGCGATTATCGCCATTACAAATGCCAACCTGTTCCGGGAAGTGGAGGAACGCACTGCCGAGGTCGTGCAGTCACTAGAATACCAGACTGCCACGTCAGAGGTTTTAGATGTCATTTCTCGTTCGCCCAACGATCTTCCACGGGTGCTAGATGCAATCCTGGAAGTTTCCTCACGCATTTGCGATCCAGAATATGCATTCTTTGCAATGCGGGATGCTGACGATGGGTTGTACCGTGTGGCCATGTCCCACAACGTGAGTGATGCGTTTCTTGACTATTTGTCAGACAACCCAATTGCCCCAGAGGAAGGCTCGTGCATCGGCCGCACGGCCCTTCACGGCAAGACTGTTTACATAAAAGATACAAGTAAGGATCCATCTTACACATGGAAGGTGGCGGCGGAGATCGGTGATTACCTTACCACCCTCGGCGTCCCCTTAGTCAGCGAAGGCGTGACCGTTGGTGTTATCGTCATGGCGCACCGGAAGCCCGGGGCGTTTAGCAAAAAACAGGTCAACCTGTTAGAGACATTCGCCTCCCAGGCTGTGATCGCCATCAACAACACCCGGTTGTTCAAAGAAGTGCAGGCCCGCACTGCAGAAGTTGAAGAAGCGCTCGACTATCAAACAGCCACGTCTGAAGTGCTGGGAGTGATCTCGCGCTCGCCAAATGAACTCGATCCAGTTCTTAAAGCTATTTTGCAGGTGGCGGTTCGCATCTGCAAACCCGAAGCGTCTTACGTCGCACTTTTGAATGAAGACACTGGAATTTATGACATTGCTGCGACCCATAATTCCGCCGCAGCTCATTTCGACGTCATAACCCGTCAGGTGCTTGTTCCAGACAAGGGTACGACCACGGGACGCGCCGCGCTGACAGGCAAAACGGTGTATATTGAAGATTTTGAGCGCGACCCGGATTATGCTTGGAAAGAAGAAGCACTGGGTGCCGGATTTCGTTCAGCTTTAGGGGTCCCACTGGTAAAGGATGGGGTCACGCTCGGCGTGATTTCACTTGCTCATTCGAAAATTGGGGCGTTCTCGGACAAGCAGATAGCTCTGGTTGAAACGTTCGCCTCGCAAGCGGTAATTGCGCTTGGAAATGCGCACCTTTTCGACGAGGTGACAGCCCGAACTGAGGAAGTTGAGGAATCCTTAGCGTACCAGAAAGCCACAAGCGAGGTGCTCGAAGTTATCTCCCGATCTCCTGATGCATTGGAGCCTGTGCTAGAGGCGTTGCTAGCCGTTTCGTCCCGCATTTGTCGCCTGCAGGATGCCTTCGTGGCGCTTAAGGCATCCGAAGATGGGAAGTACCATTATTTTGCCGGGCACAATTTGTCGGGCAAATTCGCGGATTTTTTGAAGGCGCATCCTTTTGAGCCCGGGGAAACATCGGCCACGGCACGTGCGCTTCTGCATGGACGGGCCGACTATGTTGAAGATACGCAAGCTGACCCCAATTACGATCCGCTGCTCAAATCCAATCTCGAGGGCTATCGATCCGTCCTTTCCGTGCCACTGATCCGCGATGGTGACACAATCGGCGTTATCAGCATGGGGAGCCGAACCACTGCAGCTTTTGACAAAAAGCAAATCAAGCAGATGGAGACTTTTGCGTCACAGGCGATCATCGCCATTCAGAACTCGCAGCTTTTCAATGACACGCAGACCGCCCTCGCGCGCCAAACCGCAAGCGCGGACGTTCTAAGAGTAATCTCTGAATCCCCAACAGACACAAAGCCGGTTTTCGAGAAGATTGTCGCGCTGGCGACGACCCTCATAGATTGCGACCTGTCGATTGCTATTCAGGCGAACAAGACTGAACTTTGGCAAATCGCCGCTGCGACACCCGATGGCGTCGAAGAAATCACATGGACCGAGCGCCTGCCAATTGATCCCGAAGACAATTTGCCGTCCAAGGCAATCAAGAACGGCAAGACCTTGCATTTGCCCGAATGGCGGTACGATGAGCTACCCCCACGCGATCAAGAGATCATCCGCAGGAAAGGGTTCAAGTCTTCGCTGACAGTGCCTCTGATGCGCGGGACGGAATGCTTCGGCGCCTTGGTATTCATCCGAAAAACTGCCAAAGTTTTCAGCGAAGATGAAGTCGCCATTGCCGAGTCCTTCGCCGATCAGGCCATCATCGCGCTGGAAAATGTTCGCCTTTTCAATGAAACTCAGGCTTCCCTGGCACGTCAGACTGCGAGCGCTGATGTATTGCGGGTGATCAGCCAATCGCCCACGGATACAACGCCTGTTTTTGAGGTGATCGTAGATTCCGCGACACGGCTTGTTTCGTGCGACATGGCTGGTGCGGCGTTGTCGGATGAGAGTTTCTGGTGGCAAGTGGCTTTGGCCTCGCCCAAAGGGCTGATACGTGATTTCGGAAGAACCCGGCACCCGCTGGATCCGCACGACAATTTTCTGTCGTCTGTATTACTTTCTGGAAAAACCATGCATGTGCATGATTTGTCGTCGGGTGACCTGCCGCGGTTGGCAAAGAAGCTTCACGAAGAAAGCGGGTTTGAAGCTTTCCTTGGCGTGCCATTGATGCGCGGAGGCAAATGTCTGGGCGGCCTCTATTTCATCAGGAAATCCAAAACACCCTTCTCGGATGACGATATTGCAATGGCTGAGTCCTTTGCCGATCAATCTGTTATTGCGATCGAGAACGTACGCCTTTTCCGCGAAGCTGAAGAAGCGCGCGAGGCTGCTGAAACTGCCAACGAAGCAAAAAGCGCATTCCTGGCCACCATGTCACATGAGATCCGCACGCCCATGAATGCCGTAATCGGGATGAGCGGCCTTTTGATGGACACAGAGTTGGATGCAGAGCAAAGCGACTATGCAAACACCATCCGCGATAGTGGTGACGCGCTGTTGGGTATCATCAACGAGATCCTCGACTTCTCGAAAATTGAAGCCGGGCAGATGGATATCGAAAACCATCCGTTCGACCTGCGCGAATGCATAGAAAGCGCACTCGATTTGGTCAGCGGCAGAGCCGCCGAGAAACAGCTGGATTTAGCCTATGAGTACGATGACGCGCTACCGCTGGCGATTAACACGGATCTGACCAGATTGCGGCAAATTCTGCTGAACCTGCTTTCTAACGCAGTGAAGTTCACCGAAAGCGGCGAAGTGGTTCTGTCTGTTGAACAATCCGCCAAGGTACAGGGAACGCTCGAACTGACGTTTAAAGTCCGAGACACTGGAATCGGCCTATCCCAAAAGGGCATGAGCCGATTATTCCAGTCTTTCAGTCAGGCAGATAGTTCAACGACCAGAAAATATGGCGGCACTGGTCTGGGTCTTGCGATCTCGAAACGCCTAGCAGAACTCATGGGCGGGACCATGTGGGCTGAAAGTGATGGCGAGGGCAGCGGTTCCACCTTTGTTTTCAAGATCCAGGCCAAACCTGCAAAGCCAGTTAAATCGTCTTCTCGCAATCTTGTTGGCGTTCAGCCTGAACTTGAGGACAAGCGAATTTTGATGGTGGACGACAATGCCACCAATCGAAAAATCCTTTCGCTTCAAACCGAGAAGTGGGGCACACAGACCACGACGTGTGAATCTCCTTCAGAGGCGCTGAACTTACTTGAAGAAGGCGTCGAGTTCGATTTGGCAATTCTCGACATGCATATGCCTGACATGGATGGTGAAGAGCTTGCCAAAAGGGTTCGCGCCAAGAAACCGGGTTTGCCACTTATCCTTTTCAGTTCACTAGGCCCGCGCGACATAGACCTTGAGGATGGGCTCTTCGCCGCCAACCTTGCCAAACCTTTGCGCCAATCCCACCTGTTCGATACCCTGGTCACATTGTTCGCGACTGAAAAACTGCGCGTAGAGCCGTCCAAACCTCAGGGCAAGCCGCAAACAGATCCGAATATGGCAGCGCGACATCCGCTGCGGATTTTGCTGGCCGAGGATAATTTGGTGAACCAGAAACTTGCACTTCGTCTGCTGGAACAGATGGGCTATCGCGCTGATTTGGCCAGCAATGGTGTTGAAGCGGTCGAAAGCGTCAACCGGCAAACATACGATGTTGTTTTCATGGATGTGCAAATGCCCGAGATGGATGGGCTTGAAGCATCTCGTCGTATCAACAAAGCGCATCCGGATGGCAGCCGTCCTCGCATAGTTGCGATGACCGCGAACGCAATGCAGGGCGACCGTGAGATGTGCCTGAAAGCGGGGATGGACGACTACATCACCAAACCGATCCGCGTACCGGTCCTAATTGAATCCCTGTTAAATTCCCCCAGAATAAGAAGGTGATCCATGACAGACAGCCCAATTGATCATGAAATCTTAGCAGAGCTTAAAGACACCACAGGCGAAGAATTTGCAGCCGAGCTTGTGAACACCTTTCTCGACGAAGCGCCTAACATGATTGACGAATTGAAAGCGGCTGCGGGCACGGCTGATGCCGACCGATACCGTCGTGCTGCGCACTCCATCAAGTCGAATGCCAATACCTTTGGGGCGATCGCTCTCGCTGAACGGGCCAGGAAAATCGAGCTCGGAGAGCTGCCTGAAGCCGGGGACCTTACAGATGCAACAGCGCTGGAAACCGACCTTACCATTGCTGCAGCTGCTTTAAGGAGCCTGATCGATGTCTGACGCCCCCGGCCATTTGCTCATCGTCGATGACAACAAGGTGAACCGCTTGCTTTTGTCGCGCAGCGTAGAGCTTTTGGGTCACCAGGCATCGGTTGCGGAAAACGGCCGGGTGGCAATGGAGATGTTGTCTAGCCAGCCATTTGATTTGCTTCTGCTGGATATCGAAATGCCCGAAATGGACGGCTTTCAGGTTCTAGAGGCCGTCAAATCCGACACCGACCTGCGCGATCTGCCGGTGATCGTGACGTCATCTGTTGAGGGGCTCGACAATGTCGTGCGGTGCATTGAATTGGGCGCCGAAGACTACCTGCCAAAACCAGTCAATAAGACACTCCTCAGTGCGCGCGTCTCCAGCGGTCTTGAAAAGAAAAGGCTTCGGGACGAACAAAAGCGACTGTTAGAGCGCTTTGCGACAACGGAGGTCGCACAAGACTTGCAAGAATCCGGCTTTGCGATAGGTGGCAAACGTGCCAACGCTTCGGTCCTCTTCTGTGATATTCGCGGCTTCACGACCCTATCGGAAGATCTCGCTCCCGAGGAAACAATCGACCTGCTCAACACTTTCTACACGCTGATGTTCGAGGCTGTTACCAGCAATGGCGGGATTGTCAGCCTGATGTTGGGAGACGGTTTGATGGCTCTTTTCGGAGTTCCGCAGCCGCTGTCCAACTCCGCGCAAAGCGCAGTGGCGGCAGGGCATGAAATGCACAACATGATTGAGATGTTAAATCTCGAACGGCGCGCAGAAGGGAAAAGTGACCTAAAAATCGGCATCGGAATAGCGACTGGAGAAGTCGTCGCTGGTTATGCCGGCACAGACAACAGGGCGACGTATACTTGTATCGGATCGACCGTAAACCTTGCTGCTCGCCTGGAAGCAGAAACGCAGAAAACTGGAAGTCGAATTCTGGTTGATCAAGAAACCTGCGATCTGTTGGAAAGGGCTAATGTACTAGAGACATTTGTCGGCACTAGGATCAAAGGTTTCTCCGATCCGTTCGACATCCATGCGCTATGACCATTCATGCAACCTGGCGAGCGCAACTACATCGGGTGTAGTTGCGCTTGTGGCTTTGCTTTTAGCCCGATGATTTTCATATGTGGTTCAGTGATTGGAGACTAGATATTGTCAGACTTTGCAAAGTCAGCTTTCTGCGCTTCGCGACCTCGATCTCCTGCACCAAGGGCGGCAGGACGAAGCCGCTATCGCGGCAATGGCGCCTTTGGCCAGCGTTGAGCGCTGATCCGGCCGTTTTGGGATTTGGCGGACCTGTCTGACGATTGAGGTTTCTCAATTTGACGACAGGAGATTCCAATGAAGGAAAAGAAGACGACCCCGCTGCGTGAGCGGATGATCGAGGACATGCGCATTCGTGGCATGTCGCCGAAGACCCAGCAGGCTCATATCCGGGCGGTCAGGTATTTTGCCGAGTTCATCGGGCGGTCCCCTGACACAGCAACGCCGGACGAGCTGCGCGCGTATCAGCTTCACATGACCGACACCGGGGTCTCGACCGGCGTGTTCAATGCCAGGATCGTGTCTTTGCGGTTCTTCTTCGGCATGACCTGCGGTCGTGAGGAGATGAAGCGATACATGCAGTTCCGGCGCAAGCCGAAGAAGTTGCCCGTTGTTTTGAGTGTCGAAGAAGTGGGCGATCTGCTGGCGGCGGTTCCAGGGCCGGGGCTCAAATATCGTGCGGCTTTAGGCATCAGCTATGGTGCTGGGCTGAGGGCATCCGAGGTCTGCAATCTCAAGGTCTCGGACATCGACAGCGACCGGATGTTGATCCATGTGGATGAAGGTAAGAATGACAAGGACCGCAAGGCCATGTTGTCGCCTGCATTGCTTGATTTGCTCCGCGACTATTGGCGGGAAGCGCGGCCTGAGGGATGGTTGTTTCCGGGCAAACCCAAGATCATGGCTTTGTCACCGCGTCAGCTGAACCGTGCGTTCACGTCGGCCAAACACATGGCCGGTATCAACAAACCCGCTACGCTGCATACCCTGCGCCACAGCTTTGCAACGCACCTGCTCGAGGCCGGAACGGATGTTCGAGTGATCCAGGTGCTTTTGGGACATTCCAAGCTCAGCACGACGGCGCGCTATACGCATGTCGCGACCAAAACCATTCGCGGCACCGTCAGTCCCTATGAGATGTTGGAGAAACTGCAGGATCACACCGTCAGGCGAGGACTGGAGTAGCGGCGCGGGTGGATGCCGCGCCCACGGCTGGAGATCGCAGATATCTTTCGGAACTATGGGCCTGCGTATCGGCAGGCCAATGCCGGGCATGTCAGCTTCGGTCAACTGAAGGTGATGTCGGCGATTGAGGCTTGCCGAACCGAAGCGCTTGGCGGGCATGTGGCGGGATGCGCCAAATGCGGCCACCACCACATCGCCTATAACTCTTGTAAGAACCGGCATTGTCCGAAGTGCCAGGGCCCCGCCGCGCGAGACTGGATGGAGGCGCGTGCTGAAGACCTGCTGCCCGTCGAATACTTCCACGTCGTCTTCACGATGCCCGCCGAGATTGCACGCATCGCCTTTTGGAACCAGAAGGCGGTCTACGGCCTGCTGTTCCGCGCATCAGCGCAAACGGTGATGACCATCGCAGCCGATCCAAAGCGACTGGGGGCGAAGGTCGGCATGACCAGCGTTCTTCACACCTGGGGATCCGCGCTGACGCACCATCCGCACATCCACATGATCGTCCCAGGTGGCGGCTTGTCACCGGACGGCACCAAATGGGTGGCCTGCAAGCCCGGGTTCTTCCTGCATGTTCGGGTGCTGGCACTGCTGTTTAGACGCCTGTTCCTGAAAGGGCTGATGGAGTTGCATCGAGCGGGGCCCTTGTGTTCTTCGGTGACCGCGCAGGACTGGCGGATGCTGCTGCCTTCACCAATTGGATTGCCCCGTTCCGCAGGTCCGAATGGGTGGTCTACGCCAAACCGCCCTTGGGTGGCCCTGAAGCAGTTCTGGCCTATCTCAGCCGCTATACTCATCGGGTTGCAATCTCGAACCATCGACTGGTCAGTATGGATGCCGAGACCGTAGCTTTCCGCTGGAAGGATTACCGGATCAAATGTGGTGACCGCCAAAAGGTCATGCGCTTGGCTACACCCGAGTTCATCCGCCGCTTCCTGATCCACGTTCTGCCTGACGGGTTCCACCGCATCCGCCACTACGGCCTGCTGGCCAGTTCAGCGCGCAAGACGAACATCAAGAAGATCCGGACGTTGCTTGGTGTTCAACGCACCGACGAAATCACCGAGCCAGAGCAGGAGTCCGAGGTCACCCCGCTCACTTTGCGCGAGCCATGCCCCTGCTGCGGCGGTCCAATGCGCATCATCGAGATCTTCCGGCGTGGTCAGACACCGATGTCGCGTGCGCCACCACGGGAGCAGGCCGCATGATCCGATGCTTGACCACACACTTCGATATGCTCCGTTCGTCTTTGGCTGATCGGTCAAATCCACTTGCGGTCATCACTCAGAATGAATGCTGTGACTCACAGCACATGGGCTCAATCGGCAAAATGCCCGCGACCAAGGTGGCAGAAAATGACCGCAGCTGGCGCATCAAACACCGTCAGCTGCGCGTCTGTGGCAAAGTCAGCCTCATCCGTCTGCGCTCTTTCCCCATAGCATGATCCCAACCACCGCGGCTTCCTCCTTCCGAGGTTTGTCAACGCGGGCCGCCGAAAGCTCCTGACGGCAAAGTTGCACCTCGGCCCGCATCGAAAAACCTTCAGACAAGCGGAAGTTAGCTGCGGGTGCAAGCAGGTGATGCCTTTGAGGCTGAAGCGGACGTTCAGCCTTGGTTATGAAGCCAATTTAACTGGAATACCAGAAGGGCACACATTGTCGCGACTTCGTGACATCCGTTAGACTGTGAACAGGAGGGTCCTATGCAGCGCCGACTCGCCGCGATCATGGCTGCCGATGTCGTTGGGTATTCGTCGTTGATGGGCAGCGACGAGGCAGGGGTATTGTCCGCTCTCAAAACTCTGCGTTCAGAGATTTTTGATCCCACAATTGCACGACACCAAGGGCGCCTCGTCAAGTTGATGGGGGATGGTGCTCTTGTCGAATTTGCTTCGGTTGTCGATGCCGTAACTTGTGGCGTCGAGATCCAGCGGGCAATGGCTGAGGCTGCTCCGACCATCGCCAACGGGTCGCGATTGCAACTTCGGATCGGGATAAACCTCGGTGATGTCATGATCGCTGATGGGGACCTTTACGGTGACGGGGTGAATGTCGCCTCTCGCATTGAAGGTCTAGCGGACCCAGACGGCGTCGCGGTTTCTGAGAGTGTCGTCCAACAGGCCATGGGCAAGGTGGATGCCGGATTTGAGGATCTCGGACTGAACACCCTGAAGAACATCGCTGAACCGGTTCGCGTTTTTCGCGTCATGCCTGACAGAGCGCCCGCATCCAAACGGCGATCAAACAAACTTCCATTGATGATCGGTGCAGCGGTGCTGGTTGGTCTGGGCGTTGCGGGTTTGGTAACGTGGTGGATCAGCTTTGGTCCCGAGCCGCCCGACGCCCTGACCTTTGATGAAGCCGCTTTGTTGACAGAGCCAACAGGTCCGACCATTGCGGTTCTGCCATTTCAAAACCTTAGCAATACGGACGCCCGCGATTTATTGGCTGTAGGCATTGGTGAAGACATCATTGTTGAGCTGGGGAGCTACCAGGACCTCAACGTCCTATCTCGCCAATCCACTCATTCCGTCCGGCCCGAGGAAAGTGACCCGCGCAGTATCCGGCAGAAATTCGGTGCAGACTACGTACTGGAAGGTACTGTCCGGCAGGTTGCAGATCGTCTGCGTGTGACAGCGCGACTTATAGACACAAGCTCGGGGCTTCAGGTCTGGTCGGACGCGTATGACGATAGCCTCACGACTTCTAATATTCTGGACGTTCAGCTGAACATTACCGAAAAAGTGGCCTCGGCTGTGGGTGATGCGGGCGGGGCGATCAAGCGCATTCACGCAGGTCATGCGCGCGCGAAACCTCCGGAACATCTGTCGTCTTATGAATGTTCTCTGCTACGGGTTGGGTTTCTGAACCGGCGAGATATGCAAGAGCGCGTCCGCGGCTGTATCCTGCGGGTCGTCGAAGACGAACCCGAGTATTGGCGCGGGTGGGCGCAATTGGCCGAGGCACTGCTGACGGATGTGAAGCTTTTTACCGGGCTATATCCAGGGACGCAGGACGAGAAAATTCAACGCGCGGAAGAGGCGACGCGGAAGGCGGTGTCGCTGAACCCGTATTCTGCGCGCGCTCACTTTCTTCTGGCGCTTGTGCTGCAGATTCAGCGCGATCTTGACGGGTTCTTCTCGTCTGCTGAAACGGCGCTGGCATTGGGGACAGATCGGTATCTGCAAGGGCAGATCGGCTATGAGTTCATTTGGTCCGGGCGTCTGGAGTTGGGCGCTGCTCTTGTTGAGAACGCAATTGCGCTTGACCCAAATGCGGCAGATCCAAACTGGTACCAGGCGCTGGCCGAGTATCATTTCCTGAATGGAGATTACGAAACAGCGCTGAGCACCTATCGCAAGGGGGCGCAGCCGGACATTTGGTGGTCGGTTTCTATCGAGGTTGCAATTCTGGCTGAACTGGGTCCACACGAGGCCGCCATTGCCGCGCGAGACCGGCTTAACAGAATTCGACCGGGGATAAAAATTGCCGATATTGTCTGGATGTATCGGCGTTTTGCGCGCCCGGATGAACACATCCTGCCTTTCGTCGAAGCCTACAGGGCGGTGGACATGCCCGAGGGACGGTTTGCCCCGCTTCAGGATAGTGCAGGCTGACCGACGGGGCGCGGTACGGCACAGAGTAGTGTCAAGTCTGGTACCGATTTTTTATTCGGGTACGCCCGCCTTTTGCAAACTTGCCAACCAGATCCGCCGGTTTTCTGGATGGTTCTTCGATCCTGCGAATTGCCTGCGCATTGCGGATATTGACAGTTTGGGGTTAATCTCAAGCGCATCGTTAACAGCCTCTTGGGCATCGTCTTGCCTGCTCATCTCGGCAAGAGTGGCCGCGCTCAACAGGTGATGAAACAGCCGCCACGTATTGCTTGTTGCCACTGCGCCCAATTGCCGGGCTGCGTCCAGCGCCTCTTCGTAGCGTTCCAGGTGAAACAGGATATGGCCCTGGTAGAAGTACATGTTTTGCAACATCGGATCGCGTGGGCTTAACCGGATCGCCATCTCTATCTCGGGTAGGGCGCGGTCCTGCATGCGGAACCAGTCATAGGTATGCGCCAATTCCAGCCGTATACGCGCATCATTGGGGTTGAGCGCGACAGCGCGTTCGAGATTTGCGATGGCTGGATCGGCCTCTCCTGTAAAGCGGTAGATATAGCCAAGGGCCGCATGCGCCTGTGCGTCCTGATCGTCCAGTTCAATTGCCCGTTTGGCCGCCTCAGTAGCGGCAATCAACGTGTCCTGAGGAGTATCTGACCACTGAAAGAAGAATATCGTTCCCAGCGCGCGGGCTAACAGGCTGTATGCTGCCGCGAATTCCGGATCCGCTGCGATGGCGGACTGTGCAAACGTCACCGCGTCCTGCTGGGCCTCTTGCGAAAACACTGCCTGCCGCGCCCGGCCGCGCAAATACAGATCCCACGCACCCATGTCTTCGGTCGGTTTTTCCTGCGACCGTGCTTCGCCGGACTGATATATCTCAGGCAACAACTGGCCGGCGATGGCCCGGCTGATCTCGTCTTGAACATCAAAGACATCCGTTACCTGACGATCAAATACCTCGGCCCAGATGGTTTCGGCGCTGTCGACATCAATGAGTTCTCCGCTGATGCGCATCTGACCATCGGCCCTGCGGACGCTGCCGCGGACAACATAGCCAACCCCAAGGTCGCGCGCGATTTCTATCGGAGTTACCTGATCCTTCGCGTAAGAGAACATCGTTGCGCTGGATACAACGAACAGTTCCCGATTGCGCGAAAGATGCGCGATCAGATCGTCGGTGAGACCATCGACGAAATACTGACCAGTTCTTTCGTCCCCAATATTGTCAAACTGCACAACGGCCAAAGAGGGTTTTCCGGTGTCCGGCAATCGCTGCCGGTCGGCAAATATGGAGAAGGACAGCATGGCGATTGCCAAAGCCAACAGCACACCCGCAACAAGAACGCCGCGTTTGGGCGTCTTGGCGATACGCTCGGACGGGTCATCCGATGCAACCGGGGCCACAAACTGAAACCCGCGCTTAGGAAAGGTCTTGATGTAGTCCGAGCTTGCAGCCGTGTCGCCCAAGGCCTTGCGCACGGACCGGATGCGCGTATTCAGCGCCGCATCGGTGATCGCTGCGCCGGCCCAAATCTCGTCAATAATCTCTTGTTTGCTAACAATCCTGTCCCGGTTCCTGACAAGAAATTCCAGCAATTGCAGCGCCTGAGGTTCCAGAGCAACCGGTTCGCCAAGGCGGTTCAGCCCCTGTTTCGGATCAAGTTGGAACTCCAAGAAACGAT
Organism: Ruegeria sp. AP11; assembly: GCF_056535865.1. Lineage (NCBI taxonomy): Bacteria > Pseudomonadati > Pseudomonadota > Alphaproteobacteria > Rhodobacterales > Roseobacteraceae > Ruegeria > Ruegeria sp. AP11. The sequence continues at coordinate 763,081 of NZ_JBQFJB010000001.1, forward strand.
ACATACTGCAACCTACACTCTGCTATGTCACTGGCTCAACGAAGTTTGCGGATTGTCAGAGGAATGTCAGAAAAAATCAGATTCCGATCAAGCCCGGCGCGTTCGCCCAGCGTAACGTTTCCGGGGGTTAGCTTTTGGTAGCTTTACTCAAAATAATAAGGAGATTGGATATGGCCCAACTGAAAACACTTTGCATGGCGGCTGCGGTCGCTCTGGCGGGGAGCACTGCATTGGCTGAAACGGATCTTGAGGCGGCGTTAGATAACGGTGCCGAGCGCCTCAATGCCGATCAGATCGCTGAGCTTCTGATCGGAAATACTGTCACAGCCACGTCCGGAGAGAAGAGATTTCGCTTTTTCTATGGCCCGAACAATGTCGTGAGCGGAGAACTTACGAACGGTGGATGGAACGGTGCCGGCGCATTTGCCATCACCGATACAGATAAGGTTTGCGTTTCCATGGCGGCCGACAAGGGGCGCTATCGCTGCATGACAGTTCTGCGTGTCGGGGACTCGGTCCAGAAGTTCAGTGCCGACGGAAAGAGAACTTTCGAGCTGCACAGCTTTGAACCGTCTACTGGTCTCTGAGTTTCGGTTTCATTCTGGTTCTCACACTGGACCTGCCATTTTTCTGGCTGAGGAGAAATGGCAGGCAGGAATACAGCGGCCCTGTTTTCCATGCACGGTAGATGTCCGCAATGCGGGCCGCTGCAACATTGTGGACGGGTGCCAACTGGCTCTTTCGGACCGTACTAACCATAAACAATGGCGGTATTAGATGGTTCGCGCCCGTTCGTGCGTCGAGCAGCATTGGTCAAGATGGGCTCGATGCGGACGTTCCGTAAAATTCAGTGTAAGCCCGTTTTGCGGGCAAGGACGAAGCCGCTATCGCGGCAATGGCGCCTTTGGCCAGCGTTGAGCGCTGATCCGGCCGTTTTGGGATTTGGCGGACCTGTCTGACGATTGAGGTTTCTCAATTTGACGACAGGAGATTCCAATGAAGGAAAAGAAGACGACCCCGCTGCGTGAGCGGATGATCGAGGACATGCGCATTCGTGGCATGTCGCCGAAGACCCAGCAGGCTCATATCCGGGCGGTCAGGTATTTTGCCGAGTTCATCGGGCGGTCCCCTGACACAGCAACGCCGGACGAGCTGCGCGCGTATCAGCTTCACATGACCGACACCGGGGTCTCGACCGGCGTGTTCAATGCCAGGATCGTGTCTTTGCGGTTCTTCTTCGGCATGACCTGCGGTCGTGAGGAGATGAAGCGATACATGCAGTTCCGGCGCAAGCCGAAGAAGTTGCCCGTTGTTTTGAGTGTCGAAGAAGTGGGCGATCTGCTGGCGGCGGTTCCAGGGCCGGGGCTCAAATATCGTGCGGCTTTAGGCATCAGCTATGGTGCTGGGCTGAGGGCATCCGAGGTCTGCAATCTCAAGGTCTCGGACATCGACAGCGACCGGATGTTGATCCATGTGGATGAAGGTAAGAATGACAAGGACCGCAAGGCCATGTTGTCGCCTGCATTGCTTGATTTGCTCCGCGACTATTGGCGGGAAGCGCGGCCTGAGGGATGGTTGTTTCCGGGCAAACCCAAGATCATGGCTTTGTCACCGCGTCAGCTGAACCGTGCGTTCACGTCGGCCAAACACATGGCCGGTATCAACAAACCCGCTACGCTGCATACCCTGCGCCACAGCTTTGCAACGCACCTGCTCGAGGCCGGAACGGATGTTCGAGTGATCCAGGTGCTTTTGGGACATTCCAAGCTCAGCACGACGGCGCGCTATACGCATGTCGCGACCAAAACCATTCGCGGCACCGTCAGTCCCTATGAGATGTTGGAGAAACTGCAGGATCACACCGTCAGGCGAGGACTGGAGTAGCGGCGCGGGTGGATGCCGCGCCCACGGCTGGAGATCGCAGATATCTTTCGGAACTATGGGCCTGCGTATCGGCAGGCCAATGCCGGGCATGTCAGCTTCGGTCAACTGAAGGTGATGTCGGCGATTGAGGCTTGCCGAACCGAAGCGCTTGGCGGGCATGTGGCGGGATGCGCCAAATGCGGCCACCACCACATCGCCTATAACTCTTGTAAGAACCGGCATTGTCCGAAGTGCCAGGGCCCCGCCGCGCGAGACTGGATGGAGGCGCGTGCTGAAGACCTGCTGCCCGTCGAATACTTCCACGTCGTCTTCACGATGCCCGCCGAGATTGCACGCATCGCCTTTTGGAACCAGAAGGCGGTCTACGGCCTGCTGTTCCGCGCATCAGCGCAAACGGTGATGACCATCGCAGCCGATCCAAAGCGACTGGGGGCGAAGGTCGGCATGACCAGCGTTCTTCACACCTGGGGATCCGCGCTGACGCACCATCCGCACATCCACATGATCGTCCCAGGTGGCGGCTTGTCACCGGACGGCACCAAATGGGTGGCCTGCAAGCCCGGGTTCTTCCTGCATGTTCGGGCGCTGGCACTGCTGTTTAGACGCCTGTTCCTGAAAGGGCTGATGGAGTTGCATCGAGCGGGGGCCCTTGTGTTCTTCGGTGACCGCGCAGGACTGGCGGATGCTGCTGCCTTCACCAATTGGATTGCCCCGTTCCGCAGGTCCGAATGGGTGGTCTACGCCAAACCGCCCTTGGGTGGCCCTGAAGCAGTTCTGGCCTATCTCAGCCGCTATACTCATCGGGTTGCAATCTCGAACCATCGACTGGTCAGTATGGATGCCGAGACCGTAGCTTTCCGCTGGAAGGATTACCGGATCAAATGTGGTGACCGCCAAAAGGTCATGCGCTTGGCTACACCCGAGTTCATCCGCCGCTTCCTGATCCACGTTCTGCCTGACGGGTTCCACCGCATCCGCCACTACGGCCTGCTGGCCAGTTCAGCGCGCAAGACGAACATCAAGAAGATCCGGACGTTGCTTGGTGTTCAACGCACCGACGAAATCACCGAGCCAGAGCAGGAGTCCGAGGTCACCCCGCTCACTTTGCGCGAGCCATGCCCCTGCTGCGGCGGTCCAATGCGCATCATCGAGATCTTCCGGCGTGGTCAGACACCGATGTCGCGTGCGCCACCACGGGAGCAGGCCGCATGATCCGATGCTTGACCACACACTTCGATATGCTCCGTTCGTCTTTGGCTGATCGGTCAAATCCACTTGCGGTCATCACTCAGAATGAATGCTGTGACTCACAGCACATGGGCTCAATCGGCAAAATGCCCGCGACCAAGGTGGCAGAAAATGACCGCAGCTGGCGCATCAAACACCGTCAGCTGCGCGTCTGTGGCAAAGTCAGCCTCATCCGTCTGCGCTCTTTCCCCATAGCATGATCCCAACCACCGCGGCTTCCTCCTTCCGAGGTTTGTCAACGCGGGCCGCCGAAAGCTCCTGACGGCAAAGTTGCACCTCGGCCCGCATCGAAAAACCTTCAGAAAACCTGCCGTTGGCGCACGGGGCCTGAATGTCTGGTTCGGCCTCGATTGCTGCCTTAGGCGGTATATCGGCCTCGTGCCAAGAGTTGCCCGTACGACTGATGCGACCTGACGGCAGCTTTCTGCCCGTTTCCGGACACTCCAGTGGGCATCAGACGGCAGCGGGTTTAACCCCAAAACTCACCGTAAGCCAAGAGGCAGCTCTTGTGCTGAAGCGACTACACCCCGGACTCTTGCCCGAAAGCTTCACCGAAGCGATGCGTGCCAGTTGCAGCTGTGCTAGCTTTCTAACTCAGGGAGGAACGTCAAATGGCAAATCTGACTCTTTATGGACCAAGTTACAGCACATACACGCGCTCGGTACGCCTCGTGATGGAAGAAAAAGGGGTCGACTATGACCACGTCGAGGTTGATTTCATGGAAGGCATGCCAGCTGAACAGATTGCCAGGCAACCGTTCGGCAAAGTACCGGCATTTGAGCACAATGGATTTCACCTTTATGAGACCGGCGCGATTGAGCGTTACATCGACGAAGGGTTCGACGGCACAGCATTGCAGCCCGGTAGCTTGAAACAGCGCGCTCGCATGGCGCAGATGATAAGCATCGTCGACAACTATACATATGGCCCGGTCATTGGTTTGTGCGAGCAAAGAATTTTTGCACCGATGATGGGTGGCGAGACCGACGAAGCTGCCTGCCAAGCCCTTATGCCCGAGATCCAAAAAGCCCTCGGCACTCTTGAAGACTTGCAAGATGGAAATCCCTATTTGGCTGGGGACGATCTGAGCCTTGCCGATCTCCACTTGGCCCCCGTGTTCTGGTACTTTGTGCAAACGCCAGATGCAGAACCCATTCTTTCGGACAAACCTGGATTGCACACATGGTGGGAAAGCATGGTGTCGAGGGAAAGCATGTCTAAGACAGAGCCGAAGTTCGAATAGTTCGCGGCATGTGCAAACATGTGTGAGCAGACAAACGCGCTGTCACTTTAAACGCGAAACTGACACCACCTCTGTCATTCCAAGCCCTCTAACTATTGTCCGACGCGTTTGCCTGGCATGTGTTCGTTGCCGTGTCGCAAGTCCAAACCGGCACTTTTGCGAATCCCGAGTTGTTCCGCGGATTCCCCTTTGCCCTCGTCTCCGGACCCTCAATGCAGTCGAGGACAATGACCGGTCATAGCGCTAAACGGACCTACCGGAGATTCTGTCGAACCTCCGAGTAGGGTCAGAAGTTCACTTAGCGTGCACCCACGGAGCGTCCAGACGTCGCCCTAAAGCTGACATTCGAATGCGGTGCAGCATTTGGTTGATTGGGCTCGTTGCTGAAGTCTTCTGCACCCCGTATCAGCGACCGGTGGCAGCCTGGAGCCGACATTCAATTCCGAGCTTTGCAGTTACTGAGATACGCAACCAAGCCACCGATTTTACAAACTCAACTTGGTTCCGGCACCGCTATTCTGGCAACCCTGCGCGGCGAAGCGCCTCAAAGTAGCGTTCAGCGCCTTCAGAGCTACCATAGTCAACGTTGCTACGCCATTTCGAGATCGTTTCATCAGGTTCCATTTGCAGCATTTGCGCTAAAGCCTCAGACGCTTTTTCAGGTTCCCCAAGCATTGCGTGAGCAGCGGCCCTCGTGCTGTGAAGTGCGGCATAGTTCTTTGAAAAGCGCAAACCTGCCTCTGCGTAGGCGATGGCATCGCGGTCTCGACCCAGCATTACGCAAGAGGTGGCGGCACCTCCGGAAGCACCCACGAAAACGGCTCCATATCGGCCCAACCGAAGCGCTGTCTGAAAACAGCTTAGTGCCATTTCAGGAAAACCGGCCCAGTTGTACCCCCAACCCATAAACAAATGCAGGCGGGCATCTAATGGCGCTCGTTGCCGTATTTGCTCAAGCGCCACGGAAAGTCGATCCGCGTCCCCGTCAACATTGTAGTCAGCCACTGCAATACTCAGATCAAGCGTTGGGCTTTGACCTGCCATGTGTCGACCGGCCTCGATCCAGTGCGGCAGATTCTGGTAGTAGGATGACAGCTGGCGACGAAGATCATAGGTTCTCGCGCCATTCATTGTCCAAATAGCTTCGGCATAGGCGGCAGCGAGGGTTGGTTTGGCTTCGATGGCCCTGGCGTGGTACGACAACGTCTCTTCATAGCTGTCGATGCTGGCCTCCGACCATGTGATCATGCCCATCAGGACGCACTGTTCGGCAGTCAGTTCGTCTTCAGGCAAAGCCGAGAGCTTTGCGGTCAGCGACTGGATCAAGATCCCACTGACGGCATCCAACAGCTTTTCTACGACCTCGTCTTGCCAATCAAAGATTGCTTCGACCGAACCGTCGAACTTCTGGGTCCAGATTTCGGAACCAGAAGAGTCATTTAAGCGGGCTTCCAGGCGCAATCGGTCTCCGTGTCCACGCAGCACGCCACGAAGTGCATATCCCTCTGATGGTTCTGTGGAAGATATCGCTGCGTTTAACCAGTTGATCGTTCGAAAATAAGAACCGAAATCTGAAGTGAGAGCTGCGGCCATTTCTTGTAATTCAGTGCGTTGGTCGCTGCACATGACAGGATGGATGGATAGCTTTGGCAAGCTCGTCTCTGTGAAAGAAGGCGAACTTTGCGATACACCCAGGTGTGGTCCATCGTGAATCCACACATCCAAGCTGCGCTGGATGTTCTTGAGCTTCTTTTTCCCAACTGCTTTGAAAGCGTCTGCCAGAGTGTGTTCAAGGTTCAAATGTACGGGTTCAGAAATTGCGATGCCACCGGTTGGCGCAATGCTCTCAAGCCGTGCGGCAATGTTTACACCATCACCTAGGATGTCATCACCTTTTTCTGTGATGTCACCCACATGAACACCGATCCGCATGTTCATTAACGAGTGTTCAGCCAACTGCTCTTGTAGCTGCATTGCTGCGGTTACAGCTTGCGCCGCGCTGTCAAATTGCACCAACCAACCATCGCCCATGCTCTTCACAACACGACCTGACTGGCCTGCTATCGTTGGGGTGACGATGTCGCTTTCCAGGTGATCAAGCATGAGAATTGTGGCTTGCTCATCTTGGTGCATAAGCGCCGAATACCCAACGACATCCGCAGCTAGTATCGCCGCCAACCTTCGTTGCAACTGTTGTCCCTTGTCCGACATGCGTTCGACGATAGATGATGCGGCCCTCTACTCCAACTGCCTGAATACGAGGTTCGCTCAGGGCTCTTTCTGGCGCTCTCCGCCCTTGGCATCAGCGTCAGTTCGCAGCCCTTAACGGACACTCGCAACAAGGCTTTGCGTTTCCGGATTTGGACCAAAAGGCGTCAGAGATTGATGGGAGGTGTCGTCACACTGGTTAGCGTCGCCGTTGCAAGCAGGATCAGGACAACAGCCATCATCTCCATCGAAATCGACCGACGGAGCGCGATAGTCGCATCATGCTGCTCAGCCCTGAGAGCCGGAACAAATCTCAGCTTGTTCAGCGCCGCGAGGCCAAGAAGGGCAGAAACGATCACGACCTTGATCAAAAGCCCCAATCCATATGCCGTCCCAAACAAGGCGGCTACGGAGCCCGAAAGCAACCACGCGAGCGCTGCGCCCGCAACAATCAGGACGGCAACTCCATAAGCAGCGACATTGCCAAAGTGGTGGAGTAGATCGGCCCCAGTGGGAGTGAGTGCCGCTTTTCGCAAGGGCAGGAGAGCGCCAACCCAAAACGCGGCAGCCAGTAAATGCAGAACCAGCAAGACGGCGAGAGCCGCTCTAGGCTCTCCGAGCGAGTGCCCCACCTGGGCAAAGGAAATCGCAATGGCGAGGCAACCCACCAAAGCGACCCACTGCCCGACGCGGGGGAGCAGGATTGCCAATATCGCGAGTTCACCCACCCCTCGCCAAATCGCGGCGGTGCCAAGCGGACTATCCCAAACAAAACCAAGCATCATTGGGTCCGTCGCGCCCTCAAAGCCCATTCCGGATATCCGCGCAGCTCTGACGCCGAAACGTAGAGCAAGCACGGCGAGACCGACAATCGCCGCACCGACCGCAAGTTGCTGTGCAAGGCGCAGAACAGAAACCTCGGCGCGCGTGGAAAAGAGTACGATGAACAGGACGCTACCCATCGCCAGCAGCGCCGCGCCGTAGCCAAGTGCCTTCGCCAAAATGGCCAAGACAACAACACCGTCAATTGGGGCCAGTCCGGTCACTCAGCGACCGTGAAAGTAAGGCTGCCCTGCATCGGGTGACCGTCTGACGCCATACCTCGCCAGTCGAAGCGATAGCTTCCGGGTGCGAGCTCTTCCAAAGGCATAGCCCGGAACTCTGTGGCGGGGTCCATACCCGTTTCGCGTTCAATTTTAACGTCGCCATCTGGTGAGGTCAGCGTAACCGAAATGATGCGCATCGGATCATCGAACCGCATGGAAATCTCTGGCGCGTCCGTGACAGTCGCGCCGTCAGCCGGTGTCGTTGCTTCGGACTTTGAATGCGCAGTCGCAAGCATTGGAGCCATTGCTACGGCCAAACCCAAAAGAGTTCGTTTGATCATCTGAGTTGTCCCCTATTCGGACTGGGCATTCAGTTCGTCGTGGTACTCACGAAGTTTATCGGGCCAGGTTGATTTGATAAAGGACAGCACCGCAATGATTTCGTCATCGCTGAGCACACCGTCATAGACCGGCATGCCAGTTGCGGGCGCATTCTCCATCAGCCCGGCCACGCCAAATTTGGTCAAGGTGAAGAGCGTTTCGTCATCGTGGTGCCACGTGTGCCCTGTGGCGTCATGCGGCGGCGCCGGTAGTAAACCATCCTCGCCGCGCATCTGCCAGTTTGGCTGTCCTTCAAGGCTCACACCGTGGCAGGCAGCACATTGGTCCGCGTAAATATCTTGGCCAATAGCGACCGCTTCCGCGTCATAAGGTGTCAAAAGACCGACCGCTTCAGAGGCTTGGGCCAGAGCGAACGCTACGGAGAAACCGGCGAGCGCAAGCCCACCGGTGACCAAGAGTGTTGTGCGCCCTAGCATCAGGTGTCGAACGGCTGCGCGGTGCCTGCGCGGTAGTAAACCGTACCGGCCCCAGCCTCTCCCCCAAATGCAATGACGTCGTAACGGGCTGACGGATCGTCGCCCATACCAGGGGAACCCATTGGCATGCCAGGAACGGCAAGCCCTGTAATGTCAGGCCGATCCCTCAACACGGCTTCCAGTGCTTCAAACGGAACATGGCCTTCAAAGACATAACCATCGGCTTCTATCGTGTGACAGGATGCGAGGTTCAGCGGGATACCCCGCGCTGACTTCTGTGCCTCGGGGTCAGTCAGTTCCTCAACGGTGACGGCGTAGCCACGCGCGCGAGCCAAGTCGGCCCATGCGTGACAACATCCGCAACCTGGTGAGCTTAGCACGTGCATTGGGGTGCCTGCTCGGACGGGAAGAGCGGTAGCGATGAGAGCAGTTGCAGACAGTGTGGTGAATTGACGACGTGTGATCATGTCTGTCGGTCCTTTGATGTGAAAATTGAACGGAATGCGGGCGAGCGCCCGTTGCCATTCAGGTTTTCGGAGGACCGGTGGGAACACCCAGTGCGAGGCCCGAAAAATCGGCTCCAGCGTGCGTCACACCAACCACTGAGATGACCAATGGAGTAATCGGCGAAATCCCCACCGTGGCGACAAGATCACCAAAACAGGATGCTGAACCCATGCCGCTAGTGGCGTCGCAACAATCCGCAACAGCTTTCTCGGCATCAGCCAACGGATCGTCGTCCGCCATTTGTGCATGATGACCAGGATGATCCGATCCATGGGTCAAGCCATGCTTCACCGACGCTGCGGATGCGCTAGAGAATGCAACAACAAGAAGTATCGACAGGACCAAACGAAACATACCAAATACCTACTGGGGGCACGTGGTTTTGACAAGTTACGAGGATGGGTCGACACAATCGATCCTAGTTGCACCCATTATGGCTGCGCCACATCTCTGGATCATGTCCGTCCGGAACAGTGGAACATGAATCATCTGTATATCCGCGTGCGGCTGCATACTGGCTGACCTGCGTGTTAGTCAGCAACGGTAAGATCAGCAGGTAGGCGTTTAGCCCAAGGTGTTGCCGGTGATGAAGGTGTACGAACTTTCCACCAGATCGATGACGACATCCAGCTCTTCTGGTGTGGTCGGAGTATAGATCATGACAAAGCCGCTCCATCCGGGGCGTTGATCGGCCCAAGGGTGCGCTACGGCCCAGCCGGCCTCAATTGCCCGCCGCGCCATTGCCGGGTCGAGCGAGGCGTGCAAGCTGCCATCAGGATGCATATGCGCAAACTCAAACCCACCGACGATAGAGTTCGGTTGAGACAACAACATGTCAGGATCAAGCTGAAAACCAGTCGCGCCAGGTAATGATATGCGTGTTGGGCCAAGTGTGACCCCTGGGAATTGCGCAACTCGCTCCAGCAATAGCTGGGCCAAATCGGCATTAATTTCGACACCAATTTGAGTATGCGGTACGCCGCTTGTTGTTTCGGGACGGGGCGAGGAGCGCTCCGGCAAGGAGCGCTCTTGCGCGGACGCCATCGAGCACATCAATGCCACTACCGTCACGGCAACCGTCAATGTTCTCATGTGTACATTCATCGTGTTGACCATCCGCCAATCAAAAAGATTGAGTGCTGAGCACTGTATCGGTGCCCTTGCACACTTCACTCAGCCTTTAACGCTTCGATATTGATTAAGAGCTCTATCTCGTCGCTCACCGCTGGTGCAAACGCCCCAAGTCCGAATTCAGACCGCACGATAGTCGCCGTGGCTTCCAGCCCCAAGGTCGGCGTGCCCTCCTTTTCGCCAAACGGGTATGGCGCTGACTTGTTAAGCGTTGTTTCCAGAACAACAGGTTTGGTGACGCCATTCATGGTCAGGTCGCCAGAAATATTCGCGGTATTGTCACCGGTCACTTCAATGCTGGTTGAGGCGAAAGTGACAACGTCACCGTCACTCGCGCTAAAAAAGTCATCGGACATGAAGTGTTGCAGACGAGCGTCCCAGCCCGTGATCATGGATTTTACAGGCATAGACACTGTGACAGATGACGCAGACGGATCATCTTCATTGAACTCTATCTCGCCGCTAAAACCTGAGAACATTCCAAACGTTTCTGAGAACCCGATGTGGTTGTAGCTGAACAATACCTGACTATGTCCAGGATCCAGCTCGTAAGTGCCGCTCTCGGACAATGCTGTTGTCGCGCCCATCGATAAGAGTACCGCCAGCGGGGTTGCTGCCACTTTGAACATTGATACGCTCCCATTTTGACAAGACGTGTTTGTGGAATTGAGTTTTGGGATTTAGGTTTTGGCCGACCATACTTTTAGGACAAAATGTTCTACTATGCAACAAATTGTTCTATAGGAGGAGTGATTGAAAGAAGATCCCAGGCTGATCGCCACACGACAGACTGCGCTTGATGCTGCGCAAAAGATACTGATGGATGAAGGCGTGCTGCACGTAACTCATGGCGCAGTATCAAAGGCAACGCGCATTTCGCGCAGTACACTTTACAGGCACTGGCCAGATGCGCGCAGTCTGCGTGATGCAGCATTCCGGCGCATCGCAACACCGCCAAACATTCCGCCCAAAACCGATGGCCCGCTACGATCTGACTTGCGTTGGTTACTCGGTGTACTGATGGGAGCCTTGAATGACACACCGTGGGGCCAAATCGCGCCTCAGGTGGTCGCTGCTGCGTCCACCGACGAAGAAGCGCGGTTGGTGATCACTGAATTCATGAAAGACAGGTTCGCAAGTGTTGAAGCAGTATTTGCAGCAGCAATAGATCGTGGTGAGATCACCGCCGACGTTCCGGTTGACCAGCTCATAGAACTGGCAATCGCGGCACCTTATTTCCGCAAGCTCATTCGTTACGAGGCACTGGACGAGGATTGGTTGAATCGACATGTTGATCTGCTTTGCAGTATCGCGAAATCCAATCCTGGACGGTGAGAATCGCCTGAAATTGCAAACGAAGCGGCCAATAAACATAACAGTTTCCAAGATCGCAGTATGACTACGTTTGCCGCTTGACATCAGCACGTCGCAGGGTCAATTCGAAGCGTTCCCCACAACGTTGACGACTGCACCCTGATTTGTCGCTGCCGCTAATTCACAATGCAACATGAACACCTTTGAGTTCAGTGTCGCCCACGGCAATGTCGACTTTCGGGAACCGGCCAAACATTGCAATGTCCAGTATCCTCCTCGGATGCGCCTTTCGCTGACTTGCACATAAGTGACTTGAAGCAGCCCAAGCTGAACCTTCTCACCCAAGCATTGCAATTTAGTAAACTCGCAACGAAGCGGCATTTAGACTATTTCCGCCCAAAAACCGCTTCCAAAACGCGATCCCCCAAACTGACTTGGTAATGTCAGGTTCAATGCGGGCGTCAAGCGCACCAATGCTGCCCGATTAGTCCGTTGCGAAGCAATAAAACAGACCTGCCCCGCCTGAACGTGGCAGATGTTCCTCTCCGCAACCGCGCGAGCCGTGCGATGAGTTCCAGGACACCATGTTTCGGGCATCGTTAAGACCTACACGGTCATGGTGTCCGACAATCGCAGAGCCGTCCTCACTATTCGAAGTCCAGTTGCTGCATGTCGTATCGCCACCTGCCGTAGAGAAGTATCCCGCAGAATCGGAGCCGGTCAGAATGTCATGTTTGTTCGGCTGACTGCCACGCCCATTGATTGGGTTGCCATTTTCGTCGAGCGCGGTCTGTAGATTAATGTTCACGCTGTTGCTGTGCAGGTCCTCAACGTTGTTGGCGATGAGTTCTCCGTTGGCATTGTACCACGGACCCGATCCGATCCGGTCGCGAGCAGAAACGCCATTGGTGATTGTCATCGGGTCGGTGCTGCGATCAATGGACATTGAGGTGCTCAGATAGGCCGCAAAAGTTTTGGTAGAACCGGTAGCGGAAGCAAGCGCATTGCAATGAGCATCGGCACCTTCAAGGCCGCCTAGATTGGCACCATCCCCTTTGCTTACACTAGTGATGAAGAACGACATTTCCTCGCCTGCCGATTGCGCGTGTGCGGTCGCCGCGATGCAGCAGATTGAGAGTGCAGCAATCCCATGGACAGGTGTTCTTTTGGTGAACTTTGACATGTGTGTCTCCCTTTGTGCTGTGTAATCACTGATGCTAGTCGTATGTAACCATCGGGTCCGGATGTATGACACTATGGTGCTGGCGCCATTCACTACAACCGGTCGTGCATGACCGACCCTGTGGCCCTAATCATTACTACCCTACTCCGGTCTTACGTGTTAAGTACGGTCGCTCACCTGTTCCCAGGATCATTTGTAACGAGTGACTAAGGGTCGTGACGGAATGACACAAAAAATCGCTCTTTGGTCCATTCCGATATCCATTGCGGTATTGGCACTAAAACTGTTGGCTTGGTGGCTAACGGGCTCGGTGGCGTTGTTGTCGGACGCAATGGAAACTACCGTGAACGTTGTTGCGGCGCTGCTGGCGTATTTTGCGGTTCGGGTTGCCAATAAACCCCCTGACGAGAACCACCCCTTTGGTCATAAAAAGGCTGAGTATCTTTCCGCCGTCGTCGAGGGCGCACTGATTGTGCTGGCGGCATTCTTGATCATAAGAGAAGCCGTACTAGCGCTCCCAAACCCGCATCTTGAGGATGCGCCACTTCTCGGAATCGTCGTCAATGTCTTTGCAACTGGTGTGAATGTCGCATGGGCCTACCTGTTGCTCAAAATCGGACGACGCGAAGGGTCACCGGCATTGGAGGCAAGCTCCCGGCACATTTTTACAGATGTTATGACTTCAGTTGGTGTGATCGCAGGCCTGATACTTGCACTTGTCACCGGCTGGTTGATCCTCGACCCAATCCTGGCAATTCTTGTTGCGCTGAACATCTTATGGGAGGGATGGAAAGTTATTCGGGCTTCCGTCGATGGTCTGATGGATGTGACACTGTCGGAGCATGACTTGCAGACCGTTTCTAAAGCAATCGAAGCAAATCTCGGCGCAGCCTTAGAATACCACGACCTAAAAGGGCGCAGGTCTGCAAATGTCATCTTCGTGGAGTTTCACCTTGTTGTGGACGGCACAATGCCAGTCAGCGCGGCGCATGATATATGCAATGACATCGAGGAAGAATTGGATCGTTTGTATCCGGGTTCCGTCTTTGCCATTCACCTCGAACCTGATGACGAGTTTAAGGGTGACAGGATTAATGCCCATTAAAATTGTCACTTAGCTCTACAAAAAACACTATTCGTTTAACTGATCTGACTAAGACGTTCGGCTCAAAATTCGTCAGACCTAAGCCCGATGTGGGAAAACCGGACCAGAAGTAACCTGTCTCCAACGTCACGAAGCGTGGCGATCAGAATTGGAGGCGAAAATGAAAATCCAAAGAAAGCTGGGGCAACTTCTTAGTACCGCGGCGTTGGCTTCGTTGATTGCGGCGACGCCCTATGTGCCAGTGTTTGATGCCGATAGTCGCCTACATTTTGAACCGTCATATGCCTTTGCTAAGAGCGGCAAGGGGAAAGACGGGGATGGTCGTGACGATGATCGGGATGATGATCGTGACGACGACAGAGATGATGACCGGGACGACAACTCGGGGTCGGGTAATAGCGGCCGTGGTGGTGACCGGGACGATGATCGTGATGACGATAGAGACGATGATCGCGACGACGACAGAGATGATGACCGGGACGACAATTCGGGATCAGGAAAGGGTGGTCGCGACGATGATGACGATGATGACGACGATGACGATGATGATGACTCCAAACGCTCGAACAAAGGCAGCGGAAAGAAGGATCGGTCTCAAACAGAGGGAAAACCGTCGGGTTCGGCTGGGATAACAAAGGTCGAAACAAACGCCAACGGCATTGAAGTGCGGTACGCCGACGGAACCAAGGAGGAGATCGAAAACGGGCGTTATGAGAGGAAGAATGCTCAGAACCGAACTGTTGAAGAACGCCCCGCGACCGGCGCTGACGTCTCAAGGCTTCGGTCTTTGGCGAATGGTATCTCAATCGACAACGTGCGCTCTTCTGGGCAAAGCGGCACTGCTGGAAGTCGGCCCACGAAAATCGAACGCCAGGGCAATAATATCGAAGTGGACTATGCCAATGGTTGGAAAGAGGAGATCGAGTTTGGGCGCTACGAGTTGAAAGACCCGTACAACCGGACTGTTGTTGAAAGAAACGCAACGGCCTCTGATCGTCGGAGGTTGCAGTCGGTTGCCAACTGAACCGCAACTTTAGTCAATACTCCGTTGGCGGCGTCTCTTAGTGAGAGGCCGCCATCGCCGTCAAAGAGACCGATTTTAATCTCCCTTGTTCCAAACATCATGGGCAATAAGCGCGGCCTCTACCCGATTTCGCGCATGAAGCTTGGACAGGATTGCCGTCATGTAGTGCTTCACGGTCTTTTCCTGAAGGTCTAACTCATCAGCGATTTTACGATTACTCAGTCCTTTGGCCACACGTCGAAGTATTTCTTCCTCACGATGCGTAAGGTCATCGAGAATGCAGCTGTTATTAGACATGCCGGTGTCAGCATTGATTTGCAGCAATACTCGTGAAGCCAAGCCCGGAGAAACGAACCCTTCACCTGCGGCGATGCTGCGTAAGGAAGCGGTTAGTTCGCTTGCGGTTACTCCCTTCACAATGTACCCAATCGCGCCCGCCTCCAAGGCGTCCGCGACATCGCTGCTGTTCTCTGAGACCGTCAAGATTGCAATGACGGGTGGATTTTCCATCGCCGCAATTTTACGCGTCGCGCTTATCCCGCCACCGGGCATAGAGAGGTCAAGAACAGCTATGTCCGGCTGATGCGTGCCGACCAGCGATACTGCCTCTTCAGCGTTGGACCCAGCGGCCAAAACTTCGAAGCCATCAGCTTCATCCAACGTTCGTTGCAAGCCATCCCTGAATATCGGGTGATCATCAGCTATTACGACAGATGTAGTCATGATGTGCCTAACTTTCTGGGAAAGAGTGTCATAGCTATGGTGGTGCCTTCGCCCGGTCTTGATGCGACTTCGAACCTGCCACCAATACTCTCGACCCGATCTCGCAAGCCCATTAGCCCCTGGCCACCATCGTCTCGCAACGCGGTTTCTTCTGACCTGTCAAATCCAGGTCCGTCGTCTTTGACCTTTACAACTATGCGGTCGTTCTGCGCCTCAGAGATAACCGTGCACTTGGATGCTGGAGCATACCTCGCGGCATTGGAAAGCGTTTCCTGAAGGAACCGAAAAACGCACAGTTTGTCGGACAATGACAACTCTGGGGCCTGGCTACCCAAGAATGAAATATCCGGTCGCAATGGGCTGTGTTCGGCGTGATCTTCTACGGCTCTCTTCACGACATCGACGAGTGACAGACCATCGATATCCGGCGCGGACAGCCCTCGCGATATCGCGCGAATTTCAGCCAGAGATTTTTGCACAGATTGCTGAATTTCCACTGCCTCTTTTGGCATTTCGGACTCTTTGGCAAACGCCGCCTCCAATCTAAGGGCGGCGAGTGACAAGTATTGCGCAGGACCATCATGTAGCTCGGAGCCAAGTTTCTTGAGGAATCGATCTGTTTGCGTGGCATATCTTTCCGACGCTTCGACCACACGCGACCGCAGCAGGGCATTCTGCTCCGCCATCCTCTCACTTTCTGTCAGGCGTTGTTTAAGTAGAGACCCCTGTCGTCGAATTGTTTTGTCGCCAATTGCGACGATGGAATACAAAACAATCGTACTTGCTAGAAATGCGGAACCGACGACCAACCAGCTTGTTCGTCTGGCCTTGGCTAAGTCTAACTCCAGCTGATCAGCTCTTTCATAGAACTCCGCAACTGCGATGATCTCGCCAGACCAGAGTTCGCGGATCGGGCTGTAAACTTCAAGTAGTGGTATCCCCAATGCCGCCTCAGCGGCGCTTTCGGCATGATCAAGCTCTTCGAAAGAGCCGGAGATGTCACCGCTCCACGCTCGCCTTAGATCATCCGTTGGATTGAAACGGTTTCCAATGATGTCTGTATCCGAGGCGTGCGCAATCACACCGCCTTGCTTCCAGAATTTGTAGGAGACAATGCGGTCTCGCATGGGCTGGGTCATGAAAATCTCGTCCAGCGCCAGGCTCGCTTGCTCCGAAAGGCGGTCGCCATGTGCCAATTCCTGGCTGAGCGGGGATACTACACTTTCCATATACAGCGCCGCAGAGTTGGCAGAGTTTTGCACGACGGCGTTCTGGATTCGATTAGACACCCAGACCCCGACGATTGCGGTAGCAGTACCCATCACGAAAATGCTGGCCGCAAGGAAGACTCGCGACAACGACCAATTGCCAATCGTCAGGTCAGCTACTTTCGTTCTCATCGTGAAATCGACTATGAACTACAATCTGTTATCGCACCACAGACCTTGGTCTGACGTCATTTAGCTAAATCTCAGACCCTGAGCTTCCGCGCAGCGGCCACAGTCAGATATCATCCATCGTTCTCACTCTTTGCAGCATCGGGCAGTGAACCTTACCACTATCACAATTGGCTGTAAGCTCACTCAAGGCACGCTCCAGGCGTCTGAGCTCATTTATCTTGGTTCGAACGCTGGCAATGTGAGCCTCGGCCAATTCTTTAACTGATCGGCAGTCGTCGGCGCTTCCTTCTGACAGCTCCAAAAGCGCCTTTGCGTCTGAGAGAGAGAACCCCAGGTCGCGGCATTTCTTCAAAAATCGAAGTCTTCCCACATCGTTTGCCGAATAGAGGCGACGATTGTTCAGAGCTCGTGCGGGTCTTGGTACGAAACCTTCGCGTTCGTAGTAGCGGATAGTTTCTATGCCGACCCCGCTTTGCCGGGAAGCCTCACCTATCGCAATCATGTGAAGTGCCCCCTATTGATCCTGTAGTCGCTACAGGAGTTATACGTTCTGAATGCCGGTGCCTCGACACAATCAAATCGAGCACCTCGGGAGCGAAAGATGAAGAAATATGTGACCCTCAGCTACCTGGGATCGGTTTCCGCTCTGGGGGTCGCGACATGCTGTGTTCTTCCAATGGCCATGATGTTGCTCGGCTTGGGTGGCAGTTGGTTAGCGACATTCGGAAAAATAGCGGCAGCAAGCTACTATGTCCTCGCCATCTCAACAGCGCTGGTCGCGGTTTCATGGATCGTAGCGCATCGAAACGCGACGTTGGCAAACCTGAAATGGTGGCTTGTCGGAAGCACGGCGATCACCGCGCTGGCATGGGTCATCGTGTTCAATGAGGCTCAAATCAACGATTATCTAATCATGCAGATGTGAGACAATGACAAAACAAACTGTGGTGCTGGATAGCACTTTGACCTGCCCTCGGTGTGGGCACGTTGAAATCGAGAAAATGCCAACTGACTCGTGCCAGTGGTTTTATGAATGCAAATCATGCAAAGCAGTCTTGAAGCCTTTAGAAGGCGATTGCTGTGTTTTTTGTTCCTACGCAACTGTCCCGTGCCCGCCAATTCAAGTAGGCAGTTCGTGCTGCGGTTAAAGGCAAAATCAGCTTCCAAAGATCAGTGTTCGTGACGGCACAGATCATGGTCGGCGAGTGAAGCAAGCACGTAGCAGTGCTCTGAAACCCTATCTCCACTACAGCCTTTTGAAATCCGGTTCAGCTCTTTCTCAAGTGCGCGGAGCCTTTTGATTTTTGCCCGGACCTCCGAGAGCTGAGCGGCTGCTATATCGGTTGCGGCTTTGCACGAGCGATCCGGATGGCCTTGTAAATCGATCAGTTCAGATATCGCCTCCAGCGAGAACCCAAGGTCACGCGCGCGCTTGATGAAACTAAGGCGTTCCATTCCCGCCGCATCGTAACGCCGCTGATTGCCTTCGGTGCGTTCTGGCGCACTGAGCAGCCCCATTTCCTCATAGTAACGAATGGTCGGAATCTTGACCTTTGTGCGCTTGGACAAGTCACCGCTTTCATTACCTCAAATATTATCCGCCCCCATGGG
This sequence comes from Ruegeria sp. AP11, assembly GCF_056535865.1. Taxonomy (NCBI): domain Bacteria; kingdom Pseudomonadati; phylum Pseudomonadota; class Alphaproteobacteria; order Rhodobacterales; family Roseobacteraceae; genus Ruegeria; species Ruegeria sp. AP11. Next base: position 781,527 of record NZ_JBQFJB010000001.1, read on the forward strand.
CATCTCGCAATGAAGTGTGACAGAACGCCGTTCCTCGTACACGGTAGTGAGCCCTTCTTGGCAAGTTTCCAAGTTTGGATTGAGAACAGGCCACACCCAACAACTGACATTGAAATCAAGATTAAGGAGGGAGTGGGTCTTCAATATGAAATCGGACGTTCCAACACCGTGGTTGATAAGAAAACAGGCGAAGACGCCATAAGGAATCTGGCACAAGTTGGTGCCTATTCGCATGCACTTGGAAACCTGTGGGCTCTCAAAGTCCTTGTGCAACAGCCGCTGATCAAGCGCGCTCTGGCGCGCCGCTATCCGCACATCCTTGTTGATGAAGCGCAAGACATCGGTAAGCTGCACGAATTCATCCTTATGGCGCTGCAAGGTGCCGGTTCGCAAGTATCGCTTATTGGGGACGTCAACCAAGGTATCTATGAGTTCTCGGGTGCAACTGGCGCTTTTCTTAGTCACTACGCGGATCGTAAAGATGTCGAGGGCCGGATGCTCGAGACCAACTTTAGATCTGTCCCGAGCATCGTCTCGATTGCAAATGAGCTTTCAGGGCGCGAAGACAACCCTCAGCGGACGGAACCGGAAACTCTGTCGGGTGCATATTATTTTGCATACAAGAAGGCGGAAAAACACAGTGCGCTAAAATCCTTTGGAGCGCTTTTAAAAGAAGCAGGTATACCAATCAGCGATGCAGCTGTGCTCTGTCGGTCTGCAAGTTGGGCTGACGATTGGGCTGGAAGCGAAGAAAAACAAGGACAGGGCGTATTACGGAAATTCGTGGAAGCAGCGATCCAAAGAGACAAGTTCCGCCGATACGATGACGCTTTCAAGCATTGCTGCGGTGGCGTCGTCGGCTTGCTGGATCAGGATCATGGAGATCTACTCTCCGACCTTATCAGCCGCGGAAGCGATGATAAGAATTCCCAGATGCTGCGAAGGACGCTGTGGGCGTTCGTGAAAGACGCGACAAGCGGATTGCCGTCCGCATCTCTCGTGGCAGACACCGAGTGGCAGCCTGCTCTTCGCGAGAGAATGGAAGCCCTGCTCGCCACGCTTTCGGATGATTACGGTTTGAAAACTGGAGGCAGTTGGAAGGCTAAGTTGGCCAAACGGAAAATATTCCATCGGCCGCTTATTCGAGGGGCTGATTTAGGGGGTGAGGATCTGCCAGAACTCCGCGTCTCCACCGTTCACAAAGTCAAAGGGGAAAGCATCAGGGGGGTTATGTATATCTGCAACAACTCGCATCTTGATGAACTTCTCGCTGGAACAAAGACTGAGGTCGGCAAGATCGGGTACGTCGCACTCACCAGAGCGCGCGATCTTTTTGTCTTGGGTGTTCCTGCCGCCAAAATTGGAGATTACGCGCCCAAGCTTGATACACTTGGCTTTAAAAGAGCGGGTCAGAAATAGCTTCGCGATTAGACAGCCTAAGGAGGTTTTTGAGTCCGCATGCTCAGCTTTGTGGACAGGTTTAGTTACGAACTCTAGGTCGGGTGCGAACCTCCTCTTCTGTGTGTGCCGTCTTGCAACATTCGACTTGGAGCCGGTTGTAAGACTTTGCAAAATCCATTTCCTACGCAACTCGGACATTGACGGCAGTCGCAGTAGTCATCGCTTTCTGAATCTTTTTGCCATCAACTCTCGTAAGACTTCTGCATACACTCCCAATCTTGCAAATAACAAGGCGCCGTTGATCAACGATCCGGCGCCTTGTTTCCCTATAAATCCTTAGATTTGCGAGTTGTGGGCGCTAATGACTTTGTTAATGGGCGCCAAAACCGCCGAAATGGGTTGGTATTGCCTGGCGGTTCAACAAAAGGCAATACACGCCGCGTCAACCACACTTAGAATGCCCACAACTCCGGCAAGTCATGCAACCTTCGATCATCACCATGTCGAACTGACCGCAGGATGGGCAGGCCTTCCCTCGTGGGGCGTCCATGTTGACCACCTGCGCCTGCGGATCGGATTTCAGGCCCATGCCCTCACCTTCCAGAAAGCCGATATTGACCATGTGTTGTTCGATCACTCCGCCAATCGCGGCCAGGATCGAAGGGATGTACTTGCCCTTGACCCAGGCGCCGCCGCGCGGGTCGAATACCGCTTTCAATTCCTCGACCACAAAGGACACATCGCCACCGCGCCGGAACACCGCCGAAATCATCCGGGTCAGTGCCAGCGTCCAGGCGTAATGCTCCATGTTCTTCGAGTTGATGAACACTTCGAACGGACGACGTCGGCCGCCGATGACGATGTCGTTGATGGTCAGATAGATCGCATGCTCGCTGTCGGGCCATTTTAGCTTGTAGGTTGAACCCTCCAGAGATTGCGGGCGGTCCAGCGGTTCGGACATATAGACCACCTCGCCGCCATCAACCTCATGCGGCGCATCGGCACTTTCGCCCGGGGCCTTGTCGTCGCTTTCTGAGACGGTCAGGACCGAACCGGTCACATCGTTGGGCCGGTAGGTGGTACAGCCTTTGCAGCCCTGATCCCAGGCCTGCATGTAGACATCCTTGAAGGCGTCAAAGCTGATATCCTCGGGGCAGTTGATGGTCTTGGAAATCGAACTGTCGATCCATTTCTGCGCCGCCGCCTGCATTTTGACATGGTCCGAGGGTGACAAGGTCTGCGCGTTGACGAAGAAATCCGGCAGTTCGGTGTCGCCGAACTTGTCGCGCCACATCTGCACCGCGTAATCCACCACCTCTTCTTCGGTGCGCGAGCCGTCCTTTTGCAGCACCTTGCGGGTATAGGCATAGGCAAAGACCGGTTCGATCCCCGACGACACGTTCCCGGCATAGAGCGAGATCGTCCCCGTCGGTGCAATCGAAGTCAGCAGAGCGTTGCGGATGCCATGTTCACGGATCGCGTCGCGCACATCCTCGTCCATCTGCTGCATGGTACCGCTGGCCAGATATTTCTCGGCGTCGAACAGAGGAAAAGCCCCCTTCTCGCGCGCCAAATCCACCGACGCCAGATACGCGGCGCGGGCGATGGCGTGCAACCAGCGCTCGGTCTGACGCGCCGCCTCGTCCGAGCCATAGCGCAGGCCCATCATCAGCAGCGCATCGGCCAGACCGGTCACGCCCAACCCGATACGGCGCTTGTCCTGCGCTTCGGCCTCTTGTTCGGCCAGCGGGAATTTCGACGCATCCACCACGTTGTCCATCATGCGAACGGCAGTAGCGACCAGCTCTTTCAGGGCTTCTTCATCCAGATGCGCCGCATTCTCGAACGGTTCGGCAACCAGCCGCGCCAGGTTGATCGAGCCCAACAAGCAGGCGCCATAAGGCGGCAGCGGTTGCTCGCCGCAGGGGTTGGTCGCGGCGATGGTCTCGACATAGTTCAGGTTGTTGGCCTGATTGATCCGGTCGATGAAAATCACGCCGGGTTCGGCATAGTCATAGGTGGCCTGCATGATCTTGTTCCACAGATCGCGGGCCTGAACGGTGTGATAGACCTTGCCGTCAAACACCAGTTCCCACGGACCGTCGGCCTTGACAGCATCCATGAACGGATCGGTCACCAGCACCGACATGTTGAACATGCGCAGGCGGGCCGGATCGGACTTGGCGGTGATGAACTGTTCGATATCCGGATGGTCGCAACGCATGGTCGCCATCATCGCGCCCCGGCGCGAACCGGCGGACATGATCGTCCGGCACATCGCGTCCCAGACATCCATAAAGCTCAGCGGACCCGAGGCGTCTGCCGCGACCCCTTTCACATCCGCGCCACGAGGACGGATCGTCGAGAAATCGTACCCGATCCCCCCGCCCTGCTGCATGGTCAGCGCGGCCTCTTTCAGCATGTCGAAGATACCGCCCATGCTGTCGGGCACCGTGCCCATGACAAAGCAGTTGAACAGGGTCACCTGCCGCGCGGTGCCCGCGCCTGCGGTGATGCGCCCGGCTGGCAGGTATTTGAAATCCTCCAGCGCTTCGTAGAACTTCTGCTCCCAATGGGTCGGGTCTTTCTCTACCCGCGCCAAATCGCGGGCGATGCGCCGCCAGCTATCCTCGACCGTCTGGTCAATGGGCGTGCCATCCGCCTGCTTGAAGCGGTATTTCATGTCCCAGATCTGCTCGGCGATGGGGGCGGCAAAGCGGCTCATTGGTGATTCCCTGTTTTGAAAGAGGTATCCAGATTAGACATTTCACATCTCCACCACAACACCTTGATGATGGCAGATAGAGGGCTACAATATAAAGATCAGCCTCGGGACGACTCTGTGGGAAAGCTGTGGATAAGTACGTAAATCTCATAAAACTGTCCGTCGGATCGGAAAGCGTCGAAACGCTGATGGCCTGGCAGGACAGCCGCAAGGCGCTTTATCAGGACGGCTGCCCACGCCACGTCACCCGCATGTGGCCCAAACGCGAGGCCGAGATTCTGAATGGCGGGTCGATCTATTGGGTGATCAAGGGCGTGGTCCAATGCCGTCAGCGCATCCTTCGGCTGGATGAAGTGCGCGGCGAAGACGGTATTCGCCGCTGCGCCATCGTTCTGGACCCCGAGGTTCACCGCACCCAAACCGCCCTGAAACGCCCGTTCCAGGGCTGGCGCTATCTCAAGCCCGAGGACACGCCTGCCGATCTGCCACAAGGCCGTGAACAGGACGACGCGTTGCCTGATGATCTGAACCGGGCGCTGGCCGAGATCGGCGTGCTGTAGCTATCGCAGCCGGTCCAGAAGCTCTTTCAGCGCCTCCTTTTCACCCGCGCTGCATTTCGCCACGCGGCTGCGCCACAGCGTCGCCTGTGATTGCAGGATCAAGCCATCCGACAGAATCTTGAGGTGGTTCGCCCGCAGGGTTTCACCGGTCGAGGTGATGTCGGCAATCGCCTCGGCGGTTTCGTTCACCACCGTACCCTCGGTCGCGCCCTGGCTGTCGACCAGCGTGTAATCGGCCACGCCTGCCTCGGTCAGGAATTCCCGCACCAGACGGTGGTATTTGGTGGCGATACGCAGGCGGTGGCCATGGGCCTTGCGAAACCCAGCCGCCGCCGCATCCAGATCATCCAGCGTATCGACATCGACCCAGCAGGCAGGCGTTGCAATGATCAGGTCGGCCTTGCCGAACCCCAGTGGCGAGACCTCTTCCACCTGCTGCTCCCAGCGCGGCAGTTTTTCCTGCACCAGATCGGTGCCGGTGACGCCCAGATGGATACGCCCTGCCGCCAGTTCGCGCGGAATCTCTCCGGCCGACAGCAAGATCAGCGAGACACCGTCGATCCCGTCGACCTTGCCCGCATATTCCCGGTCGGACCCGCTGCGCGACAGGATGATGCCACGCTTTTCGAACCACGCGAAGGTCTTGTCCATCAACCGGCCCTTTGAGGGCACGCCTAGCTTCACACTCATTGCGCGGCCTCCTCAATCTCCAGCATCAGGTCGGGGCGGATCACGCCGCCGATGGCGGGGATTTCAGCCCCGTCGCCCAGCCGCCGTGTCAGCGCATCATAGCGCCCGCCGGTGGCAATGGGGGGCAGATCGGGGCGGCCTTCGGCGTAGAAACCAAAGACAAACCCGTCATAATATTCCATCGAGGTGCGGCCATAGGCAGCCTCGAAATCCAGCCGTTGGACATCGACACCCCGTGCCTGAAGGGCTGCGATCCGGGCTTCCAGCCGATCCAGAGCCGGGGTGATCTGCGGCAGGTCCACAGCCACGTCGCGCAGCTGCTCCAGCGCGAAGGGCATGGTTTCACGCACGTTCAGCAGCGTCTCCAGCCCGGCCAGTTCATTGTCCGAGATCGGAGGCGCGGCCCTGTCTTCGCGCAACGCCTCGATCCGTTCGAGTATCTCGGGTGCGCGGCGTTTGCCGATCATCGGCACGTCATTCACCAGTGGGTCGATTGCATCCAACAGCGCGTCACGCCCCTCAGGACCCGTTATACGCCCCGCATATCGGTCCAGCAGAATACGGAACCGGCGCGGTCGCCAGAGGTGTCGCATCAGCGCCGCTTTGCGACGATCCGTTGTCTTCAGGCCCGCAACGGCAGCGGTCAGAATGCCGATATCGCCAGTAGCTGCCCGCAGCGGCAGCCCGCGCAGTTGCAGCGCAAACAGCGAGAACACCTCGGCATCCGCCCCGGCAGGATCGTTACGGTCAAACACCTCATAGCCGACCTGAATATATTCATTGGCCCGGTCCGGGTCGAGTTCCTGACGGCGGAACACCTCACCGGAATAGGTATAGCGCGCAGGCTCGGCCCCTTCCGACATGTGCATCTGCACCACTGGCAGGGTGAAATCCGGGCGCAGCATTTGTTCGCCGCGCAGCGCGTCCGAGGTCACATAAGCGCGGGCGCGGATATCCTCGCCATACAAATCCAGCAGCGTTTCCGCCGGTTGCAGGAGCGGAGGGTCCACGACCTGCGCGCCCGCGGCCTCGAACCGGACACGCATCATCGCGGCGCGGGCCTGTATCTGAGAACGGTTGGCCATGGCTCAGTCCTGACTGTCCAGAATTTCGCGCACCTTGGAGACCAGATCGCCACGCGGCACTTCGAACTGGCTGGGGCGTTCTTTCCATTCCTCCAGCGTCGCGCTTTCAGCGATCTTCGCGCCCAGTATCAAATCCTTGATCTGCACGATGCCTCCCGCCTTTTCGTCACCGCCTTCGATCACTGCGATGGGCGAGTTCCGCTTGTCCGCATATTTCAACTGATTGCCGAAATTCTTGGGGTTGCCCAGATAGACCTCGGCCCGGATACCGGCATTGCGCAGCTCGGCCACCATGGCCTGATAGTCGGCCATGCGGTCACGGTCCATCACGGTGACGACCACCGGACCGGTTGCCTGCGCACTGAGGCGACCCTTTTCGCGCAGGGCGGCAAGCAAACGGTCGACACCGATGGAAACACCAGTTGCGGGCACTTCCTGTCCAGTGAAGCGCTTGACCAGATCGTCGTAACGTCCACCGCCCGATACCGAGCCGAACTGACGCTTACGGCCCTTCGCGTCAAAAATCTCGAAGGTCAGCTCGGCCTCATAGACCGGACCGGTATAGTAACCGAGACCGCGCACGACCGAGGGGTCGATCTCGATCCGGTCCGCGCCATAACCGCCCGCATCCATCAGGGCACCGATCTGTTCCAGCTCGGCAATGCCATCCGCGCCAATCTTGCTATCGCCTACGGCAGCGCGCAGGTTGGCCAGCGTTCCGGCAGTATCGGTAGCTTTCGAGGTCAGGAAGGCAATCACAGGCTCGGCCTGATCGTCGCTGAGGCCCACGCCGTCGATAAATGCGCCCGAGGCATCCAGACGGCCCTTGGTCAGTAACTCGCGCACACCGGCCTCGCCCACTTTGTCAAATTTGTCGATGGTGCGCAGGACGTTGTCGCGGGCGGCGGCGTCTTCACCCAGACCCATCGCCTCGAGCACGCCATTCAGAACCTTGCGGTTATTCACACGCACCAGATAGTCGCCGCGCGGGATTCCTACGGTCTCCAGCGTGTCCGACAGCATCGCACAAATCTCGGCATCCGCAGCCATTGACGCTGTGCCCACCGTATCTGCATCGCACTGATAAAACTGACGATACCGCCCCGGCCCCGGCTTTTCGTTGCGCCAGACCGGACCCATCGCATAGCGGCGATAAGGCGTCGGCAGATCGTTGCGGTGCTGCGCATAGACGCGGGCCAAAGGCGCGGTCAGGTCATAGCGCAGGGCCATCCAGTCGCCATTGCCGCCCTCGTCAAACTCCTGCCACGCAAAGACGCCTTCATTTGGGCGGTCCACGTCTGGCAGGAACTTGCCCAGCGCCTCGACGGTTTCGACCGCGCTGCTTTCCAAGGCGTCGAACCCGTAGCGATGATAGACACCCGCAATCGTCCGCAGCATCTCGGTGCGCTGCGAGACTTCCTGGCCAAAATAGTCGCGGAACCCTTTCGGCGTGACGGCCTTGGGGCGGGGCTGTTTCTTGGGCTTGGCCATGTCGGGCGTCCTTGGGCGTATACGTGTTCCGCGCGCGGTCTATCCCATGGCCTGCATCGGGGCAAGGCGGGGTTTCTCTGGCCATGGCGTCACAGGGTCGCTATGACCGGTCTCGAAGGAGACCCCATATGCAGCATCTGGAAGAACAGATCGCCCACCTGACCCGCACCGTGGACGAGTTGAACACGGTCGTGACCAAACAACAGGCCGAGATCGACCGCCTGACCCGGCGGGTCGAGATGCTGCTGCAGCGCGAGGCCGAACGGGCGCAGGAAGGATCAGGCGGGGTCGTATTCGGCGACGAACGTCCGCCGCATTATTGAGAGGTCTAAGTCAAGCCAAGCTTAGAATCTTGCGATGCTCCAACCCGGTCATTGACCAGTCGCGCCGACCACGCACCCTTGCGGCAAAGCCATCCAGCGCATCACCAAGTTGATCATCGAACCAAAGTGCCAGCGCGGTGCGCGGCAACATGGCCTTGTTGTGCTGATAAACGGTGACGAAAGTTCCGCCCTTGCCATCTGGCTCAAGCGTCACATCGAACTCTCCATCCGTGAGACGCCGGTTCTTAGGGTTTGAATTGCCAGAAAAGGAATAGCGGTATCGATTTGGCGCATCGCATTCCAGCACAGTTTGCCGCTGTTTTTGGAAAATGGATGGCCCCAAAAGGTAGGAAACATCGAGATTTGCAGGCTCTCCTGGAACGGGTTGCGCGTCATACAAAATCTGTTCCCAGCTCGAGCTTGAGCCACACTCGGCCAACGCAAAAGCAGGCCAGACCTCTTCGATCGGTCGCCGGACCCGCACACGGCGTCTGGATTTCCAATCCAGACCAAAGCGAAACCCATCCAACACAGTCCCGTATGTGATGGAGATAAAGGTCAGGAGCAAAACAAGTGAAATCACTCCAGTCGCAGCATCAGGCAAATTGAACAAATTTCGTAAATACTCTGCAGGCTTGAGTGCTTCATTGAGCAAAAGCCAGAACGATACCAATTCAACCATCATTCGCAGGCGGCGGAAGATCAGAACAAACAACGCAAGTCCGGCGAAAACAATTCCGCTGACAAGCGCAGTCGCCAGAGCGAAAACCAATAAAGTGATGAGGGGGCCAGAAACCGCAATCATCTCGACAATCTGGTCTTCAAATTGCTTCCAACGCTGCAATACGGCGTTCATTATCAGGAAAATGGTCCCAAACAGCAATCGGCGGCGTTGCCTGTAAATCAATCGAAACATGCTTTGCATACTCAAGTGGTAATTATTACAGATACTTGTCACTCAAGATGTTGGCTGGAATATGACGCGCAAGCACGGCCGAGAATAACTCGGCCATGGGACGGCAAATTCGATCTCGATTAGTCTTACAATCCCAGCGTCGACTTCACCGCGTTGTCGACCACGCCGCCCAGCAGGGCATCCTTATCCGCGGCACATCCTTCCGACAGTGCGGCGATAAAGGCTTCGCGCAGTTGGGCTTTTTCTTCGTCGGTGGTGGCGTGATCCTCGATATTGATCTGACGATTATAGAGAGACAGAGCTGTCATCTTGCCGACAACATCCACAACAAATTCTTCATCTCCGTCAGCCTCTTCCGCAATCGAGGCGCAGGTATAGTGCATCACAGGTAATGCGTCCTGTACCAGTTGCTCTGCTGCCTCATCCGCCACGGCAAATGTCGGAGCAACAACCAGAACGGCGCAAATGGCTGATTTGAAAGCGCTATGTATCATGACAGTCACTTCCAGTTATGTCCGATAATCGCACCGGCGACACCGCCGATTGCTGCCCCTTTGCCGTCTCCGATCAAAGCGCCGACACCCGCACCGACCAAAGCGCCCGTGATTGTCTTTTTCTTCTTGTCATCTGCCTGAGCAGCCGTGGCCAGCATCAGCGCGCATGTGGCCGCCAAGCCAAATGATCTGAAAACAATACCTGATTTCGCCATTTCGGAACCCTCCTGTGAAATGACCCCAAGGTTGTTTGATCAGACTAGCGGCGCACAACGCTTGTGGCAACAAATCGGGTGGGGATCAGATTTCCTCGACCGACATCACGCCTTCCAGCGATTTCAGGGCCCCCTTGATCTGCGGGTTGATCGGAAATTCTCGGCCCAGATCCATCTCGACATCACCGGGCAGGCCGGGGTCCAGCAGCAGCAGTTGGATCGGCCCGCGCGAAGCGCCTTTGGCGGCGGTCGCAGCGTCTTCGAGCACTTTGGCAACAGTGGGCAGCGCCTGCGCCTCGTCCACAAAAATGCGCAAACCGGTTGCGCCTGCGTCGGCCACCACGGAATCGACCGGACCTACCGACCGGCCCAGCAGCTTCAGCTGATCGGCCTCCATCGTCGCCTCGGCGGTCAGGACAACCTGTGCGCCGGTCTCAAGAAATTCACGCGATTTTTCCAGCGTTTCTGAAAACAGCGTAACCTCATACGCTCCGGTCGGGTCGGACAATTGCGCAAAGGCGAACCGGTTGCCGCGCGCCGACTTCCGCTCCTGCCGCCCGGCGACGACACCGGCCATCTTGGCGATCAATGGACCTGAACGCGCCTTTTCCATCACCTCGTCCAGCGTCAGCACCTGTTTGCGTTTCAACGCGGGCATGTAGTCGTCCAGCGGGTGGCCGGACAGGTAGAAGCCGATGGCCTTGAACTCTTCGCTCAGCCGTTCGGCGGGCAGCCAGTCGGGCGATGGGGACAAACGGGGTTCGGGCAGATCGTCGCCCGCCTCACCAAACAGCGACACCTGGTTCGAGTTCTTCTGTTCATGGATCGCCGCAGAATACTGGACAAGCCGGTCCAGACTTTCGAACACGCGGCGGCGGTTACCATCCAGCTGATCAAAAGCCCCGGCGCGCGCCAGCATCTCAAGCGGGCGTTTGCCGACCTTCTTCAGATCGACCCGGCGGGCGAAGTCGAACAGATTGACAAAGGGCTTGTCCTCGCGCCCGGCAACCACAAGGTTCATCGCCTCGACGCCCACATTCTTGAGCGCGCCCAGCGCATAGACCAGCTCTCCGTTCACCACGTCAAAAGTTGCCAGCGACCGGTTCACGCAGGGCGGCACATAGGGCAGCTCCAGCCCCTTGCGGACTTCCTCGAAATAGACGGCCAGCTTGTCGGTCAGGTGGATATCGCAGTTCATCACACCGGCCATGAACTCGACCGGGTGGTTCGCCTTCAGCCAGCCGGTTTGATAGCTGACCACCGCGTAAGCAGCGGCGTGGGATTTGTTGAAGCCGTAATTGGCGAATTTCTCCAGCAGGTCGAAAACCTCGGAGGCCTTCTTGGCATCCACGCCATTCTCGCCCGCGCCTTTTTCGAATTTGGGGCGTTCGGCATCCATCGCCTCTTTGATCTTCTTACCCATCGCGCGGCGTAGAAGGTCGGCGCCGCCCAGCGAATACCCAGCCATAACCTGCGCGATCTGCATCACCTGTTCCTGATAGACGATGATGCCCTGAGTTTCCTCAAGGATGTGATCGATCAGCGGATGCACGGATTCGATTTTGCGCAGTCCGTTCTTGACCTCACAATAGGTCGGGATGTTCTCCATCGGGCCGGGGCGGTACAGCGCCACAAGGGCCACGATATCTTCGATACAGGTGGGCTTCATGCGCTTGAGCGCGTCCATCATGCCCGAGGATTCCACCTGGAACACCGCCACCGTCTTGGCCGCCGAATAGAGTTTATACGTCGCCTCGTCATCCAGCGGGATGGCGTTGATCTGGTTCTCGGCCCCCTCGGCGGGTTCATAGAGTTCAGTGCCGTCCGCCGCGACATGCAGAGGACGCCCGGATTTGAAGATCAGATCCATGGCGTTCTGGATCACGGTCAGCGTCTTCAGACCCAAAAAGTCGAACTTCACCAGCCCGGCCTGTTCCACCCATTTCATGTTGAACTGGGTCGCGGGCATATCGGACCGCGGGTCCTGATAGAGGGGCACCAGCGCGTCCAAAGGCCGGTCCCCGATTACAACACCTGCCGCGTGGGTCGAGGCATTGCGCAGCAGTCCTTCGACCTGCTGGCCATAATTCAGCAGCCGGTCCACAACCTCTTCGTTTCGCGCCTCTTCGCGCAGGCGCGGTTCATCTTTCAGCGCCTTTTCGATGGAAACGGGTTTGACCCCCTCGACCGGGATCATCTTGGACAGGCGATCCACCTGCCCGTATGGCATCTGCAGAACCCGCCCGATATCGCGCACGGCTGCCTTGGACAGCAAGGCACCGAATGTGATGATCTGTCCCACCTTGTCGCGGCCATATTTCTGCTGCACGTAACGGATCACCTCTTCGCGGCGATCCATGCAGAAGTCGATGTCGAAGTCGGGCATCGAAACCCGCTCGGGGTTCAGGAACCGTTCGAACAGCAGCGAATAGCGCAGCGGGTCAAGGTCGGTGATCGTCAGCGCATAGGCCACCAGCGACCCCGCACCCGAGCCCCGCCCCGGGCCAACCGGGATGTCGTGGTCCTTGGCCCATTGGATAAAGTCCGCAACGATCAGAAAATAGCCGGGGAACCCCATGCCTTCGATGATGCCAAGTTCGAAATCCAGCCGTTCCTGATATTCCTCGGGCGTCACCGCATGTGGGATCACCGCCAGACGTTTCTGCAGGCCCTCATTGGCGATGCGGCGCAGTTCGGCGACCTCGTCATCAGCGAATTTCGGCAAGATCGGATCACGACGATAAGCCATAAAGGCGCAGCGCCGCGCGATCTCAACCGTGTTCTCGATGGCCTCGGGCAGGTCCGCGAACAGTGTCACCATCTCTTGCTGCGACTTGAAGTAATGCTGCGCGGTCAGGCGGCGGCGCCCATCCTGCTGGTCGACATACGCACCCTCGGCGATACAGATCAGCGCGTCATGCGCCTCATACATGTCCGAAGTTGGGAAATAGACGTCATTGGTGGCCACCAGCGGCAGGTTCTTGGCATAAGCCATCTCGACATGCCCACGCTCGGTCAGGCGTTCAGCCTCGGGCTGGCCATCCTCGCCGGGATGGCGCTGCAATTCGATATACAGACGATCCGGGAACATTGCGGCCAGACGATCGACCAGAGCCTCTGCCGCCGGGCGCTGCCCCTGTTGCAGCAGGCGGCCCACCGGGCCGTCCGGGCCACCGGTCAGGCAGATCAGGCCCTCGGACCGCGCTGCCAGTTCCTCGAGTGTGACCTGCGGCAACTGCCCGCCCTTGTCCACATACAGACAGGAACTGAGCTTCATCAGGTTCTCATACCCCGCCTCGGACTGCGCCAGCAGCACCAGCGGAGCGGGTGCTTTTGGCTTCTCGCCGGGCTGCGGCTGCACATATGTCAGATCGACCTGACAGCCCATGATCGGCTGCACGCCCGCCCCGCTGGCGGTCACGGAAAACTCCAGCGCCGAGAACATCGAATTGGTGTCCGTCACCGCAACGGCGGGCATCTCTGCTTTTTCGCACAAAGCGGGCAGCTTTTTCAGCCGCACAGCGCCTTCCAACAGGGAATATTCGGTGTGAACGCGGAGGTGAATGAATCGAGGGGTACTGCTCATGACGCCTACGCTATCCCAGCCAGCGGCGCTGCAAAAGCGGGAACCGCAGCATTGAAATGGGCAAACAATCACCGCCTATTATTCGGAAATTTCAGAAGGTGCTTCGGGTGACGGCACATTCAGCAATCAGAAAATACTTTAGTTTCAAGCAGCTGATCCCTAGAAATACACGACACACCGCCGTCGGCTGGGTTCAATGATGTATCATGCAGGTAGTTTTTCTTGCCAGATGAGGCGCGCTGTTTCTAACATCTTACGGCAAGCTACCGCCCGCCACTCTTTCTACGTCGCATCGAAGGAGGGCCGAACGGGCGCAACCGGGTAACGCGACGGGTTTCTCGTATGAATATCACGTTTCTTCTGAACGGAGAGACAGTGGAGTTGTCGGATGTCGATCCGACGGCCACCCTGCTGGATTGGCTGCGCGACGATCGCGGCCTGACCGGCACCAAGGAAGGCTGCAACGAAGGCGATTGCGGTGCCTGCACCGTCATGGTGACGGATGAAGACGGCCACAAGGCGCTGAACTCCTGTATCCTGTTTCTGCCGCAACTGCATGGCAAGGCTGTGCGCACCGTCGAAGGGGCAAGCGGCCCCAATGATGAGGCGCACCCGGTACAACAGGCGATGGTCGACCTGCACGGCTCGCAATGCGGCTTCTGCACGCCGGGCTTCGTGATGTCGATGGTCGCCAGCCATGCCAATGGTGCGACCGATCACGACACCCAACTTGCCGGAAACCTCTGCCGCTGCACCGGCTACGCCCCGATCATCCGCGCCGCCAAAGCTGCCGAGGAACAGCCTGTACCGGTCTGGGTCAAGGACAAACCGGTCGCTGCGCAAGTATCCTCACCGATGCTGCCGAGTTCGTCCGACGAATTGGCCAATGTGTATGCAGAACACCCGAACGCGACGCTCGTCGCCGGAGCCACGGATGTAGGTCTCTGGGTCACCAAACAACTGCGCCATCTGGACCCGGTGATTTTTCTGAACCGCTGCGACGACCTGAAACAGATCGCCATCACCAAGGATGAAATCCGATTTGGCGCCATGGTCGACATGAACCGCATGGGCGAGGCGCTGTTCGATCTGCACCCCTCTTACGCCGAGATGATCCGCCGCTATGCCAGCGTTCAGGTGCGCCATGCCGCGACCGTGGGTGGCAACATCGCCAATGGCTCGCCCATCGGGGACAACCCGCCCGCGCTGATCGCCTTGGGCGCAACCCTGCATCTGCGCAAAGGTGACGCGCGCCGGTCCTTGCCTCTTGAAGATTTCTTCATCGACTACGGCAAACAGGACCGCGCCCCGGGCGAATTCGTCGAGGCCGTCAGCTTCCCGCGTCAGCCGGACAGGTTGAAAGCCTATAAGCTCAGCAAACGGTTCGATCAGGATATCTCGGCTGTCTGCGGCTGCTTCAATATCACCGTCTCGGACGGCACTGTCACACAAGCGCGGATTGCCTTCGGTGGTATGGCGGGCATTCCCAAACGCGCCTCGAACGTCGAGGCCACGCTGATCGGCAAACCATGGACGCACGAGACCGTACAGGTCGCTCTGCCGGCATTTGCCGACGACTTTACACCGATGACGGATATGCGCGCCTCGGCCCACTACCGACTGGAGACCGCCAAAGCGATGCTTGAACGCTATTTCTTCGAGGATCAGGGCGAAGTGACCAACGTGCTGGAGGTATCGGCATGAGCGTGACCAGACCCCTTCCCCACGACGCGGCCCCTTTGCACGTTTCAGGAACCGCGCGGTACGTGGATGACATCCCGACACCCAAGGGCAGTTTGCATCTGGCCTTTGGCCTCAGCCCGATTGCCAAGGGCAAGATCACCGCAATGGACCTGTCTGCGGTGAAGGCTGCCGAAGGCGTCGTGATGGTGATGACAGCGGATGATCTGCCCTTTGCCAACGACGTCTCGCCTTCGATCCATGATGAGCCGCTGCTGTCGGACGGCACCGTCCACTATATCGGTCAGCCGGTGTTTCTGGTCATCGCCACCAGCCATCTGGCCGCCCGCAAAGCCGCCCGGTTGGGCAAGATCGACTATGCCAAAGAAACCCCGATCCTGACGGTCGAAGAGGCTCTGGCCGCCGACAGCCGGTTCGAAGACGGCCCGCGCATCTATGCCAAGGGCGATGCGGATGCGGCCATCGCCGGGTCTGCCCATGTGATCGAAGGGTCCTTCGAGCTTGGCGGGCAGGAACATTTCTATCTGGAAGGTCAGGCCGCTTTGGCCGTGCCGAATGAGGGCGCGGATATGCTGGTCCACAGCTCGACCCAGCACCCGACCGAGATCCAGCACAAGGTCGCTGACGCGTTGGGCGTTCCGATGCACGCTGTCCGGGTCGAGACCCGCCGGATGGGTGGCGGCTTTGGCGGCAAGGAAAGTCAGGGCAATGCGCTGGCCGTTGCCTGCGCCGTGGCCGCCCGTACGACCGGCAAGGCGTGCAAGATGCGCTATGACCGCGACGATGACATGACCATCACCGGCAAGCGCCATGCGTTCCGCATCGCCTATAAGGCCGGATTTGACGAGAACGGCCATATTCAGGGCGTCTCGTTCCATCAATATGCCATCTGCGGTTGGGCGCAGGATCTGTCCCTGCCCGTCGCCGACCGCGCGATGCTGCATTCGGACAATGCCTATCTGCTGCCCAATGCGCGGATCGAAAGCCACCGGCTGAAGACCAACACCCAATCCGCCACCGCCTATCGCGGCTTCGGCGGTCCGCAGGGCATGGTGGGCATCGAACGCGTGATGGACCACGCCGCGTATGAGCTTGGCCTGGACCCGGTGGAACTGCGCCGCCGGAACTACTATGAGCCGGCCCATGCGGTTGCCGAGGTCGCGCCGTCCGAGAAACCCCTAGGCCACCCCGACCCGCATGAGGACCTGACCAGCCGTGGCGCGGTTGAAACCGGGGACGCCCCCGTGCGCCCTCTGCCCGCTGGCGGCAATACCACGCCCTACGGGATGGAGGTCAGCGATTTCGAGCTGCACGGGATGACTCAGGCCCTGCTGAAATCCAGCGACTACGAAGCGCGCAAGGCCGCCATTGCGAAATGGAATGCCGAGAACCGCGTGATCAAGAAGGGCATCGCCTTCTCTCCGGTCAAGTTCGGGATTTCCTTCACGCTGACTCACCTGAATCAGGCGGGCGCGCTGGTGCATGTGTATCAGGACGGCTCGGTCCACCTGAACCATGGCGGCACCGAGATGGGTCAGGGCCTGTTCCAGAAGGTCGCACAGGTGGCGGCCTCGCGCTTTGGCATCCCGCTGGAGATGGTGAAGATCACCGCCACGGATACGGCCAAGGTACCGAACACCTCGGCCACGGCGGCCTCCTCGGGCAGTGACCTGAACGGCATGGCGGTGAAAGCGGCCTGCGACACGATCCGCGACCGCATGGCGGACTATCTGGCCGAACGGCATCAAGCCGACCCATCGGTGGTGGTCTTCGCAGATGGCCATGTGTCGGTCGGCGAAGAACGCTACACCTTCGCAGAAGCCGCAGCGCTGGTCTATCAGGGCCGGGTCAGCCTGTCGGCGACCGGTTTTTACAAGACACCCAAGATCGAATGGGACCGGATCGCCGGACGTGGCCGCCCGTTCTTCTATTTCGCATACGGCGCCTCGATCACCGAGGTTGCCGTTGACACTCTGACCGGCGAGAATCGCATCCTGCGCACCGATATCCTGCATGACGCGGGCGCATCGCTGAACCCGGCGCTGGATATCGGACAGGTCGAAGGCGGTTATGTGCAGGGCGCGGGCTGGCTGACGACCGAGGAACTGGTCTGGGACGGCAAAGGCAATCTGCGCACGCATGCGCCATCGACTTACAAGATACCGGCCTGTTCGGACCGGCCGGACATCTTCAACGTGTCACTTTGGGATGGCGAGAACCGCGAGGATACCATCTATCGCTCGAAAGCGGTGGGCGAGCCGCCCTTCATGCTGGGCATCTCTGCGTGGCTGGCGCTGTCCAATGCGGTGGCAGCCTGCGGAGACAGCTATCCGGCATTGGATGCACCGGCCACGGCCGAAGAGGTCTGGAAGGGCGTCCAAAGGATGAAGGGAGGCATCTGATGGGATTTGACCTGGAAGCTTTGAGGGAGGCGGTCAAAACCCACGGAACAGTGGTCCGGGTTGTCATCGCCGGGATCAAAGGCTCGTCTCCGCGCGAAGTGGGCGCTGCGATGCTGGTCTGGAATGGCGGGCAATCCGGCACCATCGGTGGTGGCACGCTGGAATATCAGGCCGCCGAGGCCGCGCGGTCGCAAACCGCCGCAGCCCGCCTGACACATCACGCGCTTGGGCCCGACATGGGGCAATGCTGCGGCGGGGCGGTTTCGCTGCTGAGCGAGATCTATGACAAGAAAACCGTTGAGGTGCTGGACGACACCGTCATCGCACGGTCAGCCTCGGGCGGAGATATGCCGCTGTCGGTCAAACGCGTCCTCGCGGCCGCACGCGGTCAGGGCATCGTTCCTGCACCACAGCTTGTCGACGGCTGGATGGTTGAACCCGTTCACAAACCGAACCGCCAGCTTTGGATCTGGGGTGCGGGCCATGTGGGGCGTGCTTTGGTCGATGTTCTGGCACCGCTGCCTGATCTGGCGATCACCTGGGTCGATACCGGCCCGGAACGGTTTCCGGATGCAATTCCAGCCGGTGTAACTGCGGTTCCGGCTGCAAAACCCGCCGAACTGGTACGCCATGCGCCGCACGATGCCGAACATCTGGTGCTGACATATTCGCACAATTTGGATCTGGAGTTGTGCAACCGCCTGCTTTCGCACGATTTCCGCTTTGCGGGACTGATCGGCTCGGCTACCAAATGGGCGCGATTCCGGTCGCGGCTGGCGGCCCTTGGACATCCGCCCGAACGGATCAGCCGGATCACCTGCCCGATAGGGGATCCCGGACTGGGCAAGCACCCGCAGATGATCGCCGTGGGCGTCGCAGCACAACTGCTGCGCCCCGCCCGGCAAAACGATTTGAAGAAGGACCTGAGCGCGTGACCACTCCACTTTTGAGCCTGCAAGGGCTGACCAAAGCCTATCCCGGCGTCGTGGCCAATGATCAGGTGTCTTTTGACATCGGAGAAGGCGAAGTTCATGCTCTGTTGGGCGAAAACGGCGCGGGAAAATCCACGCTGGTCAAGATGATCTATGGGCTGGTGAAACCCGACAGCGGCACGATGCTGCTGCGAGGTCAACCTTTTGCCCCGCCTGAACCGCGCGCCGCGCGGGCCGACGGGATCGCCATGGTGTTCCAGCATTTCTCGCTGTTTGACGCGTTGAACGTGGCTGAAAACATCGCGCTGGGGATGGAGAACCCACCCCCGATGGGCGACCTGGCGTCGCGCATCCGGGATGTGTCGGAAACCTATGGCCTGCCGTTGGACCCCTATCGCACGGTAGGTGACTTGTCCGCAGGTGAGCGCCAGCGGGTCGAAATCATCCGCTGCCTGCTGCAGGACCCCAAACTGCTGATCATGGACGAACCGACCTCGGTTCTGACGCCGCAGGAGGTAGATATCCTGTTCGAGACGCTGAACAAATTGCGGTCCGAGGGCACCTCGATCCTGTATATCTCGCACAAGCTCGAAGAAATCCGCACCTTGTGCGACCACGCCACGATTCTGCGGCTGGGCAAGAATGTGGGCGAATGTGTGCCCGCCGAGACCTCGGCGCGGGATATGGCCGAGATGATGGTGGGCTCGACCCTGCAAACCCCGGAACGGTCGGGGCGTGAATTCGGCGAAGTTGCGTTGGACGTCAGCGGACTTTCGGTACCCTCACCGTCCGAGTTCGGCACCGCGCTGAAGAACGTACACATGACCGTGCGCAAGGGCGAGGTTCTGGGAATCGGCGGCGTTGCCGGGAATGGGCAGGACGAGTTGCTGGGCGTGCTGTCGGGCGAAATCCCGACGGCGGCAGATGCGATCAAGTTCAACGGTCAGCGGATCGGCAAACTGGGTCCGACCGCGCGGCGCAAACTGGGCGTGTTGACCGCGCCCGAGGAACGGCTAGGCCATGCGGCAGCGCCGGACATGAGCCTGACCGAAAACGCGCTGCTGACCGGCTCGGTGCGCGAAGGGCTGGAAAACAACGGCTTTCTGAAATGGTCCGAGACCAAGAGTTTTGCCGAGAAGATCATTCAGGACTTCGACGTCCGCACGCCCGGGCCTGAAAACGCGGCGCGGTCGCTGTCGGGGGGCAACCTGCAGAAATTCGTCATAGGCCGCGAGGTGTTGCAGAACCCCGATGTGCTGGTGGTGAACCAGCCGACATGGGGGGTGGACGCGGCAGCGGCGGCGGCAATCCGGCAGGCCATTCTGGATCTGGCAGCCAAAGGGACGGCGGTGATCTGCATCAGCCAAGATCTGGATGAGCTGATGGAGATTTCGGACAGTTTTGCCGCGCTGAACGAAGGGCGGCTGAGCGCGCCGCGCCCGACCACGGGTCTAACCGTGGATGAGATCGGCCTGATGATGGGCGGTGCCCATGGCATGGAGGTGGCACATGTGTGATCCGTGGCGTCGCCTTCGGCGAGAGTATTTGAAAAAAGATGAAGAACGCAGGGGGATGCGCAGATGATAGTGTTGGAGAAACGGCCTCAGCCGTCCAAGGCGTGGTCTTATGCGACCCCCTTGGTTGCGGTGATCGCCACGATGGTGTTCGGCGGCATTCTGTTCGCCATTCTGGGCAAGAACCCGATCGAAGCAATCGGAACCATTTTCTGGGAGCCCCTGTTTGGCGAATTCGCCTTTTACTATCGCCCGCAATTGCTGGTGAAAGGGGCGCCATTGGTGCTGATCGCCATTGGCCTGTCACTGGGCTTTCGGGCCGGTATCTGGAATATCGGCGCCGAGGGACAGTATATCATGGGTGCCATTTTCGGTGCCGCTGCGGGATTGGCATTCTATCCACTGGATGCCTGGTACATCTTTCCAATCATGATCATGGCCGGCGCCGTGGGAGGCTGGATATGGGCGATGATTCCGGCCTTTCTGAAGGTCCGTTTCGGCACCAATGAAATCCTCGTCTCGCTGATGCTGGTCTATGTGGCCGAGCAGATGCTGGCCTCGGTTTCGCTGGGTTTGCTGAAGAACCCCGAGGGGTTCGGCTTTCCCGGCTCGCGCAACCTGCAATCCTATGACAGCGCGCATAATGCCGAACTGATCGCCGGGTCGGGGATGCACTGGGGCGTCGTGACCGCGCTGATCGCCGTGATCTTTGCCTATATCCTGCTGAACCGCCACATGCTGGGCTTCCACATCCGCCTGACGGGCGAGGCCCCTAGGGCGGCGAAGTTCGCCGGTGTGAATCCGGCGCGTCTGATCCTGTTCTGTCTGGGACTGTCGGGCGCTCTGGCAGGGCTTGCGGGGATGTTCGAAGTCTCGGGCCCCTCGGGCGTGGTCAGCATCGACTTCAACGTCGGCTATGGCTTTACCGCGATTATCGTGGCCTTTCTGGGACGTCTGCATCCGGTGGGCATTCTGTTGGCCGGTGGCCTGATGGCGTTGACTTACATCGGTGGTGAAATCGCGCAGTCCCAATTGGGCCTGCCTGCCGCCGCCATTCAGGTGTTCCAGGGGATGCTTCTGTTCTTCCTTCTGGCCTTCGATCTTCTGACAAACTACCGCATCCGTGCGGCCCGTAGCGAGGTAGCGTAACCATGGACCTTGGTGAAATTAACCCCATCCTTCTGATCGCCTCGCTGATGGTGGCCGCAACCCCCCTGCTTCTGGCCGCGATCGGAGAGCTGGTTGTCGAAAAGGCAGGCGTTCTGAACCTCGGCGTCGAGGGCATGATGATCGTGGGCGCAATCAGCGGCTTTGCGATTTCGGTCGAGACGGGCTCACCCTGGCTGGGCTTCGTCGCCGCGGCCATCGGCGGCGCCGTTCTGTCGCTGCTGTTCGTGCTGCTGACACAGGTGGCGCTGGCCAACCAAGTGGCCAGCGGTCTGGCGCTGACGTTGTTCGGTCTGGGGTTCAGCGCCCTGATGGGGCAGAGCTATGTCGGCGTCAAACCTCCCAGCATGGGCGACATCCATATCCCGGTGATCAGCGATATCCCGGTGATTGGCCCGATTCTGTTCCAGCATGACCCGATCCTTTATGTCGGTATCGCGCTGACCGCAGCTGTCTGGGCGGTGCTGAAATATACCCGTGTCGGCCTGATCCTGCGCGCGGTGGGTGAAAACCACGATGCGGCGCACGCGCTTGGCTACAAGGTCATCAAGATCCGCATCATGGCGATCCTGTTCGGCGGTGCCTGCGCGGGCCTGGGTGGGGCCTATATCAGCCTGATCCGCGTACCCCAATGGACCGAGGGCATGACCGCCGGTGTCGGCTGGATCGCCCTGGCACTGGTCGTGTTTGCCAGCTGGAAACCATGGCGGGCGTTGCTGGGTGCCTATTTGTTCGGCGGAATCACCGTGTTGCAGCTGAATCTACAGGCCGCAGGCGTTGCCATTCCGGTCGAGTATCTGGCAATGTCGCCCTACATCATCACGATCCTTGTGCTTGTGATCCTTTCGGCCGACAAGAGCAGCGCACCTGCCGCACTGGGCCGGACCTTCCATGCCTCGCACTAGGGGCCAACTGAACCAACCTGGGGAGTAACCACATGAAATTCAAATCACTTCTGACAACCGCTGCGATAGCGTTGGGTCTGGCGACCGGCGCTGTGGCGCAGGACAAGACCAAGGTCGGGTTCGTCTATGTCGGCCCGGTGGGCGACGGCGGCTGGACCTATGAGCACAACAAAGGCCGTCTGGCCGTGGAAGAGCATTTCGGCGACAAGGTTGAAACCGTGTTCGTTGAATCGGTGCCTGAAGGCCCGGATGCCGAGCGTGTGATGACTCAGATGGCGCTGGAAGGCGCGGACCTGATCTTTACCACCTCGTTCGGCTATATGGACCCGACCATCAACGTGGCGAAGAAATTCCCGAACGTGAAGTTCGAGCACGCCACCGGCTATAAGACCGCCGAAAACGTTTCGGTCTATTCGGCCCGCTTCTATGAAGGCCGCGCCGTGCAGGGTCACATTGCGGGCAACATGACCAAGTCGAACATCATCGGTTATATCGGCTCGTACCCGATCCCCGAAGTGATCCGTGGCATCAACTCGGCCTATATCCACGCCAAGAAGGTGAATCCGGACGTCGAATTCAAGATCGTCTGGGCCTACACCTGGTTCGATCCGGCGAAAGAGGCTGACGCCGCCACCGTTCTGATCGAACAGGGCGCAGATGTCATCCTGCAACATACCGATTCAACCGCACCGCAGGCCGCCGCGCAGGAGGCAGGCAACGTTGTCACATTCGGGCAAGCCTCGGACATGAGCGAATACGCCCCCTTCCCGCGCGTCTCGTCGATCATCGACGACTGGGCACCCTACTACATCGCGCGCACACAGGCGGTAATGGACGGTACCTGGGAAACCGTGAACACCTGGGACGGCATCCGGGAAGGCATGGTCGGGATTGGTGAGATTTCGGACGCTGTTCCGGCGGATGTCAAAGAAGAAGCGCTGGCATTGAAGGCCGCCATGGCGGCTGGCGAATACCATCCCTTCACCGGCCCGCTGAAAAAGCAAGACGGTAGCGACTGGCTGGCCGAAGGTGAAGTGGCCGATGACGGCACGCTGGCAGGCATGAACTTCTATGTCGAAGGGCTGGAAGGCGACATTCCACAGTAAGCGCATAAGCCAATCAATAACATCAAGGCCCGCGCGATTGCGCGGGCCTTTTTCCGTGCACCAAATATCAAGCGGAGGTCATCTGAAAGAAGTGCGCTTTCAGCGGCATGGTCGAAGGCTCCTGACCAAATCGCGCACGCATCAGGCCCGCAAGTTCACGCGCGATTTCATCATGATCGCCGCTGCGTTCGAGCACTTCAAAATAGGCTGGGCTGCCAAGCATCAGGCCCTGTGCGAAGCTGTAGTAACTATCCACAGACGGGGCGTGTTCAACGATCTCATGGTGTGGATCAACGAACCCCGCCTGGGCCACCTCATTCAGAATTTCCGGCGCATCGTTCAGCGAAAACGGAACCTTCATGAAACCCGGCGGGTCACCTTCGAACGCTGCTGACAATGTCTCGATCACCATCTCGGAATACGGGTTTTCAGCGTTTGTTCCCCATGTCGAGAACAAATACTGCCCTCCCGGCTTCAATACCCGCGCCGCTTCGGCATAGGCCTTGTCACGGTCGGGAAAGAACATGTGCCCGAATTGGCAGATAACCGCATCAAATGTCGCGTCTTCAAACGGCAGGTCCTGCGCGTCGGCGGTTTGAAAACGCACGTTATCCGCTTCAGAAAATTTCCCGCGTGCGATGTCCAACATCGGTTCGTTCAGGTCGGTGGCGACCACATGTGCGTCACCCAAAACTGTCGAAAGGTGCCGTGTTACGATCCCTGTGCCAGCCGCCAGTTCCAGTACGCGCTGCGGTGCAATGGCTGCAGTCTTATCAGCCATAACGCGGGCCATGTGATCGAATATGACCGGCCCCATCCCCCTGTCGTAATTTCCCGGGATATCACCCACAAATGCGGTATTCGTATCAACCATAGCAATCTCCAATCACCAAACCCATCCCCTGCCAGAAAAGCGGCCGAGGATAGGCTGGAGAAACTATAGCACAAACTGCACGCCCCCAGAGAAACCGTGACGTTCAAAAACAAACCGCTGGCGGTTTACTTTGGCTGAAAGGCGACTTCGGGACGTTATCAGTGCCCTCCCAGCACCAGAGTGTTCACCGGCATCAGGATCAAGCGCAGGCGCAGGCCCGCTGCGTGGACCACGCCGATCGTGTCGACCACATGCAGGAATGATTTCTCCCAGAATCCGAGGCCTTCTTCTTCAAGCTTGGCATGGTTATCCGTGTAGACATTCGCCAGACAGTTGCTGCCCGGCGGCACATCATCGGCCATGTTCTTGTAGAGCGGCTCAAGATAGACAAGGATCGAACCCGGATTGGTATTGGTCTGCACGTCGCGCAACTCGTCCGTGGGGCGAATCTGGCCCGAGGGGATGACATCCTGCACCTCAACCACCACGACAGGGATCACGGTGAAGGGTTTGGTCATGCAGCCCAGCTCTCCGATCATGCCGGGTTTGATGACCTGCGCGGAAAGCTGGTTGAACGCGGCCTGAAACCGGTTGTGGCCCGATGACGAAGGCACAAGGATACCGGCGGGGCGCAGCAGCGGACTGACATAGTCGCCGACCTGAAGACCAAACTGCTCGACCCGGCCCGTCACCCCGGCATTGATCACGGTCTTGTCCAGTTCGGTCAGGGCCGCATCCAGTTGGGCGTTGGCACTGTTGAGCTGCGCCGGGATCAGTTCCTCGATCTGTTGCACCACGGCGGCGCGCTGCGATTGCGCTGCGACCACTTTGGCCTCCCGCTCGGCCACGAGGTTTTCCAACCGGTCAATCTCGGCCATCCGCACCGCGCTGGACCCTTCGTCGCGCAGGGTGGTGTTACGCTCAAGATCTTCCAGCGCCTGATCCAGCGCCGCCTTGGCCCCGGCAATACCCGCCTCGGCCTCGGCCAGATCGGTCTCGGCCACTTTCAGCGAGGCCTGAACCTGCGCGATCTGCGCATGCGCCGCCTCGACCTGTGCGGTCTGGGTGAAATCCTCGATCCGGAAAATCGGCTGGCCTGCCGTGACGTGCTCGTTATTGCGCACATACACCTCGGACACGCGCCCGCCCAGTTGGGGCAGGATTGTCACGGTGCGGAAATAAGATGCCGCGGTTTTGCTGGAGGGGTGGAAGTAAAACAGCGTGGTAATGACCGTCAGCGCCAGAATGGCGCAGGTGGTCAGACCCCAGCGCAATTCATACCACATGGTGAACAGAGTAATCTCGTGCCCGATCCGCTTGCCTTGCACGAAGCGGCGGAACAGATAGTCGGGAAGCACCGTAATCAGGGCGCACAGCATAGTCTCGATCATGGTTCAGTGCCCCTGTGCCGTAGTTTCGTTGGTTTCAGGTTCTGGCTCAGGTACCGGTGCAGGGACCTGCCCCGGCGCCAGCGACCGGATTGCATCGGCAATCGAACGCAGGGGGGCGGCGAAATCGGGGAACTGGAAGCCTGCGACCAGAACCGCCGCAATCCAGAAGATGCCGTTATGAGTAAACAGCGCCAGCAGCGCCAGAATGCCAACCAGCTGGAATTGCGGGTGGTTGGTCTCGTGCGCCATTTTTTCCGGGATCGAATGCAGCGTGAAATACGCCACCCCGATCAGGACAACCACCGCAACGGTGAAAATCAGCATAAAGGTAAAAAGAAAATCACTGCCATCGGCTTGTGTAACATAAGACGGAATGTGGCCCGTCGCCATTGGATGAAGGTCTGCCGAGTCCACGTCTGTCTCCGAATCCGTTGTTTGGTGCACTTCAACCAGTCTGGCGGCATGCAATCAAGTTTCCAATACCCTGAACTTGTGTCTTTTCGGACGGCGATGCCCGTGCAATGGTCCGCGCAGTACAGTTTGTGCGGTTCCGAACACCGGAATCAGAAAGGTGCGAATGATCGATTTTCTGGTTATCGGCGGCGGCATCGCGGGCCTGAGCGCAGGGGCCCGTTTGTCGGCGCATGGTGCAGTCACCGTGCTCGAGGCCGAGGACGCCTTGGGCTATCACACATCAGGCCGCTCCGCCGCCTTGTTCGAACCGGAGTATGGACCAGAGACAGTTGTCGCGCTGAGCAAGGCGAGCGCCACCTATTTCGAAGAAAACGATTACCTGACCCCGCGCGGGCTGATGCTGGTTGGCGCGAAGGATCAGGGGGACCAATTCGAAAAAGACGTCGTTGATCTTGGTGTTGAGCCGATAGGGTTGGAAGAGGCGCAGCACTGTATCCCGATCCTGAATCCCGCGACGGTAGGGTATACCGCGCTCAGCCACAGCGCCCGGGATGTCGACACAGACCGCGTGCTGCAGGATTTCGCGCGCAAGATCCGGGCCAACGGAGGTCAGGTCCTCACGCGCCAGAAAGTGTCAGGTATTCGCAAGTCCGGGCACTGGATCATTGAGGCGCAGGACACGTTCGAAGCACGCCATATTGTGAACGCCGCCGGTGCCTGGGTGGATGAAATCGCGCTGATGGCCGGGATTGAGCCGATCGGGATCAGCCCGCGCCGCAGGTCGGTCGCGCGCATCCCCGCCCCGGGGGGTCATGATGTGCGCAACTGGCCGATGATGCTGGGTGTGGGTGAAAGCTGGTATGCCAAACCGGATGCGGGAAAGCTGCTGGTCTCGCCCGCGGAGGCCGACCCAACCACGCCGCATGACGCCTATGCCGATGATATGGTGCTGGCCGTGGGTCTCGCCCGTTATGAGGAAATGGTGACCGAGGCCGTTACGCGTGTTGAAAGCAACTGGGCCGGTTTGCGCAGTTTCTCACCCGATGGAACTCTGGTCCTGGGGCCGGACCCGGCGGACCGGTCATTCGTCTGGTCTGCAGCACAAGGCGGATACGGGTTCCAGACCGCGCCTGCCGCGTCCCAACTGGTCGCCGATCTGGTGTCGGACTCGACGCCTCAGATCGACCCGGCCGTGGTTGCTGCGCTGAAGCCCGAAAGGCTGCGTCGATGACCGAAAGAAAACTGCCTGCAAATGCCAGCGTGGCCCATGACGGCGACGGCGCGAAACTGATTGCGCCTGCGGCCAGCCGGAATGCCGCCGTTCTTTGCGATCTGTTGGACCGCATCGCACCTCACACGGGCAATGCACTGGAACTCGCAAGTGGCACCGGGCAGCACGTCCAGGCGTTTGCCCAGCGCCTGCCCGGCCTGACCTGGCAGCCCAGCGAGATTGCCGAGGAACGGCGCGCCAGTATCCGGGCCTATATTGATGGGCTGAGCAACGTCGCCGCGCCGGTCCATTTGGATGCAACCGCTGCGGGCTGGCACACCCGATTTACACCCCAGGACCTTATCGTTCTGATCAACCTGCTGCACCTGATCAGCTGGGCCGAGGCAACGACACTGGTTAGCGAGGCTGCGCTGGCCCTGAAACCCGGCGGCCATCTTGTCCTTTATGGCCCGTTCATGCGTGACGGCAAGCTGACCAGCGACGGAGACCAACGCTTCCACGATGCGCTGACACAGCAAGACCCCGAGATCGGCTACAAGGACGATGCCAAGATACTGGGGCTGTTGCATAGAAATCAGCTCGGGTTGATTGAAGTCGCTGAGATGCCCGCCAACAATCTGGCTTTCGTCGCTAAACCGAATATGAATCTGCGGTCGATGTGCTGGAACAGGCCTTGTCACAGGAACAGACGGTGACCGGGCAGATCAATGCTTTGTTTGAACTGGCACATTCCGAGAAGGAATACAGCACGCAGAACATGCTGAACTGGTTTCTGGCCGAGCGGATCGAGGAAGAGGATTTGTTCTCAACGATCCTCGACAAGGCAAAGGCAGCCGGTGAGGATCGCTGGAATCTTCTGCTGTTGAATCAGGAACTGGCGCAGCGGGGCGACAGCGGGGCGGGGGAATAGCTACTCCCGAACCTCGGCGGCATCGACGCCCCAGAGGTTGGCCTTGAGGGTCCAGCCGCGATAACCGCCTGCTGAGATTCGGCACCAGTCGGGGGTGCAGGTGCCCAGACGCGCCACCACTCCGGTCTCGAAATGGGCGTTGATCTGCGCGTTGGGGTCCGGCGTTGCGTAGACGGGCAACATATCCGATTCAATCAGCACCGTGCGGACGCCCGACAGCAGCGCGTAATGGACCCATCCACCGGCGCCGTCGCGGTCCTGCACCTTCCGCCAGTTGCCGTATTCGGCGGTGATCTGCAGCGGCATGCCGCGCCGCTTGAACACCCAGTCGATTCGATGGGTCAGGGACGGGCCGCGGCGAACATTGCCCTCGGCCGCTTTCATCGAGACATAGCGCGGCAGCGGCAGGTTGGTCACCGGGCCGCGCCTGTCCTGTGCGGATGCGGTGGTTGCGGCAAACGCGATCAGCAATGCGGTAAGCACCGCCACCACACTGTAATTCACTAAAATACGCGCACTCACTGCCTGCCTGCTCATTTGCCTGTCGATCGTGTTTCGAAAAAAGGTCGAGCCTATGCCCTAGGGGTTCTTGTGCCCCGTCTCATCCTGCGCCACGATGCCATGGCGCGCGACTGATTGCAAAGCGGTAGGAGAGCTGAGGTGCCAAGAGAACGTCTGAGTGTTGTCGTTACGCGACGGTTGCCCGAAGCAGTGGAAACCCGGTTGAGTGAGCTGTTCGACGTGCGCCTGCGCGACGATGATACGCCAATGACCCGCGAACAGCTGGTTGCGGCGGTGAAAGAGGCCGATGTGCTGGTGCCGACCATCACCGACACCATCGACGGCGGTATTCTGGGTCAGGCGGGCGACAAGCTGCGCCTGATTGCAAACTATGGCGCCGGGGTCGACAATATCGACGTGGCAACTGCCCGCCAGCGGGGCATTCTGGTGTCGAACACACCCGGTGTGCTGACGGACGACACTGCAGACATGACCATGGCGCTGATCCTGGCCGTGACACGCCGTATCCCCGAGGGGTTGGGCGTGATGCAAAAGGGCGACTGGGAAGGTTGGGCGCCGACGGCATTGCTGGGTGGCCGGGTCGGCGGGCGACGTCTGGGCATTCTGGGTATGGGCCGGATCGGGCAGGCCGTGGCCCGGCGCGCCAGCGCCTTCGGAATGCAGGTGCATTACCATAACCGTCGCCGCCTGCGCCCCGAGGTCGAGCAGGAACTGGAGGCGACCTATTGGGAAAGTCTGGACCAGATGGTGGCGCGGATGGACGTTATTTCGATCAACTGTCCCTCGACCCCCTCGACCTTCCATTTGATGAATGCGCGGCGATTGAAGCTGATGAAACCCTCAGCGGTGATCGTGAACACCTCACGCGGAGAGGTGGTGGACGAGAATGCGCTGACCCGGATGATCCGCTCGGGCGAAATCGCAGGGGCGGGGCTGGATGTTTATGAACACGGTACTGATGTGAACCCGCGCCTGCGGCAACTGCCCAACGTGGTGCTGCTGCCGCATATGGGCTCGGCGACGTTGGAGGGACGGGTCGAGATGGGCGAGAAGGTGATTATCAACATCAAGACGTTTGAAGATGGTCATCGCCCACCGGATCAGGTCGTGCCCGCGATGCTGTAGGTGCACAGGGGGAACATGATGGTGCAGGCATCCACTCTGCCACGAAATGAGGCCGGGATCGAAACGGTGATCGGAGTGTTGAAGCAACGCTTTGGAGATCGGCTGCAAACTGGTGCGGCGATCCGCGAACAGCACGGCCATACGACCACATGGATCGAGAATCAATACCCGGACGCGGTGGTGTTCCCGCAATCTACTGAAGAAGTAGCCGAGATTGTGCGCGCTTGTGCTGCGCATAAGGTGCCGGCGATCCCGTTTGGCACCGGAACCTCGCTTGAAGGGCATGTGAACGCGCCCGCAGGTGGGCTGTCGGTTGATCTGACCCGAATGGACAAGATTCTGGCGGTTAATGCGGGGGATCTGGATTGCACCGTGCAGCCCGGCGTGACCCGCGCCGATCTGAACACGCATCTGCGCGATCAGGGTCTGTTCTTTCCGATTGATCCGGGGGCCAATGCCTCGCTGGGTGGTATGGCGGCGACCCGCGCCTCGGGCACCAATGCGGTGCGGTACGGGACGATGAAGGACAATGTGCTGAGCCTTGAGGCGGTCATGCCCGACGGACAGATCATCCGCACTGGTCACAGAGCACGCAAATCTTCGGCCGGATACGACCTGACCCGCCTGTTGATCGGGGCCGAGGGGACGCTGGGGATCATCACCGAGATCACGCTGCGCCTGCAAGGCATTCCCGAGGCGATCAGCTCGGCCCGCTGTTCCTTTCCAACTGTGGATGCGGCCTGTCAGGCGGTGATGATGACCATCCAATACGGCATTCCAGTGGCCCGGATCGAGCTGCTGGATCAGATGTCGGTGCGCGCCGCCAATGCCTATTCGGGGCTTGATCTGCCAGAAACACCGCTGTTGCTGCTCGAGTTTCACGGATCAGAAAGCGGTGCCACGGAACAGGCCGAAACCTTCGGACAGATCGCCGAGGAATTCGGCGGCACGGATTTCGCCGCGACCTCGACCACGGAAGAGCGCACCAAGCTTTGGCAGGCGCGGCACGATATGTATTGGGCCTGCCTGCAAATGCGTCCCGGCGCCAGTGGCATTTCGACCGATGTCTGCGTGCCGATCTCGCGTCTGGCCGAATGCGTGACCGCTGCCCAAGACAAGGCGCAGGAACTGGGGTTGCTGGCCCCGATTGTCGGCCATGTCGGCGATGGAAACTTTCACACTCTGCTGCTGATCGATATGCAGAACGCGAAGGAAGTTTCAGCGGCAGAAGATTTCGTTGGGTGGTTGAACGATCTGGCGATCTCGATGGACGGCACCTGCACCGGAGAGCACGGGATCGGGCAGGGCAAACGGCCCTATCTGGTCAAAGAGCTTGGTATTGCGACAGACTACATGTCTGCGATCAAAGCAGCGCTGGACCCTGATAACATCATGAATCCGGGCAAGATTCTTTGATCGATCTTGCGTGCCGGCCATAACGGCGCTCGCAATTCTGAGCGAGTGATCCGGGCCAGAGCGGTATTTGAGTCTGAGGTCATTCTTGGCCGCTCTGCGTGTCATTAGGCATTGTTGGTTGCCTGTGTGGTTGCAAGACAGAACAATCTGCAAATGGCCCACGGCAAAGCGATTGAGGTGCTGCTGTGCTCGGACCAGAGCCATGCCGAGAACCAAGCCGAAGTCCGGACGCAAGGTAAAGGATTTCTGCGGGGGCCGATGGACAAGCTGCCCAAGTTCGGCTCAGGAAGCTGTACGGAGGTTGCCAAGATCACGGAAGTCCGCGTGCACGAAGGGGGTGGGTCCGCGTCGTCCTGCAACATGTTCGGCTTGCTCAATTGCTGCTCGGTCGGCAAGAACTGAGTCGTTGATCCGCGCCAAAAGGTGAGCTGCGGCATGTGCGGGTCGTTTTTCTTATATCACTGGTCGGATGAATGTCGCGCGGGGGGCGGCAAATGCGCCATATGGTGTCAACTGAATTCAAGGGGAGACACCCGGCTATGAAAACCCAAGTCAAAGCACTGGTCGTTGGCGGCGGCGCCATCGGCACCTCGATTGCCTATCACCTGGCCAAGGCGGGCTGGGACGACGTGATGCTGATCGAGCGGGACGAGCTGACCTCCGGTTCCACCTGGCATGCCGCCGGTCTGCTGCCGCTGTTCAACATGTCCTATGCGACGACCCACATTCACAAGTACTCGGTCGATTTCTACAAGACGCTTGAAGAAGAGACCGGCCTGAACGCGGGCTTTGCCGTGGTTGGCAACCTGCGCATGGCGCAGACGCAGGATCGCATGGACGAATACATGCTTTATGCGTCCACCGCCGAGACCTGCGACGTAAAATACGAATGGCTGACCCCGGATCAGATCAAGGAACGTTGGCCGCTGATTGAAACCGGCGACCTGAAAGGCGCGATCTATCACACCGAAGACGGCTATATTAACCCCGCCGATGTGACGCAGGCGATGGCCAAGGGCGCCCGTCAGCGTGGCGTCGATATCGTCCGCAAGCTGCAGGCCGATGCCTTCCACTGGAACGGCACCCATTGGGAAGTCACCTGCACCAAGATGGTGGAAAAAGGCGGCAACCTGGTCGAAAGCGATGAGCAGGTTGTGATCACCGCCGAGCATGTGGTGACCGCATCGGGCAACCATGCGCAGCGCACCGCCAAGATGCTGGGCATCAAGATGCCTGCCATTCCGGTCGAGCACACCTTCATCGTCATGGACAAGGACCCCGAACTGGTCAAATGGCGCGAAGCGGGCAACCCCGAACACCCCGTTGTGCGTGACGCCGACAACGAATCCTACGCGCGCGAAGAACGCGGCGGCTGGATTCTGGGCATCTACGAACACGGCGCCCCGGCCCGTTTCGAATACGGCGTACCTGACAGCTTCCGCGCCGACCTGTTCCCGCTGGATCTGGACCGTATCGCCGAGCAATACATGGCGATGGCAGAACGCGTGCCTTCTTGCGCCGAATCCGGTCTGAAAGACGATTTCAACGGCCCGATCTGCTACACCCCCGATGGCAACCCGCTGGTTGGTCCGGCTCCGGGCCTGCGCAACATGTGGCTGGCCGAAGGCTTCAGCTTCGGCATCACCGCCGCAGGCGGCACCGGCTATTATCTGGCTCAGATGATGGTCGATGGTGA
Source organism: Ruegeria sp. AP11 (assembly GCF_056535865.1). Lineage (NCBI taxonomy): Bacteria > Pseudomonadati > Pseudomonadota > Alphaproteobacteria > Rhodobacterales > Roseobacteraceae > Ruegeria > Ruegeria sp. AP11. The sequence continues at coordinate 814,319 of NZ_JBQFJB010000001.1, forward strand.
AGCCGAGATCGACATGGCCTCGCTGGACCCCAAGCGGTACTCGTCCAACTGGATGACCACCGAGTTCGCGGCCCGCAAGAACGAAGAGTGCTATGAGCACGTCTATATCCTGCACCACCCGGATGAAGAGCGTGAAGCCTGCCGTCCGCTGCGCACTGTTCCGGCCTATGACCGTCAGAAAGCGCGCGGCGCGCAGTTCGGTTGGGTGAACGGCTGGGAACGTCCGAACTATTTCGGCCCCGTTGATGCGCCGGACAATTTCGACAAGGAAAGCCGGTCTTTCCGCCGGGGTGGCTGGTGGCAGTATGCCGTCGAAGAAGCCAAGGCGATCCGCGAAGGCGTTGGCCTGATCGACGCTTCGGCCTTCACCAAGCACGTCGTCAAAGGCCCCGGTGCGACCCAATTCCTCGACTGGTTCACCTGCAACAAGCTGCCCAAGGTCGGACGCATCAACCTGACCTACGCGCTGACCTCGCACGGCACCACCCGCACCGAATACACCATCGTCCGCAATGGCGAGAACAACTACTATATCGTCTCTGCCGGTGCTTGGACCGAGTACGACGCCGACTATCTGCGCAAGGCGGCCGAGGACAAGATGGAGGAGTTCGGCTACATCGAGATCCAGGACGTGACCACCCAATGGGGCGTCTTCGCCATCGCAGGGCCCAAGTCGCGTGATGTTCTGAAGGAGGTCATCAAGGACGCCGACCCGGAAACGGCACTGTCCAACAAGCGTTTCCCGTGGCTGTCGGCCCGCCAGATCGAACTGGGCATGTGCCCGGTCAACGCTATCCGTGTGGCCTATACCGGTGAGCTGGGTTGGGAACTGCATCACCCGATCGAGATGCAGAACTACCTTTTCGACCTGCTGGAGAAGGCGGGCGAAAAGCATGGCATGAAACTGGTCGGTGCGCGTGCCCAGAACTGGTTGCGTCAGGAGAAATCCTATCGCGCCTTCGGCACCGAACTGGGCCGCGACGCGACCCCGCTGGAAGCCGACCTGCCGCGCTTTGTCGATCTGTCGAAGGACTTTTACGGCAAGGCCAAGCTGGAAGAGACCGGTGTGCGCGTGAAATGCTGCACCCTGCTGATCGACGGACCGGACGACGCCGATCCGTGGGGTCGCGAAGTGCTGTATACTCCGGAAGGTGAGCGTGTTGGCCGTCTGACCTCGGGCGGTTACTCGGTTGCGTTCGAGAAATCCATCGGCATGGGCTATGTGAAGCCCGAACTGGCGGTTGAGGGCACCAAGCTGCAGGTCAAGATTCAGGACAGATTGTGGGATGCGGTCGTGACCTGCGACAGCCCCTACGACCCGAAGAACGAAACCATCCGCAAAGACGGTTAAATTGAAAAAGCCCCGGTGAAAACCGGGGCTTTATTCATGGGCGCGGCGGGAAATTCTGCCTGCCACACACGTCAAATGATCTAGTTGTACAGTTTCAATCGCGCCAACAAGGTCTCTGCTGCGTTAACCAAGGGGCGGCATTCAAGCGAAACGACCTGAATGAAACGTCCGCTGACATAGGTCTGGACGTAGTGGCCTGACCACCCGGCGCTGCAGGATCTTTTAATGTTAAGCTGGTCGTTGCCTTTGTAGTTTACTGAGAACTTTCCAAGAGAAACCTCGCTAAAGGTCGAGCGGTATTCAGCTTTGCGGGTAATCTTGGAAATACCTTTGAAACTGGTTTCGGGAAACGGTTCCTCGATCAGGACATTCGTACGGTTTGGCTCCCCAAGATAGATTGTCAGGCCGCTTCCCGGATCATGCGTATAGTCAACAATCAAAGTCGTATCGGCTGTGTAACCTCTGGGAAGTTCAACCTCCGAAATCGCCTGACTTTTATCAGCAGGTACAAATCGGCTGGCCAGAACATCGCAGAGAAAACGGCCCCTGATCGGATCGTCCTGGGCCAGCAACTGCGCGGGAAACAGCGTCAACAGTATAGCTAGTAAGACTTTCATCGCGGCTACACCTCTGTGTGTATCCTAGCAAGAAAGGCCGAAAAAGTCACGATCTGGCACCGGGTTCGGCTCCGGCTATGCGGGGGCAAGAATGCCTGTGCTGTGTAAGCAGTTGAGTTCATTACCCCAGCAGGGGTGCCGTAAGGGGCGGCATTTGTCTTTGCCGCCCGGATAAGCAGCGTTTCCCGGGTTTGTCACGTGTTCAGTTCGTCAAAACACTCCAACGCTTTTGCGGCATACATCATGGACGGGCCCCCGCCCATCTGGATGGCCATGCCGAGCACGTCCGAAACCTCTTCCCGGGACGCGCCGGCTTTGATCAGGGCCTCGGTGTGCAATGTGATGCAGGGTTCGCATCTTACGGCGATCGACATGCTCAGCGCGATGAATTCCTTGGTTTTGTAATCCAGAGTTCCGCCTTCCTTGACCGATTTCCCCAATGCCCCAAAGGCACGGGCGGTGTCAGGAATGGCGCCGTTCAGATTGCGCAGACTTTTGCGGGTTCCGTCTAATGTGTCCTGCCATGTCATGATGCTGTCCTTTCTACATATCTCAAAAACAGCATATGAATGAGAGGAAGCCTGCGCAGCTTTGATCTTGATCAGATCGCAAGCTTTTTGCGGCTTCGCAATCCCATCCAGATGAATCCGCGCACCGCGCTTGGCAACAAAATCGAAGATACGCATCGCATGGTTTCCTCTTCGACCGAATGGCCCCGGAACCACCTGGCAAAGCCCGGCAAATCCTGCGCCTCGAAATATGCCGACATCGCCAAATAGGTTTAAGAGGCGTGCAATTCGTTGTTGATCTGCTTGTTCAATGCCTCGGCAACTTTTGGCTTCAGCTTCATCACATACCTCCTGATAGCTGGACAGCGTATAAGACCATTATGTTACCCTGGAAGACTGCGCTCAATCTGATATTTATATTTTCCTTTAATAACAAAATTTTACACGCATTTCGGCGCACATGATTTTCACTCGCACTACAGATAGGACCTCGCCCCGAATACAACCCGAACAGTTCAGTTTCACTTACGAACCATCGCTGTGACGCTGAGCGTTCAAAGACAGATATTCCACTGTACAGCCCGTTCGCATCCGTTGCGGACGCCATTCAAAGCAAATTCGATCTTGATGTCATTTTTGTCCAAAAAAGCCCTTGAACCCGGAAACCAACAGTCGTAGATAGCCGCTCACTGTTGGGGTGTAGCCAAGTGGTAAGGCAGCGGTTTTTGGTACCGTGTATCGTAGGTTCGAATCCTACCACCCCAGCCATGAATTTCCCAAAAGCCAATGAAATCAAAGGGCGAAACCTGCCCCTGACACCCCGTGTGTCACAGTCCTCAGAAACTGTGACACGGAGTGTAACACATGCCGTTGCGAGCTATGCCCGCAAGCGCACCGACTCGTCCTGTCGAAAAACCGAGGAAAGCAAGCGCGTTGTTCCAGTGCCCCAGCTTCTTCTGGATCTTGGGTTCATGGATTGGTTCCACTCACTTCGCGAAGAACATGGAGTGCTCCTTTTCCCTGAAGCGGCGCGGCGGACGACCAGCGGCGATGTGACCTAGCGCCTTCGCCAAACATCTGCGCTGCATTCTCGATCGGCTGGGCCTTGGTAATTTCGACGAGGACTTCTATGCCATGCGTAAGACCCTGTCGAGCATGATGAATTCCGCGCTGGTTTCAGACGGCCAACGCCAAGCCATCGCCGGGCATAAGCACGGGAGCGTGCTCAATGTTCACTACACGGCTCATCACACGAAAGACCTCAAGCACGCGGTCGACAAGGCAAATTTCAAGCTCGAGATCGGCCGCCGTCGTCAATATGGCTTTCCAGTGATCAAAGGTTGCGACCTGTCGCAATCGGCCTCATTGGAGGTTGATGTTACCTTGGGAGGCAATGGCGAAGCCGCCACAGTGACTATCAGAGACAAGAATGTTTCTGAGCCCATTTTTCACTTTGTTCGGCGTGGGAATGAACCATTCAAAGATATTAAGTCGGCGGCTCGAAGACTTCGTGAGATTCTTTCTCAGCGTCCGTTGATACTGCCCAAGAACACTCTGAAGCGCGCAGCATTCGAGCACCTTCAGGCGATGGCGTAGTAAGGTCACGAACAATGTGGTGACCAGGGGCACCACAACTGTAACTGCTTTGACCTGACACGTCTGAAGCTGTTCATACAGGAGGTAGCTGAAATCATAGAGCGAGCTGAAACCGGCTCAACCTTCCGATCAGGGAAATCAACATGGCTTAAAGGCCGTGTTACCGTCAACCTCACCATCATCCGGATCAAGCCGGTCTGCCTGCCTTATGCCATCCGCAAACGCGCTGAACACGTCTCTGGTGGCTTGGAAGATGGTCGTCTTTGAGAAGTGTTCCCCGACTTCCGCTGTAATCTCAGAGACACTCTTGCCTTTAGGATTTTCAGCGGCCCACTTTCGGCCGGGATGCACCGTATCCCATGGCGATCTCTTATTTGTGCGCGTATCAGCCTTATCGCCATGCTTTCCAATCCCAAAGAGAATCTTGGTCTCATTATTCCAGATTGGCTGGAAGAGGCGAATTAGGTGGTTCTCCGCTGCCGCCTGATACCCACTTTGAACAGCCAACGCGCGGCATTCGAAATCATCTATGTCGATTCCCTGAACTTTCTCAATGCTTCGCCGGTGTTCGTTCAGACGACCGTATAGCTTCGTTTGCTGCTCCACAACGGACTTCGCACCTACAGGAGGATCGGCCTTGCCAACGTATATCGGGGTCTCGGTCCCAGCGAGTGGCGCGTAAATCTCGGCCGGACCATCATAGTATATAGCATAAACGCCTGCACCGTAGAACGGCTCAATGGCCCCAAGCGGGTAGCGCTCCTGCGAGATCAAAGCCAGCGCCACAAAATGGCCGATGAGTGTTGGCTCACTTGGATCGAAAAAGGCATCTGGCAATCTGATCGGATCAATGTCCCTCTCAAGCCGATCGAGATCCTCCTTCATCCCTTTGATTGCATCAAGAACCCTCCGGCGGGAAGGTTGCGTCATCTCTGCGCCGCGAACCACATTGGCAAACTGATCCAATGCGGCGGATGTATCATCCGCCTTCAATAGTTCGGGTCTACGGGCCATCAGTTTGCCTCGGCGGCATCCAGATTGGCAGCCACGCTCTCGCCGACAACGCGGGCAAGCTCCGCAGGCACTGCGTTCCCTAACTGGCGCATGCATTCGCTCCATGCGCCATGGAACTTGTAACCGTCAGGGAAAGTCTGGATTCGCGCTGACTCTCGAACGGTGAAATACCTAATGAAACCGTCTGCTCGTCGGAGCATGTTCTCGCCACCAGGCACGCCATGGACGCCCGCCTTGAGTGTCTTCGAGGGTTCGTCGAGGTAGCTGCCGGTGTGGCCCGGGTAGCTCTTCGCGCCCGGCTGGAAGCGATGGTCAGAGACCCTCGCCGACTTGCATGAATGCCGCGGGTCCGGGAGGTCGCCGATCGCATCGCGCGTTGTGCGCCACGGCAAAGCCTCTGGTCTCTCATCGCGCGACAAGCGCTTCGCCATTTGTGCGGCGCGGCGTTCGAGTTTCCGATGGGCCTTGGCAACCTTATGGCGTTCCCAGTAATCCCCAAATTCTTGGTCCCACACGAGAGCTTCCTGGGTGTAGCTGCCCTCATCCGGGCTCCAGCGGGCATCGACGTCGTTACGGAAACCAACGAAAAGAACGCGCTCCCTCCGCTGCGGAACACCAAAGTTCGCCGCATTCATGAGTTTGGTAACGACATTGTATTGAAGGCCAGCCTTCTTGGTCGTGGTATGATGCTGCTGAAGTCGGCGTAGATGGTCTTGCCAGCTTTCTCCGTCCTTCGCTGTGATCTCTGGATAGGATAGCTGCCGCTCGACATATGTGAAATAGTCGTGAAACGCCGCCCGGGTCAGGCCCTTCACGTTTTCAAACACGAAGGCGCGAGGCTGCGCCTCCCGAACAGCACGCACGGCCTGTGGGAACATGTCCCTCGCGTCGTCATACGCCCGGTGCTGACCGCCGAGGCTGAAGGGCTGACATGGTGGGCCACCGGAAACCAGGTCGAGCTTTCCTTCAAGTGAAGTGAAATCCATCGTCCGGACATCAGCCTCGACGACCTTCCAAGGCTGATCTTCATCGACGGAATCGTCTCCGAGGATACTGTGGTTTTCCCTGAGCGTGTCGCAGCACCAGCGGTCATACTCTACCACCATCTGCGGGATGAAACCCGCTTGGGCCAAGCCGATGCCAAGGCCACCCGCGCCAGCAAAGAGCTCAAGTGATTTTCTGTGATGTTTGCTCGCCTCGGACTGTCCGCTCATTCGGATTCTCTCCTTTTGTTTTTCCCAACTAAAAGCAGGCATCAGGGAACAAAGCAAGAATTCGTTGACAGGATATTGTAGCAAGCGCAGTCTTTCGCCCCCAAAAATGGCGAGCCCCTTGGAGGGCAATCCGAAGGTTTCAAACCCGTTCCTCCTCATCACGCAAATTCGAGGCATCAAGTGCGGCGGTTGGCGAGAGGGAGACAAGCGCCGAACGGGCGCGCCACATATACTGCCCGGCAGCCCCGGAGCGAAACACAGTCATCTTCATCGACCCGGCCTGCGGAGCCGGCGCGCTTCCGATATCCAATGGCGGATGACGAAACTCACTCCCCTGCCTCAAAGCCCAGAACTACCTCTGATCTGCTTCCAGCTTACCCTGCAACTCCGCGTAGGCCCGATCGGAGCACAGCCAATCCTCAGTCGCGTCCAGCAACTCTACGGGAGCCCAACGGGCCTTTCCGACCATAGTGCACTCCCAGATTATGAGCACCCGCCAACCAAGTTCGAGCAGCGCCTTCTCGTTCGCCAGGTCTCGTTCGCGGTTGCGCCCGATCTTTGGACCCCAGAATTCCAGGTTGGTCTTAGGCATCCGGCCGCAGCCAGGATGCCCATGCCAGAAGCACCCACGGACCTCTACGACAGCGCTGAAGCGAGGGAAAACAAGGTCTGGCGTCCCTGGCAGATCGCGGCGATGCAGGCGAAACCGATAGCCACGGGAATGGAGCCCGCGCCGGAGCACCATTTCAGGTTTTGTGTTTTTCGAGCGGACGCGAGACATCTGCTCGGATCGGGTTTGAACTTTCAGGCGCTTAGTCATGCGGATGCTTCGAGACGCGCAGAAAAAGCCCCGTGCGTTTCCGTCAGCAGATACTTGGAGGGAGCATGGTCACTCGTGCTGTTGGCGCGAGTTATCTCGCGGCCAAAGTGGATACAATATCTTCCCGGCACGATTTGCGCTTTCGTGGTATCGCTTAGATTCATCATAACGAGAAACCGGAAAATGTAAGTTCATTGGTCTTACCAACCCACTTGTTCACGTAGCATTCGCAATGCGCGCACCAAGTCTTTATCCTCCTTATAGGTTTTGAACCACTCGACTCCGGTCATTATCTCGTCTTGTGTCTGAACAACTTCGCTTTGCTCCAACCCTTCACCATCTGGTGCGTGCGCACAAACCCACCAGTTTGGTGGCCTGATCCCAAGCCGCCCTTTGCCCGGCGTGTTGCTCCCAAAGCCAGCACCATTCCAAATGGGCTTATAAAAAGTTATGAGGCCCGCCTCGGCCATCCCAATGTAGGCGTCAGGTATGGATAAAGCTTTGAAACAGAAGTCCTCGGCCCGCAAGGGGTAGTGCCGACTACCGACAGTTGATTCTATCTTCCTGCGGTGGGTCCCTAACCTTCTCCTGATGCCATTCTTGTCGGTCTTATTTCTGAAACCCTGAAGCCCATTCACGGTTGCAGAAGCTTCCGCCTTTCCCACGTAAATTGGAATTCTAAGTTGGGTCTCATTCGCGACCCTCAAAGGTTCATACAGATCACAGTGCCCCTGGTAAAACAGCGCATAAACCCCTCCACCGGGCGGCGCACGCCGTTCCCCCCTGTCCGCCAAAGAGTGGTCTGGTTCACGCAGCAATTCGCGAGCTACGGCAGCCGCGACGTTAACTGTCTTCAATGGATCAAATTGCACCTTACACGCACCCGCCGCTTGGAAAGATTCTCCCTGTGGTAGAAAAACAAGATGAGGAGTGCAAGCCCAACCACGCGGCATAGGCTTTTGGATCTCCTGACCCTGCAACACGTCCATGACCCGAAACGACCCGAGAGCGCCTATTTCGCTGAGGTAGATCCCAGCGCTCCTTATGTCGAGGATATCTGCCTACTGTCCGAAGCGTATTTCGACGCTCTTCTCCGCCTTGATGCGGTGGATGAAATCCCCCTCCCCCTCGCCGCCTGAGATGGCTGCCCTGCGCTGGCAGTCAGACATCTGCCAGTGCCTTGAGAGATTGCCCTTCGCAATCTCATACTTAGGAGGATGAAAACATGGATACATCGTTTGAGGTAAAGCTTCATGAAATCGTTCTATCTGCCATCCAGCACGGTAGGAGGCTGGCAGAAGAGTGGCGTGAAGTCGACATGGTGCCTCAGGGAACAAGCCGCAACGCGATTTTGGAAACCCTAAAGAACCTGGAAAACCGCGAAGTCTCGATGACTTCACAGAGGAATTCCATGACATAATGGGCGAACAGATCTGGCAAGCGTTGAATGATCTGCGCGATGGAGCTGGCGACAGATCGATCAAAGGCGACACTGACACGTCTTGGGAAACCGACCTGGAGGTTATCGACCTTTTCAACCTATCCTGGCGTTGGAACAAATTCTGGGAGGTAAAGTTAGCTTTGGATGATTATAGAGCGTCAATCCAAACCGCCGACATGATGCTGGCTCAGGTTTCGTGACTGTTACAGCAATTGGCCCTGGGGATCTAAATGGATCTCCCGGGCAGAAAATGAACACACGTAGAAACAAACCAATTTCTCCTTGAAAGCAATCGATGCCATATTCTAAGGTTTTATTATCTTTCAATAGCTTACGAAGAATCCTACCACTCCAGCCATTTTCCATGAATAGCCGAATAAATAATAACAACCGCACGCTCATGTTGGACAACGCGTTCAACCGACCGAAGCCGTGGCTCAATCCGTTATACATGAATGCAAGAGCGGGAAGGGTTAAACCGTACGCTCCTTTCATTGACGATCACCGCTGCCCCAACATCGATCCGGCATTCTAGCGCTGAACAAGGACCGAGCAGGTGGCTCGGCGGGCGACGCGTGATGCGGTTGATCCGAGTGCATAGCCCTGAGCCCCCGGGCTGTGCGACCCCACGATGATCATGTCGACATCGTTTTTTCTGGCGAACTCGGCAACCTGTACGCCCGGCTTTCCAGACCCGACTTCGGTCCAGATATCGGGTGCGCCAGCAGCGGCCTTGTCCAGCGCCGCTTTGACGCGGTCCGTCAGGTGGTTGGCCTCTTTGATGGTCACGAATTCGTTGATGAACCCAGGAATACTTTCGAGCACGGTGATCAGGGTGATCCTGCCACCCTCACCCAAAAGACGGCGGGCGGTTGCAATCTTTCGATCAACCAATCCCTCATGGTCCAGCGCCACAGGTATCAAAATATGCTTGTACACATTGCTCTCCTTTTCTGAGCTGTGCCTCGTCGGATGATCTGCCTGGAATTTCTATCCATTTGGACCTCTTCGAAATCAGCCGTTCGGGTGCAGGATGGTTTTCGGGGCGGCAATCTGGCCGGAGCGAATGGCCTGAAACACCTCGCACCCCTCAGAAAGCGGGCGCTTTTCGACCCAGTTCAGATCTCCGAGGCGGCCATCAAAGATTGCCTGCGCGGTGTCGTGAAAATCCTGCACGGTATAGGTATAGGTCCCAATAAAGGTGATCTCTTGCAGCGTAATGCGGCGGGCATCCAGTCCCCCCGTATCTTCGCCTAATCCGATGTGGGCAATCACACCGCCGGGTTTCACCTGCTGAGACGCAGCCGCTCGTGTCGCCGCAAAGCCAACCGCGTCAACCACCAGAGGCACCGCTTCGCTGAATTGGTCGAGCGTTGTCACGCCGCAGTATTCATTCAGATAAGCACGGCGTGAAGCGTTGGGTTCCACGATCGTAACATCGTCACACCCCATGGCCCTGAGCGCCAGCGCAGCCGCCAACCCGATGGCCCCGCCGCCCAGTATCAGGGCGCGGCGCTCATCTGATGGGTGCAAGGCCGCAAGACCAAGGCGCGCCGCGTGCCAACTGACGGCCAAAGGTTCAGCGAGCGCCGCCTTGTCCATGGATACGCCATCCGGGATCGTGATGAGGTTCTCACCTGGAATCGAGACGAATTGCGCAAACGCGCCCTCACGCGGTGGCATTGAAATGATCTGGCGTTGTGGGCAGAGGTTCTCACGCCCGGATGTGCAAGCCGCACATTTTCCGCAATTCACCAGCGGGTTGATGGTCACCCGTTCCCCGTCGCGGGCACCGCCTACAACGACGCCCGCTGCTTCATGTCCAAGGATCAACGGGGCAGGACGCCGGTTGTCGTGCCCCAGATAGGCATGCATGTCAGAGCCGCAAATCCCCACGGATTGCACCTGAATCAGATGCTCGTTCAGATCGGGAACCGGGTCTGGGACGTCCCGGTAGGAAATGACCTCGGGTCCATCGTAGACAAGCGCTTTCATTTCGCAGTGAACCCCCCATCCAGCATTAGAACCTGCCCGGTGACATATCTTGAAGCCTCCGAGCACAGAAACAGCAACGGACCGTTAAGGTCTTGTGGCTCGCCATTGCGGCCGATGCAGGTCTGCGCAGCATTCCGCGCGGCGCGGTCGCCGTCCGCAAAGACCGCCTCGGTCAGTTCCGTATGAAAGAAGCCAGGAGCAATTGCGTTGGTGTTGATGCCCGATGCGGACCAGGCCTGCGCCATGGCGCGAGTCAGCTGTGCCACGCCGCCTTTGCTGGCACCGTAAGCGATACCGCCCGGGAACGCCCGGAAGGATTGCAGCGAGGCGAAGTTGACGATACGCCCCCACCCCTTGTTCTGCATATGCGGAACCATTGTCTGACTGAGGAAAAACGGGGCCGAAAGGTTCACGGCCAGCGTGGCGTCCCAGCCTTCCGCCGTCACTTCATCCGCTGCTTCCCGTGTATTGAGCCCCGCCGCGTGCACGATGATATCCGGGGGCCCAAAGGGTTCCCGGATACGGTCGGCAAGATCGCTCAGACCTTCGCGGTCGGCAACATCGCCCGGCACGCCAGCCCGCTGCCCATCCGCCCCCGCGCACCACGCTTGCAGCGCATCGGCACGGCGCGCGACGGCCACAACCGAGGCACCGGCCTGCGCCAGCACCTCAGCCGCATGCCGACCCAGACCAGAGCTGGCACCCGTGACGCAGGCGACACGCCCCTTCACGCTGAAGGGATCGGGTTGATGCGGTTCAGCCATCTGCGGACAAGTCAAAGCTTTCGTCGGGGAAGTACTTCTTCAATCGGATATCAGCGGTTCGGGCATGGCCTTCCATCCCCTCTAGCCGCGCAATACGCGCGGTCGCTTCAGCGACCGGTTTCGCCCCTTCGCGGGTTGCCCGTTGCCAGGTGACGATTTTCATATACTTGTGGACGCTCAGACCGCCCGTATAGCTGGCCGCCCCCGACGTCGGCAGAACGTGATTGGTGCCAGAGGCTTTGTCGCCAAAGGCCACTGTGGTCTCTTCACCCAGAAAGAGAGAGCCATAGCAGGACAAGCGGCTCAGCCACCAATCCAGATCCTCGGCCTGCACTGTCAGATGTTCTGGCGCGTAATCGTCCGAACACGCGGCCATCTCCTCGCGATCTGCACACACGATCACCTCGGCATAATCGCGCCATGCCGCGGTGGCATTTTCGCGGTTCACCTGAGGCAATTCGTCGATCAGCAGCGGCACCAGACGCATGACCTCTTCGGCCAGAGACTGACTGTCCGTGACTAGCCAAACCGGCGAGTTATACCCGTGCTCGGCCTGTCCGACGAGATCGGTTGCGACGATCATCGGGTCGGCGGCGCCATCAGCCAGGATCAGACTGTCGGTCGGTCCGGCGATCATGTCGATGCCGACGCGGCCAAACAGCATGCGCTTGGCCTCGGCCACGAATTGGTTGCCCGGTCCCACAAGGATGTTTGCCTTGGGCAGGCCGAACAGACCAAACGTCATCGCAGCAACGCCCTGCACGCCGCCCATGGCAAGGATTTTGTCCGCACCACAGACATGCGCTGCATAGATGATCGCGGGTGCGATCCCGACATCCGGGCGCGGCGGTGAACAGGCGATGATGTTCTTGCAGCCCGCGACCTTGGCGGTGGTCACGGTCATGATCGCGCTGGCAATGTGGCTGTACCGGCCACCCGGCACGTAACACCCCGCAGCGGCCACAGGTATCGCCTTTTGTCCTGCGATCAGTCCCGGCACGACCTCGGTCTCGAAATCCGCCACTGTGCTCAGCTGCGCTTTGGCGAATTTCTTCACATTTGCATGTGCGAACTCGATGTCCCTGCGCAACTTCGCCGGTACCTGATCAGCTGCAGCGGCGATCGTCTCGGGCGATAACAGGATTTCCCCCTCGTACTTGTCGAATTTGCGGGCATATTCCAGAGCTTTGGCATCACCTCCCGCCTCGATGTCATCCAAAATTTCGCGGACGATTTTTTTGGTCTCAGAGGCATCGCTTTTGGACGTAAGCGTTGCTTTCTTAAGATAGAGTCTCGGCATTTGGTCTTACCTATTTATAGATGTCTGGCAGAAGAATTGTTGAGATTGTCGGGACGTAGGCGATGAACAGGGTCACGATCAGCATGAACAGTACAAATGGAATGGCCCGGTAAGCAATCCGCAAGATCGACTCGCCCGTTATCCCCGCGACAACGAAAAGGTTGAGCCCGAGCGGTGGCGTGATGAACCCCACACCAAGCGCGGTGATCATCATGATGCAGAACTGAATCTCGTTCATCCCGATATCATCCGCCAAAGGCTTCAGGATGGGGGCAAGGATCACGATGTTCGGGGTCGTCTCCATCACACAGCCCGCTGCGATCAGGATGCAAACCATCATCAGGATCAGAACCAACGGATCATCGCTGACCGAGGTAGCCGCCGCGACAAAGCCTTGCGGCACGCCAATGATGGCAAGCGCCTCGGCCAGCGGGGCCGAGAAGGCGATAATCGGCAGGATCACCCCGTTCACTTTGGCAGAGCTGACCAGCATCGCTGGAAAATCGCTGAGCTTGAGCGTGCGCAGGAAGAACCCCATGATGATCGTTACGACCACTGCGGTGGCGCCCGCCTCGGTGGGTGTCAGGCGGCCCGAGAAGATGCCATAAAAGATGATCCCGGGGACAAGAAACGCATACCAGCCGGATTTCAGCGCCGTACCAAGCCGCGAGAAATACTCGGGCATCGAGATATTGCCGCCCCCTTCCCAGCCGTAAAGCCGGTTCATGATCACATTGGTTGCCAGGATCGACAGCAGGATGGCGATACCGGGAATCAGCGCGGCCAGAAACAGCGTCGATGCTGAAATGCCCAACACAAGGCCGATGATGATATAGGCGATCGAGGGGGGGATCAGGATGCCGGTACAGGCCCCAGCCGCGACCAGTGCACAGGCATAGGGACGCGGATAACCGGATTCGACCAGGCGGTCGATTGTCATGCGGCCAACAGCGGCAGCCCCTGCCGCGTCAGACCCCGAGATCGCCGCGAACATACCGCAGACCAGCACTGTCGCCGAGCCGAAGCCGCCCTTGGCAAACTGGGTCAAGGCCTCGGCCACATCCAGGAATTTTCGACTGAGCCCGGTTCTGACCAGCACATCCCCGGTCAAAATGAACAGAGGCACAGCCGTCAGCGCGAAAAAGTCGATACCCGAGAACAGTTTCTCGCCCACAAGGCTGAGCGGCAGCGCGCCGGACCACAGCAACATCAGGATCGCGGATGCGCCGATAGAGGCCCAGACCGGAACGGCCAGCGCGACGAGGACAACAAAGAGAATGACCGGTCCGTAAAAATCCCAACCAAGGATGACCGATTGATCCAGCTGATTCCAAAGCATAGCGTCGCCCCTCAGTCGAACAACTTGTCGCCTTCGTAGACGGGGCGGCCCGCTCGAAGGTCCGCGATGTCGCGGATGATGGATTGAATGAGGCGCAGCAGCACCAGAGCGAAACCAATGGGAACGGCCATCAGAAACCAGACCCGGCTGATGCGCAGGCCGTCTGTCACGGACCCGAACTTTGCCGACACATGAACCGTTTCATACGCATAGATCAACGCGACGACCGACACTGCGACCATGACGAAATCACCGAAGAGATAGAGCAGAGCTTTGATCCGGGGGCCGACGTAATGCATGATCACATCAATACGGATATGCCCGCGTTCCCGAACCGCGGCTGCGCACCCGATCCAGGCCAGATAGATGAAAGAATAACGAACGATCTCTTCGCCCCAGATGGACGAGTAGGACAGCACTTCGCGACGCAGCACCTCAACGAACATCGTGACGACGAGCATGGTGTAGAAGACCAATAGCGCCCATCGCTCGGCATTCTGGTTCAGTTTTTGAAGAACGTGCTGCATAGGCAACTCCTTCGCATCGCAGGGCGACGCATCCGATTGCGCGGTCGGCTGAAAGTGTTTTGGGTCGGAAAGAGACGACGCCTTCGCGGCGCCTCTTTCTGGCTGATATTACGCGTCATGCACGTAGTAGCGCCCTCTGGTGCCTGCGGCTTCTTCAAGCTTGGCAAAATTGTCCATCGAACCGGCCAGCTCCACCTTGAACTCATCCCATTCGGAGCGCTGGAAACCGCCAGCTTCCTGCCATTCACCAAGCTGATCATCGTTCAGCGAGTGGAACTCCACACCAGCCTTGACCAGTTCGGCCATCGCATAGGCGCGCGCCGACGGCACTTTGGCCAGGTTCTGATGCGATGTGAGTTCACCGGCGAATTCAATGCCGTCCTGAACATCGCTCGGTAACGCGTTAAACCACTCCAGGTTCATCGAATACACCTGGCTGTCCGGAACGGCCTGCGTGAAGGTGACATGGCTGAGGATATCCTTGAAGCCAAAGACAAACAGCGCCCCGACCGACGGATCCAGTGCATCTGCGACACCCTGCTTGATCGCCGACGGCGTCTCACCCCAGGCGACCGGAGTCGGGTTGGCCCCCACCATCCGATAATACTGCTGCAGCATTTTCGAGCCAGGCACCCGGAACTTGATACCCGCCATATCTGCGGGCGTGATCACGGCGTTCCCACCTTTGCGAACCGCGACAACACGGGGGTCAATGTTGACGTAGAACAAGGCTTTGAAGCCGGCGGCTTCAATCTTTGGGTGCACCTCGGACTTCCAGGCGTCCGACGTCACCAGATTGGTGAAGCGCTGGTTCGAACCGCAGAAGTAAGGCATGTTGATCAGGTCAGCCGCGCTGGCAAAGGGCGCGAAGTTCGACAGCGAATGCTGCGCGCACTGAATCGTTCCCGCCTGAACCGCCTGAACCAAAGCACCACCCGCACCCAACTGGCCACCCGGCGCGAGCTTTACATAGACCTTGCCGTTCGTCGCGTTCTGGATGTTTTCCTTCAGGTCAAGCTGCATGATCGGATAGCTGCGCGACGCCCCAAGAACATAAGCGGTCGCCAGGGTCATGGTGTGCTCTGCCGCAGCTTCTCGCTCGCGCTCTTCCTTGGCGGTCTGGGCCGAGGCCTCGGATGACCACAGCATCCCTCCGGCACCCGCAACCATTGCTGCGGTGAACGCGCCGGTGCTGGTAAGCTTCAAGAAATTGCGCCGCTCCTCCGAGGCGAGCTCACGTTTATCACGGTTCATGATTTCCTCCCTAAGAATCATTCTTGTTTTCTTGGTTTTTGGCGGCCGCTTCGCGTTGAAGCGTCACAACGACAAACGCCAGCGAAGCGCACAGCAGGACAAGCATTTCACCGACATCCCCCATGAACTGAGAGCGCCCGAAGGCGCCAAGAGCGACATTTGCAGTGAAAACGCCAAACAAGGCTATTGATGCGACCAAGAACAAAGTTGCCTCCCCAACCCTGATTCTCGACAAATGTAAGCGCTTACATTTCTTATTGCAAGCGCTTACATTCACATGAAGACCTCTGTTGTTTTGCCGCCTGACACGTATTATTGGGTCACGAATTGGAAATTTTCGGGCATATTGCCGTATGGCTGACGCTAACAGACAGCAGAGTTTCGCAGACAAGCCGGTGTCTTCACCGACATTGAAAGACGTAGCTCAACTGGCAAATGTGTCCACGGCGACGGTGTCCCGCTGCCTCAACAATCCGACACAGGTTTCGCAGACAACCCGTGAAAAGGTGTTGAGCGCGGTTAAAACTCTGGGCTATGCACCCAATTTCGGGGCGCAGGCGCTGGCGGCCAAACGCACGAATACTTTCGGTGCGATTATTCCGACCATGGAAAATGCCATCTTCGCCCGGGGCTTGCAGGCCTTTCAGGAAGAGCTTGGCCGCCACGGAGTAACACTGCTTGTCGCCAGTTCCTCCTACAGCCCCGAACTGGAAGACGAGCAGATACGCGCGCTGGTCGCACGCGGCGCGGATGCGTTGCTGTTGATCGGTCATGATCGAACGCCGCAAACCTATGCCTTTCTCGAACAGCGCCAGATCCCCTATGTCGTCGCGTGGACCTATAACGAGGCTGAGAACCGCCCGTCGATTGGGTTCGACAACCGCAAAGCCATGACAAAACTGGCTGAGCACGTCCTGAACCTGGGCCACAGCTCGATCGCGCTGGTTACGGCACCGCGTTCCGGCAATGACCGGGCTCGTGAAAGGTTCGAGGGCGTGCGCGACGCGATGATCCGTCACGGATTGGACCCGGATGATCTGGCCGTGGTGGAAACGCATTACTCCATCGGCAACGGCGCGGATGCTTTCGCCGAGCTTATGTCCCGCAAATCGCGCCCCACAGCCGTTCTTTGTGGCAACGATGTCCTTGCGGCAGGAGCTATATCAATGGCCCGGACACTAGGCATCGACGTACCCGGAGAAGTCTCGATCACAGGCTTCGACGACATCGAAGTCGCCGAAATCGTTTCCCCGAGTTTGACAACCGTTCATGTGCCTCACAGGACTATGGGGCGCGGTGCAGCTTCCTTACTGGTCGATCTGCGCAACGGAGATGACCGGGTCGCTAGGATTGAACTGGACGCCCATATCAAACTGCGGGACTCGCTGGGCCCTGTCTGACTTTGGGCGTTGCTTCGGACAACGCCAGCATCAGACAACCTTTGGCGATCAAGCATCGGTGCACGACGCCCGTTATCCCATCGGTTGCGCAGCAGTCATCGATATCCAACTCCGGGCGCCGTTCACCCTTCCTCAAGCACGTTAAGTCGCGACATGGGAAACATCCTTTTCCGGCGAGTAGATGTCCAGAATATTCCAATGGCCGGTCGTCGGCGTCGGGTTGTTGATCATTGGCACGTCCAGAACGGTTGGTTTGCCGCTGGCAATGGCTGCCTCCAATGCGGGCAACAGTTCGTCAGCCGCGCTGAGTCTGTGTCCTTCCGCCCCATAGGCGCGTGCAATATCGGCATATCCCGGTCCGTTCGCGGGCGCTTCGGCTGATCCCGGAAAGGTTGTTCCATAAGTCAGACCGTAATGTGCCTTTTGAAGGCCGGCGATGGTGCCAAAGGCGTTGTTGTTCATCACCAGCCAGATGATGCCCAGATCAAGCTCGACCGCCGTTGCCAGCATTGACGGGTTCTGACCGAAACCACCATCTCCAACCAGACTGAGGACGACGCGATCAGGTGCCGCCAGTTTTGCGCCCAGCGCGCCCGGAGGGCCGAAGCCCATCGTCGCAAACCCGCCCGGTGTCAGGATCGAACCGGGGGTCAGAATGTCGAACTGCTGTCCGACGCCATTCTTGTTCCAGCCAACATCCGTTGTGATGATGGCATCCTCCGGCAACGCTTTGCGGGTGTCTGCCAGAATACGTTCGGGCATCATCGGAAAGGCGGACGAAGTCGCCATGTCTTCGTTGCGCGCTTTGAAGCCGGTCCGGAAGTCAGCAATCTTCTGTTCCAACGCGGGGCGTTTGAAGCCGTCCGGATACATCTCGCGGGCTACCCGGTTGAGAACACGCAGCGCCGCTTTGGCGTCTGCAACCACCCCGATCTTGGTGGGATAGTTCCGGCCGATCTCCTGCGGTTCGATGTCGATGTGAATGACCTTGGAACCGGGAATGTTGAACGTGTATCCGGGATACCAACTGGAACAATCGGCCTCTTTGAACCGGGTGCCGACGGCAAAAATGTAGTCTGCGTTCAGGCAGGACTGATTCACCAGTTCAGTGCCCCAAAACCCGGTCATGCCCAGCACAAGCGGATGATCGTCCCGCAGGGCGCCTTTGCCCATCAGGGAATGCGCGACTGGCAGGCCCATATGTTCAACGAACGCGCGCAATTCCTCGCTGGCTTGCGCCAGAAGTATGCCCCCGCCGACATAAGCAACCGGGTTTTTGGCCTTGGCCAGCGCCTCAATAATTTCGCGCGCGGTTTCATCGTCAATCGACGGCTTCTTGAGCGCGCGGGTATTGTCAAGAATACGGTCGAAGCTGTCCGAGGGGATCACTTCGGAAAAGATATCCATCGGCACGTTGACCAACACCGGCCCAGGCTGCCCGCTTTCGGCCAAATGAAACGCCTTTTCCAAAATTTCGGCCGTCAGGTCTGCCCGGTCCACCCGCCAGGCGCGTTTCACGAAGGGGCGATAAATCTCCCACTGGGCCGCGTCCGCGTGCAGGTTCACTTCCTGATGCGGATGCTTGCCATAGTAATGCGTGGGAATGTCGCCTGCGATCACCACCATGGGGATACAGTCCAACGCGGCATTGGCGACCCCGGTGGCGCAGTTAGTCAAACCTGGGGAGAGGTGGGACAACACCACCGAGGCCTTGCCTGTCACGCGGGCATACGCGTCTGCCGCGTGGCTGGCGATTTGCTCGTGACGAACGGTTACGAAATCAATCGGGCTTTCAGCCAATGCGGCCAGCACCGCGATATTGGTATGCCCACAAAGGCCGAACACATGCTTGACCTCACGACGTTCGAGGAAGTCGACGATGTGTTCTGCAACGGTTTTGCCTTCAAGTTTTGCCCCGTCCATCACGCGACCTCCTGTCCGTAGAACTCACCGAACAGGTCCGGCTCCGAGGGGCGATCCTCGGGGATCGGACGGCTGACCCAGGTGTAGTTCATCATGTGTTTCATGGTGACGTTTTCATTGGTGATGTTGCCGCCCCAAATGCCGCAGCCGAGGCTGCTGGTCATGGGCATACCATTGGTCCAGGCACCTGCGTTGGCCTTGGACTGAGGCTGCCGCACCATCATGCGGCTGACCGGAGCCAAGCGCGCCAACCGATCGATGTGATCGTCATTGTGGCTGTAGATGCCGCAGGAATGACCTTTGCCACCAGTGTTGTAGATCTGCCTGACCGTTTCCAACGCATCATCGAACGTGTCGAAGTGATACAGCGCCATCAGTGTGGTCAGTTTTTCCTTGGAGAACTTGTGCTGCGGCCCGATTTGCCCCTGATTTTCAACCATCAGAAACTTGCGATCATCCGGGATCGAGAACCCGGCGACCTTGGCCGTCTGCTGCGGAGGACAGGCGATGGTCGGAAACGTGCGGTTGCCCTTTTCGTCCCACATGGCCGCTTCGAGCATCGACTTCTCTTCGTCCGAACACAGGTATCCGCCTTCGGCCTCAAGCGCTTTGACCATATCGTCGTAGACCGAGCGCTGGATGATGATGTTGCCGTCAGCCGAACAGCCAGACCCAAAGTCGGAGGTCTTGGAAATACGCGTGTTCTGGGCGGCGATATCCAGATCGGCGGTCTCATCGATGACGATGGATGAGTTGCCCGCACCGACGCCATAGGCCGGACGCCCCGAGCTGTACGCCGCCTTGACCATGGGCTTGCCACCTGTCGCCAGCGTCAGGTCACAGATCTCCATGAGGTGCTGCGTCAATGGGATCGATGGTTTGCGGATCGACTGGAACAGGTCTTCGGGGGCTCCGGCGGCGCGACAAGCTGCACGCATGACCTCGACCATTTCAAAAGTAGTATGGGCGGTTCGCGGGTGCGGACTGAAGATGACCGCATTACGGGCGTTCGCAGCCGAAACACCGGTCACTGGTGGTGTCATCGCTGGGTTAGTCATTGGGATCAGTGATGCGATCACACCGGCGGGCTTGGCATATTTCACCAGACCTTTCTCTTCGTCGACCTCGACGATACCGGTCGATGGCGTGCGTAGGACATCACGCAGCACCATGTGGATTTTGAACCGTTTCGCAGGACGCCCTTCGCGGTCTCCGATACCGCTTTCGTCCACGCCTTGCTGGGCCAGCCGGGTGAAGGTTTTCTCGTTCCCCGTATACCATGCAATGGCCTGAGACAGGCGGTCCAGCCTGCCCTGATCCCAATCCTCGATCTCGGCCATGGCAGCGCGGGCGCGTGCCAGCATATCGGCCGCCATGTTGCGGTCGTTTTCAGTGAGCTCTTTGCCCATGATGATCCTCTTGGTGTTTTGGAATTGCTGTATCGGGCATACGACGCTGTGACCGCGCCGCGCCGAATGTTCGCTTGGCGTGGCTGAGACAGCGACGCGCATGTTCTTCGTATCCCAACTCGGCAACGCGGCTTTGGTTGGGCAGTTCAATGGAATAGTCGACGGGCGGCATCCGTTCGATGATACCGGTGAAATCAATCCAGCCCTCGCCGGGATACAGTCGTGCATCACGCGCCAATTGGATCATGCCCTCACGCGTATCGGCGATGCCGGGCAGGCAGTCAGAGATATGCAGGAAGTGAAACAGGTCCGAGGGGACGTGCAACAGTTCGCCCAGATCAACACGGCTGAGATGCAGGTAGAGCGTGTCGACCAGAATGCCGCCGTTGGGCTGATCGGAGGCGCGGACGATATCAAGTGCCTCGTCCAGAGTGCGCAAGCGGGAAAAGCTTGGGAACTCCAAGTCCACAGTTAGTCCATAGGGCGCGGCCAGTTCGCAGGTCTCAGAATAGACGTCGATCAGAAAGTCACGATCATCGCGGGTGTTTGTCCACGCGCTCATGATCATACGCTTTGCGCCCAGTTCTCCGCCGATCTCCAACGATCGCTCAAAACTGCGCGGATCGACATCTTCGGTGATGCGCGCAATCTCAACATCGAGGACTTTCAAGCCAGTCGTAGAAAGAGCCGTTTTGGTGGCTTGCACCTGTGCCTTGTCGATCGGGGATTGGGTGAATTCGCCGGGCACATGCATCGGAATGAACCGGGGGCTGACGGCATCGTAACCGGCCCGCGCGGCGATATAGACCAACTCGGGCGGTGTACAGCCAATCAGCGTCAGATGCGCCAAGGAATAGAGAGAGGGGCTTGTGCCAGCCTCTTCAGGTTTCACCATAAACGACAGCTCCACGTGTCTGCGAATCTAAAATTCATCACACGTAGTAAAAAATATCTGATATTTTTTAAAATATCAACTTTTAATACTAGGTAGGAATTGGAAACGCCCGAGCGATGGCCCGGGCGCGTTTAACTTTTGTGTTGGCAGAGCTTTAGATCGCGACCCAGTCACCTCCGGACTGATGCGAGCGCACAGAGGCATCTATGAATCGAACGCCGTCTGCGCCTTGATCGACGCTGGGATAAGTAAGCCAATCGGCCGGAACCGTAACGCCATCCCGACGCGCGGCGACGGCCATCGCAAATTCCGTATAGAGATTGGCCCAGGCTTCGATAATCCCTTCGGGGAAGCCGCGCGCAGTACGGATCAGACGTTCCGCGCCGGGGCCGATGCCATGCCCGTGACCTCGGCTGATGATACGATCCGGCTCACCGAACCGATTGAACTTCAGCTGTTCCGAATTCTCCAGGTCCCACTCCAGCCCTCCTTCGCTGCCGAAGATCCGCAACCGCAACCCACCCCGATTCCCGGGGGCAAGGCGCGTTGCCATCAGGGTTCCCGGAACCTCGTTTTGATATCGAGTGAACATGAACACTGTGTCTTCCAAAGGCTTTGGCGCGCCGCAGACATGGAACTCGGCCCGCAGATCGGTCATCGGCAGGCCCGAGACAAAACTGGCCAAATGCGCGGCATGGGTGCCGATATCGCCGACACAACTGGTCGGACCTGAAATCTTGGGGTCCAGCCGCCATTTGACATGGGGCGCATCCGCCACATCTTCCGGCGTCATCCAGTCTTGCATGAACTCAACATGGATCTGGTTGATCTTGCCGATGCCTCCCTCGGCGACGATTTGTTTGGCCTGACGGATCACTGGAAAACACGACATCGCATAGCCGACAGCAAAGACCTGCCCCGTGCGCGCGGTGATCTCCTCAAGCCCCTCGGCCTCAGTGACCTCATTGGTCAGGGGCTTGTCGCACAGCACGTCAATGCCCGCCTCAAGAAACGCATTGGCCGCGTCGAAATGAACGTGGTTCGGGGTAGTGATCATCACAGCATCGACGCCATCCGGGCGCGCCGCCTCAGCCTGTGCCATCTCTTCGAACGACGCATAGCACCGGTCGGCCGGCAGGAACCACTCGGCCCCGCGCGCCTTGCTGCGCTCGGCATCTGAACTGAGCGCGCCTGCAGCGACTTCCCAACGATCGGTCATCCGCGCAGCCGTTGCTTGCGTGACCGAGATACGCCCACCGCCAACAACGCCCAGCCGTAAACGGCGAGACAGCCGGGGGAAAGGACCGTCGAAATTCAGGTCGTCGGGTAGAAGCTTCTCAGCCATTCTGAACCTCCATTCCGGGAACCCACGCGCCTTCAGGCAGTATTTCAACCGCCATGAAAATGCCGGGGGTAATCGTCTCGTATTGATGCCAGGGATAGTTGCCTTCGGCGTCGTACATCGGCTTGTGCGTCGTCCCCGGGGTCATGAATTCTTCGAGATACAGGGTCTCAACATCCCGTTCGCGGCATTGCTGCATTTTGCCAAAGCCAACGATCTGCGTATGCACTTCGCGGAACCCCGGCACCGGGCAGAACGGATGATCCTTGTGCAATCCGACATTCAGCGGCACCGAACCGGAATGGTACATGGTCAGTCCGACGTTACCAACGAAGACCTTCGGCGACATGTAATGGCTGACACCGCGCAAGCGTTCCTCTTGTCGGACATCAAAGGCAGAAGGCCACGTAGCTTTCGCCTGTGCGAAAAGCGCGTCGTCATCACCGTGGGCGTCAAAGTCGCGAATTATCACCGCGCGCTCCACGTTGTTCAAAACACTGGCTTGTACAATCACAGATGAAAGCGGCGCGACGGATTGATCCTCGACGGTGAAATCCTGTTCACCAAGATTCAGAACGATGGCGCGTCCTTCGACCGACAGGTTATCTTCGCCCGTGACATGCTGCACACAAAAGAACGGTTGAGCGAAATCCAATGTTTCAACCGGCATGGGCCAGCTCCTTCATCTGGTCTTTCAAGAAATTGATCGGCAGGGGATCTGGTGCCTCGCAGCTGCTTTCTATTGTCTGATACGCCCCGAATTTTGGTGCCCGTTCAATCGCGTCCATGACCTCGAACACGTGGTAGGCCAGCGCACCACTTGCACGGGGTTGGCGTCCTTCTTGCGCCGCCAAGGCGAGATCCAACAGACCGAGACCGCGGCTGTCTTCATTGAACCCATGTTTGTTTTCAACCACCTGCCAGTCTTCGCGACCGGTCGGACGGGGCTGATGAGACCAACGCGAGGTATCCCGCGTTTTTAGCCAGACATCGCCTTGAAAGATGTTGGCACCATGAACCGGGTCAGGGTCAGGAATGCTGATGGTTCCGTCTTCGCCATAGATCTCGAACCGGGGTGTTTCGCTGTCCCAGACATCAAAACTCATTGTCATTGACCCAATGGCACCGGACGAAAACTGCAACAGGCTCAGGGAATGTGTGTCGACCTCGACATCCATCCATTCACCATTGCGTGGACCGTTTTCGATCATCCGCTTGTCAAAGGTGCGACGGGCCATTCCGGCGACCCGGTCAACGGGCCCTAGACAACAAATCATCGCCGTCAGGTAGTAAGGTCCAAGGTCCAGCAAAGGGCCACCACCGGCCTTGTAATAAAAATCCGGATTGGGGTGATGACGTTCCGTGCCATGCGTTCCGACATGGGCAAATACTCCTGTTGGTTTGCCGATGGCGCCTTCATCGATCAAACGCCGAACGGTCTGCCAACGACCGCCCAGAAACGTGTCGGGCGCGCAACCGACCAATAGCCCCTTTTCAGTGGCCATGTGCAGGATCGCCTTTCCATCCGTTCGATTCATGACCAGCGGCTTTTCGGAATAGACATGTTTGCCCGCCTCCAACGCGCGCAGACTGATTTCGGCATGCGCCGCCGGAATTGTCAGGTTCAGAACGCAGTCAATCGTCGGATCGTCAAACACCTCATCCGGCGTGCAGGCCTTGGCTATGCCGTATTGATCCGCCTTGGCGCGGCTTTCCGAAGGATCGAGGCTTGCGCAAGCCGCAACCTCGACGTTCGAAAATTTTGATAGTGTTTTTAGATAGATATCGCTGATACGACCACAGCCGATAAGGCCGACCCGGAAGGATTTCGATGTCTCACGTGTCATCATTCCTGTCTTCGTAAAGGGGTAGGTATTTCGGGGGCATGGGCCCTTTGTTGCGACCACCCTGCCCCATCTGCTCCCACGCGTGGGCGAGTATTCCGACCGAGCGGGAGAGGCAGAACAACCCTCGCGACAAGGGCGCAGGGAAGCCGAGTTCACAGAAAATCACGGCTGTCGCGCCGTCGATATTCATGGCAATCGGCCGACCGCCGCGTTGGCGGCCAAGCTCGGCCTGAACCTCTTCGCCGATTTCCGCAAAGCGACCGGAAACGGTGCCCTCTTTTGCGGCCTCGCGCACAAGCTGCATCAATCGGGGCGCGCGGGGGTCCACGGGCTTGTGGAACCTGTGACCAAAGCCCGAGACGATCTTGCCATAGATCTCGCGCCAGGCGTCCAGTCCACTTTGAACGGCGTCATTCAGCGATGCCCCAGCATCCATGCGGGCCGCAATATCATAGTAAAGCTCGGCACATTGCTCCCCTGCCCCACCGTGCACATCGCCCAGCATGTTCACCGCCGTCGCCATTGCGTTATTGAGACCAACCCCGCATGTAGCCGCCATACGCGCAGCCGCAATCGAAGGGGCCTGTGGGCCGTGATCTACACCTGCGACCAGAGCAGCCTCGAACAGACACGCCTGTGCATCGCTGGGCAGATCACCCCGCACCATCAGCCAGATCATCTGGGGAAAGGATACGTTCCCGATCAGGTCCTCGATGGGATGGCCGCGAAACGCGATATGGCCGGGTTTCATATCGATGATAGAAGTGCGCCACCATTGGCGCACGGCATTTTCATCGCTTGTCATTATGTTTGCACCTCTGTCACCGTCTGGGTTTTGCTTTGCGCGGCAAGGCGAATGGGTGCGTTACGCGCGCCATAACCGGCATAGCCCATACGACGTTCAACAATTTCGAAGAAGAAGCCGTTGAAGATGGGTTGGCTGTAGATCTGAAAATACTCCGCATCCACTGCTTGGTCGTAAAGAATGTTGCCTCTGCGCAGTCGCGCGATCATCTCGTCATCCAATCCGAACGTCGCTTGCAAATCAGCGTAGTAGTTTTCCGGAATAGACAGGCTGGGAAAACCTGATTTGAGCAACTGAGCTGAGGTTTCAAAAATATCGTCCGTCTGGAAGGCGATGTGTTGAACCCCCGCCCCGAAGCCATCTTCAAGGAATGACGCCGCCAGTGTTCGGCGCCCAACGGCCCCGTTCAGGTTCAGGCGCACTTCGCCTTCTGGGCTTTCAATGGCCTGACTTTGCACGACGCCCGACGGGTCTGCGACGTTGACGATGGGCGACTTCGCCATCTCAAATGTCGAGATGTAATAGAGCAGCCAGCTTTGCATCTCTTCGTGGCGCATCGTCTGGGCCAGATGGTCGATACGGCGCAGACCGGCGGGCTGGGTTGCTTTGGTTTTGGCAACCGGCTCGAACTCGATATCCCAGACCCGATGCAGGTCGGATTTTTCATCGATGAAATGAACGACATTGCCGCCGACGCCGCGGATGGCTGGAATATCCAGTTCCCCGCTCCCCACCGGCTGCGAGAAATCCGGCGCGCCCAACGCGGTCGCGCGTTGAACCGTCTGATCCGCGTCTTTCACACGCAACCCCATGTCGCACACAGAGGGACCGTGACCCAGAAACGCCGAGTGGGCAAAACCTTCCTTTTCGGTGTTCACAACAATGTTTATCGCGCCCTGCCGCCACAACTCGACGGACTTGCTCACATGCTTTCGCTCCATTCGAAAACACATCGCCGACAGCATGTCCGCCAGTTGCGCGCCGCTTGTTTCGTCGGCAGTGAATTCGACGAATTCAAAGCCTGACGCGTAGACGCGTTCCGGCAGGTTCGGGATGCCGAAATCCGTGGCAGGCTCGGTCCGTGACACCTCATCCAGAAGGTTGACCAGCGACCTGTAGCTGTCTCGGGCCAGTGTTCGACCACCGGGTTGCGGCGCCGCTTCATTGACACGTGCAATTGACCAAGGCCCTTTATACCCCGCGCGGGCCAACACGCGCACGAAGCCCGCAAGGTTCAGCGATCCGAGCCCGGGCAACAACCCGAAGTGCCGTTTGAGCCTGCGAATATCCATCTCAAGTCGGGGCGCATCGGACAGTTGCACATGGAACAGCCGCTCTCCGGGAATGTCCCGCAGACCGGCGGGTTTCGAGCCGTCCGCAAGTGAGAAGAACGAGTTCAAAGCCAACCCGAAATGAGGGCTGTCAATCGCCTCAACGATGCGCAGCGCCTGCGCGTCCGAGTGGACGAGATTGGACCACGGCAGGCCCATATAGGCCAGGCGCAACCCCATCTGTTTGGCGATCCCGG
This sequence comes from Ruegeria sp. AP11, assembly GCF_056535865.1. Lineage (NCBI taxonomy): Bacteria > Pseudomonadati > Pseudomonadota > Alphaproteobacteria > Rhodobacterales > Roseobacteraceae > Ruegeria > Ruegeria sp. AP11. The sequence continues at coordinate 841,209 of NZ_JBQFJB010000001.1, forward strand.
TCGCCTCGCTGAGGTCGGCGATCACTTGATCTTCGGTGGCCGCAGGATCAACCTCAAACGCGGAGCCGACCAGCAGCATATCCGTGCCCAGCGCGCTCATCAGATCGAGTTTGCGTTTCAACCGATCAAAGACACGCTGCCGGTCACTGCCGGACTGGCCCTCGAGATTATGGAAAGGTTGAAGCAGGCAGATCTTTAGACCGAGGTCCGATGCAATATCGCGGATTTGCGATGGCGGCCCGTCAAAGGCCGTCAAATCCGGTTCATGCAGCTCGACGCCATCAAATCCGGCCCCGGCGATGGCATCCAGTTTTTCAGCCAGATCGCCGGGTATGGAAGTTGTCGAAACCGACAGGCACATTAGCCCTGATACCCGAACAGACGTGGCAGCCACAGGACCAGGTCGGGCATCAGCATCATGATGACCAAGGCAAAGATGAGCACCGCCAGGAAGGCCCAGATTTCCGAGATAATCTCACGCAGCGGAATGTCCGTCACGGCGTTGATCACAAAGAGCAGAATGCCATAGGGCGGTGTGATCAGGCCGATCATCGAGTTCACAACGACCAGCACTCCGAAATGCACCAGGTCAATGCCAAGCGCTTCGCAGGTTGGAATGAACAGGGGCACGATCACCAGGATGATCGTCGTTGCGTCCAATACGCATCCCAGCGCAAGGATCAGCAGGTTCACGAGGATCAGGAAGACGATGGGACTTACATCCGAACCCTCCAGCAATGCCGAGATCGACTGAGGGATTTGCTCCTGAATGACGATGAAGTTCAGAATGAACGCACCACCAATGACCACCCCGACAGCGGCAGACGAGCGGGCGCTGTCGACGAAGACCTGATAGAGGCCACGGAAGGTCAGCGCGCGGTAGAACAACGCTGCCAGCAGCAGAGCGTAGAATGCAGCAACCGCGGCGGCCTCGGTCGGCGTGGTGACGCCACCGTAAATGCCGTAGAGCAGGATTGCGGGCATCAGCAGTGCCGGAAACGCGTTGGCGGTTTTAGACGGCAATTCACGCAGCGGAACAGGTTCTTCCAATGCAAAGTTCCGCTTTCCGGCCAGATAATAGTTCATCGCCATGAGGACGACGCCCATGATCAGGCCAGGCAGAATGCCAGCAAGGAACAGCGACCCGATAGACGCCTTCGAGACCAGCGCATACAGAACCATCGGGATCGAGGGCGGAATGATCGGGCCGATCGTCGCCGACGCCGCGGTGATCGCAGCAGCATAACCTCGGCTGTAACGGCCATCCTTGGTCATCATCTCGATGATGATCTTGCCGATCCCTGCCGCATCCGCGACGGCAGAGCCGGACATTCCGGAAAATATCAGCGACGCGACCACGTTGACGTGCCCAAGGCCGCCCTTGAATCGCCCGACAGCAGCAACGCAGAAGTTCAGCAGGCGGTCGGTGATCGATCCCGCGTTCATGATGTTGGCGGCGACGATGAACAAAGGCACGGCAAGCAGGATCGTACTTTTGTAGAAGCCCTGCAGGATTTTCTCGCCCGCCAGCGCGACATCCAGACCCGCCGTGCCGAGATACATCAACGAGGCCAGCAGGATGGAATAGCCGATAGGTGTCCCGATGCCTGCCAGAACAAAGAGTGTGAGCAGGCAGGAAAGAAGTTCAAAACTCATTTGTCAGCTTCCTCGTCGTCTTCCACGTCGACACGGGGATGATCGTCGACCACGTTGTACCCCACGACCAGTTCAAGCTCGGTCTTTGGCGGGCCATTGCGCAGGATGTCAAAGAACAGCCACCCATAGCGCGCGGCGACAACCAGCATGAAGACCGCATAGATTGAGAACACAGTGCGCAGCGGAACCTTCTCGCCCGAGAACGGGTTGCGCACGGTCGCGGTTTTGCGAATTTTCATCCAGTCGATGTAGTCCCACGTCGGCAGGAAACTGTAGAGCATCCCGACCACAATCGCTGCGGCGGCCAGCATCGCAAAGACCTGACGCACACGCATGGGGACCGAAAGATAGATAATGTCGAACTTCACATGATCCCGCTCGCGCACAATGAAGGCGCAGCTGAAGAAGATCACCCAGACCCAGAGGATGCCGATCAGCTCAAGCGTCCAGCCGGCGGGGGTGAAGAAGTAGCGCAAGAGAATTTGCAGAAGAAAGATCAGGAAGATTGCCGCCAGCATCCCGCCGGCAATCGCTTCGGTCAGTCGGGAGAACCCCTTTAGAAAGCCTTTCATCGTGGTTCTCCCTCCCTTGTCTTGGCGGACTTAGTTGCCCAGCGCGTTGATCTGATCCAGAACGCCCTCGGGCCATGCCCCGGCAAACTCGCTTTCAAGATACATCGACTGTACCTGATCGCGGAATGCTGCGAGATCTGGTTCGTAGATCTCCATGCCCTGCTCTTTCAGGAAGCTGACCAGATCTTCTTCTTTCTGAAGCTGTTTCTGGCGGCCCGACTCAGCCGCTGCATCCGCTGCGGCCTGAACTTTTTCCTGCTGCTCCGGTGTCAGCCCGTCCCAAACCTCTTTGCCGATGGCGATATAGTTCAGGTCAACCAGATGCGACGTCAGAACGATCTGATTGGTCACTTCATAGAACTTGGCATCCACAACGGTCGGCAGAGGATTGTCCTGCCCATCAACAGCGCCGGTCGACAGCGCGGTGTAAACTTCCGAGAACGCCATTGGCGTTGGGGCGGCACCCAGCGCCTTGCCGAGGAACTGCCATGCGTCGGTGCCCGGCATCCGCAGGTTCACACCTTCCAGATCGGCAGGTGTAGACACAGTCAGCTCATCCTTGGGCTGGCGCAGGTTCACCTGTCGACGGCCCAGATACATGACCGACAGCAGTTTGACGCCCAATTCGTCCTCGGCCTTTTGCTTGAAGGCATCCATCAGGGGATCGTTGAAGACCGCTACCTGATGCGCCGCGTCCTGATGAACGTATCCGGCGGTAAAGATCGAAAACTCGGGGAAGAACTGTGCCAGTTCCTGCGCCGAGGTGATCGACATTTCCAGATTGCCCCGGCTGATGGCGTCAAGTTCGGTGCCCTGCGCAAAGATCGTGCCGTTATAGCTGGGTTCATAGCTTGCGAAATCGGCAACCATCGGCGCGAAAACCTCGGCCATGGCGACCGAACGCTGATCGGTTTCCGATCCAGACGTTGCCATACGAAGTTGTACTTTGTCCTGCGCCAGCGCGCCAGTTGTTGCGCTGAACAGAACACCGGTTGCGACCAGGGCTGATACAGCAGCCCGGCGGGTAAGTTTGTTAATCACTTCGCTCCTCCCTGAGACATCATGACGTTTCTTTTTTGACGATTCCGAGTTTTGACCTATTTTGGGATTTTTGCAAGATTTTTTGCAAAATATCTGATATTTTATCCTACAGGTACTCTCTCGCCTTGCATTTGCTGAAGACTTTCGATCCGTACGGTTTTTCCAGTCCGGCAAGAATTTTGTATAGCTTCAATGACTTGAAGCGTTCTCAGGCCTTCCCACCCGGACATAATCGGTTCTGCTTCGTGCCGTGCCACTTCGACAAAGTGCCTGAGTTGATTGACCAGTGGGTCAGAGGCCCCCTTCTTCAGCGCCGTGGACGAGATCGGGGTCCACCAGTCGCGCTGCTCCTCTTTATAGCTCCACAAACGAAGATCAGGGACAGATAGCGATCCATGAGAACCGCCAATCATATAGCTGCTTTCGCTGGTGGACGGATAAATCGGATATTCCTGCGACGTCATCTCCCAACTCCACGGAGCGACAATACTGTCGGACACGGTAATGGTCCCGATCGCCCCGCCTTCGAAGGTCAGCAAGGCCCCTGCAACATCCTCATTGTCGTAACCGCGCCGGGAAACTGCCGATTGCGCTTGGACTGTCACCACCTCACCGGCAAGATACCGCAAGAGGTCAACGTCATGGACGAGATTGACCGATATTGGGCCCGCACCGGATTTCTTACGCCATGGCGCGGCGTCGAAATACGCGTCCGGTTTGTAAAACCAGCAATTCGCGTGGACAGCGCGGACGTCGCCGATCCACCCGTTTGCTATCGCCTCTTTGGCGGACTTGATCAGAGGATTGTACCGGCGATGATGTCCAACCATGAGCGGCACATTTGATTTCTCGGCAGCCTGAACAAGTTCCAATGCTGCGATGGCTTCCACGGCAATAGGTTTTTCGACCAAAACCGGGCACCCGTGCCGAACACAGGTGAGGCCTTGTTCAACATGCAGCGTCGTAGGAGTGGCAAGCACGGCCCCATCCGGTGACTGGTTTGCAAACATCTCCTCAAGGGTTTCATAGCATGTCACCCCATGCTCAGAGGCATATGCACGGCCTTCAGCGCTGGGATCGACGACCGCAACGAGATCGACATTACGCAACGCCCGGATTGCATCCGCGTGGCGGCGCCCAACAAGACCGATGCCAATGATGGCAATGCGAAAGTTCTGAGACACTTTGCTTCCTTCCGGCTACTTGGAATTACCCAGAGGTCAATGTTTGCGACTGAGCTGGTTTGCTCAACTTGGCATGACCGTATTGGGGTTTTTACGATTCCGCAATAATGTATGATATTTTTATTTTTACCATACATCAGTTTGGATTGCTGATGACTTCGGGAAATGGTAGTTGAAAGAGGAAACAAGGAATGTCAGGTGAAACGCATGGCGAAACAGCCGTCTACAATTGGCGCAAGCACCTATCAGCGCATCAAGCGGGATATCATCTTCGGAGAGCTGCAACCCGGATCCAAACTGAAGCTGGACGCCTTGAAGGATCGCTACTCGGCAAGCCTTTCGACACTTCGTGAGACCCTGAACAGGCTTGCCAGCGATGGATTTGTCGAAGCCCCCGAGCAACGGGGTTTCCTTGTTACGCCGGTCTCTCGCGAAGACCTGACTGAGATAGCAGAGCTGCGCGTCCTATTGGAGTGTCACGCATTGGAGTTGTCGATCGCGAACGGCGACACGGATTGGGAAGGCAACCTTGTCGCGGCACACCACAAACTGCACCTGATGGAACAGCAGCTTCTCAAGGGCGACGAATCCGAGAAAGAAACCTGGAAACGGTATGATTGGGAGTTTCATCAGGCAATGATTGCTGCCTGTAACTCCAGGAACCTTCTGTCTCTGCACTCGATCATTTACGACAAATACCTTCGCTATCAGATGCTCGTGCTTACCTATCGCGGCGAAGAGGCTGTCAAGGAACACAAGGGCATGTTCGATGCCGCATTGGCCAGAGACGCGGATACGGCGAAGAGACTGCTGGAAGCCCACATCCGAAACGGCCTCGCGCATACCATAGAGGCGATGTAGCTCGCCGAAATTCCAGCACACATCAATCGTAAGCGTTGCATCCGACCCCTAAATAGCCTCTGATCAACTAGCTTATGATGCTTTCAAAAGAATAACTTTGCTCTTTGGCGTAGCGCTGGTGTAGCACTGGGCGCGGAAGCTCAGAACGCAAAAAGCCCCGCGTGATGCGAGGCTAAGTGTTTGTTTTCCGACCTAGAAGATTGGTTGCGGGAGCAGGATTTGGCCTTCATCGAACAACCGTCCTTCGAAGAAAAGGAAAGTAGACTACATCTCGAAACACAATCTGATGCTCCGAAGCAACCCAAGTGTCGAAAGCGTCCAAGCGACCGACCAGCAACTGCTCTTCACAATAAAGAAATCCAGCGTTCTAATTAATTCGAAACCGCAGGCAAGCTGCAGTCCAAGGGTTCTTTGGCTCAGCGGTCAATTCTCTTGATCTGATTTGGCTCACTAAGTATCGAGCCACTCAAAAAGGAAGCCACACCGCTAACATTGGCTCAACGAATTACATGAACCGAGCACCTGGCGTGATGCACGACTCTGTTAGCAGTGGAACCTAAAAATATGTCCTCAAAACCAGGCTTGTGCGAAGCCAAGACGATGCAATCCGCATCGCTCTCATTTGCGAAGTCGACAATAGCCCTACCCGCGTGCCCAGAGATGAGCCGAGCCTTCGCGCCTGGAATTTCTGAAGCAGTTTGATGCAGGTTTTCCAGGATTTCATGCCGCGTATTGGCAAGTACTTCGCTGGGAATCTGAGACCCTACATACGCCGGAATTGGTTCTTGGACGTGTATCACGGTGAATACAGCGTCCGCATTAGCCAATTGGCGCGCGGCTTCAAACGACGCTTGTGTGTCGTGTTCTTGGTCCAGAGCAACCGGGATCAGGATATTCTTGTACATTTGACCTCCTATCTACTGCTCCGATGATTCCAGTTTGGTTCCTCGGCAGCAGGAAACCTATACAGGCTCGGACTTTGAAGATTTCCCCGCGCTCTTTGTAGCGGCTACAACCTCATCAACTGTTTTCTCAACAGCTTCAGCTTCGGTTTCAGCGAAATAAGATGCACAACGGGACACGGTTTCGAACCATTCCTGAGCGTCAGCAACCAACCGCTCCGCCGAATGGCGCTGCCACTCCGACATGCTCTGAACGGCTTTAGAGGGATCGGACGGGTGCGCGGAAGACACTTTGCGTGCAGCTTTTAGAGCCGTTCGAACCGCCTCATGACGCCGTTCGAACCAATGCTGTGCAAAGGCCTCTGTTTCTTCGAGCAATTTTTCTTGTGCGTCCCAAAACTGTTCGATCTGGGCACCGAAGGCCGGATTACCAGACATGGGCGGCTGCATTTGCTTGAAAACATCCACAAGTGAGGTCGGGCTATTTGTGCTAGATTTCTTTCTCGGCATCGAAAATTCCTCCTCATTTCCTGAATAAGCTATTGTGCCACCTGCGGCATGCTTTCGCCTTAATACAGATCAATTACCCTTATCTTTAGCACTCTCGGCTTAGACCGCGACAGGGCGCTCGCATTCTCTCCGACACCGGTTCCTAGCAGGCAGGGTTGGAGTTAGAGTAATCTAGACAAGAACTTAACGCTTGGTTTTCTATGCACGTTGCCGGCTTTCTGATTACCCTTGGTGTCCTCTTCCTTGCCGGATTGGCAGCCGATCAATTTGGTCGGGCCACGCATCTTCCTCGTGTTACAACCTTGCTTTTCCTCGGTCTGATCGCCGGGAACGCCGGAATGGGGTTGATCCCACCCGACGTTGCAATGTGGTTCGACGAGATATCCATTGTGGCCTTGACGATGGTCGCGTTTCTTCTTGGAGGATCTTTGACTCGCGAGAACCTGGTCCAACATGGCCGAGCCATTCTGACGATTTCGGTTTCAATCGTGGTGGCAACCCTTGTTATTGTGTCTGCCGGACTGACCGCAATTGGCGTACCCTTCGGGTTGGCGTTGGTGCTGGCGGCAATTGCTACGGCTACAGCTCCGGCCGCAATGACAGACGTGATCAATCAATCTGGGGTGTCCAACAGCTTCACCGAGACATTAAAGGGCGTCGTCGCAATTGATGACGCTTGGGGTCTGTTAGTTTTCAGCATCGCCTTAGTTCTGGCCGGTCATTCGGATGGTTGGGCCACAGTCACGACCACGGCGATTTGGGATTTCGGAGGGGCTATTTTGTTGGGTTCCGCACTAGGCGTGCCATCCGCTTACCTGACTGGCCGCTTGAAACCGGGAGAGCCAATGCAGGCAGAAGCAGTGGGAATAGTCTTTCTTACAGCGGGCCTCGCGCTTTGGCTGGAGGTTTCATTCTTGGTCGCAGGCATGGTTGCGGGCGCAGTGATCGGGAATCTTGCCCGCCATCATGATCGTGCTTTTCACGAGATCGAACATATTCAGTGGCCGTTCATGATTTTGTTCTTCCTACTGGCTGGCGCCACGTTGGAAATTGAAGCCTTCGGTTTGATGGGCTGGGCTGGTGCTCTTTTCCTATTCTTGCGTGCCGTGGCCCGCCTTGTCGGAGGTTACTGCGGAGCAAAACTGGGCGGCCTGCCTCGCCGTCAGACCCGCTGGTACGGTCCCGCTTTGTTGCCACAGGCTGGTGTCGCGGTAGGTATGGCCCTTGTAGCTGGAGAACAATTTCCGCATTGGGCCGCGTCGATCATGGCCTTTACTCTAGCCAGTACTGTGGTCTTCGAGGTGTTGGGGCCGCCACTGACTCTCATGTCAATCAAACGCACGGCTGACACGGACTAGCAGATTGGTCAGTGACTATTCAGACTGGATCGACTCAAGGAAGGCGAGCAAATTCGCCAACGGCAGGCCTACCATCATAGGTTGCCCATTAGGTAGAGCCACTGCGATTTGTTGGTCTGTCTCAAACACCGCGCCAAAGATTGGCATTTCGCCGCCATGGGCGAGCAATTGTGAACGACCATCAATCTGTTCAGCTATGCGATCTATCGGAAACACACCGTCGTTTTCGCCCGCCAATTTGGTTAGGTCGGGTGTTCGAATAGCCAGCATTTCGGCCATTGGTCCGTCTCCGGTCGCTTCGAAACCGTGACATTGCCAGCAATACGTCCGGTACAAATCACTTCCCTCACTGACGCTGACCTCCTGCGCTAGTGCAGGCCCCGTGAACAACAGTGCCAGTAAAATCCCGCGAACAATCTGCATATGCTCCTCCAATTCGCTGCCCCGGATGAAGATCTTATTAAACGGTGTAGCTAGGGAACGTCTTTGACCTTGCTCATGTTGTTCGCACCAGTACGAACATTGGCGTTTCAGTCAAATAGCGTTTGAGCGCGCGCCGAATCTAATCCAGCCCGGCCTCCAACTACGCCACCTCGTCATCGACCCCACCACCCTTGCGCCCAGACGGCACACCTTCCAATGCGTTCAAATGCCAACGAATTCGCCAGAGGTGATAAGACACGCGATGCAACCATCTGAGGGCATCCAAGCGAGCCCAGACCACTTCATCCGGCAGACTGTCAGTCGCAGCGTCGGAGATGAGCAAGTCTCTGCGAAGTTTCCTCTGTCGCCGCAGAAAACGGCGAACGCGGTTCAGCGAACTTTCACACTTCACTGGATTGTCGACTTCCAAGTAACCATCAGTTGCTGCAATCATCACCGAAGCAAGCCGTTTCAAACGCCGGTCTTTTGGTAACTCGCTTATCCGATCATCTTGGCTACACCGGTAAAGCAGCCGGTCAAGATGATCGAGGATATGGTACATACCCTTGATGTTGGATAACTCTACATCGGACCTGCTGGACGGTTCTATCTTGTCTAGGTACGAGCGCGCTTCGGATACAGCAGTCTCAATGTTCTCCCGCCCATAGTCGGCTCCGCTTGACTGCGATACCTCAATACATGACCGAAGGTGCGCCACTTCGGCCCTTACAACACGTTCGACTGCAGCTTTTGCTGCATCCACAGCTATTTCCGGCATCCCGAGGACGAGAGGATCCAAAGATCTCGTTAACTCAGCACCTCTGTCGGGTACAAGCGCCTCGACAAATCTGGCGAAGGGTTTCGCGAACGGCAAGATCAGCGCCACGCCTATGGCGTTGAAGAAACTATGGAACGCGACAAGCGCAGTCAGAGAATTTCCTGCCCCCGCCCCGCTTACAAAGACCGAAGTAAACGGCCCCAGCAGGAAAAATGCCATTATACCCGTCATCACGTTGTAGATCACATGAGCAAAACCGGTGCGGCGAGCCATAGTGCCCCCACCAAAGGTGGCCAGAACAGCGGTGAAAGTCGTCCCCACGTCCATTCCAATGACAAGTGCCGCCGCTTGAGGGAAGTTCACAGCACCAGCGCTTAACGCAGCCAATGCTGTCGCGACGCCAGCGCTCGAAGACTGCGTCACCATCGTTATCAGGACGCCGATCAATACAAGCTTCAGCCTGCCTAGCAGTGTATCTGGCGGAAAATCGGCAGGGGTAACTACGCCGCGAAACGCGTCAAGCCCGGACTTGAGCTGCTCGATCCCAATGAAAATCAAACTGAACCCGGCCAACGCCAGTCCGAGGCCGGAAACTGTTTTTCTTCCCGAAAGCGCCAGCAAAGCCCCAATAAAAACAACTGGCAACATCACTTGCCCCAAGTCTAACTTGAACCCCAAGAGCGCGACGAGCCAACCTGTCATGGTCGTTCCGATATTGGCCCCAAAGATGATCCCAAGCGCTTGGGGAAACGTGAGCAGACCAGACGCGACAAATCCGACGGCCGCAACGGTGGTCGCACTGGAAGATTGGATTGCAGCTGTCGTGACCGCGCCTGTTACGGCCCCGGTAAACGGTGTCGACGTGAACCGGCCCAAAATATCCCGCAGTCGCGCCCCTGCCAAAGCCTTCAATCCGTCCGTCATCAACAGCATTCCGACAAGGAACAGGCCGATGCCGCCCAAGGCTGGTAACAGGTTCCAAAACATCACGAATAGCTTTCCACCCTAAATCTCACACCGACTAACACGTTTGCTTTGCCTTTAAGTTCGACGACAAACGACAGTTGGTTTGCGTTCAGCCTCGCAGACCCGACGCCGCGAGTTGATTGACATAGATCAAAGCACCAACATGAACTACATAGTGAAATTCGAATGTTTCAACATATTCTACGTTCACCGTCCTGTCCCCAAGTAAACACAAAGGTGAACGGAATTTTGAAGGAGTGGAGGTTCCACCCACGGGGGCTCGGCAGGAGTGATGGCGAGCCCTCAGTTAGTTGATTGGCGCCCAATGCGCCCAGACGTTGAGACACAAGGCATTCGGTGCAGCTTTGACCAAAGGATTAAGTCGCTGCGCCAATCGAGACAAAAAGAGAAGGACGCCACTGACGACGTTCGGAATGGGCAGTTGGCGGAAATCACTTATGAACCCTGTTGATCCAAACGAACAGAAACTCAGACGGGCCCTTACTACCCCGTTGCTCACGCTTTATGGCCTTGGGGTAACGGTCGGAGCGGGCATTTACGTTTTAGTCGGTGCAACAGCAGACATTGCCGGACCGTTTGCGGCGTTGTCGTTCGTTGTAGCTGCGCTCGTCGTATCACTCACCGCGCTTTCGTATGCAGAACTCGCAACTCGATTTCCTGTCAGCGCAGGTGAAGCAGCCTATGTTGAGGCGGGATTTCGGAAAAACTGGATGGCGGTTTTCGTTGGGCTTGCGGTGGCAGCCTCGGGCGTTATCTCCGCTTCTGCCGTTGCAATTGGCGCAGCATCATACCTTCACGCTTTGACCGGTTTTGCGATCCCTATTTTGACTATCAGTGTTGTTTTGATCATGGGTCTAATCGCGCTTTGGGGGATCACTGAGTCGGTCTTTGTCGCGGCTGTCATCACGATCATTGAGATCGCAGGTCTTCTTTTTGTGATTGGCTGGGGCATGTCGATCCAAGATCCGCAGGGATACGGGATCAGTTCGATGCTTCCGCCGCTGGAACTCGACGCGTGGAGAGGCATTTTCGCAGCATCACTTCTCGCCTTCTTTGCATTTGTTGGCTTTGAGGACATGGCCAATGTCGCTGAAGAGGTTAAAGACCCTGTGCGCACCATCCCAAAAGCGATTATGCTAACGCTCGTTCTAGCGACCGTGTTGTATCTTGGAACCTCAATGACCGTTCTACTTGTTGTTCCGATCGATGTTCTTTCGACGTCCGCAGCACCCCTCGCGCTTGTGTTTTCAAACGCCCCCGAGGTGATTAAACAGGGCTTTTCCGCAGTCGCGATTGTGGCGACAGTCAACGGAGTACTGATCCAGATGATCATGGCCTCGCGGGTGATCTACGGACTAGCTGACCGTGACCATTTGCCGAAGGTTCTGGCGATAGTCTCTAAAGCAACGCAGACACCAGTAGTTGCTACTTTGCTGGTCGTGGCGATCATCGTACTGCTGACTCAAACTTTACCGATTGGTACTCTGGCAGAGCGCACATCCCAGATCGTTCTGGGTGTCTTTGTACTTGTCAACATTTCGCTGATCCTGCTGAAGATGCAGCCGGACGAGGCTGCCAAGCACTTCCGCGTTCCTCTTATGGTACCGATCCTTGGGGTGATCACCAGTGCATTGCTTTTCGGATCTGGATTTCTCTAACTAAATACAACGACCCAAAGGCTTCCACGAGCTACCACGGCATATGACGACTGACCAAACTTCCCTAGGATCAAAACTCTCGGCCTGGTGGCATAGAACGTTTGTGGATCTGGTTCAGCAGCTGCAATGGTCCTATCTGCCGCCATTGATGGTCTATTTTGCGGCCGGCGTGTCCGGCCTGACCTCGGTCGTCGGCGCTTTTTTCCTGAAAGATTACCTCGATTTATCCGCCTCTTTCGTTGCAGGACTCGCGTTTTGGGCCGGTATCCCTTGGATCCTCAAAATGCCGCTTGGCCATGTCGTGGACCTGTTCTGGCGCTGGAAGTCCCTGCTGATTCTGTTCGGCGCATCCCTGATCACATTCTCTTTGCTCACAATGTATGGGCTTGTGACCGCTCCCGTGCAAATGGCGTCCATTATGCCACTGGAAGACTGGTATGTCGTCGCGTTGCTGTTGGCGCCTTCGGGCTATGCCATTCAGGACGTTGTTGCCGACGCCATGACGGTTGAGGCGGTGCCAAAGGTTGACCCAAACGGCCTACCATTTTCGCCTGAAGAAACCCGTGCTCAGCATACGACGATGCAAACCTTGGGCAGAGTTTCCATTATTTCAGGGTTTGCCGCGGTTGCGGCTGTAAACATCTGGATTTTCTCTGGAAAAGAGGACTTGCAAAAGCCCGATCGTCTTGCACTTTATGGCCAAGTTTACCTGATAGCTCTGGCTATCCCTGTATTGTCCGTAAGCGGCGTCGTCCTTCACAGCTTGATCCAGCGTCAGCGTATAAGATCGGGCCACCCGCCCTACACACCGGATGAAGTCACCGAAGTCAAATGGTCCATATTGCTGGGCGGCCTGGCATTCGTTGTGCTTAGCATCGTGCTGGGAACCGCTGATTTCGAATTTGCGCAGGAAACAGTCTTTGCGGTTTCCCTGGCGGTAATCTTGTACCTCATGTCGCGCCTACTCAAAGAGCTGGAACCGGCCCAAGCCAAAGCCTTAATCGGGACAGCGACAATCATTTTTGTTTTCCGTGCCGTTCCTCTGCCGGGACCAGGCCTGACTTGGTTTGAAATCGATGAACTGGGGTTCGATGAACAGTTCCTGGCAATCCTGGCACTATTAACTTCGCTGCTGGCATTGTTGGGGTTGATCGTTCTCCGGCCATTTATGGCCAATCGCTCCATTGCGCATGTGGTGGTATTGTTGACGATCGCCGCAGGCATACTCGCCCTGCCCAACCTCGCCCTATATTACGGCGTGCATGAATGGACGGCAGCGCGTACCAGCGGAGTTGTCGATGCAAGGTTCATTGCCATTCTCGACACCGCTGTTGAGTCCCCGCTTGGGCAGATCGCCATGGTCCCGATGTTGGCCTGGATCGCCCGCAATGCACCCGTTCAGTTGAAAGCCACTTTTTTTGCAGTGATGGCATCGTTTACCAACATGGCATTGTCGGCCAGCAGCCTCAGCACCAAGTACCTCAACCAGACATTTGTCGTCACACGCGCTGTCACCAACCCTGAGACCGGTGAGATCACATCAACCGCGGACTACAGTCAACTTGGATACCTGCTGATCTGCGTGGCACTGATCTCAGTGATTGTTCCACTCGCTACAGTGTTTTTTGTTCAAATCTCGCGTTTCCGAACGAGCGAATGATCACTGGCTTTCCGCTTCTCCCAGCAGAGCTCTGAGATGTGAGACCGGGACGCCAATGTTGGAACCACCGAACTCGGGCAGGATCGCAGCATTGATGGCAACGACCTCACCACGCCGATTCAATACCGGTCCTCCGCTCCCACCGGTCGTGGTCTCAGCGTCATAAACGATGGCGCTCTCACTTGTCCGCGCAACGATCCCACGGCTTGCTAGCGGATGAATCTTGCTTTGTGTGGAAAGCCGGGACGCGATCGACCAAAAGTTCAACGTTCCTTCTGCTTCCAGTTCCTCTAGAAAGCCCGGACCGGCCTGCGCGATCAAAGCTTTCAAACCCGTTGGATATCCCAACAGATACAGCTCTTCACCTACGCGCGACGTGGCATCCGCCAAAGGAATTCCGAGGTCCTGAGCGTGGCTCGGCTCAACTGCCAAAATCGCCAAATCCGCCACGTCGCTGAACCGGACCAAACGCGCCTCTATTGGTTCCGTTTGATCAGGCAAATAGGCCAGCAGCCTCAACATTTCAGGCTTGAGACCAGCGTCGCTCAGCGCTTTTTCTCGTTTACCCGAGGTCCAGGGCAAAGCGACGTGGCGGTTGGTGGCCATCAACGGGACACCAGCGATCAAAAACCCAGTTCCGGTGAACTGAAACTCTGCGGGTTCGCCAGTCCCGTCCGGTTCGATCCAAGGCTGGCCAAACGGGGTTTTCAGGTTTTCGCCGTCCGGCCCCACAACGTGCCGTAAAATCTTCCCGCTTTCAACGTGGCGCAGACCGTAAGCCCCCTGAAGGAAAGCGACAGATCGGATAGAGGCAGCTATCACCCGCGTGGATGCCCCCGCCCGTTGCTCCAAGGTTCCAAGACGCTGCTCAGTCGACAAAACCTGGTTCTCAAAAGCGTCACGCAACGAAGCCAGGTCATCAGGTGTAAGTGCATCTTCTCGCGTCTGAGCAAGCATAACCGCGACTGCTTCGATCTTGCGGGACTCCTGTTCGATACTATCCGCCAAGCGCCGGTCGTTCTGGTAAAGCAGGTACCCAAACCCCGCGATCACAAGAAGCGTTGCAAGAACCGTGATCCTGAACAGTATCGTGGTCTGAGACGCAAGCCGCCGCCCACTATCGCGCAGTGCACCAGACATCTTTTTGGCGAACGGTCGACGGCTTGTTCGGGCGTAAGCATATGCGTCACTGAGGATATCTTCGACTGTGTGGTGTGCGGGAAATGAGTGATCGCACAACCTGTATCGAGACATAGGGCCCTTTTCGCCGAACTCGATCATGTCGCCGTGCCTCAGAGAAACCGATGAAGCATTTTGCCCGTTTACCCATACATTGCGCCCTGCTGACGCGGTTATCGTGTAACCTTCGTCAGCCCATTGTAGGGTGGCAATATCGTTATCATGGGGAGGCAGGTCATCCCTAGGTCGAAGGCTTAGCACCCTTTCATCGTCAACTGAAACCGTTAGGGTTTTATCGACAAGCCAGTTCACGTTTCCGCGCGAGGGTCCGGTCAGGTTCTCCAGAAAGGCCCGCACCTCACCTTCACCAGCATGTCCTGAGGGTGTCATGCCACTCTCTTCTGGTTTTCGCATTGTGGCCCCTTACCCAAACGCGTGAGGGCATTCTACCACGCTTCCACGCCAAACCCATGGCCTGGTACGAATGTGCAAAAAACACATTTGTACAGACACTTGCGATGCCTTCCCGGATTCAACCAAAGACACTTGTCAGCCCACAACTCTAAGAAGGCCGATCCATGATCAACCTTCTGCCTTGGCATTTTTATGTACGGTATCGAACCACCAGACCGTCTATTTCGACGATACCTTGATCTTACGGCTTGGATCCTGAGGCTCAGTCTTCGGCATTTCTATGTGCAGAACGCCTTTGTCGAATGTTGCTGAAACCTTGTCGACTTCCACAGTATCTGGCAGCGACATGGCTCTGGAAAAGCTGCCGTAGCTTCTTTCGCTGACACGCAGATCGCCAGTTTCGTCATGCGCAATCTTCTTCTGACCGCGCAGGATTAGCCTGCGATCCTTGATTTCAATTTCCACATCATCCTCTTCGAGCCCCGGCAATTCAGCCGTAAGGACAATCGCAGAATCCGTCTCTTGGACATCGATTGCCGGAGAAATCGCACCCGTCATATCAAGAGACGGAAAACCCGTGCGTTGCGCAGCCGTTTCCATAGGTAGGAAAGGTGATCCTCCCCCAAAAAACCGCGACATCAGAGTTTCCATTTCGCGTCGAAAATTGTCGGAGAGCGGATGCGTTCCAGTGAAAAGTTGCGGGGACTTTTTGTCTTCTAGCATTTTTTGAGCCTCCTCCTTTGGTCTGATTTCGCGCGCGCAACATTATGACAGAAAACGCGGTCAAGGGCCTTGATCTTGCGCAAACATGCAACCTCATCTTTCGCCAGATCGTTCGCACCGGTTGAACGAACAGAAACGGGAACCGTCGTCCACAAAACTTGCCACGTCGTGCTGGAGTTAACACCAATCTTAGTAGTCTTGATCGGAACCCCAGGTCAGCTTAGCGTTTATTCTGAATGAGCCCGAGTTGCCTACCTTTAGCACAGTGGAGCAAAACCGTATGAAATGGCCTTATCTGGCGCTGATTTACGTTTTGCTGATCTTGGCTCCCTTGGGTTTTTCTTGGTCTCTTGGCTGGCCACCGCGATCATTTCATCAAGAGCTCGCGTCCGGGCTTGGAATGCTTGCTTTTTCAATAATCTTAGTCGAGTTCCTGCTGTCTGGGCGGTTCAGGTTCATCTCTTCCGGTCTGGGTATGGATGTAACCATGCGGGTGCATCAGTTGATGGCGCGTACAGCACTCGGCTTTGCGCTGATACACCCGCTTCTGTATCAGGGTACGCCTTCTGGCGGGCACCGCCCGTGGGATGAAACAAACCAACTTACGATTTCGACCGACTTTTCTACGCTGGTATCGGGCATCGTCGCATATTTTTTACTGTTCATTCTGGTCGCCTCGGCAATTGCCCGCAAATCCCTTGATTACAAGTACGAGACATGGCGCCTTTTTCACGGGCTGGGAGCCTTGGTGATTGCCTTCCTGCTGTTGCATCACACTGTCTTTGCTGGGCGCTACGGTGGGCATCCGCTTTTGACGTATATCTGGCTTGCCCTGACCAGTGTTGCAGTTGGAACTTTGCTGTTTGTCTGTCTCATTCGCCCATTGCGTAAGAGGAAAAGGCCGTGGCGCGTCACGTCTGTGTCTCGACTAACACCGAGGCAATGGGAGTTGCGCATCAAGCCAGATGGTCATAGCGGACTAACCTTCGAAGCAGGGCAGTTTGCCTGGCTAAATGTTGGCCACAGTTCTTTTTCGCTGCATGAGAACCCATTCTCGATTAGTTCGGCACCAGCCGAAGGCCCCGAAGTTTCATTCGTGATAAAGGAGCTTGGGGATTTCACATGTGGTCTTGGACAGATCGCTCCGCAAACCACGGCCTATCTGGATGCCCCGCACGGGAATCTGTCGATCAACCACCGCACTGAGAAAGGCATTGTTCTGATCGCAGGTGGTGTCGGGATCGCGCCCATGTTGAGCATTATGCGTCAAGTTCGACAGAGTGGAACACAGCACGATCTCAAGCTTATCTATGGCAACCGGGTGGAGGAGCAGATTGCTTTTCGCCAGGAGTTATCCAAAGAAGACACAGTATTTGTTCTATCCGAGCCGCCAAAGGATTGGTCCGGAGAGACAGGCTTAATCGACGGTCCTCTGTTGGACCGCAATTTGTCGTCTGAGCAATATGAAAGCTGGCTTTTCGTTCTTTGCGGCCCCCCTGCTATGATGGACACCGTCGAAGATCATCTGATTGAGCGGGGCACCGCGTCACACCGGATTTTGTCTGAAAGGTTTGACTATGATTAGACTGCTCAGAAACCTGCCCGCACGCCAACAAGTGAAGGTCACGGTGTGGTGCATCAGTTTAATAATCCTCGTCGCTGTCTTGGCCTTTTCTTTAAGGTAGCAAAACAAGCCATTGGGCCATGGCCAGTTTCAAATATTGTCCGCCAAAAAGGCCGATTTGCTTCGAGATGTAGGTCGTCGCGAACTTCCTTAAAAAATGCTCTTCGTGGACAGCAAAAGCGTACAACAATTCTCCCGATACGCTCTCAAGTAACGCCTTTGATGGAGATCAAGGGCAACGCACGCCACTTATTCATAATCAACAATCTATTCAGACCGATTTATAGGAGGATCGGAATGACCGTACTCATCGCCTTCGCTACAGTTGAAGGCCAGACAGCAAAGATTGCGCGTTTCATCAGTACTGTCGCCAAGAATGCCGGTTTCAACACAAAGCTGATCAATACCGATGAAATGCCCGGCCATGTATCGACTGACGATGTGGTCAAGGTTGTTCTTCTGGCCCCTGTCCACGAGCGTAGGCACCCCGAGTCATTCGAGGCTTTTGTCGCCTCAAATAGAGATACCCTAACGAAACGAAAGTCTCTCGTACTTTCCGTCGGTCTAAAAGCTGCTTTCGCGTCAGGTCGAGAAGAAGCGCGCGACTATCTCAACGAAATGCTAATGCGTACAGGTTTTGAACCATATGCAACGGCGTTGGTCGCAGGCGCCGTGAAGCCGGAAAACTACGGGTATTTTGAGAGGGAGATCCTTAAGCACGTTGTCTTGCTTGGTCGAAAAATCGATCCACAAGATGGGGCACGGGAGTTTACTGACTGGGATGAACTGAAGTCAATTGTGATAGATTTTCTTGGCGGAAACGGTCGGGGAAACCAGCATCAATCTCAAGCGAGTACCCAATAACAACTGGCTGTTCCCGCATTACCCGATGAACGCATAGAGCCACCTATCCCAGCAAACCACAATCGCCAGTTTTCTTCATCAGTGTCCGAATAGCACTGGTAAACTTGTCTGCTCCAACATTGCTTGCGTCGTTCCCCCAAATACCGACTGACGCAAATGGGAATGCCCGTAAGCGCCCATAACAACGAGGTCGGCCCCCAGTTCTCGTGCGCGTTCCTGAATGCAGTGTTCAATTGAATTCCCGCCGCACGGGAACTGCGACACGGTCACGGTGCAACCGTGATGGCTAAGCCATCCAGCTAGATCAGTTCCGGGCACTTGACCTTCTACGTCATCAGGCGACGGCAAATCAAAACACCCAATCACAACTTCGTTGGCCGCCAGAAGAATGGGTAAAGCTAAATGCGCAACCCTAGACGCAGGCAGGCTATCATTCCATGCCAAAAAAATGCAGTCGCGTTGGGCAAACGGATCTCCGTTTATCATCAGGGCTACCGGCGAATGGAACAATACTCCGTAGGCGATCTTATGAAACAAATCGGGATCTTTTCGCAACTCAGCGTCTAGAAAGGCGATATCAGAGCGATTGGCTTGGCCAGCCACAAGATGCTTCAACTCTGCTCCAGATCCCATAAAGGCAATTACATTTGCAGATACACCCTGCCCGACCAGGAGCGCTTCAACTTCTGTGGCGCGGGACTTCAAGGCGGCATTTTTTCTGTTAAGAACATCCAACCAGTTTGAAGGAAGACCCGCCTCAACGAACCTGTTTGATCCATACTTTAGGTAAGGCAGGTTGGGTAAGTCCGCGATCAACACGCAATTCAAGTGACTGTTCTGGTTACGGGAAGTTTCAGCGCATTCCAAAATCGACGCGTCGTCAGTATCAATTCCTACGTAATATGCCACTGTTCTGTGTTGCATTCCCGACCTCCGTCCGGAATTTCAATTTGCCCGAGAGCCGTGCGCACGGATTAAACCAACGAAGAGACAATGTTGTTGATCGCTCTTCTTACTTCGGCAGCATGAAGAACTCTTCCAGCACAATCTTGCCGTCCGCCACCGAATACACTGCGATCTCGCGCAGGGTCATACGCTCACCCGTAGCCTTCTGAAGCACTTCAGCTCTGAAGCGTACTCCAAAGCGGTTGGGTGGGTGGACGTAGGGCCCATCCACTTCTAGTTCTTGGATTTCATGCGACGCCAACCAATCCTCTCTTTTTCCCTTGATGGCTTCTCGACCCTTTGTAACGCGGAATTGTCGAACCGGAGGCACAACAGCCTCTATCGACTGCGCGTTTTCGGCATAGATCTCATCAACACTTCCAAGGCCCCTGCGCTCACGCATGGCCTGGACGAATGATCTTCCGATTTCAATCAACTCTTCCATGAGCCCCCCCCTGAATTACCGTTGACTGTACCACTTCTTGCCCGCTCAAATCTTGACAAGGATCAATGAGCACAAGGGGAAATGCAATGAGGCCGATTCGTACTCAACTCTGCTCAGCCAGAAGTAACACACTTAATACAGCGCCACATTCGCATCAATCTTCAGGAAAGGCGGACAGCGTCAGCACGCTAGTGTCGCAGTTGCTATTTGGTTTTTAGTCAGTGCGACCGTGCATTGGCGGCTGGTTGCAACCTAAAGCTGCCATGGAGATGTAATGGTATACAAGAGGAAGTGCTGAGGCGATTGCCACGGCCGTTTTTACCAAAAACACATCTTCGCCCTTGCTTGCCAGACAATATCCGGCCCCCGCTCCTTCCCCCCGGTCTTGCGGGAGAAGGCCCTTCGCTTTCAGGTTCGTATCCGCGCGATGCCTTTTGTCGGAGGCCAGCCGCTTCCCCGCAGGCTTCTCACCTGCCCCGCTTTGACCGCGTACGGTCTCGGCGGTCCCCGGTTCGACGGGTGTCTGAAGACGTCCGTCGACCGGTGGGTTCCGTAGTCGCGTTTCTGCACCGGGCCAGAAGGAGCCGCGTCGGTGCGGGATGGGGTAGTCCCCGAACCATAGTTCACAATTGGAGGCCGGTCGTGAACGTACCGTGGTCACCGCTTTTCTTGATCGTTTGCCAGGGAAAGCAGCAAGTATAAACCGGGCGCAACGGAGACGGGGAGACCCATCCCGGCCCGGAACGTCCGATTTCGCGCTCTTTCTGACTAAGTGTATTGATCTGCTTTTTTGGCTCTTTGTGTTTCGCCCGACCCAAGTTGTACAAAACATAGCTGGCCCGAAGCGCCGCAGCCCTCCAATAGCGCAGGCGGTTCGGGCCAGCGACACGACACAGAACCTAGCCAAATTGTTCTCTTCCCGTTCTTTTATTTGTGTGCAAGCTTTGAAGGGGTCGCCTTGTTTCAACCAGCGCTTTCTGAGCAAACGGTACTGCCTTGATGCGCGTAAGCTTTTGGACGTGCGACCAAACCCCAGAGTGTGCCAAACGGAGAAAAATATGAGCGCTAACTCGGACAGCGGTTTGAAGGGCAATCGCGTCGTTGCAGATAGTGAAGTTGACTATTCCATCTATCCGCACATGGATGGGATTAAGTGTTCCATGTCATGGAAGCTCGGCAGCTATGGAGAACGTGGCGTACTTTCGGAGGCTATGATAAATAGCTTGTGTGACCAGTTTGACCTGCCAACAACGCTCGTGCGCGACTTGTCCGCAATGCTGGGTCACTGCCTAAACAACGATGACGACATTGCAATCAATCTGACCGAGGTCCGACGCTCGCAAGCGATTCAACGAGGTCAAAAGCACCTCAACCAACTTTTGCGGAAAGCCAAACAGGGTTCTATTGGTCCCCAAGAACTCCGGAACGGGTTGGGCTCGCTTTCGACTTATTTCGCGTCGACGTCAGAAGACGCAGACCTTCTTCCTCAAGTCCTCGACAAGTTAGCGTCCGCAACGACACTTAGCCAAGACATCGTGGATGACGTCCGACGCATCTATGCGACGCCCGGCGCGGTTGCAGAGATGTCGCCACGAGACAAGCGGTTCTCGCGTGACAAACGTCGTCGGTACATAGTCGAGAGTTGCTGCTATATCTGGAAAGATGCCGGTCGCCCCCTGACCTATACGACATACTCAGACGGGCGCCCCGGAGGACAACGGCAAGGTCCGCTCGTCAACTTCATCCAGTCTGTCGTGAAGATGATCACCGAGTCGGGGCAAATCCTGAGCGGAGAGACGATCCGCGTGGATATTGACGATTTTCGCGGCAAGCTTGAGCGCGAACAGGAAGAACGCTGTGCTGAGCCAATATTCGGCAATCAATACACTTAGAATGAGCAAGCCTGCGTTGTCATGGTCATGGCATGACACGCGTTCCTGCCATATCCCCTTCTGTCGACCACGCGCACAAGCAGGTTGAGACAGCAATTGACCAGTTGGTCCGACTGCTGGCTGTCCAGGCAGTACGGGAACTGGGCCGGGACGACTCTGACCAAAAGGAGGCGCCTCAGGATGCCACAGATCAAAGCGAAGACTAAACAAACCCGCAAGCTTCTGACGGTGAAAGACGTCGCTGAACTGGACAATTGCTCGGAGAAGACGGTGCGCCGTGCAATTGCGGCAGGCCTGCTTGAGGTTATCCGGGTCGGCCCCGGCGGACGCCTCATCCGCATTGATCCGGCAGCTCATGCCGCCTACCGGCAGGCACAGTGCCGGTAGGCACTCGCGACCATTAATGTTCATTAATGTCAGTGCTTTATGTGCATTTCGGGAAGAGGGCATCCCCGTAAGTTTCTAACTTTCTGTGCTACGCTTTTCCCGAATCGGACATCCTGTCCACACCCGTCCACCCGAGACCTGACATGTCCAAAGGAACGTAATCCCGATGACTAGCCAGAGCCCCGTTCCATTGACATTAGCCTTCGTCAAAGCCGACACACCGATGTTCGCCGAGCTTATCGACCAACTGCGCTCCGATAGCTCTCTGTCGGACGGACGCCGCCGCGACATGATCTCCGGTCTGCGCCGCATGGCCAAAGCCCTTGGGCTGCCGCCAGAGGATGTGCCCTGCGACAGTCGCTGGTTGCAGCCCCGTCTTTCCAAAGTCACACCGGCAGCACTCGGTCTTACACCGAAGAGTTGGCAAAACGCGGTGAGTGATGCGCGTGCCGCCCTCGCGCATTTCGGGTTGGTGGAACGGCGCTTCAACCGGATCGATGATCTGTCTCCCGATTGGCACGCGCTCTGGGCAGCTGTTCTGGCGTCGGGCGACAAGACATTGCAACCCGCGCTCTGCCGCTTCGTACACTTTCTAAACCGGCAGGGCGTCAAACCTGCCACTGTGTGTGAAGAGCATGCTCAAGCCTATCGCGTAGCCCTTGAGCATAACGAGATCAGCAAATCTCCTGATGTTGCACATCGTGCCGCTGTCAACGGCTGGAACCTGGCGGCTCGACGTATTTCACAATGGCCCAAGGCCATCCTGCCTCTGGAATCGCGTCGGAAGGTCATTACTTTTCCGGTGACCGCGTTTCCAGCGCCATTCCAAACTGCTCTTGCAAAGCTGATGCATCGTCTGTCCAATCCAGACCCCTTGGCAGATGACGGTCAGAACGGAGCACTCCGATCCGCGACCCTGTCCCAATACAAAAGACAGTTGGTTCGGTTTGCCTCCGAACTGGTTCATTCTGGCATCCCAATTTGCCAAATTGGCGGATTGGACGTCCTGATTGATCCGGTGATGGCTGAACGCGGTTTGCGCCAGATGTTATCGCGCACCAACAACCAGACCACAAAAATGATCAGCGAGATCGCCGCGCTGCTTCGCAACCTGGCCCGGATGCACAATGCACCCGATGTCACCAGGGATGCGCTGTCGGGGCTTGCCGCGCGGCTGGCCGTCAAACCCCAGAATGGCATGACCCAAAAAAACCGAAGCAGGCTGCGGGTGTTGCAGGAGGACCGGCATCAGCAGCGCCTGCTGCTCCTGCCTGAACGGATTTTCGCGCGACCACGGGGCACGTCCAAGCCGTATGGCTGGGCTCTGGCGCGCGAAGATGCGCTCGCCATCGCCATCCTGCTGGTCTGCCCGGTTCGCGTGAAGAACCTGGCTGACATCCACCTGGAACGCCACCTGCACCGTCCCGGTGATGGCCGAGCCTACCTGGTTCTGGAAGACGGCGAAACAAAAAATGAGCGACCTGTCGAGTTCGAGATCCCGCGTGATGTATTGCGCATGATCGACGTTCATCTCAAATCTCGCTGCCCGGAACTCTGCCCCGCTGGAACGCTTTGGCTTTTTCCCCGCAGGGATGGTCAGCATTCTGTTGATCCCAGCGTTCTGTCTGGGCGCATCTCCAAACGGATCCGGAAAGAAACGGGGTTGGAGATGAACGCCCACCTGTTTCGGCATTTCGCGGTGATGAACTGGCTCGACGCCAATCCCGGCGGCTACGAGGTTGCGCGTCGGTTGCTCGGGCATTCGGAGGTCAGCCACACCATCAACATGTATTCCGGTCTTGAGGCACGTTCGGCAACACGCGCCTTCGCGGACCTGATAGACGCGAAGAAAGGGTGCCGCAAATGAGCCTGGTTCTGCCTATCGCCAATTGGCCCGCGTCCGACCGGGATATGTGGGACAGGCTTCAGAAGGCGGCCGGACCGCTCGACGATTGCGGCGCCCTCGCTCATCTGCGCGCAACCTCATTGAAGACGCTGGAACTTCGCTATGCCCGATGGCTGCAATGGCTGCTCACTAGTGATGTGGACTCAATAGCCCTGACTCCGACACAACGCGCGACCCTGCCTCGTTTGTCCGCATGGCTTAGGGACCTCTCACACACCCGGCCGATGACACGGTTGATGTTCATTGATGGCGTGTTGCGTATCCTCTCTGCAGCTGACCCGACGCAGGACTGGTCCGCTCAGCGGAAGTTGAAAGCGGGATTGAAGCGCGCCGCGGGTCGAGGTGATCGGGATCGCAAACTTGGGCGTGTGTTGTCCAGCGAGGTTCTATTCCGTGCAGGGCTGAATCTGGCGACGGATCATGCAGAAGCGGCGCCAACACCGCTACGCAGTATGATGTGCCTGCGGGATGGCACCATGATAGCGATGTTGGCCCTGATGCCGATGCGGCGACGCGCCTTCGCGGGCCTTCGGATTGGCACATCCCTGTATGTCGCAGCAGACACGATGACCGTCGCGCTCCCCGGGGATCTCACCAAATCAGGACATCCCTGGGAAGCTGATGTTCCCCAGAGTGCTGAGCCGCTCTTGCGCCGCTATGTCAACGAAGCCCGTCCCTTTTTTATGGAGCGTGGCCAACAGCATCACAATGTCCTGTGGGTTGGTCGGTCTGGCACTCCTTTGAAGAAAGACGCGCTGAGCCCCCGGATCGCGGAGCAGACACTGAAGCTGACGGGTCGCCGTATTCCACCGCATTTCTTTCGGGATGCTGCCGCGACAACCCTAGCCCGCTCTTCTCCGGAACACGCCAAGCTAATTCGACCAATTCTTGCGCATACGAGCTTCGGAATCGCCGAGCGCCACTACATCCACGCCCAGACAATAGAAGCGGGCCGCGACTACGCGGCTTTGATCAACCAGAAGAGAAAGGCCCGGCGATGACCCGAGTTGCAATCTATGCCCGTTTCTCCAGCCAAATGCAGAGAGACGCATCCATCGATGACCAAATGCGACTGTGCCGGGAACGTGCTGAGCGGGAAGGTTGGACTGTTGTTAACGCCTATTCTGATCGTGCGGTCTCCGGCGCCTCCATGTTGCGCCCTGGTCTGCAAGCGCTGTTCCATGCAACACAGGAAGGACAGGTTGATCTGATTTTGGCGGAGGCGCTGGACCGGTTGAGCAGGGACCAGGCTGACATCGCGGCGATCTTCAAACGGCTGAGTTTTGCAGGTGTTGGCATCGTGACACTGGCAGAAGGCGAGATCAGTGAGTTGCAAGTAGGTCTCAAGGGCACCATGAACCAATTGTTCCTCAAAGACCTGGCCGACAAAACCCGGCGTGGTCTTCGCGGGCGGGTCGAGCTTGGCCGTTCCGGCGGCGGAAACAGCTACGGCTATGACGTCGTCCGGCGTCTTGGGCCCGACGGCCAACCCGTCACGGGAGAACGAATGATCAACGCAGCGGAAGCTGAGATTGTCAGGCGGGTGCTTCAAGAGTTCTCCGAAGGGCACTCCCCAAAAGCAATTGCGCGCCGCCTGAACGCCGAAGGTATTCCCGGTCCCCGTGGCAAGTTATGGCGTGACACGGCCATTCGAGGGCACAGAGTGCGTGGGACGGGCCTTCTCAACAATGAGCTTTATATCGGCCGCCTGGTTTGGAACCGGCTGCGTTATATCAAGGACCCGGAGACCGGCAGACGTGTTTCCCGTCTAAACGATCCGTCCAAATGGATCACCGCGGAGGTCTGTGAGTTGCGGATCGTCGGGGATGAGCTGTGGGAGGCGGTCAAGCAACGACAAGGTGAGATCGAGACCGAACCCCGCGTCAAAGCCATCAAGGAAACCCGGTTTTGGGAGAAGCGTCGCAAGAAGCACCTCCTGACAGGTCTTGCATTCTGCGGCACCTGCGGAGGGCCACTCGCCACAGTCGGACGCGACTACCTTGCCTGCTCTGCCGCGCGCAAGCTCGGCACCTGTTCGCACAGGCAATCTATTCGACGTAATGTCCTGGAAGACGCCGTCATGGATTTGCTTCGTCAGCGCCTGATGCAGCCCGACGCAGTGGCCGCTTTTATCAAGTCCTTCAGCGAAGCCGCCAACGCAGAAGCAGGCGCAGTAGAGGAAGCCCGGACCCGTCTACAATCCGAGCGGGACAAAGCCGTACGCAAATTGAATGGGTTCTATGATGCAATCGCAGAGGGCATTCGTACCCCCGGCCTTCATACGCGGCTCGAAGAACTCGAAGCGCAGATCGCCGATCTGGATGCAAAGCTCTCCGAACCTAAGCCTTCACCGGTGCGACTGCACCCAAATCTGTCCGAACTCTATCGCTCCAAGGTCGCAGATCTGGCGCAGGCTTTATCGGATCCGTCGATCCGTACAGGGGCCTTGGAGATTATCCGGAGCTTGATCGAACGTGTTACGATCCAACATGAACGGGATGGCGTGCAGATCGAACTGGAGGGTACCCTGGCAGCAATGATTGGGCTGGCCCAGAACGACAAAAGCCGCCTTGCGGCGGCTGGTTCGGTAAAAGTGGTTGCGGGAGCAGGATTTGAACCTGCGACCTTCAGGTTATGAGCCTGACGAGCTACCGGGCTGCTCCATCCCGCGACACTTTGCGTTGGTCTACCGCCTATTCGGCTACTTGAGACCATTGTTGGCCTATCGCTTACGCTGCTTGAGGCCAGGGTCGGTAATTTTGATATCGTATTAGAGAGATTGGGGATTTTTCTAGGTTTGGCGGTGACCTACTCTCCCGGGGCTTAAGCCCAAGTACCATTGGCGCGGCAGTGCTTAACTTCCGGGTTCGGTATGGGACCGGGTGTTTCACTTGCGCTATGACCACCAAACCGAGGAAAATCCCCACGTCGACTTTTGCGGAGCAAAAGCGACGGGTGGCAGGCAGCGTATTTGCATGCAAATGCGCGGTGCCACTCGGTTGTTATGTCACCCCTTACGGGGTTTCACATCAATCAGTGTTATCCATTGTCAAGGTTGGTGTATGCTTTGGTCTTGTCTTTCCATTACTGGATCAAATCAAGCCTATCGGGCGATTAGTACCGGTCAACTGAACGCATTACTGCGCTTACATCTCCGGCCTATTGACGTGGTGGTCTTCCACGGCCCTCAGGAGACCTTGTTTTGAGGGGGCTTCCCGCTTAGATGCCTTCAGCGGTTATCCTGTCCGATCATAGCTACCCAGCACTGCCGTTGGCACGACAACTGGTCCACCAGTGGATCGTTCACCCCGGTCCTCTCGTACTAGGGGCAACTCCTCTCAAGTCTCCTACACCCACGGCAGATAGGGACCGAACTGTCTCACGACGTTCTAAACCCAGCTCACGTACCTCTTTAAACGGCGAACAGCCGTACCCTTGGGACCTGCTCCAGCCCCAGGATGAGATGAGCCGACATCGAGGTGCCAAACACTGCCGTCGATATGGACTCTTGGGCAGTATCAGCCTGTTATCCCCGGCGTACCTTTTATCCGTTGAGCGATGGCCCTTCCACTCGGGACCACCGGATCACTATGGCCGTCTTTCGACTCTGCTCGACTTGTCAGTCTTGCAGTCAGGCTGGCTTCTGCCATTGCACTCAACGAGCGATTTCCGACCGCTCTGAGCCAACCTTCGCGCGCCTCCGTTACGCTTTAGGAGGCGACCGCCCCAGTCAAACTACCCGCCACGCAGGGTCCCGGATCCGGATAACGGACCGCGGTTAGACATCAAGAGTGCGAAGGGTGGTATCTCAAGGGAGGCTCCACAGGTACTTGCGTTCCTGCTTCAAAGCCTACCACCTATCCTGCACATCACAATCCTGATGCCAGTGCGAAGCTGTAGTAAAGGTGCACGGGGTCTTTCCGTCTAACCGCGGGAAGCCTGCATCTTGACAGGCAATTCAATTTCGCTGAGTCGATGTTGGAGACAGCGGGGAAGTCGTTACGCCATTCGTGCAGGTCGGAACTTACCCGACAAGGAATTTCGCTACCTTAGGACCGTTATAGTTACGGCCGCCGTTTACCTGGGCTTCAATTCAAGGCTCTCACCTCTCCTTTTAACCTTCAGGCACCGGGCAGGCGTCAGACCCTATACGTCGTCTTGCGACTTCGCAGAGCCCTGTGTTTTTAATAAACAGTCGCCACCCCCTGGTTTGTGCCCCCAGCCCCTAGTTGCCTAGGAACCGGGCCTCCTTCTCGCGAACTTACGGAGGTATTTTGCCGAGTTCCTTCAACATCGTTCTCTCAAGCGCCTTGGTATGCTCTACCAGTCCACCTGTGTCGGTTTAGGGTACGGTCTGATGGAGGGCTATTTCCAGGAACCACTCAGCAGCCCAATCAATCCGATAAGATTGAACTACACCTGTGATCCGTCACATCCTCCTGGCCTAGGAATATTAACCTAGTTCCCATCGCCTACGCCTTTCGGCCTCGGCTTAGGGGCCGGCTTACCCTGCTCAGATTAGCTTTAAGCAGGAACCCTTGGACTTTCGGCGAGAGTGTCTCTCACACTCTTTGTCGCTACTCATGTCATCATTCTCACTAGTGATCTCTCCACCGGATGGCTCACGCCCCGGCTTCATCGAAAGCACTTTATCTTGCGCTACCGCCTATTCGGCTACTTGAGCGCGATTGCTCGCACCAAATGACCGGCGATAATACAAGATAAGTGCTATGTCACACTACGCTCTGCTACCGATGCTTACGCATCCCTAGACTTCGGCTCATGGCTTGAGCCCCGTTACATCTTCGCCGCAGGACAACTTA
>NZ_JBQFJB010000001.1:875000-1707500 GCF_056535865.1 Ruegeria sp. AP11
GAGATCCGGGCGACCTGCACCGATGGGTCTGGCGGCGCGCGCTATGAGGAGATCACGGCATGAGTCTGATCGTCCGTCGCATTGGTCCGGCCTGCACCATCCAGGATCTGGGGCGCACCGGATATCTGGCTCAGGGCCTGTCGCGTTCGGGCGCGGCAGATGTTTTCGCCTTACACGAAGGTGCGGCGTTGCTGGGGCAGAGCCCGACCTGCGCAGCCCTTGAAATGGCGGGCATGGGTGGTGAGTTCGAGGCAACCGAGCCGACCGCCATCGCCCTGACCGGTGCGCCGATGCAGGCCAGTATCGATGGCAGCCCGGTCCTGTGGAATGCTTCGCACCAGATGGAGGCCGGACAGCGGTTGGTGATCGGATCGATGCTGCAGGGCGGTTACGGGTATCTGCATCTGGGTGGCGGGATTGGGAGCGAGGTGATGCTGGGCTCGCGCGCCGCCCATCTAACCGCCAGAATCGGGCGCGCTGTTCAAGCGGGCGATCACCTGCCTGCGACGGGAATCGGCAAGACGGGTCTGAAACTGCGCGCAGATGACCGGTTCTCGGGCGGGGTGTTGCGGGTGGTGGCCAGCTTTCAGACCGCATTGTTCGATGACGAAACACTGGCGCGGTTTACCCAGACGACCTTCCGCCGCGGCGCGCGGGCCAACCGCATGGGCATGCAACTGGACAGCGACGGTGACGGGTTCGCGGCCAGAGGACAGCTGAACATTCTGTCCGAGGTCATAACCCCCGGCGACATCCAGATGACCGGCACCGGCGCGCCGTTTATCCTGCTGCCCGAATGTCAGACGACCGGAGGCTATCCCCGCATCGCGACCGTTCTGCCCTGCGACCTGCCCCGCGCGGCGCAGACCCCGGCGGGTAGCCCGGTTCAGTTCACGTTCGTATCGCTGGAACAGGCCACCCCGCTGCAAGCCGCCTTTGACGCAGACCTTGCCCGCCTGCCGGGTCGCGTCGAACCTCTGGTTCGCGATCCGCATGACATCCCCGACCTTCTGTCCTACCAATTGATCAGCGGAATGATCTCCGCCACCGAATAAGGAGTTATCGCGATGCCGAGCGTCGATCTGAATGCCGATATGGGCGAAAGCTTTGGCCCTTGGAAGATGGGCGATGATGAAAGCCTGCTGAAGATCATTACCTCGGCCAATATCGCCTGCGGCTTTCATGCGGGCGACCCGGATGTGATGGCCAGTACGATGGTGCTTGCGGCCAAGAACGGCGTGGGCATCGGCGCGCATCCAGGCTTTCCCGACCTGCAGGGGTTCGGCCGGCGGAACATGAAGGTACCCCATGACAGCTTGCGCAATCTGGTGCGCTATCAACTGGGATCGGCGATCGGAATGGCCAAGGCAGTGGGCACTGAAGTGCGGCACCTGAAGCTGCACGGGGCGCTGGCCAACATGTGCTCGGTCGATATCGACATGGCGCGGGCCTGCTATCAGGGCGCATTGGACGTAGACCCGGACATCATCATCATGGTGCTGGCCGTCACCAAACAGGAAGAAGCGGTGCGCGAACTGGGCTGCAAATGGGTGGGCGAGATCTTTGCCGACCGCGCCTATAACGACGACGGTACGCTGGTGGACCGGTCTCTGCCGGGCGCGGTGATTCATGATCCGGCGCTGGCCGGGCCACGCATCGTCAACATGGTGAAAGAAGGCGCGATCATCACCGAATCCGGCAAGCGGCTTGAGACCTCTATCGACACGATCTGCCTGCATGGCGACGGTCCGACAGCGGTTCAGATCGCACGGTCGGTGCGTGAAAACCTGATCGAAGGCGGCATCGAGGTTAAGAAATTCATGTCTTAGTCATCGTTGCGTCAGGTTCGCATCCCATATGCAGTCTGTTGCCCGGACAGGTCGAAGCGCCTAGCATGAATGGCAAGTGCATGATCTGACTGCCACAAATCCAAGCAATGCGCCGCAAGGAGGTGAACCAATGTCATTCGATCTGATGTCCTATGAACCCCGGGGCGACAAGAAAAACTCGGACTTCTTCACCGAATACCTGCCGAAGATTTACGAACGCCGCATCAGCTCGGGCATTGCCGATCAGGTCGACGCGATGCGCGCGATTGTCCTTCAGGTCGAAACCGACGCGCTATTCGACACGCTGGTCGAGCTTTACGTGATGAC
The DNA here is from genome assembly GCF_056535865.1 of Ruegeria sp. AP11. Taxonomy (NCBI): domain Bacteria; kingdom Pseudomonadati; phylum Pseudomonadota; class Alphaproteobacteria; order Rhodobacterales; family Roseobacteraceae; genus Ruegeria; species Ruegeria sp. AP11. The sequence continues at coordinate 877,157 of NZ_JBQFJB010000001.1, forward strand.
CCCATATCGCCATACGGCCAGCTATCTAGGTCCGACACACAAGTTCTCGGTGATGCACTCGCATTCCGATTACCCGGCGCTGATCGTGATGGCGCCGCTCAGCCCTGTGTTCGAAGACTTCATCCCGCGCATCAATCGCATGTACCCGTTGGCGCGCGGCAAGCCGCAAACGCGATATGTGGGTGAGATTTACGGTGCCACCGATCTGAAAGCGCTGACCGGGACGCTGGAGGATCAGAACATTCGCTTTGAATACCCGGGCGACACCGAGAACCCTTTCTACACGCTGGACGGCTTCCGTTTTACCACGCCGTCGGATTTCACCTGCAATCGTGTCGGCTATTCCACGATGGATTTCAACGATACCGATAGTCTGGGACTGGGCGACCGTGTTTTGCTGAGCGACGCGGAACAAGCGCGGCTCGATCAGGCCGCGGCCTTCGGTGCCGACAGCAAGATCGCGCCGCTGATGCTGGGCATCGACCACCTCGCCACGCGGGTGCTGGCGGGTGAGCGTGAGGACGCAATCCTCGAGTTTCTGACCATGGTCCCTTATTATTTCTGGGGGGCGTACAACATCTTCGACATGAATTCGTCGACCAATGTGAACCGCAATGCGAATGTGGATGACGACAAGAAATCCCCCGCCAAGGTTTTCACGGCCAACAACACGCCGTCCTTCGTGAACTCCTTCGCCAAACTGCCCATGCCGACCGAAGATTTCGTGCGCAACTTCGGGCGTCGCTTGCACCATATGGCGGTCGAGGTTCAGGACGGCGACCATGGCGCGGGAGAAAAGAATGTCGACTTCGTGGTCAACACGCTGAAAGACAAGGGCGTGCCGTTTCTGGCCCATGTGGTGGGTGAGTGCAAAGATGATCCGAACCTGAAACAGATCTTCTCGAAACACTCGAAACACACGTTGCTGATTACCGAATATATCGAACGCTGCCATCACTATGACGGCTTTTTCACCAAGGATAACGTGGCCGCCCTGACCGCCGCCGCCGGGCAGGATGAGCAATACCAGCATGGTCACGTCTTTGATTGATCAGGCATAAAAAAGGGCTGCGAGAGTATCGCAGCCCAGACCCATCCAGGAGAGAATATGTCGGGTCTTATGACGGCCCGATCATGAAACATGTAACATTGCGTGCCTGCAGCCGGCGGCAGGCCAGATCGGCCTGTTCGCGGGTCATGCCCTGAAATGTCGCGTCAAAGCCGCGCGAGCTTTGGTTCACCTTGCGCAGCGTACCTTCCAGCGTGGTCATTTCTGACAGGGCGGTTTTCAGCAGGACCTTCTCGGCCTCATACCGCGTGGTATAGCGGCCAACATTCACGCCCCACAGATGCCCGCCTGATGTGGACAGGCGGGTGACTACCTCCGGCTCCGGCTCGGGCTGTCTGACAGGCTCAGCCGAGGCCAGAACCACGTTCTCCGGCCGCGCCTCAGGACGCTTTGTGCTGCCAGAGGGCGCGATATCCGCCGATGCGATGGCCGCAGCGATACCGTCCTGAATGCGCGCACCGTTCTTGGCGGCTGTTTCTGCTACCGAACCTGCCACCTGAACGGCAGCCACAGGGCGGAGCACCGGGCGCAGGCTGGTCTTTGGCGGGCCCGCTTGTGCGACCTGAACCGTGCCACCGATACCGGTGTTCCCGGCATACGCAGGCCGTGCAGGCTTACGGATCGGCGCGCGCGAAGGGGCACGGCGGAAACCCATATCCAGCAGTTCGGCCACACGCGCGTTCCGCGAGGCGCCGGATTTGCCACCAAAGACGGTTGCGATGATGCGTTCATCCTTACGCTTGGCCGAGGCGACCAGGTTGAAACCCGCCGCGCGGGTATAGCCGGTCTTGATACCATCCGCGCCCCGATACGCAGCCAGCAGACGCCGGTTCGTGTTGGGAACAGTTTTGATCCCGGCATGAGTCGATTGGCGCGAGAACAGGTTGTAATACTGCGGATAGTCATACAGCAGATGACGGCCCAGCGTGGTCATGTCGCGCGCGGTCGACAAATGCCCTGCTTCGGTCAGGCCATGGGCATTCTTGAAGGTTGTCCGGCTCATCCCCATCGCCTTGGCGGTGCGCGTCATGCGGCGGGCAAAGGCCGCCTCGGACCCGCTGATCGCGATACCGATAGCTGTTGCCGCGTCGTTGGCCGATTTCACCGCCGCCGCCCGGATCAGAAAGCGGAACTGAATGGTCTGCCCGCTGCGCAAACCCAGCTTCGAGGGCGGCTCGGCCGCGGCGGCTTTGGTGATGCGCACCGGGGTATCCAGCGTGATCTCACCATTCCGGATCGCCTCGAACGCGATATAGAGTGTCATCATCTTGGTCAGCGACGCCGGATGCAGGCGGCTGTCGGCATTGCGTGCATGCAATACCTCGCCTGTACGCGCGTCGATGACCATGGCCGCGTAGGGCGCCGCCATGCCTTGCAGTGGCGCAAAAGAAAGCAACCACAGAAATGCTATAAGGAATAAGCCCATTCGGGCCGGAACTGTCCGCCGAATCTGCACGATCTTTGCCTCTGTCTGCCTCGTTCCGCCAGGTTTTCCCGGTCGGATTTCTTTTCTTAATACTCTTCAGGTTAGCACAGAGATCGGTTTAAAGAAACCAAAAGGTCAGGCCGCAGCGATCACAATCCTGGATGTCGCGCTGCCATATCTTGTGGCGAATGCGGCCCCATCCACGAAACCGGCAATTATGCCAGAAATCAGGCAAAGTATTGATTCGATTTTCCGACAACTGCGGCGAAACGGCAACAGATCAGGAAATCCGCGCCACCAGCGCCGCAAGATCGCCCAGATCGCGCAGCTCGCGGAAACGCGGGCTGGCAGCGGGCACCTCGGCCTGTTCAATTTCCCATACCAGCCCGTGCGGGACATAAACCCCCCAGCATCCGGCCTCGATTGGGGCCACCACATCGGAGCGCATCGAGTTCCCCACCATCATCGACGCCTCGGCTCCGTCACCGTGCTGCGCAAAGATCGACGCATAGGTTGCCGCCGTTTTCTCGGACACGATCTCGACCCCATCGAACAGCTCACCCAGCCCGGATTGCGCCAGCTTGCGCTCCTGGTCAATGAGATCGCCCTTGGTGATCAGCACGACCCGGTGTGTGCCGGACACCGCCTCGATGGCTTCGCGGGCATGGGGCAGCAATTCGATGGGATGGGCCAGCATCTCTTGCCCGGCTTCGATCAATTGCCGGATCACCTGCGCCGGGACCCGGTCCTCGGTCACTTCGATGGCAGTTTCGATCATCGACAGGATGAACCCTTTGATGCCATAGCCATAGTGCCGGATGTTGCGCCTTTCAGCGGCCAGAAGCCGCTCCATCAGGTGGTCGCGCTCGGCATGATCGGCCAGCAGCTCGGCGAAATAGGCCTGCGTCAGCTGAAAAAACCGCTCGTTGTGCCACAGCGTGTCATCGGCATCGAACCCGATTGTGGTCAGTTTGTTCTGCATCGCGATTCCGACTCATGGCTCTTTTCTCTGACGATGGTGACGTTATATAAGCCCTGAAACAACCGAAGCCTGAATCGGATTCTCTTACAGCAATGCGCGAAGACCAGTGGATCATGTCTGATAAGGACAACGAGGACGACGACACGTCGATCCTGGTGCAGACGCGCCCAAAGACCAAGCGGCCGCCGCTGTATAAGGTGTTGCTGCTGAACGACGACTACACCCCGATGGAGTTCGTCGTGCATGTGCTGGAGCGGTTCTTCGGCATGACCCACGCGCAGGCGTTCGAGATCATGCTGACCGTGCACAAGAAAGGTGTCGCGGTGGTCGGCGTCTTCAGCCACGAGATTGCCGAAACCAAAGTGGGTCAGGTGATGGATTTCGCGCGCCGGCACCAGCACCCGCTGCAATGCACCATGGAACGCGAAGAATAACGCGCCTCCGCAGCCGGGTTTGCCCATGTCCCCTCGCCTTGATCTAGCTCTGACCAGCGGGCTCAGCCTGTCGCAACCGCTGACAGTTCTGGCCCCGACCACGGATCATGATCTGTCGGATCTGGCGCCGCAGACGCAGGTGGTGCAGCCTTTCAAACCGTTCCATGATCACTTTGCCGCGCAGGGATTTGCGACGACACCGGAAAGTGATGCGCCTTGTCAGGATGCCATCGTCTTTCTGCCGCGCGCCAAGGCACTGGCCCGGGCGCTGGTGCATCAGGCCTGCAGTCGCGCCAGCGGGACCATCGTGATTGATGGGGCCAAAACCGATGGCGTCGACAGCCTGCTGAAAGACATCCGCAAGCGGGTTGCGGTCGAAGGGCCAATCTCGAAAGCGCATGGCAAGATTTTCTGGTTTCAGTCCGATGCGGTCGCGTTCGCCGATTGGGCCGCGCCCAAGGACCAGATGGTCGATGGCTACCAGACCGCGCCCGGGGTGTTTTCCGCCGATGGCATCGATCCGGCCTCGGCACTGCTGCTGAACGCTCTGCCCGCGAAACGCGGCGCGCACATCGCCGATCTGGGGGCGGGCTGGGGTTTCCTGTCGGCCAACCTAACCCATGACGCCCTGCATAGCTTGCATCTGGTCGAGGCCGATCACACCGCCCTTTCCTGCGCCCGCACCAACGTAGCGGACCCGCGCGCACAGTTTCATTGGGCCGACGCCACCACCTGGACCGCGCCCGAGCCGCTGGACATGGTGGTGATGAACCCGCCCTTTCATACCTCGCGCAGTGCCGATCCGGCTTTGGGCCAGGGCTTTATCGCCAGCGCCGCGCGCAATCTGACACGCAACGGCGCCCTGTGGATGGTCTCCAATCGCCACCTGCCTTACGAGGCCACGCTGGCCGAAGCTTTCGCACGGGTTGAAGAGGTTGCCGGAGACAACCGGTTCAAGGTGTTCCATGCCTCTCGCCCTCGGGGCTGAGGTCCGCTAACCTGCGCCAGAACTCAGGAGGATTCGCATGTCCTTTTCCATCGCGGGCAAGACCGCAATCGTCACCGGCGGCGCCAATGGCATCGGTCTGGCCATCGGACGGCACTTTGCCGATGCAGGTGCCAATGTCATGTTCGCCGATATGGACGAAAAGCGTTTGGCCGAAGAGCTGGGCGAACAGACCGATGACAGCAACTTCCGTTATTTCGCGGGCGATCTGCGCGAGAAACTGACCATTGCCAACCTGCTTTCGGCGACGCTGGACGCATTCGATCAGGTCGATATCCTGATCAACGGCGCGCGGCAGGTGATCCCGTCTGACCCGCTGGACACCGACGACGATTCCGTGCGCACGCTGCTGAACCAGAACCTGATGCCCGCCCTGCGGCTCAGTCAGGTTGTTGCCAAGCGGTTCATCAAACAGGCCGATGGGGACGAGGAAAATCCCGCCGGTTCGATCATCAACCTGTCATCGATCGCCGCGCGGCGCACCCATCCCGATCTGATGGCCTATTCGGTCTCGACCGCGGCGCTGGATCAGATGACCCGCTCGCTGGCGGTGGCGCTGGCCCCGAACCGCATCCGCGTGAATTCCATCGCGCTGGGATCGGTGATGAGCGCATCACTGCAATCCACCCTGAAGGAAAACCGCGATTTCCGCAACGATATCGAGAAACACACACCGCTGGCCCGGATCGCCGCCCCGAACGAACTGGTCGAAACCGCGCAATTCCTCGCCTCGGACGCCGCCGGTTTCATGACCGGGCAAATCCTGACCATAGACGGCGGCCGCACCCTGCTGGACCCCGTCGCAGCCCCGGCCCACTGACCCTGATGTTTGACACTGAAAAAACCACCGCATCCGCCTGGTTCCGCCAGCTGCGGGACGAGATCGTCGCCGCATTCGAGGCGCTGGAAGACAGCCACGACACCGGCCCCTTCGCAGATGCCGAACCAGGCCGGTTCGAGGTGAAGGAAACCACCCGCCAGTCCGACGATGGCTCGGACGCGGGGGGTGGATTGATGTCGGTGATGCGCGGCGGGCGTGTGTTCGAGAAGGTGGGCGTCAATGTCTCAACCGTCTATGGCACTCTGGGCGAACGCGCCCAGAACGCGATGGCGGCGCGCAAGGGCATTCCGGGGATGAAAGACGACCCCCGCTTCTGGGCCTCGGGGATCAGTCTGGTGGCGCATATGCAGAACCCGCATGTACCAGCGGTGCATATGAACACCCGGATGTTCTGGACCCCGCATGCCTGGTGGTTCGGCGGCGGGTCCGACCTGAACCCCTGCATCGAATATGGTGACGATACCACCCATTTCCACGCCACCCAAAAGGCGCATCTGGACCCGCACGGGGCGGGCCATTATCCGCGCCTCAAGGACTGGGCCGATGAGTATTTCTATATCCCCCACCGCAAACGTGCGCGCGGCGTGGGTGGCATCTTCATGGATGACTATTGCACCGGCGACTGGCAGGCCGACTTCGCCCTGACGCAGGACATCGGCCGCGCCTTCCTGCCCGCCTTTCTGCCACTGGTCAAAAAGCGCCGGGTGCAGGGCTTTGACGCAGCTGACAAAGACACCCAGCTTGTACATCGCGGGCTCTATGCCGAATACAATCTGGTCTATGACCGAGGCACCAAGTTCGGGCTGGAAACCGGGCATGACCCGGACGCGGTTCTAATGAGCCTTCCGCCACTGGCAAAATGGGTCTGACGCTCAGAACCCCATATCGATGAAGTTGTCCCAGCAGTAACCCTGCGCAGACGCGGCGGTCATGCTGGCCCCGAGGGTCTTGACCGTCACGGAATAGGTCGTGACGTCCTCGGCCCCTGTGGGCGGTGTCAGTGAAAACTGTACCGTGCGAACGCCTCGCTCATAAGGCTTTGAGATATAGATGCGCTGGGTGGCAGAGGTCCGCAATGTCCGGATCGCGTAATCGCCGATCCCGCACCAATAGGCGACCGGGGCCGAGGTTCCGATGGCCGCCACCTCGAACGAACCGTTCTGCAAGGGCGTCACCGTGGTCCGAAACGCGGGCCGCACGCCGATCCCGAATCCGATGGCGTACGCAACAGCAGGTGTCAGAATGGCGGTTATCAGGCAGGTGAGCTTCAGAAATCGCATGTCAGACACCCTTTCGGTCACAGGCTTTGCGTCGCAAAAAGCATGAATTCAAATAATACCATACCATGACAACATAATGAGCGTGGGCACAACTTCCATATCGGCCGCACCATGTGTCATGAAAATCCTTTCCATGAATATGATGCACGCTATGATTGGCATATCATTTGATTACAGGATGGTCAGTGCAAAAACCGTTCCCCAAAGACTGGTTTGATCTTTCACCCGAAAAATATGCCGATTTCGGCGTGTTATTCTATCTGGCGGCGTTGACGAAAACCCATCGCAGCCGCAGCCTGGCACAAGTCCTTCACGCCTTTGAAACACCCCTGCGGCTGGGCCAGTACCATATCTTTCGCCAGAACGGCTTTCCACGCGGTTTCGTGACCTTTGCAGGCCTCAGCCCCGAGGCCGAGTATCGCTATGCGGTTGAGGACCAACCTCTGACGGATGCGGATTTCACCGGCGGCACGTCCTTCTGGATCGTCGATATGGTGGCGCCATTCGGCCAGACACGCAAAATCGTCGAGATGCTGAAGCGCGACATTCCGCACCCGCGCGTGCGCACCAACCGTCTCAGCAGTGATATGTCGACAAAACGCATCGTCGAGTGGACGCGCGATGACCGGCAACAAGTGCATATGCGACTATACCGCGAATCCGAGTTTGCCAGACTGCTGGAGCAGGAAAACCAATGACATCGGTTGTCACCATATCCGGAGACATCACCGGCGATGTTACGGGCTTTCCGCCCAATATCGCCGAGGGCGATCTTGACGTAACCGCGACCTCGGATTTCGGAACGTTCACCGGGGCCAGCTGGGCCATTTCCGATCCACCGGATTTCGGCTCGGCGACGATCGATTCAGCCACCGGCGAGTGGACCTATACCGTCGATCCCGCGTTCTTCGACAGCCTCGATGACGGAGAGATCGTGTCCGACTCGTTCGAGGTGACGGTGACCGCCACCTTCGACAACGGGTTCTTCACCTTCACCGGCACACAAACCCAGATCATCGACATCACCATCGAAGGCGTGTGCTTCACCGCCGGAACCCTGATCGAGACTGCCGAGGGTGAACGCGCCATTGAGACCCTGCGCGTGGTTGACAAGGTGGCCACCGCCGATCACGGCTTGCAGCCGATCCGCTGGATCGAAAGCAGCGTACTCTCGCCCGAACGCTTGCGCGCCAACCCTGCCATGCGTCCGGTGCGAGTATCTGCGGGCAGCCTTGGCCCCGGCGTACCGGCGCGGGATTTGCTGGTCTCACAGCAGCATCGCATCCTGATCCGTGGTCCCAGGGTCGAAATGCTGTTCGGCACCGCCGAGGTCCTGATCGCGGCCAAGCATTTGTGCACATGGCCCGGTATCGGGATCGACACCAGCGATGCCCCGGTCGAATATCTGCATATCCTTCTGGACCGGCACGAGATTCTGATCGCCGAAGGCGCCTATGCCGAAAGTCTGTTTCTGGGTGAGGAAAGCCTGCACACTCTGTCCTCGGACGCACTTCAGGAACTGGCCGAGATCTTCCCCGATCGCACCGATGGCGGGACCCCCGGTTTTGGCAAAGCCGCCCGGCGCATCCTGCGCGCGCATGAGGCAATGGCGCTCGGCTAGGTAAGCTCGACTCGCCCACCCACATCCTCAGGCGCAAGGGCCACGGTTTTGATCACCGCGTGGCACGGGCTGCCGACCTGCAAGCCCAGCGCCGCGACCGAGCGTCGGGTGACCCGCGCCAGCACCACCCCAGCCGGGGTTTTGACGGATACGATAGCCCCGGGCCCCTCACCCGCCCGGATCGCCTCGACCTGCCCGGACAATACGTTCAGCGCCGAAAGACCTTCGGGTAGCCTGTTCGACAGGATCACTTCCTGCGCCGGGATGCGGATACGCAGCGCCTCTCCGATCTTGTGCCGGATACGCGGCAGGAACAGGCGCGCATCCCCTGCGACCAGCTCGGACAACCCGTCATCGTGATGCGCTGCAACACGAACCTGCAACACCGCCCCCACGGCACGCACCCCGGCAGGGGCCACCGACGGGTCGGCCAGCACCTCGGAGGCCGGACCATGGCGCAGCACCTGCCCATCCTGCAGCGCCACCACCGAGGTCGCCAGCCGCGCGACCTCGGCCGCCGAATGGGTCACATACAGGATCGGCACCGAAACTTCATCGCGCAGCCGCTCGAAATAAGGCAGGATTTCCGCCTTGCGGGCATCGTCGAGTGCCGCCAGCGGCTCATCCGCCAATATCAGGCGCGGGCTGGCCAGCAGGGCACGGCCAATGGCAACGCGTTGCTTCTCACCGCCCGACAGCATCGCGGGGCGGCGGTCCAGCAGGTGTCCGATGCCCAGCATCTCGACCACTCGGTCGGGGCTTTCACGCCGCGCGCCGCGCGGGGCGAACCAGCGACCATAGTTCAGGTTCTGGCGCACGGTAAGATGCGGAAACAGGCGGCCTTCCTGAAAGATATAGCCCAGCCTCCGCCGATGCGGCGGCAGCCACAGCCCCTTTTCAGTGTCGAACAGCACCCAGTCCCCCACCGCCACGCGCCCGGCCTCGGGGCGCAGCAGCCCGGCCACCGCGTTGACAATGGTCGTCTTGCCCGACCCCGAGCGCCCGAACAGGACCGTCACGCCCGATGGCGCATCGAAATCCAGATCCAGCGCCATCCCCGGCAGCTGATGGTGCAGGCGGACAGACAGGCTCATGACCCGGCCACCCGTGCGGCCACGCGGCGGCCCACATATTCCGACAGCAGCAGCGCCCCCATGGCGATGATGATCGAGATGATCACCAGCCGTGTCGCCGCCGCCTCACCCCCCGGCACTTGCAGGAACGCGTAAACCGCCGAAGGCAGCGTCTGCGTCTGGCCGGGGATGTTCGAGACAAAGGTGATCGTGGCCCCGAACTCTCCCATCGCCTTTGCAAAGGCCAGAATTGCACCCGCGATCACGCCGGGCAGGATCATCGGCAGCGTCACGGTTCCGAACACCATCAGGCGCGAAGCCCCCAGCGTGGCCCCGGCCTGTTCCAGCTTGGGGTCGACCGCCTCGATCGACAGCCGGATCGCGCGCACCAGCAGCGGAAAGGCCATGATCCCGGCGGCCAGCGCAGCCCCGGTCCAGCGGAAGGCGAAGACGATGCCCAGTTCGGACAGGGATTTGCCCAACGGCCCCTGAATACCGAAGGTCAGCAGCAGCAAATAGCCGGTCACCACCGGCGGCAGGATCAAGGGCAGATGCACCAGACCATTCAGCACCTGCCGCCCCGGAAAGCGCCAGCGCGCCAGCGCGTAGGCCACGAATATGCCAAAAGGCAGCGTGATCAGCGTCGCCCAGAACGACACACGCAACGACAGACGCAAGGCCTCCAGTTCTGCCGGACCCAGCCAACCCATCACGTCACCCATCCGGCAGGGAGAACCCCTGCCTCAGAAACTCTGCCCGCGCCGCATCCCCTTGCAGATAGGTCAGAAACGCCTGCGCCCCGGGGCTTGCCGAAACGGTCAGAGCTGCAGGATAAACAATCGCCGGATGGTACTCTGCCGGGATGGTCCCGACGACCCCGACCCGCCCTTCGGCCATTGCATCCGAGCGATAGACGATCCCCAACGGCGCCGCCCCCGCAGCCACCAGCGCCAGTGCGGCGCGCACATTATCCGTCTGGGCGATCTGGTCCTTAACACCGCCCCAAAGGCCCAGACCCTGCAGCGCCGCCTTCCCGTAGATCCCCGCAGGAACCGCATCGACCAGCGCCATCGCCAGATACCCGTCGTTCAGTCGGGCGACCAGAGCAAACCCGGCCTCGATCTCGGCGGTTGCTGCACCCGGCGCACCAATCAACACCAGCCCGTTCCCCAGCAAATCCACGCGCGAAGCATTCGCGATCAGATCCTCGTTCTGCAGCACATCCATCCAGTCTTGATTGGCCGAGATGAACAGGTCCGCAGGTGCCCCTGCCTGTATCTGTCGCGCCAGCACCGATGAGGCGGCGTAGGACACTGTCACCTGCTGCCCCGTCTCAGCTTCGAACCCGGTCGCAATAACATCGAGCGCGGTCTTGAGACTGGCTGCGGCGAAAACCAGCACGCCCTCGGCCCGAACCGGGGTCGCGATCAACGCGCAAACGGTCAATGCCGCGATCAGACAGCGCATCTTGTGCCTCCGGATCAGAGGGTTGCAATCCCTCTCGGCATATCGGAGGCGGCACGCGACAGGCAAGGCCCTTTGCCCGCACGGACGGAAATACGCCGCAGCCCCGGCGCGCAATTCTGTCGCGATCAGGACTGATCCCGACGCACAACCAGCGCGATGAAAAGGCAATCACGCACGCCGCACACCCTATTGCTTCATTCAGGACCCGGCCCCGAGGCACAAGATATCGAAAGAAATTCTTTCAGACCCTCTTGCACCTGCGCGCACGCTTGTCTAAATCAGCCCCCACGGGTGATTAGCTCAGTTGGTAGAGCGCTTCGTTTACACCGAAGATGTCGGGAGTTCGAGTCTCTCATCACCCACCATTATTTCCCAAGACACCTGAAATACCTGTCAAAGCCTTGAAGGGTATGGATAATTGGGGTGTTCTGGCTCCTGTTTCGCAGCAATATGAAGGATGGTCTGCAAACACCAGCTTCAAGACCGTTCTGCGCATTGAGATCTTGCCACTTTCCCATAACTTCTAAGGTTTTGAGAGGAAGTTATGGGAGAGTTCTAGCGGGGCACTAAAGTCCCGTGTTGCAGGGATGGGTTTGGTTTGGTTTTCCTGCAAAATGATCTTCTCTTTTTTCGAGTGAGCGAATCTTTTTCTCGTAGGCTTTGATCACCGTTGCATTGTCTGTTTCGACAATTCTATCCAGCAGAAAATCGATCTGCTTCTGAACATCGGCAATCTGTTTTTCGTAGGACTTTGCCTCCTGCGCTAATTGTAAGCCTCGGATGTCCCGTGCATCGCGAAATATGGCCTTCACCCGTCATCAACCTGAAGTTCAGTTACAAGGGCGAGGATGTTGTCGCTACGCTGGATCGAGTGTGTCTGCAGATCGGCTTCCCGGCGACGATACGGGTGGATAATGGAAGCGAGTTCATCTCTCGGGATATGGACTTATGGGCCTATCAAAATGGCGTCACGCTCGACTTCTCACGCCCGGGCAAACCAACCGATAACGCCTTCGTCGAAGCATTTAACTCCAAGTTCAAAGCAGAGTGTCTGAACATGCATTGGTTCCTGTCGCTGGCAGATGCTTGCGAAAAGATGGAGGAGCGGCGTAGATACTACAACAAAGAAAGACCGCACAGCGCCATCGGGAACATCCCACCGGCAATGCTGGCAAACTCACATGACGATACCAGCAAGTCATGATGAGAAAAGGCGGAAAACTCTACGCCCAGGTGGCAGAAGGTTGGGCAGCAGAGCTCCCCCGCTTACAGGTTCAAAATCTATGCGAGCTTGGATTTTGTCGTCGGGCATCGGCTAACTTCGACGCAGAATCAACGAAGATGCTGTCGAAGCGTCATTTTCTGCGGCATGCTTGCCCTCAGACAACCTGAACGACTTTCTGTCTGTTAAATTGCGAGGCCACCTATGACGACTTTCAACGCATCCAACCGGCTTGCTGGCAAAACCGTTCTCATTACGGCCGCCGGTCAGGGTATTGGGCGCGCAACCTCTGAACTGTTCGCTGCGGAAGGCGCGCGTGTCATTGCCAGCGATATCAACAATACCACTCTTGCCGAACTCGGCCGCATGGGCGGAATCGAAACCCTCAAGCTTGACGTTATGGACAATGAGGCGGTGGAGGCTGTAGCGGCTACGCTGCCCAACCTGGACGTTTTATTCAACTGTGCCGGTTATGTTGCCGCCGGATCGATCCTTGAATGTTCCGAGCGGGACTGGGATTTCAGCTTTGACCTCAACGTCAAAGCCATGTTCCGGCTGATCCGACTGACCCTTCCCGGAATGCTGCAAAACGGTGGCGGGTCGATCATCAACATGTCATCCGTTGCCTCCTCCATGAAAGGCGTACCAAACCGGTTTGCCTATTGCGCCTCGAAAGCGGCTGTCATCGGGTTGACCAAATCCATCGCTGCCGATTTTGTGACCCAGGGCATCCGCTGCAACGCGATCTGCCCCGGCACGGTCGACAGCCCCAGCCTGCACGAGCGGCTGCGCGCAACGGGGGACTATGAGCAGGCAAAGTCCGATTTCATCGCGCGGCAACCGATGGGCCGGATCGGCACTGCTGAAGAGGTCGCGGAACTCGCGCTATATCTGGCCAGCGATGCCAGCACATACACAACCGGTCAGCCATTTGGCATTGATGGCGGCTGGACGATCTGAGCGACAAAGGAAACACGATATGAAATTGCTACGCTTTGGCCCGCAGGGCGCTGAAAAACCCGGGCTGCTCGATGCTGAGGGTGTCATTCGCGAACTCTCGGGTGTGGTCGAAGATATCTCCGGTGACGTACTCGGGGATGAGACGCTTGCACGGTTGCGGTCGATGGATCACAGCAGCCTTCCCAAAGTTGATGGCAACCCGCGTATCGGTGCCTGTGTCGGCCAGGTTGGCAAGTTCATCTGCATTGGCCTGAACTATGCCGATCATGCGGCGGAAAGCGGGATGGAATTGCCAGAAGAGCCCGTGATTTTCTTCAAGGCGACCTCTGCCATCATCGGCCCGAACGATACGGTCGAAATCCCGCGTGGTTCAGTCAAAACCGATTGGGAGGTCGAACTGGGCGTGGTCATCGGGAAAGCGGCCAAATACGTGTCCGAAGCCGACGCCATGGACCATGTGGCAGGGTATTGTGTGGTCAACGATTTGTCCGAGCGCGATTTTCAGCTGCACCGCTCGGGCCAGTGGGTCAAAGGCAAATCCGCCGACACGTTTGGCCCCATCGGCCCCTGGCTGGTGACGCGGGACGAGATTTCCGACCCGCAGGACCTGCCGATGTATCTTGAGGTAAATGGCCATCGATATCAGGACGGCTCGACCAGAACGATGCATTTCGGTGTGGCAACCGTCATTTCACATCTGTCTCAGTTCATGTCGCTGCAACCGGGGGACGTGATCTCGACCGGGACGCCTCCGGGTGTTGGCATGGGGCAAAGCCCGCAAACCTATCTGAAACCCGGTGACAGGATGGAATTGGGGATTGAGGGGCTGGGCGTTCAACGGCAAGACGTCGTCGCCGGTTGATCTGCAGTTCCATACCCGCTTTGGAACAGGTTTCCAGAATCACGAACCCCGAGCGATAAGTTCGGGGTCTTTCTGTGGTCGATCGTCTGGCGTTTTGTTGTGGCCTGGCGCACTGCGAAGCAAAGCGTCTTGGTTAGTCGCTGTCGCTTGCATCGTCCTGATGCGCGTCATAGCCGGCCTCCAGTTCGCCGCGCAGGAATTCACCAAAGTTCAAAGGCCCGAACTTTGCGGGCCCCGTTTCCGCAAGAGGTGCAATATCGGCCCAGACATGTGGATCGAAGAAAAAGGGCACCGAGTAACGCTCTCGCCCTGTTGAATTTATTACCCTGTGAGGGGTGGACAAAAGCCGTCCGTTCGTCAGCCGGTGCAGCATGTCGCCAACATTGACCACAAACGCGTCTTTCATGGGCGGGGCATCGACCCAATGGCCAGCTGGTGTCTGAACCTGCAAACCACCGACATCATCCTGCGCCAGCAATGTCAAAAACCCGAAATCCTTGTGCGGCGCTGATCCATACAGATCATCCGGCGCCTGCGCAGGTTGCGGGGGATAGTGAAGCAGGCGCAACCAGATCGTTGGCGTTTCAAATGCCGCGAGAATCGAACGGTCCTCGGCACCGATCGAATCCAGGGCCAGCCCGAGTATCTTGCGGCCCAGCCCCGTCATCGCCTGCGCGTAAGCCTCGCAGGTGGCCCGGAACCCATCCAGTTCAGGCCACTGGTTCGGTCCGGACAGATAGACATCAGGGTCAGCCTGGGCGTCTTCACGCATCATCATGAAAGATGCGGATTGATTGGGCTTTGTCACCTCTGCCAGATCCGAATTCACGTCCGTAGAGGTGTTGATCGCGATATAACCGCGATGCGTTTTGTTGAGCGCGATTGCCTGCTTGTCGGCCTCTGGCAATGCGTGAAACGCCTTCGACGCGGCAAACACGGCCGCACGCAAAGCGGGATCAATACCGTGATTGACGACATATCCAAACCCGGTCTTACCATAGGCATTGAGGAACTCTTCGGCCAAGCCGGTCGTGTCGTCGCCGTTTATCAGTGGCGCGAGATCAAGCACCGGGATTTCAGAAAACTCAGTCAACCGGGGTCTCTCCGAAGCTGCAAAGGTTGCGACAGGGTTTGTTTGCCCCACGGAACCTTGCTTTGGCAAGGTGTTGCCGCGACCTCCTGCGACATCGGGACTGCACCTGTGTTGGCCGGAGCCGCACTTTTCGGATTGCGATAAGTTGCAATGCCAGTAATTATTCATCCGTATAATTTCAGGCTCGGGCAGATATGGAAACCCCGGTGGGTGCAGAACGCAAGAAGTTCAGACGAGAAAGTCCCTGGTCGCGGCAGGAGGCGCTGATCCTTGCCACGCTGGATCTGGTGGCCGAACAGGGCGTGCGTGGCGCCACGGTGCGGGATATCGCCCGGCGTGCGGGCGTCACGCAAGGGCTGATCCGGCATTACTTCAGTTCAAAGGAAGAGCTGATCGTTGCCGCCTACGCGCATCACATGAAAACCCTGACCGATCAGACACTGGCCCTGGCGCATGGTGTGACGGTCAATGCCCGTGCCCAATTGTCTGCGTTCATCCGGGCGTCGCTGACACCTCCGGTTGTCGACTCGCGCGCCATCGCGCTGTGGGCAAGTTTTCTGACCAAAGTACAGCATGACCCGCAGATGAAGGCGACGCATGAGCAAACCTATGCCGCGTTCCGCGATGAACTGGAACGGCTGATCGCCGCAGCGCTGGATGAGGCGCGATGCCCCGTCCCCCCTGCCCGGTTGCGGCAACTGGCCATTGCCTGCAACGCGGTTCTGGACGGGCTCTGGCTTGAAGGCGGCGCCCTTCCCGATGCCTTTGCCCCCGATGAACTGGCAGAGATCGGGCTGCAATCGGTCTCATCCCTCATTGATCTGGATCTGACGCAGGAGGCCGAAAGCCAATGAAGCTGAGTGCTATCACCGAACGGCTGGCCGGGTTGGGCGGCGGCAAATGGGAGGTACACCTGAAGGCGCGCGCGCTGGTGGAGGCCGGAGCCGATATCGTGGAAATGACCATTGGTGAGCCCGATGTTCCTGCCCCGCAAGACCTGTGCGAGGCTGCGATACTGGCGCTGCGGTCCGGGCGCACCCGCTATTCCAACGGACGCGGTGAGGCCGGGCTTTGCACAGCACTTGCAGAAGCCTATACCGCAAATCGCGGACGCAGGTTTCAGGCCGAGAATATCCTTTGCTTCCCAGGCACCCAAACCGCGCTTTATGCCGTGATGCAGGGCGTAGCCGAGGCAGGCACCGAGGTGCTGGTGGGCGATCCGATGTATGCCACCTATGAGGGCGTGATCCGCGCCTCGGGCGCCGAACCGGTCGCAGTACCGCTGCATCCTGAGAATGGCTTTCGGCTGCAGGCTGCGGACCTTGCCACCCGCATCACCTCGCGCAGCCGTGCCATCCTGCTGAACACTCCGCACAACCCCACAGGGGCCATCCTCAGCGCCGCGGATCTGAGGGATATCGGCGAACTGGCCATCAAACACGATCTCTGGATCATCTCAGACGAAGTGTATGAGCATCTGGTGTTCAACGGGGCCAAGTTCGTGTCTCCGCTCTCTGATCCGGCGCTGGCTGATCGGGTCATCGCCGTCTCATCGATTTCCAAGTCACACGCAGCACCGGGGTTTCGCAGCGGTTGGTGCGTCGGGCCTGCCGCATTCTGCGATGCGCTGCTGCCCGTCTCGGAAACAATGTTGTTCGGCAACCAACCTTTCATCGCCGACATGACTGAAAAAGCCGTGCGCGACGGATCATCGGTCGCGGCTGGCATGGTGTCCCGCTTCGCCGCGCGTGCGAGATTGCTCGCGCATCGGCTGCACGCTGAGACCGGGCTGATTGTTCAACGCCCGGATGCCGGAATGTTTGCGCTGGTCAATGTGTCGGCCAGCGGACTGGACGGCGACGCCTATGCCTGGGATCTGCTGGAAAATGGCGTCTCGGTCATGCCCGGCTCGGCCTTTGGCGAAAGCCTGAGGGACTGGGTGCGGGTCGCCCTTACCATTGAGGACGCGCAGTTTGCCACCGCGCTGGACCGCATCATCACCCACGCCAATAAGATAGGTCAGAGCGTCACATGACCACTCAGACGACCGGCAAGCCCACGTCATCGCAAGACGGAGGCAGTCAGGCAAACACCTCCTTGATCCATTGCTCAAAAACCTGTCTGGCCGGATCGTTGGCTTTGGATTTCTGGCCGCCGACAAGAAAATGGCTTTGTTCGATCGGAACCGCATCGCCCACAATCGCAATGAACCGGCCTGTTTCAATGGCGGTATTGGCAAACCGCTCAAGAACCACCGCATACCCGCCGCCAGCCGCCGCGATATCCACTGCAGCGACGGTCGTATCCACCGTGAGGGAGGATGAAGGGGCCGGGTAATCCAGTTCGAGCGCAGAAAAATACCGCTGCCACATG
This sequence comes from Ruegeria sp. AP11, assembly GCF_056535865.1. Classification (NCBI taxonomy): domain Bacteria; kingdom Pseudomonadati; phylum Pseudomonadota; class Alphaproteobacteria; order Rhodobacterales; family Roseobacteraceae; genus Ruegeria; species Ruegeria sp. AP11. The sequence continues at coordinate 894,866 of NZ_JBQFJB010000001.1, forward strand.
TTCTGAAACCCCAGAATCTGTATCTGCGGCATGTGCAGAAGGTCTTCGGCAGACGCCTTTTCCGCCCCGGTTTCTCGGGAAGCGATGGGAACGATCCGCTCCTGCGAAATCTTTTGGAAAGGGGCGTCGCTCCATTCACCTTTGCCCAGACGCAGCTCGACATCGACATTCTCGCGCCCCGCAGACTCAGCCCAAATGTTCGACACCAGCCTGATCGAGAAATTGGGATGCTTCCGAGAGAAGCCTGGCAGCCTGTGCGCCAGAAACAAAGCGGCGGTTGAGATCGGCACCCTCACCACCAGTTCTTGTGACTGGTTGGCCCCGAACAGGCTTGATGTCGACAGGTCAATATCGCCCAAGGCCCGCCGGACCGAGAACGCATAAGCCTGACCGACCTCGGTCAGACTGAGATTGCGCGCCGCGCGAAAGAACAATGGACAGCCCAGCTGCGCCTCAAGCGAGCGGACATGCAGGCTCAGCGCGGTTTGCGTGATACCAAGTTCAGCCGCAGCGGCGGTGAAGCTCATATGCCGGGCGGCGCTGTCAAAGGAGCGGAGCCAGGTCAGGTTCGGCGATTTCGACATTTTAGCACCAAATATTATTGGTCATTACCGGCTGTTTTATTCATTTTACACGAGGAAGCAAACGCCACTAGCTTCTCGTGACTGTCATCACGGCATATCTTCAACTCGCATCGAAAAACAGGAGCACCCGCATGAAAGTAGGATTTATCGGTCTAGGGAATGTTGGGGGGAAACTCTCGGGTTCGTTGCTGCGCAATGGCATTGATCTGACGGTTCATGACCTGAACGAAGATCTGGTTGCGGAATTCGTCAGCCGGGGCGCCAAAGCGGCGGAAAACCCCGCCCAATTGATGCGCGATTGCGATGCGGTGATCACGTGTCTGCCGTCGCCCGCGGCCTCGGATGCGGTAATGCAGCAGATGCTGCCCGAAGTGACCGAGGGCAAGATCTGGATGGAGATGTCCACCACTGACGAGGCTGAGGTCAAGCGCCTTGGCGCCATGGTGATGGACGCGGGTGGCGCAGCTGTGGATTGCCCCGTGTCAGGCGGCTGCCACCGGGCGGCGACCGGCAATATCTCGATCTTCGCGGGCTGCGACCGGGCCACGTTCGACCGGATTGCGCCGTTTCTGAAAACCATGGGCCGTCGCATTCTGCACACCGGCGATCTGGGTTCGGCCTCGGTGCTGAAGGTTGTCACCAACTATCTGGCGACCGCCAACCTGATCACCTGCTGCGAAGCGCTGGTCACCGCCAAAGCCGCAGGCATGGATCTGAACACCACCTATGAGGCGATGAAAATCAGCTCGGGCACATCTTTCGTGCATGAGACTGAAAGTCAGGTGATCCTGAACGGTAGCCGCGATATCTCATTCACCATGGATCTGGTGAAAAAGGACGCGGGCCTGTTCCAGCAGGTCGCTGACCGCCACAACGTGCCGCTGGAAATCTCACCCATGCTGGTTCAGATTTTTGAAGACGGAATTTCGCGCTATGGCGAGCGGGAATACTCGCCCAACATCATCCGCCGTCTGGAAGAGGCCACCGGTCTGGATATCCGCGCGCCGGGCTTCCCGCCGGAAATGCTGGACGATGAGCCGGAAGAACCGGGATACGAGGTAATCCCGCAGGGCTCGCAGCTCAAAGCGGCCGAATAAGACAGGACGGCGGCAGCGATGAAACGGATCTATACCTTTGGCGGATATCCCGCGACCCGCAACCTGACGGTTGCGGATGTCAGGGCGGGCAAGGGCAGGCGCAAATTTGTCCAGACCACTGCCGTCAACCGAACCGAAGCTGCCGCTGCCGAAGCGGCCGGGATCGATCATCTTTCGATTGTCGACCACGATCTGCATGAGGTGCGCGCAGGTGCCCCCAACACTTTTACCACCGCCGCGCTGATGGCCAGCGATTACGAAACCCATCAGGACATCCTGCGCGCCGGTATCCGCGCCGCTGCCGCAGGGGCAGACGCGGTATATACCTTACGCAGTTTCAAAGCGGTGGAACTGCTGGCGGATGAGAGTCTGGCGGTGCAGGGGCACCTAGGCCTCGTGCCACGCCTGTCGACGCAAATCGGCGGCCTGCGCGCCTATGGCCGCACGGCGGATGAGGCGATGCAACTGGCCGAGGATCTGCGCCGTCTGGAGGACGCCGGCGCCTATGCGGTCGAGCTGGAATGCGTAGCCGATGAGGCGATTGCCGAGATCAGCCCGCACACCGGGCTGATCACCCAGTCGATCGGGTCCGGCGGGGCGGCGGATGTGATCTTTCTGTTTCAGGAAGACGCCTGCGGAGACACCGAAAACCCGCCACGTCATGCCAAGGCCTTTGCGGACATGGCAGGTGCCCGCGCCAAGCTGGAAGCCGAACGGATGAAGGGCCTGACCGCCTATCGCAGCGCGGTGCTGGATGGCAGTTACCCGGATGCAGCGACCAGCATTGCAATGAAACCCGGCGAGCAGGACAAGCTGCGCGAGGCGCTGGACAAGCGCCGCCCGTTCCACGAATAGGCCCGATCATGTATTGCCGGCCATCACGAAAATATCCCTACGAGCCACCTCCGGCCCGGCCCTGAAACCAAGGCTACTTTATTCAGGAAAGGGAAACCCCATGACGACCGCAGATACCAATCCGCAAGACAGCGCAACAACCCAGCCCAAGCCCGGCCCGATGAGCCGTGAATGGCATTGGCATCCGGAATTGCCGGTAAGATATGCCCCCTATTGGAACTGGCCGCCGAAACTGGGTGCGCTGGGGAAATGGGTCTGGCAGAACTGGCTGCAATTCTCGGACCGCTCGATCTTTCTGGTGCTGGCCTTTGTGGTGGCGTTCTGGCTGCAACCAGTTGGGCCAGAACAAGCCTCTTATGCCTTTGGCTGGATGTCCTGGGTGTTCATCCGAAACTGGGCGTTGCTTCTGATCGTCGCCGGTGGCCTGCACATGTGGTTCTATGGGGTCGATGGACAGGGAAAGCTGCTGAAATACGACCCGCGCCCCTACATGAAGCGCAAGAATGCGCTCTATAAGTTCGGCTATCAGACCTGGGACAACATGTATTATTCGCTGGTCTTCGGGGCGCCTTTCCTGTCGCTGCTGGAGTGCTTTCTGCGCTGGATGTACGCGAACGATTATATCGGCACGCTCAGCTTTGCAGCGCACCCGATCTGGTTCATCGCGCTGTTCCCGGTGCTGGCGATCTGGCAAAGCTTCCATTTCTACGTGGTGCATCTGTTTCTGCACCAGCCGTTTATCTACAAACACGTCCACGCTGTACATCACCGCAACGTCAACACCGGCCCCTGGTCAGGCATGTCGATGCACCCGGTCGAGGCATTCGGCTATCTCAGCGCTATCCTGATCGTGCTGGTTCTGCCCAGCCACCCGGTTCACATGATCTTTCTCGGCTATTGGCTGATGCTGGGCGCGGCGTCGTCGCATTCAGGATATGAGGCAATCTGGGCAAAGGACCGTCAGGCCTTGCTGATCGGTGCGTTTTTTCACCAGCTGCACCACCGGTACTACGAATGCAACTATGGTAATGCCGAGATGCCCTGGGACAAGTGGTTCGGCACCTTTCATGACGGCTCGGAAGAGGCGACACGCATCACGCGCGATCGCAAACGCCAGATGCATGCGCAGGGTTCAGTGAACAATCCCAGGTCTTAACAGAAACCAACGCTCTGAAACCCGAAACTTCCCTCGTTCTGAGATGGAGTTTTGGGTGCCCCTAAATTAATAGACGCTTTGCTTGGAAGTTTTGGAAGCAAAGGATGCACGTCCTTGCGGGAACCGAAACCAAGATCCATCTTAAACAGGGCTGCAAACTGGTAAAAAACCTGAGACCACCTCTGCACTCCCCCGCTATTTGCTGTGTGAAACCGAATGTCCGGTTCTCGTGAACTAGCTACTCGCTGTACCGGCGAGGCGTCAAATGCTGCCAGATTTCCGGTCAGGGCTCATCGCGACTTTATTCGAATGTTTGGTGGAGTTATGCCTGTTGCGCGTTGCCACATTCTCAATTGGCTCCGCTTGCTTCCACAGCGCATCCACTGCCAATGGCGCGAAGCAAAAAGCCCCGCGTGATGCGAGGCTAAGTGTTTGATATCCGACCTAGATGTTTGGTTGCGGGAGCAGGATTTGGCCTATTCCGGACGTTAACGGAACTATTAATCTAAAAAGCCATATCTAGGGTCAGGATTCATAACCAGTAGATGACGACGGCTGCGAGCGCGATGGCCGAGAGGAAGACCTTGGGACACCTGTCGTAGCGGGTTGCCACGCGTCTCCAGTCTTTGAGCCTGCCGAACATGATCTCAATGCGGTTGCGCCGTTTGTATCGGCGCTTGTCGTATTTCACGGTCTTCTTGCGCTGTTTTCGTCCAGGGATGCAGGCGCGTATCCCTTTGTCTTTCAACGCATCTCTGAACCAGTCGGCGTCGTAGCCTCGGTCTCCGAGCAGCCATTCGACCTTTGGCAAACCGCCCAGCAATGCCCGTGCGCCGATATAGTCACTGACCTGTCCGGCGGTGATGAAGAGGTCGAGCGGTCGTCCCTGGCTGTAGCAAATGGCGTGAAGCTTGGTGTTCATACCACCTTTGGTCCGGCCAATCAGGCGACCGCGCCCCCCTTTTTAGCGGCCATGCTGGTCGCTGTTCGATGTGCCTTCAGGTAGGTCGCGTCGATCATGACTGTCTTCTGTTCGCCGTGCTCGGCAGCTAGCCCCACCATCATCCGCGCGAATATGCCCTTTTCGCTCCAGCGCTTCCAACGGCTATAAAGCGTCTTGTGTGGGCCATAGGCTTCAGGAGCGTCGCGCCACCTTAACCCATTGCGGTTGATGAAAATTATCCCGCTCAGAATCCGCCTGTCGTCGACCCTTGGCTTACCGTGCGACTTTGGAAAGTAGGGTTTCAGACGCGCCATCTGTGCGTCGGTCAGCCAGAAAAGATTGCTCATGTCACCGCTCTGTTTTCGGAGCCGTGAATCACGCAGCGCTCGGGAAATCAATGCATCCTGACCCTACGCATTCCCTGTCTGTTTGAAATAATGGCCGCTTTGGACGACAGGACGAAGCCGCTATCGCGGCAATGGCGCCTTTGGCCAGCGTTGAGCGCTGATCCGGCCGTTTTGGGATTTGGCGGACCTGTCTGACGATTGAGGTTTCTCAATTTGACGACAGGAGATTCCAATGAAGGAAAAGAAGACGACCCCGCTGCGTGAGCGGATGATCGAGGACATGCGCATTCGTGGCATGTCGCCGAAGACCCAGCAGGCTCATATCCGGGCGGTCAGGTATTTTGCCGAGTTCATCGGGCGGTCCCCTGACACAGCAACGCCGGACGAGCTGCGCGCGTATCAGCTTCACATGACCGACACCGGGGTCTCGACCGGCGTGTTCAATGCCAGGATCGTGTCTTTGCGGTTCTTCTTCGGCATGACCTGCGGTCGTGAGGAGATGAAGCGATACATGCAGTTCCGGCGCAAGCCGAAGAAGTTGCCCGTTGTTTTGAGTGTCGAAGAAGTGGGCGATCTGCTGGCGGCGGTTCCAGGGCCGGGGCTCAAATATCGTGCGGCTTTAGGCATCAGCTATGGTGCTGGGCTGAGGGCATCCGAGGTCTGCAATCTCAAGGTCTCGGACATCGACAGCGACCGGATGTTGATCCATGTGGATGAAGGTAAGAATGACAAGGACCGCAAGGCCATGTTGTCGCCTGCATTGCTTGATTTGCTCCGCGACTATTGGCGGGAAGCGCGGCCTGAGGGATGGTTGTTTCCGGGCAAACCCAAGATCATGGCTTTGTCACCGCGTCAGCTGAACCGTGCGTTCACGTCGGCCAAACACATGGCCGGTATCAACAAACCCGCTACGCTGCATACCCTGCGCCACAGCTTTGCAACGCACCTGCTCGAGGCCGGAACGGATGTTCGAGTGATCCAGGTGCTTTTGGGACATTCCAAGCTCAGCACGACGGCGCGCTATACGCATGTCGCGACCAAAACCATTCGCGGCACCGTCAGTCCCTATGAGATGTTGGAGAAACTGCAGGATCACACCGTCAGGCGAGGACTGGAGTAGCGGCGCGGGTGGATGCCGCGCCCACGGCTGGAGATCGCAGATATCTTTCGGAACTATGGGCCTGCGTATCGGCAGGCCAATGCCGGGCATGTCAGCTTCGGTCAACTGAAGGTGATGTCGGCGATTGAGGCTTGCCGAACCGAAGCGCTTGGCGGGCATGTGGCGGGATGCGCCAAATGCGGCCACCACCACATCGCCTATAACTCTTGTAAGAACCGGCATTGTCCGAAGTGCCAGGGCCCCGCCGCGCGAGACTGGATGGAGGCGCGTGCTGAAGACCTGCTGCCCGTCGAATACTTCCACGTCGTCTTCACGATGCCCGCCGAGATTGCACGCATCGCCTTTTGGAACCAGAAGGCGGTCTACGGCCTGCTGTTCCGCGCATCAGCGCAAACGGTGATGACCATCGCAGCCGATCCAAAGCGACTGGGGGCGAAGGTCGGCATGACCAGCGTTCTTCACACCTGGGGATCCGCGCTGACGCACCATCCGCACATCCACATGATCGTCCCAGGTGGCGGCTTGTCACCGGACGGCACCAAATGGGTGGCCTGCAAGCCCGGGTTCTTCCTGCATGTTCGGGCGCTGGCACTGCTGTTTAGACGCCTGTTCCTGAAAGGGCTGATGGAGTTGCATCGAGCGGGGGCCCTTGTGTTCTTCGGTGACCGCGCAGGACTGGCGGATGCTGCTGCCTTCACCAATTGGATTGCCCCGTTCCGCAGGTCCGAATGGGTGGTCTACGCCAAACCGCCCTTGGGTGGCCCTGAAGCAGTTCTGGCCTATCTCAGCCGCTATACTCATCGGGTTGCAATCTCGAACCATCGACTGGTCAGTATGGATGCCGAGACCGTAGCTTTCCGCTGGAAGGATTACCGGATCAAATGTGGTGACCGCCAAAAGGTCATGCGCTTGGCTACACCCGAGTTCATCCGCCGCTTCCTGATCCACGTTCTGCCTGACGGGTTCCACCGCATCCGCCACTACGGCCTGCTGGCCAGTTCAGCGCGCAAGACGAACATCAAGAAGATCCGGACGTTGCTTGGTGTTCAACGCACCGACGAAATCACCGAGCCAGAGCAGGAGTCCGAGGTCACCCCGCTCACTTTGCGCGAGCCATGCCCCTGCTGCGGCGGTCCAATGCGCATCATCGAGATCTTCCGGCGTGGTCAGACACCGATGTCGCGTGCGCCACCACGGGAGCAGGCCGCATGATCCGATGCTTGACCACACACTTCGATATGCTCCGTTCGTCTTTGGCTGATCGGTCAAATCCACTTGCGGTCATCACTCAGAATGAATGCTGTGACTCACAGCACATGGGCTCAATCGGCAAAATGCCCGCGACCAAGGTGGCAGAAAATGACCGCAGCTGGCGCATCAAACACCGTCAGCTGCGCGTCTGTGGCAAAGTCAGCCTCATCCGTCTGCGCTCTTTCCCCATAGCATGATCCCAACCACCGCGGCTTCCTCCTTCCGAGGTTTGTCAACGCGGGCCGCCGAAAGCTCCTGACGGCAAAGTTGCACCTCGGCCCGCATCGAAAAACCTTCAGAAAAAGTGACAATCAAGAAACCCGTTTCAAGGTCCGCACTGAGCCCAAAACCGCCTTTTTAGTTCATCCCGGTTTCGCGAGTTTGTATTGGTTGTGAATTTCCAATTTCAGGCGCCGTCACGCCAGGACAATTTGAATATCGAGTGCTCCCCATCCAGACCTTTGAGCGGAACTGTCATCTGGTCGCCAAAATGAAATTCAGTCGATCCACCCACCATGATCCGGGTTGCATCCGAAACACATATATCACTCGGTGCTGCAAGTGCAGCTATCCGGGCAGCTTTGTTTACTACGGTTCCAAAATGGTCCGCGTCAGAAGTAATCACTTCGCCAGTGTGCAAGCCAATGCGGACTTGCAGTTTGGGTTCTGCAGTTTGCACTGCGTTCTTTTGCTGAATATTCTTCGCTGCCAACAATGCTGCCCGTGCGGATGCGAATGATGACATCACGCCATCCCCGAGTGACTTCACCATTTGCCCCCCGCTCTCGACGATCTGATGTTCGACCAGTCTCAGGTGTTTATGAACAGCGTCCGTCCAGAGCGTATCCCCTATCGCTTCGGCAATCGTTGTACTGTCCGCGATATCTGTAAACATCACTGTCGCCACACCGCTTTGGCCGAGTTCATAGGGTGTAGAGAGCGCGGCATCGAGCAGTTCTTCAAAGCCTCTGGCTTCGTACCCGAAACCCTCGACATTGTTGACCGGTATCGAATTGTGAACGTGCACTATCTTCCAAGAACCCTTGTCGAGTTTCAGAATGATGGTGGAGCGCAGTTGTGCAGACTGTCCAGTTTCGATCCCGTCGATGGTCGCTTCCCACTCCACCCATCCAAATGGTCCGCATTCAAATCCGCGAAGTTCTTGTGGGTTCCATTCGAAACGTGGGACCTCTCCGATGTATTGCTCCATGCCGCGCCGCAGTGCATCGCCCCTCCAGGACTCACCTTGGGCTGAGCCAAAGTACGACAAAGCAGCATCGTCGGAGAAAAGATGTCCAACGGTTTCGCCATCACCTCGACCGTACGCTTTGATCCATCGTTCCACAATAGCTGCCAATTCTGGCGATGAGCGAATTTTATCTGTCATGTGAGCTATTATATTAACCTTTTGTCTTAGCGCATATCTCCAAGATTTAACGTTCGCGGACGCCCAAATACAGGCATCTAAGATCAGTATTCACAGACTGTTTTCTTGCGAAGCAGTCATTGAATTGGGTCGCGGGTTTAGCGCAGTGGCAAACGGCAGCTTCGTCCGGATAGTGTTGAAAAAGTCGGTTGATTGGTTGGTCTGGCGCTGATTCACTCGTTTTGAGAGTGGAGGACTTAGCAATGATGGGACCGAGGCAGGTGGCGCAGGGTGCGCTGTTTTATGAGTTCTCGATTGACGAGTTTGTTCCTGCCGATCACTCTCTACGCGGCATTGATCGTTTCCTTGACCTGTCAGACGTTCGACCGCTTCTGGCACCGTCTTATAGCGCGCATGGTCGTCCTTCGATTGACCCTGAGTTGATGATCCGGATGCTGTTGTTGGGCTACTGCCAAGGCATCAGGTCCGAGCGCCGCCTTTGCGAAGAGGTGCATGTCAATCTGGCGTACAGATGGTTTTGCAGGCTCGACCTGACTGACCCGGTGCCTGACCATTCAACTTTCTCGAAGAACCGGCATGGGCGTTTCCGGGAGAGCGGTTTGTTCCGACATCTCTTCGAAACCGTTCTGAGACGCTGTATTGATGAGGGTTTGGTTGGCGGCGAGAGTTTTGGTGTCGATGCCAGCCTGATCCCGGCGAATGCCAACCAGACACGCGGGATTGAAAGCAAGGAAGGTCTGCCCCCCGAACTGACCACCCGCGTGGTTGAGGAATATCTCGAAACGCTGGATGACGCCGCATTCGGCGCGTCCACCAAAGTCGTCCCCAAATACATCTCGCCGGTGGACCCTGCGGCGCGCTGGACAGGCGCCGATGGAGGGGCCGCATTCTTTGCATATTCCACCAACTACATGGTGGATTTGGACAATGCAGTCATCGTGGATGTGGAACCATCCGTACCGATCCGAACCGCGGAGGCCTTTGCCGCGCGACGGATGATCGACCGCATCACGGATCGCTTTGACATGACGCCAGACAAGTTGGTTGGCGATACAGGCTACGGATCGGCAGAGATGCTGGGCTGGCTGGTCGAAGAACGCGGCATCGCCCCGCACATCCCGGTCTGGGATAAATCCAAACGGACGGACGGCACATTCTCACGCGAAGACTTCATCTACGACCCCGCGACCGACAGCTACTCATGCCCTGGCAACAAGGAGCTGCGAACATATCGCCGGAACTTCTCCAAACCGCGAAAGCCGAACGGCGGCAAAGACGGGTTCATCAAATATCGAGCGTCAAAGCACGACTGCGACGCATGCCCATTGAAGGCAAATTGCTGTCCAAAACAGCCAGCTCGAAACGTGCTTCGCTCCGTCCACGAAGCAGCACGCGACGCCGCCCGCGATATCCGAAAAACAGACGCCTACATGACCTCGTTCATTCAAAGACGGAAAGTCGAGATGCTGTTTGCCCACCTGAAGCGATACATCGGCGTGCCGATGATGCGACTTCGAGGACCCAAAGGTGCATATGAGCAGTTCCAACTCGCAGCCACAGCTCAAAACCTAAGGAAACTCGCAAAACTAGCCCCGCAACCAGAACCAACAGGCTGAGAGGAACATCCCAAGCGGCTTTTGCCATCGCTCATCGGCAGTTCCAACGTCGACTTTTTCAACACTATCTCCGCACAGCCGCCATTCGAGGAAACCATTAGTGGCTTACTTTTTGCCTTCACTCCGGTCTCACTGGATACCGATCCCCTTTCTCATCGATCAGGATCAACCTCTCACCACTGCGCACGTACAAATCACAGCGGCTGAACCCGTTGCGATAGGCGATGCAGACGCTGCCGTCTTCAGCGATGGAGTAGGTGCCAAAGGCGGATTCGCCGCTGGCGTAGGTGTAGGAATAGGCCCCTCCGGCTGAAAACCGGGATTGGCCGTCGTCATAGAAGGTCAGCGTGCGCCCTGCCAGCGCGTCCAGTTCCTCGGCGGATAAGGGCACGTCTCCGGGCTTGGTGGGCCATTCGGCGGCCATGAGCGGAGTGGCGGTCATGAGGGCGAGGATCAGATACCGGGTCATGCGGCCAGCTTAGCCCAAGCCGGTTGAAACAGCTCATAACGTTGCGGTGAAAGGTCAGGCGACCATCTGTTCGGCTTTTTTCAGATCAACCGAGACCAGCTGGCTGACGCCCTGTTCCTGCATGGTCACACCAAACAAACGATCCATCCGTGCCATCGTCACCGCGTGGTGGGTGATGATCAGGAAACGGGTGTCGGTCTGGCGGCACATCTCGTCCAGCAGATCGCAGAACCGGGTGACGTTGGCGTCGTCCAATGGCGCGTCGACCTCATCCAGCACGCAGATCGGGGCGGGGTTGGCGAGGAAGACGCCGAAGATCAGCGCGGTTGCGGTCAGGGTCTGCTCGCCGCCCGACAGCAGGCTGAGGGTTGAGAGTTTCTTGCCCGGCGGCTGGCACATGATTTCCAGTCCGGCATCCAGCGGGTCGTCGCTTTCGACCATGACGAGATTGGCCTCGCCGCCGCCGAACAGGTGCTTGAACAGCATGGCGAAGTTCGAGTTCACCTGTTCAAACGCGGTCAGCAGCCGCTCGCGCCCTTCGCGGTTGAGGCTGGCGATGCCGCTGCGCAGGGCCTTGATCGCCTCTTCCAGATCACCCTTTTCGCCGTTCAGCGTGTCGAATTCTTCCTGAACGTCCTTGCTGTCTTCCTCGGCGCGCAGGTTCACCGCGCCCATCGCGTCACGCTGGCGTTTGTGGCGGTTAACCTCAGCCTCCAGCGCGTCGGCGGCGGGCATCTGATCGGGGTTGGTGTCGAGCTGGTTCAGCAACTGGTTCGGCGTCAGTTGCTGATCCTCGGCGATCCGCTCCGCCGCTGCGACCACGCTTTCCTTGGCCGCGTCACAACGCGCCTCAGCCGCTGCGCGGCTTTCGCGGGCTTCCGAGGCCAGACGTTCAGCCTCGCGCTCGGCCAGCACCACCTCGCGCTGCTGGGTCTCGGCCCCGGCCAGCTTGTCGGCGGCCTCGGCCCGGCGGGCCTCGGCGGTTTCGATCAGCTCGTTCAGCTCTTCCCGCGCCTCGGCGATTTCGCTGGGGGCGGCCATGGCCTCGGTCAGCTCCTCTTCCGAACTTTCCTTGCGTTCGGCCAGTTCCGATATCCGCTTTTCCGCCGTTTCCAACCGGTGCCGCCAACCGCTGAGGTCCTTGGTCACCTCCTGCGTGCGCCGGGTGCGGGCCTCGCCCTCGCGGCGTAACTCATCATGGGTCGAACGGTGGGTCAGCATGGTGATCCGCGCCGCCTCGACGGTCTGTTTGATATCCTCGACCTGCGCGCGGGCGCTGTCGAGATCACCCAGCCCGGTCAGCGCACCCTCGGCCTCGCGCAGTTGCGCGCGGGCGGACATGGCGTCTTCCTTGTGGCGATCCACAGCGAGGGTCAGGGTTTCCAGTTTGCCCTGCGCCAGATTGCGATCCGCCTCGGCCCGGCTGAGCATCCGCGCGGTTTCGGCCATGCGCTGATCGGCGGCACGGCGGGCCTCGCGCGCGCGGCGGTCGGCTTCGGTCACGTCGGCCAGTTGCTGCGACAGCGCCTCATGTGCGGCGCGGGCACCGTCGGCCTGCGCCTCGGTGCGGGCCAGTTCCTGTTTCAGCGCCTCCAGCTTGTTGAGCTGTTCCAGCCGCAGGGCCGCAGCGCTTGGCGCATCCTCGGCCCAGGCGCGGAACCCGTCCCAGCGCCACAGATCGCCCGAGCGTGAAACCAGGCGCTGACCGGGTTTCAGCGAGGCCTGCAACCGCGCGCCCTGATCTGCGTCGATCAGCCCGATCTGCGCAATCCGACGGCTCAGGCGGTCGGGGCCGGAGACATGCAGCGCCAGCGGCTCGGCCCCTTCGGGCAAAGGCTGATCGCTGTCATAGCCCGCCACCTGTACCCAGCCGGACGGGCCATCACCTTCGACCAATGGCGCCCGCAGATCGTCGGCCAGTGCCGCGCCCAGCGCCTTTTCATAGCCCGGAGCGACGCGCAGCAGGTCCAGCACCTGCCCGCCCTCGGCGGTGTCGCGCTCGACCAGTTTGGCCAATGCCGTGGTTTCAGCCCGGATAGCGCCCAACTCGCCTTCGGCCTCGGAGCGTTTGGCGCGGGCCTCGGCCTCGCGGGCCTGCGTTTCGTTGCGCAGCTCATCGGCGGCGGCGAGTGCTTCTTCGGCGGCCTCGGCGGCTTCGCGGGCTTCTTCCTCGCCGTCCTGCGCAGTCTCGAACGCCTCGCTGGCGCGGGTCAGGGCCGATTTCGCCTCATCCACAGCGGCACGGGCCTTTTCCTCTTCGCCCTCGGACCGGGCCAGGGTCTTGCGGCTGTCCTCGACCAGACGCTGCGCCGACTGGTGGCGGGCGACCAGACGGGCCATATCCTCGGTCTGTTGCGACAGGTGATCTTCGCGGTCCTGAAGAACCGACGCGGCCTCGCGGGCGATTTCGGCGGCCTCAGTCACCTTTTCGTCATGACCTTCGGCGGCTTTGGCCAGTTCGCGGGCTTCCCATTCCAGCCGCTCGATCATCTCGCCCGCATCCCGGTTCAGCCCGGTTTCGCGCTCGATATCGTTGCCCAGTTGCTGGATGCGGTTGGTCAGCGTCTCGATGGTCTGCCGCGCGCGGTTTTCCTGATCCGAAAGCTGATCGCGCTGCACCATCTGGCGCTGCAACACGGCGGCGGCGATGGCCTCTTCCTCGCGCAGGGGCGGCAGGGTTTCTTCGATCTCAGCGCGTTTTGCGGCAGCCGCGCGGGCTTCGGCTTCGGCGCGAGAGGCTTCGGTGAGACGGTCGCGCAGCTTTTCTTCTGCCGCCTGTCGGGCCATGTCGGCCTCTTTCCAGCGACGATAGAGCAGCATCCCTTCGGCCTGCCGCAACTGTTCACCGATCTCGCGATAGCGGGCGGCCTGACGGGCCTGACGGGCGAGTTGCGCCAGTTGACCGCCCAACTGTTCCAGCACGTCATCGACGCGGGTCAGGTTGGCCTCGGTGCCCTTCAGTTTCAGCTCGGCCTCGTGGCGGCGCTGATAGAGACCCGAGATCCCGGCAGCCTCTTCCAGAATGCGGCGACGGGCGCGGGGTTTGGCGTTGATCAACTCAGCGATGCGGTTCTGCCCCACCAGCGCGGGCGAATGCGCGCCGGTCGAGGCATCGGCGAACAGCATCTGCACATCGCGGGCGCGGACGTCCTTGCCGTTGGTCTTGTAGGCGCTGCCCACGTCGCGGGTGATCCGGCGGACGATCTCCAACTGGTCACTGTCATTGAAACCCGAAGGCGCCAGCCGTTCCGAGTTGTCCATGGTCAGGACCACCTCGGCAAAGTTCCTTGCGGGCCGGGTGGCCGCTCCGGCGAAGATCACATCTTCCATCGCGCCGCCGCGCATGGATTTGGGGCGGTTTTCGCCCATCACCCAGCGCAGGGCTTCCAGCAGGTTGGACTTGCCGCAGCCATTGGGACCGACAACTCCGGTCAGCCCGTCCGCGATGATCAGATCGGTCGGGTCCACGAAGCTTTTGAAGCCGGTCAGTTTGAGTTTGCTGAAACGCAATGGCTGCTCTTGGTATGATTCCTATAGGTAGGAAGTCTGCGCAAGGGATGGTGCAGGTGTCAACGTGATTGCGCAGGATATGGGTGGTTTGCCCGAGTTATCCACAATATCTTGGCAAAACTACGCGCAAAGCCACGTATCTCAATACGGTGTGCATTCAAAGACCTGATAACCGTAACCGCCGGAATAGCCGTAGTTGACGCATTCATAGGGACGGCGAAGCAATGCGCCCAGAATTAGCTTCTCGCCTAACTCGCGATCGCAACCCAACACCCCCACAGTGACCGCCGCATCGCCCAGAACATCCAGAAGCGGGCAGCCCGAGACCTGCGCCATCGCCAGCGCCGCGCGGTCGCGGATCGGACCCAGACGCGGGGCGTATTGCGGGTTCACGCGCACCGCCTCGGCCAGTTCATTGCGCACGCGCACGTCGAAGACGCTGCCATTCACCGCGACGCGGGTGGCAGGTTGGTCGCGGAAATAAGGCGAGCCGCCGGAGCAGGCAGCGAGCAACAGGAGGGCCAGAACTCGGATCATGCAGCCGTTATTGCGGCAATATGGTTAACGAATCCTTTCCCGGTTCAGTCGCGCAAGACCTGCCCCAGACGTGCGATGCCTTCGCGGATCGTGTCTTCGTCCGAGTTGGAAAAACTCAGCCGGATCGTGTTGGCCCCGGTGTCGTCGGGATAGAATGCCTGGCCGGGCACAAAGGCCAGCTTGACCGTTTCCAGCGCACGCGCCAGCAGATCGGCACCGTCAATGCCTTTGGGCAGGGTGATCCAGACGAACATGCCGCCCTCGGGGCGGGTCCAGCTTACGCCCTCGGGCATATGCTGGGCCAACGCCTCAAGCATGGCGTCGCGGCGCGCGGCGTAGGTTTGGCGCAGTTTGGGGATGTGGGTTTCGAAACAGTCCCGCGCCACCTGATACACCGCCATCTGGTTGATCGTCGAAGAATGCAGATCAGCGGCCTGTTTCAGCAACACCAATTGCGAGATCACCGGCTTTGAAGCCACCACCCAGCCAACCCGCAGCCCCGGCGACAGGGTTTTCGAGAAGCTGCCGCAATAGATCGTGCGGCAGTTTTCCATCGCGCCCTTTCGGGCCTGCTCCAGGGCCAGGATCGGCGGGATCGGATCGCCATCATAGCGCAACGCCTGATAGGCGCCGTCCTCGATTACAGCACAATCGAGTTCATCGGCCAGATCAAGCAGAGCCTCCCTGCCCCGCAAGTCGACCGTCTCGCCGGTCGGGTTGGCGAAATCGGCAGAGAGATAGGCAAACTTGATCGGACTGTCCCCCGCAGCGGCCCGGTATTCGGCGGCCCCTCGATTGCCGTTGATACCAAGTTGATCAAAGCGCGGCTCATAGGCGTCGAAAGCGTTCAACGCGCCCAGATAAGTGGGCCAGCCGACCAGCGCGGTATCACCCGGCGACAGGAACAGCTTGCCCAGATAGTCCAGCGCCTGCTGCGAGCCGGAGGTGATCAGGATATTGTCGATGTCACACTCCACGCCGATCCCGCGCATATGCGCAACCAGCCATTCACGCAGCGGCGCATAGCCTTCGCTGACTGAATATTGCAGCGCCTGCGCTTGTCGCCCAGGGCCAAGCGCGCCTTGAAAGGCCTGCGCGAATGCATCCGCTGGAAACAGGGCCGGGTCAGGAATACCGCCCGCGAATGAGATGATGCCGGGCTGGCCAAGCAGTTTCAGCAATTCGCGGATTTCAGAGGCCTTCATCCGCGAGGCGCGGGTGGCGTACAGGTGATCCATCGGTTCGGGGTCTCCTCTGCCCCCTGCGTTGCAGATTAGGCAGGGCGAGATTTAAGTCAATAGTTGTGACCTAATATTTCGACCTCGCGTGAGGCATTCTTGAACACCAGCCGGATCCGTGGTCATATTAACTGACCAATTTCAAGTGATCTGCCCATGCCCTTCCAGAAAGTCCAGACCGAGAAACTGTCCCTTGCGGTGGTCCGCCAGATCGAACTGCTGATCCTGCGCGGCATCCTGCGCCCCGGCGAACGCCTGCCGCCCGAACGCGAATTGTCCGAACGGCTGGGCGTGTCGCGCCCGTCGCTGCGCGAGGCAATCTCGGATCTGCAGGAGCAGGGCTTGCTGACCGCCAAGGCCGGATCGGGCATCTATGTGGCCGAGGTTCTGGGTTCGGCCTTCTCACCCGCTTTGATCCGTCTGTTCAGCAGCCATGACGAGGCGGTGTTCGACTATCTCTCGTTCCGGCGCGATATGGAGGGCCTGGCCGCTGAGCGCGCCGCGCGGATGGGATCTGACAGCGATCTGAAAGTGGTGCAGGCAATCCTCGACAAGATGGAGGACGCCCATGCCCGCAACGCCGCCCAGGAAGAGGCGCATCTGGACGCTCAATTCCACATGGCCATCATCGAGGCCAGTCATAACGTGGTGATGCTGCACATGATGCGGTCGATGTTCGATCTGCTGCGACAGGGCGTGTTCTACAACCGGCAGATCATGTTCCAGCAGCGCACCACCCGCGACGCCATTCTGGACCAGCACCGCGCCATCAACACTGCGCTACAGGATCGCGACCCAAAAGGCGCACGGCAGGCGGTTGAAGATCATCTGAACTTTGTCAAAAGCTGCATGGCCGATCAGCAGAAGGCCCTGCGCAACGAAGAGATCGCGCAGCAGCGGTTGCGGCACGAGACCGGCGAAATCTGACTGCACAGACCTAGGGCTCACAAACAAAAAACCCGAGCGGCGCGCGGCCCTCGGGTTTTTCAAGTCATATGATCCGGGTGATCAGTGCAGTTTTTCACCCACATCCGCGATGGCGGCGTCGATCAGCTTGTTCGCCTGTGTGGCGGTCATCTGCTTGGCCAGCACGGCGTTGGCTGCCGAAACAGCAACGGTGATGGCCTGATCACGTACCTCTTTCACGGCCGAGGCTTCTGCCGAAGCGATCTGATCCTGTGCCGCTGCCAGACGGCGGGCGATGGATTTCTCCAGATCGACTTTGGCCTGTTCCGCAGCCAGAACGGCATCGTCCTTGGCCGCCGCCACGATGGCATCTGCCTGAGTCTGCACTTCGCGCTGCTTGCGCTCATACGAGGCCAGCAGGCTGCGCGCTTCTTCATGCAGGGCACGGGCCTCGTCCAGTTCTGACTGGATGCCAGCGGCACGGTTGTCCAGAGCGCCACCGATCAGGCCGGGGACCTTGAAGTAGAACAGGACCGCGATGAAGACGATGAATCCCAGCAGGACCACAAAGTCGGTGTTGCCAAGCGAGAAGAACGGGCCGCTTGCGGCCAGCGCGGGGCTGGCGGCACCAACGGTCAGGATAAGGGCAAGAGTGTTCCGCATGTCACTTATCCTTTCGTCTGCGCGTCTACGGCACTGTCGATGGCTTTGGCATCCGCCTCGCCGCCCAGTGCGGTGACCAGTTCAGCCGCCGTATCCTTGGCAACCACTTGAATGCTTTCCAGCGCACCGGCACGGATGTCGGCAATCGCCTTCTCCGACTCAGCCGCCTTTGCAGCGATTTCCGCATCCGCCTTGGCAATCGCGTCATCCAGACCAGCCTGGATTTCGGCGCGGGCTTCCGCTGCGATACGCTGTGCCTCAGAACGGGCATCGGCCAGCGCCTTGTTATAGGCCTCTTCGGCCTCGACCGCCTTGGCCTTCAGATCTTCGGCCGCAGCCAGGTCATTTGTAATGGTCCCCTGACGTTCGGCCAGGATTGCCGCGATGCGGGGCAGAGCCACGCGGGACAGGACCAGAAAGATGACGACCAGCGTGATGACCAGCCAGAAGATCTGGTTGGGGAACCAATCGAAGCAGAGCTGCGGCATCCCCACGGCGTAGCCGCTGGAATCAACGCATGTGCCTACTACTTCTTCAGCAATGGGTTCAGTCGCCATGATGTCCTCCGTCGGAACGTTGTCTTTACAACAGGCGGGCCGCTATGGCTTGGGCCCACCTGCGCGTAAGGATCAGGTTCCGCAGATTATACGGCGAACATCAGCAGCAGCGAGACCAGGAATGCGAAGATGCCCAGCGCTTCTGCGAACGCGATACCGATGAACAGGGTTGCGGTCTGCGAAGCAGCCGCCGAAGGGTTGCGCAGGGCGCCGGCCAGGAAGTTGCCTGCAACGTTGCCCACCCCGATTGCGGCTGCGCCGGAACCGATTGCTGCCAGGCCTGCGCCGATGTGTGCGAGATCGCCTTCCATGAGAATTCTCCTTACGATTGGAAGTTTCGATGTTGGGTTATCGGACCTTAGTGCGACGGATGCAGCGCATCTTTCAGATATACACAGGTCAGAATGGTGAAGACGTAGGCCTGAATGAAGGACACGAGGACCTCAAGGCCGTACATTGCGGTGATCGCCAGAACGGACACGGGCGAGATCGCGGCAATCGCGGCAAAGCCCGCGAACACCTTGATCACCGCGTGGCCTGCCATGACGTTACCGGCAAGACGAATGGAGTGGCTGACCGGGCGCACGAAGTACGAGATCAGCTCGATGATCGCCAGAACCGGACGCAGCGCCAGCGGCGCGCTGGAGACCCAGAACAGGCCCAGAAAACCTGCGCCGTTCTTGACGAAACCCAGAACGGTCACGGTCAGGAACACGGCCAGCGCCAGCGGGATGGTCACGGCGAAATGCGATGTGGTGGTAAACGACATCGGCAGCATGCCAAGGAAGTTGGCGCAGACGATGAACATGAACAGGGTCATGACATAGGGGAAGTACTTGACGCCTTCCTTGCCGCAGATGTCTTCCAGCATCTTGTAGATGAAGCCATAGGTCAGTTCGGCAACCGACTGCATCCGGCTGGGCACGATCGCGCGCTTGGACGTCGGCAGCACCAGCAGAGCGGCAACCGCCAGAACCGCAAGGAACAGCCACAGGGTCGCGTTGGTGATCGTGAACATGCCCACCGCACCGTCGCCAAACAACGGCTTGACGATGAACTGGTCCATCGGATGGAAAGCCAGGCTGCTGCCATTTTCTGCGGTTTCTGCGGTGGTCTCGGTTGCCACGTTCAGTCCCTCTCGTCCTTCTCGGCCTGCATATGGGCCGCTTGTTTCTCTTGAACCTCTTTCGCGCTGCGGAGCATAACCTTCACGCCCGCGACAAGGCCCAGCAATGTGAACAGCACCAGAAAGATCGGGATTGTCCCGAGCAGGCTGTCCAGCCCGTATCCGATGCCAAATCCGATCCCCAGACCGGATACCATTTCGATGACCATCCTCCAGGCAAGCTCGCCCCCGGATACGTCAGCATCCGCACGGGGCGTTGGCGCTTTGGCCTTTTTCGCCGCGTCGATCTTGGCCTCAAGCTGCGCCATACGCTGCTTTTGGTCATCATCGGTCACGGGCGTTTCCCTCGCACAGTCTTGGGGAAGGTGCTAAGGGGATGGGACCGCAGAGTCAACGACGTTGCACGCCCCAAATGCCGCAGGTTATCCTATTGTTTTTACATGGCAATATATGAAATCTTGATGAGGCAAGATCGCCAGCCGCATCCGAATAGGCCGAAATTGATGGAATCCACATATTCAACCAAATGGTTGACCAAACCGGACGACTGTGGTTCTGCGATGCCATGTCCAATGACCTCGACACCGTTTTTGCGGCCCTCGCCGATCCCACCCGCCGCGCCATTCTGGCGATGCTGCTGGAGGATGACATGGCCGTGACGGATGTGGCCGACCCGTTCGAGATGTCGCTGGCCGCGATCTCGAAACATCTGGTCATTCTGACCCGTGCCGGGCTGATCAGTCAGGAAAAGCGCGGTCGGGTGAAGTGGTGCAAGCTGGAGCCCGACGCCCTGCGTGCGGCCTCGGTCTGGATGCAGGGGTTCGGGCAGTTCGAACCGGTCAATCTGGACGCGTTCGAACGGTTTCTGGAAACCGAACTGCCCGCTGATCCCGAAACCTGATTATCGGACCACAAACACCGAGGTCGTCGCGTGGCCGGCCAGATACGCGGCATGGCTGGAGAAGATGTAATCCATGATCCGCGGCGCATGGGTTCCGACCACGATCAGATCGGCGCCGATCTCTTCCACCGCGTGGGTCAGATCGCTGTCGACCTCGGCCCCGACATCAACCGAGTGGATATTGTGGAAACCCACCTCGGCACCGCTGTCCTTGGCCAGCTGATCGGCAAAGGCGCTCAGTTCGTCGCTGATATCCGCGCCCGAGGTCGCCTGCCCCTGATGGCCGGTTACCGTGACGATGGTGATTTTGGCCCCCTGCCATTTCGCCACCTGCGCGGCGACATCAGCGGCCTTACGCACCTCGGACGGCAGATGGGCGTCGACGGGAAACATAATATGTTTGTACATGTTATCCTCCTGTTCCTGTGAGTCAGGCTACAGGAGGGCAGCGCGGCGAGCTTTGATCTGCCTCAATGAATTCGATGAAGTGAATATGGCGGATCGCTAACCCTTCCGGCTTCCGGCGACTGCGCGCGCCTGCTGCAGCGGCGGGTCCTCGCTTTTGAGCAGCAGCAACAGGGCCACAGCGGTCAGTACCGCGCCCACCAGCACCAGCGCGGTCGGCGCGGGCCGCCCCAGCGCGATTTCCCACAGGATCACCCAGCTTGGGATCAGATAGGTATAGGCCATGACCTTGGCCGCAGGCAGGCACAGCGCCGCGAACTGCACCAATACAAAACTGGCAGCGGTCGCGAACAGCGAGATGTACAGCAGAGTCAGCCAGACGATCCCCGGCAGGTTTGCCCAATCAGTGGCGCGGATATCGGACCAGCCCCAGACCGTCAGGATCAGGCATCCCGCGACCAGTGTGCCAAATGCGAACACAACCGCAGGCTCGCCCCGGTTCAGCCGCCGCACCATCGGGGTATAGATGGCATGGGCGGCGCAACCCCAGAAATAGATGATCTCTCCCACCCCGATCTCGAAGGCCCGAAACGCCTGCCAGTCGGCCCGGAAGATCACCCAAAGCGCGCCGACGGCGCCGACCGTCAGGGCCAGCGCCATGCGCGGCGTGGTGATCTGGCGCAGCAACACCCATCCGGCCAGCGCCGACATCACCGGGGTCAGCGTGAACACCGCCGCCGCACTGACCGGCGGCGCGGTTTTCAACCCGTAGAACATCAGAACGAAGTAAGTGCCGAACAGCGCCCCCAACACCAGATAGCGCCAGGGTGCCCGCGCCGCGCTGCGCGATATCCCCGTCGTGGCAAGGGCCGCGATGCCGATTACCACGGCGGCAATGGCAAAGCGTGCCGCCGTGATTGCCGAAGGTGCGATTTCATTCGCCACCATCGAGCCCAGCGAGAAACTGCCCGCCACCAACGCCGAGAATACCAGCATGGCCAGATGGCCGCGCGCCTGCGGGGTCACGGCAGCCAGCCCTTGGACTGATCTTTCAGGAAGGACAGGAATGTCTGTACTTTGGTGGTGCGATGCAGATCCACATGCGTCACCAGCCACAGCTTGCCCGACCATTCGGGCAGCGGATCCATCACCTCGACCAGATCGGGATCGCGCGCGGCCTCCCACCGGGCCATGAAGCCGATGCCTGCCCCGGACAGAACCGCCTCGCGCATGCAGAAATTGTTGGTGCAGCGGAAGGTGATCGCCTGTTCCGGCGCATTGGCGCGCAGCCAGCGGGAAAACGGCGCGCGGCTGTTTTCGTCGTCATTGCCGACGAAGTGGTGATTGGCGAAATCCTCGACACCCGAGGGTTTGCCGTGCCGCGCGATATAGCCTTTGCTGGCGAACAGGCCGACCTCTTGCGGGATGAAGGGCTGCACCACGTTGTCGGGCTGGTCCGGCGCGGCCCCGGCGCGGATGGCCACATGCGCCTCGCCATATTCCAGACGGAACAGGCGGTCACCGGTCAGATAGCGCACGATCAGGCCGGGATGGGTCTGCTGGAACGCGGTCAGCGTCGGCACGATCAACGGGGCCAGTGAGGCCAGCGAGGTCACCACCAACTCGCCCGAGACATCATCGCCGCGCCCCTTCATGCGGCCCACCAACTGGTTGAACTGATCCTCGGTCGCCTGCGCCACGCGCAGCAGGTCCTCTCCGGCTTCGGTCGGGGTGTATCCGCGCGCATGGCGCTGGAACAGTTTGACACCCAGCCGCGCCTCGATCGCGTCGATATGGCGAATGACGGTGGCGTGGTGCACGCCCAGCACATCCGCCGCGCCGCTGACCGTTCCCATACGCGCCACCTGATAGGCGGTTCTCACTTCGTCCCAATTGTCCATTGCAGCCGTTCCAATGTGCAAATTCCAACAATGACTGTTGGTATATCCGAGTTTTGTTCGCAAGTGCAACAATCATATTGAGGCAACAGAACGCAATTCCGCAACAAAGGACCCGTCAAAATGACCAACACCATCCTGCATATCGACGCCTCTGCCCGCCGCACCGGATCGGCCACCCGCGATCTGTCCGATCGGGTGGTTCGCCACCTGAATGCCGGGCGTATCATCCGCCGCGATCTGGCCACGCCGCTGCCGCTGCTGACCGAGGGCTGGATCAACGCCAATTTCACTCCCGCCGATCAACGCGATCCCATACAGCGCGACCTGCTGTCTTTGTCGGACGAGCTGGTGGCCGAGCTGCAAGACGCCGATACCATCGTCATCGGCCTGCCGATCTACAACTTCTCGGTGCCTGCCGCATTCAAGGCGTGGATCGATCTGGTTGCCCGTGCGGGCCTGACATTCGCCTATTCCGAAGAGGGGCCCAAGGGATTGCTGGAGGGCAAGCGCGCCATCCTCGCCGTGGCCTCGGGCGGTACCACCGTGGGCTCTGAGATCGACTTTGCCACCACCTATGCCCGTCATGTTCTGGGCTTCATCGGTATCGACAATGTCGAGGTGATCGCCGCTGACCGCATGGCGCTGGACCCCGAGACCACTTTGTCGAATGCGCAGAAAGCGGTCACCGAGCTGGCGGCCTGATTGACCAGCACCGCCTGAACGTCCAGTCTGCGCTGAGGCAGATCAACCGACTGGGCGTTTCACATGAAGAAGATCGGAATACTGGGCGGCGTGGGCTGGGCCTCGACCGTCGATTATTACCGGGCGATTGCCGAGGGCGCGGGGCGCTATTTCGCAGAACGAGGCCATGGCGCGCCGCTGCCAATCCCACCGATGACCATTGAATCCGTCACGCAGGCCAAAACCCGCGCCTTGCGCGGCGTGGCCGGTGACGAGGAGAGCTGGGCCGCCTTCGACGCGGTGTTCCGAGAGGCGCTGCTGACGCTGGAACGCGCAGGGTGCGATTTTGCCATCATCGCCTCGAACACACCCCATGCGCGGCTGCATGCGATCCGCGAAGGAGTCGCGATGCCCATTCTCAGCATTTTCGACGCCACGGCAGAAGCGACCGCCTCGACCGGTGCCACCAATGCGCTGGTGCTTGGAACCACAGTCACAATGCAGGCCAGTAACTATGCCGACCGGCTGGCAGTTGAAGGCATCACCGCAAACACACGCCTGCCCGAGGACGAGATTGTCGAGATGCAGGCGATGATCGACAGCGACTTCTACGGCGGCGCGTCAGAGACCGCCCGTGCACGCCTGCTGGCCTTTTGCAACACACATGCCACCCCCGGCACCGCCATCCTGCTGGCCTGCACCGAGCTTCCGCTTGCCTTCCCCGATCATCTGGACGACCCGGTGTTCGAGGCCGACGGGCATCTGTTCATCAACCCCTCAGCCGCCCATGTCGCCGCCGCCCTGAAAGAAGCGCTTGAAGGGTGATCAGGGCAGCCAGGTCGCCTCGCAACCGATACGATCAAAAAACGCCATCAGATCGTCACGCGCCATTGCAATAGTGCGGTCATTGACCAACGGGTGCATATAAATGACATCCGCCTGCTGGGCAGCGCCGTCCATAAAGAACCGCACTTCGTTTCCGACGCCATTGATCATCGCCAGCGGGCTGACCGCGCCGGGACGGATACCGAGGTTCTGAAACAGACGATCGGCCGAGCCAAAGGACAGATTACCGATCCCCAACTCGGCCCCCAGCGCCTTGAGGTCGATCTCGCGGCTCTGTTCCAGCGTCACCAGATAGTTGCGCTTTTTCTTGTCGCGCAGATACAGGTTCTTGAGCCGCAGGGCGTTCTCGCCCGGCACCATGAACTGATCCTCGACCGCCTTCGCGTCCTCGACCGTGCGCAGCGGCACATGGCTGTGCAGGCGATAGGTCAGCCCCCAATCGTCCAACTGCGCCAGAAGCGCGTCTGAGCTGAGCGGCAATGTGTCCTGAAAGGCGGATGATGCGTCCATGGGAACCTCCTCGTGTGACGCGCTCATCGCGCAACCGGGAAGCAATTTCAAGCCACGACAGGTTCAGAAATCGGTGTTAGCGTGCCGCCATGAAAGTCACGCGCAACACTCCGAACCAACTGATCCTGTCCGACACGCCCTGGTTCATCGGCATCTCGCTGGTGTTCTTCATTCTGGTGTTTGTCGGTGTTGGGCTTTTCATGATCAGCGAAGGTGGCGAGAATATCTGGTTCGGCAGTTTCTTCGCGCTGATGGGCGGTGGAATGGGCGTAGGAGCCTTCTGCGCCTTCGTGCGCCGGGTTCAGGTCATACTGGACCGCAACAAGAACAGCATCGTGATCCGCAGGCAATCTGTCTTTGGCTATGAAGCGGTTGAGCATGTTCTGTCGAATCTGTCCCATGCCGAGATAGAAAGTACCACATCGCGCCGCGACAATAGAAAGACGCCCCTCTTTCGACCGGTCTTGATACTCGACAAAGGCATGAGCGCAGGGCGGCATCCTATTGTCGAAGCATTCTCGAACGGGCGCGGTGCGCATCAACTGGTTGACGCGGTCAACGTCTGGCTGCCCGCGCGACAGCAAGACGAAGCGCGGGAACCAGCCTGACGGTCATGGGTTTTGCCCGTGCTCCAGCCACGCCCTTTCAGCCGGGGTGACCATCTCGGACAAGCGTACATCATATCGCGCCATGTCGTCGTCAGTCAGCTTGCCTTCCCATTTGTTGCTGGTCCCTGAAGCGAAGAAATTCGCATAATCCTGAAACGCACTTTGGAACCCGGGCTGTTGCGACGCTCGTCTGGCGTTCTCTTTCATCGACCCAAAGCTTGCGGCCTGCGCGATTTCGTCGATCAGTGCGGGCTCGATCTCGGCCCCCATGATCCCGGCAATCCGCGCCACCTGCCCCGGCAAGTCCCGGCTGAGCTCGGCGTAGTGCAGGAAATGGATGTTCGGCAGATGCCGGAACTCCCGGAACGACTGATAATGATGGACGAACGACGCCAGCGTCAGATCGTCGGTACCTTTGGATGAGGCGGGTCGGTCGAGGAACATCGCGAAGGCTTCGGACATGTCTTCGGGGAACAGGTAGTCCAGCCAGTCATCTTTCATATTCGCCACGTGGTTGCGCAGCGAGAGATGCACATCGACCGGGTGACGGTGCACCACAAGATAGGTGGCGTCCGATGAATAGGTGATCCCGTCCAGCGGCGTGTGGGTCTTGATGCAGCGCCTGTGCGTCTGCGCCGCCAGCATCCTGTCCTGCTCCACGCGATCCCGGAAACCGCAATCCAGCCAGGGCGAGACCCGATTGTCGTAAATCGCGGGATCGGCGGTTTTGGTGATCAACATGCGGACCAGTGTCTGCGTCCATGTGGTGCCGCATTTGGGTGGCGTGCAGACGAAGATATCATCCGGGCGGATTTCGAAACTGGACCAGATGTCGGTATTCGTAACTTCACCAACATAGTCGTTGATGCGCTCGGGAAATGGTTGACTCATCTCTAATCTCCAAACCTGACCCCGACACAAGGACATTAGACCAACACTGTGTTTGCTCAAAGCGCTTGGCTTGACTCAGAAAGCGCTTGGGC
Organism: Ruegeria sp. AP11; assembly: GCF_056535865.1. Classification (NCBI taxonomy): domain Bacteria; kingdom Pseudomonadati; phylum Pseudomonadota; class Alphaproteobacteria; order Rhodobacterales; family Roseobacteraceae; genus Ruegeria; species Ruegeria sp. AP11. The sequence goes on from NZ_JBQFJB010000001.1 coordinate 921,063, forward strand.
GTAGAGCACCCCCAAACATCCGGAAGAGTCTAACCTTCCGGTCCCTTGAGTCGTTCAGGGATCGCCCCCCACCAGCGAGTTTCGCCCGTGGGGGCAATGCCATTTGGCATTACCCCCACGTCTAATTCAGTGGGAGGGGGCAATTGTGTATTTAACCGGTGTTTCTTATCTGAGAAGCGCCACCAGATAACCGGCTAAGGAGGCCGCAGGCATGTTTGAAAATCTATCCGAACGCCTCTCTGGCGTCTTTGACCGGCTGACCAAACAAGGTGCCCTGTCCGAGGAAGACGTCAAAACCGCCCTGCGTGAGGTTCGGGTTGCGCTGCTTGAGGCCGACGTCTCGCTGCCGGTGGCGCGCGCGTTCGTCAAGAAGGTGCAGGAACAGGCGACCGGGCAGGCCGTCACCAAGTCGATCACCCCCGGCCAGCAGGTCGTCAAGATCGTGCATGACGCGCTGGTCGATACCCTGCGCGGTGAAGAAGACCCCGGCAAGCTGAAAATCGACAACCCGCCCGCGCCGATCCTGATGGTTGGTCTGCAGGGTTCGGGTAAGACGACCACAACCGGTAAGCTGGCCAAACGCCTGAAAGAGAAAGAGGGCAAGAAGGTCCTGATGGCCTCGCTCGACGTCTATCGCCCGGCGGCGATGGATCAGTTGGCGGTTCTGGGCACGCAGGTTGGTGTCGATACGCTGCCGATCGTGCCGGGCCAATCGCCCGTCGACATCGCCAAACGCGCCAAACAGCAGGCGACGCTGGGCGGTTACGACGTCTATATGCTCGACACTGCGGGTCGTCTGCACATTGACGAAGTGCTGATGGACGAGGTCGAGCAGGTCCGCAACGTGGTTGATCCGCGCGAGACCCTGCTGGTGGTCGACGGCCTGACCGGTCAGGTCGCCGTTGAAGTCGCTGAAGAGTTTGACGCCAAGGTCGGCATCTCGGGCGTGGTACTGACCCGGATGGATGGAGACGGGCGCGGCGGTGCGGCGCTGTCGATGCGCGCTGTCACCGGCAAGCCGATCCGCTTTGTCGGTCTGGGCGAGAAGATGGACGCGCTCGAAACCTTCGAGCCCGACCGGATCGCCGGTCGCATTCTGGGTATGGGCGACATCGTTGCCTTGGTCGAAAAAGCCCAGGAAACGATGGAGATGGAACAGACCGAGCGCATGATGAAGCGCATGGTCAAAGGTCAGTTCAACATGAACGACCTGAAGATGCAGCTGGAACAGATGATCCAGATGGGCGGTATGCAGGGCATGATGGGCATGATGCCGGGCATGAACAAGATGGCCAAGCAGATGGATCAAGCCGGTCTGGACGACAAGATCCTGCGTCAGCAGATCGCCATGATCCAGTCGATGACCAAACGCGAGCGCGCCAACCCTCAGTTGTTGCAGGCGAGCCGCAAGAAACGCATCGCCGCGGGTTCGGGCATGGAGGTCAGCGACCTCAACAAGCTGCTCAAGATGCACCGGCAGATGTCGGATATGATGAAGAAGATGGGCAAGATGGGCAAAGGCAAGATGCTGAAACAGGCCATGAAAGGCATGTTCGGCAAAGGCGGCCCCTCGCCTGAAGAAATGGCCGCAGGCATGGACCCTAAAGCGCTGGAACAGGCGGCCAAGGCGATGGGCGGCAAGATGCCCGGCGGCCTGCCCGGTCTGGGCGGCGGCATGGGCCTGCCCCCCGGTCTCAGCGGGTTTGGTAAGAAAAAGTGACGCCAGCACGCTGCACTCAGCCCCCGTCCGGTAAGGCGGCGATGGCAGCAGCGCAATACCGCGCGGCCCTGCCGGTCTTTCAGACCCGGCGGCTGGTTCTGCGCGCGCCGACATTGGGCGACCTTCCCAAATGGATTTCGATCTGCCGGGACAGCTTTGGCGATACCGAGCAGGAAGCCTGGACCGAGTTCTCGTACTACACATCCGGGTGGCTGCTGCACGGGCATGGGCTGTTTACCGTCACCTTGCAAGAGGATGATCAGGCCATCGGCTTCGTCATTCTGGGTCTCGAATGGGACGACCACGAGCCCGAGCTTGGCTATATGTTCGACGCACAGCACCGCATGCAGGGATATGCCACCGAAGCTTGTTCTGCCGTGCGCGATTTCGGCTTCGATCTCCTTGGATCGGGACAGTTCGTAAGCTACGTGTCCGCCAGCAATACCCGGTCGAACGCGCTGGCCGAACGGTTGGGCGCCTCGCGGGACACAGAGGCCGAGCGCGCCTTTGGCGCAGATCAGCATGTCTGGCGCTATGGCGAGGTACGGTCATGAGCTTCGCGCTGCCCATCCCGACGCTGGAAACCGAGCGCCTGATCATGCGCGCGCCGTCCGAGGCTGATCTGGACGCGGATGTCGAATTCTTCGCCAGTGATGCCGCGAAGCATGTCGGTGGACCAATGCGCCGGGACGAGACGTGGCGGCTGGTTGCCTCGCTTTTGGGGCACTGGGTTCTGCGCGGCTATGGCTATTGGAGTGTCGATGACAAAGACACCGGCGCTTATGTCGGGCGGATCGGCCTGTGGTTCCCCGAAGGCTGGCCCGAGCCCGAGGTCGGCTGGACCCTGATGACCCACGCTACCGGCAAAGGGTATGCGACCGAGGCTGCGCTGGCCGCGCGATCTTATGCCTATGACGTACTGGACTGGGATACGGCGATCTCGCTGATTGATCCGGACAATCACCCCAGCAAGGCCGTGGCCAAACGGCTGGGCGCGCAGTTCGAATATCACTATGAGCACCCCAAATATGGCCGCTCGGAAATCTGGCGGCACCCGGCCCCCGGCGATCTGGTGAATGGCGGGATGGAGGCCTACGCATGACCTCGTTCACCATTCCCACCGTTGAAACCGACCGCCTGATCCTGCGCGCGCCGCATCTGGACGATCTGCCCGCGATGACCGCATTCTTCGCGACCGAGCGCAGCCATATGGTCGGCGGGCCCAAGGATGCATTCGAATGCTGGGGCTCGTTGTCGAACCGTCTGGGCCATTGGGCGCTGCGCGGTTATGGCCTGTGGCACCTGACCGAGAAGACCAGCAGCGCATTCGTGGGATGGGCCGGTATCATCGACGTGCCCGGCTGGGCCGAGCCCGAGCTGGGCTGGGCGCTGCTGGCAGAGGCCGAAGGCAAAGGGCTGGGGTTTGAAGCCGCTGAGGCCGCACGCGATTATGCGGCGCGGCATCAGGGCCTGAACGGTGTGATCTCGTATATCGCCCACGCAAATGACCGCTCGCGCGCGCTGGCCGAACGCCTTGGTGCCACTTATGAGCGCGAGGGCGAGCTGCTTGGCAAGACAGCCCAGATCTGGCGTCACCCGCAAATCGATTTGACGACCCCCGCTTTGACCACCGAAAGGACCGGCCAATGACCAACCCAGTGATGCAAGCCGCAGCGCTGTTGAAGGACCACCGCGAAAGCATCGACCGGCTGGACGCGATCCTTGTCTATACGCTGGGCGAGCGGTTCAAGCACACGCAGGCCGTTGGCAAGCTCAAGGCCGCGCACGACCTTCCCCCGTCCGATCCTGCGCGCGAAGCGACGCAGATCACACGGTTAGAAGACCTGGCGAAAGAGGCCGATCTGGACCCCGATTTCGCCAAGGCTTTCCTGAATTTCATCATTCAGGAAGTCATCCGACACCACAAGAAACACCAGAATTGACCGGAGAATATCCCGGCACACGCCATTCAAAGGAGATACCACCATGGCAATGAAAATTCGTCTCGCCCGCGGCGGCTCGAAAAAACGTCCCTTCTATCGTATCGTGGCGGCTGACAGCCGCATGCCGCGCGATGGCCGTTTCATCGAGAAACTTGGCACCTACAACCCGCTGCTGCCGAAAGACAGCGAAGAGCGCGTGAAAATGAATATGGAGCGCGTTCAGTACTGGCTGGATCAGGGCGCACAGCCCACCGATCGTATCGCACGTATGCTGGAAGCTGCCGGCACCCGCGACAAGGCCGAGCGCAACAACCCCAACAAGGGTACTCCGGGCAAGAAAGCTCAGGAACGCGCAGAAGAGAAAGCGGCCAAGGCTGCTGAAGCTGCCGAAGCGGCTGCTGCACCGGCTGAAGAAGCTGCGGCAGAAGAGTAAGCAGGCGGGCGCGTGCGGGATCAGACTTTCACCGATGATTTTCGCACGCAGTTCGATCTGTTGATGCGGCTCCGGCGCGATGTGCGCCGGTTCCGCACCGACGCGATAGACGAGGCGGTGCTGATGCGCTGCCTCGACACGTTTCGGCTGGCCCCTTCGGTGGGGCTGAGCGAACCCTGGCGCGTGATCCGCGTCGAAAGTAACGCCGCGCGGGACGCGGCATTGAAGAATTTCCAAGACGCAAACGAACAGGCGCTGAGCGGGTATTCCGGCGACAAGGCGCAGTTGTACAGCCAGTTGAAACTGTCCGGGATGCAAGAGGCCCCGGTGCAACTGGCCGTGTTCTGCGACGATTCCACCGACAAGGGGCAGGGTCTGGGCGCAGGCACCATGCCCGAGATGCGGCGCTATTCCGTGGTGTCGGCGATCACCCTGTTCTGGCTCGCGCTGCGCGCCGAGGGGCTGGGGCTGGGCTGGGTGTCGATCCTTGACCCTGACCGCATGGCCCGGGACCTGAATGTGCCTGAAAGCTGGCGCCTGATCGGTTATTTCTGCGTCGGCCTGCCCGAAACCCTGTCAGACACGCCGGAACTGGAGCAGGTCGGTTGGGAAAACCGCAGCGGCACCCTGTCGATCGAGGTGAGATAGGCACATGTTCGGATTGTTACGGCTTCCCATCCTGTTGATGATCGCCTTTATTGTTGGCGTGTTCTTCGAACGCTCGAACCAGCGCGAGGCCTGCGAAGGGGTCGGACAATGGCGGGGCGGGCTATGTGTTACGGAAGGCTCAAATGAGTGATCTGATCTGCGTGGGTAGCGTTGCGGGCGCGTATGGCGTGCGCGGCGAGGTGCGGCTGAAAAGCTTCTGCGCCGTGCCCGAGGATATCGAGACCTATTCGCCCCTGACCGATGAGGCGGGTACCGAGCGCTATCCGGTGGTGCTGACCCGCGCCATCAAGAACGGCTTCGCCGCCCGGCTGGGCGGGGTCGAGAGCAAGGAAGAGGCGGATGCGCTGAACGGCCTGCGCCTTTATGCTCGCCGCGATCAGTTGCCGTCGCTGCCGGACGATGAATTCTATCACACCGACCTGATCGGACTGCAGGTTTACGACACCGGAGGCACCCTGCTGGGCCGGGTCAAGTCGGTTCAGAACCACGGTGCGGCAGACCTGCTGGAGCTGCAGGGACCCGGCCTGAAAACCACGGTCCTGCTGCCCTTCACGCTTGAGGCCGTGCCGACCGTCGACCTGGACAAGGGCCGCATCGTTGCCGACCCGCCCGAAGGTCTGATCTGATGCGCCGCGTGTTGCTGCATCTGGGTCTGCACAAGACCGGGACGACGGCGGCACAGTCCTTTTTGTTCGAAAACCGCAAGCTGATCTGGCCTTACCACGCGCTGGTTCTGCCCTACCGCACACGAAATTCCGGCCTGTCCGAGGCCGCAACGCGCTATTCCCTGTATGGCACGCCCGGTGCAATGCGTGATTTCCGCGACCAGATGCAGCAGTTCCTGAAATCGCTGACTTTCGGCCGCAAACGCGGTCTGGTGTTGAGCGAAGAAAATTTCTCGGGCCTGCGCCCCAGTCGAAACCTTGCCGTCGGATATGACGCGGCTCCGGAACTGGCCACATGTCTGGTCGACCTGGTCCGCGAACGGTTCGGGCGGGAAGAAGTTCAGATCACGCTCTACCTGTCGCTGCGCCAGCGCGAGGGCTGGCTGCGCAGCCTCTGGGCCCATGACCTGCATCGCGCGCGGATGGTTCTGGATTTCGACACGTTCCGCGACCGCATGGCCCCGGTTGCCGCACCACAATCTGTTGCGGAAGAGATCAGGGGCCGCCTGCCCTCGGTTCAGGTGCGCAGTCAGTGGCTGGAAGACCTGCAGACACGCCCCTTTGGCCCCGGAACACCGTTTGCCGATTTTCTTGACCTGCCCGTGGAAGAGGCGGCGCAACTGGTTGGTCCAACGCGTACAAACACCCGCCTGCCCGCAGATCTGCTGACGCGCATGTTGAAAATGAACCGGTCCGCTCTGGACGATGCGGCGCTGATCGATCAAAAGGCAGCTCTTGTTGAACGCGCTCAAACGGATCTGATTGGCACCTCATGACGGACACGCCCGCAAAATCTCATGGCCGCAAAGCCATCCGCCCGACCCTGAAGCCGCGCGAGCTGATGACCCCCACGCCCGACCTGCACGGGGTGTGGAAGGCCAAGATCATCACCCTGTTTCCATCCGCCTTCCCCGGTGTTCTGGGCGAAAGCCTGACCGGCAAGGCGCTGCAGGAAGGTCTGTGGCAGCTGGAAACCGTTGATCTGCGCCAGTTCGGTGTCGGCAAGCATCGCAATGTCGATGACACCCCGGCGGGCGGCGGTGCGGGCATGGTGCTGCGCGCCGATGTGCTGGGCGAGGCCATCGAACACACGATGGCGGGCATCCGGGGCAACTGGCCGCTGATCTACCTCAGCCCGCGTGGCCGCCGGATGGATCAACGCATGATGCAGAACCTGGCGCGCTGCGATGGCATGACGCTGCTGTGTGGTCGCTTCGAAGGCGTCGATGAGCGTGTATTGGAACATTACGGCGTGCAGGAGGTCAGCCTTGGCGATTTCGTCATGACCGGAGGCGAGATCGCGGCACAGGCCCTGATCGACGCCACAGTGCGGCTGATCCCCGGGGTATTGGGCAATCAGGCTTCAGCCGAGGAAGAGAGCTTTTCCTCGGGCCTACTGGAGCACCCGCAATACACCCGCCCCGCCGAATGGAAAGGCCGCGCGATCCCAGACATCCTGATGTCCGGCCACCATGGCCGCATCGCCGAATGGCGACACGAGATGTCCGAACAGATCACCCGCGAACGGCGTCCCGATCTGTGGGAGAGCTATCGGATATTGCGGAACAAGACGTCCGACTGACGAACAGGGTGTGGCCCGCAGGCCGCAGCTTTACGGGATTCCCTGAACTCCTCTTGTGGCAGAGGTGGTTGGAAAATACTCATCCAAAAGATGTTGCTTAAAGCAATTTCCAAATCACGTATCTTGGACTGTTAGATGAAGAAAATCATTTGTCTGGCTGTGCTTGCCGTATCGGCCTGCACAACAAAACCGCTTGAATTGTCGGTGCCCACGCAGGCGGGACACAACCTGCATTCGGCCCGTGTCGCCGTTGAATATTGTGCCACCGAAGCCGATATCGGCGGTAATGCTGCCGTGATCGGTGGCTACACCACCAATATCCTGCTGTGGGGCATCATTCTGGGCCCCGCCATAACCGCCCCGTTTGACGACCAGATTCGCCGCCAGGGTGAAATCGATCAGGTAGAGCGCTGCATGACCGAACGCGGATTCGAACGCCGTGACCTGACCGCGGGTGAGCATTTCTGGCTGCAGGATTCAGTCGGCGAGGAACGGGTACGCCGGCTGGATCACCTTGTGGGCGGCGGGACACTCGAAACCTATGGTGTTCCCGCGACCTGAGGCGCACCCACCTTCCACCGCGCCCATATCTCAGGCGTGCCGTTGAAGGTGTTGATATCCACCTTGCCCTGCACACCCGGCACCAGCCCGGTGCCGGTATACTGCCAGAACCGCCAGATCGCGCGCGGATAGACTTCGCGCGGGTGCCCGGCGACCGAGCGCAACCAGAACTCGGTCTTGGGCAGACGGCCGATATCGGTGTCCTGATAGAAATCCACCGTGGTATAGACGATGGGGCGGCGGCCGTAATGGCGTTCGAGGATGTCTAGGAACTTTTGCGCCTCGGCCCGGACGGTGCGGCCATCGGGGCGCAGGGTGCAGGTCTTCGAATAGGGCGTCCATTCCATGTCCAGTACATGGGGCAGATCCGCCCCTTTGGGCACGTTTTCAATGAACCACTGCGCCTGCTCGCGCGCGGGGCGGCAGAAATAGTAATAGTGATAGGCCCCCCACGGCACACCGGCGGCCTGCGCGCCGCGCCGGTGATCCTGAAACATCGGGTCCATGAAATCCCCGCCCTCGGTCGCCTTGATGAAGGCAAAACTAACGCCGGACGCCCGTGCAGTGCGCCAGTCGATATCGCCCTGCCAGCGTGACACGTCCAGCCCGTGCACCGGGTAATTGCCGGGGTGGCGCCCTTCCCACGGGTGCGGATCGGCATCGCCGAAGGCGGGATAGATCACCGAAGGCGGGCTGGTATCCGCAAAGGCCTGCGGTTCGACCGCCTGAGGTTGAGGGCCCGGACGGCCACATGAAATGAGTGCAAGCGCCATGGCGGCCAGCAGGAATGCTTTGCGCATCTTTTGTTCCTGTATCAAATCTGCTCTTGATTAATTGCCCCCAGAATGCCTGATCGGGGTCACAACGCAATGGCAGATTTCAGATACGGCGGAAACTCACCATTCCCTCGGTTTTCATGATCATTTGGGCTTGATCGGCGTCTCAAAAGCCCCTAAACGAACGCAATCCGGTGCCGCGCAATGCGACTCCGGTGTTTTGGTTTGCATCATGGCGTGACGCCCGGCTTTCTTCGGCCCCGGCGCGGCAGGGCAGACCGGACCAAAGGAACATTCGATCTGACCTCTGGCGGGCTGCGTGGCAGGACCCGGTGAAGACCAAGAGCTCTCGGACCGTGCCCAAACTTCGTGGACCAACCACGAGCAGATAGGAGTAACTGCGATGGACCTGATCGCACAGCTTGAGGCGGAACAGATTGCCGCCCTGGGGAAAGACATCCCCGATTTCAAAGCCGGTGACACCATCCGTGTCGGCTTTAAGGTGACCGAAGGGTCACGTACCCGTGTGCAGAACTACGAAGGTGTCTGCATTGCACGCAAAGGTGGCAGCGGCATCGCCGGTTCGTTCACCGTCCGCAAAATCTCGTTTGGCGAAGGCGTGGAGCGTGTGTTCCCGCTGCATTCGACCAACATCGACAGCATCACCGTTGTCCGCCGTGGCCGCGTCCGTCGCGCCAAACTGTACTATCTGCGTTCGCGCCGTGGTAAATCCGCACGTATCGCAGAAGTCACCAACTACAAGCCCAAGGCTGGCGCCGAGGCGTAAGGAGCGGAAAGATGAAAAAAGACATCCATCCCGACTACCACATCATCGACGTCAAAATGACCGATGGCACCGTGGTTCAGATGAAATCCACCTGGGGCAGCGAAGGCGACCAGCTGGCTTTGGAAATCGACCCCTCCGTGCACCCCGCATGGACCGGTGGCGGCGCGCGTCTGATGGACGCTGGCGGCCGTGTGTCGAAGTTCAAGAAAAAATACGAAGGTCTGGGCTTCTAAGCCGGATCGGGTTTACATGCGAAAGGCCGCCCTGTCGGGGCGGCCTTTTTTTTGTGCCTGCAAAGCTACCGGGGCCAATGGCCTGGCTGCGGAACCAGTCATTCCCATTTGTAGTTGAAGCTGACGCTGATCCGCTCGTCTTCGGCCATGTTCATGGGCACCTCATGGCGCAGCCAGCTCTCCCACAACAGCACATCGCCGACCTGAGGCTTCATGTAGATGAACGGCTGCAGATCGCGCCGCCCGCCCTTCAGCCGCGTCGGAGCGGCCATCATGCGGCCCGAGCGGGGGTCTTCCAGCTTCAGCGCGCTGGCCCCTTCCGGCATGGCGACATAGGTCGTACCAGAGATTACACTGTGCGGGTGCAGATGGCTGGAATGCATACCGCCCTCGGGCAGGATGTTGATCCACAGGTCTTCCAGTTTCAACTCGCCCTCGCCCAGATCGAACTCCAGATCCCTGGCAAAGGCTGCGACGTGCTGGTCCAGCACTTTCACCAGATCTGCAAAGATCGGGAACCGCCAGGGCAGATCGGTCAGCGACGCATAGCTGGTATAGCCGGGATAGCCGTTTTCCTCGCACCAATCCTGCCCCGCCTCATCATCTTCGGCGATGACCAGGCAGGAGTTTTCCAGTTCGCCCGCATCGATCTTCGGATCGAACTCGGACAGGGACGCGCGATAGAGACGGGTAACGAAGAGTGATTCAATCTGTGCCATGGGCCGGGCATACCCCAGCCCTTTCGGCAAGACCAGACACTTAGGTCTTGATGGGCCCTTTGCCACAGCGCGGGATAGGGCGACCACCATCTGCATAGGCAAGGCATAGCACAATCTCATCTGGTTTTGGTGCGTCCGGGATGCTCAACGTCATTGTGTCGAAATGGTCGAACGACCATGGATTGTCCTTGTGCCCAAGCGGCAGATCAATTGCGCAACCCGGCGCGCCCAGCTTGGCGTTTGACGGGATCACCGCCTCACCTCCACCCGCCGCCGCCCGCATAGGAGCGCCGAGCTTGGGGTGGATCACCGCCCCGCCCTGCTCAAGGTCGCCGTTCATGCCAACGATCGCCGCTTTGCCATAAGAGATCGGCGGCCCGTCCAGTTGCGAGATCGCTTCAGCTGCAAGTTCCGCACCTAAAGAGCCACCGATTTCGAACAGCTCTGAAAGGTCCTCGGCGAACCGCCCAGCCAAAGGATTCTGCAACACTGCCAACGCCGCGACCCGACTGACCGGATCGCAAGGCTGGCCCAGCTGGTCGGTGATTATGACTTCTTTGACGAACATCTTCTTGCGCAGTTGAATCATAAGACCCTCCCATTCCTGTCCAGCAGCCTAGGCGCGTCACGTGGGCAGGTCGACGGTTTTCACGACCCACAACATCACAGACCGTCCAACCAAAAGAAAACCCCCGCCGGTTTCCCGACGGGGGTCGATCTTGTTACGAACGGGGTTGCACCCAATCGCTTACCAGTCTTCGCGAACCACGACGCGGGTCTTGACCGGCAGCTTCATCGCGGCCAGGCGCAGGGCCTCGCGGGCGATGTCGTCATTGACGCCGTCGATCTCGAACATCACGCGACCAGGCTTGACCTTGCAAACCCAGCGGTCGACCGAACCTTTACCTTTACCCATACGAACTTCGATCGGCTTTGCAGTGACCGGAGTGTCGGGGAAGATGCGGATCCAGACGCGGCCCTGACGCTTCATGTGACGCGTCATGGCACGACGTGCAGCTTCGATCTGACGTGCGGTTACACGCTCAGGCTCGATGGCTTTCAGGCCGTAGGTGCCAAAGTTCAGATCAGAGCCGCCCTTGGCGAGACCCTTGATCCGGCCTTTGTGCATCTTGCGGAATTTAGTACGCTTTGGTTGAAGCATATCTTTCCCTCCTTAGCGACGACCGCCACCAGCACCACGAGGTGCAGGGCCGTCCTGGAGTTCCTGTGCTTTACGGTCACGTGCCTGCGGATCGTGCTCCATGATCTCACCTTTGAAGATCCAGACCTTGATCCCGATGATCCCGTAGGGGGTCATCGCTTCGGCATGTGCGTAATCGATGTCGGCACGCAGGGTGTGCAGAGGCACGCGGCCTTCGCGGTACCACTCGGTCCGTGCGATTTCGGCACCGCCCAGACGACCAGCGACGTTCACCCGGATACCCAGGGCGCCCATGCGCATGGCGTTCTGAACCGAGCGCTTCATTGCGCGACGGAACGAAACACGACGCTCCAGCTGCTGAGCGATGGACTCGGCAACCAGCTGCGCGTCAAGCTCGGGCTTGCGCACTTCGACGATGTTCAGGTGCAGTTCGCTGTCGGTCATACGAGCAAGCTTTTTGCGCAGAACTTCGATGTCCGCACCTTTCTTGCCGATGATGACACCGGGACGTGCGGTGTGGATCGTCACGCGGCACTTCTTGTGCGGACGTTCGATGATCACACGGGCAACACCGGCCTGCTTGCACTCTTTGTTGATGAACTCACGGATCTTGAGGTCTTCCAGCAGAAGATCACCGTAGTCCTTGGTGTCGGCGTACCAGCGGCTGTCCCAGGTGCGGTTGACCTGCAGGCGCATGCCGATCGGATTTACTTTATGACCCATTAGGCTTGCTCCTCAACTTGACGCACCTTGATGGTGATCTCCGAGAACGGCTTCATGATCTTGCCGAAACGGCCACGCGCACGCGGACGACCGCGCTTCATGACCAGGTTCTTGCCAACCCATGCTTCGGCGACGATCAACTCGTCAACGTCCAGGTTGTGGTTGTTTTCGGCATTCGCGATTGCGGACTGCAGGCACTTCTTGACGTCCTGCGCGACACGCTTGTTCGAGAAAGTCAGGTCGGTCAGAGCCTTCTCAACTTTCTTGCCGCGGATCATTTGCGCAACCAGGTTCAGTTTCTGCGGGCTGGTGCGAAGCATACGGGTTTTCGCCATTGCTTCGTTTTCAGCCACGCGGCGGGGGTTCTTTTCCTTGCCCATGACTTACTTCCGCTTCGCTTTTTTGTCTGCGGCGTGGCCATAATAGGTGCGGGTCGGCGAGTATTCACCGAACTTCTGACCGATCATGTCTTCCGAGACGTTTACGGGGATATGCTTCTGGCCGTTGTACACACCAAAGGTCAGACCCACGAACTGGGGCAGAATGGTGGAACGACGCGACCAGATCTTGATGACTTCGTTGCGGCCCGACTCGCGCGCTGCTTCGGCTTTTTTCAGCACGTAAGCATCGACGAAAGGACCCTTCCAAACAGAGCGAGACATGGATTAACGTCCCTTCTTCTTGGCGTGCCGCGAGCGGATGATCAGCTTCTGGGACGCTTTGTTCTTGTTGCGGGTACGCTTACCCTTGGTGTCCTTACCCCACGGTGTAACCGGAGTACGGCCACCCGAGGTACGACCTTCACCACCACCGTGCGGGTGATCGATCGGGTTCATTGCAACACCACGAACCGACGGACGAACGCCCTTGTGGCGCATACGACCGGCTTTACCGAGGTTCTGGTTCGAGTTGTCGGGGTTGGACACGGCACCAACGGTGGCCATGCATTCCTGACGGACCATGCGCAGCTCGCCCGAGCTCAGACGGATCTGAGCGTAGCCGCCATCGCGACCAACGAACTGAGCGTAAGTACCGGCCGCACGTGCGATCTGACCGCCTTTGCCAGGCTTCATCTCGATGTTGTGGACGATGGTACCGATCGGCATGCCCGAGAACGGCATCGCGTTGCCCGGCTTGATGTCGGCCTTGGCAGATGCCACGACTTTGTCACCAACAGCCAGACGCTGCGGAGCCAGGATATATGCCTGCTCGCCGTCTTCGTATTTTACCAGTGCGATGAATGCGGTCCGGTTCGGGTCGTATTCGATCCGCTCGACGGTTGCCGCGACATCAAATTTGTTCCGTTTGAAGTCAACGATCCGGTAGAGACGCTTTGCGCCACCGCCGCGGCGGCGTGAAGTGATCCGTCCGGTGTTGTTCCGGCCGCCCGATTTGGTCAAACCCTCAGTGAGAGACTTGACCGGACGTCCTTTCCAAAGCTCCGAACGGTCGATCAGCACCAGCCCGCGCTGGCCCGGCGTCGTCGGCTTGTACGACTTAAGTGCCATGCTTTCTGTCTTCCGTTTAGCAAGTGCGGGGGAATTCCCCGCTATGTGATAGGCCCCCGTAGGTGCCAAGGGTATAGGGCCCCGAAGGTCCCCGGTGGATTGTGATGGGTTGAAAACCCATCCTACGGTCGGCAAGTAGGATGGGATTTCAACCCATCATCCCGCCAAATATCAGAGGCCCCGGAACGAATCCGAGGCCGCAAGATTGGGAGCATGTAACAGGGTTGGGGGTGGGTGTCTATAGGGTGCGTTGTACTTTTAGCCCTACAGTTTACCCACTAGGCATAAAGCATCTGGGGAATAGGCTCTGGGACCTTAACACCTGCAAGATTAGCCAAAAGCTTCTTCGCATTATCAAGACGCTGGTCAGTAGCCTTCTCGGGTTTACGCTGAGCAGTTTCAACCCATGGATTAGCATAACCTTCACGGCAGAGAAATAAAGCAGTTGCCGCAAGCTCCAACTCGATGGAGTCAGCTTTAACAGCAATAGAAGCCAAAGAACTTCGCGCATTAGGTTGCTGTTTTGTAGAATGGTCGTCGACTGTGTAGGTCGAATAAGTACCACCCCAAGAGGCATGATCTTGGCGCTCATGCACGCTGCCAAGCAAAGCACCAAACTTCGCAGAAGAAGCCAGTTGTTCACTGAAAGGTCCATAGTGCTTGTACGAGAAGCGAAAGCTATCATCGAGCCCCGTGGCTGCAAGCAGGTAAGCTATCTTCTGAAGGCGGGTACGACCTACAATGCGACCTCCCGCGTCCTGAATAATAGCAGCCACTTCATTGATCTTAATATCGGACATCACTTGATCTCCCCTTCAATGATATCTTCAATCACCTTGAGGGCCTCTGCGTCAGACCCATCATAATATGCACGGTTAAGTTTAAAGATACTCAGCGAGTTGACAATTTCTGAGCGCTGAATGATGTCAATCAACTCGCCACCATCAGTGCGAACATTGATTTGTTCAGTCTGCCCATTACCGCCGCCTGCTTTATAAGGTTTTCGCTCTGCTACATCATTGATGATGCGCGGAGTCACACCTTTCTGTTCTGCTTCCCATTCTTGTAGCTTTAGGTAGACAGATGCGCAACATTTTTCGATTTCATCTATATTTTGTTGGTCACCCGAGTTGTGAGGGTCACATCTATGCGAAACTGCTGCTCGTATGTCAAAGCACTTAAAAAGCTTGCGATTAAGAAGTCGCTCGGAAAACTGTGACAGGACTGGGTCATCCGCCTCTCGCAAGAGCTGCAAAGCGCCCCACACCACAGTGTCATCTAAGGTCAATGCCGTATCAATACTTTCCGGTTCTCTGGCAAATTTGACCAATGGATGGTTCGAAGGAAGGCCCGTCTTTTCTGCAGACCCATCGCTTACCAACTCAACTACCCGCACAAGAATTTCAGCAAAAAGCTTCTCCGCACCTCGTGTCGTTTTGTGAAAGTAGATTGTCGGGTAGAGTTGGAAAAGACCTAAGACATAGGCTTCTGCCGCTTGTATCGCTTTAGGTCCAATGACAAATATCGGCATCGAACCGAGTTCAGCATCATCAATACCTGTCTGCACTTCATCAATATCTAAATTGGCCAGCAGCCAAGTCAGATCGATGGCAGAATGCTTACTACCAGTCATTAGACGGTCACGCTGCATATAATCCAGACGGTCAGCATCAAACTGACTCGACACCACCGAGTTATGCAGAGTGATCTGCCCTTCCTTTTTGATCATGTTTGCAACGTTTGACGCAAAGCCCGGCATGATTTCTGCGTCCAAAATATCAGCAATTTCACCATTTCTAATAAGCTCATCACTCATAACTTCATGATCAGCCAATTTGAGACCAAGACGTTCTCCAACCGTTTCAAAGGCGTGACTAAACGGACCATGCCCCACATCGTGCACCAAAGCGGCAGACAGCGCTATTCCTTCGCGCCAACTTTGATCTATCGGTGCCTTCTTACGCACGATCTTCATCAACTCCCGAGCCGTGTGAAACACGCCGATGCTGTGGGCAAATCTTGTATGAGTAGCACCTGGATAAACTAACTCTGAAAACCCAAGCTGTTTAACTCGACGCAATCTCTGGAATGGTCGGCTTTGAAGTAGTTTCCAAACCACCCGCTCCAATTGGATGTTCGTATCAAACTCGATCAGGTCATGTACTGGATCTCGAACTCTCTCAATAGCCACAATGTTCTCTTTTTGTTCTAGTATATATTCTTCTTTGTGTCAACGTACAGCAAAGATAGCAAGCCGCAAGCACTAGTTGAGTTGAGCAAAAACTCGTCAAGCAAGCATTGATTTCGACAAAGTTCTAAACAAAAAACCCCGCTTGCGCGGGGGCCTTTATCTCTCTCCAAAGACAAGTCTGATCAGAGACCGGTGGACACATTGATGGTGTTCCCCTCTTCCAGGGTCACATATGCTTTTGACGTTTTAGAGACGGCCCAACTGGCTGCGGAACCTGCCTCTCACCCATACAGCGCGCGGGCTTCGGCGAAGGACAGCAGGCGACGGCTTTGCTCATCCCACAGGTGCAGGCGCGCGTTGGCGAGGCTCTCGCGGATGGTCATCCGGTTGCTGTTGGCCAGTTCATCATGATCACGCAGCACTTCGGTCAGACGATAGAACGGAATGCGGCTGTACAGGTGGTGGACGTGGTGGATGCCGATATTGGCGCTGAACCACTGCAATACAGAGGGCAGGATATAGTGCGAGCTGCCGTGCAGGGCGGCCTCGTGCAGTTGCCAATCCTTGTCGGGGTCCCATTGCGTCTCTTCAAACTGGTGCTGCACGTAGAACAGCCAGACACCCGCTGTTGCGGCCAGCAGGGTCGATGGCAGGAAGATCAGCAGCAACGGCATCAGCCCACCGAAATAGTATATGGCCAGCAGAGCCAGAAGTATCGCCAGGTTGGTGGCCATGGCGCTGATCCAGAATTTCAGGTGACCCGTCAGGCCAAGCGGCAGACGGTTCTGCAGCAGAAACAGATAGCCGGGCCCGAAGCCGAACAAGGTGATCGGGTGGCGATAGACCCGGTACCAGAACCGGTTCATCGGGCTCAGCGCCATATACTCGGCCACCGTCAGGGTGTGGATATCGCCCATCCCGCGCTTGTCCAGATTGCCCGCGCTGTTGTGATGCGTGGAATGCGTGCGGCGCCAGACGTCATAAGGCGTCAGAGTCAGCACTCCGATCACGCGCCCGGTCCAGTCGCTGAGCGTCCGGTTGCTGAAGAACGCCCCGTGCCCGCAATCATGCTGGATCGCAAACAGGCGCAGCAGAAAGGCGGCGTTGAGAACTGCAATCGCAAAAGCCAGCCAGTAGCTGACCGACAGCGACATCCAGGACAGCGCCCACAGGGCAATAAACGGCACGATGCTGACGCCAAGCTCGAACGCGCTGCGCAACTGGTTCGGCTCGCGGTATTTGGCCAGTGTCGACACCCAATCCCGCGCGGCGGTCACGTGTGGATTGCCCGGGTTCGGATGGATGGAATATGTCATGCGCCTGCCGTGTTTTTTGTCCTTAACCGGATAGCCTTCTGACCCGGCGTCGCAAGCGATTTATGGAATTGGCCCGCTGCCGCCAGGTCAATTTTGTGTGTCGCCGCCATACGAAAAAACCCCCGCTTTCGCGGGGGTCTTCCATTCATTCCAAAGACCGTTCCGATCAGAGACCGGTGGACACGTCGATGGTGTTCCCCTCTTCCAGGGTCACATATGCTTTTTTGACGTCTTTCCGACGGCCCAGCTGGCCGCGGAACCGCTTGACCTTGCCTTTGGTCACGGTGGTGTTCACCGCTTTGACCTTCACACCAAACAGCGCCTCAACGGCCTCTTTGATCTGCGGCTTGTTGCTGTCGATCGCCACTTCAAAGACAACCGCGCCATTTTCGGACGCCATGGTCGACTTTTCGGTGATGATCGGCTTGCGGATCACGTCGTAGTGTTCTGCCTTCGCGCTCATTTCAGACGAGCCTCCAGTGCTTCGACAGCCGCTTTGGTGAGCACCAGGGTGTCACGCTTGAGGATGTCATAAACATTTGCACCCATCGACGGTAGGATATCCAGACCTTCGATGTTGCGCGACGCCTTCAGGAAACCTTCGTTCACGGTCGCGCCGTCGATGACCAGAGCGCGTTTCCAGCCCAGGTTTGCAACCTGTTTGGCCAGAGCAGCGGTCTTGCCTTCGGCTTCGGCGTTCTCGATCACAACCAGTTCACCTGCCTTGGCTTTGGCCGACAGAGCGTGGCGCAGGCCAAGCTTGCGGAACTTTTTCGGCAGGTCGTGGCCATGCGAACGCGGGGTCGGGCCCTTGTAGATACCACCCTTGCGGAAGATCGGCGCGTTGCGGTCACCATGGCGTGCGCCACCGGTGCCCTTCTGGCGATAGATCTTCTTGGTCGAGTAGCTGGTTTCCGAGCGGGTCTTCACCTTGTGGGTGCCGGCCTGCGCGTTGTTGCGCTGCCAACGGACCACACGGTGCAGGATGTCCGCACGAGGCTCGAGACCGAACAGATCGGCGTTCAGCTCGATGTCGCCGGCTTTGCCGCCGTCCAGTTTGATTACATCAAGTTTCATGCTTCACCACCTTCCGCGGGAGCTTCTTCCGCAGGTGCTTCGGTTGCAGCCGATTTCACAGCAGCCGGGAAAGGCAGGCCTTCCGGTGCTTTCTTCTTCACGGCGTCCTTGACGGTGACCCAGCCCGATTTCGGTCCGGGAACGGCGCCTTTGATGAAGACCAGGTTCCGGTCGGCGTCGGTTTTGACGACTTCCAGGTTCTGGGTGGTAACACGGGCAGCACCCATGTGACCGGCCATCTTCTTGCCTTTGAACACCTTGCCCGGGTCCTGACACTGACCGGTCGAACCGTGCGAACGGTGGCTGATCGAAACACCGTGCGAGGCGCGCAGACCACCAAAGTTCCAACGCTTCATCGCACCGGCAAAGCCTTTACCGATCGAGGTGCCCGAAACGTCAACTTTCTGACCTTCCAGGAAGTGTTCTGCCGAAATCTCGGCGCCCACATCAATCAGGCCATCTTCGGAGACGCGGAACTCGGCCAGCTTACGCTTGGGCTCAACCTTTGCAGCGGCGTAGTGACCGCGCATGGCCTTCGAGGTTCGTTTTGCCTTGGCAGCACCGGCGCCCAGCTGAACGGCGGTGTAGCCGTCTTTGTCAGCGGTACGCTGTGCAACGACCTGCAGGTTGTCCAGGTGAAGAACGGTCACAGGGATCTGCTTGCCGTCTTCCATGAACAGGCGGGTCATGCCAACTTTTTTTGCGATAATACCAGAGCGCATAATCTATACCCTCCGATCTTACGACTGCAGCTTGATCTCGACGTCCACACCAGCAGCGAGGTCGAGCTTCATCAGCGCATCAACGGTCTGGGGGGTCGGATCAACGATGTCCAAGAGGCGCTTGTGGGTGCGGATCTCGAACTGGTCGCGGGATTTCTTGTCAACGTGAGGGCCACGGAGAACCGTGAACTTCTCAATCTTGTTCGGCAGCGGGATCGGGCCGCGCACGTTCGCGCCGGTCCGCTTGGCAGTGTTGACGATCTCTTGCGTGCTGGCATCCAGAACGCGATAGTCAAATGCCTTCAGCCGAATACGGATATTTTGGCTTTGCATAGATACAGCCTTTTATCAGGCGTTGAGGTTGAGAGGAGGACAGACGCGCATCGCCAACCCTCTTCGAACCCAAAAGGCGGGAATCACCCCGCCTTACGTTCTTACTAAGAACTCGCGCGTACTATAGGGACCTGAGCATTTTGGCAAGAGGCAAACGCAGCAAAGTAAGCACTCTTATTCACCTCTAGAAATGCCATTGGTTAGCCATGGATCTTCGACCTTCATTCCTTGGTAAACCGCGTGCAGAAAGAGATGCGCAACGACTGGGTCACTGGAAAATGGCGAAAAACGCAATCTTCCTTCTCTGACACCTTTTTCAGCCTCATAGACAACCTCGTCGCCCTTCACAGTTACAAGTACTTTGAGCTCGGCTAGTGTCTCTGGATCGATCGACCTGGGGTCATCAGACAAGATCACGAAGTCCGCGACTTTTCCAACTTCGATAGACCCTTTCTCCTCTTCTTCGAAGTGCTGCCATGCGGGCCAAATTGTCATGGCCTTCAATGCGGTCATGACATCAACCCTCTGATGCGGTCCCAAGATATCTCCGGAGCGCGTACGGCGCGTTACCGTAGCTGCAAGAACACGCATGCTATCTGGAAAGGCCACCGGTGCATCGTGATGCGTGCCGAACATCATGTCACGTTCGCGCAACCATCCTGTGGGTGAGATATTGTCTGCATTGACCGGCCCAACAGTATGATCTCGGTGCCAATCGCCCCAGTAAAACGTATGCATCGGGAAAAGCGACGGAAACACACCAAGGCGCTTAAAACTGGCGACCTGATCCTCTCGAAGGAACTGACCGTGAATCAGAACGGGGCGGTTGCCGGGGTCGCCATACTTGATCTGCGCCTCTTCGAGCGCGGCAATCAACATGTCTGATGCCCCTTCACCGTTGGAATGCACAAGAATTTGGAAATCGTTCTCGTAACACCAGTTCACGGCGTCCTGAAGTTGTTCCATGGTTATGGCGGCATACCCTGCGTATCCTGCGGCATAGTTTCCAACCGGATCATAGTAGGGTCGATCCCGCAAAGCCGTGAAGCCCTGCGGCGAACCGTCAATTGTCAGCTTGCAGCCCCCTACCCGAACCCTGTTGTCATAATCCGCCGAGGTGTTTGCTCCAATATACTCCCTCGACTCGAGAACATCCGGAAACGCTACAACGTCGATAGGAAGCCCTTCTTCAGCGGCAACTTTCCTAAGAACTTCGACGATTTCACCTGAGGATCGACCTTCTTGTCCGGTCGTATATCCAAACTTTGCCCAAAGTTCGGTCCCAGCTCGGGCAAACGCGGCAAGACCGTCCTCACCCAAATTCCCCAACATCGGCACGAGAACCGAAAAGAACGCGTATTCCTCCAGAATCCCATTTGCTTCACCGGCTTCATCGCGTTGAATAACCCCACCCGGAGGGGCCTCCGAAGCGGCCGTGATACCTGCCAACTCCAGCGCTTTCGAGTTTGCCACGCCCAGGTGTCCAGACTGATGAATAATGACAACGGGCAAGTCCTCAGACACCATGTCCAGCTCTTGTCGTGTCGGGTGACGGAGTTCCTTCAATTGAGCATTGTCGTAACCGAAACCAATGATCATTTTGACCTGTTCAACGGCCTGCGCATTCTCCTCGGCCCAGTCAGTCAGTGTGGATTGCAGACTGGCGATATCAATGACATCCCCGTCCGGTGGCGCAAGAAGATTAGCGGACAGTGCCTGCAAGCCGCCCATGACGACATGTCCGTGGCTATCAACGAACCCCGGAAGCATCGCGCGCCCTTCCAGATCATAGGTTTCGGTTTCCTCACCCTGATGTACCGACAAGTCAGATAGCGACCCAACCGCAAGAATGCGCCCGTCCTTGACTGCGACAGCGTCGGCGGACGGAGTCGTATCGTCCATCGTAATGATGGGCCCTCCGAGATAGATCCGGTCCGCAATCTGTTGTGAGGACGCTGCGGTAGATGAGAAAGCAACTGCTGCAACAAGACAAACTGAACGCGCCATAAAGTGCATCTTACGACCTCCTTCTAATTGCAATGTCTCAATACGAAAGAAGTTAGCATTACTGTTGGCTTAGGCAAAAACGAAAAAGGGCGTCCCAAGGGACGCCCTTTCTGTTCGATCATTCGCTCACGCGAATTATTCAATGATCTTCGACACAACGCCGGCACCAACGGTGCGGCCGCCTTCGCGGATGGCGAAGCGCAGGCCGTCTTCCATCGCAATGGGCGCGATCAACTTGACGGTGAAGCCGACGTTGTCGCCGGGCATAACCATCTCGGTGCCAGCCGCCAGGGTCATGGTGCCGGTCACGTCGGTGGTCCGGAAGTAGAACTGCGGACGGTAGTTCGCAAAGAACCGGCTGTGAAAAGAGGTAAACTCAATCCAGTCGAAAGTTCTGTTTGTTGATGGGTCTAAGGCTCATGACTGCTCAATGAGCGGTTTGATCTTCCCCGGGCTTGGGCGCCAAGACCGGCCCCCGCAGCCACCCTCGAATCTGTTTGATTGGTCGTTCGAAGCAGCGGGCGAAGACAATGCCGACCGCAAGCGAACCGGATAGGAGTATCAGGTCTCGACCAACGACATCCGCCAGTGCTGCGTCCAGAAGATGCAGCGCCGGGTAATGTGTCACGTAGATCGAAAAGCTGGCCCCCGCCAGCCAGCGCACAGGGCGTTCGCCGGGTACGTGTTTGGGGTTCAGGATCGCAATCCCCGCCACAAACATGGCGGTACACAGGCCGATCAGGAAGTTCCACAGGAATTCATCCGAAAACCCAAGAACCGCACGGGCATCCGTAACCCCCAGTGCCTTGGCTGTAGTGCCCGCCAAAAATTCAGGTACGCCCAGCATGTGCCCGGCCAGATAAACAAGGGTGCTCAGCAAGACCAATGCCCAGCCCAACTGGTGGCTCATTGTTGAAGGGCCGCCGGATTTGAACCAGCGCCACAAGGCAACCCCCATCAGCCAAGCGGGCATCAGCAACAGAATGTTCACCCCCGCAATCGCGATACTGGTGAACAGTATTGCGATGCGCGCGAACCCTCGGGTGAAAACGGCAATTCCGAAGAGAATATAGTAGGCCGCCTCATAGCTGAGCGACCATAACGGACCGTTGGTTCCAAGGCGCAGGCGACCGAATGCTGACCATTCATTCGAAAACGTCAGCCCGCGCAACAGAAACTCACCGGTCGGTTGCGGTTCGTAGAAAGGCACTGGATAGGCCCCGGGATCGAGCCGATGGCCATAGGCATCAAAAAGCAGCGTGAGGACCAGAGCCGGCACCATAACCGAAAGCAGACGTGAAATGCGATTGAACGCAAACCGGGACGCAGTGCCGTCGCGATCCGCCGCATAGGCGATAACACAACCCGAAATAACGAAGAAAACGATGACCGCATCACTACCAACATTCCACTCACGCAGAAAAGCGTAGCTGCCCCCGGTAAAGCGCGGGTAAGCGAAATGAGACAGAACCACGACCAGGGTCGCGGCGACCCGCAGCACATCCAGCCACAGTGACAGACCGCGCGTCATCCCGTTATTTCCGCCGGGTGACATCTTGCGGAACAGCCTTGAATTCAATCCCCGTCGCCTCTTGGAAGCTTTCGACAAAGGGACGGAACAGAGCTTCCCTCAGCGTTCCATGAGGCTGTTCGATCGGCTTGCCCCGAGCGTCAGCCAACCCGAACTCCAACTCTTCTTGGCCATGCGGGATATAGAGCGTCCCGAACATCCAGTCCCAGATGGCGAACACTTCGCCATAGTTCTTGTTGAAGTGTTTCTTGGCTCTGGAGTGATGTATCTGATGTTGAGCCGGGGAAATAAAGATATGCTCAATCACCGGCCCATAGCTGAGCCAGACATGACTATGCCGCAAATTCGCGCCCAACAGGTTGAACAGGAAATAACCCGCATTGGCGCCGCCGATTGTCAGCAGGTCAATCTTGCCGATCAGCAGAAAGAGCGCGAGCGCCTGCGCGGTACCCAAGCCAAAGCTGATGATGATATTCCGGATCACCAGGTACAACGGATGATTTCGGCTGACCGTGATGGGGGTCATGACTTCCGCCGAATGATGAACGGAATGGAACGGCCACAGCACCTTGTTTTCGTGGTGTATGTAATGTGTGCAGTATTTGCAGAAATCCGTGACAAGAATGATGATCAGGGTCGCAGCAGCACTTCTGCCCCATGACATTGTCAAAGGTTGAAACGGGCTGTCCTGCAGGGAAACCAGCTGATTCAATACGAAATTCGCAACGACCGGCACAAAGAGAACAGCCCCGAAAAATCCGACCGCTCCCAGCACCATATTGAGAAGAAACAGCTGTATGTCGACGATATTCGAGCGGTGTAGATAGACTTCGCGCGGCAGCAGGAAGCGCACGAAACTCGTGGGCCGTCCGCGAAACATCCAGATGGCGTAGACCATTACAACGGTGCAGCACAGATAAAAAATCGTGATGCGGGAATCAAAACCCGTCAAGGCGCTCTGGAACGCTGCCCAAATGTCATTGACCAAGCCCAACTGCAAACTCCCTCAACCGGACCGTTCTGCGATTTCCGCATCTTCAGCGAGAGCACATTGAACGCTAAATGCGCTAAAATAATGGCAGAACACCCCAATTGTTCAGAATCTGCGGGAAAATCAGCACATGTCACGACACAGCTCATGTCTGATGAGCACGGGTGCAAATTGTGGGAGACGGCTATGAAATCTGCCTGACATCTAAATCAATAAAGTGCGGGAATCACCCAGCCTTGACGTTCTTACTGAGAACTCGCGCATATTAGTGGGGTTTGGCAAGGGTTAGTGAGCTACTCCCCAATATTTGGACAGGTTTCAGCGTAAGTTAAGCTACTCTTTGCTCCTGCTGATCGGGGTTGGTTTCGTCTTTTCTCAGCCAATAGACCACGGCTGGAGGCTTGCCGCCAAGGGCGGAATGGGGGCGTTTGCGGTTGTAGAACTCGATCCACTTGCCGACACCGGCCTTGGCCTCTGATCCGGATTCCCAAGCATGCAGGTAAACGCATTCGTATTTCAGGCTCCGCCACAGTCGCTCGACGAAAATGTTGTCGAGGAACCGGCCCTTCCGGGTGCTGACTCGGCTGTCAGCAGCTATCCACAAACTTGGATTATTAGGCCGCTCTTCGTTCAGCCAAAATGCAATTGCAGTCATTCTAATCCTCGCTTCGAGTTGATGGCTGATTTCCCCAGCGGGTCAACCAGAACAAGAAATACTAATTCCCGAAAGAGATCCGTCAGCAGGAAAAAGGCCGCCCCGATATGGGACGGCCTTCTTTAGTTCTACAGTGTGGGCTCTCATTGCTCTTTCAGAGCAACTGCCGCCCACCGCGTTCCAAAATTATTCAATGATCTTCGACACAACGCCGGCGCCGACGGTGCGACCGCCTTCACGGATGGCGAAGCGCAGGCCGTCTTCCATCGCGATCGGTGCGATCAGCTCGACGGTGAAGCCGACGTTGTCGCCGGGCATGACCATCTCGGTGCCGGCCGCCAGGGTCACGGTGCCGGTCACGTCAGTGGTCCGGAAGTAGAACTGCGGACGGTAGTTCGCGAAGAACGGAGTGTGACGACCGCCTTCTTCCTTGGTCAGGATGTAGGCTTCGGCTTCGAACTTGGTGTGCGGGGTCACCGAGCCGGGCTTACACAGAACCTGGCCACGCTCAACACCGTCACGGTCAACACCACGCAGCAGGGCGCCGATGTTGTCGCCCGCTTCACCGCGGTCCAGCAGCTTGCGGAACATTTCCACACCGGTGCAGGTGGTTTTCGCGGTGTCGCGGATGCCGACGATTTCGATCTCGTCGCCAACGTTGATCACGCCACGCTCGACACGGCCGGTCACAACGGTACCACGGCCCGAGATCGAGAACACGTCTTCGATCGGCATCAGGAACGGCTGGTCAACAGCACGCTCAGGGGTCGGGATGTATTCGTCCACGGCCGCCATCAGTTCCTTGATCTTGTCTTCGCCGATGGCCGCGTCACGGCCTTCCATCGCGGCCAGAGCCGAACCCGCTACGATCGGAATATCGTCGCCGGGGAATTCGTACGAAGACAGCAACTCGCGGATTTCCATTTCCACCAGCTCCAGCAGCTCTTCGTCGTCAACCTGGTCAACTTTGTTCATGAACACGACCAGCGCAGGAACGCCAACCTGACGCGCCAGCAGGATGTGCTCGCGGGTCTGCGGCATCGGGCCGTCGGCGGCGTTCACAACCAGGATCGCGCCGTCCATCTGAGCGGCACCGGTGATCATGTTCTTGACGTAGTCGGCGTGGCCGGGGCAGTCGACGTGGGCGTAGTGACGCGCGTCGGTCTCGTATTCCACGTGGGCGGTCGAGATGGTGATCCCGCGCGCTTTCTCTTCCGGCGCACCGTCAATTTGGTCATACGCTTTGAAGTCACCAAAATACTTGGTGATCGCTGCGGTCAGCGTGGTCTTGCCGTGGTCAACGTGGCCAACTGTACCAATGTTGACGTGCGGCTTATTACGCTCAAACTTTTCCTTTGCCATTCCTCAGGCGCCCTTTTTGCAATTTGGGGGACCCGTGGTCCCGTAGGTTACATCTGCGCGCGCGAGATATTTGGTTCAGGGGGGAAAATCAAGCACATCCTGAGGGAAATGCGGATCAGGACGCCGGATTTTGCGTGACGGCCTCGGAATCGAGCGGCTGGATCAGGTCGGGGCGCTTGTCGAACCAGCCATCGTCCTTGTGTTCCTCGGCCAGCCACTCCTCTACCCGGTCGGCAACTTTCAGGGCCAGACCGTTCATCTGCTCTTCTCTGGTGCGCACATTTCCGGACCCGGTCAGGGCACTTTCACCGGTGGTATCTTCGAGCACCTGGAACTGCTTGCCCTTGGCAAGGAACTCTTTCTTCTCGACGTCATAGACATTCACCAGAACGATCGCGGTGCTTTTGGGGTTGTAGATCACCGGAATGCCCGGAGGGGCCAGCATATAGCCTTCAAGGCTGATGCCGATGTCGTATTCCTGCGCGCCCTCGTAACGGCCCAGACGAATATCAACCGCGTTCTGGATGGCCTCTTCCCATTCCTGAGGCGTCGCATCGCGGGAAACCGGCCCCTGTTTGGCTTTCTCCGCAAACGCATAATTCACACGCAGCTTGAATTCACCCAGGCTTTCGGGTTCCTCATAAACCTGTGTTTGCGTACACGCGCCCATCAGGGCCAGTCCGGTGATCAGGGTCAGAATGCGCAGCATGTCTCTCGTCTCGATAGGCCTGTTTTTCTTTGGATGTAGCGCACCGATACGGGTTGTGCCAAGCCGTATCGGCAGATTTTCACCTAACACGCGCCCCGATCACGAGAACTTATAATCCCGCGGGAAGCCATATGGGGGCTTTTTACCAACCCCTGCACGCTTGGCCAGCCACTGGGACATATCGGCCTCATGCCGGGTCTTGTCGCCGCCCATGGACCATTTCAGGCCCTCTTCCCAATTGAAGGTGGTGATATCCGACAGGCCGCCATCCAGCTCCAGCGTGCCCTGTCGCCCGCGCGCCATGTTGTATTTCTGCAGGCGCACGCCCTTGCCGCGCGTCATCTCGGGCAGTTCCTCGGTCGGGAACACGAGGAACTTGCCGTTCTGCGAGACGACGGCCACGTGGTCCCCTTCAACCGGCTTACAGATCATCGCCGTTTCATCGCCCTTGACGTTCAGTACCTGTTTGCCGTTGCGGGTCTGCGCCAGAACGTCATCCTCGGGCACCATAAAGCCGTTACCCGCATCCGAGGCCACCAGCAGCTTGCGCCCCGGCTTATGGATCAGGATGTCGATGATCTGCGCCTCGTTCGGCAGGTCGACCATCAGGCGCAGCGGTTCGCCCATGCCGCGCCCGCCGGGCAGGTTGGCGGCGCTGACGGTGTAGAAACGCCCGTTGGAGGCAAAGACCAGCAGGCGGTCGGTGGTTTCTGCATGGAAAATGAAACGCGGGCCGTCGCCATCCTTGAACTTCAACTCACGCTTCAGGTCGATATGGCCGGTCATGGCGCGAATCCAGCCCATCTGAGAGCAGACAACCGTGATCGGTTCGCGGTCGATCATCGCCTCAAGCGGGACCTCTTCGACTTGCCCGGCTTCGGCAAATCGGGTGCGGCGCGCACCACCTTCATAGTCCTTGCCGAAGGTCTTTTTGGTCTCTTTGAGTTGCTCGGCGATCTTCGCCCATTGCAGGGCGGGATCGGCAAGCAAATCTTCGAGGTTGGCGCGTTCCAGCATCAGCTCGTCACGTTCGCGGACCAGCTCCATCTCTTCCAGACGGCGCAAGCTGCGCAGGCGCATGTTGAGGATGGCGTCGACCTGAACCTCGGACAACTCGCCCTCGCCCGGTTTGGGCGTGACGTAGTCGGATTCATCTGTGGCGCGGACATGGTCGATGCCCCAGTCCTCGCGCATCAGCGCGGCCTTGGGGTCGTCGTCATAGCGGATGATGTCGATGACACGGTCGAGGTTCAGGAAGGCGACGATAAAGCCCTCCAACACCTCCAGACGATGATCGATCTTGCCAAGACGGTGACGCGAGCGGCGGATCAGCACCTCTTGCCTGTGATCGAGGAAGGCGCGCAGCACTTCCTTCATCGAGCAGACCTTGGGCGTCACGCCGTCGATCAGCACGTTCATGTTCAGGCTGAACCGCACCTCAAGATCCGAGTTGCGATAGAGCATCCCCATCAGCACCTCGGGGTCCACGTTCTTGGAACGCGGCTCGAGGATCAGACGGATGTCATCGGCGGATTCGTCGCGGACATCGGCGAGGATCGGGATTTTCTTGGTCTGGATCAGCTCGGCGATCTTTTCGATCAGTTTGGATTTCTGAACCTGATAGGGAATCTCGGTAACAACGATCTGCCATTGACCACGGCCCAGATCCTCGACCTCGAACTTGCAGCGCAGGCGGAACGAGCCGCGCCCGGTACGATAGGCCTGCGCGATATTCTCGGGCGGCTCGACGATCACGCCGCCGGTCGGGAAATCCGGGCCCGGCACGTAGTTCAGCAGCGTATCGTCACGGGCGTCGGGCGTCTTGATCAGATGCAGGCAGGCATCGCAGAGTTCCGAGATATTGTGCGGCGGGATGTTCGTCGCCATGCCCACGGCGATACCACTGGCACCGTTGGCCAGCAGGTTTGGAAACTGCGCGGGCAGCACAACCGGTTCGGTCAGCGTGCCGTCATAATTGTCGCGGAAATCAACAGCGTCCTCGTTCAGACCCTCAAGCAGCGCTTCGGCCACGATGGTCATCCGCGCCTCGGTGTAGCGCGAGGCCGCCGGGTTGTCGCCGTCGATATTGCCGAAATTCCCCTGCCCGTCGACCAGCGGATAGCGGACGTTGAAATCCTGTGCCAGACGCGCCATCGCATCATAGATCGCGGCATCACCATGCGGGTGATAGTTGCCCATCACGTCGCCCGAGATTTTCGCGGACTTGCGGAAGCCGCCCGATGCGCTCAGCCGCAGTTCGCGCATGGCGTAGAGGATTCGCCTGTGAACCGGCTTCAGACCGTCGCGCGCATCCGGCAGGGCGCGGTGCATGATGGTGGACAGCGCATAGGTCAGATAACGCTCGCCAATTGCGCGGCGCAGCGGTTCGGCTATCTCGCCCCCACCCTCGGGGGTCTCCATGTTGGGGTCGTCGATCGTGTCGTTCATACATGATGTGATACGACGCAAGCGCGCGCGGGTAAAGCAATCGGCGCATATTTTGCTGGGGACAAGTCGGGCTTTTTGCAACAGGGGGAGACAAGTATCGGAATTCCCCGGTTTTTCGACTCGGCACCCAATCTATGGTAAGCTTCCGAACATTAAGTCTGCTGCCTTTTATTGATGTTACGATTGCCAGGGGGTGCGCCATGACGCGCGTTATTGTTATCACTTTCGCCATGCTCGGCTGGAGCTTCTACGTGATGAGCGGAGGCCCCGAATTCGAGCCGCGTGGAACCCGCGCCGAACAGCCTGCCCGCGTTGCCTCAGCCCCCGCGCCTGCCCCTGCACCGCAGGCCGAAGAGCTGGTGACCAATGTCGCAGCCCGCGCCGTGCCTGCGCGTGTGCAGCCCGAACCCAAGGCCGAGACGGATGCCGTCGTCGTGCTGACGCAGGTCGCCAACGATCCGCTGACGCAACCCACCGCATTTGACAATCAGGGCGCGAGCTTCACGCTGGCATCGCTGGAAGATGGTCTTGCCGGGCTCAGTCAGGTTCCGGTCGAAGTTCAGGATGATGTGACACCCACATCTCAGGTGATCGAACCCGAGAAGGACATCCGCGAGATTTCGGGCACCCGCGTGAACATGCGCGACGGCCCCGGCACGATCTATCCAATCATCGCCAAGGGCGTGATCGGCCAACGGGTCGAGGTGCTGGGCGATTCGGGCACCGGTTGGCTGCGCCTGCGCCTGCTGCCGGACCAGCGAGTGGGATGGATCGCCGCATCGCTGGTGCGAAAGCCCACAAACTGACGCAACTGTGTCATTGTCCTGACCAGAACCACGCCATAGCTATAGGCGAGGTATACAGGCGGGGGCGATATGCAGAAATCGATTCTGATCACAGGCTGTTCATCCGGAATAGGGCTGGATGCGGCGCATGGGATGCGCGCGCGCGGCTGGCGCGTCTTTGCTTCGTGCCGACAGCAGCGCGACTGTGACAGGTTGCGCGCACAAGGTTTCGACAGCCCGCTGATTGATTACACCGATGCCGACAGTATCACCTCGGGCCTGCATCAGGTGCTTGAGGCGACGGGTGGCACGCTGGATGCGCTGTTCAACAACGGTGCCCACGGTCTGCCCGGCGCGGTCGAAGATGTCCCGACTGACGGGTTGCGGCAGATCTTCGAAACCAACGTTTTCGGCTGGCACGAACTGACCCGTCAGGTGATTCCGGTCATGCGGGCGCAAGGGCATGGGCGGATTGTACAGAACTCGTCCGTTCTGGGGCTGGTGGCCTATCCGTGGCGTGGTGCTTACGTGGCGACCAAATACGCCATCGAGGGGCTTTCGGACACTTTGCGGCTGGAACTGCGGGACACCGATATCAAGGTCATATTGATCGAACCCGGTCCTATCACCTCGAAAATCCGCGAAAACGCCATTCCGATGTTCGAACGGTTTATCGACTGGCAAAACTCGGCCCTGCGCAAGCGGTACGAGGATAACCTGCTCAAACGGCTCTACGAATCCTCTGGCCCCGACACGTTCGAGCTGCCAGCATCTGCGGTGACCGCCAAGCTGGCTCATGCGGTCGAGGCAAGGCGGCCGCGCAGCCGGTATTATGTGACAACACCCACCTATATCGCCGGTTATCTGCGCCGGATCCTTCCAACCCGCACCATCGATTGCATCCTGTCGGACGTCTGAGGCGAAATTACCCGTTCGCTTTTGCCCCCATCGGCGCTAGATGAAGGCCAAAGAGACAGAAAACACGGACGGTGATCTTATGGACCTGTTGATGGTCATATTGCTTCTGGCCATGGCGGCGGTTGTCGCTGTGCTGGTGATGGGCATTGCCAACTTCGGAAAACCCGGCAAGGACGCCGCGATGAAAAGCAACAAGATGATGCGCCTGCGTATCCTGTTTCAGTTCATTGCCGTGGTTTTGATCGTGCTCTACGTCTACCTGCGCGGACAGGGAGGGTAAGCGATGGTCGTACTCAACAAAATCTACACACGCACCGGGGATGACGGCAAAACCGCGTTGGGCAACGGCGAACGTGTGGCCAAATACTCCGGACGCGTTGCCGCCTATGGCACGGTGGACGAGCTGAATTCCTTTGTCGGCGTGGCGCGGACCGAAGCCGAAGGAGAGGTCGAGGCCGCGCTGGCGCGCATCCAGAACGATCTGTTCGATCTGGGCGCCGATTTCTGCCGCCCGGACATGGACAAGGATGCCGAAGCCGACTATCCGCCGCTGCGCATCGTACCGGCCCAGATCGACCGGCTGGAGGCCGAGATCGACGCGATGAACGAAACGCTGGAGCCGCTGCGCAGCTTCATTCTGCCCGGCGGGTCGCGGCTGGCGGCGCATCTGCATGTGTGCCGCACCGTCTCGCGCCGGGCCGAGCGGTTGGCTGTGGAACTGACCAACATGGAACCTGTGAACGAAACGGCGGTGAAATACCTGAACCGTCTCAGCGACTGGTTCTTTGTCGCAGCCCGCTGCGCCAATAACGGCGGTCGCGACGATGTGTTGTGGGTTCCGGGCGCGAACCGCTGAAAGCGGCAGCACGTCCTGCGGACGTGATGGCGACCGGAAGGGCGAAGCCCCGGCCCGAAAGGCGGCACGAACCGCTGATTGCGCCCGCCTCAGGGAAACAAAATTTCGTTTCTTGTCGAAAAATGACGAAACGCGACGTCCCGAAACCATGACGTGACGATTTTGCTCTGTTGCAGGCCATCGCGACCCGTTATCTAGGCCAGCGAGAGCATTGGTGGAGTCGCGACGCGGCTTGCCGTTTTTGTAAGGAGCATACGCAAAAATGAAGGTACTTGTGCCTGTCAAGCGCGTGATCGACTACAACGTGAAAGTTCGCGTCAAAGCGGATGGCAGCGGTGTTGATCTCGCCAATGTCAAAATGTCGATGAACCCGTTCGACGAGATTGCAGTGGAAGAGGCGATCCGCCTGAAAGAAGCGGGCAAGGCTGACGAAGTCGTTGCCGTTTCGATCGGCGTCAAGCAGGCGCAGGAAACTCTGCGTACCGCACTGGCCATGGGTGCGGACCGCGCCATTCTGGTGGTTGCGGCCGACGACGTGCACACCGATATCGAGCCTCTGGCCGTCGCGAAAATCCTGGCCAAAGTGGTCGAGGAAGAGCAGCCGGGCATCGTTCTGGCGGGCAAACAGGCGATCGACAACGACATGAACGCCACCGGCCAGATGCTGTCGGCCCTGCTGGGCTGGAGCCAGGGCACCTTCGCGTCCGAACTGGACATCGAAGGCGACACCGCTAAGATCACCCGCGAGGTGGATGGCGGCCTGCAGACCATCAGCGTCAAGATGCCGACCATCGTGACCGTTGACCTGCGCCTGAACGAGCCGCGCTATGCGTCGCTGCCGAACATCATGAAGGCAAAGAAAAAGCCGCTGGATGAGAAAACTGCCGCCGATTACGGCGTCGACGTCACCCCGCGTCTGGAAATCGTCAAGACCGATGAGCCGCCGGCGCGCGCTGCTGGTATCATCGTGGGCTCGGTTGATGAGCTGGTCGAGAAACTCAAAGAAGCGGGGGCTGTGTAATGGCTGTTCTTCTTCTCGCAGAGGTTAACAACGGCGAGCTGTCGGTTGACGCCACCGCCAAGACCGTTGCCGCCGTCAAATCGCTGGGCGACATCACCGTTCTGGCCGCAGGCGGTTCTGCCGCCGCCGCTGGTGAAGCCGCCGCCAAGATCGATGGTGTGTCCAAGGTTCTGGTCGCCGAAGATGCCTCGCTGGGTCACCGCCTGGCGGAATCGACCGCAGCCCTGATCGTGGGTCTGGCCGATGGCTACGAGCATATCGTTGCCCCCGCCACCACCGACGCCAAGAATGTAATGCCGCGCGTTGCCGCGCTGCTGGACGTGATGGTAATCTCGGATGCGTCGGGTGTGGTTGACGGATCGACGTTCGAACGCCCGATCTATGCGGGCAACGCGATCCAGACCGTGAAATCGAACGACGCCAAAAAAGTCGTCACCATCCGGACTGCCAGCTTTGACGCGGCGGGCGAAGGTGGTTCGGCAGCGGTCGAGACCATCTCGGTCGGCGACAACCCCGGTCTGTCGTCGTGGGTCGAAGACAAGGTTGCCGAAAGCGACCGCCCCGAGCTGACCTCGGCTGGCGTTGTTGTTTCGGGCGGTCGTGGTGTTGGCTCGGAAGACGATTTCAAACTGATCGAAACTCTGGCCGACAAGCTGGGCGCTGCCGTTGGCGCATCGCGCGCCGCCGTGGATTCGGGCTATGCCCCGAACGACTGGCAGGTTGGTCAGACCGGTAAGGTTGTTGCCCCCGACCTGTATGTCGCTGTCGGCATCTCGGGCGCAATTCAGCACCTGGCGGGTATGAAAGACTCGAAGGTCATCGTTGCGATCAACAAGGACGAAGAAGCGCCGATCTTCCAGGTTGCAGATTTCGGACTGGTTGCCGACCTGTTCCAGGCGGTACCGGAACTGACTGAGAAACTCGGCTGATCTGACGACGGCTTTCGTCGATACTTCCTTGAAAGGCCCGCCATTGGCGGGCCTTTTTCGTCAGACCGTCAATTCCTGAATAGCACGGTATAGTATACCGGCGATCCGGCGATGGGTGGCCGGGCCAAGCATGTGTTCCGCTATCGGCTGCTGTAATGTGCCGAACAGCACATCCTCAAGATCGTCGGACACGCCGGAAACCTGAGCGCGCATTTGCACGATCTGCGCGCAAAGAGGCTCAAGAGATTTGAGCAGTGCTGCCCCAACCGGCAAAGCGACATGACCCGTTTCGCCTTCTTCAACCTCAAGCGCCAGTATCACGACTGGTGGAACGATCTGTACGAGAAACGATTTGAGATGGCCAAGCCAGCTCTGGCGGAGTTCCTGCAGAACGAGTTCGAACCGTGTGTCCCGATGCGATTGCAAACGCCCAAGCAGATGGCCGATGAAATGCACATCCGTAAAATCCTCTTCGGGATAGAGCTGCACCAAATCCGGTGTCGGAGCCACAAAACGATCATTGCGACGGGGATGCACGCGATAGAACCGGTTGGAGTGACCGCCCAGATCGGGAAGCTGCAGCACACACAGCTCTGACGCGTTGGCAAGGGCCAGCAGACCGGGATCCTGCACCAGAGCTTCGGCACCGCAATAAAGGCTGCCGAAGTTTATACAGCACTGGTTGAGGCTTTGTTGCAGGATCGCCGGGTAAGGTCGGTCCACGAATCGGCCAAAGGTCTCTTTGCCGCCCAAACAGGCCACATATGGCCGGTCCAATGCCCGTTCAGGGCCCCGAAAGCGCAGTTTCGACACTGCATAGCTGCACGTAAGCTCAGCGGGGTCCCCCACGCCGATCGTTTGATAGCTCATATCACTCACCCAAATTTTCACCCGGTTGCCATCTTGCCGCCGCAGATGTTGAGAAAACCCTAATGCGCGCATTTGAAGCGAATTTGACCGGCCCGATCCCCTTGCCGCCCGCCCGGAACTGCCGATAATGTCGCGCGTAACCTGCGAGCAAAGGCACCGGAACATGGATGTAAAATCAGTCGGAGTGATCGGCGCCGGGCAGATGGGCAACGGCATCGCCCATGTCATGGCCCTGGCGGAATATGATGTTCTGCTCAATGACATCAGCCAGGAGGCGCTGGACAGTGCGGTGGCGACGATCGAGGCCAATCTGGCGCGGCAGGCCTCGCGCGGGAAAATCTCCGATGCCGCACTTCAGGCCGCGCTGGGACGGATCACGACCACGCTCAACCTGCCGGATATCGGGCAGACCGATCTGGTGATCGAGGCCGCAACCGAACGGGAAACGGTCAAACAGGCCATTTTCGAAGACCTGCTGCCACATCTGCAACCGCATACGATTCTGACCTCGAACACCTCGTCGATCTCGATCACGCGTCTGGCCAGCCGCACGGACCGGCCCGAGCGGTTCATGGGGTTCCATTTCATGAACCCTGTGCCGGTCATGCAACTGGTGGAACTGATCCGGGGTATTGCCACCGATGAAGAGACCTTCAGTGCCTGCAAAACGGTGGTGGACCGGTTGGGCAAAACAGCGGCCAGCGCCGAAGATTTCCCGGCCTTTATCGTAAACCGTATCCTGATGCCGATGATCAACGAGGCGGTTTATACGCTCTATGAAGGCGTCGGGAATGTGCAATCCATCGACCAGTCGATGAAGCTGGGTGCGAATCATCCGATGGGGCCGCTGGAACTGGCGGATTTCATCGGCCTGGACACCTGTCTGGCGATCATGAATGTGCTGCATGACGGGCTGGCGGATACCAAATACCGCCCCTGTCCGTTGCTCACTAAATATGTCGAGGCCGGTTGGCTGGGGCGCAAGACCGAGCGCGGGTTCTACGATTATCGCGGCGAGGTTCCGGTGCCGACACGGTAGGAATTGAGAGGGCCAGCCCTCTCTTGAGCCTGCAGCTCAATTCACTCCCGAGATATTTTTGGCCAGATGAAGAGCGGATCAGCGCTTGCCAAGAGCGAGTGTGTGATCGCGGAGCCAGGCCATGAAACCACGCGGGTCGCGTTCCAGCAGCGCCATGTCTTCGTCCGGGATCGGCTCGCCGATAACCGGGGATTGCGGCTTGTTGCAGGAGCGGACGATCTCGTGCAGCAGCAGGCCCTGACGCAGGATTGGTGAAATCCGGTTTGCGATCTGGTACCAACGCGAATTGCTGCCCGGGAAGAATATCGGCACCACCTTGGCACCCGAGCGGCGGATCATCTTGGCGGTGAAGACATTCCATTCGCGTTCGATTGCAGGACCAAACCAGTCATCCGACGACATCACAACGCCCGACGGAAACAGCGCCACGACGCCGCCATCAGCCAGATGGTTCATCGCCTTGCTGCGCATTTCCAGCATTTTCGCCTGCGCTTCGGGGTCGTGCGGAAACGGCACAGGGATCATGAAAGAGGTCGCGGCCTCATCCAGAC
Source organism: Ruegeria sp. AP11 (assembly GCF_056535865.1). NCBI lineage: Bacteria > Pseudomonadati > Pseudomonadota > Alphaproteobacteria > Rhodobacterales > Roseobacteraceae > Ruegeria > Ruegeria sp. AP11. Next base: position 956,855 of record NZ_JBQFJB010000001.1, read on the forward strand.
CGGTCAGAACCGAACGGGTCAGGATGCGATAATCGCTGCGGACCCGGCCTATGAGCTCGGCAAAAATCATACCATCGACCATGCCGTGAGGATGGTTGGCGACAACCACAACCGGGCCATCCTTGGGAATTCGGGCGATCTGCTCGGCCGGGGTGGTCAGCTCGATCCCCATGGTCCTGAGCGCGCCGCCCCAGAATTTCTGGCCCCGGTAATGCTCGTTCCGCTTTTCGAACTTATTGACCATACGCAGAATGGTCAGCTTGCCGGTGCACCATTCGATGGCCCGGATGGCGGTCGACGTCCAGGCATCGTCAAACGAGTTGGCGTAGGTCAGGGTTCTGCGGTCGTAAATCTCACCCTGATCGGTGTCCTGATCCACTACAGGACCTGTCTTGGTATCGTGCGTGGTTTCCGCCAATTGCCTGGTCTTTCCGTCCTTGATGTCGCGGCAGTCAGAACCCTTCGCCGAACTTGTCGTTCACCAGGGTTTCCAACGCTTCTGCCAACGCCTCAGCATCCGGGCCGGACGTCTCGACGTCAATAGTGGTTCCGCGCGACGCTGCCAACATCAAAAGGCCCATGATACTGTCGCCCGAGGCGGAAAGCCCCTCGCGCGACACCTCGGCGCGGGCGTCAAAGCCTTCGACCACCTCGACCAGCTTCGCCGAGGCGCGGGCGTGCAGGCCCTTTTCGTTGATAATTTTCAAACTCTTGGTCGTCATATGAATCTATCCGGTATCAATCCAGCGTCACATTTTGCGCATTGATGTATTTTCGTCCAGCTTCCAGTGCCAAACGCACCGCCTCGGCCAGCGGCAGGTGGCGGCTTTTGGCCAATTTGATCAGCATGGGCAAGTTGGCGCCATAAAGGATTCGCCGGTCCTGCGGTGCGCAGGCCCGCAGGCTGAGATTCGACGGGCTGCCGCCATAAAGATCGGTTACCACGACAACACCATCGCCCTGATCAACCTCATCAGCGGCGCGGCAAATCTCGGCCTGCTTTTCTTCGCGATTATGATCAGCCGCGATCGGGATGGCGAGCAGCCCGGGCTGTTTACCAACCACATGCTGCGTGGCAGACAGGTATTCCTGCGCCAACCCGCCATGTGCAACGATTACGATCCCGATCAACCCGGCCTCACATTCAAAGAACGACGTTCTATTTCGCGATGCCTTATTGACACCTGCTGGCCCGCTTCTGCAAGGGCCTTTGCAACGGCTTCCGCCACCGCGACCGAGCGGTGCTGGCCGCCGGTGCATCCGAAAGCCACCGACAGATGCGCCTTGCCCTCGGCCCGGAATGCCGGAAGCAGCTCGATCAGCAGGTCCACGACCCGGTCGAAGAACGCACGATAGTTCATATCGGATTGAACATAGGCCGCCACCTCCGGGTTTCGACCATCTGCGGCGCGGAATTCGGGCCGCCAATAGGGATTGGCCAGAAAGCGGCAGTCGAAAACCATATCCAGGCCGCGCGGCAAGCCGCGTTTGTACGAGAAGGAATCGATCGAAACCGCCAGATGCCGTCCGCCTTCGGGGGCGAACCAGCGCTCGACCTCTTCGCGCAGCTGGTGGACGTTCAGTGCGGTCGTATCGATCAGGGTATCGGCGATCTCGCGGATCGGAGCCAGCAGTTCCTTTTCCTGACGTATTCCGGTTTCGGGGCTGGCATCGGCTGCCACTGGGTGGCGGCGGCGGGTTTCCGAAAATCGGCGCAGCAGCACCTCGTCGCTGCAATCCAGATAGAGGATGGTCAGATCGACCTGCGCCATCCGGCCCAGTTTCGCCGCCAGTTCGATGAACCCGATGGTCGAAAAATCGCGGTTGCGCGCATCGATGCCCAGCGCCATCGGGCTGCCCGGTTCGGAGCTGTCCATCAGGCGCGACAGCAGACCCATTGGCAGGTTGTCGATGGCCTCGAACCCAAGGTCTTCAAGGACGTGGATCGCGGTCGACCGGCCCGCGCCCGAAGGTCCGGTTACCAAAACGGTGCGACGTTGCGCGGTCATGAGATCGGCCATTCGGGGCTTACGCGTCCCATTTTCAGAAGTTGCAGCAATGCTGCCGGTAGATTTGGTACGGTCGCGGCGCGAAGCAAGGGAACAGTTTGCCCCAGCACCTTCACGTCGATGGGATCAGGCAGACGCGCCGGCTCAGTCTGATCCAGATCGACCACATAGGCCAGCGGAACGGCCTTGACCGCTTTGGCCCGCAACAGGCCCACTCCGCGCGCTTCGATCAGGCCGCGCAAATGCGGAACCGCTTCGGCCACGACCCGCATTCCGTGTGCGGTCAACGTGACGCGATCATCCGCCACCAGCCGGGCGCCCAGTGCCATCATCTGCAACGCCAGCGCCGATTTGCCGGTGCCGGATGCGCCGATGATCAGTAAACCCGCATCCTCAACGGACACACAGGTGGCGTGAACACACGCCTCGTCCTGATCTGCAATGTCAGAGAAAAGCGCTGCCCCCATGGCCTAGACGGGCAGCCCGACCACGAACCGCGCCCCCAGCGGCTCCGAGGTGACATCGGCCTCGGTCGGGCGAATATTCTCGGCCCAGATCACCCCGCCATGCGCTTCGACGATCTGTTTCGAGATCGCCAGTCCGAGGCCAGAATTGTTGCCGAAATGCTCCTCGGGGCGCTGAGAATAAAAGCGTTTGAAAATTTTGGTCAGCGCCTGATCGGGAATGCCGGGGCCGGTATCCTCGACCACAACCAACACACGGTTGTCCCTGCGGCGCACCCAGACGCGGATCGCGTCCTTGTCCTCGCAGAACGAAATGGCGTTGGTGATCAAATTGACGAAAACCTGTGCCAAACGCGCCTCGAGCCCGTTGATCACGATGGGCTCAGAGGGCAGATCAGTGATATAATCAATCCCCTGCGAACGCGCGTCTTCCCCAAGAAACTGGCCGATATTGTTCAGCAGGTTGAGAAGATCGAAAGGTTGTTCTTCCTCTTTCACCAGCTCTGCATCCAGCCTTGAGGCGTTTGAGATATCGCTGACCAGCCGGTCCAGCCGCCTTACGTCATGTTCAATCACACCCAGCAGCTTTTCACGCTGATCCTCGCGCTTGACCATGCGCATGGTGCCGACAGCCGATTGCAAACTGGCCAGAGGGTTTTTGATCTCATGCGCTACATCCGCCGCGAACTGCTCATTGGCATCAATACGGTTGTAAAGCGCAGTCACCATACCGCGCAGCGCCTGACTGAGGCGCCCGATCTCATCTGGGCGGGCGCTCAGATCCGGAATGCGGATGCGCCCGGGATTGACCCCGGCCCCGCGATCCTTACCCGTCTCTGCTGCTGCGGCCAGATCCGCCAGGGGGTTGGCGATCGTCGAAGCCAGAACCAGGCTCAGACCGATTGAGACCAGCAGCGCCACGATGAACATCTGCAGAATCCGCTCTTGCTCTTTGCGGGCCAGCGCGTCGATCTCACCCGACGGACCGGCCATTGCGACTGCGCCCACTGGCGCGCCGTCCAGCATGATCGGCGCCACGGACACGATCACGGTTTGACCCAGATCATCCTTGACCGCCTGCACTTGCATACCACCGTCCAGAGCCTGCGGAATCATCTCTTGCACGCGCTGCGCCAAAGTGGGCGGATCAATATCGGAAGAGCCGCTGAAAATGGCAGAAATACCTGTCCAGACTGCGTTCAGCGCATCGCTGATAAGCGTGCTGCCGGTCGAGCTGTCGATGTTTTGGCGCAACAGGCTGGGCAATTCCGCAGCACTCGCCGCGCCGCGCGTCCAGCCGATCAGCGTACCAGTGCCATCATAGACGAAAACTTCACCGCCCTCTGGCAGGCTGAGACCCGCCAGCGTGTCGCGCACGTCCAGCGCAGCCGCGCCGCCGGGGGCGGGTCGGCGCAGCTGCGTTTCGAATACGTTGCTGACAAGCTGGACATCGCCAACCAGATTGCGCGCGGTCTGCTGCACGCGTTCCTTTCGCGAGTCATCGAGATAGAGAAGCCCGGCCACAAGAATGACCAGCGCGATCAGGTTGAAGGTGATAATTCGACGTGCCAGCGCAGAATGGCGCAGCGAGAACAGGTTGCGGCGCGATCGCTTGGCGCTGAGCTCGGCAGCCTGAGGGTCTTGGGGAATGACCCAGTCATCCCCAATTACGACATCTGCGTCGCGCACTTGATCAGAGTGTTCCGTATCGCGCACGAGACCCTTTCACCCCCTAAAAACGGCCGCGCCTATTCTTCGTTATACCGATATCCGATACCATAAAGCGTTTCGATGGCCGAGAACTCTGAATCCGCGGCCCGCATTTTCTTGCGCAGTCGCTTGATATGGCTGTCGATGGTCCGATCATCCACATAGACCTGATCGTCATAGGCCACATCCATCAGCTGATCACGGCTTTTGACAAAACCCGGACGCTGTGCCAGCGCCTGCAGCAACAGGAATTCTGTCACGGTCAGCGAGACATCATTGCCTTTCCAGCTCACGGCGTGACGTAGCGGATCCATCCGCAAATCTCCGCGCTCCATCACCTTGGTGTCGCCGGTGGCAACACTGCCCGCATCACCTTCAACCGCTTCCTGACGGCGCAGCAGGGCGCGAATGCGTTCGACCAGCAATCGTTGCGAGAACGGCTTTTTGACGTAGTCATCTGCGCCCATACGCAGGCCCAGAACCTCGTCGATCTCGTCATCCTTGGAGGTCAGGAAAATCACCGGCATCTGTGTTTTCTGCCGCAGTCTCTGCAACAGGTCCATGCCATCCATACGCGGCATTTTGATATCCAGCACAGCCATGTCCGGCAGCTTCTTGTTGAAAGCGTCCAGCGCAGCCTGACCATCGTTATATGTTTCGACCTCGAACCCTTCGGCTTCGAGTGTCATGGACACGGACGTCAGGATATTTCTGTCGTCGTCCACAAGTGCAATCTTTGACATCGGGTTCACCCCTATTCCTGCTCACTGCGCAATAATACGCTTTTTTGTAAGGCATTGTTGGCGGTTTTGAGCCACCGAATCAACTCGTAACCGCGAAACGTGCCATTCTTGCGGCAGGTCTGCGGCAAATTTGCCTTTCTGGCTTCTAATTGCTGCCTTGATTTGAGGCAGGCAATTGGTGATGGCGCTAAACCTGAACTTGGTTGCGCTAACTCCTCCCAACCCTCCTGTTCATGTTCTAAAATACCATGATAAGAGGCGCCTGACCGCCGGATTCTTTCCGGTTTCCGCCCCCAATGGCACTTTCGGTTCAACCGTCAAGGCGCCGCCACAGGAGAAGACACACATGACATCTGGACGGGTTAACCCGCAATTCCGCCTCGAAGATCAGGGCATCGAGGGTCTGGGCAATGTCTATTACAACTTCATGGAACCGGCGCTGATCGAAGAGGCGCTGAAGCGCGGCGAAGGCACCCTTGGCAATGGTGGCGCCTTTCTGGTCACCACCGGCAAATTCACCGGCCGGTCGCCCAAGGACAAGCATGTCGTCAAAACCGACAGTGTTGCCGAAAGCATCTGGTGGGAAAACAATGCTGAAATGAGCCCAGAGGGCTTTGACGCGCTGTATGAAGACATGCTGGCCCATATGAAAGGCCGCGACTATTTCGTGCAGGACCTCGTCGGCGGGGCTGATCCCAGCTATTCGATCAACGTGCGCATGGTCACAGAGCTGGCCTGGCACAATCTGTTCATCCGCCATCTGCTGCGCCGCCCGGATCGCGAGGATCTGGATGAGTTCACAGCGGACTTCACCGTCATCAACTGCCCCAGCTTCCAGGCCGATCCCGCCAAACACGGCTGCCGCAGCGAGACCGTGATCGCGCTGAACTTCGACCGCAAGCTGATCCTGATCGGCGGCACTGAATATGCGGGCGAAAACAAGAAATCCGTGTTCACCCTGCTGAACTACATGCTGCCCGAGAAAGGCGTGATGCCGATGCACTGCTCGGCCAACCATGCCGTGGGCAACCCGGTCGACACCGCCGTCTTCTTCGGCCTGTCGGGCACCGGCAAGACCACCCTGTCCGCCGACCCGGCCCGCGTGCTGATCGGTGATGACGAACATGGCTGGTCGGATCGCGGCACCTTCAACTTTGAGGGCGGCTGCTATGCCAAGACGATCAATCTGAACGCCGAAGCCGAGCCTGAAATCTACGCGACCACTTCGAAATTCGGCACCGTGATCGAGAACATGGTCTTCGACCCCGAGACCAAGGAACTGGATTTCAACGACGACTCGCTGACCGCGAACATGCGCTGCGCCTATCCGCTGGAGTATATCTCGAACGCATCCAGCAGCGCGTTGGGCGGGCATCCGAAGAACATCATCATGCTGACCTGTGACGCGTTCGGCGTTCTGCCTCCGATCGCGCGGCTGACGCCCGCACAGGCGATGTATCACTTCCTGTCGGGCTTCACCTCGAAAGTAGCCGGGACCGAGCGTGGCGTGACCGAGCCGCAGCCCACCTTCTCGACCTGCTTCGGCGCACCCTTCATGCCGCGCCGCCCCGAGGCCTATGGCAACCTGCTGCGTGACAAAATCGCCCAGCACGGCGCCACCTGCTGGCTGGTCAACACCGGCTGGACCGGCGGTGCCTATGGCGTGGGCAGCCGGATGCCGATCAAGGCCACCCGCGCGCTGCTGACCGCCGCGCTGGAAGGCTCATTGGCTGACGCGGAATACCGCAAGGACGCCAATTTCGGCTTTGACGTACCTGTGTCTGTGCCCGGCGTGCCCGAGGTCCTGCTGGACCCGCGCCGCACCTGGGACGATCAGGCGGCCTTTGACAAACAGGCGGAAAAGCTGGTGCAGATGTTCGCCGAAAACTTCGAGCAGTATCTGCCCTTCATCGACGAAGATATCAAAGCCGTCGCCATCGGCTGATCGGGATTGGGGGCCGTTTGGGCCCCCCAATTCCCCCCTGCTTACGTAGCGGAAACAGCAAACACACAGACAAGTGCGTTGCGAGAATGCGCAACTTGAGCTATTTCATTCCCTCATCTGAAATTGGGCGCTCCGAGCATATCACTCACTCAACAACGCTTCGGGAGGTCTTTCAAAGTAACTATTATTTCCTATGGGGATGGGTGTCGGATTGATGAGTTGCAAAGGAATTGGCCTGACAACATGCATCGGTCAGACATGGAACACGACAGGTAGACCATGACCGAAATTTCAAAACTGACGGAACTGCGCAAATTGATGCAAAGTATGGAGCGCACCCTGGGGCTGGAAGAGCTTTCGCCGGTTGAGCGTGACATTTATTACGCCGCGGAAGAGCTTTCCAAAGCTGACACTGAAGTACGCACTTTCGGTCTGATCGAACACACTCTGGTTCAAAGCGTTTCGCGCCCGACATTTTTTCGCGCCCTGAAATCGCTGGTGCAGAAAGGATATCTTTCGCAAAGCGGCAGCGCCAACCGTGGGCGCTATGTGGTTCATGCGCCCAGGTGATTTTTGCCTGTCTAACGGAATCGGCTAATCTCCGTGCGAAGATGGGCCTCTGACACTTTTTTCGCCTCTTTGGCCTATGTGGCGGCATCACTCTTTACGTTTGAAGTGCTGATGCCCCTGCAGAATATGTTCTTTCCGGAATATCCCAGCCGGGCCAGCCTGCTGTTCCTGCCCCACGGGGTACGTGTTCTGACGGCATGGCTGCTGGGATGGCGGGCAATATTCGCGCTGCTTCCGGGCGTCTTTATCGTCTTCGCCATGGTTGGCGGCTGGGATGTCTTTCTACCCAGCCGGTTGCTGGCCATGGCCATTGCGGTCACGACAGTCCCGATTGTGTTTTATGCCTGCAAAGCGCTTGGTTGGGATCTGTTCCCACACGCCGACCGAAACCCGTGCTGGGCCTGTATCATGGGGGTCGGAATCGTGACTTCGCTGTTGGTTGCGGGCCTGACCAACATGGCGTTCGGCAGCGCAACCGTCGAATATGTCGCCTATCTGATCGGTGATATCTCGGGCCTGTTTTTCCTGATGCTGGGTTTGCATTATGCCTTTCGCTTTGCCGAAAGCCGCAGTTAACCCATGATGCCGCGTCTGAGCAGGTTCAGACCGGCAACCAGCAGCACCAGCAGCGTGAGCTTGCGGAACTGCGCCTGATCGATGCGGTCCTGCAGAAACTGCCCGCCGCGCATACCGGCCAGCGCCGGAATAACCAGCAGCGCAGAAAACACCGCAGTCTCGGCCCGTAGAATACCCGAGCCCAGATGCGCCACCACCAGCGCCACGGCCCCCAGGCCATAGATCACCCCCTGCACCCGCATCTGATCCTTCTTCGGTGTATTCAGCGCTGTCAGATAGGCCACGGTTGGTGGGCCCCACACGCCCGAGATACCTCCGACAGCCCCGGCCACTGCGCCCGCCATGGCCTCAACCCGGGTCGAAGGTGCTTGCAGCGTCAACTTCAAGCCCAACAGTTGCACCAAGGCAAAGAACGAGACAGGCGCACCGAGGATCAGAAGAAAAGCCTTTGGCGACAATACGTTGATCAGCTGCGCGCTGGCCAGAAGACAAACCAGTCCAACCCCGAGAAACACGCGGAACTGGCGCACCGAGGCGACTGCAGCGGTCGCCCCCTCGCGCAGGGCCTGAACGCCGTTAGTGACCATGGTGGGCAGGATCAGACCCGCCAGCGCCAACTCGGGGGGCAACATCATGCTGAGGCCCGAAACCAGTACCATCGGCATGGCAAAGCCGACCATGCCTTTGACCCAGCCAGCAATAAAGGCCACAAGCAAAGACAGGTAAAATTCCTGCGGTGTCATGAGCGAAAACAGTTCCATTCGGCCTTCATATCACCCCGGGATTATTCTGCACTGCAAAATTGGTCGGGCAATTTTTGAACTATTTTAGGCCTTTTTGCGTATTTTTGTTGCGCTGCACGTGCAGCATGGTATGACCAGACAACCCAGCAGAGGACGTGATTCATGGCCCATGACGGACAGGATGTGACGAACATGACGCAGCCAGCGGTATTGCCCGACCTTCTGACACTCAGTGCGGCGGCTTTGCCCGCTGTCGAGGCTGTTTTCGAAAAAGCGCGCGTATCCGTGCGCGCGATGGTGACAAGCGAGGGGCGTGTCTCGGGCGCGTTGATCGAAGCGCATCAGACGGCGGCGCATGGGCTGGCGTGGCTGGCGACCTATCACCAGTCGCTGCAGCAGATGCAACGCTGGGCCGAGGCGCTTCAGGCCGAAGGAAAATTCGGTGAGATGGAGCAATTGCTGCACCAGATCGCATTCGGAGAATACCTGCACCAGATCGCCGGCGGCATTCCGATGAACCAGGGGGAAATCCTGCGTTTACAGAACCTTGACCTTGGCTGGGACGCATTGTCAGGGTTCCAGTGCAGCGAAGTGCAGACCCTGATGGCGCAGGCCAACTCTCAGGCCGCGCGCACGCGTCTGGTTGAGCTGATGCAGGATCAGCCCGGCGCCACCATGTTCGGCGCCTCCGGTCTGGACGACGAACTTGAGATGATCCGCGACCAGTTCCGCCGCTATGCCGTTGAAAAGGTTGAACCAAATGCGCATGACTGGCACCTGAAAGACGAATTGATCCCGATCGAGATCATCGAAGAGCTGGCCGAAATGGGCGTATTCGGCCTGACTATCCCCGAGGAGTATGGCGGGTTCGGCCTGTCCAAAGCCTCGATGTGCGTGGTGTCCGAAGAGCTGTCGCGCGGCTATATCGGTGTGGGTTCGCTGGGTACCCGGTCCGAGATCGCGGCAGAGCTGATTATCGCGGGCGGCACGGATGAACAAAAGGCCAACTGGCTGCCCAAGCTGGCCAGCGCCGAGATCTTGCCGACAGCGGTGTTTACTGAACCCAATACCGGCTCGGATCTGGGCAGCCTGCGCACCCGGGCCGTCAAGGGAGAAGATGGTAACTATAAGATAACAGGCAATAAAACATGGATCACGCACGCCGCGCGCACCCATGTGATGACCCTGCTTGCGCGGACCAATCCCGACAGCACCGATCACCGTGGGCTGTCGATGTTCCTGGCCGAAAAGACGCCCGGAACCGATGAGAACCCCTTCCCCACTCCGGGCATGACCGGCGGGGAAATTGAGGTGCTTGGCTACCGCGGGATGAAGGAATACGAACTGGGTTTTGACGGTTTCGAGGTCAAGTGCGAGAACCTGTTGGGCGGAGAAGAAGGCAAAGGTTTCAAGCAGTTGATGGAAACCTTCGAGTCCGCCCGCATCCAGACCGCCGCCCGCGCCATTGGCGTGGCGCAGAGTGCTTTGGACATCGCGATGCAATATGCGCAGGACCGCAAGCAGTTCGGAAAATCGCTGATCAACTTCCCTCGGGTCTCGGGCAAGCTGGCGATGATGGCGGTCGAGATCATGATCGCCCGACAGCTAACCTATTATTCCGCATGGGAAAAAGACCACGGCCAGCGATGCGACCTTGAGGCCGGGATGGCCAAGTTGCTGGGCGCGCGGGTTGCCTGGGCGGCGGCGGATAACGGGTTGCAAATCCATGGCGGCAACGGTTTCGCGCTGGAGTACAAGATCAGCCGCGTGCTGTGTGACGCGCGGATTCTGAACATCTTTGAAGGCGCCGCTGAAATTCAGGCGCAGGTCATCGCGCGTCGATTGCTGGGCTGACGCCCGGTTCGATGCGGTTTCCCCAACTGAACCCGGCCCTGCGCCGGGTTTTCTTTTTCTTCCGTGTTGTACAGACCCGCAGGCCCCGATCTTCCGAGTTGTACAACATTGTTTTGTGATCCTGAGGGCGAAACTTCCCCCTCGGATCGGGCGCGGAAATCGGGTAAAGGGCGTCAACCGAAACCAGCGCCCAAGCTGGCCAGAGGAGAATCGAGCGTGAAATCCATCATCGCAGTTTTGGCCACCTGTCTGGCCTTCGCCGGATGTGCCATGGCCCCCAGCACCGGGTCCGACGATGTAGATCAGCTGGCGCAGGCGATCCAGCAACTCGGCCCCGAGGTCGACCCGGCCGAGGCGCGGCGCGCCGCCCAGATATCCTATGCCTATTCCAGTCAGTTGAAGCAACAGTGGAACGTCAACGACCCGGCCATCATTCACAACGCCAAGGTCATCAACGGCTTTCGCGAAAAAGGTCTGTGCAACGACTGGGCACAGGCGATGACCACACGTCTGAAGCAGGAAAATTTCCGCACGCTGGACCTGCATTGGGCCACCTCGCCGCCGACCGCGTTCCGGATCATCCACCATTCGGCCCTGATCAGTGCCAAGGGCGATTCGATGTATGACGGCATCATCCTCGACCCGTGGCGGAACAGCGGTGTGCTGCACTGGGCTCCGGTGCGCGAGGACACCAAATACAACTGGCGACCCCGGCTTGAGGTGCGCGAAGAGCTGATCAGCGGTGTGAACCCTTACTGATAGGATGCTGCGATGATGCGACTTGCCCTGATCCTGCCTCTGCTTACGCTGTTCCAATGTGACAAGGACGAAACCGTCGCCGCCTATGGTGCGGCGGATCAGACATGGGCGCTGCAGGAAATTGATGGGCAGCCCTTTGAGGCCACTGCCCTGCTGCGGTTTCCCGAGGAAGGGCGGATCGCAGGCAATGCCCCTTGCAACACCTATTCGGGCACGCTGAACGCGCCTTATCCGTGGTTCGAGGTCGCCGATCTGGCCGCCACTCGTGCGGCTTGTGCCGGGCTTGAGGCCGAGGGGTTCTATTTCGCCGCGTTGATGGCGATGACGCAATCCGAAGTTTCAGGCGATGTGCTGATCCTGCGCAATGAGGACGGGCACGAGATGGTGTTCAAAGACGTCGAGTAAACTGCGCCACGAACCGCGCGCGGGCGTCCGGTAAAGGTGTATGGCCCAGCGATGGGGCCAGATGATTTTCCAGAAAATACCCGGTGGTGCGCAGGGCATCGGCAATCTCGACATCCGGGGCCGCGCCTTCGCCGCGCAAACAGGGGGGGAGCGGCAGCAGCTTGTCGGCCCATTCCCCTGCCCCTGCCGCGCTGACCGCGCGACCGGTTTTCGGCGAGACATAGACCAGCCCCTCACACGTGCCGGTCACCGCGCAGGCCGACAGGTCGAGGCCAAAGCCCAGCTCCTCCAGCAGCGCCAGTTCCCAGCGCAGATAGGCGAGCGGCCAGACCTCATCCTGCCCAAGCAGGTCCATCAGCTGTTCGGTCTGCTTGTAGATGGCCGGGTGCGGTTCGCGTTCGGGCAGGCAGAAGGACAGCAGCGCCACCACCGCATTCAATCCTGCCAGCGCCAGCCGTCCAGAAAATGCTGCCGCGGCACGCGAGCGCAGGGGTTCAACCTGAAAGGTGCCCAGATGCTCCTCAAGTCGGGCGCGCCAGAGCACGTCGAGCTGCGCACCGGGTTGCAGGATCGGTGCAATCTTGCGGCTGGTGCCGCCACGCACAATGCCAGCGTGACGGCCATGGGCTTCGGTGAACACCTCGATGATCGCCGCTGTCTCGCCGTGGCGGCGAGAAGTCAGAAGTATGCCGTGATCACGCCAGTCCACCTATTGGCCTCGTTCAGTCATCAGATATGTCCGCAGGAAATCTTATGGCCGTTGCAGGTTCAAGGCACAAACAGGTCTGGTCGGTTTTGTGACAAACCCAAAAAACACGTTGCGTGAAATCGGACTGGGCGTTAATGTTCTCTTTATGTTCTTGCCAGGGAGAGTCCAAGAATGTCTCTTAACTATGTCATGATCGGTTCAAATGATGTACCCAAGGCCCGCGCCTATTACGATGCGGTTGTGCCCAAAATCGGTGGCAAGATCATCGCAGAATACATGCCCCACGCAGTCTGCTATGAGCTGCGCGGTGGCGGATCCATTTGGGTCGCAATGCCGTTTGATAAAGAGGCTGCGACCGTTGGAAACGGCAACATGGTGGGTCTGCTGTGCGAAAGCGAAGCGGAAGTTCGCGAAGCACATGCAACGGCCCTTGCCAATGGTGGAACGAACGAAGGCGAACCCGGTGAACGGCCACAATATGGTCCCAACTTCTTTGGCGCCTATGCGCGCGACCCCGATGGCAACAAGATGAGCTTTGTTTATTTGGGCGATGCGGGCTGATTAACCGTTCAGAACGTCACACCGGCGTGGATCAGGATGCCGATGACCATCAGCAGGTTCAGTACCATCGAGATACCGTTGCCCACATAGATGGGCAGCTTGCCCACCACCAAACCATAGGCGAACCACAGAAACGACAGCGCGGCATAGAGCGACCACGAAAGCAGCGACTGGCCGGTCGCGTGCTGGGAATGGGTAAAGTAGAGCTTGATCAGCTGCGGCAGCGTGGCGAAGGGGCCGACGATGCCGACAAAGACCATGAAACCCTCAAACCGCTGCATCCAGTGGCCGAGTTCGGATTTTTCCAGCTTTTCAGCAAGCGTTTCAGCCACGCAAAACCCTCATCCTGTTGATGTTCCCCGGATAGCCCCGTCGGCACCCGTCGATTACGGTGGTAAAATAGTCGCTTTGATCGGCGCGTCAAAGACCCTTATTCAAGGCCCTCTTCGCCCAGCAGATGCCGCCCCAGCCGGTCTTCGACCTCGATCACCCAGAGGTCGGGATCAAAGGTGCGTTGTCTGGCGATTGCGGCGTCCACGTCTGCCTCGGGGCCGCTGGACAGCTCGACCCATGTGCGCTCGCCGCTGAGCAAGTCGAAACTGCGCTGGAGTGCCACTGCCTGACCGTCCAGTGTGTTCAGCTTGACCAGCACTGCGCCTGCCGTGTTGTCGCCGTGGGACACGACAAAGGCGGGGATGTCCTGAAACCGCAGCCGCGCCAGATAGGCGTGGACCCAGAATTCAGCGGTCAGGCGGGTCATGCGTTGCCGTCTTTGAAATCCAGACCCATCTCGGAATAGCGCTCGGATTCCTCCAGCCAGTTGGGGCGTACCTTGACCTGCAGGAACAGGTGGATCTTGCGGTCGAGGAATTCTTCCAGCTCCGCCCGCGCCGCCTGACTGACGGCCTTGATGGTCTCGCCGCGTTTGCCCAGCACGATGCCCTTATGGCCGTCGCGCATGACATAGATGACCTGATCGATCTTGGCGGACCCGTCCTTGCGTTCCTCCCAGTTCTCGGTCTCGACGGTCAATTGATATGGCAGTTCCTGATGCAGGCGCAGGGTCAGTTTCTCGCGCGTCATCTCAGCCGCGATCATGCGCATCGGCAGGTCGGCGATCTGATCTTCGGGGTAGAGCCATGGACCTTCGGGCAGTTCCGAGGCGAGCCATCTGCGCAGATCGTCGGCGCCATGGCCTTTTTCAGCCGAGATCATGAAGGTTTCGGCAAAGGGATACCGCGCGTTCAGGTCGCTGGTCAAGGCCAGTAGCTTCTCGGAGGGCACCTTGTCGATCTTGTTGATGGCCAGCGCGATGGTGCGGCCCTGCCCGATCTCCGCCAGACCTTCGAGGATGCGTTCCACCCCTTCGGTGATGCCGCGATGGGCCTCGACCATCAGCACCACCACATCTGCATCGGCGGCCCCGCCCCAGGCGGCGGCGACCATGGCGCGGTCGAGGCGGCGGCGGGGTTTGAACAGGCCCGGCGTGTCGACGAAGACCAGTTGCGCGTCACCTTCCATTGCGACGCCGCGGATGCGGGCGCGGGTGGTTTGCACCTTGTGGGTCACGATCGAGACCTTGGCCCCGACCATGCGGTTCAGAAGGGTGGATTTGCCTGCGTTGGGCTCTCCGATCAGTGCGATGAATCCGGCGCGTGTGGTCATGTGTGTTGCGATCCTGTTTGCAGGTGCGCACCCCTATCGCAGAAAGCACGCTCGGGCCAGAGGGATTTGTCGCATTGTGGCACAAGCGCCGGGCTGATGCGCCCGCGGGTAGTACGAGGATCGGATTGGCTGCGCCAATCCGACCGGGAGGGGGCCAGCCCCCTCGCCCGGATATTATCCGGGCTCACCCCCGAGTTATTTTTGGCCAGATGAAGTGTGGATCCGGTTTGATGCCGCTATTGGGATGACGTGTTTACCGTCAGCGACAGGACGTGGTTCGGGTAGGACTGATTCTGAATGCGAAATTCGGTGACCCCGACCTGCCTGAAACCTTGAGAAAGGTAAAACCGGATCGCTGGCGTGTTTTCGGAATTTGTGGTCAGCCAGACGGAGGGCTCGCCGTGTGTTCGGCAATGCTCTCTGGCGATCTGCAACAGGGCCTTGCCGATACCTTTGCCATGGTGGCGCGGTTGGATGTAAAGCGTGGAGATCTCGAGCCCGGACAGGCCGGTGATCGGGGCCGGGCTGCCCCGGGTCAGGCGCAGAAAGCCGTCGATCCCGTCTGTGTTTTCGGACACCACTAGATATTGGTCGGAATCGGCGATCAAGGCTTCGAACCGGGATCTGGTGAATTCTGACAGAACGTAGTCGGCAAAAAAGGCATTCACGCCCTGCCGCAGATAGGTTCCGACCCAGACTTCGATCGACAGGGCCGCCAGGCTGGCCGCGTCCGACCGGCGCACCGGTCTGATCGTCATCGGGAACCTCGGACCGCGGGCGGCGTCAAGACAGCCGGTCCAGCAGGGCCTTGGCTGCCGCCTGTTCGGCCTGACGCTTGGAGCCTGCGGTGGCCTGCGCCTCGGTCCCGTTCTGCAGGCGGGCGGCGATGGTAAACACGGGGGCGTGGTCGGGGCCGCTGCGTTTGACCTCGACATAGCTGGGTGGTTTCTGGCCGCGGGCCTGCGCCCATTCCTGCAGCGCGGTTTTGGCGTCGCGTGCGTCGGCCTCGACCTTGTGGATGCGGTCACCCCAAAGGGCCAGGATGACGGCGCTGGCGGCCTCGAACCCGGCATCGCGGTAGATGGCGGCAATCACCGCCTCCATCGCGTCACCCAACAGGGCCTGTTTGCGGCGCCCGCCAGACAGCATCTCAGACCGGCCCAGTTTCAGCACCGCGCCAAGGTCGATCTGCCGGGCCACATCGGCGCAGGCCTCTTTGCGGACCAGCGCGTTGAAGCGGGGGGCGAGTTGGCCTTCGGAGGCTTTCTTGTCAGCCTCGAGCAGCGCGGTGGCCATGACAAGGCCCAGCACCCGGTCGCCCAGAAACTCGAGCCGCTGATTGTCGGGCCGCGTGGGCGATGAGACCGAGCCGTGCGTCAGCGCGCGCAGCAGCAGTTCGGGGTTGGAGAATTCATACCCCAACCGCTGCTGGAACGCCTTTATCTCAGACGATAGCTTCAATTGACCGCCTTGAAGAAACGATCACTGCGCCAGGTCCAGAAGAACAGCATCGACCGACCCGCGGAAGAGAACATGATCCGGTCAGCGCGCCCGATCAGGTTTTCGTAGGGCACAAAGCCCACGCCGCCGGCAGATTGCGGCAGACGACTGTCGGCCGAGTTGTCGCGGTTGTCGCCCATGAAGAAATAGTGGCCCTCGGGCACTGTATAGACGCCGGTATTGTCCGAGCCCTGATTGCCGATATTGAGCACGTCATAGGACACGCCATTGGGCAGGGTTTCGATCAGGCGGGTCTTTTCACAGGTGCCGCCGATCCCGACGGGGCCGTTTTCGCAGCGCGGGCGCAGGCGTTGCGGGCCTTGCGGTTCAGCGATCTCGGTGAACACTCCATCGGGTTGCTGAGGCACTGGCGTACCGTTCAGAATGATCTGACCCTGACGGACTTGAATCCGGTCGCCCGGCATACCGATCAGGCGCTTGATATAGTCGCGGCCCGTGACCGGGTGGCGGAAGACGATGACATCGCCGCGTTCAGGCTCACCGCCCAGGATGCGGGTGTCGCCGTCGCCCTGCATCCAGCCGCAGATATCCTCGGCGTCGATGTTCAGGCCGAAGCTGGGGATGATCAGGCTGGGACACGAGGCGTAGGAATAGCCATAGGCCATCTTGTTGACGAACAGGAAATCGCCGATCAGCAGGGTCTGCTTCATCGAACCCGAGGGGATCCAGAACGGCTGAAAGAACAGGGTGCGGAAAACGCCCGCGATCAGCAGGGCGTAGACGATGGTTTTGATCGTCTCCCAGACGGCGTTTCCTGATTTGGCTTCCTCGGCCATGCTGCTCTCCGGTCCTTGCGTTGTTGGGGTGCTACATGCGGGTCGGTTGGGGGCAAGTCAAGGCTGTGTGGCGGGTTCTTGAAGCGGGCGCGCCTCGATCACCACAAAGGCCTGCGCCCAGGGGTGGTCATCGGTAAGTGTGACGTGGATGATCGCCTCGTGGCCCTCGGGGGTCATTTCGCGCAGACGCTCGGCAGCCCAGCCGGTGACATGCATGACGGGCTGTCCTGTGCGCAGGTTGGTCACCGCCATATCCTTCCACGCGATACCCATGCGCAGGCCGGTGCCCAGCGCCTTGGAACACGCCTCTTTCGCGGCCCAGCGCTTGGCGTAGGTGCCCGCCGTGTCAGCGCGGCGTTCGGCCTTGCGCTGTTCGGTTTCGGTGAAGACACGATTGCGGAACCGGTCGCCGAAGCGATCGAGCGTGCCCTGAATGCGGTCGATATTTGCGAGGTCGGTGCCGATGCCGAGGATCATGCGTTTCCCAAGTCTGATGTGGGGCCAATCAACTTTATAAAAGGGTCAATGGCAAGCAGATCGCATGTCATGTGCTACACTCTGATAATTTCGGGTATTCTGGCGGAGCGTATCATGTTGCGATTGGCACTCATTTCCTCATTGGGATCTGCTTTGATTTCAACTTCTCCTTTGCTGGCCGATCCGCAAATCTGTGGTTCTGAGGCCGATCCCTGCCAGATCGATGATTTGACCTATCGCGTCGTCTTGCCCGAAGTGCCCGAAAACGCACCAAGTATCATTTATTTGCATGGTTATGCCGCCACTGCCAATGCGGCCGTCAATCGTACGGACTTGGTCGATGCGTTTACCCGCAAAGGGGTCGTATTCATTGCGCCCAATGGGCAGATCGATGTTGGCAATCCAAAGGCCCTGGACTGGGGCGTCCATGACGGGCATCGGTGGCCGCGCGATGATCTGGCCGCTCTGCAGAAAATCAAAGAGGATGCAATTGCGCGCTTCAACCTTGATCCGCGCCGGATATTGCTGGCAGGATACTCGCGCGGCGGTTCGCTGGTGTGGGACAAGGCCTGCACCAATCACAGCTTTGCAATGGCTTATGCCTCGGCATCCGGTGCATTTTGGGAACCGATGTGGCGGCGCTGCAGCGGCCCCGTGCATGTACACCACAGCCACGGCTATGCTGATCGTACCGTTCCGCTAGAAGGGCGTGAGGTTGTCTTTGGTGGTTACCAATTCGAACAGGGAAGCGTCATGAAATCCGTCGGCATTCTGACCCAAACAAATGGCTGCGGCCAGATGGCGAATGCCGTCCAAATCAATGGCGGCAATTGGGAGAAACGATGGACTGACTGCGCGGCAGGATCAGTTGTTCTGTCGCTTGGGCCCCATGGTCATGGTCGCCAGAGCGATTGGCCAGACAGAGTGGCAGATTGGTTCCTAGCCTTGCCGACTGGTCAGTAGAGTCAAACCTCTAGCACCACTGTACCCAGCTTTTGCCCGGCCTCGACCATCTGGTGGGCGGTCGCGGCGTCGCTGAGCCCTCCGCCGGAGACGATGGTGTGAGACAGCGCGCCTTGCTCCAGCCATGCGGACAGTTGCGCCTCGCCGCGGCGGCGGGCGGCGGCGTCGAGTTGGTAGACAATCAGCATATGCAGGCGGATGTTCTTGAACATGAAGCCGTAGAAATCCAGTTCGGGCGTCATTTGCGAGGCCGAGGCATAGCTGGCGATAGTGCCGCCGGGGCGGATCAGCGACAGGGATGCGGCTTGGTTGGCGGCGAAATCGACCTCGACTATGCGGTCGACGCCTGCGCCATTGGTCATTTCCATCACCGCCTGTGTCACGTCCTGCGTGCGGTAGTTGATCCACTCTGACGCGCCGGAATGGGCGGCTTTTGCGTCGGAACTGACGGTGGTGATCACCCGCGCGCCACCCAGCGCGGCCATCTGGCAGGCATAGCGCCCGACTGTGCCCGCACCGCCGGTGACCAGCACGGTCTGGTCGGCGATCGGCCCGTCACGGTAGAGCGCGTACCACGCGGTCATCGCGGGGATGCCAAAGCAGGCACCCTCGGCGAAGCTGGTGCTGTCGGGCAGACGGACGGCCTGTTCAGCGGGTAAGGCGATGTATTCCGCCCCCGTGCCAAAGGCGCGTTGCCACTGGCCGTTCCAGATCCAGACACGTTGACCCACGCGTGTGGGATCGACACCTTCGCCAACCACCTCGATCACCCCGGCCCCGTCGGAATGGGGGATGACCATCGGATATTGCATCACCGCACCGGGACGTGCGCCGCCGCGCAGCTTGACGTCAGAGGGGTTGATGCCGCTGGCGTGGACGCGTACCAGCACCTCGCCCGGGGCGGGGTCTGGTGTGGGCAGGTCGATCAGGTCGAGGACGTCCGTTGCCGCGCCAAAACTGCGATAGGTGATTGCTTTCATGACACCCTCACCGTGAGGATTTTGTAGCTGGCGACACCGAAGAACCCGGCAAAGGCGAAATCGAACCAGCGGCGGGCGCGGCGATAGGCGTTGACCATGCGTGCGGACGAGAACAGGAAGGCGTAACCGATGAAGATCAGCAGAGAGCCCGTATAGAGCATGGCGAAATAGCCCAGCAGCGTCGACAGGCTGGCGTCGCTTGGCGCGACGATGGCGTAGATCGAGCCCCAGCTGAGGATCGCCTTGGGGTTGGTCAGGTGGATCGCCGCCCCTTTGGCAAAGATAGTGTTCAGTGAACCGGTAACCGGGTTGCCCAGCGCCACCTCATCCGAGGAAAAGGCGCGGCGCAGGGCCTTGAAGGCCAGCCAGCCCAGATAGGCGACACCGATATAGCGGATCACCTCGAACACCCAGACATTGGCCAGCATGATCGCCGACAAACCCAGCGCGGCGGCAATGCCCCACGCGGCGGATCCGGCGCAGATGCCCAGCGCAAAGGCCAGACCGGCGGTGCGGCCTTCGTTCATGGCGGTTCCGGCGATGCCCATGGTGGCAGGTCCCGGAGAGCCGCCGGCCATCAGCCAGGCGAGCCAGATTGCCACAAAACCCGTGGTGATCATGCCCGCGCCTCGTCCATCAGGCGGCGCATTTCGTGGACTGCCGGGGTGAGGCCGCGGAAGATGGACTCACCAATCAGGAAATGGCCGATATTCAGCTCGCGCACCTCGGGGAAGGCGGCCACAGGCTGCACGGTGTCGTAGGTCAGGCCGTGGCCCGCGTGCACCTCGAGCCCCAGCGAATGGGCATAGGCGGACATCTCGCGCAGGGCTTCCAGCTCACGCGCGGCATCGTCCGGTTTGCCCTCGGCGTGGAAGTCGCAATAGGCGCCGGTGTGCAGTTCGATCACCTCGGCACCGATGCGATGGGCGGCGTCGATCTGGCGCTGGTCGGCGGCGATGAAGATCGACACGCGGCAGCCCGCCTCGCGCAGGGGCGCGATGAAATGGGCCAGCTTGTTTTCTTCGCGCGCGACCTCGAGCCCGCCTTCGGTGGTACGCTCTTCGCGCTTTTCGGGGACGATGCAGACGGCGTGCGGCTTGTGGCGCAGGGCGATTTTCTGCATCTCGTCCGTCGCGGCCATTTCAAAGTTCAGCGGCACCGACAGGATCTCCATCAGCCCGTCGATATCGGCATCCGAGATGTGACGGCGGTCTTCGCGCAGATGCGCGGTGATGCCATCGGCCCCGGCCTCTTCCGCGATCCGGGCGGCGCGCAGCGGGTCGGGATAGGCGCCGCCGCGCGCATTCCGCACGGTGGCCACGTGGTCGATATTCACACCCAGACGCAAACGGTTGTCAGACATCTTTCGAATCCTTCATTGTCCCTGAGGCCGAGCCTAGTGGTTTTGTCGGGGGAACGTCAGCCTCTGCCTGTGCCAGGCGTTTGATTTGTTCGAACTTCGCCTTGATCCGGGCGCGGCGGCGTTGTTGGTAGGTGCGGATCAGCGGCAGGCTGAGATAGCTGCAGATCACCCCCGCCACGATGCCGGGGATGACGCCGCCCACCATATAGGGAAAGAACACATCGTCATAAAACCGGCTGAGCCCGTGCCAGTCGGCCTGACGGTCGGTGAACATGGCGATGCAATTGTCCTTGAGATCGCCCATCGCGTCGGCAAACTTGCCCATCAGCCCGTCGGTATCATCCTTGCGGAACTTGGTGCCCAGCAGGAAATGCCCGGTCTGCAGGCTGACCACGCCGATCGGCACATAGGTCAGCGGGTTGCCGAAGAACGTACCGCTGAGCGCGGCCAGAATATTGCCGTTCAGCAGGCGCGCCAGCACGGCGGCAACCACGAAATGCAGCCCATAGAAAGGCGTGAACGAGGCGAACACCCCTGCCCCGATGCCGCGCGCGATGCGTTCGGGGCTGTCAGGCAGGCGGCGCACCCGGTGTTTGACGTAGTGAAAGGCGCGGGTCCAGCCGCCGCGCGGATAGACGAACTCTGACGCGATCTGAACGGCTGAGCGGCGATCTCGGCGCTTGAAAACCACTCGTGATCACCCCTTCTCAGCCAGCCGCGACAGCGGGTTTCGCGCTTTCCCGGTACCGTTCAACCGCTGCCACATCGCTTTCCGCCTCAAGCATCAGCATCAGCGAATGCAACTGTTCAAGGTCGCGCAGCTCGACATTGATCATCAGGCGGTAAAAATCCGGTTTGCGGTCAACGAATTCAAGGTTCGAGATATTGGCCTTTTTCTCGCCGATCAATGTGCAAATACGCCCCAGCACCCCGGCATCATTGCCGATGGTCAGATCAAGCGTCGCCCCGTAGACGGCAGGGTGCGTGCCTGCCTGCCAGTGCAGGTCGACCCAGCGGTCCGGTTCATTTTCGTAATCGGTCAGACGGTCGCAATCGATGGCATGCACCACCACGCCCTTGCCGCGATAGGTGATGCCGACGATGCGTTCGCCCGGCAGCGGCTGACAGCAGGGCGCGCGTTCAAATTTCTGCCCCGGTTCAAGCCCGATCACCGCGCGGCGGGGCGAGATGGCGTCGCCGTCATCTTTGGTCAGCTCGGGATAGACGGCCTCGACCACCTCATGGGCGGTCAGCTCGGCGCTGCCCAGACGGGCCAGCAATTCGTGGCGGTCCTTCAGGCGCAGGTGTTTGGCGGCGGTATCCAGCGCCTTGTCGGTGGATTTGCGGCCCAGATTCTCGAACCCGGCGCGGGCCAGTTCCTTGCCCAGCTTGATGAACCGCTCGCGGTCGACCTCGCGCAGCGCGCGGCGGATGGCGGTGCGGGCCTTGCCGGTGACCGCAATTTCCAGCCACGTCACCTGCGGCGTCTGGCCATCGGCGGCGATGATGTCGACCGATTGCCCGTTTTTCAGCCGTGTCCAGAGAGGCACGCGAATGCCGTCAACCTTGGCCCCGACGCAGGAGTGGCCGATGCGGGTGTGGATGGCATAGGCAAAGTCGATCGGTGTTGCCCCGCGCGGCAGTTTCACCACGTCGCCCTTGGGGGTGAAGCAGAACACCTGGTCCGAATACATCTCGAGCTTGACGGCTTCGAGGAAATCCTCGTGATCCTCTTCACTGTCGAACTGTTCGGTGAGATTGGAAATCCACTTGGCCGGGTCGACGGCGAAGGGGTTCTCGGACCGGACACCGTCGCGATACGACCAGTGCGCCGCCACGCCGGTTTCGGCCACGTCGTGCATCTGACGGGTGCGGATCTGAACCTCGACCCGCTTGCCGTCACGGCCCGACACCGTTGTGTGGATCGAGCGGTAGCCGTTCGATTTCGGCTGGCTGATATAATCCTTGAACCGTCCCGGCACCGCGCGCCAGCGCTGGTGGATCGCGCCGAGGGTGCGATAGCAGTCTTCCTCGGTCCTTGTGATGATGCGGAAGCCGTAAATGTCGGAGAGGCGCGAAAAGCCCTGATCCTTTTCCTGCATCTTGCGCCAGATCGAATAGGGTTTCTTGGCGCGGCCGAAGACCTCGGCCTCGATCCCGGCCTTTTCCAGCTCGTGCCGCATGTCGCCGGTGATGCGGTGGATCACGTCGCCGGTTTCACGTTGCAGCGTGATGAAACGCCGGATGATCGACTGGCGGCCTTCGGGGTTGAGGACGCGGAAGGCAAGATCCTCCAGCTCCTCGCGCATCCACTGCATCCCCATGCGGCCCGCAAGCGGCGCGTAGATATCCATCGTTTCGCGCGCCTTCTGCACCTGCTTTTCGGGGCGCATCGCCTTGATGGTACGCATGTTGTGCAGACGGTCGGCCAGTTTGACGAGGATAACCCGCAGGTCCTTGGACATGGCCATGAACAGCTTGCGGAAGTTTTCGGCCTGCTTGGTCTCGCGGCTGGACAGTTGCAGGTTGGTCAGCTTGGTGACGCCATCGACCAGCTTGGCGACTTCATCCCCGAACAGTTCGGATACCTTGCCGTAATTGGCTTTGGTGTCCTCAATCGTGTCGTGCAGCAGGGCGGTGATTATGGTGGCATCATCCAGACGCTGTTCGGTCAGGATGGCGGCAACGGCAACGGGGTGCGAAAAATAGGGCTCGCCGGAATGGCGGAACTGCCCGTCGTGCATCTGCTGGCCGAACTCATAGGCCCGGGCGATGCGTTCAGCATTTGTCTTGGGATTGTAATTGCGGACCAGCGCAATCAGGTCTTCTGCAGAAATCATCCGGTCCGCACCTTCGTCTTGGGGCTTACCCCTGGCCCTGAGCCTCCATCAGCGCGCGCAGGAGCTTTTCTTCGGACATGTCGTCATCCGCCGGTTTGTCGGATTCCGCACCCATCAGCAGCGCCATCTGATCTTCTTCAGGCTCGTCAACCTCGATCTGGGTCTGGTTGGCTTCGATCAGGCGTTCGCGCAGGTCGTCCGCGCTTTGCATCTCGTCCGCAATTTCGCGCAGCGACACGACAGGGTTCTTGTCGTTATCGCGGTCAACGGTGATCGCGGAACCAGCGGAAATCTCGCGCGCCCGGTGGGCTGCAAGCATCACCAGTTCGAACCGGTTCGGGACCTTGTCTACACAATCTTCGACCGTAACGCGGGCCATGGGGCGCTCTCCGTAAATGAATCCGTGGCAGGAAGGAGTTTATCTAAGCGCGAATCCCCGCCTTGACAAGCAGGAAATGCCGCAAATGCGAGGATCACAGCGGCGCAACCCCGGCCACATCCCCGGGCGGCAGCGCGGCAACCATCTGCGCCACCGTCCGCCCCAGCACCGGATGATGCCAATCGGGGGCGACATCGGCCATCGGAACCAGCACAAAAGCGCGGTCCTGCAGGCGGGGATGCGGCAGAATCAGCTGATCGGGCGCGGATTTGACCTGATCCTCGGGCGGCAAGGTCAGCCAGCGGTCGTATTCCGCACGATCCGGCAAAACCCGGTCGCCCCAGCAGACCAGATCAAGGTCGAGCGTGCGCATGCCCCAGCGCTGTTCGCGGGCGCGGCCAAATTCATGTTCGATGCGGTGCAACAGCGCCAGCACCTGCTGCGGCGTGCGGTCCGTCTCGATCAAAGCCGCGGCATTGACGTAATCCGGCCCTGCCCCCGCCGGAAAGCAGGGGGTGGCGAAAAACCGGCTGGTGGCGCGAATCACCAGACCCGCACCCGCCATCGCCGTCAGCGACTGCTGAAGTGTCACCTTGGGTCCATTATCTCTCAGACTGAGATTTGCGCCCAGCGCGATGACGGCATTTGACAAGGATTTGACCACTTTTAACCCCATATTCCATACAGAGAATGCTTGCGATATAGGCAAAAAGACCTATTTTAAGTTCACCATTGCACTGACCAATTACTTTACACTCACGGATCAAACGGTGTGGTGGCTTATACCGGAAGGACCATTTTTATGTTTTACAAGGACGAACGGCTAGCGCTGTTCATCGACGGCTCGAATCTTTATGCAGCCGCCAAAGCACTGGGGTTTGACATAGACTACAAGTTGCTGCGTCAGGAATTCATGCGCAGAGGCAAACTGCTTAGAGCTTTCTACTACACAGCGCTACTGGAAAATGACGAGTATTCCCCGATCCGACCGCTGGTGGACTGGCTGCATTACAACGGCTTCACCATGGTCACCAAACCGGCCAAGGAATACACCGACAGCATGGGGCGTCGGAAAGTCAAAGGAAACATGGATATTGAACTGACTGTCGATGCCATGGAACTGGCGCCGCGCGTCGATCATATCGTGCTGTTTTCGGGCGATGGGGATTTCCGCCCGCTGATTGCCAGCCTGCAGCGTCAGGGCGTGCGCGTTTCGGTCGTCTCGACCATCCGCAGCCAGCCGCCGATGATCTCGGACGAGCTGCGCCGCCAGGCCGACAATTTCATCGAGCTGGAGGACCTGCGCGACGTGATCGGCCGCCCTCCGCGTGAAATGCCGTCCGAGCCGCGCAGCGTTGCGGCTGCCGGCGGACACTGAAGACCAACAAGCCCCACCACTCACACACCCATGGGGACAAGACTATGTGCGGCCAGGGCCAGAAGCCCTGGCCGCACTTATTTTAAAGGGATAGGTGCTGAAAACGCCCCTTTGCTAGCAGCGATTCATGTCAGGGAAATGACGCTCTGCTGTCTGGACCATGGCGATGAAAAGACCTAGGTGTTCGGTCCAGGAGATCGCCCAATGACCAAGCCACCGCTGACACTTTATCTGGCCGCCCCGCGCGGGTTCTGCGCCGGTGTCGACCGCGCCATCAAGATCGTCGAAATGGCGCTGCAGAAATGGGGCGCGCCGGTCTATGTGCGCCATGAGATCGTGCACAACAAATTCGTCGTCGACGGGCTGCGCGCCAAGGGTGCGGTGTTTGTCGAGGAACTGGACGAATGCCCCGATGACCGGCCTGTCATTTTCTCGGCGCATGGGGTGCCGAAATCGGTGCCTGCGGCGGCAGCCCAGCGCGAGATGATCTATGTCGACGCCACCTGCCCGCTGGTGTCCAAGGTGCATGTCGAGGCACAGCGCCATGCCGATCAGGGCCTGCAGATGATCATGATCGGCCACAAGGGGCATCCCGAAACCATCGGCACCATGGGGCAACTGCCCGAAGGTGAGGTGCTGTTGGTCGAAACGGTCGAGGATGTGGCGCAGGTCGCCGTGCGCAACCCCGAGAAGCTGGCCTTTGTCACCCAGACCACCCTGTCGGTCGATGACACCAAGGATATCATTGCAGCGCTTCAGGCCCGGTTCCCGGCTATCGTCAGCCCGCATAAGGAAGACATCTGCTATGCCACCACCAACCGGCAAGAGGCGGTGAAGGCGGTCGCACCGAAATCCGATGCGCTGCTGGTGGTGGGCGCACCGAACTCGTCAAACTCGCGCCGTCTGGTCGAAGTGGCGTCGCGCGCGGGCTGCACCTATGCGCAGCTGGTACAGCGCGCCACCGAGATCGACTGGCGCGCGCTGGAGGGGATCTCCAGCATCGCGCTCAGCGCTGGGGCCTCGGCGCCCGAAGTGCTGGTGAACGAGGTGATCGACGCCTTCCGCGACCGCTATGACGTGACGGTCGAACTGGTCGAGACCGCCGTCGAAAATGTCGAGTTCAAGGTGCCCCGCGTGTTGCGGCAACCGGCATGAGCGGCATCCCCCGCGCGCCGCTGTTTCTTGGGCTGGCGGGGCTGATCCCGTTTGTCTGGGGCGCGCTGACCTATCTGAGCGGTGATCTGAACGACTGGGGCCGACAGGCGCTGGGGTCGCGGTTCGTGGGGCTGTATATCCAGCTGTTCTATGGCTCGGTCATTCTGAGCTTCATGTCCGGCGTGTTGTGGGGCTTTGCCACCAAG
This sequence comes from Ruegeria sp. AP11, assembly GCF_056535865.1. Classification (NCBI taxonomy): domain Bacteria; kingdom Pseudomonadati; phylum Pseudomonadota; class Alphaproteobacteria; order Rhodobacterales; family Roseobacteraceae; genus Ruegeria; species Ruegeria sp. AP11. The sequence goes on from NZ_JBQFJB010000001.1 coordinate 983,606, forward strand.
ACCTCGGGCAGCAAGGCGACGACCTGCTACGCATTGTCGGTGTTGCCCGCGTTGTGGGCATTTTTCATGACCGGCGGCGGGCCGGTTGCGGCGGGCATGAACCTGATCTATGGCTTTGCCGGGTTGCTTTTGCTGGACGCCATGTTCTCATATTGGCGGCTGACCCCGGTCTGGTGGATGCGGCTGCGCATCCTGCTGACCGCCGTCGTGCTGGCCTGTCTTGCGGTGGGAGTATACCTGTGAGTGATGAACGCACGATCAACGCCTATACGGCACGGGTCGCGGACTATCTGAGAATTCCGCTGCCGCCCGAGCAGTTGCAGGCGCGGCAGGCCTTTGCCGATGCCGTCGGCACGGGCCATGTGCTGGATCTGGGCTCGGGTCCCGGATCGGACAGCGCGTTTCTGATGCGGCAAGGGCTGACGGTGCGGGCGCTGGACGCCACGCCCGCCTTTGTCGAACACGCGCGTGAAAACGGCGTGGATGCGCATCTGGGCAGTTTCGATGATGTCACCGAGGTGGCAGAATATGACGGGGTCTATGCCAGCTTCTCGCTGCTGCACGCCCCACGCACCGATTTCCCCCGTCATCTGGCTGCGATCCACAGGGCCCTGAAACCCGGCGGCCCGTTATTTCTGGGCATGAAACTGGGCACGGGCGAGCATCGCGACGATCTGGACCGCTACTATACCTATTATTCCGAAACCGAGATCGCGGAAGCCCTGGCCACTGCCGGGTTCACCGTCGACCGTACCGTGAAGGGCATGGGCAAGGGTCTGGCGGGGTCCTATGACGGGTTCATTCTGGTGTTTGCCCATGCCTGATTTGTTTGCCTATACCGATGGCGCCTGCTCGGGCAATCCCGGCCCCGGCGGCTGGGGCGTACTGCTGCGCGCGATGGAGGGTGAGACTGTTCTGAAGGAACGCGAGTTGAAGGGTGGCGAGGCAGAGACCACCAACAACCGAATGGAACTGCTGGCGGCGATTAACGCGCTTGAGGCGCTGGAGCGCGCTTCGGCCATCACCATCGTCACCGACAGCGCCTATGTGAAAAACGGTGTCACCGGCTGGATTTTCGGCTGGAAGCGGAACGGCTGGAAGACGTCGAACAAGAAACCGGTCAAGAATGTCGATCTGTGGCAGCGGCTGGATGCGGCGCAAGAGCGACATCAGGTGACCTGGGAATGGGTCAAGGGCCATGCGGGTCACCCCGAGAATGAACGCGCCGACGAGTTGGCACGCGCAGGCATGGCCCCGTTCAAACCCAAGAAGGAACAGGCGTGAACGGGCTCGCCCTGCTGGACTATGCCTCGGTTCTGGTCTTTGCGCTGACCGGGGCGCTGGTGGCCAGCCGGGCGCAGCTGGATCTGGTGGGGTTTGCCTTCATCGCCTGCCTGACGGCGGTTGGCGGCGGCACCGTGCGCGACCTGCTGCTGAACCGGCATCCGGTGTTCTGGATCGGCCAGCCCGATTACATTCTGATCGCCTGCGGCGCGGCGGTGCTGGTGTTCTTCACCGCGCATCTAGTGGAAAGCCGGTACAACTGGCTGGTCTGGCTGGACAGTTTCGCCCTGTCCATCGCCGTCGCGGCGGGCACCGGCGCGGCGCTGGCACTGGGCCAGTCCGGCGTCATCGTGGTGTTGATGGGCGTGACCACAGGGTGTCTGGGCGGGCTGATGCGCGATGTGGTCTGCAACGAGGTGCCTTTGGTGCTGAAACAGGGGCAACTCTATGTCTCGTGCGCGTTTGCCGGGGCGCTGATGGCGGTGTTGGTGACGCGCTTTGGGCTGTCGGGCCTGCCCGCGCTGGGATTATGCGCGCTGACCTGCTGGGCGTTGCGGGCCGGGTCGCTGTTGTTTGGCTGGCAATTGCCGGTCTACAAAGCCCGCCCACCCCGGCAATGAGGCAGCTTCCGTGACCCCCCGGCTTCGTTATCTGGTCGCCGCATTACCGCTGCTGGCGGCATGTGCAGACACGTACAACCCGGTCCGCTTCACCGCCGAGGGTGATCGGATTGTGGCGAGCGGCACGATCGACCACACAACGCTCAGCGCGTTTGAACAGGCCATTGCTGATAACCCTGATATCAGGACGCTGGTGCTGCAGAATATCTCAGGCTCGGTGGACGATTATGCCAATGTGGTCTTCAGCCGGGTGGTGCGGGACGAAGGGTTCGATACGGTGGTGCCGTCCGACGGGCTGGTGGCCTCGGGCGGGACTGATCTGTTTCTGGCCGGCAAACGGCGCGTGCTGGAGCCCGGTGCCTGCGTCGGTGTCCACAGTTGGGGCGGCGGCGGGTATATCGCGGCAGAGCTGCCCGAAGATCATCATGAGCATCACCGATACCTCGACTATTTCGAGGATATCGGCGTCGACCCCGCGTTCTATTGGTTCACGCTGGATGTTGCCTCGGAAGACGAGATGCACTGGATGACCGCATCCGAAGCCAACCGGTTCGGCATGACGACACGCGCGGCCCCCGGACTTGGGGCCGCTGCGATCTGCGACGCACGTTAACGGCTGAGCAGCCGCGCGCCGATTTCCTTGACGAATTTCGCCGCCACCATTGCGGTCATGCCATAGGGGTCGCGGTGGGGGTTCAGCTCGACAATATCCGCGCCGACCAGTTGGCCCTTGAACCGGTGGATCAGGTCGATCACCTCTCGCGTGCTCAGCCCGCCGGGTTCGTGATGCGAGACGCCGGGGGCAAAGGCCGGATCCAGCGCGTCGAGGTCCAGCGACAGGTAAACCGGACCGTCAAAGCTGATCTCCAGATCGGGGCGCCAGTTGCGCATGTCGATCACCTCGACCCCGAACTTGTCGGCCTGTTCCTGCTGATGCGCGTTCATGGTGCGGATACCGACCTGCACCAGGCGGTTGATCTTGCCGGTCTCCATCACCCGCGCAAACGGGCAGCCATGGCCCAGCGGGCCGATCTGCTGGCTGTCATAGAGGTCGGGGTGGCTGTCGATATGCAGGATGTTCAGCCCCCCATACCGGTCGGCATGGGCCTTGATCAGCGGATAGGCAACCGAGTGATCGCCGCCCAGCGACAGGACCCGCGCGCCGGTTTCGATCCGGGCGGCGGCGCCTGCCTCGATCCGGTCGATGGGTTCTTGCCCCATCATCTCGAACACATCCAGATCGCCGGTATCCTTGAAACGCTCGGTCGCGCCCAGATCGGTGCCATCCTCGGCGGTCAGGTTGGCGGCACCGGAATGCAACGCCTCGCGGATGCGGCCCGGGGCGAAAGCGGGGCCTTGCAGGAACGAAGAATGCAGGTCCAGAGGGACCCCCATCAGGGCGACGTCACCCGTGGTCAGATCGTACGGCATGAGAGACCTTTCGAAAGTGTTTTCCCGGGACACTGGTCGCAGACCGGGGGATGGTCAAGCGTTCAGCGGCGGAAGTAGGTCTGCCAGAGCCAGATCACCAACAGCGCCCCCAGCACCGCCCCGACAAAGCCCGACAGCCAGCCCATCACCGTGACAAGCATGCGCAGGATCAGCCCGCCGATCAGAGCGCCGACGATGCCGATCAGCATGGTGGTTGGGATGTCGGCCTCGATCCGCATCAAGCGGGTGGCGAGGAAGCCTGCGGCGGCGCCAATGATGATCAGAACGACGATGGGCATGTCATTTCCTCCAATGGGTGGGCACAATGATCAGCGCGCCGATGGACGACAGCACCGCGTCCAGACCCGGCGGACCAAAGCTGATGCCGAACATGATGCGGAGGAAATAGAACAGGAAGGCACCGCCTACGCAGATGATGATGGATTGCAGATAACCGTTATGGGTAAAGCCGGTCTTTTCCGACAGATAACCGACGATCCCTGCGATCACGACGGTGCCCATCAGGATCATGAACATGGCTTACTCCGATGACAGGCGGGTGCCGACCGGGATGGGCCAGCCCCGCAGAAAGGTTTCTCTATCCTGCGCGCCTTTGCCCGCCCGTTGCAAGCGCAGCAGTTCCACAGCGCCGTCGCCGCAGGCCACGCGCAGATGGTTGTCCAGCACCTCGCCCGGGGTGCCCTGCCCTTCGGCCAGACGTGAGGCGAGCAGCTTGATCCGGTCGCCCCCGACCTCGGTCCATGCGCCAGGGAACGGGGACAGGCCGCGAATTTTCCGGTCGACTTCGGCGGCGGGCGCTGACCAGTCGATGCGCGCTTCGGATTTGTCGATCTTGGCGGCATAGGTCACGCCATCCTCTGGCTGCGGATCGGGGATCAAATCGGGCAGTTTTGCCAGCGCTTCAACGATCAGCGCCGCGCCCATGTCTGACAGGCGGTCATAGAGTTGGGCTGTGGTTTCCTCGATCCCGATTTCAGTGGCTTCGCGCAGCAGAACGGGGCCGGTGTCCAGCCCGGCCTCCATCTGCATGATGCAGATGCCGGTCTGCGCGTCGCCTGCCATGATCGCGCGATGGATCGGCGCGGCCCCGCGCCAGCGTGGCAGCAGGCTGGCGTGGATGTTCAGGCAGCCATGGGCGGGCGCGTCCAGAATGGGTTGTGGCAGGATCAGACCATAGGCCACGACCACCGCCACATCGGCATTCAGCGCGGCAAAGCCGTCCTGCTCTTCAGAGGATTTCAGCGAGGTGGGATGGCGCACCTCCAGACCCAGCGCCTCGGCGCGGGCGTGGACCGGGGTCGGGCGGTCTTTCTTGCCGCGACCGGCGGGGCGTGGGGGCTGGCAATAGACGGCGGCGATTTCGTGCCCGGCACGGACCAGCGCATCCAGCACCGGCACCGAGAAATCGGGTGTTCCCATGAAGATGATACGCATCCGTCCCTCCGTAGGATGGGGTTTCACCCCATCTTCTTCGCCTTGCGCAGCAACATGTCGCGTTTGACCTTGCTGAGCCGGTCGAAATACATCCGCCCGTTCAGATGGTCGATCTGATGCTGAACGCTGGTGGCCTCGATGCCGACGAAATCGCGGCGGTCAATCTGGCCCTGTTCGTTGAGGAATTTCACCGTCACCGCGCGCGGGCGTTTGACCGTGGCGGACACACCGGGCAGGTTCGGGCTAGCCTCTTCATGCTCGCGCAGTTCGACCGAGGCGTGCAGGATTTCCGGGTTGGCCAGACGCACCGCCTTGCCCCGCTGGGTCGAGCCATCGACAACCGCCAGCCGCAGCATCACCCCGATCTGGGTCGCGGCAAGGCCGACGCCGGGCATCGCCTCCATCGTGTCGATCATGTCGTCCCAGATGGCGCGGATTTCGTCCGTGATCTCGGTGACGTCATCAGCCTTGGTGCGCAGGCGTTTGTCAGGCCATGGCAGGCAAGTGCGCACGCTCATGTGCGGGCCTTTTCGCGTTTCAGCTTCTGCATCTTGCGGGTGATCATCTGACGTTTGAGCGGTTTGAGATAGTCGATGAACAGCTTGCCGTTCAGATGGTCGATCTCGTGCTGAACGCAGGTGGCCCAGAGATCGTCGAAGGTTTCCTGTTGCAGGTTGCCGTCGCGGTCCAGCCAGGTGACATCCACCACCTTGGGGCGCGTCACCTCGGCATATTGGTCGGGGATCGACAGGCAGCCTTCCTCGTAAACGCTGGTCTCGTCCGACGAGGCGATGACCTCGGGGTTGAACATCACCAACGGGCGCGGTGCTTCGCCCTCTTCCTTGACGCAATCCACCACGATCAGCCGGTCCAGCACGCCGATCTGCGGCGCGGCAAGACCAATGCCGGGCGCGTCATACATCGTCTCCAGCATGTCATCGGCCAGTTTGCGTAGATCGTCGGTGATGTCGGCCACCGGCGCGCAGACCTTTTTCAGGCGGGGGTCGGGATGGATCAGGATATTGCGTTTCATGAGGCTGATTTAGGCCATCGCGCCCGCCACCGCAACGGCCCCCTTGCACATGGCGGAATTGAGGTTAGCTTTCGCCTCGACAGATGGAGATGACATGACTTTCAATGACATGATCGACCGCCGGGGCACCAATGCTTCGAAATGGGACAAGATGGAGCGTCTGTATGGCGTCTCGCCCGAGGATGGGCTGGCCATGTGGACGGCCGATTCCGACTATGCCACGGCACCTTGTGTGATCGAAGCGGTGCGCGCGGCCGCCGATCATGGCGCGTTTGGCTATTCGTGGATGCACCCGGATTATCTGAGCGCGATCCAGTGGTGGATGAAGACCCGGCATGACTGGCAGATCGACACCGACTGGATTCTGACCTCGCAGGGGTTGGGCAACGCCATCGCCCTGTGTCTGGATGTCTGGAGCGAGCCGGGCGATGGCGTCGTCATCTTCTCGCCCGTCTATCATGAGTTTGCGCACAAGGTGAACAAATCGGGCCGCCGGGTGGTGGAATGTCCGCTGGTGCGGCAGGGCGACAGCTATGGGCTGGATCTGGAGGATGCGCAGTCGCGGCTGGACGGGTCCGAGAAATTGCTGCTGTGGTGCTCGCCGCAGAACCCCTCGGGCCGGGTGTGGACGCCGGAGGAGCTGCGCGCGGTGGCGGCATTTGCCGAGCGAAACGGGCTGATCCTTGTATCGGACGAGGTTCACAGTGACCTGATCTATTCGGGCAACACATTCGTGCCAATGGATGTGGCCGCGCCTGATTCAAGGCCATGGGCCCTGACCTTGAGCGCCCCGTCCAAGACCTTCAACATCGCGGGCCAGCGCACCGGCAACATGATCATTCCGGACGCCAAGCTGCGGGCCGAGATGAAGCACCGATTGCAGACGCTGGATTACGACCCCAGCGCCTTGGGGGTGGCGATGATCACCGCCGCCTATTCCCCGGAAGGGGCGAAATGGGTCGACGCACAGATCGCGCATCTGGACGCGAACCGGAAACTGTTCGATGCCACCATCGCCGAGATTCCCGGCCTGTGGTCGATGCCGCTGCAGGCGACCTATTTGGCCTGGGTCGATTTTTCGGGCACGGGGATGAGCCACGATGAGTTCGTTCGCCGTCTGCGCGAGGATGCGCGGATCGCGACATCCTCGGGCCCCGGGTTCGGCACCGGCGGCGAGACGTTCGAGCGGTTCAATCTGGCCACGCAACGCGCGCGGGTGGAAGAAGCCTGTGCGCGCTTAAAGGCCGCTTTTGGCGATTTGCAATAAAAACGTCTGGGAACAAACGGAGGCCCGTCATGCCCAACCATCTTTTCGCGCTTCCAGACATCCCAGGCATCCCGGTTCAAGGGGAGCAGGCGACCTATCCGATCGGGCGGATTTTCTGCGTGGGCCGCAACTATGCTGCCCACGCTGCCGAAATGGGGCATGAGGTGGATCGCCAGACACCGTTTTACTTCACCAAATCCGCGCCCAACGCGGTTTTGACCGGGGCACAAGTGCCTTATCCGGCAGGCACCGAGGATTATCATCACGAAATGGAACTGGCCGTTGCCATCGGCAAGCCCGTTTTTCAGGCCACGGCCGCTGAGGCCCGCGCGGCGATTTTTGGCTATGGGTGCGCGCTGGACATGACGCGCCGCGACCTGCAGATCCGCGAACGCAACAAACAGCGCCCCTGGGATCTGGGCAAGGATGTGGAAAACGGCGCGGTCTTCGCTCCGCTGACCCGCGCCGATGACTGGGGCCCATCGGATGACAAGCGCATCTGTCTGAGCGTCAATGGGCAGATTGCACAGGACGCCACATTGTCAGAGCAGGTCTGGAAGATCGATGAACTGATCTGCCATCTGTCGGGTTTCTATCATTTGCGCCCCGGTGATCTGATCCTGACCGGAACGCCCGCCGGGGTCGGACCCGTGGTCGCGGGGGATCAAATCGAAGGGGCTATCGATGGTCTGGCCCCCGTGAACCTGACCCTGACAGCCCCGGGCTGAACCGCCCCGTCCAGTGCCTGAAAATCTTGCGACACCAATGCCTGCGGAACGCCGAAGGCGCAGCGGGGCGTTCGCATCATGGGTCAAGCGTTGCGCGCGTCAGTCGGGGGATTCGAGCAGCGCGATCGGTGCATCCGGCGGGCGGTAGAAATCCAGCGGCGCCTTGTCGGCGGCGACGGTGTTGCGCTTGAATTCATAGCGCATCTCACCCACCGCTTCCTCATCCGCAATAATCAGACACTGATACATGTGGTTGGCCCCGTCATAGATATCGACCAGCCCACGCAGGCGCGGCGTGGTCGCGGCCTCGACGGTGAAGCCATCCCTCCACAATGTGAGAATTTTAAAGCTATTGTCGCCAACCTCCACCCGCAAACGGCTGGATTTCTTCAACGTGGCGATTCGGGCGGCGTCCAATTCGGCGCGAATTTCCTTGGAAACATAGGTACTCATAATCAATTTCCCCCCTTAACACCCTCTATTCTGGCGGATGTTGTGTAAAAATCCAGTGAACAGCGTCACATAACCTTCAGCACTGTGCACGCATGCAGACCAGATGCGCGCGCGCTGAAATAGGCAGGCGGCACAACCCAGCCTATCTTTGACGCAATCGCAACGCGGAGGAATGACGATGGGCCTGCTTGTCCACGGCGTCTGGCACGACACCTGGTATGACACCAAATCCACCGGCGGGGCCTTCAAACGCTCGGCCGCGCAGTTTCGCAACTGGATCACTGCCGATGGTGCCCCCGGCCCCTCGGGGCGTGGCGGGTTTGAGGCGGAAAGCGGGCGTTATCATCTCTATGTCTCGCACGCCTGCCCGTGGGCGCATCGCACTTTGATTTTCCGCGAGCTGAAGGGTCTGAGCGACCATATCGCGGTCTCGGTCGTGCATCCTGATATGCTGGACAAGGGCTGGACCTTTGAGGCGGATGCCCATGGCGCGACGGGGGACCGGCTGTTCGGGTCGGAGTTTGCCCACCAGATTTATACCCGGGCCGACCCCGGCTATTCAGGCCGCGTCACCGTGCCGATCCTGTGGGACAAGGTGGAAAAGACCATCGTGTCGAACGAAAGCTCGGAAATCATCCGCATGTTCAATTCGGCCTTCAACGGGATCACCGGCAATTCGGACGATTACTGGCCTGAGGCAATGCGCGATGAGATCGAAGAGGTCAACGCGCGCATTTATTCCGACATCAACAATGGCGTCTACAAATGCGGTTTTGCCACCTCGCAAGAGGCCTATGACGCCGCCATTGGCCCGCTATTCGACACGCTGGACTGGCTTGAGGATCGTCTGGCCCATAACCGTTACCTGATGGGTGATCGCATCACCGAGGCCGACTGGCGGCTGTTCACCACCCTGATCCGGTTCGATCCGGTCTATCACCTGCATTTCAAATGCAACCGGCGGCGGCTGGTGGATTACCCCAACCTCTGGGCCTATACACGCGAGCTGTATCAGTGGCCCGGCGTGGCGGGGACGGTGAACATGAACCACATCGTGCGCCACTATCACTTTAGCCATGACAGCATCAATCCGCACCGGATCATTCCGACAAACCCGGTGCTGGATTATTCAGAACCGCATGGGCGGGATCAGCGCCCGGCGGCGTAATGTTCGACCATCGCCGCCAAATCCTCGGGCGGGGTCGAGCTTTGCACATAGGCGCAGGCATTGGCGCTGTGGGCAAAGATGGACCCGTCCGAGAAGAAGGTGGTGTTGGTGACAAAGATCACCCGCGCGTCAGGCCGACGGTAGCTGGCGAAATCCGCCACTGCCAGCGCGCTGCCGGTTTCCAGAACCAGATCCAACACGATAATTTCAAAGTCGGTCCCATAGAGCGCCAGGATCGCGGCCTCTTGCGTTTCGACCAGTGTGACTTCGGCACCCTGCCTTTGCAGATGCCGTTGCCAGACCCGACCAAGGTCGGGGTTACTCTCAACAATCAGTACTTTCATTTGCAACAACCTCGGCACGTGATATGGGTGAGTGGTGCCGACCCCCGTAGTCCGTGATCACGCGATTTCCTTAACAAAGTGTTAACGACAGCCGCACAGAGCCGTTATCCGGCGGATTCGCTTGTATGAGAGGCAAAAATCCGCTTGAAGCAGCGCAACACGGCGATTCCAGCAGGGGCACATGGTTGGACAGGATGACAGATTGAACCCGCGGGCCGCGCGCGATCATGGCGGCGGGCTGGACGGGGCTATGGCGCGCTATGGCGGGGCGCGGGTTGATTGGATCGACCTGTCGACCGGAATCAACCCGCATCCCTACAAGGTGTCCGGGCTGCAGCCCGCAGATTGGATGGAACTGCCCGATCATGGCGCATTTACGCGGCTGTCCGAGGCCGCGCGCGGCTTTTGGAACGTGCCGGACGGCGCCGATATCCTGCCCGCGCCCGGCGCATCGGCGGTGATTGCGCGCATTCCCGCATTGGCGGCAGTGGGCCGGGTGCGGATCACCACGCCCACCTATAATGAACACGCCGCAGCCTTTACCGCTCAGGGCTGGCAGGTGCAGGACGATGGTCCGGCCGAGGCGCGGGTGATCGTGCATCCCAACAACCCCGATGGGCACATCTGGCAGGAGGCCGACGTCGATGCCCCGCTGACTGTGATCGACGAAAGCTTCTGCGATATCGCGCCCGAAGCCTCTCTGATCCATCTCGCCGAAAGGCCCGGCGTGATCGTGCTGAAGAGTTTCGGAAAATTCTGGGGTCTGGCCGGTCTCCGGCTGGGCTTTGCCATTGGCCAGCCGGATCTTATCGCACGGCTGAACGACCTGACCGGCCCATGGGCGGTGTCTGGCCCTGCCCTGCGGGTCGGCGCGCAGGCGCTGCGCGACACCGCGTGGGCCGAGGCAACCCGCGTGCGTCTGGTCGACGAGGCCGCGCGATTGGACCGGCTTGTGACGGCCAGGGGTGCGCGACTGGTCGGCGGTACCAGCCTGTTCCGCCTTTATGATGTGGACAACGCTACCGCGTGGCAGGACCGGCTGGCGCAGGCGCATATCTGGAACCGCATTTTCCCCTATTCCGACACCTATCTGCGCCTTGGATTGCCGCCAGCAGAGGGTTGGGCGCGCTTGGAGGCGGCCCTGTGAGCACTACGTTCGTGCTGGTCTGCGCGCTGTGTCTGGACGCCGCATTGGGCGAGCCCGGCTGGCTGTGGTCGCGTGTCCGCCACCCGGCGGTGGTGATCGGCAATGTGATCGGCTGGCTGGACAAGCGCCTGAACCATGGCGCGCACCGGCAGATCAAGGGGGTTGCCGTTGTCCTGCTGCTGATGCTGGGCGCCTGCTTGCTGGGCCGTGCTCTTGCACTGCTGGGACCCGTCGCCGAGCTTGTGATCTGCGCGATCCTGTTGGCCCAGAAATCGCTGGTCGAGCATGTGCGCGCCGTGGGTGACGGCCTACGCACCTCGCTGGCCGAGGGGCGGACGCAGGTGGCCATGATCGTCTCACGCGATACGCGGGACATGACCGAGGCGCAGGTCGCCCGGTCCGCCATCGAAAGTGCCGCCGAAAACCTGAGTGACGGGGTGATTGCCCCTGCCTTCTGGTTTCTGGTCGCGGGTCTGCCGGGGCTGCTGATCTACAAGGCCGTCAACACCGCCGACAGCATGATCGGCTACCGCACCGAAACCTACCGCGCCTTCGGCTGGGCCGCCGCGCGGCTGGACGATGTGTTGAACCTGATCCCGGCGCGGCTGACCTTCCTGATGATCGTGGCGCTGTCCGGTCAATGGGCGCGCTGGACCGAGATGGTGGCGGATGCGCGTCGCCATATCTCGCCCAACGCAGGCTGGCCCGAGGCCGCAATGGCGCGCGCGCTGAACGTGGCACTGGCCGGGCCGCGCAGCTATGACGGGCAGATGCGCGATCTGGCCTGGGTCAATGGTGACGCCCGGCAAGAGATCGGCGCGCCGGAGGTTTTCCGCGCATGTGACCTGCTGTGGCGTGTCTGGGGGCTTGCGCTTGGCCTCGTGTCGGTGTGGGTTGGGCTGGACTTCATTTTCTGACGGACCCGTTCCATGCGCTTTCTCTCTGCCCTCGTGGCCGCCGCCCTGCTGACCTCACCCGCTTTCGCCCAATGTGGTGGAGGCTTCAACGGTTTTGTGAAGGGCCTGAAATCCGAAGCGGTGCAGCGGGGGTTCGATAAATCCACCGTCAACGCGTTTTTCAAAGGCGTGCAGCAGGATGGCGCGGTGCTCAAAGCCGACCGCGCGCAGGGTGTGTTTCAGAAACCGTTCATCGAGTTCTCGCGCCGCCTGATCTCGCAAAACCGCATCGACCGCGGCCAAGCCATGTCGCGCAAATACGATGCGGTATTCAACCGGATCGAGCAGGAATACGGCATCTCTCGTGGGGTGCTGCTCGCCTTCTGGGCGTTCGAGACCGATTACGGCGCGTTTCAGGGTGATTTCAACACCCGCAATGCGCTGGTGACGCTGGCCCATGACTGCCGCCGCCCCGAGCTGTTCCGACCACAGGTGTTTGCGGCCATCGAACTGTACAGTCAGGGCAATTTCGACCCTGCCCGCACCACTGGTGCCTGGGCGGGCGAGATCGGCATGGTACAGATGCTGCCGCAGGACATTCTGGACAACGGCGTCGACGGCGATGGTGACGGCACCGTGTCATTGAAAACCTCGGCCCCTGATGCGCTGATGTCGGCGGGCAAGATGCTGTCGCATCTGGGCTGGCAACCGGGCCAGCCGTGGCTGCAGGAGGTGACGGTGCCCGCACAGATGGACTGGTCCCTGTCCGGCCCCGGCAAGCCACGGTCGATCGCGGACTGGCAGGCGATGGGCGTGCAGGCGCGCAGCGGATCGCTGGCCAACCTGCCCGCCTCGCTTATCCTGCCGCAGGGGCACAAGGGGCCTGCCTTTCTGGCCTATCCGAATTTCGACGTCTATTTCGAATGGAACCAGAGCTTTGTCTACGTCCTGACCGCCGCCTATTTCGGCACAAGGCTGGAGGGCGGTCAGATCTACGACGCGGGCGATCCGGCCCCGGGTCTGTCCGGCGCGCAGATGAAACAGCTGCAAAGCAAACTACAGGCGCGCGGATATGACGTGGGCAAGATCGACGGCATTCTGGGTGCGGGAACGCGGGCTGCGGTGCAGGCGGAACAGGCGCGGCTGGGGCTGCCTGCGGACGCTTGGCCGACAGTGGAATTGTTAGGGCGGTTGTGAATAGGCGTCGCCTTTGAGTCCAGTGTGACTGATGATACAACATGTTTGGCTGTCGATTTTTTTAAGACAACCCATGTTGGGGTCATTCATTTGCGACTGCATACGCAAGCAGCGGGTCACTCAAGTAATTTTTTGCCACATAATCCCTTACGTCGACGATGTAGCGTCTTCGCTGATCTTCTTTTAGAGGGCATTTGGGCTTGAGGGATGGCAATCACACCAAGTCTACCATGACACCTTGCTTATTACCTCGGTACTGACAGCCGTGTGCCTATTCTTCCCTACAGTAATGACGAATCCTTGGGGCATTAAGTCAGTCAAATACTGAAGGCAGGGCGGGTAGCTGCCGTTCTCTCCGGACGCTAATTAGAGGGCCTTTTTATCGCGGAGCGATTATTCAACTTTCCATCGGTTCATAAAGCGAACCGTCGCTCAACAAATTGCTGCGGATCATATCCATCTTTGGCAAAATGGGCGTGGGTCGACCTGAGTCAGCCAAATACTCATTGCTTGGTTTAGAATTGATGAAAGAATGCAGCGACCAGTAAAGTTTGCACGATCCGGCAACATTGCACGGCCTTCGGACGTAAGTTTGGATGCGTCATGAGCCTTTCAGTGTTCATAGTATGCGGAGGCGCAAGGGGGAAGTTTTGACTAAGGTCCTGTTAGTGGAAGACAATGAAATGAACAGCGATATGCTGTTGCGCCGGTTAGAACGTAAAGGGTTTCATGTTGTCGTTGCGAAGGACGGGCTGGAAGGCGTGTCCATGGCTGATGAAGAGAGTCCAGACATCATATTGATGGATATGAGCCTGCCCGAGATTGATGGATGGGAGGCTACAAAGCGTATCAAGGCTTCAATTTCCCCTATCCATCCAATTATTGTTATCCGTGAATTCTTCAGGCAGCGAGGACACAATGAACTCACTAACAAGAATAACACGTGGAATAAGCGTCGCTTTCAAGGACGGTAGAGTGAAAGGCCTTCTTGCCTTCACAATTGGAATGATTTTGTGGGCCTCGGTCTTTTACCACTTTGTCGAGGGTTGGAGTTGGCTCGACTCGATCTACTTTTCTGTAGTGACAATTTCGACCGTGGGGTTTGGTGACTTCTCACCTGAAACCGCGGCAGGGAAGATCTTTACAATGGTCTACATCATTGTAGGTCTCGGTGTCTTCGTGACTGCGGCGACCACAGTGGCAGATACAATCTTGTCCCAAGACGACAAAATAGTGGACAAATAGATTATCCCAATTTGGCCAAATCGAGTTCATACCCAGGCATTGGATTGACTGGGCCTCTCAAGCCGTGTCCCGGATTCATTTGCGTCTTAAAGCTGATAGATGATCACTAAAATTCAAAAAAATATATATATATTATGTTTTTTGAGTGTAACATTCGAAAAACATATGGAGGGATGGAATGGAAAAGACACAGGACGCAAAGATTGTCGATCTAGCGATAAGATTGCTCTTTCTTGGACTATTCCTCTACAGCGCCCTGGTCATGGTGGCCCCGCTTGCGAGTGTGGTTATCTGGGCAACGATCCTCTGTGTGGCGCTTTATCCGGCATTTGATTGGCTTCAGTCCAAACTGGGAGGACGGAAAAAACTTGCCACGACGATCTTGGTTTTGTTGGGCCTTGTTCTGACCCTTGGGCCAGTTGCAACCGCGGTGTCTGGTGCCGCAGAACTTGGGTCTGAATTCGCGGAACAAGCAGATAAAGGTGAGTTGAAAGTCCCACCTGCGCCCGAGGGTCTCAAGGAGTTGCCCTTGGTAGGAGACAAAATAGCCGAAGTCTGGGGAATGTTTGAGCGCAATCTTGACGGCGCGCTTGCAAAATATGGCGCGCAAATCCTTGAGATCACCAAATCGCTCTTCGGAAAGGTGCTTGGCATCGGAATCGGGCTGCTTGGCTTAGCTCTGTCTGTATTGATTATGGGGGCTTTGTTCAGCCCCGGGCCAAGTTTGGTCCAGGGTCTTCAGCGCTTTGCCAACCGTGTCTTCGCACCGCGCGGCGGTGAATTCGTAACTCTGGCGGGCGCAACGATACGGAACGTGACAAAAGGAGTGATTGGCGTAGCTGCTATTCAGGCGGTCTGTGTTTGGATACTGTTGTCTTTGTTTGGGATTTCATCGGCCGCCACGCTCGCATTTGTCTGCCTGATACTCTCGATTATCCAAATCGGACCCGGATTGGTTCTTATACCGGTTATTATCTACGCATGGAGTTCCATGTCCGGTGGTTCTGCTTTGATCTTCACCATACTGGCCATTCCCGTAACTATAATGGACAGCTTCCTAAGACCCGTGTTCATCTCAAAAGGCCTAGAGACTCCCATGCTGGTCATCCTCATCGGTGTTCTCGGAGGTATGATGGCGTACGGATTAATCGGCGTCTTTATGGGGCCAGTACTCTTTGCTGTCTTCTATGAGCTGTTCAAGGTTTGGATTGATACCTCGCCTGAAGCAGAAGGCACTGTTGAAGGTGCGGCGAAATGAGAAAGACGATATGGACAACCTTGGCTGTCATTTTGATTTTTCTTGTCTGGTATCTGGTCGCTGATCGAAAAACGCCATTTACCGGGAACGCCAGAGTAAAAGCTGTGGCCACCCAAATCGTACCTCAGGTGACCGGAACGGTAACGGAAGTTTTGGTAGAAAACGGCCAAGTCGTTTCGGCAGGTGATGTTCTGGTTCGAATAGATTCCAGACCCTATGAAATCGAGCGTTCAAAGGCGGAAGCTGATCTTGAAGCGGCGACCCAGGAGGTGGGTGCGTCGTCGGCAGAGGTAAGTGCGGCACAAGCCAAACTCGCAAGGGCGCAGAGCGATCTGGATACGATGCGCATTCAGACGGAACGTGTGTTTGCGCTCGAAAAGAAAGGGTTGATTGCCGTCTCAAAGGCCGATGATGCACGAGGACAACTAGCAGAATCTGAGGCAAACTTTGAGAACGCACAAGCTGATCTGGAAAAAGCAAAGCAAAGGCTTGGTGATGACGGGATTGAAAACCCGAAAATCCAGCGCGCGTTGGCGGCCTTGGCGGACGCAGAACTCAACCTTGAATGGACTGAACTGCGTGCTCCGGCGACAGGCGTCATCTCTAATCTGCTGATAGCCCCAGGAACGTATGCGCGATCCGGTCAGGATCTGCTGACGTTTCTGGATGCAACTGACGTCTGGATCGAGGCGTATTTTACCGAGAACAACCTGGGAAGAGCTTCGATAGGGTCTCCGGTTGATGTGGTGTTGGATATGCATCCCGGTAAGATTGTTCCGGGCGTCATTGAGAGCTTTAGTGCTGCTGTTTCCCTAAGTGGCGGTGATGAGCCAGGGCAATTGGCGAGCCCGCCAAGCACCAAGGGATTTTTGCGGGAGCCTGAAAGGTTTCCGGTCAGGATCGTTCTGCCCGGCTATGAAGCTGGAAGTGCCGAAGATGATCTTCGCTTTCAACTGAACGGGCAGGCCGATGTGATTATGTATCTGAGTGACAACTCGCTTCTGAACTTCGTAGGCCGCACCTACATCCGCTTGGTTTCGATTCTGTCCTATGCGTACTGAGGACCAGCGCTCCGTCGCCCGGCTTGCGGTGGGTGTTACCGGCGTCTTTTCCTTGGGCTTGTTTCTTGGGTGGCCACTCGCCGTCGTAGGGGCGGTATTCACCGCACTGTTTCTGCAGGCGCCCGCCGCATTGCCTTTGGCGGCATTTGGTAAACTGTTTGTCTTCTCAATTGGATTGATGTTCATTTCATTTCTGCTTTCCTCAATCTTCTCACCATATCCTGTTGTGTTCCTCATCCTTGTGGCGATTGGAATAATCCTGTCTTTCATGTGGTCCGTTTCCGGCGCCGGAGTTTTACCGGGCGTCATTGCCCTGATGGGTGCACTGATGATCCCGAACTTAGTATTGCAATCACAGGATCTGGCTCTGGTGCTCGTGTATTGGATACCGTTGAACCTGCTGTTTGCAGGCTTCGTATCGACGCTGATGTTCGTGTTGATACCCGCTGAACCTCAAACGCCCGCTCAAAAGAAGGCCGCGTCGTCGCCGAACTTCGACCCACATCGCCGTATCGTCAGGATGTCGCTTGTCACAGTTCCGTTTGCTATGGCGTTCTTTGTTTCCGGCGCATCTGCATTACTGGTTCTGTTTTTTGTCGCGCTGCTGAGCCAGCAACTTGCGGCAATGCCTGCCGCCGGAAAAACCGTTGCAAAAGCTATGCTGACGGCAAACCTTCTGGGGGCGGCAGTATCCATCATATGCTATGAAATAAACGTAATAGCTCCGGTAATTCTCACCCCTATTCTGCTGTGTTTTTTCTTTTGCCTGACACTCGGAGCTCTTGGAAAATCAAAAATCCCGCTCGCCGCCGCCGCCGGTTCCGCTATTACAACAGCTCTGATTGTATATGGCGGTTCGGTTGCACCATTTTCAGACGAGGCTGACGTCAAGAGCATCACTCGCGTATTGCAAGTTGCCAGCGCCGCTTTTTTTGTAATCATCGCATATGTCGTGGTGGATGAATTCTGGCCGGAAAAAGAGCGCCAGGCGACTCAATAAAGTTAGTTGCGACAAAGCTTGGCGCTGAAACCAGCAGAGTTCCCGGTTTGACCGATTTTCGCAAGCACCGCACGAATTGCAGCGCCATAACAAACCCCGAGCCCTCATTCCCATCACCTTCCTTTGGTGGGCCAGCGGATTTGGACAAGGCGCTGCCTTCCCCCTCGGGCAACCCTATTAGACAAAACCGTGTCCTCGGCTACGCCTGCGGGCCGCACCACTATTGTCGAATAGCATTGCCTCGCCCCCATCCGCGTTCGCCACGTGGCAGATCAGCAGGAACAGGCGCCTTCGGCGTCTGATCTGCAAATCAGCCCTGATTTTCCCGATGGAGAAGTCAGGATCATTGAAACTGGTCTAGGTGCTGGATGAAGGAAGTGAGGCGAAAATGGCAAGGTTCTGTCGCTGGTGGCAGAACTATGTGTCGCCTGACAAGGATTGTGGAACGTGTCCGTCGTCAGGGATTTTGGGACAGATGGCTGCCTGATCTAAGAGAGGATCTGGCTCATCTGGTTTGTCTGATTATGCGGCGGATTTGCGGTGAAGCAAGCGCCGGGTTTCGATGGTCTAACGACAACGCCGCGCCAATCTGACGGTGCCTCCTAAAGCTGACCTGCGCACGCTGACAGAAATGGCGTCACGACCCGCATGGTGCCTTGCACATCTGCGCGAGGGCATCATGCCACGTATGCGGTTCTTTGACGATTACGTCCCGACCCGCGGACGAGAAAGCTTTACCCATGCAGGCGCTCTGATCCGTGGGATTCCAGATTGGGACTACCTGCGCGAACTACGGCAGGAATGGGAGGGTCACCTGATCGTCAAGGGTGTTCTGCGGGCGGAGGACGCGCAAAAAATGGTGGCCGAGGGCGTGGATTGCATCTGGGTCTCAAACCACTCCGGGCGTCAATTCGAAGCCGGACCCGCTGTGATTGACCAACTCCCGAACATCCGCGAGGCAGTCGGAACAAATGTGCCACTGATCTACGACTCTGGCGTTGCCTGGGGATTGGACATCATGCGCGCATTGGCGAAAGGTGCAGATTTCGTCATGGTCGGACGCGCCTTTCAATATGCCGTTGCAGCGTTCGGAGCACGAGGGATCGACCATCTCGTTCACATCCTGAAAGCTGACATTGAGGCCAACATGAGCCAGCTTGGCAGCGAAAACCTCGGCAGTCTGGCAGAGCACCTTCTGAGAACTGGCTGATCGGCGCTTGCGGCGCGTGGCGTATCACGCAGACGCGTTGTCATCCTCGTCAATCAGCCCCTTGACGATCAGATCCGCGGTTGAGCGCGAACATGCCATTGGCAGATCATATACCGTCGCGAGGCGGGTCAGAGCCTTAACGTCGACGTCATGTGGCATGGGTGAGAGAGGGTCGACAAAGAAAATCAATGCATCCAGTTTCTCTTCGCAGATCATGGCGCCGATCTGTTGGTCGCCTCCGAGTGGTCCGCTTTTCAGGCAGGTCACATCCAGTTCTGGATAGGCTTGCTTAATGCGACTACCGGTAGTCCCAGTCGAAAAGATCTGTACTCTGGACAGGCGGGCCAATTGCAGACCCACCCATTCAACGATTTCGTCCTTTCGCGCATCATGCGCTACAAGCGCGAAACGCGGCGCATCACCGGATGAATTGTTCAACGTAATCTTCTCCAAGACCGACTTCCCCGAAATGTTTTCGGCACAGATCAATCTTGGTAAAGACATCTTCGTAGCCAGTGACCTTGCCCCACGGATCAACATAGCACATCACGCCATTGACCTGGAAATAGGTGACCATCTCTTCAACATCGTCGGGAACGACCAAAGTATGAGTCTCACCCGGCGGCTCAAAGACATATCCCCCCTCTTCCGCAACCCAATCATGTTCCAGATAATGCCAGCGCCCTTTCAGGACAAAACCGTGGACTGGCTGTGGATGGCGGTGCCGCGAAAGAACACCAGCTTTGCGTACTTTGAGAAGGTTCATCCAATAACCTTGCGAGCGGTTCAGGCAGAGCGGTCGGAACCAGACGTTCTCTGCCTGCGGAACCCATAGCCTGTCGTCTTCGCTCATGGCATTCGGGATCACGATCTCGTCTTGCGCATCCTTGGGAAACGGCAACTGATATGGCATTCGGGCGGTGTCATCGTCATTCATTGATTTTCCTCACATAGCGAGATAGCCGCCATCGACCGGATAGATTGATCCGGTCACAAAGCTGGCGTTTTCACTCAAAAGCCATTGCACAAGCGCACCGACTTCTTCGGGTTTCCCCCAGCGTTTCATAGGCGTACGCGCCATGATCCCCGCTGTTCTTTCAGGGTCTTCCCTAAGGCCCTGGGTCATCTCTGTCTCAATCCAACCCGGCGCGATGGCATTGACCCGGATACCGTCTTCGGCCCAGCGACCTGCGAGCGCCTTGGTCAACTGTGCCACGCCGCCCTTGGAAGCGGAATACGCCGGAACCAAAGGCCCACCAAAGGTACTGAGCATAGAGGCGGTGTTGACGATGGCCCCACTCGCTTCAGCCAACAATGGATGCGCGGCAAGACAGCAGCGCATGGTGCCTGTCAGATTCACATCGAGCACCTTGGCGAAGACGTCGATGTCATATTCTTCGCCACGCAAAAGAATACCTGCGCAGTTCACCAAGGCATCGAGACCCGTGAGTTCGCCGAATACATCATTGATGGACGTCTGGTCGGTGACATCCAAGAGCTGCACCTTTAACCCGTCCTGAGGCTCGAATGCCTCCAATTCGGATCGGGAGGCGGATGCGGCGATGACGGACCAACCTGCGTCTGCCAACGACCGTGCAACACCCGCACCAATCCCTCGCGTACCGCCCGTTACTAGGGCCTGTTTCATCCAAGTTCCTCCAATACACTGGTGAAGGCGCGCGCGCGCCTGCCGATATCACCCAATGTATAGCTCGGTTTGAACAGCGCGGAGCCCAGCCCATATCCATCTACACCCGCAGCATGATACGATGCCATCGTATCCGGCGTTATGCCCCCTACCGCAGCGACGACTGCGTCTGCAGGCAATACGGCGCGCATGGCAGCAACGGCAGCTGGCGGCACCATTTCCGCCGGAAAGAATTTGAGGACCGATGCTCCGATATCCAACGCCGTAAAGGCCTCGGAGGGCGTCATAACTCCTGGACACCAATAAAGATCCCGAGCGACAGCCGCGCGCCCGACGTCCGGGTTCATATTGGGCGACACGATGATACGCCCGCCTGCATCAGCAACCGCCGCGACCTGATCCACAGTCAACACTGTACCAGCGCCGACGATGGTCTGAGCGCCATGTTTCACGGCGATCTGCCCTATCGATTCCAGCGGGTCCGGTGAGTTGAGCGGCACTTCGATTATCCGAAACCCGGCATCGAAGAGTACATCAGACACCGGGCGCGCATTTTCTGGTGCTAGCCCCCGCAAAATCGCAATCAGCGGGTTCTCGGCAAGAGCTGCGGTGAGGTCAATCATCCAACCAACCCCGCAGCGCGAGCAATCAGAAAATGCCCTTTCGCAACGATATCATCTGGCGCGCGACGGCTGTCGAAACCAGCAGTTCGAAGCGCTATTTCGTATCGGTCGGACAAGTCGCTGCGTCCAACAACAGTGATCGTGCCGACGTCTTTTACTTCGCCGGTCGCGGCAGCAACCTCGGTCCCAATCAACAAGCCCGACAAGTAGTCGGCCGTGGCAACCTTTGGGATTTTGCCCATGAGAGGAAGCGTCCGAACATGAAACAGGCTGTGCAGCAGGTTCGACTCACCACTGAGGCCCGCCTTTACGCCCATCACGAATGCGTCTTCGCTGAAGGCGTCCTCCTTCATCAATGTGCCAAGGATCGTGTGTTCTTTCAGCGCCGAAAAGATCTCACCTGTCATGTAAGTCGAGAAATCCACGATCTTCCCGTCCGCAACCTGAACCCATTTGCTGTGCGTTCCCGGCATCACGAACATACCTTCGCTCAAGCCTAACGAAGATGCCCCAATGATCTGGGTCTCCTCGCCGCGCATTACGTCGGGTCCTCCAGCATGTTCTGTCGAAGCACCGGTCACAAAATGAATACGCGCTCCGTTGGCCGCTTCGTGCGGGACCAACGCTCGCGCAAGACCGCCAGCACCCAGCGGCATTTCAGCATATTGCGTTTCTACCCAACCATTGCGGCTGGTGATCATGCCAGATGCCAGGATCGGCAGGTTAGCCTTGGCGACCCAAGGGCCGATGAGACGGTCAAGGACCGCCTCAAAGGTTTGTCCCGCAACCTGCATGATACCTTCAGGCGACGAGACCCCATCGATCACCTCGCCCTCCGCACCAATGAGAAATGCACGGAACGATGAAGTGCCCCAATCTACGCCGATCAGCGCTGGCTCAGATGCGACCGAATTCATTCAGCAGATCCTCAACGGTTTTGCCTTGGGCCACCCATTTACGGGTTTCCTCTTCACGGTCAGCCTGCTCTTGAGCAAGGCGCACGGTTTCTTCGGCAATTTCCTGTGGAACCACAACGACGCCCATAAGATCAGCTACGATGAAATCTCCGGGGTTTACAACGACGCCCCCACAGGCAATGGGCACATTAATCGAAAGTTCTTCTTTACGTTCCGAGAACATCGTGTGCGTTCCGCGCGGCGTGATCGCGCGCGTCCAAATCGGCCAGTTGATGTCTTCCAACTCATCTGTGTCGCGCCCGGTGCCATCGACGATCATACCGCGAATGCCACGGTTCTTGGCCAGACCACCCATTAAACCGCCGCAGACCGACGTTTGACGATCTCCACCCGCGTCCACGACGATCACGTCCCCGGGCTGTCCCATTTCAAGCGCTCGCAATGGGTCGACCAGATCGCCTTTTGAAAGCTGAACCGTCACGGCCTGGCCTGTCACCTTGGCGCGGAAAGCAGGCTTGATGGCGCTGTCCATCACGCCTGTTCGGTACTGCACATCCGCAAAAATGGCAGCAGCAGAGTACGCCTCCAACACCTTGTCGAATTTTTTGAGAAGTTCCGGGTTTCTTTCAAAATCATTGAAAACCCTGAGGTCTGTGCTGACGTCTGGCATTCTTGTCTCCTGTTATGCGGTAAATACGGCCAATGCGTCGGCATTGACTGTGTAGTCGGGTTTTTGTCCTGTCAGGACCTTGGCCACTTGCGTAGCCGCGGTAACCCGCGCTGCGTGTATTGATTCCTCGGAATAGTAGGCGGCATGTGGTGTTACGAGGACGTTGGGCAGTTTGAACAACGGGTTGTCATCAGGCGTCCAGTTGGCGCGCTTTGCCGGCTCTTCTTCAGGGTCGTCGAGCCCTGCAGCGGCCAAATGGCCTTCGGTCAGCGCCCGGAACAGGGCTTTGTTGTCGACCGTTGGTCCGCGTCCAGTATTCACGAGTATCGCACCGGGTTTCATGACCGAGAATTCGGCATCCGACAAAAAGTGATGCGTGTTCGGCGTCATCGGTGCTTGCATCAGGATATAGTCGGACCTTGCCAGCAATTCGGGCTTGCTCACCAGCTCGACCCCAATCTTTGCCGCGACTTCTCTTGGCAAATATGGGTCGTAGGCGATGACCGTAACCCCGAAAGATTGCGCGCGCGCCACGATGGCTTGCCCGATTTTACCCAGCGAGACGACACCCATCGTCCGCCCGCGCAAACGGTAGACCGGCTGCCCGCTTTGCCATTTCCAGATCCCTGCATGAGTGGCCCGATCATAGTCAGGCAACTTGCGCGCCAGGGTCAGCCAAAGGGCAATCGCATGATCGGCGACCTCCTCGGTGCAATAGTTTTGCACATTGGTGACGAGGATACCTTTTTCCGTCGCCGTGCCGACATCCACGATATCCACGCCTACGCCATAGCGCGCGATGACCTCGCAGTTTCGCATCCGCGTGATCGTTTCTTTCCCGATACGGGCATATTGGTTCATCATCGCTGCGCAATGCGGCGCGACATCGAACAGATCTTCCTGACGCTTTGCCTGAAGCGCAATCACCTCGGCTCCTGCGGCTTCCAGGATTTCCGTCTCAACGGCAACATCACCAAAGTCGTAATCGGTGATCACGACCTTGGGTTTGTCCGTTCTGGGGGGAAAGGCGGCGCGATCAGTCATAAGCACCCGCCGAATAGGTCAATTCGTACGAGTGGCTGTAGAGCTCGAAAATGTTGCCAAAAGGGTCTTCCATATAGACCATGCGATAGGGCTTTTCACCGGGGTAATACTTGCGCACTTGGCTCATGCGCTGGCGCCCGCCCAGGTCTTCGATAACCTTGACGCGGCCTTCCAGATCCTCGTCCTGTACGCAGAAATGAAACAAGCCACGCCGCCAATATTCAAACGGGCGTTCTTCTTCGACGGTCTTCGGGAACTCAAACAGTTCGATGCCAACACCGTCGCCCATTGACAAATGCGCGATACGGAAGCTTCCCCAACCTTCCCCAAATACATCGTCGCACATCTGACCGATGGCGCTTTCGTCATGCAGGATTTCAGTTGGTTCCATCAGCACGTAGAGGCCGAATGCCTTGGAATAAAACTCCACGGCTTTTTCCAGGTCGGGAACTGTGATGCCGATGTGAGAGAAAGTGAGAGCGGCCATGTAGGGCTCCTCCAGTTAGAAGTTAAAGAATGTTGCGAACGATGCCGCCTTCGATCCGGTGTGCAGAACCATTGGAGGCCGTGCTTGCTGAGATCGTGACGATCATGCGGGCGACTTCGTCTGGTTGGACAAAGCGTTGTATGAGCGATGTGGGCTCATCTGATTTGAAGTAATTGTCGACGATCGTGTCGAGCGGCTCACCCTTTTGATCGGCGAGGCCGTCAAAATAGGCCTCGACACCTTCGGTCCAGGTTGGACCCGGCAGGATCGAGTTAACCCGGACTTTCGTGCCCTTTGTCAATTCTGCCATGCCACGTGTCAGACCTAACATGGCAGTTTTAGTGACAGAATAATGCACCATCTGAGGTAGTGGTTTCACTGCCGCTTCGCTGGCCATGTTGATGATGGATCCCTTATCCCGGCCGAGCATGTCAGGCAGGAAAATCCGGCTCATCCGAACGGCGGACAGGACATTGATGTTGAAGTAATGCATCCAGTCGTCATCCGTGAGATCCTCGAACGGTTTGACCGAAAAGATGCCAACATTATTCACAAGAACGTCCACCGCACCGCGCGCACGAGCAAACTCTGCCAGAGTTTTCGCATCAGTGGTTTTGGTTAAGTCGGCCGCAATGCCTTCGACCTTGCCCAGAGATGACAGGTCGTCGACGCAGTCGGACACTTCCGCCTCGGTCAGGCCATGCACGATGACCCGCGCGCCTTCTTCCAAGTAGACCCGAGCAGTGGCTTTGCCGATGCCGGAACCTGAGCCAGTCACCAGAACCAACTTATTTTTGAGCCCCAGATCCATCTCAGGCCTCATTCTTAACGTTAGATGATTGCTGCGATGAAGGGCGACCGAACATTCGACCCATCAAGCCCGAAATCTCTGCACGCCACATGTCTATGCCGACGGCCAACAGAATGATCAGGCCCAACACGATGTTCTGAACCGAAGATGGCGCAGCGTTCAGGTTCAAACCATTCTGGACGATAACGATTGTCATCGCCCCCATCAGCGTGGCGAGGATGTTGCCACGACCGCCTGCAAGGCTGGCTCCGCCGACAACAGCAGCGGCAATGGCCTGCAGTTCCAGCGTCTGGCCATAGTTGGGCGAACCAGAGTTGAGGCGCGCTGACATCAGGATCGCACCAACAGCCGTCATGAAACCAGCGATGACAAATGTCGTCGTCTGAACTTTACGTACGTTGATACCCGTCAGAACGGCAGCGGCTGGGTTACCACCCACGGCATAGATCTCACGCCCAAGTTTCGTGAAGTTCATGGTGAACGCAGCAAGGACGTAGAAGAATACGAGGTAGAAGAAAGGCATCGGAACGCCGAACAGCTTGCCGTAGAAGATTGGCTCTAACGCCGGATCCAGCGAGAAGATCGGAGACCCATTGTTGAAGGTCAGGGCAAGGCCCCTGAAGGCAATCAACGCCGCCAATGTCGTGATAAACGACGGGATACGCCCGTAGGCTGTTATCAGCCCAATGAACAGACCAAGCAATCCGCCCATGAAGAGTATGAGGGGCAGCGCCAGAACCAGTGGAATGCCGACAAATTTCAACATTTGCGCAAGGATCATGGTCAGCAAAGCCACCATAGACCCGGAACTCAGATCGATGCCCGCAGCGAAGATCACGATAGTAGACCCGATTGCGATCAAGGCCACGATGCTTACCTGTAGCGAAAGGTTAGAAAGGTTGCCCGGGTTCAGGAAGCGTTCGGTCGTAAGGGCCACGATCAGTGCGACAATCACCATTGCTGCGAATGGCCCGATCAACTGGGTGTCAAAGATCCGCTTCATGCGAAAGCCTCCTTAGGCTTGGATTGGGGGGTGTCGGCGGACGCGCGAACAAGATCGTCATGCGTAAGGTCGGATGCATCGACCGTGCGCACTATCGTTCCGTGCTGCACGACGGCAATCCGATCGCTCATCGCAAGCAACTCATCATGGTCTGAACTGATTAGAATGATCGATTTTCCCGCCCGCGTGAGCCTGTTAATCAACTTATAAACAGCGATCTTGGCGCCGATATCGATCCCTTGCGTCGGTTCATCAAGGATCAGGATGTCAGAGGCTGAGAACAGCCAACGTGCAATCACGATCTTCTGCTGATTACCACCAGACAAGAAGTTGACCGTCTTTTCCTCGGCCTGGGTCGAGATTTCCAGATCGCGGATCAGGTCATGGGTGGCTTGCTCTTCCGCCTTAAGGTTCAACACGCCGAACCGGCTTAGCCCGCCAAGGGACGCTGCGGTGACGTTCCCGCTTGCGCGGAAATTGAAGAACAACCCGTCAAACTTTCGATTCTCTGGGACAAGAGCCAAGCCCGCACGGATCGCATCAATTTCCCGACGAAAGCGAACCGGTTTGCCGTTCAGTGATATCTGCCCGGCGGTTAGCTCATCTGTCCCGAATAGGGCGCGGGCAATCTCTGTGCGGCCACTGCCCAATACACCACCCAAGCCCAGAACTTCACCTCGGTGCAACGAAAACGATACATCTCTCACGCCCGAATTGCTGGCCAGACCTGCCGCTTCCAGCACAACATCCTTGGTCGCGTTCTGCTCCTTGGGATAGTGCTCACCAATGTCCTCACCGACCATTGCGCTGACAATCTCAGAGACGTTGATCTTGGTCTCGCCACTCGCTCGCACAACACAGCCGTTGCGCAAGATCGTCACTTCATCAACGATCCGTTCAACCTCATCCAGCCTGTGCGACACATAGAGAATAGCGGTTCCGCGTTCACGCATATTGCGCAGTAACTGGTGCAGGCGTTCAATTTCATCTTCACCCAATGCCGCCGTCGGCTCATCCAGGATGATCATGCGAGCGTCCATCGCGACGGCTTTCGCGATCTCGACCAGTTGTTGCTCGCCTACCGATAGCGAGCCGGTGATTGTTTCGGGAGAAACATCGACATCCATTTCCGCCAAAACGCGCGCGGCTTCGTTGTGGACCTTGGCCCAGTCGATCACGCCAAAGCGGGACCGAGGCATATTGCCAAGGAAGATGTTTTCGCCAACCGACAAGGTGGGCACGATAGAGAATTCCTGAAAAACTGTTGCGACGCCCAGTTCACGTGCCACCTGCGGGTCGCTGATCGTGACTGGGCTGCCATTGTGCAGGATTTGACCGCTATCGGGTTGCTGCACGCCGGACAGTGTCTTGATCATAGTCGACTTGCCACAGCCGTTTTCACCCAGCAGCCCATGAATGGAACCGGGCATAAGCCGGATGCAGACCTTGTCATTCGCCAAAACCCCAGGATAGGCCTTGGTAATATCGACAAACTCCCAAAGGGGCGTTGCGGGTGTCATCGCGATTGCCTCGACAAAAGTGAAACTCGGTTGGTTTGCGACCCGGCAGCACGCGCACGCGCCACCGGGAAGCGGGGAGAAAACTCAGTACTCTTTGGACGGCTGCGGGAAGAGCTTTTCTGGCTCTTGCAGCACGCTGATCGCACCATCTTTGTCTTCAATTGATGTGGGCGTTTCGATCCAGCCGCCAGGATAGGACCCGTTGAGCGCATCAATGGTTGCGTGCATAGCCGCCTTACCCATCAGGAATGGTGAGGTGTTGACGGTTGCCGTGATGTTGCCAGCCGCAATTTCTTCAAGGCCGGACGTGTCGCCATCATTGCCCAAAAGGACGATGTCACTGCGGCCAAGCGCTTTCGCCGCAAAAGATGCCCCGATGATCATGTAGTCGTTCGCCGCAAAGATCATGTCGAGATCGGGGTTCGACTGCAGGATATCCATGCCAGCTGTGTTGCCGCCTTCAACGTTCCATTTACCGTCAATCGACACCACAACGTCGAAGTTTTCGTTGCCCTCGATACCGTCGAGGAAGCCGCCCACCCGCTCGGTCGAGTGATAGCCAGGCTGCCCTTCGATGATGCCTACTTTCAACGGTTGATCACCATAAGTCTCAATGGCCCAATCAGCGATAGCATGCGTACCGTTCCGCTGAGAGTACCCGACAACGCCATGAATGGGTGTCGGGAAGTTCGGGATGTCCGAGTTGATCATCAAAACTGCCATGCCCTTGTCGACGGCCTGCTTAAGCAGTGGTGCGGCAGCAAATTCATCGTGTGTACCAAAGATGATCGCATCCACATCCTGCGTCAGCACATCCTGGATCATACCCATCTGGCCGTTGATGTCCGCACCGGATTGGGGCGCAAGCATGAAGACTTCGACCCCGGCCTCAGCAGCAACCGCTTTGATACCTTCACCGATGGCGATGTAGTAGTTGAACTCGGTCGCCGGCGGCATATACGCGATCCGGAACGTATCGTTCTTGGGTTCTATTGCATCGATTGGCGCTTGTGCCCCGTCCTCAAGTGGAACCGGTGTTGGATAATTTTCCGCCAGAGCGACCGTTGCCAGCGTGGCGAACCCCGCGGCAAGCGTAGTGGTCATAAGCGTTTTCAACATAGTTTTCTCCTCCAGAATTTCGTTGGTTATCCTTTGAATGGCGCGTCGATCACGCCACGAACGCCGGGTTTCACAGCAAAGAGGCCGCCGGATTCCGGTTCTTTTGTTAAAGCTGCTTCGTCACTCATCAGCCTTGAGGTCGTGATGAACAACGTGTCGAGATCAGGGCCACCAAAAGCGCAACAGGTGGGCTTCCAGACCGGCACCTCGATCACGCGATCTATCGTGCCGTCAGGTGCGACGCGAACAACGCGATGGCCTTCCCATTCTGCGTTCCAGACACCCCCTTCGGCATCAACACAGGACCCATCAGGCAAGCCAGGTTCATCATTGAAAGAAGCGTGCTGCCGACGGTTCGAAACGGTTCCACTACGGGTGTCGTAATCAAATGCGACGATTTCCCGATCCGGGGTATCCGCGAAGAACATCGTCTCACCGTCGGACGCAAAGCAAGTCGAATTGGCGCAAGACACTCCTTCGATAATCGTCCGTACACTCAAATCTGTATCGACGCAGATGACCGACGAGTCGGCCTTGCCAGAAACTTCGTTCATGCCTCCAACAATCAATCGCCCCTGGCGATCGGTTCGCCCGTCGTTCAGCCGTGTCTCCGGATTGTTCGGCTCGAATCGCGTCACGAGGGTTTCCTCGCTATTGGGCGAATCGAATAATACAACCCGATCCGCATAGGCAACAATCAGACCGCCAGACGCGCGCGGCGCGAAGCAACACACACGCTCCGGCATTTCATGAGAGGCGGTTTCTGACGTTGCAGGATCAAATGACCAAAGCGCGCAGCCCTCAATGTCAGTCCACCAGATAAGGCCATCGGCGGGATTCCAGAAAATCCCTTCCCCGTGCTGGTTCTTACAATCGACGACCAACTCTGCGCGCACTTTTTGATCTCCTAAGTACATTCTGATATCTGATATACCAGCTTGCCTAATCTGGTGTATCAGATATCTTGCATCTGGCAACACCTTTTTTTGGAGATATCCTCAGATGGCGCTTGAGAGACCCAAGTCTTTGCGTGAACTCGCACTGGAACATTTGCGGAATAGTATTATCGATGGCTCCCTGAAAATGGGTCAGGTTTTGTCGGAGCGAAAAATCTCCGAAGAGCTGGGCGTATCAAAATCGCCAGTACGCGAAGCACTCGCTCAATTACGTGACGAAGGGTTGGTCAGTATCGAGCCTCAAAAAGGCGCACGCGTTTTTTCGCTGTCTGAGCCGGAAGTGACTCAGATCTGCGATTTCAGACAGGCTATCGAAACTGCCGCCTTTGAACTTGCGTTGTTGCGGAACCCGGAAGGTCTTGCCAGCGACATGCAGCGTGTCGTGAAGGACATGGAGAAGGAACGCAGGCGAGGTAATGAAAAGGGCTACCTTTCACTGGATACCACATTTCATCAGTTGATTTTTGAACATGCCGGTAACGATTATCTGACGGCCAGCTATACACGCTACATCGGTAAGATTGCCGCATTGCGAACCCATTTGGCGAAGCTGCCTCAGCATACTGAGCTCTCCTTCGACGAGCATTCAAAAATCGCTATTGCCGTTCGCGAAGGCGACATGGCCAAAATCAAATCTCTTCTCACTGCGCATATTGACCGTACCAGACAAGCCTACAAAAGCGCCGCCATCGTCCTCGAAGGAGCGACCGCATCCTAGCAAAAACGTAGCTTCGTTGTGACGGGGGCGGGCCAAATCGGCGCCGCCCCTTTCTCTTGGGCACCTCCCGGTCTTTTCTTTTTCAGTTGACATCTGAGATATCAGATGCCAATCAAAAGGCGGGAGGAAGCTTGTATGACGCCAGCAGTGAAACCTGAATCACCAGGGCCACAGCCACTGATCCAGCTGGATCGGGTTGGCAAAAGCTTCGGCACGAACATTGTTTTGGATGGCGTCGACTTTGAATTGAGACCCGGCGAAGTTCACGCGCTTTGTGGGGAAAACGGCGCCGGAAAATCCACCTGTCTCGGCCTGTTTTATGGGCTTCACCAACCCTCTGCTGGGCGTATCCTGTGCGACGGCAAGGAACAGCGAGTCGAAAGCCCATCGCACGCGCAATCCCTGGGCATCGGCTGTGTTTTCCAAGAGCTCAGCCTCGCTGGCGCACTCTCTGTCGCGGAAAACATCTACGCGGGGCGCGTACCCACCCGGTTTGGCGTAGTTGACTGGCCTGAACTACGCCGCCGTGCGCAGGCGTTGCTGGCGGAATTCGGTCTGGATATCGACGTCTCAACACCCGTGGAAAATTTGCCGATCAGCTCCCGCCAGATTGTTGAAATCGCCAAGGCGCTGTCGTTGAATTCCCGCGTCCTTTTGCTGGATGAACCGACATCGGCATTGGCACCCGACGAAGTAGACGCACTATTCGAAGTCCTAAAGTCCCTGACAAAGAAAGGGATTGGCATCGTCTATGTCAGCCACCATATGGCCGAGATTTTCCAGATCTCGGATCGCATTACCGTTTTGCGAGATGGGCGACACATCAGCACTTTACCGGTTTCGGAAACTTCTCAGGAACAAGTCGTCGCCGAGATGATCGGCGGCGCTCACCCCGGTGATGTCACGCGGTCAGGTAAGGTTAACGGCGAAGAGGTTTTGCATGTCCAAGAATTAACCCATCCAGATGAATTCGAAGACATTTCTTTCTCCATTAAAGCCGGAGAGATTGTAGGGATGGCAGGGTTGATGGGCGCTCGCCGCAGCGAGATTGTTCGATCGATTGTCGGGTTGATGCATGGCGCGACCGGGGAGATCAGACTGCACGGCAAGCCTGTAAACTTTGCGTCCTTGCGGCAGGCGATGCGTGCTGGGGTCGGGTTTGTTCCCGAGGAACGCAAGACTGAAGGCCTCTTTCTGGAACAATCACTCAGCGACAACCTGATCGCGGCCAGTCTTTCCGATCATGCGTCTGCTGGGTTCATGCGTTCGGGCTCGATCAAAGTAGCCAGCCAAACAGCCATTGACGCATTCAGTGTCAAAACCAGTGGGATTAACGAACTTGTTGGTGATCTCTCAGGGGGCAATCAGCAAAAGATTATGTTGGCCAAGTGGCTCAAACGCGCGCCAGCTCTTCTGATCATTGAGGAGCCCACAAAAGGGGTCGATGTCGGAGCCAAATTCCAAATCCACACGGAACTTTTGCGTCGAGCAGCCGAGGGAATGGCCATCCTCGTCGTGTCATCCGATTTTCCCGAACTGGTCTCTCTCTCGACCCGCATCCTTGTCGTCCACGACGGTCGCCTCATGGGAGACATCGCAGCCGCCGAGGCAACCGAAACCACGCTTCTTCAAATGGCCGCTGGAAATTCCGTTCCAATTGTGGACGCACCCCAAACCAATCAATCAGGAGTCGCGACGTGACCATGACCGCTCAAGCCAACTTGCCCATGAAGCGTCCGCTGCTGCGCCGTGTTCTACAAGCTTTTGTCGATATTCGTGAACTGACGCTGATCGTTCTGATCGCCGCCATCATCATCGTGATGTCCAACGTTAATCCCTATTTCCTCAGCTTCTCGAACTTTCGAGCCGTGGCCGTGGGCATGGCCCCGACCGCGATCATCGTGATCGGTATGGCGATCTTGCTTGCCTCTGGCGGGTTCGATCTTTCCGTCGGGTCGGTAATGGCCTTGTCTTCTACCGTCGTAGCCATGCTGCTTTTGACCGGCATGCCAATTCCGCTCGCTGTTGTATGCGGATTGGTGCTGGGTGGAATTGTCGGCGTAGTGAACGGTTTGCTGGTGACCGGCCTCGGGATCAATCCGCTTATCGCAACCCTCGGCACGATGTCGATTGCGCGAGGCATCGCTCTTGTCCTGACGGAAGGTTTCTCTGTCTCAAGCCTGCCGGCATCATTTGCCTGGATCGGTAAAGCTGACATAGGCGGCTTTCCGGTAATCGTCTTGTTCACCATTCTGCTCGTCGTCCTGTTTGACCTGGCCGTCCGCCATACACGCTTTTTCCGTCAGGTCTATTTCATCGGCGCCAATGAAAAGGCCGCGATGTTGTCAGGCATCCATGTCACACGCGTGCGTATCATTCTGTACGCACTGACCGGAATTCTGGCTGCTTTGGCGGGTGTATTGTTGGCCTCCCGCCTGATGAGCGGTACGCCCACG
The DNA here is from genome assembly GCF_056535865.1 of Ruegeria sp. AP11. Lineage (NCBI taxonomy): Bacteria > Pseudomonadati > Pseudomonadota > Alphaproteobacteria > Rhodobacterales > Roseobacteraceae > Ruegeria > Ruegeria sp. AP11. The sequence continues at coordinate 1,016,375 of NZ_JBQFJB010000001.1, forward strand.
GCAGGCAACGGTATCGAACTTCAGGTTCTGGCGGCTGCGGTCATCGGTGGCGCATCCCTACGCGGCGGCGAAGGTACTATTCTCGGTGCTTTCCTCGGCGTCGTTTTTGTCGCGTTGATCAACAACACTATGACGATGCTGGCCGTATCGATCTACTGGCAGATGATCGTCATCGGCGGTGTGCTCGTTACAGCGGTAGCCTTGGACATGCTGATCCGAAGCAAACGGGGCTAATCCATAAGCTTTCCAAAACCCAACAACAACCAAAGATCCAAAACAGGGAGACTACGATGACTGAATTGAATGTGAATCGGCGCAGGCTGCTGACAGCGGGTACCACCGCTGGATTGGCCGCAGCGTTCGGACTGCCCATGCTGTCCAAAGAAGCCATGGCACAAGCGGCCGGCAAGGAGTATGTGTTCCTGTCCATCGTCACGCAGGTACCGTTCTGGGTGGACTATCGAAATGCAATGGAAGACCTTGAGGAACTGATGGGCATCAAGGCCACATTCACGGGCCCCTTGGATTTCGACACGGCCGCACAAGCACGCCAATTGGATGAACTGATCGCAAGACGTCCCGCAGGCATCCTTATCTTCCCCGGTGATCCGGCCACTCTGGCCCCCGGCGTCGAACGAGCGGTTGAGGCGGGCATTCCGGTCACATGTTGTATTGGCGATATTCCCGACAGTCCCCGGTCCACATTCCTTGGTATCAATGGCGTTCAGGCAGGACGTGTCGGCGGCGAAATGCTCGCGCAAGCGATTGGCGGGAAAGGCAAGGTTATCCTCGGCACTTTCCCTGCCCCCTCCACATTGGAGCGGGTCGAGGGGTACAAACAAATCTTTGCTGAGAAATACCCGGATATCGAAGTGGTCGACGTCGTCAACGATAAGGCCGACCCGTCCTATGCGCCGACAGCCTACCTTCAGGCAATTCAGGCGAACCCGGATATTGTTGGCATTGGCGGCACGGACGGCGACAGCGGCAAAGGCGCGGCGATTGCCGTCAATGAGGCGGGGCGCAAGGACATCAAGATCGTCGCGATGGACCGAAATGATGATATGCTTCCCTATATCGAAGACGGCACAATTCACGGCGCTGTGGCTCAGAAATCCTATCTGGAGATCTTTCTCGCCTTCCACATGATGCATTGGCAGAACACTGATGCGCTGAAGGTCTTGCCCGATTGGAAGGCGGCTGGCATCAATCCTCTACCCGAGCGCGTTGAAACCGGGGTTATGCCGATTACTGCCGAGAACGTCGTCCAGTTCAAGCACACCTAAGGGATTGTCCCGGCGCATTCGATCGCGCCGGGAAACCGATAGGAGGGGGTACATGTCGGATAGATGGAGCGTTCTTCACCTGCAGCAAAACGATCTGCAGCTGACACTCCTGCCCGGCATCGGGGGCCGCCTATGGGATATAAACTTCCAAGGTCGCTCCCTCCTATTTCAGAACGCAGATCTCGACGGTTTGGATGTCGATGACACACGGCTTACTGATCTGCCCACACGCTCTCCACAATTTGGTTTTCCGCTCTGGGGCGGAGAGAAGACGTGGATCGCCCCAGATGCATCCTGGGTAAACGGCGCTCCGTTTCCCGTGTTGGACAGCGGCTCTTACCAGATCACTTCAAGAAGCAGCACTCGTATCGACATGACCAGCGCATTATGCCCGACCTCGCACTTGTCAGTGTCGCGCCGCATCACGCTGACCTCGGCGGAAAGCTGGGAAATAGAACACATCGTGGTTAACCATGGGACCTCCTCGCGCCTGACCGGCATTTGGTCAGTCATGATGCTTAACACCCCCACCAAGGTCGGTGTCGAATTGGAAGACCCTGCATTTTATCCTGTTTTTGGCTCTGCCGAAGGGATGATAGCTACGCACGGCAACGGCATTGTCGTGGATTGCAACAGACAGCAGGAATTCAAGGTCGGGCTACCGAATCCCAACGGTCGTACATTGATACGGTGCGGCGCTGATACCCCGTTGCTAATGTGCTCGGTACCAGAACCTCAAAAGGGCGATCAATTTGCACACGACCATCCGTTTGAGGTCTTTAATTCAGCCGATTACGCCTATTGCGAAGCCGAGTGGCACTCCCCGGCACGCAACCTCGCACCGAATGAAACGCTGAGTTTTCGGCAGACGTTCCGCGTCTTTACAGATGAAGATGCAACCCAAATGCCATTGGGACTCACAAACAACAAGGAGTTCCTGTCATGCATGTCTTGATTACAGGCGCAGGCGGGCATCTAGGCCGCAAACTCTTCGACGCGCTAGAAAGCGACTCCGATTACATCGTTTCTGGCCTCGACATTCGCCCCGTTGATCATCCCGACATTCACACCGCAGACCTGTCCGACGACAGCAGTTGGGTCAGTTTGCTAAAGGGCGTGGACGTTATCGTGCATCTTGCTGGTGACCGAGAGCCCTCTGCCACCTGGGCCTCCGCGATCAAACACAATATGGATGCAACGCTTTCTCTCTATCACCATGCGGCAGCCATGGGCGTCAGCCGCGTCGTTCTTGCCAGCTCCAACTGGGTCCATGGCGACAAAAGGTTCACGCATGAGGTGCTCAACAGCGCGACACCACCAGGGCCAGTAAACGCCTACGGCATGTCAAAGCTATTCTGTGAACGGACAGGGGCCTATTTCGCCGAGCATCACGGACTGTCGGTCATCTGCTTGCGCATCGGCTGGACGCAATGGACTCACGGCAACCAACCCGGCACACACATGGCGATGGGTCGGTGGGGTCAGGAAATGTGGTTGAGTGATCGGGACTTTCTAGGCGGAATGCGCGCCGCAATAGATGCCAAGGATATTTCCTTCGCAGCCCTGAACCTAATGTCAGATAACCCAGGTATGCGCTGGGACATCACCGAAACACGACAAGCGATTGGCTATTCTCCAAAGGATGGAAGCCCCGCGAAAATAACATTGGGCATTTCCTTGAGATCCATGCTGCAGCGGCTGTTTACAGTCCGGCTCCCTAGTTATTTCACGACACGTTTTCCAGATTGGTAGCGTATAAGGCCCGGACATTGTTGCGTCTCGCATTCAGTTTCCGAAACTTCGCACCGAAGTGAGCGCTGAAAAGGTCATCTTTGTCCGCTTCGCTGGAGACGGAGAGCGACATAACGAGCGCCAGATTTGGCAACCATTGATGTTTGATACTTCGATAACAAACCGCAAACGTCGCTGAACGGGTGTTATCTGAAGCGATCTCTGGTTGAGTGCGAGCCTTATCTGCGGACCGAACGAACCATCATTTCAACCCCTCAGATAACCGTCATTGATCCAATGTGCATAGAACGCCTGCGATGAGCCCAAGGCAGTCATAGTGATTTTGTGCTGTGCGCACACGCAGCGCGAGAATCGCTGCGCCTGCGTGGTTCTCGGCGCTGCTAGGCAGCGGAAAAACCTGCCATTCGTTCGGGGCGCGGTGAGCTACTTAGAGGGCGAAGATAAAGTAGCGGACAAAGGGGCAATTCGCTGCGGGAGCATCAATGTCTCCTATCAAAAAACAGTGGTTCTCGGGAAATTGTCTGGCTTCAGTCAGACTTGTCATACGCTTCCCGTGCGGCATCAATCTCGCTCAAGTGTTCCAATGCCCAATAGCCTAAGGCGCTGACTGGCTCGCGAAACGACTGCCCCATCTGAGTCAGATTATATTCGACCTTGGGCGGGATCGTTGGATATTGGGTCCGGTTCACAAGCCCATCCCGTTCCAACTCCTTCAGCGTCAAGCTCAGCATACGCTGCGAAATGCCTAGGTTTCGCTTTATCTCGTTGAAGCGCATGGTCCCGTATTGAGCCAGCGAGATGACCACCAGAACGCTCCAACGGTCGCCCACTCGTGACAGGACCTCGTTGATACGCTTGCAATCGGGGCATTGTTTGTCGTCCAGCATGGCAGTTCCCAATTTGTAACTAAGGGTCAAAAATGTGCCTTCTTGCGGTAAATATCAGTTCTCATTAGTTAGTCAGTAACAAAAATATACTGATCATCTCGGGCTCTGACAATGGGATCAACAACCGTGACCGCAAAAACACTGAACGACCACCTGAACTGGCGCTACGCCACCAAGAAAATGGAAACTGGCAAACCCGTTCCACAAGACAAGGTCGATGCCATCGTCGAAGCTGTTCGCATGGCGCCGACGTCAAGCGGCACGCAACCATTTGAGCTGATTGTGGTCACAAACTCCGATATCCGGGCAAAGATCGCCGATGCGGCGTCAGGTCAGGCACAGATCACAGATGGGTCGCACCTCTTGGTGTTTGCCGCTTGGGACAATTACACCGAAGACCGTATTGATACAGTCAAGCAATTGAATGTTGCGGCCCGAGGCGACCTGCCTCTGATCCATGGCTACTACGACAATCTGAAAGCCAACTATTTGCCGCGCGAGGCCGAGGTGAACTATGCCCATGCAGCGCGTCAGGCTTATATCGCATTGGGCATTGCCCTCATTGCAGCCGCAGAACAAGAGGTCGACAGCACGCCGATGGAAGGGTTTGACCCCGATACTGTTGACGAAATTCTTGGTCTTAGGGAACGTGGTCTTCGTTCCGTCGTTTTGATGCCATTGGGTTATCGCGAAGAGGCCAGCGATTGGCTGCTGCCGATGCCAAAGGTCCGCAAGTCGCGCGATGCAATCGTGACAGAAATCAAATGAGCGCGGACGGAATCACATGAGCTTTCTAAGAAATCTGTTTAAAGCAGCCCCCACGCCCACAGAGGACGGAGCCTTTCAGCCGTCACCCCTTGCCTTGAAACTCGCGACGGCATCCAAGACGGATTATGATGGCGGGGCCTATGCCAACCCTTACAGGGGCGGTGACAAGCGCGTGCTGATGATCTGCACCGAAGAGCGCAACATGACCATGGCCAATGGCAAGAAATTTTCGACCGGGAACCACCCGGTCGAAATGGGCCTGCCGATGTTGCACCTGCTGGCCGCTGGTTTCCAGATCGACATTGTCACACCCACGGGCGCCCCTGCCGTTATCGAAGACTGGGCCATGCCGCGCGAGGACGAAGCCGTCATGAAGCTGTACCGCGACTATGCCGATGCCTTTGACAACCCTGGCAGCCTCGCTGATTTCGTGGCGAATTCGATGACTGATGATGCACCTTACGTCGGGGTCTATCTGCCGGGTGGTCACGGGGCCATGTTGGGCCTGCCAGAGAACGAAGACCTGGGAAAACTTCTCCGTTGGGCACACAAACGGGACCTGTTCACGCTGGCGATCTGCCACGGACCGGCCGCCCTGCTTGCTGCGGGCGATGGCCCATCGTTCATCTACAACGGTTACAAGATCGCGGCCTTTCCTGATGCGGTCGACAAACAAACGCCGATGATCGGCTACATGCCGGGCCATATGCCGTGGAAGTTCGGCGAAAAGCTGAACGCTCTGGGTGTGGAAATCATCAATTCCAAGGCCGACGCCACATGCAACATCGACCGCCGTCTCGTTTCGGGCGCAAGCCCAAAAGCGGCAAACGCATTTGGAAGGTTGGCGGCGGAAGCGCTGTTGAAGAACGTGCGGTAGACGGAAGCAGGTGCGGCGTGCATGCGGACATTCGTGCATCACGCAGCATCGGTAATTCCGGGCTCGGTGCAGACATCCGACTAGTTCTGTCGAATGACTACTTTGTGTCGGTTACCAGCCCCTGCCCAATCAATGGATCAGCTTCTGCAGCGTCTTGTCTGTTCGGATCAATTCAGTGATCGTTTTGCGCAGTTCCTCAGCTTCTCTGGACCTTTGTCCATGTCTCCAGGACGGATGGCTTGGCCCAGCAACGTGCCCACCTCTAGCCCCATGCATGCGACAAACACTCCAGCCTTTAACGGCGGGTGCGCGGCACCGCTTGCCAGTGGATTTCGCCGTAGCGGTGCATCTGGGCGCATCATTGAGCCGTTTGGTGGGGTTTATGAGGTTGTCGTTGTATTTTTTCATTCACCCCGCCCCCTGTTTTGGACGTTACCAACGATTGCCTGCCCACCTTCATTGACTTCCACGCGTTCGACCCGGACGGTTTGATCTGCCTTGGATCGATATCGTTTCAGGGTTTCAACCTGGCTGGTGAAGGTCCGCGCAAGTTTGTTGAGCGCTCGTTCCGCAGAATCTTGCTGCGGGAGAGTTTTTACGTGGTTCAGGCGACGTGCCAACATCATCGTGGCCTGATGGATCGCGCCCATCTGGATCGCAAGCATGGCTTCGATCTCGTCTTGCGGCTTAACCCCAGCGACAACCGACATCACAAAGTTCGATGCCGTCTCTGAGACAGAGCTGTCTTGTTGCCCAAGAGTCGCGATTTGATCCATGACGCCTTCGAAGAATCGGCAGTCTGTTGTGCCAAGCTCATGCATTGCTAAAGCACAAGCCGTCGTTGGATCATTTCCTTTGTGCCCAACCGTGAGCCGGCGTGTGCCCTCATCAAAATCCAACTTGATGTCCGGTGCCCTAACGCGTGATCTTTTCCGTTCCCTCAAATCGGCAACAGCAATGGTCTCCGCTTCGGTAAGCTCGGAGTTCTTTGTCTGCAGATCGTTGCCTTCGTCTTTCGGTGCCTTGGTCATTTCCGCCTCGCATAGCAGGGAGTGGTTAGTATTAGTGTTCCGTTTCAGCACCGAGGGACCTGATAGAAACCGGCCTGACGGGTTCTGATTTGGAACCATCGGAGGTATTTGGGTTCTCAAACGGAACCACAGAGGATGGTGACGGGTCCGTCCCAGAACCGCGTTTTGTTTTTTCGGGCTGCCAAAAGCACCAGTCGTTTGTGGCGGCTTTCTTGCCGGACCGGGTCTGCGTTGCCTTGGTCGTCAACCGCCAATCATGCGCTCGCCGGTGATACCAGTTGCCTTCCTGCTCCAGCACAAGGAAGCCTTTGTCCTGCAGATCCTCGAAAGCGCGTTGAACGGTGGCCTTGCCCAACCCCAAGATTTCTGCCGCCTCGTTCATCGACAGAAACACCTTGCCGTTGTTGCCGCCATTGAAGCGGGTGTGAAGCTCCAGCCAGAGCTTCACCGCAGGTCCGGACAGAGCCCGCCACGCCGGGGACTTGATCATAGCATAGGGCAGAGGGATGTATTGACCGTCATCCGACCGTTTACCCTTGGGAGTCCGCCGCCTACTCATCGCGAGACCTCCGCGGGAAATGCTCGGGCAAACCATCCAGTTCGGGTATGTCACAGCCGACATGTGCCCGGACGAGTCTCGTTAGGCCGGATTTGGACACACAGTAGCCGAGCGTGTCCCAGGCCGCTCCCCCGGCCGGAAAATGGGGTCTCTGACGCTGAAACAGCCATTGGACGCCATCTCGGCATACGGCAACCCGGTAAATGCCGAGGCGAAAGAGCTCGCCGCTGTAGTTCTCGGCGGTTTCCCGATGATCAGTTTGTGGAAGAGGGCCGGTTTCGGCTCCCCTTTCGCGACTGGCATTGGTAGAATTGGAAAAGGACATATCAGCCATGCTCGATCCGTCCTTTCCGTACGATCACCCGTTCGACCGAGTGGCTCAGGGGCGACCAGTAGTACCGCCGCTCGTTTTGTCTTGTCGGCGCGGGGCATCCTGTGGCATCAACTGTACTTGCTAGGGTGGCAGTCGATGTCACTGGAAAAGCCCCATCTCCGCGCTTGGAGTTGGGGTTTTTCATTATGCAGCCTCGTTGTTGGGATCGGTGCGCCGGGCGGCCAGCCAGGCGTTCAAGTCGGCGCCGTGATAGGCGATCCGCCGACCTATGCGGATAAAGGCCGGACCACACATGCGATGGCGCCATTGAGCCAGTTTCTCGCGGTTTCCCAGCAATCGCATTTCAGGGTCTTCTGGGAAATAGACCCGGTCGTCATTGAAGACGTTTGCCATCGTTGAAATCCTCTTGGATCAGTTGCGATGGCTGAACTATGCGATTGGTTTAGCCTTTTGGGCAGGCATCGAAGGAGAAAGAATTGGAAGGAAAGAATTATTTCCTAACCTTTCGTTCACGGTCGTAGTTTTGTATCGAGCGTCCCGTTATCGGGTAACCGTCTTCGGTAAGCTCCGCGGCAACCGCATCTGCACTCAATTCGTCCGGTAGTCCATCTGGGTAGCGCGCAATAAATTCGCGTTTGGCAGGCGAGGGTTTGGGACCTCGTTTTTTGGTTATGGGCTGCTGCTCATTTTTTTGTTCTGGTTTCACCCAGTGTTTGTTCAGCAGATTCAACGCTTCAAAAGTGTCGTAGTAGCCATCCGGATATACGTCAGGATCAAAAACTACATACCAACCAATAAATGGTTTTACGTATTGATCAAAAACGCCACCGTCACACTCATCGCTTGGAGACTGGCCAAAATAGTTAGCAAACAGCCGTTTGGTTTGGTTCTTTTGCTTCACTACGCCTGTTTCACCGTCGATGCAGCAATATCTGTCCCAAAGGTCGCGACCAGACATTCTTTTGGCATCAAACTCTTTGAAGATCATCAATAGTTCAGTCATGTCGCGCAACGGAAATTCAAGGAAAAAATAGAAAAACTGATCAGGGTGAAAGAGTATTGGGTGGTTTGCCTTTAGAAGGTTCCCAGCACTTGAACACAGAACAGCACCATAATCTTCGTCTAATCGGTTCATAATCCAGAACGCAATCAGTTCTATTTCGAAGTTGGAACTACTGAGACTTAGCTTTTTACGCGCCCATTTATGGTTACTTAGAGAGAGTATTTCTTTCTTAGGGTTGATATTCTCATCCAAGGCAACCTGGGGATTTTCATCCAACATCTCGAGTGCATCAGCTAAATACAGTCGTTCTGCCAGATTGCGAACGTTTGACCGCATTTCTTTCCAGTCGATATAGCCGGGAGGACAAAACACCGTCGATCTACACCTTCTTTATTGGGCATACATAGCCGCACCATGCGTCGCATAGACGCCGTCGCTTTACCAACAAATCCGAACGCGCATAGGCCCTCTCCACGTCGGACCCAACCTGATGGGCCAAAGCCGCCTCTGCCAATTCACGCGGTGCATTAGCAGCTTCCGCTGCCCAATCCCGAAACGAACTGCGGAAGCCATGCACAGTAACGCCATCCTGCCGCATCCGGCGCAGCAACATTAGCATGGACATGTTTGACAGGGGCTGATGCCGCTTTTGCCCCTCGAAAACATAGTCAGAGGCCAGCGCACGCAGCGGTTCCAGAATGGCCAGCATTTCGTCGGTGAGAGGAACACGATGGACCTGCCCGCCTTTCATGCGCTCCGCAGGTATGATCCAAAGGCGCGCATCGAAATCGACCTCGGGCCATTTCATCTCCAGGACCTCTGAGGTCCGGCAGGCGGTCAGAATGGTGAACTGTAGCGCTTTGGCGGCCATGGCCGAGCGGGTCTGCAACTCGGCATAGAACGCGGGCACCTCTTGCCAAGGCATTGCGTCGTGGTGCTGGACCTTGGCTTTGACGGTGGGCAGCACCTTGCCTTCGCGGATCGCGGTCACCGGGTTCTCGCCCGAGCGGAAGCCCTTGGACTTTGCCACGTCGAGCACCGTCTTGATCCGCTGCGACAGCCGCTTTGCGGTTTCGTGTTTTTCAGTCCAGATGGGCGATAGACACATCAGCACTTCGGGCTGATCGACGCTATCCACAGGCATTCGTCCGATCTTGGGGAACGCATAGTCGCGCAAAGTGTTGAGCCACTGCTGACCGTGTTTGGCATTCTTCCACGTCGGCAACCGGTCGATGTGAACCTGACGGCTGAGTTCTTCGAAAGTAGGAATTTCACGCTGGGCATTAAAACGAGGGTTCAACCCAGCTTTCGCCATTCGCCTGTATTCGAGCGCTCTTTCTCGGGCCTGGTTCAATGTGACGACGTCGGCGCCGCCCAAACCGAAGTCCGTTCTCAGCGGAGCGCCCTTGCGATTCTTCTGTCCTTTGACCGTTACGCGTACGATCCAACGCCGTGCACCTGATGGATCAACAACAAGGTACAAGCCAGAACCGTCGCCATGCCGGCCCGGGCCCAGATTCTCTACCAGCTTCTTTGTCAGCTTCCCGCTGAGCGCAGACATGAAAATACCACAAAATATACCACTCAATGGAAGTATACGAGTATGACTGGATAAAATCCAACAAAACCCAGAAGCACGACTATAGTCATAAAACACACAGTCTCAGGCGACTTAGTGTATCTCGTCGAAATCAGGGAGAATTACCAAGTGGCGGACCGAGGAGGATTCGAACCCCCGACCCCTTGATTCGTAGTCAAGTACTCTATCCAGCTGAGCTATCGGTCCGCGTTGGTGAGGCGCTGTTTAGACCCGGGGCTGGGCGCGTGCAAGCGGATTCTGCAAAAAAAATTAAAAATTCATGTCACCCCGGGGAAGCCTTATTTCAAAGGTGGTTCCAGCCGGTCCGGTGTCTTTCAAAAACAGATCACCTCCGTGACCGCGCACCAGTTCCTGCGAAATCGCAAGGCCAAGGCCCGAGCCGCCTTTGCGCACACCGCCCTGAAACGGGGTAAACAGATTCTCGCGCGCCTTAGGGGGTAGTCCGGGACCGGTATCGCTGATCTCGATGCACCAATCAGTCTCCAGTTCCGACGCCGTCACCGCGATGCGGCCCGGCTTGCCTGCGGCGACAAGCGCCTGCCGGGCGTTGCGCACGAGGTTCATGATAACGCGGAACATCTGTTCAGGGTCAGCGCGGACCACAAGGTCCTTGGGAACGTCATTGACGATTTCGACGCAGGCATCGGCAATCGCAAGCTGCTCGCTGGCGACAACATCGGCGGCGATATTATGCAGGGGCACCATGGTCAGGGTTGGCGCCGGTTCTTCGGCGCGCCCGAACGCCAGAGTACTTTCACACAGCGACACCGCACGCGTGATCGAATTGACCAGCTTGGGTGCCAAACGTGCGACCAGCGGATCGTCGCTGGATTCGATCCGGTCAGTAAACAACTGGGCCGAGGTCAGGATGTTGCGCAGATCGTGACTGACTTTGGCGACGGCCCCACCCAGTTGTGCCAGCCGCTCACGCTGTTTCAGGGCCTGCGTCAGATCGGTCTGAAGTGTCTGCAGCGCCTCTTCAGCCTCGCGCAGTTCGGTCACCTTGGAGTTGGGCGAGATGATGCCCCGTGCATCCTCAGGCGCGCTGGCATAGCGCTGCATGTAACCCACGACGCTTTTGATTGGGCGCACCAGCACTACGCGTACCGCCAGAAACAGGAAAAACGCCGTAATGATCGAGATCACAAAGGACAGGCCCAGAATACGCAAACCGTAATCCGTCATGGCCATACGCAGAGGTTCGCTGTCCATCGTCACTTCGATCAGCAGGCCTGCATCCTTGACCGGCTCGCCCATCACCCGGATCACTTCGTTTTCAGGGGTAAACAGGCGGGTCGTTGCATCGCGGATCAGAACCCAGGCCCCCGCGCCCCGCAGGTCATAGGTATTGGTGATCTGTTCGGGTATGGGCGACGACAGCATGAGCTGGCGCACTTCATCGCGCCGCAATACAACGTTGTAGACACCGGCATTGGCGAGCAGCTCTGCCTCAAGATCATCGGCGAGCATGTCATCGGCCAGCAAGGCAAGCGAGGCGATCTGGGCGCGTTCCAGCCGGTTCAGCAGGAAATCCTCGCGGAAACGCGCGATCGAGGGCACAAAGATCAGCACTTCGGCCAACATGACGAAGACCGTCGTCAGGATCAGAAATCGGCCCGACAGCGAGTTCACTTTGCGCTCCTCCTCGGGTCAGGGAATCCAGCGCTGGACGAACCTGACCACTCGTTTAACCGTCTGATTCTCAAACAGCCTTGGCGAGAAATAGGCGCCCGCCACGCGTTTGTTAAGCTCTCCAATCGTCGGATAGGGCGAAACCATTGCGGCGATCTGGCCCATCTTGAGGTTATTGGCCAGAGCCAGCGACCACAAGTTGATCAATTCCCCGGCCTGATGCCCTACGATTGTCGCGCCGACCGGTCGGCCTTTTACGACCATCACCTTAATGAAACCCTTCGTCTTGCGCTCGGAAATGGCGCGGTCATTGTGGTGATAGTCAAAGCGCGCGATTTCCAGCGCATCTCCGTGCGCGTCGCGCGCCTGTGTTTCGCTCAGGCCGACCTGCGCCAGTTCCGGGTCGGTATAAGTGGCCCAGGGAATATGCGCTGTTTTTGCCTTGGACGGCAGACCGAACAGGGCCGAACGGATGATAATCCCCGCCTGATATCCCGCAACATGGGTGAATTGCAGCCCGCCTGCGACGTCGCCAATTGCATAGACCTTGCGGTTGGAGGCCCGCAGCGCCTCATCGACCTTGATGCCGGTGCGCGTCCGGTCGATTCCGGCCGCTTCCAGGTTCAGCCGGTCGATATTGGCCTTGCGCCCGACCGCCAGCAACAGGTGAGAGCCGGAGTAAATCTCGCCGTTTTCGGTAACGACCTCGACGGCCCCCGCATTGCCCCGGATCTGGGCCACCATGGCATCCTCATGGATTGCGACGCCTTCGGCCTTCAAGCTGTCCAACACGACCGAGGCGGCCTCGGGGTCATCCTTGCCCAGCGCCTTCATGCCTTCGATCACCGTGACCTTGCAGCCAAGCCGGATATGCGCCTGTGCCATTTCCATGCCGATGGGACCCCCGCCGATGATCAGCAGATGTTCGGGTTTGTCGCGCAGGTCGAATATGGTCTCATTGGTGTAATGCGGCACCTGCTCCAAACCGGGCAGAGGCGGCACCAAAGGCGACGAGCCCGTGGCCACCACGACGCGGCGGGCGGTGATCAGGTGATCCCCGGCCTGCACCTGCGTGGGCGAGACAAAGCTGCCATATTCGCGGATCACCTTGACGCCAAAGCCCTCAAAACGTTCCTGACTGTCCATCGGCTCGATCTGCGCGATCACGTCATGGACGTGATCCTTGGCCGCGGCATAATCGACCTGCGGCACCAAATCCGCGACGCCAAAGGCGGACGCATGTGATTGCCCATAGGCCGCCTTGCCGCTGGCGATCAGAGCCTTGGAGGGGACACAGCCGAAATTCAGGCAATCTCCGCCCATCTTGTGCCCTTCCAGCAGGACGACATCCGCGCCCATCTGGCTGGCCCCGGCCGCCACCGACAGCCCGCCCGACCCGGCACCGATCACCAGGATATCGGTCTTCAACTTCTGCATGGATCAGGCGTCCTTTCGGCCACGGAGGGATTTGATGACAATCGGCAACGCTGCCAGAACACACAAGCCGATGATGGGACCAATGACAAACGGTTCCCACAATAGAGAGACGTCCGGAGTCTCACCCCGGTCGAACACGCCGCCCAACCCGACGCCGATCCAGGTATAAACGATGCCCCCGGGAATGATGCCCAGCGCCGTGGTGAACAGGAAGTTGCGGAACTTCACCCCCACCAGCGCAGGCACCAGATTGGCTACGAAGAACGGCACCACAGGCACCAGACGCAGCAGGAACAGAACCGAGATTTCATTCTCGCGCAGCCCGTCCTTCAGTTTTTTGACGGCCCCTTCCGAGGCCTCCAGCCGCGCCGTGAGCGACGTCCCCAACCCCCAGCGCGCCGCCAGAAAGATGGCCGAGGCGCCGATGGTCGCAGCAACCACATTGAACACGGTTCCGGCGAAAAGACCGAACAGAAACCCTCCGGTCATCGAGGCCACCGCCGCCCCGGGCAGCGAAAAGGCGACGATCACGATGTAGATCCCCACAAACGCGGCGGCCATGGCCCAATAATTGGCGTCTCGCCACGCCAAAAGCGCCTCGCGGTTGTCGCGCAGGGTCTCAAACGTCAGGTAATCGCCCAGGGTGAAGAACCCGACCGCTGCAACGGTGAGAATCACCAGCAATGGAATATGCCGCGCAAATCTGCCACGCGCGGTCTGAGTCGTGTCACTCATCACGTTGTCCGGTTTGGTACGTTTCATTCTGCCTACAACATGCGACGCCCCGGGGTCGGGCAACAGGGGCCTCACGCGGCGTTGATGTTAATGGCCGGGAATGTGAGGGTTTTCGGGTCTCAAACCCGCGAATTGAAACCTTTTGCTGGTGCCGGTTACAGAATTGTTGCAAAACGCCCCAAAACCCCCACCTAGGGGTTTGACTTAGAACCCGCGACCCAGTAGAGGACGGGCTTCGAACACTAGGGCCAGGCGAATCCGCGCCGCACCCACCGCTATAGATTGGAGACGGAGCGATGAAACGCACCTATCAGCCTTCGAACCTGGTTCGCAAACGCCGCCACGGTTTCCGCGCGCGCATGGCCACCAAAGCCGGCCGCAAGATCCTGAACGCGCGCCGCGCACGTGGCCGCAAGTCGCTGAGCGCGTAAACCGCTCACCGATCAGGTTATGAACATGACGCCGCCGGAGGCCCCTGAGGATGGTAGCAACCAGCCGAGGGTGAAGCCCCCGGCGGCGTCCGTTTGCGCGCCCGAAACTCTGACCGTATTACAGAATCGCTCGGATTTTCTGAAGGCCGCGCGGGCAAAGCGGCAGGGCACATCCTCGATGATGGTGCAGGCGCGGAAACGTGGCCTGGATGAGGCCCCGGGCATTCGCGTCGGATTCACCTGTTCCAAAAAGGTCGGCAATGCCGTGGCCCGCAACCGCGCCAAGCGCCGCCTGCGCGAAGCTGCACGCGCGGTTCTGCCCGATCAGGGTCTTGCGTGTTGGGATTACGTGCTGATCGGCCGCGCCGAAGTCACCGCCGCCCGCCCGTTCGAGGCGTTGAAAGACGATCTGCGCTATGCCCTGCGCAAATTGCATGGCGGCAAATGAACCTGTTTGTCCATATCCTCGCCCTGCCCGTCCGGGCGTATCGGCTGATCTTCAGCCCGTGGGTCGGGTTCAATTGCCGCTATCAACCGACCTGTTCGGCCTACGCCCTTGAAGCACTGGAAAAGCATGGACCCGTCAAAGGCACATGGCTGGCTGCGCGGCGTATTGGCCGCTGCCATCCGTGGGGCGGCGATGGCTATGACCCTGTGCCCGACGAATAACACCGCCCCTTGCCCGGTTCACCAAGCTAAGATAGGCCCGCCCCATGTTCGATGAAGCCGACGACATCCATCCGCTCTTTGCCGGTGCGCCCTCGACCACCGAATTCAAGAAGCTGCGCAAACGCATCGTGCGCCAGACCCGCGAAGCCATCGAGCATTACGGGATGGTGGATCGCAGCACCGAGGGCAAAAAACCCCGGTGGCTGGTCTGTCTGTCGGGCGGCAAGGACAGCTATACCCTTCTGGCCGTGCTTTATGAGCTGAAATGGCGCGGGCTGCTGCCTGTCGACCTGCTGGCCTGCAATCTGGATCAGGGTCAACCGGGATTTCCCGCAACCGTCCTGCCCGAGTTCCTGAGCCGTATGGGCGTGCCCCATCGCATCGAATATCAAGACACTTATTCCGTTGTCATGGACAAGGTCCCGCAAGGCCGCACCTATTGCGCGCTGTGTTCGCGCCTGCGCCGGGGTAATCTCTATCGGATTGCGCGCGAGGAAGGCTGCTCGGCGGTTGTGCTGGGTCACCACCGCGACGACATCCTCGAGACCTTTTTCATGAACCTGTTCCACGGCGGGCGACTGGCAACGATGCCGCCCAAGCTGGTGAATGAAGAAGGGGACCTGTTCGTTTACCGCCCCCTCGCCCATGTGGCCGAGGCGGATTGCGGGAAATTCGCCAATGCGATGAACTATCCCATCATTCCCTGTGATCTGTGCGGCAGTCAGGACGGGCTGCAACGGCAGCAGGTGAAGCAGATTCTCGACCAATGGGAAAAGAACGCGCCGGGCCGTCGGCAGGTGATGTTCCGGGCACTGACCAATGCCCGCCCCTCGCATCTGCTGGATCCCAAACTGTTCGATTTCGCGAACCTTTCGCTCGATCCGATTCAAAAAGACGAAAATTCGGACGAAATTCCGCAGCTGCGTTAACGTCTGACTCAGATAGCTTTCCTACGGTTGGCCTGTGCGATCCACGATCCTGCAGAAGGCCGTCAAAAACCGATGCGGAAAATTGTCTCTGTTGACCGAATTCTTGAAACGCTGCGCACTGCCCTGACCGGGCCACAGGCGCTTGCCTTTGTACCTGCCGCCTGTCTGGCCGCTTTCTGGCTGGGCGGAGAGGTTGCCTTGCTGGTCACAGCGCTTGGCCTGCCACTGATCAGCGCCGCGACTGGCTGGGGTGATCGGCTGCACAAGGCGACCAGCCCGGGCGTGCGGCCTTCGGGCTTGGTTGCAAACGACGTGTTTCAGGCCGAGATGCAGGTTCTGAGCGAGATCGCAAAAGCCCGCGGCGAAAACGCGGCCTGCATCGCCGTGTCGCTGGATGACTATGCCGATCTTCTGGATGTGCATGGGCAAGCGGCCGCGAACCATGTCGCTTTGCAATTCAGTGATCGGATTCTGGCGATGATCCGAAATCATGATGTCTTTACGCAGATGGGCCAGAATCGGTATTTGATCGGCCTTCAACCCTCGCCCCATCTTGATCTTGAGGCCTGCATCCAGACATCGGGTCGCATTCAAAGCGCGATTGAGGACCCGGTGTTGCTGAGCGGCGCCAGCGTCTACCTGTCCTGCTCGGTCGGTTTCTGCCTGCTGTCCGATCTGCAGGAGGCGGATGCACAGGAATGGCTCGACGGGGCCAGCGCGGCCCTGTCCGAGGCGCAGCGCAATGGCCCCTCCACCATCCGTGCCTATTCGACCGAAACGCGACGCCGGTCGCTGGTCCGGGCCAATCTCAGACGGGATTTCGAAACCGCGCTGGATCAGGGTGAGATCCGCCCGTGGTTTCAACCGCAGATCTCGACCGATACCGGCAACATCACGGGTTTCGAGGCGCTCGCCCGTTGGGAGCATCCGGGAAAAGGGGTTCTTGGCCCGCAGGTGTTCCTGCCCTTAGCCGAACAGGCCGATCTGATGGAACGTCTGGGTCAGGTGATACGGCATCACGCGTTCGAGGCCATGCGGAAATGGGATCGCGCCGGTCTTGCCGTGCCTAGGATCGGCCTCAATTTCTCATCCGATGAGCTGCGCAACCCCGGCCTCGTCGATCGGTTGAAGTGGGAGCTGGACCAGTTCGACCTGACCCCGGACCGGCTGGTGGTGGAAGTTCTGGAAACCGTGTTTTCGCGCCGCCCCGACGATGTGATCACCCGGAATGTCACCAGCCTGGCTGCGCTTGGGTGTTGCATCGACCTTGATGATTTCGGCACCGGTCATGCGTCGATCGCTTCGATCAAGCGGTTTGACGTGTCGCGCATCAAGATTGACCGTTCCTTTGTGGCCAAGGCGGATCAGGACCCCGGCCAGCAGCAGCTTGTCAGCGCCATCTTGACCATGGCGGAACGGCTGAACCTCGAAACCCTCGCCGAAGGTGTCGAGACCGCCGGAGAACATGCGCTGATGGCACAATTGGGAAGCGACCATGTTCAGGGCTTTGGCATCGCCAAACCCATGCCGTTTGAGCAGACACAGGATTGGATCGTCGCACACCGGGCCAAGATCAAAGGTGCCCCCAAGATCAGTCGCAAAATGGGTTGAATCGGCGATTGTGGCCCAACGAATGCCGGGTTGCGGCGAATTGGCGGGCGATTCCGCTTGACCTTTGGGGCTGCACTCTGTTGAACCCAGCGGGTGTGTTTCACTGCTTAAGGTGGCTGTCCCCGATGGACGATCAGAATAAGAATCTCATCCTCGCAACCGCGCTCAGCTTCCTGGTGATCCTGGTCTGGTTCGTCCTGTTCCCACCGCCGGAACCGACCGCGACACAGGAAGAGGCCGGGATCGCAACCCTTGAAGAAGATCAGGTTCAAACACCCAGTGCCGCAGGCACGGTTGGGGAAGCGACCGCTGCTGCAGACGAAGCACTGCCCGAAGAACAAGCCCCGCGTGTCGAGATCGACACGCCGCGCCTGAAAGGCAGCCTGTCGCTGTCCGGTGGCCGCATCGATGAGCTGTTTCTGAAGGACTACAAAGTCTCGATCGACGAAGGCGCACCTATCGTCGAATTGCTGTCACCGGTTGGATCGGATTCTGCCTATTACGCGCTTTATGGCTGGGCTCCGGGCTCTGGCGTAACCGGCAGCGATGTCCCCGGCCCCAACACCCTCTGGACGCTTGAACAAGGCGACGCACTAGGGGTGGATACACCGATCACATTGGCTTGGGACAATGGCAATGGCCTGACCTTCCGCCGCACCATCTCGGTTGACGAGGACTATATGTTCACGGTGGCCCAATCGGTCGAAAACGCCACCCAGTCCGAGGTCAGCATGGCCCCCTATGGCATTCTGGCGCGCCACGGCATCGGTGAAGATGGCGACCTGCCTGGTCTCAAAAATTTCTTCATCCTGCATGAAGGCGTGATCGGCATGGCCGACGGCACCCTGACCGAGGTCGATTATGGCGATGTGCGCGATTTCGACATCGACCCGAATGAGCGGGCGCAGGCCGAGGTCTATCAGGTCAAGGAAGATGGCTGGATCGGCTTCACCGACCACTATTGGATGACCACGCTGATCCCCGACCCGGGCTCGGCCTTTAAAGCCGCCGCCAAATACGACTCGCGCCGCAAGATTTATCAAACGGAAACCGTGCTGCCGACGCTGACCGTGGCCCCGGGCGCAACCGAAGAGGTCAGCACCCGCTTGTTCGCCGGTGCCAAGGAATGGGAAGCCATTCGCGAATACCAGAGCGAAGGCGTTCAGAAGTTCATCGACAGCATCGACTGGGGCTGGTTCTTCTTCCTGACCAAGCCGATCTTCTGGCTGCTGCACAACATCAACGCCCTGATCGGTAACATGGGCTGGTCCATCATCGGCCTGACCCTGATCATCAAGGCGATCCTGTTCCCGCTGGCCTTCAAATCCTACGTCTCGATGGCGAAGATGAAGGAACTGCAGCCGCAGATGGAGGCCTTGAAAGAGGCTGCCGGCGACGACCGCCAGAAGATGCAGCAGGGCATGATGGAGCTGTACAAGAAGGAAAAGGTGAACCCCGCCGCGGGTTGTCTGCCGATCCTGATGCAGATTCCGATCTTCTTCTCGCTGTATAAAGTGATTTTCGTCACCATCGAACTGCGCCAAGCCCCTTGGTTCGGCCCGTTCCAGGACCTCAGCGCGCCGGATCCGACCTCGATCTACAACTTCTTTGGCTGGCTGCCCTGGGCTGCGCCCGCGCCCGAAAGCTTCATGGCGCTGATCTTCATCGGCATCCTGCCGCTGTTGCTGGGTATCTCGATGTGGCTGCAGCAGAAGCTGAACCCGGCACCAACCGATGCGACGCAGGCGATGATCTTTGCCTGGATGCCGTGGGTGTTCATGTTCATGCTGGGCGGTTTTGCCAGCGGCCTGGTGGTTTACTGGATCGCGAACAACACGATCACCTTCACACAGCAGTACCTGATCATGCGCAGCCAGGGTTACACGCCCGATGTGTTCGGCAACATCAAATCCGGCTTCAAGCGCACCCCCAAGACGGGCGACAAATGAGCGGAGCGGTCACCGATCTGTGGCGGCATCCGATCAAAAGCCATGGGCGTGAAAGCCTTGATCACGTCACCATGACCCCCGGGCAGACCATGCCCGGGGATCGTGTTTGGGCGGTCGCACATGAAGCCTCCGCAGCGGACGGGTCGGAATGGGTGCCCTGTGCCAATTTCAACCGAGGGGCCAAAGCGCCCGGCCTGATGGCGATCTCGGCACGGTTGGACGAAGACACCGTCACTCTTAGCCATCCGGACAGACCGGATCTGAGCTTTGCGCCGGACCGGGACCAAGACCGTTTTCTGGAATGGGTGAAGCCGTTGATGCCGGCGGACCGGGCGGCCTCGGCCCGGATCATCCGCGTCCCCGGGCGCGGCATGACCGACAGCGATTTTCCATCAATCAGCCTGTGTAACATGGCCTCGCACCGGGCCGTCGAACAGAAGCTCGGCCGCGATCTGTCCATCGCACGCTGGCGCGGCAATGTCTGGTTCGATGGCCTGCCCCTTTGGGAAGAATTCGACTGGATTGGCAAGGACATCCAGATCGGCGAGGCAGTGTTCCACGTGCGCGAACGTATCACGCGCTGTCTGGCGACCACCGCCAACCCCGAGACAGGTGTGCGGGATGCGGATACGCTGGGCGCGCTTAACAGCTGGGACCACCAGGATTTCGGTGTTTATGCCGAGGTGATCCAAGGCGGCACGATCCGTGTCGGAGACAAGGTTCAGATACTATGACCACCCTGCCCTTCCCATTGGCCGAAGACCCGGACACCTTGGCGCTGGAACATGGGCGCAAGCTGTTTGCCGGACCGTCGGAGTTTGTCAAAGGCGTGGTCGCCATGAACGGCCTGCCCGCCCCGGATCGGCTGGAGGTCTGCTTTGCGGGCCGCTCAAATGTCGGTAAATCCAGCCTGATCAACGCGCTGACCGGCACCAAGGGGCTGGCCCGCGCCTCGAACACGCCGGGCCGTACGCAAGAGATCAACTTTTTCACCCAAGGCCCCGAGCTCTATCTGGTCGACCTGCCCGGCTATGGCTTTGCCAATGCGCCGGTCAAGGTGGTCGAGAAATGGCAGCGACTGCTCAAGCAATATCTCAGCGGGCGGCAAACCCTGCGCCGGGCCTTTGTACTGATCGACTCGCGCCACGGGGTGAAACCGGTGGACAATGAAATCATGAAGCTGCTGGACACCAGCGCCGTGACCTTTCAATGCGTGATGACCAAAGCCGACAAGGTCAAAGCCAAGGACCGGGAAAAGGTAATGGACCAGGTGCGCGGCGCCTTGTCGAAACACCCCGCTGCCTACCCGGAAATCGTCCTGACCTCGTCCGAGAAAGGCGACGGCATTCCGACCCTGCGCTCGATCATCTCGCATCTGGAATAGCTTGCCTCTTGGCAGCCCCGTCCAAACGCCCTAACAGGGTGGACCAGAGGACAGACAGCCATGAAGACACGAGACATGAACCGGGACTGGATCGCCACCGCCGCCACTTTAAACAGCGCACTGCCTTATCTGCAGCGCTATGACGGGGCCATCGTCGTCATCAAGCTGGGCGGACACGCCATGGGCAGCGACGAGGCGATGGAAAGCTTTGCCCGCGATGTGGTGCTGATGCGTCAGGTGGGGGTGAACCCGGTCGTGGTGCATGGCGGCGGTCCGATGATCAACGCGATGCTGGACAAGCTGGACATCCAGTCCGATTTCGTGGGCGGCAAGCGTGTCACTGACAAAGCCACCGTCGAGGTGGTCGAGATGGTGCTGTCCGGCCTTGTGAACAAGCGCATCGTGCAGGCGATCAATGATCAGGGCGGCATGGCCGTGGGCCTGTCGGGCAAGGACGCCAACCTGATGACCTGCGATCAGACCGATGCCTCGCTTGGCTTTGTTGGCACTCCGGTCGAGATGAACCCGAAGGTCCTGCACGATCTGTTCTCGCATGACATGATCCCGGTGATCGCACCCCTGGGTGCGGGCCGCAATGGCGAGACGTTCAACGTCAATGGCGACACGGCTGCGGGGGCGATTGCTTCGGCATTGAAGGCCGACCGCCTGTTGCTGCTGACCGATGTCTCGGGCGTCAAGAATGCCGCCGGAGAGGTCGTGACCGAACTCAAGGCCGGCCAGATCCGCGAGATGACCCGCGAAGGCACCATCGCGGGCGGAATGATCCCGAAAACCGAAACCGCGCTGGATGCATTGCACAGCGGCGTGCGTGCAGTGGTCATTCTGGATGGTCGCGCTCCCAATGCGGTGTTGCTGGAACTGTTCACCGAGCACGGTGCCGGATCGCTGATCCGCCCCGACTGACGCCTATGTGATCCGGGCAGGCTTGTGTCGGGCATAAATATGCCTGAACATGAATGTGTGGAAAATGAAACCATCATCCGCCTGAGCACATTTCTGGTGCTCTTTGCACTCTTTGCTGCCGCTGAAGCGCTGGCACCGCGCCGAGCACGCAAATGTGTGCGGAAACGGCGCTGGCTGACCAACCTGTCAATCACGGTACTGAACGCCGTGACACTCAGGGCCATGGCGATTGGCTTTCCACTTCTTGCGGTAGGGGCTGCCATCGACGCGGGTCAGAACGGCTTGGGATTGTTCAACAAGCTCGATTGGCATGATTGGGTCGAACTTGTTCTGAGTGTTCTGGTTCTCGATTTTGCGATCTGGCTTCAGCATCTCATGACCCACAAGGTGCCAATGCTGTGGCGCTTGCATCGGGTGCATCATGCCGACCGGGATATGGATGTGACAACGGCCATTCGCTTCCATCCGATTGAAATCGCGTTGTCCATGGTCCTCAAACTCGGAATGATATACGTGTTGGGACCCGGTGCGGTGGCAGTCATTCTGTTCGAGATACTGCTGAATGGCACAGCATTGTTCAATCACTCCAACCTGAAACTCCCCCTTGCTGTGGACGCCGTATTGCGTAGGGTTCTCGTGACGCCCGATATGCACCGTGTGCATCATTCCGTCCTTCGGGAAGAACATGACAGCAACTACGGTTTTGCTCTTTCGATCTGGGATCGGCTGCTGGGAACCTACGTGGCACAGCCCGGTGAAGGGCATGACAAAATGGAAATAGGGCTGCAATGGCAAGACGATCGGCCAACACAACTGGGGTGGAGCCTGTTGCTTCCGTTTCGACGAAAGTGACATACTCAGACATCAGGGAAGCTGCCATCAAGGCGGGCCTGATCGTTATGGGCGCTCAACACCCCAGAACCAGCGGTGCAGCTCAGCTGGACAGTGGTACGCTGGTCCTGCTTGGAACCGCCGCGGAATTCTGGCCCGCACTCAAAGCCTCGCCCGAGTGGGCAGATGGCAAAGAGAACCCCGTAGACCGTTGGTCCACGCGTGTCGTTGGGCAGATGGCCTCCGAGTTGGGCGCGACGCCCTACTACCCGTTCGGCGGCCCGCCTTATGCACCGTTTATTGACTGGGCGCTGAAATCCGGGCGTACGTTCAGCAGCCCCGTGGGAGCTTTGGTGCATGATACGGTCGGCATGCTGATCTCATACCGGGGGGCGCTGCATTTTGGCGAGGAATTCGCAATCCCCGAAGCAACTGCTGCCTCACCCTGCACGACATGCCCCGCCCCCTGCGCGAATAGCTGCCCGGTAGAGGCATTGAATGACCGCAGCTTCTATAACGTCGACGCCTGCCACGGCTATCTTTCCACAGCCGAAGGACAAACCTGCATGACCGGTGGCTGCCTGGCCCGCCTCGCCTGTCCGCTGAGTGACGGCGCAGGGCGTGATCCGGAACAGTCCGCCCACCATATGAGGGCCTTTCATCCCTCATGACCCGCACCCTGATCCTGATGCGCCATGCCAAGTCCAGCTGGGATGACCCGTTCCAGAACGACCATGACCGCCCCTTGAATAAACGCGGTCGCAAATCGGCCCCCGCCGTGGGCGCATGGCTGCGGCAGAACGATTGGCTGCCGGATGAGGTGATCAGCTCTACCTCGGCCCGCACGCGCGAGACCTGGGACCTGTTGGGGCTTGAGGCCGCCAGCATGGCATTCACGCAGAACCTGTATCATGCGGGGGCGAACAACATGATTGCGGTTCTGCGCGGGGCCGAAGGGCAAGCCGTTCTGATGCTCGGTCACAATCCGGGCATTGCTGTGTTTGCCGAAAGGATCGTGCGGCACCCGCCGGACCATGCCAGATTTCATGACTACCCGACCTGCGCGACGACCGTGATCCGGTTTGAAGTTCAGAACTGGATGGATGTGACATGGCACAGCGGCGCTGTCGAGGGTTTCACCATTCCGCGCGAGTTGCTGTAATGAAAAAAGGCGGGGTAAAACCCCGCCTTTTCATCTGTTTCACCGGGATCAGTGCCCCAGAATCTGGCTGAGGAACAGTTTGGTCCGTTCGCTCTGCGGGTTGTTGAAGAACTCTTCCGGCTCGTTCTGTTCCACGATCTGGCCAGCATCCATAAAGATCACGCGGTTGGCGACCTGACGGGCAAAACCCATCTCGTGGGTCACGCACAGCATGGTCATGCCTTCCTCAGCCAGTTCGATCATGGTGTCGAGCACCTCTTTGATCATCTCGGGGTCCAGCGCCGATGTCGGTTCGTCAAACAACATGATCCGCGGCATCATGCACAGCGAGCGGGCAATCGCCACACGCTGCTGCTGTCCACCCGACAACTGACCGGGATATTTCAGCGCCTGATCTGGGATTTTCACCTTTTCCAGGAAATGCATCGCGCGTTCTTCGGCCTCTTTCTTGGGCGTCTTGCGCACCCAGATCGGGGCCAGCGTGCAGTTTTCCAGAATGGTCAGATGCGGGAACAGGTTGAAGTGCTGGAACACCATGCCAACCTCGGACCGGATCTTGTCGATGTTCTTCAGGTCATTCGACAACTCGGTCCCGTCCACGACGATCGTGCCCTGCTGGTGTTCTTCCAGCGCATTCAGACAACGGATCAGGGTAGACTTGCCCGATCCCGACGGCCCCGCGATCACGATCCGCTCGCCCTGATTGACGGTCAGATTGATGTCGCGCAGCACGTGAAAGGACCCGTACCACTTGTTCATGTTGCTGATTTCGATGGCGACCTCGTCGCTCACCTGCATTTTCGAGCGGTCGATTTCGCGTTCAATTGCAAGTTCAGACATATGTTGAACTCCTTAACGATGGCCAGTCTGAAGCTTGCGCTCCAGATACATGGAATAACGGGACATGGAGAAGCAGACGACGAAGAACAGAACGCCAATAAAGGCAAACAGTTCCCAGTAGACGCCATTCCAGGCGGTATCGGCACGGATGCCGTTGGTCAGACCGATCACGTCGAACAGACCGATGATCGAGACCAGCGTGGTATCCTTGAAGATGCCGATAAAGGTCGACACGATGCCCGGGATCGAGATTTTCAGAGCCTGCGGCATGATGATCAGCCGCTGCGCCTGCCAGTAGTTCAGGCCCAGACTGTCGGCCCCTTCGTACTGACCGCGCGGCAGGGCAGCCAGACCACCCCGGATCACCTCGGCCATATAGGCGGCCGAGAACAGGGTCATCATGATCATCACCCGCAGGATGATATCAAAATTGGTGCCCGGCGGCAGGAACAGGTTCAACAGCAGCGAGGCCACGAACAGCAAAGTGATCAGCGGCACGCCCCGGATGAACTCGATAAAGCCCACGCAGAGGTATTTGACGATCATCAGATCGGACTGACGGCCGAGTGCCAGAACGATACCGATGGGCAACGAGACACCGATAGCCACAACGCCCAACAGGATCGCCAGCATGAAGCCACCAAAGTCACGGCTTTCAACTGAGGCAATACCGATCGGAACGATTGAATTGATCGTGTCTGCAACCGAACCGGCGGCAAACAACCACCAAAGAACAGGCAATACGATCGCCAGGATCAATGCCGCCAGCGAACCTGCGATGGGAAGCAGAAGCTTGTACGCAAAATATCCAATTGCAAATCCGGCGGCGACCATCAGTGGCCCCCAGATGCTGCCCCCCCACATCAGCCAAGGCAGAAGGAACGGATAGGCCGCAGTCACGAAAAGAAGTTTGCGCGGTAATTTGGTGAACAGCACCGGCGCAATCGCGACAAGCAACAGGATGAAGGTTAGGTTTGGCCGAAAATAGGCGGGCCAGCCGCCGGCCTCAGGCGGGTTAGACCACGTTGCATCCGGGTGCGCCGGGTAAGGCGGATAAAAACCGTACAGCAATTGCAGCCACCGGTCCTTGATAACACCCCAGCAGGCATGACCATGCGTATCGCCCCATGTCGCCATCATGATCTCACGACATTCTGACAGGGAATTGGCGTTCCAAACGGATTCGAACGTCCAAGCCAGGATGTTGGAAAGCACGTAGTAGATGAAGTACAGCGAAATGATGGTCAGGATGGCGTTGAGCCAGCTTGAGAACAGGTTGTGCCTGATCCAGCCCAGTACGCCCACCTCTGAGGCGGGTGGCGCCTGTTCCGGCAACATTTCCGTGCGGACAAATGAAACATCACTCATATTACCGCTCCACCAGTTTGACACGGTTGTTGTACCAGTTCATCACCGCCGAAATGCTCAGCGAGATGGTCAGATAGACCAGCATCAGCAGCAGAACACATTCCAGTTCACGACCGGTCTGGTTCATGGTGATGCCACCAAGGGTACCCGTGATGTCCATATATCCAACCGCGATCGCCAGCGACGAGTTCTTGGTCAGGTTCAGATAGTTCGAGATCATTGGTGGAATGATCACCCGCAACGCCTGCGGCAGGATCACCAGACGCATCGTGCGGCCCGGGCGCAGGCCCAGTGCAGATGCCGCCTCGGTCTGGCCTTTCGAAATGGCCAGAATACCGGCACGCACGATCTCGGCGATGAAAGCTGCGGTGTACAGCGACAAGGCCAGCCACAGGGCAATCAGCGAGTTCCGCAGGTGGGTGCCGCCAGTGAAGTTAAAACCCTTCAGCTCGGGATAGCCCAGATGGAAGCCCAGTGCGGTCAACAGGATGCCCGAAGGCACAAACAGCAAGCCCAGTTGGATGTGCCAGATGGTCGGACGATTACCGGTTGCTTCCTGTGTGGCATTGGCACGGGCCGACACTTTGCGCATGGCAAAGATGCTGCCGCCAACAACGATCAGGAAGGCGATCAGATCCAGCGAGACATCAAAGCGCAGGCTCGACGTGCCGAACAGGTGGATGTCGCCCAGACCGCGCGAGAACAGAAACTCGGGGATATAGACCCCGCGATTGGTCACAGCAACCGTGCCGAACAGGTCCATCGTGGCTTCTGGATTTTCACCACGGAAGGCGCGCGGCGCGGGCAGGCTTTCGATCAGGATCGCCATGGCGAACACGATCCAAAGCAGAACCGGAACGTTGCGGAACATCTCGACATAGACGGTCATGATGCGGGCGACCAGCCAGTTGTTCGACAGGCGCAGAACACCAACCATGACGCCGATGATCGTTGCCGTGATACAGCCCAGAACAGCCACAACCAGCGTGTTCAGCAGACCTATTAAGGCCGCACGCAGATGGGTATCGCGCGAGTCGTATTCCAGCAGGCGTTGGTTGATGTCATAGCTCGACGGCTCGCTGAAAAAACCGAAACCGACTGTTCGGCCCAGCGTTTCAAGGTTCTGAATGGTGTTGCTAATAATCCAGGCTGCCAGAAGCATGAACCCGATCATTGCGATGACTTGGATGGTCGCAGATCGGTACCGCGTATCGTAAAGGAGCATGGACAGCCGGAAGTGCTCCTTCGGCGGGTCAGTGAGAGTCGTCATGACCTATGTAATCCCCGTAACGTCCCATTTTTGTCGACAGAGTTTGTCTCTGCTCAATCTGTGCGGGACTGTTTATTTGTCTTCGCAAAAAAGGGCGCAGGTTGCCCTGCGCCCTTTTCCGTAAGTGTCTTAGCGGAACGGCGGTGCATACAGCAGGCCGCCATCGGTCCACTGTGCGTTCAGACCGCGTGCCAGACCAATCGGGGTTTCTTCACCGATGTTCTTGGCAAAGACCTCGCCATAGTTGCCGCCGACCTTGATGGCGCGCTGCGCCCAAGTCGCGTCCAGACCCAGCATCTCGCCCAAGGTGCCTTCGCTACCCAGCAGACGGTTTACTTCGGGGTTGTCCGTGCCAGCCGACATCTCGTCGATATTGGCGGACGTGACGCCCATTTCTTCGGCTGCGATCAGCGCGTTCAGGGTCCAGCGGACGATATCGCCCCACTCGTTATCGCCGTGACGGACCAGCGGCCCCAGCGGCTCTTTCGAGATGATTTCGGGCAGGATCACGTGATCCGACGCGTTTTCGAACGTCGCGCGGGTTGCGGCCAGGCCCGAGGCGTCGGTGGTGTAAACGTCACACGCACCAGCCAGATACTGCTGTTGTGCTTCGGCGTTGGTTTCGATCGGAACCGGCTCGTAGCTCATGTTGTTGATGCGGAAGAAATCCGCCAGGTTGAGCTCGGTGGTGGTACCGGTCTGAATGCAGACAGTCGCGCCATCCAGTTCCTTGGCCGAGCTTACGCCCAGAGCCTTGGGAACCATGAAGCCCTGACCATCGTAGTAGTTGATGCCGACGAATTCGAACTTCAGGTCCACATCGCGGCTGAAGGTCCAGGTGGTGTTACGGGCCAGCATGTCGATCTCACCCGATGCAAGCGCGGTAAAGCGTGTCTTGCCGGTGGTGGGAATGAATTCGACAGCGCTCGGGTCGTCCAGAACGGCGGCGGCTACGGCGCGGCAGACAGCGACGTCGAAGCCCTGCCATTCGCCATTGGCGTCAGGGCTGGCAAAGCCGGGTACGCCGGTGGCGACACCACAGTTCAGCTTGCCGCGCGCCTTGACGTCGTCAACGGTCCCCGCCACAGCAGCGCCAGCTGCCAGACCTGCAATCGTTGCAACGCCCAAGATTACGGATTTTTTCATTTTTACCTCTTCCTGATTTTCTATCCCTTTCAGGGACAGTTCTATCCGGCGCATAGGCACCAGAAAGGTTACCCAAAAGGTATCTCCCCTTTAGTGGCCCGAGTTTGGGCGTATTCATCAACAAACGTCAAGAGCCGGATCAGCGAAATCGATAAGCCGACGTTAGGGATTTTGGGGCAAAAAAGGTAATTCAGATAAAAGAAGTCTCAGGAAGAGAGATCAAAGAAACGTTTTGCGTGCAAAAATGCGGCCTCCTTGATCCGGGCGGCGGCATCCGCTTCGTCATCGTGACCCCACTGCTCGATCTGCCAAAGCTCATCAAGTCTGGACATACGCCAGATGTCCTCGGGGTTGCGCCAATCCTCAGCTGCGGCGAACCCAAGAAGCAATGAACCGGACAAGCTGACAAGGTCGTGGAACGCTGCCAGTTGAAACGGGGTGAGGGCATGAACCCGCGTGCGCAACGCCTCCAGCGCGACGGGATTTTGGGGTTGGTGCACGACTCCGGCACGCGGCACCAGCCGCGCACCCAGCGCCTCGGCGGCCCAATCGAGCGCCGGGTCCCATGCTTCGGCCTGCCGGGTCTGAAGCGCCTCGGGATGTGTCGCGCGATAACACAGCAAATCCGAATCGCCGTAATCCGCCAGCATATCGGCAACTTCGCCATGCTGGTGGCCCACCTTATCAATGGCTGCGTTGGCGGAACGGGTGAAGGGCATGGTGGTCGGATCGACCTCTTTTTCCTGCGCGTCCCATTCGGCCGCAACCGCCTCGGCCATTGCCTGCGTGGGCAGAACCAATGCCGCCTTGGCAGGCGTTTTCACGCGGCGGCCATCCAGTTCGACCGTGTGGCCGCCTTCGGTCTCCACCACCGTACTGGAGGTCCAGAAGCGTTTGGGTTTCCAGTCGCTCATTTCATTCGCCCCAAATCCTGGCCAGTTCTGCTGGCAATTGTTCAAAACTCTCGATCACCGTATGCGCCGCACCCAACGCGGATCGGTCATGATAGCCCCAGTTGACCCCGATGCCGGTGACCCGTGCGGCAGCGGCCATCTCCATGTCAAAGCTGGTATCCCCGATCATCGCCGCGTGCTGCGCCAAAACGCCGGTTTCCGCCAGAGCGGTTTCGATCATGGAAGGATGCGGTTTCGACGGGTGATGATCCGCCACTTGCCGGGTTACAAAAAACCGCTCCAGATCATGCGCCTCGAGCAGCGCCTCCAGACCGCGCTGAGATTTGCCTGTGGCAACGCCCAGCAGAACCTCGTCACGCCCGTGCAATGCCTTGATCACATCGCGCGCGCCGGGATAGAGCGGCGAACTGGCCGCGCCCTGTTCAAGCCGTTGCGCATGGTAGGCCTGTTTGTAACCCTCGACCAATTGCATTTGCACGGTATCTGATTGGTCCGGCGCAAGACGTGCCATCGCATGCGGCAAGGACAGGCCGACAATGGACAGGATGGCTGCGCGATCCGGCACCGGTAGCGAAAGCGCCTGAAAACAAGCGGTCATCGCCGACACAATCGCCCCCTGACTGTCGACCAGAGTGCCATCCACATCGAACAGAACCAGCCGTAGCGGCGCGGTCATCGCAGTTCCTCGAACGGGTCATCCGCGGCAAGGTCTTCGGTCCAGCCCAGCGTGTCCCAGCTGTGTTTCATGTGATCCGGCAAAGGTGCGGTGATCGAAATGGCTTTGCGGGTCATCGGGTGTTCAAAGGACAGACGCCGCGCATGCAGGTGCAACTTCTTGCTGATGACGCCACCCAGTTGCGCGCCCCAGCCATCGCCAAGGTTCTCTTGCCCCGAGCCGCCATATTTGCCATCCCCGATGATCGGATGCCCAATGGCCGCCATATGCGCGCGCAGCTGATGGGTGCGGCCCGTGACCGGTTCCATCGCCACCCAGGCCGCGCGCCCGGCGACACGATAGAGCGTGGCGTAAAGCGTATGCGCCCGTTTCGCGCCGGGCGTATCGTTGACCTCGCTGGAATGGACGGCGATCATCTTCTCGCCTTCGCCCTGCTTGCCATGACCCGAGGCCTTGACCAGCCCGGTCTTGATCTCACCCAAGTAGGGAGTGGGCACCCCGGCCACCAGCGCCCAATAGATCTTGCGCGTGTTGCGATGCCGGAACGCCGCGGTCAGCCCCTTGGCCGCTTCGCGCGTGCGGGCCATCAACAGAACGCCCGAAGTATCCTTGTCCAGCCGATGTACAAGGCGCGGGTTCTCGTCATAGCCAAACCGCAATGCCTCGGACAGGCTGTCCACGTGGCGGGTCTGACCGCTGCCGCCCTGAACCGGCAGGCCATGCGGCTTGTTGAGCGCCAGAACGTGGTCGTCCTTGTAGATCACGCAGGACTGGATCATCTTCGCATCCGCATCCGAGATGCTGCGCCGCACTTCAGCCGGTTTGTGATCGGCGTCTGGCAGTGGTGGCACACGTACGGACTGCCCGACCTCCAGCCGGGTCGAGGCCTTCACCCGACCGCCATCAACCCGCAGCTCACCCTTACGGCACATCTTCTCGATCCGGCCCTGACTGACATGCGGGAACAGGCGGCGCAGCCAGCGATCCAGCCTCTGGTCGCCGTCACCTTCTGCCACCGTGATCATCTGCACGCCACTCATGCCATTGCCCCTTGCGCCGCGCGGCTGATCCGCCCGGAATTTACCCGTTTCAGTGCCTTAGAAAACATGCGCGTCTGTCGCGCGCATTGGACGAAGAGTCAACCCGAGCCTATCGCGCGTTCCGTTGCGCACGCAGTTTCGAAAAATAGTCCAGCCGCTTTTTCAACTCACGCTCAAACCCGCGCTCGACCGGCTGATAAAGCTCGGGCCGCTCCATGTCGTCGGGGAAATAGTTCTGCCCGGAAAACCCGTCTTCGGCATCGTGATCATAGGCATAGCCCGCGCCATAACCCTGATCCTTCATCAGTGATGTCGGCGCATTCAGGATATGTTTGGGCGGCGGCGCGCTGCCTGATTGCTTGGCCAACCGCATCGCGGCCTTATAGCCCACATAGGCCCCGTTCGATTTCGGGGCCAGCGCCAGATAGACCACAGCCTGCGCCAGCGCCAACTCACCTTCGGGCGAACCAAGGCGTTCGTAGGTTTCCCAGCCCTGCAAACAGATCGCCTGTGCCTGCGGGTCGGCCAGACCAATGTCCTCGACCGCCATGCGGGTCAGACGGCGGGCCAGAAAGCGCGGGTCTTCCCCGCCCGTCAGCATCCGCGCAAACCAATAGAGCGCCGCATCGGGATCGGACCCGCGCACCGATTTGTGCAGCGCCGAGATCAGATTGTAATGCTCATCCCCCGATTTGTCGTATTTCGAGGCTCGCCGCATCAGCCGCGTCGACAACGCTTCGGGTGTCAGCGCGGCTTCGACATTCCATGCGGCCACCTGTTCGATCAGGTTCAACAGCGCCCGTCCGTCGCCATCTGCCATCTCCTGCAGCGCATCCCGTGCCGCCGGGGTCAGCGGCAAGGCGCGGCCCAGCTCTTTCTCGGCGCGTTGGGTCAGACGTTCCAGATCGGCAAGGCTGAGCCGTTCCAGCACCAGCACCTGCGACCGGCTGAGCACAGCGGCGTTCAGCTCGAACGAGGGGTTCTCGGTCGTGGCCCCCACCAGCAGGATGGTGCCATCCTCCATATGCGGCAGAAACCCGTCCTGTTGCGCCTTGTTGAAACGATGGATTTCGTCGACGAACAGCAGCGTGCCCTGCCCGTTCTGACGCCGGATTTTTGCGGCCTCGAAAACCTTCTTCAGGTCCGGCACGCCGGTGAATATCGCACTGATCTGAACAAAATGCAGATCCGTCTCTTGTGCAAGAAGACGCGCGATGGTGGTTTTGCCGACCCCCGGCGGGCCCCAGAATATCAGGCTGGAAAGACTGCCCGATGCCAGCATGACCCCCAGCGGCGCATCCGGGCCCAGAACCTGTTCCTGCCCGATCACCTCGGCCAGCGACTGCGGGCGCAGCCGGTCGGCCAGCGGACGGTGCAGTGCGGCCGCAGGTTCGGACGACCCGGTATCGAACAGATCCGCCAAGGCTTACAACCGGAACCGCAAGGACACTGTGCGCCCGTCCCGCTGCAGCTCGAATTGCAGACGGCGGCCCGGATTGGTTAGCGCGTCGATCACGTCGCCGGGTGCGGCGATATCGGTGCCGTTGATACGGCTCAGCACATCTCCGACCTGTAGGCCGGATCGCCCGCCATAACGACCGGCATCGACAACCACGACGCCATCCACAGACAAGGGCAGCCGCAACCGCGTGATCACCGCCGGATTGATGCGCGAAACGGTCAGACCCGGCATCACGGTTCCGTCTGTCAGAACCGTCTCGTCTGCCGCAGGCGTGTCCGGCGCCCTGACCAGGGCGACGCTGACATCCTCGCTCTGGTCGCCGCGCAGACGGGTCAGCACCGACGTCCCGCCGACCCCCGCCACCGACATGCGGAATTTCATTTCGGCGGGCGAGTTCACCTCATCCCCGTCCACATGCGTGACCACATCACCCACCCGCAATCCAGCCTCGCCCAGCGGGCTGAGCGGATGAATGTCGGAAATGACCACACCCATGGGGAAGGTCAGGCCCAGCGACTCGGCGATATCCGCGCTCATATGCTGGCCGGAAACCCCGGCCCAGGGACTGATGAAACTGTCATTGCCGTCCTGCGCCTGCCGCAGGAATTCGGCCACCAGATTGGCCGGAATGGCAAAGCCGATCCCGTTCGACCCGCCCGAACGGGTCAGGATCGAGGTGTTGATGCCGATCAGATCGCCATTCACGTCGATCAACGCCCCGCCGGAATTACCCGGATTGATCGCCGCGTCGGTCTGAATGAAATACCCCCGCGCATTGCCCGTCGCGGTGCCAGTGCGCGCCAGCCCCGAGATGATGCCCGACGACACGGTCTGCCCCACCCCAAACGGGTTGCCGATGGCAAGCGTCAGCTCACCCACCTCGACCTGATCTGAGTCGCGCAAAGTCAGGAATGGCAGGTCTTCGGCTTTTTCCAGCTTCAGGATCGCAATGTCGCTTTCCTTGTCGCCCAGCACAACCTGCGCCGAGTATTCACGTCGATCCGTGGTCACCACCCGGATTTCTGTCGCGGTGCCGACCACATGATAGTTCGAGACCACATAACCGTCTTCCGACAGGATCACCCCGGAGCCCAGCGAATTCTGCACACGCTGGCGCGGCTCATTGAGACCCCGGCCAAAGAAATCCTGAAAGAACGGGTCCGAGAACAGCGGATTGACCCGCCCCTCGCGCACAATCTTGGCGTAAATGTTGACGACGGCGGGCGAGGCCTGTTTGACCACCGGGGCGAAGCCCAATGAGATTTCAGCTTGGGATGTTGGCACCCGGGTCTCAGCGGACGCGACCGAAGCGCACATCACGAAAAAAGCCAAAAGCGACGCACGAACCATCTTTACCTCTACCTGCAGGACTGCGTTGGATATGCGTCTAAGCACGCGATAATGCAAGCTTGCCCTGACAGGCGCGATCTCAGTCCAAGGGCGCGTGCAGGCGGGTCCCTTCGGTGATGATCCCGCCACGATTTCCCACTTCGATCGTGCCATAGCGTTGCTTGAAGACTTCTGGCAATTGCCGGTCGCCTTCCGGGGACAACCACAGCCGTAGCAAGTGGCGCCGCTTGTCAGGATCAGGCCAATCGGTGAATCCGGTTCGATCATGTAACTGAGAATGGTTGTAGACGAATTGCATGTCGCCAGGCTGCAATCGCATGGTCAGATACATGTCAGGATTATTGGCAAGGGCGTCGAAAGTGTTTAAGGCCGCAATGTGGTCATCGCTCAACCGCATCGCTGCGGGAAATCGCTGAGCGCTGTCGATATATTGCCTCTGATAAAACACCGTCAGCTTGCCGTCATGCCACGAGAAGGGCGGGATGGTCATGAATGGCTCCATCCCCTGCGGCACTTCTCCACGCCGATCCGTTGCAATCGGGTCGAACAGTCGTTCCAGCAAGTGGGGGCATTCGGTGCGCATCCGATTATAGATCGCCTCAGCACTCACCAGCAGCGAGTCGCCGCCTTCTTTGGCTTCGCGCAGGCATAGCAGCCCGACGATGTCGGCACTGTCGGTATGGAATGTCTGGCGTTCATGCGTCTGATAGATGCGGGTATTCGGATCATTTGCATCCGCGCCAGTGTCGCGGACATGACCCAGGATATGCCCCTGCGCATTCTGCGAGCGGGCCGAGCCGAGATGTGCTCCGACCCCACAGAAAATCGCCGCCGCCATTTCTTGCGAATAGGTCTCGGTTGGCAGACCACGGAGAATTTCGTACCCTATGCCGTTGATCAGCTTGTCGCGCAGGTCAGCCAGATGTTGATCAAATCGCTGTAGCGGAAACTCAGCCTTGGTCATCAGGCCGATGTCACGCCCCAGAGACAAATAGTGACGGGCCGCCTGCTCAAGATCAGCGATATCATCTGATGCCAGATCGTTGATCCAGTCTGTCTGACGCGCGCGCATTTCAGCTCCGGTCCAGACCGAGGGACCGGTCAGTCGTTGGGGTAGTTCGGAAAGCTCAGTCATCATCCAACCTCTACGTCTGATGTCCAGATTGGCGCATACTGAGCCGGGTTTCATCAACATAAATCGTCGCAAACAACTTGATCGCGACATGAGGTGGGCGCAAAAGAAAAGCCCCCACGTTTGGAACGCAGGGGCCATGGTTCAGAAAGCCTGGCTTTCTTATTCTTCGTCTGCGGCCTCTTCGGCGGCGGCGCGGGCTTTGTCAGCCGCGCCCTTGGCGTCGACATCACGATCAACGAATTCTATGATCGCCATCGGTGCCATGTCGCCATAGCGGAAGCCCGCTTTCAGGATGCGGACGTAACCGCCCTGACGCTCGGCATAACGAGGGCCCAGAACTTCGAACAGCTTGGCGACGTCTTTGTCTTCTTTCAGCTGTGCTGCGGCCTGACGCCGGGCGTGCAGGTCGCCGCGCTTGCCCAGGGTGACCAGCTTTTCGATGATCGGGCGCAGCTCTTTTGCTTTGGGCAGAGTTGTTTTGATCTGCTCATGTTCGATGAGCGAGCCAGCCATGTTTGCAAACAGAGCCTTGCGGTGCTCATGAGTACGGTTCAGGCGGCGGTAACCACGTGCGTGACGCATTTTCAAGTTCCTTCTTTCGCGTTTTGCTTTGTCTGGCCAGCGATGCGTGTCACCAGCTCTCCTTGGGGCATCATTGCCCATACAGTCCCCGGCAGTCCGGGCATTAAGAGGTGGGGTAGAACCCCACCCTACTTTTGAAGCGCTCTTGTAGGATGGGGTTTCACCCCATCTTTCTTAAAAGGCGTCTTCGAATTTCTTCGCCAGATCTTCGATGTTGTCGGGCGGCCAGTCCTCGACATCCATGCCGAGGTGCAGACCCATGCCGGACAGCACTTCCTTGATCTCGTTCAGCGACTTGCGGCCGAAGTTCGGGGTGCGCAGCATCTCGGCTTCGGTCTTCTGGATGAGGTCGCCGATGTAAACGATGTTGTCGTTCTTCAGGCAGTTTGCCGAACGGACCGACAATTCCAGCTCGTCCACTTTCTTCAGCAGCAGCGGGTTGAACTCCAGACCATCGTCTTCGTCCTGGCGGCCAGCCGATTCCGGCTCGTCGAAGTTGACGAAGATTGACAGCTGATCCTGCAGGATGCGTGCGGCGAAGGCCAGCGCGTCTTCCGGCGTGATCGAACCGTCGGTGTCGATCTTCAGGGTCAGCTTGTCATAGTCCAGAACTTGACCTTCACGGGTCGGCTGAACGTCATAGGCAACCTTTTTGACCGGCGAATAGATCGCGTCGATCGGGATCAGACCGATAGGCGCGTCTTCGGGCTTGTTCTTCTCAGCCGAGACGTAGCCTTTGCCGGTATTGACGGTCAGTTCCATGAACAGGTCAGCGCCATCGTCGAGGTGGCAGATGACGTGATCGCGGTTCAGAACCTCGATGCCGGCGCTTTCGCTGATGTCGCCCGCAGTGACAACGGCAGGGCCTTTGGCATTGATCGACAGGCGCTTGGGGCCTTCAACTTCCATGCGCAGCGACACGCCTTTGAGGTTCAGTATGATGTCGGTGACGTCTTCACGTACGCCTGCGACCGAGGAGAACTCGTGCAGGACGTTGTCGATCTGAACGCTGGTGATGGCCGCGCCCTGCAGGCTGCTCATCAGAACACGACGCAGCGCGTTACCCAGGGTCAGACCAAAGCCACGCTCCAGCGGCTCGGCAACCAGCGTTGCCTGACGTGCGGGATCGTTGCCCGGCTTGGCTTCCAGCTGGGTCGGCTTGATCAATTCTGCCCAATTCTTATGGATCATGTAATCCCTCCATTCCTGTCCGCGCCCCATGACCAACAAGGTGCAGACGCCCGAGGTTCAAAATGACGTGCTGGGGCCGTGCAAAAACACAGCCCCAGCTCAATTCAAAATCGCTTAGACGCGGCGACGCTTCGGCGGGCGGCAACCGTTGTGAGCAATCGGTGTCACGTCGCGGATCGACGTGATGTTGAAGCCCACTGCAGCCAGCGCACGCAGAGCCGATTCACGGCCCGAACCGGGGCCCTGAACTTCGACTTCCAGCGTCTTGACGCCATGTTCCTGCGCCTTTTTGCCTGCATCTTCTGCAGCCATCTGAGCGGCGTAGGGTGTCGATTTCCGCGAACCCTTGAAGCCCATGGTACCAGCAGACGACCACGAGATGGCGTTGCCCTGTACGTCCGAGATCAGGATCTTGGTGTTGTTGAAGGTCGAGTTCACATGGGCGACGCCCGATGCGATGTTCTTGCGCTCTTTGCGCTTGATGCGAGTCTTGTCGCGTGCCATCGGTCAGACCCTCCCTTATTTCTTCTTACCGGCAATGGCCTTTGCGGGGCCTTTGCGGGTACGAGCATTGGTGTGGGTGCGCTGACCGCGAACCGGCAGGTTGCGGCGGTGACGCAGACCGCGGTAGCAGCCCAGATCCATCAGACGCTTGACGTTCATCTGAACTTCACGACGCAGGTCACCTTCGACGGTGTAGTTGGCGTCGATGTGTTCGCGGATGGCCAGAACTTCGGCATCCGACAGTTCATTGACGCGACGGGTCGCATCGATGCCCACGGCTTCGCAGATCGCTTTGGCCGAGGTGTTGCCGATACCGGTGATATATGTGAGGGCGATTGGTACCCGCTTTGCAGTCGGGATGTTTACGCCGGCAATACGTGCCACGTGTCACTTTCCTTTTCGTTGCGGTTCCGTAACTCCAGAACCTTTTTTCACAACGCTTGACCGTGGCAGTGCCGCCAGAGGGTCTAGCATTATTCGAGGTGGTCGGGGCGGATGGGACGAATCCCATACGCAGTCTTGATTCCCTTTGGGGATGGGGGTCGATATGGGCTTTTGGCGGTGCCGTCAAGCCCATATTGAAGTCAGCCGAGAATGGCCTCGATGGAAGCCGTGACTTCCTTGATATCCGCCAGCCCGTTCACCGGACGCAGATCGCCCTTGGCATAGTAATAGCCAATCAGCGGCGAAGTCTTCTTGTAGTATTCCATCAGGCGCGTGCGCAGGCTGTCTTCGTTGTCGTCGGCGCGGCGGGTGAACTCTTTTTGCTGACCGCAATTTGTGCACTTGCCGTCGGCGGGGATCGGTTTGGTGTGGTCGTTATAGACCTCGCCACAACCGGAACAGGTTGACCGCGCGGTGATCCGTTCGACCAGCGCCTCGTCATCGACGCGCATCTCGACCACGGTGTGCAGCGACTGACCCAGCTTGGTCAGCAGTGCCGCTAGCGCGTCCGCCTGCGCCAGTGTACGCGGGAAGCCATCGAAGATGAATCCGGCTCCGGTCTCGGAGGTCAGCTTCTCTTCGATCAGGCCGATCACGATCTCATCGGTGACCAGCTTGCCCGCATCCATGATCGCGGCAACCTTCTGGCCCATTTCGGTGCCCGAGGTCTTGGCCTCGCGCAGCATGTCGCCGGTGCTCAGCTGTACCATGCCGCGTGTTTCAACGAGGTGACGCGCTTGCGTCCCCTTGCCTGCCCCCGGGGGGCCGAGAAGAATGATGTTCATCGACGAGAAGGTCCCTTCCTGTTGCGTTTCTTCCCCTTACCACGCAGCTGGGACTTTTCGATAAGACCTTCGTATTGGTGCGCTAGCAGATGGCTCTGGACCTGTTGGATCGTGTCCATGGTCACAGAGACAATAATCAGAACCGAGGTGCCGCCGAAATAGAACGGGATGGCAAACTGGCCCCGAAGGATTTCCGGCAGCAGGCAGACCGCCGCCAGATAGGCCGCACCCAGAACCAGCACGCGGTTAACCACGTATTCCAGGTATTCGGCGGTTTTCTTGCCCGGACGGATGCCCGGCACAAAGCCGTTCTGCTTTTTTAGATTGTCCGCCACATCGTCCGGTTTGAACGACACGTTGAACGTGTAGAAATAGGCGAAGAACACGATCATCGAGGCGAAGAACAGCAGGTACAGCGGCTGTCCGGGGCCGAAATTGGCCAGCAGCCACGACATGATCGGCCCGTTGGTCGCCCCCGACGAGAAGGTCGAGATCGTCACCGGCAGCAGCAGCAGCGAACTGGCGAAGATCGCCGGGATCACGCCCGCCGGGTTCACTTTGACTGGCAGGTGGCTGGAGCCACCTTCATAGATTTTCATTCCGGCCTGACGGCGCGGATATTGGATGTGGATCTTGCGCAGGGCCCGTTCCATGAACACCACGAAGGTGATCACGGCGATGACCATGACAATCACGCCAACGATCACGGCGGGGCTGATCGCACCGCTGCGGCCCGAAGCAAAGAACTGCGCCAGAGCGGCCGGAACCTCGGCGATGATGCCGACGAAAATGATCAGAGAGATGCCATTGCCGATGCCGCGCGCGGTGATCTGTTCACCAAGCCACATCAGGAACATGGTGCCGCCGACCAGAGTGATCATGGTCGACATGCGGAAGAACATGCCAGGATCGGTGGCCAGATCGCCCGATTCCAGCGACACGGCCAGGCCATAGGCCTGCACGGTGGCCAGCGCCACAGTGCCGAAACGGGTATATTGGTTGATCTTCTTGCGCCCCTGCTCGCCCTCTTTCTTGAGCTGTTCGAGCGCGGGAACCATCGATGTCAGCAGCTGCACGATGATCGAGGCCGAGATATAGGGCATGATGCCGAGGGCAAAGATACCCATCCGCCCCAGCGCCCCGCCGGTGAACATCGAAACCATGCCGCCGATGCCCTGCCCCGCTTGCTCCATGAACTCACGCAATGCCTGCCCGTCGATCCCCGGCACCGGAATGAAGGTGCCCAGACGATAGACGATCAGCAAGGCCAGCGTGAACAGGATGCGGTTGCGCAGATCGGTGGCTTTGCCCAGAGCAGCCCAGCTTGTGTTGGCTGCCATTTGTTCTGCTGCTGATACCATAAATCGGTCTCTCTTATGAAAACACCGCCCGGAACCGTTTTCCGGCTCGGGCGGCGTCTTGGAAAACTCTGAGGTCTATGTAAGCGGGTCTTGGCCCGCTCACAAGCGCTTAC
Organism: Ruegeria sp. AP11; assembly: GCF_056535865.1. Taxonomy (NCBI): domain Bacteria; kingdom Pseudomonadati; phylum Pseudomonadota; class Alphaproteobacteria; order Rhodobacterales; family Roseobacteraceae; genus Ruegeria; species Ruegeria sp. AP11. Next base: position 1,056,347 of record NZ_JBQFJB010000001.1, read on the forward strand.
TCTGCCGCAGCAGCTTTTGTGACCGTAAGTGAGCCGCCCGCTTTCTCGACCGCCTCAACAGCGGCTTTCGAAGCACCGGTAACTTCCAGGTTCACCTTGGCGCTGATCTCGCCTTTGGCCAGAACGCGGACACCGTCCAGCTTGCGGCGGACCAGACCGGATGCAACCAGCGCGTCCTCGGTGATCGCAGCCTTGGCGTCCAGCTTGCCAGCGTCGACGAATTTCTGGATCAGGCCCAGGTTGATGACGGCGAATTCCTTGCGGTTCGGCTTGTTGAAGCCACGCTTGGGCAGGCGCTGGTACAGCGGCATCTGGCCGCCTTCGTAGCCGTTGATGGCCACACCCGAACGGGATTTCTGGCCTTTGATACCGCGGCCACCCATTTTACCTTTGCCGGAACCGGGACCACGGCCAACGCGGGTGCGTTTCGGGCTCGCGCCGGGATTGTCGCGCAATTCGTGCAGTTTCATATCGCTTCTCCTTAGCCGGATGTGACCCCCGAAGCGTCATGGGCCAACCACGGCGTTTTTTGGTTTTGATTCTCGTGGACGCAAATCCACCGGAGCGCTCTACAGCGTTGCGCCCTGTGTTGCAAGGTTTGTTATGTCACAAAGCCAAAAACCAAAAGAGGCGCCACACAGGGCGCCCCTTTCTTCGTGAGTGGTAGGTGTCTTACGAGCAGTACGCGTGCTCACGCGCGATATCAGCGATGTCGCACCGACGAATACCGATATCGTCCAGCTCGCGATTGCTGAGGCGCTGAAGCTCGGAATAGGTGCGGTTGTATTCGATCGCGCGCGCGCGGGTTTCTTTCATGCCTTCAACGAAAGCCGCGATACGGCCCCGCAGATTGAAGCCGCCATGTGTCAGAGTAGCTGTATGTGCCATATTTCTAATCCTTTCTGTACCGAGGCGTATTCCCCGGGCGTTTCCATGTGTTCCTTTGTGGACAACGCTCAGATAGGAGTGTTGGATACCGCTAACAACGCGTGTTTTGGTCTAGCCGGTATGCGAATAGTGCAACACGCGAGAGCGTGAAATCCCACGGCGCTGCCAATACTTGAACTCGGTAAATGGCTACTTTCTGATCTGACCGATGTAACGCTGCTTTTGCTCATTTATCAAAACCAGCTGGCCATTGTTTACTACATAGAGGTCGAAGCGAGGTTGGTCATACCCGATGCAGCGAACTCCATTGTTGTAGAATTTATAGGCATTCGCTTTCCAAGACTGCCCGCCTCTTTTGTAGGAATACCCACCACTTGCGGAATAAGTCTCGACGTCCTTTCCAGAATAAACGACCTTGCGCCCTGAAAGGTTCTTTTGCAGCCACGCCGCATTCACTTTCTGATCCCCATCTGACAAGTAATTGTTAAATGTTTTAGGGGCTTTGTCTGGGCACTGAGCAAAAGCAGCACTGCCAACGAAAATCGCGCAAATCGCGCTTAGAAGAAACTTCATCGTTTATATCCATTCTAAAAATCTGGAATAAACGATACCTCAGCTCCGCCTAATGGCAATAAAAAAAGCCTCCGACTCATCGGAGGCCTTTGCAATCTCTAAAGCTCGGTCTTAGCCGCGCTCTTCGATGATCTCAACCAGATGCGGGATCTTGTTGACCATGCCGCGGACCGAAGGCGTGTCCTCCAGCTCACGGGTGCGGTTCATCTTGTTCAGGCCCAGACCGATCAGGGTTGCGCGCTGTTCGGCGGGGCGACGGATCGGGGAACCGATCTGCTTGACGACGATGGTTTTTGCCATGGTTCGCTCTCCTTACGCTTCGGCTTCAGCCGGTGCTTCGTCCCGCTTGGGCAGGATGTCGGCAACCTTTTTGCCACGACGTGCGGCAACCGAACGCGGGCTCTGCTCTTTCTGCAGGCCGTTGATGGTGGCGCGGATCATGTTGTACGGGTTCTGCGAGCCCAGCGACTTGGACACAACGTCCTTAACGCCCAGCATTTCGAACACGGCACGCATCGGACCACCGGCGATGATACCGGTACCTTCAGGTGCGGTGCGCATAACCACTTTACCAGCGCCGTGACGGCCCTCGATGTCGTGGTGCAGGGTACGACCTTCGCGCAGTTGCACGCGGATCATCTGACGCTTGGCTTGTTCAGTCGCCTTGCGGATGGCCTCAGGTACTTCCTTCGCTTTACCTTTGCCAAAGCCGACGCGGCCTTTCTGATCGCCGACAACCACCAGAGCGGCGAAGCCAAAGCGCTTACCGCCTTTTACGGTTTTCGACACGCGGTTGATTGCGACCAGACGATCGGCAAATTCCGGTGCTTCTTCACGGTCGCGGCCACGGCCCCGACGGTTTTCACGTTCTGCCATTTGGCATCCCTTTTCTCATGTGGCGCATACGGCGCCGTTTGCTTCAATCCAAGTGAGCCCCGACTGTTGCCGAGGCCCCCGGATCATCGGGGCGGATCGAAACCCGCCCGCAGGTCTTAGATCTTCAGACCACCTTCACGCGCGGCGTCGGCAACTGCCTTCACCTTGCCGTGGAACAGGAAGCCACCACGATCGAAATAGGCCTCTTCGACGCCTGCCTTCTTGGCACGCTCGGCGATGGCCGCGCCCACTTTGGTGGCCGCTTCGACGTTGTTCTTGCCAACAACACCCAGGTCTTTTTCCAGGGTCGAGGCAGATGCCAGGGTCACGCCACGTACGTCGTCGATCAGCTGAACAGAGATGTTCTTGTTCGAACGGTGTACGGACAGACGCGGACGACCCGCGTTGACCTTGCGAAGTTTGTTCCGAACGCGCAGGCGGCGCTTCAGAAACAGGGTTCTTTTGCTGTTTGCCATTGTTTGCGTCCTTACTTCTTCTTGCCTTCCTTGCGGAAGATGAACTCGCCCTTGTAGCGGATGCCCTTGCCTTTATACGGCTCGGGACGGCGCCATTCGCGGATTTTGGCCGCGACTTCGCCCACCTGCTGCTGGTCGATACCTTCCACAACGATCTCGGTCTGCTTCGGCGCGGTGATGGTGACACCTTCCGGAGCAGTGAAGTCGACATCGTGGCTGTAGCCCAGGTTCAGCTTCAGGGTGTTGCCCTGCATCTGAGCCCGGTAACCAACACCCTGGATCTCCAGCTCTTTTTTGAAGCCTGTGGTCACACCGGTTACCAGGTTGGCAACCATGGTGCGGCTCATGCCCCACTGCTGGCGGGCACGCTTGGACATGCCGCGGGGGTCGATCTTGACCACGTTGTCTTCAACCGACAGCGTGACGTCGTCGGTGGCGGTGAAGCTGCGGGTGCCTTTCGGACCTTTCACTTCGATGGTCTGACCCGACACAGAGGCGGTAACGCCGCTGGGCAGCTCGACCGGTTTTTTACCAATACGAGACATTGCAGACCTCCTTAGAAGACGGTGCAGAGCACTTCGCCGCCAACATTGTTGGAGCGAGCGTTTGCGTCCGACATCACACCTTTCGGAGTGCTGACAATCGACACACCCAGACCCTGACGGACCTGCGGGATGTCATTGACGCCCATGTACACGCGACGACCGGGTTTCGAGACCCGCTTCAGTTCGCGAATGACAGGGGTGCCTTCGTAGTATTTCAGGCTGATTTCGATGGCCGGATGACCGTTTTCACCGGTCGTCGCTTCGTAGCCACGGATGTAACCTTCGTCCGCCAGCACGTCCAGAACCCAACCGCGCAGCTTGGAAGCCGGGGTGGAAACGGTGGACTTGCCGCGCATTTGCGCGTTGCGGATACGGGTGAGCATATCGCCGATAGGATCGTTCATATCTATGTCTCCCTTACCAGCTCGATTTCACCATGCCGGGGATCTGACCAGCAGAACCCAGCTCGCGCAGCGCGATACGGCTGACCTTCAGCTTACGGTAGTAAGCATGAGGACGACCGGTCAGCTGACAACGGTTGTGCAGACGGGTTGCCGAGCTGTTGCGCGGCAGTTTCGCCAGTTTCAGACGCGCCTTGAAGCGCTCTTCCATCGGGCGGCTCTCGTCATTCGCGATTTCTTTCAGCTCGGCACGCTTTGCGGCATATTTGGCCACCAGGCGTTCGCGCTTCTTCTCGCGTTCGATCATTGCTTTTTTAGCCATGTCTCAATCCTCCGGGCGCTTACGCGTTGAACGGCATGTTGAATGCTTTCAACAGGCTCTTCGCTTCAGCGTCGGTTTTCGCTGTGGTGGCAATTACGATATCCAGGCCCCAGACTTCGTCGACCTTGTCGAAGTCGATTTCCGGGAACACGATGTGCTCTTTCATGCCCATGGCAAAGTTGCCGCGACCATCGAAAGACGGCTTCACACCGCGGAAGTCACGCACGCGCGGCAGCGCGATGGTGATCAGACGATCCAGGAATTCGTACATCCGGTCACCGCGCAGGGTCACTTTCGCACCCAGCGGCATGTCTTCACGGACGCGGAAACCCGCGATCGATTTCTTCGCCTTGGTCGAAACGGCCTGCTGGCCAGCAATCGCGGTCAGATCCTCGACAGCGGCTTTCGCTTTCTTCGAGTCCTTGACGGCCTCAGCACCACACCCGATGTTCAGAACGATTTTTTCCAGCTTGGGCAGCTGCATGTCGTTCTTGTAGCCGAACTCTTCTTTCAGAGCGGCACGGATGGTTTCAACGTACTGAGTTTTCAGACGCGGGGTGTAGGTTGCGTTATCAAGCATCGATCACGTCCCCTGTGGTCTTGGCGAAGCGGACCTTCTTGTCGCCTTCCATGCGGAAGCCAACGCGGGTTGCCTTGCCGTTCTTGTCCAGCAGCGCCAGGTTCGACAGCTCGATCGGGTTTGCCTGAGGCAGGCGACCACCTTGCGAGGTCTGCGACTGACGGGTGTGGCGGATGGCGATGTTGATGCCGTCGACGACAGCTTTGCCGGCTTTCGGGTCAACCGAGGAAATGGTGCCCTCTTTGCCCTTGTCCTTGCCAGCCAGCACAACGACCTTGTCGCCTTTGCGGAGTTTAGCAGCCATGATTACAGCACCTCCGGAGCCAGCGAGATGATTTTCATGAAGTTCTTGGCGCGCAGTTCGCGAACAACGGGGCCAAAGATACGGGTACCTACGGGCTCGTTGTTGTTGTTCAGGATGACGGCGGCGTTGCGATCGAAACGGATCGCGGTGCCGTCTTCGCGACGGACTTCCTTGGCGGTGCGTACGACGACGGCCTTGCGGACGTCCCCTTTCTTTACGCGGCCGCGCGGGATGGCTTCCTTCACCGAGACGACAATGATGTCGCCGACGGAGGCGTATTTACGCTTGGAACCACCCAGGACCTTGATGCACTGAACTCGGCGTGCGCCGGAGTTGTCAGCGACATCCAGATTGGTCTGCATCTGGATCATGTGGTTTCTCCCGACCTGTGGGGGCTGGTCTTGTTAAATCCCCCAGGGTTTCGACAAATGGAAAAGCTCTGGGGGCTTACGCCTCCAGAACCTCCCAACGTTTCGTCTTCGATTTCGGCGCGCATTCGATGATGCGGACTGTATCGCCGACCTTGAAGGCGTTCTTTTCATCGTGAGCCCGGTATTTCTTGGACTTACGGATGGTTTTCTTCAGAACCGGATGCGTAAAGCGGCGCTCGACGGATACGGTTACGGTCTGTTCGTTGGCGTCGCTGGTCACGGTGCCTTGCAGGATACGCTTGGGCATCTGATTACTCCTCGGATGCCGCAGCAGCGGCCTTTTCGTTCAGAATGGTTTTGACACGGGCAGCATTGCGGCGGGCCGCTTTGATGCCGGCTGTGTTTTCCAGCTGACCGGTTGCCTGTTGAAAGCGCAGGTTAAAGCTTTCTTTCTTCAGGTTGGCCAGTTCCTCGCGGAGCTGGTCCGGGGTCTTGTCACGCAGTTCTTGGGCGTTCATCGCCTTTTTCCTTTGCTCAAAACACCAGAAGGCCCCGTACACGGGTCACCTTTGACCTGGTGGATGAATGATAGACATACGAATCGCCCGACAACGCCGGGAGACCGCAGGATGCCGCCGTATAAGGGTTTGGGGGGTGGGTGGCAAGAGGAAGTTTGACCAAGTTGCATTGCGCAATCAGCGCTCATGCCAATCGCCTCTAAACCGATAGTTATTCGGTATTTGAACCGGCAGAGACAGAGCCCTCGTGAAACTTGTTGCAGTCGTAACAGCCGAACGTCTAGCATCAAGGGTGTATTTTTGAGTTCAGTAAATAATGAGGCGCGTTATGAAACAGATGATTTTGAAGGCTATCGCCCTGACCGCAATACTACCCGCGACAATGGCGATGGCAGCACCCGACGGGAAATGGACACTTACAATCAATTCAAACCGCCCCTGGCAGATGGATGTTTCGGTAAGCAACAATGTCCCTCAGGTTTTGGCAGCACATGGGATCACGCCCGAGGGTATTACTGTGCGAAAAGCTACCAATGATCGGCTTCAATTCGATGCGACGATTTCCAAACAGGGAAGCTGCTCGTCAGGCAGTGTGATGAAGTTTGACCTGAAGTTCAAGAACGGCGCCTACAGGTCGGGGTCGGTGAACGGAAATTGCATTGGCTTTCCTCGATTTCGCGCGCGCGTCACAGCAAAATAGCGATACGAAGAACATGGCCCGCCAGTCCCAATGAAAACGGCACGGGACAATTTAATGTTCATACAGCGCCGCAATAAAACCTGTTTTGCCTTTCCTATGGCCCAAACAAAAAAGACCGCCCCAAACGGGACGGCCCTTTCATTCACTGTCTCTTTATCAGAGGATCAGGCAGCCAGTGCGGCCTGAGCTTTGGCGACGATCGCGCCGAACGCTTCCGGTTCGTGCACGGCCAGGTCGGCCAGAACTTTGCGGTCCACTTCGATACCGGCCAGGTTCAGGCCGTTGATGAAGCGGGAATAGGTCAGAGCCTCGTCATGCGAACGGACAGCAGCGTTGATGCGCTGGATCCACAGCGCGCGGAAATTGCGCTTGCGGTTCTTGCGGTCGCGGGTTGCGTACTGGTTGGCCTTGTCGACGGCCTGACGGGCAACCTTGAAGGTGCTCTTGCGGCGGCCATAGTAACCTTTGGCGGCCTTGATGACCTTCTTGTGACGGGCGTGAGTTACGGTTCCACCTTTAACGCGGGACATCTCTTAATCTCCTCTTAGCGGTCGTAGGGCATGTAGCCCTTGACGATCTTGGCGTCGGGGGCGGACAGGGTGGTGTTGCCACGGGCATCGCGGATGAACTTCTTGGTCCGCTTGATCATGCCGTGCCGTTTGCCGGCCTGGCCAGCAAGGACCTTACCGGTCGCAGTCACCTTGAAGCGCTTCTTGGCGCTCGACTTGGTCTTCATCTTAGGCATTTCCGTCTCCTTTTCCGGGTTCGGTTTCAAACGCGACTCGGCATGCCATCTCGGCCGGTCACGCGATCAGAAGCGCCGTTTACGCAAGTTCGATGATACTGGCAAGGGGGTTTTGAGCGGAATCTGCGGAATTCGCGAGGCCGTCAGGCACCGGGGCGACGCGCGCCGCCCCGGTGAATAGGGTTAGTGGCCGAATTTGCGGATTTCACCGCTCTTCAGCCGTTCGGCGTAGGACGCAAGTTCCTGCCGCACCACTTTCATCAGGAAGTAGAGCGCGAAGACGTTGACAACCGCCATAGCAAAGATCGCCGCATCCGAGAAGTCGATGACCGGGCCAAGGTTGGCCGCCGCACCGATCACCACGAAGACGCAGAAGATGATCTTGAACACCAGTTCCTTGGTGTGACCCTCGCCGAACAGATAGGTCCAGGCCTTGAGGCCATAGTAGGACCAGCTGATCATGGTCGAGAAGGCAAACAGCACCACGGCAATCGCCAGGATGAAGGGGAACCAGCTGAAGGCGCTGCCGAAGGCGGCAGATGTCAGGCTGACGCCGGTATTGCCATCAACGGTCGCAATCGCGTTGCCCGCTTCGTTCAGCATGTAATTGCCGGTTTCCGGATCAACGATCAGCTGCTGGGTGATGATGATCACCAGCGCGGTCATGGTACAGATCACGACCGTATCGATGAACGGCTCGAGCAGCGACACAAAACCCTCGGTGATCGGCTCTTTGGTCCGCACCGCCGAGTGCGCGATCGCCGCAGAACCAACGCCCGCTTCGTTCGAGAACGCCGCACGGCGGAAGCCCTGGATCAGCGCGCCGACCATGCCGCCAGCCACGCCGAGCCCGGTGAAGGCACCCGCGAAAATCTGACCAAAGGCCCAGCCGATCTGATCGGCATGCATGATGATGATGACCAGCGCGGCCAACACATACATGACACCCATGAAGGGCACGACCTTTTCGGTCACGCGCGCGATGGATTTCAGGCCGCCCACAATCACCGCAAAAACGATGCCCGCAAAGACCAGACCGGTGATCCAGCCGGGATAGTCGCCGACGATGCCCGCGATCTGCTGGTGCGCCTGATTGGCCTGGAACATGTTGCCCCCACCCAGCGCGCCAAGGATACAGAAGATCGAGAATAGAACGGCCAGAATTTTGCCGCCCGGCAGGCCCAGTTCGTTAAAGCCCTTGGACATGTAATACATCGGACCACCGGAAACGGTGCCGTCCTCGTATTCGTTGCGATATTTCACGCCCAGCGTACATTCGGTGAATTTCGACGCCATGCCCAGCAGGCCCGCGACGATCATCCAGAATGTGGCACCCGGCCCGCCGATGCCCACGGCCACCGCCACACCGGCGATGTTACCAAGGCCCACCGTGCCCGAAAGCGCGGTTGCGAGCGCCTGAAAGTGGCTGACCTCACCCGCGTCATTGGGGTCGGAGTAATCGCCCTTCACAAGGCTGATCGCATGGCTGAAGAACCTCAGCTGCACAAAGGCGAAGTACAGCGTGAACACGGTCGCCGCGATCACCAGCCAACCCACGATCCATGGGAAACCCGTTCCCGGAAACGGCGCAAAGATAAAGCTCACGAACGGCCCGGTGAAATTGGCGAAGGCCTGGTTGATCTTGTCGTCCAGACCCGCTGCCTCTTGTGCGGCCGCAGGAGCGGCGAACAGAGCGGTCAGGGCGGCCAGACCCAGTTTGTTTTGAATATTCATCATCATCTCTCCCCTCAGTTCACGACCGTGACCGGAACTTCGGCATGCATGACCAGATTCTGGGTGGAACTGCCAAACAGGCGTTTCTTGAACCCATCCGCCGACGCCCGGCCCACAACGATCTGAGAGCCGCCATTTTCCACCGTGATTGCGTTCAGCGTTTCCGCCACATCACCGTGGCGGACGATGCCCTGCGCTTCGAACCCGGCGGCTTTCAACGCCTCGACCGCTGGTGCGATGATGCGCGACGTGGCCAGTTCGACCTCTTCTTCGCGCCGCTTGTGACGCAAGGCGTTTTCTTCCGGTGTCTGAAATGTGAAAGGAGACCATTCGATGACATAAACCACCAGCAGATCACACGATCCGATGAGCCCTGCCAAATCTTTGGCAAAGGCGATCGCGCGCTCTCCGGTTTCTGTCCCGTCCAGTCCAATGACAATTTTCGTTGTCATGTCGTTCCTCCGTTATTGTTGATTAGGCCGGGACCCTCGCTCCCGGCAGGGCAGCCGGAACCTGGAACTTGCTGAGTAGACTGCCCTGGACCCGAGTATCCCCAGAAAACACGGAAAAACAGAAGGACTATTTCCGGAAACACGCCCGGAACACCTATAATATTGATAAGTATTTCCAATTTTTGCCTAAAAATTAGGCATTCGGCAAAGTCTCAGGGTGAAATCTGCCCCTGAGCCCCGGGATCAACCCGGATCTGTGTTGTAAATCAGCCGTTCATCGCAGGGGGCGATGCGCAGAATATTGGTTGTGCCCGGTACGTTGAAGGGCACGCCTGCGGTCACCACGATCTGATCGACCTCTGAGGCGAAGCCACCGGCGCGGGCGGCGCGGGCGGCGCTGACCACAGCACCCTTGAATCGCTCAAGCTCGGGCGTCATGACGCAATGGCAGCCCCAGCTCAGGCACAAGCGGCGGGCGGTTCCGGTGGCAGGCGTCATCGCGATGATCGGCACCCCGGGACGTTCACGCGCGGTCAGCAGCGCAGTCGTGCCGCTTTGGGTGAAGCAGCAGATTGCCTTGATGTCCGTCTTCTCGGCAATCTCGCGCGCGGCGGCGACAATCCCATCGGCCACGGTGGTCCCTTTGGCCGTGCGCGAGGCGGCGATGATCTGAGTATAGGTCGGGTCGGCCTCGACCTCGATGGCCACCTTGTTCATGGTCTGCACGGCTTCGATCGGATAGGCCCCCGCAGCCGATTCCGCGCTGAGCATGATTGCGTCCGTGCCCTCGTAGATTGCGGTGGCCACGTCCGAGACCTCGGCCCGGGTGGGCATCGGGCTTTCGATCATGCTCTCCAGCATCTGCGTGGCCACGATGACCGGCTTGGCCGCGCTCCGGCATCTGCGCACCAGACGTTTCTGGATCGGCGGCACGGCAGAAACCGGCAGTTCAACCCCCAGATCGCCACGCGCTACCATGATCCCGTCGGACGCGTCGAGGATATCGTCAAACGCCTCGACCGCTGCGGGCTTTTCGATCTTCGACAGGATCGAGGCGCGACCATCCGCCAGGGCGCGGGCTTCGAACACGTCCTTGGCGCGCTGCACGAAGCTGAGCGCCAGCCAGTCCACGCCCAGTTGGCAGACAAATTCCAGATCGTCCCGGTCCTTGGCCGACAGCGCCGCCAGAGGCAGCACCACATCCGGCACGTTGACCCCCTTGCGGTTCGAGATGGTGCCGCCGACCTCGACGGTGCAATTGGCAAAGTCCTGACCGCAGTCCTGCACGATCAGACGGATCTTGCCATCGTTGACCAACAGGCGCGCGCCGGTTTCCAGCGCCGCGAAAATCTCGGGATGCGGCAGGCAGACGCGGGTCGCGTCCCCCGGCGCCGGGTCGAGGTCCAGCCGGAACGCCGCGCCCTCTTCCAGATCCTCGGCCTCATTGGAGAAGACACCCACCCGCAGCTTGGGGCCCTGAAGGTCAGCCAGAATCGCAATCGGGCTGTCCAGATCCTTTTCCACCTGCCGGATGATCCGGTGCCGCTCGCGAATCTCGTCATGGCTGCCGTGGCTCATGTTCAGACGGAACACATCCGCCCCGGCCTCGTGCAGCGCTCGGATGGTGTCATAGTCATTGGACGCCGGTCCCAGCGTCGCCACGATCTTCACATTTCTCAGGCGTCGCATCGGTCAGACTCTCCTTGGACGTACAAATGTTACCGCAAACATTGCTCAGGCTGCTTATTGCGCAATTCCCTTTCCAACGCAACTGTCCTACACCTGCGGCAAACAAGATGACAGGCTCATGACGTATTCTCCGTTTTTCGTTCACGGCGCGGATCGCCCGTCGCGCTGGCTGATTACCTGCGATCACGCGACCAATATGGTGCCGCCCGATGTCAACGGCGGCGACCTCGGACTGCCGCGCGAGGATATGGAGCGTCATATCGCCTATGACGTCGGCGCCTATGAGGTGTCGAAACATCTGGGCGAGATCCTGAATGCGCCGGTGATCGCTGCCAATTTCTCGCGACTGGTGATCGACCCGAACCGGGGCGAGGATGATCCGACCCTGGTGATGAAGCTGTATGACGGGTCGATCATTCCCGGCAACCGCCACGCCGATGCGGCCGAGCGCGACCGGCGCCTGAACATGTGCTACCGCCCCTATCACGAGGCACTGGCGCAGATGGCCGCCCTGCCGCACGCGGTGATTGTCTCGATGCATTCCTTCACCCGCCAGTTGCGCGGGCGTGAGCCGCGCCCCTGGCATATCGGCGTGCTGCACACCCCGGACGAGCGGTTCTCGCGCCCGCTGATCGACCGGCTCGAAGCCGAGGGCGATTTATGCGTGGGCGTGAATGAGCCCTATACCGGCGTCCTGCCCGGGGATGCGATTGACAAGCATTGCACCACCTTTGGCCGCCCTAACGCATTGATCGAACTGCGTAATGATCTGATCGCGGATCATGAGGGACAGCGCCATTGGGCCGAGCGTCTGGCCGTCATGCTGCAGGATGCGCTGTCGGAAAGCGGGCTGTGACGTAGGGTCATTCCGGACCGTTTCGGCATCTCACGATATTGTGAGGTCACCCTCCGATGCCCATATATTGGAGGAAAGGAGACGACTATGACTCAGGAATTTCTGACGACCGTCTTCGGCTGGATGACGGTCCTGAATATCGCCGTTTTGCTGTTCACCACGCTGATGATCGTGGTCCTGCAGGACTGGATCGCAGGCGTACATAGCAGAATGTTCCAAATGGAACGGGCGGACGTTAAACGGGCCTATTTCGGGTATCTTGCCAACTACAAGATCCTGACGATCATCTTCTGCCTGATGCCGTGGCTGGCGCTGAAGCTGGCATAGCATCCCAATCCGAGGGGCCTTCGGGCCCCTCCTGTTCATTGTAACAAGGCGCACGGATTGCTAGGTCAGGCAGAAGACGCAAGACAATCATTCGGAGCCCGACATGGACAAGCAAACCGAAATCGAACTTCAGGCCGCCGCTTTTCGCCGGCTGCAAAAGCACCTGATGGAAGATCGCACCGATGTGCAGAACATCGACATGATGAATCTGGCCGGGTTCTGCCGCAACTGCCTATCGCGCTGGTATCAGGAAGCGGCGAATGAAAAGGGCATCGAGATGGGCAAAGGTGAGGCGCGCGAGATTTTCTATGGCATAACCATGGATGAGTGGAAGGCCAACTATCAGACCGAAGCCAGCGCCGAGAAACAGGCCGCCTTCAAAGTCGCCTTCGAAGAGAATGTCGGGAAAGAGAGCTGATCCCCAGCCGTTTCCTGACCCATTCGGAAAGTACCCTGAAGTAATCCGGACAGGAATACCGAGCCCCTGTCCTGATAAAACAGGATACCGATGAGTCAGGACCACCACATTCCACGCCTGGATGAGGCTGTGCGAAGCCACCGGCAAAGACGTGGTTCTGATCGCCGACGAAGCACAGCACAGCCCGGCCAAAAGGCGGGCCGCAACACGATGTATGCACTGAAAGCGGCACCGGATGCGGTCAATCAGGCCGGGCTTGAGACACGGCTTATCTGGCCATGACCGGTTCGCATCGCGACAGGTTGGCGGCGCTGATCCACAATCAGCAGCCCCCCTTATTCGGCGCGCGTGCGCGTGATGTCCCGAAACTGGAGCACAGCACTCAGCCGACACCATGGACGCGGTGTTCGACGATCCGGGCAGACACCCCGAGATCCTGAACGACTGCCTGCGCGACCTGATACTGGAGACCTCCCCCAGTAATCAGGCGCTACGCGAAGACGCCCGCGCTGAATAGCGTCTCAGGCTTAACCCGAAACGCTCTAGATTGCCGCTTTCAGGCTCTCTTCCAGATAAATCTCGCGCAACCGCTTGGCGATGGGGCCCGGCGTACCTTCGCCCAGCGCTTCACCATCAATCTCGACCACCGGCATCACAAAGGTCGAGGCCGAAGTGACAAAGGCCTCCTCTGCCTGCTTTGCCTCGTCGATGGTGAACAGGCGTTCCTCGACCTCCATCTGCGCCTCGGCCGCCATGCGCAGCACCGCCTTGCGGGTGATCCCGTGCAGAATGTCGTTGGACAGCGGGCGGGTGACGATCTTGCCGCCTTTGACGAAATAAGCGTTGTTCGAGGTACCCTCGGTCACATACCCGTCTTCGATCATCCACGCATCATCGGCCCCGGCCTTCTTGGCCATCATCTTGCCCAGCGACGGATAGAGCAGCTGCGTCGTCTTGATATCGCGACGCCCCCAGCGGATGTCGTCAATCGAGATGACGCGGATTCCCTTCTGCGCCGCCGGGCTGTTGGCCAGACCGGGCTTGCTTTGGGTAAACAGCACCAGTGTGGGTTTGGTGTCATTTGAAGGGAATACGAAATCCCGGTCCCCGTCGCTGCCGCGCGTGACCTGCAGATAGACCATGCCTTCATCAATATTGTTCAATTCGACCAGCTTGCGATGAATGTCCAGCAGCGCGTCCTTGCTGCAGGGCGCGGCCATGTCCAGCTCATCCAGCGACCGCTTCAGGCGCACCGCGTGACCGTCAAAATCGATCAGCTTGCCTCCCAATACGCTGGTCACTTCGTAAACGGCATCCGCCATCAGGAAGCCTCGGTCAAAGATCGAAACCGTTGCTTCGGTCTCGGGCAGGTATTCTCCATTCACGTAAACGGTGCGGGTCATGTCGTCTCTCCTCAGCCCCAGAGCGCCGCTTTGGGCGGGTGCACTCCGGCGTCATCAAATATCAGCGGGTTGGAACGGTCTTCGGCCAACAGAAGCGGCCCGTCAAGGTCCGTTACCATCGCACCCTGCGCCAGCAAGGTCGCGGGCGCCATCGCCAGAGAGCTGCCCACCATGCAGCCCACCATGATTTTGTAGCCCCCGGCCAGCGCCGCCTTGCGCAGCTCAAGCGCTTCGGTCAGGCCACCGGTCTTGTCCAGCTTGATGTTGACCACATCATATTTGCCCTTCAACGCAGGCAGGCTAGCGCGGTCATGGCAGGACTCGTCGGCGCAAACCGGAACCGGGCGTTCCATCCCGATCAGTGCGTCATCCTCACCCGCGGGCAAGGGTTGTTCCACCAGCGCCACACCCAATCGCACCAGATGAGGGGCAAGATCGGCGTAGACCTCAGCCGACCAACCCTCATTGGCATCCACGATGATCCGGGCGTCAGGCGCACCCGCCCGCACGGCCTCCAGCCGCGGCATGTCATCGGGCGTTCCCAGCTTGATCTTCAATAGCGGCCGATGCGCATTCTCAGCCGCCTGCGCCTGCATCGCCTCGGGCGTATCGAGAGACAGGGTATAGGCGGTAATCTCGGGCCCCGGAACCGGCAGGCCGGCCAGGTCCCAGACCCGTTTCCCGGCGCGCTTGGCCTCAAGATCCCACAGGGCACAATCCACCGCATTGCGCGCGGCCCCTGCGGGCAGAAGCTTCATCAGCGATTGCCGCGAAAACGCGCCGGGCAGACCCGCGATCTCGGCCTCAACCGACTCCAACGTCTCGTCATATCGGGCGTAGGGGACGCATTCGCCCCAGCCCTGATGCACCCCATCCGAAACCCGAACCGTCAGCACCTTCGCCTCGGTCCGTGATCCGCGCGAGATGGTGAACACCTGCGCCAGCCGAAACACATCGCGAGAGACTTCAACCTGCACGCGCCCGCTCCTTCATCTTTTCAAAAATACTCCAGCCGGAGGCGGACCATGCCCGCCACCAGCGCGTCTTTCAGATCACATCGCGGCCAGCGCGTCGACCAGTTTGCCCGAGCCGAACCGGAACGGGTCGGTCGCAGGCAGACCCATATCCGCCTCGATTTGCGCCAGATAGGCCGTCGCGTCCTGCTCGCTCATGTGCTGGGTGTTCACCGAAACACCCACTACCTGACAATCCGGATTGGCAACGCGGGCCAGATTCAGCGCCGTGTCGCGCAATGCCTCCAGCGAGGGCTGCTGATAGCCGGGCAGACCGCGCATATGTTCGCGGGTCGGTTCATGCGACAGGATCAGGGCATCCGGTTGCCCGCCATGGATCAGCGCCATGGTCACTCCCGAATACGAGACATGGAACAGCGACCCCTGCCCTTCGATCAGGTCCCAGTGATCCTCGTCATTGTCGGGGGTCAGCCATTCCACCGAACCAGCCATGAAATCGGCCACGACCGCATCCAGCGGCACGCCGTCACCGGTGATCAGGATTCCGGTCTGGCCCGTCGCCCGGAAGGTCGCCTTCATGCCACGCTTGCGCATCTCGGCTTCCATCGCCATCGCAGTGTACATCTTGCCGACCGAGCAATCGGTGCCCACCGCAAGGCAGCGTTTGCCGGTGCGCTTGACACCATTGGCGATCGGATAATCGACCTCGGGCACCCGCACGTCGTGCAGCTTGCGCCCGGTGGCTTCGGCCACGGCGACCAGATCGGGCTCATCGCTCAGCAGGTTGTGCAGGCCCGAGGCCAGATCAAACCCCTCTTCCAGCGCCATCACCAGAACCTTTTTCCAGTCCTGACTGATCACGCCACCCCGGTTGGCCACACCAATGACAAGGGTCTTTGCACCCGCTTCGCGCGCCTCAACAAGATCCATGTCTGTCAGGCCCAGATCGGCCTTGCAGCCCTCCATCCGGTATTGACCTACGGCATTCTCGGGCCGCCAGTCCTTGATCCCGACGGCAACCTTGGCCGCCAGCTGGTCCGGGGCATCTCCCAAAAACAACAGATATGGTGTCTCGATCATCGCGCAGCACTCCTTTGATTCCGGCACAAGCTAGAGAACCGATTTAACGAACGTTTCTCGAATTCTCTTCACATACCATCACTTCACGCAATAATTTTGCAGGATGTTAAGCAAGCCTGCAAAATTCTTCGAAGTTTTCAAACTGATCAAACTTTCAGCACTATTTTGGCGGGCTTCGATCCTCGCTGCAGGCGCAATGCCGCACTTGCACAATCCCGCTTGCGCGCCCAGGCGCAATTTAATATCCCATTGCCAGCAAAGAACGCAACTTCATTACCCACGCGAGGTCCAGATGAGTTTCCGCATCCAACCTGCCGCCCCGGCGCGGCCCAACCGTTGCCAGCTGTTCGGCCCCGGCTCGAACACGAAACTGTTCCCGAAAATGGCGGCATCGGCGGCGGATGTCATCAATCTCGACCTCGAGGATTCAGTGGCTCCTTCTGACAAGGACACGGCCCGCGCCAATGTCATCGAGGCGCTGAACACCGTGGACTGGGGCAACAAGTACATGTCCGTCCGCATCAACGGGCTGGATACACCCTACTGGTACCGCGACGTGGTGGACGTGCTGGAACAGGCAGGCGACCGGTTGGATCAGATCATGATCCCCAAGGTGGGCTGCGCGGCGGATGTCTATGCGGTGGACGCACTGGTCACCGCGATTGAACGCGCCAAGGGCCGGGCCAAACCCATCTCGTTCGAGGTGATCATCGAATCCGCCGCAGGCCTCGCCCATGTGGAAGAAATCGCCGCATCCTCTCCGCGCCTGCAGGCAATGAGCCTCGGGGCCGCGGATTTCGCCGCCTCGATGGGTATGCAGACCACCGGCATCGGCGGCACGCAGGAAAACTATTACATGCTGCGCGAAGGCCAGAAACACTGGTCCGACCCCTGGCACTGGGCACAGGCCGCCATCGTCGCCGCCTGCCGCACCCATGGCGTGTTGCCAGTGGACGGACCGTTTGGCGACTTCTCGGACGATGAGGGCTATATCGCGCAAGCCAGACGTTCGGCGACGCTGGGCATGGTCGGCAAATGGGCCATCCATCCGAAACAGATCGCATTGGCCAATCAGGTCTTCACCCCATCGGACGAGGCCGTCGCCGAGGCGCGCGAAATCCTTGCAGCGATGGAGCAGGCCAAAGCCAACGGCGAAGGCGCAACCGTCTACAAGGGTCGTTTGGTCGACATCGCCTCGATCAAACAGGCCGAAGTGATCGTGGCACAGTCCGAGCTGATCGCAGCCGGAGGCTAAAAAAGAGCGGCGCCCGAAAGGGCGCCTCCTTTGGATTATGGGAACCGATCAGCGGCCAAATGCGTTGTTGGGTGTCCAGGTAAACTTTTCGCCTTGCTTTCCTGATTTCATCATCAGGCAAGAGGTGCCCAGCTTTTGAAAATATATGATCTTCAACGGGTACCAGCCAGCCTTTGGCACTTCGACTTCCGTGCGTTGATTGGCTTCGCAACCTTGTATTCCGCTGACGCGGCCAATCTGCTGACCGCCAACCCACGCTTCTATCCCGTCATTCGACCAAGTTTCGAGTTCATAAATACCGGGTGAATCGAAACGCATATACCCCGTGATCTCGGCAGCAACGTTATAAGCCTCGTCGGACGTCATGACATCTTCACCCTTGTAGGTGTCACTGTAATCCAATCCCCGCAACGGTTCTCCGGGCTGCGCTTTGGACAGCAGGCTTTTTGCCTGGCTCAGATCGCGGATCTTCTTATGCTGATTGCCTGTACCAAAGTACTTGACGTTCAACCCCGCCTTCGGGCTTGGTTGCGGATTGGCGGGTTGCAGTTTCAACGGCGCAGCAAGGCTGCCACCGGCGATCAACGCCAACGCGGCGACAAGCGCTCCTATCCGTAGTAAAGCCATGGTATTCTCCCTGAGTTCGCGCCGATTCTCGCGATCAGCGTCCTGTTGGGATCAACACTATGGCGCGAAATTTCACCGGGCAAGGTGGTTATGCTTCACAATTCAAACCTCGGGCGCTCATGACTTACGACATCCTGCTGGCTCTGATTGCGTTCGCCTTCGTCTCGTCGATCACGCCGGGACCCAACAACCTGATGCTGATGGCATCGGGCGCCAATTTCGGTTTTCGCCGCACGATACCTCATATGCTGGGGATCGGACTTGGGTTCACTTTCATGGTGCTGCTGGTCGGGGCCGGGCTGGTGCAGGTCTTCAACCGGTTTCCGGTCAGCTACACGCTGCTCAAAATCGCGTCGGTTCTGTATCTGCTGTATCTGGCATGGAAGATCGCCCATGCCGCCCCGGCGCAGGGCGGAAAGGCCGCGGGCAGGCCAATGACATTCCTGCAGGCGGCCGCCTTTCAATGGGTCAATCCAAAGGCTTGGGCTATGGCCCTGACCGCAACCACCGCCTATACGCCCGGCCACACCTTGGCAGCGATTTCCGTTGTCGCGCTGATATTTGGCGCGGTGAACCTGCCTTCGGTCAGCGTCTGGACCGTTCTGGGCCAGCAGATGGCGCGGCTGCTGACAAATCCGCGCCGGTTGCTGGTGTTCAACTGGATGATGGCGGGGCTGCTGGTTGCGTCGCTTTATCCGGTGCTGTGGCCCTGAGTCCGCTCAGAGGCAGACCGATCCCATTCAGCACACGCCGAACGCGCTCTTCTTCGCTGGTGGTCATCCGGCATCCTTCCTTGTCTTCCGCGCCGCCGATTCTGTACACCCACGCCCCGCAAATCTTGCCGAATTCACCCGGCGCGATGAAACAAACATGGTATACTGGTGCTACAGGCTGCAAACCGAACGGGTGCATCACGCACCCGAAGCGAGGATCGATATGCCCAAACTCTTTAGCTTAGTTCGCCACATTCTTCTTATGTCTATCCTGACGGTAACGCCCGCTTTGGCGCAGGATACAAATGTCCAAACGCAGGACATGATCGCCGAGCGCGTCGCCCAGAACAGCCCCCCGGCCGAGACCTATATCAAGGATCGACCGATCCTTGGATGGGCGCTGAGCAGCGATAAGTTCGACGATATCCCCGATGCCATTCGCGAAAATCTGGGTTCGGTCGATGCCACCGGGTATGACCAAAGCTATCTGGCCGAAAACACCGGTTCGATCATTGCGCTGCAATTCCGCAAGGATGGCCCTGATTTCTATATCATCGGCAAAGACACGTTTGGTGAGGCCTACGAGCTGGTACCACTGGACGAGGTTGCAGCCAAAAACGCGCGACTGATCGAACGTCTCGCACTGGCCCCAGACGTTCAGGCGATGTTCGAGACCAACGCGCCGGGTCTGGTCGGGGCATTGAAGACGACACCGGTCGAAATGCTGCGCGTTTCGGATCTGGGCTATGCCACCGATCGGGAACTGACCATTCAGGCCCCCTGGGGTGAGCAGACGAAACCGGCGGATGCCGACGCGTTCCTGGTCTGGGACACGGGTGAAAACCAGTACTATATGGTCAATGCCGATGAGGATGGTCTGCCGTCCAGTTATATCCCGGCCAAATGATCCATTCATATGCGGGCGCGTTTCCGGGCCCGCATGCGCCTTCTGTTGCATTCCTCTGAAGGCAAGGTCATATAGCGTGGAACTTCCGCGTTGAGAGGCGTCATGACCCAGTATCTGGATTTCGAAAAACCGCTGGCCGAAATCGAAGGCAAGGCCGAGGAATTGCGCGCGCTGGCCCGCGCCAACGAAGAGATGGATGTGAGCGAAGAGGCCGCCGCGCTGGATGCCAAGGCCGCCAAGCTGCTGGACGAGCTGTACAAGGATCTGACACCGTGGCGCAAATGCCAGGTGGCGCGTCACCCGGAACGGCCTCATTGCAACGATTATGTCGATGCGCTGTTCACCGAGTTCACACCGCTGGCCGGTGACCGGAACTTTGCCGACGATCTGGCAGTGATCGGCGGTCTGGCACGATTCGACGATCAGCCGGTGATGGTGATCGGACATGAAAAGGGCAGCGACACCAAATCGCGGATCGAGCGCAATTTCGGCATGGCCCGCCCCGAAGGGTATCGCAAGGCCGTGCGTCTGATGGAGATGGCCGGGCGCTTTGGCCTGCCGGTGATCACCCTGATCGACACCGCCGGGGCCTATCCCGGCAAAGGCGCCGAGGAACGCGGCCAGTCCGAAGCCATCGCGCGCTCGACCGAGATGTGCCTGAAGATCGGAGTACCTCTGGTCTCGGTCATCATCGGCGAAGGCGGGTCGGGCGGTGCGGTGGCCTTTGCCACGGCGAACCGCGTGGCAATGCTGGAACATTCGGTCTATTCGGTGATTTCGCCCGAAGGCTGCGCCTCGATCCTGTGGAAGGATGCCGAGAAGATGCGCGAGGCGGCCGAGGCGCTGCGTCTGACGGCGCAGGACCTGCACAAGCTGGGCGTCTGCGATCACATCATCACCGAGCCCAAAGGCGGTGCGCATCGCGACCGTCCTGCAGCCGTGGAAGCCGTGCGCGAAGCCATCGCTACCATGCTGAAAGAGCTGGACGGCAGAGATTCGGCGGCCCTTATCAAGGACCGCCGTCAGAAATTTCTGGATATCGGATCGAAGGGGCTGGCGGCGTAAGCGTCAGCCGCCCAGACGCCGCAGCAGATCGACCGATGGCTTGCCGGTGACCGGCAGACCGTTGGCGCGCTGATAGCCGCTGATCGCAGCCTCGGAGTTCTTGCCGATCACCCCGTCTGCGCCCTGCGTGTCGTACCCGGATGCGGTCAGACGGCGTTGCAATTCCTTGCGATCCTCCAGCGTCAGCCCGTTTTCATCCGGCCCGAACGAGGCCTGAAACGGTGCGCCACCTGCAATCCGGTCGGACAGATGGCCCACACCGATCGCGTAGCTGTCCGAGTTGTTGTACCGCTTGATCACCTGAAAATTGCGGAACACAGCGATGCGCGGGCCGGGTGTCTGCGGCTGCAATACGGCCACCGGCGTGCCGGATACGGTGCCAGCCTCTCCGCCCCAGGGCTGGCCGCGCACCCAGCCGGCGCGCGCCAGATAGGCGGCGGTCGAAGCCAGCGAATCCGCCGGATCCTCCGACCAGATATCGCGGCGACCATCGCCAGTGAAATCCACCGCATAGGCAAGGTACGAGGTCGGGATGAACTGCGTATGGCCCATGGCGCCCGCCCAGCTGCCGGTCATGTTGGCGGGCGTGGTGTCGCCCTCCTGAATAATCCTCAGCGCGGCCACCAGTTGCTTTTCGAAGAACGCACCGCGCCGCCCGTCATAGGCCAGCGTTGATGTCGCCGAGATCACCGGCACGTCACCGCGCCGCGCACCATAGCGGCTTTCCAGTCCCCAGACGGCGACGACGATCTCTTTGTCGACCCCATACTTGGCCTCGATCTGCGACAGGGTTCCCGCATGGCGCACCAGCATCTGCTTGCCGGTGCTGATCCGTTCGTCCGAGGCGGCAATGGCCAGATAATCCTCTAGCGAGCGCTTGAATTCGACCTGATTGCGGTCGCGTTCGATGACGTCGGGCAGATAGCCCGCACCCTGAAACGCCCGGTTCAGTGTGCTTTGCGAAATGCCCTGAGACGCGGCGCGGTTCCTGAAGCTGGCGACCCAGGCATCCCAGCCTGCGTTCGGCACGGCGCGCATACGGCTTGCCGGGGCCGATCTTGGCGCGGTGCCCGTGGAACAGGCGGCCAGAAGGCTTGCCCCAAGCCCCATTGAAAAGTTTCGACGATTGATCATGACTGAAATCTGCTCTTGTTGTGATTTGCAGTCAGGATAACCCAGCGCGGATGCTCAGACCAGAAGAGCCGCGGCTAAAATCAGCGGGTTAGGCCGATGGGCAAAAAGCCGCTCAGGTCACCAGCAGACGCAGCCCTTGGGTTACGTCCGAGCGCACGGCCAGCCGCAACCCCGGCTCGTCCCCGGCCTTGAGGGCGGCGATGATCAGGCGGTGGTAATGCGGCGGCTCGGTGCGCCGTAACCGCCCATAGAGGGCGCGCATCGTCGGGCCGAGCTGCAACCAGACGGTTTCCGCAATCGCCAGCATCGCCGGGGCCTGCGCGCGCAGATAAAGCGTGCGGTGAAATTCCAGATTCGAGCGGATATAGCCTACCGCATCCCGTTTGGTGACCATCTCGGCCACATTCATGTTGATGCTCTGCAACCGGTCGATCAGCGCCATATGCGCCCGGGGCAAAGCCCGGCTGGCCAGTTCCACCTCGATCAGCGCGCGCAGGGCGGCCAGTTCTTCGATGCGGTCACTGGTCAGTTCAGGCGTGGACACGCGGCCCGATGTGGACAGCGACAACGCCCCCTCTGCCGCCAGCCGCCGCACGGTTTCACGCGCCGGGGTCATCGACACGCCAAACTCTTTGCCGATCCCACGCAAGGTCAGCGCCTGCCCCGGCGCGATCTCACCGTGCATGATACGGGATCGGAGCGCGCGATAGACGCGATCATGGGTGGCGGTGTGAGAGTCGGCGGTGCGTGTGGTCAGCATGGGTTTATGTGATCACAAATCCCGCTCAGGTCAACCGCTGGCCTCGAACCGATAGCGGTGCAGATGCGTTCCATGGTCGCGCAACCACCGCCGCTGCTGTTTACAGGGGCCATAGATCCGCTCGACCTGCGCCCAGAACGCGGGTGAGTGGTTCATTTCAGCCAGATGCGCCACTTCATGCGCGGCGACGTAATGCAGAATATCGGGCGGCGCCAGGATCAGACGCCACGAGAACATGAGCCCGCCCGCCGAACTGCACGACCCCCAGCGCGAGCGCGTATCGCGCAGGGTCAGCGTGCTGTACGACCGCCCCAGCACCGCGGCATAATCATCGCAGGCTTCGGTCAGCCGGTCGCGGGCCAGCTCTTTCAGAAAACGGGCAAGACGGCGCGCCTCGGCCCCTTCGGGCACGGCGATTTCGGCATCACTCAGCGCGACCCGGCGGCCCGGGGCCGGAACGATTCGCCGCTCGACACCTTCGATGGGGATAGATTGCCCGAAGTGCACCATCGCCGCCTCGGGACGATCCTGCAGATGTCCCCGAATCCAGTCCTCTTTCTGCTGCGCGAAATTCAGCGCCTCTTGCTCGGCAACCCCTGTTGGGTAGGTCAGCGTAACCCGCCCGTCCAGTTGGGAAATCCGCAAACTGATGCGCCGCGCCCGCGCTGATTTGCGCAATGTCAGCGGCACCGGGGGCGTTCCCGGCAAAGCATGTCGCCCCATGGGCCGATCTCCTTCGCGCAAAGGCTTTGACAGTGCCTGCCGCATGTGGCAGGTGACCTGAATCATTGATGAGATTCACCTGATATCAAGGGGATTTGATATGCCCAAGGAAGAATGGGGCGTAAAGCGTGTCTGCCCGACCACCGGCAAACGCTTTTACGACCTGAACAAGGACCCGATCGTCAGCCCCTATACAGGCGAGGTCGTGGAACTGGACACCGGCAAGAGCCGGATGATCGCTGCTGACGCGGAAGATGCCGCTTCGGTCAAGGCGCGCGAAGCGTCGTCGGATGACGATATCGTTCTGGACGATGACGACAATGTCGATGTCGAACTGGACGACGATCTGCTGGACGATGATGACGAAGGCGACAACGTTTCGCTGGACGACATCAAGGACATGTCCTCGGAAGACGAAAACTGACAGGACCCGAGGCGGCCCGCGCCGCCTCGTCCCAGCCCTGCGGGATCGAGCGAAACTTTTTCATCGATTCCGTTTTTTGGGCTTGAACTCATCGGCGGCGTCTCATAAACGTCCGTCCACCGCCAAGGCGGTACCTGCATGGGGCCTTAGCTCAGTTGGGAGAGCGCTTGCATGGCATGCAAGAGGTCAGGGGTTCGACTCCCCTAGGCTCCACCAAAACCTAACAATACAACTAGATAGCAATCATTAGAGCGGTGTGACACACAGGTGTGACACAAAATGAAGCTGCATGCGTATCTCTCACTGCCCCGACATGGTATATACTACTGCCGTTGGCCACTGCCCGACACAAGGCCAAATCCGCACAACAGACCAAGCACCACGCGTAGGACCCTTCGGGTGTCTTTGCGTACAAGATGCCCTAAAGAGGCTGGTACTCTGGCACGACGTCTTGCAGTGTGCGGCGACACAATAACAAAGCACATAGAACAATCGGGCATGAACTACGGCGAACTGCGCACACACATTGTCCTCAAGGAAACTCATCACCCGGTCACCAACGTGAATGGCAGCTTCGCCAATCGCCCAGTTCCCCTTACCATGACGAACCATGATCTTCTTGCGCCCACTTAGCCGAACAAAGAACGCGCCGCGGATCAATACGTCGCCGTACATAATCCCGCCTGCAACTTTTTTGGCACGACCTTTGAGCGCAGACACCGGCAGATCGTTCGCTCTTACCCAAGCGTTGTTTCCAGACCAACGTCTATCTGAGCGAAATGCCTGGATGCGCTTGCGCAACACCGTCGTATTACGCAAGGGGATGATTTCCCCGCGACCATCAGCGCGCCCAGCAAAGAGCTCTGGTGCGGTCTCTGGCAGTTTGGGTTTATCCATCACCGCTGCCACGCATTCTGGTAGCAGGTATTGTAATAGCTCAAGGTCATTGCCCAACATACGATAGAATGCAGTACGTTCACGGCAACACTCGCAATACGGCGATGCGCATCACTCCGAAACCTGACAAAACGCTGACACTTACCTTCACGCTGTTGAAAGACCCGATGTGCTACCAGAAACCTGAGGCGTGCTTCAGGCATGCCGGGAACAATGAATGAAGGAACGAGCAAATGACTGAGAAAACAGAAAAAACGCTCTCCCGACGCAAAGCACTGACCAGGATTGGCGGGCTGGCCCTGGCAGCCTACACGGTACCCGCGCTGACCCCGCTTTCTATGGCACATGCCTCATCGGGCTCAAGCGGCGGCTCCGGAGGGGGCTCGGGTGGTGGTTCGGGCGGCGCATCCGGCGGCCGTTCGAGCGGCTCAAGCGGCGGTTCGGGCGCGTCGGGATCCAGCGGGGCCAGCGCGGGAAGCGCACCATCAAAGGCCAGCGCAGCATCAAAGGCCAGCACAGCCTCGGTAGCCAGCGCAGCCTCGGTGGCCAGTGGAGCCAGCAGACCGAAAACGATCACACGTGCGGAATGCGAGGGCGGCGGCGGAACAGTTGTCGACCGTGGCGACGGGGTTTCGGTGTGCAGCTGACAAGCTGATCGAAGTTTGCCTTGCGCGACCATCGGCCTGCCCGGGTATGACAAACGGGCGGGCCGGATTGCGTTGAAGCATGGGGGAAATTCGCTAGCATGAAAGCCGGCAACCTGGGAACGGAACGTGACTGAAACGCAGCATGTGCATTTTGAGGGGTTAGACCATCCGATCGCGCTTGAAGGGCGCTCAACGATCGCGGCGATGATGTCGACAATCCTGACGGCATGGCCGCACCAGATAGAGCCCGCCAAATCTGACCTGGAGGCATTCGTGACGATACGCGCTGCCCCAAAGAAACGATGGGAAGTGACTTGCGCGGACGCGCCCGACTCGCCCCGGATCTGGAACGAGGTAAACGCGCTGTGCGATGTTGTGGCCGAAATGGCATGGGAGCGATTGCGCTCTGATCCCCGCCTGCTCTGCCTGCATACTGCTGCGATTGATTTCGGGGGGCGTCTGGTGGTGTTCCCCAATGCCCGGCGGGCGGGAAAGAGTACGCTCGCCATCGCTCTGGCGCGCCAGGGATTGCCGCTCTACACAGACGATTTTTTGCCTATACGGGTTGATGATGTCACCCGCGAATGCGTCGGCATCGCAAACGGGGTTCTGCCGCGCCTCCGCCTGCCCTTGCCAGAGGGGTTCAGCAGGGCCTTTCACACATGGGTTGCCGACAACAAGGGACCTTCAAACCGTCAATACAAATATCTTGAGGACCTGCCGGTCGCACCCTGGGGCGCGCAGCTTCCACTGGGTGCGGTGGTCGTACTGGATCGCCGCGACACTCCGATCCGCCCCGAACTGAACGCGATCGCGCAAGAAGACGCGCTTGCCGGTCTCATCACCCAAAATTTCGCACGCACCCGCCATGCGGGCGCAATTCTCAACTCGATCGAATTGCTTTCACGGCACTTGCCAATCTATCGCCTCAGTTATCACAGCGCCGAAGAAGCGGCGGATTATCTCGCGTCCCATCCCGACCTTGCCGCCCTTCCGGTTGCCCGGATTACCGACGTCATGCAGGACGCCCGGCAGGCTCCGCTGGATCTCGTGGAGCGGGAGGCCGGGGAATTCCTGCCCGAAAAACGCTATTTACAGGTCCCTGACGTGACGCAGACCCAGGCCGGAGAAGACCGCTTTCTGGCCGATCAGGATGGGATTGGCATCTTCCGGCTGAATCCCATGTCATCTGCGATCTGGGGGCTGCTGGAAGAGCCCACCGATCTGGCTGAGATCGTGGACATCCTGACAGCGGCCTTTCCAGATGTCGCACCCGAACAGATTTTTTCAGATTGTGACCGGCTGATGCGTGATCTGGCCAATGCCCATCTGATCAGCCCCGCAACGGAGGGTGTCATTGCCCAATGAGCCGGGCAAAACGCATATCCCGCAGGGCGGCGCTGGCCCGCCTGGGCATGGGCGCCGCAGCAGCCTACATAGCGCCCGCACTGCTAGGGATAAGCCAGACACAAGCGTCGGCGGGCTCGGCTGCCAGCGGATCATCAGGGTCTAGCGGCTCATCTGGCTCCAGCGGATCGTCAGGGTCCAGCGGATCATCGGGCGCGAGCGGTGCTTCAGGGTCCAGCGGTGCATCGGGGTCGTCCGGTGCCAGCCGGCCAAGTGGCCCGTCGCAGTCTGGTTCCTTGCGCCAGAGCGGCGCCTCAAACCGGCCAAGCGGGCCAAGCGGGCCGGGTACCTGCCGCCGCTCATCCATGTCGGGTGGCGCCCAGATTTCACGTCAGGATTATAAACGTGCGCAACGCGCCATCGCGCGCGGCGATGCACGACCATTACAGGAAGTTCTTGGCAAAGTTCAGGCCCGACATCCGGGCAGATTGTTACAGGTCGGATTTTCCGACAATCGCGGCAGGCCAATATTCCAGGTGCTGATCGTTGACCCGAAAGGGGCGGTGGTTTCAGTCACAGTCGATGCGGGCTCGAGCCTGATCCTGAACGTACGGGCGTGTTAGATGCGTATTCTGATCGTAGAAGATGAACACAAGATCGCCGAACTGATCGCTGATGTCCTTGAAGGCGAGGGGCTGATCCCCGAGATTGCCCGCGATGGCGAAGAAGGCTGGTTTCTGGGCAGTACCGAAAGCTACGCCGCCGCGATTCTGGACATCGGCCTGCCCAAGCGCGACGGCCTGTCGGTGTTGCGCAATTGGCGCAGCGAGGGGCTTGACCTGCCCGTCATCCTGCTGACAGCGCGCGCAAACTGGAACGAACGCGTCGAAGGTATCGACGCGGGCGCCGACGATTATCTGGGCAAGCCGTTTCAGATGGAAGAACTCGTCGCCCGCCTGCGCGCAGTGATGCGTCGCTCAGGCGGGCAGAAGGCCACGACACTCGAGTCCGGGGCGCTCAGGCTCGATCTGCGACAGATGCGGGTTTCGATCGACGGGCTGCCTCTGAAGGTCACACCTCTGGAATACCGGCTGCTGAACTACCTGATGCATCATCGCGGGCGGGTGGTAACCCACGAGGAACTGCTCGAAAGTATCTACTATCGCGACCAGGAACCCGACAGCAATGCGATTGAAGTTCTTGTGGGCCGCCTGCGCCGCAAGATCGGCGGAGGCGTCATCGAAACGCGCCGGGGGTTCGGATATATTATCGCCGAGGACGAAACATGAAGATGTCGCTGGGCCTGCGCCTGTTGCTGGCGGCTGCGCTGGCCACGACTCTGGCGCTGGCGGCGACGGCTATCGTCTTCAACATCCTGTTCCGGCTTTATTTCGAACATCGTTCCCGTGAGGAACTGGAGACATTTCTGACCGTACTGAGCGGCAATGTCGGCGTGAACGCCGAGGGCGACATCGAGGTCGCACC
This sequence comes from Ruegeria sp. AP11, assembly GCF_056535865.1. NCBI lineage: Bacteria > Pseudomonadati > Pseudomonadota > Alphaproteobacteria > Rhodobacterales > Roseobacteraceae > Ruegeria > Ruegeria sp. AP11. Next base: position 1,084,563 of record NZ_JBQFJB010000001.1, read on the forward strand.
CATTTCGGACCCCCGGTTCGAACAGCCTGTTTCAGGGTATTACTGGCAGGTTCAGATCGATGATGGCGAACCACTCCTGTCGCCGTCGTTCTGGTCCGCTCCGCTGACGCTGATGCGCCCGCAGGCACCGGGGGTGATCACCTTTGCAGATGTCACGATCAACGCGGATGAGGCCGTGGCGGTCGCAAGCTGGGTAATAACCCTGGGCGAAGTTGAATCGCGCCGCGAGGTCTTTCTGGCGGTAGCCATCGACCGGGCGGATCTGGATGTCTCGGTGTCCCGGTTTACGATGAACTCAATCATTTGGCTTGCGGTGTTGGGCCTGTTTCTGCTGGTTGCAAGCTGGATTCAGGTCCGGTTGGGGCTGAAGCCGCTGCAGAAGGTCCGATCCGAAGTCAGCGGTGTCTCGCGATCACAGGACGGGCGACTGTCTTCGGACTATCCCACCGAAGTCCTGCCGCTTGTCGACGAGGTGAACCAATTGCTCGATGCCAATGCCGCGGCGTTGGTACGAGCACGATCACGCGCGGGCAACCTGGCCCATGGACTGAAGACACCTCTGACGATCATGCACGGGATCGAGCGTAAAATGCGCAAGTCCGGGCAGGATGGTCTGGCCGACGACCTGATAACGGAAATCACTGCCATACAGCACATCGTCGAACGTGAGCTGGCATCGAGCCGCGACAGCCAGCAGGTCCGGCAACGCTCGGACGCCAGTGCAATCGTGGCGCGTCTGCACCGCACACTTGGCCGCCAACCCGGTGCCGAGCATATCCGGTGGGATATCGACGTGCCCACTTCCCTTCACCTGCCGTTCGACGAGTTCGACCTGACCGAGCTTCTGGGCAATCTCTTGGACAATGCCGTAAAATGGTCGGAGAGCAGGATCGCCATACGGGGCAGGCAAGATGGCGCTTCCGCAATGTTGACCATCGAGGACGATGGCCCCGGCATCCCAAAGTCAGAACGCGACATAGTGCTCGAACGCGGAGCCCGGCTTGATCCGGAACAACCGGGTGCCGGTCTTGGGCTGAGCATCGCCCGACGCATGGCACGGGCCCATGGCTGCACCCTGACGCTGGATCGGTCCACGCTTGGAGGCTTGGAAGTGCGCCTGACATGGCCTTTGTCCGACCTTACGGACCCTGCCTGATCAAATCTCCGCACTATCATTCCCCAGTCCTCGTTTTGGGAGAATCCGCCGCGCGGAGGGGGCGGTCAGCTCAAAGTCACTTTTCGAGAACAATGCTCGGGCCTGAACTCAAGATAGTTTCCACTTTGACAATCAATCACGCCAATCATGCCTCATTGATGCCCCAAATATTGGCAAAGAATATGGCATTACGTTGTCGTCAGAAAGAAACAGGCATGGAATTCATTGAAAGCACGATCGCCAATATGTGGCACAACACCGGCGGTGTATTGTTCAATTCAGGTCATTTTCTCAGCATCGGGCCGCTTCTGATTGCGTTCCTGCTCGCCTTTGTCGTCATCGTCGTACGTGTTCGCAAACGGAGCGGAGGGCTGCCGGCACCCCGGCGTATTCTGGCGATGCTATTTCCCCGGAACGTATTTCTTCATGGATCCGCCATGATGGATTATTGGGTATTCCTGATCAATCAGGGTGCTCTTTTTTGGATGACGGCCACCGTCATTTTCAGCCCCGCGCTGGTATCCGAACTGGTATTGGGTCTGGCAAATGTGGTGGGCCTCGAAGGCGGCAATGTCGAAACCGGTCTTCTGGGCCGGATCTGCTATTCGGTGATGCTGGTTCTGCTGTGGGATTTCGGCGCGTCGTGGGCGCATTATCTAAAACACCGGGTCCCAATTCTGTGGGAACTGCACAAGGTCCATCATTCGGCCGAGGTGATGACACCTGTCACCGCAATGCGCCGCCATCCAATTGAAGCCGTTTTCGGCTCATTGGTAAGCGCGGCTGTGACCGGAACAGGTATCGCCGTTTGGGTATTTGCCTTCGGTCAAAGCCCAATGCCCTTCACGATTTTTGGCACTCTTTTCGGCATTTGGGTGTGGCGCATGGCCGGGTACAATCTGAGGCATACACATGTCTGGATCAGCTATGGAGATTTCTGGAACAGGATCTTCATATCCCCCGCACAACATCAGGTTCACCACAGTAAATCGCCCGAGCACTTTGACACCAATTTCGGCCACATCTTCTCGTTCTGGGACGCCCTGTTCGGAACGCTCTATCTGCCACAAAAGGACGAGCGCGTGGAGTTTGGTATCGAAGATCACGACATGGAACAGTTCCGTTCGCTTCGGGGTGTCTACATCACACCAATCGTGAAGATCTGGCGGCGGCTGCGGAAACGCGAGACCCGAAATCGGGTCGCCGCCGAATAAATCGCGAGGGGCATCCACACCATGCTTTTCGCGTCAATCCCATTCCTGGTCGGATTTCTACCGGCAGTTCTGATCGCCACCTTTGCGATCAGCCGCCTGTTTGGGTTGCGCGGTGCCCTGGCAACCTTGGCCATTGGCTCTTTGGTCTTTTATGGCTGGTATCATCCGCCGTTCCTGCTGCTGCTTCTGGGTTCGGTTTGCGTGAATTTTATTCTGGCCCGGAAGATCGCGGCCAAACCGTCAAGGCTGCTTACGGGATCAGGAATTGCGTTCAACCTCGTGCTTTTGGGCTGGTATAAATATGCGGGGTTTTTCGACGATATCGCCCGCGCGATATCCGGAAACGGGCTGGGCATACCCGAGGTTCTGTTGCCCCTGGGCATTTCCTTTTTCACCTTCCAGCAGATCGCTTATCTGGTTGATATCCACCAGGGCAAAGCCAAGCCGGGCGACGCGCTGGAATATCTGTTTTTTGTCGCCTTCTTTCCCCAACTCATCGCCGGACCCATTGTGCATCACGGCGACATGATCCCTCAGCTGTCGCAGTCTCGTTTTGCCGCTTTCAAGGCCGAAGATATCGCGTCAGGGTTGATCCTGTTCTGTATGGGACTGGCCAAGAAAGTTCTAATCGCTGACGGATTGGCCCCCGGTGCCGATGCCATGTTCGAAGCCCAGGCTTTGGGAGTAGAGCTGAGTTTCGCCGAAGCCTGGTTCGGAATGCTGTGCTATACTTTCCAGATCTACTTTGACTTCTCAGGCTACGCCGACATGGCGTTGGGGCTGGGGTTGTTGTTTGGACTAAGGCTACCGGTCAATTTCAACTCTCCCTACAAATCGACCGATATTATCGAGTTCTGGCGACGGTGGCACATCACCTTGTCGAGGTTCCTGCGCGACTACCTCTACATCCCGCTTGGCGGCAATCGGCAAGGCGTTTTCAGGCGCTACGCCAATCTCTGGCTCGTGATGCTTCTCGGTGGCCTGTGGCATGGGGCGGGATGGCAGTTCGTTGTCTGGGGCGGCCTGCACGGGGCCTATCTGACGGTGGCTCATTTCTGGCGAGCGAACAACATGCCCAGACTCACTCCCGCCATCGGGTTTGCACTCACGTTTTCCGCGGTCGTGTTTGCCTGGGTGTTTTTCCGCGCGGAAACACTTGGTCAAGCCCAAGCGGTGCTTCAGGCAATGGTCAGCGCCACACCTGTGAACCCGCTGTCCATGGCCATCTTCGAAGAGTTGAACCCGCAACTGGTTACCCTCCTGCTGGCCATGCTTCTTGCGTTTTTTGCACCAAATTCAATCGAGATCTCAAAAAGGCTGCAGTCACAATCGATCAGGGCGCTGGTTCCAGTTTGGTATGCCATCGGCGGGTGCATCGCTGCCCTATCCCTTACCCACATCTATTCAAGCGGAAGCCATGCGTTCATCTATTTCCAGTTCTGAAATGGCCAACAAGGCTGTGCTGCGAATAGTGTCGTTCTTCGCGGCCACGCTGTTGCTCGCGATCCTGGCCAGCGAAGCGCTGGTGAGGTTTCAGGTCCTCCCACAAGACAATTACGCAAATCACGTCTCGATCTTCGAGGCCACGGATCGTCCCGACGTTGCCTTTGGCGATAGCAGAACGGCACGCGGATTTGTAGCGGGTGAAGGCTTCGTCAACCTTGCGTTTCCATCCGAGGGCATATCGCACATGGCCTGGAAGGCCAAAACCCATTTCGCCGAGTTGCAGCCCGGCCGGGTGATCCTTCAGGCGGATCCGCATTTCTTCGCCTCCTATCGCTTGAACCAAGGCTTTGAACCCTATCCCGAGGCTTCAGCCCAACTTGCCTCACCACTGGGTTTTCATATGACGGAAACGCGTCACCGGGTGCGGCTGCCCGGCTATTGGGTCCGCTTTGTCGAGAACGGATTTAGCCTCGACAGCAAAATCATCCAGACGCAGGACGGGGCCTTGCTGTCCCCCGGAAATTTCTCAGCCCTCGATCCCCGAGCACAGGTGCTGCAGGCCAGGAAACGGGCCATCACGCATCAACCTGGCCCGCAGGCGCGGGTTATACGGGCGCAAATCGAATACGCGGAAATGATTGATGCTCTTGTGGCGAAAGGGGCAGAGGTCTGTTTGGTCAGCTATCCGGTATCCGATGCCTATCTGGACGCGGTCGGGGAAGCGTCCGAAGACCAAATTCAGTTCTTCAGCGATGAAGCCCAAAGAACCGGTGTCCGCTATTTTGACGCACGCTCAGCAATTTCCGAACAACATCTTTTCCGGGATACCGATCATCTAAACGCCAAAGGCGCCAAGGTTTTTTCGAAAACTTTGCTGCGCTCATGCTTCGGCCAGAGGATTGAGCCGACTTGAACCAACCTACCGGCAAAACCGGTTCAGGACATTGCGGGTGATGACCTCGACCTGACGGTCGTGTCGCATCAGCCCGGCGACCCATTCGCAGGTACGGGCGCAAAACACCTCACCTTCTCCGCTTTGCCAGTAAACGATCGCGCCGTTGCCGCGGCTGGATTTGTCCAGTGTCTTCGCCGTCAGCTCACCATACAGGACTCGCGCCTTAAACTCGGCATCGGCGCTGCCGATGTAGAGCGTTTCGCCCCAATGGGAAAAATCAGCCTCGATATTTGTGGCCATCCCAAGCGCGATGATCTCGACCGATTTATCCGTGCCATCCCGGCCCGTCGGGAACGGCAGACCGTCGTCAAAAGTGAAATCCACCCCGTCCACCTCATACCCAAATATCCGGGATTCAGCGCCCAACTGGTCGCCATATCCAAGCCGCGCCCCCTGCAAAGCCCAATGGTCAGGCCGGTAGACCGTGAACCCGCCGCTGCCCTGACCGACGCAATTGCCGAGCCCGGCATACACGCCTTTCAGCCCGTTCACCCCGAAGGTCCACGCGCCGGGGCGATTGACGGGAGCCGCATCCCAGGCGCCGGTAACCAGATGTGCATCGTCCCCACACATCAGGGGATCGGCGTCTTTCGCCGTGTATTTATAGCAGACCTGCGTTTGCGCCTGATCCTCCATCCGGGTCTGCCAAAGGAAGTTGCCCGCAAAGCGCGCCACTCGACCTCCGCCTTCGACAAAACGGTCAACGCTGTTGCGCATATTTGCGGTCCAGTATTCGTCATGTCCCACGAATACAGCGCAGTGGTGGCCCGTCAGCAGGTCCGGCTCTAGCTCCAGATCATGCTGTGTAACAATCTCGAACTCATATCCTTCCGCTTCCGCCCAGCGCGCGAAATGGCGTTCATAGCTGGCCCAACCGGCCGAGGCATATTTCTTGGAATAGCCATAGGCATAAGCCCATTCCATGTAAGGATAACGCACCATGCCATCCGGGTCGCTTGGCCGTTCGGTCAGGGCGCGGGGTGCGCCTGCGGGTAGCTTGCAAAACCCGCGAGTCCATGGCCTCTGGTTCGACAGAACGGGCGAAAAGGCGTTGCCGTCCGGCCCCGCGATCCCCTCATAAGCGCTGGACCCGACCCAGCAATTATAGGCCAGCCAGGTGCCGGTTGCGCAGACCAGCACCATCGGGGCACGGTCCGCCGAGGCAGCCCGACGGACAAAGATCAGGTGATGCTCTTCGACGGAATCACCCTGACATTCAGCCCGCAGCGTGATCAGATAGGCCCCCGCTTTCCAGTCATCTGGAATGGTAAAGGCATACGAAACCTCCCGCCCACACCCCTGCACCGAGCACTGTTCCGGCGTGTCCTGAAGCTGCCCCTGCAGATCCGTATCGCTCAGGACCGGCACATAATCTGCACCATCCCGGCCAACCTCAAGCGACCAGGTTCGGGCCGTGGTCGAGACGCGCAGCTCAACGCTGTCTCCGGGGCGGTAGGTGTAGCTGTCGGTATACCCCCAGATCTCCAGCACCCGATCATCTCTGGCCGGGCCGATATAATAGTGATCCAGAATGTGGCGCGCACGGGCGCGGGTGCGTGGGGTGATCGCGGGGCCAGCGCCTTCATGTTCCGGGTCAATCACGTTATTCATGCTGCCGCTCCGTAGACGTTCCGGCGCTTTCACTGGTCATCAACGACCCCTTTTCGCACCGCAATCCGTTCTGTTCCAAGCATATGGCAACGCGCCTTTGCCTGACGCAAGAGCGATTGGGAATTCACCCTGAATGCGCTTCTTTCGTTCTCCTCTGCGACATCCCGATGTCGCGGGGGGGTTATACACGCGCAACACCCCGCGATAGCCCTTGGCTATGTTACGCGCTTTGAACGAAAACTGGGCTTTGTTTCTGGGCATGCTCATGCTGATGGTCGCCAACGGCCTTCTGGCGACATTGCTGACCATTCGGGGGGCGAGCCTTGGGTTCAGCGACTTTACCATCTCGATCATGCAGGCCAGCTATCCGCTGGGCGCGCTGGCCGGTACGGCGCTGGCGCCGAGGCTGGTTGAAAACGTCGGTCATATTCGGGCGTTTTCCGCCCTTGCATCGCTGGTTTCTATCGCCGCAATCGTTCACCTGCTGACCAGCGACGCCGTCAGCTGGAGCGTGATGCGATTTCTCGGCGGGTTCTGCTATCCCGGCCTTTATGTGATCACCGAAAGCTGGCTGAACGCAAAATCCGACAACAGCATACGCGCGCAGGTCCTGTCGCTCTATTTCATCATTCAGCTTGCCGGACCGGCTTTGGGAACAGCTCTTGTCGGCTTTCCCGACCCGACCGGAAACCTGTTGTTCGGGGTCGTCTCGATCCTGATCTCGCTGTCAATCGTGCCGCTTCTGCTGTCGGGCAACAAAGCACCGGATTACACCGCGCCCGAACGTATGCCGGTGAACCGGCTCTACAAGGTCTCGCCTGTTGCGGTTCTTGGAATAATCATCGTCAGCATCGGCGTTTCGGCGTCCTATATCACCTTGCCCCTCTATGCGCTGCAGCAGGGTTTCACGGCGGCGCAGGCCTCGGGGGCGCTGGTGGCCGCCCTGATCGCCGGTGCCATTGTTCAATATCCCGTTGGCTGGATTTCCGATCATACCGACAGACGTTATGTGGTCATCGGCTTGGGAGTAGTGACGGCGCTTGCGTCGCTCTGGATGGCCATCGACACGTCACCATCGAACATCGTCATCGGTTTTGTTCTGGTGGCGATCGGACTTTACCCGGCCTATTCCATCCTGACCGCGCATGCGAATGACCAGTTGAAACTGTCCCAGATCGTACCCGCCAGTGGCACCATGGTGTTGCTATTGAACGTGGGCCTGCTGATCGGAACGATACTGGGTCCGAACTCGATCACGTTGCTGGGTGGCAGAGGTCTGCAGTTTTTGCTGGCAGTTATCGGCCTGTCCGTGGCGCTGGTCGCAATCATTCGGCGCTATCAGGTCGAGGCCCCCACCGAGACCGGAGAGGTCCAGATCGTGGGCGTCATCGGAACCGGGCAACCGGGGGTCCTGCAGGCTGAGACCCTGGTTCAGGAAGAAGAAGCAAGTGAACGAGAAGGGGCGTCGTAAGCCGCATGTTGCCAGACACCGTACAAGAATGCACCCGGCCTGATCGCGGATCCTGAGGAGGATTGAAATGACCCGACCCGATGAGAACCTGCGCGCCCTCGCCGCGGATTACTACATCAGCGAGGAGGTTTTTGCCGAAGAGCGCGAGAAGCTGTTTTTCAAGTCCTGGCAATATGCCTGCCATATCAGCGCGCTGGCGGAACCGGGCGATTATGTTGCGACCAGCATTCTGGGCCAGAACGTGTTTGTCGTGCGCGATCAGGACCACGAAATTCGCGCCTATTACAATATCTGCCCGCATCGCGGCCATAAGCTGGTCGAAGGGTCCGGGCAAACCCGCGCCATTGTCTGCCCCTATCACCATTGGAGCTTTTCTCTGGACGGTTCGCTGCGGCACATGCGCAAACGCGACACCAGTTCGGTACCCGACCAGAAAGAGGTGTGCCTGAACACGGTGCGGGTGGATCGGCTGCTGGATTTCATCTTTGTCAATCTTGACCCCGACGCCCTGCCAATCACCGAATTCTGGCCGGGGATCGAAGATCAGGTGCGCGAGAAATGCCCGAAGGTAGACAGCTATGTTCTGGGTGAAACCGCCGCCGCCATTCACGAGGTCGACGTGGCCGCCAACTGGAAGATCCAGATCGACAACTATCTGGAATGCCAGCACTGCCGCCATGGCCATATCTCGTTTTCGGACATGCTGGACATTAACAACCAGACTTATGAGTTGACCAAGAACGCGGCGTACAACTTCATCCCCGGCAACGGGAAGGCCGACAATCTGGCCTATCCGCTGGATCTGGAACATGACGAAACCGACCTGCATTTCTGGTTTCTGTTCCCCAATATCGGCATCTCGCAATTTGCCGGGCCGGGCAATCTGACCCTGTTCCAGTGGAACCCGATCGGCACCGGTCGCGGGCTGCGCTGGAGCATCAATCTGGAACCGCCCGAGCCCACCGATCCAGGCATGCGGGACCGTCAGGAAAAGCGGGCGATCTGGGGGCGCGACGTGCTGCAGCCCGAGGATATCTCGTTCCTGCTGTCAGTGCAGGAAGGCATGAACCAGCGGTGCTTTGATCAGGGTTGGTACATAGTTGACTGGGAAAACATCGAATACTCGGAGGCCATGATGCGTCATTTCCACAATACCTATCTGGAACATATGGGGCGCACATCCCCAGCCACCGCGCAGGCCGCGGAATGAGCGGGGCAAGACCGCTGACCGGGGTGCGGGTTCTGGACTTCGGACAATATCTGGCCGGTCCGCTGGTCGGGATGATGCTGGCCGATATGGGGGCAGAGGTGCTGCGCATCGATCCGCCCGGCGGGCCGCGCTGGGATGATCCGGCGACCGATATGCTGTCGCGCGGCAAGCATGTTCTGGAACTGGACCTGAAAACGGATGCCGGGCAAGCACAGGCGATTGAGCTTGCCAAACGCGCGGACATCGTGATCGAGAACTTCCGTCCCGGCGTCATGGACCGTCTGGGCGTTGGCCCCGATGTATTGCGGCAGGCCAATCCGGGGCTGATCTATCTGGCCCTGCCCGGCTTTGCCTCGACCGACCCGGAATTGGCCGATTTGGCCGCGTGGGAGGCGATCGTCGCCGCCCGCACCGGGCAATTCACCGATATGGGGCTGAACCGCCGCCTGATGGGGATCAAGGCCTCGTTCTCGCCGCTCAACCTCGCCTCGGCCTATGCGGCCACGTTCGGCGCAATGTCCGTTCTGTTCGCGCTACATTCGCGCGCAAAGACGGGCGGGGATTACATCGAGGTGCCGCTGGCCTCGTCCCTGTTCGAGGGGTTGGTCTATAACCACGAACAGATCGAAGGCTACCCCGACCGCTACAAATCCCCGCGCGAGCTGGAACTGGATCGCCGCGCAAGAACGGGCGAGCCCTGCGATCTGGATTTTTCCGAGCTGTCAGAGTTCCTCGATCCGTTTTATCGCACTTATACCTGTCAGGACGGGCGCGGGTTCTACGTGGTGGCCAGCAGCGTCGCCACCCACCCGGCACGCGTCCTGACGACGCTGGGTCTGGGTCATTTGCTGGATGAGCTTCCGGTGTTCGACCCCTATCTGGACACAAAAGATTGGCCGGATGAATGGACGCTCAGCAACTACCCGGTCGGGGCGCGGGATCGCGCCCGGGTCTCGTCAGCGATGAAGGCTGCTTTTCTGACCAAACCGGCTCATGAATGGGAAGTGCTGTTTGGCACGGCCAAGGCTCCGGCAACGGCACAGCGCACAACCAAGGAATGGCTACACGACCCGCATGCCACCGCGTCGGGCCTGATCCTGAGCGTCGATGATCCGAAACACGGGGCGATGCAGCAGATGGGCAACGTGGCCTGGCTGGCCGGGGATGAGGCGGCAGTCGCGAAATCTCCGGCCATCACGGGGGACGCGGCCCGTGATCATGTGGCGCAGATATTGGCCGAACCACCCCGCCCGCATATTGACGCTACCCGGCAGACCGGGTGGCTGGACGGTCTGAAGGTGGTGGACCTGACCAATGTGATCGCCGGGCCGACCATAGCCTCAACTCTGGCACGGTTCGGGGTCGACGTGACCCATGTACAGCCCGTGACACCGTCGGTCGATCCGTGGAACACGGTGGTCTTTGGCCTGCAGGCCAATCGCGGCAAGGAAAGCGTTCTGCTGAACCTGCGCGATGCTGCCGGGCGCGAGGCGTTGAACCGGCTGATCCGTCAGGCGGATGTGATCACCCTGAACGCCACGGATGAACAGCGCGACGGGCTGGGCCTGTCGCCGGACGAGCTTACCGCGATCAACCCCGACGCGATTCTGGTGCAGCTGGACGCCTTCGGCGGGCCGATGCGCGGGCCAAAATCGGACCATCTGGGCTATGACGATCTGGCGCAGGCGGCATCGGGGATCATGATCCGCTTTGGTGGCGGCATGGACACCCCCGAGGAACACGCCCATGCCGGCACTATCGATGTTCTGGCCGGTCTGACCGCCTGCGTTTCGCTGGGGGCTGCCTTGATCCAGAAACAGGCAACCGGGGTCGCGGATATCGCGCGATCGTCTCTGGCAGCGGCAGGCGGCATGATACAGGCACAGTTCATGTATGATTTTGCCGAACGCACACCCTTTGACGAAGCATCAGGGCGCGCTGCGTTGGGTGCGGGTCCGTTTTATCACTGTTATCAGGCCTCGGACGGCTGGTTCTTCTGGGCCGCCCCCAAAGACGGTCCCGACGTCCTGAACGATGTGGCCGAACTTGCCGATCTCACTGCGCTTCCCGATGACGCACTACAAGAGCAACTCAGCCACCGCTTCAAATCGCAGACCATCGCACACTGGTCCGGGTGCCTGAACCGGGGATCAAGCGCCGTTGTGCCTTTGGCCTCGATGCTGGAAACGCGCGATCAATCGCTGCAACTGGAAAGCGGCGGGGATGTGGACATTCAGAAGGCGACATACCGCGCCGTGCGCCATGACACCCACGCCATGGGCCGATGGTGCGACCTTGCCGCCCCGAATGCAGTCCGGACCTCAAATGCGGCCATCTCCATACCCGGGCCCGCGCCGAAATTTGGTGACAGCACAATCTCTATTCTGACCAGGATCGGGTATTCGGAGGCAGAGATACAAGAGATGCTGACAAACCAATCAGCCGCAACCAGCTGGTCCGCGCGCTTTTTGCCGGAGTGATTTGCCTAAAACAGCCCGGTATCCTTGGGCGACTGCGCAAGGGAACCCGGTTACGGTGCGTGAAATCAACCCAGACCGTAATTTCGCGCCTTAGCTCTCAGGCTTTTGCTGGCGATCCCTGAAGGACTCGAACCCTCAACCTGCTGATTAGAAGTCAGCTGCTCTATCCAGTTGAGCTAAGGGACCGCTTGCGCCCTTCTTGCTGTTTTTACGACCCGGTTTCAAGGGCCAAGCGCATGAAGGCGCTGTTTGGATCGGGCGCGTAGCCGTGGATCGGGCCGCAATAGCTGTAGCCCAGCGATTCATACAATCGCCGCGCGGCATCATAGGCGGGCAAATGGGCAGCACCAGTTTCCAGAACAAGCGCCTTTATGCCTTCGGCGCGGGCCCGATCAGCCAGATAGATCATCATCTCCCGCGCCAATCCCCGCCCCCTTGCCGCAGACAGGATATGCACCGATTTCACCTCAGCCGTGCCATCCGGCAACGCCTTGAGCGCGCCACAGCCCAAAGGCTCCCCCGCCTCATAAAGCGCCCAGAAACGAATCCCCGGACCGGTCAGCGCCGCGGCATCCATGGTATGGTTGCTCTCGGCAGGTCCGGCGGTTTCGCTATGGGCAAAATGCGCCTCGACCAGCGGGCGCAGGGCGTCCAATGTCGGGTCGGCTTCGCGGATTTCGATCACTCAGTGCGTCCAGGGCGCGCGCCGGTCGGTTGCGAAATTCTCGCCATAACCGCGCGCGCGCAGGTTGGGCTTGCGCTTGTGCGGCTCGGTCACCTGCGCGTCTATGCCGTTGTCCTTGGCATAATCCAGCGCCTCTTCCTTGGTGTCGAATTTCAGGCGCACCTGCGTTTGCGTATCCTTGGACGAGGTCCAGCCCATCAGCGGATCGACCTCACGCGACGAGGCAGGGGCATATTCCAGAACCCATTTGCGGGTCTTGGCCATCCCCGATGTCATCGCGTTTCGCGAAGGCTGGTAAATCCGTGCGCGCATGTCGCCTCTCCGTACTCACTTGGCTAGGCCCGTTTATGCGTCACACAGCGCGCCGGGACAAGATGACAATTGTCGCGGAGGCCTATGTCAGAAACTGCCATCAGGATCGGTTACTCTGGGCGCAAGCGAACCCGAACGCGCAGCCACGGACCGCGTGATAGGAAATGAATCCGGATCAGCCCTTGCAGACGGACAAAATAAGAACAAATGTAGGGGCCTGACCCGGAGCCTGCCGATGCCATACGCCCATTCCGACAAGACCCAACTGACCGCTGACGACGTGCGCGCGCGCCTGAAACTGGAAGGTGGCAAGCAGTTTGTCATGCATACCGAGTTTGCCCCCGCAGGCGACCAGCCAACCGCGATTCAGGAACTGGCCGGGGGTGTGAATGACGGCGAACGCGATCAGGTGCTGCTGGGCGCGACCGGTACGGGCAAGACCTTCACCATGGCCAAGGTGATCGAGGAAACCCAGCGCCCGGCCATCATCCTTGCCCCGAACAAGACGCTGGCGGCGCAGCTATATGGCGAATTCAAGGGCTTCTTCCCCGAGAACTCGGTCGAATATTTCGTTTCCTACTACGACTACTACCAGCCCGAAGCCTATGTGCCGCGCTCGGACACCTACATTGAGAAAGAATCGCAGATCAACGAACAGATCGACCGGATGCGCCACTCGGCCACCCGGGCGCTGCTGGAACGGGACGACGTGATCATCGTGGCCTCGGTCTCGTGCATCTACGGTATCGGTTCGGTTGAGACCTATGGGGCGATGACGCAGGATCTGAAGGTCGGCAACGAATACGATCAGCGGCAGGTGATGGCCGATCTGGTCGCCCAGCAATACCGCCGCAACGATCAGGCATTTCAGCGCGGCTCGTTCCGGGTGCGGGGCGATTCACTGGAAATCTGGCCCGCCCACCTTGAGGACCGCGCATGGAAATTCTCGTTCTTCGGCGAGGAACTGGAAACCATCACCGAATTCGACCCGCTGACCGGCGAACGCGCCGCCACCATGGAACAGGTGCGGGTCTATGCAAACTCGCACTACGTGACTCCGAAACCGACGATGCAGCAGGCCATCATCGGGATCAAAAAGGAACTGCGCATCCGGCTGGACCAATTGGTCGGCGAAGGCAAACTGCTGGAAGCGCAGCGTCTGGAACAGCGCACCAATTTCGATCTGGAAATGCTCGAGGCCACCGGCGTCTGCAACGGGATCGAGAACTACTCGCGCTACCTGACCGGTCGCGCACCGGGCGAGCCGCCCCCGACCCTGTTCGAATTCATCCCCGACAACGCCATCGTCTTCGCCGACGAATCCCACGTCTCCGTCCCGCAGATCGGCGGCATGTACCGGGGCGACTATCGGCGCAAATTCACGCTGGCCGAACACGGGTTCCGCCTGCCGTCCTGCATGGACAACCGCCCCCTCAAGTTCGAGGAATGGGACGCCATGCGCCCGCAATCCGTCTTCGTCTCGGCGACGCCTGCGAAGTGGGAGATCGAACAGACCGGCGGCGTCTTCACCGAACAAGTGATCCGCCCCACTGGCCTTCTGGACCCCGAAGTCGAAATCCGCCCCATATCCATGCAGGTGGACGACCTGCTGGACGAGGTGCGCAAGGTCGCCGCCAACGGCTTCCGCACGCTGGTCACCACACTGACCAAGCGCATGGCCGAGGACCTGACCGAATATCTACACGAACAGGGCATCAAGGTCCGCTATATGCACTCGGATATCGACACGCTGGAGCGCATCGAGATTCTGCGCGACCTACGGCTGGGCGCCTTCGACGTGCTGGTCGGCATCAACCTGCTGCGCGAGGGGCTCGACATCCCCGAATGCGGGCTGGTCGCCATTCTGGACGCCGATAAAGAGGGCTTCCTGCGCTCGGAAACCTCGCTGGTGCAAACCATCGGCCGCGCCGCGCGCAACGCCGATGGCCGGGTGATCATGTATGCCGACAAGATCACAGGTTCGATGGAACGCGCCCTGAACGAGACCAACCGCCGCCGCGCCAAACAGCTCGCCTATAACGAAGAACACGGCATCACCCCCGAGACGGTGAAAAAGAATGTCGAGGACGTTCTGGCCGGGCTTTATGAGGGCGACGTCGACATGAACCGCGTCACTGCCACCATCGACAAACCGATGCACGGCGCGAATTTGGAAGCGCACTTAGACGGTCTGCGCGAGCAAATGCGCAAAGCCGCCGAGAACCTGGAATTCGAAGAGGCCGCCAATATCCGCGATGAGATCAAACGTCTGGAAGCGGTCGATTTGGCGGTGGCCGACGACCCCATGGCGCGCCAATGGGCGGTCGAGAAGGCGTCTGAGGATGCGGTGAAGTCTCGCGGACGGTCAACGGCTGGACGGCCGGGGCAGCGGGGTGGGAATGTGAAACGGAGGAAGCGATGATGGATTCGCTCCGCTAATAGTAGGGAAAAAGTATGAAATTAGATATACTTAATGAAATTAACCTCAAAAACGAGAAAAGTGTTAGCGAAAAACAAATTGCGGAATTGATTAAGAAATCACCGGGGTGCCTCGGACTAGGTGAATTGGATTTGGTTGGCGTTGAAGTTCCGCAGGTTGGCGGCGGCTTTCTCGATCTTCTTCTTCAAGATGATGAGCCGGCTCGTTATTGTGTAGAAATTCAACTTGGCAAAACTGACCCCTCTCACATTATTCGAGCAATAGAGTATTGGGATTTGCAGCGCTCGCGTTACAAAGGAATCGATCACGTTTGCGTGTTGATTGCAGAAGAAATCACCGGTCGCTTTTTTAACGTGATTACACTGCTAGGAAACTCAGTGCCGATAGTTGCTATTAAGCTTTCGGCCACAAAAAGTGATCTCGGCTTGAGTATCATGTTTGCCAAAATCTTAGATACACGACAAGAGTATTATGGCGGCGATAAGGAACTCGACGAGTACGTTGAGGTAGATCGCTCATATTGGATTGAACGAGCATCTTCAGCTTCAATTGCTGTTGTTGAACGGGTTTTCAAATTGATAAAAGATCAGATACCGAACTCTGAGCTAAATTTTGCCAGACATTATATTGGACCTAAAATCGAAGGTCGTTCGCGAAATTTTTGTGTCTTTCATCCCAGAAAATCGACAATGGTCCTTGAGGTTAAGCTACCTCAAGAAGCCGAGATATTGGCATCAATCGAAGAATCTAAGTGCGATTATCTTGGCTACAACCAAAGGTATGGAACCTATAAATTTAGCTTGAAGTCCGATGATGAGGGACTGAATGATCAGTTCCTCATAGGGTTGATCTGCAAAGCTTACGATCAAATGATGAACTGATATTTGTGGCAAGCGCAGGATGGGTGCACGCACCCATCTTGTCCAATCGTCACGCAATGATGGGGTAAAACCCCATCCTACACCCCCAACTCGGCCCGCGCCTTCTTGGTCAGTTTCGCCACGACCATCGCATACGACGTCACGATATGCTCGCGCAGCGAGGCATCGCTCATTCCGCGCGCCTCATAAACCTGCAGCCATTTCATCCCGCGCGATGCCAGATAAGGCGCAGGCCGGATGCCCGGTTCGTCGCTCAGCACTTCAAAGGCCAGATCGGTGGCCTTGAAGGTGAAGGCGTCCTTGCCGTCGTTCCAGCCGCAGATCGCAAACACTTTGCCGCCCACCTTCCACACATCCGCGTTGCCCCATTGCACCACGTGGCTGGTGGCCTTGAGGCTGGCGCAGAAGGTGTTGAATTCATCCCGGGTCATGGTGGCGACCATGGCGGTTCCGGTCGGGGGAGGCAAGCGCGGTGGCCTGTTCGGCTTAACCCGCCGTTAACTCTGATGCGGCACATCTGTGGTCATGCACAACAGGAACTCTCCGCTGTCGCCCGACCTCTGGCTCAAGGACCTCTTCGCCTCAAAAGCGGTGCAGCAGGGCGGCGTGATCCGGCGCAAAGCGCGGGACATCGAACGCTTTGCCGGGATGGAGCGGTTCATGACCGAGATACACCGGCGCGGTTTTCAGGTGGCCGAGAATTCGGGTCAGATCGTGATCTTCTGCAACCGCGCCCCGGTGCGCTGGCTCACCTGAGCCGCGCATCGCTTTCTTGAAAAGAACGCGGCCCCGAAATCTTTTCAAGATTTCGCCCCCTCACGGCTTCAGGAATTTGGCGGTTCCCACCGTCCTTTGCCGGGGCGTCTGAACTTCGGCCGACACGTCACTGGCCGCGACCGGAGTGATGGAGCCGCAGGCCACGCCATCGCCATCCGGGTCATTGCGCCGGTGATATCCCGGTTCCCCTTCGCGAAATGGCCCTGCGACAAGCCTCTGTACAACATCGCACCCCGCCAGAGCCACCAGATGCACCACCGCCGCGGGCCGGTCATAATCCGTGGTGCGCAGATAGACACCGACGGCAATCATCCCGGTGGTCAGCGGCAGCGCGAGAACCATCGTCAGGATCCGGATCGGCGACAGCGCCTTTCGGCGCACAGCTTCGGCCCGACGCTGCCGTCTGGTCAAACGCGGGCCAGGCTCTGTTTCTTCTGTTTGTCTCGCGGGGCTCATACGGGCCGTAATACGATGCCTATGTGGCAAAGCCATGGCCAACGGCACCACTGGCGCAAAATATCAGCGCACCACATGCACCGCGCATTTCGCGTGGCGCACCACATGAGTCGCAGTCGAACCCAGCAGCAGATCCTGCATGCCCGGACGGTGCGAGGCCATGATGATCAGATCCGGCTTATTCACCTCTGCCCAGTCCAGAATCGTGCGCCCGGAATGCCCCTCAATCACCTCCCCCTGCGCGCCAGGAACCTTGGCCGCCAGCGAATCCAGCTCGGACTGGATGGCTTTGCGGGCCTCCGAGAGGTATTCGGTCGGCATGTATGAGATCGCGTAGTCCGGAATATGCTCGACCACATGCAGTAATGTGACCTTCGCGTCGGGCGTTGCCAACATCTGCGCCAGCTTCAAAGGTGCCGAGGTATCCCGTTCGGCATCAAAGGATATCGGTACGAGAATATTGTGATACATGGCACATCTCCTTCATTGCGCCACAATGGTCGCCGTAAACCGGCAGCGCCGCCTTGATCCAGGTCAGCTATCGCCAAATGTCTCAGCCACGTCATACATGACCGGCTCAAAGCTCTTGCACAGCTCATTTATCTGGCGGTTGCGCTCGCGCATTTCCGGGGTGCGCAACATCGACAGGAAATCCTCGCGCCGTTCCCATTGCGAATAATTCGCGATCCGCGTCTGCGCGTCATTCACATGCAGACCCGCCGAAATGAACCCGGGTTGCTTTGAGATGAACTGCGCATAAGCATCGGTCAGCGCCTCAAGAAGGTCCTGACAGGTGCCGGGGGTCATCTCGAACGTGGTGATGACGGTCTGATAGCTGTTGGATTTGGAAATCTGCGGCATGTGGCTTCTCCTTCGTGGCTGAACCCAGCCTAGCACAGCTTTCGAAAACGCAACCTGTTTCCTGTGTCAAATCCCTGCTTTTGCAAAAATCTTTCCGAGTAATGAACAGGAAGCTAACGATCCGTTAACCATGTCCGCAGATGCTGCGCCCATGGCCCGTTTTGCTGTCATCCTCATTCTGAACCTCCTGCTCGGCAGCCCCGTCAGCGCCGGGGCGTGGCTGCGCGAGAAAGGATCCGTCTTCGCCGCGACCTCGGTCACCGGGTTCCGAGAAGAAGACGGCATCTACAGATACAAGACCTCGCTCTATGCGCAATGGGGCGCGCGCGACAGTCTCACCATCGGGCTTGATGCGGAAGAGCATCAGGATCTTTACGGGCACGCCCTAGTCTTCGCCCGCATTCCCGTTGCGGATTTCGGCGCCGCCGGACGATTGGCCGCCGAATTCGGTGTCGGCGCACATCACCGGCAATATGATGCCTGGGCGATGTACAAGGCTACGCTATCCTATGGCAAAGGTATCGATACAGGGCTGGGCGCGAGCTGGCTGGCCGTCGATACGGCACTGGAATACCGCACGCATGAGGCATTGATCCGCAAGCTGGATTTCACCGCCGGCCTGTCGTCGGGCCGGCGGCTTGACCCGCTGCTGCAGATCGAAACCTCCTATGTGCCGGGCCGCCCCTGGTACTGGAGCGCCCGGCCGTCGCTGATCTATCGCCCGAAGACCGGCAAGACCAGCTGGATCGTCGGGGCCGAACGGAATTCGGCCCGCGACCACACCGGGTTCAGGGTCTCAATCTGGCTCGATTACTGAGCCACCCCCAACATCAGGTATCGATCCGCATGATGGCCGAGACCGAGCCCGTCAGCGCCTCGGACCAACGCAAGCGGATATTGTTCTTATTCGACCCCTGCTTCAGTTCGACATAAGGCGCGGTATAGCGGCGCGAATTCAGCACCGTTCTGAGCGACCCGATCGCAACCACCGCATCGCAACCCCGCGCACGTCCGCCAAAAGGCAGGTGCCCTTGCGAACTGATCGTCCAGGACGACGCGTGCGAGCTTTGCGAATGACGTATCCGCAGCGGGTTGGAACTATGCTTGTCGATCCCGTGGAACGTGTTGTTTTCAAAGTTGACATTCTTGTGCCGCTCGGCGTTCAGATTGGCAAAGCTGGTATCGACACGTTCGGCCCGCTCGGTATCCGCCCCGCTGATGCGGAATTTGTTGCCTGTCACCGTCAGCCCGTTCAGGTAGTGCCCGGACCCATAAGGCCGGATCACGAAATAGCTGAACCAGGGCGCGACATCGCTGGCATAGAAGATGTTGTCGGTGATGCTCAACGCGCTGAAGGAATAGCCCGAGTTGTAATCGGGATCCGGGTCCCGCTCATTGGTCCATTCGATAAAGCAGTTATCGACATAGTTCTCGGCAATCGACGAACTGTTGTAACTGCCGATCAGCACCAGCCCCGCGTTGCGCACGCCGCTCGGCACGCCATCGCCCTGAAAGAAGTGGTTGCCCAGCACCAGATTGTTGTCACCGCCCAGCACCGCGAAATGGTGAAACCGGGTGGCGCGGTTATGGCGCAACTTGACGTCATTGGCGTTGGTGTTCAGCGCGATTGAGCTGCGGTCGGACACATCCAGGCTTTCTTCGGTCGACAGGAACTGACATCCGTCGATCAGCATCCCCTGACACCCCCGCCCGATCGACGTGATGCCGCGATCCTTGGGGCGGCTGACAAAGCAATCCTTCAGCACAAATGTATTACCGCCGGGCGACAGGCGGATTGCGCTGCACCGGCCATTGCACTGAAACTCGATTCCTTCCATGTTGAATTTCTGCAATGCGCTGAAGCCGCTGAAATCCAACAGATATTTGTACGAGGTGAAGGTAAAGTCCTGCGTCCCCGCCGCGTCATAGATCGGCTCATTCAGGGTGATCTCGCCCGCGCCGTCATCCTTGGACCGCACGTAAATCTCACGCCCGACCCCGCTGCCGGTGACCAGCGATCCCACCGGAATGTTGCCGATATTGGCCACGTTGGTCAGCTTGCGGGAATCGCCCGGATCATAGGTCGCGACCGAGGTGAAAGTTTCGGTATCCCAGGCAGCGCTGCTTTTGACATCAAACTGTCCATTGCGCACCACGCGGCGGGTGGCATAGCCGGTGCGGTTGGGCACGGCAGCGGCCATGTCAATCGGCTCGGTCACCGCGATCTTGCGCCCGCCCAGATCCAGCGATTCATGGTCCGAATTGTTCAGCAGCGCCTGAAACGCTTTCTTGAACGCCAGCATCTCGTCCCCGAAGGCCGAGATATAGGTGGGCAGGTCGAAATTCCTTGTCAGCAGCAGCATCTTGTCGTCGGGCATCGTCACAGTGCCGTCGAACTCGACATCCGAGCCGATGCTGGTGTCCTGATCCAGTTGAAACACCCCTTGCGGCACATAAACCTTGCGTCCGTTCGCGGCCTGATCCGCCGCCTCGAACGCCGCCGAGTCATCGGTCACGCCATCGCCCATGGCGCCAAAATCACGCACATCGACCACGCCGATCATATCGCGCAGGAATGCGCTCGTGATATCGACGATCTCAATATCGTCAACCCGCACCACGGCCCCGTTGGTGCCATCGATATTCAATCCGAAATGACCATACAGCGCCGCCGGACCCCAGGGCATGTCCACACCCGACCGCTGACCGACGCCCACTATCGCCGTGATCTCATGCACGGTGCCATAGCCTGTCAGTTGCGTGGCCGGGCCCTGCTCGATCAGGCCGGTCACATGGGCATCGCCGGCACCCCCGGCCCAACCCGCAATCCGCACTTCGGGCAGCGGACCGCTGATTGCCTTCACCCGCGCCTTGATCTGCAGATAACAGCCCGGCAACAACTGTGTCTGCCCCATATAGCGCAGTTGCTGCGTGGCCGTGGTCTTGTAAATCTCCAGACAGCCCGCAAAATCCGAATCCGCCGGAACAAAGAAACCCGTGCCCGAGCCATCATAGGTCGGCGAACCCGGCGTGCCGTCGCCGCTGGACCACACGCCCAGACCGTCTGCAAACGCGGGCGGCATGAACACGATGCCGTCTGTGATTGTCTTGTTCATGAAAAATTCCTTTCCCAATTGCGCCAAGCGCGCGCCAAATCCCAAAGGCCCGGGGCCATGCCCCGAGCGCGAAGGTCTTGCTATCGAAAAGGAATTAACCGCCGCTCTTGTCACCGTTACGGTGGTGTTGCATCACGCCGCCGGATCGGAGTTGCCCAGCAGTTGCACGCCATTGATCTTCCAGCCGTTTTCCTGCCGGACCATCTGATAATCGAGGATATGAATACGGCCGTCGCCATCCACGACCATCACCTTCTGCCGCAAGGCGCCATTGATCTCGCGCAGCTCCAGAAAACGAACATCCGCAGGCCTCCAGACCATCGGATAACCACGCCGCACCATGGTGCCGAAATTCTCGGGCGTACCGAACAGCTGCTGAATATCGGGGCTGGCGAAGGTAAAGGCGGTGGCAAAGTCATCCGCCTTGAAAGCCTGTATCTGTGCCGAGATATTCGCCTCGATCTCGGCGTTCTGCGCAAACGCGCCCGAGGCCAGTCCGGCACTCAAAGATACAGCAAGCAACAGTCGACGCATGGGGTCCCCTCCTGATCGGAGGGTAGCCCCACACGTGATCAGGTCAAATCAGACCAGCTCTCCGGCCAGGGCCTTGTCGATCAGAGCAATGGTCTCGGACACACCATAAAGCGCGATGAACCCACCGAACCGGGGCCCTTGCGAGGCCCCCAGCAGCACCTCGTACAGCGCAGTGAACCAGCCTTTCATCGGATCGAACCGCTCGCGCCCGATGGCATAAACCACCGATTGCAGCGCTTCGTCTTCCGCTGGCCCGTCATAGGCCTCCAAGGCCGCCTTCAACGCCTCCAGCGCCTCGCGCTCCTGATCGGTCGGAGCACGGTGCTGACGCGTCGGCTTGACGAAATCGTTGAAGTAGCGCACCGCAAAGCCCGCAGCCTGATCCAGATCGGGATGCGTTTCGGCAGTGGCCTCGGGCGCATAGCGACGGATGAAGCCCCACAGCGCCTCTTTGTCCTCGGCCCCGGACACGGACGCCAGATTCAACAACATCGCAAACGGCACCATCAGCGTGGACACCGGTACATCCCCACCGTGAATATGCCAGACAGGGTTGTTCAGCTGCGCTTTCAGGTCCTGCCCCGGATAGGCCCGCAACTGCTGATGATACTCATCATAGGCCTTGGGGATCACATCGAAATGCATTCGCTTGGCCGTCTTGGGCTTTTGATACATGAAATAGGCCAGCGACTCGGTCGGCGCATAGGTCAGCCATTCATCGATGGACACACCATTGCCCGACGATTTCGAAATCTTCTGCCCGTTCTCATCCAAAAACAGCTCGTAGCTGAAATGCTCCGGCGCGCGACCGCCCAAAGCCCGGCAGATCGCGTCATAGATTTTCTCGTTGGTGGCGTGTTCCTTGCCGTACATCTCGAAATCCACGCCCAGCGCCGCCCAGCGCGCGCCGAAATCCGGCTTCCACTGCAGCTTGACGTTGCCACCGGTGACCGGCAGCGTCCATTCCTTGCCGTCTTCGTCATCGAAGGTAACTGTATAGGTCTCGGCGCAAACCTTCTTCATCGGCACGTACAGAACCCGGCCCGTTTCCGGGTGGATCGGCAGGAAGATCGAATAGGTCTGCTGACGTTCTTCCCGCAGGCTTTTCAGCATGATGGCCATCACGTCATCATATTTCTCGACCGCCCGTTTCAGGATCTCGTCAAACTGCCCCGAGCGATAGAAGTCGCGCGCCGAATAGAATTCGTACTCGAACCCGAAGGTATCAAGGAACCGGCGCAACATGGCGTTGTTATGCTCACCAAAGCTGTCATGCGTGCCAAACGGATCAGGCACCGAGGTCAGCGGGCGCTGCAAATGTTCTTCCAGCGCTTCTGGGTTCGGCACGTTGCTGGGCACCTTGCGCATCCCGTCCAGATCGTCCGAGAAACAGATCAGCTTGGTGGGAATATCCGACAGCGCCTCAAACGCGCGCTTGACCATCGTGGTCCGCGCCACCTCGCCAAAGGTGCCGATATGCGGCAGACCCGAGGGGCCATAGCCGGTTTCAAACAGCACATATCCCTTCTCCGGAGCGCCCTGCTTATACCGTTTGAGCAACCGCCGCGCCTCTTCAAACGGCCACGCCTTGGACGTCATCGCGGTTTCACGCAGGTCAGACATTTAGATACTCCATAGGGAAACGTGCCGGACACCCCATGCGCCCAGCCCGGCCCCTGTTATTGTGCTGGTGCAGCATGAGTCAATAAAACCGAGGGCTTTTTCTGAATCCGACCCTGCCAAATTCACGCCAGGTCCGGCAAACAGAACCGTTTTGAATTTCCGGGCAACGCGTTACCTTGCCCTTCAACACGCAGCCCGATCACGAGGTGCCCGATGGCCCGCCCAAATATCCGTATTGTTCTGGCCATTGTGGCGGTTTGCATCGGGTTTATGCCCATGGCTGCGCAATCGCAAACCAGCGAGGGTGCGCAATCCTGGCCAAACGGGGCGCTTTGGCTGCAAACGCCGGTCCCCGATCTCAGCGGATTGAACCACCGCCCCGCGGGCATCCACGGCAAGATACAAGCTGTCGGAGAGGACCTTTTCTTTGCCGATGGCACCCCCATCCGGTTTTGGGGGGCGAACCTGCAGGCTTATGCGCTGTTCACAACCGAGCCCCGCTTCATGCGCGCCCATGCTCAGCGCCTTGCGCGACTTGGGTTCAATCTGGTGCGCATCCATCACCACGACTCGCATTGGGTGCAGCCGAACGTCTTTGGAAGCGAAGCTCCGACAACCCGCAAACTCGACGGGTTTTCGATGAAAAAGCTCGACCAGTGGATCGCAGCGCTGAAGGCCGAAGGCATTTACATCTGGCTCGATCTGCATGTCGGTCGAAGGATCACCGCCGCAGACGGGATCGCGGATTTCGAAGAAATCGCCAAGGGCGAACCTTTGGCCAGTATCAAAGGTTTCAACTACATCTCGCCCGGCATCGAACAGCTGATGCTGGATTTTCAGGACAGCTATCTGCGGCACGTCAACAAGATCACCGGCCTGTCCTATGCCGAAGACCCCGCCGTCGTTGCGGTGATGATCACCAACGAAAACGATTTGACCCACCATTTCGGCAACGCGCTGCTGCCGGACAAGAACGTCCCCCGCCACAACGCAACCTACATGGCAGCCGCACGCGATTTTGCGGCTGAAAACGGTCTCGACCCGGAAGCCACCTGGCGATCGTGGCAGCACGGGCCATCCAAGCTGTTCCTCAATGACCTTGAGCGTCGCTTCAACGACAGGATGATCGAAAACATCGACACGACTGGATTTGAGGGCTTGATCACCACCACCAGCCTTTGGGGTGGCATGTCGGTTGCCGGGCTGCCCTCACTGACGCGGGGCTCGATGATCGACGGGCACAGCTATGGCATGGCGGGTGAGGTGTTTTATGACCCGAAGGCACAATCCGGCTTTCTGGACTGGCTGGCCATCGCGCAGGTCGTCGGACTGCCGTTCAGCGTCTCTGAGTGGAACATCCACGAATTTCCCAGCGAAGACCGGTTTATCGCGCCGCTCAGCGTCGCCGTTCGTGCCGCCCATCAGGGATGGGATGCGCCCATCGTCTACGGCTATGCGCAGCAACCGCTGAACGGCCCGTTGCGCCCCAGCAACTGGAGCATGGCCGAAGACCCAGCGATGATGTCGATGATGCCCGCAGCGGCCCTGCTCTATCGGCAAGGCCATGTGCGACTGGCGGCAAAGACCTATGCGATCTGCCCCGATCATGAGGTCTTTTTCGGCAACGCGATCACTCCGGCCTCATCGATCGGCATCAGAACCATCGCAGAACAGAGCAGGCTGGTCACCTGCATGCCAGACACCCCCGCGCTGCCTTGGCTGCAGGCAACGGAGCTGGCGGGCCAAACTCATGAGTTACTGGATCTCGAACGTTCATATCTGGACGCGGACACGCAAATCGTTACCGCTGATACCGGCGATTTCTATCGTGCGTTCTCCGAGGGTCTGTTCGTTGTCGATACTGCCAGCACCCAGGCAGTGGCCGGTCAGCTTTCCGGCAAGGCCGTCACCACCACGGATGTCATTTTCAATGTCGAAAACGCAATGGCCGCCGTCGCAGTACAAAGCCTCGACACCAAAGAGATCATGCAATCAGGGCGCATTCTCGTCTCATTGTCCGGGCGCGCGGCCCCCGAAGAACGCTCGTTCCGGATCGAACCGCTGGCAGGGCAACTTCACATCAGGGCGCGACCCGACCTGAAGCTTGCCTTTCCCGATCCAAGAAAAACAGCCGAAGACGCCCACAGCTTTCGGGACGGGATGCACGTGATCGATCTCGAAAAACTGGGGATCGGAAACTGGTTCTATCTCGAATGAATCGCCCGCAAATGCGCGGGCCTCAGCGATGCGCATATTCCAGTTGAACCCGGCCCCGCCCCCTCCTATCGTGCGCCTACACAAACATTCAGGACGTTTCCATGACCGAGCAGATCCCACACCCCATGTCCCCGCAGGATTGCCTTGTGGCAATCATGGTCGCGGTATCCGCATCGGACGAAAACATCCGCACCGCCGAACTGGTCAAGATCGAGGCCGCCGTCAACATGCTGCCGGTCTTTGCCGGTTATGATATCGACCGCACCCGCGTCGTCTCGCAGATCGTGTTCGACCTGTTCGAGCAGGAGGACGGGCTGGACGCCCTGTTCGGCCTGATCCGCGACAACCTGCCCGAGCGTCTGAACGAAACCGCCTATGCGCTGGCCTGTGATGTCGCCGCCGCCGATGGCGCGCTTGCCGAGACCGAACTGCGCCTGCTGGAAGAAATCCGCTATGAGCTGAGCATCGACCGCCTGCACGCCGCCGCCATCGAACGCGGCGCACGGGCGCGGCACACCGTCTAGCTGCCGTAAAGCGATCCCCAACGCTCCAACAGCGCCCGCTGCAAGTTACGCGACCGCCGATTCCACGGGCGCGCACCTTCGGGCCGTTCGCGGTGGGCGCGGGGGATCGTGGCGCGACGGGCGACATCGGCGGTGAATATGGCAAAGGCCAGCTCGGCCCCGTCCGTCGTGGTCAGATATCCGCCCAGCCCCGAGACAAAGTTCAACGTCCCCGTCTTTGCATCCACCCGAACCGGGTGATCCTTGACGGGTCGCCCGTTTTTGTCTGTCAGCGCAAAGGGTTTCAGCAAAGGCCGCAATTGATCCGAATTACCCGCCGCCGCCAACACCTGGGTCAATGCCACCGGCACCATGCGCGAGGCATCCCCCAAGCCCGAGTGATCCACCATCGCAATCCC
Organism: Ruegeria sp. AP11; assembly: GCF_056535865.1. Lineage (NCBI taxonomy): Bacteria > Pseudomonadati > Pseudomonadota > Alphaproteobacteria > Rhodobacterales > Roseobacteraceae > Ruegeria > Ruegeria sp. AP11. The sequence continues at coordinate 1,110,930 of NZ_JBQFJB010000001.1, forward strand.
GTCCGCACCAAATCGCTCAGCCGCCCAGCGGTTCATCTCCGCCGCTGACTCTGCAAGGCTCTCGGGCTTCAGGCCACGCGCTTTGGTGGCCGCCATCCCGACCATCTCGGCGGTGATATTGGTCGAATATTTCAGCATTCCCTTCAGGATGCTCTGCAACGGGTCGCTTTGATGCACCACCAAAGGCACGCCCTCCGGGGCCTGCCGCGTCACCTGCACCCGGCCCAGAACAATCCCGTTCACCCGCGCCAGCGTCCGAAACACATCGCCCGTATAAAGCGCCGGTTTGCGTACTGGCAGCCACCGCGCCCCGCCATTGCCCAACGCCCCCTTGGCGACAGTCCAGCGATCTTGCCGCGCGCTTGGCTGGTAGGTGTATATCGGCAGCTTGCGGCTCTCGACCCGCATCGCGGCCATGTCAACCGAGGGCGTATAATTCGCACTGCGCGCATCCATCGTCACGCCAAAGCCATCACTTTGGCGTTTCCATTCGAAATGCACCCGGTTGAAATTCAGCGATATCCCGCTGATCGCGGGGCTATAGCCCAGATGATCCGGCTGGCCCGGGTCGATGCTGAACACATAGGGCAACGCCCCGTCATACACCTTGAACGCACCGCGCACCTCGGTAATCCCAGCCTCGCGCAGATTGGCCGCCATACGCGCCAGCGCATCGGTATCCAGCAGCGGGTCTCCGCCGCCCGCAAGGATCAGATCCCCCCGCAAAATCCCGTTCTCGACCGGCCCATCGGCGATCAGTGCCGTCTCGAACCGGAACTCCGGCCCCAGAACATCCAACGCATAAAGCGCGGTCAGCGCCTTTGCGACGCTCGCAGGCGGGAGGCTTGCCCCTTCGCCATACACCTCAAGGGGGGCGCCGGTCTTTACATCGGCAACGGCAAAGACAACCTCACCTTTCAGCCCCGCTGCCTGCACCAACCGCTCGGCGCCGCTGGACTGCGGCCCCCGCGGCACCGGGCGCAGAGATACCAAAGGCGCCTCGGCCAGGCTCGTGCCCGGCACCAAAGACGCTCCCAATCCGCTCAGAAACAAACGACGCGAAATACGATCAACCATGGGTCTATTTGAATCCCAGAGTTTAAATGCAGACAATCACCAGATTAAGATTATGCGCCGACCGGAGTCATTCCGGCAACACCCCATCGCCCCAGATGCCGCGATTGCGAAGATCAGTTGAACTGACGTCAACCATCGGCACGTTTACGAAACACCAGGCCGGGGCCAGTGCCCGCCCCAGCAGATGCCGCGCCTGCCCGTCGATGCGATAGCTTGAATAGACCCGCGCCGCAGGCGACATCCGGGCCGAGATCCGATCCCCCGGCCGCGCCACCACGCCCACCGGCACGCTGTCCATGATCGCCCGCCAATCCTGCCAGCGATGAAACTGCGCCAGATTATCCGCCCCCATCAGCCAGACAAACCGGACCTGCGGATAAAGTCGCCTGAGCGCCGTCAGAGTATCCGCCGTCGCCCGCGTCCCTGTCAGCGCCTCGATATCCGTGACCTCGACCCTCGGATGCTGCATCACGGCCCGCGCCGCCTCTATCCGCCGCGCCAGAGGCGCAGGCCCGCGCGCTTTCAGAGGGTTCCCCGGCGACACCAGCCACCACACCCGATCCAGCCCGAACGCCTTCATCGCCTCACGCGTCACATGCACATGACCGCGATGCGGCGGATCAAAAGACCCGCCGAACAGCCCGACAACCTGCCCGGGCCGCGCATATGGAATGTCATAGCGTTCCATATCCTGCTGATGTTCAGAACCGGGCGGCGTTGTCAATCAACAGGTTGCACCACATCCCCCAGCCCAACCTGTCCAGGCTTGATCACTTCAGCGCACCACCCCCCATGCCCGCGCACGGCGGAATAACCCCCCTTGCCCAGCGCCTCCTCCATCCGGCTGCACGGCGCGCAGATCACGGTAAAGCGCAGGATGGCCTCGCCCACCTGCACCTCACGCCCTTTGAGCGCCGCCAGATTGATCCCCGAAACCACCAGATTGCGCCGCAGGATTTCAGGTGCCGCGGGCTCCTGCCCCAGATAAGACCCAATCGCCGCCAAATGCTCCCGCTGAATCAGCGTCACCGCTCGCTTGCCTGCACGGCCACGGTCGCCGTCGAGACCGTCGGGTGAGATGATGGCCGCGTCCACAATCTCCATCTCATCCCGCCGATCCGGTCTGAGACCGATCCAGTCCAAACGACCGGGCTGAGCCCACCCTGCAATGAGGTCTTTCAGAGACATATCGGGCCTTTCCTACACCATACCTCCCCTCATCTAGCAGTCTGGTCCTTCTGAGTGCAGTTGCTAAGAGTAACGCTGATTGATTTGTGAATTGGAGAAAAACATGTGCCTGACCATCCCCGAACCCAAAGAAGAACTATTCAAGCAAGGCTTCGGAGATCACGACAAGCTTTCGCGCAACGTGACCGGAGAAAAACTCTCCGAGCTTGTCGAGAGAATAAATGATCCTCTGGTGATTGCGCTGGACGGAGCCTGGGGTTCAGGCAAATCGTTCTTCTTGAAATGCTGGGTGCACGAACATGTCAAAGAAGAATACGGACGTTCGACCGAAACCGTATATTTCGACGCATTCGCCCATGACTACCTTGACGATCCATTGATCGACATAACGGCAGCCATCTCGGAACGGATGGAAAGCAAGCCACAAAGTCCGGCAGCCAAAGCATGGAAACAAGCCAAGAATGCGGCCCCGTTTCTCGGCAAGGCCGCGTTTCGTCTGGGTACTGCTGCGCTGGTCGGTAAGGCGATTTCTCTAACCAGCGAAGATGATGGAGACCTAAACGACATTGGTGACAAACTTTCCGAAGAAGGCGGCGAAATTTCCAAGTCGCTCGCTGAATTCTGGAAGAAAGAAGACGGACGACGGGCCGCAATGTTGGCCTTCAAAGACGCATTAGTTAATTTGTCAGACCCAAACGGACAGGGCGCTCCAAGGAACAAGCTGATCATCGTTGTTGACGAGTTAGACCGCTGCCGCCCGGACTACGCACTTTCACTGCTTGAAATCATCAAACACTTCTTCAACGTACCAGGCGTTCACTTCGTACTGGGGGTAAACCTATCAGAATTGGAAAACAGTGTTCGTGTGCGGTATGGCAGCAAAGTAGATGCGGCGACGTATCTTCAAAAGTTCTACTCTATCGTTATGAAACTGCCGCGTCGCATTCAGCACACTCAGGACTATGAACTCTACTTCCTTCACGCGTCTGGCCAAATGCAAATACCCACAACCCTTCGCAAAACAGCAGGTGCAATGCTGAAGCTTTACAACGGTCAGACACCGATGACCCCAAGGACTATCCAACGGATTTTGTCAGTTCTTGCCTTGCTTCCAACAAACAGGCCGCAGCACATATCCGATGAGATTCTTGTCACTGCAGCTATCACAAAGGTTTGCGCGCCCGGCGTTTACGAAGCGATGAGACAGAACGAAGTAACCCTACAAAATCTGCATCAGGTTTTTCGCTTTGGTCCAGACGAACAACATCTTTGGAAACTAGTATTAAATGCCGCTTCTGGAAGCGAAGTGGAATGGGGACCAGGCCAGCAATTGATATCCGAAAATCTCCTTCCGGAAATCTGCGATGAATATCTGGAGGCCTTTGACTCTGGCGCGCTGGAAATCAGATAGTGAAGTCACATTCATACACGATTGCCCCCACCAACCGCATCCGCTATCACACCGCCCAACTCAATTTCCCCGACCCAGAGGACGCGACATGGCCGCCTATCAATATGTCTACCACATGCAGGGTGTCTCCAAGACCTATCCCGGTGGCAAGAAGTGCTTTGAAAACATCCACCTGAGCTTTCTGCCCGGTGTGAAAATCGGTGTTGTCGGCGTCAACGGCGCCGGTAAATCGACGCTGATGAAGATCATGGCCGGCCTCGACACCGATTTCACCGGTGAGGCATGGGCCGCCGAGGGCGCCAAGGTCGGCTATCTGCCGCAGGAACCTCAGTTGGATGAATCGCTGACCGTCCGCGAAAACGTCATGCTGGGCGTCGCCGCGAAAAAGGCCAAGGTCGACCGCTTCAACGAAATCGCCATGGAGATCGCCGAGAACTACTCGGACGAGCTGATGGAGGAGATGACCACCCTGCAAGACGCCATCGACGCCGAGAACCTCTGGGACCTCGACAGCCAGATCGACGTTAGCATGGAGGCGTTGCGCTGCCCGCCCGACGATGCCAACATCGCCAACCTCTCGGGTGGTGAGAAACGCCGCGTCGCGCTCTGCAAACTGCTGCTCGAAGCGCCCGACATGCTGCTCTTAGACGAACCGACCAACCACCTGGACGCCGAGACCATCGCCTGGCTGCAACAGCACCTGATCGACTACAAGGGCACCATCCTGATCGTCACCCACGACCGCTATTTCCTGGACGACATCACCGGCTGGATCCTCGAACTCGACCGCGGCCGCGGCATTCCGTACGAGGGCAACTACTCCGCATGGCTGGAACAAAAAGCTAAACGGCTGGAGCAGGAAGCCCGCGAAGACAAGTCCAAGCAGAAAACCCTGCAGCGCGAGCTGGAGTGGATGCGTCAGGGCCAAAAGGCCCGTCAGGCCAAATCCAAGGCCCGGATCAACGCCTATAACGAGCTGGCCGAACAGTCCGAACGCGAAAAGCTGACCCGCGCCCAGATCGTCATCCCCAACGGCCAGCGCCTTGGCGGCAAGGTGATCGAGGTCGAGGGCCTGTCGAAACATATGGGCGACAAGCAACTGATCGAAGGTCTGGACTTTGCCCTGCCCCCCGGCGGCATCGTCGGCGTCATTGGCCCCAACGGTGCCGGTAAATCGACGCTCTTCAAGATGCTGACCGGTCAGGAACAGCCCGACGCAGGCACCATCACGCTAGGCGACACGGTCGAGCTGTCCTATGTCGACCAATCCCGCGACGACCTGAAAGACAACGACACCGTGTGGGAGGCGATCACCGGCGGCGCCGAGATCATCCAGCTGGGCGACGCGCAGGTCAATTCCCGCGCCTATTGCTCGTCCTTCAACTTCAAGGGCGGCGACCAGCAGAAAAAGGTCTCGCTGCTGTCAGGGGGCGAGCGCAACCGCGTCCACATGGCCCGCCTGCTGAAAGAGGGCGGCAATGTCCTGCTGCTCGACGAACCAACCAACGATCTCGACGTTGAAACACTGCGTGCGCTGGAAGACGCGCTGGTCGATTTCGCCGGCTGCGCCGTGGTCATCTCGCACGACCGCTTCTTCCTCGATCGGATCTGCACGCATATTCTGGCGTTCGAAGGCGATGCGCATGTGGAATGGTTCGAGGGCAACTTCGAAGATTACGAAGAGGACAAAAAGCGCCGTCTGGGCCCGGACGCGCTGGAGCCCAAGCGGTTGAAGCACAAGAAGTTTGCGCGGTAACTACTACATTTTGTAGAGCGCGGTGTTGCTCGTACAAAGCGACACCAAGCTCATCTTTAATTCACTTGAAAGGTATGGTTCTTAATGCTAAGTGCGATTCAGGAGATGCGGAATCCTTTCCGCGCTCGTTCCAGGGCCCGCACTTTAGGTGCGGGCTTCTGAGTTAATGTACTTCGTCTACCTCGATGAGTTTGGGCACATTGGCCCATACATAGAAAGATCGTCTAGAAAACACAATGAAAGCCCAGTTTTTGGGCTAGCCGGGATAATACTGCCGGAGGAAGCCGTTCGCCCTTTTGCGAGCTATTTTCTTAAGCAAAAGGGGCTGAACTTCAAAGCCGAAATCGATAGCACTGGCAAGATGGCCGCGAAGTGGGAGAAGAAAGGCACCTCATTTATTCGACCAAAGCCGATGCGGCAATACACGGAAGCTCGTCGCCTGTTACATCGCGTAATGAAAAAAGTCGGCGATTCTGGGGGACATCTATTCTACTACGGGCGAGAGAAAAAGCGCGGGCTACACGAGGACCTGAACTCAATAGGTCTTTACACTACCTGCTTCGCTCATACACTGCGGCAACTTGATCGTTTTTGCCATTCGCGCAATAGCAGCTTCGTAGTTATCGTAGACCAACATTCAGCACGTAAAGAACTATTGGAATGTGCCGCAAAAACAATGTTCGGGCATAAACCGTGTATTCATCTTGCAAGTCCGCCATTTGAAGTGGAGAGTTACCTCAACCAGAACATTCAAGCCGCAGATTGGATTGCGACGTTGGTAGGCCGCCTGGCCGCATATGAAGTTTGCCCAGAAGAGTACCAAGACTACGCTTATTTGCGAGAGATCTTTTCGGACCGCCTGAACGACCTAGGGTCAGGATGCATTGATTTCCCGAGCGCTGCGTGATTCACGGCTCCGAAAACAGAGCGGTGACATGAGCAATCTTTTCTGGCTGACCGACGCACAGATGGCGCGTCTGAAACCCTACTTTCCAAAGTCGCACGGTAAGCCAAGGGTCGACGACAGGCGGATTCTGAGCGGGATAATTTTCATCAACCGCAATGGGTTAAGGTGGCGCGACGCTCCTGAAGCCTATGGCCCACACAAGACGCTTTATAGCCGTTGGAAGCGCTGGAGCGAAAAGGGCATATTCGCGCGGATGATGGTGGGGCTAGCTGCCGAGCACGGCGAACAGAAGACAGTCATGATCGACGCGACCTACCTGAAGGCACATCGAACAGCGACCAGCATGGCCGCTAAAAAGGGGGGCGCGGTCGCCTGATTGGCCGGACCAAAGGTGGTATGAACACCAAGCTTCACGCCATTTGCTACAGCCAGGGACGACCGCTCGACCTCTTCATCACCGCCGGACAGGTCAGTGACTATATCGGCGCACGGGCATTGCTGGGCGGTTTGCCAAAGGTCGAATGGCTGCTCGGAGACCGAGGCTACGACGCCGACTGGTTCAGAGATGCGTTGAAAGACAAAGGGATACGCGCCTGCATCCCTGGACGAAAACAGCGCAAGAAGACCGTGAAATACGACAAGCGCCGATACAAACGGCGCAACCGCATTGAGATCATGTTCGGCAGGCTCAAAGACTGGAGACGCGTGGCAACCCGCTACGACAGGTGTCCCAAGGTCTTCCTCTCGGCCATCGCGCTCGCAGCCGTCGTCATCTACTGGTTATGAATCCTGACCCTAAAAAAGAACAGTCTATTAGACAAAAGACCTCGTAGAGAGGTAAAATCTCCAGCTAGCGGACCATTTGCAAGTTTGGCCGCTCTGCGCGACAGCATGAAGTGACTAACAAGCATAAGATGGGGGTTTCATCCCATCACCCACACAACGACCCTACCCGAGCACTCGCACGATCTGTTCCCGCATACCAAACCACTTCCAAAGTCCAACCTCGCAAATGATGGGTGCTCTCACCAATCCTACGACTTTCCGCGCTTCTCTTCATTCAAAACCCTCTCCGCCTCGGGGAGCAGTTCTTCGACCCGCTGATTGCTCGCAAAATAGGTTTGCATAATGGCATCGCGTTCGGCCTGCTTGATCGGCGCTGTCCGGTCCATGAACTTCAGACTTTCCGGATCCTTGGACAATTTCAGCAGCTTCGCCCTCAACGGCATGCCCATGAATTTCGGCAGGGCGTTGGCCAGCCTGATCAGGCGCAAAGCGCCCCAATGCGCGGATTTGTTCCGGTGGACATTCAGTTTTTTGACCCCGTCAGGCAGGTCCAGCGACAGGCGTTCGAAGAACTTCGCGATCAGGTTTTTCTTTGTCGCATCAAAAGAAATCGGGATAATCGCGTCGCTGCCAACGATCTCTCGCAGCCGGGAGATTCTCAGCTCGTGATCAAGAAGCCGGGGCTGATTCAGGGACTGGATCGTGCTGGGCCAGCTGCTTTGGCCCGTTCTGATCCGTTCGGCATATCGGGAAACAATCAGATCGTCCTGGCGTCGCAGATACAGAACCCATTCGCGTTGGGCCTGGCTAAAAACGTTGCGAACGGTCTGGACGACGTCCGCAGAATTGCCTTCTCGGGCCAGAACCTCGCTCGATAAAACTACGATATCGGGCTGCGCTTGCTGGATTTCCGACGCAAGTGCCTGCCAATAATCTGCCCCACCCTGCACCGGATCATCGACTAGTTCCTTGATCAATGGGTGATGGTTGATCCTGAGCTCCTTGCTGTCAGACCGTCCGGCGATAGGGTACAATACGCCTTGCGTTTTCAACCGGTCCATATGTTTGGAAAGAAATTTCTGGATCGAGCTGCTGCCAGTCTTGTGTGGCCCGATATGGACGATCAATCGCCCGGTAAAATCTATTCGTGCATTCAAGGAACCGGCCTTTGGATGAGACTGTCAATGGTAGCCGAAAATAGTTGAGCTATACGTCATTTGAAAGCCGAATATTTGGTTAGTATTTTGATAGTTTTCCGCATTGACCGGATCGGACCGAGCCTTTCTCGTCCTGACCCAAAGTTTCGCGTTGCAGGCCACTCTGGGCGGACAGGCAAGTCGATATAGGCACCGCACCCGTAGGGCAACCTATGACCCGATACAATCGCACTACCCTACCAAAAACCTGCAAATCAATAACCAAACCCATCGGCGGAAACTTGTACAAGTCGGACGATCCACCCTTTAACCCTTGTACAAACCAGACAATCCACCCTTGCCACATTCCCGCCCCGATGCCATATGCAAAGGGCATACGTTTTTCTATTTCGACCTACTGTCTCCTTCTACGGCGCTCAGTCACTCGATCCAGACCGACGACGCCAGGCTGCCGCAACTCCGTGGGCAGCACCAAACAGGAGATAACGGATATGCCCGCAGGCACCGTAAAATGGTTCAACACCACCAAAGGCTTCGGCTTCATCGCACCGGAAGAAGGCGGCAAAGACGTGTTCGTGCACATCTCGGCCGTGGAACGCTCGGGCCTGACCGGTCTGGCCGACAACCAGAAAGTCACCTACGAGCTGCGCGCCGGCCGTGACGGTCGCGAAAGCGCAGACAATATCGAGCTGGCATAAGCTCGGGAATGGGGTGAGGCGCAATCCTCGCCCCTATTCGTATTGCGTGATGTCAGGGCCACAGAACACATCACATTTTGGTAATACCTGCCCTAGAATTGACCAGATTTGCTATCATCCTGACAGTGACGTCACGATTGAATTGGTCAATTGAAGAGGCCCACCATGTTCACACGCCGCGTGTTTCTTGCCGGAACGGCTGCAAGCCTGATGCCGGGTATCGCCAGCGCCAAGAAGGCGGTGGAGTATGATCCCACGCCGCAATTCGTGCGGGTCAAGAAACAATTTCTGCCCGGTCAACTGCTGGTCGTGCCGCGATCTTTCTATCTGTATTACGTGACCGAGCCGCGCAAAGCGGTCCGCTATGGCTGCGGCGTCGGCAAGGCGGGGTTGGAGTTCACCGGCACCGCAACCATCGACGTCAAGAAAGAATGGCCCCCATGGCGACCGACCGATGAGATGATCGAGCGTGATCCGGTGGCCTATGCACGTTTCAAGGACAACGAATATGTGCAACCGGGCGGAGGGGATAATCCGTTGGGCGCGCGCGCGCTGTACCTGTTCCAGAACGGGGTCGATACGTATTTCCGCATTCACGGGACGACGCAGCCGCAGACCATTGGGCGTGCGGTATCGAACGGGTGCATTCGGATGCTGAATGAGCATGTGATCGACCTTTACAACCGGGTGCCGATCGGAACCGTGGTAACAGTGGTCTAGGGACCCGACCAATCTACATCGTCCGCCTGCTCGATGCGCAGCCGCCCTTCGGGCCATGGGCGCACAAGGTTTTTGGCCTGTTCTTCCGTTCCGGTCAGCCACATCTGAACCGCATCCCGGTCAAGCAACACCCCCATCCGATGATGGATCGGCTCCACGTCCGCATTTGGCGCACAGGTCACCGCGGCCACCTGATCGACGCGCAACCCTCCGGGTGCCTGCCAGGCGTCGGTGATTGCGGCAAACAGCAAAGGTGATCCATCCTGCGCCGAGATACGCCAGGCTGTTTTGCGCCGCTTCTCTCCGGTCCACTCGTACCAGCCGTCAACCGGAATCACCGCACGTCCGACGCCTTCGAAGGCGCTTTTGTCGAAAACCGTCTCGGATCGGGCGTTGATGATGGTCTCCATCACCGGACGCCCGCGCGCATTTACACGACCAACGGGGATCATCCCCCAGCGCATGAGAGCCAGCCCGTCGCGGGTCAGAACCACCACTTCCTGCCCCGGCTGGATGTTATGGCGTGGCGATTGCTGCGGAAGGCTACCCTGAACCCCCAAATCGTCGGCGATCTGAGATACCGGTCGTGTCAGAAAGAACCGTCCGGGCATCGGACCCCTCCTATTTCGCGGCCTCCTCGGCCAGGATCAACACCTCGGGCCCCAACGCTTCAACGATCTTAGACACGCCCTGCGCGTTGGGATGAATCCCATCCGGTTGCATATACTGCCGCGCCACCGCCGGATCGCCCGAGGCCCTCAGGCCTTCAAAGAAGCTCTCGGCATAAAGCGCGTCGAATTGCCGGGCCAGTTCAGGGTACATGCCGTCGAAACGCTGCTTGTAATCGGCCCCGTAATTGCCCGGGGCCTGCATACCGATCAGTAGCACCTCGACCTCAGAAGCATCGGCCGCGCTGAGGATCGCCTGAAGGTTGGCACGCGAGACATCTGGGTCGATGCCACGCAAAAGGTCATTGCCGCCAAGCGCCACGATCATTCCATCCACGTCGGGCGTCAGGGTCCAGTCGACCCGCGCCGCCCCTCCGGCGGTGGTGTCACCGGACACGCCTGCGTTGATCAACCGAACCTCTGCGCCCTGATCCTGCAGCCAGCGCTGCAATTGCGGGACAAAGCCATCCTGCTCCGGCAAGCCATAGCCTTGCGTCAGAGAATCCCCCAGTGCGGCGATCACGATCGGCTCGGCCGTCGCTGCAAAACCGCAACAGATCAACGCGACGGGGATCAAAGCCTTGCGCAGCTTCCGTTTCACGCCATATCCCAATGGACCACACTCCCCTAACTGGGCTGATTGATGACGATACCTGTTCTCTCCCTCCAAGATGCCGCTTTATCGCTGGATGGCAATGCCGGTCGGGTGGATATCCTGCATGATATCTCTTTGACCGTGGACAAGGGCGAAACGCTGGGGCTGGTCGGCCCGTCCGGGTCGGGCAAATCATCATTGCTGATGTTGATGGGCGGCCTGGAACAGGCCACCGCGGGTCGCGTCAGCGCGTTGGGTCACGATCTGGGTGCGATGACCGAAGACGCTCTGGCCCGCTTCCGGCGCGATGCGATGGGAATCGTGTTTCAGAACTTTCACCTGATCCCGACGATGACGGCGCTGGAAAATGTAGCCACCCCGCTGGAACTGGCGGGCCACAAGGACGCGTTTTCGCGCGCTCAGGCCGAACTGGACGCCGTGGGCCTGTCCCATCGCCGGGACCACTACCCGGCGCAATTGTCGGGGGGCGAGCAGCAACGCGTCGCTCTGGCCCGTGCGGCGGCCCCGCGCCCGCAGATCCTGTTGGCGGACGAACCCACTGGCAATCTGGACGAAACCAACGGGGCCGCGATCATCGACCTGTTGTTCGGGTTGCGCGACCGTCACGGCGCAACTCTGATCCTGGTCACGCACAGCCACAGATTGGCGCAGAAATGCGACCGCGTCATACGTTTGCGGGATGGCCGGGTGGCCGAAGATACAAGGCGCGAGGCCGCCGAATGAGCCTGCGCATGGCCGGGCGGCTGGCACGGCGCGAGCTGCGCGGCGGGTTGCGCGGGTTTCGGGTGTTTCTTGCCTGTCTCGCCCTTGGGGTCGCGGCGATTGCCGCAGTGGGTTCGGTACGGCAGGCGATTCAGACCGGTCTGACGCAGGAAGGGGCCGCGCTGCTGGGCGGCGATGCGCAGCTGGAGTTCACCTATCGCTTTGCCGATGATCAGGAACGCGCGTGGATGGAAAACACCGCTCAGGCGGTCTCGGAGGTCGTCGATTTCCGGTCTATGGCCGTCGCGGGTGACGGCGAAGAAGTCCAGCGTGGCCTGACGCAGGTAAAGTCGGTGGATGATGCCTATCCACTGTTGGGCACAGTCCGATTGCTGCCAGAGATGCTCTTGTCCGACGCGTTCCAAGGGTCCGACGGTTTGCCAGGCGCAGTGATGGATCCGTCTCTTATCGACCGGATGGGCCTTTCCATAGGCGACCGGTTCGCCCTCGGAACACAGTCCTTTGTCCTGATGGCATCGCTGGAACACGAGCCGGACGGCGCTGCAGACGGGTTTGCCCTGGGGCCGCGCACGTTGGTCCGTACGCAGGATTTGCAGACCTCGGGCCTACTGGCACCGGGCACGTTGTTCTCGACCAAATACCGGCTTGACCTGCCGCCGGATGCAGCGCTTCAGGCGCTGGCGACCAGGGCAGAGCAAGCATTCGACGGCACCGGAATGCGCTGGACCGACGCGCGCAACGGCGCACCGGGTATATCCGAGTTCGTGGGCCGCCTGAGTGCCTTTCTGATCCTCGTCGGCCTCTCAGGCCTCGCGGTCGGCGGCATCGGCGTATCCGCCGCCGTGCGCGCTTATCTGGCCCAGAAAACGGAAACCATCGCCACGCTGCGCACACTCGGGGCGGATCGGGCAACGATCTTCCAGACCTATATGATCCAGATCGGAGTTCTCTCGGGCGTTGGTATCATCCTTGGCCTCGTCCTGGGCGGCGCAATCCCGCTGTTGATCGCCCCCATCATCGAAACCCGCCTGCCTGTTCCCGCCGTCTTCTCGCTTTACGCTCACCCACTGACCGAGGCCGCGCTCTATGGGGTGTTAACCGCTTTCCTTTTCACGCTCTGGCCGCTGGCCAGAACCGAAGAGGTGCGCGCCGCGACCCTGTTCCGCGACGCCTTGTCAACGGCGCGCAGCCTGCCGCGCCTGATCTATGTCGTGGCAACAGCCATCGGTCTGGCTTTGTTGATCGGCGCGGCTGCGTGGTTCAGCGGATCAACCTGGCTGACGCTTTGGACCAGCGGTGGTCTGGCCGGTGCGCTTGCTTTGCTGGCGCTTTCGGCCTTCCTGATCCGCAAACTGGCCCGGATCGGAACACCATGGGCCCGAGGCCGCCCGGCCTTGCGGTGGGCCCTGTCCGCCATTTCCGACCCGCGTGAAGGCGCATCCTCCGTGGTCCTGTCTCTGGGGCTTGGCCTGTCGGTTCTGGCAGCGGTGGGCCAGATCGATGGAACGCTGCGCAACGCCATCTCGGGCAACCTGCCGGATGTGGCGCCATCCTATTTCTTCGTCGACATCCAGAAAGACCAGATGCCGGGCTTTACCGAGCGGCTGGAAACCGACTCTGCCGTCAGCCGCATCGAAAGCGCGCCAATGTTGCGCGGGATCATCACCCGGATCAATGGCCAGCCCGCCCGCGAGGTGGCGGGGGATCATTGGGTTCTGGAAGGCGACCGGGGCGTCACCTATTCGGACCAGCCACCACAAAACGCCCGCATCACGGATGGCAGCTGGTGGCCTGAGGGCTACTCGGGCCCGCCGCAAGTCAGCTTCGCCGCCGAAGAGGCCGCTGAGATGGGCCTGAAACTGGGCGATGAGTTGACGGTGAACATCCTCGGCCGCGATATCACCGCCGAACTGACATCCCTGCGCGAGGTTGACTTCTCGACCGCAGGCATGGGGTTCGTCATGTCCATGAACCCGCAGGCGCTTGCAGGCGCCCCCCACAGCTTCATTGCGACAGTCTATGCCGAGGAACAGGCCGAGGCCGCCATCCTGCGGGATCTGGCGGGGCAGTTCCCGAATATCACTGCGGTCCGGGTGCGGGACGCCATCGACCGTGTCTCCGGCTTGCTTGCAGGGCTTGCCGCAGCCACATCTTATGGCGCAGGCGTCTCGTTGCTGACCGGGTTTCTGGTTCTGATCGGTGCCGCAGCGGCGGGTGAACCCGCACGGCGCTACGAGGCGGCGATCCTGAAAACGCTCGGGGCTGATCGCGGTCGCATCCTGCGCAGCTTTGCCCTGCGCGCGATCCTGTTGGGCGCGGCGGCGGGCTGTGTCGCGCTGCTGACGGGAATCCTGGGCGGTTGGGCGGTTGCCACCTATATCTTCGATACCGGGTTCACGATCATCTGGCCCTCGGCCCTCGGCATTGTGCTGGCGGGCATCGGTGTGACGCTGGGCGCGGGCGTGGCCTTCGCCCTGCGCCCGCTCTCGGTTCGGCCAGCGCGCATCCTGCGCGCCAGCGATTGATTTCAGCGCATGCAGGCAACGGGTTGCAAAATCTTCAGCAGCTGATCGTTGTCGCAAACCAATGCGTCCAGCGTGATTTCATCCAGCGAGGCATAAAACACCTCGGCCGCGTCCTGAAGCGCCAGCCGCAGCCGGCAGGCATCGGTCAGGGGGCAGGTGTTGTCGGCATCCGCAAAACACTCGGCGATCGGCAGACCGCCTTCCACGTGGCGAAAGACCGACCCGATGCGAATCTGGTCCGCAGGCCGGGCCAGCGCCATGCCACCGTTGCGGCCACGCTGTGTGCTCAGATACTCCAGCTGACTAAGCTGATTGATCACTTGCGCCAGATGGTTTTCCGAGATGTTGCAGACTTCGGCGATCTCGGATTTGGTTACCAGCCGATCCTGATGGGCTGCGCAATACATCAACAGGCGCACGGCGATATTTGTCCGTTTGGTAATCCGCATAGCGGCCTCCCTCATAACAAGATGAAGCCTTATTGCATGTCTCGTAAAAAGACTGTTTGACATACATCAATTGTTACCGAAGGACGTGGCCCGCATGGCAGACCCCTATTTCTTTGGCTATGGCAGCCTCGTGAACCTCGCGACGCATGACTTCCCCGATCCGCGACCGGCCCGGCTGAAAGGCTGGCGGCGCGCCTGGAGGCATACCGACCTGCGCCCCGTTGCCTTTTTAACGGCAATCCCCGATCCGGAATCAGAGATCGACGGCATGATTGCCCATGTGCCCGGAAACGACTGGGCGGCGTTGGACGAGCGTGAATGGGCCTATGACCGCATCGCCGCCACTCACGCCGTCACGCACCCGCTTACGCATGCGGTCGATATCGCAGTCTATGCGGTTCCGCAGGGCAGGCACACCGAGCCATCAGATCAACATCCCTTGCTGCTCAGCTATATCGATGTCGTAGTGCAGGGTTACCTGCGTGCGTTCGGCCCCGAAGGCGCAGCTCGGTTCTTTGCAACAACCGATGGCTGGGAGGCGCCAATCCTGAACGACCGCGCTGAACCCCGCTATCCGCGCCACCAGCAGCTGAACCCGGACGAGATCCGATTTGTCGACGACCACCTGACCCGTTTGGGCAGCAGGATCGCCCACCCCGCATAAAGAAAAGAGGCAGGCACACCGGCCCGCCCCTTCTTTTGTTCAACAATATTTTCGCCGTTAGCAAGCGCCGTAAGGCGGGATTCCGCTACCCGCGCGCCCGGATCACCTGCAGCAAAGGCAGCAGCGCTGCCATCTCCGGCCCACGCTCCATACCCGTCAACGCCTTGCGCAACGGCATGAACAGCCCCTTGCCCTTGCGGCCTGTGGCCTCTTTCACCGCCTTGGTCCAGCTGCCCCATGTCTCGCCGTCGAACGAGCCTTCGGGCAGCAGCGCCATGGCCTCGGCAATAAATGCGCGATCCTCGTCATCGATCAGAGGTTCAGCCCCGTCCCGGCACAGTTCCCACCAGCCTTTGAGATCACCCAGAGTGGTGATGTTCTCGCGCGCCATGGCCCAGAACGGCTCGGCCAGCTCTGCGGGAACGCCCGCATCCGCGACTGCCCCGGCCACGTCAGCCAGCGGCAGCGATTGCAGATGTTTCGAGGTCAGCGGGAACAGGTCCTGTACATCGAACTTGGTCGGTGCCGCTCCGAAACGGCTGACATCGAAGCCGTCGATCAATTCGGCCATGTCCGAACGCAATTCCACCGGATCAGAAGAACCCAGACGCGCCATCAGACTGAGCAAAGCCATCGGCTGAACGCCCTGCTCACGCAGATCGCGCAGCGCCAGCGTGCCCAGACGTTTGGACAGCGCCTCGCCCTGCGGACCGGTCAGCAGCGAGTGATGGGCAAAGCGCGGGCAATTACCACCCAACGCCTGAATGATCTGAATCTGCGTCGCAGTATTGGTCACGTGATCCGAGCCGCGCACGACGTCCGTGACGCCCATCTCGGTATCATCCACCACCGACGCGATGGTATAAAGCACCTGACCGTCCCCCCGGATCAGCACCGGATCAGAGACCGAAGCCGCATCGATCGAAATATCGCCCAGAATACCGTCGGTCCACTCGATCCGCTCATGATCCAGCTTGAACCGCCAGACGCCATTGCCACGCTCGGCGCGCAGCGCCTCTTTCTCGGCATCGCTGAGGTTCAGCGCGGCCCGGTCGTAAACCGGCGGCTTGCCCATGTTCAGTTGCTTCTTGCGCTTGAGGTCCAGCTCGGTGGGCGTTTCAAACGCCTCATAGAACCGGCCCATTTCGCGCAATTTGTCAGCAGCCTCGGCATAGCGATCCAGACGCTCCGACTGACGCTCGACCCGGTCCCAGTGCAGGCCCAGCCAGTCCAGATCCCGCTTGATCGCATCGACATATTCTTCCTTCGACCGCTCGGGGTCGGTGTCGTCGATGCGCAGGATGAACGTGCCGCCCGCCTTTCGGGCGATCAGATAGTTCATCAGGGCTGTGCGCAGGTTGCCCACATGGATGTATCCGGTGGGTGACGGGGCGAAACGGGTGGTGGTCATGGGTGTCTCCTGTTGGCGCGGCTCTTGTCACAGGATTGGCGAATTGTCCAGCGAATGACGGAACAAGTGGTGGTTCCAAGTAGATACACGCTCGCGACATAAACAAAAATTCACACGTAATGTTCAAGCACGCAGATATTGTGACAAGGGTATAAACTGGCAGCAGACTCAGACTGACCTAGTTGAAAACATTATGCGCTGATAGGGAGACCAGAAATGACCATCAAGATGACCCGCCGCGCGGCCCTTGGCACGGCTGCAGCTTTGCCATTTGCGACAGCGGCCGCGCCTGTTCTTGCCGCAGGTGCCGAGGCCAAAGCCAATTCGACCATCGCCAAATCCTTTGCTCTGGGCGATTTCACCGTCACCACTCTGCTGGACGGCAGTCTGCCGCGAGACGGTGCCAAAGAGATTTTCGGAGGCGGCGCATCGGACGAGGAGTTCGCGAAAGTTTCGGCCGAGAATTTCATTCCTGCAGATAAGGCGCATTTCTTCTTCACCCCGACACTGGTGAATACCGGGTCCGAGCTTGTTCTGTTCGACACCGGACTTGGTCAGGGCGGCATTCAGGCCGCACTTGCGGATGTAGGCGTAACGCCGGATCAGATTGACGTTGTGGTCATCACTCACATGCATCCAGACCACATTGGCGGCATGACCACCAATGATGCCGCGACCTTTGCCAACGCCCGCTATGTGACCGCAGCGCCGGAATATGATTTCTGGGCCGCACAGGACGCGGGCAACCGGGTCGGTGATCTGGTTGCGGCCAAGGTCACGCCGCTGGCCGAGAAGATGAGCTTTATCGGGGATGGGGGCGAAGTTGCCTCGGGCATCACGGGCATGGCCGCGTTCGGGCACACGCCGGGCCACATGGTCTATCATCTAGAAAGCAACGGCCAACGTCTGGTTCTGACGGCGGATCTGGCCAATCACTATGTCTGGTCCTTCGCGCATCCCGAATGGGAGGTGCGCTTTGACATGGACAAAGCCGCCGCCACGCAGTCACGCCGCGATGTGCTGGGAATGCTGGCCGCGGACAAGGTGCCGATGATCGGCTATCACATGCCCTTCCCAGCAGCCGGTTTCGTCGAAACCCGCGGCGACGGGTTCCGCTTTGTGCCGGTCAGCTATCAGTTGATGGGCTGAGGCGTTAGTATCCCGGGTTCGGCCGCACTTTTGACCCATCCGTAAACCGGGAAAGGCGAAAGGCGGTCGGATCGACGCAAGGATCAGTCTGCATTACAAGATCGGCCGCAAGCCGTCCGGCACCGGGACCGATACCAAACCCGTGGCCTGAGAATCCGGTTGCTATGAACAGACCCGGTGTGCTCTCGACGCCCGAGATCACCGGAATTGCATCCGGCGTCACGTCGATCATTCCGGCCCAACTTTGCACGATCTCAGCCTCGTCCAGCGCCGGGAAGGCTTTGCGTGCGGTTGCCCAGACCTTCCGCAACACTTTCTGCGACGGTTCGGGGTCCAGAACCCGGCAATGCTCGAACGGGGTGACGTCGGTGGGCAGCCAGCTGCGGTCCTGTCGCGCCTCGGTCATCCAACGGCGCGACAGGCGAAAGCGTAGCGAGCGCCAGTCCTGACCGAGCGCGGGCAGAAATTGCCACGCCAAACGAAAGCTGTCGGGCACGATATCAACCGTGTTCTCATGCCCCGACGCGATGGTGTGCCCGCCATCTGCCCGCTTGCGCATAGCGAAATCATCGCTCCACAGCGCAACCTCGGGGGCGGGCTCCGCCGGAGACGACCGCATCACCGTGTTCAATACCTTGAGCTGCGGCAGCGCGATCCCGGTGTTCCCGGCAAACAAGCGGGACCAGACACCACCAGCCAGCACCACATGGCTGCAGGCCACACGGCCCCTCTCGGTGAAAACCCCCGCGATGCGCCCTGCCTGTAAGTCGACGCTGCGCACCGCGCAATTTGTCATGAGGGCGGCGCCCTGATCCCGTGCAGCTTCGGCGATGGCGGGTGCCGCCCATTGCGGTTCAGCACGCCCGTCCTGCGGCATATACAGCGCGGAACGCTGCCCCGTACCGTTGCCTGGCAGCAGATCGTTCAATTCTGCGCCCGAGATCATGCGTGCGCCGGTCTGCAGCCCCGCAACGTTTCCAAGCCATTTTGTCAGATTGCCTTCGCTACGGCGACCCGAAGCCCCAAACAGAATGCCGGATTGGACATAGCCCGTCTTACGTCCGATCCGCGCGTCCAGTTCCTGCCAGAGGCGAAGCGACTGTATCATCAGGGGAATTTCACGCGGGTCACGCATACCAAGGCGCACCCAACCCCAATTGCGCGAGCTCTGTTCGCCCGCGATCCGGCCTTTTTCGCACAACAGGACGGACACGCCCCGTTCGGCCAGTTCCAGCGCGGTCGACGCACCGATAATGCCGCCACCGATAACGACGACATCCACGTTTTTTGGAAGAGTAAGATCAGGTTCGACAGGGGTCGGGCTCGGGCCAGGCATCAACCGCTCGGAATTGGTTTATCGAAGCCTCATCCAGCCTGATTGGACCTGCGGTGACAATGCGGAACAGATATCCATCCGAGGGTTTACTGCAACTGTGGCCATTCGGCCAACGCGCGACCTCTACAGGCGCGCCGATTGGTCGGCGACCTAAGCCGCGCCGGACAGCTGTGCCCACTTCTGGCGCAACACGGCACCAATTCCCGGCTCAGGTTGCACAGCAAGCGCCTCTTGTGGCCGCAGCACTGGAAATTCAGTGCGCACGGGCTGTGCCTCGGCCATGGGCGCGGGCTTCTCCTGATTCAGGATATCCGCAATTGAGATATCCAGCGCTTCTTCATTCAACTCTCGCGGCGCCGACTCCATGGTCTGCAGTTGCGTCCGAGTATGAAGCGGCTTGTCGTACCCATATGTCATTTTGACCACCA
Organism: Ruegeria sp. AP11; assembly: GCF_056535865.1. Lineage (NCBI taxonomy): Bacteria > Pseudomonadati > Pseudomonadota > Alphaproteobacteria > Rhodobacterales > Roseobacteraceae > Ruegeria > Ruegeria sp. AP11. Next base: position 1,130,599 of record NZ_JBQFJB010000001.1, read on the forward strand.
ATACCTATACTGGCATCCAACACACGGATGCCTTCCCCCAGTTGAACGCATTTGGCTGATAACCCCGATAATTCAGGTCAAAGCACAAGATTGCGTCACGTTTGCCCGATATGAGGCAAACCCCGGTCTTAAATGTGTCCAAAAAAGGGCCAAAAAGCAAGGATCACGCCCGCCAATCCCGCCAAACGGCCGGCATTGACGAACAATCCACAACCACAATTCGAATTGCGCAATATCTGTAAACGATAGGGTGCCTAAGGCCTCTGGCCCCGGTCGCGCCAGCGATTCACGATGGGGTAACGCCGGTCCAGCCAGAAAGCGCGTGGCGTCAGCCGGGTGCCCGGTGCAGATTGGAAGCGCTTGTATTCGCTGATGTAGATCAGATGCTCCACCCGCCGCGCCTCGGCCTCATCGAAGCCGGCAGCCACACAATCGGCGACCGAGCCATCCTGATCCACCAGTATATCCAGAATCGCATCCAGCACCGGATAGTCGGGCAGGCTGTCGCTGTCCTTCTGATCTTCGCGCAATTCGGCACTGGGCGGCTTGTCGATGACCGAAGGGCGAATGACCTCGCCTTGCGGACCCATCATCCAATCGCGGTGATTTGCATTGCGCCAGCGGCAGGTTTCGAAAACGCGGGTTTTGTACAGGTCCTTGATCGGGTTATAGCCGCCATTCATGTCGCCATAGATCGTGGCATAACCCACCGCGACCTCGGACTTGTTTCCGGTGGTCAGCAGCATCTCGCCAAACTTGTTCGAGACCGCCATCAGCAACAGCCCGCGCAATCGAGACTGAATATTCTCTTCGGTCAGGTCTTCATCGCGCCCTTCGAACAGCGGGGCCAAAGTTTCGGTTACCGCGGCCCGCCCCTGCGAAATCGGCACAAAGTCGTAATGCACGCCCAACGCCTGCGCGACCGCCTTGGCATCGTCCAATGAGCTTTGGCTGGTATATTCCGACGGCAACATAACACCGCGCACATTATCGGCCCCGATCGCATCCACCGCGATGGTCGCAACAAGCGCCGAGTCAACACCGCCCGACAGACCCAGCACCGCCTTCCTGAACCCGGTCTTGGCCATATAATCGCGCAGCGATTGCACCATGGCGCGATAGTCCTGCTCCCATGCGTCCGGTTGCGGCACGATCTCGCCCGCAGCGATCTGCCAGCCGTCGTCGCCCCGCATTAGGTCGATATGCTGCACCACCTCGTCGAAGACCGGCATCCGGAACGCCAGCTCTCCGCCCGGATTCAGGCCGAACGTTGCGCCGTCGAAGATCTGATCATCCTGACCACCGACCATATTCAGATAGATCAGCGGCAATCCGGTCTCGACCACGCGCGAGACCATGTGGTTCAGCCGGATATCGTACTTGTCGCGGAAATAGGGCGAGCCATTGGGGATCAGCAGAAACTCGGCCCCGGTTTCTTCAAGCGTTTCGGCCACGTCCTCGTGCCAGCCATCCTCGCAGATCGGGCTGCCGATGCGGATATTGCCGACCGCATAGGGCCCGCCCAAAGGACCTGCATCGTACAGGCGGACCTCGTCAAAGACCGTCTCATTCGGCAGGTGATGTTTCAGAACCTTGCTGACAATCCGACCGCCCTTGAGGATCAGGTAAGCGTTATAGAGCTTGCCATCTTCAACCCAGGGACCGCCAATAGCCAGCGCAGGACCATTGGCGCATTGTTCGGCCAGCGCCTCGACCGCCGCCATCGCTGCCCGGTGAAACACCGGCTTCATCACCAGATCCTGAGTGTTGTACCCGGTAATGAACATCTCGGGCAGCGCCACCAGATCGGCCTGCGCATCGCGCCCTTCGGCCCATGCGGCGGCGGCCTTGGCCGCATTGCCGTCGATATCCCCAACGGTCGGGTTCAGCTGCGCCAGAGTGATACGGAAACGATCGGCCATCTTGCCCTCTTGCCTGCGTCAGTCTTTCAGGGATTTAGCAGATCACAGCGCAAGTAAAAGGCAAATGCGGCAAAAGCCGTTGCTCTGTCCCCGGCGGTATCCTAGTTTTGCCGCGGAACAACAACCAAGATACCCCGCAGGCAGGTACGATCATGAACGCATTCCGCATTTCCATTGCCGCAGCAACCTTGTCCCTGATGGCGCAGGCCGCGCTGGCGCAGCAAAGCGGTCAGGTCGTCGTCGCGGATGACGATGTGGGCGGCGTATATGAGGGAACGTTCGAGAACGGCTTGCGGCACGGAACCGGCACCTACCGGCTGCCCAACGGGTTCGAGTATTCCGGCGAATGGGTCGAAGGCGAGATCCAGGGTCAGGGCATCGCCCGCTATATCAACGGCGCGGTGTATGAGGGCGGTTTCGTCAAAGGTCGGCCGGAAGGCCGGGGCAAGATCACCTATGCCGACGGACGCAGCTATGAAGGTGACTGGTCCGAGGGTGCAATTAACGGCGCAGGTATCGCCGAATACACCAACGGCATGCGCTATGACGGCGGCTTCGAGAATGCCAAGCGCCACGGCAAGGGCGTGCTAACCGGTCCAGACGGCTATGTCTATGACGGCGACTGGATCGAGGGCCGGAAAGAGGGCGCGGCCAAAATCACTTATGCCGATGGCAGTACCTATGAAGGTGGCATCAAGAACGGACAGCGTCATGGAACCGGGACCCAGAACATGGCCGATGGGTTCTCGTATTCCGGTGGCTGGGTCGAGGATACGATGACCGGTTCCGGTCGTCTGGTTTATGCCAACGGGGATGTCTACGAAGGCACGCTGGCCAACGGGCGGCGACAGGGTGAAGGCAAGGTCACCCATGCCAACGGCGCGGTTTACGAGGGCAATTTCGCCGATGACATGCGCAATGGGCAGGGAACCTTCACCAGCACCGACGGCTTTCGCTATACCGGCGAATGGCAAAACGGCCAGATTCAGGGTCTGGGTGAAGTGACCTATGCGGATGGTTCGGTCTATGTCGGGGATTTTCAGGATGATCTGCCGCACGGAAAAGGCCGCACGACCTATCCGAACGGCACCGTCTATGACGGCGACTGGGTGGCGGGCATTTTCGAAGGATCAGGCACCGCGACCTATCCCAACGGCACCATGTACAAAGGCCAGTTCAGAAACGCCCGCAGCCACGGCAAAGGCGTGCTGACCTTCGCCAACGGCTATCAATACGACGGCGATTGGGTCGATGGTGTCCGGCATGGCACGGGCAAAGCCACCTTCCCGGATGGCATCACGTATGAGGGCGAATTCGAAAATGGAAAACGTCAGGGTCAGGGCACGCTGACCCGTCCCGGTGGGTTCAGCTATACTGGTGCTTGGTTGGATGGGAAGATCAATGGTTTCGGCACCGCTACCTATGAGACCGGCGATGTCTATGAGGGCAACTTCCTCGACAACAAGCGTCATGGCGACGGCACGATGCGCTATGCCGGTGGAGAGGTTGAAACGGGTGTCTGGGACAATGACGCGTTGGCAAGCGAAGCCGAGACACCGTCTGAACCAGATGCGCCTGCGACAGAACCCGAGGCAGCGGAACCCGCGTCAGACCCGGCCGAAACGGGCACGAACGACGGCTGATTGCAGCTACCAGGGCACCGGGTTCCCGGCCCAATCATAGAACCCGCCGGTCTCGGCCGGTGTCAGCGCGTCAATCACGGCCAGCAGGTTGCGAGCGGCGTCCTCTGGGGTGACGGCGGGATGTCGGCCCAGATATTTCTCGGTAAAGGCGGTTTTGACCGTCCCGGGATGCAAGGCGACGCACAGGGCATGTTTATGGGTCCGCGCCAGTTCAATCGCCGCCGTATGAACGATTTGATTCACCGCGGCCTTGGCGGCGCGATAGCTGACCCAGCCGCCCAGCCGATTGTCTCCGATGGAGCCCACGCGCGCGGACAACACCGCGATGGCCGCCGGGCGATCTCGCGGCAGCAGCCTGTGCGCGTGACGCAAAACCAATGCCGGGCCAACCGCATTCAGGGCGAACTGATCCATCATCGCCTGTGCCGAGACCGACCGCATGGATTTCTCGGGGACCGCGCCATCGATCTTTAACGCGCCCGAGGCAATCAGGATCAGATCGAACGGGCCGGAAAGCCCGCACAACATATGCTCCACTACATCGGGCCGGGTCAGGTCAAACCCATCCACGGAGCGGGATATACAGGTGACCTGCACATCCCGGCCTTGCAGGCGTTCATTCAAAGCACGGCCAATCCCACCCGAAGCGCCAATGATCAAAGCGTTTTCCATGCCGCAAGAGCTAGGCGGAAACTGCACCCCATCAACCGCGCGCTCAAAATTCGCCGCAACTGAAATTCCTTCTTTTCATTCGCCACCTGCGCTGTATAAGCTCGACCCCATGATCAACCGCGCAGATATCCCTTTTGCCGACACCGCCCTGCGCGGTGCATCGCTGCGTGGCCTACTGATCCTAATCCGCCTCTGAGCGTGCCATCCGGCGCGCCCGCTCAGAGGAGGACGCCCGCGCGCCATAGGCTTTAGGACAGAAGAAGAAAGAGTACCCCATGACCAACGTGACCGACCAAGACCGCGTCTTGATCTTCGATACCACTTTGCGCGACGGCGAGCAGAGCCCCGGCGCCACCATGACCCATGACGAAAAGCTGGAAATTGCCGAGCTGCTGGACGAAATGGGCGTCGACATTATCGAAGCCGGATTTCCGATTGCCTCCGAGGGGGATTTCAAGGCGGTGTCCGAGATCGCCGAGCGTTCGAAGAACAGCCGCATCTGCGGTCTGGCCCGTGCCAATTTCGCCGATATCGACCGCTGCTGGGAGGCGGTGAAACACGCCGGCAAGAACCGCATTCACACCTTCATCGGCACCTCGCCGCTGCACCGGGCCATTCCGAACCTGACCATGGACGAGATGGCCGACAAGATCCACGAAACGGTCAGCCACGCGCGCAATCTGTGCGAAAACGTGCAGTGGTCGCCGATGGATGCCACACGGACCGAGTGGGATTACCTGTGCCGCGTGATCGAGATTGCAATCAAGGCGGGCGCAACCACGATCAACATCCCCGACACCGTGGGCTATACCGCCCCAGTCGAAAGCGCCGATCTGATCAAGCGCCTGATCGAAACTGTGCCGGGCGCGGATGAGGTGGTGTTTGCCACCCATTGCCACAACGATCTCGGTATGGCGACCGCGAACTCTCTGGCGGCTGTAGCCGGGGGTGCGCGGCAGATCGAATGCACCATCAACGGGCTGGGTGAGCGCGCAGGCAACACCGCACTGGAAGAGGTAGTGATGGCGCTGCGCACGCGCAACGACATCATGCCATGGCACACGGGCATCGACACCACCAAGATCATGCACATCTCGCGCCGGGTGGCGACTGTGGCGGGTTTCCCGGTTCAGTTCAACAAGGCCATCGTCGGCAAGAACGCATTCGCCCATGAAAGCGGCATCCATCAGGACGGGATGCTGAAGAACCGCGAGAATTTCGAGATCATGCGCCCCGAGGATATTGGCCTGTCAGGGACCTCTCTGCCACTGGGCAAGCACTCGGGGCGTGCCGCGTTGCGCGACAAGCTGGAAACGCTGGGCTATGAGGTGGGCGACAACCAGCTCAAGGACATCTTCGTGCGGTTCAAGGATCTGGCCGACCGCAAGAAAGAGGTCTTCGACGATGATCTGATCGCGTTGATGACGCTGGACGATGATGAAACCAACGACCACCTGCAACTGGTCTCGATGAAGGTCACCTGCGGCACTGGAGGTCAGGCGGAATCAACGGTCGAGCTGGAAGTTGACGGCAAAGACGTGATCGCGACCGAACATGGGGACGGCCCCGTGGACGCGACCTTCAGGGCGATCCGCGTACTTTATCCAAACGAAGCGCATCTGCAGCTGTATCAGGTTCACGCGGTGACCGAAGGAACTGACGCGCAGGCCACGGTTTCCGTTCGTCTGGAAGAGGATGGCATGATCGCCACCGGGCAATCTGCAAACACCGATACGGTTGTTGCCTCGGCCAAAGCCTATATCCACGCCCTGAACCGTCTGATCATGCGTCGCGAAAAGGCCGGTCCGGGCGCAGACACGCGTGAGATCAGCTACAAGGACCTGACCTGATTTAGGGGCAAGGCGAAAGGCTCCCGCACCCGCGGGTGTCCGGCTCCGCCGAACCCCCTTGCGGCTTTGGGCCCGGCAGCGCGCCTGCGGCGCGCTGCCGGGCCAACACGTTTGACGGCATCTCTGATGCTGGCAAACGTGGCGGGAGGTTTACCGGCTTCTAGTGAAGCGCTTTTTCAGAGCTGTGCGAACAGCTTTGACAGGCGGCCCGTTTCCTCTTCGATCCCAAAGGGTGCATTCAGTATGAACATGCCCGATCCGACCATCCTGTGCCCTTCGCGCGCCGGGGGGAAAGTCACTTCGTGACAGATCGTCTTTGGATAGGCCACGGATTTCAGCGCCGAGACCATGGAACGATGGCGGCCATCGGTCAGTATCGGATACCACAGAGCGATCACCCCGACATTCCACTTGCGATGCAGCTTGGCGATCAGGCCCGGCAGACGATCATAATCCGCTTTCACTTCATAGCTGGGGTCGATCAGCATCATTCCGCGTCGCGGTGTCGGCGGCAGCAGGGAGTGCGCCAGCTCGAACCCATCCTGCTGATAAACCTTTGCCCCATAGGGCGACAATGCCAGTGAAAGCGCCGTGCATTCCTGCGGATGCAATTCCGCGAAATGCAGACCGTCCTGTTCCCGCAGCAGATTGGCCGCGATCAACGGCGAACCGGGATAAGCCGCCGCGCCGTGGCGGGTCTGTACCGTCTCCAGCACCCGCGCCATTGGATGATCGGCGTCGAACCACCCCTCATGCTGAGCCCGCGCGATCCCGGCTGCGGCTTCACTGGTCCGGACAGCCTCGGCTGCGTCAAGATGATACAGGCCGCGCCCGGAATGCGTCTCGATATAGCTGATCGGCTTGTCCTTACGGGTCAGATACTGCAGCACCCATGCCAATAATGCGTGCTTTTGCACATCAGCCAGATTTCCAGCGTGGTAAATGTGTTGATATGAGAGCATTTTGCCTTCTAAAGTCCCTAGCAATAAGGCGGAAAGGTGCTGATTGTCGCGGAATCAGCCCTTTAACCGGGCGAGTTGGCACCCTATAAGGCATCCGTCCCGGAACCGTCGAGTCGCGGGCAGTGGAAATTCTGACAAACGGGATCAGTAAAATATGGGCATCTTTGGCAATCTGGGCGGCCTGTTCTCAGCGGACATGGCAATTGACCTCGGGACAGCGAACACGCTGGTTTATGTCAAAGGACGCGGTGTGATCCTGTCGGAACCCTCGGTTGTGGCCTATCACGTCAAGGATGGCGTCAAAAAGGTTCTGGCCGTCGGCGAAGACGCCAAGCTGATGCTGGGCCGCACGCCCGGTTCCATCGAAGCGATCCGGCCGATGCGCGAGGGTGTGATTGCCGATTTCGACACCGCCGAAGAGATGATCAAGCATTTCATCCGCAAGGTGCACAAACGCTCGACCTTCTCGAAGCCCAAGATCATCGTCTGCGTCCCGCATGGTGCGACACCGGTTGAAAAGCGCGCAATCCGTCAGTCGGTTCTGTCCGCAGGCGCGCGGCGCGCGGGCCTGATTGCTGAACCGATTGCAGCCGCGATTGGCGCAGGCATGCCCATCACCGACCCGACCGGCAACATGGTCGTCGATATCGGCGGCGGCACCACCGAGGTTGCGGTTCTGTCGCTGGGCGATATCGTCTATGCCCGCTCGGTCCGCGTCGGTGGCGACCGTATGGACGAGGCGATCATCTCGTATCTGCGTCGTCAGCAGAACCTGCTGGTGGGTGAATCGACCGCCGAGCGCATCAAGACCACTATCGGCACCGCCCGGATGCCCGACGATGGCCGTGGCCAGTCGATGCACATCCGGGGTCGCGACCTGCTGAACGGTGTGCCGAAGGAAATCGAGATCAGTCAGGCACAAGTAGCCGAGGCCCTGTCCGAACCCGTCCAGCAGATTTGCGAGGCGGTGATGACCGCGCTGGAAACCACGCCGCCCGATCTGGCCGCAGATATCGTGGATCGCGGCGTGATGCTGACCGGCGGCGGCGCGCTGCTGGGCGATCTGGATCTGGCGCTGCGCGAGCAGACCGGACTGGCCGTGTCGATTGCCGATGAAAGCCTGAATTGTGTGGCTTTGGGCACCGGCAAGGCGCTGGAATACGAAAAACAACTGCGCCACGCGATTGACTACGACAGCTAAGGCGCGCACCCTGAACGGGTGAGAACTCGGGCACGAGCAGCACGGGAAGGTTACCTGTGGCAAAGGACCGATCACAGCGCGACGAATACACGACACCCCTGCGCCGATTGCTGTTGGGGATCGTTGTGCTGTGTCTGCTGGCGATCTTTCTGGTCTGGCGCATCGACAGCCCACGGGTCGAGCGGTTCCGCGCGCAGGTGGTGGACAAGGTGGTGCCCTCGATGGAATGGGCGATGGTGCCGGTCACTGCCGGCGTCAATCTGGTGCGGGATTTCCAAAGCTATCAGCGCCTCAGCGAGCAGAATCAGGAGTTGCGCAGCGAACTGCGCCTGATGCGCGCCTGGAAAGAGGCCGCGCTGCAATTGGAACAGGAAAATGCCCGCCTGCTGGACCTCAACAATGTACGGCTTGATCCCCGGCTGACCTATGTGACGGGCGTGGTGATGGCCGATAGCGGCTCTCCGTTTCGGCAATCGGTGCTGCTGAATGTGGGTGAGCGTGACGGAATCGTCGATGGTTGGGCGACGATGGACGGGATCGGCGTGGTCGGTCGCATCTCGGGCGTCGGGCCGGATACGGCGCGGGTGATCCTGCTGACCGATGCCTCAAGCGCCATCCCGGCGACCATTCAACCCTCGGGTCAGACTGCACTGATTGCCGGGGATAACAGCCCCTCGCCTTTGGTCGAGTTTCTCGAAAACCGCGAACTTGTCCGCCCCGGTGATCGCGTCGTGACATCGGGAGATGGTGGCGTGTTCCCCGGCGGATTGCTGATCGGTCAGATTGCGGTCGATCCGGGCGGCAGGCTGCGGGTGCGCCTGTCGGCCGATTTCGAACGGCTCGAGTTTCTGCGGGTGCTGCGGTTCCAATCCGCCCAGCCGATACAGGATCCCGGCGGCATCGTTGGCCCGCGACAGCCCGCTGCCGCGCTGACACCGCAGGAGGCGACGGATGGATAGGCCTGCCTCACAACTCTGGGTGAAACGGGGCCTCTACATGGCGATTGCTATGTTGGTGATGTTTCTGCACCTGCTGCCGCTGGACAGCCAGCCCGATCGGTGGCCGTTTCCCGAATTGCTGATTGCGCTGACCTATGCCTGGGTGCTGCGCCGCCCCGAATACGTTCCGATACTGTCGATCGCGTTCGTGATGCTGATGGCGGATCTGCTGCTGCAACGCCCGCCGGGGCTGCTGGCCGCGTTGGTGGTTTTGGGTGCCGCCTATCTGCGTTCCGCAGCACCGGGGATGCGGGATGGCGGCTTTGTCAGCGAATGGACCACGGTGGGCGCGGTGATCACGGCAGTTTTTATGCTCAACCGGGTCATTCTTGGTATTCTGTCGGTGCAACAGGCCGCGCTGGGACCCGTGGTGATTCAAGTCATGCTGACAATTCTGGCATACCCCGTGATCGTTCTGCTCAGTCAGAGCGCGTTTGGCGTACGTCGCAAATCCGTCACTGACAGCACAACCACTGGCGGGGTGCGGACATGAAGCAGCGCAAGCCCAAGTCAAAAGGCCTTGCCTATAAGCGCCTGCCGCGCCGGGCGCTGGTTTTGGGCGGGTTGCAGGCTGTATTCATCGGTGGCCTGGCTGCCCGGATGCGGTTCATGCAGGTGGATCAGGCCGATGAATACCGTCTGCTGGCCGAAGAAAACCGCATCAACATCCGCCTGATCCCGCCGACGCGCGGTCGGATCTATGATCGTAACGGGCAGATCATCGGGCAGAACACGCCCTCATATCGCATCGTGATGGTGCGCGAGGATGCGGGCGATATTGACAAGGTCATTGCCAAGCTGTCCGACCTGATCCCCCTGACCGAGGATGAGATTGAGCGTGCGAAAACCGAAATGCGCCGCTCGGCCCCGTTCCTGCCGGTCACGCTGGCCGATCAGGTGACGTGGGAAGATATCTCGAAAGTTGCCGTCAACGCCCCCGCGCTGCCCGGTGTCACGCCCGAGGTGGGATCGACCCGGCAATATCCCCGGTATGAGGATTTTGCTCATGTGGTGGGATATGTCGGCCCGGTCAGCGATTATGACCTCAGCCAGATCGAAGACCCCGAGCCGGTGCTGCTGATCCCGCGTTTTCAGATCGGCAAGGTGGGCCTTGAGGCCAAGCAGGAAACCAGCCTGCGCGGCAAGGCTGGTGCCAAAAGGGTCGAGGTGAACGCCACGGGCCGCGTGATGCGCGAGCTTGACCGGCAGGAGGGCACAACCGGGGCCGACCTGCAATTGTCCGTAGACGCCGATCTGCAGCAATACGCGCAGGCCCGGCTGGCCGGGGAAAGCGCCGCCGCCGTCGTGATCGACTGCGAAACCGGCGATATCCGCGCCATCAGTTCGGCCCCGAGCTTTGATCCGAACCTCTTTGTGCGCGGCATCTCGGTGGCCGATTACGGCACGCTGACCAATGACAAATACCGCCCGCTGGCCAACAAGACGGTGCAGGGCACCTATCCGCCAGGTTCGACCTTCAAGATGATCACTGCCCTTGCGGCGCTTGAGGCTGGGGTAATCGGGCCGTCGAACACAGTTTATTGCCCCGGCTTCCTGAAAGTCGGAAGCCGCCGGTTCCATTGCTGGAAACGCGGCGGGCATGGCACGGTGGATCTGGAAATGTCGCTGAAGCGCAGTTGCGATGTCTACTACTATGACGTGGCGCTTCGCGTTGGCATCGACAAGATATCCGAGATGGCCCGCACCTTCGGACTGGGTGTCAAGCATGACATCCCGATGTCCGCCGTGGCGGCGGGTCTGGCCCCCAATCAGCAGTGGAAACAGCGGGTACACGGGCAGGACTGGCTGGTCGGTGACACCGCGAACGCGTCGATCGGTCAGGGGTTCATGCTGGCTTCGCCCCTGCAACTGGCGGTGATGACGGCACGGCTGGCAACCGGTCGGGAAATCAAGCCGCGCCTCGTCCGTTCGATCAACGGGGTCGAGCAGCCCTCGGGCGCAGGTGAGCCGCTGGCGATCAATCAGAACAATCTGGAACAGGTGCGCCGGGCCATGTTCACGGTCTCGAACGACCGGCGCGGCACGGCCTATCGCAGCCGCATCATCGCCGATGAATTCCGCATGGCGGGCAAGACCGGCACCAGTCAGGTGCGCAACATCACCAAGGCCGAACGCGCCGCAGGCGTAATCCGCAACGAGGACCTGCCATGGGAACGTCGCGACCACGCGCTGTTCGTCAGCTTCGCGCCGTATGACAACCCGAAATACGCCGTGGCAGTGGTGGTGGAACATGGCGGCGGCGGCTCGAAGGCGGCCGCACCGGTGGCGCGCGATATCATGTTGCAGGCGCTTTATAACGGCACGCCGCCACTCGAAGCGTATCCGGCCGGTGATCGCGAACGCATCAAGGAACAGCAAAAACGGCTTGAGGGCGACCGCCGCCCCAAAGCGCGTCCTGACGCAAAGGACCGCGCATGAGCTATCTTGAATACGCCGTCAAATCCACGCCCTCAGGATTCCGCAAGTTCCTTTACATGAACTGGCCGCTGACCCTGTTACTGATCAGTGTGGCAAGCGCAGGTTTCCTGATGCTTTTCTCGGTGGCGGGTGGATCGTGGACGCCATGGGCCGAACCACAGATGGAGCGGTTCGGACTGGGTTTGGCAGCGATGTTCATCATCGCGCTGGTGCCGATCTGGTTCTGGCGCAACATGTCAGTTGTGGCCTATCTCGGCTCGATCGGGCTGCTTGTGGTGGTCGAGCTGTTTGGCACCATCGGCATGGGCGCGCAGCGCTGGATCGATCTGGGGTTCATGCGTCTGCAGCCTTCCGAAGTGATGAAAGTGGCGCTGGTGATGGTGCTGGCCGCCTATTACGACTGGTTACCCGCCCATAAGACGTCGCGCCCGCTCTGGGTGATCATTCCGGTCCTTCTGATCCTGATACCGACTTTCATGGTGTTGCGGCAGCCCGACCTTGGCACCTCGATCCTGCTGCTGGCCGCTGGTGGGGGTCTGATGTTTCTGGCTGGTGTCCACTGGGCCTATTTCGCTGCCGTCATCGCGGCAGGCGTCGGCCTGATTGCCACCGTGTTCAACAGTCGCGGGACGGAATGGCAGTTACTCAAGGACTATCAGTTCCGCCGCATCGATACGTTTCTGGATCCTTCGACCGATCCGCTGGGGGCGGGCTATCACATCACACAGTCCAAGATCGCACTCGGTTCGGGCGGTTGGAACGGGCGCGGCTTCATGCAGGGCACGCAATCGCGGCTGAACTTCCTGCCGGAAAAGCACACCGACTTCATCTTTACCACGCTGGCCGAAGAGTTCGGATTTGTCGGCGGTATCACCTTGCTGATCCTTTATGCCATGATCCTGATCTTCTGCATGGTCACGGCGCTGTCGACCAAGGATCGGTTCTCGTCCCTGGTGACGCTGGGCATTGCGCTTAACTTCTTCCTGTTCTTTGCCGTCAACATGTCGATGGTCATGGGGCTCGCCCCGGTGGTCGGCGTGCCGCTGCCGATGGTCAGCTACGGCGGTTCGGCCATGCTGGTGCTGATGGCCGCCTTCGGTATCGTGCAAAGCGCCCATATCCACCGCCCCCGCTGAAAGGTTCTGCATGCCCGTAAACGTCCTGTTTTCCGCCCGCCCCGGGTTGTGGCCGGAATATGAACCGCTGCTGCGCAAGGGCCTGACCGAGGCAGGTCTGGATTTCCATCTGGCCACCGACATTCCTGCGGATCAGGTCGATTACGTGGTCTATGCCCCGAACGGAGGGCTGCGGGATTTCACCCCTTTCACCCGGCTCAAGGCGGTCCTCAGCCTCTGGGCCGGTGTTGAAACCATTTCGGACAATGAAACCCTGACAATGCCGCTGGCACGCATGGTGGATGGCGGTCTGACGCAGGGGATGACGGAATGGGTCGTGGGCCATGTGCTGCGCTATCACCTCGGGATGGACCGTCACATCACGCAGCAGGACGGGACATGGGAACCCGAGGCGCCGCCTCTGGCTGCGCAGCGCACGGTTTGCATTCTGGGTCTGGGGGCTTTGGGGCAGGCCGCCGCACAGGCGCTGGCCTTGCTGAACTTCCGCGTTATTGGCTGGAGCCGCACCGCCAAGGACCTGCCCGGCGTGACCTGCCTGCATGGGGCAGACGGGCTGCGCGACGCGCTGTCTCAGGCCGAGATCGTGGTGCTTCTGCTGCCGGATACGCCTGCGACCGAGAATACCCTCAACGCTGAGACACTGGCGCTGTTGCCGAACGGAGCCAAGATTATCAATCCGGGCCGGGGGCCTTTGATCGATGATGACGCCCTGCTGGCCGCGCTGAATTCAGGGCAGGTCGGACACGCCACGCTGGACGTATTCCGCACCGAACCACTGCCGCCGGATCATCCCTATTGGGCGCATCCGAACGTGACGGTTACGCCGCATATTGCCTCGGAAACCCGCCCTGTCACCGCAGCTCAGGTGATCTGCGAAAACATCCGCCGAGGTGAAGCGAGCGAGCCCTTTCTTCACCTCGTCGACCGCGAACTGGGGTATTAGGCCGCGATCAATCCGCGGCCTTTCAGCAGAGCTTCGACACCCGGCAGACGACCGCGGAAGGCCAGATACAGCTCCTCGGCCTCACGCGAGCCACCGGTTGAGAGGATGTTATCCTCCAGCGCCTTGGCGCGTTCTGGATCAAACGCGCCGCCAGCCTCTTCGAAGGCCGCGAAAGCATCCGCATCCATGACTTCGGACCACATATAGCTGTAATAGCCTGAACTATAGCCGTCGCCTGCGAACACATGGGCGAAATGCGGGGTGGCATGGCGCATTCCGATGGCGGGCGGCATACCCAGATCGGCCAGAACCTCGGCCTGTTTCGCCATCGGGTCAACGGGCGCGGCACCTTCGTGGAAGGCCAGATCGACCAGTGCCGAGGCGACATATTCCACCGTCTGGAACCCCTGATCGAAATTGGCGGCGTTCAGAACCTTTTCCAGCATCTCCTGCGGCATCGGTTCGCCTGTCTCGGCATGGGTTGCAAACTCGGCCAGAACCTCGGGCACTTCCAGCCAGTGTTCGTAAAGCTGGCTGGGCAGTTCGACAAAATCGCGCGCGACCGAGGTGCCCGAGATGCTCTCATAGGTCACATTGGACAGCATCTGATGCAGCGCATGGCCGAACTCGTGAAACAGCGTGCGCGCGTCGTCATAGGACAGCAACGCCGGATCGCCCTTGGCGAAGTTGCAGACATTGATCACGACCGGGGCCTGCGTCTTCGGAAACTTGGCTTGCCCGCGCATCGCGCTGCACCACGCGCCGGATCGTTTTGACCCGCGCGCAAAGTAATCCCCGATGAACACTGCAATGTGCTGCCCGTTCCGCGTAACCTCCCACGCCCGGCAATCCGGGTGGTAGAGCGGCACATCCAGCGGAGCAAACTCCAGCCCGAACAAACGATTGGCGCAGGCAAACGAGGCCTCGATCATCCGATCCAGCTGCAGGTAGGGCTTCAGCGCGGCCTCATCCAGATCGTGTTCGGCCTTACGGCGTTTCTCGGCGTAATAACGCCAGTCCCACGCTTCCAGCGGACCGTTGACGCCATCCTTTTGCATCATCGCCGTCAACACTTCGGCATCCGCATCCGCACGGGATTTGGCGGGTTCCCACACATCCATCAACAGCTCACGCACACGGTCGGGGGTGCGGGCCATCTCGGTTTCCAGCTTGTAATCGGCAAAGCTGGCATACCCCAACAGCGCGGCGCGCTCCTTGCGCAGACTCAGGATTTCCGCCGCGATTTCCCGGTTATCAGTATCACCCCCATTTGCCCCACGCGCGGTCCAGGCGCGATAAGCTTTTTCGCGCAGATCCCGGCGGGGTGAGAATTGCAGGAACGGCACAATGATCGACCGC
The DNA here is from genome assembly GCF_056535865.1 of Ruegeria sp. AP11. NCBI lineage: Bacteria > Pseudomonadati > Pseudomonadota > Alphaproteobacteria > Rhodobacterales > Roseobacteraceae > Ruegeria > Ruegeria sp. AP11. Next base: position 1,145,724 of record NZ_JBQFJB010000001.1, read on the forward strand.
GACAAAGTCACCACGGGACCATCAACGCCTTTTTCAGCACCCGCCGCCCGCGCCGCATTCACTGCGAACTCGGGCAATCCCTGCAAGTCATCTTCGCTCAGCTCCATGAACCAGTTGCGCTCATCCGCCAGCAGGTTCTGGGTGAAGGACGTCCCTAACGAGGCCAGCCGCGCCTTGATTTCTTGCATGCGCGTATCGGCGTCGCCTTCCAACGCAGCACCTGCGCGCACGAAACCGCGATGGGATAACATCAGAACGCGCGCCTGCTCATCGTTCAGGCCCAGTTCTGTGCGGCGCGCCCAAAGATCGGCCACGCGCCGAAACAGACGCTTGTTCGATGAAATCCCCGAGAAATGCGCCGCCAGTTTCGGTGAAAAGTCGCGCTGCAACTCTTCCCGCTTGGGATTGCTGTCCGCACCCGCAACCGTGAAGAACACAGACAGGACCTTGTCCAAGGGCACACCCGCCGCCTCCAACGCCTCAATGGTATTGGCGAAGGTCGGGGCATCCGGGTTGGACGCAATCGCCTCGATCTGCGCGTTATGGGCCTGCAGCGCGTCGTCCAACGCAGGGGCAAAATCATCATCCGATATCTTGGCAAAGGGCGCGAGTTCGAACGGAGTGGTCCAGTCGGACAGGATCGGGTTCGTCATTGAGGTCTCCTTTGCCGGTCAAGCTAGGTAGGCGGGCGGCAATGGTCCAGAGGCGGCGCGGCGGAAAGATCGAAATCTGTCGCAAACCCGCTTGCGCACGCGGTTCGGCCTGCGCAGTGTCCCCGTCAAAGGAGACAGGACATGACCAGATCGAACCGTTCCACCGGGATGATGACAACCGCGATCCATGCGGGCGATCCGCCCGACACCGCGACCAACGTATCGGCCCCCCCGATCCATATGAGTTCGACCTACCTTGTCGAGGATCTGGCCGGGTTTTCTGCGCATGATCTGACACCAGACAGCCCCTATGTTTATTCCCGCTGGGCAAACCCGACGGTCGCGGGGCTAGAAGCCAAGATTGCGGCCCTGCAGGGCACCGAAGCCTGTCTGGCGACGGCCTCAGGCATGGCTGCGGCGTCGGCCATCTTCTTTACCTTCCTGTCGGCGGGCGACCACCTGATCGTCTCGGATGTCTCTTACGCTGGCGTGGCTGAACTCGCGCGTGAGACCTTGCCTCGGATGGGTATCGAGATTTCGGCCGTCAACATGTCTGATCTGGAACAGGTCGCAGCCGCGATCCGGCCCAACACGCGGCTGATCCATACGGAAACGCCGGTGAACCCGATCAACCGGTTGACCGATCTGGCGGCCATCTCCAGGCTGACCCGTGAGGCTGGCGCCCTGCACAGTTGTGATGCAACCTTCGCATCGCCCCTTGGGATGGACACCGTTGCGCTGGGTGTCGATCTGACGATGCATTCGATTACAAAGTACATTGGCGGGCACGGCGATGCCATCGGCGGGGCGGTTGCGGGATCGGCTGAACTGATCTCAAAACTGCGGGCCGAGGCCAGCATTCATCACGGCGGTATCCTGTCTCCGTTCAATGCCTGGCTGATTGCCCGAGGCGCCTCGACCCTGCCTTTGCGTATGAAGGCCCATCAGGCCGGAGCCACGGAAGTCGCCAAGTGGCTGGAGGCGGACCCGCGGGTTTCGCAGGTGATCTATCCGGGCTTGCCGTCGCACCCACAAGCGGAACTGGCTGCGCGGCAGATGTCTAATTCAACAGGCATGATCTCGTTTCAGGTCGGAAGTGCCGCTGATGGAGAGCGCATTGCCCAGCAGATGATCGAGCGCCTGGAGGTCATCCACTACGCCGTGTCCCTGGGGCACCATCGCAGCCTGATTTTCTGGATGGAAACCGAAGGCCTGATGGAGACCTCTTTCAAGCTGCAGGGGGATCAACTGGAAGACTATCGCAGATATGCAGGCGACGGGATTTTCCGTCTGTCGGTTGGTCTGGAAGATGCCGAAGACCTAATCGCCGATCTGGATCGGGCTTTGGGTTAACGGAAGGCTCCCGCCCCCGCAGCGTGCATCAAAGATGCACCTTGGCGGGGTTGGGCCGGGCCGCGTGCCGCTGGCACGCGGCGGTTGCTTTAAGCATCTACACCTGCACAGATCGGACAATCGGCGGCCTTGGAAAGCGTGATTTTGCGGCTTTCACCGTAAAGCGCGTCATAGATCAGCATCTCGCCGCGCAGCGCCTGCCCTGCGCCGGTGATCACCTTGATCGCCTCAACCGCCATCATTGAACCAACAACGCCGGGTAGCGGGCCGATCACGCCCGCTTCAGCGCAGGAGGGGGCCAGACCGGGGGCCGGAGCCTCTGGGAAGATGCATTGATAGCAGGGGCCGGTTGTGGCGGGGTCGAAGACGCTCAGCTGCCCCTCCCATTGCGACAGCGCGCCCGAGATCAGTGGCTTGCCCAGCGCGACAGCGGTTCGATTGGCCAGATAGCGCGTGTGGAAATTGTCGGTGCCGTCGAGGATCAGATCGAAATCGGCAAACAAATCAGCCGCGATCTCATCGGTCAGCCGACGATGATAGGGCAGCACGGTCACATTCGGGTTCTGCGCCTGCATCGCAGCCTGGGCCGAAAACACCTTGGGCATCCCGATATCTGCATCGCGATGGATCACCTGCCGTTGCAGGTTGGCATTCTCAACCTCGTCATCGTCGATCACACCAATCGTACCGACCCCGGCGGCGGCGAGATATTGCAGCGCGGGCGCGCCTAAGCCACCTGCGCCGATCACCAGCACGCGCGCCTGTTTCATCCGCTTCTGCCCCGGCCCGCCCAGCTCACGCAGGACGATGTGGCGGGCATAGCGTTCCAGCTCGGTCTCGGTAAACTGATCTGACGGCATTCTGGGTTCCTTGGCCTCGGCGGCTTCCGCTCGGTTTCGCAGTGCTTTCACGCCTCGCCCATAAAGCAGAGCCAGCAGCGCAGTGCCAGCCAGGATCAGCCACATCGCGGCAGAGCCGCCGGTTGCCTGTCGCAACGGGTGCGTCGCGGGCAAAACCAGTTGCGCGATGATGACACCTGTCAGCAGCGTCCCGACGGACACCATCCGCGCCGTGCGAGACACACCCGCGACATAGCCGATGCCCCACAGCCCAGCGGCGAGGATCAGAACCAGCAGCATCAGCCGCGCCCGGTCGAGCCGAAGCCGCCCGCACCCCGGTCGGTTTCGGACAGGGTGTCGGTCGCCTCGAATGTCGCCTGCACCACCGGGGCGACGACAAGCTGGGCGATGCGCTCGCCATGTGTGATTTCAAACGGGTCCTGACCTGCATTCATCACGATCACACCAAGCGGGCCGCGATAATCGCTGTCGATGGTGCCGGGGGTGTTTGGCAGAGTGATGCCATGTTTCAACGCAAGACCCGAGCGGGGGCGGACCTGCACCTCATATCCCAGCGGAATTTCGATCCGCAGGCCCGTGGGCACCAAAGCGCGCTCACCGGGCCCAAGCGTGATCGACGCCTTGCCGGGCAGGTTGGCCCTCACGTCTGCGCCTGCGGCCCCTGTCGTTTCATACGAGGGCAGCGGGATTGAGGGATCAGCCCCGTCCTCGCGGATCACACGAATTGCAACCATCCCGACACCTCTCTAGTTTTCGCGGTCGTTATTCTGCCAGAGCCGCCGCAATCCTCTGCGCCAATTGCTCGGCGACAGCACCTTTGCCCATACGCGGCCATTCCTCGGCGCCTGCGTCCGAGATCAGGATCACCGCATTCTCGGACCCGCCCATGATCCCCGTCGCCGGGCTTACATCATTTGCAACGATCCAGTCGCATCCCTTGCGCGCGCGTTTTGCAGTCGCGTGTTCGATCACGTTGTCTGTCTCGGCGGCAAAGCCCACCACCAGCGCGGGGCGTCCTGCCTCCATCCGTGCGATGCGCTTCAGGATGTCTGGGTTCTCGGTAAATTCCAACGCAGGCAGCCCGTCTCGGCTTTTCTTCAGTTTCTTGTCCGAAGCCGATGCAACACGCCAATCCGCCACCGCCGCCGCAAAGACACCGGCGTCAACGGGCAGCGCGGCTTCGACCGCGTCTGACATCTGTTGCGCTGTCTCGACCGACACAACATGCACCCCTTCGGGCGGTGCGACCTCGGCAGGTCCGGTGACAAAGACCACCTCGGCCCCAAGCGCCGCCAGCGCCCGCGCCACTGCCGTGCCTTGCGCGCCCGACGACCGGTTGGCGATATAGCGGACAGGATCGATGGGTTCATGCGTCGGTCCCGAAGTGACCAGCACGCGTTTGCCCTTGAGCGGTCCGTCGCCAAGCTGTGCTTCAATCGCAGCCACGATCTCCAACGGTTCCGACATGCGGCCCGGGCCGTATTCGCCACAGGCCATGTCGCCTTCATTCGGGCCAACGAAACGAACACCATCTGCTTGCAACTGCGCCAGATTGCGTTGCGTCGCCGGATGGTCCCACATCCGTACATTCATGGCAGGCGCACACAGAACCGGTGTGTCGGTCGCCATCAGCAGCGTCGAGGCCAGATCGTTGGCCAGCCCGCCCGCCATCTTGCCCATCAGATCGGCCGTTGCGGGTGCCACAACGATCAGATCAGCCGAGCGTGACAATTGGATATGGCCCATCTCGGCCTCGTCGGTCAGATCGAACATGTCGCGATAGACCTTCTCACCCGCCAGCGCCGACACCGACAGGGGCGTCACGAATTCCTCGGCGGCACGGGTCAGCACAGGCGTTACATCCGCACCACGTTCGCGCAGCCGCCGGATCAGATCCAGCGACTTATAGGCCGCGATCCCGCCACCAATGATCAGCAGAATGCGTTTGGTTGCCAGCATGTCTTGCCCTTCCCGTCCCGGTCGGCCCTGACATTAGGCAAGGCTGCCGGGCAGTTCCAGCAGTTAATTCTGTGTCTCAAAGGCCTTGCAGGGATCTTCCCGCTCGACAGTCGGGCTGTCGATCACCGCATCGAACTCGCCAGAGATGAGGCCATCTTCGGACTGGCCCAAAACAAAGACCTTCAAGCCCGGGTTCATTCGCGACAGGAAGGTGGGAATTCCACGATCCTTGCGCGCATGGCCATTGCCGGTGATCACCGCAATCGGCCCACCGGTGTCCTCGGAGGCCTGCAGGATGGCGCGGGTCAGCACTGCATCGCGCAAACGCTGGATCGCCACCATCTGGGGCAAAAGCTCGGCCGGCAATGCGTCGCAATGGGCCGCCAGTTGATCCGCCTCGCGCGCGGCCTGATCTTCGGGTGCCAGAGGAACGGTCAGCCCATAGCGCGCCGCATCCGCACCCAGCGCTGTGGCCGCGCCCCGCTCCATCGCGGCGCGCGCGGCGGTGCGCGGGACCATCGCACCATAGACCGGTGCGTTCGATGCCTCAAAAACCGGATAGTACATGCTGAGCGGCGGCCAGCCGGATTCTGCCCAGCGCAGGATCCGCGACAACTCTTCCGGGTTGGTGGCCGCCTTCTGCGCCAAGCGCTGCGCGCCTTCCTCGGTCACCATTTCCCAAACAACCCCCGAGGGCGCGATGGCCTCGATCGCTTCGGTCTGGACAAGATGATGACGCGGGTTGTCGTGAATTTCGCCAAGGATCACCACATCGGCCGCCTGCATTTGGGCCAACACATCGTCAGGTATCAGATCAGCCGCGCGACCCGCCTGGGGGGCGCCGGAGAACAGCACAAAAGCTGCAAGAATCGCATAGGGTTTCATGCGAAGAAGTGTTGCACCTCGCGCGATTGGGCTTCAAGGTTCTTGCGCATTTTGACGAAAGCTGCGGCCTCAAGCTGGCGCACGCGTTCTTTCGACAATCCAAGCTCTTGCCCCAGGCTTTCCAGCGTCCGAGCCGGTTCCCGCAGCTTGCGTTCGCGCACGATGAACCGTTCGCGTTCATTAAGCGCCTGCATCGCGGTGACCAGCCATTCGCGCAGCCGTTGCGTGTCATGACTGTTTTCAACAGTTTCAGCCGCCTGCTCCCGCTCATCTTCCAGCGCGTCGATCCATTCGCGCCCGTCCTCGTCAGCCGATTGCACCGCGTTCAACGAGAAATCAGAACCGGCCAGACGGCCCTCCATCATCTCGACATCCCGTAATGGCACGCCGATTTCAGACGCGATCATCTGGTGCAGCTGATGACGATCCAGATCCAGCCCCTCGGTCGCGGCCTCGCGCTCTAACCGCGCCTGAACCCGGCGCATGTTGAAGAACAGCGATTTCTGCGACGAGGTTGACCCGGTGCGCACCATCGACCAGTTGCGCATCACATAATCCTGAATGCTGGCCTTGATCCACCACACCGCATAAGTCGAAAAACGCACCCCCCGGTCGGGGTCGAACTTGTCGGCGGCCTTCATCAGGCCCAACCCGGCCTCCTGAATCAGATCATTCATCGGCGCGCCATAGCGCTTGAACTTGGCGGCCATCGATATCGCCAGCCGCATATAAGCGGTGATCAAACGATGTAGCGCCTTTTCATCCCGGTCGTCACGCCAGGCATAAGCCAGCTTCAACTCGGTCTCGGCATCCAGCAGCTCGGCCTTCATCGCCTGCCGCGACATCGAGAAATCGTTTGCGTTGTCCAGTGCCATGCGACTCTCCCTTTACCACAGGCGATGGGCCGGGCTTGTGTTGCCGACCTAGTGTCGATACGCAGAACAAAACCGGGTGGATCACCAGAAAGGTAATGAAAGTGCACCCTAATTTAACCTTTGTTCTGGGCGGCGCGGCCTCGGGAAAGTCGCTATTTGCAGAACAACTTGCTGTTTCCACAGGGAAAAACCGTGTTTATCTGGCGACATCACAAGTGTTTGATGATGAGATGCGCCTGAAAATCAGGCAACATATTGCACAAAGAGGCGGCAACTGGCTGACAATCGAGGCACCATTTGACCTGTCGCCGAAGCTGGCGAAGCTGACGAGTGATCAGGTTTGCCTGATCGATTGCGCCACCATGTGGCTGACCAATCATCTGCTGGCTGAAAATGATCTTGAACAGGCGCAGGCCGAATTGCTGATCGCATTGAAGGACTGCGCGGCACAGGTCGTGATCGTCTCGAACGAGGTCGGCCACGGGATCGTGCCCGATAACGCCCTGTCCCGCCGCTTTCGCGAGGCACAGGGGCGGCTGAACATCGCGCTCGCCGCTCAGGCGGATCGGGTGGTGCAAGTGACGGCCGGGCTGCCTCTGGTCCTGAAAGGCGCGCCCCTATGACCCGCCTGCATCTGGTGCGGCACGGGCCGACCCATGCCAAAACCATGGTTGGCTGGTCCGATCTGCCCGCCGATCTGAGTGATACGGCAGCGCTTGATCGTCTCTCTGCCCATCTTCCGCCCGAGGCCATCGTGATCTCGTCCGACCTGTCGCGCGCCGCCGATACCGCCAGCGCCATCCAAGGGGCGCGCAGGCGCCTGCCGCACCACCGTGACCTGCGCGAAATCAACTTCGGCAGTTGGGAGATGCGCGGCTTCAAGGATATCGAAGCCGAAGACCCCGAACTCTGCTTTGCGTATTGGGACAATCCCGGTGAGGTGCGACCGCCAAACGGAGAAAGCTGGAACGAAGTACGGGCGCGGGTTGATGCGGCCATTGATGCTCTGATCTCGGTCCATGCCGGGCATGAGCTGATCGTTGTGGCACATTTCGGTGTGATCCTCACGCAAGTCCAGCGTGCGCTGGATGTTGAAGCGCAAGAGGCGTTCGGGCACCGCATAGACAACCTCTCGGTCACCGATATCACCCATCATGGTGACCGCTGGTCGGTGGGTCGGATCAATCACTGCCCGTGATGGGACCGCGCACAAATCACTGATTTACCGATGCCGCGCGATCCGACATCGTTCTGGCATGACCCATGACCTTTTCATCGGCGACCGCCTGTTTTCCAGCTGGTCCCTGCGCGGTTGGCTTATGCTCGAGAAATTCGGCCTGCCCTACCGTTCTCACATGATCGGCCTTTATGCCGGAACCATGGCTGCAGATATGGAGGCTCTGGCCCCCGCCCGCCTTGTCCCGGCCCTGCGGCTGCCGGATGGAACCGTAGTCGGCGAAAGCCTCGCCATGGCCGAAACACTGGCCGAGCACCACCCAAAGGCCGGGCTCTGGCCCGCCGATCCAGCGGCGCGCGCAACGGCCCGCTGGCTGTGCGCCGAGATGGTTGCAGGCTTCTCGGCCCTGCGGGATCAGTGCCCGATGCAGTTGCGTCATTGCTGGGAAGGCTTTCAGCCCTCACCCGACACGTTGTCCGATCTGCAGCGGATCGAGACCTTGTGGGCGCATGCCCGCAGCATTTCGGGCGCAGAAACCGGCCCGTTGTTCGGAGCCTATTCGCTGGCGGATGTGTTCTATACCCCTGTCGCCGCGCGGATCATCGGATATGGCCTGCCGGTGTCCGAGGCCAATCGTGCCTATTGTCTTGAGCTTCTCTCGGACCCGAGTGTCCGGCAGTGGCGCGCGATGGGCCTGACCGTTTCCTATGATCCCTTTCCCTATCCGCAAAACCTGCCTGCGCAGAACTGGCCAATTGGCGGCACCTCGAAGGCCAAGGCCGTCAATTCCGGCCCGTCGGTCAATACGGCCTGCCCGTATTCCGGCGATCCAGTGACGGATTATCTGGAACTTGACGGTCAGGTCTGGGGCTTCTGCAACTCATTCTGCCGCGACAAAACCGTGGCCGATCCGGACGCCTGGCCAAAATTCACCGCGATGGTGGCTGGCGTTAACCATTCCTAAACTTCGACCATGGCAGCAACGTGCTGTTAACCAAGAACAGGATTGCCATGGTCGCCCGCGCCCATACCGTTGCCTTTCAGGGCGTTGACGCCCGCCCGGTCGAGGTGCAATGCGCCGTCTCGCCGGGCCTTCCGGCCTTTTCCATCGTCGGCCTGCCCGACAAGGCGGTGTCCGAGGCGCGCGACCGGGTGCGCAGCGCACTCAGTTCGATGGCAATCGCTCTGCCGTCGAAACGGATCACCATCAACCTGTCGCCCGCCGATCTGCCGAAAGAGGGCAGCCATTTCGATCTGCCCATCGCCGTTGCCCTGCTGTCGGCGCTGGAGATCATCCCGACCGATGCCGCCGAAGGGGCCGTGGCGCTGGGTGAGCTGTCGCTGGACGGGTCTCTGGTGCCGGTCGTGGGTGCGCTTCCCGCTGCCATGACCGCCGCAGCAGAAGACCGCGCCCTGCTCTGCCCCGCAGCGTCCAGCGCCGAGGCCGCCTGGGTCGACGCAACGCAGGTGATCGGCGCGGGGTCTCTGGGGGATGTGGTGCGCCACTTCACCGGCCAATCCGCCCTGCCCGCCGCAACGCCGGGCGAAGTCCAACTGGCCCCCAATGCACGGGATTTGCGGGATGTCAAAGGGCAGGAGCGCGCCAAACGTGCATTGGAGATCGCGGCGGCAGGGCGGCATCATCTGATTATGATCGGCACGCCCGGTTCGGGTAAATCCATGCTGGCGGCGCGACTGCCGGGGATCCTGCCGCCTCTGACGGCGGTCGAGGCACTGGAAACCTCGATGATCCAATCGCTCTGCGGTTTGCTGGACGAAGGCGGTATCAGCCGGGCGCGTCCCTTTCGCGAACCCCATCACACCGCCTCGATGGCGGCCATTGTCGGTGGCGGCAAGGGCGCCAAACCCGGTGAGATTTCTCTGGCCCATAACGGCGTCCTATTCATGGACGAATTCCCAGAATTCCCCCGCACCGTTCTGGAGACCCTGCGCCAACCCATCGAAACCGGCGAGGTCATGGTCGCCCGCGCCAATGCCCACGTTAAATACCCCTGCCGCTTTATGCTCGTGGCGGCGGCCAACCCTTGCAAATGTGGCTACCTGACCGACCCGTCGCGCGCCTGTTCCCGCGCGCCGGTCTGTGGCGAGGATTATCTGGGCCGCATCTCGGGGCCTTTGATGGACCGTTTCGATCTGCGCATCGAAGTTCCGCCCGTCGGGTTTACCGATCTCGACCTGCCACCTTCGGGCGACAGCTCTGCCACCGTCGCGGCGCGGGTCGAAGCGGCGCGCGCAATACAGGCAGAACGGTTCAGTGACATGCCCGGCACCCGCCAGAACGCCGATCTCGAAGGCAAGCATCTGGAAGATTGCGCGGCCCCGGATGCTGAAGGGAAAGACCTGCTGTTAAAAGCTGCAGAACGCTTTGGCCTGTCTGCCCGCGCCTTTCACCGCATCCTTCGGGTCGCCCGCACCATAGCTGATCTGGAAGGCGTGCCGGACATACGCCGCCCGCATGTTGCCGAGGCGCTGAGCTTTCGCATCAGCGCCAAGGTCGATGCTTAGACCTTCGCCTCAATCGCCTGCCAGATCTTTTCAGCAATGTTCTCGCCATTGAACCGCTCAAGTTCCTGAATGCCGGTGGGCGAGGTCACGTTGATCTCGGTCAGGTAATCGCCGATGACGTCAATCCCGACAAATATCTGACCCTTCTCTTTCAACAGCGGGCCGATTGCAGCGCAAATCTTAAGATCGCGTTCAGACAAACCGATCTTCTCGGGCCGCCCGCCCACATGCATGTTCGAGCGTGTCTCGCCCTCGGCCGGGACGCGGTTGATGGCACCGACGGCTTCGCCATCGACCAGAATCACCCGTTTGTCGCCATTGCGCACGTCGGGCAGGAACTTCTGAACAATCAGAGGTTCGCGCGAAAATCCGGTGAACAGCTCATGCAGAGAGGTCAGGTTGCGATCCTCGGCTTCCAGCCGGAACACACCTGCGCCGCCATTGCCATAAAGCGGCTTGAGGATGATGTCGCCATGCTTTTCCTTGAACGCCTTGATGGTCTGCAAATCGCGCGCAATCGTCGTGGGCGGGGTCAGGTCGGGGAAATCCAGCACCAGCAGTTTTTCAGGATAGTTTCGCACCCAGAACGGATCATTCACCACCAGCGTTTGCCCTTTCAGACGATCCAGCAGATGGGTCGAAGTAATGTAATGCATGTCAAACGGCGGGTCCTGCCGCAGCCAGACCACATCGAAATCGGCCAGATCAACCTCGCGTTCGGGGCCCAGCACCGCAGGGTCGCCCGCAACCCGCTGAACCGTCATGTCGTGTCCGCGCGCGGTGATACGCCCTTCCTGATAGGCCAACTGGTCCGGCCCGTAAAAAAACAGCTCATGCCCCCGGGCCTGCGCTTCTTCGGCCAGACGGAATGAGCTGTCGGCGTTGATGTCCACGGCCCCGATCGGGTCCATCTGAAAGGCGATCTTCATGGCTTGTCCCTTGCGTTCCACGCCCGATACATGGCGCAGAGACCTGACAGGTTCAATGGCGATCAGCCCTGACCAAAGGCGTTTTCGATGATTTCGACCGCGCCGCTGCCATCAACCAGGGCCGCATCAAAGCGTACATTGGTCAATTGGCCGTCCGGCTCACGCTCAAGAAACTGGGCGGCTGAGGCATAGATGCGTTCAATCTGCCGGGGGCTGATCCGCGCCGCCGCCGCGGTAAAACTTGCGCTTTTCTTCACCTCGATAAACACGATACCGTCCGCGTTTCGGGCGATCAGGTCAATCTCGCCCCATGTGCCGCGCCATCTGCGATGCGCGATGGCATAGCCGCGCCGCTCATAGTCGGTGGCCACGCAAAGCTCTGCCGCTTGCCCAGCGTGATAAGAAACCGAGCCCCGAACGGATCGCCCCATATGTCATCCCTTTCCCAGTTTCAGGGCCTTTTGATAAATCGGGCGGCGCGGCAGCTTGTACATGTCCGAGACCAGATCCGCCGCGTCACGCACGGAATGCGTTTTCAAAGCCGTCATCAATGCCTCTTCTACGTCAAACTCGTTAACGGTTTGCGAATGCGACCGGTCCACAAGCAGAACGATCTCGCCCTTGACCGAGACCCCCTCGTAACCTGTGGCCAGTTCAGCAAGCGTCCCACGCCGGACTTCTTCGAACTTCTTCGTCAGTTCGCGGCACACCGCCGCCTGCCGGTCTGCGCCCAGAACGTCTGCCAAATCGGCTAGGCAAGCGCCCACGCGTTTGGGGGATTCGTAAAAAACCAGCGTTCCGGGGATGTCGCGCAACGCCTCGATTCGTGACCGGCGCGCGCCCGAAGCATTGGGCAGGAAACCGGCGAAAAAGAACGCATCGGTCGGCAAGCCCGCCAATGTCAGCGCCGCCAGCGCCGCCGAAGGGCCCGGCGCGCAGGTGACATCGAAACCGGCCTCAGCGGCCTTGCGGCCAAGATCATAGCCCGGATCCGCGATCAGCGGCATTCCGGCCTCGGACGCGTAGGCAACCGACTGACCTGCCTCAAGCGCTTCAAGAATCTTGCCCCGCGCACCAGCGCCGCTGTGATCATGATAGGCAAGGATTCGGCGGCCTTCGAGCGGTACACCATGAATTTCCATCAGGCGCCGCAAGCTGCGGGTGTCCTCAGCGGCGATTATGTCGGCCGAGGCCAGCACGTCCAGCGCCCTGAGCGTAATGTCGCGCGCCGTCCCGATCGGAGTGGCAACAAAGTACAGGCCCGGGGCCAATCTGATCTTTTGGAAATTCAAAGCTGGACCCTCACAGCGTGACGTTTATTATCGCGGGTCGTTAGACCAAGGTGCCTTCAGACGCCGGATCAGGGAGTTTTCATTTAGATGTTTACCGTTTGCAAGCCCGCACGCAAACTGGCGAAATCCGCCATTGTTCTGGCCACCGCCGCATTTCTGGCCGCCTGTGAAGTCGGCGGTATCGGCGGAGGTCCTGCGATCGACACGTCCGACCCGGTTCCGGTCGCCCTGCTGGTCCCGGCAGGCTCGCCACAATCGGGGGATGCGGCACTGGCCCGCAGCCTTGAGAATGCAGCGCGTCTGGCGATGGCGGATCTGCAGAACGTCAAGATCGACCTGAGGGTCTATGACACGGCGGGCAATGCGGGGACGGCATCTGCGGTCGCTCAGCAAGCTGTGGCAGATGGGGCAAAGATCATCCTTGGCCCGGTTTACGCGCAGGCGGCAAATGCGGCCGGACTTGCGGTGCTGAACAACAATGTCAACGTACTGTCCTTCTCGAACAACACCAGCATCGCGGGCGGCAACGTCTATGTTCTGGGTCCGACATTCCAGAACACCGCCAATCGGCTGGTCAATTTTGCCGGGCGTCAAGGCAAGAGCGGCACTGTGGTCGTGCATAGCAATGACTCGGCGGGTCAGCTTGGCCAATCGGCGATTGCTTCCGCGCTAAACAGCAGCCGAGTGAATAATGCCGGAACCGTCGCGTATGACCGATCCCAGCAAGGCGTGATCAACTCGGTCCCGACCATCAAGGCCACGGTGGACTCGACCGGGGCTGATTCGATCTTCCTCACCGCGACAACGGCGGGCGCGCTGCCTCTGTTCAGCCAATTGCTGCCCGAGGCGGGCGTTTCTCCGGCCAATGTGCAGTATATGGGTCTGACACGCTGGGATATCCCGGCGCAGACACTGGAACTGCCAGGCGTTCAGGGCGGGTGGTTTGCGCTACCGGACCCGGCCAAGGCACAAGCCTATCGCCAGCGCTATAACAACACCTATGGAGAGGCGCCGCATCCGATCAGCGGCTTGGCCTATGACGGGATCGCAGCGATTGGCGCTTTGGTCAGTCAGGGCAAATCCAACGCATTGACCGGCGCGGCCCTGACCCAGAACGCAGGGTTTCAGGGCGTCGGCGGCATCTTCCGCCTGCGTTCCAACGGTACAAACGAACGCGGTCTGGCGGTTGCCACGATCCAGAACAAACAGGTGGTTGTGATTGACCCTGCCCCACAAAGCTTCTCTGGCGCCGGATTCTGAACGACCGGCGCAGGCATCCATGCCTGACAGCAAACTGATCTGCCCTGCTGACCAGATTTTTGACTCGGTCAAGATCGATGCCAGCCTGTCTGCCGCCGCCAAAAACGGCGCGGACAACGCAGCTTTGCGCGCCGAAACCGTCCGCATTCTGCGCGATGCCCAAAAGGCGGGGCGGGCAGCCATTGCCGAAGCCTTCGCCAAAGCCCCGTTTGACGCGCGCCCTCTGACGCGGTCTTACACCTATCTGACCGATCAACTGGTCTGCACCGCGATGCGCGTGGCCAGCGAATATCTGCATCCACTGGCCACCCCAACGCAGGGCGAAAAGATCGCCGTGCTGGCCGTGGGCGGCTATGGCCGGGGTGAGATGGCACCGTCTTCGGACGTGGACCTGCTGTTCCTCACCCCTTACAAGATCACCGCCTGGGCCGAGAGCGTGATTGAATCCATGCTCTATATCCTCTGGGATCTGCGGCTGAAGGTTGGTCATTCCTCGCGCACGATCAAGGATTGCCTGCGGCTGGGAGAGGAAGATTTCACCATCCGTACCGCAATGCTGGAGCAGCGCTATCTGGCCGGGGATCAGGCGCTTGCCGAAGAGCTTGAAACACGACTGAAGGCGGATCTGTTCAAAGGCTCCGAGCGCGATTTCATCGAAGCCAAGCTGAAAGAGCGGGATGAGCGGCACCTGAAACAGGGTGAGCGTTACATGGTCGAGCCCAATGTCAAAGAGGGCAAAGGCGGCCTGCGCGATCTGCAGTCTCTCTACTGGATCGCGAAATACATCTATGGCGTTCAGGATGTGGCGGAACTGGTGCCGCTGGGTCTGTTCACCCCGGAGGAGTTCCGGCGATTTGTTCAGGCCGAAGACTTCCTCTGGGCCGTGCGGTCTCATCTGCATCTGGTCACCGGGCGCGCCACCGAACAACTGACCTTTGATCTGCAGGTCGAGGTGGCCGATCGCATGGGGTATGAAGACCGCGCCGGGCGGCGCGCGGTCGAAGTATTCATGCAGCGCTATTTCCGCGAGGCAACGCGTGTGGGTGAATTGACCCGCATCTTCCTGACCAAGCTGGAAGCGGCCCATATGAAGGGCGCGCCGCTGCTGGAACGCATTTTTCGCCGACGCCCCCGGGTCAAGGCGGGGTACAAGGTTGTGCACGGCCGGTTGGATATCGCCGACCCTGACAGCTTTCTGGCGGACAAGCTGAACCTGCTGCGCCTGTTCGAAGAAGGATTGCGGACCGGGATGCTGATCCATCCAGACGCCATGCGTCTGGTCACCGCCAATCTGCACCTGATCGACGAGGACATGCGCACCAACAAAGAGGCGCAGCGCATCTTTCTTGATCTGATGCTGAAACACGGCAACCCCGAGCGCGCCCTGCGCCGTATGAACGAACTTGGCGTTCTGTCGGCCTTTCTGCCCGAGTTCGAGCACATCGTGGCGATGATGCAATTCAACATGTATCACAGCTATACGGTGGACGAGCACACCATCCAGTGCATCGTCAATCTGGCCCAGATCGAACGCGGCGAACTGATCGAAGCGCTGCCGTTGGCCTCGTCCATTTTGAAGGGTGGGGTAGATCGCAAGGTGCTTTATGTCGCGCTGTTGCTGCATGACATCGCCAAGGGACGGCCCGAGGATCACTCGATTCTGGGGTCGCAGATGGCCCGCAAGATCGCGCCGCGGTTGGGGTTGAACAAGGCGGATTCGGAAACCGTGGAATGGTTGGTACGGTATCACCTGCTGATGTCGGACATGGCGCAAAAACGCGATATCTCGGATCCGCGCACGATCCGCGATTTCGCCAAGGCAGTGGCAACCGTCAAACGGCTGGATTTGCTGACCGTGCTGACGGTTTGCGACATTCGCGGCGTTGGCCCGAATACCTGGAACAACTGGAAGGCCACCCTGCTGCGTGCCTTGCATGCCGAGACCAAGCGGGCGCTTGAAACGGGGATGGAGGACCTCAACCGTGCCAATCGCGGGGCCGAGGCCAAAAAGCTGTTGCGCGCCGAGTTGTCTGACTGGTCCAAGGCCGATCTGAAAACCGAAACGAGCCGGCATTATGATCCCTATTGGCAGGGTCTGAAACTGTCGACCCATGTCGAGTTCGCAGAGATGCTGAAAGGTCTGGAAGACAGCGGCGATCCGGGCGCGGTGGAAATCCGGCTGCATCCGGATGAAGACCGCGATGCCACCCGCGCCTGTTTTGCCATGGGCGATCATCCCGGCATCTTTTCCCGGATTGCGGGCGCTCTGGCGCTGGCCGGGGCCAATGTCGTGGACGCGCGCAGCTATACCACCAAAGACGGTTACGTCACCGATGCGTTCTGGATACAGGATGCCGAAGGTCACCCGTTCGAAGCCTCGCGCCTGCCGCGCCTGAACCAGATGATCCACAAAACCCTCAAAGGTGAGGTGGTGGCACGCGATGCCCTGAAATCCCGCGACAAGATCAAGAAACGCGAGCGCGCCTTCAACGTGCCGACCCATATCACCTTCGACAATGAAGGCTCCGAGATTTACACGATCATCGAGGTCGACACCCGCGACCGGCCCGGCCTGCTGTACGATCTGGCCCGCACGCTGGCCGCGGCCAATGTCTACATCGCCAACGCGGTCATCGCGACCTATGGCGAGCAGGTGGTCGACACCTTCTACGTCAAGGATATGTTCGGGCTGAAATACCATTCGGAAAGCAAGCAACGCGGGCTGGAAGCCAAGCTTCGCAAAGCCATCGCCGAGGGTGCCGAGCGGGCCGTCTCATGAAGCAGATCCGCCTGTTCTCGGGCTTTTTCACAGTGGGTTTCTGGACGCTTGCCAGCCGCATACTGGGATTTCTGCGGGAAATCCTGCTGACCGCCTATATCGGGCCGGGGCCGGTGATGGACGCCTTTGTGGCCGCCTTCCGCCTGCCCAACATGTTCCGCCGTTTCTTCGCCGAGGGCGCGTTCAACGCCGCCTTCGTACCGATGTTCTCTAAACGGTTGGAGGGTGATGAGAACGCCGAAGGTTTTGCACAGGATGCCTTCAACCTGCTGGCCGTGGCGGTTCTGGCCCTGGTGGGTCTGGCGATGGTCTTCATGCCCGCGCTGGTCTGGGTCACGGCCGAGGGGTTCTATGGCGATGAGCGTTTCGATCTGGCCGTAGATTATGGCTATGTGGTCTTTCCCTACATCCTGTTCATGTCTTTGGCGGCGTTGTTTTCCGGCGTGCTGAACGCCACCGGCCGGTTCGCCGCCGCCGCTGCTGCGCCGGTTCTGCTGAACATCTTTGCCTGTTCCGCCCTGATCTTCGGAGCGCTTTCGGGCGGCGAGGCAATCCGCTGGCTGATCACCGTCATCCCCGCCGCAGGGGTTGCGCAACTGGCCCTGGTCTGGGTGGCAACCGAACGCGCGGGCATTCGCATCCGCCCCGGCCTGCCGAAATTCAGCCCCGAGATGCGGCGCATGGTGCGTATCGCGGTGCCTGCCGCGCTGGCCATGGGGGTAACGCAGGTCAATCTGGTGGTGGGGCAGTTGGTGGCCTCGAAAACTGAAAAGGCCGTCAGTTGGCTGTTTGCGGCTGACCGTCTGTACCAGTTGCCCTTGGGCGTAGTCGGGATCGCCGTCGGTATCGTGCTGCTGCCCGACCTGTCCCGGCGACTGCGGGCCGACGACAAGGACGGCGCGCGCAATGCTTTCTCGCGCGCCGGTGAGTTTACGCTCTTGCTGACGATCCCCTCGACCGTTGCGTTTGTGATCATCCCTGGCCCGTTGGTCTCGGTGCTGTTCCAGCGCGGCCAGTTCACCGCCGAGGATACCGCAGCCACGGCGCTGGCCGTCGCCATCTATGGCATCGGCCTACCCGCTTTCATGCTGCAAAAGCTGCTACAACCGCTGTTCTTTGCGCGCGAAGACACCAAATCGCCGTTCCGTTATGCCGTCGTCGCGATGGTGGTGAACGCCGTTCTGGCCTTTGGCCTGTATCCCGTGATCGGCTGGATCGCGCCCGCCATCGCCGCCTCAACCGCCGGATGGGCGATGGTTCTGTTGCTGGCGGTCGGCGCGCGGCGGTTCGGGGATGAAGCCCGTTTTGACGATCGTTTCAAGCACCGGGCCGGGCGGATCATTGCGGCCTCGATCGGGATGGGCGTCGTGCTGTTTGCCGCCATTAATCTGTTTGGTTGGGCGTTCGAACTTTCTGGTGTGCGCTACCTTGCGCTACTGACACTGATCGCTGTGGCCGGTGCCGTCTACTTCGCGCTCGGCCACCTGTTCGGGGCCTTCAAGCTGTCGGAGTTCCGCACCGCGCTACGCCGCGGTTGACCGCTCAATCGCGGCGTATTCTGCCGACGATGCGCGCCCATCCCCCCGGTGCCAGAAAGAACGACAGGCCGAAGCCGGTGGCAAACCCGCCCAGATCGGCGACCCAGTCCGGGGTGCCGCCAAAGATCAGGCCAAACAGCAACTGGATCCCCATCAGCATCGCGATCAGGCTGAAGGCGCGGGACTGGTTCTCTCCCACCAGCGACAGTTTGCGCCAGAGCAGCCACGTAAACGCACCGATCAAACCGTAAACAGGCGGGAACCCTCCGACCAGCGGATAGGCCGGGTTGAGCAGAAGCGCATAAGCCAGCGCTCCGCCTACGCCGGACAACACAAAGATGATCAGCATGGCGACGTTACCAAACACTTCGGCCACCATCTTGCCCATCGCCAGAACAAAGACGCAGACAAAGATAGCCTGCGTGATATTGGCCGAGACAAAGGGATAGGTGACAAAGCGGATCACATGCTCGAACGGCCAGCGCCCGTTCCGCACCATCCAGTCGAAGATATCGGGCGAGAACGTATATTGCTGCAACGCGTCCAGACGCCAGCCCACCGCCGACGGCCCGCCAATGATCCCGCGTGCGCCCAGTTGCAGGACAACCTCGATCCCCATGATGAACAGCGTCAACGCCACC
Organism: Ruegeria sp. AP11; assembly: GCF_056535865.1. Classification (NCBI taxonomy): domain Bacteria; kingdom Pseudomonadati; phylum Pseudomonadota; class Alphaproteobacteria; order Rhodobacterales; family Roseobacteraceae; genus Ruegeria; species Ruegeria sp. AP11. Next base: position 1,164,451 of record NZ_JBQFJB010000001.1, read on the forward strand.
ACCACAGGGGGCAGAGGGTTCACGGGCGGGGTATAATGCTCACTGCTCATTGGGCTTTACCTTTGCGGCTGTTGACGTCCCTTGGCCTCATGGGTAAGCGACGGGGACTGATTTTTCCAGACGGGAGTTCCCTTCGATGACCGAGACCCAATTCACGCCGCGCGTGTTCTCCGGCATCCAGCCTTCGGGAAACCTGCACCTAGGTAACTATCTGGGTGCACTCAAGCGTTTTGTGGATATGCAGGGTGAAGAGTTTCAGACCATTTACTGCATGGTCGACCTGCATGCCATCACCGTCTGGCAAGACCCGGCCCGTCTGCGCGAAAAGACGCGCGAGGTCTGCGCAGGCTTCATCGCCGCCGGTCTGGACCCGGAAAAGTCGATCCTGTTCAACCAAAGCCAGGTGCCTGAACACACACAACTGGCGTGGATTTTCAACTGCATCGCCCGCATGGGCTGGATGCAGCGGATGACGCAGTTCAAGGACAAGGCGGGCAAGAATGCACAGAACGCCTCGTTGGGGCTGTTTGCCTATCCCGCACTGATGGCGGCGGACATACTGACCTATCACGCGACCCATGTGCCCGTGGGTGAGGACCAGAAACAGCATCTGGAACTGACACGCGATATCGCGATAAAGTTCAACCACGACTATGGTGTGGAGTTCTTTCCGGTGACCGAACCGGTTATCGGCGGTCCTGCACCACGTGTCATGAATTTGCGGGATGGGTCGCGCAAAATGTCGTCCTCTGACCCCTCGGACATGAGCCGTATCAACATGACCGATGACGCCGACACCATCGCCAAGAAAATCCGCAAGGCCAAGACCGACCCGGATGCCCTGCCATCCGAGATTGATGGGCTGGAAGATCGCCCCGAAGCGCGCAATCTGGTCAACATCTACGCCGCGCTCAGCGACCAGACAGCCGAGCAGGTTCTGGCAGAGGTTGGCGGCAAGCAATTCGGTGAGTTCAAACCGATGCTGGCGGAACTGGCTGTTTCAAAGCTGGCACCGATCTCGTCCGAAATGGCACGTCTGATGGGTGAAGAGGCCGAGATTGACCGGATCCTCGCACGCGGCGCTGAACGCGCGCGTGAGATCGCCGCTCCGATCCTGCAGCAGACCTATGAGATTGTCGGGATGGTGGGCGCAGGCAAAGCCTGATCTCTCAAGCAAATAAAACGCCGCCCCGATGAGAGCGGCGTTTTTCTTCAAGCAGCCTGTGAACGCAGCGTTTCGTAGACGATAGCTTCGGCAATTTCATGCGGGCTGATCGCCTCGGCCTTGGCGCGGATCAGGATACGATCCATGGTCTGTTCCAGCGCCTGCAACCTGTGCACCACCCAGTCTTCGCGATCAGCCACACGCAGAATCTCGGTGGCGACATTGATGATCCCGCCACCGTTTGCCACAAAGTCCGGCGCATAAAGGATGCCCCTGTCGTGCAGCAATTGCGCGTCGCTGTCATGGGCCAACTGGTTGTTTGCACCACCCGCGATAGCCCCGACTTTGAGCAATGGAATACTGGTCTCGTTCAGAATACCGCCAATGGCGCAGGGGGCGAAGATGTCGGCCTCAACACCATAAATCGTGTCGGGCGCAACCGCCTGCGCATTGAACCGCTCGGCCACGCGCGCCGATTGCAGTGTATCGATATCGGTGACGATCAACCGCGCACCCCCATCATGCAACAACTGGCAGAGATGTTCGCCTACATGGCCCAGCCCCTGCACCGAAACCGTCAACCCGTCCAGATCGGCCTTCCCGAACCGATGTCGTGCCGTGACCCGGATCGCGTTGAAAATCCCGCGCGCGGTGATGGGCGACGGATCACCGCTGGCAAACGCGCCATCTGCCAGACCGGCCACATAATCCGCCTGTGCCCCGATATGCGCCATGTCGGCGGGCGTCATACCCATATCCTCGGCGGTCCAATAGAGCCCGTTAAGGCTCTGCACCACACGACCGAATGCTCTGAGCATATCCGGCGTCTTGTCGATGCTTGGGTCCCCGATGATGACCGCCTTGCCACCGCCCAGCGGCAGATCGGCGGCGGCGTTCTTGAACGTCATGCCACGTGACAGGCGCAGTGCGTCCTGCAGCGCCTCGGCTGCGTGACCATAAGGCCGCATCCGCACGCCCCCGGCCGCCGGCCCACGCTGGGTCGAATGAATGGCGACATAGCCCAACAGGCCCAGCGCACTGTCTTTGAATTCAACCACGCGCTCATGCCCTGGCGCATCTATTTCGGTGATATCCATGCCTCTCCTCCGGAATGTCCCAGAGAGTTTGCCACCTTTGGCTGAGAGGTTTTCGCCATAATATCGCTGGTGATTAACGCTGATTGGCTATATTCTCCAAACATTAGATCATTGTTAGGTAATTTCTCCATGGACAGCATCGACGCCAAGATCATCCGCGCCTTACAGAAGGATGGCCGCATGACGGTCATCGATCTGGCCGAGCATGTCGGGCTGTCGCCAACCCCCTGCGCGCGGCGTCTGGACCGCCTGCAGCGCGATGGCATCATCACCGGCTATACCGCGCAGGTTGACCCCGAGCAGCTTGGCTTTGGCGTCTCCATCTTCGTCTCGGTCGAACTGGAGAAACAGGATCGCAACGCAATCGATGCTTTTGAGAAAGCAATCCGCCGCTGCGATGAGGTAATGGAATGCTACCTGATGACCGGATCGCGGGATATTCTGCTGCGCGTGGTGGCAAAGGACCTCAACGCCTTTGATGCGTTTCTGGAAAACCGGCTGATGCAAATACCGGGTATCCGCAACCTCAGATCAAACTTCGCGCTGCGCACCATGGTCAAACGCGAAGCGCTGCCGCTGGATCACGGATAATCTGCTGGACCTTGCGCCAGCCCCAACCTAGGTTTTCCCCGAACTGAGGGAAAGCATAATGGCAGTCGGCACGAACATCCGCACCTATTTCGACGGTCAATGGCATGACGGAGACGCCCCGATCATGCACGCGGCAGACCATGGCGCATGGCTGGGCTCTTCGGTTTTTGACGGCGCACGGTTCGTCAACGGGCTGACTCCGGATTTGGATGCCCATTGCGACCGGGTGAATCGTTCGGCCGAGGCCTTGATGCTGACGCCAACCGTCACCACCGAACAGATGGTCGAACTGGTTCACGAAGGGCTTGAGGCCTATGCACCCGACACGGCTGTCTACATCCGTCCGATGTATTGGGGCATCCACGGGGACCAGACTGCAATTGTTCCACAAGAAAACAGCACCGGTTTCGCGATCTGCCTCGAAGCGATCCCGATGGCACCCGAAACAGCGTCGGTGACGCTGACGACAACGCGGTTCCGCCGCCCGGTGCTGGAATCCGCGGTGGTCAATGCCAAGGCCGGGTGTCTTTATCCCAACAATGCCCGGATGCTGGCCGAGGCGCGCTCGAAAGGGTTTTCGAACGCGCTGGTGGCGGATGCAATGGGTCATGTGGCCGAAACCGCGACCGCCAATATCTTCATGGTCCGCGATGGCGAAGTGTTTACGCCCATCCCCAACGGCACCTTCCTGGCGGGGATCACCCGGGCCCGTCACATCAAAAACCTGCGCACCGACGGTGTGACCGTGCATGAAACGGTGCTGAGCTTTGACGATTTCCACGAAGCGGATGAGGTGTTCATGTCCGGCAACATGAACAAGGTGACCCCGGTCACCGCGCTGGACGACACACAATATCAGGTTGGCCCGATTGCACGGCGCGCCCGCGAGATGTACTGGGACTGGGCTGGCAGCAACCGCTAGTTGCCAGCGCATTCCCGGTCAGGCATGATCGCGAAAATAGTCAGGGGACATATATGCGCAAATTCTTGGTCGTTCTGGATGATAGCCGCGAATGTTTGAACGCGATGCGCTTTGCAGCCATGCGCGCGGCACATACAGGAGCAGGCGTGACGATTCTGTCCGTCATTCCCCCGGATGAGTTCAATCACTGGATCGGTGTGGCCGAAGTGATGCGCGAAGAGGCGCGCGAACGTATCCACGCGCATTTCGAGGTGTTCGCCAAATGGATGCGTGACAAGCAGGGCATTGAACCGGAGCTCACCATCCGCGAAGGCGACCCGGTGCCCGAGATCATCGCCCATGTCCAGTCGGACCCTGAAATTGGCGTGCTTGTCTTGGGCGCGGGAACCGACAAGAAAGGCCCCGGTCCGTTGGTGACGCAACTGACCCGCAATTCCGGCAGTCTGCCGATTCCGATCACCATCGTTCCCGGCGATCTGAGCAAGGAAAAGCTGGAAGCCATTACCTGAGGCTGTGCGATGGGCGCCAAGCTGCAATTCTGGTTCGATTTCGCCTCGACCTATTCCTATCTCAGCGCCATGCGAATCGGACAGCTGGCATCGGATCAGGGCCTGACCATTGAATGGCAGCCTTTTCTGCTGGGCCCGATCTTTGCCGATCAGGGGTGGAACAATTCTCCGTTCAACCTCTATCCCGCAAAGGGGCGATACATGTGGCGGGATATGGAACGTCTCTGTGCCGCGCGGGGCCTGCCCTTTCAGCGTCCCGGTGCTTTCCCCCAGAGCAGCCTCAAGGCAGCGCGTCTGGCCCTGACGATTGATGCCCCCGATCAACGGGCGAAATTCGCCTGCGCCGTCTATTCGGCTCAGTTCGGCGCGGGAAAGGAGATTTCCGACCTCGGGGTGCTGACAGAGTGTCTGACAGCTGCTGGTGTCGCGCCAGAGCACTTGGATCGAATGGGCGATCCGCAGATCAAGGCAGCCCTGTTCAAACAGGTCGACCGCGCCAGGGCGCTGGGCATCTTTGGCGCCCCGAGCTTTGTGGCGGGGGATGAGCTGTTCTGGGGCGATGATCGTTTGACTGATGCGATTTCCTACGCCGCATCAATTTAGAATCGTTCCAAATCTTGACTTCCCGTGCCCGGGCGCGCATATCAAGGGCAACTCAAACGGAGTCGCGCCATGTTCATCCAAACTGAATCCACACCCAACCCGGCAACGCTGAAGTTCCTGCCCGGTCAGACGGTTCTGGAAGCAGGCACCGCAGATTTCCCAAGCGCCGAAGCGGCCGAGAAATCGCCTCTGGCCAATCGGATTTTCGCAGTGAACGGCGTGACCGGTGTGTTCTTCGGCAATGATTTTGTCACCGTCACAAAATCGGATGACGTTCAGTGGGACCACATCAAACCCGCCATCCTTGGCGCGGTGATGGAGCATTATCAGTCGGGTCAGCCAGTCATGGCCGCCGATGCGCAAACTGCCTCGGGTCACGCCGAGCATACCGGCGAGGATGCTGAAGTCGTGAACCAGATCAAGGATCTGCTGGACAGCCGCGTGCGCCCTGCCGTGGCGCAGGATGGTGGCGACATCACCTTCCACGGCTTTGATCGCGGCGTTGTCTATCTGCACATGCAGGGGGCCTGCGCCGGCTGCCCGTCCTCGACCTTGACGCTGAAGATGGGGATCGAGAACCTGCTGCGCCACTACATCCCCGAAGTGACCGAGGTTCGCCCGGTTGCCGTCTGACCCGACAATCTTGGCGTTTGACACATCGGCCGCGCATTGCGCGGCCGCTTTGCTGCGGGATGGCGACATCGTTGTATCCGCAGCCGAATCCATGTCACGCGGGCAGGCCGAGCGCCTGATGCCTCTGCTGGAGGAGGTGCTCGCACAAGCGGGCTGCGCCTGGGCGGATCTGGATGCCATTGGTGTTGGTGTCGGACCCGGCAATTTCACCGGCATTCGCATCTCGGTCTCTGCGGCCCGGGGGCTTGCTCTGGGCCTGAACGTCCCGGCGGTGGGTGTGTCGGGATTTGACGCGCTGGCCGAGATCGCACCGAGCGATGCGCTTCCAGCGGTCACTGCCCCGCGCGATCAGGTCTATGTGCAACTGGGGGAAATGCCCGCACAACTTTTGCCAATGCAAGAGGCCGAGGGATTGGGATCACTGTTCCTTTGCCCTGACCCCGCCCTGCAGGCAGAGGCCATCGCACGGATCGCTGCACGTCGCCGGGACATCACAGATCAGCCCCCGGCCCCACTTTACATCCGGCCCGCCGATGCCGCGCCTTCCAGCGACACGCCTCCGGTGCTGTTGGACGAATGACCCCGCAAGAGCTGGCCTCGACCCACGCTGCGGCGTTCACGCAATCACGGCCCTGGACCGCGTCCGAGTTTTCTGCGTTGCTGGACAACCGGTTCACCCATGTCTCCGGCACCGCCAAATGCTTCGCCCTGTTTCAGGTCATCGTCGATGAGGCCGAACTGTTGACGATTGCGACCCATCCCGCGCATCAGCGGCAGGGGCTGGGCCTAAGCTGCATGGGCATATGGCATGCCAAAGCCGCGCAATTGGGGGCGACTCGGGCATTTCTGGACGTCGCTGCCGACAATCTGCCCGCATTGACGCTGTATCAGCGCTGCGGATATCGCCGCTGCGGACAGCGCAAAGGCTACTACACCCGAAGCTCCGGAGAAAACTGCGACGCAATCGTTATGGAGCGCGCTCTGCCCTGACGGCAGGTGGCAATTTTCTATTGTTTGGTCAAAAATCAGTTGACCCTGACTGTTGCATACGGCCTTAATTCCCGCCATCACAACAAGTATGCTCGCTCTGAGTGGGTGATGGGGCGTTAAAGCCCCGGACCGATTATAACCAACGGGAGTAACAAATGACCCTAATGAAATCCCTGATGGGCGCCGCTGCTGCGGTTGCACTGACCGCTGGCGCGGCTCTGGCCGAACCGGCCCTGATCTTCGATCTGGGTGGCAAGTTCGACAAATCGTTTAACGAAGCCGCACATAATGGCGCGTCGCGCTGGGCGGAAGAGACCGGCGGCACCTATCGCGAGATTGAGATGCAGTCCGAGGCACAGCGTGAGCAAGCCCTGCGCCGCTTTGCCGAGGCGGGTTCGAACCCGATCATCACCATGGGCTTCGGCATGGCCGATCCGCTGAGCGCGGTCGCCGCTGACTATCCGGATACAACCTTTGTTGTGGTCGACGTCACCTGGCTGGACGCGCCGAACCTGCGTCAGGTGGGTTTTGCCGAACATGAAGGCTCGTATCTGGTGGGTATGATGGCAGCCATGGCTTCCAAGACCGGTACGGTCGGCTTCATCGGCGGCATGGATGTCCCGCTGATCCGCCACTTTGGCTGCGGCTATGCGCAAGGTGCAAAGGCTGTTAACCCCGATATCAACGTGGTCGCCAACATGACCGGCACGACACCTGCGGCGTGGAACGACCCGGTGAAGGGTTCGGAACTGACCAAGGCTCAGATCAGCCAGGGCGCTGACGTGGTTTACGCTGCTGCTGGCGGCACCGGTGTCGGCGTGCTGCAAACCGCTGCTGACGAAGGTATCCTGTCGATCGGCGTGGACAGCAACCAGAACCACCTGCATCCGGGCAAGGTTCTGACCTCGATGCTGAAACGTGTGGATGTCGCTGTTTATGAAGCGATGAGCGCGGGCGAAGATGTCGAAACCGGCGTATTCGTCATGGGCCTGGCCGAAGATGGCGTTGGCTATGCCATGGACGATAACAATGCTGCGCTGGTGTCGGATGACATGAAGGCCGCCGTTGACAAGGCGCGTCAGGACATCATCGACGGCAACGTCTCGGTGGTCAGCTACTACGAGAACGACAGCTGCCCGGCGCTGCAGTTCTGATATCATGCGGGACGGGGGAATGCCTTCCGTCCCGCTTCCACTTTGCCAGCTTGCCAATGGCAGGTGGCCCTTCTTCGGCAATTGAGGACAAGACATGACCGTCCCCGCCATTGAGCTCAAAGGGATTTCCAAAGCCTTTGGGCCGGTTCAGGCCAACAAAGACATTTCCATCAGCGTCGCTCCCGGCACGATCCACGGGATCATCGGTGAAAACGGTGCGGGCAAATCCACGTTGATGAGCATCCTCTACGGCTTCTACAAAGCCGACAAAGGCGAGATCTGGATCAACGGCACAAAAACCGACATCCCTGACAGCCAGGCGGCCATCGCCTCGGGCATCGGGATGGTGTTCCAGCATTTCAAACTGGTCGAGAATTTCACTGTTCTGGAGAATATCGTTCTGGGCGCCGAAGATGGAGGCCTGCTGGCCCCGTCGCTGGCCAAGGCGCGCAAGGAATTGAAAGCGCTGGAAGAAGAATACGAGCTGTTTGTCGATCCGGACAAACGCATCGACGAGATCGGCGTCGGCATGCAGCAGCGGGTCGAGATCCTCAAGGCACTGTATCGCAAGGCCGAGATTTTGATTCTGGACGAACCAACCGGTGTGCTGACCCCCGCCGAGGCGGATCAGTTGTTCCGTATCCTCGACCGCCTGCGGTCAGAGGGGAAGACGATCATCGTGATCACTCACAAGCTGCGCGAGATCATGGAAAACACCGACACGGTGTCGGTGATGCGGCGGGGCGAGATGACGGCGACGGTCAAAACCGCCGATACCAACCCGCAGGAGCTGGCCGAGCTGATGGTGGGCCGCAAGGTGCTGTTGCAGGTAGACAAGGTGCCTGCGCAACCGGGTAAGCCAGTTCTGGAAATCGAAAACCTGCGGGTGACAGATTCGGCTGGCGTCGAGCGTGTCAAAGGCATCAACCTGACCGTCCGCGCGGGTGAGATTGTGGGAATCGCCGGGGTCGCGGGCAACGGGCAATCCGAATTGCTTGAGGTTCTGGGCGGCATGCGGCCCGGGCAGGGTTCCATCAAGCTGAACGGCGAACCTCTGGCCCTCAGCGGCGCAGGCTCGGACGGGCAGGCCCGCCGCGCGCAGCACATCGCCCATGTACCCGAGGACCGGCAGCGCGAGGGTCTGATCATGGACTTCTACGCGTGGGAAAACGTGGCTTTCGGCTATCACCGTGACCCTGCCTATAAACGCGGCCTGTTCATGGACAACGCCGCGCTGCGCGCCGATACAGAAGCCAAGATCGAGAAATTCGATGTGCGTCCGCCCAATGGATGGCTGACCGCTAAAAGCTTCTCGGGCGGCAACCAGCAGAAAATCGTCGTCGCGCGCGAGATCGAGCGCAACCCCGACCTGCTGCTGGTCGGTCAGCCCACGCGCGGCGTGGATATCGGTGCCATCGAGTTCATTCACAAACAGATCGTCGCCCTGCGCGATCAGGGCAAGGCGATCCTGCTGGTCTCGGTCGAACTGGAAGAGATCTTCTCGCTGTCCGACCGGATTGCGGTGATGTTTGACGGACATATCATGGGCGAGCGTCTGCCCGCCGAAACGGATGAAAAAGAACTGGGCCTGCTGATGGCCGGTGTTGCAGGAGAGGCCGCCTGAACCATGGAAAAAATGCCCAAATGGGCCGATGTGGTGCTGATCCCGCTGATCAGCCTGCTGCTGGCCACAATCCTTTCGGCAATCGTCATCCTTGCCATCGGAGAAGACCCGATCGAGGCGGTGAACCTGATGGTCACTGGTGCCCTCGGGTCGACCTATGGCTGGGGGTATACCCTGTATTACGCGACCAATTTCATCTTTACGGGTCTGGCGGTCGCCGTGGCCTTTCACGCGCGCCTGTTCAACATCGGCGGTGAAGGTCAGGCCATGCTGGGGGGCTTGGGCGTTGCCATCGTCTGCCTGTCAGTGCAATGGCCGCACTGGACCATCGCCCTGCTGGCCGCCTGCGCCGCCTCGATGATCTTTGGCGCGGCCTGGGCCGCGATCCCGGCCTACCTGCAGGCCAAGCGCGGCAGCCATATCGTGATCACCACGATCATGTTCAACTTCATCGCCGCCGCTTTCCTGAACTACATGCTGGTCAACGTGATGCGCCCGCAGGGCTCGCAAGACCCGGCAACCGCGCGTTTCCCCGAGGCGGTGCATCTGCCGACCTTCCAGTCCATGTTCTCGACCGCCGAAAACGTGATGTTCCGCGGCGCGCCTGCGAATATCTCGTTCTTTGTAGCGCTGCTCGCCTGCGTCGTTGTCTGGGCGCTGATCTGGCGCACGCGGCTGGGCTATGAAATCCGCGCCTATGGTCATTCCGAGACTGGCGCTGTTTATGCGGGCATCTCACCGGTCAAGATCACCATCGTCGCCATGCTGATCTCGGGCGCGCTGGCTGGTCTCATGGCCATCAACAACGTGATGGGTGAGGCCGAGCGGCTGGTTCTAAACTCGACCGAAGGGGCCGGGTTCATCGGCATCGCGGTGGCGCTGATGGGGCGGTCGCATCCGTTTGGTGTACTTCTCGCCGCGATCCTGTTCGGGTTCCTGTATCAGGGTGGTGCCGAGCTGGCCCTGTGGACGTCGATCCCGCGTGAGCTGATCGTGGTCATTCAGGCACTGGTGATCCTGTTCACCGGCGCGCTTGACAACATGGTTCGGATGCCGCTTGAAAAGCTGTTCCTGATGCTGCGGAAGGGGTCGGCCTGATGGATATGTTTCTGACCCTCATCCAGGTACTGGATTCGACCATTCGTCTGGCGACGCCCCTGCTGCTGGCCTGCCTGGCCGGGCTTTATTCCGAACGCGCAGGCATCTTCGATATCGGCCTTGAGGGCAAGATGCTGATGGCAGCCTTCTTCTCGGCTGCGGTCGCTGCTGTCACCGGTTCGGTCTGGCTGGGTCTGCTGGCCGGGATTGCGGCCTCTCTGGTTCTGTCGGCGTTACATGGATTCGCCTCGATCACGTTTCGCGGCAACCAGCTGATCTCGGGCGTTGCGATCAACTTCCTGGCCTCTGGCATGACGGTTCTGGTCGCGCAAAGCTGGTTCCAGCAGGGCGGCCGCACTCCGTCACTGTTCGGAGGGGGACGGTTCGAACCGATCAACTTCCCGCTGGCCGAATCCGTCGAAGGGGTTCCGCTGGTTGGTCCGGTGTATTCCGAGCTGCTGTCCGGCCATTCCATCCTTGTCTATATGGCGTTCCTGATGGTGCCACTGACCTGGTGGATTCTGTTCCGCACCCGGTTCGGATTGCGCCTGCGCGCGGTTGGTGAAAACCCGGCAGCGGTGGATACCGCCGGTGTCTCGGTCGTTGGACTTCGTTATGCGGCGGTGGCGATCTGCGGCGTGCTGTGCGGCATAGCCGGTGCTTATCTGGCAACCGCGTTGCAGGCAGGTTTCGTGAAAGAGATGACCGCCGGGCGCGGGTTCATCGCACTGGCGGCGCTGATCTTTGCGAAATGGCGGCCCTGGCACGCGATGTGGGCCTGTCTGCTGTTCGGGTTGCTTCAGGCAGTCGCCCTGCGATTCCAGAACATCGATCTGGGCGGGGTTGTCATCCCGGTGCAGGTCATGGACGCCCTGCCCTACATCCTGACCGTGGTGATCCTGGCCGGGTTCGTGGGCAAAGCCGTACCGCCGCGCGCGGGTGGTGAACCCTACGTGAAAGAGCGTTGATAAGGCCAGTTCAGGACTGACCCTCAGTCCTGTTTGCTGCAAAGCGGCATACAGAGTTGATTTTGTATGCCGCAACCGCTCTAAGGAGATATGGACTTGCCCCGCCACAGTTCCGCAGCCCTGGCACCCGCCAACCAAGCTGTTGCGTGCGTTTCGTCTATTGAGTCTTACGTTATCACGGGTTCCGCCGCTTTGCGCTGCGCGACCCTCGCCGTTTAGAAGAAGCCATGCAGATCTACCTTCCGATTGCCGAAGTATCCGTAAATGCCTTTCTACTGCTTGGGCTGGGCGGCATGGTCGGAATTCTATCCGGCATGTTCGGCGTTGGCGGCGGTTTTCTGATGACGCCGCTGCTGTTCTTCATCGGCATCCCTCCGGCCGTTGCCGTTGCGACCGAGGCCAACCAGATTGTCGCCTCGTCCTTCTCGGGTGTTCTGGCCCATTTCAGGCGAAGAACGGTCGACCTGAGGATGGGGACAGTGTTGCTGATCGGGGGTCTGGCCGGGGCGGCACTCGGCGTGGTTCTGTTCAACTATCTCAAAAGCCTTGGTCAGGTCGATCTGCTGGTCAAGCTCTGCTATGTGGTCTTTCTGGGCGTGATCGGCAGCCTGATGTTTGTCGAAAGCCTGAATGCCCTGCGCAAATCCCGCAAGGGCGGTGGTGCTGTACCAAAACGCCGTCAGCGCGGCTGGGTCCATGCGATGCCGTTCAAGATGCGGTTTCGGACCTCGGGACTTTATATCTCGGTTATCCCGCCGGTGATGGTAGGGCTGTTCGTCGGCGTCCTGTCCGCGATCATGGGTGTGGGCGGCGGCTTTATCATGGTGCCCGCGATGATCTACCTGCTGGGAATGCCGACCAAGGTTGTGGTTGGCACCTCGCTGTTTCAGATCATCTTTGTGACCGCTTTCACCACGATGCTGCATGCCACCACCAACTTTACGGTCGACGTGGTCCTCGCCGTGCTGCTGCTGGTCGGTGGCGTGGTCGGCGCTCAGATCGGAACACTGATCGGCGCGCGCATGCCAGCCGAGCAACTGCGCGTCCTGCTGGCCGCTTTGGTTCTGGTGGTCTGTGGCAAACTGGCGCTGGATCTGCTTTTGCAACCGGCCGAGCTGTATTCGCTGGGCGATGCGGGGGGTCACTGAGATGTTGCGTCTGATCGCCGCCCTCTGTCTATTCTGCTTGCCGGTCCAAGCGGCCCAGGAACAGGTTGTTCTGGGACTTTCGCAGGACCGGGTTTCGATCACGGCCAATTTCGACGGCTCCGAGATTCTTGTCTTCGGTGCGGTCAAACGCGAAGCGCCGATCCCCGAGGGCCCTCCGCTTGAGGTCATCGTATCGGTTGTCGGCCCGTCCGAACCCGTCACGGTGCGCCGCAAGGAAAAGAAGTTTGGCATTTGGGTCAACACGGACAGTCTTGTCGTCGACCTCGCCCCCAGCTTTTATGCGGTCGCAACCAGCGCCCCGTTCGATGAGGTTCTCAGCAACACCGAAGACCTGCGCAACAAAGTTTCGATCGAACGCGCGATCCGGTCGGTCGGTGCTGATATGAACATTCAGGGCGCTCAGGATTTCTCGGCGGCGGTCATTCGTATTCGCGAAGACGAAGGGCTTTATTCGATCCGGGAAAACACAGTTGCTGTGGATGAGCAGACCCTATTCCGCACGTCGATCGAAATGCCGGCGGACCTGACCGAGGGTGATTACACCGCGCGGATCTTCCTGACCCGCGGCGGCAATGTGGTCTCGAATTTCGAAACGTCAATCGACGTGCGCAAGGTGGGCCTTGAACGGTTCCTGTATAATCTGTCCCGCGAGCAGCCTATCTGGTACGGCCTGATGTCGCTGGCCATCGCCATTGCCGCCGGTTGGGGAGCGTCGACGGCGTTCCGTTTGCTGCGCGAGAAGTAATCGCTAACCCCGCCCGATATAGGGCATGGTCGTGGCCAGAACCGTCATGAACTGCACATTCGCCTCGGGCGGTAGACCAGCCATATGCAGCACGGATCGGGCGGCATCAGCGACATCCATGGTCGGATCAGGCGTGTGGCCTTCCGCGATGGCATTATCGACCAGTTCCTGAACCATCGGGGTGCGGGCATTTCCGATGTCGATCTGGCCACAGGCGATGCCGAACGCGCGCCCATCCAGTGACAGGCTGCGCGTCAGGCCGGTAATGGCGTGTTTCGTTGCGGAATAATGCACCGAATTCGGGCGCGGCACATGGGCTGCAATCGATCCGTTATTGATGATCCGCCCACCCTGAGGCTGTTGCGCCCGCATCGCCGCGAACGCAGCGCGGGCGCACAGGAACATGCCGTTCAGGTTCACATTGACCGAGTTGTACCAGTCGTCCAAGGCAATCTCGTCTATGGTGCCGCCGGGGGCGAATATACCGGCATTGTTGAACAGGACATCCAGTCGACCGGTCTTTTGTATGAATTCGAAAAAAGCTGTTTCCACCGCATCAAGATCGGTGACATCCGCAACCAACGGGACCGCATTGTCGCGGCCTGAGGCCATCTCGTGCAACCTGTCCGCGCTGCGTGCCAGCAAACCAACGGCCCAGCCTTCGGACAGGAACAACTCAGCCGTTGCCTTGCCAATGCCCGAGCTTGCACCGGTGACGATGATCGTCTTCATGTCTCTTCCGCCTCCAACGTCAACGCGGGCGCCGCCGTGGCCCGCAGGTCATCAACGCGCAGCGGATGCGTTGGCTTAGACAACCGGTTGCGGACCACCCAGATCAGCCGCTCTTGCGCACGCGTGATGGCAACATAGGTCAGACGTTTCCACAAGGGCTGCCCAGCCTCTGTCCGGCCCATACGGGCGGCAGCGTAGATATCAGGGGCGAAGACCTGAACCGTATCCCACTGCGAGCCCTGCGCCTTGTGGATCGTAACCGCTGCACCATGCAGAAACGTGGCCCCCATACGGGCGGCATAGGGGATGAACGGCTCTTCCTCATCCGGTTTTTCGATCTGCACAATCGATGCGGCGCTGACCTGAGGGTCTTCGGCCCCCATCACGTGCAGGCGCGAAAACCCCGGCTTGCGGCCGGGGCCCAGATAGATGACCTGCGCGCCCTTGATCAGGCCACGCGCCTCAAGATCCAGCCGCTTCTTGCGATGTTTCAGAGGCAACTCGATACCATCGCAGATCAGCGGCTCGCCCTCCAGCAACTCAGTCTCGGGCGCGCCATGGACGCTGCGGAATGCCTGGATCAGGCGGATACGGGTGGCATTGCGCCAGACCAGAACCGGGCTGCGCGCCATCAGGTCGACCTCGACCCGTTGGCCCCAGATGACACGGTCGTCTTTGCGGGCGGTGTCCTCGATCAGGCGTTCGAAATCCTCGAATCCCATTGCCGGGTCGGCCAGCGCATGGGCGAGGTCAAGTATCGGGTTGTCGGCTGTCTGGCGGTGCACCCGATGTAAAATCTGCTTGCGCGGCTCGGGCAATGCGTCGAACACCATCGACCCGGATTGGTTCACAGGCGCCAGCTGCGCCGGGTCTCCGAACAGCAGCAGCGTGGGAAAAATCTCTTTCAGATCATCAAATTGCCGGTCATCCAGCATCGAGGCCTCATCGACGAAGCCGATATCCAAAGGCTCTTCCCGGCGCTTCCAGCCGGTGATGAAGTCGGAGCCGCGCAATCCGGCAGCGGCCAGCGCGCCGGGGATGGATTTGTTGTTGGCATAGAACGCAGCGGCACGATCCAGTGCTTCGTCGGTCAGCCCTTCGATCTCGGGCCGTTCGTCGTTACCGGCCAGCCACTCGGCGATGCGCTCATATTCCGGGTCGTAGACCGGGGTATAGAGGATGCGGTGAATGGTCGTTGCAGGCACGCCACGCAAGCGCAAAACGCTGGCGGCCTTGTTTGTCGGGGCGAGGATGGCGAGGCTGCGCTTGTCGCGGGATTTGCGGCTTTCAAAATCGCCCGAGATCAGATTGACCCCCGTCTCGGCCAATGCCTTGTACAGCTCGGCCAGCAGCAGGGTCTTGCCCGATCCTGCCTTGCCGATCACAGCCATGACGCCCGATTGTCCGCCGCCCGGCAATTTCAACAGGGCGTCGTCTTCAAGATCGACACCCGCCGTGCGCAACATTTCGGCAATGTTGTCGAAGGCGGCGGCCTGATCTTCGGAAAAGGTAATCTGGGGCAAGGACATGGCGCGACCCTACAGGGACGCGCCGTGCTCCACCAGATACGGAATGCGATATCGGCCAGCCTCAGGCGGACAAAGCAAACCGATGCTGGGCGGTGTTGCCGAAGGCCGTCTTGAACCACAGGCGCGACAGCTCACGCGGGATGCCCGCGCGGGCGGCGACCCGGTTGCAATCGTCCGCCGAATAAGGCCACAGACCGACCGAGATTTGATCCCGACCCGACCCTTCCGAGCCCAGCGCCACCGGAGACGACCCGATCATGCGGTAAATCCGGATCATGCGCGCATCGAACACCCCGGCGATATGGGTCAGGCCAAACCCCTCCATCACCTCGCCACCGCTGAGCATGATGGCCCCCGCCGTATGGGCGCTGGCGGTGCGTGACAGGCAGAAGCGGGTCACCTCCCAGATCAGTGGGCTGTGGATCGGGCTGCCTCCGGTCAGATGTCCGAACACCTCGTTCACCATCACCGGCCCGGTCGTCGGCAGAATCCGCATCGAGCCGCCATGACTGCCATCCGCCTCTTCCCAGATCACATAAAGCGGGTTCAGATCATCATATTGATCCCGCTCTTCCCCCATTTCGTTAACTTTAACGTCCCAGCCCAGCCGGGTTTTGAACTGATCGGCACGATCCCGAAACATTCCTTTGGCAAGCTCCGGATGTTTATACAGCTCGTCCGCGTACAGATAACGCAACATGACGTATTCCCCTTGTCGTCCACATGGAACAAAGGGGGTACGTACTCGTGGTTAATTTACGGTGAGAGCAACGTACGGTCGTTAAACGACTATTAAACCTCGGCTGAGCGCCGTTGCGATGGCATGAGTCGTGTTCTGCGCGCCCAGCTTGGCCCGCGCGCTTTCGATATAGGCCCGTAGCGTGTGTTCAGAGATCGAAAGAGAATGCGCCACCTGCGCGCGGCTATAACCCAGCGCAAGCAACGTCATGGCATCAATTTCACGCGGCGAAAGGCCGCGTGTGGTTTCCGGCTGCCGTTCCCGGGCAAATTCCAGCGCCTTGCGATTCAGGAAATACGCCACCAGAATCAGATCACGGCCATAGGTCGCAATGAAGGTTTGCCAGGTCTGATCGTCACAATTGTGGTTCGCCGTGAACAAGGCGAACTGACCGCTTGGACCCCGCAGGGGGACCGAATATCCCTGATTGCCGACACCATGTTCCAGCGCGTCTTCCAGAAAGGCACGCACGGCCTTGCCGGACCAATCCAGCTGTTTCCAGTCCACCGCATGAAACCGCTGAAAACAGCCCAGAATGACCGGGTCAATGCGATGATAACTTCTGTCGCGGTACCGTTCGTCCCAGTCATCTGAATAGGTGGTGAAACCGTATTGATCCCCAGCCCCGTCAACCCAGTGATAGGTGATGTGATCAATCTGAAGCCGGTCGCGCAATTGGACCGAGACGCTGGTCAGCTCTTCAAGCGTGCTGGTGTTTTCCAAATCCTCGAGGATCTGGCTCAAATCGAACTGTGTTGCCATTCGTCGGCGCGCAAGCCTCATCCTTCAAGGACGCAATCTCGGCCGCAGCGACCAGCCTGGTGTCGTCAAGCTGTTCTGCAAGTGCGGTCAACCCGTTCGCCACCGCAAAGGCGTTGAGGTCCGACAATACGTCCAGTATCCACTCATTTTGCGCCATCAGGGTGTCCCCGAAATAGTTAACGAATAGTTAACACAACCATAACATGTGCAGACTATTTCGGCCTACTCACTGCTTTCTACTCCCCAAAAATAGCGGGGGAATGCCGCCTAACTCATTGATATGTATAGATGCATTCCAGAAACGCAAAACACCCGCGCGGCAATGGCATGCTGCGCGGGTGTAATAACCCTAAATCAGGACAAATTGGCTTAATCGCCCGCCGCGAGAACTTCTTCCAGAGTGCGCATACCGGTATGCGGTGCTTGGACAAGAACCGACATGTTGCCGGGCTTATGCTCGTTCCGCATCATCTTCATATGCGCCTCGGGCAGGTCCTGCCATGTGAACACCTCGGACATGCAAGGATCCAGACGACGCTCGACCATCAGCTGGTTCGCGGCGGCCGCTTGCTTGAGATGCGCAAAATGCGATCCCTGCAGGCGTTTCTGGTGCATCCACATATAGCGCACATCGAAGGTCAGGTTATAGCCAGTAGTGCCCGCGCAGATCACGACCATACCGCCCTTCTTCACCACGAAGGTCGACACCGGGAAGGTGCTTTCGCCGGGATGTTCAAACACCATGTCGACATTCACGCCCTTGCCGGTGATATCCCAGATCGCCTTGCCGAACTTGCGCGCCTCTTTGAACCATTCCGCATATTCCGGAGTGTTCACCGTGGGCAGTTGACCCCAGCAGTTGAAATCCTTCCGGTTCAGAACGCCCTTGGCTCCCAGCCCCATGACAAAATCACGCTTGCTTTCGTCCGAGATCACACCGATGGCATTCGCACCCGCCGTGTTGATCAACTGGATCGCGTAAGAGCCCAGACCGCCCGACGCACCCCAGACCAGAACATTCTGACCCGGCTTCAGGTCATGCGGCTCGTGCCCGAACAGCATCCGGTACGCGGTGGCCAGCGTCAGCGTGTAGCAGGCACTTTCTTCCCAGGTCAGGTGCTTGGGGCGCGGCATAAGCTGCTGGGCCTGCACGTTGGTGAACTGGGCAAAAGACCCATCCGGCGTCTCATAACCCCAGATGCGCTGGCTGGGCGAATACATCGGATCGCCGCCGTTGCAATGCTCGTCATCGCCATCGTCCTGGTTGCAATGGATCACGACTTCGTCGCCGACCTTCCAACGCTTGACCTTGTCACCCACGGCCCAGACGATGCCCGAAGCATCCGACCCCGCGATGTGATAAGGTGCCTTGTGGCCGTCAAACGGGCTGATCGGTTTGCCCAGCGAGGCCCAGACGCCGTTATAATTCACCCCGGCCGCCATCACGAGGACCAGCACCTCGTGGCTGTCCAGCTTGGGCACATCAACCACCTCAAGCTGCATGGCCGTGTCGGGCTCGCCATGGCGTTCCTTGCGGATGGCCCAAGCATACATCTGCTTGGGGACATATCCCATCGGCGGGATTTCCCCCATTTCATAGAGGTCTTTTTCCGGCGCCTCATACGACGCGATGCCATTGTCGACGTCCAAAGCCATGCTGGCCTCCTTTATCTCATCTATTGCCGCGCCGCAGAATCGCGGCTTTCACCAACTGGAATATTTGCGGCCAAGAAATATTGCAATAGTTTTTGGTGCTATTTTTGTAATTTTATGACCCAGCAGTTGCAGAAACTCTTTCTGCGCCTGCAAAACCCCCGTCGCGAGGGGCAGGCCCGGCCGCTGCGGCATAATAGGCCAGAAGCTCTGCACGCTCACCCGAGGGACGCAAAACCCCGTTACTACGCGACAAAATCTGGCGTTCGGTCAGTTGGTTAATAGCATCGTCAATGGCCTCACCCGTGTCCGGGTCCAAAGCATCACGACCCAATTCCAACAAACGGGCCTTGAGGTCGTGCTCGGCCATCTCACCCTCTTGCTGGATCAGACGACAGGCGGCAGGCAGAGGAGCGAAGGGGATCGCGGCACCGATCCTTTGCATCAGTTCACGCGCCAGATCGGTCATCAAGTCCCGTTCATGGGTGGCGCGGAAGTCCTGCAGCGAAATCGGAGTTGCATATCGAACCGACGCGATGCCGAACCGCTTGTAACGCCCGACCACACGCCGCCAGAGCTGTTTCAGGGTCCAGCGCGTGATTACCCCGATCCGGGCGCGGAAACGACGTTCGGTATCCTTCGCCGCCGCAGTCAGAACGGTATCTTCAAGAACCCGGTCATAGTTCAATGCAACCGGCACGAACACCACATCGCGGCCCTGTGGATCAGCAGCGTCCACAATGTATTTCAGCAAACCCAGCTTGGGCCGCCCCAGCTTGCCCGTCAGGCTCAGACCGCCCTCGGGGAACATGGCCTGGGTAACGCCTGCCTCGGTCGCATGGCGCACATAGCTGGCCAGCACCTGACGGTACAGATCGCTGCCCGATTTGCGGCGAATAAAATAGGCCCCCATTGCGCGGATCAGACGACTCAGCGGCCAGACCCGCGCCCATTCGCCCACTGCGTAGGACAAGGCGGAATGATCCGCAGCCAAATAGGTGACCAGCACATAATCCATATTGCTGCGATGGTTCATCACATAGATGACCGTCGCATCAGGGTCGATATCATCCAGCGCCGCCTTGTTCTCATAGCTGAGGCGAACGTTGTAGAAGGCATTGCTGAGCATTCGCGCAAGGCGGATCGCCACGCTGAAATAGGCAACGGTCGAAAAGGATGGCGCAATCTCGCGTGCATAGCGCCGCGCCTGTTCGGACGCGACCGCATCGGGCAGACCTTCTTCTTTCGCATGGCGCTGCACGGCTTTGCTGACCTGCGGGTCATAGATCAGCCGCTGAATCATGTCGTGCCGCCCCGCCAGCTTGAATGGCTGGATCGGACGTTGAAGGCGCTTGTTCAGCCGCGCGACCGCGCGCTCAAGCCTGCGACGAAAGAACCACCGCACCGACGGAAACAGGAAATGCGAAGCAAAGGTGACCGCGGCAAACAGCACGATCAGCACAAAAAGCCAAAGCGGAAGTTCCACGGTCTGGGTCATGGGCGCACAGTGCCATTATTTTCCACCACTCACAATCTGAAGAAACCGCCTTATGCCGCGACGCAGCGAATTGACATGTGTCGAAAATTACGATTTACCACCATGGAACGTAATTTTGTTGCTCACTCAAATCATGAGGCCCGCTTATGACGCAGATGCAGAAAGACCGCCCGTGGCTGATCAGAACCTATGCCGGTCATTCAACGGCCCAAGCGTCAAATGCGCTCTATCGTGCCAACCTTGCAAAAGGGCAGACCGGTCTGTCCGTGGCCTTCGATCTGCCGACGCAAACCGGGTATGACAGCGACCATGTTCTGGCGCGGGGCGAGGTTGGCAAGGTGGGCGTGCCAATCTGCCATCTGGGTGACATGCGGATGCTGTTCGATCAGATTCCGCTGGAACAGATGAACACCTCGATGACGATCAACGCCACAGCACCTTGGCTGCTGGCGCTTTATATTGCGGTGGCCGAGGAACAGGGCGCTGATGTATCCAAGTTGCAGGGCACGGTTCAGAACGATCTGATCAAGGAATACCTGAGCCGGGGTACCTATGTCTGCCCGCCGAAACCGTCACTGAAGATGATCGCGGATGTGGCCGAGTATTGCTATACCAACGTGCCGAAATGGAACCCGATGAACGTGTGTTCCTATCACCTGCAAGAAGCTGGTGCGACACCCGAGCAAGAGCTGGCCTATGCGCTTGCCACGGCCATCGCCGTACTGGATGAACTGCGCCCCCGCGTTCCGGCCGAGGATTTCCCGGCCTTGTGTGGTCGGATTTCGTTCTTCGTGAATGCGGGCATCCGGTTTGTCACCGAAATGTGCAAAATGCGCGCCTTTGTCGATCTTTGGGATGAGATTCTGCAACAGCGCTATGGTGTCGAAGACCCCAAGTTCCGCCGATTCCGTTACGGCGTTCAGGTCAACTCGCTGGGTCTGACCGAGCAGCAACCCGAAAACAACGTCTATCGCATCCTGATCGAGATGCTGGCCGTGACGCTGTCAAAGAAAGCCCGCGCGCGTGCCGTGCAACTGCCCGCATGGAACGAGGCACTTGGTCTGCCGCGCCCGTGGGATCAGCAATGGTCGATGCGGATGCAGCAGATTCTGGCCTATGAGACCGATCTGCTGGAATATGGCGATCTGTTCGATGGCAACCCCGCAGTCGATGCCAAGGTCGAAGAGCTTAAGGAAGGCGCGCGCGCTGAATTGGCAAACCTCGAGTCGATGGGCGGCGCGGTTGCCTCGATCGAGTACATGAAGTCCCGTCTGGTGGATTCAAATGCGGAACGGCTGAACCGGATCGAGCGCAACGAAACCACCGTCGTTGGCGTGAACAAGTGGACCGAGGGTGAGCCTTCGCCCCTGCAGACCGAGGATGGCGGCATCATGGTTGTTGATCCCGCCGTCGAGCAGGAACAAATCGGGCGTTTGAATGATTGGCGAACCGCCCGCGACGACGCCGCAGTCGAAGCGGCGCTTCGGGACTTGCGCGAAGCAGCCAAATCAGGGGCCAACGTGATGGCGCCTTCGATTGCCGCCGCCAGGGCGGGTGTGACAACCGGTGAATGGGCCGAGGAAATGCGCAAAGCCTATGGCACCTATCGCGGCCCCACGGGCGTTTCGGGATCGGTGTCCAACAAAACCGAAGGGCTGGAAGAGCTGCGCGCAGCAGTTGATGCGGTCAGCGACAGGCTGGGACGTCGGTTGAAATTCCTGGTCGGCAAGCCGGGCCTTGACGGACATTCGAACGGCGCCGAACAGATCGCCTTCCGCGCCCGCGATTGCGGCATGGACATCAGCTATGAGGGCATTCGCCTAACACCGGAAGAAATCGTCACCGCAGCCCGCGAAGATGACGCCCATGTTATCGGCCTGTCGATCCTCTCGGGCAGTCACTTGCCCTTGGTGCAGGACGTGATGGCCCGCCTGGGCGAGGAAGGCCTGGGCCATATCCCGGTGGTGGTTGGCGGCATTATCCCCGATGAGGACGCCGAAGCGCTGCGCGCAATGGGGGTCGCCAAGATCTACACACCCAAGAACTTTGAACTGAACGCGATCATGGGCGATATCATCACTCTGGTCGATCCCAAGGAATTGGCTGCGGAATAATCGCACGAGAGTTTTATAAATCTCCATTTCTATTTCTGTTAAAAAGGGAATAGACAGGGCCGGAAATCTAAATTTCCCAATGCCAAAGCGTTGGGAATTAACGGTCTGGAGAAATAAAATGGCAATCGATCTTGAAAAAATGTCGCGCAAAGAACTGCTTGAATTGCGCAATAAGGTCGAAAAAGCGCTGAAAGGCGCTGAATCTCGCGAGCGGAAAGAAGCGTTGAAGGCGGCTGAAAAAGCAGCAGCAGAGTTCGGATTTTCTTTGTCGGAATTGTCGCCGGACAGCGCGAAAGCTGCAAAGACCGGAAAAACGGCACCTAAGTATCGCAACCCGAATGATTCTTCGCAAACCTGGACGGGTCGGGGCCGCAAACCGAAATGGGTACACGATGCGTTGAAAGCCGGGACGGATATCGCTGATCTGGAAATCTGAGCGGAGGTCTTTGCCAAGATGACAATTCATATCGGTGCCGAAAAGGGCGATATCGCAGAAACCGTTCTTCTGCCGGGCGACCCCTATCGTGCGAAATGGGCCGCCGAGACCTTTCTGCAGGACGTCAGGCAAGTCAATGACGTCCGAGGCATGCTTGGCTTTACCGGTACGTGGAACGGAAATGCCGTGACCATTCAGGGCAGCGGCATGGGGATGCCGTCACTGTCTATCTACGTCAATGAATTGATCCGCGACTATGGGGCGAAAACCCTGATACGCATCGGGTCGTGCGGGGGCATGCAGGACAGCGTCAATGTGCGTGATGTCATCCTGGCCATGACCTCCACCACGCTCAGCACGCCGTCGCGCGGAATCATGAAAGAGATGAACTTTGCCCCCTGCGCCGATTGGGGTCTGCTGCAGGCCGCCGCGCAAGCGGCACAGGCCAAAGGCACACCAACCCATGTGGGCGGCATCTATTCATCGGACGTGTTCTACGACGAACGCCCGGACCTGAACGAACAGATGGTACGCCACGGTATTCTCGGGGTCGAAATGGAAGCGGCCGAGCTTTATATCCTCGCCGCCCGCCACAAATGCCGTGCCCTTGCGGTGCTGACCGTTTCCGACCACCTGCTGACCGGCGAAGCGCTGCCCTCATCCGAGCGCGAGCGCAGCTTTGGCGACATGGTCGAAATCGCGCTTGAGGCGGCGTTCTCGGCCTCGTAGCACCCCCAATCTAACGCCCATGCGTGCGATCATAGGCATTGCGCGCAGGGCTGCTCCACCCTTCCAACGCGCCTGCGGCGGGGGCAAAGACCTCGACTAGGAGTGGATGGCACGCCGCTGTATCCGATGAATGCTCGGACGAGCAATCGCCACCGGGGCAGGCGCTGAGATCGCCCAGCAGGTCAATCTCGGCGAAGAACTCCAGATAATCGCCGGGACGCACCGGTGAGGCCTTCATGAAATACTGACCGGAATCGCGGGTGAACCCGGTGCACATGAACACGTTCAGCACGTCATGGACGGTGGGTTCTGCCTCGGCCAGATCGACATTCAAGTGATCCGCCAGGGCGCGGGTCAGGTTCGAATGGCAGCACTGGTGGTACTGCGTCCCCGACAGCAGATTGCCGGTATAGGGATCACAGCGGGTGCCAATCACATCATGAACCGACCCGCCAAACGTATCGATACCATACCAACCAAGGGTATCCGCCGTGATCGTCGCCATCGGGCGCAAGTGCGGAAAGCTTGACCACATCCGTTCACCCGTCGTCAGATGCGTGCCGTGCAGCGCCCGTGTCTTGCCGGAATAGAACCGCTCGGACAGGTCGTTCAGGTTCCACAGGTTCAGGTCCCCGACCTGCGGCCCCTCGACCGAAGTGATGCGAAAAAAGTGCCCGGCGGGAACTTCGAAACAACGCGCATCACGCGCGGGTACCAGCACCTCATGGGTCTTTTGCGCTGTTTCGCGGGCGGCTTGATACAGTGCCAACTCAGGTTTTGGTAGGCCGTCAATGGGATAGCAGATAACAGGAGCGACGGCGCGACGGGCCTCGGCATCATGTGGCGGGCAAGTGGTGGTCTGAGATTCTGTCATGACCCGAGACTGGCTCAGTTCGCACGGGCGGAAAAGCCCAAAGAGTTTGCACCTGTCAGCCCTGCCCTTTCAGGCACCGGGTCGGCTCTTCATCCGATTGCGAAACCGCGCCGCAAAAACTGCAGCGCCACTGCCCCTCATCTCGGTGTTGCCGCCACCGACACTCTCGCGTCAGCGATGTGGTTCGGGATCGCCAGAAGAGATAAGCGAAGACACCGGCGGCAAGCAAAAGCAGTAGAACGGGCATTCCTCTGCTTTGCCGATTGGTCAGCGAATTTCAAGGTTGCCCAGGCGCTTTATGCGGCGTTGGCGTATTCGAACAGCCCAGGCTGCTCTTCAAACACCGGATGCTTGGGTTCGGGCGTGTAGTAAGCCCAGGCTTGCTCCAGAAGCTCCAGTGCTTCGGCGGCGTCGGGTTTCTTGTTTTCTGTGCTCATCGGAGTGATCCTGTAATCGTCCTGTCACTCCTCCCCCTCCAAACCATACGCCCGCCCGAAGGCAGGCACATCGTTCAATTTTGCAGACGGGGATTGCACTTGCCGCAAACCGGCAAGTGCTGCGTTCTGGGTCAGACCGCGCGTTCCACCATCATCTTCTTGATTTCGGCAATCGCCTTCGCCGGGTTCAGACCTTTGGGGCAGGTCTTAGCGCAGTTCATGATGGTGTGGCAGCGATACAGCTTGAACGGATCTTCCAGTTCATCCAGACGCTCGCCCGTGGCCTCGTCCCGGCTGTCGATGATCCAGCGATAGGCGTGCAGCAGCGCGGCGGGGCCAAGGTAGCGATCACCGTTCCACCAATAGCTGGGGCACGAGGTCGAGCAGCTTGCGCACATCACGCATTCATACAGACCATCCAGCTTCTTGCGGTCTTCGATCGACTGCTTCCATTCCTTCGCCGGGCGGTTGGTCTTGGTTTCCAGCCACGGCATGATCGAGGCATGCTGAGCATAGAAATGCGTCAGATCAGGGATCAGGTCCTTGATCACCGGCATATGCGGCAGCGGATAGATTTTCACGTCGCCCTTGATCTCATCCATGCCATAGATACAAGCCAGCGTGTTGATCCCGTCGATATTCATCGCGCAGGAGCCGCAAATGCCTTCGCGGCACGAACGGCGGAAAGTCAGGGTCGGGTCGATCTCGTTCTTGATCTTGATCAGCGCGTCCAGAACCATCGGACCGCAGGTATCCATATCGACGAAATAGGTGTCGACACGCGGGTTTTGGCCGTCATCGGGATTCCAGCGGTAAATCTGGAACTTGCGCACATTGGTCGCGCCTTCCGGCTTGGGCCAGGTCTTGCCCGTCGTGATGCGCGAATTCTTGGGGAGGGTCAGTTGTACCATAAGTTCCTCTCCTTAGAACGTCCGCGCCTTGGGCGCGATTTTCTTGAGGCTGATGCCACCTTCGTCTTCGGTGGTCAGCGGGTCAACAATGACCGGGCGATAGCTGAGTTCAACTTTGTTGCCTTCAACCCGGCTGACGGTGTGGACTCGCCAGTTTTCGTCGTCACGCTCGGTGAAATCCTCATGTGCGTGGGCGCCGCGGGATTCCTTGCGCGCCTCGGCCCCGACGATGGTGGCCAGAGCGCTTGGCATCAAGTTGGTCAGCTCCAGCGACTCCATCAGGTCGCTGTTCCAGACCAGCGAACGGTCGCTGACTTTAAGGTCGTCCATCTTGGCGGCGATGGCGGTCATCTTCTCAACACCTTCCGCCATCGTTTTCGAGGTCCGGAACACGGCGGCGTCTTCCTGCATGGTCCGTTGCATCTCAAGCCGCAGATCGGCGGTCGGGACGGCGCCGCTAGCGTTGCGCACCGCGTCGAAGCGGTCGAATGCCTTATCGACCGACGCCTGATTCAGAACCGGGTTCGGTGCTTTGGCGTCGACCACTTCGCCTGCCCGGATCGCAGCCGCGCGTCCGAATACCACAAGATCGATCAGCGAGTTCGACCCCAGGCGGTTCGCACCGTGAACCGAGGCACACCCCGCCTCACCCACAGCCATCAGGCCCGGGACAACAGCGGTCGGATTGTCGACAGTGGGATTCAGGACCTCTCCCCAATAATTCGTCGGAATGCCGCCCATGTTATAGTGCACGGTGGGCAGAACCGGGATCGGTTCCTTGGTGACGTCGACACCGGCAAACACGCGCGCCGATTCCGAAATCCCCGGCAGACGTTCAGCCAACGCTTCGGCCGGCAGGTGGCTGAGGTTCAGGTGGATGTGGTCGCCGTTGTCACCATGACCGCGGCCTTCGCGGATTTCCATGGTCATCGAGCGGCTGACATAGTCGCGCGGCGCAAGGTCCTTGTAGTGGGGCGCATAGCGCTCCATGAACCGTTCTCCTTCCGAGTTGGTCAGGTAACCGCCCTCACCGCGCGCGCCTTCGGTGATCAGACAGCCAGAACCGTAGATGCCGGTCGGATGGAATTGGACGAACTCCATATCCTGCAAGGCCAGACCCGCGCGGGCCACCATGCCGCCACCGTCGCCGGTGCAGGTATGGGCCGAGGTGGCGCTGAAATAGGCGCGGCCATAGCCGCCGGTCGCCAGCACCACCATCTTGGCGTTGAAGACATGCATGGAGCCATCGTCCAGCTTCCAGCAGACGACGCCCTGACATTGCCCGTCTTCGGACATGATCAGGTCGATGGCGAAATATTCGATATAGAACTCGGCATTGTTCTTCAGCGACTGACCATACAGCGTGTGCAGGATCGCGTGGCCGGTCCGGTCAGCGGCGGCGCAGGTCCGCTGCACGGCGGGGCCTTCACCGAATTCAGTGGTGTGACCGCCAAACGGGCGCTGATAAATCTTGCCCTCTTCCGTGCGGCTGAACGGCACGCCGTAATGTTCCAGCTCATAAACCGCCTTGGGTGCTTCACGCGCGAGGTATTCCATCGCGTCGGTGTCACCCAGCCAGTCCGAGCCCTTGACGGTGTCATACATGTGCCACTGCCAGTTGTCCGGCCCCATGTTCGACAGCGACGCGGCGATGCCGCCCTGTGCCG
The DNA here is from genome assembly GCF_056535865.1 of Ruegeria sp. AP11. Lineage (NCBI taxonomy): Bacteria > Pseudomonadati > Pseudomonadota > Alphaproteobacteria > Rhodobacterales > Roseobacteraceae > Ruegeria > Ruegeria sp. AP11. The sequence continues at coordinate 1,191,800 of NZ_JBQFJB010000001.1, forward strand.
CCACTGTGTGCGAGCGGGTCGGGAAAACCTTGGTCACACAGGCCGTGCGCAGACCCTGTTCCGCCATACCCAGCGTCGCCCGCAGACCGGCCCCACCGGCGCCGACAACGACCACGTCATATTCGTGCGTTTCGTATTCGTATGCAGCCATTTCTTTCAGCTCCGGGGGTTAGAGGGCAATGCGTGCGATGGCGAACAAGCCGGCAGCCGCCGCACCATAAGACAGACAGGTGGTGAGGATGATCAGAACCTTCTCTGCCGTGCCATGCACATAATCCTCAAGCATCACCTGCGCGCCATCGGCAAAATGCTTGAAGCCAACGGCCAGCGTCAGCGCGGCGACAATGGCCGGGAACGGGCGCGCGTAATAGTCCAGCACCACGTCATAAGGCTGACCCAAAACCGGACCAAAGGTGAAGATGAACAAGGGAACGAGGATCAGCAAAGCCACCGAGCTGACTTTCATCCGCCAGAAATGAGCCGTTCCGGATTTCGCGGAACCGAGGCCAGCGGCCCGCTTGCGGTCGGTAAGATAACGCATGTCGGACCTCCTTTACGCGACGATCAACAGGGTCAGCAGGGTCAGAACCACCGATCCGATGACTACGGCCCATCCCAGTTTGGTTGCGGTGGGAATATCCAGACCAACCGCGTTGTCCCAGATCAGGTGCCGCACACCGGCCAGCGTGTGATACCAAAGACCCCACAGCGACAGCGCCATGACCAGATCACCCAGAACCGAGGTCAGCCACCAGTTCGCGCGCTCAAACGCGTCGGGCGAGGTTGCAGCCGCCAGAAACCACCAGACGATCAGCAGGCCCGCCACCAACATGGCATTGCCGGTGATACGGGTCAGGATGGATGTGACCGACGTCAGCTGCGGACGATAGATCGACAGATGCGGCGAAAGCGGGCGATTGCCCCGATTTACATCGGCCATGGCGGCTCCTTTTCGGTTGGCTACCGAACGTTTTACTGGTTTTTGCGACACTGTCACCTGCTGCGGGTGCAAAAAGGGTTAAATTCAGCGCGATTCCTCCAATAAGTCGAAAATGTGATCACGAGATTATTTTGTGTGATCACAAATAGCATTCAACCACATCAATGTTAGCGTTTTCAATGGAAAGACTATGTGATCACGAATCTATGCGCGGCTCATTCCAGACCCGCAGTTTGCTGCGTCACTTCGCGCAACAGCTTTTTTCGGATTCGCTCCGGATAGTCGACAAACCCGGCGGCCGAGACGACAAAAGCGCCCTCTCCGACGATGACGTTCTCAAAGAAATAGGCAGTCAGGTCCGGTTCGCTCTCTTCTATGGCGATGGCGTTCACGGTCACCCCCCGATCACGCAACCAGGGATGCAGCGTCGCCGGCTCGACCCCCTCGTTGGAAACGCCGTCACCCGACAGGTCGATCAGGTGGCGTTTGCAATCCGTCACGCTGTCGAAATGCGCGATGGTCATCTCAAGCGCCTCCCCGATCGCCGTCGAGAAGTTGCGCCAGACGCGCGGATCGGCTGCGACCTGCTCGGCAAAGCTGTCGAGGGTTGCGAAACTGTCGATCCGGGTCCACGGAATGGTGACCCGCTGACGCGAGCTGCCGGTCCATTGCACCAGCAGCAACCGGGCCTGTCCGCGCACCAAAGCCTCGGACACGACAGGGTCCCGCAGACCGGCCGCAAGGCCGTCCATCTGTATGCGGTATTCTTCAGTATCGACCGACCCCGAAACATCCACCGCCAACGCCAGAGCCAGATCACAGGCATTAGCCTGAGAGGCCAGACACAGGCTGGCGGTGAGCGCACGCAACATCATCATGCGTCAAAGGTATCACGGATTTAACAGCCCGTGATCACTTCAATGTCAGCAATCCAAAGGCAATGCCTACATGGGGATCAAGGCCCAGTAATCCAGATCCAGCAGGACGTTTGGCAGGTACTTGCCTTCCTCGTTGCGCAGGGCAAACGGCTCTCCGCCCTTGGTCGCGACCAGCCTCAGGCGCAGTGCGCCGACACCGGGTGTTGCGGTTTCGACCTTGTCCAGAACTTCGGACCACGCCTTGATCGTATCGCCCGCAAAGCACGGGTTGGCATGGGCACCGCCGTTCAGACCGACGATCATCTGCGCATTCGCCAAACCGTTGAACGACAACGCGCGCGCCATCGAGATCACGTGGCCGCCATAGATCAGCCGACCCTCGGGGCGGAAAGTCAGGTCGAAATGCACTTTGGCGGTGTTCTGCCACAGTCGGGTGGCCAGCATGTGCTCGGCCTCTTCGACGGTCACGCCATCGACATGATCTATCGTTTCTCCCGTGTTGTACGCATCCCAGCGGTGATTTTCGCCGGATTGTACAAAATCGTATTTCGAGAAATCGAGGCCCTGCGGCACCACCAGATCACTAACGTCCAGCACCTTCTTCAGATCAGGCACAACCGTCTCGGGGGCGGGCGTGTCGAGGTTCGATTTGCGCACCATCACCCAGCGCACATATTCGATCACCGCCTCATCCCGCTGGTTCAACCCGCGCGTGCGCACCCAGACCACCCCGGTTTTACCGTTCGAGTTCTGCTTGAGGCCGATCACCTCGGATTCGGCGCGCAGCGTGTCGCCGGGATAGACCGGTTGCAGCCAGCGACCCTCGGCATAGCCCAGATTTGCCACCGCATTCAGCGAGATATCGGGGACCGTTTTTCCAAACACAACGTGGAAGGCGGCCAGATCGTCGATGGGGCTTTGCGGCAGACCGCAATTCCGGGCGAACTCGTCCGAGGAGTAAAGCGCATGGCGCGCCGGGTAGAGCGCGTGATAGAGCGCGCGTTCGCCATCAGTCACGGTGCGCGGCACAGCGTGGTGCAGCACCTGCCCGATCGTGTAATCCTCGAAAAAGTTACCCGGATTGGTCTTAGCCATTATTGCTGTCCCAGTTTCATGTCAGGGGAATAGTCGTCCGAAACCTCTTTGGTCACGGCCTGCGCACAGCGCATCACGTTGTTTTCCGCATCAAAGGCGTAAGAGGGATCACCATACAGATCCCACCCTTTCGCCAGCGCCTCTGACACCTTGTGGCAAAAGGCCGACGTGTCTTCTTCCGTCAACAAACGATAAAGTTTCGCCATCTTATCAGCCCCTTAACCACCGAACGGAGAAGGGCCAACCAGCCCGTGAATATAGCCCACGATGCCCAGCAGCACAATGGAGCCCACAAAGAACATCGCATCCTTGCCAAAGGTGCCGGGTTCACCCGGTGTCCACTCGGGTTCGGATTTGTTGATCACGATCACCTCGACCACGGCCCAGGCCAACAAGCCGCCAAACAGCACGATCGAGGCCAGATCACCATTCACCAGCAGATGCGCAAAGGCCCAGAGCTTGAATCCTGCCAGCATCGGGTGACGCATCCCGTTCAACAGACGCCCTTTCTGGCCCGCCGGGCTCATCATATAAAACGCGATCAGGACCAGCAGGTTATTGACGTGGATCAGGAAGGTCGGCGGCGCCCAGACGTGGATGAAATCGGTCATGCGATACCCGAAGATCATCAACAAAACCGCCGCGACCAGCGCCAGCGCCACCGCGCCTTTGCCTGCATTCCCCATGGCGGCACGGCGTTCTGGCATCACGCGTTTGAACAGATGTGCGGCCCACCACAGCGCCACACCCAGAATCAGAAGAACAAAGCCCATTGCTGGCTTACCCCGCTTGCAAAGCTACTATCGCCTCTGCTTTTGCCAGAGTTTCACGGGCAGTTACAACGTGCAGGTTCTCAACAATCTTGCCATCTACGACAGCTACCCCCTGCCCCTTTGCTTCGGTCTCTTCAAAGGCGGCAATCTGACGGCGGGCCAGATCGATTTCATCCTCTGACGGTGCAAAGGCGGTATTGGCAATCTCGACCTGCGCAGGATGAATCAATGTCTTGCCGTCAAAGCCCATATCGCGGCCTTGCGTACATTCGGCCCGCAGCCCGTCTTCGTCCTTGAACGCATTATACACGCCATCGACGATGATCAGCCCTTCGGCCTTTGCCGCCAGCAGGCACAGACCCAGCGAGGTCATCATCGGCAGACGGTCGGGGCGGAAACGGGTCTGCAGCTCTTTCGCCAGATCATTGGTGCCCATCACAAACCCTGCCATCAGCGGATGCGCCGCGATTTCTGCGGCGTTCAGCATGCCACGCGGTGTTTCCATCATCGCCCAGATCGGCAGGTCCCCGGTAATCGCGGCCAGTGCATCGACATCTGCGGCCGAGGATACCTTGGGCAACAGCACTGCATCCGCATCCATCTCGCGCACCGCCTCGGCATCGGCGCGGCCCCATTCCGTGTCCAGCCCGTTGATCCGCACGATCTTGACCCGCGCGCCGTACCCTCCGGCGGCCAGAGCCGCCTTGAGCCTCTGGCGGGCGTTTTCCTTTTCATCAGCCGCGACCGCATCTTCGAGATCAAAGATGATCGCATCCACTGGCAGGCTGCGCGCCTTTTCCAGCGCGCGGTCACGCGAGCCGGGAATGTAAAGTACCGAGCGATAGGGGCGTTGGCGCGTGTCCACGGGACTCTCCCTTTGAAATAATGTTGCGCGGAATGGGGCATTTTTTGACGGAAAGTTCAAGGACAAAATCGCCGCAGCGCAGCAATTCCGGTGCAAGGCGCAACGTGCGTTGCCTTAACGCGATCTCTTTCTGGCTACAGCACGCTGTTTTCAGGAAGGAATCGAAAGGGGTGACCGATGAGGAAGATATTGCTGAAAATGACAATCGGGCTGGGCATCATGGTGCTAGCCGCGCAACAGGTCAGCGCACAGAACTGCGCACCGCGTGAGGATGTGATCAAGCGATTGGTTCAAACCTATGGCGAGACCCGCCGCGGCATCGGCATTGCGCGCCAGGGTGCGGTGATGGAGGTGTATGCCTCGGACCAGACCGGCAGCTGGACCATTGTTGTGACCCTGCCCGAAGGTGTGACCTGTCTGATCGCCTCGGGCCAGTCGTTTGAGGCGCTGGCCGAAGCCTTGCCGCCCAACGCTTAAGTCAGAGCATCCCAGATCAGCTTGGTTCCGGTCAGGGTCAGCAGCACATAGGCGATGTTGAAGAACACGCGTTCGGACAGCATGAAATGCGCCCGAACGCCCAGCCACGCCCCGAGGATTGCGAACGGCGTCAACAACAGATCGGCCAATGCGGTGTGCCATGTGAAAAGACCCAGATACGCGAACGGGACAAATTTCACGGCGTTGATCACCCAGAAGACCAGAACGGTCGAGGCCTGAAACTCGGTCTTCGACAAGCGTTGGGACAGCAGGTAGACGGCGGCGGGCGGGCCGCCTGCATGGCTGACAAAGCTGGTGAACCCGGCGACAAGCCCGGCAAACAGCCCGGCCGGGGGCGGCAGACGATTGGCAAAGCCGCGCACCCAGCCGCTGGTCTGGGCGATGTGCCAGATCACGAAACTGACCGAGATCCCTCCGATCAGCAGACGCAGCAGGTCGTCATCGGTGGCGCGATAGAGCCATGCGCCCAGCGCGATACCGGGCACAGCGCCGAGGATCAGAAGGCGAGAATCCGGCCAGCTCCACCGTTTCCAGTAGGGTTTCAGCGTGGCCAGATCGATCACCATCAGGATCGGCAGCATCAGCGCCAGCGCCTGCCCCGGCGTCAGGATCAGCGCCAGAATCGAAGACGACGCAAAGGCCACGCCCGAGCCGAAGCCGCCTTTCGAGATACCCGCAAAGATCACCGCAGGGATCGCCACGGCAAAAAACATCAGGTTCATTTCGAACATCGGGCATTCCGGAAATAGGCATGACTCACAGGTGGTTTAGCGCAATCGGTGCGGGTGGCGCAAACGGTATGCGGTCGCATGCCGCGCCGCAGGAGGCTTGCGCGACGTCGTTTTTGCGACTAGCACATCCGCGATTTGAAAACCCATCGGAGATATTCCAAATGGCCAGACCCAAGATCGCGCTGATCGGCGCAGGTCAGATCGGCGGCACGCTCGCCCACCTCGCTGCAATGAAAGAACTTGGGGATGTCGTGCTGTTCGACATCGCCGAAGGCACCCCGGAAGGCAAGGCGCTGGACATCGCCGAATCCGGTCCCTCGGAAGGCTTCGACGCCAAGCTGAAAGGCACCCAGTCCTATGAAGACATCGCCGGTGCCGACGTCTGCATCGTCACCGCTGGTGTGCCGCGCAAACCGGGCATGAGCCGCGACGACCTGCTGGGCATCAACCTGAAGGTCATGAAATCAGTCGGTGAAGGCATCGCCGCAAACGCTCCGGATGCGTTCGTCATCTGCATCACCAACCCACTGGACGCGATGGTCTGGGCCCTGCGTGAATTCTCGGGCCTGCCACACAACAAAGTCTGTGGCATGGCGGGCGTTCTGGACTCGGGCCGTTTCGCGCATTTCCTGTCGGAAGAGTTCAACGTCTCGATGCGCGACGTCACGGCTTTCGTCCTGGGCGGTCACGGTGACACGATGGTGCCCTCGGTGCGGTATTCGACCGTTGCCGGTATCCCGCTGCCCGATCTGGTCGAGATAGGCTGGACCACGCAGGAAAAACTGGACGCCATCGTTCAGCGCACCCGCGACGGCGGTGCCGAGATTGTCGGCCTGCTGAAAACCGGCTCGGCCTTCTATGCGCCCGCCACCTCGGCGATCGAAATGGCCGAAGCCTATCTGAAAGACCAGAAACGCGTTCTGCCCTGTGCGGCCTATTGCAACGGCGAACTGGGCGTTGACGGCATGTATGTCGGTGTGCCCACCGTGATCGGCGCAGGCGGCATCGAGCGTGTTGTCGACATCAAGCTGAACGAAGAAGAGCAGGCCGGTTTCGACAACTCGGTCAACGCCGTGAAGGGTCTGATCGAGGCCTGCAAAGGGATCGACAGTTCGCTGGCCTGATCGTCAGCATTTGTGAATTTGAAACCGGCCCCTGAGCGGGCCGGTTTTCTTTTGGGTCCCGCGCGACGGGTGCGAGGATGTTGGCGCAAACGTTACAAATCTCACTTATGAATGTGATTTCCTTGTACGAACCCATACAATCGAATCAAACTTACGCTCGCCGCATGCTTTGTGATCACACCCCAAAAACCTGTGATCACAAATACTGAAAATCTTCGACAATTTCCCGTGACAGGTCAAAAAACTCTTTAAACTTGACCCTTAGACACCCCTATAACGGGGTAATCGTAGTCAGACGGGACAGTTTCGATGAATATTCACGAATATCAGGCCAAAGCTCTTTTGCGCAGCTATGGCGCTCCGGTCTCCGACGGTCGCGCGGTTCTGCGCGCCGAGGAAGCCAAAACCGCAGCCGGTGAACTGGATGGGCCGCTTTGGGTTGTCAAGGCTCAGATCCACGCAGGTGGACGTGGCAAGGGCAGCTTCAAAGAGACCGACGCGGGTGAAAAAGGCGGTGTCCGTCTGACCAAATCGGTGGAAGAAGCCGCCGAGGAAGCCAAGAAGATGCTGGGCCGCACGCTGGTCACCCATCAGACCGGCCCCGCAGGCAAGCAGGTCAACCGCATTTATATCGAGGCCGGATCCGGCATCGAGCGCGAACTGTACCTGGCCCTGCTGGTGGATCGCCAGACCAGCCGCATCTCGTTCGTGTGCTCGACCGAAGGCGGCATGGATATCGAGGAAGTGGCCGCTGCCACGCCCGAAAAAATCCTCTCATTCTCGGTTGACCCCGCGACCGGCTATCAGGCTTATCACGGCCGCCGCATCGCGTTCTCGCTGGGTCTGCAAGGCGCACAAGTCAAGCAATGCGTCAAACTGATGAACCAGCTCTATAATGCCTTCGTTGAGAAGGACATGGAGATGCTGGAAATCAACCCGCTGATCGTCTCGGACAGCGGCGACCTGAAAGTGCTGGACGCCAAGGTCGGCTTTGACGGCAACGCGGTCTACCGCCACCCGGATATCGCAGAACTGCGCGACACGACCGAGGAAGACCCCAAAGAACTGGAAGCGTCGAAATACGACCTGAACTATATCGCGCTGGATGGTGAGATCGGCTGCATGGTCAACGGTGCCGGTCTGGCCATGGCGACGATGGACATCATCAAGCTGTACGGGGCCGAGCCTGCCAACTTCCTCGACGTGGGTGGCGGTGCCACCAAAGAGAAAGTGACCGAGGCGTTCAAGATCATCACCTCCGACCCACAGGTCAAAGGCATTTTGGTCAATATCTTCGGCGGCATCATGCGCTGTGATGTGATTGCCGAGGGCGTTGTCGCCGCGGTGAAAGAGGTCGGCCTGCAGGTTCCGCTGGTCGTGCGTCTGGAAGGCACCAATGTCGAGAAAGGCAAAGAGATCATCAACACCTCTGGCCTGGACGTGATCGCGGCGGACAACCTGAAAGACGGTGCCGAGAAGATCGTGAAGGCCGTCAAAGGCTGAGTGTCATCCCGTAGGGTGGGCTTCAGCCCACCTTTCCCAAGATTTTGGCGGGCTGAAGCCCGCCCTACAAAGGAGAACGCCAGATGGCAGTCCTCATCGACGAAAATACCAAAGTGATCTGTCAGGGCTTCACCGGCTCGCAGGGCACATTCCACAGCGAACAGGCCATTGCCTATGGCACCAAGATGGTCGGCGGCGTGACGCCCGGCAAAGGTGGGATGGAGCATCTGGGCCTGCCCGTGTTCAACTCGGTCCACGAGGCCAAGCACGTGACCGAAGCCAATGCCTCGGTGATTTATGTTCCGCCGCCCTTTGCAGCGGACTCGATCCTTGAAGCGATTGATGCCGAGATGGAAGTGATCGTCTGCATCACCGAAGGCATCCCGGTTCTGGACATGATGAAGGTGAAGCGCGCGCTGGAAGGCAGCAAATCGCGCCTGATCGGTCCGAACTGCCCCGGTGTGATTACTCCGGACGCCTGCAAGATCGGCATCATGCCCGGCCACATCCACAAGCGCGGCTCGGTCGGCGTTGTGTCGCGTTCGGGCACCCTGACCTATGAGGCTGTCAAGCAGACCACCGATGTGGGTCTGGGCCAGTCCACCTGCGTTGGCATCGGCGGCGACCCGATCAAAGGCACCGAGCATATCGACGTGCTGGAATGGTTCCTGGCCGATGATGAGACCGAGTCGATCATCATGATCGGTGAGATCGGTGGCTCGGCCGAGGAAGAAGCCGCGCAGTTCCTGGCGGATGAGGCCAAGAAGGGCCGCAAAAAGCCGACTGCCGGATTCATCGCAGGCCGCACGGCCCCTCCGGGCCGCCGCATGGGCCACGCGGGCGCGATTGTTGCCGGCGGCAAGGGCGGCGCCGAGGACAAGATCGAAGCCATGCGCTCGGCCGGTATCGTCGTGGCCGAAAGCCCGGCGCAGCTGGGCGAGGCTGTGCTGGAAGCGATTGGATAAGTAAATCGTGACTGCAGCGCGGCATATGTGCAGCAGCATTTCGAGAGGCTCGGCCATGTCAGGGCGGGTCTCTCGAAAACTGTTTTGGCCGCTATTCCTTCTGTACTGCGCCGCAATCCCGCTTTTGATCTCTGCCGATCGCAGCTTGTTTGGTACCTATGAGAACACTTTGGTTATCAGCGAAAGGCAAGTGGGCCCGGACGTAGTTGTGATCGACATGGCAGCAACATCTGAAAAGCGGCGCTTGATGGGAATTCTTTGGATTCCGGCAACCGTAATCATGACGATCCCTATTGCCGTTGTTGCGCGATGCAGGCTACGTGATGCAGGCCTCCCAATGTCTTCACTTAATAGAGTGTTGGTTTTGGCCTTTGCACTTCCTGCATCTGTATTCGCGCTCACATACGTGTCCATAAAAGCTGGAGCAGGTTACGCCAGCATTTCCATATCGGTTTTGTTATCTGCTTTGTGCTTTATAGTGTTCTTAGTGGCCTTATCGAAACTGCTGTTTGATTTAACCACCCCCCCTGTGACCGAGAGTGGGCAATGCCCATGACCTTCTCCGACGCCATCCGCACCTGTTTCGCCAAGTTCTTCACCTTCTCGGGCCGTGCCTCGCGGCCCGAATACTGGTTCTTTTTCCTGTTCATCGTGATCTGGAACATCATCGCCGGGGTCATCGACCTGAAGTTCTTCACTCAGGTCGCGGTAACCGAGACCGAGACGTCCAAGTCCGTCACGGCCACCTCAACAGGCCCGGTACAGAGTATCGTCTGCCTGATCGTGTTTTTCCCGCATCTGGCCGTCGCGTGGCGGCGGATGCATGACACCGGGCGCAGCGGACTTTACGCTCTGCTGCCGATCCTGCTGATCCTTGGTGCGCTCGCCGTTCTGATCTTTGGTATCGGCCTTGCCAGTCAGTTCCATGGTGGCACGCTCGACATCCTGTTCACCCGCGCCACACTGCTGATCGTCATTCCGACACTTATCGTTCTGTTTGTGTCGCCCCTCCTGGTTCTGTGGTGGCTCACCCGCCCCAGCCAGCCAGGCACCAACCAATACGGTCCCAACCCATATGAGGTAGTCACATGACCGAACACTCGCCCAACTCAGCCTTTCATGCCTCAAGCTTCATGCAGGGGCATAATGCCGAATATCTGGAGCAGTTATATGCCCAGTACACCAAGAACCCAGGCGCGGTTGATGCCGCCTGGGTGGAGTTTTTCAAGGCCATGGGCGATCACGCGCCGGATGTGCAGCGCGAGGCCGAGGGGCCTTCGTGGGCGCGGAGCGACTGGCCTCCGATGCCGGCGGACGATCTGACGGGCGCGCTGACCGGAGAGTGGGCCGAGATTGACGCCAAGGCGGCGGGCAAGAAGATCAAGGACAAGGCGGAGGCCAAAGGGGTCGAGGTCAGCGATGACCAGATCAAGCGCGCGGTGTTGGACAGCCTGCGGGCGCTGATGCTGATCCGGGCCTATCGCATCCGGGGCCATCTGGCCGCTGATCTTGATCCGTTGGGAATGCGCGCAGCCAGTACGCATCCCGAGCTGGACCCCAAGACCTACGGCTTCACCGATGCCGACATGGATCGACCGATCTTCATCGACAACGTGCTGGGCCTGCAGATGGCCAGCATGCGGCAGATCGTCGAGATCGTGAAGCGGACCTATTGCGGCACGTTTGCGCTGCAATACATGCACATCTCGAACCCGGAAGAGGCCGCGTGGCTGAAGGAACGGATCGAGGGCTATGGCAAGGAAATCGCCTTTACCAAGGAAGGCCGCAAGGCGATCCTGAACAAGATGGTCGAGGCCGAGGGTTTCGAGAAGTTCCTGCATGTCAAATACATGGGCACCAAGCGGTTCGGTCTGGACGGTGGCGAGGCGCTGATCCCTGCGATGGAACAGATCATCAAGCGCGGCGGTGCCCTGGGCCTGAGCGATATCGTCATCGGGATGCCGCACCGGGGGCGTCTGAACATTCTGGCCAACGTGATGGGCAAGCCCTACCGCGCCATCTTCAACGAGTTTCAGGGCGGCAGCTTCAAGCCTGAGGACGTGGACGGTTCGGGTGATGTGAAATACCACCTCGGCGCCTCCAGCGACCGCGAGTTTGATGGCAACAGCGTGCACCTGTCGCTGACCGCCAACCCCAGCCACCTTGAGGCGGTGAACCCGGTGGTTCTGGGCAAGGTCCGCGCCAAGCAGGATCAGCTGAACGACGAAGACCGGACCAAGGTGATGGGCATCCTGCTGCACGGTGATGCGGCCTTTGCCGGTCAGGGTGTAGTGGCCGAGGGCTTTGGCCTTTCGGGTCTGAAGGGGCACAAGACCGGCGGCACCATGCATATCGTGGTGAACAACCAGATCGGCTTTACCACCGCGCCGCATTTCAGCCGCTCCAGCCCTTATCCCACGGATATCGCGCTGATGGTCGAAGCGCCGATTTTCCATGTGAACGGCGACGACCCCGAGGCGGTGGTGCACGCCGCGAAAGTGGCGACCGAGTTCCGCCAGAAGTTCCACAAGGACGTGGTCATCGACATCTTCTGCTATCGCCGGTTCGGTCACAACGAGGGTGATGAGCCCATGTTCACCAACCCGATCATGTACAAGAAGATCAAGACGCATAAGACCACGCTGTCGCTGTACACCGAGCGTCTGGTCAAGGACGGCCTGATCCCCGAGGGCGAGATCGAGGATATGAAGGCGGCCTTCCAGGCCCATCTGAACGAAGAGTTCGATGCCGGGAAGGATTACAAGCCCAACAAAGCGGACTGGCTGGATGGGCGCTGGTCCCATCTGGACAAGAACAAAGAAGAATACATGCGCGGCGAAACCGCGATTACACCCGAAACACTGACCGAGATCGGAACGGCCCTGACCAAAGCACCAGACGGTTTCGCGCTGCACAAAACCGTGGGCCGCCTGCTGGACGCCAAGAAACAGATGTTCGAATCCGGCACCGGCTTTGACTGGGCCACGGGCGAGGCGCTGGCCTTCGGGTCATTGCTGACCGAAGGCTACCCTGTGCGTCTGGCCGGACAGGACGCCACACGCGGGACGTTCAGCCAGCGCCATTCCGGCTTTGTCAACCAAGAGACCGAAGAACGGTATTATCCGCTGAACAACATCCGCGCCGGGCAGTCGCATTACGACGTGATCGACTCGATGCTGTCGGAATACGCGGTCTTGGGTTTCGAATACGGATACTCTCTGGCCGAGCCTAACGCGCTGGTGCTGTGGGAGGCGCAGTTTGGCGATTTCGCCAACGGCGCGCAGATCATGTTCGACCAGTTCATCAGCTCGGGCGAAAGCAAATGGCTGCGCATGTCCGGTCTGGTCACGCTGTTGCCGCACGGGTTCGAAGGGCAAGGCCCCGAACACTCATCCGCGCGGCTTGAGCGGTTCCTGCAGATGTGCGGTCAGGATAACTGGATTGTGGCGAACTGCACGACGCCTGCGAACTATTTCCACATCCTGCGCCGTCAGCTGCATCGGACTTTCCGCAAGCCGCTGATCCTGGTGACCCCCAAGTCGCTGCTGCGCCACAAGCTGGCCGTCAGCACGGCCGAGGATTTCACCACCGGGTCAAGCTTCCACCGGGTGCTGTGGGATGACGCGCAAAAGGGCAACTCGGACACCAAGCTGGTGGCGGATGACAAGATCAAACGGGTCGTCATGTGTTCGGGCAAGGTCTATTTCGACCTGCTGGAGGAACGCGACGCGCGCGGCATCGACGACATCTATCTGATGCGGATCGAGCAATATTACCCCTTCCCGGCGCATTCGCTGATCAACGAACTTGAGCGCTTCAAAGGGGCCGAGATGGTCTGGTGTCAGGAAGAGCCCAAAAACCAGGGTGCCTGGTCCTTTATCGAACCGAATATCGAATGGGTTCTGACCCGCATCGGCGCAAAACACACCCGTCCGGTCTATGCCGGTCGCGCAACTTCGGCCTCGCCCGCGACGGGTCTGGCCAGCCAACACAAAGCCCAACAAGAAGCGCTGGTGAACGAAGCGCTGAGCATTGAAGGAAAGTAAACGATGACGATTGAAGTTCGTGTTCCCACGCTTGGCGAATCGGTCACCGAAGCCACGGTTGCAACATGGTTCAAAAAGCCCGGCGATGCCGTGGCCGTTGATGAAATGCTGTGTGAACTGGAGACCGACAAGGTGACAGTCGAAGTGCCCTCGCCCGCCGCTGGCGTTATGGGCGAGATTGTCGCCGCCGAAGGCGAGACAGTAGGTGTCGATGCCCTGCTGGCCACAATTGCGGCTGGCGAAGGTGCTGCGCCTGCTCCGGCGGCAGCCCCGGCAGCGGCGGCCCCTGCCGCCTCGGGTGGCAGCGTCGATGTGATGGTGCCCACGTTGGGCGAATCCGTCACCGAAGCGACCGTTTCGACATGGTTCAAACAGGTGGGCGACAGCGTCGCGCAGGACGAGATGCTGTGCGAGTTGGAAACCGACAAGGTCTCGGTCGAAGTTCCGGCCCCTGCAGCGGGCGTTCTGGCCGAAATCGTAGCTCCGGAAGGGGCTACCGTGGATGCAACGGCGAAACTGGCTGTTATTTCGGGCGCTGCGGCAGGTGCTGCACCCGCTCCGGCAGCCGCCGCTGCTGCTCCTGCAGCAGCCAGCACCGGTAAGGATGTGGCAAATGCACCGTCTGCCGAGAAAGCGATGGCCGAGGCCGGTCTGCCCGCCGATCAAGTCTCCGGCACCGGCCGCGACGGGCGCATTATGAAGGAAGACGTGGCAAAAGCGATTGCAACGGCTTCGGCCCCAGCGCCTGCGGCGGCTGTGCCCGCCCCCGCTGCCCAGACCCCACGCGCGCCGGTCGCCGCTGAGGATGCCGGGCGCGAGGAACGCGTGCGCATGACCCGCCTGCGCCAGACCATCGCCAAGCGCCTGAAGGACGCCCAGAACACCGCCGCGATCCTGACCACCTATAACGAGGTGGACATGACCGAGGTGATGGCCCTGCGCAACCAGTACAAGGACCAGTTCGAGAAGAAGCATGGCGTGCGTCTGGGCTTTATGTCCTTTTTCACCAAGGCCTGCTGTCACGCACTGAAAGAGGTGCCCGAGGTCAACGCCGAGATTGACGGTACCGACATCGTCTACAAGAACTTCGTGCATATGGGCGTGGCCGCCGGTACGCCGCAGGGTCTGGTGGTTCCGGTGATCCGCGACGCGGATTCGATGTCCTTCGCAGCGATCGAAAAAGCCATTGCCGAGAAGGGAAAACGCGCCCGTGACGGCAAGCTTTCGATGGCTGAAATGCAGGGTGGCACTTTCACCATCTCGAACGGCGGGGTCTACGGCTCGCTGATGTCTTCGCCGATCCTGAACCCGCCGCAATCGGGCATTCTGGGGATGCACAAGATTCAGGACCGCCCGATGGTCATCAATGGTGAGATCAAGATCCGCCCGATGATGTATCTGGCCCTGTCCTATGACCACCGGATCGTTGACGGCAAAGGTGCCGTGACGTTCCTGGTACGCGTGAAAGAGGCGCTGGAAGATCCACGCCGCCTGTTGATGGATCTGTAATCATGGCAACACATGTACTCTGGCAGGCCGATGTGGCCGATTTCGACGCCTGGCTGAAGGTGTTCCGCGAGGACAAGCCGATGCGTAAGGCCGCGGGTATCCGTGACCTGCATGTCTGGCGTGATCCCGATCAGAAGGACCATGCGATCGCCATGTTCGAGGTCACAAACCTGGACAAGGCCAAAGCCTTCTTCGGGTCAGAAGAACTGGCGATGCATCACGAACGGGGCGGGATCGCGCATATCACGATCAAACTGCTGGAACCCGTTTGACAAAACATATTCCTGACCCGCCACATCGGGTCGGGGACCTGCCGGATCAACCGGTCGATTTAGGAGAATATAATGGCAAATTATGACGTCATCGTAATCGGCGCCGGACCCGGCGGCTATGTCTGCGCGATCCGTTGCGCCCAACTGGGTCTGAAGACCGCCGTGGTCGAAGGGCGCGAGACGCTGGGCGGCACCTGCCTGAACGTGGGTTGCATACCGTCAAAGGCGCTGCTGCATGCCAGCCACCAGTTGCACGAGGCCGAGCATAACTTTGCCAAGATGGGCCTGAAGGGCAAATCTCCGTCGGTCGATTGGAAACAGATGCAGGCCTACAAGGACGAAGTGATTGAAGGCAACACCAAGGGCATCGAGTTTCTGTTCAAGAAGAACAAGATCGACTGGCTGAAAGGTTGGGGCTCGATCCCTGCCGCCGGTCAGGTCAAGGTGGGCGATGAGGTACACGAGGCCAAGAACATCATCATCGCATCGGGTTCCGAGCCGTCGTCGCTGCCCGGTGTCGACGTGGATGAGAAGGTCGTCGTAACCTCGACCGGGGCGCTGTCTCTGGGCAAAATCCCGAAGAAGATGGTGGTTATCGGTGCCGGCGTGATCGGGCTGGAACTGGGCTCGGTCTATAGCCGCCTGGGGGCCGAGGTGACGGTGATCGAATTCCTCAAGGAAATCACGCCGGGCATGGACCCCGAGGTGCAGAAAACCTTCCAGCGTATTCTGAAGAAGCAGGGCCTGACCTTTGTCATGGGCGCCGCGGTGCAAAAGACCGAGGCCACCAAAACCAAGGCCAAGGTTACGTACAAACTGCTGAAAGATGACAGCGAGCATGTGATCGACGCCGACACAGTGCTGGTGGCCACCGGGCGCAAACCGTACTCGGATGGTCTGGGGCTGGACGCGCTGGGGGTCGAAATGACACCGCGGGGCCAGATCAAGGTCGGCAGCGACTGGCAGACCAACGTGCCGGGCATCTATGCCATCGGCGACGTCACCGAAGGGCCGATGCTGGCCCACAAGGCGGAAGATGAGGGTATGGCCGCCGCCGAGCAGGTTGCCGGCAAGCATGGCCATGTGAACTATGGCGTCATCCCGGGTGTGATCTACACCTGGCCCGAGGTCGCCAACGTGGGCGAAACCGAGGCGACGCTGAAAGAACAGGGCCGCGCCTACAAGGTCGGCAAGTTCATGTTCATGGGCAACGGTCGCGCCAAGGCGAATTTTGCCGCCGACGGGTTTGTGAAGATCCTCGCCGACAAGGAAACCGACCGCATTCTGGGCGCTCATATCATCGGCCCGGCTGCGGGCGACCTGATCCACGAGGTTTGTGTGGCGATGGAATTCGGCGCCTCAGCCGAAGATCTGGCCCTGACCTGCCACGCGCACCCAACCTATTCCGAGGCCGTGCGCGAGGCGGCGCTGGCCTGTGGCGACGGCCCGATTCACAGCTGACGCTCTGCCATATCTGAACAAATGGAAGGCGACCAAATGGTCGCCTTTCGCTATGATGAGCAGCCGTTTCTATCCAAAACAATTTCAGATTTCGTAGAAAGAGGAAGCAAGAAGATGCCGGTTACCCTTCAGGTCATGTACCCGATCACGGATGATACCCATTTTGACTATGACTACTATGTCGACACGCATTTGAAGATTGTCGGTGAACATCTCGGCGCGTTTATTGACAGGACACTGGTGACAAAAGGGGTTGCAGGTGGACCGGACACACCACCGGGTTTCTATGCCATCGCCAGCATTGTCTTTCCAACTCAGGATGCGATGGATGCCGCTATGGCCGCGAGTGGTCCGGTCATGGGAGATTTGCCCAACTTTACCAATGTGCAGCCCACACTTCTGATCGGTGATGTGATCGGCTAATTGAGGACGCCGCGCGGCTACCACATTGTGCGGGCCGCGCGGGCACCCCATTCCTGATCATAGCGCGTGCCACCCTCTTCGCCTTGGGTCATCTCGGCCAGAATCTCTCCGGCGCTTGGCAGGTCAGCGCTTTGGTCACCAGATGTCCAGGTTCTGGCCCGCATCAGGGCGCGGGCGCATTGGGTGTAGATTTCGGTGATCTCGATCACGATAACCGTTGCAGGGTGTTTCCCGTTTTTCTCGAACCGGGCACGCAGCGTGTCATCGGCTGTCACACGTGCCGATCCATTCACACGCACCACGTTGTTTGATCCGGGAACCATGAACAGCAGCGCCACGCGCGGATCGCGCACGATGTTTCGTAAGCTGTCCAACCGGTTGTTGCCACGCCAGTCCGGCATGGCCAGTGTGCCGGGGTCCAGTTCCAGCACCGCGGGGCCATCATCTCCGCGCGGGCTGCCATCGACGCCCTCGGGGCCGACGGTGCTGAGGATACAAAGCCGCGAGGTCATGATCCATTTGCGATAGAGCGGCGTCAGGCGCCCGGCGACTTTGCGCAAGGAAGGTGCTCCGGGTGTGTCATAGAGCCCTTCGAGCGTGATGATATCGTCAATGAACTCCATCTGGATCAAACCCCACTTCCCGCATCAACGCGTTCGACCGTGTCTCGATAACATTTTCCAGCCGTTCCAGGAACGCATCCCGGGCCACTCCCGGCTCGATCGGGTCGAGGAAATCGACAATCGCGGTGCCGGGTTTGCGCAGGATGCCCGTTCTGGGCCAGAAAACGCCCGCATTCGTGGCAACCGGAACACAGGGAAATCCCAAGCCTTCATAAAGAACCGCAGTGCCAACTTTATAGGGCTTATGCACCCCCGGGGCGACGCGGGTGCCCTGCGGATAGATGACCAACTGGCCGGGTTCGCTGAATTCCTTGGCGACATCTTTCACCATTTTGGCCACCGCAGCCCCACGCTTGCCGCGATTGACCGGGATACAGCCTAGACGGCGCGCATACATTCCGATCACCGGGGTAAACAGCAATTCGCGTTTCATGATGAACTTGCCATAAGGAACAGCCGCGAAAATGATGATGATATCCAGAAAGGACTGGTGTTTGGCACCCACGACCACCTCGGTCTCAGGAACAGTCCCGCGCACTTCGCAGCGGATGCCCACCATCCAGCGTGCCAGCCACATGGTGCTGCGGGCATAGGTTTTACATGCCTGCAACGCGCCGCGTTTGGTGAACAGGGCATAAGGTGCAAATACAATCCCGAGGATCAGCATCCAGGCGTAGATCGTGATCATGAAGATCAGCGAGCGGACCCATTGGAAGGCCATGAACATTACGAAAGCTCCTTCAACTTGCGCCGTGCTGCGGACCAAGTGGCCAGAAAGGCAACTGCTGCGCCCAGAACGGGGATCAGGGCAGGCAGCAGCCAGCCGATGCCCTGAAACCCGAGACCGGTCAGAAACCCACCTGTATCCGAGGCTTCGGGCAGCAGCAGAACACCCGCCATGCCCAGCAAGGTACCAACCACAGCTCCGAATAGTGCACGGAAGGTAAACCGTCGCACAAAGGCCCCGGCAATGAAACGGTCGCGTGCACCGACCAGACGAAGAACCTCGATAATTTGGGCGTTGGCGGCCAGCGAGGCGTTGGCCGCCAAGGTGATCATGGCGGCGGTTGCCCCACCGATGAGCAGGATCGAGATCCAGCCCAGACGCCGCAGCGACATCGCCGCATCCACCAGCGGCTCGCGCCAGCGGGTGTGGTCATCCAGCACCGCGCCCGGCACTTCGGCCCCAAGCCGCAGGCGCAGCCCGCCGGCGTCCAGACCCGGCGGGCCTTCGATGATCTCGATCAGTTGCGGCACGGGCAGCGTATCCAGCGGCAGATCGGGGCCAAACCAAGGCGACAGCAGCGCGGCTTGTTCCTCACTGGTCAATGCCCGCGCCGATGCGACGCCCGGAGTTTGCTGTAACACGGTCAGCGCGGCCTCGGTCTGCGCCGCGCGTTGATCGGCGGGCGCGTTGATCCGCAGCGTCGCCGCGCCTGCCAGTTCCGAGGCCCAGCGATCCGCCAGACGACCCGAGGCCAGCGACAAGGCCAGCGCGAACACTGCCAGAAATGCCATCGCGCCCGCGACAAACAGCGTCAGTTGCGCCGTGAACCCGGTGGGCGGCACCACCCGGTCGGCGCGCGCATCGCGGCGCAGAAGGTTGCGGATGTCCCCCTGGCTCATAGATCCGCTCCCGCAAGCTGCAGCCGACGTTGCGAGATCCGCAGGACCCGCGCCTGAACCTGACTTTTGGCAGCGCGGATCAGGCTGAGGTCATGGGTGGCGATCAGTACGGTCTTGCCCATCCGGTTCAGCTCGACAAGCAGGCGCAGCAGGCGTTGCGACATCTCCCAGTCGACATTGCCGGTGGGCTCGTCCGCCAGAACCACATCGGGCGACAGGATCACGGCGCGGGCCAGTGCGGCGCGCTGACGCTCACCCCCCGAAAGCTCGGGCGGCAGCGCCTCAAGCCGCGAACCCAGCCCAACCCAGCCCAGAAGCTCGGTCAGATCGTCCTGTTCGCCGGCTTCGGCACGGCCCGACACCATCAAAGGCAGGGCGACGTTTTCGGCCACGGTCATGTGATCCAGAAAGTTGCAATCCTGATGCACCACGCCAATCCGTCGCCGCAGCAATGCCATCTGATCGCGGTCCAGCCGCGCGATATCCTGACCAAAGGCGCTGAGCCGCCCGGACGTCGGCAACAATGTGCCGTAGCAGAGTTTGAGCAATGTGGTCTTGCCCGCCCCGGACGGACCGGTCAGGAAATGGAACGACCCCGGCTGCAATTGCAGCGACACATCGCTGAGCAATTCACCGCCGCCATAGCTGTAGCTGATGTTTTCCAGCTCGATCACGCCTGCCCCCATTGTTCTGCTCACCTCTTGCCCGAGCGCAGCGGCGGTTTCAATGCCTCGGCGGGGCCAATTGGCGACACTTGGCCCGTGATGACGAAAACGCGCTTTGCTGTTGGGTCTTAACGGAATATCATCCTTGAAAAAACTATTAACAGGCCCACTTGGCAGGTCAGGAGTCAGAATGCGTTTAACGTGTCCGAATTGCAGTGCCCAGTATGAGGTTCCGGATGATGTGATCCCGGACGGTGGACGCGACGTTCAATGTTCAAACTGCGAACAGACCTGGTTCCAGCCCAAAAACCCGGCAGCTGCTGCCCAGCAGCCAGCGCCTGAACCATCGGTCGAGGACACCGCTGATGAGGCGGAAGAAGCGGTCACGTCTGAGACTGCCGAGACAACGCCCGAGGCCGCACCGGACGAAGCCGCGACAGGCAATGTCGATCCGGCTGTTGCAAATATCCTCAAGGAGGAAGCCGCACGCGAGGCGGGGCTGCGCGAACGTGAAGGGACCAATCTGGAAAGCCAGCCCGATCTGGCACTGGATCAGCCGGAAGAGAGCAAAGTTAAACCCAAACGCCCCACAGCGACCGAGACCGCCTCGGATGCTGGTCAGAAAGACGCGTTGCCGGATGTCGAAGCGATCAATTCGGGCCTGCGCAGTGATCTGACATCGGGCGACACCGAGGCCGCTGTGCCCGCCCGCAAATCCGGTGGGTTTCTGCGCGGTTTTACCCTGATCGTCGTTATCGGGGTCATTCTGCTGTTGATCTATGGCAATGCCAGTCTGATCAGCGAAACGGTTCCGCAGGCCGATCCGGTTCTGAAATCCTATGTCTCATTGATTGATCAGGCCCGTGTTTGGCTGGAAGCCCAGACCGGCGGCGCGCAGAACTAGGGCACTCAGAATCGCTCGAGCAAACGTTTGAGGTATTCCAGTTCGATCTGGGGCCGGTCCTGCTCGCCGGTGCGGCGGCGGATTTCGTCCAGCAATTCGCGCGCGCGACGATAGACGTCTTCGCCCTGCAACAGGTTGTCATCGGTGGCTATTGACCCAGCTGCGCCCGGCGTCCGCCCCAGCGGGTCGCGGTTGTTGGCTTCCATATCACCGGCCTCGGTGCCTTGACCCGGTTGGTTCTGCTGGTTCTGCGCCATCGCCTCACCCAGCGAACGCATACCTTCGCGCAGCGCTTCCATCGCCTCGGACTGGCGGTCGATGGCCTCGGCCAGATCATTGCCGCGCAGGGCATCCTCAGCCTCATCCATGGCGCGGCCTGCACGGCCCAGCGCCTCGCGCGCGGCTTCACCTTCGGGCGTGCCACCGCCGGGCAGGTTCTGTTCCTGCCGACCCAGTTCATCGCGCAGCGCTTGCTGCCGATCAGCAAGCGACCCTTGTCCCTGCTGACCGTCGCCCGCCTGATCCTGACCCTGGCCCCGTCCACCCTGACCTTCATGGCTCTGACCACGGCCCAGGCCACCATTGCGCCCCTCGTTGCCCTGACTTTCACCAGCCTGTGCGCCGGGGTTGAATTGCTCCTGCAGGTCGCGGAAGGCCTGATCGCTGAGGCCCTGCTGTTCGCGCAGAGTTTCCGCCAACCCTTCCATGGCCTGCTGGCCCTCGGATTGGCCGCCCTGACCCTGCCCTTGGGTGACGCGCATGTTCTCCATCATCTGCTGGAACTCTTCCAGCGCCTGCTGCGCCTCGGCCATGCGGCCCTGTTCCATCAGTTCCTGAATGCGGTCCATCATCCGCTGCAGGTCATCCTGCGTCATCTGCAGAGTTTCGCCGTTGGGACTCTGCTGGCCCTGCTGGGTCTCACCGTTTTCCTGCGCCAGCCGCTGCAACTGCCGCATGTAATCCTGCGTCGCCTCGCGCAGTTCCTGCATCAGCTCGGCGATTTCCTCATCGCTGGCACCGTTCTGCATCGCCTCGGTCAGGCGTTCCTGCGCGCGGCGCATCCGCTCCAAAGCATCGGCCAGCGTGCCGTCCTCGATCAGAACCGCCAGATCCCACAGGGCCTGAGCGATCTCTTCCTGCTGTTTGGCATTCAGCGCGCCGTGGCGGTCGAAGGTCTCCAACCGGCGCAGGATGACCCGCAAGCGCAGATAGGCCGTGTCTGAACGGAACAGGTCCTCGGGCAGATGCGAAACCGCGCGCAGCAACTGCGAGACGCGCAGCGCGTTTTCGCGTGACCAGAGCAGATCGCGCCGCTGTTCGATCACGGCCGCAGCCAGCGGGTCAAAGAACCGCCGCGCGGGCAGGTCTGTCAGATAGGGCTCTGCCACCGTTTCCTGATCTGCTGCATCGACGGCCATGAGGGTGATTTTCACCGGCAGATGCGCCCAGGGGTGCTGCGAGAAATCCTCGATCAGGTCTTCGGTGAAATCGGTCCGGTCGCCGGTGATCGGCATCGGCAGTTCCACCGTGATCGTCCCGCGCGGTTCTGGCGCTGTCGCCAGACCGTATTGACGATCGACCGCAGACAGATTCAGTTCGATCCGGGCAGTGCCGGACACAATGCCGTAATCGTCCGCCGCCGCGAAGGGCAGCTTCATCTGACCACCGGCCTCGGACTCTGCCGCACCCATGGTCGCGATTTGTGGCGCGGTATCGGCAAGGATATCCAAGCGCCAGTCACGCCCGGACGGGCCGTCGATCCGCAACTGACCCGAGCGTTCGGCGATAAATTCCTGTTCCGGCTCAGTCGCAGCCTCGGTGCCCAGAGGGGTCGAGGTTTCCGTCAGGCTGTGCGCGCCAACCTCTCCGTAGAACCGCAGCGTGATGCGGCTGCCTTTGGGCACCGTCAGCGTGGGATCGGTCTGATCCGCCAGATAGAGGGTCGGCAACCCGGTATAACGCGGCGGTTCAACCCAACCTTCCCAGCTGGGCCCTTGCCCGGCCTGCGCCGTGCCCGGTGTCATGTCCGCCACTGATCCGATCCGCCAGAACGAGCCGAACAGCGCGGCCACCACCAGCGCCAGCAAAGCGGCATAGCGCAAGGCATAGGGATCGCGCGAGGCCAGCCGCAGATCTGGTTTCACCGGCCCGGCCTGTGCAGCGCGGGCCGCCATCCGCGCCTGATGCGCCCGCCACAAGGCCACTGACTCCGCATCCATCGCACCAATGGCCTGATCATCCATCAACGCCTGAATCGGGCGTCCCGGCAGGGTTTCATCCAACCGGACCAGCGCCTCGGCGCGGGATGGCAGGTGGAAACGCCTGCCCCCGAGAATCGCGGTCGCGATCAGCCCCAGTATGCCGACACCGGCAAAAACCCAGACGGTTTCGACGCGCACAAAGTCCTGCAGGCCCAGCATCAGCGCCGCCAGCAAGGCCATGAGGATCGAAAAGAACGGCCAGAAGGCACGCAGCACCTGCTCGGCCAGCATACCCCCGTGGGTCAGCCACAGGGACAGTCTTGGGATCGGCAGGGTCTGGTTGTCGCGCAAGGCGGGCCTCCTGATCAGGCCCCGCGCGCCTATCGCGTCAGAGCCACCCCGGTATGGTATCGCGGTTTATGATTTCGTCAAAGCTCGGGCGTTCACGAATTACGGCGAATTGATCCCCGTTCACCAGAACCTCGGGGATCAGGGGGCGGGTGTTGTATTCGCTGGACATCACCGCGCCATAGGCCCCGGCGCTGCGGAAGGCAATCAGATCGCCCGATTGCAGCGGCGGCATGTTGCGCTGTTTGGCAAATGTATCACCGGATTCGCAGACCGGACCGACGATATCATAGGGTTGCTGTTCGACCCCCGGCGCGGGTTCGTTTACCGCCACGATATCGTGATGCGCCTCATACATCGCAGGGCGGATCAGGTCGTTCATCGCGCCGTCGACAATCAGGAAATCGCGGTCTTCGCCGGATTTGACATAGATGACCCGGGACACCATCAGACCCGCATTACCAGCGATCAGGCGACCGGGCTCAATCTCGATCTCACAGCCCAGATGGCCCAGTGTTTTCTTGATCATCGCGCCATATTCGACCGGCAGGGGCGGTGCATCGTTGGAACGGGTATAAGGAATGCCCAAACCACCACCCAGATCGAGACGGCGGATGTTATGACCCTCGGCGCGCAGACGCCCGGTCAGTTCAGCGACCTTGGTATAGGCCAGTTCGAACGGTTCCAACTCGGTTAGTTGCGAGCCGATATGGACGTCGATGCCGATGACCTCCAACCCCGGCAGGCTGGCGGCCAGTGCATAAACCTCGGAGGCGCGCGAGATCGGGATGCCGAACTTGTTCTCAGACTTGCCGGTGGCGATCTTGGCATGGGTCTTGGCGTCCACGTCCGGGTTCACCCGCACGGTGATCGGCGCAACCTTGCCCAGTTCCAGCGCAACCGCGTTTATCACCTGCATTTCCGGCTCGGATTCGACGTTGAACTGACGAATACCCCCCGTCAGGGCGGTGCGAATCTCATCCGCCGTCTTGCCAACGCCCGAAAACACGATCTTGTCGCCGGGAACGCCTGCTGCCCTGGCACGCAGATATTCCCCGCCCGAGACCACATCCATCCCCGCGCCCGCCTGCGCCAGCGTCTTCAGGATCGCCTGATTGCTGGCCGCCTTCATCGCGTAACAGACAAGATGATCCGTACCCTCAAGCGCATCATCGAACAGCTTGAAATGCCGCAGCAAGGTCGCCGTCGAATAGACATAGAACGGGGTTCCGACCGCGGCTGCGATCTCGGAAATCGGGACATCCTCGGCGAAAAGCGCGCCGTCGCGGTAGAGAAAATGATCCATGACTGCGCGCTTAGACCAAAAGCGCCCTGTGGATCAATGGATTCGGCGCGCGCGCCGCACCCAATTATTTACGCGTGGATACACCCACCCGGCCATAGCCCGAAATCGAAAGGCCAGACCCGCCGCTTGACGCCTCGGGCGCGGGCCTTGGCGTGTGGCTTGGCTCGCACGCAGCGAGCACGGCAAGGCAGAGGATCAGGCCGATTGGTTTCATATGAGATATAATTGTCATCATGGCAGTGTTGGTCGCGGAAGGGTAAGCGATCCGCAAATTTCAGATATGGGCCTCAGAGCCCCAGATAAACACCCAGCCCGCCGCGTCTGAGGCCAACGCCTACGCCGCCATAGGTGCCGCTGCTGCCAACGCCGACACTGGCGCTCATGGTGGGTTGGATCGGT
Source organism: Ruegeria sp. AP11 (assembly GCF_056535865.1). Lineage (NCBI taxonomy): Bacteria > Pseudomonadati > Pseudomonadota > Alphaproteobacteria > Rhodobacterales > Roseobacteraceae > Ruegeria > Ruegeria sp. AP11. The sequence continues at coordinate 1,216,955 of NZ_JBQFJB010000001.1, forward strand.
TCGCCATCGGCGCCGCACCCGGCCAAGGCCGCTGCCGTCGCAATCAACAGCACCACGCTTCGTATCCGCATCATACCAGCGCCTTCCATCGCTCAACCTGGGCCCGCACCTGATCGGGTGCCGTGCCGCCATAAGACTGGCGCGAGTTTACCGAATTTTCGACGGTAAGAACAGAATAGACGTCATCGGTGATGTCCGCGTGGACCGATTGCATGTCCTCAAGGCTCAGATCGGGCAGATCGCAGCCCTTGGCCTCGGCCATCGCCACCAGCGAACCTGTCACATGGTGCGCATCGCGGAACGGAAGGCCCGGCACCCGCACCAGCCAGTCGGCCAGATCGGTTGCGGTGGAAAAACCTGAACCCGCCGCCGCAGCAAGGCTGTCGCGGTTGGCGGTCATGTCCTTGACCATGCCCTCCATCGCCGCCAGTGCCAGCATCCAGTTGTCAGCAGCGTCAAAGACCTGTTCTTTGTCTTCCTGCATGTCCTTGGAATAGGCCAGAGGCAGCCCCTTCATCACCATCATCAGCGCAGTGTTGGCCCCAAAGATACGCCCCACCTTGGCGCGGATCAGCTCCGCCGCATCGGGGTTCTTCTTCTGCGGCATGATCGACGAGCCGGTCGAGAACCGGTCGGACAGCGTGACAAAGCGGAACTGGGCCGAGGACCAGATCACCAGTTCTTCGGCAAAGCGCGACAGGTGGACGGCGCAGATCGAGGCGGTCGACAGAAACTCGAGCGCGAAATCCCGGTCGCTGACGGCATCCAGCGAATTGGCGGCAGGGCGGTCAAAGCCTAGCGCTTCGGCCGTCATGTGGCGGTCGATGGGGAACGAAGTCCCCGCCAGCGCGGCAGCACCCAAGGGGGATTCGTTCATCCGGGCACGCGCATCGCGGACGCGGGACAGATCGCGGCCAAACATCTCGACATAAGCCATCATGTGATGGCCCCATGTCACCGGCTGCGCGGTTTGCAGGTGGGTGAAACCGGGCATGACCCAATCGGCCCCGGCCTCTGCCTGGGCCAAAAGCGCGCGGATCAGGGCCAGCAGACCGGCTTCCGCTGCGTCCAACTGATCTCGAACCCAGAGTTTGAAATCGGTCGCCACCTGATCGTTGCGCGACCGGCCCGTGTGCAAACGGCCTGCGGGCTCTCCGATCACTTCCTTCAGGCGCGCCTCGACATTCATGTGGATGTCTTCCAGCGCGGTCGAGAACTGAAATTCTCCGTTCTGGATTTCTGACAAAACGGTGAGCAGCCCTTCCCGAATGGCCTGCGCGTCACTATCAGTTATAACGCCTGTGGCCGCCAGCATGGCGGCATGGGCGCGCGAGCCTGCGATGTCCTGGGCTGCCATCCGCTGATCGAACCCGATCGAGGCGTTGATCGCCTCCATGATCGCGTCTGGTCCGGCGGCAAAGCGGCCGCCCCACATCTGGTTCGAGGATTGATCGGTCATGTTGGAAAACCCGGAGTTGATATGCGCCTATTTCGTCTGATCCCCCTTTATATGGCCCTTGCGCTGGGTGCAAACGCCGCTTTGGCCACCGATGCCGAGACCCTTGGCCCGCTGCGTGACGGAACCCTGAAGCGGTTGATCCTGCACAACGAACCGAAAGAGGCCAAAACCATCGAGTTCCAATTGGAAGATGATGGCGGTGTCGGCACGCTGGAAGATTATGCCGGCAAATACGTGCTGGTGAACTTCTGGGCCACATGGTGCGCCCCCTGCCGCAAGGAAATGCCGCAGATTGCCGAGCTGCAGGAGGAATTCGGCGGCGACAAGTTTCAGGTGCTGACCCTGGCCACCGGTCGTAACACGCCTGCCGGGATCAAGAAGTTCTTTGACGAGAACGGCATCGACAACCTGCCGCGCCATCAGGACCCCAACTCTGCCGCTGCGCGCGAGTTTGGCGTGATCGCCCTGCCGATCACCGTCATTCTGAATCCCGAAGGTCAGGAAATTGCGCGCCTGATCGGCGATGCGGAATGGAACTCGGAAAGCGCGAAGTCGATAATCTCGGCTCTCGTTAGCGGAGAAAGCTGAGAAAATCACCCGTAAACCTCTAGAATCATGTTACTCTCCCGACTGGTTTAACCAGGAGAATTTTCATGAAGAGTTTTGTCACATTTGCCGCAGCAACCTGTCTTGTTCTTGGCTCTGTCGTGGCTGCAGAGGCCAAGGACATCAAGAAAGAAACCCAGTTTATTGAGAACGTCGCCGGTAAGAAGCTTGTTTCTGGCGACACATGGCTGGTCATAACGCCAGATGGGAAAATCGAAGGCGTGGGGCGAAACAATGCCAAGATCACCGGGGCCTGGGTCTGGAACAAACAGTTCTGGTGCAGAAACGTTGTAGCCGGAGGAAAAAAGTTTCCTGAGGATTGCCTGAAGGTCAAAATGAACGGCAATCAGATCGAGTTTGTGCGGAACAAAGGCAAGGGCGATGGAATCGTCTATACGATCGCCAACTAAGCCAGCAAAAATATGCTATAGTTGAACCGGCCCCCGTGGGCCGGTTTTTCTTTGCAACCCATTGATGGAGGCCCTGATGCAACCAGTAGTATTGCTGATCGGGCGTCTGCCGAATGTGATCGGCGACGTTGCACGGCAGTTGGATCATTTGCCGATCCAGTGGCTGGGTGCGCATGACCCCGATGAGGTGCGGCGACAACTGGACGTCGAACCCCGTATCGCCTGCGCCATCATGGGCGCCGGTCTGGATGACACCATAAGGGGTGAGATGGTCGGCATCATCGCCGCGCGCCGTCCGGATATCTGCATTCACCTCAAGGATCGGGCCTCGGGGCCCGAGGGTCTGGTGCCCTTTGTCGAACGGGTCGTCCAGCACGAGGTTCTGGGCAATCTGGAACACGGCTGACGCCACGCCACCTTTGACACCTGCCTTCCTGCTTTGCAGTTTGATCGCAGGAGGATGGAATGCCGCTGGAAATACTTTTGGTGCTGGTTGTCGGTGGCATTGCCGGGATCACCCTGCTGCTGCATCTGACCGGCAAATCGCGCCTCAGCGTCCTGACGTCCGAGACTGCATCGGATCAGTGGCTGCGGCATTTCCCGGACGACACGGTGATCGACGCGACCATCGCTCATGACGGCCACGCAGCCTTTGTGCGGACCGAGACGGGGGCCGGGCTGATCTGGTCCTTTGGGGCCGACACGGTGGCGCGACACTTGATGGATTTCGACTGGCTGGATCATCCCGACGGCATCGAGGTCCAGTTTCATGATTTTGGCACGCCGCGCGTGATCCTCCGCCTGGACGAAACCGAGCGCCGCCACTGGCGACACCTGATGGACCCTGTTTGACCGATCACATAAGCTTTCCCGACGCGGTGCAATGGGCCGTACCCTTTTTCATAGCCGCCATTCTGGCCGAGTTCCTGTGGATCGCCGTCAAGGGCCGGGGCGGGCGGTATGAGACGCGCGATGCCGTGACCTCGTTGATCATGGGTGCCGGGAATATCGCGTCGGGTTTTTTGTTGGGCTTCATCGCCTATGCGTTCTTCATGTGGCTGTGGCAGATCACACCGCTGAATCTGGGCACTTCGATCCCTGTGATCATCCTGTGCTTTGTGCTGGACGACCTACGTTATTATTGGGTGCATCGGTTCGGGCATCGCATCCGCTGGGTCTGGGCCAGCCATGTGAACCACCACAGCTCGCAGCATTACAACCTGACCACTGCCTTGCGGCAGACCTGGACCTACACGTTCACCTTCATGATGGTGGTGCGCGCGCCGCTGATCCTGCTGGGGTTCCACCCGGCGATGGTGCTGTTTGTGGGCGGGTTGAACCTGATCTACCAGTTCTGGATCCACACCGAAGCCATCACCAAAATGCCCCGCTGGTTCGAGGCGGTGATGAACACGCCCAGCCACCACCGCGCCCATCATGGCCGCAATGCGCGCTATCTCGATTGCAACTATGCGGGCGTTTTCATCATCTGGGATAAGCTGTTTGGCACCTTTGTGCCCGAGCAGGAAGATGATCGAGTCGATTACGGGCTGGTCCACAATATCGGCACGTTCAACCCGCTGCGCGTGGCCTTTCATGAATGGGTCGGCATCTGGCGCGACGCGACGCAACCCGGACTGACCCTGCGCCAGCGGCTGGCCTATTGCTTTGCCCCGCCAGGCTACAGCCACGACGGCAGCCGGGACAGTTCCCGGCAGATCAAGGTCAAGCACCTGCTTCGCCATCCGGAAGACCGCGGAACGCCCGGATTCGAGCATCTCGACGCGCCGGTGCCCAAAGCGCGGGCAGAGCGGGCCTGAACATCGGCGGGATACCGCAAGCGCAGTTGAATTCCGGGCCCTAGCCTCCATATCGGGGAGAAGTTTCGCATCCGAGCAGCCCGAGGCATCATGACCCGCATCATCACGATCTCTACCTTTATCGGCCTTGCAGGGTTGGTGTTGGCGATGTTCGCGGCTCTGGCGACGGGCGCGTCCCCCGTTGCGTTGACGCTTGGATTTGCGATGACCGCATTTGGCCTGATCGGTGCCGTGGCCGGGGCCGCGGGATACGCATGGCAATCGGTTCGCTGACCCGCGCTCGCAGATATCTTTGATTTCTTAACCGCAAATTCACTTGTTTGACCTGAAATCAGGGCCACCCCTTCAGTGGACAGGCTTGGATATGCGGGACAAGAAACTGGCAGATGTGCCCGAAGGCTCGGACAATCCGCTGAATGCGGCCGTGTCATCCCGTGATCGTTCGGTCGTGCAAATGGCGACCGAAGCGGTGAAGCATAAACAATGCAAACTGGCCTTTCAGCCGGTCATGCAGGCACAGCCACCGCAAGGTGTCGCCTTTTACGAAGGGTTCATCCGCGTGCTGGACGAAACCGGTCGTGTGATCCCTGCACGCGAATTCATGCCGCAGGTCGAAAACACGCCCATTGGTCGGGAACTCGATTGTGTCGCGCTTGAGGTGGGGCTGCACACGCTGGTCCGGAACCCCGACATACGTCTGTCCGTCAATATGTCCGCCCGGTCCATCGGCTTTGCCCGATGGTCCCGCGTGCTGGACAGGTTCCTGAAAAAGGACAGCAATCTAGGTGAGCGGTTGATTCTGGAAATCTCGGAAAGCTCGGCCATGCAGGTGCCCGAGTTGGTGGTCGATTTCATGGACCGCCAGCAGGCGCGCGGCATCGCCTTTGCGCTGGATGATTTCGGGGCCAGCAATTTCAGCTTTCGCCACTTTCGGGAGTTTCTGTTCGATGCGGCAAAGATCGACGGACAGTTCATCCGTGGAATCGCACAGAACCGCGACAACCAGGCGCTGGTGCGTGCGCTGATCGCCGTCGCGCGGGAATTCGAAATCCTTATCACCGCCGAATCGGTCGAAACCGCCGAGGATGCCGCCTTTCTGATCGCCAATGGCGTCGATTGCCTTCAGGGATTCCTGTTTGGCGCGCCGTCGGTCTCGCCGCCTTGGATACCGGAAAATCAATCCAAAACAGCAAGTTGAACACCTGCGCAACACGCAAATACCCTCTTAACTTGACGCTGAGACAAGCTGACCGTTGCTGCACATGCAGCATTGAGGTATTGCAAAGAGACTGGAGCGGGGGATCACGAGGCGCTCTTGGTCTCGAGGGGCAGCCCTCAGCCCACGCCGTCAGATATCCCGCTGGACCATGACGGTAAAGGATTGACTATATGACCAACGTAGTAATCGCATCCGCCGCCCGCACAGGTGTGGGCAGCTTCGGTGGCTCGTTTGCGAACACCCCTGCACATGACCTCGGCGCTGCGGTCCTCGAAGCGGTAGTTGACCGCGCCGGGATCGACAAAGGCGAAGTAAGCGAAACCATCATGGGCCAGGTCCTGACCGCCGCCCAGGGTCAGAACCCCGCGCGTCAGGCGCATATCAATGCCGGTCTGCCGCAGGAAAGCGCGGCCTGGGGCATCAACCAGGTCTGCGGCTCGGGCCTGCGTGCCGTTGCCTTGGGTGCGCAGCACATCCAGTTGGGCGATGCCGAGATCGTTGCCGCAGGTGGGCAGGAAAACATGACCCTGTCACCCCACGCCGCCGCCCTGCGCGCCGGTCACAAGATGGGTGACATGAAATATATCGATACCATGATCCGCGACGGCCTGTGGGACGCTTTCAACGGCTATCACATGGGTCAGACCGCTGAAAACGTGGCCGAGAAATGGCAGATCAGCCGCGACATGCAGGACGAATTCGCCGTTGCCTCGCAGAACAAGGCCGAAGCAGCCCAGAACGCCGGTAAATTCGCAGACGAGATCGTGCCCTTCACCATCAAGACCCGCAAGGGCGATATCGTGATGGACAAAGACGAATATATCCGCCACGGCGCGACGATGGAAGCAATGGCAAAGCTGCGCCCGGCCTTCACCAAGGACGGCTCGGTCACGGCGGCCAACGCCTCGGGCCTGAACGACGGTGCCGCGGCCACCCTGCTGATGAGCGCCGAGAACGCAGAAAAGCGCGGTATCGAGCCACTGGCCCGCATTGCATCTTACGCCACTGCCGGTCTGGACCCGTCGATCATGGGCGTCGGCCCGATCTACGCCTCGCGCAAGGCGCTGGAAAAGGCAGGCTGGTCGGTTGATGATCTGGATCTGGTCGAAGCCAACGAAGCCTTTGCGGCACAAGCCTGCGCCGTGAACAAGGACATGGGCTGGGACCCGTCGATCGTGAACGTGAACGGCGGCGCCATCGCCATCGGCCACCCGATCGGTGCCTCGGGCTGCCGGGTTCTGAACACGCTGCTGTTCGAAATGAAGCGCCGCGATGCGAAGAAGGGTCTGGCGACCCTCTGCATCGGCGGCGGCATGGGTGTCGCCCTGTGTGTGGAGCGCGACTAAGTGCGTTGACATCCAAATAGAAAAGGGCGTCCAATGGGCGCCCTTTTTTGTTACAATCGGATCTTATCCCCTAGATGCGACAATATCGCCGGACAAAAAGGCACAATCGATCACGAAACGATATTGCGCAACATCAACTCTCAGAGTAACAGAATTACCAAGACGACTAAATTTGGAGGAGTCCTAAATGGCACGTACAGCACTCGTAACCGGCGGTTCTCGCGGCATCGGCGCAGCAATTTCCAAGGCGCTCAAGGCCGAAGGATACAATGTTGCGGCCACCTATGCAGGCAATGACGAAGCGGCTGCAAACTTCACGTCAGAGACCGGCATCAAGACCTTTAAATGGAACGTTGCTGACTACGACGAATCCAAAGCGGGCATCGAAAAGGTCGAGGCCGAGGTCGGACCCATCGACATCGTCGTCGCCAACGCGGGCATCACCCGCGACGCACCGTTCCACAAGATGACCCCCGATCAGTGGAAAGATGTCATCGACACCAACCTGACCGGCGTGTTCAACACCGTCCATCCGGTCTGGCCCGGCATGCGCGAGCGTAAGTTCGGTCGCGTCATCGTCATCAGCTCGATCAACGGTCAGAAGGGCCAATTTGCGCAGGTGAACTATGCCGCGACCAAGGCGGGCGATCTGGGCATCGTGAAATCGCTGGCGCAGGAAGGCGCGCGGGCGGGCATCACCGCAAATGCCATCTGCCCCGGCTACATCGCGACCGAGATGGTGATGGCCGTACCGGAAAAGGTGCGCGAATCGATCATCGGCCAGATCCCGGCGGGTCGTCTGGGCGAACCGGAAGAAATCGCGCGCTGCGTTGCCTTCCTGGCGTCGGACGAATCGCAGTTCATCAACGGCTCGACCATTTCGGCCAACGGGGCGCAGTTCTTCGTCTGAGCCAGATACATCAAGAATGAAAACGGGCCGGTCCACGCAGGACCGGCCCTTCTTTTATCCCGTAAGACCGCGCGCGCTGCGGTCAGCGGGAACCGAATAGCCAGGACCAGAACCCGATAACTGCCTTGCCGCGCTCTTCATGCGCGCGGTGAATGGCGCTTTGGATGGCCGGGTTTGCCGTCATCTCGATCATGCTGAACCCTTTCTCTCACAAGGTGGTTTTGTCTTGCTTTCAACATGACCTTTGATTTTAAACTGTACAAACGAGAGTTTTCACCCCTTCAGTTCAGAAATACTTAACTGTAATGTCCGACCGACTGCCTCCGCTGACAGCTTTGCGCGCATTCGACGCCGCCGCGCGGCATATGTCATTTGCCAAGGCAGCGGATGAGCTGAATGTGACCCCCGCGGCCCTGTCCTTTCAGATCAAATCGCTGGAGGAACATCTGGGTCATCCCCTGTTCCGCCGCCTCAACCGCGCCGTCGAACTGACCGAGGCAGGACGGACGCTGGCACCCGGAACGGCAGACGGCTTTGCCGCGCTTCAGATTGCGTGGCAGGCGACGCGGCGGCTGCAGGATGAAACCAGCCTGACGGTCACCGCTGGCCCTGCCCTGACGGCGAAATGGCTGGCACCGCGCCTTTATGAGTTCGCCCGCGCCAATCCCGGGATCGACCTGAAATTTTCGGCCACATTGCGCAATATGGATCTTGAACGCGATGATGTGGATGTGGCGATCCGTTTCGGATACGGGCCTGATGAGGGGCTGTATTCCCTCCCTGTTCGCAAGGAATGGCTGACGCCGGTTATGACACCCGAACTGGCCGAGCAATTCCCCACGCCCGGGTCGCTGCGCGAAGCTCCTTTGATCCATGACGATTCGATCAGCTTTCTCAAACCGCGCTGCGACTGGCCTGCTTGGTTCCGCGCGGTGGGGCTGGATTTCGCACCAACCCACGGGGCGCATTTTTCGAACGCGGATCACGCGATTGATGCCGCGGTGGCGGGCCTTGGCGTAGTGCTGGGACGCCGGGCGATGATCCTGAAAGACCTGACCGAAGGTCGACTTATTGCGCCCTTCAAGGTGGCGCTGGAAACCGCCGGGCGCTTTCGTTTTCTGTGCCTGCAAGGGGCGGAAAAGCGGCCTCAGATCGCGGCTTTCCGTGACTGGTTCGTCGCCGAGATTGAAAAGACCGCGCATATATCGGATGAGTTTGAAATCATCCCTGTCGAGAAGGTATCCGTGGAATGACCAAAATGGCTGCGACCGCAATCGGCTTTGTCGCCGTGTTGCTGTGGTCCTTGCTGGCCCTGTTCACGGTGGGCTCGGCGCCCACGCCGCCTTTGTTGCTGAACGCGATCTGTTTCACCATCGGCGGTACCCTGGGGCTGATCTGGACCATCGCCCGCGGCGGTCTGGGCCAATTGCGCGCCATCCCCTGGACGACCTATCTGTTTGGTACGGTTGGTCTTTTCGGCTATCATGCGCTCTATTTCTCGGCCCTGCGCATGGCCCCTGCGGCCGAGGCCGGGCTGATCGCCTATCTCTGGCCCTTGCTGATCGTGCTGCTGTCCGGCCTGCTGCCCGGAGAGCATCTGAAACCGGGTCATTTGATCGGGGTGTGCCTTGGCTTTGCCGGGGCCGCCGTTATCATCACCGGCGGTGGCAGCGCCGGGTTTCAGATACAGCACCTGCCCGGCTATGGGCTGGCTTTGCTGTGCGCGCTGACGTGGTCCAGCTATTCAGTGCTGTCCCGACGGCTTGGGGACGCGCCCACAAGCACGGTCGCGGTGTTCTGTGTCCTGACGGCCATTGCGTCATGGGCGCTGCACTTCGCGGTGGAAGAAACGGTCTGGCCGCAAGGCGCAATCGGCTGGGGCTCGACCCTTGCGCTGGGTCTGGGGCCGGTAGGTCTGGCGTTTTATGTCTGGGATATCGGGGTCAAGCGCGGGGATATTCAAATCCTGGGCACAGCCTCTTACGCGGCACCTTTGCTATCGACGCTGGTTTTGGTTCTGGCCGGGATCGCCGCCCCGTCCTGGGGATTGGCGATCGCGGCCTTGTTTGTCACCGGGGGCGCTGCCATCGCGGCGCGCGCCAGCCTGAAGGCTTAAGCCGACAGGCGCTCGATCTCTTCTTTAAGCTTCAGCTTCTGTTTCTTCAGCTGTGCGATATGGAGATCGTCGATACCAGGTGAGCGTTGCGCTTCTTCCACTTCAAGACCGAGAATTTCGTGTTTTTTCTTCAACTCCGTCAGATGTGCGCTTACGCTCATGGCGGTCCTCCTTCTCTGGTTGGTGAGTGTCACGTAAGAAGTTGATCACATCATTTCCAGCCTGTCACGCTGCAGACGCACAGAATCTGTCATAAAACCGACAAATTCGGCTGGTCATCGCCGATCAGGCAAACAGTCCGGTCAATGCAGCCCCATCCCGCAACACACTCGACACTTGCGGCGTATAGCTTTCGCCGTCTTCGACATGCCGATCCCCCGCATGCAGGACAAGCGGCGCATGCAGCCGGAATGCGGCGCGCCCGCCCTTTCTGGCGCGCAAGATCACCAGTTCGGCGGCTCGATTTGAACGGGGAGACAAAGGCAGTATCTCGACCGAACCCAGCCGGTTCGTGCAGCCCGCCAGCATATCGGGCAGCCTGTCGGCCTTCTGGATCATGTGCAGATACCCGCGCGGGGCCAGCCGCCTTGCAGCGACATCAATCCAATCCTGCAGCGGCGTATCCTCTGCCAACGCCACCCGACGGCCGGGATCGGTTGCGGGGCTATGTGCCCCGGCCCGGTAATAGGGGGGATTGGCGATGACATGATCGAACTGCATCTGACGCAGATCGTCCGGTAGAGCACTCAGATCAGCTTCGACCACTGTCAGGGCGGCGTTTTCGCGTGCGTTGCGGCGGGCCAGCCCCGCGTAAGCCGGTTGCAGCTCGACCCCCGTTGCCCGTATCTGCGGCACGCGTGCCATAAGGCACTGGATCGCGGCCCCGGCCCCGCAACCCAACTCCAGCACCGATTGACCTTCACGCGCCGGGACACATGCCGCTAGCAGGACCGGATCGACCCCGGCGCGATATCCCGAACGCGGCTGCCACAGGCGCACGCGACCGCCCAGAAAATCGTTGCAGGTCAGATCACTGTCGGAAAAACGGCTCATCGCCCCAACGGGATCTCATTGTCGCGCATCACCCGCTCGGCGCGGGTGAGATCATCGGCGCGCACCATCAGGCGGCGGGGGAAGATTCCGATACCGCCTTCGAGGATGCTCATATTTACGTCCATCTGAAAGCAGTCTATATCCTCGCCCTCAAGGAGAGCTGTAGCAAAGGCCAAGATTGTCGGATCGGTACTGCGCAATAGTTCTTTCATGGGGATGGATGTAAGGGCAAGGTGACAGGCATGTCGAGCCTTGTATCAGGAGTGTGATGACAGTCAGCACAATCTCGAAACCGCATGAGCATCTGGCAGAGATGCTGGCGAATGAAATGGCAGCGGTCAACACGCTGATTCGGACGCGTATGGCGTCCGAACATGCCCCGCGCATCCCCGAAGTGACCGCCCATCTGGTCGAGGCGGGCGGCAAGCGTCTGCGTCCGATGCTGACCTTGGCTGCGGCGCAGTTGTTTGGCTATTCCGGCGATCATCACGTCAAGCTTGCCGCAACGGTCGAATTCATTCACACCGCAACCCTGCTGCATGACGACGTGGTGGACGAGAGCGGACAGCGACGGGGTCGACCCACCGCGAACCTGCTGTGGGACAACAAATCCAGCGTTCTGGTGGGTGACTACCTGTTTTCCCGCAGTTTCCAACTGATGGTCGAAACCGGCTCGTTGCGGGTTCTGGACATCCTTGCCAATGCCTCGGCCACCATTGCCGAGGGTGAGGTGCTGCAAATGACCGCAGCCACTGATCTGGGCACGGATGAGGGCGTTTACCTGCAGGTTGTGCGCGGCAAGACGGCGGCGCTGTTTTCTGCGGCAACCGAGGTTGGCGGCGTCATCGCGGGCGCGACCGAAGCGCAGGTCAAAGCGCTCTATGATTATGGCGACGCGCTGGGGATTGCGTTCCAGATTGCGGATGACCTGTTGGATTATCAAGGCGATAGCGCGGCGACCGGCAAGAATGTCGGCGACGATTTCCGCGAACGCAAACTGACCCTGCCCGTGATCAAGGCCGTGGCGCAGGCCACCGCCGAAGAACACGCCTATTGGGAGCGCACCATCGGTCGTGGACGTCAGGACGAGGGCGATCTGAATCATGCCCTGTCGCTGATGGCCAAATACGGAACGCTGGAGGCCACCCGCGCGGATGCGTTTGGCTGGGCGGCCAAGGCCAAATCGGCGTTGGCGGCGCTGCCGGATCATGAGATTCGCACTCTGCTGGGCGATCTGGCGGATTACGTGGTTTCACGCCTCAACTGAGCGTCGTCGCGCGGCACCACCAATCGGGATGCGCCGCGCCGATCTCATATGCGGCAAATTGAGCTGCTTTCAGCGTTGGGTAAAGCGCGAAACAGGTTGAACCTGATCCCGACATCCGCGTCAACAGCACGTCTCGGGTACCGTCCAGAGCGTCAATGACATCGGCAATGCCTGGCGCCACGGATATCGCTGGCGCCTGCAGGTCGTTGCGCTGATCCTGCAGCCATTGGGCGCAGTCTTCCGGCACCTTGAACGTAGGAAGCTCGACGGACATCGGCGCATTGTCCCGGCTCTGCAGCGCAGAGAAGACCGGCCCGGTTGGAACCGCGATCCCCGGATTGACCAGAAGCGCAGGTAAGGGTGACAGAGCGATCGGCTCGATCCGCTCGCCAATGCCCCGCATTCGGGCCGCCGAGGCGTGTATGCAGACCGGAACATCCGCACCCAGCGACAGTGGTACAGCATCGGTCATCTCAAGCACCTCCGCAGTCGTGGAGCGCAGAAGCGCAGCGGCGTCCGAGGACCCTCCGCCAATCCCACCGCCATGGGGCAGGTGTTTCTCAAGATGGATATGCCCGGTCCAGCCCACGGCATCCGCCGCCTGCCAGACCAGATTGCGCGCATCGCAGGGCACGCCATCGGCGAACTCTCCGCTGACATCCAACGACAGAACCGGCCCGGAGGTCAGCTTCAGGCGATCCCCGACATCGGCAAAAACAACCAGCGAATCCAGCAGATGATAGCCATCATCGCGCTGGCCGGTCACATGCAGGGTCAGGTTGATCTTGGCGGGCGCAAACGCCTCAGCCTTCATTGGCGACCTTCAGGGGTTCGGCGCCTTCTTCCTGCAGCACCACGTCCAGCCCGGCCTCGATCTTGCGGCGGATACGTTCGGGATCGGCCTCGCCATCGGTGTCTTCTGGGTCAACGAAGGACAGGGCGCGCTTCCACTGGAATTCGGCCTCGCGCGCGCGGCCTACGGCCCAATAGACATCGCCCAGATGGTCGTTGACCACCGGATCGACCGGCATCAGTTCGACCGCGCGTTCCATATGGCCGACCGCTTCGTCATAGCGGCCAAGGCGGAACAGAACCCAGCCGAGACTGTCGACGATATAGCCGCTGTCCGGGCGCGCGGCGACGGCGCGTTCGATCATCTCAAGCGCTTCGTCCAGCTTTTCGCGCCGTTCAACCAGCGAATATCCCAGATAGTTCAGCACCTGCGGCTGATCCGGATTCAGTTCCAGCGCACGGCGGAAGTCGGCCTCGGCCTGATCCCAGTTCTTGAGCCGTTCATGCGAGATGCCACGGGCATAATGCAGGAACCAGTTGCCGCTGACGCCATCCTCGGTCAGGTCGATCGCGCGGTCGTATGAGGTGACCGCGGCGGCATAATCCTCTTGCTGGCGGCGCAGATCGGCCAGCGCCACATGCACGCCGGGCAGATCGGGGCTCTGCGCGGCCAGATTCTGCAGCACTTCAGCGGCGGCATCCTTACGGTCAGACCGGCTGAGCACTTCGGCGCGGCCAAGCTCGGCGGCGTGATAGTCACTGCTGTCGGGCGGTACCTGACGATAAACGTCCACCGCCTGATCATATTGTTCAAGCCCGTCCAGCAACTCGGCGCTCAGCAGGATCGCGTCGATATGATCGGACCGCAGGAACATCGCGATGCGGGCATAGAGCAGGACATAATCCGGCGACGCCTCGGCGCTGAGTGCGGCACCGACCGAGAAAAACACCTCGGCCATGCCATCCTGCGCCGATTGCACATGGGTGAAGGGCAGCGTCTGCCCATCGCTGAGGCGGGCAACATAGCTTTCGATGGTCGGGTCGCTTCCGGCAGCAAAGACATCATCAAGGAACTGCAGCGCCTCGTCATTTCGATCCAGTTGCGACAGAACCTCGGCCCGTGCCAGCGCGGCGCGGCGCGAGAAACGGGCGACGGTGCCATTATTGGCGGCAAAGATCGCCTCGGCCCCTTCGAAATCGCCAATCGACGCCAGCGCCACCGCCTTGTGATAAAACGCGAATTCCTTCAGGCCTTCCTGCGTTGAAACAAGATCAAACTGCTCCATCGCCTTGGTCATGGCGCCCTGATCCATATAGGCCCAGGCCATCATCAGCCCGTCAACCAGCGGGCCGACTCCTTGCGTCTGAGGGTCACGGGCCAGAAGCTCTTCGAGCGCGCCATCTGCGATCAGGTTGGCGGATATGACCATCCGCGCCGCCTGGCTGGGCAGGCCGTTGGCCTCGATGGTTTGTGCCACGGGCAGCGCACGTTTGATCTGGCCCAGGGCAAGCCGCGCCACCACCACATTTTCCAGCAGTTTGGCGTTTTCAGGATCGGTTTCCAGCGCACGCGTGTAATAGCGTTCGGCCGCGGGATAGTCGCTCTGATAGATCGCCTGCCGACCGGCCAGATACGAACCCGTATCCGAAACCGCTGGAAGCGCCAGTGTTGAGCTGAGGATCACGGCCAGTGCCGTGCGTCGAACCAGGGAAGCCACCGATATCTGCCTTGCTGTCATTGACTGTACGACAAGCTAGGGCTTCGGTGGACAAGAGGCAATGGCAGAGCCTTCACGACCCTGCCAGAGCCCGTGTTTTCGCTTACATGTTGGGATAGTTCGGGCCATCCCCGCCCTGCGGCGTGGTCCAGGTGATGTTCTGGCTGGGATCCTTGATGTCGCAGGTTTTGCAATGCACGCAGTTCTGGAAGTTGATGACGAATCGTGGACCGTCGTCATCCTCGACCATCTCATAGACACCTGCCGGGCAGTAGCGCTGCGCCGGTTCATCAAACTTGGGCAGGTTCACCTTGACCGGGATGTCGGGGTCGGCCAGCCGCAGGTGGCAGGGCTGGCTTTCCTCGTGATTGGTGGCCGCAAACGATACGTTTGTCAGACGATCAAAGGACAGCGTGCCATCGGGTTTCGGATAATCGATCGGTTGATGCTTGCTGGCCTCTTCGGTCGAATCCGCGTCGTTCTTGCCGTGACCAACCGTGCCGAAGAACGAAAAGCCCAACGTGTTGGTCCACATATCCAGACCGCCCAGCATCAGCGAGGCCGTCAGGCCCCATTTCGACCAGATCGGTTTGACGTTGCGCACCTTTTTCAGGTCGGCGCCGATGGGGCCATCGCGCACATCGGTTTCATATGCGGTCAGTTCATCGCCCGAACGCTCGGCCTTGATGGCGTCATAGGCAGCTTCCGCCGCGGCTTTGCCCGACAGCATCGCGTTGTGATTGCCCTTGATGCGCGGCACGTTGACCATACCCGCCGAGCAACCCAGCAGCGCCACGCCCGGCGCGACCAGTTTGGGCATCGACTGATAACCGCCCTCGGTGATCGCACGTGCGCCATAAGCCACGCGCTTGCCGCCTTTCAGCAGCTCGGCCACCATCGGGTGGTGCTTGAAGCGCTGGAATTCCATGTAAGGGTACAGGTGCGGGTTCTTGTAGTTCAGGTGCACCACGAAACCGACATAGACCTGATTGTTTTCAAGGTGATAGATGAACGATCCACCGCCTGCGTTGCTGCCCAGCGGCCAGCCCATGGTGTGCGTGACGCTGCCTTCCTTGTGCTTGGCCGGGTCGATCTCCCAGATCTCTTTCATGCCGACGCCGTATTTCTGCACGTCTTTGCCGGCTTGCAGGTCATATTTGGCGATGACTTCCTTGGACAGCGAACCGCGCACACCTTCCGACAGGAAGACATATTTGCCGTGCAGTTCCATGCCTGGTTCAGTGTTCTGGCCGTAAGAACCGTCTGCTTCCAGACCGAAGACACCGGCGACGACGCCTTTGACTTCGCCATTCTCACCATAAACCAATTCCGAACAGGCCATACCGGGGAAGATTTCCACGCCCAGTTCCTCGGCCTGTTCGGCCATCCAGCGGCAGACATTGCCCATCGAGACGATGTAGTTGCCGTGGTTGTTCATCAGCGGCGGCATCGGGAAGTTGGGGATGCGGATCTGACCGGCCTCGCCCAGCATATAGAAGTTGTCTTCATGCACCGGCACGTTCAGCGGTGCGCCCTTTTCTTTCCAGTCGGGGATCAGCGCATCCAGACCGCAGGGGTCCAGCACCGCACCCGACAGGATATGCGCGCCCACTTCCGAGCCCTTTTCCAGAACCACGACATTCAGGTCGGCATCCAGCTGTTTCAGACGGATGGCCGCTGACAGGCCCGCGGGGCCTGCACCCACGATCACCACGTCATATTCCATCGCTTCGCGTTCAATCTCGGCCATCGCGGGCTCCTTAGCTAACTTTCCGAATTGGCGCTTTTCACATGCGGTCGGCGCAATATTGTTTCACGGCTGATTACATGGTCAGAAAGACCTTGGTCAATCGAAACACGGCGTAACAAGAGCGCTATTCGACACATCACGTCTCTGGCGCATCACCCATCAGGTATCTGGGACCGCTACCATGGGTTTTGGCGCGGTCATCGGGGTTATAAAGAGCGCATTTGGGCAGGCTGAGGCAGCCACAACCGATGCAGCCGTCCAGATTGTCGCGCAACCGCATCAGGGTATCGATTCGCGCATTGAGATGAGCGCGCAAACCTTGACTGATATCTTTCCAATCCTGTGGCGTGGGGGTGCGATTGCCGGGCAGGCCCGAGAGGACCTCTCGGATTTCAGGCAGGGTCAGGCCAAACTGCTGCGCGATCATCACAAAGCTCAGCCGCCGGATGTCGGCCCGCTGATACCGGCGCTGCCCACCCGCATTACGCCAAGGTGCAATTAGCCCCTGCGCCTCATAGTAGCGGATCGCCGACACCGCCAAACCGGTGCGCCGGGCCAGAGCGCCGATTGCAAGCCCTTCGGAAGCTGCCATTTGATCCTCGCAAAAAATTCCTTGACCTAAAGTTAGGTTTAGAAATTACGGTGAGTCGGGACAAGCCTCAAATTGAAAAGGAGATCCCATGATGGCGACGCTTGAACACACCAATTTCACCGTCCGCGATCCCAAGGCCTCGGCGGCGTGGATGCAGGACGTCTTTGACTGGAAAACCCGTTGGGAAGGCCCGGCCATCTCGGGCGGCTATACCGTGCATGTGGGCGGGCCACACACCTATCTTGCGCTTTACAACCCTGGCGACCCCAAGCCGCTGACCAACAGCAGCTATGACATCGTCGGCGGCCTGAACCATGTGGGCGTGCTGGTCGAGGATCTGGACGCCACCGAGGCAAAGGTCAAAAAGGCCGGATTCGAGCCGCACAATCACGCCGATTACGAGCCGGGCCGCAGGTTCTATTTCCGCGACGACAACGGCATCGAATTCGAAGTGGTTCAGTATGATTGAACTGCTCTGGCTGGGCGCCGAGGCCCATCGCTGGCGGCGCGGCGACCTGCTGGGGCACCGTCATAGGCGAATGCCGTCGCCGCCAAAACGGCGCTAAGTTGCAGGTTGCGCCAGAAGGCGCGCCTGCCCTCTTGCAATTCACGCCTCATTTGGGTCAGGTAATTGCCGACCCATCTTTCGCCCCGACGCTTCTCCCCTGCGTTGGGGCGTCACAATTTCTGCGTGGACGACAAGACTATGGAAAAAATCCCCATGACGCCTGCGGGCAATGCCGCGCTCGAGGCAGAGTTGAAGAACCTCAAATCCGTCGAGCGCCCGGCGATCATCGAGGCGATAGCCTCGGCGCGCGAACTCGGCGACCTGAAGGAAAACGCCGAATACCACTCGGCCCGTGAAAAACAGGGCTTTATCGAAGGTCGCATCAAAGAGCTTGAGAGCGTGCTGTCGCTGGTGGATGTGATCGATCCGGCCAAGCTGTCGGGTGCGGTGAAGTTCGGCGCCAAGGTCACGCTGGTCGATGAAGACACCGACGAGGAAAAGACCTGGCAGATCGTGGGCGAGTATGAGGCCAATATCGAAGCGGGTCTTCTGAACATCAAATCTCCGATCGCCCGCGCCCTGATTGGCAAGGACGAAGGCGACAGCGTCGAGGTCCGCACCCCCGGCGGCGTGCGCTCTTACGAAATTCTGAGCATCGCATACGCCTGACCCGGAGCGTCGTCATGTCCGACACCGACCCTGATCCGGAAGACAAGAAACCGACATCTCTGGGCATCTATGATCGGCCCAGCGCCCCCTCGGTGACCATGATCGAGATTGTGGCGGGTGGGCTCAGCCTGTTATGGCTGGTCGTGGCCGTGGTGTTTCTGGTGCTGCCCGGTGATGGGCGGGGCGGATTCATCGTCACAGCGCTGGCGGTGTTCCTGCCGGTGGCGATGATCTGGGTCGCCGCTCTGGCGATGCGCGCCAGCCGGATCATGCGTGAGGAAAGCGCCCGACTGCAAACCGCGATCGACGCCATCCGCAACAGCTATGTCACCCAACAGCAGCGTGCGGCCAGCGCTTATGAACCGGCCGTGGGCAAGAAGCTGGACGAAATCGCCGAAACCGCCAAGAAGACCGAAAGCGCATTGGCGACCTTCTCGACCAATCGGGCCGAGCCGATGCGCACCGGAAAGTCGTCTTCCGAGCCTGCCAACCAGACCTCTCTGGCGCTGGGTACCTTGGCCGAAGAGATTGCACCGCCGCTGGCGCGGGATGTCTTCATCCGGGCGCTGAACTTTCCTGAAACGCAGGATGACAAGGAAGGGTTCAATGCCCTGCGGCTTGCCCTGAAGGACCGTAAGGCGGCAAAGCTGGTGCAGGCCTCGCAGGATGTTCTGACCCTTCTCAGCCAGGAGGGGATTTATATGGACGACCTGCGCCCAGACATGGCCCGCCCTGAGATCTGGCGGCAGTTTGCGCATGGCGAGCGCGGACGAGCGGTGGCCACGTTGGGTGGCATCCGCGACCGGTCATCGCTGGCACTGACGGCGGCGCGGATGAAACAGGACCCGATCTTTCGTGATGCCGCCCACCACTTCCTGCGCCGTTTCGACCACATGATCGCGGATTTCGAACCCGAGGCCAGCGACGCTGAACTGACTGCGCTGGGCGAAACCCGCACAGCGCGGGCCTTCATGCTGGTCGGTCGCGTGGCAGGAACGTTCGACTAAAGCCCAAAGCTGCCATAGGGGATGAAGCGCACCGGATCGCCTGGCTGAATGTGGCGCGCGCCATCTTCGATCTCGACCAACCCCTCGGCCCAGCTGAGGCCGCTGATCCGGCCTGACCCTTCAGACCGGAAGACTTCGACCCGGCCCTCTCGGATACGGGCGCGCAGGTATTCGCGACGTCCCGGTTTCTTGTGCTTTTCAAACGCGGCGGGCACGTCAAAGCCTTGCGGCTCCTGCCATCCCGCCCCGGCCATCAGGCTCAGCGCCGGGCGGGCGAAAATCAGAGTACAGACCAGCGCCGCCACAGGATTACCCGGCAAGCCGTACACAGGCATCCCCTGCCACAGGCCCAACGCCAGAGGCCGCCCTGGCTTTAACGCAATGCGCCATTCCTGCATCGCCCCCGCCGCGCGCAGCAGGGCCGAGACGTGATCCTCATCCCCCGCTGACGCTCCGCCGCTGGTCAGGATCACATCCGCCTGCGCCGCCGCGTTGTCCAGCCGCTGTTTCAGCGCGGCCCGGTCATCGGGCACACGCCCAAGATCGACCGCCTCGAACCCCATACGCGCGATCAGCGACAGCAGCATGGGGCGGTTGGCATCGTAGATCTGCCCCGGACCGGCATGCTCCCCCGGTTCAACCAGTTCATCGCCTGTGGACAAGACGCCCACACGCAGCACCTTGCGGACCGGGACGTCACGAACACCGATCGCGGACATCAGCGCCAGATCCGCCGGAGTCACCTGCCGCCCCGCGACCAGAGCGACGTCCCCCTCGGTCACGTCTTCCCCTGCCTTTCGGGCGTTGGCACCCTGTTTCAACGGACCGTGAAAGGCGATGTGGCCGTCCTGAACCGTCACATCCTCTTCCAGAATGACCGTCTCGACCCCTTTGGGCAGAGCGGCCCCGGTCAGAACCCGGATCGCATGGCCTTGCGGGACTGTCCCGTCGAACGGGATACCCGCAGCCGCGCGGCCTTCGATGAGCGGCAGAATGCAAGGCCCCTCGGGCACGGCTCCGGCAAAGCCATAGCCATCCACCGCCGTATTCGGCAGCGGCGGGTTCGACCGCCTGGCGATCACATCTTCGGCCAGAATGCGACCGGCGGCCTGCATCAGAGGCACGGTTTCAATCCCGGTCACCACCGTCAACCGATCCCGCAACAGGGCCAAGGCATCATCGACCGGCGTCCAGTTCACCCCGGCGGGCAGCGCAAAGCAGTCGTTGCGCAGCGGCGGCGGGGTAATGTCCGGTTTGCTCATAATCCGACCTCGTTCAGGATAAAGTCCGCGATGGCGGCAGTATCGTCCAGATCGAAAACCGGGCGATCCAGATCCAATGGCATATCGCTCGCCACCGCGTGGATGGTCGGATCGTCCCGGGCGATCAGAGGGTTGTTCGCCTCAGCCCGAAACGCCTCGATCTTGGGATGCGCCTCGCGCTTGAAACCTTCGATCAGCACCAGATCCACCGGCGAGAGGCGTGTCAGCAGATCTGACAGCGCAGGTTCCGGCGCGCCGCGCAACTCCTGCATCAATGCAACGCGCTGCCCCGAGGCCAGCAGCACCTCGGACGCGCCCGCCATGCGGTGGCGATAGCTGTCGGTGCCAGGCTGGTCGACATCGACCGCATGATGCGCGTGTTTGATGGTGGACACGGAAAGGCCACGGTCGGCGATCTCGGCCACCAACCGCTCCATCAACCCGGTCTTGCCCGCGTTTTTCCAGCCTGTGACGCCGTAGACCCTCATGCCTGCTCCAGCAGCATTTCCGCCCGGCTCAGATCTTCAGGCGTGTTGATGTTGAAAAACGGATCGAACGGGTCGGCGGAAAACAGCGCCTCGCGCCCGCCATGCTTGTCGGTCCACAGGACCACCTTGCGCAACCCGTCATTCAACGCCGCCCGCAGATCGTCGCGCAGCGCCACGGGCCAGAGGCCGAAAGTCGGGTGCCGGTTGACCTTGCTGCGCCCACCGGACCTCAGCGCCTCTTCTCCGGTGCGCCGAGTGGTGGCCAGAACCAGAGGATGCGCCTGTCCTTCTGCAGCCTGTGTCAGCCGCGCCACCAGATCGCGCGGGAAAAACGGCGTGTCGGCGGCTGCGGTGACAATGCAATCAGCCCCTTGCGCCGCCGCCCAGTCGAGGCCCGCCAGCACTCCGGCCAGAGGCCCCGCGAACCCCTCAACCGTATCCGGCAGAATCGGCAAGCCCAGATCGGCAAAGCGCGCGGGATCACCGTTTGCATTCAGCGCCAGCCCGCCCACCTGTGGACCCAGCCGGTCAATCACACGAGACAACAGGCTTTGGCCACCGACCCGCAGCAGCCCCTTGTCGCCCCCGCCCATCCGGGTGGCAAGCCCGCCTGCAAGGATGATGCCGAGGGGGTTTCTCGCGCTGTCAGACATCAGCACTCTTCCGTCGATGTTTCTTGTCCTCGACCGCCACGGTCGCCGGATCGACGTCGCGGACCAGCCGGTCCTCACCCGACAGGCACACGAACCGCTGCCCGCGCATCCGGCCGATCAGGGTCAGGCCGATCTCGCGGGCGATCTCAACGCCCCATGCAGTGAAGCCGGAACGGGACGCCAGCACGGGGATGCCCATCATCGCCGTTTTGATCACCATTTCCGAGGTCAGGCGACCAGTTGTGTAGAGTATCTTGTCCTCTGCCTTTTCCCCTTCGGACAGCATCCAACCGGCGATCTTGTCGACGGCGTTGTGGCGGCCCACGTCCTCCATGTAGACCAGCGGGCGGTTCTTGTGGCACAGCACCGTGCCGTGGATCGCCCCGGCCTCAAGATACAGCGACGGGGTGCGGTTGATCTTGGCCGCCAGATCATACAGCCACGAGGTCCGGACCGGGACCTGAGGCAGGCGCACATCCTCCAGCCCCTCCATCATGTCACCGAACACTGTGCCCACCGCGCACCCGCTGGTACGGGTCTTTTTCTTCAGCTTGTCTTCATACGAGGTCACGCGCGCGGTGCGCACAACCACCGTTTCCAGATCGTCGTCATAGTCGACGCGGGTAATCTGATCATCCGCCAGCAACATGCCCTGATTGCGCAGAAAGCCCAGCGCCAGATACTCGGGATAATCGCCGATGGTCATCGCGGTCACGATCTCTTGCGCGTTCAGGAAAATCGTCAGCGGGCGCTCCTCGACCACCGAGATCTGGCTGTGCTCACCATTCTGATCCACACCTTCGACCGCACGCGTCAGGCGGGCGGAACCCGGGTCGGGCGCGATGAGGTAGTCTGACAGGTCGATTTCGGTGGCCAATTGCAACCCTTTCCCAAGACGTCTACTGCTGCTGGCGTCACCATAGGATTTAGCCATGGCCTCTGCCACATCCAAGTCATACTTCTGGAAAGGTTTTCGGGACGGCACACCGTTCGTGTTCGTCGCCATGCCCTTCGGCCTGCTGTTCGGCGTTTTTGCCACCGAGGCCGGGCTGAATGTCGTCCAGACCCTGGCCTTTTCCGCCACCGTCTTTGCCGGTGCCGCGCAATTCACCGCGTTGCAGTTGCTGCAGGACAACACGCCTACGGTGATCGTTCTGATCTCGGCGCTGGCGGTGAACCTGCGGGTGGCGATGTATTCCGCCTCGCTGACGCCCTATCTGGGGGCGGCGCCGCTGTGGCAGCGCGCCTGCGCGGCCTATCTGATCGTCGATCAATCCTATGCCTGCTCAATCGTTCGATTCGAGAAAGAGCCTGACATGACCGTGCCCCAGCGCATGACCTATTTCATCGGCACCGTCACACCGATCACGCCGCTTTGGATTCTGGGTACTTATCTGGGCGCGGTTCTGGGGGCGCAAATACCGGAAAGCTGGGCGTTGGATTTTGCCTTGCCGATCACCTTTCTGGCGATGATCGGGCCGATGATGCGCACGCTGGCCCATGTGGTTGCCGCGCTGGTCGCCATCGTGGTGGCCTTGCTGACCGTTGCAGTGCCATTCAATCTTGGTCTGTTGATCGCGGGTGCGGCGGGCATGGTCGCGGGCGCACAGGCCGAACTGATGCTGGAGCGGGCCAAACCATGACGCAGATCGACCCCATCACCATCTGGATCATCATCATAGGTCTGGCCATCGGCAGCTATCTTCTGCGCTTCACCTTCATCGGCCTGGTCGGAGATCGCCCGATGCCGCCATGGCTGCTGCGCCACCTGCGTTATACCGCAGTGGCCATCATCCCCGCCCTGATCGCGCCCTTGGTGGTCTGGCCTTCGGCCACCGATGGACAGCCGGACTTGCCGCGCATGGCGGCGGCTGCGGTGGCGCTGTCGGTGGGATATGTCACCAAGAACGTGCTGGCCGCGATCTTTACCGGGGCCGCCACGCTCTATGGTCTGCTCTATCTAGTTGGTTGAGGTCGCTTCGAGCTGATTGAGCCGCGCATTGTTTTCCGCCAGCCCCTGCTGCAGATCGGCCGAGTCGCTCTCGCGGTATTCCGTGGTGACAACGCCCGGGACCTGACCGAACTGATCGGACAGTTTCACCGGATAGAAGGTGGTGCTGATCTGCTCGAACCCCGGCACCTGCTGTAACAGCTGCGCGGTTGAGTTGGCACAATATGCCCCTGCCACCGGACCCATCTGCTTGGCCAGTTGCAGCGCAATCTCTGCCTGTTGCGGCGTCACCTGGATGGTCTGAATGCGGGCGTAATGCGTCTCGCGCGCGTGGCTGCTGCGATAGGCGCGTTCCACATTCGGAGTGATGCCATAAAGCACGTCATCCTTGATCGGCACCACATCGGCCCGGAAGGAGCCGGCGGGGTCGAAGATCACCCGCTCGCTGCCGCTGATCATCAACGAGGTATGCGCACCCGAGCCGGTGCGCGTATTGATCATCGTATAAAGCGTCAGCGTCGACGGCCCCGGATCGCGATAGGATCGGGCGACAATCTCGGACGGATCGGCCTGCGGGCGTTGCGATCCGGCGCAGCCTGCGACGGTCACTGCCAACAGGCAGGCTAACAGAATCCTGAACACGGGTCGGGCGCCTTAATCCGGGATTACGACGCGAAGACAGCCAGGAAAATGCAAAGGAAGAGGATCGCCACCACGCACCAGGTGGTGAACTTGATGAACCCGTCAAAGGTTTTGGTCTGAACGGTGATGTCCATCTCGCCGTGCTTGTGATCAGCCATGTGTCTAAGAATCCCAATTCGCGTGTTTGAGATGTTGGATAATGCAAAATGCAGGGCCTGTCACGACGTCATTCGCGCACAGGTGAGGCAAAAACCGAGCATCCGGGATAGCCGAACCCCCAGCGCCATGGCAGTCCGCTGCAGGGGCCGCCACCAAAGCGCACGGCCAGATACATCGCCTCGGCGGTGATCGAATGGACGGATCGGATCTGATCCGGTGTCATGTCGTAGCGCTCGGCATATTCCTCGGCATAGGTCACGCCATGATCTTTGACACAGGCGCGCAGGGCGTCATCGGCGGCGAGGCGAGCGTCAAAGCTGGCCTCGGCCTGCGACGCGCCACCTGAATTGTGATAGGCGCGGTCATGGGTGACGCAGCAATATTCCCAGGGCGGGTGCGCCTCATAGAGCAGGCTGAACTTGGGGAAGGTCTCGGCCACCAGTCGCCAGCTTGACGACAAGCCGCCCGAACAGCCATCCGTTTCGAACGGGGTCAGATCAGCGTCTTCGATCGAGCTCATCAACGCCCGGTGCGCGGGTATTTCAACACCGCGCATCAGATCCTGCCCGGCAGCAGGCAGCGCGCAACAGGCCAGAATGGCGGCAAACTTAAGGGCTCTCATCACGCATCTCGGGCTTATCGACGGACAGGCCGAATGTGGTCGCCAGCCACAGCATCAGCCGTTCGCCCGGCCCCATCTCGGCGCGGACACGCAGCACCTCGCGGGCCATCGCCGGACGGTCGGTGATCAGCCCATCAACGCCCATTGAGGCCATGGCCGACATCTGCAGCGGATCATTCACCGTCCAGACATAGATATCCTTACCAGCCTCGTGGACCGAGCGGATCAGGCCCGGCGAAACCGTTGCCGCGTTTACGGCCACGAAATCGCCCTCAAGCCCCGAGAGATTGCCAATCGCCGTTGCTGCCAGCACCCCTGCCCGCCACTCGGGGCGCAGCGCTTTCATCTTCTGCACCGCCGGATACTTCAGCGACATGGTGGCGATGTCTTCCTGCATCTCCAGCTCTTCGACGATCTCGGCAACGCGGTTTTCCAGATCGACGTCGTGGCCGTAATATTTCAACTCGATGATGACCTTGGACTTACCTTTTGCGGCTTGCAGCACATCGCGCAGTGTCGGCGTGCGTTCCGAGGCGTATTCCGGGCCGAACCAACTGCCGATATCAATCTCGGCCACATCCTCCATGGTCGCGTCCCACACCTTGAGCGGCACGCCCGCCAGTTTCATGAAATCGCTGTCATGAGCGATTATGACCACATCGTCTGCGGTCTCCTGCACATCGATCTCGACCCAATCGGCACCATCCTCAATCGCTTTCAATACCGCTGCCATAGTGTTTTCCGGCCGTATCGCCGCAGCGCCCCGGTGGCCTATGACGTCGGCATGATCCGGCGCCTGAACGCGTTCCAGCAGTTCCTGCCCGGACCAGAGCCCGATCACCAGTGCAACAAGCGCACCACCGACCACCGCATAAAGCGGCGCGCGCAGATTGCCGGGTTCGGGGTGCGGCACCTCGCGGGTCTGAGTGTCGAAGAAACCGTCCAGCAGCACCGCCAGCGCGCCCAGCGCTATCGCCGCAAGAACCAGCCCGGCCAGCGACCAGAGGCCTGCGATGATCAGGCTGTAGATCAGCGCGAACCGCAAATTGCCCGCCCCCTGCAATGGCACAAGGCCGAACAGCACACCGACGACAATCGCGATAAACGACGCAATGGCGACGCGCAGCAGCAGCCACAGGGCCAGTTCGATCTTCAACCGGCCACGTTTGCCCTGCATGCGTTCGGCGCTGCTGTCAAATGCCTCGGCCGGTTTGCAACCTTCGAACAACACCAGATGCAGCGCCAGTGCCCAAGCCGAGAGCCTGCGGATAAGCACCCAGGCCAGGCTCAGCATGACAATCCCAATCAGCACCACCGCTACCCAGAAGGCAGGGGGGTGAAAGGTAAGGTAATAGTTGATGTCGTATTCTGTCAGCGTCCACCACGCGATCACACCCGCTACCGCCACAAACGGAAGCGCCAGCACCAGCACGCGCAGTATGAAACGCGCCGCAAAGCCGAACAGCGCAGGCAGGCGCGTCAGGATCAGGCGGATCGACGCACTGCCCGCGCGCCACGGGTCACTCTCACCCATGCGCAGCGATCCGGCCATCACCGAGAAGACAAAGACCTCGGCCAGCAGAAACAGGCTGAGCATCACGACCGCCGCGATGAAGCCCGCGGGCGACAGCAGGAACATGGCGATGTCCTGATCCGTCAGCGCCGCCTGATCCGACAGGGAAACGGCCAGATTGACGGCGATGGCGATGCCCGGCGCGATCAGCGCGACCAGCAGCAAACGCACCGCCAGATAAACCGGCACAAAGACACGCCGCCGCGCCCATGCGCCGCGATAGGCGTTTGTAACGGCTGAGAAATTGGTCACGCAGCACCCTCCTGAATGGTGATCTCATTCAAGGCTGCGAAAGCGTGAATTGCAAGGGTGCGCGTTAGCTGTCTTCCAGATCAGCCGCCAGCCGGAACCCGATGCGATTGGCCGGTTTATCCTCGACCGTCTTGGGCAGCGCGCGCAGCATCACGTTCAACTGGCTGACATGCTGCACCAACTGCGTTTTGGCCCCACCGCCATCCGAGCCGTAGAAGGTGATGACATCGGGATCGAAATAGCCCATGCCCTCGATCCGCATCACACCGGCATCACCGCCGGTGAAACCCATGGCGACCTCTTGATCGCCATCCAGCGTTTTCTCGAAGTTCTGGATATACATGATCAGCCGCTCATAAGCCCATTGCGCCGGGCTTTTGGTTTCGACCGGTTTTTGCAGCGGCTTGGGCAGGTCCTTGTTGCCCGAGGCCGCATTCGGGTTGGCATGCACTTCGTAGCATCGTGGCAACGCTGCGGATTCCGCCGCCTCGGCTGAGGTTTCGATCTGGTCCTGCATCGCTCTACCCTTTGCGCTGATATTCCCACGCCCCGTCCGCGCGGCGCGTCCGGGTGACCGCTCCAATGTGGTAGAGATGGTTCATATGTGCAACCGCCTCGACCAGCGCGAGGCCGTATTCGCCGCCCTTGATCTGGCGCTTGAACAGCGGGGCAAAGCAGTCAGCAGCGGTTTTGGGCTGATCAAGGTCGTTCAGCAAACGCTCCAATGCGCCGTGATGATTGTCGATCAACTGACGCATCCGGATCGGCAACCCGGTGAAGGGCAGCTTGTGCCCGCCCAGTACTAGATGATCAGGCCGGGCCAGAGGTTGCAGACGCTCGCAGGCTTCCAGCCAGTCGGCCACCGGATCAGCCATCGGCTCAGTAGCGTAGACGCCCAGATTCGAGCTGATCGAGCTCAGGATCTGATCCCCGGTCAGCACCAGATTGTCGTCGCGGCTCCAGAATGTGCAGTGTTCGGGCGCATGGCCATTGCCCATGTGAACATCCCAGTCGCGGCCCCCCATACGGATCACATCGCCCTGCTTGATGCGGGTGAAGCCCAGCGGCATCGGATAGACGGTGTCGGCAAAGTTGAAAGGACGTTCGGCCATCCGGCCCGCCAGCACAACCGCATCCATCCCGGCGCTGCGATAGTAATCCAGTGTTTCCTTGGGCCAGTTCTCTTGCACGTCCAGCGTCAACATGCGTGCGAACAGCCATGCGGTGCGGCTGGTCACCAGTTCAGCGCCATGCTCGGACTGGAACCAGCCAGCGTTACCCACATGATCGGGATGATGGTGCGTCACAACCACCCGGTGGACGGGCTTACCGGCCAAAGGCCCTTCCATCAGGGCCTGCCAGATGCCGCGCGTTTTCTTCGACGACAGGCCAGTGTCAACCACCGTCCAGCCGTCGCCATCGTCCAGCGCGTAGACATTCACGTGATCCAGCGCCATCGGCAGCGGCAGCCTGATCCACAGGACCCCTTCCGCAACCTCGACCCATTCGCCGGGCGCAGGCGGTTCCGACCACGGATAGCGCATCACCTGAGGCCCCTCGCCGTCCATCAGACCGCCAACTCTTCGGCGCTGAGCGCATAGAGGTCATCCGCCCCGTTCTGCGCCTGCGCCAGCAAACCGGTGTGTTCGGGCAGCAGCGCGTTGATATAGTAACGTGCCAGTTTGGCGCGCGGTCCATCGGGGTCGGCCAGAGCCGCCGACAGGTGATAATGCCCGCCAAGCACCCGCGCGAAGGCTTTGAGATAGGCAGACGCACCGGCAAAGCGATTGTTCATATCCGTTTGCGCGACCAGCCATTCGGTCGCTTCCCGCAGCGACTCGGAGGCTTCCCAGACCGGGCCGGCAAGTTCCGGCATCGTGGCGCGGGCCTTTTCGGCCTGATCCTCGATCTCATCCAACAGGTTCGAGGCCGCCTCGCCCCCGTCCATCATCTTGCGGGCCACCAGGTCCATCGCCTGAATGCCGTTGGTGCCCTCATAGATCGCGGTCACGCGGACATCGCGGTAATACTGCGCGGCGCCGGTTTCTTCGATGAAGCCCATGCCGCCATGTACCTGCACCCCGGTCTCGGACACGCGCATTCCGGTTTCCGTCCCGAACGCCTTGCAGATCGGCGTCAGCAGGGCCGCCCGTGCAGCCCAATCCGCATCGCCTGTCGCCTGCGCCATGTCGATCGCGGCGGCATTGGCCAGCATGATCGCCCGCGCCGCAAATACATCCGCGCGCATTGACATCAGCATCCGCCGTACATCCGCGTGGTCGATGATCGTGCCCGAGGGCGTCTTGCCCTGCTTGCGCTCTAACGCATAAGCCAGCGCGTGTTGATAAGCTCCCTCGGCGACGCCCACACCTTCGCCGCCAACGCCCAGACGGGCGTTGTTCATCATGGTGAACATCGCGGCCATGCCGCCATGTTCTTTGCCGACCAGCCAGCCTTTGGCCCCGTCATATTGCATCACGCAGGTGGGCGAGCCATGCAGGCCCATCTTGTGTTCCAGCGACACCACCTTCAGGTCATTGGCCACGCCGGGATTGCCGTTCTCATCAGGGATGTATTTCGGCACCAGAAACAGCGAAATCCCTTTGGTCCCCGGCACGCCATCAGGCAGACGGGCCAGAACCAAATGGCAGACATTCTCGGTAAAGTCGTTATCACCCCAAGAGATATAGATTTTCTGACCGGTCACCGAATAGGTGCCGTCGCCGTTATCCTCGGCCTTCGAGGTCAGCGCCCCCACATCCGATCCGGCCTGCGGTTCGGTCAGGTTCATGGTGCCCGACCACTCCCCCGCCATCATCTTGGGCAGATATAGCGCTTTCAACGCATCGCTCGCATGATGCTCCAGCGCCTCGATCTGGCCTTGGGTCATCAGCGGGGCCAGTTGCAGCGACAGGCAGGCGGCGCTCATCATCTCGTTCACCGCAGTTGTCATGGTCATGGGCAAACCCATGCCGCCATATTCGGGATCGCCGCTGATGCCGATCCAGCCGCCCTCGGCGATGGCCTTCCAGCCCTCGGCATAACCCGGAGAGGTGCGCAATACGCCATTCTCCAGCCGGGCGGGTTCCAGATCGCCGGGGCGCTGCAGCGGGGCCATGACCTCTTCGCACAGCTTTCCGGCCTCGGTCAGAATGGCGCTGACCACGTCTTCGCTGGCGTCCGAAAACTTCTCGGTCGCGGCGATCTGGTCAAAACCGATCACGTTGCGGAACAGGAATTCATAGTCTGAGATCGGGGCACGATAGGGCATGGGTTCCCTCTGAGTCTGGCATATGTGTTGCATGGGGTTGGAATCCCGACCCCACGCCGGTATTCATCTGGGCTGGCACGATTACCTACCGTTACCTGAACTGCAAGCAACCAAAACGCGGCGTCACGACACATGACCCTTCTCGGCACCCAAGACCTTTCCGCAGATGCCGATGGCATTGCCAAAGCCGCCGACCTGTTGCGGCAGGGGCTGCGGGTCGCGTTTCCGACCGAGACCGTCTATGGCCTGGGCGGTGATGCACGGAACGGCGAGGCCGTGGCCGCGATCTATGAGGCCAAAGGGCGGCCCAGCTTCAACCCGCTGATCGCCCATGTCGCCTCGACCGAGACTGCGAAGCGGTTCGTCGAATGGACAGATCAGGCCGAGCAATTGGTGCAGGCCTTCTGGCCAGGCCCACTGACATTGGTTCTGCCATTGCGCGAAGGGCATGGCATTTCATCGCTGGTCACCGCCGGATTGGACACTTTGGCGGTGCGCGTGCCCGCCCATCCCACCGCCCGCGCCTTGCTTGCAGCGTTCGATGGCCCGGTGGCCGCGCCTTCGGCCAACCCCTCGGGCCAAATCAGCCCGACCACGGCGGCGCACGTCCGGGCGGGGCTGTCGGGACGCATCGCGGCCATTCTGGACGATGGCCCCTGCGGTGTCGGGCTTGAATCCACCATCGTCGGTCTGGCTGGCGCTCCGGCTCTGCTGCGCCCGGGCGGGGTAGCTCTGGAACAGATCGAAGAGGTGCTACAGACGAAGCTACACCACCATCAGCCCGGTGATCTGCTGACCGCACCGGGACAGTTGCAATCCCATTACGCACCGGATGCGCCGGTCCGCCTGAATGCCGAGTCGCGGCAGGGGGATGAGGTGTTGCTGGGCTTTGGTCCGCTCGACTGCGATCTGAACCTGTCGGAAACCAGCAGCCTGCCCGAGGCTGCCGCCAATCTGTTCGCCGCGCTGCACACGCTGAACGAAACCGGCAGGCCGATTGCTGTGTCGCCGATACCGGACCATGGGTTGGGCGCAGCCATCAACGACCGTCTGCGCCGCGCGGCGGCTCCGCGCGACTAGGCGCGGCCTGCGCTGGCAGACAGGGACAGCGGATCAACCCCGAGCGTGGCCAGGGCGGCCTCCCACTTCTCATCATCGGGCACGTCGAAGACCAGTTTCGAGGTCGCTTCGGTGGTCAACCAGCCGTTCATCGCGATCTCATCCTCAAGCTGATCGGGGCCCCAGCCGGAATAGCCCAGCGTCAGCATCGAATTCAGCGGCCCCTTGCCCGAGGCCAGATCCTCGAGCACATCCAGCGTTGCGGTCATGCTGAAATCATCCGATATCCGCATCGAATGCAGGTTCGCTTCGTAATCTGAACTGTGCAGGACAAAACCACGCGACATCTCGACCGGGCCGCCGAACTGCACCAGACGTTCACCCACAACGGGAATGAGGCAAGGGATATCGAGCTGTTCCAGAAGCGTCTTGATCCGCAAATCCGAGGGCTTGTTCACGATCAGGCCCATCGCGCCATCGTCGCCATGGCTGCAGATATAAACGACCGAATGCTCGAATCGTGGATCGCCCATGCCGGGCATCGCAATCAACAGTTTTCCCGTAAGGTCCATCAGCAAACATCTCTTGCGCCATAGGATAACCCTAGAATGACCCTGCGGAAGGCGGAATGGCAAGGGATCAGCCGGGATTTCCGTGCATTTCAGCCGGGTATCCGGAACGTGACTTGGCATTCACGCCCGGAATGCGCATGTTCTGGGTATGAAAACGCTTTGGAACTCCACTGCGGCAGTCTTGGCCGCCTGCCTTTGCATTGGCGCTCCTGCCCTTGCGCAAGGGGTCGACAATCTGGTGCAGCTTGAGGTGCTGGACGGGGGCAAAACCGCCAATGGCACCTATCAGGGCGCATTGCGCCTGACGCTGAAGGACGGGTGGAAGACCTATTGGCGTGCGCCGGGCGATGCGGGCATTCCGCCGCAATTCGACTGGAACAGGTCCGGCAATATTGCGGATATCGCCATCACATGGCCCGCGCCGCATGTATTCGATCAGAACGGGCTGCGCTCGGTCGGGTATGAGGATCAACTGGTCCTGCCGATCGAGATCACGCCCAGAAACCCCGCCAAACCCGTGCGTCTGCGCGGTGAGATGGATCTGGGCGTCTGCAAGGATGTCTGCGTGCCGGGACGGCTGGATTTCGATCACACATTGGACGCTGCAGCCGGGCGCAATCCGGCCATCGCCGCGGCCCTCGCCCAACGCCCGTTTTCCGAGCGTGAGGCCGGTGTGGCGGGCGCAACCTGTCACCTGACACCCACGGCGGACGGAATGCAGATCGAGGCGCGGATCACCATGCCCTCGGCGGGCGGTGCCGAGTTCGCCGTGATCGAACCGGGCAACCCGACGCTTTGGGCATCGCAGCCCGAGACCCGCCGACAGGGCAACACGTTGATTGCAAGTACCGAGGTCATCAGCGCCTCGGGTGGGCCGTTTGCACTGGATCGGTCCGAGGTGCGGATCACCGTGCTCGGAGCCAACCACGCGGTCGATATCCAAGGGTGCAGCGCGGGCTGAACGGATGGGTCAGACCCCAAAAATCGGCGCACTGGCCGTGGTCGTGCTTGACGCTCAGGTGTTGCTGGTGCAGCGCAACAAACAGCCCGATGCGGGGCTGTGGGGATTTCCCGGCGGTCATGTGGAATGGGGCGAAACCGTTCTGGATGCCGCCGCCCGAGAATTGCGGGAAGAAACCGGCGTGATCGCCGAACCGACGGCCTATCTCGACAATCTCGATTTGCTGTTGCGCGATGACGCAGGGCTGATCCGTGCGCATTACCTGTTGGTCGGGGTCGCGTGCCGTTACGTCTCGGGCACGCCGGTAGCGGCTGACGACGCGCGGGACGCGCAGTGGTTTCCCGTCGATCAGATCGCTGCTGGAGACCTTCCGATGAGTGACCGCGTACCCGATCTGCTGCAGCTCGCGATGGCGCAATCAGGCCTCGGCGCGCCCTGACAGGCGCGCATAGAACAGGCTGGAAAGCACCATAGCCAACAGCAGGATCAACGCGCCACCGGCCACGAATACACCAAAGCCCATCTGCAACACGCCCGGACCTTCGGCGGCAGGATAAAAGCGGGACAGTATCGCCATCGGCGCGCCGGTTACGGCAGGCCAGATCATCGAAACGCCCAGCCAGATCGCCAGTGCCGCGCCGGTTGCGCGCACAGCGACACGCACCACCCGATCCGGTGCCCGCAGGGCGCGGCGCATCGATGTCATCGGGCGCGAGATGTCGTTCAGGATGGCCAGTAGCGCAGGCACCAGCAGCAGGATCAGCACCATTCCGAAGCCCAGCCCGTAGACCAGAGTAATCACGGTCGGTTTCAGAAACTGCGCCTGTTGCGAGCTTTCGTACATCAGCGGCGTCAGACCCAGCACTGTGGTCAGAGTGGTCAGCATAACCGGGCGCAACCGGTCCGCCGTGCCTTCGACAATCGAGGGCACCAGCCCGCGTTCCTGCTGATATCCGTCAATCGTGGTCACTAGGACGATCGAATCGTTGATGATGATCCCGGTCATGCCCAGCAGGCCGACAACGGTGAACATGCTCAGCGGCACGCCCCACAGGTAATGCCCCCAGATCGCGCCTACGAGGCCAAAGGGTATGATCGCCATCACCACCAAAGGCCGCGTCCAGCTGGCAAAGACCCAGGCCAGCACCAGATAGATTCCGGTCAGGCACAGGATCAGACCGGTACGGGCTTCGGACAGGAACTCGTCTTCCTGCTCGCTCAGGCCCGCCATACGCCAGTCGACCTGACGTTTGGCGGCAATATCGGGCAGAATCTCTTCGCGCATGGCACGGGCGATTTCGGCGGCCTGCGCCGGATCGTCCTCGGAAATGTCACCGTTCACCGAGATCACCCGCAACCCGTTTTCGCGCCGAACCGTCGAGAAGCCCGACTTGCGCTCGACCGAAACGATGTCGGCCAGCGGGACATAGACGCCATCGGGCGTCCGCATCAGCGTGCGTTCCAGGAAATCGGCGGTCAGCTCACCTTCGGGCAACTCCACGCGGATTTCGGCGCTGCGGGGGCCGTCGGGGAAGGTCGCGGCCTCGATCCCGTTCAACCGGTTTCGCAGCACACGGCCCAGCGCCTCGATCCGGAAGCCCAGCGCTTCGCCCTGTGCGGTCAGGTCCAGAATGAACTCTTCCTTGTCGTAAGCCAGATTATCCTCAAGCGCCGAGACCTCGGGATATTTCGACAGTGCCGCCTGCAGGTCCTCGGATGCGGATTTCAACGTGTTCACATCCGCCCCAAAGAACTCCACATCAATCGCATCACCACCCGGGCCCGAGCGCCAGCCCCGGAAGCTGAGCAATTCAACCTTCGGGTGGCGCGGCACGAAATCCTGCAGCTCACCCACAAATTCAAAGCTGGAATAGGGACGCAGATCGGCGTCGATCAGCTCGATCGAGATACCGCCCAGCAGATCGCCATCCTTGCCGTCCGCCGCGCGCAGGCCGTACCCGGCAGAGCCGCCGACCTCGGCCAGAACATATTCGATGGGGTTGCGGCCATGACGTTCTTCGTAGACCTGCCCCAGCTCTTCGGTTGCCTGCTGCACCATGCGCATCATTTCCAGCGTTTCCGCGCGGGTGGCCCCTTCAACCATGATGAAGTTGCCGGTGACCGAGCCGCGTTCCGGCGCGTTGAAGAACCGCCAGTTCACGTCACCCCGGATAAACAGCGCAAGCTGACTGGCCAGAATAACCACCATCAGGGCAACCACCACATAGCGCCCCCAGACGACCCAGGCGACGAGCGGGCGGAACAGGTGATCGCGCACCCAGCGGAAGCCCCGGTTCACGATGCGGTTGGGCCAGTCATACCAATGTTCCTTGGCCGAATGGGTGATGGCATGGGCCATGTGGTTCGGCAGGATCAGGAAACATTCGATCAGCGAGGCGATCAGGACCGCAATGACGGTGAAAGGAATGTCACGGATCAACTCTCCGAACCGGCCGCCGATTGCGGTGAGGCCAAAGAAGGCAATGACGGTGGTGACGGTCGCCGCAAAAACCGGCATCGCCATGCGGCGGGCGGCGCGTTCGGCAGCGACCATCGGGGCCTCACCCAGACGGCGGGCGCGGAAATCGGCGTGCTCGCCCACCACGATGGCGTCGTCCACCACGATGCCCAGCGTGATGATCAGACCGAACAGCGACACCATGTTGATCGACAGCCCGCCCAGATACATCAGCGCAATTGCCGCCGACATCGCCACCGGAATACCGGCAGCCACCCAAAAGGCGATCCGGGCGTTGAGGAACAAAAACAGCAGGCAGACCACCAGCCCGAGCCCGACCAGGCCATTGTCCACCAGAATATCCAGACGGTCGGTGATGGCCTGTGCGCGGGTTCGGATCAGCTCGACCGTGATGCCTTCGGGCAGGCTGGCCTGTATCTCGGCCACCACATCCTCGACATCACTTTGAATTCCGATGGCATCGCCCAGATTGGAGCGATCAACGCGGATCGACATCGCCGGATTGTCGCCCACAAAATAGCTGCGGTTGCGCGTCACCCCTTCGACCCGGATCTGCGCCACATCGCCCACAACCAGCTTCGAGCCATCGTCGAAGTTGCGCAGGGCGATGCCTTCGATCTCTTCCGGGGTGCGTTTTTCAACCCCCGTCCGAATCCGCGCATTGGCGCCCGTGACATCGCCCGCAGGGTTTGCCGTGACTTCGGCAGCAATGGCCGTTGCAATATCCGAAAGCGAGATATCATTGGCGATGAGTTGCGCCGTGGGCACTTCGACCACCACGCGCGGCGCGGCCAGACCCCGGATCGTGGTGCGTGTGACGCCAACCGCGAACAGGCGGCTGATCAGTTCATCGGTGAACTTGGCCAGTTGCTCGGCTTCGATGGGGCCGGTGATGACAACATCCGTGACGCGATCGCGCCAAGCCCCGCGCCGGATCGTCGGTTCCTCAGCATCCTCAGGCAGATTGGTGACGCCGTCGACGGCGGTCCGCACTTCCTCGACGGCGCGGGACATGTCCCAGTTGGGCTCAAACTCCAACCGAACTTGCGCCAACCCTTCGCGCGAGGTCGATTCAGTGCTGGCCACGCCTTCGACTGCCAACAGCGCCGGTTCGAGCAGTTGGACGATGCCGTTATCGACATCCTCAGGGCCTGCCCCTTCCCATTCGACATTCACATCGACACGGTCAAGGATCACATCTGGAAAGAACTGCGCCCGCATGTTCGGGATCGCCGCGATACCCAGCACCAACATGACCAGCAGCAACAGATTGGCTGCCGTGCGGTGCCGGGTAAAGTAACTCAGGATACCGCCCGCCGCACTGGGAATGTCGCGGATCATGACGCCTAGCCTCCGGCCCGGTTGTCATCAAGACGGCGCACCAGGGATGCCGGCACCTTTGCTGCGCTCAACTGACCCAATGCCTGCGCCTTGTCTTCTTGCGACATCGCATCGCTGGCTTCGACCTGCGCGACAAGCTGCGCGCGCTTTTCATCAGAAAGCTCGACCAGCCCCGGATCAATTTCGGCGTTGGCCTCGATCCGAAGGGGCCGCACGCGCACACCGGAACCGAGCAGAGGGGTGCGTCCGACCACCACCTCCCGACCTTCCAGACCATCGCCGCGCAGCAACACCTCGTCCGCCTGACGGCGGATCAGCTGCACGGCCAAAAGC
The DNA here is from genome assembly GCF_056535865.1 of Ruegeria sp. AP11. Taxonomy (NCBI): domain Bacteria; kingdom Pseudomonadati; phylum Pseudomonadota; class Alphaproteobacteria; order Rhodobacterales; family Roseobacteraceae; genus Ruegeria; species Ruegeria sp. AP11. Next base: position 1,253,815 of record NZ_JBQFJB010000001.1, read on the forward strand.
TCCAGCCGGTCATCCGGGCCAAGGACCAGAACATTGCCCATGGCATCCAGAACCGAGGACGGCAGCCGCATCACATTCTCCAGTGGCTGTTCCTCTATCGAAACGGTGACGAAATCCCCCGGCTTGAAGCCGGGCGCGTCGTCGAGGCGGGCATAGATCAGACGCCCGGTCTGCCCTTCTCCCGCTGCACCGCTGTCGCGGCTGATCCGGCCCGTGGCGGTCAGGTCCGCTCCGGTGACCTCAAGCGAGACGGTAACCGGCGCCGCGATCAAGGCACCCTGCGCATCCAGCAGCCGAACGAACTGAGCGGTCGAGACACGGAACGCAACCTCAAGCGCGTTGGGGTCCACCAGTTCCGCCAGCTTTTCATTCGCGGCCACAAGATGCCCCTCGACCAGCGTGACGCCGGTCAGTGTCCCATCAAACCCGGCATGGATCGTCATGTCTTCCAGATCACGCTCGGCCCCTTCCAGCGCAATGCGGGCGCGGGCGAACAGAGTGGTGGCCTGATCCACACGCGATTCGGCCTGTGCCAGCGCAATTCTGCGGGCCAGAACCGCCTGATGGGCTGATGTTGCGGCCAATTCCGCCTCTTCCACGCTGGCAGCAGCCCCGACGCCGCGCGTCTGCAGGTCCTGTTGACGTTGCAGCGCCCGGTCGCGCAGTTCGGCCTGCGCCTCGGCCGATTTCAACTCGTCCTGCGCCAAAAGCAGCGAGCGTTCGGCATCGCGTTCTTCAAACTGGGCATCCAGAAGATCGGATTTGGCACGGTCCAATGCCGATTGCATATCGGCAGGGTCCAGTTCAACCAGAAGCTCACCCGCTGTCACGGTGCCGCCATCTTCGAAATCTTCCGCCAATGACACGACACGCCCGCCCAAAGCGGCACGCAGTTCCAGCCGTCGGCGGCTTTGAATCTGGCCGAACGCTTCCAGTTGCGGGGTGACTGTTTCCGGCTCGGCGGTGCGGACGGTGACGGCAAAGATACGTTCCCGCGCCTCAGGAGGTTGCTTGTCCTTGGCCAGCACATCCTGCACCGCACCCGAGATCATCTGAGCGGCCACAAGCAACAGGCCCAGCGTCAGAAACGCCAGAAACACCCCAACAAGGCTTTGCCGCAGAAATCGCATCGGTCGTTACCCTCAGGTCGCATATGCTGCCTACCGCAAAGGTAGCCGGGTCGCAAAAAATGCCAAGCCACAAAGCGGTTATGATGCGTTAAACGCAGAACCAGTCTACTTCCGTCGCAGGTGTTCGTCCAATCTGGGCATTATTTCCACGAAATTGCAGGGCTGGTGGCGATAATCGAACTGTTTTTCCAAAATCGCATCCCATGCATCCTTGCAGGCACCCGGGCTGCCCGGCAGCGCAAACAGATAGGTCCCGCCCGCCACGCCGCCCGTGGCGCGCGACTGCACCGCCGAGGTGCCGATCTTTTCCATCGACACGATGGTGAACACGGTGCCAAAGGCCTCGATCTCTTTCTCATAGACATCGCGATGCGCCTCGACCGTCACATCGCGGCCCGTCAGGCCGGTGCCGCCGGTCGAGATCACAACGTCAATCCCCGGATCGGCCACCCATGTGCGCAGTTGATCCGCAATCTCGGCGCGTTCATCCCTGATGATCTTGCGATCGGCCACCGAATGGCCTACCTTTTCGATCCGGTCGACAAGGGTCTGCCCCGAGCGGTCCTCGTCCAGCGAGCGGGTGTCCGATACGGTCAGAACCGCGATACGTACGGGTATGAACTCCATGCTTTCGTCAATGCGTGACATGTGGCGTCAGGACCTTTCCATAATTGCGAGCCGGATAGCCAGGGCTGTGAAAATACCGCTGGTGACATAGCCCAGAATTCGCGAGGCGCGCGGATTGCCGATCAGCATCCGTCCCGCACCCCCGGCGAAAATGCCGACAAGCCCGTTCACCACAAACCCGCCAACACCAAGTATGATTCCATAAATCAAAAATTGCGCCAGCACCGAACCCTTCTCCGGATCGATAAATTGCGGGATGAAGGCAAGCACAAACAGAATGACCTTGGGATTGGTCAGATTGACCAGCATTCCATCCCGAAACGCGTAACGCGTGGGTCGGTTCGAAGCGTCGGCCGAGATCGCACCGTTCCTGAACGCGCCCCACGCGAGATAAAGCAAATAACCCACACCGACCCAGCGGATCATATCGAACAGCCACGGCAGGGTCGCCACCGCTGCACCAAGGCCGAGACCGGCAATCAGAACATGTACCATTCCGCCAGCGGAGACCCCGGCACTTGCGGCAAGCGCAGGGCGTGGACCCGCGCGCAAGCCTTGACCAAAACAGAACATCATATCCGCGCCGGGTGTCATATTGAGCGCCAGCGCGGCAGGGATAAAAGCCAGCAGCGTAACCGTTTCGATCAAATGCTCACCTCGAACCAATGTACTTTCGGGCCCAGATTGGCGATCCGGGTGCGACCGATTGTGCCGCGATATCCCCAGCTGTCGTGGATATGCCCGCAAAAGACATGGTCGGGCTGCAGCCGTTCTACCGCATCCCGCACCGCCACCGACCCTACGGACAGTCCTTGTGACGTGGTATCGCCATGGCCCTTCGGCGGAGAATGCACAATCAGGATATCCGCAGCGTTGCAGCGGTCCAGCAGCTCTGCCGCCTCGCCCTCGGTCAGGTCGCAGGACCAGTCGCCGAAGGGCGTCACAGGCACACCATAGCCCAGCCCAAACAGGCGCAGACCGTCCAAGGTCATGCCCGTCCCATGCAGAACATGCGCACCATCCGGCGCGGCGGCTGCAAGTTCCTCGGCGCTTTCGGCGTTGCCCGGCACCAGAACCAGCGGTGCGGTTATGCCCGAGAGCATACCCATCGCCTCATCCAATCCCTGTCGCCCGTTGCAGAAATCTCCGGCCCCGATGACCAGATCGGCCTCGGCGCTGGCGGCCACCAGATCGGCGGCACGGCTGCGCGCCATGTGCAGGTCAGAGAATGCCAGAACCCTCATGCCCCGGCCCTCAGCCGCGCTTGCAGGTCCAGCAGATCGGCCCAGGCCTGACGTTTCATCTGCGGTTGCCGCAGCAGATAGGCCGGGTGAAACATCGGGATCACCGGCAGGTTCAGCGCCTGATCCCAGTTGCCGCGCAACCGCGTGATTCCGCGTTTGCCCAGCACGGCCTGACAGCTGATATTGCCCATCACCACCAGCACCTCGGGCTTGACCAAGGCCACGTGGCGTTCGAGAAACGGCTTCATCATGCCGATCTCTTCCGGCTTGGGGTCGCGGTTTTGCGGTGGCCGCCACGGCAGGACGTTGGTGATATAAACACTCTCGCGCCGATCCAGATCAATCGCCGCCAGCATGCGGTCCAGCAATTGCCCGGCGCGCCCGACAAAAGGCTTGCCCTCGCGATCCTCTTCGCGACCGGGTGCCTCGCCAATGATCATCACCCGCGCGCCGGGGGTGCCGTCAGCAAACACCAATTGCCGCGCACCGCGTTTCAGATCGCACAGGCCGAAGGACTCCATCGCCGCGCGCAATTCGCCCAGCGACCCGGCCGATTTCGCTGCGTGTCGCGCAACCACTGCCGGATCGACCTTTTCAGGCGCCTCGGGTGCAGATGCCGCCTTGGCCGCAGCGGGCTTCTTTGCCTTCGGCGCTTTGTCCGGCAACGCGTAGCGATCGATCGGCGCATCCGCGATCGCATCCGTTGCGCCCAGCTCGATCTGCCATTCCAGCAGCGCCCGCGCGGTATGATGGTCCAAGCCCGATTCCATAACCCTCAATCTAACCAGCTTTTGACCGAGGGAAAGCGAATAGACCTTGCCATGGCACAGGGTCGCACCGACCATGGCAGGGTCATGCTGTCATTTCTGCGATTCCTTCTGATTGCTCTATTGCTGACAACCTCTGGCGGTTCGGCGAGTGCGCAGCTGTTTGACCTGAATACTCAATGCCGCGCCGGTCAGTTGCAATGCGGTCGCAATTGCTGCCCCGCTGGTCAACGCTGCAGCTTTGATGGCCGCTGTATCCCGCCCGGACACACCTATTGCGGCGGCGGGCGCACCTGCGGCCCGTTCGAACGCTGCGTCGCCGGCGGCACCCGCTGTGCGCCTGCGGGGGCGAACAAATGCACCTCGCGTCTGGATTGCCCCGGAGGCAGCTTCTGCAACGGACGCGGAGAATGCGAACGCAGCACACCGGACTTCGAACCCGCCCCGGCCCCCACATGCGCGGATGGCCGGACCTGTGGGCCCGGCTCATCCTGCTTGCCGGACGGCGGATGCGCGCGCGCCGGATGGTTTCTGTGCGAAGAAACCGGTTCACAATGCCGACCCGGCTTCAAATGCTCGGCGCATCAGGGATGCGTGCCCATCAAGGCCATCGACTGCGGCTATGGCAAATGGTGCAAACCCGGCGAACAATGCCTGCCCGAGGGTGGATGCGAGAAACTGTCCGAAGGGTCGGAACCTTAGGTTGCCTCTGCCCGCGTGGCTTCCTATAAGCGGTCCGATTGTCAGACAGGAGCCCGCCCATGCGTTTCGCCCATCGTCACCTTCTTGGCATCGAGCATCTGTCGCAATCCGATATCACCGCCATCCTTGATCTGGCCGAGACATATGTCGACCTGAACCGGCAATCGGCCAAGCATTCGGACGTGCTGTCAGGGCTGACGCAGATCAACATGTTCTTTGAAAACTCGACCCGCACGCAGGCCAGTTTCGAGATTGCAGGCAAGCGGCTGGGTGCGGATGTGATGAACATGGCGATGCAGGCCAGTTCGATCAAAAAAGGCGAGACGCTGGTCGATACGGCGCTGACGCTGAACGCGATGCATCCCGATCTGCTGGTGGTACGCCATCCGCATTCCGGTGCGGTGGACCTGCTGGCGCAAAAAGTGAACTGCGCCGTGCTGAACGCAGGCGACGGACGACATGAACATCCGACTCAGGCGCTGCTGGACGCGTTGACCATCCGCCGTGCCAAGGGCCGCCTGCACCGCCTCAACATCGCGATTTGCGGAGACGTGGCACATTCGCGCGTGGCGCGGTCGAACCTGATCCTGCTGGGCAAGATGGAAAACCGCATCCGGCTGATCGGCCCGCCGACACTGGTACCGTCTCAGTTCGCCGAGTTCGGGGCCGAGATCTATGACGACATGAACGAGGGCCTGAAGGACGTCGACGTCGTGATGATGCTGCGCCTTCAGCGCGAGCGGATGGACGGTGGGTTCATCCCCTCGGAACGTGAGTATTATCACCGCTCTGGGCTGAATGCCGAAAAGCTGGCGCTGGCCAAGCCGGACGCCATCGTCATGCACCCCGGCCCGATGAACCGCGGGGTCGAGATCGACGGCACGCTGGCCGACGACATCAACCGGTCGGTCATTCAGGAACAGGTCGAGATGGGCGTTGCCGTCCGCATGGCCGCCATGGACCTGCTGGCGCGCAACCTGCGAGAGCCCGCATGAGCGACCTGACCATCGCCCCCCATGAACACGGCGTAATCCGCCTGTTCGCACTGGACATGCGCCCGGAAGAGGCGAAGTTCCTGCGCGAGCCGGGCGCCGCTGATCAGGTGCTGGGCGTTAAGGGGCTGGACCCCGAGCAGATCGACATCTTCCCTGTGGCCGACCTCGAAGACCTCGGGCTTTATGGCTATCTGAGTGAAGGCTGCGGTGTCTCCGAGGACCAACTTGACCGCAACAGGCTTGAGGCCGTTGACGGCTGGGTGATGGTCGTGCGCAGCGCCGCGTTTGGTGGCCGACCGGCAACCCTGTCGCTTGATCCGCGCCTGCGCCTGATCGGCCTGTTCACCGAAGAGGCCACAAACTGGACTGGCGGCACAATCGAGACCGAAAGCGCCAAACCGTTCTCGGCCCAACAGACCCCATTGGTCGGAGACAAACCACGCCGTATCGGCTCATCCGTGGTTGCCCTGCTGATCCTGATTGCCGTCGGAGGTGCCCTGTGGCTGATCCTGTGACTTTTACCCCCAACAAGGGGTCTTATATTCGCACCAATACCTGGCTGGCCGCTTTTGCGATGGCAGGCGCGATGGTGGTGCTCTGGCTGATCGGCAATCCTTATGTCTGGACCGGCGCACCTGCCGGTCTGGCCGCTGTCGGCATTCGCGCATGGTATCTGGCCTCGGAAGAGCTGACCGCAACGTGGGAAATGACCGACACCACCCTCTCTGGCCCCGGTCCGCGCAAGGTGGCGCTGAACCAGATTCAATCCGTCAACATCATGGGCAGCTTTGTCCAGATCGTCACCAAAAGCGGTGACAAACACCTGATCAAATACCAGGCGAACCCCGCCGCCACCAAAGCCGCGATCGAAAGGGTCATCGGATGAGTGGTGAATGGTGGAGCAAGAACATACCCGAAACCGAAGAGGTTTTGTGGGCTGGGCAACCTGATCAGAGGCATTTTCCGCCTCGTCTTGCGCTGCTCTACAAGGCCGGGATTGCGCTTTTGTTGATCGTCTGGATCATCAGCCCCTGGATTATTGAGGCGCCTCAGGATTTCTGGAAAATTCTGTTCTGCACTGTTGGATATGTGTTTTTCCTTTGGGCAGACAGATTTCTCCGGTCTCAACGTGTATATGTTGTAACCACAAGCAAAGCTTGGGAGTTCAACAAATCAGTCAGGTCAAAACATCTGAAAATCAGCCCTTTCCTGAATTTCTCAAAATCACGCCGGGCGATCGCGTTTAGCCGCCACCCGTTTTTTTCGTTTGACCATCTATCCGATCCCGATGCCGCATTGAAGGCGTTGACCCAAGCCCGAGAGGCCTCGACATGACTTCTGTAGTTTTCACCAATGCCCGCCTGATCGACCCCGAGGCTGGCACGGACAGCACGGGCTGGCTGCAAATCTCCGATGGCCGGATCGTGGCGCGCGGCGGCGGTGAAGCGCCGGCCTCAGACTCGCAGGTCATCGATTGCGGTGGGCATTGTCTGGCCCCGGGTATCGTTGATATCGGCGTCAAGGTCTGCGAACCCGGCGAGCGGCACAAGGAAAGCTACAAATCCGCGGGTCTTGCGGCCGCCGCCGGGGGGGTCACCACCATCGTCACCCGCCCCGATACACTGCCTTCGGTCGATACGCCCGAAACGCTGGAATTCGCGACCCGGCGTGCGCAGGCGGATGCGCCGGTCAACGTGTTACCGATGGCTGCTCTGACCAAGGGGCGCGAAGGGCGCGAAATGACCGAGATCGGGTTCCTGCAGGACGCAGGCGCCGTGGCGTTCACCGATTGCGACCACGTCGTCACCAATACCAAGGTGTTATCCCGCGCCCTGACCTATGCGAAGTCCTGCGGCGCACTGGTGATTGCGCATCCGCAGGAACCGGGGCTGAGCGCCGGGGCCGCCGCCACCAGCGGCAAGTTCGCAGCGCTGCGCGGGCTACCTGCAGTCTCACCCATGGCGGAACGGATGGGTCTGGACCGCGACATTGCGCTGCTGGAAATGACCGGGGCTGCCTATCACGCAGACCAGATCACAACCGCCCGCGCCCTGCCGGCACTGGAGCGCGCCAAGCGCAACGGTCTGGACATCACCGCCGGAACCTCAATCCATCATCTGACACTGAACGAGTTGGACGTGGCCGACTATCGCACCTTCTTCAAGGTCAAGCCGCCGCTACGGTCCGAGGATGACCGGCAGGCCGTGATCGAGGCGGTGCGGACCGGGCTGATCGACATCATCAGTTCGATGCACACCCCGCAGGACGAGGAAAGCAAGCGCCTGCCGTTCGAAGAGGCGGCCTCGGGCGCGGTGGCGCTGGAAACGCTGCTGCCTGCGGCGCTGCGGCTTTATCATTCCGAACAGCTTGACCTGCCGACCCTGTTCCGCGCCATGGCGCTGAACCCGGCGAAACGGCTGGGTCTGGAAAGTGGCCGACTGGCCGAGGGCGCGCCTGCCGATCTGGTGCTGTTCGACCCGGATGTGCCCTTTGTGCTGGACCGGTTTGCGCTGAAATCGAAATCGCAGAACACACCGTTTGACGGGCAGCGGATGCAGGGTAAGGTCACCGCAACCTACGTGGCCGGAAAAGAAATCTACCGGAGAGCCTGATGCCCCTCATCGACAGCACCATGACCCAACTGATCCTATGGGCGGCTCTGGGTTATCTCATGGGATCGATCCCGTTTGGCATGGTTATCGCCCGCGTGATGGGGCTGGGCAATCTGCGCAATATCGGGTCGGGCAATATCGGCGCAACCAATGTGCTGCGGACCGGCAACAAGGCAGCGGCGGCGCTGACCCTGCTGTTGGATGCGGCCAAAGGGGCCGTCGCAGTGTTGCTGGCACGAGCGCTGGCCGGAGAGGACGCGGCACAGATCGCCGCTTTGACCGCCTTCATCGGCCATTGCTTTCCGGTCTGGCTGGGGTTCAGGGGCGGCAAGGGCGTCGCCACGTTCATCGGGCTCTGGCTGGCGCTGGACTGGCGCGTTGGTCTTGCCTGCTGCGCAACATGGCTGGTGGCCGTTGCAATCTGGCGCATTTCATCTGTTGGTGCCCTGGCGGCGGCGGCATTGTCCACGGCATGGATCATGCTGCTGACCGATGGCAGCACTTTCATACTCGGGATCGTGCTGACCCTACTGATCTACTGGCGGCACAGCGCCAATCTGGCCCGGATCAAAGCCGGGACCGAGCCCAAAATCGGAAAATCGTGACCCTCTCGGATCGCGTCGCAAATGCGCTGGTCCATCTGCCTGCGGGCACCTTTACGGGCACCGCCGAGCAGCGGCGTTATGTGGTGTCGCATCAGATCATGGCGGGTGGAAAGTCGCATAAGCTGGTCGCGCATCAGCTTGGCGGGCCGGACTATATCAGCCTGAACCTCTATCTGACGCAACGCAGCGGCCCCCTGCTGCGCCCCTGTGAGATGCCCGCCGAAAAGGTGACCGCCTTCGTTCTGGCCCTGGTCCCTGACGTGCGCGAATGAACAGGTTCTATTCGCGCGTGCACAATCACAATTGATTGCTTTGAACGTGATCAGAGCACTGCCCAATTGGGTGCTGTGACAGCCAATTGCCGGCTTCGCAAAAACAAATCCGGTTCGCCGGAGCAAAATTGAGTTGCTCGAACGCGAGCCTATTCACGAAAGGTGAACACAATGAACAAGTTCAAATCCCTCATCGGCGGTGTCACACTGTCCGTTGCCGTCGCAAGCACCGCTCTGGCCGCTGGCGTTGAACTGAACGCAAGCTCGACCGGTCTGGCGCTGCAGGGCTATGACCCGGTTGCCTACTTCACCGTCGGCGAAGCCACCAAAGGCAGCTACAAGATCACCGCGCTGCACAATGAAGCACTGTACCGCTTTGCTTCGGAAGAAAACAAAGCAGCCTTCGAAGCGAACCCAGAGGCATACCTGCCCGCATATGGCGGCTACTGCGCCTTCGGCACCGCGATGGGCTTCAAGTTCGACGGTGACCCGAACTACTGGAAAATCGTTGACGACAAGCTGTACCTGAACCTGTCGGCCGACATTCAGGAACGCTGGGAAGGCGACATCCCGGGCTTCAACGAACGCGCTGACGCCAACTGGAAAGAAATCGCAAGCAAGACCCCTGCGGAACTGCAAGAGCAGTAAACCGCTCATAGACTACTGCGCTTCGGCGGCGGATCGCATCCGCCGCCGTTTGCCGTTTGAAGACCTCAGCGCAGGACCTATCTGAAACAGCAGATAAGTGTCCGGTTTCAACGGGCCAGCGGCATCTGGCACATCAGTCTGCGCGCATTCAGTTCGGAATAGATGATTACGTGATGATCCGGTCCAAAGGCCGGGTCGTATCTGTCGGTATATGGCCGCGCTGCTGACCCGCCGCGGCCGGACCTTGAGCGAAAGGACTAAGAAGATGACAGCTAAACTGATAGTGTTCACGACTGTCGCAACCTTGGCGGCAGGATCGGCGATGGCGCAAGCCTCGGGCAACTGGACCGGGTTTTATGGCGGCGCACAGCTGGGCTATGCCGATATCGACACCGACCTGTCCGGCGTCGACGGGGACGGCGTGATCGGTGGTATCATTCTGGGTTATGATTATGACCTGGGCGACTGGGTTGTCGGGGGCGGATTCGACTATGACTGGACCGATGTGGACCTTTCGGGCGCCGCCACGGTCGAGAACGTCTGGCGCATCAAGGCGCGCGCCGGTTACAAGGTGAACCCGCAAGGGTTGCTGTACGGGACCGCAGGCTATGCAGACGCGGATACCGATACGCTGGGCAGTGACAACGGCTGGTTCATCGGCGCAGGTTATGAACAGATCGTGGCGCCCAATATCAGCGTCGGTGGAGAGCTGTTGTATCACGAGTTCGACGACTTCAATTCGAGCGGCGTGGATGTGGACGCCACAACGTTCCAACTGCGCGTGGCCTACCGGTTCTGAGGTCAGCCTATCGAGCCCGGCGCGGCTGCCGGGCTCAGCCTTTTAAGGCTCCAGTATCGTACTGCCGGTGGTCTGACGCGCCTCAAGGGCGCGATGGGCCTCGGCCACCTGATCCAGTGGGAAATGCTGGTCGACATGGATTTTGACCTCACGCCCTTCCACCTTGCCAAACAGCCGCCGCGCCATCGCCTGACAGACCGCATGATCGGCAATATGGGTGAACAGCGTCGGACGAGTGATCTTCAGCGATCCCCGCTGGGCCAGCATCCCCAGATCAAAAGGCGGAACCGGCCCCGAAGCATTGCCAAACGAAACCATCATGCCCAGCGGTTTCAGGCAATTCAGCGACCCTTCGAACGTATCCGCGCCGATCGAGTCCATCACGACATCCACGCCCTTGCCGCCCGTGATCTCGGCCACGCGCTGCACGAAATTCTGAGTCCGGTAGTTGATGCATTGGGCGGCCCCGTTGAATTGTGCAAGGCTGCATTTCTCATCGGTCCCCGCGGTGCCGATCAGGGTGATCCCCTCGGATTTCGCCCATTGGCAGGCGATCAGCCCCACCCCGCCCGCAGCGGCATGAAACAGCACCGTATCCCCGCGCCGCAGCGGCGTGGTGCGGTGAAACAGATATTCCACCGTCATACCCTTCAGCATCATTGCCGCGGCAGTCCGGAACGAGATGTTTTCAGGCAGCGGACAGACCTGCGCGGCAGGCATTACGCGCGCTTCGCTATAAGCGCCCGGCGGTCCGGCGGCATAAGCGGCACGCTGGCCGGGTACAAGATGGGTGACGCCGTCGCCAACTGCCTCGATCACACCCGCAGCTTCCATGCCCAGAGCGTGGGGCAAATCCAGCGGATAAAGACCGCTGCGCTGATACACATCGATGAAGTTCAACCCGCAGGCGTGATGCCGGATACGAACCTCGCCCGGACCCGGTTCACTCAGTGGGCGATCCTCGACCCGCAGAACTTCTGGCCCGCCGGTTTCGTGAATGACCACGGTGCGTGCTGTTTGCTGCATGACTGCCTCCCTTGCCTGTTAAACAAAGCTAACACGCCTGCGCGACAGGGCAATCCTTGCGGTCGCGCAAGGGTGATCGGGCAAGTTTTTGCAAGATGTGCTATACTATCACAAGACGTTGCCGGCTGATCCGGTCACGAGCCTTCGCCACACCGGATACATCCCGCGGCGCACCCATGCCAGAAAGGGGATGATGATGGACAAGACAATCGGTAACCCAATCAGCTGGGTCGCCCGTCAGATGCGGGCCACCAGCGACCACGTTGCAGAATCGGTCAGCGAAATCGGCGGTGCGGACACCAACGCAATGCCGGTGGTACATACGCTGACCCTGCAAGACCTGCGTGCCTGCCTGAGGGCGGGTTACGAGGATTTTCTGGAAACCCGTGCGGACGCGGTTTTTGTGGTCCTGATCTACCCGATTGCCGGGCTTTTGATGTTCGGGATCGGGCTGAACAAGGACATGGTGCCGTTGCTGGCACCGCTGATCGCGGGCTTTGCGCTGGTCGGACCGGTTGCAGCGGTCGGGCTTTATGAAATCAGCCGCAAGCGGGAACAAGGCGGCGAGGTCCACTGGCTGGACGCGTTCGGGGTGTTTCGATCCCCGTCTTTCGGGGCCATTCTGGCGCTGGGGTTCTATCTGGTCATGCTGTTACTGATCTGGCTGATGGTCGCGCAGGCGATCTATGCGCAGACACTCGGGCCCGAGCCTCCGGCCTCGCTTATGATCTTTCTCACCGAGGTGTTCACCACAGGCGCGGGTTGGGCGATGATCCTGATCGGAACCGCCACGGGGTTCCTGTTCGCGCTGGTCGCACTGGCGCTGAGCGTGGTCAGCTTTCCGCTGCTGCTGGACAAGAAGGTGGGCGTGCCGGTGGCCGTTGTCACCTCGGTCCGCGTATTGCGGCATAACCCGCGCGTGATCCTGACGTGGGGCGCCATCGTGGCTGCCTTGCTGGTGCTGGGATCGGTGCCGATGCTGCTGGGGCTGATCGTGGTGATGCCGGTTCTTGGCCATGCCACATGGCACCTGTATCGCCGGGCCGTCGCCTGACCGCCCGAACGCAGGATCAGCCCGCGACCTTTAGAACGATCTTGCCGATATGGCCGGAACTTTCCATCCGCGCATGGGCGGCGGCGGCATCGGCCAGAGCGAACTCGGAATCCATCACCGGTGCGACTTTCCCTGCCTCAAGCAGGGGCCAGACGGCCTCGCGCAGGTCCTGCGCAATCCGCGCCTTGGCCAGATCGCTTTGCGGCCGCAGGGTGCTGCCGGTCAGGGTCAGACGTTTGACCATCATCAGGGCAAAATTGACCTCAACCTTGGGCCCCTGCAAAAAGGCGATCTGGACCAGCCGCCCATCCTCGGCCAGCGCCTTGATGTTACGGGGAATATAGTCGCCGCCCACCATGTCGAGGATCAGGTTCGCGCCGCCTTCGACGCGCATCGCGGCCACGAAATCCTCGTCACGGTAATTGATCGCTTTTTCCGCGCCCAACTTCACGCAAGCCTCGCATTTTTCAGCCGAACCCGCCGTGGCAAACACCCGGGCACCAAAGGCATTGGCCAATTGAATGGCTGTCGTACCGATACCGCTGGAGCCGCCATGGACCAGAAACCGCTCACCCGCTTTCAGGCCGCCTCGGGTGAAGACATTGGACCAGACGGTAAAGAAGGTCTCGGGCAGGCAGGCGGCGTCTTTCAGGCCCATGCCCGCAGGCACCGGCAGGCAATGCGCGGCGGGTGTGGCAACGTATTCGGCATAGCCGCCGCCGGGCAACAGCGCGCAGACCTGATCGCCCACGGCCAAGCCTTCCACACCCGAGCCGATCGCAACGACCTCACCCGAGGCTTCCAGCCCGGGCAAATCGCTGGCCCCCGGAGGTGGGTCATAAGCCCCGGCCCGTTGCAGCGCATCCGGGCGGTTCACACCGGCATAAGCCACCTTCAGAACCACCTGACCTTCGGCCGGTTCCGGTATCGGGCGTTCGGTCAGTTGCAGAACATCCGGGCCACCCGGCTGAGTGATCTCGACAGCGCGCATCGTCTGGGTCATGGGCAATTCTCCTTTGCCCAATGCCTAGCAGGCGGTCGCGCAGAGGCCCAGCGACAAGTGCGCGTGCCGAGGCTATTTTCCCGAGGACAGCGAACCGGGCAGGTTTTCCGGCATTTTTGCTGGAGCTTTCACCTGCCCCGCAAGCCAGTTGGGCACGGCGAGGAAGGGCTTCAACAGCGGGTTGCCATTCACCTGCGCCTTGAGCTTTTCGAACTGCATCACACCTTCGATCCGACGATCCAGGAATTCCCATGTCGCCTGATAATCCGAGCTGTCATCGCCCAGCCAATACAGCAGGGTCGCGGAATACACCCCAGAAAGCGTCGCGCGTTTGGTGTACCAGTTCACATCGTCAGAGCTGTCGCCCAAAGCGTTCCAGATCAGATCGCAGGTGCCCCAGACCGCCTTGGCCCCATCGGCGGCATGGATCGGCAAGGCAAACAGGGTCACGCCCCGGCGCACCGCCTCTTTGTCTTCCACCGCCTGCAGGCGGAACCGCACCGCGGCGGCGATCTTGTCGCGGAACTTCAGCCCGCTCAGATCCTCGGCCCTGATCCGTTCAAGCATTGCCTTGTCGCCGCGCGCATGAAAGGCCAGCGCCAGATCGACGGCGCCGCGCGGGCAGATGGCGCGGGCCAGCCCGGCATCCAGATCGCAATCGGCAATCGCCGCGCAAAAGCTGGTTTCCGACCATCCGTCAAACGGCACATGGTCCAGAATCGCGTTCAGAAGCTGCTCTTTGGTGTCTTCATAGGTGACGGTCATGTCGGTTCTCCGGGTTCCAAGGCCAGTACTAGACAAGTTAGAGGCGCTTTGCTATACGGCCACTTCCTGCAATTTCCTTGCAACTCTATCTAGAAAGGTGGTGACAACCACATGCAGGTTAGTGTTCGCGACAATAACGTCGATCAGGCGCTTCGTGCCCTGAAGAAAAAGCTGCAGCGCGAAGGCGTGTTCCGTGAAATGAAGCTGAAGCAACATTTCGAGAAACCGTCCGAGAAAAAAGCGCGCGAGAAAGCTGAAGCGATCCGCCGTGCCCGTAAACTGGCACGCAAGAAAGCCCAGCGCGAAGGTCTGCTCTAAGAGCGTACCGCGACTCGTCCAGCTTTGGATGACACTATTTGACGACCCCCGAGGCCCTGCCCGGGGGTTTGTCGTTTTCAGGGCGGGCGATTCCGCCGATTTCCCGGCACGACCACCGCGACAACCCGCCGATTTTCGCGGGCCTCACCCGGTCGGCATTTTACAGCGCAGCGAATCGCTGTGTGGTTGCATTCCGTCGCCGAAAAACGCCTATCCGGCCTGCTCCTCTATCAACGTCAGTCCTGCCCCCGGTATCTGAGGCCGTCCACTCAGACACAACAAAACGGAGGCACTGATGTCGACAGCAAGCACGGTCGAGCGGGAAATGCTGGCGCTGATCAACCAAGAGCGCACATCCCGCGGGCTGGAACCCCTGCAACTTGAGACTCAACTGAACGAATCGTCCGAAGACCACAGCGCCTGGATGCTGGAAACCGACCGCTTCAGCCACACGGGACAGGGCGGTTCGACCGCGACCCAGCGCATGCAAGCGGCCGGGTTCGATCTGGAAGGTCGCTGGCGCACCGGCGAAAACATCGCCTGGCAGTCGGAGCGCGGCGCGCCCGGCATCAGCGATGACGTGGCTCAGCTACACCAGAACCTGATGAACAGCCCCGGTCACCGCGCCAATATCCTGAACCCTGACTTCCGGTATATCGGCATCGGGATCGAAACCGGCGACATGCAGGGCTTCGATGCGGTCATGGTCACCCAGAACTTCGCCACCACTCAGGCCGAGGTCATGCTGGATACAACCGACAGCACCCCGCCCATGACCCCTCCGACCGATGAGGTTGCCGAGCCAGAGGAAGAGGTTGTTACCCCGCCGGAACCCGAAACCCCCGACACCGACGTCACCGAAACAGAAGAACCGGTGGTCGAAACACCCGATACGGATGTTACGGAGACCGAGGAACCGTCGGAGGAAACCCCGGACACCGATGTCACTGAGACGGAAGAACCGGCAGACGAAACGCCGAACGAGGATGTGACCGAGACCGAGGAGCCTGCGGACGAGACCCCGGATACGGATGTGACCGAAACGGAAGAACCCGAGCCCGAGACTCCGGTGGCAGAGGTGGAAGACCCGGAACCCGAGACGCACGAGACGCCCGAGACCGATGTGACAGATGTAGAAGACCCCGTCGAGGACGACGCGCCAGAGACGGATGTCACCGAGGTGGAAGACCCGATGCCGGAAATGCCCGGGGGCGATACCACTGAAGAGGACTTGCCCGCACCCGGCTACTTTGACGTTCAGGCGTTTCTGGCGGAAATCCAGGCCTTCGTGGACGCGCTGCAGGCTCGGCTTGATCAGTTCGACTGGATCCCGCCACAAATGGCAGACTCCACGCCCGAAATGGATGATTTCGATCTGATGCTGGGCAACGATATTGTCGAAGATACGGTGGAATTTGTCGAAACCGTGGTGGAAGACACAACCGATGACTTCGACAATGTCTTCTTCGTCGAGATGAACTGCAATTTCGATTTCGGCTGATCACTGACTGGGGCGTGAGGCGGAGTAACTCTGCCTCGCGCCGCTGTTTCGCCGCACGGTGTCAGAACCAAATGCACTCAATTCACCTGCTGCAAACCGGGTGAATGCGCGGCTTTCTGCACAAGCACAATCAACTATTGGTGACAAACCGCCAACGCCGCTTAAAGGCAAAATTGTGACTTTCTGTCGCCAAATTTTCGCCACTAAGGTCGCTGCAACTTAGCACCACCCTACCGGAGACCCACTCATGTCCATTGCGAGCGACCTAGAGCGCCAGATGCTTGCCCTGATCAATGCCGAGCGCACTTCGCGCGGCCTAAATCCTGTGCAACTGGAGCTCCGGCTCAACGAATCGGCTGAAGATCATAGCGATTGGATGCTGCGAACCGACAATTTCAGCCATACGGGCGCCGGAGGATCCAGCGCGGGGGACCGCATGCGCGATGCGGGTTTTCAGTTCAGCGGTAGCTGGACCTGGGCCGAAAACATTGCCTGGCAAAGCATACGGGGCGAGCCTGGCTTGTCAGATGATGTACAGAACCTTCACGATTCTCTGATGAACAGCCCCGGCCATCGCGCCAACATCCTGAATCCGGATGTGACAGTCATCGGTATCGGTATCGAAACAGGAAACTTTGACGGCTGGGACGCCATCATCGTGACACAGAATTTCGCCCGCACGTCCGCACCGCTTCAATTGGATACGGGCGATTCAGGCGGCGGAAGCGGCGGCGACACGCCCCCGCCACCGAGTCCTTCCGAGCCACCCGCCAGCGACGATCCGGTTGAAATCATTGTCTCAGGAGACAGAACTGGAACTGATGGTGATGACTGGCTGGTTTTGCGAAAAGGAGTCGCAGGTAAGCTCGTTGGGCTGGATGGGGACGATATCCTTACGGGCTCCTCAAAAGTAGACCAACTGCACGGCTCAGAAGGCAACGACACGCTGACGGGCAAAGCTGGCAATGATAAACTCCGTTCCGGGCAAGGGGATGACAGAGCGTCCGGAAACTCAGGGCACGACAATATCAAAGGTGGCGCTGGCAACGACCGGCTGTACGGTGGCGACGGCGAAGACGAGCTCTACGGAAATGATGGCCAGGACGTGATCTACGGAGGCAGGCACGACGATCGGATTAAAGGCGGCAATGATGCGGATACGCTGTCGGGGTCTTCTGGACATGACAAGTTGTGGGGCCAAGATGGCGACGACACCCTGAATGGTGGTGATGGCCGGGACAGATTGTCGGGCGGATCCGGGAATGATGTTCTGACTGGCGGCAACAGCGCGGATCAGTTTGTTTTCAACACAGGAACGGATCGCATCACCGATTTCGGTGGCTCGGATTTGATTGATCTGCGTAAGACTGATGCGATCTCCAGCTTCAGGGACCTTACAAACAATCACATATTCGAATCCGGAAACGACGTCGTGATCGGCGATGGGCTGGGCAACTATCTGGTCGTTGAGGACACATCACTGTCGGATCTGGATCGAGGCGACTTCATCTTCTGACCTCGTCAATGCCTGACAGAATCAAAACAGGGCGCTTTGCTTGAAGCGCCCTGTTTTTGTTAGTAGATTTTCGGTACGTAAAGATCGTCAGGCAGGATGCGCCGTTCATATTCCGGGTTATAGCGCCGGTCAGGCAGCGTTACTTTTTCCTGCGGAACGTCATCATACGGAATTTTGGTCAGCAGATGCTCGATACAGTTCAGGCGTTCGCGTTTCTTGTCGTTGCCTTCGACAATATACCATGGCGCTTCTGAGATATTGGTGCGGAAGAACATGTCTTCCTTGGCCTTGGTATAGGCCTCCCAACGGATGCGGGATTCCAGGTCCATCGGTGACAGTTTCCACTGTTTCATCGGATCGTGGATGCGCATCAGGAATCGCAATTGCTGCTCTTCATCCGTGATAGAGAACCAGTATTTCAACAGGATGATCCCGGACCGCACCAACATGCGCTCGAATTCGGGAACGTCCTGAAAGAACTGTTCGACCTGATCTTCGTTGGCAAACCCCATCACCCGCTCGACACCGGCGCGGTTGTACCACGACCGGTCAAAGAACACGATCTCGCCCGCCGCTGGCAGGTGCGGCACATACCGTTGAAAATACCACTGACTTTGTTCCCGGCGGCTGGGCGCGGGCAAAGCCACGACGCGCGCCACACGTGGATTCAGGCGTTGCGTGATCCGTTTGATCACCCCCCCCTTGCCCGCGCTGTCGCGACCTTCGAACAGGATGCAGACCTTCGCCCCGGTATGCACAACCCAGTCCTGCACCTTGATCAGTTCGGCCTGCAGGCGCAGAAGGTTGCGGAAATACACCTGGCGGTCCAGCATATCGGGATGCTGGTCCTTATAGATCTTGCGGACTTCCATCGACAGCATGGGTTCGCTGAATTCGATCTCGATATCCTCGTCCAGCGAGTCTTCCAGCTCGGCTTCCAGCCAGTCTTTGGGGGCGCGGTCATTTTCATAGGCCAAGGTCTGCTCCTTACAATTCACCGGGACCGGACAATATCTGGGCTGTGTAACCGGCGGATGTCACCGTCTGCTGCAACTGTTGAATAAACGTGCGACAGCGTGCGAGGTCTCCGGAACCCGGATTTTGGCGCGGTCTCTCACAGGTTACAAGCGTTTGAATTGCCGCAACGCGAACGGATGCCGGATCTGGCGCTGCGATGCCCGGAAATTCGGCACTTGTCTTTCCTGTCCGGGTATTCGCATCAATGGCCATCGTAATCGGAGAACGCCATGAGCCATGCTGTAATCCTGTTGCCCGTGCTATGGCCCTGGCTGGTGTTGATTGCGGCCCAGATCAGCCTGCTAAGCGGCAGGCACAAGATCGCGATCACTCTGCTTGCGATATTTGGCACAGTGGCTCTGACACAGGGGCTGCTGAGCTGGGGCGCTGCGCTGATGATCCTTGCGGGCTTGCTCGGGGCCTCTCAGATGTACCGCCTGAAGGGCGCTCTGCTTTGGGCGGGCCATCTTGCCCTTATCGGGTGGAGCATCGCTCTGGCCCTTCATGTATTGCCCGGGGTGCACAACCCGCTGGTACTCGATCAGGTGCAGTCAGGCCCCCTGAGTCGCCCGTTCTCGATGTATGTCAATCTGGACAAACCGATGATCTTTTTCGCGGTGGCGCTGGTCTGGCCCGCCATGCTGCACGCCAGGCATGCCGTCAAAATCGCGCCGCTTCTGGCCGGGCTGGTGCTGTTGCCCATATTGCTGGCCGTGGCTGTAGTGTCCGGAGCCGTTGATCCCGAACCCGGCCTGCCCGAGTGGTGGCTGGTATTCGCACTGTCCAATCTGTTTATGACCTGCCTGACCGAAGAAGCGTTTTTTCGCGGTTATCTACAATCCGTCATCGCCGCATGGCTCGGACCCGTGGCAGGCATTGTGGCGAGCAGTCTGCTGTTCGGCCTCGCCCATGCCGCGGGTGGCGTAATGCTGGTAGCCTTCGCCGCCCTTCTCGGGTTTGCCTGTGGTTTGGGCTATTTCGCGACCGGGCGTCTATGGGTGCCGGTGCTGATGCATTTCGGTTTCAACATGGCGCACCTGCTGCTGTTTACCTATCCCGGCCCGGCCTGAGCCATCAGACCGGCAATGCCGTCGTCTTGAACACGGTCCGCAGCGCGAACGAGCTTTGCATCTGCGCCACGCCCGGCAGACGGGACAGATACTGCCGGTGAATGCGGGCAAAATCCTCGGTGTTTTCGGCGACCACTTTCAGGATGTAATCCGCCGTGCCTGCCATGAGATGGCATTCCAGAACATCCGGTATGCGCGCAACGGCTTTCTCGAAAGCCTCCAGAACCTCCTCGGCCTGTCCCTGAAGGGTGATCTCGACGAAGACGGTTGTCGGCACGTTCAGTTTGCGCGCATCCAGCAATGCGACATAGTCCTTGATGTAGCCGTCCGCCTCAAGCCGCTGCACCCGCCGGTGGCAGGCCGAAGGCGAAAGGTTTGCCTGTTCCGACAGATCCGCATTGGACATGCGTCCTTTGCGCTGTAGCGCCGCCAGAATCTTTCGATCGGTCGCGTCCAATGTCATCTGCGCACATCCATTGCATAAAACTGAAAGAAGTTAGGATAATCTCCCACATATTTCTCGTTTGGCAAGTGGGGTTTCACAAAAATTGCACTGCGGTTTGCCCATAATTTGTGCAAATTGTGAACGGAGGAGACCTCACATGAAAATCGGATGCCCCACGGAAATCAAACCTCAGGAATTTCGCGTCGGCATGACGCCGAACGCCGCTGGCGAAGCGGTGGCGCGTGGTCACGAGGTGATCATCCAATCCGGCGCCGGTCTGGGCGCGGGCTTTGACAATGACGCCTATGTAGCGGCAGGTGCCAGCATCGTCGACACCGCAGAAGAGGTGTTCGCCACCGCCGACATGATCGTCAAGGTCAAGGAACCACAGGCGGGTGAGCGCAAGATGCTGCGCGAAGGCCAGCTGCTGTTCACCTATCTGCACCTGGCCCCCGATCCGGATCAGACCCATGACCTGCTGGCCTCGGGCTGCACCGCGATCGCCTATGAAACCGTGACCGACCGCAGTGGCGGCCTGCCGCTGCTGGCGCCGATGTCCGAGGTTGCGGGCCGTCTGGCCCCGCAGGTCGGCTCGTGGACTCTGCAAAAGGCCAATGGCGGTCGTGGTGTTCTGATGGGCGGCGTTCCCGGTGTTGGTCCGGCCAAGGTCATTGTGATCGGCGGCGGTGTCGTCGGCACCCATGCGGCCAAGATCGCGGCCGGCATGGGCGCGGATGTCACCGTTCTGGACCGCTCGCTGCCACGCCTGCGCTATCTTGACGACGTGTTTGGCGGCACCTTCAAAAGCCAGTACTCGACCGCAGGCGCCACTGCCGAGCTGATTCAGGATGCCGACATGGTAATCGGCGCGGTTCTGATCCCCGGCGCAGCAGCGCCCAAGCTGATCTCGCGCGCGCAGCTGTCGACCATGAAACCCGGTGCGGTTCTCGTGGACGTCGCCATCGACCAGGGCGGCTGTTTCGAGACCTCGAAAGCCACCACCCATGCAGACCCGATCTATGAAGTCGACGGCATCATGCATTACTGCGTGGCCAACATGCCGGGCGCGGTTGCGCGCACCTCGACCATCGCTCTGGGCAACGCGACTATGCCGTTCATGCTGGCACTGGCCGACAAGGGCTGGAAAAAGGCCTGCCAGGACGACCCGCACCTGCTGGCAGGTCTGAACGTCCACGCAGGTCAGCTGACCTATGAAGCGGTCGGTGTTGCGCTGGGTCTCGATTTTGTCGCGGCCGAGGACATCGTCAACGCGTAAGGGCTCCCGCCCCTGAAAGCCCCCTCTGACGAGGGGGTTTACACCGTTGCGATGAAGCCAACCGGAAAAGGGCATTTCCAATGCCCGTATGACGGGCGGGAGCGCTCAGCCCTGTTTCTGAATCTCGACCGAATGGGGATAGGGGATCGACACGCCCTTGGCATCGAACGCTTCTTTCACCGTTTTGGTCAGCTCGAACTTCACATCCCAGTAGTCCGCAGCCGCGCACCAAAG
Source organism: Ruegeria sp. AP11 (assembly GCF_056535865.1). NCBI lineage: Bacteria > Pseudomonadati > Pseudomonadota > Alphaproteobacteria > Rhodobacterales > Roseobacteraceae > Ruegeria > Ruegeria sp. AP11. Next base: position 1,275,441 of record NZ_JBQFJB010000001.1, read on the forward strand.
ACGTGCCGTCAAATCGACCGAGCTGTCGCCCAGATTGGTCACGCGCACCCAGGGCTCCGGGTCACTCATGATCCGGTCATCCGCCTTGGCCACGTCCAGAATGATCTGCATCGCCTCATCCGCGCTGTCGCCATAGTCGATGCCGAATACCAAATCGACGCGCCGGGTATCATGGGCCGAAAAGTTGGTGATGATCGATCCCCAGGCCTGACCATTTGGCACGATGATCTGCACGTTGTCCGGCGTCACCAGTTCGGTGGTGAACAGGTTCAGATCCCTGACGGTGCCTGCCGTACCGCCGATATCCACATACTGGCCCAGCTTGTAGGGCCTGAACACGACCAGCATCACGCCAGCCGCCAGATCGCTCAGCGTGCCCTGCAGCGCCAGACCGATGGCCAGCGAGGCGGCACCCAGAATGGCGACGATACTGGTGGCCTCGATCCCGAAGATACCCAGCACGGCGACCAGGACCATGGCCAGAATGGCCCATTTGATCATGCTGGCGGCAAAGTTGCCCAGCGTCGGGTCAATCTGCGGCGTCTTGTTGATGCGGCGGCGCACAACACCCGAGATCATTCCGGCCAGAATCCAGCCCAGAATGAGAACGATCAGAGCCTTGCCCGCGCTCAACAATACCGGCATATAGCCGTTTGCCATATCCATGGCCTGGTTCGCCATTTCGATCGTCTGATCCATCCTGGCCTTTCCTTCTCTCAGTCATTTCAGAAAATTTGACCCCGCCAGTCCGGCGAGGCCAGTTTTGCGTTCATCGCAGTGATTACTTCTTCAGCGCGTCGCGGATTTCCATCAGGATGTCCAGCTCGCTGGGACCGGCAGGCGCCTCTTCCGCTGCCTCTTCCTCGGTTTCTGCTGCGTCCTTGACCCGGTTGACCATTTTCACCAGCAGGAACACCACCCACGCGATGATCAGGAAGTTGATGACCGCCATGATGAACGCGCCATAAGCAAAAACCGACGCACCTGTCTCGCGCGCCGCCTCAAGGCTGGCACCTTCGGCCACGTCCCCGGCCAGTACGGCATAATTGTTGGTAAAGTCGATGCCACCGGTAAACAGGCCGATGAGCGGGTTGATCAGATCACCCACCAGAGACGTGACAATTGCGGTAAACGCCGCGCCGATGATGATACCGACAGCCATATCCATGACATTGCCTTTGGCAATGAAGGTCTTGAATTCCTGAATCATGCTTCCCTCTTTCCGGTTTTTTTCAGGCGCTTGCGTATTGTGTTCGCGCGCAGGCGCAGGGTAATTGTGCGCTCATTGCACTAATAAATGTATGTTTTTATGGGAAACAGCACCTATTTTTCCCCAGACAGCAGTTTTCAGGAGGTTTCATGCCCATCTTCGCATCTTATTCCATTACAGACAGATGGCCCCCACAGGACCCGACGGTCATTCAGCTGTATTCCTTTCCCACACCAAACGGCGTGAAAGCCTCGATCATGCTGGAAGAAACCGGCCTGCCCTACGAGGCGCATCTGGTCACGCTGGCGGACGCGGATGTCAAAAGCCCCGAGTTCCTGTCACTGAATCCCAACAACAAGATCCCCGCTCTCATCGATCCCAACGGCCCGGATGGAGAACCCATCGGCCTGTTCGAAAGCGGCGCGATCCTTCTGTATCTGGCTGAGAAGACCGGGAAGTTCATCGGTCAGTCTGCCGCCGACAAGCACCGCATCACCCAATGGCTGATGTTCCAGATGGGCGGGATCGGCCCGATGTTCGGCCAATTGGGGTTTTTCCACAAATTCGCTGGCAGCAAGATCGAAGACCCCCGCCCGCGCGAGCGTTACATCAACGAGGCCAAGCGCTTGCTGAACGTCCTGAACACGCAACTGGATGGGCAGGACTGGATCGCCGGAGACTACTCGATCGCCGACATGGCCATCGCACCCTGGCTGCGCGGGCTGGAATTCTACGAAGCCAAACAGATTGTCGGCTGGGGCGACCATGCCAACGTGGTGGCTTACCTCGACCGGTTTCTGGACCGGCCTGCGGTGCAGAAAGGGCTGGTGACCCCGCCACGGGACTGATTGCGCGGCCATCGAAGCAGGGCTTGCGGTCACTCAGGACCGCAAGCCCTGTTTTCTGATTTATCCCGGCAAACTACCTGTCAACACATAGCGCAGGATTTCAACCACCTGACGCGGCTCTTCCGCGACGGCCAGCGCAGCGGCATCGACCTCTTTCAGCGCGTGCTGATGGTCGGGGCCATGAAGCACGATGATCGACTTGCCCAGCGCCGCCGCATAACCCGCATCAAAGGCTGCGTTCCACTGTTTGTACTTGTCACCGAACCGCACGACGACCACGTCCGCGTCGGCAATGCCTTTGCGAGTGCGGATCGCATTGACCATCGCGCCCTTGTGGTCATGCCAGTACTTGTTCGGCTCGCTTCCCAGGATGGCAACTCCGCAATCGTCGCTGGCACCATGATCAGTGACCGGGCTGTTGAACCGGATATCCAGATCCCGCGCGCCATCGATGATCTGTTCACGCCAGTCCGTGTGGATTTCTCCGGAAAGGTATACGTTCAGCATGGTTCTCACATTTGTTCAGATAAAAGGCCTCAGGCCCGTTGGGCGCATTGTGCTTCCTGCGACACCAGCGTCAATCCCTGTTTCAGCATCCTGCGAACCAGCTTGCACCGCTCGGACCCTTTTGCGGGGATCAGCGCGGCGGCGGCGGGGACATGATCTTCGCGCAGGATCACGGGCAGCGCTTGCTGGATTTCGCGTATCTGCACATCCGACAGCGCCCGAACCGCTACGGGGCCGGGATAGAAGCTTTCGGAGAGGCAACCTTCGGCATATAGCACCTCATGGTGTTCCATCAGCAAGTGAAAGTACTCGATTTCCTCGATCGTTTCATCCAGAAAGACACCCGGCACCTCCAGCAGATCCTTGGCTGCAATCAGTACATCACGGGCACCGAACATCTGTTCCGCCAGATCGGATGAAACCAGAATGCGGTGCTGCCGCGACACCACCAGATCACGGTGCGGCAGCCCATCGCCAAGCGCGCCCGCGCTGATCCGTACCGGGCGCAGATTTGGTTGCCGCCCAAAATCCGCCTTCGACCGCGTGTCACGACCGATCCAGACGAGTTTCTGCGGCCCCTTATCCCGGGTCTGTAAAAGATCACCGGGTGTCAGCTCTTCGACCGGTCGCGTCAATCCGTCCGGCAGAGCAATCCGGGTGCCTTTAGCAAAACACAGCTGAATGACCAGATCCACATGTTCCTGCGTGCCATCGCTCGAAGTTCGGACCAACGGCCCAACCGTATAGGTCACGCCGGGGGTCAACTGACCGTCCGAGAAAAATCCGACATCATCACGGTTGATGCCGGTGCTGCCTTCGAACGCCGTGTCGAAAGCATGAGCGGCATACAGGCGAAACGAGCTGCCGTCGCTGCCGGTCACCTCGAAATAATGGTTCACCCCTACAAAATCGCGGGTGATGCCCAGGTCGGTATCTGCCGAGTCAAGGCTGACCAGATCGCCAATCTCGGTATTCGGGGCCACGTCGTTGATGAAATCATCATCGTCAGTGACGGTGATGTTATCGATGCCGTTGCCCTTAATATATTCAAAGGTATTGCCGGTCGCGATTGGTCCGGACAAGTCTTCGCCAACGCGGTAAACAGTAAACGTCGTGGTAACCATGAATCCTCGGGCAACAAAAGCCAGAGGCCGGTATAACAACAACGGAACCAAAGGCTTAGCGCTCAAGCATCAAAAAGACGTGATCCGCAAACCGGGCGTTTGCAGAGCTTTTCCGCAACGGGCGGCTCAGGGCTACCCCCTGAGCGTTCCGCCCGTGGCCTTCGTCACTTTGGCAATGATCTTCTCGGACACCGCTTCGATGTCTTGCTCCTTCAGCGTCGCATCCGTCGGCTGCAAGCGCACGGTGATGGCCAGCGATTTCTTGCCCTCGCCCAGACTGCCACCGATGAATTCGTCAAAGACACGCACATCTTCGATCAGCGCCTTGTCGGCACCGGCTGCGGCATTGACCAGCGTCAGCGCCTCGACATCCGCATCGACGACAAAGGCAAAATCACGCTCGACCGCTTGCAGATCACGCAGTTCCAAAGCGGCGCGGGTAGCGCCGGATTTACGGGGCAGAGGTACCTCGTCCGGCCATATGGTGAACGCCATTGCCGGGCCTTTGATGTCCATCGCCTGCAGGATGCGCGGGTGCAGTTCACCGAACACACCCAGCACCTTTTTCGGACCCAGACAGATCTTGCCGTGACGACCCGGATGCCACCAGACATCCCCGTCTCGCAGGATTTGCACCTTCGCAGGCGCGCCAATCGCGGCCAGAACCGCCTCGACATCTGCCTTGGCGTCATACACATCCACCGGCCGCGACGCGCCATGTACGTCCTTGGGACCATTGCGACCGACCAGCAGGCCGGTAATCTGGGTTTTCTGATCGCCGGGTTCGCCGTCATGGAAGACGGGGCCGACCTCAAACAGCGCCACATCCGCATAACCCCGCGCCTGATTGCGCGCTGCCGCCTGCAACAGGCCAGGCAGCAGATCGGGGCGCATATGGCTCATCTCGGACGAGATCGGGTTTTCCAGCTGGGTCGCTTCGTCGCCACCGCCGAACAACGCCGCCGAGGCCTGATCGATGAAGGTATACGACACGCACTCATTATACCCGAGCGCCGCGCAGGTCCGGCGCGCCATCGACTGGCGGCGCTGCGTCGGAGTCATCACCGGCTTGGGGATACCATCGGTGACACGCGGCAGAGGTTTGCCCTGTAGCTTGGTCAGCGAGGCAATCCGCGCCACCTCTTCCACCAGATCGGCCTCGCCCATGACATCCGGGCGCCAGCTGGGGACATGGGCCATTTCACCCTCGAGACGGAAGCCCAGACGGGTCAAAGTCTGACGCTGATCGCTTTCGGGAATGTCCATCCCGACCAGAGACTTCACACGTTCCGCATCCAGTCTGTAGGCCCGCGCATGGTTCGGCGCCTTGCCCGCCTCAACCACATTCGACGCCTCACCACCGCAGATATCCAGGATCATCTGCGTCGCGTGTTCCAGCCCCTCGCGGGTGTATTCCGGGTCGACCCCGCGCTCAAACCGATACCGCGCGTCCGAGTTGATCTTCAGCGCACGCCCGGTCAAAGCGATCTGCACGTGATCCCAAAACGCGCTTTCGAGGAACACATTCACCGTGTCCTCGGTACAACCGGTTTCCTCGCCGCCCATGACGCCAGCGATGGATTCCGGACCTTTATCGTCCGAAATCACCATCATACCGGGCTGCAGGGTGTATTCCTTTTCGTCCAGCGCCACCAGCGTCTCACCACCCTTGGCGCGGTGCACCCGCAGGTTGCCCTGCACCTTGTCCGCATCGAACACGTGCAGCGGGCGGTTGTGGTCGAAGGTCATGTAGTTGGTGATATCCACCAGCGCCGAAATGGGCCGCAGCCCGATTGCCTTCAACTGATCCTGCAGCCATTGCGGGCTGGGGCCGTTCTTCACGCCCCGGATCAGACGCCCGGTGAAATGCGGCGCACCGTCCAGCGTATCCTCGTCAATGGCTACCTTGATCGGGCACTCGAAATCACCCGGCACCGGCACATAGTCACGCTGTTTCAACGTGCCGATGCCACGCGCCGCCAGATCACGCGCGATCCCTTCAACGCCCAGCGCATCCGGGCGGTTCGGCGTGATCGCGATCTCGATCATCGGGTCAACCTTGGAAGGGTCGTTCTCGGCCAGCCAGTCCACGAACCTGTCACCGACCGCGCCCGAGGGCAGCTCAATGATACCGTCATGCTCGTCCGACAGCTCCAGTTCACGCTCGGACGCCATCATGCCAAAGCTCTCGACGCCGCGGATCTTGCCGACGCTGATGGTGATATCCAGGCCGGGGATATACATGCCCGGTTTGCAGACCACGACGGTAATGCCTTCGCGCGCATTAGGCGCGCCGCAGATGATCTGCAGATCGCCCTCGTCCGTTTCAACCGTGCAGACGCGCAGCTTGTCGGCGTCGGGGTGCTTTTCGGCATGTTTCACATGACCCAGCGTAAAGCCCGCCAGCCGGTCCGCCGGGTTGACGATCTCTTCAACCTCGAGGCCAAGATCGGTCAGCGCCTCGGCGATTTCATCAACCGAAGCGTCGGTGTCGAGGTGGTCTTTCAGCCAGGACAGAGTGAATTTCATTGCTCGGGGCCTTTTTTGGCAAACATCCAGTCGGCACAGGCAATGGCAAAGAATGCGCCGGGGTGCAAGCGCTGCGCGTCATGGATAAGTCGGGGTGCGGCCCAAAAGCTCGTCCAACTGCCGCCCGATCCAGCCATGGGGGATGAAATGGCCACCGGGATGCGTGTCCAGCGTGACCCGCCCGCGCGCACAATCGGTCCATTCCACACGGCTGAGCGTCAGGATCGGCACAACGCTCCAGTCGCCGCGCGGGGTGGCGGTTTCGCAGCCGTATTTCTGCCGCCACAGAGCCACCGGATAAGTGGTATCGCCATTCGCGCCATAAGGGAAATCCATCACCGTATCACTCAGGCCATGCACATGGCGCACCTCGCGCGGGGCCTGCGGGCAATCCTCGGTCTGGCGGATGGTCCCGGCCACACCCAGCAGGGCGGCGATATCATTGCCCGACTGGCAGGCATAGCGCCACGCCATCGCGCCGCCGAAAGAATAGCCCGAGACATAGATGCGCTCCGGATCAATCGGATAGCGCCTGGCGACGTCCTCCAATACCCGGTCTGCAAAAGGCACATCCCCGGTGTCCGAAGTCCAGAAATCCCAGCTTTTGCCCAGCCCGTTGGGGGCCACCAGCAACACGCCGCGCAGCTTCGTGGCACCTGCGATGCGTTCATGATCGACAACCACAGTCCCCTGCCGCGCCCATCCATGGAAATGCAACAGCACCGGCAGCGGCGTTACCCCGTCCCACCCGTCCGGTTCCAGCACATGGTACGAGCGGTCACCGACCTGACAGGCGGTATCGCCGTGGCAAGTATCCACCGCAGCGGCTTGGGTGGCGATCAGCAAGAAAAGGCAGAGCAGTCGGTAAATCATGCGTCGGAGCCTACCCGCCCAGTGTCCGCTGTCACGTCACAACCCCGTGGGAGAATGTGACAAGGCTTGGCATCGCCAACCCCACGGGTGCCTAAATTCTAATTCTCAGCCAATTAATTCAATGCTTGTCGTATCTAGCTATGGGTAATAGCACTTCTTTGATCGCATCAATTGCACGAGTTTGCTTCATCCCCAGAGCGTCCTGATCGCTATAGGAACCGTTCAAGCAGCGTTCACATTCTACTCTCAATTCTCGTGCTTCCGGCGTGTCAACGTGCTCAGACTGGATCAGTTTGTCTATTGCCCAGACAATTTCATTGCGAATACGGAACAATTCATCAATCGCTTTGGAAACCGTAGAATCCCCAATCAAAACCTCTTGCCGGACTTCCGCCTTACGGAGAGCAGCAAAGGTCTCTTCTCTGTCGAAAATACGTCGCTTCCTAAACAGATAGTATTCTGTTCGATTTTCAGTGGCTTCTTTCGGAATTTTTCCGAATGGTTGCCGTATTAACTTTAGAGCCTCATCAGCATTCAACACTGCGGTTAAACAAAATTCAGCCGCCTCCGCCCGGGAACGCGATTTCGCCGCTGTTTTCCAAAGTTTAAGTTGATAAAAACCAGCAATCACGCCGAAACCAACGGCGAACGTACCAAAGTCGGCTAAAACTGAGGCTAATGGAGCAATCCAGAAGAAATCACCGCAAACATTTTCGCACGCCGTGATCACTTCAACTTCGCTCACCGAGACAAACCACCATGCAGGTTCGGCATATCCAGCGCCGCGAACCCGTAGTGGCGCAGCCAACGCAGATCGCTGTCAAAGAACGCCCGCAAATCCGGAATGCCGTATTTCAGCATCGCCAGACGGTCGATCCCGATGCCGAAGGCAAAGCCTTGATAGACCTCCGGATCAATCCCACCAGCGGCGATCACCTTGGGGTGGACCATGCCTGAGCCCAGAATCTCCATCCAGTCGTCGCCTTCGCCGATCTTCAGCTGACCGTTATCCCACGAACAGCGGATATCGACCTCGGCCGACGGCTCGGTGAAGGGGAAATGCGAGGCGCGGAAGCGCAGTTCGACGTCGTCGACCTCGAAGAACGCCTTCACAAACTCTTCCAGAACCCATTTCAGGTTCGCCATCGAGATGTCTTTGTCGATGGCCAGCCCCTCGACCTGATGGAACATCGGCGTGTGGGTCTGGTCATAATCGGCGCGGTAGACACCGCCCGGGCAGATCACGCGGATCGGCGCGCCCTGCAGCTCCATCGAGCGGATCTGGACGGGCGAGGTATGGGTGCGCAGCACATGCGGCGGGCGGTTGTCACCCTCGGCGCGGTGCATGTAGAACGTGTCCATCTCGGCCCGCGCAGGGTGGTGGCCGGGGATGTTCAGGGCGTCGAAATTGTGCCAGTCGGTTTCGATCCGCGGCCCTTCGGCCACCGAGAAACCAAGTTCGGCAAAAATCGCGGTCAGCTCCTCGGTCGCCTGACTGACCGGGTGGATCGAGCCCTGACGGCGCGCGCGGGTCGGCAGGGTGACGTCCAGCCATTCGGTGCGCAGACGCTCATCCAGCGCGGCATCGGCCAGCGCGGCCTTTTTGGCCGACAGCGCCGAGTTGATCTCATCCTTCAGGGCGTTCAGCGCGGGGCCTACAATCTGGCGTTCCTCAGGGGTCATCTTGCCCAGCTCGCGCATCTTCAGCGCCACTTCGCCTTTTTTGCCCACGGCGGCGACGCGGATCGCCTCAAGCGCGTTTTCGTCGCCCGCATCGGCGATTTGGCCCAGATATTTTGCCTTAAGATCGTCCATGACGCCCTCTGAATTTGGTCCGGAACCTGCTATCGGCCCAGCCGCGTGAATGCAAGCGGCTGGGTGCGGATCAATAGCTGTATTCGGGGTAAATCCGCGTCAGATCGCCGTTCCAATCGCCGTGATAATGCTCCAACAGCTCATCTGCGGGCACCTTGCCGCTGTCGATACTGTCTTTCAACGCGTTGAGGAAATGCGTCTCATCCGGGACCAGACCGCCTGCACCGGGATAGGCGCGGGCTTTCAGACCGGCATCGGCGATGTTGACCACCTCGCGCGCCAGATCGTGCATGTTGATGTCGCCAACCTGCGCCTGCAGGCCCTTGACGGCGGCCTGCACCCGCAGTTCCTCGCGGGTCTCGGCATCCCAGCCCTTGACCAGATCCCAGGCCGCATCCAGCGCGCCCTGATCGTAGGTCAGGCCGACCCAGAACGCCGGCAGCGCGCACAAACGACGCCACGGGCCGCCATCGGCGCCGCGCATTTCCATGAATTTCTTGATCCGCGCTTCGGGGAAGGCGGTGGTCAGGTGGTCGGCCCAGTCGGACAGGGTGGGCGTTTCACCCGGCAGCGCGGGCAGTTTACCCTGCAGGAAGTCACGGAAAGACATGCCCAGCGCGTTGATATATTGCCCGTCGCGATAGACGAAATACATCGGCACATCGAGCGCATATTGCACGTAACGCTCGAACCCGAAGCCTTCTTCGAACACGAAGGGCAGCATGCCGGTGCGTGCGTCGTCCAGATGCCGCCAGATATGGCTGCGCCAGCTTTTCTGGCCGTTGACCTGCCCCTCGAAGAAGGGCGAATTGGCGAATAGCGCCGTCGCGACGGGCTGCAAGGCCAGCGCCACGCGCAGTTTCTGCACCATGTCGGCCTCGGACCCGAAGTCGATATTGACCTGAACCGTGCAGGTCCGCCGCATCATGGCGCGTCCCATGGTACCGACTTTTTCCATATAGTCGTTCATCAGCCGATAACGCCCTTTGGGCATCAGCGGCATCTCGTGATGGGTCCAGATCGGGGCCGCGCCCAGACCGATGAAGCCAACGCCGATCTCGTCGGCGATGTCCTTTACCTCGCGCAGGTGCGTGTTCACCTCATCACAGGTCTCGTGGATCGTCTCCAGCGGAGCGCCCGACAGTTCCAGCGCGCCGCCCGGTTCCAGACTGACATTGGCGCCGTCTTTCTCAAGCCCGATCAGATGCCCGGCCTCGCGCACCTCGCCCCAGCCGTGGCGGTCGCGCAGACCTTCCAGCACCGCGACGATGGACCGAGTGCCTTCGAACGGCAGTGGTTTCAGCGTGTCCTTGCAATAGCCGAACTTCTCATGCTCGGTGCCGATGCGCCAATCTGCCTTGGGCTTGCAGCCCGATTCCAGATATTCGGCCAGTTGCTCATGGCGTTCGATCGGCCCGCCGCCGGACTGGGGAATGGACATGAACCGTGCTCCGATCCTGATGTGTCTTGCGTTGCGGGTCAGTCCTGAGCGCAAACCGCGCCAGTGTCAATGCAACCGCAGATGCGCAGGGCGCGACGGTGTGCGTTCCCAGATCACCACCGGATGGGGCGATCCGCCGTTGAGTTCGGCCAGCATTTGTTCGGTTTTCAGCCCCGGCAGGTTCGAGAACATGTCAAACAGCGCCTCGGCCCCTTCAGCGTTCACCGGAATGTGAAGCGTCGGCTGACCCGGTTGATCCAGCACCCAATGCGCCGGATCAGAGGTCGGGTCGAGGGCCAGCCTTTCGATTTCACGAGTCGCGACAATGCCGCCATCCAGCGGCCCGAGATAGGTGATCTGGCCTTCGTCTACGGTCACCAACCCGGGACCGCCTGCGCCGGTTCGGAACCGTGCACGCTGCACCCCGATCACAGCCAGAGCCAGCGCGACCACCACCAGTACCCAACCCAACCAGCCCAGCAAACCTCCGGGCCCGCTGATCCAGCTGAGGCCCACGAGCAGGACAGCCCCGCCAACCAGCACTTCGCGCCAGCGCCACAGGGCGAGTTTGGCTTCGGGTCGGATGAAACTCATGCGGTGTCCTCCGGGTTGGTGAACAGGATCAGCGAGAACTGGCCCGCCGGTTGGAACCCGATTGCCATATAGGCACACGCGGCGGAATCGGAAGCCGCAAACAGAACGGCGCGGGAAACACCGGCGTTACGTGCCTCAATCAGATGCAGGGCGACAGCAAGGCGCGCATAGCCGCGTCCGCGCAGCGCGGGCGGTGTATAAACACCGCCGATTTGCACAATCTCGGGCAGGCGGGCGTTGAAACCGGTCATGGCGACAGGCCGAGCGTCGATCAGCAGGACCCTGTGGGAATCGCGCTTTGTATAAGCCTCGAAATCTTCGCTGGCTTGTCTTGCAGCCCGTGCAGGATCAAAGTCCATCGCCTCGACCAGATAATCGCGCCGCCAGTTTTTGGTGATCGATTTGTCGACAACACCTATCGGAACGATTTCAGCGCCTGCTATTTTCGGCACAAGAAGCTGCTCAAGATTCAGCGAAAACCCCGGCTCGTCATTATTGAGCGTAGCAGGTCGGTTTTCCCACCCGCCAAGCTGAATGATCCGGCGCGCCTGCTCGGCTTCGGCCGCTATGCCAAACAGGACATGACCACGGATCATGCTGATAACCTCTGCCAGTTCCGCGTCTGTGCAGTCCGGGCATTGCGGCAGAATCATGCCTTCGTTCGTAATGGCAAAAACTGCGCGTATCGGTTCGCCTAGCAGCCAAATTTTCAGCGAGCGGGGGTGCAGGCCGTTCAGACCAAAGTCGCGCAGGTTGGTGAGTGGAAACATCGAGCTCTGAATGTGCTGCGAGAGGAACTGGCCGATCAAAGGTACATCGCTGTCCTGCGCAACGCGCCAGGTCACGTCCAATCCCCCAGCGCCTGTTGCCACATGGTCATCGCCGCCACCGCTGCGGTATCCGCCCGCAGGATGCGGGGACCGAGGCTGACGACATGCGCATAGGGCAAACCGGAAAGCCGCTTGCGCTCGCGGTCCGAGAACCCGCCTTCGGGGCCGATCAGAATGGCCCAGGGTTGGTCTTTACCCTGCGCAGCCAGACGCAGGGCCGACCCGACCTCTGCCTCATCACAGAACATCAGCTGACGGTCGTCAGACCATGCGTCCAGCACCCGATCAAGCCGTTGAAGGTCGGCAACCTCGGGCACATAGGTGCCGCCGCATTGCTCGGCGGCCTCAACGGCATGGGCCTGCAGGCGGTCCTGCCGGATGCGTTCGGAATTGGTGAACTCGGTCTGCACGGGCAGGATCCGCGCCGCGCCCATTTCCGCTGCCTTTTCAACGATAAAGTCGGTGCGCGCCTTTTTGATCGGCGCGAATAGCAGCCACAGGTCAGGCGGCAGTTGCAATGGCTTTGTCTGCCGGGCACAGGCCAGAACACCACCCCGTTTGCCCGCTTCGGCAACCTCGGCCAGCCATTCGCCATCCTGCCCGTTGAACAGGGCGACCTGCCCGCCCACAGACAGGCGCATGACCCCGAACAGGTAATGTGCCTGTTCGCGCGTCAAAGGAACCGATTGCCCCGGACCCAGAGGGTGCTCTACATACAGTCTGATCTTCGCAGTCATGAGACCCTACATATGCAAGGCAATGCCCCAACACCAGACGGTCAGGTCGCAGATGCGGTCACCGGCAACTGGGTCGACACCCATGCCCCCGCTTTTGCCCGCCCCTATCTGCGGCTCAGCCGCGCGGACCGCCCGATTGGCACCTGGCTTTTGCTGATTCCCTGCTGGTGGGGGCTGGCGCTTGCGATCCTGAGCGATGGCAGCCCACGATGGGAGGACCTGTGGATCGCCATCGGCTGTGCCATCGGCGCCTACCTGATGCGTGGCGCGGGCTGCACCTGGAACGATATCACCGACCGCGAGTTCGACGGGAAAGTGGAGCGCACCCGCTCGCGCCCGATCCCTTCGGGTCAGGTCAGCGTGCGTCAGGCGGTGTTCTGGATGGTTCTGCAATGCCTGCTCGCCCTGCTGATTCTGCTGACCTTCCATCGGGCAGCCATTGCGATGGGTGTGCTGTCGCTGCTGCCGGTGACAATCTATCCGTTCGCAAAACGCTTTACATGGTGGCCGCAGGTCTTTCTGGGGCTGGCCTTCAACTGGGGCGCGCTTCTGGCCTGGACGGCCCATACCGGCACGGTCGGTTCGCCTGCAATCATCCTCTATCTGTCGGGCATCGCCTGGACGCTGTTCTATGACACGATCTATGCCCATCAGGACGCAGAAGATGATGAACTGATCGGCATCAAATCCACCGCCCGCCTGTTCGGAACCGATACCGCCCGGTGGCTCAAGTATTTTCTGGTCGCAACAGTTGCCCTGATGGGGCTGGCGATTATCGATGCAGCGCTTCCCGGTGCATCGTTTCCGGCGCTTGTCGTCGCGCTTGGCGGGCCGTGGATGATGGGATGGCATATGGCATGGCAATTGCGCGGCCTCGACACCGAGGACAACGCCAAGCTGTTGCAACTTTTCCGGGCCAACCGCGACACCGGCTTGATTCCGCTGATCTTCCTGTGCGTCGCCCTTCTGCTCTGATTGCACCTGTGCACCGGGCTCTGTATGAGTCCGGAACCAACCGCCCGAGGAGCCTCGAACCCGTCCATGCGCATGCCCTATGCCCTTGCCGTCGCGTTGATCTTTATCGTGTCCTCCGCGTTGTCGCTGGTGGCCGCCGGATTCGCGGTCAGCAAGATCGAAGACGCGTCCGAGCTGGCGGTGCGCCGCGCGCTGAACCTGCAGGGGCATGACTGGGCCGAGGTCGAATCCGATGGTCTGCGTGTCGTACTGACCGGCACTGCTCCTGACGAGGCGACGCGGTTCAACGCCCTGACTGCCGCGGGAACCGAGGTCGAAACCTCTCGTGTCATAGATGAGATGCAGGTTGCGCCCACCGCCGACCTGACCCCGCCACGCTTTTCAGCCGAGATTCTGCGCAATGACAGCGGCATTTCGATCATTGGACTGATCCCCGCCAGCGAAGATCGCGACGATCTGATGGATCGTCTGCAACGGCTGGATCGGGGTGCAACGGTCTCGGACCTGATGGAGATCGCCGATTTCCCTGAACCCAAGGGCTGGGATCAGGCCCTGTCCTACGCGATTCAGGCGCTGTCCGATCTGCCCCGCGCCAAAATCTCGGCCAGCCCCGGGCTGGTACGCATCACCGCCATTGCCGACAGCCAGCAGGAAAAAGACCGGCTGGAACAGGACCTGAGCCGCGCCGCACCACCGGGACTGCGGATCGGTCTGGCGATATCGGCACCGCGCCCGGTAATCACACCCTTCACGCTGCGCTATCTGATCAACGAAGAAGGTGGCCAGTTCGATGCCTGTTCGGCCCAGGACGAAGACGCGCGCGACATGATCGTTGAGGCCGCGCAAGAGGCCGGGCTGACCGGCGCCTATTCCTGCACCATCGGTCTGGGCGTGCCCTCACCACGCTGGGCCAATGCGGCACAGCTGAGTATCCGGGCGCTGGCCGAGCTGGGCCATGGTTCCGTCACCCTCTCGGATGCCGACATCACTCTGGTCGCCGCGCAGGATACCAACCCGCTGGAATTTGACCGCATCGTCGGAGAGCTTGAAAACGCGCTGCCTGAGGTTTTCGTCCTGCATGCGGTTCTGCCCGAGCCCGAGCCGGACGCCCCGTCGGGGCCGGTTGAGTTCGTGGCAACCCGCAGCCCCGAAGGGCTGGTGCAACTGCGTGGCCGGGTGGGTGACGAAACACTGCGCGACATGACCGACAGCTTTGCGCGCGCCGCTTTCGGCTCACTACAGGTACACACTGCCACCCGGATCGCGCCGGACTTGCCTGCAGACTGGCCCGTGCGGGTGCTGGCCGGGTTGGAGGCTCTGTCGCAACTGCACAATGGCGCACTGACGGTGACGCCGGACAATGTCGCGCTGTCGGGGCTCAGCCACGATCCCGATGCCAAGGCCCGGATCGCGGGTATGCTGTCTGACAAGCTGGGTGAGGCGCAGGAATACACCCTGTCGATCACATATCAGGAACCTCCGGCCCCCGCAGACGCCCCGCCTGACCCCGAGGTCTGCGAAGAACAACTGGCCGAGGTTCAAGCCGCCAGCAAGATCGCGTTCGAGCCCGGCTCGGCGACCGTGGCCGCCGATTCGCGCGATGCGCTGAACCAGATTGCGGACATCCTGCGCGAATGTGGCCCGATCCGGCTGGAGATTCAGGGCCATACCGACAGTCAGGGCCGCGAAGAGATGAACCAGCAGCTCAGCCAGTCGCGTGCGCAGTCGATCCTGAACGAGCTGCGCGGACGGCGCGTACCGACCTCAAGCTATTCGGCGGTCGGATATGGCGAAACACAACCCATCGCCGACAATGACACTGAAGCAGGCCGCGAAGATAATCGTCGCATCGAATTCCGCCTTATCCGCCCCGAACCGGTGGCCGATACCGAAACCGCGCTAGAGGCGATCGAAGCCGAAGCCGCGACATCAGAAACCGACGCAACGGATGCAGGCGCAGAGGACCAGTAAGTTGAACAGAACCGAATTCATCATCGCCACCGCCATCATCCTGTTCGCCGCCTTCTGCATGGGGTGGTTCGCCAACTGGCTGGCCCATCGCCTGTCCCGCGTTCGCCAAAGCGACGTGGCCGATCTGGACCGCATGAGTCAGGAGCTGCACGAGGCAGAGGAAACCCGCGATCAGGCCATCACCTATCTGCAGCAACGCGAGGCGGAACTGACCAACCAGCTGACCCAGACCGAAGCGGAACTGGCCGCCGCCATGGATGGGCTGCGTGCGGCGCGGCAAGAAGCCGAAGAACTGCGTGGTCGCATCAACAACGCGGACTGAGCTGTCTTTACCAGCGGGTCAGCGCGTCCTCATCCTCATCTTTGGCGGCCACCCATTCGGCGCCGGAATTGGTGATTTCCTTCTTCCAGAACGGCGCGCGGGATTTGAGGTAATCCATCAGATATTCCGCAGCCTCAAACGCATCCTTGCGATGCCGGGCGGCGGTGGCGACCATCATGATCCGGTCCCCCGGTGCCAAACGCCCATGGCGGTGAATCACCAGAACATCGCCCAATGACCAACGCTGCAGCGCCTCTTCGGCGATTTTGGTCAGGGCGCGTTCGGTCATGCCGGGATAATGCTCGATCTCCATCACGTCCAGATCGCCCGAGGCCAGATCGCGCACCACGCCGGTAAAGGTGACAATCGCCCCATTGGCGTCGTTCCCGGCGGCGAAAGCATTGGCTTCGGCCCCCAGATCAAACGGGGCCTCCTGCACGACGATCCGCATATCAGCCGCCTGTCATCGGCGGGAAAAATGCGACCTCACGCACGCCACTCAGGGGCGCGTCAAAGTCCGACAATTCCTGATCCAGCGCCACGCGCAGGGCCGACAGGTCGGCGAAAGCAGCCGCATAGCGATCCTCGCGCGCGCTGAGTTCGGCGACCAGATCATTGACCGTCGCTGCCTGCGTCTCGACCTTTTCTTTCGGCAGGCCGATGCGTTCACGCACCCAGGCGAAATACAGCACGTCCATCGCTTAGCTCTCCTTCAGGTGGGGCATGGCTTTACGTAGGTAATCGAAGCCCGTGATCAACGTCAGCGCCGCCGCAATCCACAGCAGCCACAGCCCGATGCGGCCAGACCAGAACATGCCTTCCAGATGCCAGCGGATATTGTTCAGGTCTTCGACCTGCCCTGCAAGCACCTGATCAATCGTAGTCGTATCCATGCCGAAAGTGGCCATCACAAAGTGGTGTTCGAAAATCCCCTGCGAGAACAGGATGGCAATGGCCACCATTTGCGCGGTTGTCTTCCACTTGGCCAGTTTTGTCACCTTCAACGTTCCGGCCACATCGCCCAGATATTCACGCAGCCCCGAAACGAACACCTCGCGGAACAGGATCACGGTTGCGGGCAGCACCAGCCACGGCGTCCAATGCTCGGCCGAATACCCAACCAGGATCATCAGCGCGATCACCACCATCGCCTTGTCGGCAATCGGGTCCAGCATCGCGCCGATCTTGGTTTCCTGCTTCCACGCGCGGGCGAGATAGCCGTCGAACCAGTCGGTAATCGCAGCCGACAGGAACAGGATCAGCGCGAACCAGTCCGCATAGGGTCGGGTGAAATACAGAAACATCACGGCCAGACCGGGTGCGGCCAACAGGCGCAGCACGGTCAGGATATTGGGCAGGTTCCATTTCATGGTTGAACTCTACATCGCCGGTTCAGGACATAAAAGATGGCGCCGCGAAAAACTGACAGGATCACGGGTAGTTGCGGCACTGTTTGCATTTGGGTTGCAAGCCCGAGCGCACGGCAAGATAACCCCTGGGTAGGCGGCTGCCTTGCAGTCAGTCCGGCACCCGGTTTCAAAGCAGCAAAGCAATGACGGCCCATATTCAAACCGACCCCCGATCTAACCTGATCGGCAGCGCCTGGATGATCTCGGCGATGGCGCTTTTCGCGCTGGAAGACGCATTTCTAAAAGGCGCTTCGGCCTCCCTGCCGATCTGGCAGATCCTGCTTTTGTTTGGCGCGGGCGGCGCATTGATTTTTTCGGCTTTGGCATATGCGCGCGGGACGCGGTTGTTTCAACCGGACGTGCTCTCGCGCCCCATGAAAGTTCGGGTGCTGTTCGAAATCTTCGGGCGGCTGTTCTACGTTCTGGCCATCACGCTGACACCGCTGTCTGCGGCGACCGTTATCCTGCAGGCAACGCCCCTAGTCGTCGTCGCCGGAGCCGCCCTGTTCTTCGGCGAAACGGTCGGCTGGCGACGGTGGAGCGCCATTCTGATCGGGCTGATTGGCGTGCTCGTGATCATCCAACCGACCGGAGACAGCTTTTCGGCCCTATCCATCCTTGCGGTACTGGGAATGCTGGGCTTTGCCGGGCGCGATCTGGCAAGCCGCGCTGCGCCCGCAACGCTGGGAACCGAAGTGCTGGGTTTCTACGGTTTTGTCTGCATCATCGTGGCCGGATTGGCCTATCGGTTCTGGGAAGGCACACCGATGGCACCCTTGGACCTGCAAACCAGCCTGCATGTGGGTGGGGCGATCCTGATGGGCACCGCCGCCTATGCGTCGTTGATGAAGGCCATGCGCACAGGCGAAGTATCCGCCGTCACACCGTTTCGCTATTCACGCCTGCTGTTTGGCGTCGCCCTGGGTGTTATCCTGTTTGGCGAGCGTCTGGACCAGACCATGTGGATCGGCAGCGCGCTGATCGTGGCTTCGGGGCTGTACATTCTGTGGCGAGGTCGGCGCGCCTAACCCTTGTCGTGGAAGAAGTCATAAACCTTCTGCGCCAGCCCGGCCGAAATCCCCTCGACCGCTTTCAGGTCCGCCAGATTGGCGCGGCTCACCGCCTTGGCGCTGCCGAAATGGGCCAGCAAAGCCCGTTTGCGCGCCGCGCCCACGCCGGGGATTTCATCCAGAGGCGTTGCCCCGATGGCCTTGGCGCGTTTGGCCCGGTGAGTTCCAATGGCGAACCGGTGCGCCTCGTCCCTGAGACGCTGGATAAAATACAACACCGGATCGTTGCGTTTCAGGGCAAAAGGGCGCTGGCCAGTCCGGTGGAACTCTTCCTTGCCGTGGTCGCGGTCGACGCCTTTGGCGACGCCGACCATCGGGATGTCCTCGACCCCGTGTTCGACCATGATCTCATGCACGGCGCTCACCTGCCCGGCCCCGCCGTCGATCAGCAGCAGATCGGGCCATAGCCCCTTGTCGCGATCCGGGTCTTCCTTTTGCAGACGGGTGAAACGGCGGGTCAGGACCTCTTTCATCATGCCAAAATCATCACCCGGGGTCAGATCATCTCCACGGATGTTGAACTTACGATAGGCGTTTTTCATGAACCCTTCGGGGCCAGCCACGATCATGCCGCCAACCGCATTTGTGCCCTGAATGTGAGAGTTGTCATATACCTCGATCCGGCCCGGAGGCGCATCCAGATCGAACGCCTCGGCCACGCCTCGCAGCAGTTTGGCCTGCGTTGCGCTTTCCGACATGCGCCGCGCCAGCGATTCCCGCGCGTTGCGCAGAGCACCCGCGACCAATTCCTGTTTCTCACCGCGCTGAGGCACGAGGATTTCCACCTTGCGACCCGCTTTTTCGGTCAGCGCCTCTTGCATCAGGTCGGCGTTTTCGATGGCATCCGACAGGATCAACTGCCGGGGCGGTACCTTGTTGTCGTAGAACTGGCCCAGAAAGGCCTCCATCACCTCAGCCGGCGATACATCCGAGCCAACACGCGGATAGAAATCCTTGTTGCCCCAGTTCTGGTTGGCGCGAATGAAGAACACCTGAACGCAGGCCTGACCGCTGTCCATATAAAGGCCGATCACATCCGCTTCGGCCACGCCACGCGGGTTGATGCCCTGGCTGGTCTGCACCTGCGTCAGTGCCCGGATACGGTCGCGCAGACCCGCGGCGCGTTCGAACTCCATCGCCTCGGAGGCGGCCATCATCTGTTCGGCCAGATCCTCTTGCACCTTGGTCGACCGGCCTGACAAGAACCGTTCCGCATCGCGCACGCTTTCGCGGTAGTCGGCTTCAGAGATCAGGTCCACGCACGGCCCCGAACAGCGTTTGATCTGATACAGCAGACAGGGCCGTGTACGGCTGTCGAACATCGAATCCGAGCAGTTGCGCAGCAGAAACGCCTTTTGCAGCTGGTTCAGCGTCCGGTTCACCGCACCCGCGCTGGCGAAGGGGCCAAAGTAAGCGCCCTTCTCCTTTTTTGCACCGCGATGCTTCTTGATCTGCGGAAAGGCATGATCCTTGGCGACCAGAATGTTCGGAAAGCTTTTGTCGTCCCGCAGCAGCACATTGTATTTCGGCTTGAGCTGCTTGATCAGGTTCTGCTCAAGCAGCAGCGCCTCGGTCTCGGTCCGGGTGGTCAGAAACATCATCGAGGCGGTCGCGGCAATCATCTTCTCGATCCGTCCGGAATGTCCGGGCCGTGTATAATTCGACACCCGCGCCTTCAGGTTCCGCGCCTTGCCCACATACAAGACCCGGCTGTCGGCATCCAGCATCCGGTACACGCCCGGCGAACTGTCCAGCGTTTTTACATAGCGCTGGATACAGGCATAGCCGGTAGGTTGAGAGGCGGTGTTGGAATCGCTGTTGGCGGTCATGGCTCTGAGATATGATTCTCTGTCCATGGCTGCAATCTTGAGCGCGCCAGATCAAGAGAAAACAAATCCACGGCTTCTGTGGATAACTGTGCAGATAACTTCGGACGGCTTGCGAAATCCCCTTGAATCATTGCCGTTTCGTTGAACTGCACAAAAAATAGGCAATTAGGTAACGCTTTGTTCTTAAAGGTAATATTTTTACTCAGGCAACAAGTGCATGAAAAATAAGACAATTTTGTAACGCGTCGGTAACAGGAATGAGAGCGGTGCAAAACTTGCAGCGATTATGTCTATTCTACGCCCAGAACGTCCGGCGTCTGCCAGCCCAGATGCTGCCCGCCATCAACGCACAGCAACTGTCCCGTGACTGCGTGCGCATCCAGAAAATACCCCAGCGCGGCGGTGATATCCGACGGGTTTGCGCCCCGTTCAAGCACCGTGTTCTGACGCTGTGCCTTGAAATGACTGTCGCTTTGGCGATGACCCTGCAGTGTCGGGCCTGGGCCGATGGCGTTGACACGAATGGCCGGCGTCAGCGCCTGCGCGGCGGTGCGGGTCAACGCCCACAGCCCCATCTTGGCGATCGTATAAGACATGAACTCGGGCGTCAGTTTACGCACTCGCATGTCGACCATGTTCACGATCAAACCGGTCGCCTGCGGCTCTCCCATCGCGTCAGGTTCGGGTTGCAGCCCCTGTTCGGCCATGGCCTGCGTCAGAACAAAGGGCGCGCGCAGATTGCTGTCGAGATGCCGGTCCCAGCTTTCGCGGGTCGCAGTGCGGATGTTGTCGTATTCAAAGATCGAGGCGTTGTTGACCAGACAGGTGATCGGACCACCCAGAGCTTCGGCCGCGCGGGGTAGTAAGGTAGTCACCTGTGCCTCGTCCAGCAGATCGGCGGGCAAGGCCACGGCGTTGCGTCCCAGCGCCCTGATCTCGGCCACGGTGTCCTGCGCCGCGTCGCCTGAGGTTGCATAATGCACCGCCACATCCATGCCGCGCCCAGCCAGATACAGGGCCATCGCCCGCCCCAGCCGAATTCCGGCGCCGGTCACCAGTGCTCGGGTCATCGCAATCCTCCGTCAGGTCACGCCAGCAAACTGACTATGTATACGACATAGAGCAAGGTCAGGATCATCCCCCAGGCGCGTGTGATGTCTTTTTTGAAGAACACGAACGGGATCAGCAGCAGGGATGCGCCCAGCATGACCCAGAGGTCGAACCGCAGGAATTCGGGATCGACGGGAATGCGGCCAAACAGCGTGGCAATTCCGACAATGGCCAGCAGATTGAACATGTTTGACCCGATCACATTGCCCAGCGCCACATCCGCCTGACGGCGCAGCGCCGCCATCACGGTGGTGGCCAATTCGGGAAGCGAGGTGCCCACGGCAATCAGCGTCAGACCGATCACCGTTTCGCTGACGCCATAGGTCCGGGCGATGACGGTTGCGTTGTCCACCAGCAGATGCGCCCCCAGAGGCAGACCGATCAGGCCCAAAATCAGGTAAACCGCTACCTTCCAATACGGCATGTCGGGGTCGGCTTCTTCCAGACCCTCAAGCTCATCCTCGTCGGCGCAGGCCTCGCCACAGGCCTTGCGATGGGCCTTGGCCTCGCGGAAGGCATTCATCAGAACCAGCGCCAGCGCAGCCAGAAGGATCGCACCGCTGAACAGGTTGAACACCCCGCAAAAGGCCAGCCCGATAAACAAGACCGAGGCCAGCAGCATGAAGATATAATTCCTGCGGCTGTCACACTCGCTTGTGTGCAGCGTCGCCAGCAGGGCAGGCAGGCCGAGAACCAGCAGAATATTGGCGGTATTCGAGCCTACGACATTGCCCAGCGCGATGCCGGGAGCGTTTTCTTTGACTGCGCTGATCGCGATCAGCAACTCGGGTGCCGAGGTGCCAAAGGCCACGATGGTCAGGCTGACGATCAGCGCGGGCACACCCAGACGCAGGCTGAGATTCACCGCCCCCCTGACCAGCGCGTCACCGGCCAGCAGCAGAATCAGCAGACCCAGACCAGAGAACAGCCATGCCGTCATCCACGGCCCCCCTTTTCACATGGGCAGGGTCCTTTGCCGATCCGAAACCGCCCGCAGCGCGGACATTTGGCGGAACTCAGCTTTTTCTGCCCCGGAAAGCGCAGCTTGCCGAACATTGCCAATACGCCCATGGCAATCAGGAACAGAGTGACGGCCTTGATGATCACGTTACAACCCGAACCGCGCAAAGGCTGCGCGTTCCTCCAGCCCTGCGATTGCGTCCTCGGCCAGCGAGGCCCCGAAACGTGACCAGATGGGTTTGCGCAGCCCATAGCGGCGGAACTTGACCTTGTCGCCAAAACGTTCCTGCATCTTGGGTTTCAAATGCGCGATGCCGTCGATCAGGCCCAGTTCCTGCGCGCGACGGGCCAGCCAGACCTCGCCGTTGAACAGGTCGGCATCGGCATCCAGCTTGCCGTCCCGGCGTGATTTGACATGGGTGATGAAAGTCTCATGGATGTCGCCCAGCAGCACCTTGAGCCGTGCGACGTCCTCTTTCTTTTCGGGCGCAAACGGGTCGAGCATCGACTTCGACGTGCCTGCCGTATGAACGCGCCGCTCGATTCCCTGCCGGGCCAGAAACACATGCGCGCCGAACCCCGACGAGATCACCCCGATCGAGCCCAGAACCGAGCTTTCATCGGCATAAATCTCATCCGCTGCGGCGGCCAGCCAGTAACCACCCGAGGCGGCAACATCTTCGACAAAGGCATAGACGGGGATATCCAGCTCATCCGCCAGCCGCCGGATACGCGCCCCGATCAAAGAGCTTTGAACTGGTGATCCGCCCGGCGAGTTGACCTCGAGCGCGACGGCCGCAGGCTTGCCTTTGCGAAAGGCTTTTTCCAGCACGGGTGCCAGCGCGGTGGCATTCATCGATCCACGCCCCGCCATTCCGATGGCACCGGACAGACGGACCACGGCCACACTGGGCTGCTTTTTCAGGAACGGCAGGCTTAGTTTCATGGAAGCCGATGTAGAGGGCGCCCGGGCTGTTAACAAGGGACAGGCCACGCCATAACCGCGACGTGAACCAATTTCCCACACCCGATGGGCAAAAATGCAACGCCCTAGCTACGGATGCGCCAACCGGTTTTGAAGATCCAGCCGATCACCGCAAGACACAGCCCGGTAAAGGCCAGGATGGCCAGCAGGCTCCAGAAAATCGGAACATCCGCGATGCCATAGAAGGACCAGCGGAAGCCTGAAATCAGATATACCACCGGATTGAACAGCGTGATCGTCTGCCATACCGGCGGCAGCATCGAGATGGAATAGAACGTGCCTCCAAGGAAGATCAGCGGCGTCACAACAAGCTGCGGGATCAGCGACATCTGCTCGAAATTGCTGGCCCAGATGCCGACGATGAATCCCAGCAGGGAAAAGCTGAGACAGGTCAAAACCAGAAAAGCGATCATCGCCAACGGATGTTCGATCCGTATCTCGACAAAGAAAGTCGCCGTGATCAGAATCACGATCCCCACGAACAGCGCTTTGGTTGCCGCAGCGCCAACATAACCGATGACGATTTCGATGAAGTTGATAGGCGCCGAGAGCAATTCATAGATTGTGCCCAGAAACTTCGGGAAATAGATCCCGAATGAGGCGTTTGAAATTGCCAGCATCACCACCGACAACATGATCAACCCCGGCACGATGAAAGCGCCGTAAGACACGCCCTCGACCTCTTGAATGCGGCTGCCGATGGCAGTTCCAAACACCACGAAATACAGCGAGGTCGACAGCACCGGCGACAGGAAGCTCTGCGCCAGCGTGCGGAAAAACCGCTGCATCTCAAACCGATAGATGGCGGCAATAGCGGACCAGTTCATGCGGCCTCTCCCGACACCAGATTGACGAAAATCTCTTCAAGGCTTGACTGCCGGGTCTGCACGTCACGCAGCACCAGACCGGCCTGCGCCACATCATTCAGCAATGTGGTGATCCCGGTGCGCTCGGCATGGGTGTCATAGGTATAGATCAACACATCGCCATTACCGTTCAGGATCAGCTGATGCTCGGACAGGCTGTCAGGGATTGACTGAATGGGTTCGGTCAACATCACCTCGATCTGCTTCTTGCCCATCTGTGCCATCAGGGTGTTCTTGTCCTGCACCAGCAACAGCTCGCCCTTGTCGATGACACCGACCCGATCGGCAATGGCCTCGGCCTCTTCGATATAATGGGTGGTCAGGATGATGGTGACCCCGGCCCGCTTCAACTCGGCCACGATCTCCCACATGTCCTTGCGCAGTTCGACATCCACACCGGCGGTTGGCTCGTCCAGAAACAACACGCGCGGCTCGTGCGCCAGCGCCTTGGCAATCAGCACCCGGCGTTTCATGCCGCCCGACAATTCCTTGATCGCGTTTTTTCGTTTATCCCACAAAGACAGCTTGCGCAGGATTTCCTCGATCCGTGCATTATCGCGCCCGTGACCAAACAGGCCGCGCGAGAAACGGACGGTATTCCAGACCTTCTCGAACGGCTCCAATGCGATTTCCTGAGGCACCAGACCTATCATCTTGCGCGCGGCGCGAAAGTCGGTCTGGATGTCGTGCCCACCCACCGTCACCGTCCCCGAAGTCGGCGTGGTTATTCCGCACACGGTCGAGATCAGGGTCGTTTTGCCCGCGCCATTGGGACCCAGCAGCGCCAGAATCTCGCCTTCTTCGATGTCCAGAGACACGCCTTTCAGCGCCTCAAAGCCACCGTCATAGGATTTACGCAAATCCCGGATGGATAAAATCGTTGTCATGCGGTCCCTCGTTCTGACCCCGGAGCCTATCGCGCCAGACCGACAGGGAACAGCCCCCTTACGCACAGAAGTCTGCGCACCAACGCAGAGGTCAATCGCGCCCTGTCAAACGCCCCAGCCAACCGGTCTTGCCCTCGCCTTCCGGCGCTTCATCCTGCGGCTCGGGACCATCGAAATGCGCTTGCAGGTTGGCAAAGAACTGGTCCGCCATCTTCTTGGCGAATCCGTCGATCAGACGGCTTCCCAACTGCGCCAGCTTGCCGCCGACCTTGGCCTCGACCTCATAGGTCAACACGGTTCCACCAGCGTCAGAGGGCGCCAACATCACATGCGCGCTGCCCTTGGCAAAGCCCGCTGCACCGCCCTTGCCTTCGCCCGCTATGGTCAAACGCTCGGCCTCGACCATATCGGACATTGCAACCGTGCCTTTGAACGTCGCCTTCACCGGGCCGACCTTTTGCACAACAGTCGCCTGATAGCCGTCCGTTGGATTGCCGGTGATCTCTTGTGCGCCACCGATGCAGGCTTTCAGCACCTCCGGGTCTAGCAGAGCGTTATAGACGGCAGCAGGCGGGGCCTGAATCTCACGCGTGTCGTTAAGCTGCATCTGGCAAACCTCATTCGCAATACTGCGACCGACCTAGCCCCGAAACGACGGCGCAAGCAACCCATTTGCATCCGGCTTCCGGATTCTCCGCTTGCATTCGCTACCCTGTAGCGAAACCTTGTCGTGCAGGAGGACCCCATGCTGGCAGGTTTGCGTATTATCGAATTCGAGGGGCTCGGCCCTGCCCCCTTTGCCGCCATGACGCTGGCGGATATGGGGGCTGATGTGATCACCATCCACCGCAAAGGCGGCGCGATTACCCCCGGCATGCCTGAACGCTCGCTGCTGGACCGCGGCAAACGCTCGATCGCGCTGGACCTTAAAGATGAGGGCGATCTGAGCACAGCCAGACGCCTGATCGCCTCCGCCGACGCGCTGATCGAGGGCTTCCGCCCCGGCGTGATGGAGAAGCTGGGCCTTGGCCCAGAACCCTGCCACCACCTCAATCCAAAACTGGTCTATGGCCGGATGACCGGCTGGGGGCAGGACGCCCCGCTGTCCGAGGCCGCAGGTCACGATCTGAACTACATCGCCCTGTCAGGCGCACTGTGGTATGCCTCCCAACCCGGCCAACCGCCGCAAACCCCCGCCACGCTGGTCGGAGATATCGGTGGCGGAGCCATGTATCTGGTGGCGGGCCTTCTGGCCGGATTGCTCAACGCGCAGCGCACCGGACAAGGCACCGTGGTCGACGCGGCCATCTATGACGGCTCGGCCCATATGATGAACCTGCTGATGAGCCTGCGCCAAACCGACAACCTCTCTGACACGCGCGGTCAAAGCCTGCTGGACGGGCCTCATTGGTGCCGCACTTACATCTGCGCGGATGGGGGGCATATCGCAGTACAGTGTCTGGAACCCAAATTCTACACCCGTTTTCTCGAGCTGCTCGGCCTTTCGCAAGATCCCGAGTTTACCCGTCAATATGACCGCGCCCTCTGGCCGAAACTGACGGAACGCCTCACGACCCTCTTTGCCACCAAAACGCGCGACCATTGGGTTGAGATATTCCATGGCACCGACGCCTGCGTCGCCCCCGTCCTGTCGCCTGAAGAAGCTCTGGCTCACCCCATGAACACCGCGCGCCAAACGTGGATCGACCACGAAGGCACCAGACAGGCCGCTGCCGCCCCACGT
Organism: Ruegeria sp. AP11; assembly: GCF_056535865.1. Classification (NCBI taxonomy): domain Bacteria; kingdom Pseudomonadati; phylum Pseudomonadota; class Alphaproteobacteria; order Rhodobacterales; family Roseobacteraceae; genus Ruegeria; species Ruegeria sp. AP11. The sequence goes on from NZ_JBQFJB010000001.1 coordinate 1,302,077, forward strand.
TTCTCAACACATGACTGGCACCCGAAACCCAGCCCGGAACGCGGAGAACACACGCAGGACATCCTGAACGACCTCCCGCCTGCTTCATCTGGCTAATAATATCCCGGGGGTGAATTGGCCGCAGGCCAAGAGGGGGCTGGCCCCCTCACCCGTTCACCGCCCGCGCACCGTATCGATCATCAGCTGCACATTCTCCGGGTCTGCATCCGGGGTAATCCCGTGCCCAAGATTGAAGATATGCGGCCCGTTCGAAAACGCCTCGACAATGCGGCGCGTCTCATCGACCAGCGCCTGACCGCCCGTCACCATATGCGACGAGGCAAGATTGCCCTGCACACATCCATCCACCTGAACCTGCTCGGCAGCCCATTCCGGCGACACCGAATTGTCCAGCGCGACACAATCCACGCCGGTGGCCTTGGCAAAGCCCACATAGCCTTCCCCAGCCTCACGCGGGAATCCGATCACCGGAATGCCCGGATGGCGCGCCTTGATTGCCTGCGTGATCACGCGGCAAGGCTCGACCGCGTATTTCCGGAATGCCTCGCCCTTCAGCGATCCGGCCCAGCTGTCGAAAATCTTCACCACTTCCGCCCCCGCCTCGATCTGAGCCGACAGGTATTCGATTGTCGCAAGGGTGATCCGCTCCAGCAGAGCCTCGAACAACGCGGTATTTTCTTCGCGCAGCGCGTGCGCAGGCCCCTGATCCGGCGTGCCGCGCCCGGCAATCATATAGGTCGCAACCGTCCAGGGCGCGCCGGCAAATCCGATCAGCGTCGTCTCGGACGGCAACTCCCGCGACAGGATGCGCACGGTTTCATAAACCGGTGACAATGTCTCGTGAATATCGGCGACCGGTTTCAGCGCATCGAAATCCGATTGCTGCGTGATGGTAGACAGGCGCGGGCCTTCACCGGTGACAAACCACAAATCCGCGCCCAGCGCCTGCGGCACCAGCAGAATGTCGGCAAACAGGATCGCAGCATCAAACCCATAACGGCGGATCGGCTGCAAAGTGACCTCGGCCGCGAGCTCGGGGTTGTAGCACAGCGACAGAAAATCTCCGGCCTGCGCACGGGTCGCGCGATATTCCGGCAGGTAACGCCCCGCCTGGCGCATCATCCAGATCGGCGGAACATCCTGAACCTCGCCCGCCAGCGCCCGCAGCAATTTCTTTGTCTCGGCCATACCTGCCCCCAATCTTCCGGTCTTGCGCAACGGGTCGGCCCTCAGTGGCAATTTGTCAAGCTCTGCCCCCATTGTCAGGGCAATGTGACGCGACTAAAGCTGTGCCTATGACTCTGACATTGCCAACCCCCGCATCACCTCTGAAAATCGGCACCCGTGGTTCGCCGCTGGCGCTGGCACAGGCGCACGAGACGCGCCAGAGGCTCAGCACCGCCTTCAGCCTGTCAGAAGATGCGTTCGAGATCGTGGTGATCAAGACCACCGGTGACAACCGCGCCATGATCGACGCCGACCGCCCGCTGAAAGAGATCGGCAACAAGGGCCTGTTCACCAAGGAAATCGAAGAGGCGATGCTGAAAGGTGAGATCGACATCGCCGTGCATTCGACCAAGGACATGCCGGTGGAACAGCCCGAGGGGCTGGTGCTGGACACTTTCCTGCCGCGTGAAGATGTGCGCGATGCCTTTATCTCTCCAACCCTGAACTCAATCCACGACCTGCCGCAGGGGGCGGTGGTCGGCACCTCGTCACTGCGCCGCCGGGCGCAATTGCTGAACCGCCGACCCGATCTGAACGTGGTCGAGTTTCGCGGCAATGTGCAGACCCGGCTGAAGAAACTGGCGGTCGGCGTGGCCGATTGCACCTTTCTGGCCATGGCCGGTTTGCGCCGGTTGCAGATGGATGAGGTTCCCGCCACCGCGATTGCGCCCGAGGATATGCTGCCCGCCATCGCACAGGGTACCATCGGGATCGAGCGGCGCAGCGATGACCGCCGTGCCGCCGAAATGCTGGCGGCCATTCATGATGTCGAAACCAGCCAGCGCCTTGCGGCCGAGCGCAGCCTGCTGGCCGGGCTGGACGGCTCGTGCGAGACACCGATTGCCGGGCTGGCCCAGATCCGCGACGGGCAGTTGCATCTGCGCGGTGAAGTCCTGCGCCCTGATGGATCAGAAGCGATCTCTGATAAAGTCACCGGCGCCACCGAAGACGGGGCCGCGCTGGGCCGGGCAATGGCGAAAGCCCTGCTGAAACAGGCTGGGCCGGGCTTCTTCGACTGGCGCTAAGTCAAATTTAGTTAACTTATTTCATGTTAATGTGAACTGCTTCACTGTCACCCCTGTGGCGATGGTGCAGTATGAGTTTATCCCGATGAGGATAGAGGGTCAGTCTCGGATATATCGAAAGTTTTAGCCCGTTTTGTTTTAGATAGTATTCGAGGGGGCGAGATTGATCCTTCTGTCCGATTGAGGCGGGACGCAATCGATTACCGATTGCGTCCCGTTCTCTTTTTCTACTCCGCTGCTTTCTCTGCGCCACCGCTATGGCTAAACACAAGCATCTCCGCTTGCGGTTCGGACCGGAAGTCTGCGGTGCGCCCCGACAGCGATCGGTAGAAACTGGCAAGGCCAGGCTCGACCCTTGGCGCCTGGGTCAGGCATTCCTCACACAGGGCCGTTACGACATGCTGTGGCGTGCGGTCGCGAATGGCCTGCAACAGCAGCTCATGCGTGGCCTCCAGGGCCCGGAACTCAGCCGTCTCTGCCAGCGGCCGGTCGCCCACCAACACGAACACCGGTTCCGGTTCGCTTTTGCCTTTGAGGTCAACAAACCCCGCCTCTAGCAGCGCCAGATCCGCACCGGTCACCTTTTGAACCTCGTGCGAAACAAGGATGTCATAATCCACATGCCGGCAGTTCTGTTCGATTCTGGCCGCAACATTCACCACATCGCCGATCACCGTGTAATTGAAGCGGCTGCGCGATCCGATATTGCCGACGCAGGCCAATCCGGTCGCGCATCCGGTGGCCAAAGCGATTTCTGGATGGCCCCGCATGATGGGCGAGGCATTGAAGTCTTGCAGGGCGTTGCGCATTTTCAGCGCAGCCCAGGCAGCCCGGCAGGGGTGATCCTCGACCGGCAATGGTGCATTCCAGAACGCCATCACCGCGTCGCCGATGAATTTGTCGATGGTCCCCCGCTCGTCCAGAATCTGATCCCCGATTTTCGAGAACAGCTCATTCAGCAAGGTCACCAGATCGGTGGCCGAGACCGACTCGGACAAGGGCGTAAAGCCGCGAATATCCGAGAACATCACGGTAATCTCCTGCGATTCACCGCCCAGTTGCAACTGATGGCCATTGGCTTCCATCTCATCGAGAATCTCGGGCGCGACATAATGCGAGAAGGTCTGCCGGATCACCCGTTTCTCGCGCTCGGTCGAGGCAAAGAGGTATCCGGCCAGCAACCCGAAATTCGCCATGCCCCCGGTCAGCGGAAATGTGGCGTCAAACAGAACCGACTGATTGTAGAACGCCAGCCAGCTGATCGCCATCACAACCGCAGCCGCAACCCCGCCCGCGACAAAGGAGGCGACCGCGCCGAAGCTGGACATCACCACGGTGACCACTATGCCCAGAATGACAAAAGCCAGAAGCTCCAGAGCGGCGGTCACATCTGACCGGCTGAGCATCTCACCCGCCAATATCTGTTCAAGTATCTGAGCGTGAATCGACACGCCCGGAACCGATTCTCCCAACGCAGTCTGGTGCATGTCAAAGAGGCCTGCGGCGGACGTGCCCACCAAAATGATGCGGCCCTCGATTTCCGCACGCAGCGCCGGGTCGTCCGGGGTCTGCATGATTGCGTCAGCAGATAGGTATAACTCTGGCTGGTCTCGTCGGTACCTGACCCAAACCTCGCCATTTTCGGTCGTCGGCAATCGAAATTCCCCGACCTCAACCGCAAGCACGATCCCCTCCTCGTCAGAGGATCCTTCAACCAGTATGTAAGGCGCATCCAGAGCAATTCTCAAAGCTTCGATGCCCAACCCCGGCAGTGCCCCGTTCGGCCCGCCCCACAGCGCAGGGACGCGCCGCACGACCCCCATCCCGCCGATGGGCGAGACATTGACGCCTCCGATTCCAGCAGCGCTGCGATCCAGCGGCGGGGCAATTGACGTCCAGTAAGGAACCGAAACCAGGCCCGCCGTTGGGTTTTCGCCGATCTCGACGATACCTGCTTTCGCGCTTATTTCGGTCCCTTCCTGCGAGGTTCGCGCGGCTATGCCCATCACGACTGGCCACTGAGCGACCTCCAACCCGAACAGCACATCGTAATCAATCTTTTGCGCATGGCGCTCTACGGTCAAAACTCCCTCAAGCGCCGGATCATTGAGCAAACGCACGGGCGAGTATCTGTCGGGTTCGACAAACAACATATCGAAGGCAATCGCTGCTGCGCCGTTTTCCCCAAGGTTCCGGACCATCTGCGCCAATAAGGTGCGCGGCCACGGCCACTGCCCCCAGTTTGCCAGCGATTGTTCGTCTATATCCAGAACCCGGACAGGTAGATCCGGGTTGTATTCCCGTGGAGCCAGGCGCTGAAGCACATCGAAGTAGATCAAGCGCGTCATGCGTACGGGATAAGGGTCCAGAACCCTTATGAAGCAACCCAGAAGGATCAGGATCAGGCCCACAAGTCTGAAGCCCAGTCGTCGTCCAATTCTGTCTTTTATCTTACCCGCCACGGTCGCCTCCCTGGCGCAGGGGGAAAAGAACTCAATTCCTTATCTGGCCTACCATCCCGCGGTCGCAGTCACCCCGCCCGCAGTCGCCGTTGCCTGCGCGCCTGATCCGGCAGAGGTTCCTCCGGATGGATTGGCCGAAACATTCGGGCCGCCCCCCGCGCTCACACCAGCGCCGGATGAAGCGCCTGATCCGGCGCTGGCCTGCGCGCCGGGATTGTTCCCACTTTCGCGCGACGGAGATTCGGCACGCGACCCGACCTCGCCTCGGGAGGCCACTTCGCGCTGTTTCTCCTCAACCCGCTCGGATCGCTCGGGGCGATCCGGCTCAACCTTCGGCAGGCTCGCCGTTTGCTCGGAACAACCTTCAGCGCGGAACTGGAACGGGGGCAACAGGGTCTGCTGAGATCGGATAAACGGAAATCCGCCCTTCAGAGCCTTGTCATACTGCGCCCGGTCAGCAGGTCGCCCGACCTGACCGCCCGAGTTGGTTGCGAACATGCTGCATTGACGGCTTGCCGAACGGCAGAATCCGCTTCGACCGCACATCTGGACAGTTCCTTCCAGCACCAGCATCGCACTTTGCTGCTGCGAGGTGATCCACAGATCGAAGGTGGTCCCGCGCACCGCCATCGTCGCCGTGGGCGTTTTGATCGAATAGGCCCGCTTACGGCTTTTGCCCGAGATGAAGCGAAAACTGCCCCCGAGTGCCTGAACGGTGAAATTCTTGGCCTTTCGGTTGCCTCTCAACATCGAAACATCAAGGATCATCCGCGCGTTAGGCCCAACCGCAATCTTGGTCTCATCCACGAACAGCAGCTGAACAACGCCCGTCTTGTTGGTTGAAATGGTATCGCCCGAGACCACCTGCATCCCTTCGCGCAGGCGAATCTTTTTGCCGGCACGGATTACATCCGCACCTTGTTTGACGCTCAGAACCTTTCCGATTGATGCGATGACCGGTGCCGGAGATGCCGCCAGGGCAATGATAACAAACAACAACTTCAACCAGGCCAAACCAAAGTTCCCTTCCCCCAAAGGTACCCATCGGGGTTTACGTTTACCCCGCGCCCGATATCTGTCGCCTCAGAATGCTAAATCTGAATAGTCTTGCAATAAATTAAATCTAAACAAATATGCGCTAAAACGAATGGTTTTGGCAAGCTTCCGGTTCAAACGGGCTCGATAGGGCCTCTCAGGCTGCGCATCTCTGATCTGATTGCAGACAGGGAACGGTGGTATTCATCACCGGTTTTCAGAAAATTTCTGTCGGCATGGAAAATCGCCTTGTATCCCGCCAACTGCCGAGGATATACCGGCCAGCGGAGACGTGGCCGAGTGGTCGAAGGCGCTCCCCTGCTAAGGGAGTAGGCGGGAAACCGTCTCGAGGGTTCGAATCCCTTCGTCTCCGCCACCCATACGACGCTATCGCGGGTGCCATCTGTCAGAATTGTCTTGTTTTTGGGCGGGCAACGCATCGTTCTGGATGCAGCCACCCGGCTGATTGTTCACCCCGACAAAGTGACCCTGCGCCCTCTGGAACTTTCTGCGCAAGCAGCGTAAAAGGGGCGCTGCGCAGAACATTTGGAGCCCCGCACCGATGAAGGAACATCGTGGCCGTCTGACCAAGGACGGTATCCGCATTTACGAACAGGGTGACTTTGCCGGAATGCACACGGCAGGGGCACTGGCTGCGCGGATTCTGGATGACATTGCCGAGCATGTGTTTGTGGGCCAGACAACCGGCGCCATTGACGGGCTGATCACTCAGATGGTCGAAGAGGCGGGCGCGACCTCGGCCACCATTGGGTACAAGGGCTATCAGCATGCCAGCTGTATCAGCGTGAACCACGTTGTGTGTCACGGGATTCCCGGCGACAAGCGGCTGAAGGATGGCGATATCCTGAACATCGACGTGACCGTGATCGTCGATGGTTGGTTCGGGGATACCTCGCGCATGTATGTGGCAGGAAAGCTGCCGCGCAAGGCCGAGCGGCTGATTCAGGTGACCCATGACGCCCTGTTCAAGGGCATCGAGATGGTCAAGCCGGGCAACACGTTCGGTGATATCGGCCACGCCATTCAGGCCTATGTCGAGGCACACCGCATGAGCGTTGTGCGCGATTTCTGCGGCCACGGGCTGGGCCGCGTGTTCCACGCGCCGCCCAATGTGCTGCATTACGGGCGTCCGGGCACCGGCGCGGTGCTGGAGGAAGGCATGTTCTTCACCATCGAGCCGATGGTCAATCTGGGTCGTCCCGAAACCAAGACGCTGGCCGATGACTGGACCGCCGTAACCCGCGACAAGTCGCTGTCGGCGCAGTTTGAGCATTCTGTAGGTGTGACTGCAGATGGGGTCGAGATTTTCACCCTGTCACCGGGCGGGAAGTATCACCCGACCTATTCGTCCTGATCGGCAGCCTGATCGCGCAGCAGTTTCAGCAGTAATGTTTCATCCCGCCAAGGGATGACGGCGTCGTGGATGAAAACCGGCGCGCGCATCGGTCTGGTCGGCGGCCCGGTGGCGGTGTCGCTGTCTTCTGAGAAAGCCCAGAGCGGTGGAGTGATGGCGCGGTCCATAAGGTGACCATAGCACATTCCCACCTCAGAGTCCCATGAGCGCGGGCACCTGTGACATATCCGTGAAAACCTCGGCCCCCAGCGTCGCCAGCCGTGCGCCGTCATCATGTGGCGCATAGGCCAGGCAGCGCATATTGGCACGGATGGCAGCGGTGACGCCGTTTTCGCTGTCTTCGATGACGACCGGGGCAGTGGCTTTGAAATGCCGCGCCGCAGTCAGGAACAATGTGGGATCTGGTTTGCCACTGCCCAGCACGTGGGCTGAGAACATGGCCTCACTGAAACGCTCCCACAGCCCGTTCTGACCCAATGTGATCTGCATTTTCTCGGGGCGTCCGTTTGAAGCAACGCAGTATGGAATGCCATTTGCATCCAGTTGCACCAGCAGATCCGGAATACCCGCGACCAAAGGTGTGCCCGCACGCAACCTTGCGTAGATATCCGAGTAGATATGATCCAACCAGTCATCGGGCAGGTCTGCCCCCAGATTTCGCGCCTTGTCGCGTACGCCCGTCATGGTGCCGCCGACAAACAGAGACATGCACTCGGACAGGGACAGGTGCAGCCCATAGCCCGCAAGGTTGTCGACCAGGACCTGATTGGCAATGACCTCGCTGTCGACCAGAACGCCGTCACAATCGAAGATAACCAGATCGTGCATCTTAGGCCCCCGTGCACCACATCAGCGAGATATGCGTGTCGCCGTATTTCCGCGTATCGTGCAGAGCGCAGCCCTCGGGCGCGGTCATGGGGGCGTTTTCCTCCCACACGATCAGCGCATCCTTGGCCAGCCAGCCGCCTTGCAGGGCCGCAGCCAGCGCCTTTTGACCCAGCGCTTTGCCATAGGGCGGATCGAGGAAAACCAGATCGCAGGCGGCGCCCGGGTTTTCGCTTAACCGGGTGGCATCGCGGCGGATCAAACTGGTCTGGCTGGCGCTTCCGGTCAGGTCGATATTCTTGCGGATCAGACCCTGCGCGACCCGCCCGTCATCGACGAAGGTGACATGGGCCGCACCGCGCGACAACGCCTCAAGCCCCAGCGCGCCCGTCCCGGCAAACAGGTCGAGCACCTGCAATCCGTCAAAGTCAATCTGGTGGCTGAGGACGTTGAACAGGCTTTCCCGCACCCGGTCCGTGGTCGGGCGCAGATGGGCACCCGCGTCGCCTTTGCCAACCGAGGCCAAGGCCCGGCCCCGGAAGTTTCCGGCGATGATCCTCACGCCTTAAGCAGCGGTTTCAGGTCCGCGTCAGGGTTGGCCACCACTGCCGGATCGGCGGTTTTGCCCGCCTCGATCAGACGTTTGCCGACCATGTAAGCGCGCGGGTCATTCATCGCGTCGACCGCGATGAGTTGATCACCCTTATAGTACCAGAAGGACACCGTTGCGCCTTCGCCCTTGCGGGTCACGACACGGTCATAGCCCGTGTTCAGCCCGGCGATCTGCAGTTTGACGTCGTATTGATCCGACCAGAACCAAGGCGTTGCGATGTAATCCCTGGCAGCACCCAGCATGTTCTGCGCCACGATCTCGGCCTGATCGATAGCGTTCGGCACGCTTTCCAGACGTATACGGCCTTCGCCATGCGGGAACGAGGCGCAATCGCCCGCCGCCCAGATCGATGGGTCAGAAGTGCGGCCATGCGCATCGGTCTTGATGCCGTTGTCGAGCTCCAACCCGGCCAATTCGGCCAGCTGGGTCGACGGCGCGATGCCGACGCCGACAACGACGAAATCCACTTCAAGCTCGGTCCCATCGGTCAGAACCGCCCCGACCACCTTGCCGTTTTCACCGACCAGTCGATCCAGGCCAACGCCTTCGCGGATGTCAGCCCCGTATTCCGAGTGCAGCGCGCGGAAATAGTCGCTGGTCTCTTTCGCGGCAACACGTTGCAGGATGCGTTCCGCCATCTCGACCAAAGTCACCTGGACCCCGCGCTTGGCACAAACGGCTGCGGCCTCAAGCCCGATATAGCCGCCACCCACGATCAGCGCGCGCGCGCCCTCGGTCACCCGAGGCTCCATCTCGTCGATATGGGCCAGATCGCGCACCACATGCACGCCCTCAAGATCGCCGCCGATCGCAGCGGGCAGGCGACGCGGGTCGGACCCGGTGGTCAACGCCAGTTCGTCATATGCGATGACCTCATCGCCGACAGTCACCGTCTTGGCCTGCGGATCGATTCCGGTCACACGCTGGCCCAGACGCAGGGTGATGTTGTTTTCGGCATAGAAGCTCTCGGGCCGCAGAAACAGGCGTTCCAGCTCCATCTCGCCCAGCAGGTAGGCTTTGGACAAAGGCGGGCGCTGATAGGGCAAATGCGGCTCGGACCCGATCAGGGTGATGTCACCCTCGAACCCGTCCTTGCGCAGCCGCGCCACCAAGGACGAACCGGCCTGCCCTGCCCCGATCACGACGATATGGCTCATGTTGTGCCTACCTTACAGAATATCCATGGTCTCTTTGTTGCGACCACCTATATTGCGGCAAAGCCCCATTCTGCAAATCCAAATGACAGGAGCCGAAAAATGATTTCAACAGGAGAGAGCCTGCCCGAAGCCACACTGATCCAGATGGGCGCGGACGGGCCCGAAGAGGTTCGGATTTCAGACAAGACCAAGGGCCGCAAGGTGGTCATTTTCGCCGTCCCCGGCGCGTATACCGGCACGTGCACGACCGCCCATGTGCCCAGTTTCATGCGCACCAAAGACCAGTTCGACGCCAAGGGTGTGGACGAAATCATCTGCCTGTCAGTCAACGATCCCTTTGTGATGCACGCCTGGGGTGAATCGACCGGTGCCGCGCAGGCCGGGCTGACCATGATGTCCGACGCCGCATCCGAATTCACCAAGGCCATCGGCATGGATTTCGATGCGCCACCCGTGGGCCTGTTCGCGCGCTCCAAACGCTATGCCATGCTGGTCGAGGATGGCAAAGTCGTGGCGCTGAACATCGAAGACAATCCCGGCACCTGCGAGATCTCGGCCGGTGAGGGCCTGCTGGAAGTGATCTGATCTGCGCTGGCCCCGGCGCCACCGGGGCCAACCAAACGTCTAATTAACTTGATGCAACGCGCCGATCTGCCGATACTCGGCCCATATAGCTCGGGAGTTGATTGATGCGTTTGAAATTGCTCACCCTACTTCTTGCCGGAACTGGCGCACTGGCCGCCTGTGGTCCGGCCCCCACCCCTCAGCAACAGGCAGCCCGACAGCACGAAATTGCCTGTCTCAGCGGCACCTTGGGCGGCGCGCTTATTGGTGGCGCGATTGGCAATCAGTTTGGCGGCGGATCGGGCAAAGCGATCCTGACTGCGGCGGGCGCGGCAGCAGGCGGCGTATCCGGCCAGCGCTATGCGTGTTGAGGAGGATTGAGATGAAACATGTACTGATCGCAATCACTGCGCTGACACTGGCTGGGGCTGCAGGGGCCGAAAGCGTCTCGGACCTGAACGAGGCCGAACTGAAGAATATCGACACCAACAATGACGGCTTCCTGTCCCAGGACGAGTTCAACGCCTTCTCGGATTACGCTTTTCAGGCGATGGACGAAGACAAGAACGGCACCCTCGGCCTGAGCGAGGCCAAGCCGTTTCTGGATATCAAACAGTTTCAGGCGGTTGACCGTGACGGTGACAGCCTTATTTCCAAGGCTGAATACGCGACACAAATGCAGCGCGATTTCGAAGCGGCAGATCAGGATGGCAATGGCCTGCTGGACTGACGGCCGATTTTGACAATAGCAGGAGGGCGTCATGCGGTTTTGGATCGGATTAGGAGCACTGGCGGCCCTTGCAGCCTGCGATGTGCCGCAATCCCCGGTGATCACCGGGCCGGACGGGCAGGCGCGAATTCAGATCAACACCAGCGGCCTGACCTGCTATCAGACGCGTTGTCTGGATATCGATCCGGCGGCCCGCAGCGTACGTTCGATCGGCAACCGCGCGATCCGCATCCCCGGCAATATCGATGTCAGTGATGGCACCGTTACCATCGCTGAGTTCACCGAAATGGGCACCAGGGCCATGCTGGCCGGTGGCGTGGGATCAGGCGGAGATCGGCGTTAGATCAGGCTGTCCATCTTGCGCGCCAGCTTGGCGTCCTGCGCTGACAGGCCGCCCACATCATGGGTGGACAGGACCACTTCGACGGTGCGGTAAACATTGGACCATTCCGGATGGTGGTTCCACTTCTCGGCAAAGATCGCGACCTGGGTCATCCAGCCGAAAGCATGCACGAAGTCCTCGAAAATGAAGGTCTTGGTGATCGCGTCGCGGTCTTCGACCATGGTCCAGCCATTCCTGAACAGCGGGTCCAGCAGCGGGCCGCGGGTCTCGGTCGACAGAAGTTCGGTCATTGCTGTTCCTCCGGGTTCGATTTCCTGAACGGACCGTAGTCCGTCAGAATTTCGATCTCTTCTCCCACTGCGTGGGCTTCGGCGTCCAGATATTTCTGCACCGCCTCAGCAAAACCCGGATCACCGATCCAATGCAAGCTATGCGTGCGTGTCGGCAGATAGCCGCGCGCCAGCTTGTGTTCACCCTGCGCTCCGGCCTCAACCCGGGCCAACCCCTCGGCAATGGCAAAGTCGATCGCCCTATAATAGCACAGTTCGAAATGCAGGCAGGGGTGATGCTCAATGCAGCCCCAATAGCGACCGTAAAGCGTCTCACGCCCTATGAAGTTCAGAGCACCCGCAACTGGGTATCCGTTGCGCTGGGCCAGCACCAAAGCCATATCATCGGCCATGGTTTCCTGAGCAATATCAAAGAATTGTCGGGTGAGGTACGGCGCGCCCCATTTGCGAGCACCGGTGTCCTGATAAAACCGCCAGAAGGCATCCCAGTGCTCAGGACGCAGATCGTCGCCGGCAAATGTCCGGATCTGGCCCCCGAAATCACAGGCTTGTGCGCGTTCCTTGCGGATATTCTTGCGTTTGCGCGACGATAGCGCCGCCAGAAACCCGTCAAAATCCGCGTAGTCGTCATTGAGCCAATGAAACTGCTGCGAGTGCCGCACCATCAGGCCCATCTGTTCGCCCGCCAACGCCTCGGCTTCGGTGCAAAAGGTGGCGTGCAGGGACGAGATACGGTTCTCGGCGGCCAGTTGCACCGCACCCTGCACCAGCGCCGACATGCCCACCGCGTCATAGCCGGGTCGGACCAGAAAACGCCTCCCTGTCGCGGGCGTAAAAGGTACGGCGATCTGCAGCTTCGGATAATACCGCCCGCCTGCGCTTTCATAGGCATGGGCCCAGCTATGGTCGAAGATATACTCGCCCTGCGAATGCGATTTCGCATACATGGGTGCGGCACCGATCAGCATCCCATCCAGATAGGCGGTCAGATATTGCGGCTGCCAGCCGGTGCCACGCCCGACCGAGCCGCTGTCTTCCAAAGCCCGCAGAAATCGGTGCGTGGTGAAGGGATCATGCGGCCGTCCGCCATCGGCCGCTTCGGGGCAGGCGCAACTGTCCCAGTCCCGCGCGGAAATCTGCGACAGCGAGGTCAGAACCCGAACTTCAATCTGTGCCTGATCCATATGCCCTCCGCGCCTTGGTCATTATCTGTGACAGACGGGCCGGGCTTCAACCCGGATGCGCGGCCAAATACCCCTCAAAGGTCACATTGTCGGCAACCTTGCGGGCCTCAGCCTCTTGTTCAGTCGAACGAACCGTCCAGCACAGGATCGGAACACCCTGCGCCTTCAACTCGGCAACGCGGGGGCGGGTCAGGTCTTCGACTTCATGGCTGATGAAGCTGGCGCCGACACGCTCGAAATCCGGGATCGCACGCAAATGCTCACAGATCCTGGCAGGCAGCCCTTCGATCTTGGGATCGTAAGAGCCGGTGACGATCCCGCGCGGCAGATCAGGGGCGATGCGTGCCAGTTCTGCAACCGTGTTCGGGTTGAACGACATCAGCGCAACCGGCCCGTCATACCCCTGCAAAGCGCGCACCGCATCCGCTTCGAGTGCGCCAATATTCGTGCCCATCGCGCCATCCTGATCCTTGAACTCGATCAGCAGGGGCACACGCCCGCCAACAAGTTCAAGCACTTCACTCAGGGTCGGGATGCCTTCGTCTTGTGCATATAACAGCGGCAGGCCCTGCGCCTGCGCGAGCTTGATTTGCTGAATCGGGCCGGACTGTCCGGTCAGACGCTTCAAATCATAATCGTGAAACACCATCGCGTGGCCATCTGAGGTGAGCTGCAGATCAATCTCGATCCCATAGCCCGCTTCGATTGAAGCACGGATCGCAGCCCGGCTGTTCTCGGGCCGTCCATCCGCGACGTCGTGCAACGCCCGATGCGCGATCGGGCGGTGCAGAAATTCAGAAGGCAGGGACGGTGTCATTGGACCTCGAAGATACCTTCGATCTCGACCGCGACACCCAGCGGCAGCGAGGCTGCGCTGACCGCCGAACGCGCGTGACGCCCCGCGTCGCCCAGCGCCTCGACCAGGAAATCCGACGCGCCGTTGATCACTTGCGGCTGCGCGGTGAAATCAGCGGTCGAGTTCACGAAGCCGGTCAGCTTGATCACGCGCACCAGCTTGTCGATATCTCCGCCACAGGCCGCCTTGACCTGTGCCAGCAGATTGATGGCGCAGACCTTGGCCGCAGCAGCACCCGCCTCGATATCCATGTCGTCGCCCAGTTTGCCGGTGATCAGATCGTCATCTTTAGAGATCTGGCCCGAGACATAGACGATGTTGCCGATCCGCACGAACGGCACGTAATTCGCCGCCGGAGCAGGCGCGTCGCTCAGGTTGATGCCAAGGCTGTCCAGTTTTGCTGCGATGCTCATGAATTGGGTCTCCAACGTTATGAATTCGGGCGGACGCTAACCGGGAACGGCGCTGTCGGAAAGCCGGAAAGCGGCATTTCACCGATATCCTGCGTTCTGGGCGCATCTCCTCTCATTCAGGAAGTGTTGATATCGTGTCACTTTACCAGTCCCCATCGCGTGGGTTAAACGCGAGTTGTTGTTTCAAATCCTGTGTGAAAGGTCTATGTGAGACCAATTGCACACCGAGACCGCAAAGGCCGTATTGATTGAAGGCCCGGCAGCACCACCGGGCGAGTTTGGAGTACCGAAGCAAGTGCCACGCCTCATCCGTCTGAAGCAACTGTTCCTTTTGACCGCCCTTGTGGTTATGTCGGCCTGCGCCTCGCAACCGCAGGACGCCGCAGCCCGGGGTGAGATTTTTGACCCGTATGAGAATACCAACCGCGGCATCCACAGTTTCAATCTGGGCGTGGACCGGTTTCTGTTTCGCCCGGCCTCGAAAGGTTATGTGAAGATTGTGCCTGACCCGATGGTCACAAGTTTCAGCACCTTTGCCGAGAACATATCCCTTCCGGGTCAGGCGGTTGACTATCTGTTGCAGGGCAATCCCAAGCAGATGGGGAACGCCTTGTTGCGTTTTGTCATCAACATGACGGTGGGCGGCTTTGGTCTGTCGGCCCCCGCGGATGAGCTGAACCTGCCCCCGGTCGACACCGATTTCGGCGAAACGTTGCATGTTTGGGGCTTTGGCGAAGGCGCCTATGTCGAGCTGCCCTTCTATGGCCCGTCCACCACCCGTGATGCGGTGGGGGTGGTCATAAACCTGTTCTCGAACCCGATCAATTTCAGCCCCACCCGCCCGGTGGACAATCTGGGCGTCTATGCCGAGGTGGTGCGGCGCATGGGAGATCGCGGACGGTTCTCGGATACGGTGGACTCGATTCTCTATGAAAGCGCAGACAGTTACGCGCAGGCCCGCACGATCTATCTTCAAAATCGCCGTTTCGAACTGGCACGGGACGATGAGGACGCCTATCTCGGACTGTATGACGACCCCTATGCAAACACCGGGACCGACCCTGTCAGGGACCCCTTCCTAGACCCCTACGAGGACCCCTATGCCGAATAATCTGATGAACCGACGCAAATTTGTCGCCACTGCCCTGACCGGGCTGACAGCGGCTACTCTGCCCCTGCCCGCCTTTGCGCTGACCGAAGCGGCTGCGATGCAGCTGGTCAACTCGGTGGTGGCCGATATCACCCGCGTGATCGACTCGGGCAAATCCGAAAACGCCATGCTGCGCGATTTCGAGAAGATCTTTGTGCAATATGGCGACGTTCCGATCATGGCGCGTTACGCGCTGGGGGCCGATGCCCGCACCGCCTCGCCCGCGCAGCTGCGCCAGTTCACGCGGGCGTTTCAGGGCTATATCTCACGTAAATACGGCCGCCGGTTCCGGGAATTCATCGGCGGAGAAGTGACGGTGCGCAACGCCCGTAAGATCAAGGCGGGATACGAGGTCCGCACTTCGGTCAAGCTGCGCGGATCCTCTCCGTTTGAAGTGACGTTCCTGGTGTCGGACAAATCCGGCAGCGGCAAATTCTTCAACATGTTCATCGAAGGGGTGAACCTGCTGCTGACCGAACGCACCGAGATCGGGGCGATGCTGGATGCCCGTGGCGGCAATCTGAACACGTTGATCAAGGATTTGGGCAAGACGGGCTAAGCTTGGGATTGTTATGGTGAAACCGCCGCGCGATCCTTTCGTGCGGCGGTTTCCTTTTGTTCACAGGGGGCACCGCTGTTTGCGCTTTCAGGTGTTTTTCTGAGTGACGTCAGATCTGAAAACCCGCACCTGATCTGGCACAACACGTTTGCCTGCAAATCAACAGGCGACATCATCACGGGGCGTAGCTTCGCACCAATGCGCTGGCGATCAGCGCCCAGCCATCGGCGATCACGAAAAAAGCCAGCTTGAACGGCAGTGCGACCGTCGCCGGCGGCACCATCATCATCCCCATCGACATCAAAACCGCCGCAACCACCAGATCGATGATCAGGAAGGGCAGGAATATCAGAAACCCGATCTGAAACGCCCGCGCGATTTCAGACAGCATGAACGAAGGCATCATGACAGACAGCGGCGCCTCAGGCGATAGCTGCATCGCTTCCCCGCCAGGGCGCAATGCGGCCATTGCCTGAAACGTATCGGCATCAAGCCGCGCCGCCATGAAGCCGCGAAATGGTTCCAGCGCCCGTTCCAGCGCGGGTTCGACCTCCAGCGTTTCGTTAATCATGGGTTGGATACCGGCGGTCCAAGCCTCGGCGAAAACCGGCTCCATGATGAAATAGGTCAGAAATAACGCCAGACTGACGATCAGCATGTTGGGCGGCGATTGCTGCAATCCGATCCCCTGCCGCAGGATCGCGAGGACGGTGATCAGAAACGGAAAACAGGTGATCATGATCGCCAGACCCGGCGCAAGGCTGAGCACCGTGATCAGCAGGATCAGCTGGATCGTGCGCGCCGAAATTGACTCGCCTTCTCCCAAGGAAAAGGACAGCTCCTGCGCTCCGGCGGCCGTTGGCAGCAGCAGGATCACCAGCCAGACAGCCAGACGCATCAGCCGATCCCGTTTTGCAGATCAGATATTTCGGTCAGCCGCACGGCCAGTTGACCGCGCTGATCCCCCTCCATTTCCTCCAACAAGCCGCGCGCGACCAGCTGATCGCCGACATAGAGATCGACCGGATCCTCAATCCGTTTATCCAACGTGAGCACGGCGTTTTCACCCATGTTCAGCAAATCCCGGATCAACGGGCGTGCGCGACCGACCGAGACCGTGACCTCGATCGGAACCGCCTCGAACGGGTTGGTTTTCTCGGGTTTCGGGGGGTTTATGTCACTCATTTGATAAAGCCTCTCTCGCTTCAAACAGATATGCGTCGAAAGCCCCGGCAATGGTGTCGAGCAAGGCCGAGCAATCCACCTCTTGCCGCGCAATACCTACGCGCAGATGCGCCTGACCCTCTTCCAGGATCGGATCCTCGACGATCTTAGGCGCAGAGCTCAGACCTTGTGGCAGCAGCGCTTTGATCTGCTGCGACGATCCCTCGGGCACCCTTAACTCCATCGGCTGCCCGATCTGTTCCCGCGCCATTTCGGAAAGCTGCTCTGACAACCGCATTGCAAACCCCTGTTTGACCGTTTCCGGCAGAACGGTTTCGACCAGCGCCCGGAACATGGGCTCCAGCGACAATGTCATACGGGTCAGCGCCTCCTGATAGGTGAAGGTCAGGTCCGACAGGGTGGCTGCTAGGTCAGAGCCCAGTTGTTCGCGGGCCTGTTCCTGCGCCTGAACCGCATCCTCCCAGCCCGCGCCATAGCCCTTTTCGAACGCAGCCAACCGCTGATCCTCAAGCGCTTCTTCATCCAGAATATGAACCGCTCCGCCGCCGGAATACAGGGCGAAATCCTCAAGGAGATGGGCAATCGACATCACACTTTCGCCTCGCTTTCCTCGAGCCAGCTGCGCAGGATCTCAACTGTTTCTTCCTGCTTGTCGCCAATCATCGCACGCAGCCGGTCAACTGCTTCATCCCCGCGCGCAGCGGCGATGGCTGGCACGTTGGCCTGAGTCGGGTCGGACAATGGGGCGAAGTCCTGCGATTCGGCTGTTGCAATCTCACCCGTCAGATAGGTCGCATCCGCGTCGGGCGCAGTCGCCGCAGGCAGCAGCGCAGGTTCGGCCGCCGCATTTGTCAGGATCGGCCGGATGACGAACAGACCCAGGACAAGAGACACCAGCGCCAGAACCGCCATCTGGATCAGTGACATCGCGTCCAGATGCACCTTGGACCAGATTGATGCAGCAGCCAGTGTGCCCTGCGGTTCAACCACAGGCAGGTCCAGCGACTTCAAGGTAATCACATCCCCCCGATCGGGGTCGAAACCCACAGCCGAGGCGACCAGTTCCTCCAATGCGTCCAGCTCGGATTGAGGCATCGGCACAAAGGTCTCGGTGCCATCTGCACCGACTTCGCGCGCACCGTTGACCAGCACCGCAACGGTCAGCCGCTTGATCGCGCCGGGCGCGCGATGCACCTCAAGCTCGGTTTCGGAGACCTCATAATTCACCCGCTCACGCGTCTGCGTGGCATTCGAGTTCGATTCGTCCCCGCCAGCGCCATCACCGTCGGGCAGATTTGATGCAACCGTCACATCCGCAGACTGGTTGCGCGCACTGTCCGAGCGCTCTTCGACATCGGTGCTGATTGCGACACGACCTTTCGGATCAAAGCGACGCTCGCGGATCGATTCGGTTTCGGTCACGGTGTCCACACTGACCTCGACGACCGCATTCCCGGCCCCGACACGCGCCTCGACCAGACGCATAACCCGGTCACGCAGCTGACGCGCCTTGTCATCCGCTGTGTCCGCCGCGACCGCCGTCTCCTGCGCCCCGATCACAGCCCCGTTCGAATCGATCACGGCGACATTTTCCGGCGTCAGCCCGCTGATTGCCGACGCCACCAGAAACCGGATGGCCTTGGCCTGATCACCAGTGATCTGCCCCCCCGACGGCACCAGATAGACCGAGGCGGTGGGCGCAACACTGCGCTGAAACGGGCTTGTCGAGCCGTTGGCGATATGAACCCGCGCCTGGCTGACATGCGGGCTGCCGACGATTGTTCGGGCCAGCTCACCTTCTTTCGCCCGCCAATAGGCGGCGTCGAACATCTGTGAAGTGGTGCCGAAACCGCTGAGCGAATCCAGCAGCTCATACCCACGATTGCCGTTGGCGGGCAGGCCTTCGCTCGCCAGGGTCATACGCAGCTCATCCCGCTGCGCGCCCGACACGTAGATCGAGCCGCCACGGATCTCATACGCAACACCGCGCTGGTCCAGCGCCCGCACGATATCCCCCGCAGCGCCGCTTTCGAGCCCCGCATAGAGCAGGGTCATCGACGGTGCTGCCACGATTCGGGACATTGCCAATACGCCCAGAAAGACCAGTGCCACGGCCCCGGCCACGATGATTTGTTTGCGCCTGTCCAATTTTGCCCAGACAGTTCCGATCTGCTGCACGCTCACCTCCGACTCACCGACATTCTGTTCGGCTCAGCCCCTGTTTGGACGATTGCCCTTAACAATCGGTTAGTCCCTGACGGGTTATGACACTGACCGAACAGATGGATGAGGACGTCATGACCGACGCAACTGCAGATGAAGCGGAAGCCCCTAAAAAGTCAGGAAAAAAGGGGTTGATCATCGGGATGATTCTAGCCCTTGCAGGCGGTGCGAGCGGCTATTTTATAACGGCATCTGGTCTGCTGCCAATCGCTAGTGCCAAGGCGGAAAAACCGGCAGAAATGAAGAGTAAAGAGGCATCCGTGAAACCTCTACCCGATGTCGCATTCGTCGATCTTCCACCGGTGATTGTTTCGGTCAACATGAACGATTCGCGGCATCTGAAATTCCACGCGCAGCTTGAGGTCAATGCAAGCTATGTCGCCGATGTCGAGAAGCTGCAGCCCCGAATCATGGACATGCTGAACAGCTATCTGCGCGCGGTCGAGCTGTCGGATCTGGAGGATTCGCTAGCCCTGATGCGCATACGCGGGCACCTGCTGCGGCGCATCGGGATAGTCGCGGGCGAAGGCCGTGTACGCGATGTTCTGGTCATGGAATTTGTACTGAACTAGGAGGCGAAATTGGAGCTGATTGCCGATATTCTGCTGGTTGCAGGCGCGCTCGGGGCGGGGCTGTACTGCTTTGTTCTGGCGCGCCGGTTGAGGCGATTTACCGATCTTGAAAAGGGCGTGGGTGGCGCGGTTTCGGTTCTGTCCGCGCAGGCCGATGAACTGCGGAAATCACTGGATACCGCGCGCGAGGCCTCCGACGATTCAGGGCTGGCGCTGAAGGAACTGACCGAACGCGCCGAAACGGTGGCGCAGCGGCTTGAACTGATGATGGCCTCGATGCATGACGTCTTGCCAGAACCTCAGGTGGAGGTTGAGGACCTGTCCGAGGCGCCTGAAGTACCTGACGCACCCGAGGAACCTGACGCGCCCGAGGTCACCGATGAAGCCGAAGCACCTGCCCCGGAGGCATCCTCAGAAACACCCGATGAGCCCATAAAGAAACCCGAAGGGCTGATGTTCTTCCGGCATGCCCCTGTGCAGGGCGGTGCCGGATCATGACGCGACGCGCGGCGAAACCCAGAGAACCACGCGGGCGCAACGGCGTTTTAACCGTGATCTCTCTGCTGATGATCGGGTCCGCTGTCATCCGCATCGGGCTAGAGGCCGGTCCAGCCCTCGCCAAAAGCGCCGATTCCGGTTCAACAGCGCGAGCAAACCCCGCCAAGACCGGCGCTGAAGCGGCGGAACTGCAACTTCTGCTGACGGAACTGCTGCGCCGCGAGGAAGAGCTGGACCGGCGCGAAGCCGCGATTGTGGATCGTGAGTACGCGCTGAACTTTGCGGATCAAGCCATCGAATCCCGGCTGACCCAGTTGCAGGATGCCGAGGCCTCTCTGCGTGAGACGGTGACAATTGCCGAGAAAGCCGCCGAAAACGACCTGATCCAACTGACCGACGTCTATCAGAGCATGAAGCCGAAGGATGCGGCCGCTCTGTTCGAAACGATGGACGCTGTTTTCGCCGCCGGGTTTTTGTCACGGATGCCGCCAGATGCCGCCGCGAGCGTGATGGCCGGGCTCAGCCCCGAGGCCGCCTATACCATCAGCGTCGTCATGGCCGGTCGCAATGCCCGCGCCCCGCAGGAGTAGCCTTCATGCGCACACCACCTCATAACTTCGGAGATCACACATGATCGGGATCATTGGAATTGCCGTCATCTTCGTCATGGTGTTCGGCGGCTATCTGGCTGCGGGCGGCAAGATGGCCATCATCATGAAATCATTGCCATTTGAGATGATGATGATCGGCGGTGCTGCGGTCGGCGCGTTCCTCATCAGCAACGACATGGGCGGGGTCAAACACACGGCCAAGGACATGGCGAAAGTGTTCAAGGGGCCGAAATGGAAACCCGAGGATTATCGCGACCTGCTGTGCCTGCTGTTTTCGCTGATCCGGATCGCGCGCGCCAACCCGGTCGAAGTGGAACAGCATATCGAAGAGCCCGAAAACTCTTCTTTGTTCTCCGCTTACCCCAAGATTTTGGCCGACAAGGAAGCCGTCGATCTGATCTGCGACACAATGCGCTCGGCTTCGATGAATTATGACGATCCGCATCAGGTCGAAGAGGTGCTTGAAAAGCGGATGGAGGCGAATTTCCATCATGCCATGCATTCCAGCCATGCGTTGCAGACCGTTGCGGACGGGCTGCCCGCGCTGGGGATCGTGGCGGCGGTTCTGGGCGTAATTAAAACGATGGGGTCAATCGACCAGCCCCCGGAAGTACTGGGCAAACTGATCGGTGGTGCCCTTGTCGGTACGTTTCTGGGCGTGTTTCTTGCCTATGGGCTGGTGGGCCCGTTCGCGGGCAAGCTGAAGGCTGTGGTTGAGGAAGACAACCACTTCTACCAACTGATCAAAGAGGTTCTGGTCGCCAATCTGCACAATCACAACGCAGCAATGTGCATCGAGGTTGGGCGCCAGAATACACCCACGCATAACCGCCCGGGCTTTTCTGAGCTTGAGGAGGCCCTGAAAGAGCTCAAGCAGGCCGCCGCATGATCCGGGTATTGATACTGGTCCTGCTCGCTTGGGGGTCTACCGCCTCGGCGCAAGCTTTGCGGGTGCGATCTGGTGAACATGATGGATATACCCGCGTAGTTGTGCAGGTGCCCGTCGGGACCAACTGGACGCTGTCCCAAAGCCCGATTGGTGCACAGCTGAGCATCGCCATCGACGACGTGACCTTCGACACCCGATCCGTTTTTGATCGTTTGTCGGGCAATCGGCTGAAAGCGCTGAGTCAGGCCAAACCGGGCGGGTCGTTGGACATGGCCTTTGGTTGCGATTGCATGGCGACGGCGTTCTTGCACCGCCAATCCATGATCGTGATCGACATTGCGCCAAAACCGAATTCGCCTTCTGTCACCGCCCTTCCGATACCGCCTCTGCCATTGCAGACACCGAACCCGCTGCCTAATACGTTCCCCGCGAGGCAACTTGCGCTGCCACTGCTGGAACTGGACCAGACCGGGGTCGAAAATCGGTTGATGTCGCGGATATTGCAGGGTGCCGACCGCAATGTCGTTGACCTTGAACTTGCGAAAGTCGGCGACAGACCCTCAACCGATTTTGGCCCACTGCGCACGAATGCAGAGTTGACGGCGAATTTGCAACTGCGCTCGATCCTGGATGAGGTACGGGGGCTGGAGGCGCTGGAGCTGCCTCAACTTGATCCTCGCGCTGAATGTATCACCGATAACGAGCTGGGATTTGCCAAATGGTCGGGAGAAAGACCATTTGCCGCCCTGGTGGCCTCGCTTCGGATCCGTCTGTTTCAGGAATTTGACCGCGTGGATGAGGCGCAGGCTTTGAGGCTTGCGCGCCTCTATACATATCACGGATTTGGGGTCGAAGCGCTGCAGGTTCTGGATCTGGTACCCCAAAAATCCCCCGTGACGGAGCGGATTTCAGCGATTGCCCACGCGATGGACGGTATTGCTGCGTCAGAATCTAATCCATTTGTTGGCCAGCAGCGATGCGATGGGATGTCGGCATTATGGGCACTGATCACAGAAGGCGAACTTGCCGCGGATGCACAGCTAAATGCGATCGAACAGAGTTTTGGACGCATGCCCCGGCATTTGCGGACGCATCTGGGCGCAACACTGGTGGACATTCTAGTCGACGCCGGAGAGCTGGAAGCCTCACGCCGTATATTGCGCTCGGTCGAACGCGTTATGGATCAAGGGTCGGCGGGTGTGACTCTGGCCAAAGCCGAGATCGCTTCCGCCGCAGGAGAGGATAGGAGCGCCGAAACGCTGCTGTCCGAGGTCGCGAGCGCGCCAACCACAACCACCGAAGCCCCGATTGCTCTGGCGCGGCTGATCGAAAAACGCTGGTTTGATCGGGGGGCGGTGTCTCCGGCCGATCTGGACCTTGCCGAAAGCTATGCGCGGCAACTGCGCCGTTCCGACATGGGGCCAATGATGGCACGAACCCATACGCTGGCGCTTGCCTTGTCTCAGGACTTTGAAACCGCGCTGAAGCAAATCAAAGACGCCCCTGAAGCATCCGAATGGCAGCGCACCGAAGATCAGGTGCTGCAACTGTTGGCCGAAAGTGCGGACGATATCACGTTCCTGCAATACGTCATCGGATGGCCCGATCAAAAGCGCGATGCGATTTCGGTGGAAACGGCAATTTCGATTGCAGATCGGCTTGCCGAGTTGGGGTTTGCCGATCAGGCTCTGGCGCTGGCATCGCGTCCTCAGGACAATGCGCGCCGCGTTGACCGGGCGCAGCTGAGGGCGCGCGTCGCCCTGCAGCAGGGCAGACCGAACCAGGCTTTGCTGGAAATCGCCGAGGACACTTCGGAAGAAGCCGAACAGTTGCGAGCGCAGGCGATCTTGCTGACTGACGATTATGCCAAAGCGGCCCGATTGCTGCGCGAGATCGGTTTGTCAGAGGCTGCTGACCGGTATGCCTGGCTGGCCGGGGATGCGATGGTCGATGCCTCGCAGACTGCGTTTCGCGAGATACACCGGATCAGTGACCGATTGGCGCAACCAGCCAACAGGCAGTTAGACAAACCGCTGGCCGATGCGACCGCATTGCTGCAGGACAGTGCAACTGTGAGAGGTCGGATCACCGACTTGCTTGATCGTGTTCAAATTCAGGCTCAATACTGAATTGCGATAGACAGATGTTGCAATGGTAAGCCGAGTGATGGATTGTCGATTCTGGCCAAAGATCGTCTTTAAGCACCAACTATTGAATATGGTCGGACCCCGCTCTGCGCCCACGGTCTCAATACTGTTGCGCAACGGGTATAATCCAATCCCCGGCAGAACCGCCTGATCACGGCGCACAGCATGCATATCTGACGCATGCGCCCATTCATGTCAGGGGCATCGCCACAATCGTCGTCCGCCATAAACATCATGCAGTGAATTTTATCGCACTACACCGGAATAAACGGCTGGAGTTGGGTACCCTGTATCGGCGGATCGCCGCCTCTTTCAGCCCTGCGCGCGGTGTTGTGAGTATCCGTGTATTGAAATGAGACAGCCCGATTCTTTGATTGGTATCGGAGCACGAAAACGTGCCGGTATGGTCGAAACGCGACGGGACAGGCTGATTTGCGCAGCGGTGAAATCCGCTCGGATCAGCGGAAATCTTGAAAAAGTTCCTAAAATGTTCTATATTTGTTCCGCAGGGATGTCTGACGCGGAACGGAGGTATTCGAGCTATGACCAACGCTGCCCGTCAAAGCTGGTATGACGCACCCAGCAACGATTATCACATGCTGCCTGTCACCGACCGGCAGATGCGCTATGCCCGCGCGATTGCCGCGCAATCCGCGCTGGAGATTCCGGTTGAGGCGCAACGCGATCGCCGATCGCTGTCAAACTGGATTTCGGCACACAAACCACAGGATCCATCGCCCTTTGCCAATTATCCCACCGGCAAGCAGGTGGCCTTTGCCGAGCGTATCTCGCGCAGCAAGCGCCGACCGATTCCGTCGGAATGCTTTCGCGACAAACAGATGATGTCGCGCTGGATCGATCACAACAAATAAGGCCGTGTCATTTGCCGTGATTGCGTGCGTAAAGCGCGACAGCCGCAGCCACGAACATGCCCAATAGGATATACCCCGTCACCGCTTCGGACACGGCCAGCGCGCGGCACAATCCGGTCGGGGCCATGTCGCCATAACCGACCGTGGTGAAGGTGACATATGAAAAATACAGGATATCCGCCGGACCTTCGGCCCCAACGACGCAATTCCCGTTGTATCCGAATGCGCCGTAAACCGCCGCGAACAGGAAGGGCACAACCTGAATGAAGGACACCCCCATCAGGAACAGCAACCGGCGTGGCGATTTCACCTGAGTCATATAGAACCACGACTGCGAGGCGATCCAGATCAGCAGGCCGACCGAGGCGATCGTGCCGATTGTATCCCCTGCGGTTGCCTCGCTCAGACGAGATAGCCCGTACCATGCAAGAAAACTGGCCACTGCCAGCCCCAAAGCTGCCAGCAGGGTCGACTTCCATTCTTCCAGGGACCGGGGTTCGTGGGTCATGGGCGCTCCATCCGTCAGGCCTGTGCGCAATCATCCGACTTACGGCACGGGCTGCAAGCTGAAATCAATCCGCGCCAAGATGTTCCTCACCCCGCGCACGGGCCAGTTGGATCTGCTTCTGACGTTCACGAAAGCGCGTCTTGTCTGCGTCCGAGGTTTCGGTGATGCATTGGTGGCATGAGACGCCATGCTCATATTCCGGGCGCTTTACATCTTCGGGCAGGATCGGACGGCGGCAACCATGGCAAAGCTTGTGCGGACCCTCGACCAGACCATGACCAACCGAGACGCGGTTGTCGAAGACGAAACATTCGCCCTGCCAGGTGCTGTCCTCGGACGGCATCTCCTCAAGGTAACGCAGGATCCCGCCTTTGAGGTGATAGACGTCTTCGACCCCCTGTCCCAGCAGGTAGTTGGTGGATTTCTCGCACCGGATTCCCCCGGTGCAGAACATCGCAACGCGCTTGTTGTGGAAGCGGTCCTTGTTCTCTTCCCACCAGGCCGGGAATTCGCGGAAACTGGCCGTTTCAGGGTCTATTGCGCCTTCAAACGTGCCAATCGCCACTTCGTAATCATTGCGGGTGTCGATCACCACCACATCGTCCGAGCGGATCAGATCGTTCCAGTCCTCGGGTTCAACATAATTCCCGACACTGGCGCGCGGATCGACGTCGGGCTGGCCCATCGTCACGATCTCTTTCTTCAGGCGCACTTTCATCTTGCCAAAAGGCGGGTGGTCCGAGGTTGCTTCTTTCCACTCAAAATCGGCGCAACCCGGCAGCGCGCGAATATGCGCCAGCACCGCATCGATGCCAGCCCGCGGCCCTGCGATGGTTCCGTTGATCCCCTCCTGCGCCAGCAGCAAGGTTCCTTTCACCGACTGCTCACGGCAAAGCTCGTGCAGCGCAGGGCGGAGCGCATCCGGGTCGGGGAAACGCGTGAAATGGTAGAGGGCAGCGATTGTATACATGTGCGCGATCTAAACCCCAGCACAGCAACACGCAAGAGATCACATTGACGCCTCCTGTTTCACACCATACCGATACTACTGTTGAAGGAGGCCCCAATGTCACACGCCCTGCTCGTCATCGATGTCCAGAACGATTTCTGCCCCGGCGGCGCGCTGGCCGTACCCGGAGGGGACGAGATCATCGCGCCGATCAACGCGCTTATGGACGCGTTCGACACGGTGATCCTGACACAGGATTGGCACCCGGCCGGGCACTCCTCATTCGCCAGCGTGCACGCGGACAAAGCGCCGTTCGAGATGATCCAGATGCCCTATGGCCCGCAGGTTCTGTGGCCCGATCATTGCGTGCAGGGCAGTGAGGGGGCGGCTTTTCACCCAGACCTGCGCACCGAGGGCGACCTGATCATTCGCAAGGGCTTTCGCAGCGCCATCGACAGCTACTCGGCGTTTTTCGAGAATGATCAGACCACTCCGACCGGCCTGAAAGGGTATCTTGAGTCACGCGGTATCGAACAACTGACGCTGGTCGGGCTGGCCACGGATTTTTGCGTCTATTTCACCGCCATGGACGCGGCGCGCCTGGGTTTTGACGTCACCGTCCTCACCGATCTGTGCCGCGCAATCGACATGGATGGCTCACTTGCCGCTGCCGAACAGGCGATGCGGGCTGCGGGCGTCAAACTGGTTTAGGGCGTGGCCCCCCGTTCAGCCAGGTATTTCAGGATCACAAACAGGATCACGGCCAGGCCCAGCGCAAATCCGATACGTCCCGGCACCGTGCGGCGTTCGGGGCGCGTCGCCCTTGGACGTGGCGGCTGCATCGGGCGCGATTGCGCTCTGGGCGGTGCCGCGCCCGGTTTCGCGGATCGGACGTGTTGCAGAAATTGGTGAAAGTCGAACTCACCAATGTATTCGCCCTGCACCCCCATGTTTCGAATATTTGCAAACAGCCGTTTCAGGATCAGTTGCCGATCCACAATATCCTCGGGCGCATAATACCCGCGCGCGGATTCCCTGTCCCGCGTATCCAGACTGAACCCGGATTCCAGAAATATCCTGCGAATCTTCGGCGATGCGGCACGCAACGCGTCCGCCGTCTT
The DNA here is from genome assembly GCF_056535865.1 of Ruegeria sp. AP11. NCBI lineage: Bacteria > Pseudomonadati > Pseudomonadota > Alphaproteobacteria > Rhodobacterales > Roseobacteraceae > Ruegeria > Ruegeria sp. AP11. The sequence goes on from NZ_JBQFJB010000001.1 coordinate 1,329,460, forward strand.
TACATCCCGAAACAGCGCCCGTACCGGAGGCCGTCCTGTTACCGCTGTGTGTCCATGTTCCGGATCAACCTCATCCGGGGCGATCGCCACTATGTCAAAATCGTACTCGAGACCCATTCACTACATTCAACCTTCTTATCCATCCCCTTCCCTCACTAAAGCGTGAGGGTTACTCATAATAAGCCCGCAATGTGTCCAGTCATGGGCATTGTTACCAAACCGGCGACTCTTGCCAATCAGCGCTCTGATTGATCTAACAACGGAAATCGCAGGAGGTCCCCATGGTCGACATCGCGACGCGGGTCTACAATCATAAATGGAAGATCGACCCCATTGTGCGGTCATTGATCGACACTGACTTCTACAAACTGCTGATGTGTCAATCAGTGTTTCGCAATAAGCCCCAAACAGACGTGGTTTTTTCACTGATCAACCGGTCGAATCACGTGCCGTTGGCAAAATTGATCGACGAAGGAGAGTTGCGCGAGCAGTTGGATCACATACGTTCGCTCAGCCTCAGCCGGGGGGAAAGCACCTGGCTGCGGGGCAATACCTTCTACGGAAAACGGCAGATGTTCCGCCCGGATTTCATGGAATGGTTCGAGAATCTGCGCCTGCCGCCTTATCATCTTGAACGTCACGGCGACCAATATGAGCTGACATTTGAAGGCAAGTGGCACGAGGTCATGCTGTGGGAGATCCCCGCGCTGGCGGTGCTGATGGAGTTGCGCTCGCGCGCGGTTCTGAACGACATGCGCCGGTTCGAGTTGCAGGTTCTTTACGCCCGCGCCATGACACGGGTATGGGAAAAAATCGCCCAACTGCGTCAGATCGAAGGGTTGGGGATTGCGGATTTTGGCACCCGTAGGCGGCACTCCTTTCTCTGGCAGGACTGGTGCGTGCAGGCGATGATCGAAGGCTTGGGTAGCGCGTTCACCGGTACCTCGAACTGCCTGATCGCCATGCGGCGCGAGGTCGAGGCCATCGGCACCAACGCACACGAACTGCCCATGGTCTATTCCGCGCTGGCCGACAGCGATGCGGAATTGGCGCAGGCGCCCTATGATGTTCTCAGCGACTGGCATGACGAACATGACGGCAATCTGCGCATTATCCTGCCCGACACTTATGGCACGCAAGGCTTTCTGGACCGCGCGCCCGACTGGCTGGCGGGCTGGACCGGCATCCGCATCGACAGCGGCGATCCCGCTGCCGGGGCAGAAATCGCCATTGAGTGGTGGAAATCTCGCGGTGAGGACCCGACGCAGAAACGCATCATCTTCTCGGACGGTCTGGATGTGGACAAAATCCGGGAACTACACGGGCAGTTTGCGGATCGTACCAACGTTTCCTTCGGCTGGGGTACGCTGCTGACCAATGATTTCCGCGGGTTGGTGTCCGACGGCGCGCTGGCGCCGTTCTCACTGGTGTGCAAAGCGATCGCGGCCAACGGACGCCCGACAGTGAAACTGTCGGATAACCCCGAAAAGGCGATGGGTCCGGCAGATCAGATCGAACGCTACAAACGCGTATTTGGCGTGGGTGCCCAAGAGGCGATCGAGGTAATCGTTTAGCCGTGATAGGCGGCGACCGTTTTGAGCTGCGAAAACCCATAGAGCGCCTCGAACCCTTTTTCGCGTCCGTGACCGGATTTGCCAACGCCTCCAAACGGAAGCTCAACCCCTCCTCCGGCGCCATAGTTGTTGATGAAAACCTGCCCTGATTGCAGCCCCTTGGCCAACCGCATCTGGCGGGCCCCGTCCCGCGTCCAGATGCTGGCCACAAGGCCGTATTCGGTTGAGTTGGCTATGGTTAGAGCCTGTTTTTCGGTCTCGAACGGGATCAAAACCTGCACCGGGCCAAAGATTTCATCCCGCGCCAGCACATGATCCGGGGGCACGTCGGCAAAAAGCGTGGGTTGCACAAAGGCCCCGGCCTCGGGCGCGCCATCGACGATTTGTCCCTGCCCGGCAATGGTCAGATCCGCGCCTTTCTCAAGAAACCCGCCGACGATCTGTTTCTGCCGGTCCGAGATCAGCGGCCCGACGCGCAGGTCCTGCATCGCGGGACCGACAGTCAACTGCCCATAAGCCTCGGCCATGCGCGACCGGACCTGCTCGTAAATGCCACGCTGTACCAGAATGCGGGACGAGGCCGAACAGGTCTGGCCCGCATTCTGAATGCCTGCGTTCACCAAATACGGCAGCGCGGCGTCCAGATCGGCGTCATCGAATACCAATTGCGGAGATTTCCCGCCCAGTTCCAGCGTCACCGGCACCACGTTGCGCCCTGCCGCCTGCTGCACCAAGGCACCAGTGGCGACCGAGCCGGTAAACGAAATATGGTTAACCCCCGGATGCCCTGACAATGCCGCTCCGGCCTCGGCCCCCAATCCGGGCACGACGTTCAGCGCACCGGCGGGCAATCCGGCCTCAACCGCCAGATGTGCGAAGGCGAGCGCGGTCAGGCAGGCCTCTTCCGCGGGTTTCAACACACAGGCATTACCCATCGCCAACGCCGCCCCGACAGAACGGCCAATGATCTGCATCGGATAGTTCCACGGCACGATATGACCCGTGACCCCGTGCGGTTCGCGCAGGGTATAGACGGTATAGCCGTCCAGATAAGGGATCGTTTCACCCATCACCTTGTCCGCTGCCCCACCGTAGAACTCGCAATACCGCGCCAGCGCCACGGCGTCGGCCCGGGCCTGGGTGAGAGGTTTGCCCACATCCATCGCCTCCAACGCAGTCAATTCCTCGACCCGCTCCAGCACCAGTTGGCCGAGGCGTGCCAGGATACGACCGCGTTCCAGTGCAGTCATACGTCCCCAATCACCGTTTGTCGCAGATCGGGCCGCCGCGACCGCTGCATCGATATCCGGGACTTCGCCGCGCGCGATGCGGCAGATCTCGCTGCCAACCGAAGGGTTGATCAACGGCAGAGTCTCGCCCGAAGCCGCCGGAACCCAGCTCTCTCCGATCAGGCACAGGGTGGGATCAAACCATGGTTGCTGGATCATTTTGGCCTCTGTTTCGTCTCTAACATTAGGAATTATGCGGCACCTTGCCCGATTTCGGGCAATTGCGGTGCAGCGGCGATCAGTGTTTGGGTGTAGGGATGCTGGGGGTCCGAGAAGACCTGCCCGGTCTCACCCTGTTCGACGATCTGGCCGGATTGCATCACCAGAACGCGGTCGGTGATGGTGCGCACAACGCTCAGGTCATGGCTGATGAACAGATAGGTCAGATCATAAGTCGCGCACAGCTCGGCCAGCAGATCGAGGATTTGCGCCCGGACCGACACATCAAGCGCCGAGACCGCTTCGTCAAACAGGATCAGCTCAGGCTGGATGATCAGTGCGCGGGCAATGGCGATGCGCTGTCGCTGCCCGCCCGAGAACTCATGGATGTATTTGCCCGCGTCGTCCGGGCTGAGGCCCACGGCGGTCAGCATTTCGGCGATCCGGTCCTGCCTGTCAGAGCCGGTGGGCGGTGTATCCAGCAAATGAAACGGTTCGGTGATCAGGCGTGCAACCCGATGTCTTGGGTTGAAGCTGCCATAGGGGTCCTGAAACACCACTTGCATCTTGCGCCGCACGGCAAGGTTGGGTTTGTGACCCGCAAAGACAGGTTGGCCATCCAGTTGGATATGGCCGGACTGCACCTCCTCCAACCCCAATATCGCCCGTGTCAGGGTCGATTTTCCGCAACCGGACTCTCCGACAAGGCCCAATCGTTCGCCGCGATTGAGGGTAAAGCTGACACCGTCCACCGCACGGTGATGACGCGGCGCCTGGAACAGTCCTTTGCGTGGCAGGCGATAGTCGCGGATGACCTGTGACACCTCCAACAGCGGATCAGGTTGAGCGGGCTCGGGCAGATTGACCTGATGGCCCGAGGCCTCGAACAACATACGGGTATAGGGGTGTTGCATATTGTGCAGCAGTTGCCGGGATGCACCGCTTTCGACCACCTCGCCGCGCCGCATGACGGTGATCTGATCGGCCATATCTGCGACCACGGCCAGATCATGGGTGATCATCAGCAGCCCCATGCCATATTCGCGCACCAACCCCTTGAGCAGATCGAGGATCTGGGCTTGCGTGGTGACGTCCAGCGCCGTGGTCGGCTCATCTGCGATCAGCAGTTTGGGACGCAGAGCAATGGCCATGGCGATCACCACGCGCTGACGCTGCCCCCCCGACAACTCATGCGGATAGCGGGACAGCGGGAACCTGTCGGGCGGCAGGCCAACGCGATCCAATACCTCTTCGGCGCGTGTTTGGGCCTGAGCCGGGGTCATGGCCTTGTGGATCAGGATCGTCTCCATCACCTGATCGCCGATGGTTTTCACCGGGTTGAGCGCCGTCATCGGCTCCTGAAACACCATACCGACCGAAGCGCCGCGCAGGGCGCACATCTCGGCCTCGGGGCGATCCAGAAGGTCCTGCCCGTCCAATCGGATCGCACCTTCCGCCTGCGCCCCGTTTGGCAGCAACCGCATTACGGCCAATGCGGTCATCGACTTGCCCGAACCGCTTTCGCCGGTCACCGCAACGATCTGGCCGGGATCAATGGACAGGCTGACCTGTTTCAGGATTTTCGCCCCGTGGATCGCCACGGACAGGTTTTCGATCTGCAACAAACTCATGCGCGCGCCACCCGGATTCGGGGGTCCAGCCAGTCCCGCAACCCATCGCCCAGCAGGTTCAGACCCAGCACCGTGACGATGATCGCCAGCCCGGGGATCAGAGCCAAATGCGGAGCAAAACTGACCATTGTCTGCGCATCGGCCAGCATCCGGCCCCAGCTGGGCGTCGGCGGCTGTGCGCCCAGACCGACATAGGACAACCCGGCTTCGGCCAGAATGCCAAGGCTGAATTGGATGGTGCCCTGTACGATCAGCAGGTTGGCGACGTTGGGCAGGATATGTTCCGCCGAGATCCGTGCCGCGCCCTTGCCCGACACGCGGGCGGCGAGGATGAATTCCCGCTCCCACAGGGACAGCGCCGCGCCGCGGGTGATGCGCGCGAAGACGGGAATGTTGAAGATACCGATGGCGATGATCGCATTGATCGCGCCGGCGCCAAACACGGCGGTGATCAGGATGGCGATGACCAGCGAGGGGAAGGCAAAGACCAGATCGTTGCCGCGCATGATCACCTCGTCCAGCCACGAGCCCTTGCGCGCCGCCGCCGTCAGGCCCAGCGGCACGCCCAGCGCCATGCCGATTCCCACCGCCACCAGCGCCACGGCAATCGAGGTGCGCGCGCCGACCATGATCATCGAGAACATGTCGCGCCCGAAATGGTCAGTGCCGAACCAGTTTTGGGCATTCGGGCGCTGCAGCTTGTTCGGAATATCCAGTGCGGCGAAATCGTAGGGTGTCCAGACAAACGAGACCAACGCCGCCAGCACCACCAGCGACGACAGCACCGCGCCAAGGATCAGGTTGCGGCTCATGTCCGGCTCCTCAGCCTTGGGTCAACGGCGGCGTAGGCCAGATCGACAAGGAAATTCACGGTGATGACGGCAAAGACCAGCAGCATCACCACCGATTCCACCACGATCAGATCGCGGGCCGAGATGGCCTGAAACACAAGCCGTCCAAGGCCGGGCAGGTAAAACACCTGCTCGATGATGATCGAGCCGGCCATCAGAAAGGAAAACTGCAGCCCAATGATGGTCAGCACCGGGATCAGCGCATTCCGCACCCCATGCCGCCACAGCGCCTGGCGGGAGGACAGCCCTTTGGCGCGGGCGGTGCGCATGAAATCCTCGCCCAGAATATCCAGCAGCGATGACCGCATCACCCGCGCCAGAATCGCCGCCTGCGGCAGAGCCAATGCGATGGCAGGCAGGGTCAGGGAATGAATCCCGCTCCAGAAACCGTTGTCCCAACCCACAAAGCCACCGGCATTGAACCAGCGCAGGTTGATGGCAAAGATCAGAACCAACATCATCGCAAACCAGAAATTCGGCACCGCGATGCCCAGCTGCGTCGCGCCCATCACCGCCACATCACCCGGCTTGCCACGCCGCGCGGCGGCGTAGATTCCGGCGGGAAAGGCGATCAGGGTCGACAGGGTCAGCGCATAAAGCGCCAATGGCAGCGACACCCAAAGACGGTCGGCGATCATCTGCGACACCGGCGTGCGATAGGTGTAGGAGGTGCCAAAATCCCCCACCAACATCCCGCCGACCCAGTTGAAATACCGCTCGACCTTTGACACATCCAGACCCAGCTCGGCCCGCAAGGCGGCCAGCGTATCCTCTTGAGCGTTGACACCCAGCATGAAGGATGCCGGATCACCCGGCGCAACCTCGATCACGGCGAAGATCACGACGGACGCGACAGCCAGACTCAGGATCAGCGAGAGCAGGCGTTTGAGGGCATATCTTAGCATTGGTATCAGGTTAAGTGCGTGGGCCGCGCGGGTGCAACAGCTACTTGTAAGCTTGCCGCTCGGTCCGGACCAGATCGATGGCGCAGGTCGAAAGTCGGGACGCCGGGGCGCTATCGGACAGCCATTCCAAATTGTTCTCGGTTCGTGCCAGCGCAGCACGGCGCAGCGTCATCAAGCGCGCGCGCGGGCTGTCCAGAAATCGATCCTGCGGAATGACGGTTTCCAGCGGGCTGTCGACGCGAATGACTTCGAAATACCCCCCCAACAGGGCGAGAAAGGCAAAGGCGCAGTCGGGGGCCTCGTTACCGCAGCGTTCGGTGCACAGTTGCGCGATGGGCCGGGTTGCGTCAGAGGTCATCAACCAGTTCTCAACCGCCGGGCGCCACCGGTTCTCGGCTGGCAGATCGCCATATCCCAGACCAAGCGCCAGAACTCCTGCCATTTCCAGCGCCTGATCAGAGGTCGCATCAACCGGTTCAGGCTGAATATGGCGCAATGCGGCCAATCCATCGCCGCGCGGTTCGGGGTCCAGCGTCAGATAGGTCAGATAGGGTCTGAGGTCCTGCATCAGACCCGGATTCGACAGCAAACCGGCGCGCATGTCCTCATCGCCGTAAAGCGCGATGATACGAGTGGGATAGTCGGTAGCCTGATGCTCGCCCAGCGCGTTCAGACGGTCGATCAGGCCCGGGTCCGGCTGGGGGCGTCGGGCCGCCAGCAACGCCTGCGCCACAGGATTGCCCCCTTCGGCCTCGGCCTTTAGCCATGACCGGCCAAACACGCTCCAGTCCTTCTGACGAAAAAGCGCGCGCGATTGTGCGGGCTCCAGCGACTGACGGAAAGGCGATGGCCCAAGGTCCAGGGTCTCGATCCGGGCCAGCAGCAGGCGCGCATTGGCGTTGCCTTCAACGGCCAGTTCAGCCAGCAAGGACAGGGCGATCTGGTCATCACCGTCAAGCCACAAGTCCACAGCCCGCTCCAACGGTGCGTCAGCGCGGGCTGTGACTGTGCTCATCGCCAGCGCCGCAATGGTCATCAGCGTGGCGAAAATGGATCTGACCATGTACCGGTCCCCTGTCCCTCGGGTGTTTATTCAGACCAACTGATCGCGGTCAGATCGATGGCAGCGGTTGGCGCGTTTGTCCATAGCCCCTGCACACCCGCCTTGGCGATACCAAGCTTGGCCAATTGAAACAGATAACCGTTGACGTAGTCATTGGCGATCAACCGCTGTGCCTCACCCATCAGACGGGTACGCTCTTCCGGGTCCGTGGTCGCGTTCAGCGTCTCCATTAGCGCCTGAAAATCGGTGCTGTCATACTGGAAGTAATAATCGGGCCGGGCGTAGATGCCGATGTCCATCGGCTCGGTGTGGCTGACGATGGTCAGGCCAAACTCCTTGCCTTTAAAGACAGATTCCAGCCATTGCGCCCATTCGACATTGATGATCTCGGCAGTGATGCCAACTTCGGCCAGCTGCGCCGCAATAATCTCGCCACCGCGTCGCGCGTAAGAAGGAGGTGGCAGATGCAACGTGGTTTCAAACCCGTTTTCGAACCCAGCTTCAGCCAGCAACGCCTTGGCCTTTTCGGGGTCATAGGCAGAATTGCCGGTCAGATCGACATAGGCAGGGTTATGCGGCGCAAAATGAGTGCCGATGGGTGTGCCATAACCGAACATGGCACCATCAATGATGGCCTGCCGGTCGATCGCATGGGCCAGAGCCTGCCGGACCAGGATATCATCGAAAGGCGCCTGCTTGTTATTGGTGGACAGAATCGTTTCCCCTTCGGTCGAGCCAACAAGCACCTGAAAGCGCGGATCAGCCTCGAACTGAGGCAGGTTTTCCGGTGCCGGGAAGTTGTCGAACACGTCTACATCTTCGGCCATCATCGCGGCAAAGGCCGCCGTCGGATCTGAGATAAACTTGAACGTCGCAGTCTCTAACGCAGGCTGGTCGCCCCAGTAATCGGGATTGCGGTTCAGCGTGATGCTATCGCCCTGAACCCAATCGCCAAAGGTGAAGGCCCCGGTCCCAACAGGATTTGTCTTGATATTGTCGATGCTCTCAGAGGCCACGATCACCGCGTCGCCCCAGGCAAGGTTGAACAGGAAACTGCCGTTGGGTTCGGACAAGGTGATCCTGACGGTCAGAGGATCGGCCACCTCGACACTCGCGATCCCGGCAAACAGAGCCTTTTGAGCGTTGGCGCTGTCTTCGGCGCGGGCCCGGTCGAGGCTGAACTTGACGTCCTCTGCATCCATGGCGGTGCCATCATGGAAGGTCACCCCATCGCGCAGCTTGAAGGTATAAACTGTACCGTCTTCGGAAATCTCCCAGCTTTCGGCCAGCCCGGGCACAACCGATCCGTCGCCCATAAAGCGGGTCAGTCCTTCGAAAATGTTGGTGTAGACAACCGAATCAATCGCCTGCGCGGCGGCGCTGGTCGGGTCCAGATGCGGCGGCTCCAACTGCATTGCGATGGTGATATCCGACTTGGCCAGCGCCTGCGACGCCAGCAACGACGCACCCAGCGCAAGGGCCGAGGCCAAACTCCGAACCGATAGCATTGCCATGAAATTGTCTCCCTACTGTATACGGTTAGCCCGCTGGTTGCGGATCGTTCTACGCCCAATTTCCCTTTAAACCTTGGGTCAATCAAGGAAATGTTCGCGCAACCGGGGTTTTACGGCCCATGCTGCATCTGCTATGCCGCACTGCAACATAAACCCAGCGAGGAGCGAGCATGAGCGCCACCGCCCGCAAGACAGCCCCGAATGCCGAGGATATCCGCGCCCGGAAAGGTACTGATCCTCTGGTTTCGCTGACCGCCTATACGACACCGATGGCGCGTCTGATGGATGCCCATTGCGATTTTGTTCTGGTGGGCGACAGCGTCGGCATGGTGCTGCATGGGCTGACCTCGACCCTCGGTGTGACGATGGAGATGATGATCCTGCATGGCCAGGCTGTCGCGCGCGGGTTGGACAAGGCGATGATGGTCATCGACATGCCCTTTGCCAGCTACGAGCATGACCCGGCGCAAGCCTTCCGAAACGCAGCGCGGCTGATGTCGGAAACCGGCGCCGGGGCGGTCAAGCTGGAAGGTGGCGTTGAGATGGCCGAGACGATCCGCTTTCTGGTCAAACGCGGAATTCCAGTGATGGCGCATATCGGTCTGACACCGCAATCGATCAACACGTTGGGCGGATACAAGGTGCAGGGTCGCGACGAACAGGCCGAGGCGGTGCTGGCCGATGCCCGCGCCGTGGCCGAAGCAGGCGCGTTTTCCGTCGTGTTAGAGAAGGTACCGCAAGGTCTGGCGGATCGGATCACCCACGAGGTTCCGATCCCGACCATCGGCATCGGCGCCTCGGCCGGATGCGACGGGCAAATTCTGGTGGTCGATGACATGCTTGGATTTTTCACCGCCTTCAAACCAAAATTCGTCAAACGCTATGCCGATCTAGGGCCGCAAGCCGAAGCCGCCATCGCCGAATACGCGGCTGAGGTGCGCGCTCGCAGTTTCCCGGCGGATGAACACGTCTTTGCCGATAAGGCCCCGACCAAAGGCATCAAATCATGAGCGCGCCCATTCTGCGCAAACGCGCCGACCTGCGTGCGCTGACCACGGAATGGCAGCGCTCTGGCCAGACCATCGGTGTCGTACCAACCATGGGGGCGCTGCATCAGGGTCACCTGTCATTGGCCGAGGCTGCAAAAGCGGGCACGGATCGGGTCATCGTGACGATCTTCGTGAACCCCAAACAGTTCAACAATCCGCAGGATCTGGCGAACTATCCGCGCACCGAACATGAAGACGCCAAGAAGCTGGCCCCGTTCCAGGTCGACGCGATCTATGTCCCCGATCCCGAGGAAATCTATCCGCAGGGCTTTGCCACCACCGTTTCGGTCGCGGGGCTGACCGATGTGATGGAAGGTGAATTCCGTCCCGGCCATTTCGATGGCGTGGCCACGGTGGTCGCCAAGCTGTTCCTGCAGACACAGGCAGATCGAGCCTATTTCGGCGAAAAAGACTTTCAACAACTGATGGTCGTGCGCCGCATGGCCCGCGATCTGGATATTCCGACCGAGGTGATCGGCTGCCCCACGGTCCGCGAAGCTTCGGGCCTTGCCATGTCGTCGCGCAATCAACTGCTCTCGGCAGAAGGGTTGCGGGTTGCGGCCGAAAAACACCGCATCATGCGGGCGCTGGCCGACGCTTTGGCCGACGGAGCAGCCTTCGATACGCTGGCCGCGCAGGCGCATACCGATCTGCTGGCCGCAGGCTTCACGGATGTGGAATATATCCAACTGCGCTGCGCCGACACGCTTGAGCCCCTGACCCATGCAAACCGCCCTGCCCGCCTGTTCGTGGCGGCATGGGCCGACGGGGTGCGGCTGATCGACAATCTGCCGGTCTGATAGCCGAAAATCGCCTCTGGCAGTTTCAGCAGTGTTTGCGCTAAAGTCCCGCACAACCAAAGCGGGAGGGGCACAGGCATGACCTATATTCTGGCAATCGATCAGGGCACGACGTCGTCACGCGCCATTCTGTTTGACGCGAAGATGCAGCGCGTCGGCACAGCCCAACAAGAATTCCCGCAGTATTTTCCGCAGGAAGGCTGGGTAGAACATGACCCCGAGGAAATCTGGGAAAGTGTGGTCCATGTCTGCCGAGAGGTGATGCAGACGACCGGTATTCAGGCCGACCAGATCGCCGGGATCGGCATTACCAACCAGCGTGAAACCACCGTCATCTGGGACCGCGCAACCGGTAAGCCGATCCATAACGCCATCGTCTGGCAGGATCGCCGCACCGCCGAGATTTGCGCACGCTTCAAGCAGGCCGGGTGCGAGGATGACGTGACCGCCCAGACCGGCCTGCTGCTGGACCCCTATTTCTCGGGCACCAAGGTCAAATGGCTTCTGGATACGGTCCCCGGTGCCCGCGATCGCGCCGAAGCCGGAGAGCTTTTGTTCGGCACCATCGACAGCTTCTTGATCTGGCGAATGACCGAGGGTCGCAGCCACGTCACCGACGCCACCAACGCCGCGCGCACGCTTCTGTTCGACATTCACAAGGGCGAATGGAGTACCGAGATTTGCGACTTGCTGGGCGTGCCGGCAGGTATGCTGCCGGAGGTGCAGGACTGTGCCTCCGATTTTGGAAATACGACCCTATTCGGTGGAAATATCCCGATTCTGGGCGTCGCGGGCGACCAACAAGCCGCAACCATTGGTCAGGCCTGTTTCGAGCCGGGAATGATGAAGTCCACCTATGGCACAGGCTGTTTTGCGCTTCTGAACACCGGCACGCAGCCGGTGATGTCGAAGAACCGCCTGCTGACGACCATCGCCTATCAGTTGGATGGTCAGAAAACCTATGCGCTTGAGGGCTCGATCTTCATTGCGGGTGCCGCGGTACAGTGGTTGCGCGACGCGTTGCAGATTATCGATGCGGCGCCGCAAAGCGGCGATTTGGCGACGCAAGCCGATCCGAACCAGCATGTGGTGCTGGTACCCGCCTTCACCGGGCTTGGCGCACCTTATTGGAAACCCGACTGCCGGGGCGCCATATTTGGGCTGAGCCGCAATTCGGGCCGGGCAGAGTTCGCCCGCGCCACGCTCGAAAGTATCGCCTTTCAGACCCGCGACCTGTGGCACGCCATGCAGGGCGACTGGGGCAGCGAAGCAGATGTCATCCTGCGTGTCGATGGCGGGATGAGCGCATCTGACTGGACCATGCAAGGCCTGTCAAACATCCTCGGCGCGCCGGTGGATCGTCCGGTGATGCAGGAAACCACGGCGCTGGGAGCAGCTTGGCTGGCGGGGATGAAAGCAGGTGTTTACCCGGATCAGGCCGGATTTGCCGCGACCTGGGATCTGGATCGCCGATTTGAACCGGAAATGGCCGAAACGGACCGCGACGCAGCCTATGCGCGATGGCAACGGGCGGTTCAGGCGACCATGGCGTTCTAGCTGTGGTCCTTCATCAGGCGTTGCTTCTGACGTGACCAATCGCGCTTGGCCTGCGTTTCGCGCTTGTCGTGCAGCTTCTTACCCTTGGCGATGCCAATCTTCAGCTTCGCCCGGCCTTTGTGGTTGAAATACAGAACCAGCGGCACCAGCGTCATACCTTTGCGCTGGGTCGCGTTCCACAGGTTGGCCAGTTCCTTGCGCGACACCAGCAGCTTGCGGCGGCGGCGCTCTTCGTGCTTGAACACCTTGGCCTGCTCGTAGGGCGCAATATAGCTGTTGATCAGCCACAGCTCTCCGTCATCGACCGAGGCATAGCTTTCAGCGATGTTCGACCCGCCCGCGCGCAGGGATTTGACCTCGGAACCCTCCAGCACGATGCCGCATTCGATATCGTCCTCGATCGCGTAATCGAAGCGCGCACGCCGGTTTTCGGCGATGACTTTGTAATTCGGGTCGGACTTCTGCTTTTGTTTGGCCATGACGCGATGATCTATGCCGCTTGCGCGCGCCTTGCAAGGCAGGCTTAGGAATTGGCCGAGATTATCAGGTCCGGACCAAAGATCGTGTCTGCGTGGTTGTGCAGATAAATCTTAAGCCACGGTGTGAACCGCATCGGGTGACGTTTCACCTCGGCCAGCAGGTCGTGATAATCGATCCAGCGGATTTCCATAACTTCGTCCGGATCAGGTTCGATATTCAATGGCCCGCGCACATGGGCCAGGAACACATCGACAACTTCATTCTCGACCAACCCATTGCCGACATCTGCGTGATATTCCAGCCGGTGCCGGTATTCGGGATAAAGCCCGGTGATCCCCAGCTCTTCGCGCAGACGGCGCACGGCACAGGTCGAAGCATTCTCGTTCCAGTCAGGATGGGTGCAGCAGGTATTCGCCCACAGGCCCGGCGTGTGGTATTTGCCCAGCGCCCGGCGTTGCAGCAGGATTTCGGTGCCGCGGACTACAAATACCGAGACCGCCTTGTGCTTGAGGCCCTTTTCATGCGCCTCCAGCTTGTCGACCGGGGTCAGCTTACCCTCGACCCAGGCTGGGATCATGATGCCCATCAGTCGTCTCCTGTTGTCATTCTACCGGTTTGGTTCGCGCTACCGGTTTTCTCCAACGTGGTACTGATCGGGCCTCTGATCAATCGCACGAAAGGCCGCAGGGGCTGCGGCCTTTTGTACTTTGTCCTGAATTGTGCCGGCTGAATTACTCGCTGGAAACACTCACGATATAGGCGTAGACGTCCTCGGCACCCTTCTTCAGCTTGAAGGTCATTTTCGATTTGGCCGAGGTTTCGCCCAGATACTCCTTCAGGAACGCTTTGGGGTCCTGCGCGTAGGCGACAAAGGTTTCCTGATCCCAGACCAGCCCGTTTTCACCGGCGGCCACGATGCTGTCGCCGTATTTGAACCCTTCGACGGTACCCGCCGTCCGGCCTGCGACACCATAGAGGTTCGGACCCGTTTTGCCGCCCTTCACGATCACTTCACCTGCGGGATCTGCGATCTGGTGACAGGATTTGCATTTGTTGAAAGCTTTCTTACCTGCTTCTGCGTCACCTTCAGCATAGACAGGAAGGGCCAGCAGGCCGGCAATTGCGGTGGCAAGGATACGATTCATAGCTTTTGCTCCGATACGAATTGGCTGCACCGAATGGACCGCTGGCACAGCAGAGAGTCAACGCGCAGATTGCCGCGCGATGGCACAGTGTCACAGTCTTTTACAGGCCGTCCTTAACCGAAGTCATGTAACTGGGACCAGCACGGCAAAAGATCGCCGGGTTCAGGCGTGGCCAGACAGATGGCCCGCGCGATTGCCCGCGCAAGGCAGATCGAGGCCGCGTGGCCAATCATGGCCATGGCCGTCGCCTCAATAGCACGCGCACCGGTGCTGAGCCCAAACACCAGATCGCCGTCACCCGGCGTATGCGCAGGAACAATGGCACGTGAGATGCCATCATGGGCCGCCACGGCCAGCCGCTGGCATTGTGGCTTGGTCAGCGCTGCGTCGGTTGCAACAATGGCAATCGTAGTATTTGCGTCATCCGGCGACACCGGGTGCATCGCTTGCGCTTTGCGGCTGACATGGGTGCGGCCAAGGCCCGATGCGGCATCCGGCCCAAGACCACCGAATTCGGCACCGACCTCAAACGGAGCGGCCCAGAAATGGCGGTCGCCCGGTGTCGTCACACTGCCCAGCGGATTGGCTGCAACCAATGCGCCGACGGTTGTTCCATCCTCAAGCACCAGCGAGGCCGAACCCAGCCCACCCTTATGCATTGCCGACAACGCCCCCGTCCCGGCCCCTGCCGTGCCCAGTTCAAATTGCGATGAAGCGTCCAGAAATGCGGCCTTTCCCAAAGCCCGATAGGGGTTTTCGGTCCAGTCCTTGTTTCCGCCATTGAGCAGGTCGAACAGAATCGCCCCCGGCACGATCGGAACAATGGCAGCGCCTGCTCGGTATCCTCGTCCTGCCGCACGCAACGCGTCTGATACGCCCGAACAGGCATCCAGCCCAAAGGCCGAACCTCCGGACAGGGTGATCGCATCCACCCGGTCGACTGTCTTGTCGGGGGCCAGCAGATCAGTTTCGCGCGTACCCGGCGCACCGCCCATGACGTGCACCGAGGCGGTAAAGGGCTGGTCGGCGGTCAGGACGGTGGTGCCCGATTTCAGCGCCGCGTCCTGCGCGTTGCCGACCTTCAGGCCGGGGACATCGGTGATCAGGTTTCTGGGTCCGGGGGTCATCTTGAATCTCGGATGCCAAGGCGGGAAAAGCGCGCTGGTGCGCGCTGCCTCCGGCGGGGATATTTATAGCCAGATGAAGTGCGGATCAGATACATCGGCCACCGTCCACTTCCAGGGCTGTCCCAGTGATCATGCTGGCCTCGTCCGAGCACAGGAACAGGGCCGCGTTGGCCATGTCTTCGGGGGTGGAAAAGCGGCCCAGCGGGATGGTCGAAAGGAATTTGGCGCGAATTTCGGGTGTGTCTTCGCCCATGAAGGACTTCAACAGCGGGGTTTCTCCGGCGACCGGGCAGATAGCGTTGACGCGGACGCCAGAGGGGGCGAGCTCCACCGCCATGGTTTTAGTTGCCGTGATCATCCAGCCTTTCGAAGCGTTGTACCAGTTCAGGTTTGGGCGCGGTGACAGGCCTGCGGTTGACGCAACGTTCAGGATGGCCCCCGCCCCGCGCGCCTTCATGGCTGGAACAAAAGCGCGGGCCGTCAGGTAGACGGATTTCATGTTCACGTTGAAGACGCGGTCGAATTCGTCATCCGCGACATCTTCGAGCGGCGTTGGCAAATGGGTGATGCCTGCGTTGTTGACCAATATGTCAAGGGCGCCAAACTGGCTTTGAACAGCGTCTGCCATGGCCTGAACCGAAGCGCGATCCGAGACATCGACCTGATGCGCGACAGCTTGCCCGCCGAGCGTCTCCGCCAATCCTCGCGCCGCTTCACCGTTGATATCCGCGATCATCACGCGCGCACCTTCGGCCCGGAATTTCTCGACGATACCAGCCCCGAACCCGGACGCACCGCCGGTTATGATCGCGGTTTTTCCTTCCAGCCTCATGGTGTTACACCCTCGCCTATCCTGCAGGGCAGACTATCAAGACCCGTACAATATGCCAGATCATTCTTCCGAGACCTTGCCGCGCAGCGCCTTCACGTCGCCCCGCGCCTTTTTCGCCGCCAGCCGTCGTTTGACCGAGCCATAGGTGGGCTTCGTCGCGATCCGACGCTTGGGTTTGATCAGAGCGCGGGCGATCAATTCAGCCAGCCGCGCACGCGCGATTTCGCGATTGCGGGCCTGACTTCGTGTCTCTTCGCATTGAATGATAATCGCGCCATCCTTGGTCCAGCGCCGCCCGGCCAGCCGTTTCAACCGGTTCTTCACCGGATCGGGCAGAGACGGCGAGCGTGCGGCTTCGAACCGCAACTCAACAGCGGTTGAGACCTTGTTGACGTTCTGCCCGCCGGGACCGGACGAGCGGACAAAGCTCTCGGTCATTTCCCAGTCCTGCAGGGTGATATCGTCATTGATGCGCAACATGGGGCGGACATTACTCGCCAGAGCCGCAAACAAAAAGGGCCGCCCCGGCGGGACGGCCCTTCGAAAGTACAGGAGGTCGGGTCGGTTAGATCAATCGACCAGCCGGAGCGAACGCTCCGCCAAGGGCTGCCCTAACGGGCGTTCCCCCCGGTTGTTCCGACACCTCTCTCCAATCTCTTTCTCGACACTGGATCACCTCCTTTTCTATCTGTTGCGGTTAACTTTGAGCCTGACACAAGATGCGCCATTCTCAAAGCACTTTTTTACGCAGGTTGTGCGGTCAGGCGCGCGACGATCAGTTTGAACGGGATCAGCGCGATCAGCGCCAACGACAGTTTCACCAGCCAATCGGCGAAGGCCAGCGTCACCCACAGCGGTGCCATCGGACCGGACAGCATGAAGGGCACAGGCTCCCACGCCCAGCTGATCGCGGCGTCAGCGTCTGCGCCGAAGAAGGTGACCGAGGCCGAGAAGGCCAGTGTAAAGAAGATCGCGGTGTCCAGCGCCGAGCCGACCAGTGTCGACACCAGCGGCGCGCGCCACCAGCGACCGCCGCGCATCGCATTGAACACGGTGACGTCGGTCAGTTGCGCGATCAGGAAGGCTGTTCCAGACGCGACGGCGATCCGCAACGGCACGGCGGCATAGGTGAAACCATCGCCCTGCAGCATGATCTGACTGCCGATCAGCGAACAGATGATACCGGTGACGAACCCGGCGAACACGACCTTGCGCGCCGGACCCACGCCATAGACGCGGTTCATGATGTCAGTGACCAGAAAGGCCAGCGGATAGGTGAAAGCACCCCAGGTCAACAGACCGTCAAGGATCAGGAACTGGACCAGGATGTTCGAGGCCACGACGATGGTGGCCATGGCAATAATGCCGGGAATAAAGCTGCGTTGCATGTACAGATGCCCGTTTTGACAAGGTAGCGGCGACTTGGCCAAGGGACCATCCCAAGGCAAGCCGTGCGTTTAGACCTTTGAAAGGCTCGAGTCAATCGGGCAGCAGGTATTCTACCAGTTCGGTGCGCTGCAACGCCAGAAAGTTGTCATCCGAGATCATCGTGGCGCGTAATCGGCCCTGCAGGTCGCGCCATACCGAAAGACCCTCGAGATTGTCATGGGTGCCTGTGGTGGTTTCGAACAGGACCTCTTCGGCGCGCGGCGCGTCATCCGCGATCTGCCACCGACGCAGACGAGTGCGAAAGCCGGTCAGGGACACGGCGCGTTCAAGCACATAAAGCCGCCCATCTGGCCCGAAATCGGCGGCAACAGGCATGAACCGGCCCCGCGCCGTCAGAACAAAGGGGGTCGACCAGTTGCGACCATCCCACCGATAGACCGGGATGTCCCCCTGCGCGGTCCGGTTCTTCTCGGTCAGGGTATAGAGTCTGCCTTGACCGTCGATGGCCAGAGCCTCGAATGAGCCGTTGGATGCCAGTTTCCGAAACGCCCGCAGCCTTGGCAGCACCTGTGCGCGGCCCCCGGGCGATGCGTATCGGGCAACCCTGTGCACGCCTTCGAACGAGATATACAGGCTGCCATCAGGGGCCACAGCAATGCCTTCGGAATCGCCCACATATCCCGGCAAAGACCGCCCGGTGCTGGACAGGACCGGCCACGCACTGACGATCTGGATATCGACTGCCTTGTCCCCGTTGCGCGTGATCCGGGCCTCAATCAACTTGGCCCGGTCGCTCAGCGCGTACATGCGCGTGCCGCCCTCAAAGATATGGACCGCAGAAAACCCGCCGAACCCGTCCACCTCCGAACGCCACGTGAAACTGCCCAGATGCGTCGCGGCTTTGACCTCCATCGCCGACACCGGCCCGGCCAGCAGGGACGCAGCGATCAGTTGGATTGCAAAACGACGGAGCATTGCTGGGGCAGGTCGGCCAAACGGTATTCGCGACGTTTCTTTGGCGGCGGAGCATTCGGGTTCGGTGGCGGCGGGTTGAGGATGTTCTGCACCCATTGCCGCGCCTCGGCACAGCCATCGCCCCTTGGCGGCGGGTCCTGATTGACGCAGCCTTTCGAGCCTCGGGGGCAATTCAAGCGCACATGGAAATGATAGTGATGCCCCCACCAGGGCCTGATCTTGCGCAGATAGGCACGGTTGCCTTTCTCGTCGTTGCACATCTGCACCTTGGCACCCGGGAACACGAAGATACGCGCGACACGCTTATCTTTGGCGGCCTCACGCAACACGGCATGGTGTTGTTTTGTCCAGTTGCCGTTCACATAGGCCCCGTTGGCACGGCGCAGCGAAATGGATGAGATATTCTCGCGCGCTTTCCGGCTGAGGCGCATGTTATCGCCCGGCAGCATCCAGACATCTATATCCAGTCCCAGCTGATGAGAGCGATGGCCAGAAGTCATCGGCCCACCCCGCGGCTGACTGATATCCCCGATATAGAGACCGTTCCACCCCGGCTGTTTCGCGGCAAAGCGGCTGAGGTCCTGCACATAGTCGATGGCCTCGGGGTGCCCCCAGTTGCGATTGCGCGACAGGCGCATGGCCTGCCATGTCGGGCCTGTTTCGGGCAATTGCACCGACCCTGCGGCGCATCCACGCGAATAACTGCCGAAAGCGGCGGATTTCTGTTGTGATCCCACCTTCTGGGAGCCGAACAACTGCTTCGCCAGGGGCTGTGCCCCTGCGGTGCCTGCCAATGTCAAAGCGGCCAGCATGGCCAGAAAACGTAATAAAATCATCTGTTCTGATCCCCTTCCGGTTTCACCCAGCGCATCAGGACTAGACCCAGAATAAACAACAGAATGATCGGTGACACCCCCAGTCGTGCGCTGCTGGTCACGGCTGTGGCAATTCCGATCAGAAGGGGTGCCGCAAAAGCGGTGGCGCGGCCCGACAATCCGTACAGGCCAAAGCTCTCGACCGGTGTGGCCGGATCGGTATGGCGCACCATCATCGAGCGGCTGGCGGATTGCAAAACTCCACCCATCCCACCAATCAGCACGCCACAGCCAAAGAACACCAGATCCGGCAGGCCCGAGCCTTCTGGCAGGGCAATGCCATAGACTTGTGTCCGATCCATCGAAACCACGGTCAGGCAGACAAAGATCAGAACCCAGATGGCGACCAAAATCACCGGTTTAGGGCCGTATTTGCGGTCCATCTTGCCTCCGATCCACGCAAAGATGGCCGAGGCCAGAACACTGACGATCCCGAATACTCCGATCTTGACCAGATTCCATTCCAGCACCAGTGCAGCGTAAGTGCCACCAAATGTGTAAAGCCCGTTCAGCGCGTCCCGGTAGAACATCGAAGATCCCAGATAGGTCGCCAAACTGACCCGATGACGCAGCGCCGCCACGGACTTCCCCAGCAGCCGCAGCGCTTCACCGACGCTGCCTTGTTTCTCGGTCGTTGGATCATCCCGAACCCACAGGAAATACGGCACCATGAACAACACAAACCACCCGGCGGTGAACGGGCCGACAAACCGCGTGCCTTCCCGTGCCGTTGCATCCAGCCCGAACATTGGGTCCATCCCGATCAGGGTCTTGCCGTTGGGCTGCTCAACGAACAACGCAAGCATGATGGCCAGCGACAGCAGACCACCGAAATAGCCGAAGGCAAAGCCCGAGCCTGAGATCTCGCCCACCTCGTTGTCATCTCCCAGTTCGGGCAACTGAGAATTGATGAAGATCAGCGCATATTCCGCGCCCACAAAGCCCAGGCCAAAGGCCGACAGCATCAACCACATGTTCGAGCCATCGGGCATCGTGTACCACAGCGCGGCGGAGCCAACCGCATACATCACCGAAAACCCGAAGATCCAGGGGATGCGTCGCCCCGAGACATCCGCCATCGCACCCAGCAATGGGGCACCAAAGGCGATGATCAGCCCAATGATGGTCATGCAGTTCGCCCAGACGACCTGTGCTTGCGCCTTGGCGGCCTCTTCTGCCAGACCAGAGGTCAGGTAATACTGCGCTGCAACACTTGCAAAATAGGGGCCAAAGACAAAGGTCACCAACAAGGTATGATAAGGTTGGCTGGCCCAATCGAAAAACCACCAGCCCCAGATACGCTTGCGCTTGGAAATCTCAGCCATCACTGCCCCATATTATTGTTGCAATCATAAGACGAGGCTTTGGGTCAATTCGCAAGCGTTGTGTTGGGGCGCACTTGCTCTTTGCGGCTGTGACGCTTAGGTCTCAGGGCAATTGACGAACGGAGTGCCCATGCTGTCGCTGATCCAAATCCTTTTGCTGATCCTGGACATTGTCTGGTTCATCATCCTTGCCCACGTGATCATGAGCTGGCTGATCAATTTCCAGGTGCTAAACCTGCATCAGCAACTGGTGGCGCAGATCTGGTACGGGCTGAACCGCATATTAGAGCCGATCTACGGCCCGATCCGTCGCATTCTGCCCAATATGGGTGGCCTGGACCTGACACCGCTGGTGGTGCTGATTGCGGTCTATGCGCTGCGGATCATCCTGATCAACAATGCGGTCTATTTCTACTGACCACTTGTTCACCGAATCTTAGTATGTGATGGTCCTGTCTTAAGAGCAGATAAACCATAAGACAGGGCCTTCCGACGCATGTTCGACTCCGCACCCTTGTTGCGAGACGTCTTTGGTTTCGACGCCTTCCGCCCCGGTCAGGAAGAGATCGTCGATGCCGTCACGCTGGGCGATAACGTGCTGGCCATCATGCCGACGGGTGGCGGTAAATCCCTGTGTTTCCAACTGCCTGCGCTATTGCGCGACGGGGTTACGGTGGTGATCTCTCCGCTTATCGCGCTGATGCGGGATCAGGTCCGTGGGCTGCAGGAGGCCGGGGTCGAAGCTGGGGCGCTGACGTCCGGCAATACGCAAGAAGAAACTGATGCCGTGTGGGAGAGGCTAGAGGCCGGGCGGCTCAAGCTGCTCTATATGGCGCCCGAACGTCTGGCCGCCGGGTCGGCGCTGGGGATGCTGCGCCGGATCAACGTCAGCCTGATTGCTGTGGACGAGGCGCATTGTGTCAGCCAATGGGGCCATGATTTCCGCCCTGATTATCTGCGGATCGGAGAATTGCGGCGCGCCCTGAACGTGCCTCTGGCCGCGTTCACCGCCACGGCGGACGCAGAAACGCGGGACGAGATTGTCGAGAAACTGTTCGACGGCACCGCCCCGCGCAAGTTCCTGCGCGGGTTCGACCGGCCCAACATCCATCTGGCCTTTGCCGCCAAGGACGGGCCGCGCAAGCAGATCCTCGAATTCGCCGCCGCCCGCAAAGGCCAGTCCGGCATCGTCTATTGCGGCACCCGCAACAAGACCGAAGTTTTGGCACAGGCCTTGCGCGCCGAAGGACACACCGCTTGCCACTATCACGGCGGGATGGAGGCCGAGGACCGCCGCATCGTCGAAACCCGTTTTGCCCGCGAGGACGGGCTGATCGTGGTCGCCACGGTGGCCTTTGGCATGGGTATCGACAAACCGGATATCCGCTGGGTCGCCCATGCCGACCTGCCGAAATCCATCGAGGCCTATTATCAGGAAATCGGCCGCGCCGGCCGTGACGGTGGACCTGCCGAGACCCTGACCCTGTTCGGCCCCGACGACATCCGCCTGCGCCGGTCACAGATCGACGAAGGGTTGGCCCCGCCCGAACGCCGCATGGCCGATCACGCGCGGTTGAACGCTCTGCTCGGACTGGCCGAGGCGCTGGTGTGCCGTCGCCAGACCTTGCTGGGCTATTTCGGTGAACAGGCGGAACCCTGCGGCAAATGCGATCTGTGTGACACACCGCCCGAAGTGTTCGACGGCACCACCCCGGTTCGCATGGCGCTGTCGGCGATCCTGCGCACCGAGGAATGGTTCGGTTCAGGCCATCTGATCGACATCCTGCTGGGCAACGAGACGGACAAGACCCGCGCCCGCCGCCATGACGCTTTGTCTACCTGGGGCATCGGCAAGGACTGGTCGCGCCCGCAATGGCAGGCCATCTTCCGGCAGATGATGGGCCACGATCTGGTGCGCCCCGACCCGGAACGCCATGGCGCATTGCGTATGACGGAAGCCGCCAAACCGATCCTGAAGGGCGAGGCGCGGATCGACCTGCGCAAGGACACGATCCGCAAGGCCACGCGCCGTCCGGCGGTCAAGGCCATGGTCGCCGAAGAAGACGCGCCGCTGCTGTCCGCGCTCAAGGCCAAACGCCGGGCGCTGGCGGAATCCGCGCGGGTCCCGGCCTATGTCATCTTTCCCGACCGCACACTGATCGAAATGGCCGAGAAGCGGCCCATGACGCTAGATGACATCGCCCGGATCGGTGGCGTGGGCGCAAAGAAGCTGGAGCACTACGGCGATACCTTCCTTGAGGTGATTGCCGGAGAGGCCGAAGCGCTGCACCCGGCGCGCCGCAAGCTGGCGGGCCGGGATCAAGGCGAGATCTACGATCAGCTTCTGGCCGTGCAGAACGATCTGTCGCGCGGACCGGACGGCATCGACAAACCCCTGACTTGCTCGGCCTCGCAACTGGCCAAGGTGGCGCAATTGCGCCCCGATGATGCGCGCGGCGTCGAACAGGTGCTGGGCGACCGCCGTCACGAAAGGTTTGGTGCCGCGTTTCTGGACGTGCTGCGTCAGGCGGGCTAGATACCGCAGAACAGGCAAGGAAAGAGGGCGGTTATGCTGGTAGTGATTTCCCCGGCCAAGCGGCTGGATTGGGCAGAGCACGATGTCGAGGTCACTCAACCGGATTTTCAGGACGATGCGATCCGGTTGTCAAAAACCGCGCGCAACCTGACGCTGGGCGATCTGAAAAATCTGATGGATCTGAGCGATGATCTGGCACGGTTGAACCGCGACCGCTATCGGGCCTTCTCGGCTGCGCCCGAGGCTGATTTGACCCGCCCTGCGGCGCTGGCCTTTGCGGGCGATACCTATCAGGGCCTTGAGGCCGCATCGCTTGATGCCGATGAATTGGAGTGGGCGCAGGATCACCTGCGTATCCTGTCCGGCCTTTACGGCGTACTGCGCCCACTGGATGCGATACAACCCTATCGGCTTGAGATGGGCAGCAAACTGAAAACGCGTCGCGGCAAGAACCTCTATGAGTATTGGCGAGACCAGTTGAGCAAAGCCTTGAATGCACAAGGCGAACAGATCGGGTCAGACATTCTGATAAACTGTGCCAGTCAGGAGTATTTTGGCGCGGTAGACCTCAAGGCGCTGAAATTGCGGGTGATTACACCTGTGTTCATGGAAGACAAAGGCGGCACGCCGAAAATCGTTAGCTTCTTTGCCAAGAAAGCGCGCGGCGCCATGGCGCGTTATGTGATCCAGCATCGGCTGCGCGATCCGGCTGGATTGCTCGAATTTGATGCGGGGGGATATGGGTATCGCCCTGAGCTGTCAGAAGCAGACAAACCGGTCTTTGTGCGCCCTTATCAGGCCTGATATTTTGCCGGTTTCGAGGGCGGAGCGATGGGCCAGCCCCTCGCGCTCCCCGGGATATTTTTAGCCGGATGAAGAATGGATCGATGTATATCGGCCGGTCTGAATTCGAGCCTATCGCGTTTCAGGCTCGGCGTCCTTGCTGACTGGAAGAGCACGGTCGGGGCAATACTTTACGATCATCTGGTGGATCAGGTTTTTGTGAAGCGGTTTGGTCAAATAGTGATCCAACCCTGCGGCCAGAATGCTCTGATCATCCCCCGCCATGGCATGTGCAGTCAGCGCCACGATGGGAACGTGCCGGTCGGTTCCGATTTCGCGACGGCGGATCTCAGTCGTTGCTTCTTTCCCATCCATCCTGGGCATCGAAATGTCCATGAAGATCAGATCCGGGGTGAATTCAGCGTTGAGCTCTACGGCCTCAAGCCCGTTTGAGACGAATCTCAGGTCGATGTTCAGGTCTTTCATCATCTTCTTCAGGATCAATTGGTTGGTGCGGTTGTCCTCGGCCGCCAGAACTCGCATGCGCCTTGCATCCTGAGGGCTGTGCGGCGGTACATGTGTGCTAACACTGGCGGGTTCCTGCTGATCAGGTTTGAATCCGGGCGCGCCAAGCGCAAGCAGGCGGGAATAAAGCTCAGCTCGCGGAATGGGTTTTTGCAACACGCCTTCGATCAATTGCTGGGCGGGGTCGGCGTGAATCACACCGGGATTGGCCGACATCACCACGATCGGCAACTCGGCCCACCCTTTGTCACGCAGGGTCGTGGCAAGTTCCAACCCGTCCATATCCGGCAGATCATGGTCGCAAAGGACAAAATCCATGCTCGCGTCCACCAGAGAAAGTGCCTCGGCCCCTGACGAACAAACCGTTACACGCGCGCCGAGCCGTCCCAACTGCTTGGTCAGGATGGTGCGATTCACGGCCAGGTCTTCGACCACCAAAACATGCCGCAGACGGCCATCCAGATCGGGTGGAGCGGGTTGCGGACCCTCTGCGGTGGGCAGAGAAATACGGAACCCAAAACACGAGCCCATGCCGACCTCGCTTTCGACCCAAACGCTGCCACCCATGATCGAGATCAGGCGTTTGGTGATGGCGAGACCCAGACCGGTGCCTTCGAACTGACGGTTGTGGGTATCCTCGACCTGATTGAACTCACCAAAGATATGAGGAACCTTGTCTTCTTCGATCCCGATGCCGGTATCTTCGATGGCCACATGAATATCGCAGCTTTCTGTGCTGGCATCCGGCACACCGGTCACACGGATCAGCACATGGCCCTGTGCGGTGAACTTGACCGCATTGCCCACCAGATTGGTCATGATCTGCCGCATCCGGCCCGGATCACCGACAAAAAGCGTGGGAAGGAACAGGTCGTAGTCGACCAGCAGCGTCAGCCCCTTGTCGCGGACGCTGGGCTGCAACAGCATCGCAACCTCAAGAATGCAGCGTTCCAGATCAAACTGTTCCGGGTGCAGGGTCAGCTTGTCGGCCTCGATCTTGGAATAATCCAGCACATCGTTGATGATGACCAGCAATGCCTCGCCCGAGTTGCGGATCGTGCTGACATAGAGCCGCTGTTCTTCGCTGAGTGGGGTTTCGGTCAGCAATTCGGTCATTCCGACGATACCGTTCATCGGCGTGCGAATCTCGTGGCTCATATTGGCCAGAAAAGCGGATTTGGCCCGGTTTGCAGCCTCGGCACGCTCGCGGGCGGCGTTCAACTCGGCCTCGTGCCGGACCGAGGCGGTGATGTTCAGCGCCAGGCTCAGAACATCACCACCGTGCCCGCGCTGGTCGATTAGACGGATGTACTGCCCGTTCCACAGCTGGATAACCTCAGGCTCCGGGTGCGCCTGCTTCCAGCGCGCAAGCATGCGGGCCTGCCAATCGGTGATCGACTCTGCCCCGATATCGACAATCCCCTCATGGGTTAGTATTTCGAGGATGCGAGTATAGGTAACGCCCGGCGCCACCTCCTCCAGACCGTCAAATACGCTCAGATAGGCTGCATTGGCTCCGATCAGCGTGTTACTGCCGTCGAAAAAGGCAAACCCGTCCGGGATGGTCTGAACCGAATGCCAGAGCCGGCGTTCAGCAACCTCGACCTTGGCGTTGGCTTCGGTCAGGTCGGATTTGACCCTTTCGTTTTCATCCCGAACGGTCGCCACCTCGGCCTGAGTCTCATCGATTTGCCGGGTCAGGGCAATTGCATGACGGCCCAGTTTGCGATTGGCGGCGGACAGCGCCGCCTGCTTTTGCTGCAACAACCGTTCGGCGGCCAGGCGCGCGCGTCGTTCCTGCGCCAGTTTTTCTGCAAGGCTCATAACTGGATTCCCGCAATGCTTTGCGTCCAGCATCGCGGCAGAGCATGAAAAAGTGCTTAAACGCCGTCAGCGCCGCCCTTCCCGCAGCCACCCGCCCAGCAGGAAGCCACCTGCCAGCAGCAACACGAGCCAGGGCGGCAGCAGACCGGCCTGCGTGACATCGCGTGTCTCATACGCGTTGCGCGGGGTCAGTCCGATCCAGCCACGCCCTGCCGCAGGTCGACCGGAGCGGACATTGCGGATCGCGGGCAATCCGTCTTCGACGCGGACCGCACCGCCACGCAAAACGGCCAGCGTCGGGCTGAGGATTTCATCGGTGGCAATCGTGCGCTCGAATTCTTTGGGGGCGGCGGGACCAAGGCCGATCACCGCGGAGTGTTCACCTTCCTGCAAACGGTATAGACCGATTTCGGGCCCAAAATACTGCGCCTCGAACCGACCGGGCGAGACTTCGTTCAGTGTGACCTCAAACTGGTCGCCATTGGGGCGGGTCACGGTGACCGGCCCGACCTCATCCGAAAGGGTCTGGCGTATGATCCGCATCGACTGGCCGGTGGCCTCGGCCCACAGCGCCTCTTCCTCAAGCTCGGGTTCTTTCATCATCCAATGGGCCAGCCTGCGCAGCAGCTCCAGCTGCGGGCCACCGCCTTCGAAACCCCGACTCCAGAGCCAGGCGTGATCCGAAGCCAGCAGCGCCACCCGGCCTTCGCCGACACGATCCAGAACCAGCAGCGGACGGTCCTCGACGCCGGTCATCAACAGGTCGCCCGAGTTTTGCCTGACGTCAATCTGGCGCAACCACGCGCCCCAGGTTTCGGCATCTCCGAGATCGGTGGTCACAGGGTGGCGCTGGCCCAGGTCTGTCACCATCGGCACATAGCGTTCTTCATAGACCCGGGCGCTGGGTTTTGCCGGCAGCACCGGCCCAAGCGGGGATCGGAACAGGCTGTCAGCGGTGGCAAAATCGGGGCCAGCAGCGACCAGCACGGCACCGCCGTTGACGATATAGTCGCCAACATTGTCCAGATAAATCGCAGGCAGAATGCCGCGTCGCTTGTAGCGGTCGAAGATGATCAGGTCGAAATCGTTGATCTTTTCCAGAAACAGCTCGCGCGTCGGGAAGGCAATCAGCGACAGTTCGTCGACCGGCACACCGTCCTGCTTTTCCGGCGGACGCAGGATGGTGAAATGGACCAGATCAACCGAGCTGTCGGATTTCAGCAGATTGCGCCATGTGCGCCCGCCCGGATGCGGTTCGCCCGAGACCAGCAGAACACGCAGGCGATCGCGGACACCATTCATCTGGATCAGCGCGGTGTTGTTGCGATCGGTCAGCTCTCCCTCAGCCTCGGGTACGGTGAACTGGATGACGTTTCGCCCACCATGCGGCAGCGTGATCGGCAATTCGACGTCCAGTCCAATGGGAATGGTAAATTGCTCGGGCTCGGCCCCGTCGACCGAAATCTCAAGCGGCGCGGTGGCGACACCGGTGGGCGCGGCGCCGGTATCCTCGACGCGCAGCGTCAGGGTCACGGGCTCTCCGATAATGGCGAAGGCGGGGGCGTTGCGCACAACCAGTCGTCGATCCCAGTCTGCGGCGCGCCCGGTTTGCAACAAATGCATCGGCGCAGGCAGGTCCGGGGCCTGATCCGCGTCATGAACGATACCATCCGAGACGACAAGAACGCCTGCAATCCGCGCGCGGGGTTCTTCGGCGAGTGCGGCGTTCAAGGCAGCCATGACCTGCGTGCCCTCGTCTCCCTCCCCATCACCGATCTTGATCCGGCGCAGCTCGGTATTATCGCGGGACTCGATTTCCGCTGCGAGCGCGTCCGCAGCCTGCATGGTTTGTTCGGCGCGGTCAGACAGTTTCTGACTGGCGCTTTCATCCTCGATCATCAGAACGATATCGGTCAGCGGCGCGCGATCCTCGACCTGATACACAGGACCGCTGAGCGCCGCCAGAACAACCAGGGCGGCCAACCCGCGCAGAGCCCAGCCCGACAGACCACGCCAAAGCGCCAGCACAACACCGCCAAGCGCCACGACGGCGACGGCGGCCAGTATTGGCCACGGGATCAGTGGATCGAATATGACGGTTCCGG
Source organism: Ruegeria sp. AP11 (assembly GCF_056535865.1). Lineage (NCBI taxonomy): Bacteria > Pseudomonadati > Pseudomonadota > Alphaproteobacteria > Rhodobacterales > Roseobacteraceae > Ruegeria > Ruegeria sp. AP11. The sequence goes on from NZ_JBQFJB010000001.1 coordinate 1,357,773, forward strand.
TCATTGTCCCAACCTGTCCAGTAGGGCGGGCACGTGGACCTGATCGGATTTGTAGTTCCCGGTCAGCACGTGCATCACCAGATTGACGCCAAAGCGATGGGCCAGTTCGCGCTGCCGTTCACCGGCATAGCCCCGGCCCACGGGCAGCAAGGACTGACCGTTGCGATCGACCGCCCAGGCTCCGGCCCAGTCATTGCCGCCGATCACCACTGGCGTCACGTTGTCGTTGAGATTGCGGAACGGCATCCCCTCAATCTGCTCGGCATCAGGCGGCGCGGCCTCGACCCAGACCTCGGTGCCGGAATAGCGACCGGGGAAATCCTGAAGCAGATAGAAGGCGCGGGTCAGCACGTGATCGCGCGGAACAGGCTCTAACGAAGGGATATTCAATGGCGCTGCCAATTGCTGCAGTTTGCGGCCATTGGGGCTGGATGCCCCGAAACCGGCGATATCGGCGTCACGCGTGTCGAACAGGATCATCCCTCCGGATCGCAGATAAGCGTTGAGTTTGGCATAAGCCTCGACCGAGGGCTGCGGCTGATCGGGCGTGATCGGCCAATAGAGCAGCGGGAAAAACGCAAGCTCATCCCGTTCCAGATCAACACCTATCGGATCGGCAGGTTCGACCGAGGTGCGATAATGCAGTGTCTGCACAAGCCCGCGCAGCCCGGCCAAGGCGATATCGTCTGCCTCGGCGTCCCCGGTTAGCACATGGGCCAGCACCAGCTCCTGCGTCGCATCCAGCGCGAAATCGGTATCGTCAGGTGTCTGCGCCCGCACGTCAGGGGCAACGAAAAGAGCAGCCAGAGCAAAGGCGACAGGGGTTGCCTTGGCCAAACGCCCCGACAGCGCCAAAGACGCAATCACATCCACCGTCAGCAACAGCAATGCGAGGCTGAGCAACAGACCATCAAGCGGCGTCTCGGTGCTGACCTCCTGACCCCGGATCGGGACATCGGCGGGCCAGACTACTGGCGACAACACGGCATCCTCGGCCAGCACATTCCGCGCCAGTTTCTGCTTGCCGCTTTCGTAAAGTCCCGGGCGCAGGTCAGGCCCAATCTGCCCCGAGACCAGTGCGACCCCATCCACCCCGGGCAGTGTTCCCGCGTCGGTCAACGTGCCAAAACCATCCAGTATCTGAACCGGCTCCCAAACAGTGCCCTGCATTTGCGCCTCTTGCCGCGATTTCGCAGCCGAGGCGACCGCAAGGCGGTCGAGCATCTCAACGAACAGCCCCGACAGCGGCAGGCTTGACCATTCGGCATCCGCCGTGACATGGAACAGCACCACCTGCCCCAGCCCCAGAGGTTTGCGCGTTACCAAAGGCGTTCCATCTGACAGCGAGGCAATCACCCGATCCGCCAGGTTAGGGTCTGGTTGTGCCATGACCTGAGTGGTCACCGATACATCCTCGGGGATTTCCAACCCATAAAACGGCGAGGTCTCGGGGAACGGCGCAAGCCCTTTTGCCTCACCCCAGCTCATGGCACCGCCGACCGAGCGGCCACCGCTGCGCAGGCGCACCGGCAGCAACGTGTCCTCGGTATCGCGCCCCAGATCGCTGGCCGCCATGCGCGGGCCCGCGAAGCGCAGCAACAAACCGCCCTGTTCGACCCATTCGGCCACACCGGCCTGCTCGGACTCAGACAGCTTGGCGACATCCGCCAGCACGATCACATCCGGGTTGGCAGGCAAGACCTCGGCCAGGCCGCCTTCGACAAAATCAGCCGTCGGGATCAGCACCTGTGTCAGGTAATGCAGCGGTGAAAGCAGCTCCAATCCTTCACGATTCAGCGTTCCCGCGATCAACGCCACCTCGCGCCGGCGAAGGCTGTCATCCGTCAATGTTACCGCACCGGCAGAGCGTTGGCCCTGCAGCTCGAACCGGGTAATCCGGGCGCGCAGTTCCGAAGGCAGTGAGAGATCGATTTGCGCCTTGTTAGAGCCGTTTTCGAATGCCAGCGGCGTGGATTGCAAAACGCGCATAGCACCAGCCGGATCACGCCCTTGCGCCAGAACAGTGACGCTGTCTGCCGGACCCGGATTGGCGCGCAGCACGCTGAGTTGGATCGCACCATCCTGATAGGTGGCAGGCAGGATCGCGGCTACAGGTGCCGCGGATTGGTACACCGTCACGTCACCGCGCCCTTGCAGGGCCGAGATCAGGCGGTCTTGCCCTTCATAGGACAGCCGGTCGCTGAACCAATGAGTATCAAATCCGCCGTCTGCCTGCGCCAGCGCAGCCAGTGTCTGGTCGATCTGCGCCTCGGTCGGTTGCCACGGCATCGGTGTCAAACCCGGCAGTCGCCCACGCCACGTCTCGGCGGCCTGAAACACTGGGGCCTCGGGTTCGGTCAGGCGCAGGATCGACACTGGACGGCCCGCACGTCCGGCCTCGGTCAGTTGCACGTCGATCTGATCCAGCGTCGATGACCAGCGCGTCGCGCCTGCCCAGCTTGCATCCAGAACCAGCAGCAGCGGACCCGATCCGGTCTCATTGCGCGAGGGGTTCAGTACCGGCCCCGCCAGCCCGATAATGATCGCCGCCGCCGCCAGCATTCTGAGCAGCAACAGCCACCACGGCGTGCGGTCCGAAACGCTTTCGTCGTCCTTAAGGCCCCGCAACAAGGTGACCGCGGGGAACAGTCGGCGGATCGGCGCAGGTGGAACAGCGCGCAGGATCAGCCACAGGATCGGCAGGGTCAAAAGACCCAGCAACACCCAAGGTGCGGTAAAGCCGATGCCCGCCAGAACCGTCATTGCGCACCCCCATCCAGTGCACGATAGAGCCACAACAGAGCCGATTGCGCGCTGTCGCCCGTATGGTGCAGCCCCATCTGCCATCCGGTCGCGCGGCATAGCTGCGTCAGCGCATCCTTCCGCGCGGCCAGCCGATCAAGATAGCGATCCCTCAGGTCTGCAGCTTTCAATGTCTCGTGCCGGGCAGTGCCGCCGACGCTTTCAAAGATGGTGCGGCCGGAATAGGGGAAGTTCTCTTCGCTGGGATCCAGAACCTGAAGCAACACGCCGCGCACGCCACGGTCGGCGGCTTTGGTCAGGGCCAGTTCGACCTCATCCAAGGGGCCAAGGAAATCCGAAATGAACACCGCACGCGCATGTGGGATCATGGCGCGGTGTTCAGGCGGCGCGTAATCTGTCTGCGCGTCTTCAGACCAGGCTTGCGCCAGCCGAATGATCTGCGCATTGCCCCGGCGCGGGGGCAGCGTGGTGCCGGTCAGACCGACACGTTCACCGCCGCGCACCAGCAGAATGGCCGTCGCCAGCCCCAACAGGCGTGCGCGGTCAGCCTTGGTCGGCAGATTCTTGTCCGAAGCAAACCGCATCGATGCGCCCTGATCGACCCACAGCATGATCGACTGTGCAATCTGCCATTCACGTTCGCGCACGAACTGCTGATCCCCACGGGCCGAGCGGCGATGGTCGATCATCCGGCGACTGTCACCGATCTGCGCCGGGCGGTATTGCCAGAAATCATCCCCCAGACCCGAGCGCCTGCGCCCGTGGTCGCCCAACAGCACAGTTCCGGCCAAATGCTTGGCGCGCGCCAACAAGGGCGGCAGCCGGGACGCCTCGGCCTCGGATCGTTCGCGAAGGGTCTGGGCGACGTTCACGCCGCGGCCTCGGTTCGGACCAGACCGACGGCGGTGGATTCGATCAGATCAGACAGGCTGTCGCCGCGCGCCCGCGCTGCAAAGTTCAGCGCCATACGGTGGCTGAGAACCGGGCGCGCCATCTCAAGCACATCCTCGGCATTGGGGGCCAGCCGCCCCTGCAGCATCGCATTGGCCCGCACGGTCATCATCAACGCCTGCGCCGCACGCGGGCCGGGACCCCAGGCGACGGTTTCCTTGACCCGCTCAGACACGCCAGCCTCATCCGGGCGGAAGGCGCGAACCAGATCGAGGATCAGTTCCACAACCGATTCACCTACCGGCATCCGGCGCAACAGAACCTGCGCGGCCAGCAATTCCTCTTTGGTGAAAATCTGATGCGCCTCGGCTTCCTCGACGCCCGTTGTGGCCAGCAGGATATCGCGCTCAGTCTGGCGATCCGGGTATTCCACATCGACCTGCACAAGAAAACGGTCAAGCTGAGCCTCGGGCAGCGGATAGGTTCCCTCCTGCTCGATCGGGTTCTGCGTGGCCAGCACGTGGAAAGGCACGCCCAGTTCCCGATCCTCACCGGCGACTGTCACCGTGCGTTCCTGCATCGCCTGCAGCAGCGCCGACTGGGTCCGGGGGCTGGCGCGGTTGATCTCGTCCGCCATCAGCAATTCGCAGAAGATCGGGCCGGAGATAAAGCGGAAATGACGGCTGCCATCCTCGGCCGTATCCAGAACCTCAGAGCCCAGAATATCCGCGGGCATCAGGTCCGGCGTGAACTGGATGCGGTTGCCATGCAGGCCCATCACGGTCGACAATGTCTCGACCAGCCGCGTCTTGCCCAGCCCCGGCAGGCCGATCAGCAGCGCGTGACCGCCGCACAAAAGCGCGGTCAGGGTCAGGTCCACGACCTTCTCCTGCCCGACAAAGCGGCGGGTGATCGAGGATTTGGCCTCTTGCAGCTTGTTTTCCAGCGCTTCGATCTCGGACACGAGGTCGGCAGGTTCGGACATGAGGTTCCCTTCCGTGGACTGTTATGATTGAAGTGTATCGCGCTGAGAGGAAATGGCAAAAGCAATGAGCGGACAAAAACCCGTGACCCCCTCGCCAGACGGTCTGGCGGCATCTGTCAAAGCGGCCAAAACGCGCGGTTTACCGCCCGTTCACCTGTGGAATCCTCCGTTTTGCGGCGATCTGGACATCCGGATCGCAAAAGATGGCACATGGTCTTATCTAGGGTCGCCCATTACACGGTTCGAGCTTGTGAAGCTATTTTCCTCAATTCTTAAGAAAGAAGAGGACAATTACTTTCTGGTCACCCCGGTTGAGAAAGTGGGAATCACCGTCGAAGATGCGCCGTTCATTGCCGTTGATTTCGATCAGGACGGCGAAGGCGCGGCCCAGCGCCTGACTTTCACGACGCGGGTGGGCGACACAGCCATCGCCGGGCCCGATCACCCGATCCGCATTGTCTTGGATGCGGAAACAGATGAACCCTCACCTTATATTTTGGTTCGCACGAACCTTGAGGCACGCATTGATCGCAAGAGTTTTTATCGGCTGGTTGAGATCGGCACCCATCATGAGGGTTGGTTCGGGGTATGGTCCGATTGTCAGTTCTTTCCGCTGATCCGTTCGGACGAATTGACCGGCTAAACAGACCCGGGCACTTTCTGGTCCTGCGCCAGAATGACTGCTACAGCAACGATGCCCGCACCCAGTGCACGGGTCCAGTTCCAGTCATCCCCCAGCACCACCATGATCACCATCACATAGAATGGTGCGATGTTAATGTGAAAGGAACTCAGCGCCACGCCGATTCTGCCAACAGATGCGATGAACAGAATCTGGCTGAGACCCAAAGACACAAAGGCATAGATCGCCAGCATCCCCACCTGCTGCGTATCAATAGCTGACGTTGGCATCACATCCATGCCCAGCCAACCGGCGGCGACGATCAGGACAGCCGCCATCACCATCCCGCCTGCCAGCGTGATTGTGGTGCGTCCGACCTGACCAAGTTCGGGAAAATCCCGCGCCGTCGCCATGCTGGCCCAGCAATACAACGCAGTCGACACGATGGCGAGCGATGCGCCCAACCCCAATTGCGCCGGCGCAACGGCGCTGGTGGCGATCAACCCGCCGATGATCGAGATCGCAACGCCGAGGGCGAAGTTCCAACTCAGCCGACGAGTCCCGGCGGCGAGTTCAAGCAAAGTGGCCACCAACGGCGCGCATGACGCTATAATCGCTACGGTCACCGGATCAGTCAGCTTTTGCGCCAGCACCAACAGAAACATGCTCAATCCGATGCCGAAACCACCCACCAACAGGGCATGGCCCCAACGAGCTCTCAACACACGGGCCGGGCCATCGATCAGGAACCAGACCGGGATCAATACCATCAACGCCAGCGCCAACCGAACCGAGAACAGGGCAACCGGTGGCCAGTTTTGCAACAGGATATCCGCCGCTGGAAACCCCGCCGCCCATGTCAGCATTGAGGCAACCGCCAGAGTATTCCCCTGCATCGTTGCATCTCGTCCACCAGACACAACCAGTGTGTTTCCGCGAACGGATCTCGGGCTTAGCCGCATAGAGTTCAAACCTTCAGTTGGCCTGGCGAAGGAAAAATGATTCGCCGCGTCAAAGCGACTGTCCCCGATCAGCCATAGGTGTTCTGGCCGATTTTCGACAATCTGTCGTTTTCAGTCTCTTTCACGCAGCAGTCGTGATCGCTAGTCTTTCCGCAGACCGAGACCGGATACCCCATGCCCCGATTTGCTGCCAATCTTTCACTGCTGTTCAATGAACTGCCCTATCTGGATCGTTTCCCGGCCGCTGCGCAGGCCGGGTTCACCGCGGTTGAAATTCTCTTCCCTTATGAATTGGCCGCCAAAGAAACCCGTCGCGCCCTGCTGGCCAGCGGGTTGGATCTGGTCCTGATCAACGCCCCGCCCCCGAACTACACCGGCGGCGCGCCGGGCTATGCGGCCGTGCCCGGCGGTTCGGCCCGGTTCCAGTCCGACATCCGGCGGGTTTTGCGCTATGCCGATATCCTGCGGCCCCGGTTTATTCACGTCATGGCAGGATATGCCTGTGGCCCGGATGCAATGGCCAGTTTTGTCGAAAACCTGCGATGGGCAGCGGATATCGCGCCGGATCAACAGTTTACCATCGAGCCGCTCAACCCGGTGTCGCAGCCAGACTACTTCCTGAACGACTATGATCTGGCCGCCGATGCGCTGGATCGCGTCGACCGGCCAAATGTCGGGCTGCAATATGACAGTTTTCACGCGCAGATGATCCATGGTGATGCACTGGAAATCTGGCACCGCTTTCAAACTCGCATCGTACACGCACAGATCGGGGCCGCACCGGATCGATCCGAACCGGGACGCGGCAGCATGGATTTCCCCGCGCTGTTCGCTGCGATGGACCGTTCCGGCTATGACGGCTGGGTCAGTGCAGAATACACGCCCTCAACCCGGCGGACCGAGGATTCTTTAACCTGGATGCGGCAATAGAGCCGGTATGAATGCTGGATTTTCCGACTGAAATCGCGCAATTGAAGGCATCAACACGCCAAGGATACCGCTCATGATCCCTGCCCGCTTTGCCAATGCCTTGTTTGCCCTGATTATGTCCGGCCTGATGTCCTGCGTCGTCACCGGTATCGCGACACTCAAGGCCATCGGCTTCGGTCCATCGACATTGGGGGATTGGATGGCCTCGTGGGCTTTCTGCTGGCCCATCGCCTTTACCGTGATTCTGACGCTGGGTCCTGTCGTGAAACGCCTGATCGCGCGTTTGGTCAGGCCCGAGGCCTGACGCGTTGCGAAGAGGGCCCGCAGGGCCTGATGAGCAGCGCAGCCCCTAATGCGCCTCGGCCCAGTTGGCCCCCTGCCCGGCATCGACCACCAGTCTTACATCCAGCCTCACCGCCGGGTCTGACGCACCTTCCATCACGTCGCGCGCCACGCTGACCACCTGATCCACAGCGTCCTCGGCCACTTCGAACAGCAGTTCGTCATGCACCTGCAGCAACATTTTTGCAGGCAGGCCGTTGATGGCCTCCGGCATCCGCACCATCGCGCGCCGGATCACATCCGCTGCCGTCCCCTGAATCGGAGCGTTGATTGCCGCGCGGCGTGAGAAGCCCGCATGCGGTCCCTTGGCGTTGATCTCGGGCGTATGAATCTTGCGCCCAAACAGGGTCTGCACATAGCCGTTCTCTTTGGCGAAGGCGACCGTGTCGTCCATATAGGCTCTGATACCCGGGAAACGCTCGAAATATCGGTCGATGAATCCCTGCGCCTCGGCACGCGGAATGCGCAGGTTACGCGCCAGACCAAAGCCCGAGATGCCATAGATCACACCAAAGTTGATCGCCTTGGCCTGACGGCGGATATCGGGCGTCATCTCGTCCAGCGGCACATCGAACATCTCGGACGCCGTCATGGCGTGAATGTCCAGCCCGTCCGAAAACGCTTTCTTCAACGCGTCAATCCCGGCGATATGCGCCAGAATCCGCAGCTCGATCTGGCTGTAGTCGAGGCTGACCAGCACGTTGCCCGGCTCGGCAATGAACGCCTCGCGAATGCGCCGCCCTTCCTCGGTACGCACCGGAATATTTTGCAGGTTCGGATCGGTCGAGGCCAAACGTCCGGTGTTGGCCCCCGTGATCGAATAAGACGTATGCACCCGGCCCGTATCCGGGTTGATATGGGTCTGCAGCGCGTCGGTGTAGGTCGATTTCAGTTTCGACAGTTGCCGCCAGTCCAGCACCCGGCGCGGCAGTTCATGCTCGGTGGCGAGGTCTTCCAGAATATCGGCCCCGGTCGAATACTTGCCGGTCTTGCCTTTCTTGCCGCCTTCCAGACCCATCTTGTCGAACAGGATTTCACCCAACTGCGCAGGCGAGCCGACATTGAAATTCTCGCCCGCCAGTTCATGGATATCAGCCTCTAACCCAGCCATTTTCTGGGCAAAGGCGTTCGACATGCGGCTCAGCACATCGCGGTCGACCTTGATGCCGTGCATCTCCATTTCTTTAAGAACCGGCACCAGCGGACGTTCGAGCGTTTCATAAACCGTCGTTACCTGAACCTGATGCAGTTGCGGCTTGAACAGTTTCCACAGGCGCAGCGTGATATCCGCGTCCTCGGCGGCATAGGCCGTGGCTTCATCGATCGGCACCTTGTCGAAAGTGATCGCCGATTTGCCCGAGCCCAGCAGCGGTTTGATCGGGATCGGAGTGTGGCTCAGATAGCGTTCGGACAGTGTATCCATGCCATGCCCATGCTCGCCACCATGCATCGCGTAGGACATCAGCATGGTGTCATCGATGGGGGCCACATCGATGCCATAGCGGGCAAAGATCTTGGCATCGTATTTCATGTTCTGCCCGATCTTCAGGATCGACGGGTCCTCGAACATTGGTTTCAGCAGGGTTAGAGCCCGTTCCAGCGGCATCTGCCCCTCGGCCAGCGCATCCGTCCCGAACAAATCATCAGTTGCGCTTTCGCGATGGATCAGCGGGATATAGCAGGCTTCCCCTGCCTTGACGCACAGAGAAATGCCGACCAAATCGGCGATCATCTCATTCAGACCGGTGGTTTCGGTGTCCACAGCGACCCAGCCGCGTTCATAAGCCTGATCGATCCATTTCTGCAGAGCATCCGCATCGCGGACGCATTCGTATTTCGCCGCATCAAACGGAACCTCTTCGGTCTGCGTTTCCTCAACCGGCGCGGGCGCATCGGCGATTACCGGAGCCTCAGCCCCCAGCTTGTCGGCGATACGCTTGGTGAGGGTACGGAACTCCATCTCGGCCAGAAAGCCCAGCAAGGTTTCGGCATCCGGGTCTTTCACCTCAAGATCGTCCAGCGTGAAGTCCAGCGGCGTTTGCTCATCCAGTTGCACCAGCTTTTTTGACAGCTCGATCTGGTCGCGCTTTTCGATCAGGGTCTGGCGGCGCTTGGGCTGTTTGATCTCTTCCGCGCGATCCAGCAGCGTTTCCAGATCGCCATATTCATTGATCAGCAGCGCCGCCGTTTTGATCCCGATACCCGGAGCCCCCGGCACGTTGTCCACTGAATCCCCGGCCAGCGCCTGCACATCGACCACCCGTTCAGGACCCACACCGAACTTCTCGAACACGCCATCACGGTCGATGCGCTTGTTCTTCATCGCATCGAGCATTTCCACGCCGCCGCCGACCAGTTGCATCAGGTCCTTGTCGGAACTGACGATGGTCACCCGCCCCCCTGCTTCGCGCGCCTGAACGGCCAGCGTGGCAATGATGTCGTCAGCCTCATAGCCTTCCAGCTCTTTACAGGCGATGTTGAAGGCGCGGGTTGCTTCACGGGTCAGAGGCATCTGCGGGCGCAGATCCTCGGGCATCGCCTCGCGGTTGGCTTTGTAGAGGTCATACAGATCGTTGCGGAAGGTATGGGACCCCTTGTCGAAGATCACCGCCACATGGGTCGGCGCGTCTGGTCCGGCATTCCCTTCGACATATTTCTGCAGCATGTTGCAGAAGCCTGACACCGCCCCGATCGGCAACCCATCCGATTTTCGTGTCAGCGGTGGCAGCGCGTGATAGGCACGGAAGATAAAGGCCGATCCGTCAATGAGATGCAGATGGCAGCCTTTTCCGAATTGGGTCGTGGTCATATGAGGCTCCTGCGCTGGGTTGCGCCAAGTTGTATCGAATGCTTGTGGAAAAGACGAGGCCGGTCACAATCCTGAAACGCCATCGGACGCAGGCGTCGGGACGCCCGAGAACCTGCGCGTATCAGGGTGCCAATCAAGCCCCGTTTTCTGCGCAATGACTGCGAACTGACGGCTTAGTGACCGGTCATTGAGACGCTTGGACATGCTGCGAAGGGGCACAAGGTTCCGCTCACCGTAGCCATCGATCAGGAAGAAGGCCGGGGCGTTGTTGCGAACCCCGTAAACAATGTTTGATCGTTTGACGTCCCGCGCCACGATGTGCAGATCGAACATTTTGGCGACAAATACGTTCAGATCTTCGAGAATCGCAGCCGTCATCCGGCCCTGACCCGTAATCGCGCCAAGCTTTTCAGCCAAAGCGCCATCCGACCCGCTGATCCGCTCGACCGCCACGCCTGGTCCGCGTGTGGTCTGAACCACACCCAGCATACGCGACAGCGGCGAGTCTTCGATCTGCGCTCCGAGTTTGAGCGCCGCGCGCAACTCGCACTCGATCTCTTTCAGCGTGTTGCGATAGCGCGCGCCGGGTGCCAGCTTCCACGCCAGACGTTTGCCCCATCGGTGCGACACGCGATCCTCGGCGCGGGTGAACACCTTGATCAACAGATCGGGCTGGCCGGGGAAATCATAGACGCTGCGGACGGTGCCGTTTGCGATGGGCTGGCTGTCGGAAAGGTCAATAGTCTTGGCTGCGAACAGCATCCTGTCTCCTCTCCGGTTGCACGATGGGTGCCGCGATCGGGCCGATCAGCCCTCGCGCCCCTGCAGCACGTATTTGCAGTCGCAATAGGGGCATTCGACCCAACCGGTATCCTCGGGAATCTGCAGCCAGACGCGCGGGTGGCCCAACGCACCTTCGCCGCCATCGCAGGCGACACGGGTGGTTTCGACGATCCTGGTTTCGGGCGCTTCGATGGTCACGGCTGGCGATCCTTCTTCGGTTGTCGGCCTCGCGGGCATGTACTAGGTGCGTTTATGAGCGATGAGCAAACCAGGGGCAAGAGCCACATGAGCGATGCGGCAATCAGGATCGAAGGGCTGCGCAAGACCTATCGCGGCGGCAAGGGCCAGCCTGAGAAACAGGCGCTGAAGGGGATCGACCTGACGATCCCGCGTGGTTCGGTCTTTGGATTGCTGGGGCCGAACGGAGCCGGCAAATCGACCCTGATCAACATCCTTGCGGGTCTGGTGGTGAAATCGGCGGGTGCCGTATCGATCTGGGGTTTCGATCAGGACCGCAACCCGCGCCAGTCACGCGCTGCCATCGGTGTGATGCCACAAGAGCTGAACCTAGACCCTTTCTTTACCCCGCGCGGCGCACTGGAGGTTCAGGCTGGCCTATACGGCGTGCCGAAAGCCGAACGACGCAGCGACGAGATTCTGGAGCTGGTGGGCCTCAGCGACAAGGCCGAGGCCTATGCCCGCACGCTTTCGGGCGGGATGCGGCGTCGGCTGCTGCTGGCGAAGGCGCTGGTGCATCACCCCAAGATTCTGGTGCTGGACGAACCAACTGCGGGCGTGGACATTGAGCTGCGCCAGATGCTCTGGGCCAATGTGCGCAGGCTGAACGAACAGGGTATGACCATCATCCTGACCACGCATTATCTGGAAGAAGCGCAGGAAATGTGTGGCGAGATAGCCATCATCAATCAGGGTGAGAAGGTGGCGCAGGACAGCACCGCCAACCTGCTGGGCCGCATGGACAGCCGCACTATGGTGATTGTGCCCGACAGCCCGGTCCAAAACCTGCCCGCGACCGAGAATGTCGCTGCTTCGTTGCGGGACGACGGTGATCTGGTGCTGCAATACCACAGCAACAAAACCAGCGCTGAGCAGGTTCTGGAAGCCGTCCGCGCCGCTGGCATCCGCATCCGCGACGTCCGCACCGAGGAAGCCGACCTTGAAGACGTCTTCCTTGCCCTGACTTCAAGCCGGTCCGACGGTCTGCCCCCGGACGACCCAGATCAGCCGCGCCGTGGCCTGCACCGCGTCAAGCTTTAAGCCCGATCAATCCGCGCCTGATAGCAATTGTTCAACGCCGATCGGATGTGGATATAAGACACATCCGCGCGGGCAAAGATCGCCTTGGCCGCGTCCTGCAACTTCGCCTGCGGCGTGATGATCCCGGTGCCGTAGACGATCCGGTCATCTGCCCCGTATCCCTTGATCAGGTAGTTGGGCGAGGTGGTCAGCGCTTCGGGCAGTACCGCAGCCGCGTCGTGACGCCTGCAAGACTCTGCGCACAGGAAAATCGGCCCGGTTTCGGCATAGGGTTGCGCTTGGGGAAAGGGCCGGTGCGCCAGTACCAGCATCTCTTTGCCTTTTGGTATGTAAGCCAGGCAATGGCGACATGGGTTCCCTCCGCCATCTGAGATCGCTTGCTCGGGCGGGTTGCCATAGGCGTCCGGCGCACCATTGCGGTAGGCCTCAACCTGATCTGTCGGAAGCGCAGTGATTTTTTGCATAATAAGTCTCCTTGCATTGAACCGATCATGCTTCTGCCGGGTCCCGCCTTCGACCCGTTTCCTGCGCATTGCAAATGCTGCAACCCTGCTGATCAAAAATGTTAGCGGTAAAATTTACTCTATTCGTGCCTGCTTTTTGGGTCTAAGCAGTCCGCAACACCCCAAACTCATCGAGGCCGCTGACATGAGCGCTCAAGACACCACCCTGCGCGGGTTAGGGTTTGCATTTCTGGGATTTGCGATCTTTGCCTCCCATGACGTGCTGATCAAAGTGCTGGGCGGCACCTATTCGGTGCTGCAGATCATCTTCTTCGCCACGCTGTTTTCTTTTGTGCCCATGGCCGTCACGATTCTGGCCGACCGGACCACCGGCAACTTTGTCCCGCGCCACCCCTGGCTGATCCTGTTGCGCTCGGCGCTGATGATCACCGCAATGTCTTGCGCATTCTACGCATTCTCGGTTCTGCCACTGGCCGAGGTTTACTCGCTGCTGTTTTCCTTTCCGCTGATCGTGACGGTTCTGTCGATCCCGGTATTGGGCGAAGTTGTCCGCGCCCAACGCTGGGCTGCGGTCGGAGTGGGCCTGATCGGCGTACTGATAGTCCTGCGCCCGGGCGCGACCGAGATTACCTTGGGCCATATGGCCGCGCTGATGGCCGCATTTTGCAGCGCCTTCGCCTCGGTTCTGGTGCGAAAGATCGGCAATGAGGAACGTTCGGCCGTTCTGATCCTCTATCCGATGCTGTTGGCCATTGTGGTCATGAGCCTTGCGCAGCCAGTGGTCTATCAGGCGCCGTCCCTGCTGCATCTGGCGATGATGGCGCTGGTGGGTGTGCTATCGGTGATCGCACAACATCTGATCATCCTCGCATACCGCGCTGCGCCTGCTGGCGTGATCGCCCCAAGCCAGTACAGCCAGATCATCTGGGCCACGATCTTCGGAGTGATCTTCTTTGGTGAGCATCCGGATATCTGGGTCGCGGTCGGGGCCAGCATCATCATCGCCTCGGGCGTTTTTGTGGTCTGGCGCGAAAGCCGGGTAAACACGACATCCGCGAATACCCCGGTTCTGCGGGTCCGATCGCCCCGGTCAGATACCGGGGCATCACGCCCGGGGAAGTGATCAAACGCAAATGGCGCGCCGGTTAGCGCGCCGTACAAATTGTTTCTTCCGATTTAGGGTCTCAGTACACAACCACCGAGCGGATGCTTTCGCCTTTGTGCATCAGGTCGAAACCGTGATTGATGTCGTTCAGCCCCATGGTGTGGGTGATCATCGGGTCGATCTCGATCTTGCCTTCCATGTACCAGTCAACGATCGTCGGCACATCGGTCCGGCCGCGTGCGCCACCGAAGGCGGTGCCGCGCCACGAACGACCGGTAACCAGTTGGAACGGACGTGTCGAGATTTCGGCCCCCGCGGGCGCCACGCCGATGATGATCGACTCGCCCCAACCTTTATGCGCTGATTCCAGCGCCGCGCGCATCACGCCCACGTTGCCGGTGGCGTCAAAGGTGTAATCCCCGCCGCCCTTGGTCAGATCAACCAGATAAGGCACCAGATCGCCTTCGACCTCATTCGGATTCACGAAATCGGTCATGCCGAATTTGGTGGCCATCTCCACCTTTGACGGGTTCAGGTCAACACCGACGATTTGATCAGCCCCGGCCAGACGCAGGCCCTGAATAACGTTCAGACCGATACCACCCAGACCGAACACGATGGCGCGGCTGCCGATTTCCACCTTGGCTGTGTTGATCACTGCGCCGATACCGGTGGTCACACCGCAGCCGATATAGCAGATCTTGTCGAAGGGCGCGTCCTCACGCACTTTGGCCAGCGCGATTTCCGGCAGAACCGTGTGGTTCGAGAAGGTCGAACACCCCATGTAGTGCAGGATCGGATCACCATCCAAGGTCGAGAAACGGGAGGTCCCGTCGGGCATCAGGCCCTGTCCCTGCGTCGAGCGGATCGCCTGACACAGGTTGGTCTTGGGATGCAGGCAATATTCGCACTCGCGACACTCGGGGGTATAAAGCGGGATCACGTGATCACCGGGCTTCAGGCTGGTGACGCCGGGGCCGACCTCGACCACCACGCCCGCGCCTTCGTGGCCCAGAATGGCGGGAAACAGCCCCTCGGGGTCAGCACCCGACAGGGTGAATTCGTCGGTGTGGCAAATGCCGGTTGCCTTGATCTCGACCAGAACCTCACCCGCTTTGGGGCCTTCCAGATTCACGTCCATCACTTCCAAAGGTTTGCCTGCCTGAACGGCAACGGCGGCACGGGTACGCATGGTGCTTGTCTCCCTGTCTAATTCGCCCCGACCCTGCGTCAATTGCAGGGTGTTTTCAACTGCGCTTTCATGACAGGGTGGCTAAAGCTTTGATATTTCAGAAACGACATTGACGGAAAGAGGAACGCCAATGCACCGATTTATTCCCATCCTGTGTCTTCTGGCCGCCTGTGCCGAGACCACCGAGATTGCGGACCCTGCCCCGCTGGCCGACACGCCTCCGGTTGATCTGGCCTTTTGCGAAGGTGAGCCGTTTGCCGATGCGGTCGGTCAGCCGGTCTCGGCCATTCAGGCGCAACTGCCCGAGCGGTCGCGCGTTCTGGGCCCGGACGATATTGCAACGCAGGATTACCGGATTGACCGGCTGAATGTGTATGTGAACGGCGCGGGCATTGTCCAACGCCTCACCTGCGGCTGAGGTCATTTCCCGCGATAGATCAGAACATCCGGCAAATAATCGATCAGACGTATCACCCATGAAAAGGGCGCGGGGAAATCGGTGCGGAAGCGGCGGCGTGACATGGCGCGAAGGACACGGTCGGCCGCGTCCTCGGGCGTCATCAGCATGGGCATCCTGAAACTGTTCTTGTCGGTCAGCCGGGTCTTGATAAAGCCCGGATTGACGATGCGCACCGTCACACCGGACCCCGCCAGATCGTGCCGCATGGTTTCCGCCAGTGAGATCAGGGCCGCCTTGCTGGCCCCATAAGAAATAGCGTTGGGCAGGCCGTGATACCCGGATAGCGATCCGATCAGGGTGATATCCCCGCGACCTTTGCGCACAAATTCGGGCACCGTTTCCCCCAACACCCGCAGCGCGCCGGAATAATTGACGTCGCTGATGGCCAATGAGGCCTCGGTATCCCAATCCGCGGTACGGATCGGCTCATAAGCCCCGGCATTGTAGACCAGCGCATCGACGGCTCCGACCTCGGCCACGGCACGGCGCACGGTGTCGAGATCCGTCACATCCATCGGCACAGCGCGGGCATTGGGCAGCGTGCTGCAAATCTCGGCCAACCGCCCGGCGTTGCGGGCGGACAGGACCAGATGCGCGCCTTCGCGGCTCAGCATTTCGGCCAAGACGCGGCCCAGCCCTTCGCTGGCGCCAATGATCCAATAGGTTTTTCCGCTGAAGCTGCTCATATCCGCGCCATTCATGCTCTGTTGGGAGGTGTACGACCCGGTGGCGATGTTGGATCACGCAGTCCCGGCGTTACGGTGCATCAGGTCACCGAACATCACAAGCTGGTGCGACTGCAAAAAAAACTTCTGATCCAATTGATCCACTGCCCCATATCCTGCGTATCTTATTGTAAAAGCCGAATAACGAGGATGGAATGTTCGACGAAACCCGGGGCGTACGCAAGAAAATCGCAGTCATAGGCGCGGGCATTTCAGGTCTCTCCGCAGCTTATTACCTTTCCGAAAACCACGATATCACCGTGTTCGAGGCCGAGCCGCGCCTGGGCGGTCACGCCCGCACGGTGATGGCGGGCCGCAATGGTGACCAGCCGGTCGATACCGGGTTCATCGTTTTCAACTATGCCACATACCCGTATCTGACACGCTTGTTCGACGAGTTGAACGTGCCGGTCACGAAATCCGAGATGAGCTTTGGCGCCACCATCGACAATGGCCGCATCGAATACGGTCTTAACAATCTGCGCACGCTGACGGCGCAGAAACGCAATCTGGCCCGTCCAGCCTATTACAAGATGATCGCCGACATTCTACGCTTTGGCAAAGAGGCCCCCGAGGCCGCACAGGACGATGACACCACAATCGGAGAGTTGGTGGATCAACTGCGCCTTGGCCATTGGTTCCGGCACAACTACCTAATGCCCATGTGCGGCGCGATCTGGTCAACGCCGGTCGAGTTCGTCGATCAGTTCCCTGCCCGCTCGCTGGTGCAGTTTTTCCGCAATCACGCGCTGCTGGCCTCGGGTCGTGCCAATCAGCACCAGTGGTACACCGTGAAAGGCGGCAGTATCGAATATGTCCGCCGGATCGAAGCTGTGTTGCGTGCGCGCGGTGCCGACATCCGTCTGGCCGCGCCTGTGCAGCGGATCGAACGGCATGATCTGGGTGTGACCGTCCATGAGGGTGGCGAGGCTGCTCTGTATGACGAGATCATTCTGGCCACCCATTCCGATCAGTCCCTCGCAATTCTCGGCGATGCCGCGACCAAAGATGAAAAAGCCGCGCTCGGCGCGATCAGATATCAACCGAACACAGCCATCCTTCATTGCGATCCCAACCAGATGCCCCGGCGGCGCGCCTGCTGGTCCAGTTGGACCTACCGGTCGCAAAAGGGCAATGTTGGGGTCACATATTGGATGAACCGACTTCAAAACATCCCCGACAACGACCCGCTGTTCGTGACGCTGAACGCTGCATCGGAAATCCCGGCAGACAAAATCTATGATCAGGTCGAATTCGCCCATCCGGTGTTCGACAAAGCTGCCTTGCGTGCGCAAGGGCAAATCCGCGCGATGCAGGGACAGAACCGAACCTGGTTTGCTGGTGCGTATAACCGGCATGGATTTCACGAAGACGGGATTGCCAGCGCAATGCATGTTGTCGAACGCATCACCGGCCTCCCGCAGATTATTGGAGCTGACAATGGTATTTCTGAGAATGAACCGGCCGTTCCTGTCTCGGCTTAACCTTGGCGCGGCTTTGATGTCGCTGGCGCTACTGACCCCGGCGGGATTGGCGGCGTCACCTGTTTTTGGCGTTCTTAACGATGCCGAGCTGCGCGGCACGGCAACCTTCCGTTATTTGGGTGTCCCGATTTATGACGCACAGCTTTTCACCCAAGACGGCGCGCCCTTGAACTGGGCGAAAGACTTTGGGCTCGAGCTTCGCTATCGCCGAAACCTGTCCAAAAAAGCGTTGGTGAATTCGACTCTCGATGAGATGAAACGGATCGGACAGGCGTCCCCTGTTCGCGATCAGTTAGAGGTCTGCTTCGGTGCCGTCAGCAAGGGCGATCGTTATCTCGCGATTTCGCAGGGTCCGAACCGGGTCGGGTTCTGGCTGAACGGCCAGAAAGTCTGCACGATGTCATATCCGGGCATCAAACGCAGCTTCATGTCGATCTTTCTGGGTGAAAACACCCAGTCCGCCGCGTTCACGCGGGCGCTGAAAGGGCAGTGATGCTGTATCCGCGTGTCAGCCTCTATGCGCTGATGCTTGCTGCGGCGGGAATCCCGCTTTACATCCACCTGCCGCGTTTTGCTGCCGTTAATCTGGGCATCGGGCTGGGTGCAATCGGCACCGTGCTACTGGTGATCCGATTGATCGATCTGGTGCAGGATCCGCTGATTGGATGGGCGATTGACCGCTGGCCCGGCGCGCAGGTTCTGTTTGCCGCTGCTGCCGCGCTGGGTCTTGCAATCGGGTTTCCCTTGCTGTTCGGCCTACCAGACGGAGCCAGTATCGCCGTATTAGTATCTATACTGCTCCTGTTATTCTCGGCCTACAGCCTCGGGACAATCCTGCTGTATGGCCGCAGTGCGACGCTCGCCAAACAGACCAATCCGAAAGAGCTGATGACTTTGGCCGCTTTCCGGGAGGGAGGGCAGCTGACCGGTGTCGTCATCGCTGCCGCCGCGCCTGCCTTGTTCGTGGCCCTTGGCAGCGGGGCACAGGGATATCCGGCTTTTGGATTGTTCCTGGGCATTTTGTCCGTGGTGACGTTGGCCGTGACATTGCCGATGTGGCGACGTGCACCGATTACCGGGCACGGCCTGTCCATTGCCGGGCTTGGTCAGGCTGGCGCGCTGCGCCTGCTTGCGCTGGCATTGGTCAACAGCCTTCCCGTCGCCATCACCTCGACCCTGTTTCTATTCTTTGTCGAGGACCGGCTGCAACTGCCTGGCAAAGCCGGACCTCTGCTGATCCTGTTCTTCCTCAGTGCCGGAGTAAGTGTGCCGTTCTGGGCAAAGCTTAGCAATCGAATCGGCCCGAAACAGACTCTGATTATCGCCATGCCGCTGGCCATTCTCGGCTTTGTCGGAGCCGCCCTTCTGGCACCCGGAGATCTGGCCGGTTTCGCCATCATCTGCCTTACCTCGGGTGCAGCCCTCGGGGCGGATATGGTTGTGTTGCCTGCCATGTTTTCGGTCGTTCTGACCCGGGCCGGGCTGAACGCCTCGGCCGCGTTCGGCATCTGGTCTTTCGCGGGCAAGCTGGGGCTCGCTCTGGCTGCTTTCTTCACCCTGCCGTTGTTGGAACGCAGCGGATTCACACCGGGACAGGCCAATTCAGCCGAGGCGTTGAATACGCTCACCCTCGCCTATGCGGTGTTGCCCTGCATCCTGAAACTCGGAGCGTTTGGCATGGTTCTGACGCTGCCGACCGAGGTCTCTGCCAAATGAAAATGCTTCTGATCTGTCTGCTTGCTCTTTTTGCTCTGCTGGTTGCGAAAACCCGGTTCTTCAGCTTCCGATCGCAATCGCCCGACGACTACAGTGGGACCGGGCCTGAATTTTCGCTGCAAGACAATCTGAACGGAGAGCTTCTGTCAGAGGGTCTGATCTATGGCCCCGGCGGTAAGATGTCGAACAGCTTTGTCGCGCGTATGGTAGGCGAGTGGAACGGAAATACCGGTACGCTGACCGAGTATTTCACCTATTCCAACGGCAAACAAATGAGCCGCAAGTGGTATCTGACATTGGATACCGGTAACAGCTTCATCGCAATGGCCGACGACATTGTAGGCGAAGGCAAGGGCATGATCTCGGGCGCGACCGTGAAACTGACCTATCGGATCATCCTGCCCGAGGACGCCGGGGGCCACACCTTGGATGTGACCGACTGGATGTACCTGACCGAGAACGGGGCGATCATGAACCGGTCCGAGATGCGCAAATTCGGCATCAAGGTGGCCGAACTGATCGCTACGATGCGCCCGGCCCCCGAAATGGAATCGACCCGTCTGCATGGTGCAAACGGACACGATACAGATTCTGAATTGAGGTTTTTGCAAGGATCGCCCGCCGGAATCTGACCGCGGCCACTATCCTTGCATGGCTTGCTATATATTCGACTAAACCAAGCATACCAAAGACGTTCCTGCCGATCATCAGTCGAACCCTGAGGAGTTCCCTGTAGGCAAAACCGTCCCCCCAGAACCCCGATGGTACGGCGCGCCAAACTCGTACCCCCTCAGGAAATCATCAGACATATTCCAGACGCGCCGTGCCAGCTTGGTAGCGTGATGAGATGTCCGGAATGTGTCTGATAGATTAAACTTTGCTGTTAGAATTCCCCGTTCGCTATTCCCCCATCGTGACACGCGGGCGCACGGTCACAATCGATCCGGGCAGACACAAGGGATACTCCGCATCTGTATCGTGCGTGGCAGGCTCTGGGGTCAGAAGTGCATTGCGACACGCTGTGACCATTGTTCCAGTGTCTACTTCTCAGCCCGTCGCATTGACGGCAACCAGCCCCAGAGCCTGATCTGCATTTAGATGAAGTCGGTGTTATCGAGGATAACTCCTTCAACCAGAATGGAATTGCCATTCCACTCGACCAGTGTATCACCGTCAATCACTGTCAGCGTCAGGTCTGCGAAACTTGGTGCATTTTCAATCTGGATCAGGTCTATCCCATCGTCGAAGCCCCTGATTTCATTGTCATCAAACGCGTCACCACGGAAGATGATTGTGTCGACGTCACCATCGTTGTCGAGACGCGCAACATCATTGCCTCCACGGAACACCATTGTATCATTCCCCGCGCCTGCTCGGAAATAGTCACTCTTTGAGCTGCGGTCGATATAGTCATCGTCATAATCCGTCCCGCGCAGGCGTTCGATGCTCACAAGAGTATCAACGCTTCCGAAGCCATCTGTCACGGTGCCGGATTGCATTCTTGCGACGATTCCCGAAGTGCCGCCAAGATCGTCATCATTGTGATAGCTAACCTCGTCACGTCCTTTGCGGCCGTTAAAATAGTCGTTGCCAGCAAACCCGATGAAATAGTTGTCTTCATCTCCTCCGTACATGACGTCACGGAGCATGGTACCTTCAACGCCTTCGATTTTCACCAATCGGTCCGTTTCGCCATCAGGGCCTCTTACGTAATCCTTGTTCTTCTTTGCCCCCAGATCGACGCGAATGCCTCTTTCCAGCAATTCAGGGTTCCAAAATGTTTCTCGGTAACTGACGACATCAAAACCCGAACCGCCGTCATACCGGTCTTTCCCGCCAAGGTCGGAAATATAGTCATCACCAGCCAGAGCCTTCACGAGGTCATCGCCAGCACCTGACTTCAAATCATCCCCTGACCAGTCAGTGTCCGGACCTCCGGCGAAATTCGATCCATAATAGACACCGTCATAGGCGGTCACGGCCCTCCACAACTCCCAAAGGTCCGGCTCTTCGGCGTAGTACCCGGCGAACCAGGCCAGATCGACCCTTAGGTTCGTCGCTTCCATCAGCTTGAAGCCATAATCATTGTAGAAGGTAATGGAAGTGATATAGCCACCAGAATATGTGCCGGAGTCGAACCAACCACCGCGGGTTGTTGCCGAACCGGTTTCATAGCTATGCCATTCCGCATCTTCGATGCCCAAAACCGCAGTGTCCCAATTTCGGGTGCGATCATAACCAAAGCTACCGCTGTCATGGACAAAGCGAATACCTTCCTGATCAATCTCGGGCATGTAGCCGATGTCATCAAGGATCGCTTCGCTAAAGTCTGTGTAGCGATGAAAGCCTTGGTTGCCGTCAAACCATCGCACGTTGGGCGTAAACCGACCCGCTGAGGCACCCCCCTCATTGTCTTGCAACCCGGTATACGTGATGCTGCCCGGGCTACTGAACGTCACGATCGAACCAATGCCGTTGTTGCTGATCTCTGTTGAAAGATCGGCCTCGGACATGCCGTCGAATTCGATCTCTGCACTGTTTCCCAAACCATCCTCGAAGATCAGCAAGGCGTCGCCATCTCCAGAAGAACCGACTGTCCAATCACCCGATGCGTATTCGTCAACTTCAATTGAATCCTCGCCGAATACAAATTCATCGATGGTGTAGAAAAAATCTTTGCCAGAGAAACGGAATGCGTCGTTCCCGTCGCCGCCCCTGATGTAACCACTGCCATTTACGAAAATGAACTCGTCATCGCCATCACGACCGTCGAAGAACACATTGCTCTTGCCCCCGGTATTCATAAACGTGTCTGAAAAATTGGATCCGCGAAAACCCTCTATACTTCTGAAACTGTCGTAATCGCCCGATCCGTCACGCACCAATCTATTTTCAACGTCAATAATTACACCGTCGTTTGCGCCGAAACGGTCGCCCCGATCATAACGGAGAATGTCATATCCGCCCTTGCCGTGAAAATAATCACGCCCTTGGAGTCCGATAAATACGTTGTCCGCACCATCTCCGACAAATTCATCGTCTCGGAAGGTACCCCGAAAAAACTCGATATTCTTTACTGCGTCCTTTTTCCCATCATATCCCTTCACGTAATCTTTGTTCTTCTTCGCGCTCAAATTCACGCTGATACCGCGATAGGCCTGGTTAGGATTCCAGAATGCGGCATCATAAGTTAATGTGTCAAAACCACTGCCACCGTCATAATAATCTTTTCCACCTCGATCAGAGATATAATCATCTCCGCCGCGTGTTCTTACGTCATCCGACCCTATTCCGGTTGTTACATCGTCATAGACGCTCGATCCCCGGAAATTCATCCCTCCCGCGATCAGCGCATCATACAACCCCCAAAGTCTTGGTTCGACATTGTAGTAGAAGTTGAACAGTGGAAGCCGATAATCAATATCTGTAATTTGGGCGATCGTATTCCCCAGATCATCAAGATATGTAATTGAATCGATTACGCCTGAGGTGAACACATACCCACCATCAAGCAATGACGATCCGCCTGAATCAGGACCTGTTAAAACCTCTGTTTCAACGGCGCCGCTAAACCCGAAATTTATTGTAAAGGCATCCCGCGTTGGATCGTAGGTATTTGCTACGGTGTCGAATTCAAAAGTAGCGCCGGAAGTTGACAGCGCAGTCAGATCAAAGTCCCGAAATCGCCCAACCCGATAAAAGCCCTGATTGGTGTCGAAATACTGAAAAGTCATTTTGCCCCCCTTAAATACGCCAAAGCAAAGAGGGAACGGGGGCAAAAAAGCCCCAAATACCACAACCCCCCTTTCCCAATTACTTAATTGTGTTCGAGAATTCTTTTCTGTGTCAAGAGATGGCAGGTTTCTAAAAAAGGCAATGAAAATAGTAATTTGAAGCTCGAAGCACAACCAAAGGAATTGCGATCAGAATTCCGCTCAACTAATATCTCCGCAAACACTCTAGTTCTTTTTGAGAGTTTTTAATTGATTCGCGTCAGGTACATAATATCCGCATTCCCGGATCGGGTACCTTTGATTTTCGCATGGTTTGCGCAAAGTCTTTGCCCGGCGTTGAGGTTGCAGGTTCTAGACCCGTTGATTTACAGCCAGAAGGCGGACACAAACAGACCTTGTGGCAACTTCAATTTTCGCACCACGACAAGTCTTTGTTTCATCTAAAAAGTGGTGAGCCGTGCAGGATTCGAACCTGCGACCCACTGATTAAAAGAACGGCCAGAGCCATTTCTCTGTATTTCTCCAGATTTCGCCACACTGACAAAAATGAAGCAAAAACAGTAATTTAAGTTGACCGTCGCTGCGCCTTGAATTCATGACTTACTCCAGAATTCGCCGCCATTTGCTTCCGTATAGCTTCCGGAAGCAGGCCGGAAGCAAGGAGTGTTCTGGATATGTTCAAACTGACCAAACGCGCAGTTGAGGGGCTTTCAATTGAGGCCAAGGAGTACCTTGTCTGGGACCGAGACATGCGCGGCTTTGGGCTGCGGGTCTATCCGTCTGGCAAGAAGACCTATCTGGTTCAGTACCGGGCCGGACGTCGGACGAGACGGATCACCATCGGCCAACATGGCGTTCTGACCGCCGAGGAAGCGCGGACGCAGGCGAAGCAGCTTCTGGGCGACGTGGCGCGCGGATCGGACCCCTCCGCTGAAAAACAAGCCAAACGGCGCGCACCAACCGTGGCGGGCCTCTGTGATCGGTTCCTAGAGGAATATGTCGACCAGCATTGCAAGCCGACCACCGCGCGCGACTATCACAGTGTCATTCGCCGGTTCATCCGTCCCAAACTTGGCCCCATCCCGATTGCCGAGGTAACCCGCGCCGATGTGGTGGCGTTTCACCACGGGCTGCGGGAAACCCCCTATCAGGCCAACCGGGCGGCAGCGATGTTATCAAAGCTGTTCAATATGGCTGAGGATTGGGGATTGCGGCAACCCGGATCGAACCCCGCGCGCCGGATCAAGAAGTTCCGAGAAGAAGAAAAGAAGCGTTACCTGTTAGACGAGGAACAGATACGGCTTGGTGAAGTGCTGGCGGAAGCGCTGGAAGAGGGTACAGAGACCGTTTACGTAGTCTCGGCACTCCTGCTGCTGATCTACACCGGATGCCGTCTGAGCGAGATTCTGACGCTGCGCTGGGACTATGTAACCTCGCACCATCTGGAACTGCCTGACAGCAAGACCGGGCGTCGTCGCATTCCTCTACCAAGGGAAGCTTATGACATCCTGATGGACCTTCCCCGTCTGCCGGGGAACCCCTACGTAATATTAGGCGAGTCCGATACTGGACCACTCAACAATCTGCAAAAGCCATGGCGGCGTATACGTAAGGCGGCGGGTTTGGAAGATGTCCGCATTCACGACTTACGGCACACCTATGCCTCCGTCGCCATGAAAGACGGGATCGACCCGTTCACGCTAAAAGAGATTATGGGCCATAAGAACCTGACAACAACTTTGCGTTATGCGCACCTCGCCGATGATGCTGTTCAGCGCGCAGCGGGGTCGGTTGCCGCCCGTCTGGCACGTGCCGTGCGCAAGGATGAACGGGTCACCGCTTTGCGGGTCGTCCAGTAGCTACCTAGTTACTTATACGTTACATAGGCCCTATGTAGGCGCTAATTTGTTAAGTAACTAAAGGGCGATACTCCCTACGTAATATATACATAGAGAAAGATTGGCGCTGCCTCTTTGAATGTTCTCGGCATTCCCAAGTGGCGTTTCTACGTATACGAATCACACTGAGCAATAAGCCATGCGCGGAGCTGAGATTGTGGCAGAAGATATTGAGGGCGGTCTGACCTTGCGGGAAGAAATAGACCGCAACCTATCCGGTGAACTGGTAGACAGGATGCGCAATCTTATCGAGGCGGGGCGAGACGAGGCTCTTTACCGAGAACGGCTTGTTCACATCCTGACACGATATCAAAGTTATCTCACAAACGCGCCTAAAGTGATGCGCATTGAGCGGCGTAAGCAACTAACCACTCTGCATGACAAAGCACGGGGCTTTCTGGCTGCCTTGAGTGCTTTGCATCCCGAAGTCAGGCAATCTCTTGAGAGTGTCTTAGATTCCCAAGCATTGGACGACAGATGGCAGAGTTTCGGTGCTTTTGACCTCGAACAACCGCTTCCGGAAGATGATAAAAGCTTGGACCGTGCGCAATCAGCGGCAAGCAAAATCGTTGAAGCGTCCCGTGCCGAGTTGGACTTATTGGACGAAACCAAAGGCGCTAAGAAAGGCAGCGCCAACCCTGCGCTTGACCAGCTGTTGATTGACTTGGCTGCGCTCTATGAAACGGAAACCGACCACTCCGCTGCCTCACATTGCTATCGAGACGAGACATCGAAAGACGAGTTTGGCGGTAAATTCTTCAACATGGCTAAAGCCATTCTGGATACCTACGCACCGAAGAGCTACGGCACACCTGTCGCACTCGGCAACCGTATTAATCGCGCCCTAAAAGACACCTAAACTTTCACATCACATAGGATCGAATTTGAAACCTATGAGATGTTACCGATTGATTCGAGAACGCTGCAATCTGCCTTTAACGAAATTCAAAACAGTGAGGCCAAGATGCACACACAATCTAACCCAGACTACTTTGATCACCTGATCGATGAGAAAGCGGCTGCAGACTATCTGTGCTATTCAGTCCGCGCTTTGCAAAACTGGCGTGTGCGTGGTGGTGGACCGCTCTTCATCAAAGTGTCTGGCCGCTCTGTCCGCTACACGCGTGGCGATCTGCAAAGATGGATTGCTGAAAAGCGGGTCGCCAATACCAGCGCCGCACCTTCCTGATATTCGAGTTTTGCCCGCTCAGAGTTGGCAGCGCTGAGCGGGATTTTGGGGCCGGATGGCTCTCAGGGGCGCGGGGTGTCGCCACCTCGTGCCCTTTCTGTGCCTGCCAAACGGTTCAAACAAGGAGTTCACCATGACACAGCAACCCGCGTTCAAATTCAAAATCGGGCTCATCACCGCGACAATCTGGGACAATGACGGCTTCTTTTCCGTCGACATCTCGCGGTCCTACAAGACCGCAGAGGGCGATTGGCGCACCACCAGCGCCTTTTCTCATAATGACCTGCTCAACGTTGCCAAATGCGCGGAACGTGCAGAAAACTGGATTTCACGCAAGCAAGCAGCAGCAGCCAGCCAATGATATCCGCCGGGCGTCCAGCCCGGCCCCAAAACAATAGCTGCCCCGCCGGAGGCACTATCGAAGGGCGCGTAGCGCCCGTCCCTTTTCCCAACCTCAACCAGATCGCGCGGCATTCGCCGAAAGAGGGGGGTGATTGTAGCACCCCCCTCTGGAAATACCGGAACCCAAGGAACCCCAATAATGCAAGTTGTTCATCGTGGATTCGACACTATCGCACTTTCTATTCAAGCAAATATCTCTCAGGAGCTTTTCGATTTGTTGAGCACAGAACGTGAGAGAGCCGAGGAAGAACGGCATCCGGTTCCCTTCAACTATGGCGGCGCGGAATTTGATTTGTTGCCCCACGGTGGCAACGGATATCGCTTTATCCTCAAAGGCGGGCCTCTGGACGTCACTTGGTTCTTCAAGAAGCCAAATGCGCGGGACCCGTGGGGCATTCGGGTGTCGGTTGGTTCAACACTGCTGGCGACGCACGGCCTCGGGTACGCGCGGTCCTATATTGATAAGATCCTAGCAAGGCTGGGAATCCGGTTTGAATCGCACCAAGTCAGCATCGGTCGCGCGGATTTCTGTATTGATATTCTGGCACCAGAGTTTGAACTGGTTCCGGAAAACTTCGTTATTCACAGCCACACCAACCGCGCCGACTATCTTACCACTCAAGACGACATGCGCAGTAATGGTAAATCTGGTCAGTTTACATCAGTTACGGTCGGCAAAATGCCGGGACGGCAGGTCATCATTTATGACAAGCGTCGCGAAGTAATTGATAAGAAAAAACCGATCTGGTGGGATATCTGGAACGCAAACCTTGAGCGGGATGATTTGCCGCCACTGGACCACTCAGATGCGTCGCAGAGCCGAGTGTGGCGTATTGAGGTGCGCGCCGGAAAAGACTTGCTTAAGGATCGTTGGCAGATCAGGACATGGCCTTAATTCGACGCCATGTTCGGCGATGTCATTTCCGAGGCCTTGCAGAAGATACGCTACTGTGAGCCTGATCCTGATGACAGTAATCGCGCCCGATGGTCCAATCATGAAATTTGGGACTTGGTTGCTGGATCGTCGGAGGATGACTTGCAGGAAATGCGCAGCCACATCGACGCAACCAAAATTAAGCACGTACATCGCGCCGAGCAAATTAGGTTGATATCGGCGCAAATTGCTGGCCTTGGGATCACGCTGGCCGCGCTGGAAGATACTCAGGAAAGTGAGTTGAGCAATTTCATGGATAGTGTTGGAGGCAGGCTCGCAGAGAGCGTAAAGGCTAATCCTGAGCGCGCCGCAAACAAGCTGCATGAAGCCAAGAACAGATATCGGTTCATTGCGTAGACCGCAGACGAGCACCTGCCTTCTTTTGTGCAGTATCCGTTTGGGCAATTTGAGCCCTGAGCCGCCATTGCCGTCCCGTCGAGATGCTCCGGGTGCAGTCGGCAAGTCACAGCCCCAAGCTCCATAATCAAGACATTCAAAGTATCGTATTTGTTTGCGTTTTTTTCGTCCCAAGAACTTTTCAAGATCTACCGCGCGGCACCCATTACTAGCTCAAGTGAGGCGCGCGAACTGTTAGATTGATTATAACACTGCCCCCAACTCTTAAATCTGACAGCGGGCCATTCTTCGGGAAAAGTACCTAAAAGACGCGAAAACCTAGAACTATTGACCCAAATGACGAGTACAGCTTAGCCTGCCAGAAGTTAATTAGTGCTGTTTGGAGAACGTGGTATGAGTATGACGGACTATTTCTTGAATGAAGATTTTAACGACGGCGTTCTCAACGGAGAGCCTTGGACTTATCGCAATGATGTAGAAGAAACGTCAGGTTACTTGCTTCTCACGATGTCCGCGACTGATCAACGCGCCAATGCGATTGTGACATTTCCTGAGAGTTTGTTTGAAGCTTCGATTAACTACGATCTTTTCATGCACTCGACCGGATCAAATTTTCTCGGCGAAAATAGCATGTACTTCACGACTGCTGATGGCGAATTCATTGAGGTGCGATTTTATACATCGAGCTCCACTCATGGCCCAGACTATGGTTACGATCCAAACAACTACGATCTACCTAAGCTATCAATATTCTACCCAGATGGCTCGCGCGACGACATTTATTCAACCGGGGCAAATACTTCGACTTTTTTTGATACGTGGACCGAAGTAACAATCAACTTTGACTCTTCCAGTGGATCTATATCTGTCGACATGGAGTCTGACGGCCTTGTCGATATTAGCTTTTCCAACGCAGAACTCGTCGGTGCCACTCTGGATCAATATACGCTTGGCACATATGGCTGGTACACTGGCCACTATTCGAGAGTGGATAATTTCTCCGTTGAAGGAAGCACACAGCCATCTCAGAACACGCTAGTTTTCTTTGATGGCTTCGACCGCTCCGATAGCGAGACGGTCGGAAATGGCTGGGTCGAGGTACATGAAACGCAGCCCAGCGAAACTGCATTTGGTTCTTCCACACTCAGTATTGCTGGGGGTAATTTAGCGTTCAACTACGATGCCGAAGGCAACCTGCCACTTCCCAGTGATCTTCTACAACCGTATATGACACAGGATCTGCCTACCGACCTCGGAGAGACAGGTTTCGAAATTCAATTCACTTTTACACCAGGTGACGATGAACGCGTCAGCCACTTTGTAGGTGTAGCAGACTCGAGTTCCGGACAATATCTAGCGGAAGTCATTGGGCCAACATTCTACATTCCAGGCTCCGGCTTCGGTATAGAACTGTATCGCTCAGACGATACGACTTTGAACTCGGGTTTTACCCTTTATCGGTTCGATGAAGACCACAACTTCGAATTCGACAATTTCCTGAGCCAAGAAATAGTCCTCACTAGGGAATTCACTTCATTTCAATTCGAACAAGAAGATCAGATCGACGTATCCTTTCAGGTCACAACTGAAGGCGCTTGGACTGTTAACATCTCAAACGGGGCAATCACAGACACATTCACCGGCGTAACAGATGCGCTCACAGAAACCTTTGATCAAGTGGTGATGTCATCCATTTATGCGGGCCTCTACGGCATAGACGGCTCTATTATCTACGACGCAAATCAAACCGAGATCGTAAGGTTTGACGATTTGGCAGTTTACGCGTTGGGTGATGCCGAGCCACCTGAACCAGAAGTCGAAGGGTTCGAGTTTTCGTTCACTAACGTCTCGATGCTTGCGGCATCGTCATATCATTTGTTGGATAACTCGACTGAGGATCCTTCGTTCAATCAATACAATGCGGATGGAGAAGACGCGTTTGACTACTTGTTCGGTAACAACGGCCAAACTGATCTCGAACTTGTAACCTCTTCTGAAATGAGCTCTCTCGACGCTGACGGTTTTTTTGTCAACCGGCACGCTGCGGCGATGGTGGCGCGGACTGGAGACACCTTGGTATTGTCTTTTCGTGGTACCAACGACGTTGAATTCCTGGGAAATTTCTTAGCAAACGAAATCTGGAACGATGTATCGGAAGGTGTACGGAACGCCAGAGCAGACACGATAGCCTATTTTGAGGTATTAAGTGAACTAGCAAGAGGAAACCCCGGAAATGCTTTGCAGGGCGTACTTGATCGTGCAGTAGACCGAATAACTTCTAGAATTCTCGATGGAGCGGACGAACCGCTCCCACCTGACGTTTCAGATTGGTTTGATATGCAAAGCCACTGGAACCTATTCGCTGAGTTCTTTTTCGATCTAGAGAACTATGTTGCATCTAATCCTGAGATATCGAAAATTTTCGTTACGGGTCATAGCTTGGGGGCCGCCATGGCGAATGCCTTCATGCTAGCCAACCCTGAAGGTGTCGATTATGCTGGTCGCTCAATAGAATTCGAAAGTGTAACATTTGCTACGCCCGGAGTAGATAGTGGTTTACACGATGTACTAGGACTTTCTTTCCCACCCGAACCCAATAACGAAGACGGGCGTGTTACGAACTTTATTCATACCGGTGACATAATCAATTTATCAACGTCACGGCTGGCTGATTTTTTGAATCGAAATACCGCATACGTAGGTGAATTGAAGCCTCTTGATCTCCAGTGGAGAGGCGATGCAGATGTGCAGCCTGAATTTATTGAGGAGCACAGTATTTTAGCCTACCTAGCAAGCTCCACCGTTTTGGATGAAGCAGGCTTTTCCCTGTCCGATTTTCAAATTGGTGGCGCGGAGATTGACATGCTCTCGAATGCCGCTTTGCGTATGAGAGATTATGGTGATTCTGTTGGCGGGGACTTAGAAAGCACTGGTTTCATCCTGACAACTAGAGATAACGATGCATATGTAGCCACGGCTGGAGATGATTTTATAAGAATTCAAAGCCGCACTGCTACAGTTGGCCTAGAAGGCAATGACTTCTTTGTCTTCGTAGATACAAATGAATTTGACTCCACCGGTGCGGGTGTGATTTTGAGACCGGAGGATGGTATCGATACACTTTCTGGATTTGACCCGAACAGGCATTATATTGCCCTCACAGGATACTCGGATTCGTCGTACGACCCTCGAACGGTCGATGGCGATCTCGAACTAGACTTTCATTTCGGCGGAAGAGTTATTCTAAGTGACTTAGGAAATATTGATGATACTGTAATTAACATCATTACACTTGATAGCGATAACTTTTCGTTTGTTTAGCGCTTGTCCTGACTTTCGATGCTTGACTAGCTTTGCCTACTCAGGTCCTTGAGAAGATCCAGGCGGGTGGTTGGCTTCCTATTCTGTGTTTTATGAAAATTCATCGGTTGCGAATCATCAATAGGCATCGCCTCTACGAGAGGCTAACTTAGAAAGTCGATTTTTATAGGAGAAGCCAGGCCTTCTCCCATTTCGCAACAATAAATAGACTCTCCATCCGACTTTTGTAGACCTATGAGCGCACTCAAGAACGCCATCCGACTGTAACCAAATGGAAAACCTCCAGTCACTCATACAGTGTTGAAAATATGTTACCTTAACCGTTCTAGCGCTCACTGCGGCGCGTAGTTATCGTCAATGCGCCACCCGTGAAGCACTGACCAAATCAATAGGCTCACTTGGCGCATAAACCGGGCGCGGATTTCCGCTTGCTGCGCATTTCTGCCACAAGAGGCCACCGATCTCGCACTTGCAGAGAATGGCCGCTTGGTGGCCAAAATAGCTTGACCCCCAATGGCTCTATCCCTTGTTCGAAGTCGGCTGTTGCATTCTTTTTCGATTCTCGAAGCGCTCTATTCGGAGACGCGCGACATCCAAAGCCTCGTTATTGGGACAAAGTTCAGGGAAATTGTAATAGCCCGATCCTTTAAACAGCAGATAGGCGGCAGCGTCATAGACCATTGCGGCCCACTTTTCGTCATCAAATGCACCCAGGCTTATTGTGCCTATGTCGCCCTTGATCTGACCTCTCCAGTAGGTCGAACCATTCTTACGCTTAGCCTTGATCACACCTTTGTATTGCGAGGACGTGTTCTTCTTGGGCTTTCGGTTACGCATAACCGACTGGCGACCAACTCGGTCAGTCAGATTTGACAATCGACAGTCGAAACTGAGCTTGTTTTTGAATGATACTTGTTTGAAGTCAGTAACTGTTTTTTCTGGATGCGCCAATGATAACACAAGCCGCTGCAAAGAGATGCGTTGGCCTTTGATATCCGCAACCACATACATGTGCTCTTCACGTGATATCACTGCAAACCAATTGTATTTCGTCACTTGATTGACGAATTTCCTATCCACCAGCGCGACAAGATTGCGGCTAGTCGGAACCAAGGAAATCTCTTCTGGTTCCAATGTGTCCGCCAATGCGAGAATGGACCTACGGGTACGATCAATAAAATCAGTCATGGCAGCTTCAAATCGTATTCAGGATTAAACCGGCCCTTGGATAGGGTGTTCAGTTCAATCTTCCACGAGGCTCTGTAAAGCCTCTACCATGCAATCACATCTGATGCTGGACCTGTAACTCAACTGCAACGTAATATTTCTTGGTCACAGTGCTTCCGTATTGCTTCCGGCACACCATCAGCAAAGAACAAAGGTTCGCGAACTGCCTCTTAAGCCATTGCTTTAATTCGAAAAAGTGGTGAGCCGTGCAGGATTCGAACCTGCGACCCACTGATTAAAAGTCAGTTGCTCTACCAACTGAGCTAACGGCCCACTCTTTTGTCTGGATCTTTATGATCCGTGGCGCTCTGTAAGGCATTTTCCCGATCGGGTTCAAGACCTTATTTTGCACCGCGTTTCGCCGTCTTCCCATACAGGATCGGCGACCCGATAGGCGGCCTAATTAGGCAGGTGATGCAGGGGGGTCAACCCCTTTTTTCAGGAATCTTCACGACAGGGTGGATTCGCCTTCAGACCAAGGTTATATGCCCGCCATGCAACGATCAAACGACACCGGATTGCCCTTCATGAAGATGCACGGGCTGGGCAATGACTTTGTCATTGTGGATGCGCGCGCGCAGGCAGTGTCGATTACTCCGGCACAGGCATCGGGAATCGGCCATCGTCAATTCGGTGTCGGGTTCGATCAGCTGGCGGTGATCGACAGCAGCGACAATGCGGATGCGCATCTGATTTTTTATAATGCCGACGGGTCGACCTCGGCCGCATGTGGGAATGCCACCCGCTGTATTGCCCGGTTCCTGATCGAGAAGACTGGCAAATCCAGCCTGACACTGACCACCGAACGTGGAACGCTGCTCGCCCGGGACGCCGGTAACGGCCTGACGGCGGTCAATATGGGGCATCCACAAACCGACTGGCAGGACATTCCGCTGGCCGAGGATGTGGACACGCTGGAACTGCCGGTCGAAGGCGGGCCGACCGCTACGGGCATGGGAAACCCGCATTGCACGTTCTTTGTCGAAGATGCCGAAGCCATCCCCCTGGCCGAATTTGGCGCGCGATACGAACATCACCCGCTGTACCCTCAGCGTACAAATGTGCAGGTCGCGCAGGTGATCGGGCCGGACCACATCCGTATGCGCGTCTGGGAGCGCGGCGTCGGGATCACGCTCGCCTCGGGATCGTCTTCCTGCGCCACTGCGGTGGCGGCAGCGCGGCGCGGTCTGACCGGACGGAAGGTGCAGATCGATCTGGATGGCGGTACAATCTGGATTGACTGGCGCGAGGATGGTGTCTGGATGACCGGACCCACGGCCCATGTCTTCTCGGGCACTTTGACGCCGGATTTTCTGAGGTCGCTGGGATGAGTCCGCCCAAGTTTACCACTCTTGGCTGCCGACTGAACGCCTATGAAACCGAGGCAATGAAAGAGCTGTCGCAGCAGGCCGGGCTGACGGATGCCGTGATCGTCAACACATGCGCGGTGACCGCCGAGGCCGTTCGCAAAGCCCGGCAGGAGATTCGCAAGCTGCGGCGCGAAAACCCCAAGGCACGCCTGATCGTCACCGGTTGCGCCGCACAGACCGAGCCTCAGACCTTTGCTGAAATGGATGAGGTCGATGCAGTGATCGGCAACACCGAAAAGATGCAGCCCGAAACCTGGAAAGGAATGGCTGCCGACTTCATCGGTGAGACCGAGGCGGTACAAGTCGACGATATCATGTCGGTCACCGAAACCGCAGGCCATCTGATCGACGGTTTCGGCACCCGCTCGCGCGCGTATGTGCAGGTCCAGAATGGCTGCGATCACCGCTGCACGTTCTGCATCATCCCCTATGGACGCGGCAACTCGCGCAGTGTCCCGGCGGGCGTGGTGGTGGATCAGATCAAACGGCTGGTGGATCGCGGGTATAACGAAGTGGTTCTGACCGGAGTGGACCTGACCTCGTGGGGCGCAGACCTGCCCGCTGGGCCAAAGCTGGGCGATCTGGTGATGCGTATCCTGAAGCTGGTGCCGGACCTGCCACGCCTGCGCATCAGCTCGATCGACTCGATCGAGGTGGACGAGAACCTGATGCAGGCCATCGCAACCGAGCCACGCCTGATGCCGCATCTGCATCTGTCGCTGCAGCATGGCGACGACCTGATCCTGAAACGGATGAAACGCCGCCACCTGCGCGACGACGCCATCCACTTTACAGAAGAGGCGCGCAAGCTGCGGCCCGAAATGACATTCGGGGCCGATATCATCGCGGGATTCCCGACCGAGTCAGCGGCGCATTTCGAAAACTCGCTAAAGCTGGTTACCGATTGCAACCTGACTTGGCTGCATGTCTTCCCCTATTCCAAGCGCGAGGGCACGCCTGCTGCACGCATCCCGCAGCAGGTGAATGGCAATGTGATCAAAGACCGCGCCGCGCGTTTGCGTGCCGCGGGCGAAGTGCAGGTCTCAAAACACCTGGCCGCGCAGATCGGTAAGACCCATCACATCCTGATGGAGAACCCCCACATGGGCCGGACCGAGCAATTTGCCGAGGTTACATTCGACACCGCTCAGACCGAGGGTCAGATTGTGCAGGCCGAAATATCCGGTCAAACCGGCACGCAACTGACAGCCTGACGGCCTGCGTTAGTTCGCTGCGGCGGCCACGGCTGCAGTGTCGTAGAACTCTTCATATTCGCAGACCAAACCATCGCGGAAGCGGCAGATCACCACGACTGGTGTTTCCACACGTTTTCCCGTGGTTTTGTGGGTCCAGGCCGTTGTGCCGATACCAGCAACCCTGTCGCCTTCGGAAATCGTATCTTGCAGAGTCCAATGCTGCATCTCGAACGCATCGGTCAGCGCTTTCAGATAGGCGTGCATTTCGGCTCTGCCATGCCGGGTGCAACTGAATTCCAGCCCGTATTTTCCGCGCCCGATCGAGCATAGGCGGAGATCATCGGTGGTATATTGATCCCACATCGACAAATCCGCCCCCTTCGACGCATTCCAAGCCGTATACGCCTCACGCAGTTTGGCAGCATGTGTCTGAGCAGTCATGAAAATCCCTCCCAATATCACTTGTTGAAAATGGCGGACCGAAACAGAAACGCGGTCCCGGTCAGGCTGAATGATAACACTCGACATCATAAAACAGAAAAACCCGGCGCGGGACGCCGGGTTTTTGCAGATTTCAGATTGAGGTAGCGGGTCAGACGGACTTCTTGCCTTTGACCGGTGCCCACAGGCGTTTGTTCACCAGATACAGCAGGACAGACAGGACCGACAGGAACAGAACACCAACGAAACCGGCGTTTTTGCGCTCCATCATTTTCGGCTCAGCAGTCCACATCAGGAAGGCTGCAATATCCTCGGACATGGCTTCAACCGTGTTGGCATGACCATCGGCAAACTCAACCTGTTCATCCGCCAGCGGCGGTGCCATCGAAATCCAGCCACCGGGGAAGGCGGTGTTTTCATACAGGGTTGCGCCCGCTTCGGTCTTTTCTTTACCGGTATAGCCGTCCAGCAGCGATGCGATGTATTCCGCACCACCCATACCTTTGACCAACTGGTTGATCCCCAGACCATACGGGCCGTGGAACCCGGCGCGGGCCTTGGCCATCAGGCTCAGATCCGGTGCGCCGACACCGTCGTTGACCGGGAAGTGGTCGGTCGGAATGGCCGGGCGGAAATCGTCCAGCTCAGGGTCGAACACTTCGAAATTATCGGCCGCATATACGATGACCTGCTCTTCCGAGTAGCCCAGCGCTTCAAGATCGCGCAGAGGCACATATCTCAGGCCGTGGCAGGCCGCGCAGACTTCGGTATAGATCTGAAGACCGCGCTGCAGCTGGTTTTGATCCCAGGTGCCAAAGGGGCCTTCGAACGAAAAGTCGAAATCCTCGATATGCTGCTCGCCGCCGCCTGCTGCGAAGGACGCAGCAGGGATAAGGGCCAGGGCAAACGCGGCACCGATTGCAAGTTTCTTGAACATGTTTCCGGTCCCTCTTCTTACTCGGCCGGCGTGGCGTCGGCGTCAGCCTTGCCATAATGCGCGTTGAAGTCTTCTTCGATGGTCTCTGGTTGGGCATCGGGTTTTTCGATGACACCCAGGATCGGCAGGATCACGAAGAAATAGGCGAACCAGTAGGCCGAAGCGATCAGCGAGAAGGTCGCGTAAGGCTCTTCCGCGGGCATCGCACCCAGCCACATCAGGGCAAAGAAGTCGATGATCAGCAGATAGAACCACCACTTGAACATGGGGCGGTACTTGCCCGAACGCACGCTCGAGGTATCCAGCCAGGGGGCTAGAGCCATGGCCAGGATCGCACCGAACATTGCCACCACACCAAAGAACTTGGCGTCGACAATGCCGCCGGTGATGAAGCTGGCGAACTGAACAACCCAGACCTCGCCGGTGAAGGCGCGCAGGATCGCGTAGAACGGCAGGAAATACCATTCGGGTACGATATGTGCGGGCGTAACCAGCGGGTTGGCTTCGATGTAGTTGTCCGGGTGACCCAGATAGTTCGGCATGAAGCCGACAACCGCCCAGAACACGACCAGAATGACAACCAGCGCGAACAGGTCCTTGATCACGAAATAGGGCCAGAACGGCAGCGTGTCTTTCTCGGCCTCGGCTTTCGAACCGCGGCGAACCTCAACACCCGTGGGGTTGTTGTTGCCGGTGGTGTGGAAGGCCCAGATGTGCACGATCACCAGCGCCGCAATCACGAAGGGCAGCAGGTAGTGCAGCGAGAAGAAGCGGTTCAGCGTGGCGTTGTCCACCGCCGGTCCGCCCAGCAGCCAGGTCTGGATCGCGTCGCCCACAAAGGGGATCGCGCCAAACAGGCCGGTGATCACGGTTGCACCCCAGAAGGACATCTGACCCCAGGGCAGAACGTAGCCCATGAAGGCGGTGCCCATCATCATCAGGTAGATCAGCATACCAATGATCCACGTGATCTCACGCGGGGCTTTGTACGAGCCGTAGAACAGGCCACGGAAGATGTGGATATAGACTGCTACAAAGAACAGCGAAGCGCCGTTCATGTGCAGATATCGCAGCATATAGCCGCCGTTCACGTTGCGCATGATGTGCTCGATGCTGGCAAAGGCCAGATCGACGTGCGGGGTATAGTGCATCACCAGAACGATACCGGTGACGATTTGCAGCGCCAGGCAGAATGCCAGGACGATGCCCCAGATCCACCACCAGTTCAGGTTCTTGGGGGTCGGGATCATGAGGGTGTCATACAGCAGGCCGACGATGGGCAAGCGGCTGTTCAGCCACTTCTCGCCGTTTGTCTTCGGCTCGTAGTGATCGTGGGGAATTCCGGACATAAGTTGGGTCTCCCTTAGCCGAGTTTGATGGTTGTTGCGTCGACCCACTCAGCAGGCGGAACAGGCAGGTTTTCAGGCGCGGGACCCTTGCGGATCCGGCCAGCCAGATCATAGTGCGAGCCGTGGCAGGGGCAGAACCAGCCACCAAAGTCACCGGCATCACCCAGAGGCACACAGCCCAGGTGCGTACAGACGCCCATCTGAACGATCCATGCACCCGGCGCTTCGCCTTCAGGCGACGGCATCACCCGGTTGGCGTCGGTCGCCGGTGCGTCAGGGTTCAGGTTGAAGTTGCGCGCCAGCGGATCCGGCAGGGCATCAACGCCGTCGGCGTCCTGCTCCTGTGCTTCCTGGATCTCGGCACCGGTGCGGTGACGGATAAAGACGGGTTTACCCAGCCATTTGACGGTCAGCTGTGTGCCCGGCTCAACCCCGCTGACGTCGGTTCGGATCGAGGACAGGGCTTGAACGTCCGCCGACGGGTTCATCTGGTTGATCAGGGGCCATACGGCTGCACCGGCAGTCACGACACCTGCGCCGCCAGCGACGTAATACAGGAAATCTCTGCGGGTGCCTTCGTGGTCTTCTGCGTGGGACACGAGGTTTTCTCCGATTGTCTGGCGCCCGCGGACGGGCAAATAGCTCGCGCACCGCACGAATGCGGCGTCTTAACCGCGCTGTCTATCGGGGAGATTAGTGTTCGTCTAGCGGTCATAAACGCGCAATACGCCGCATCTGGGTTTTTTATCACAGGGCATCTGACTTTTTTGATGTTTCAGCGCCACATCTTTTCGCAAGCCGCCGATTCGAAAGGGTTTGATTCGCCCGCGATCTCCGATTTCGGGCAGAATCGATGGCGCGCTGCACCCCCATCTCTTGATTGGTGCAGAATCGTGCAAGGTGTCACGTTCAGATTCGGCTTTGTTCCCGTGCAAATGACAGGTTTGAGATAGACCATTTATTCTGCACACAACCAATCCGTTTCCTGTTGCACTTATTACGCGAATGCCGGACATCCGACCCCGCGCGAACGCCGATCAGGAGACCCCAATGTCAAAGCCCCCCTTGGCCGCCGTTCTGTTAACGATTGCATTGACCACTCAGGTCGCCGCCGCCGGT
This sequence comes from Ruegeria sp. AP11, assembly GCF_056535865.1. Taxonomy (NCBI): domain Bacteria; kingdom Pseudomonadati; phylum Pseudomonadota; class Alphaproteobacteria; order Rhodobacterales; family Roseobacteraceae; genus Ruegeria; species Ruegeria sp. AP11. Next base: position 1,396,758 of record NZ_JBQFJB010000001.1, read on the forward strand.
GATCCGGCGACAGGCGAAAAACTTTATAACCGCTGCTCTTCCTGCCACGCGATCATCAAAGATGGTGAGGTTCTGGTAAAAGGCGGCATCACCGGACCGAATCTCTATGGAGTCGTGGGCCGCGTTGCCGGATCCGAGAACGACTATCGCTATGGCAGCGAACGCCTGCCCATCGGCATGTTCACCGATGACATGATCCGCGCCGGCGAAGAAGGCCTTGTCTGGACCGAAGACAATATCGCCGCCTATTCCAAGGATCCCATCCGGTTCATTCAAGATTATCTGGATGACGAGTCCGCACGCCCGAACATGAGCGTCAAACTGAAGAAAGGCGCCGAAGACATCGCCGCCTACCTAGCAACCTTCAGTCCCCAGTGACCTTGATCACCGGCGCTGGCTACGCCTTGTGCATTAAGGCGGCCAGCTGCCCGGTTTCGCTGCCGAACCCGTCCGCCACGTGACTAGCGGCGGCGGCCCGCACGGCCTCAGCTTTGTTCTGACCCAGCTTCCAGGTGCCCTGAAGATCGTCCACCTGCATCCGGCAGGGCACAATCATCCGCAACATCTTGGCCAAAGCTTCCGTGGACATTTTATCGGTGACCCATGGGGGCTTGGGCAACAGGCGCCGCTCATAGAATGCCGACTGGCGCTGCAGCAAATCCAACAGATCGTCCTGCGGGCACAGCTCCAGAACCCCGCTCAGATGAACGGCCACGTAGTTCCAGGTCGGTACCTGATCTTCGATGTCATACCAGTCCGGCGAGATGTACCCATCCGGTCCCTGCACCGCGATCTTCGCTTGCTGCGGGTCACGCAGCGCCCGCACGATGGGATTCGAACGCACCAGATGCAGCTCGGCCACAGTTCCGTCTTCGGACAACAGAAACGGCACATGGCTCAATAACGGAGCACCGCCGGTAGACACCGCCAGAACGCCAAAAGCCCGATCCCGGGCGAATTCGATATGGCGCGCACGATCTTCGGCGCGAAACATGGGATTGGGGTGCATGACGATCCTCCTGTCAATCCTCTTGCAGAGGCAGACGCTTCTTGGCAAGGTCCGCCTCGTTCTCAGGGCGGGGTGGAATTCCCCACCGGCGGTATGCGGGCATCGACCCGTAAGCCCGCGAGCGGCCCCGCAGTGTCCACGATCCGAAAAGTGGGAACCGGTTTTCGGACAAATTGTGGAACCACCAAAGGGTGACAAGCAGATCTGGTGAGAAGCCAGAGCCGACGGTTACAGTCCGGATGAAAGAGAACGCGCAGACGTGCCGGTGATGCGGCGCGACTGCTCGTGATCGCCTTGGGTGACGTGTCTGTAAACTCAGGAGATCACTATGACACACACCCGCTTTGCTTTTATCAAGGCCAACTGGCATTCCGATATCGTCGATCGCGCACTTGAGGGATTTCTACAACTCATCCCTGCCGAGCAGGTCGATGTCTTCGACGCCCCCGGCGCGTTCGAGATGCCGCTACTGGCCCGCGATCTGGCCCAAACCGGCCAATACGCCGCCATCGCCTGCGCCGCCTTTGTCGTTGATGGCGGCATCTATCGCCACGATTTCGTCGCCCAAGCTGTGGTCGACGGCCTGATGCGCGCCGGGCTGGACAGCGGCGTTCCGGTCCTGTCGGTCTCACTGACCCCACATCAGTATCAGGAAACCGACCACCACAACGCCATCTACCGAGTGCATTTCGTCAAAAAAGGCCGTGAGGCCGCGCAAGCCGCGCTTTCGATCACCAAAACCCGCCAGTCCCTGAAGGCCGGGCTCTGATCCGCTTCATCTGGCCAAAAATATCTCCGGGGTGAATTGAGCCATAGGCTCAAGAGGGGGCTGGCCCCCTCCCCCGCTTCACCGAAATCCGCTTGAGGCCAAGCCCCGCGCCCGCTAATCACGATCCGCAAAGGAGCACGCCCCATGTCGATGAACAGCTTTGGACACCTCTTCCGCGTTACCACCTGGGGTGAAAGCCACGGTCCCGCCTTGGGCGCGACCGTTGATGGCTGCCCGCCGGGGGTTGAAATCGACGAAAGCATGATCCAGCGCTGGCTGGACAAGCGCAAACCGGGGCAGAACAAGTTCACCACCCAGCGGCGCGAACCCGATCAGGTGAAAATCCTGTCCGGCGTGTTCGAAGGCCAGACCACCGGTACGCCCGTCCAACTGATGATCGAAAACACCGATCAGCGCTCGAAAGACTACGGCGATATCATGGACAAGTTCCGTCCGGGTCACGCCGATATCACCTATTGGCAGAAATACGGCATCCGCGATTATCGCGGCGGCGGGCGCAGTTCGGCCCGTGAAACCGCGTCACGGGTGGCTGCTGGCGGTCTGGCGCGAGAGGCGATCAAACAGATCGCGCCCAACGTGCAGATCACCGGCTACATGACCCAGATCGGCCCGCACAAGATCGACCGCAGCAATTTCGACTGGTCTCAGATCGAACAGAACCCGTTCTGGACGCCCGACGCGCAGGCCGCGCAGGACTGGGCCGCCTATCTGGACGAACTGCGCAAATCCGGCAACTCGGTCGGCGCAGTGGTCGAGGTTGTCGCGCGCGGCGTTCCCGCCGGGCTGGGAGCCCCGGTTTACGCCAAGTTAGACACTGATCTGGCCGCCGCGATGATGTCGATCAACGCCGTCAAAGGTGTCGAGATCGGCGAAGGCATGGCCGCCGCCGAACTGACCGGCGAGGCCAACGCGGATGAGATTTTCATGGGCCAGAACGGCCCGCAATACAGTTCGAACCACGCGGGCGGCATTCTGGGCGGCATCTCGACCGGGCAGGATGTCGTGGTGCGGTTTGCGGTCAAGCCGACGTCGTCGATCCTGACCACGCGCAAAACCATCACCAAATCCGGCGAAGAGACCGAGATTATCACCAAAGGCCGACACGACCCCTGCGTCGGCATCCGCGCCGTCCCCGTGGGCGAGGCGATGATGGCCTGTGTGATCCTCGATCACCTGTTGCTGCACCGTGGTCAGATCGGCGAGAATCGTGGACATATCGGCTGATCTGCGCACCCGGCTGCGCCGCACCGTCGCGCAGCGGATGCAGACCGACCCGGCGCATGATCTGGCCCATCTGGATCGCGTCTGGGTGAACGCGCAGGCCATGGCGGATGAACAGACCGACAGATCGGTGCTGCTGGCGGCCTGCTATCTGCACGATCTGGTCAACCTGCCCAAGGATTCACCCGACCGGCATCTGGCGTCACGTCAATCCGCGGCAGAATCAGAGTCTATTCTGGCGCAGCTGGGCTTTTCCTCTGCGCAGATCAGCGCCACGCAACATGCCATCGCAGCGCATAGCTATTCTGCGCAAATCCCTCCCGAAACACCCGAAGCGCAGATTTTGCGCGACGCAGACCGGCTGGATGCGCTGGGGGCCATTGGTATCGCCCGCACGTTCTCGGTATCTGGCGCATTGGGCCGGGTTCTTTACGATCCGGCTGATCCGTTTGCCGACACGCGGCCTCTGGACGATCTGCGGTTCTCGTTGGATCACTGGAAGGTCAAACTGCTGAACCTGCCGGATGAGATTCTGACTGACACGGGCCGCCAGATCGCGCGGCACCGCGCCGACCGCATGATCCGGTTTCTGGAGGAATTCGGGGATGAAATCGGCCACCCGCTGCCCGATCACTGGAAATCAACCTGATTGGTACAATCCCGGCGTTGATCTTTTGTCGCCAAAAGCGCAGGGTCCGGCCAATGGCAAAATCGTTAACATCGCATCGACCCATGCTGGCCGTGGGTCTCAAACTGGCTGCGCTGATGCTGTTCACCTCGATGTCGGCACTGGTCAAAGCCCTGTCCGAGGATTTCCCTCCGGGTGAGCTGGTATTCTTCCGCTCGCTCTTTGCCATTCCGGTCATCATCGCCTGGCTGATGTGGCGCGGAGAGCTGGCGCAAGGTTTCGTCGTCAAGAAACCCATGGGTCATTTCTGGCGCGGTGTCCTGGGCACCAGCGCCATGGGCCTGACCTTTACGGGCCTCAGCCTGCTGCCCCTGCCCGAGGTCACAGCGATCGGTTACGCCACCCCGATCTTCACCCTGATTCTGGCCGCCTTGATGCTGGGTGAACGTATTCGAATGATCCGCATCGGTGCGGTGGCACTGGGGCTTCTGGGCGTTCTGATCATGATCTGGCCCCGGCTCGGCAGCACTCAGATGGAGCTGGCGGCCACCATCGGCGCATTATGCGTCCTGACCGCAACAGTCGCCCGCGCCTTTGTCCAGATCCACATCCGGCAACTGGTCAAAGTCGATCACCCGGCCGCCATCGTCTTCTATTTCTCGATGACCGCAACCTTATTGTCGGCTTTGACCGTGTTCTGGGGATGGAAGATGCCGACGCTGAATCAGGCTCTGATACTGATCACAATTGGATTGATCGGTGGGGTCGCGCAGATTCTGGTCACCTCGTCCTATCGCTTTGGACAGGCGTCGATGCTGGCGCCCTATGATTATGCGACCATGCTGTTTGCGATTGTCATTGGCTATGTCTGGTTCGACGAACTGCCCACGGTGGCGATCCTCGCCGGCGCCGCGCTGGTCATCGCAGGCAATATCGTGGTCGTCTGGCGCGAGCACCAGCTGGGGTTAGAGCGGGGAAAGGCCCGCGCGCTGACCGATCACAAACCGTGACTTTACCTTTCGCAAACTTCGCTTAGGTTACCCGCGACAATCAAAAAGGGTTTCCCGATGAGCGACGCGCAGGATCACAAGGAAAAGATGCAGAAGGTGCAGGCCGAGCACCGCAAGAAAGTGTCCGAGGCGACCGATCCCGGGCGCGGTCTGGTGCTGATCAACACCGGCAAGGGCAAGGGCAAATCCTCGGCCGCGTTCGGGGTGGTGATCCGCGCGCTGGGCTGGGGGCAGAAGGTTGCCGTGGTGCAGTTCATCAAGGGCAAGTGGAAAACTGGCGAGCGACGCTTTTTCGAGGATCGCGATCTGGTCACCTGGCATACGATGGGCGAAGGCTTTACCTGGGACACACAGGACCGCGAGCGTGACATCGCCGCCGCCAACGCCGCCTTCGACAAGGCCTGCGCGCTGATGGCCAGCGGTGAGTATGATCTGGTGGTGCTGGACGAGATCAATATCGCCCTGCGTTATGAATACCTGTCGGTGGATCAGGTGATTGAGGGGCTGAAGGCACGGTCAGACAAGACCAGCGTGTTCCTGACCGGGCGCGACGCACCGCAGGCACTGCGCGATTATGCTGATCTGGTCACCGAAATGACTGTGGAAAAACACCCGTTTCAGGCTGGCATCAAAGCTCAGCGCGGTGTGGATTTCTGATACTGAAGTTTTCGTTCGGCCCGCGAGTCACTTGACCGGTGCTGATGGAAAACAGAGCCTAACAAAGGGCAAGCCGCGCAAAGCTGCGCGGCTTGTCGAACAGCGGATGCCGGATGTGTTCAGGCGGTGGCGGTCTGCTCAGGCGCGCTGAGCGAGATCACAACCACAACGGCCGCACCATTCAGCCAGTAGAAAAGCGCATCGATACCGGTAAATCCCAGCAGGCTGGGTGCCAGCAGGAAAGTGATGCCGACGATCAGGTCCACGGCCAGATGGAACTTGTAGGGCAACACCCGCCAGATACCAAGATGATGGTCGGTCAGCACCGTCAGCACAAAAGCAGCGACACCGGTCACCACCGATAACCAAAGCGCCAGCGGATTGGACTGACCCAATCCCAGAACAAAGGGCAGCACCATCAGCGCGATGGCAACCGGATAGTCGAGATACGCATGAACAGTGCGGGTGACGAAACGCAGGGACATCTGAACTTCCTTTCCTCAATCAGTGATGAGGTAAGAATAGGTGCGTCCATGCGAACGCAGCATCCCAGATCGTTTGCGAGATATTGCAGATCGTTCAGATTCGACGATGGATCAGTGCATGGCCCGATAGGCCGCAGGCGACACGCCGACCTGCTTCTTGAACACGCGCGAAAACGCTGCCTCCGAGGCATAGCCGACCTCGGCCGCCGCGTCGGCCACGTTCCAGCGACTTTCCGTCAAGCCGTGACAGGCGATCTGCATCCGCCAGTCGGTCAGATATTGCATGGGCGTGGTGCCCATCTTCTCGGCGAAGAGCTGGGCAAAGGCGGTCCGCGACATCGCCGCCTCGCGTGCCAGCGTCGCAACGCTCCAGTCCTGAGCGGGAGACTGATGGAACGCTGTCAGCGCGCGCGAGATGCGCGGGTCGGCAAACCCGGCCAGCGCCGCGTCATCGGGGCTTTGATGTTCCAGATAGGCGCGGATGGCCTGCGCAAACAGAACCTCGGACAGTTTCAGGGCGATCAGGTCGCCACCGATCCGCGCGCCCGAAACCTCTGAGCCGATCATGCGCAGCGTCGCCTCGATCCACGAACCCGCCTCTTCCCCGTAATTCTGGATCAGGATGTAAGGCGGCAGCCGGTCAATCAGCATATGTCCGGTGCCATTACGCCCGGCAGGGCCGGTGAACGAGAAATGGCCGCAGATCAACTGCGTATCCCGCTCCTCATCCGGGCCGCCATAGACCAGAACACCGTCGCCTTTGTAACCGGAAATCTGCAACACCTGCTCCAAAGGCAGAGCATCAAATGGCCGGACCTCGTTACACAACAAGGCATGCGGCGCGCCATGCGGAATCAGGATCAGGTCACCCTGCTTGAGGCGCAGTGTTTCGCCGGATGCGGGGACATGAACCTTCAACTCACCGCGTTGGACGAAATGAAACCGCGCGACGTTTTCGAAGCCCGGCACCTGAACGCCGAAGGGTGGCGTGAAAGACGTGCGGAAATAGAATGTACCGCGCAAGGACAGGCGGGTGAGAATATCGCTGAGAAGGTCCAACATGGATCATAAATATCCGCTTGGTCAGCCAAGTCCACGACGCGGGACGATCTGCACAAAAATTTGCACGCCCTGCAACAAAAACCCCCGCCGAAGCGAGGGTTTCAGATGTTTCCGATTACGAGCGGACCAGTTTTTCGTAATCCTCGGCAATCTCGCGGGTCAGATCTCCGACCTCGAACGTGTAGTCTCCGATCTGCCCGACCGGGGTGACCTCGGCGGCGGTGCCGGTCAGCCAGCACTGCTCAAAATCAGCCATTTCCTCGGGCTTGATGCGGCGTTCGTGGACGGTGATGCCCTTGTCTTTCAGCATCTGGATCACCGTCTGGCGGGTGATACCGTTCAAGAAGCAATCGGCCAGCGGGGTATGGACCTCACCATCCTTGACGAAGAACACATTGGCGCCCGTCGCCTCGGCCACATAACCGCGGTAATCCATGAACAGCGCGTCCGAACAGCCTTTGGCCTCGGCCTTGTGCTTGGAGATGGTGCAGATCATGTAAAGACCCGCGGCCTTGGCATGAACCGGAATGGTTTCGGGGCTGGGACGTTTCCATTCGGCGATGTCCAGCTTGGCGCCCTGCATCTTGGCGTCACCGTAATAGGCGCCCCACGGCCACACGGCGACGGCCATGCGCACCGGGTTCTTGGCCGACGCGACACCCATATCCTCACCCGAGCCGCGCCAGACCAGCGCGCGGATGTAAGCGTCCTGCAAACCGCTGGCTTTCAACGCCTCTTGCTTGGCGGCCTCGATCTGGTCCAGCGTATAGGGGATCGGCATGTCCAGCGCCTCGGCCGAGGCGATCAGGCGTTCGGAATGTTCCCGGCTTTTGAAGATCTTGCCGTTATAGGCGCGCTCACCCTCGAACACCGAGGACGCATAATGCATCGCGTGTGACAGGATGTGCACATTGGCCTCGCGCCAATCCACCAGTTTGCCATCCATCCAGATGACACCGTCACGATCATCATACCCCGCCATGCGAACCTCCTGAACCGGGTCAAATTTCCAAATATTGCGCTGATTAAGTCCGTATCGGACATAAAGTTGCGCAAAAACTGCGATTCGATACCTGCGCACTCTTGGAATGTCAATAAGGCTGACATAAACTGAGGCCGTATTGTGCATGAGGCCCGTTATGTCCGAAATCCGCCCCGCCCCGATCTTTGGCGGAGAAAGCCTGTTATTTCTGACGGATGAGCAGTTACGGCAGGGTATAGAGGCGATGTTCTTTGCCTATCGCGGCTTTACCGCCGATCCCGATCGCATTCTGTCCGATATGGCCTACGGTCGCGCGCATCACCGGGCGATTCACTTCATCAATCGCGCGCCGGGCACCACCGTGAACAACCTGCTGGGCATCCTGGGTGTGACGAAACAGTCTCTGAACCGGGTCCTGCGCACCCTGATCGAAGACGGATTGGTCGAAAGCCGCGTGGGAAAAGTGGACAAACGCGAACGCCACCTATTTCTGACTGACAAGGGCAAGGCGCTGGAGGCCACTTTGTCCGATGCGCAGCGGGCACGGATGCGGGCGGCATTCAAGGACGCGGGCCCCGAAGCAGTGGCCGGTTTTCGTAAAGTGCTTGAAGCGATGATGGATGCTGATATGCGTCGTGCATATACGAAACTGCGGGATACGACTTCATGAGCGATATGGACGCCCATCTTCTGATCGTCGACGATGACGAGCGCATTCGCGATCTGCTCAAGAAATTTCTGATGCGCAGCGGGTTTCTGGTGACTGCAGCACGGGATGCGGCGCATGCAAGGCGGGTGCTATCGGGGCTGGATTTCGACCTGATCGTGATGGACGTGATGATGCCGGGCGAGGATGGCGTCAGCCTGACCAAGGCGCTGCGGGACACCCATACGACCCCCATATTGTTGCTGACCGCGAAGGGTGAGACCGAACATCGCATCGCGGGTCTTGAGGCAGGCGCCGATGACTATCTCGCCAAACCGTTCGAGCCGAAAGAGCTGCTGCTGCGGATCAACGCAATCCTGCGGCGGATGCCGGAAACTCCGGCGCAGGAGGCGGCGACGAAGATTCTGACCCTCGGCCCGATCCGTTATGACATCGAACGGGGCGAGATGTGGCAGGGGGACGATCCGGTACGTCTGACCGCGACCGAGAGCCAGTTGATGAAAATTTTCTCGGCCCAGCCGGGCGAGCCGATCAGCCGCGCCAAGCTGGTCGAGGATCTTGGCCGTGACAAGGGGCAGGCGCAAGAGCGTGCGGTGGACGTGCAGATCACGCGCCTGCGCCGCAAGATTGAACAAGACCCGAAACAGCCGCGGTACCTGCAGACCGTGCGTGGGGCAGGGTATATGCTGGCGCCGGATTAAAGCGCCGCTGCGCGGCAATTTCATGCCTTCGGCGAGGATATTTTTGGCCAGATGAACAGGGGACCCCGATGACCACAGCCCTTTTGACCCATGCCGATTGTCTGGCCCATGTAACGCCGGATGGGCATCCCGAGCGGGTGGCGCGGCTGGAGCATATTCTGCACGCTCTGGAGGGGCTGGAGCTGAAGCGGGTAACCGCGCCATTGGCGGCGGATGACGATCTGTTGCGGGTACATCCCGAAAGCCATATTCGCGAGATACAGTCCACACGACCCGCCGAGGGTTTCGCACAGATAGATGGCGATACCTTTATGTCTCCGGGCTCGGTGGATGCGGCCTATCGCGCGGCGGGCGCGGCATTGCGGGCGGTGGATCTGGTGCTGGGCGGCGAGGCCTCGAACGCGTTCTGCGCCATTCGCCCGCCGGGACACCATGCGGAATCCGAGACGGCAATGGGCTTTTGTTTGTTCGGGAACGCGGCGCTGGCGGCGAAACATGCGCTGGATCATCACGGGCTGAACCGCGTGGCGGTGGTGGATTTCGATGTGCACCACGGCAATGGCACACAGGATCTGCTGTGGGATGAGGCCCGAGCGCTGGTGATCACCAGTCAGCAGATGCCGCTGTGGCCGGGATCAGGCCGCCCGGATGAAACCGGTGCGTATGAGACGGTTCTGAACATGCCACTCGCCCCCGGGTCCGGCGGGGCCGAGATGCGCGCCGCGTATGAGGCAGAGGCCTTTCCGCGTCTGCGCGCGTTCAGGCCCGAACTGATCATCATTTCCGCCGGATTCGATGCCCATCAGGATGATCCTTTGGCCAATCTGAACTGGTCTACGGGTGATTTCGCATGGATCACAGCGGAACTGTGCAGGATCGCCGATGAGGTTTGCGAGGGCCGTATCGTCTCGACTCTGGAAGGCGGGTATGATCTGAACGCACTGGCCGCGGCGACACGCGCCCATGTGGAAGAACTGATGAAGGCAGCCAAATGACCGATACCCCAGTTGAGCAGATGACGTTCGAACAGGCGATGAAAGAGCTTGAGGCCGTGGTGGGCCAGCTGGAACGTGGCGATGTGGCGCTGGATCAGTCCATTGCACTGTATGAGCGCGGGGCGGCCCTGAAAAAGCGCTGCGAGGATGAGCTGAAGCGCGCCGAGGAAAAGGTGGCCGCGATCACTCTGGACGCCAGCGGTCAGCCGACCGGGACGACGCCTGTCGAAGGTCAGTAAATGTTTCACGAACAACTGGCGCAGGATGCGGCGCGGATTCAGGATCAGTTCGATGTGATTCTGGGCGCGCTGGACGATCTGGACGTGACCCGGGCGATGGCCTATGCCACCGAGGGCGGCAAGCGGTTGCGCGGATTTCTGGTACTGGAAAGCGCCCGGCTGCATGGCATCGACGCAAGCCGCGCAATCTGGCCCGCAACCGGGATCGAAGCGCTGCACGCCTATTCGCTGGTGCATGACGATCTGCCCTGCATGGATGACGACGATCTGCGACGCGGTCGACCCACGGTGCATGTGAAATGGAATGAGGGCATCGCCGTGTTGGCCGGAGATGCGCTGCAGACTCTGGCTTTTGAGTTGTGCGCGCGGCCCGAGGTTGGAAATGCCGAAATCCGTGCGGATTTGACCCTAACATTGGCCAAGGCAAGTGGCGCGCAGGGGATGGTTCTGGGGCAGGCGCTGGATATCGCGGCCGAAACGGCGGCTGCGCCGTTGACGCTGGATGAAATCACCCGGCTGCAGGCAGGCAAAACCGGTGCCTTGATCGAATGGTCAGCCTGTGCCGGGGCGCGGCTGGCACAGGCCGATCCTGCACCCTTGCGCCAATATGCCCAAGCCCTTGGCCTTGCTTTTCAAATCGCCGATGACATCTTGGATGTTGAGGGTGATGCCGAAAAGGCCGGAAAGCGGCTGCAGAAAGATGCCGAGGCAGGCAAGGCGACCTTTGTCTCGCTTTTGGGTCTGGATGCGGCCAGGTCCCGCGCTGCGGAACTGGTCGAACACGCCTGCGCCGCGCTGGATGTGTACGGCGCACCGGCTGAAACCTTGAAGCAGGCCGCCCGCTTCGTTATTGCCCGGGACAGCTAAGCCAGGAACGCGCCAAATGTCTGACCGCCCCAATACGCCCCTGCTGGACCTTGTGAACCGCCCCGCGGACCTGAAACAGTTCTCGGACGCGCAACTGCATCAGGTGGCGGCGGAGTTGCGGGCCGAAACGATCTCTGCCGTGTCGGTCACTGGTGGTCATCTGGGCGCGGGTCTGGGCGTGGTCGAACTGACCACGGCGTTGCACGCGGTATTCGACACACCACGGGACAAGATCATCTGGGATGTAGGCCATCAGTGCTATCCACATAAAATCCTGACCGAGCGCCGCGACCGTATCCGCACCCTGCGCCAGAAAGACGGCCTGAGCGGCTTCACCAAGCGCAGCGAAAGCCCCTATGATCCATTTGGCGCGGCCCATTCCAGTACGTCGATCAGCGCCGCGCTTGGGTTTGCCGTAGCACGCGATCTGGGCGGCGTGACGTCTGAAGGTCTGGGCGACGCGATTGCGGTGATCGGCGATGGCTCGATGTCCGCCGGCATGGCCTTTGAGGCGATGAACAACGCGGGCCACCTGAAAAAACGCCTGATCGTGATCCTGAACGACAACGAGATGAGCATTGCCCCGCCAGTGGGTGCGCTGTCGTCTTACCTGTCGCGCATCTATGCCGAAGAACCGTTCCACGATCTGAAAGCTGCCGCCAAGGGCGCGGTCTCGCTGTTGCCGGAACCCTTCCGCGAAGGGGCCAAGCGGGCCAAGGAGATGCTGAAAGGCATGGCGGTGGGTGGCACACTGTTCGAGGAACTGGGCTTTTCCTATATCGGCCCGATTGATGGTCACGATATGGACCAGCTGCTGCCGGTTCTGCGCACCGTCAGGGCGCGGGCCACGGGGCCAATCCTGATCCATGTGCTGACCAAAAAAGGCAAGGGCTATGCCCCCGCCGAGCAGGCCCGCGACAAGGGTCATGCCACCGCCAAGTTCGACGTTGTGACAGGCGAGCAGAAAAAGGCGCCCTCCAATGCGCCCTCCTATACCTCGGTCTTCGGCAAGACCCTGGTCGAGGAAGCCGCGCGCGACGATAAGATCGTGGCCGTCACTGCGGCGATGCCCGATGGCACCGGTCTGAACCTGTTTGCAGAGCGCTACCCCTCGCGCTGTTTCGATGTGGCGATTGCGGAACAGCATGGGGTGACCTTTGCCGCAGCGCTGGCGGCGGGCGGGATGAAGCCGTTCTGCGCCATGTATTCCACCTTCCTTCAGCGCGGCTATGATCAGGTGGTGCATGACGTGGCCATTCAGCGCCTGCCGGTGCGTTTCGCCATTGACCGCGCGGGGCTGGTCGGGGCCGATGGCGCGACCCATGCGGGCTCGTTCGATGTCGCCTATCTGGCCAATCTGCCCGGTATGGTGGTGATGGCCGCCGCCAATGAGGCCGAGCTGATGCATATGGTCGCCACCGCTGCGGCCCATGATGACGGCCCCATCGCCTTCCGCTATCCGCGCGGCGAAGGGGTGGGTGTTGACCTGCCGGAACGGGGCGAAGTGCTGACGATCGGCAAAGGCCGGCTGATCCAGAAGGGTGCCCGCGTGGCGCTGCTGTCCTTCGGTACGCGACTGGCCGAAGTGCAGAAGGCGGCCGAGGCGCTGGCCGCGCGCGGCATCACTCCGACCATTGCCGATGCCCGTTTTGCCAAGCCGCTGGACCGGGATCTGATCCTTGATCTGGCCACGAAGCACGAGGCGCTGATCACCATCGAAGAAGGCGCCATCGGCGGCTTTGGCAGCCATGTCGCTCAGTTGCTGGCAGAGGAGGGCTTGTTTGATGCGGGGCTTAAGTACCGCTCGATGGTTTTGCCCGATATCTTCATCGATCAGGCCAGCCCGGCGGACATGTACGCGGTGGCCGGCATGAATGCCAAACAGATCGAAGCCAAAGTTCTTTCTGTGCTGGGCATCGCCACGATCGGGGAAAAACGCGCCTGAGCATCAGGCGTGTAAGCGCAGCGCGCAAACCGAAGTGAGGCATCAAATACGCCGGAATAGTGCATTCCTCACTCATAATATTCTAATAGCGCCCAAATAATAAACATTTCAGAAATGACATAGGTCAATTTCTTGCGCGCCGTGCTAGGCTAACACCCGAGTCAGGCAGGCCAACCCCTGCCAAAAAATCAAGGGTCGCGAGCGAATGAACAAGCTAGCCAGCCGACGCGCATTCCTGCGCGGCAAGTTGCGCATGGACAAATCTGCCATCCGCCCTCCCGGGGCGGAGGATGCGGAATTCTACGACCTCTGCACCCAATGCGATGAATGCCAGGAAGCCTGCCCCGAGGACATCATCCGTTTTGACGCGCAAGGCTGGCCCGTGGTCAAGCTGGATGTGGGACCCTGCACCTTCTGCGGCGATTGCGCCAACGCCTGCCCGACCGGGGCCCTGAACCCCGAACATGTGGCAGACTGGCCATGGCGCGCCACGGTGTCCGCGTCTTGCCTGTCGATGAACGGCGTCAGTTGCCGCATATGCCAGGATGTCTGCGACCACCGCGCAATCCGCTTCCGCCTGCAAACCGGCGGCCGCGCAGAACCCGTACTTGATACCGACAGCTGCACCGGCTGCGGCGCCTGCGCCAGCGCCTGCCCCGCCGGTTCCGTCAGCTTTGAACGCCACACCCCGCCAACTCAGGAGGTTGCCTTATGAACATCTGTGGTTGCCTCGTCCATGTGACACCCGAAACCACGCAAAGCGCCAAAGCAGCGATTGCCGCGACGAACGGGGCCGAAATCCACGCGGCGGCCGAGGATGGCCGCCTTGTTGTTGTGGTCGAGGATACGCCGGAAAAACTGGCGTCCGAGACGATCATGGATCTGCATCAGATCCCGGGCGTGATCTCTCTGACCTTGACCTATCACCATTTCGAAGACCTCGCGGAGACCCGTCCGCACCTTAACGCTTCTCGCCAGATCTAAAGCCGGAGACCCATGTCATGACCATCTCTGAATCCCGCCGGACCTTTCTAAAGTCAACCGCCGCCGCTGCGACAGCCTCGGCAGCCGGCCTGCCGTTGGCGACCGGACAAGCCAACGCTCAGGCCGCCACCCCAGATATCCGCTGGGACAAAGCCGCCTGCCGGTTCTGCGGCACTGGCTGCTCGGTCCTGGTTGGCACCAAAGACGGGCGCGTCGTGGCCACCCAGGGCGACCCGGACGCGCCGGTGAACCGGGGCCTGAACTGCATCAAGGGCTATTTCCTGTCCAAGATCATGTATGGCAAGGACCGTCTGACCACGCCGATGCTGCGCAAGACCAACGGCGAATACGACAAGAACGGCGAGTTCGAGCCTGTCAGCTGGGACGAAGCCTTCGATGTAATGGCCGCCAAGTGGAAAGAGGCGCTGGCCAAGAAAGGCCCGACCAGCGTTGGTATGTTCGGTTCCGGCCAATGGACCGTCTGGGAAGGCTATGCCGCCGCCAAGATGATGAAGGCGGGCTTCCGGTCCAACAACATCGACCCCAACGCGCGCCACTGCATGGCCTCGGCCGTGGTCGGCTTTATGCGGACATTTGGCATTGATGAGCCGATGGGCTGCTATGACGATTTCGAACACGCCGATACGTTCGTGCTCTGGGGCTCGAACATGGCCGAAATGCACCCGATCCTGTGGTCTCGCCTGACCGACACACGCCTGACCAAACCGGGTGCCGAGGTGCACGTGCTGTCTACGTATGAGCACCGCTCATTCGAGCTGGCAGACAATGGGATGGTCTTTGCGCCGCAAACCGATCTGGCGATCCTGAACTATATCGCCAATTACATCATCCAGAATGGCGCGGTGAACGAAGAGTTCGTCAAGAACCACGTCAATATCACCAAGACCGCCACCGATATCGGTTATGGCCTGCGCGACAATCACCCGCTGCAGCAAGAAGCCGAAAATCCCAATGTCGGCAAGATGGACCCGATCAGCTTCGAGGAATATGCCGAAGCCGTTTCGGAATACACGCTGGAATACACATCGGAACTGTCCGGCGTCCCCGCCGCGCAGCTTGAGCGTCTGGCCCAGCAATATGCCGATCCAAACCGCAAAGTAATGAGCCTTTGGACCATGGGCTTCAACCAGCACACCCGCGGATCGTGGGTGAACTCGCTGATGTACAACGTGCACCTGCTGGTGGGCAAGATTTCCGAACCCGGCAACTCGCCCTTCTCGCTCACCGGTCAGCCTTCGGCCTGTGGCACGGCACGTGAGGTCGGCACCTTCGCCCACCGCCTGCCCGCCGATATGGTCGTGGCAAACGACAAGCACCGCGAGATTTGCGAAACTGCGTGGAACATCCCCGCTGGCACGATCCCACCCAAACCCGGCTTCCACGCCGTATTGCAGCACCGCAAGCTGAAGGATGGCGACCTGAATGCCTATTGGGTGCAGTGCACCAACAACATGCAGGCTGCACCGAACATCAACGAAGAAGGCTATCCCGGCTATCGCAACCCGGAAAACTTCATCGCCGTGTCCGATCCCTATCCGACCGTGACGGCCCTGTCTGCCGACCTGATCCTGCCCACCGCCATGTGGGTCGAGAAGGAAGGCGCCTATGGCAATGCCGAGCGCCGCACCCAGTTCTGGCGCCAGCAGGTCAAAGCTCCGGGCGAGGCGAAGTCGGACCTCTGGCAGGTCATGGAGTTCTCGAAACGCTTCACCGTCGAAGAGGTCTGGGGCGAGGAACTTCTGGCCACCATGCCGGAACATCGCGGCAAGACCATGTATGAGGTGCTGTTCGCAAACGGCTCGGTCGACCAGTTCCCGCTGTCTGAGACCGCCGAAGGGTTCGACAACGACGAATCCGAGCATTTCGGCTTCTACGTCCAGAAAGGCCTGTTCGAAGAATATGCCAATTTCGGTCGCGGCCACGCGCACGATCTGGCACCATTCGAAACCTACCACCAGGCCCGCGGTCTGCGCTGGCCGGTCGTGGACGGCAAGGAAACACTCTATCGTTTCCGCGAAGGTTATGATCCTTACGTGCCCGAAGGCGCGGGTGTGAAGTTCTACGGCAAGAAGGACGGCAAGGCGAGCATCATCTTTGCCCCTTATGAACCTGCCCCCGAGGAACCGGATGCGGAATATGATCTGTGGCTGTGCACCGGTCGTGTGCTGGAACACTGGCATTCGGGTTCGATGACCCGTCGGGTGCCCGAACTGCACCGCGCCTATCCCGCCGCCGTGGTCTATATGCACCCCGAGGACGCGCGCGAGCGTGGTCTGCGGCGCGGGCAGGAGATCGTGCTGTCCACCCGCCGTGGTGAGGTCACCAGCCGGGTCGAAACCCGGGGCCGCAACAAGGTACCGCGCGGTCTGGTCTTCATGCCGTGGTTCGACGAAGGCCAGCTGACCAACAAGCTGACGCTGGACGCGACCTGCCCGCTGTCGAAAGAGACCGACTTCAAGAAATGCGCCTGTAAGGTCGAGCGCGCGTAAAGGGCAGGCAAGGCAAAGGTAAGACCCATGTCTCGTGTTGGCTCTCCCCTCTCGCCGCAGCGGCGCCGGTTCCTGCAGGACTCGGCGCGCGCAGCGGGCGGCTGCGTGGCAGCCGGGTCCCTGCTGGCCTGGCTGGCACGGGACGCACGGGCATTGCCGGCCGAGGCGTTGCGCCCCCCCGGTGCCTTGCCGGAAAAAGACTTCCTGTCCGCCTGTATCCGCTGCGGATTATGCGTGCGGGACTGCCCCTATGACACGCTGAAACTGGCCGAACTGGGGGTCGATGCGGTGGCCACCGGCACGCCGTACTTTACCGCCCGCGATATTCCCTGCGAGATGTGTGACGACATCCCCTGCGTCGCGGCCTGCCCCACCGGGGCGCTGGACCCCGGGCTGGACAACATCGACGATGCCAAGATGGGCGTGGCCGTTCTGGTCGATCAGGAAAACTGCCTGAACTTCCTCGGCCTGCGTTGCGATGTCTGCTACCGCGTCTGCCCCGTCATCGACGAGGCGATCACGCTGGAAACCGAGCACAACGCCCGTTCAGGCAGTCACGCGATCTTCATCCCGACTGTTCATGCCGATCGCTGCACCGGTTGCGGTGTCTGCGAGAAAAGCTGCGTTCTGCCCGAAGCCGCGATCAAGGTTCTGCCCGCCCGGCTGGCCCGTGGCAGCAGTGCCGATCACTACCGCAAGGGCTGGGAAGAAAAAGAAGCCAAAGGCGCGCCCGTCGTCGAAGGCATCATCGACCTGCCCGATCGCCTGCCGGGACCGGGCACCGATAACCTCGTCGCACCGGGCGGCTTTGAACCCACGTTCAATCTGCCGGAGGTCACCCAATGACCGCCCGCGCACATATGCCACTGGGGCAGGAAGCCATCGCCGCCAAAGGCTGGCTGGGTGCCCATAAATACCTGCTGCTGCGCCGGGCGAGTCAGCTGCTCTTTCTGGTGCTGTTCCTGCTGGGCCCGTGGTTCGGGATCTGGATCGTGCAGGGCACTCTAGCCGGATCACTGACACTGGGCGTGCTGCCCCTGACCGACCCGTTTGTCTTTCTGCAAAGCCTGATTGCCGGACACTGGCCCGAGCTGACCGCCGCCATCGGTGCTGTCATCGTTCTGGTGGCCTATGCGCTGATCGGGGGCCGCGTCTATTGTTCCTGGGTCTGCCCGATCAACCCGGTCACCGACGGCGCGCATTGGTTGCACCGCAAGTTGGGCCTGCAAAAGGGCTGGCAACCCAAACGCGGCACACGGTTGTGGATCATGGCAACCGTTCTGATCGTGTCCGGCCTGACCGGAGCCATCGCATGGGAGCTGGTCAATCCGATCACCATGCTGCACCGCGGGCTGATCTTTGGCATGGGTTTCGTCTGGGCAATGGTCGCCGCGATTTTCCTGTTCGACCTGTTCGTCTCGCGCCACGGATGGTGCGGCCATGTTTGCCCCGTGGGCGCGTTCTATGGGCTGGTAGGGCAAAAAGCGATGCTGCGGGTCAGCGCCGCCAACCGCGCCGCCTGCGACGATTGCATGGACTGCTACGCGGTCTGCCCGGAAAACCACGTGATCTCGCCAGCCCTGAAAGGCAATGGCAATGACACCCCGCTGATCCTGTCGCCTGACTGCACCAATTGCGGGCGCTGCATCGATGTCTGCGCCGAAGACGTTTTCAAATTCACCCATCGGTTCGACGCCCTGACCGTCGCGCCACCGGAACCAACCGCCGCGCCCCAGCCGCGCGCCTCGAGACCTTTTTGAAGGAGTGAGAAGATGAAAAAGCCGATCCTTGTGGGCCTTGCCCTGATCCCGCCGCTGCTCCTCGGTGGCCTGGCCCTTGCACAATCTACCGGGGTCACCACTCTGCGCGGAGCCGATGTCGATGAACCCGTCGTTCTGGATCAGGTTCACCGGAATGTCGAAGGCCGCCTGCAGCGCAACTATCGCCAGCAGCCGCCGCTGATCCCGCACTCGATCGAGCAATATCAGATCGACCTGCGCACCAACCAGTGCCTGTCCTGCCATGACTGGACCAAAGCGGGCGAGCGCAACGCACCGACCCTATCGATGACCCACTATCTGGATCGCGAAGGCCGCGAGCTGGATCAGATCGCGGGCACCCGGTATTTCTGTAATCAGTGTCACGTACCGCAAGCGGATGCTTTGCCGCTGGTCGACAACACTTTTGAACCTTCCTCCGGTAACTGAACTCAGGTCGAAAAGGAGAGCGCGATATGTCCGACGACTCCCAAGAAAAACAAGGGCTCATCCGACGCCTCTGGACCTGGTTCTGGAGCCCGATCGCCGTCCTCAGCGTCGGTTTCACCCTATTGGCCGGGTTTCTGGCGGGCATCCTGTTCTGGGGTGGTTTCCACTGGGCGCTGGAGCTGACCAACACGGAAGAATTCTGCGTATCCTGTCATACGATGGAAACCAATCTGGGCGAGTATCGAGAAACGGTTCACTACAACAACGATTCCGGCGTGCGGGCCATCTGTTCCGATTGCCACGTCCCGGATGAATGGAACCACAAGATCAAGGCCAAGATCATGGCCGTGAAGGATGTCTATCACGAGCTGGCAGGCACCATCAGCACTCCCGAGAAGTATGAAGATCACCGTCTGGCGATGGCGTCCGCCGTGTGGAAGAAGATGAAGGAATCCGACAGCCGCGAATGCCGCAACTGTCACAATTTCGATTATATGGACTTCACCCTTCAGGAAACCCGCGCCGCCAGCGAACACCAGCGCGCCCTTGATACCGGCATGACCTGTATTGACTGTCATCAGGGCATCGCGCACAGCCTGCCGCCCGGATATCTGGAAGAGTACCAGAAGATCTCGGACGCGGTGGATGGTGAGGTTCTGCAGAAACACGCAGCCGCATCAGGCGACGACATCCGTGCGTTCCTGAACAAAAGCTCGGATTAAAGCGGGGACAGAGATGTTAGAGATACTTGGAACCATCGGCGGCAACGTGCTGGGCCTGCCCGGCATTCTTGGTCTGGCACTGGGCATGATGACGCGTCAGTTGTGGCTGGGCGCCCTGTTGGGCGGTCTGGTCGGCCTGATCGCGCCACTGCTCTTTGCCGGGTGGCAATTTTCCCACATTGGAACGGTGCCGTTGTTGATCGCAATCATCGTTGGCGTCTGCGCCGGCAGTCTTGGCACCGCCATTCGCCGCAAGGGCGCGACAGTCTGAACAGGTGAACCCGGCAGCAATGCCGGGTTACCGCCCCCAGTTTTCCGCCGGATCGCTTTCGGCATAATCCCGCAGCAACGCGATATCCGATATTTCAGCGTGATTGCGGTTGATCTTTACGCCCACCGCCTTGAGCCGCGAAAACGCCCGGCTCAGGCTTTCGGGCTTCATCCCCAGACGACCGGCAATCAACATCTTGTCGTATGGCAGTGATACTTCGCAGCCACCCGTGTCGCTGTCACAGAGGTTCAGCAAAAACTCGGCCACGCGCTGCGCACCCGTCTGCGCCTTGAGCTGTTCCAGCTGCGCCACCAGCGAATGCAGGTGGGTAAAGGTCGCAGCCAGGATCGAGATCCCGATTTCCGGGTCTTCCTTCATCAGCGAGATCAGGACCGGGCTGGGGATATGCATGACATCGCAGGCCGACACCGCCTCGGCCGAGACCGGATACGCCACATTGCGCAGCGCCACGGCCTCGCCAAAGCTGTCGCCCCGGGTAAAGACGCTCACAACGGCCTCGGCCCCGGTTGGTGTCATGCGGAACAGTTTGACCCAACCTTCCAGAACCACGTGAACGGCCTGTGCTTTCTCTTCCTGCAGGAAGATCGTCTCGCCGCGATCATACTGACGCCAGATCGCGTGGCTCAGCAGCGTTTCGACATGCTGATCCGGCAAACTGCGCAGCAGCAGCGACTGGCGTGCAATTGCTTTTTGTGCCTCATGAGACATGAAAACACCCCTTTGTCTTTGCCGCCGATGTCTAACGACGTCCGTCCATCCCGGCCTCTAGCTATGCCAGACGCGGCGCCGGTGCACTACCCTTATAATACGACGTCAACTTGACAATTGTCATGTTGTGGGGCGTGACCCTGTCCTATCTTCAGCCCGAAGCCAGTAATCCGGGGAGCCCGCAACATGGACTACGAGCGTTTTTTTGATCAGAGCCTTGAAGCCCTGCGAGGTGAGGGAAACTATCGCGTTTTCATTGACTTGCAACGCCGCTGCGGATCCTTCCCCAATGCCCGCCAAACCGATGGTTCCGTGCAGCGGGACGTGCGGATCTGGTGTTCAAACGACTATCTCGGCATGGGTCAGCACCCATCTGTGATCGGTGCGATGCATGACGCATTGGACCGCTGCGGCGCGGGGGCCGGGGGCACGCGGAACATATCGGGCACCACTCACGACCACGTGCTGCTTGAGGCTGAACTGGCCGATCTGCACGGAAAAGAAGCCGCGCTTCTCTTTACTTCCGGATATGTTTCGAATTGGGCGGCCCTCGGCACCCTCGCCGCAAAAATCCCGGGACTTATCGTATTCTCCGACGCGCTGAACCATGCCTCGATGATCGAAGGCATCCGGCATTCCCGTGCCCAAAAAGTGATCTGGAAACACAACGATCTGGAAGACCTTGAGGCGAAACTGGCCACCGCCGATCCTGATGCGCCCAAGATGATCGCCTTTGAATCGGTATATTCGATGGACGGTGACATCGCGCCGATCAAAGAGATTTGCGATCTGGCCGACAAATACGGTGCGATGACCTACCTGGACGAGGTCCACGCGGTTGGCCTTTACGGCCCGCGCGGCGGCGGCATCGCCGAACGCGAAGGTCTGATGGATCGCCTGACCGTGATCGAAGGGACACTTGGTAAAGCGTTCGGCGTGGTTGGGGGCTATATCGCGGCCTCGGCAGCGCTGTGCGATTTCGTGCGCAGCTTTGCCAGCGGGTTTATCTTTACCACCGCCCTGCCGCCGTCAATCGCTGCCGGGGCTGCGGCGTCGATCCGGCACCTGAAACAGTCGAATGCCGAGCGCGACCTGCAAAAGGCCCGCGTGGCACAGGTGCGCGCCCGTCTGGATGCGGAAGGCATTCCCCATATCCCCAACCCCAGCCACATCATCCCGGTGATGGTCGGCGATCCGGTGAAGTGCAAGTTCATCTCGGACACGCTGCTGGAAGAGTTCGGCATCTACATTCAGCCGATCAACTATCCGACCGTGCCAAAAGGGACCGAGCGGCTGCGGATCACGCCGTCTCCGGTTCATACGGATGAGGATATCGATCATCTGGTCGGCGCGCTGTCCGCCCTCTGGCAACGTTGTCAGATTGCGCGGCAACCGTTGGCAGCCCAGTAATCAAAAGCGCCCCTAGCGTGAGACCTCGCCGCCTCTTCGGAGGCGGCTTTTTGTCAGATCAGGTAGAGGGCAAAGATGAGGAGGGCAAAGCCGGTCATCACCATCGTGAACCCCCGCAGCCAGGCGGGGCTTGCGGCCAGATCCAGATAGCGGGCGAGAATGACCCGGCATTTTGCCAAGGCGAGGATCAGGATACCGCCGCCCAGAAGTTCGGGCGGGATCGGTAACACGGTCAGCAGCGCGGAGGCCACGCTCAGCACCAGAAGGGTGACCCAGGCGCGGGTGAGTGCGTTCGGGAGCCTCCGGCGGGAGTATTTGGGAAAAGATGAAGTGACGGGCATCGTGTTCATCCCAGCAGGTAGATCACGGGGAACAGCATGATCCAGACCAGATCGACCATGTGCCAGAACTGCGCGCCCGCCTCGATGTTGCGGGGATCGTCGCGCCAGGCGACCAGCAACAGGATGGCAACCCCGGCCAGCACATGGGCGGCGTGGAAGCCGGTCAGCAAGTAGTAGAACAGGAAGAACGGGTGTGTCTCGTAGGTGATCCCTTGCGTGGCCTTGCCGGCGTATTCCGCGCCTTTGATGATCAGGAACACAACGCCCAGCGCGGCGGCGGCGATCAGCGCCAGACGGGCCGCACCCCGGCGCGCGATCCGCCGCCAGTGCAACGCCTGCGCGGCCAGATAACCCGATGTCACTAGCACCGCCGTATTGAGCGCCGCCCCGGTGCGGTAGAGGTGCGATTGCGCCTCGGCAAAACCTACCGGATCGGTCAGGCGCACGCCCATGAATGCGATCAGACCGGCGCCGAACACCAGCAGTTCCGAGATGATCAGCACCCACATCAGCAACTCGCCCGGAAGCTCGTCGATCAGAGAGGCATCGCTCATGCGCCGACCAGTTGGCGGTAGATCTGCGGCAGCGCCATCGTCAGGCGGTGCGGGTCTGGGATGACGGCAAATCCTCCCTGACCGAACATGCGCGGGAACCAGCTTTTGCCGGTTTTGTCGATGGTGACTCCGAATACCGATTGCCCGGCGCGGCGGGCCTCGCGAATGGCCATACAGGTGTCTTCGATACCGTGACGGCCCTCGTAATGGTCCAGATCGTTGGGCTTGCCGTCGGTGATGATCAGCAGCAAACGGCGTTTGCGCGATTGGCTGGCCAGATCGGCGGAACAATGGCGGATCGCAGCACCAAGGCGGGTATAGTGGCCGGGGCGCAGCGAGGCGATGCGTTGTTCGACCAAGCCGCCCATCGGCTCATCGAAGCGTTTGCAGCGTTGCACGTAAACCCGCTGGCGTTTCAGCGAACTGAAGGCGTGGATGGCGAAATCGTCGCCACAGGCGTTCAGGCCCCAGGCCAAAGCGGCCAGCGCCTCGCGTTCGATGTCGATCACTGCGCGGCCGGTGACGGCGCTTTCGGTCGAGCGGCTGACATCCAGCAGGATCGACACCGCCAGATCGCGCGCCTCGGGGCGGGATTGCATCCAGATGCGTTCGGTGCCTTCGCCATTGGCGCAGCGGTCCACCTGCGCCCGGACGGCGGCCTCGATATCCAATTGATCACCGTCCAGATGGCCACGGGTCATCACGCGGCCCGGGCGCAGCGCCTCGAACTGGCGTTTGACGGCGCGGATGCGGCGGGCGGTGGCGGGGTCCTTGCCGAACTCGGCGGCATCTTCGCGGATCTCGGCATCCGAAGTCAGAACGTTGACATGATCCGGCAGGTACTGCCCCGTGCGCACATCCCATTCGGGATAGAGAACCCGACCCGACAGGCGTTCGCGGTTCACGTCCTCGGGTGCCAGGTCCAGATGCAGTTTCAGCTTGGTCGGTGGCGCCTTGGAGATCTGGCCCAACCCGATCTCTTCCTGATCGTCGGCGGCCTTTTTGGCGTTGTCGGGATCGTCATCGTCGATGCGCCGGTTGATGTTCAGGAATTCGGCCCAGCTAAGGATCGCTTCGAACTTGTGCAGAATGAAACTGTCGCTGCGGTTGGCCTGATCGGATTTGCGGCGGCGGGCGCGGTGGGTTTTCTCGCCGGATTCCTCGGGCGGACCTTCGGTGTCGGGGTTTTCCACCTCGTTATGTTCGGAGAACCCGACCGGGCGCAGCTCGGGCCACAGCGGGACGGGGCGGAAATGCTGATAGCCGCGCGGGGCGGTCACGTCATCACCCAGCGCCAGAAGCTGCTCGGCCTTTGGTGACAAAGGCGCGGGGTCGCCCAGCATGTCGCGGATCAGTTCTTCAACCGCTGCCTCGACGGGTGGCAACCCGGAAATGTCGCGTTGATACAGGACGCCCTTGCACAGCTCGGTATAAAGCGGGCGCAGGCCGGGGGCGTTGTGCAATGCCGCCTCGACCATCTGCCGGGCGGCGACAAGCGCATGCAGGTCGGCGCGCAACGGGTCGTCTTCGTCGATACGGGTTCCGGCATGGGCGGCGGCGGCGGCCAGCCAGACATAGAGCGCGCCGTTGGCTTCACGCGCGGGAAACACCGCCAGCCGGTCGGGCAGGCGCAGAACTTCGCCATCGAACGAGGCACGCGGCATCAGCTCGACCTCGGTTGCCAGACGGCGGCGCCATCCCAGACGGTGGCGCGAAACCTCGGGTGAGACCGGGCGCAATTCTACGCCCGGACTACCCCCAAGCCCTCGAAAGAGGACAGCCAGCCGCCCCGCGACCTCAGAAAGGTCGACCGCGGCTCCAACATGCACCTCGGGTGCATCGAGACGGCTGGCAAGGGTGTGCCACAGTTTCCCGATCGTTTCTTCGGGTTCCCATGGCTCGAAATCGATCCTGACCATCGGCCGGCCTCACCCAAAGACAGCCGTGACAAGATCGAGGAGCCCGCGTTTGATATCCTCATCATCGGTCAGAGGTTCGATCATCGCGGCAAGGATGGCGCGGTCGGTGGACATGCCCTGTGCGATCAGCGTCGCGGCATAGACAACCAGACGGGTGGAAACGCCTTCCTCAAGATCCTGACCCTTGAGCCCGCGCAGCTTACCGGCCAGTCGGACCAGCGGTTTGCAGCGCTCCAGCGGCAGG
This sequence comes from Ruegeria sp. AP11, assembly GCF_056535865.1. Lineage (NCBI taxonomy): Bacteria > Pseudomonadati > Pseudomonadota > Alphaproteobacteria > Rhodobacterales > Roseobacteraceae > Ruegeria > Ruegeria sp. AP11. The sequence continues at coordinate 1,421,907 of NZ_JBQFJB010000001.1, forward strand.
CCGCTTTCCTGTGCGACGACCTGCGCCTCCATTTCGGGCGACGGAAAGTCGAATTCCAGCGAGATGAACCGCTGCCGGGTCGAGGGTTTCAGGGTTTTCAGGATATTCTGGTAGCCGGGGTTGTATGAGGCGACCAGCATGAAGCCGGGTGCGGCCTCAAGTTCTTCGCCGGTGCGATCGATCGGCAGGATGCGCCGGTCATCGGTCAGCGGGTGCAACACAACGGTGACGTCTTTACGGGCCTCGACCACTTCGTCGAGGTAGCAGATCGCGCCTTCGCGCACCGCGCGGGTCAGGGGGCCATCGACCCAGACGGTTTCGCCGCCCTTCAGAAGGTAGCGGCCGATCAGGTCGGCAGCGGCCAGATCGTCGTGGCAGGCCACCGTATATAACGGGCGGCCAAGACGGGCGGCCATATGGGCCACAAAGCGGGTCTTGCCGCAGCCTGTCGGGCCTTTCAGAAGAACCGGCAGGTCGTTGTTGTAAGCGGCGCAGAACACATCGCATTCATCGCCTTGGGCGAGGTAGAAGGGGGCGTTCGCCGCCCCCTCATTCAGTTTCATGGAGCCGTCCATATCCATCACTCCGCAGGGGTTTCAGAGGCACCGGGTTCAATCACCTCTTTCCGGGGCACCCAGATCGAGTAGATGAACAGCAGCGCACCAAGCACCACGACCACACCAGAGCCGAGACGCATCCAGTAGAAGATCGCAATCTGGTCCTGTACGTCCATGAAGTACTCGCCAACCACACGTTGCATATGGGTCTGCACGGTTCCGCCGAAGGTCAGCACGAAGGTCATGAAGACCATGCCGCTGGTCATCAGCCAGAACGAGGCCATGTTCAGCACCTGATTATACGGATCACGGTTTTTCAGGATCGGCATCGCATAGCTGAAGATCGCCAGGTTGAGGCAGACATAGGCACCATAGAAGGCCAGGTGACCATGCGCGGCGGTGATCTGCGTGCCGTGGGTGTAATAGTTCACCCCGTGCAGCGTGTGCAGGAAGCCCCAGACACCGGCACCGAAGAAGGCAAGCGTTGCACAACCCAGCGACCACAGCAGTGCGGCCTTGTTGGGATGGTCCCGGCGGCCTTTCCAGACCATGACGAAGGCAAAGGCCATCATCGCGAAGAACGGTATCACTTCGAGGCTCGAGAAGATCGAACCGATCCACTGCCAGTAACCGGGCGTACCGATCCAGTAGTAGTGGTGGCCGGTGCCAAGGATGCCCGAGAACAGCGCGGCGGCAACGATGACATAGAGCCATTTTTCGACGATCTCACGGTCAACGCCGGTCAGTTTCAGCATCAGATAGGCCAGGATCGAGGCCATGATCAGCTCCCACACGCCTTCGACCCAAAGGTGGACGACATACCACCAGTATTGCTTGTCCAAGGACAGGTTGCCGGGGTTGTAGAAGGCGAACAGGAACAGCAGCGCCAGACCCCAGAGGCCCAGAACAAGGATGCTCGAGATCGCCGTCTTCTTGCCCTTCAGAACGGTCAGCGACACGTTGTAAAGGAACATCAGCGCGGCCACGACGATGCCCGCCTTGACCCATTTGGGCTGCTCAAGGAACTCGCGCCCCTCTTTGCCCAGCAGCCAGTTGCCTTCGAACAGGTTGAAGACATAGGTCACGACCACACCCAGCGTGCCGACCACAAGAATGATCAGCTGCAGATAAGCCAGCGTGGGTGAGTGGATTTCGCGCTCGGTCTCTTCAGGGATCAGGAAGTAAGCTGCCCCGAAGAAGCCCAGCAGCAGCCAGACGATCAGAGAGTTGGTGTGCAGCATCCGCACGATATTGAACGGCAGAAGCTCGCTCAGGAAGTTCGGGAATACATAGATGAAACCGGCCAGAAGGCCGCCGATCACCTGTACCGCGAACAGGGCCATCGCTACTGCGAAGTAGGCGTAGGCGATTTTTTGGGATTCGTATTTCATTGCTCCGTTCCCTTTCTCAGCCTGCCTCGTTGGGCGGCCAGCCCTGCGCGTCGATATTGTCCGTCCAGATCAGGAAGTTGGTCAGGTCGCGGATCTCTTCGTCGCTGAGGTTGAAATTGGGCATCTGCCGGCGACCGGGAATGCCGGTCGGCTGCGCCTCCATCCAGCCCTTGAGCGCTTCAAAGGCCGATTCCGGGTCGTCCAGCACACCCCAGCGGGTCATCACGTTCCCGACTTCAGGCGCATAGTAGGCGCCCTCGCCCAGGATCGTGTGGCAGTTGATGCAGGCATGTTTTTCCCAGACGTGCTTGCCCCGCACCACACTGTCATCGAGCTTCGCCGAATTCTCGGAGTTGACGATGTACCAGTGCGAGTGGGCCGACAGGGCCAGGAAGATGAGGATGAAGAACAGTGACCCGCCATAGAATATGTTGCGAGCCATGCTCTTTGTCATGACTTCTCGCATTGCGCTCTCCTTTGCGCAGATTAGCTAGTGTGACGACAATGGCGACTGGGGGGCCGGGCTGCCTTAACGAAAGTCAAGACAGCCGACGCGATGAAGCAAGTTATCAGAATGACTGAATTGTTCAGGCCGCGCGCGGGCCTGTCAGCGCCGACCACATGGCGATCAGGTAAAGCGCGAAGGCCCCGACCCAAAGCCCGTCCACCACAAGCATCGCGGTCAGATAGCCGGTGTTCAGATCCGATCCCACCCATCTGAGGATCGCGGCCGCCGCCATCAACCCGTATGCCACCGCCATCGGCGGCGGCGCGATCAACGCACGCCCGCTATGGCCCAGCGCGGCGCGGCTCATGACTGCCAGAGTCGTACCCCCGACGCAGCCGATCCCCAGCACGTGCAGCGCCGCGGTTTCGTTGCCAAACCCCAGCAGCGACAGGCCCCAAAGGATCAGCCCAAACGCCAGCATCCCAAGGCCGACATGCAGGGCGATCAGGATCGGCTGCCGCATGGCCCAGACCGTGCGCCAGCGCGCCATGCGCAGAATTTGCACCACGCCAAGCAGCAGCGCGACCAAACCGGTCATCTGACCGATCCCGAAGGCCAGCGCGCTGACAGGCAACAGCAGGGCAATCAGCATCGCCGACTTGTCCAGTGCGGCCACCGAGACCGGCCAGGCCTCTTCCGGCGCGCCCGCGCGTTTCATCGCGTTGCGGGTAAAGGCAGGCGTGATCCGGCCCCCTAGGATTGCAATCATGGAACACAGGGTCAGTAACCCGGCGCGCAGCCCCACATCGAGCGTATCGCCGGTGACCCCGATCCATTCCAGATGGGTCAGCAGATTGGCGATCCAGATCAGGCTGAGCAGCAGCAGAAATACCATGTTCTGCGGTTTCGGGCGGCGGATCAGCTGGGTCGCGATCTTCGCCGCCAGAATCGGCACAAAGGCCAGATCGCATACTGCAACCAGAACAGGCGACAGCACTCCCGAATACCACATGGCCAGACGCCCCAGCAGCCAAAGCCCCGCAGCCACCGCTATGAATCGCGCGCGCGCGTCGGGGGCTCCGGTCCAGTTCGGCACGGCGGTCAGGAAGAACCCGCCAAGCGCGGCGGTGGCATAGCCGAAAATCATCTCATGCGCGTGCCACATTGGCGGGGCCATCGCATAGCTCGTATCCGATGCGGGAACGGCACCGGCCTGAACCATCAGCCAGATACCCCAGACACCACCGACAAACAGCCCGTACAGGCCAGCCGACAGGAAAAACACCCGAAATCCTTCGCCAAAAATTCGCGCGATGACCGCCGACATGACTGCTCTCCTCGGCTCTGGTGGCTTTGGCTCCGACCCTAGCGAGGGTCATTCCGGCTTTACTTAACCGAAATCAAGCAGGCCAAAACATGCCTCAAGAACCCTTATTTTATTGGCGGAATTTTTGTCGCTCCGCGCGGTTAACACCGCTCCCGTTGACTTTCGTCAAGGATGACAAAGGCGTGATGTCTCACCCTAGGACCTGCCTCACCAGCAAATGGAGAGTGATCATGTCACTTGGAATCAGCTACAACAAAACTGGCCGCGCCTTCGGGGTCGGTTTGGCGATGCTGCTGGGCAGCGTCGCTGCGCCAGCCTTAGCCGAAGAGCCAACCCTGAGCAAGGAAGCCTTTGAATCCTCGAAACAACTTTACTTTGAACGCTGCGCCGGTTGTCACGGCGTGCTGCGCAAAGGGGCAACAGGCAAAAGCCTTGAGCCTTTGGTTGAAACGAAGAACGCCGATGGCACCGTAACCGAGTCGGGCACCCTGAAACTGGGTCAGGACCGGCTGGAAAAAATCATCGCATGGGGTACCGAGGGCGGTATGAACAACTTCTCGGACGTGATGTCCGAAGAAGAAATCCGCGATATGGCGACCTATATCCAGATGGAGCCGCCCAAGCCGCCGGAGATGTCGCTTGAACAGATGATGGCGACCCGCAAGGTCTATGTCGAACCCGAAGACTACCCGACCGAGCCGCTGCATGGCCGCAACTGGGAAAACTTCTTCGTGGTCATCGAACGTGACGTGGGCAAGGTGGCCGTGATCGACGGTGACACCAAGGAAGTGCTGGCGCACATCCCGACCGGTTACGCCGTGCACGTCCTGAAAGCGTCCGAGCACCATAAGCTGGAAGAGCCGGAAAATCCGGGCCGCTTCTGGTACACCATGGGCCGTGACGGCAAGATGACCAAGATCGACCTGTGGCAGAACCCCGAAAACATGTTGGTGGCCGAGGTGACCATTGGCTATGACGCCCGCGACGTTGCCGTATCGGGTGATGGTAAATACGTCATCGGCGGTGCCTATTGGCCGCCGCATTTCGCCATCGTCGACGCCGAAACCATGGAGCCGAAAAAGGTCGTCTCGACCCGGGGCTACAACGTGGACGGGGATTATGTGGAAGAGGCCCGCGTGGCCGCCATCTACACCACCCCGAACGAGCCCACATGGATCGTGGCCGTCAAGGAACTCGGTCAGCTTTGGCAGGTGGACTACTCCGACCTGGACAACCTGCGGATCGACAAGATCGACAGTGCCAAGTTCCTGCATGACGGGTTCTTTGATCCGACCGGCCGTTACTTCCAGATCGCCGCAAACGCGTCGAACAAGATGGTCGTGGTCGATACCGAGACTCACAAGCTGGAAGCTCTGATCGACACCGCGCCGCTGCCGCACCCCGGCCCGGGCGCCAACTGGGATGACCCGAATTGTGGCCCGGTTGCCGGTACAACCCACCTGGGTGAAGGCACGGTCACCGTTTGGGGCAACGACCCCGAAGGTCGCCCGGACGACGCCTGGAAAGTCTGCTATGAGGTGGAAACCGACGGACCCGGCCTGTTCATTCGGACACACCCGGAATCGGATTACATCTGGGCCGACCAGACCAAGCACCCCGAGCCTGAGATTCAGCAATCGGTGCAGGTCATCGACAAGGCAACCGGTGAGATCGTGAAAACGATCCAGATCACCGAAGAGGAAGGCAACGTCGCCGTCCACTTCGAGTTCAACCAGGACGGCTCCGAGGTCTGGGTTTCCAAGTGGAACCGCTCGACCTCGAAAGAGGCCAATGGTGAGATCGTGATCTTCGACGCCAAGACGCTGGAAGAGATCGGCCGCGTGAAGGGTCTGTTTGCCCCGACCGGCAAGTTCAACGTCTACAACCGCTCAAACCACGTCACCTGACGGGTTTGAAACCAACACAGGAAAGGGCGGGCCCCTCGCCCGCCCTTTCTTCGTTTGAGACATCAGCCAAACTCACCGGCCTGCCATCCAAGGCCAGACAAGACAGCCAAAACGGAGCCCGGATATGACCTCCGAACCGGATAAGAAAAAACCGATCTGGCGCCGGTATTTCCTGTGGGGAATGCCCGTGGCCGGTATTGCCGTCGCGTTCGTCGCCGGCATCATCTTCTGGGGCGGGTTCAACACCGCCATGGAAGCCACCAACACCAAGGAATTCTGCGTCTCGTGCCACGAGATGCGCGATTTCGTCTATGAGGAATACACCGGCACGATCCACGACGTGAACCGCTCGGGCGTGGGCGCGGTCTGTTCCGACTGCCACGTGCCCAAGGACTGGACGCACAAGATCATCCGCAAGATCAAAGCGTCCAGAGAGCTGTATGGCAAAATGGTCGGCACCATCAACACCCGCGAAAAGTTCGAAGCCAAGCGCGTACATCTGGCCATGAACGAATGGGAGCGGATGAAGGCCACCGACTCGCGCGAATGCCGCAACTGTCACGATTTTGAATCGATGATGCCGGAATTCCAGAAACCCCGCGCCCGTCAGCAGCACCTGAATGCCATGACGGTTGGTCAGACCTGTATCGACTGCCACAAGGGGATCGCACACTCGGACGCCCGTGACCGGGCCGAAGAAGAATATCTGGAAAAGCTCGAAGCCCCGAACCCTGATTTCATTCGCGAAATCCCCGCCGAATACCTGGCCAGTCTGGAACGGATCGAAGCCAAGGAAGCCGCCGAGGCCGAAGCCGAAAAGGCCGCACGCGTCGCCCAGCAAGAGGCCGTGCAGGCCCAGATCGCAGCAGCGGTCGATGCGGCCGTGGCTGAAGAACGCGCCAAAGCCTCTGGCGAGGAAGCCGCAGCACCTGCAGGCGGTGGCAGCGATGTTGGCACCAATATCGACTGGGCCGCTGTTCCCGGTGCGGACTTGAAACTGTTCTACCCCGGACAGGCCTCGTTCGAATGGGTCCAGAACGGCAGATCCCACGGCGGCGCTCGCCCGTTGACCAAGGGCGGAGATCAGTGCACGACCTGTCACGCCAAGGAACTCGACACGATCGGTAACAATATCGTGGCCGGTGGTGAGCTTGAACCAACTCCGATCCCGGGCAAACGCGGTGTGATCGATGCGACCGTGCAGGCCGCGCATGATGATGAGACCCTGTATATCCGTCTGCAATGGCCGGATGCGGGCCACAATCCTGCGCCCTTCGTCGATGGCGGCAAGATGGACCCCGACAACCAGATCAAGGTTGCCATGATGATCACCGGCACCGGGATCGAGATGGGCGATCAGGTGGGCTGCTGGGCCTCGTGCCACGCGGACAACAGCTATATGCCCTTTGATCCGGGTGCCGAAGCCATCGCCGCAAACGGGGATGTCTCGGGTCGGCTGAGCACGCAGGACACGGTGACCAAATACATCAGCGAAAGCCGGACCGAGGTCGAGATCAAAGGCCGTCGTGGCAAGGCGCTGGGTGGCTGGGACAAGCTGCAGGCCGCCGATCAGATCGAACAGTATCTGGCCGATGGCACCTATCTGGACCTGATGCGCGTCTATGCGGACGGCAGCGCCACCAACGGCTATCTGCTGGAGCAGCGCGTGGTCAATGACGGCGAAATCGCCGCCTCGGCCAGTCTGGATGCGGGCATGTGGACCGTGGTGTTCACCCGTCCGCTGAACTCGGGCGCGCCCGGCGATGTGCCGCTTGAGGCCGGTCAGACCTATACGGTGGGCTTTGCCATCCACGATGACTTTGCCGCCGCACGGTTCCACCACGTGACGCTGGATACCAGCCTGGCGCTGGACGACGACAGCGCCTTCATCAACGTGGTCAAACAATAAGGGACAGGGGCCGGGCATTCCGGCCCCTTCCGTTCAGAAGAGGAGACTTGGACGATGAAACCCCAACACCTTCTTCCCGCGCTGCTGCTTCTGGCCGCGCCCGCCTGGGCAGAGGACACCACCGCGCTGTGTGCCGAGGCCGAGGAACGCTATGTCGAGCTGTTCGGTCAGCCCACCTCCGCCGTCGAGGATGCCGAGGTGGTGCTGATGTACAAATACAACTTCTGTCCATTCGAGCGGACCGTGAAGGCGGGCACCACGGTGCGCTGGGTCAATGTGGACAAACGCACCAGCCATTCGGTGCTGCTGAAAGACGGCAGCGAGCCCGAAAGCGACCGGTTGTTCCCCGAGGAAACGGTCGAGCTGACCTTCCTCACCCCCGGACCGCAGGATTACCTGTGCGGGCCGCACTGGGAGACACAGAACATGATCGGAATGATCACCGTCGAACCCTGAGCCGAGGCAGACATACAGGCAGAATGAAGGGGCGCGGGACCAATTCCCGCGCTCCTTAACTTATGTCAAGGAGGTTCCTTTTCGATTGCGCCAGTCTGCCGTCATGACTCGCCCGGCTCGCCCAGCAACGTCCCAAATTCGCTGCGGATTTGCGCAGGCACACCGGGCTCCGAAGACATTCAGACCAAGCGAGTGTGCACATGAGCGGTAAGGTTTTTCTGATTGGCGCAGGTCCCGGCGACCCCGAACTGATGACCCTGCGCGCGCTGCGGATGCTGCAAGAGGCGGACGTGGTGGTTTATGATCGCCTGGTCTCGGCCGATATCCTCAATCTGCACGCCGACGGCGTACGCCTGATCCCGGTGGGCAAGGCACCGAAATGCCATACCGTGCCGCAGGATCGCATCAATGAAATCCTTGTCGAAGAAGCCCGCGCCGGTCACACCGTAGCGCGCCTGAAGGGCGGCGACCCGATGATCTTCGGGCGCGGCTCGGAAGAGGCGGCGCATCTGATGGCAAACGGCATCCCGGTCGAATACGCGCCGGGAATCACTGCCGCGCAAGGCGCATCCTGTTCCACCGGCGTGCCGCTGACCCATCGTGGGCTGGCAACCTCGGTGCAATATGTCACCGGGCATCGGCAGGCCGACAAGGTGCTGGATCTGGACTGGAAGCGTCTGGCCGATCCCGACACGACGCTGGTGGTCTATATGGGCGTCGCCAATATCGGCCAGATCGCCATGGGCCTGATGACCGAAAGCCTGCCCGGCTCGACCCCGGTTCTGGCCGTGGGCAAAGCGACCACCCCGGACGAACATCGCATGGTGTCCCGGCTGGATCGGCTGGCGGCTGATGTCCGCGCCGCCGACCTGAAAGCGCCCACGCTGTTCATCATTGGCAAGGTTGTGTCGCTTTACGCCGAACGGTCTGTGGCAGAATTGCTGGAGCAGGCCAATGGCTAAGCTTGGACGCCGATACGCTGCGCCCGGCAGCAGCGCCAGACAACGCCCGACCGCCCCCCGCAGCCGGTCGCTGACATCAGTTCTGCTCACCTCTGCCGTGCTGGTGGCCACAACCGCGTTCGCTGCCGACACGCTTGATCCCAACGCATTGAAGCGGCTGGTCCATCAGGATTGCGGTTCATGCCACGGGCTGTCGCTGAAAGGCGGTCTTGGCTCCGACCTGCGATCCGAGACGCTGGAACATTACGACGCGGACATCCTGACCGGCGTCATCCTCGACGGTATCCCCGACACCGCGATGCCCCCCTGGCGGCCCCTGATCAGTCAGGAAGAGGCCGAATGGATCGCCCGTTACCTTCTGGAACCGGAGGCACAATGAAACAGCTCATCTTTACCCTTGCGGCCACCCTGATGATGACCACCGCGCAGGCGGAACCCACCGCCACCGGAGATCTGGGGCTGGTGATCGAACGGGCCAAGGGCTCGGTCCTGCTGGTCGATCAATCCGACCGCGCGGCGCTGGCGCGGATCGAAGGGCTGGGCGATCTGTCCCATGCCTCATTGGTCTATTCGCCCGATGAACGTTTCGCCTATGTGTTCGGGCGCGACGGCGGTCTGACCAAGGTCGATATCGTCACCCGCCAGATCGCAGGCCGCGTGGTGCAGGCGGGCAACGCCATCGGCGGTGCGATCTCGGACGATGGGCAACTGGTCGCCGTGTCGAACTATGAACCCGGCGGCGTGCGGGTGTTCGACGCCGAGACGCTGGAGATGGTCGCCGACATCCCCACCGGCAGCAAAACCATCGGTCTGGTCGATGCACCGGGCCGCCGGTTTGTCTTCACCATGTGGGACACGGGCGAGACCTGGATTGCCGATTTCGCCGCAGGCGCACCCGCAATCACCAAGATCCCCGAGATGGGTAAGAACCCCTATGACGCGCTGATCACCGCAAATGGCCGCACCTATATCACCGGCCTGTTCGGCGAGGACGGCCTGACCGCGCTGGACCTGTGGGCCGAGATGCCTGAACCCATCCGCGTGCTGCCCAACTATGGGCGCGGGCAAGAGGAGATGCCGGTCTACAAGATGCCCCACCTCGAAGGCTGGGCGCTGACGGGCCGCGAATTCGTGCTGCCCGCCGTCGGCCATCACGAGGTTCTGTGGATCGATGCCGACACCCTGACCGAGACCGGGCGCACCCAAACCCACGGCCAGCCGGTCTTTGCCATGGCCCGACCTGACGGGCGGCAGGTCTGGGTGAATTTCGCCCACCCGCTGAACGACACGATTCAGGTGATCGATTCCGTGACCAAGGACATCATCCACGAATTCAAACCGGGTCCGGCGGTACTGCATATGGAGTTCACGCCGCGCGGACATGAGGTCTGGATCAGTGTGCGCGACGCAAACAAGGTCATGGTCTACGACACGCAAACGTTTGAGAAACTGCGCGAGATCGAGGCCGACAGCCCATCCGGCATTTTCTTCACCGCTCGCGCGCACAGAACGGGGTTGTAAGCGATGGAACATATCACCGACCCCGCCGACCGCCGCCTGCTGGACGAGTTTCAACGCGACTTTCCCATCACCGACCGCCCGTTTCAGGTGCTGGCCCATCTTCTGGGGCTGGACGAGGCCGAAGTGCTGAACCGTCTGGTTCGCATGCGCGCCACAGGCCGGATCACACGGGTGGGCGCGACCATCGCGCCGGGGACGGTATCGGCCAGCACTCTGGCCGCTGTTGCCGCGCCCGAGGACCGGCTGGAACAAGTGGCTGCTCTGATCGACGCCGAACCCGGCGTGAACCACAATTATCAGCGTGAAGACGACTGGAATCTGTGGTTCGTGGCCACCGGTCCGGACCGCCAGCATGTCGATGACACGCTGACCCGCATCAGCCAGCGCACAGGGTTGCGTGTGCTGGATTTGCGGCTGGTGCGTCCGTTCAACATCGATCTGGGCTTTCGCATGGCGGGTGACGCGCAGGCGGTTCCGAACCGGCGCAAGGTGGACCGTTCCGCCATGCAACCCGGCGACCGCGGGCTGTTGCAGGCGCTGAGCACCGGGCTACCGCTGGTCGCCGAACCCTATGCCGCGCTGGCGCAATCGCTGGATCGCGATCCCAATGAGGTGATGGCGCGGATCGGGGCGCTGCACATGGCGGGCATTGTCTCGCGCCTTGGGGTCATCGTGCGGCACCGGGCCCTGGGCTGGTCGGCCAATGCAATGGTGGTCTGGGACCTGCCGTCACAGCAGATCGACCGCGCCGGTCCGGCCCTTGCGGCCCATCCCGGCATTACCCTGTGTTACGAGCGCCGCCCGGTCGCGGGCCTCTGGCCCTATCGTCTGTATTCCATGATCCACGCCCGTTCGCGCCCCGAGGCGCGCGCGGTACTGGCCGGGGCCGCCGCGCTGCCGGAACTGGCCGGTGTCCGGCACAAGGTATTGTTCTCGACCCGCTGCTTCAAACAGACCGGCGCGCTGATCAAACCGAAGGAGGCCGCCGCATGACACTGGACGCAACCGACCGCGCCATCCTGAACCGAATGCAGGATGACCTGCCGCTGACACCGCATCCCTATGCCGAAGTGGCGCGGAATCTGGGAATTTCGGAAGCTGATCTGCTGACCCGGTTGGCACGCATGAAAGAAGATCGCGTGATCACCCGGTTCGGGCCGTTCTTCGACGCCGCTGCCATGGGCGGGGCGTTCTGTCTGTGTGCAATGGCGGTGCCGAGCGCGGATTTCGAAACCGTCCTGACCAAAGTCAATGCACATCCAGAGGTCGCCCATAATTATGAACGCACGCACCGGCTGAACATGTGGTTCGTGCTGGCCACCGAAACGCCCGAGGGGATCGAGGCCGCTGCCGATGCCATTGAACGGGAAACGGGGATCAAGGTTCTCCGTTTCCCCAAACTGCAGGAATTCTTCATCGGTTTCCGGGTGGCGGCATGATCGACGCAAAGGACAGAGAGATTATCGAAGCGCTGCAAGGCGGCCTGCCGCTGGCGCCCGCGCCTTATGCCGCCGTGGCCGACAGGTTGGGTATGGACGAGGGCACGCTTCTCGATCGTTTGGCTGAATTGAAGGCGCGCGGTGTCATCCGCCGCATCGCTGCTGCGCCCAATCACTATAAGCTGGGAATGACCTCGAACGGTATGACTGTCTGGGATGTCGAGGACAGCCGCATCGCCGAACTGGGCGCGCAGATCGGTGCCCTGCCCTTTGTTACCCACTGCTATGAACGCCCCCGCGCTTTGCCCGACTGGCCTTACAACTTGTTTGCCATGGTCCACGGTGCTGACCGGGATGAGGTCGAGGAAAAACGCGCGCAGATCGCGGATATCCTTGGCGATGCCTGCGGCGCGAAAGATATCCTCTATTCCACGCGCATCCTGAAGAAGACCGGGCTGCGCCTGAAAAAGAAAGGCTGAGACATGTTCCGCCTGACCGAATACATGCACCAGTTGGTGAAACCGACCCCGGTGCGCAAACGCCGCTCCGGGCCGGTGAAACCGGTGGTGATCTGGAACCTGACACGACGCTGCAACCTGAAATGCCGCCATTGCTATACCGTTTCGGCGGATGTGGCATTCCCCGGTGAGCTGAGCCATCAGCAAGCCATGGAAACCCTTGAGGATCTGGGCCAATTTCGCGTCCCGGCCCTGATCCTCTCGGGTGGGGAGCCGCTGGACCGGTTCGATTTCTTCGACATCGCCACACGCGCACGCAAGCTGGTGCCGATGCTGGCGCTTTCCACCAACGGCACGAAAATTCACGGCGAAACCGCCGACCGGATTGCCGATGTGGGATTCAGCTATGTCGGTATCTCGCTGGACGGGATCGGGGCCACCAATGACTGGTTTCGCGGGGTCGAGGGTGCCTTTGCCGATGCCCTGCGCGGTGTGCGCGAATGCAAGCGGCGCAGCATCAAGGTGGGGCTGCGGTTCTGCCTGACTGAAGGCACCCAGCATCACCTGCCCGATCTGCTGCAATTGTGCGACGACGAAGGGGTGGACAAGTTCTATCTGTCTCACCTCGTCTATGCCGGGCGCGGCGACAAGAATCGGGGTGAGGATGCTGAACACCTGCGCACCCGCAAGGGGATGGACCTGTTGCTGGATCGCGCGTGGGAGGCGGCTTCGGGCGGGCGTCCGCTGGATATCGTGACCGGCAATAACGATGCGGATGCGGGGTATTTCCTGAATTGGGTCCGGGCGCATTTCGATGCGGAAAAGGCCGCGCATGTGCGCGAACATCTGGCCGCCTGGGGTGGCAATTCCAGCGGTTTGGGCGTGGCCAATATCGACAATCTGGGCCGCGTGCATCCCGATACCTATTGGTCGGATTACACCGTCGGCAACGTCAAGACGGCCCCGTTTTCCCAGCTGTGGACCGGTGGCGATCAGATGCTGGAGCTGCTGCGCACCCGTCCAAGACCGCTGAAAGGGCGCTGTGGAGCGTGCCAGTTGAAGGATGTCTGTGGCGGCAACACCCGCATCCGGGCCCTGCAACTGACAGGCGATCCGTGGGCCGAGGACCCGGCCTGCTATCTGTCAAACGAAGAAATCGGCGTGCAGGACGCAGGCGAGCGTCTGCAGGTCACGCCGTTCCGGGGGAAAAGCCATGATCCGGCGCATCAGTTCTTTTGACACCGTTGGCTCTGCCCGCCCAGCCAGTGCGCGGGTGGTGAGCGCGGGAGCCTCCGGCGGGAGTATTTTTAAAAAGATGAAGACGGGGGCTTTGTGCGCAGCCCTGAGTGTGGGCGCAGCCTGGGCTGATGCCCCATCGGATTATGCCGAGTTTTGCGCCTCGTGCCACGGTGAGAACCGGTTGGGCGGGGTGGGTCCGGCGTTGATCCCCGAGACATTGAAGCGGATGCGCGGGCCGCGCGTGGCGGCGGTGATTGCCGAGGGGCGCGCGGCGACGCAGATGCCCGCGTTTTCGCATGAACTGGACGCGTTGCAGATTGAGGAATTGGCTGGCTGGCTGAAATCTCCGCTGGAGAGTGATCCCGAATGGGGCGAGGCTGATATCATGGCCAGCCGCACTCTGGACGAGGATTATGTGTCGGTAGACGCGCCTGTCTGGGACAGCGATCCGATGAACATCACGCTGGCCGTTGAGACCGGCGATCACCATGTCAGCGTTCTGGATGGCGACACGTTCGAGGTTCTGGACCGGTTCGAGACGCCCTTCGCCGTGCATGGCGGGCCGAAGTTCAGCCCGGACGGGCGCTATGTCTTCATCATGTCGCGCGATGGCTGGGTGCAGAAATATGACATCTGGGCGCTGAAACAGGTGGGACGCGTGCGCGCGGGCCTGAACAGCCGTAACATCGCCATGTCGGGGGATGGCAAATGGGTGGCGGTGGCGAATTACCTGCCGAACTCGCTGACGTTGCTTTCGACCGAAGATCTGTCAGTGGCGAAAGTCATTGAAGTCAAAAGCAAAAAGGGCGTCCCCAGCCGAGTCTCGGCCGTGTATCAGGCACCGCCGCGGGAGAGCTTTGTGCTGGCGTTGAAGGATGTCCCCGAGATCTGGGAGGTCTTCTACGGGGCCAATCCGCCGCAGTTTGGGCTGGGCCATGATTTCCGCATCGAAGGACAGTTCAAAAACCCCGATCCCTTCCCTGTACGCAAAATCACTACGCCCGATTATCTGGACGATTTCTTTTTCGATCAGACCTATGAATACGTCATGGGTGCGTCCCGAGACGGCAAGGGTGGGCAAGTGATCGATCTGGTGATCGGGCACAAGGTGGCCGATCTGGACCTGCCCGGGATGCCTCATTTAGGTTCGGGGATTACGTGGAAACGTGGCGATACCACCGTGATGGCGACGCCGCATCTAACCGATGGCACCGTGTCGGTGATCGACATGCAGACATGGGAAACCGTCAAGCGGATCAAGACCGAAGGGCCGGGGTTTTTCATGCGCAGCCATGAGAATTCACCTTACGTCTGGGCTGATGTTTTCTTTGGCCCGAACAAGGATGCCATGCACGTGATCGACAAGCAAAGCCTTGAAATCGTGAAAACTTTGCGTCCCGCGCCGGGCAAGACCGTTGCTCATGTTGAGTTTACCAAGGATGGCAGTCACGCGCTGGTTTCGATCTGGGAGGATGATGGCGCGGTGATCGTCTATGACGCGCAGACGCTGGAAGAGATACGCCGCCTGCCGATGCGCAAACCGTCTGGGAAGTACAATGTCTGGAACAAAATCACCTTCTCGGAAGGCACCAGCCACTGATGGCAAATGGCCGGTCTGGAAACTGGCCATCTTGCTGTATCCGGCCACGATGCTGACCGTGGCGATCAACCTGTTCCTGCTGGGTTTGATCCTGCACGGCATCGGATTCAGCGTGATCCGCCCGGTTCCGGCGATCCTGTGGTCGATCCCTCTGGGCGTTCCGGCCGCGTGGTTGGCGGGGCGCTGGTTGCGGGGCCTGATGGATGAGGCAGACGGTTGATTTCAATCCATAAAATCGGAAAGTCGCACCACCTGACCTAAGTCAAGTATCGCACCGAGAGAATCCTCTAGAACGCAGGCATAGCTTCCCGAGTCGGAGTCTCCATGTCCGCCCTGACCCATCTGCACAATCTCCCTGTCCGCGCGGTTCGCGCGGCAGCCGGGTTGGCGGGCATACTCCTTCTGTTGTTGCAGAGCTTTGCTCCGGCGCTGGCGAGTCCCGGTCAAAGTGTCTGGATGGAGATCTGCTCGGAGGGCGGCGCGGTCTGGGTCGAGGTTGACCTTGGAGAAGGCCCCGAAGATCCGACCGCGCCCTGCCCGAAATGCGCCGAATGCGCGCTGTGCGCGATCACAAGCGCGGCACCCGTTCCGGAGATGGCGCAAACGCCGCAGTCCGGAATCGTCCAATTTGTACAGGTCCAAAACCGTGTATCTTTCGTGTTGTACAACTCGAATTGGCTGTGGCCCGAAACCCGGGGACCCCCAGCCGCGACCCAAGACATAACGGAACGCGCCCTGCGCGCGTCCATGGCGTCCACCCAACTATCCGGAGGTGCGCCGTGGTCGTAAGTCGCGCATACCACCTTGTGCTGGCCTTTGCCCTGTCCTGTCTGATGGCGATCAGCGCCGATGCCGACAGCCTTGCCAGCTTCCTGCCCGAGCTTGAGCCCGCCGATCTGGCGCCCGGTGCCGATGCCTTTGGCCCGGTGCGCGATGACGTCAAGATTGCGCCCGTCCTGAAGGGCGGCGAGACCGTGGCCTGGGCTTTTCTGACATCCGATTTCGTTGGCACCACCGGCTATTCCGGCAAGCCCATCCATGTGGTTGCGGCCATAGACGATGATGCGGTGCTGACCGGGGTGAAGCTGGTCAAGCACTCGGAACCCATCGTGCTGATCGGCATCCCCAATTCGCGCATGGTTGAGCTGACCGAAGGTTATGCCGGTCTGGACCTCAAACGCGAAGCCGAGACCGGGGGCGAGGGGCATGACCTCGACATCATCTCGGGGGCGACGGTGACGATCATGGTGATCGACGACAGCCTCGTGCGCGGCGGCATCAAGGTGGCGCGGGCGCTGGGGCTGGGCGGTTTGTCTCCGCTGCAGGCCGAAGGGCCGAAGCGCGAGGTCGATCTGGCACAGGATGCGGTGTACGACTGGACCACCCTGTCGGGTGACGGCTCGGTCCGGCGGCTGACGCTGGATATCGGGCAGATCAACGCGGCGTTTGAGGCCACCGGTGATCAACGGGCCATCAAACGCCCGGAACCGGGCGCGCCGGATGATACCTTTATCGACATGCATATGGCGCTGGTCTCGGTGCCGTCGATCGGCAAATCGCTGCTGGGCGAGGCCGAATATCAGAACCTGTTGAACTGGCTGGACGAGGGCGAGCAAGCCATTCTGGTGCTGGGGCGCGGGGCCTACAGCTTCAAGGGATCGGGCTATGTGCGGGGCGGTATCTTTGACCGGATACAGCTGATCCAGGGCGACAGCTCGGTCCGGTTCTTCGACAAGCAACAGCGCCGGTTGGGCAAGGTTGCGGCAGCGGATGCGCCCACCTTCACCGAACTCGACATCTTCAAAATCCCCGCCGATGCCGAGTTCGATCCGGCCGAGCCGTTCCGCCTGCAACTGCTGGTGCAAAGGGCCGTGGGCGCAGTAGAAAAGACATTCCTGACCTTCGATCTGGGCTACAAGCTGCCGGAACAGTACCTGTTGCCGGTCGCCGCACCTGCGGTGGTCGATGACGCCACCGGCGAGGCCGCCGCCAAGGCCGCGCTATGGCAGCGCATCTGGAAGGACCGCACCGTCG
This sequence comes from Ruegeria sp. AP11, assembly GCF_056535865.1. Taxonomy (NCBI): domain Bacteria; kingdom Pseudomonadati; phylum Pseudomonadota; class Alphaproteobacteria; order Rhodobacterales; family Roseobacteraceae; genus Ruegeria; species Ruegeria sp. AP11. The sequence goes on from NZ_JBQFJB010000001.1 coordinate 1,439,155, forward strand.
AGATCGGGGTGCTGGGTGTGATGTTGCTGGTGCTGACGGCGACGTTCTTCTTCCAGTTCCACGCCACCATGAACGCCCGCGTCTTTTACTGGTTCCGCATCGGCTATCTGACCATGACGCTGTTCTTCATCGGCTGGTACGCCAATGCACAGCTGAGTGTGGTGAACCTGATGGCGCTGGCGGGCAGCCTGCGCACCGGCTTTAGCTGGGATGCCTTCCTGCTGGACCCGCTGGTCTTCATTCAGTGGTTCGCCGTGGCCGCCGCGCTGCTGTTCTGGGGACGCGGGGCCTATTGCGGCTGGCTGTGCCCGTTCGGCGCGCTGCAGGAACTGACCAACAAGATCGCGCGTGCGCTGAAGGTGCCGCAATGGACCCTGCCCTGGGGCCTGAACGAACGGCTGTGGCCGGCGAAATACATGATCTTCCTTGGACTCTTCGGGCTCAGCTTTGTGTCGATCCCGCTGGCCGAGACCTATGCCGAAATCGAGCCATTCAAGACCGCGATCATTCTGAAATTCATGCGCGACTGGCCGTTTGTGGTCTTTGCGCTTGCCCTGCTGGGGATCGGGCTGTTCGTCGAACGGTTCTACTGCCGCTATCTCTGCCCGTTGGGCGGCGCGCTGGCGATCCCTGCCCGTATTCGCATGTTCGACTGGCTGCGCCGCTACAAGGATTGCGGCACGCCGTGTCAGACCTGCGCCAACGAATGCCCCGTTCAGGCCATCCACCCCACCGGTGAGATCAACCCGAACGAGTGCGTCACCTGCCTGCATTGTCAGGTGCTCTATCAGTCCGAGAGCAAATGTCCCGTCGTTATCCGCCAGCTTAAACGGCGGGCCAAGACAGGGTCGGTCAACATCAAGACCCCGCTCGGACAACCACCGGCGAACCATCCGAACGCCAAACCGCAATCTGTTTCCTAAAAGGAGGAACGATCATGTCGGAACACGATAAGAAACTGAACGTCACACGCCGCGGGCTGCTGGGTGCATCTGCAACCGGCGCCGTGCTGGCCGGAACCGGTCTGGGCAGCACCCTGATGACCGCGAAAGAGGCCAGCGCCGCCGCCAATGCCGCGCTGGAGCCCGGTGAGCTGGACGAATATTACGGCTTCTGGTCCTCGGGTCAGACCGGCGAGGTGCGCATCCTTGGCGTGCCGTCCATGCGCGAGCTGATGCGCATTCCGGTGTTCAACCGCTGCTCGGCCACCGGCTGGGGCCAGACCAACGAGTCGCTGAAAGTGCTGACCGAAGGGCTGCTGCCCGAGACCAAGCAGTATCTGGCCGCCAACGGCAAGGTCACCTATGACAATGGCGACCTGCACCACCCGCATATGTCCTTCACCGATGGAACCTATGACGGTCGCTATCTGTTCATGAACGACAAGGCCAACACCCGCGTGGCGCGTATCCGCTGCGACGTGATGAAATGCGACAAGATCATCGAGATCCCGAACGCGCATGACATCCACGGTCTGCGTCCGCAGAAATATCCGCGCACCGGTTACATCTTCGCCAATGGCGAACACGAGGCGCCGCTGGTCAATGATGGCGAAATCCTCGACGATCCGTCGCAATACGTGAACATCTTCACCGCCATCGACGGTGACACGATGGAGATCGCATGGCAGGTGATGGTGTCGGGCAACCTCGACAACACCGATTGCGACTATCAGGGCAAATACGCGTTCTCGACGTCTTATAACTCGGAAATGGGTATGAACCTGGCCGAGATGACCGAGAATGAGCTGGACCACGTGGTCGTGTTCAACCTCAAAGGCATCGAAGACGCGATTGCTGCTGGCAACTATCAGGAGCTGAACGGCGTCAAGGTCGTGGACGGGCGCAAAGAGGCGGGCGGCAACCTGACCCGTTACATCCCGATCCCGAACTCGCCGCATGGTGTGAACGCCGCGCCCGACAAGAAACACATCATGATCAACGGCAAGCTGTCGCCGACCGTTTCGGTGATCGATGTGGAAAAGGTCGACGCGCTGTTTGCCGACAACGCCGATCCGCGCTCGGCCATCGTGGCGGAACCGCAGCTGGGTCTGGGCCCGCTTCACACCGCGTTTGATGGCAAGGGCAATGCCTATACCACCCTGTTCCTGGACAGCCAGGTGGTGAAATGGGACATCGCCAAGGCCATCGAAGCCTTTGGTGGTGCGGATGTCGATCCGATCCTCGACAAGGTGGATGTGCATTATCAGCCGGGCCACAACTCGACCTCGATGGGTGAAACCGCCGAAGCCGATGGCAAGTGGCTGATTTCAATGAACAAATTCTCGAAAGACCGCTTCCTGAACGTGGGTCCGCTGAAGCCTGAAAACGAGCAGTTGATCGACATCTCGGGCGACAAGATGAAGGTGGTTCATGACGGGCCGACCTTTGCGGAACCGCATGACTCGATCATCGTGCACCGGTCCAAGGTGAACCCGGTCAATGTCTGGGATCGCAACGACCCGATGTGGGAAGAGGCGCGCCAGCAGGCAGCCGCCGATGGTGTAGACCTTGAAGAAGGCGCCGAGGAGCCGATCCGCGATGGCAACAAGGTGCGGGTCTACATGACCTCGACCGCGCCGGTGTTCAGCCTTGAGAAGTTCACCGTCAAACAGGGTGACGAGGTGACGCTGTATGTCACCAACCTGGATGACGTGGATGACGTGACCCACGGGCTGTGCCTGTCGAACTTCGGCATCGCGATGGAGGTTGCGCCGCAGGCCACCGCCTCGGTCACCTTCATCGCCGACCGTCCGGGCGTGCACTGGTTCTATTGCCAGTGGTTCTGCCACGCACTGCACATGGAGATGCGCGGCCGGATGTTCGTTGAGCCGCGGAGCGCGTAACCATGCGTTGGTCCCTGCTCATACCGTTCCTGCTCGGCTCGCCCCTTTGGGCGGCGGATTGGGATGTGCCCAACCGGGCGGGGGCCATCAACGAGATACTTGCGCAGGCGGCGGTTGGAGACACCCTCCGCCTGAGCCCCGGCGTTTATGCTGAAAGACTGGTGCTGGACCGGCCCATCACAATTGATGGGCTGGGACAGGCCACCATTGACGGCCAAGGCGAAGGCAGCGTCATCACCGTAACCGGGCCGGGCGTGACGGTGCGCGGGCTGACGGTGATCGGCTCGGGCTCTGGCCATGACGGGATCGACAGCGGCATCCAGCTGACCAAGACGGCCCATGCGCCGGTGGTCGAGGATAACGTGCTGCTAGGCAATCTCTATGGCGTCGATATTCATGGAGCCAAGGACAGCATCGTGCGCCGCAACCGGATCGAGGGGCGGCAAGACCGCCACATGAACGCGCGCGGCAACGGGGTCTATGTCTGGAACGCGCCGGGTGCGGTGGTCGAGGATAACGACATCCGCTATGGCCGCGACGGGATCTTCGTGAACTCGTCGAAGAAGAACACCTTCACCGGCAACCTGTTCCGCGATCTGCGTTTTGCCGTGCATTACATGTATGCGGACAATTCGGTGGTCAGCGACAATGTCTCGATCGGCAACGATCTGGGCTATGCGGTGATGTTCACGAGTAATGTGACTGTCGCCAACAATGTCTCGATCGGCGACCGCGAACATGGCGTGATGCTGAATTATGCCAACAAGAGCGTTATCACCGGCAACGTGGTGAAAGGTGCGAAAGAGAAATGCACCTTCCTCTATAACTCGAACAAGAACGAATTCACCGACAACTGGTTCCAGGGATGCGGCATCGGCATCCACTTTACCGCCGGGTCTGAACGCAACCGGATCGTCGGCAACGCCTTTGTCGGCAACCGGACGCAGGTGAAATACGTCTCGACCAAATGGGTCGAGTGGTCCGAAGACGGGCGCGGCAATTACTGGTCCGATTTTGCCGCCTTCGATGTGGATGGCAACGGCATCGCCGATGCCCCCTATCGCCCCAATGACTCGATGGACCATGTGCTGTGGACCCAACCCGCAGCCAAATTGCTGCTCGGCTCCCCTGCCGTGCAGCTGGTGCGCTGGTCGCAAGCGGCCTTCCCGGCGCTTCTGCCGGGTGGCGTGATGGACAGCAACCCATTGATGCAAGCCCCTGAACCCCCAGCTATGAAAAAGGTGCCTCATGACGGATAAGGCCCTGTCAATCGACCATGTTCTCAAGGACCGTGGAAAAACCCGCGTCCTTGACGATATCACCCTGTCTCTTGCCCCCGGTCAGCGCGTGGCGCTGCTGGGCCATAACGGTGCGGGCAAGTCGACCCTGATCAAATCCATCCTCGGCCTGACGCCGATCCACGGCGGAGCCATCCGGATCGGAGATGCCACCCCCGGTAGTGCTCAGGCCCGGCGCGAGACGGCCTATCTGCCCGAGGCGGTGTCGTTCCATCCGGCGCTGACGGGCCGCGAGCAGTTGACCCTGTTCGCGCAGCTTTCAGGCGCGAAAGCCGATGTGCCCGGTCTGCTGGAGCGCGTCGGCTTGAGCGATGCGCTGGACCGCCGGATCGGAGCGTATTCCAAGGGGATGCGGCAACGTCTGGGTCTGGCGCAGGTGCTGCTGGGCCAGCCTAAGGTGGCGCTTCTGGATGAGCCGACGAGCGGGCTGGACCCGATCTCGCGGCAGGATTTGTATGCAATCATCGATGAGTTGGCGGCGCAGGGCACTGCGGTACTGATTGCCAGCCATGCGCTCACCGAGGTCGAGGCCCGCACCGACCGGATCGCCATCATGCGCAAAGGCCGGATGGTGGCCGACGACACGCTGAACAACCTGTCGGCTCTGGCCGGTCTGCCAATCCGCCTGAAGGTGCGCGCCAGCGCCAACGCCGATGCGCTGGCCGCAGAACTGGGCGGCAACCGGATCAACGGGGCGTCGGTGGAACTGCTCTGCACGCCTGAAGACAAGATGGAGGCGCTGCGCCGGATCGCCGGGTTGGGCGATGCGGTGGCGGATGTGGAAATGACGCCGCCCAAGCTGGAAGACCTCTATCGCCATTACGCACAGGAGGATTTGCAATGACCCGCTTCCTCGCCATCACCCGCACCGAGATGTTGATCCTGCGCCGCAACCGCTGGCTACTGGTCGCCACGCTGATCATGGTGCTGTTCGCGCTGGCGCTGACCTTTGCGGGCAGCGCGCCCACCGGCACGCTGGGCGTCGACATGCTGACCGTTTCGGTTGCGTCGATGACCACGCTGTCGGTTTACCTCGCGCCGCTACTGGCGCTGATGATCTCGTTCGAGGCCATCGCGGGCGACGTGGACCGGGGCAGCCTGTCGCTGCTGCTGTCCTATCCGGCGGGACGCGGAGAAATCCTGTTGGGCAAGTTCACCGCCCATCTGGCCGCATTGGCCTTCGCCATGACCGTCGGATTCGGCACCGCAGGCGCGGTGGCCGCCTTCTTTGGCGGCGCGGGGCCTGAAAGCCTGATGGCGCTGGCGCGTCTCATCCTCACATCCATCCTGCTGGGCGCTGTTTTTCTGGCGCTGGGATACCTGCTGTCCGCTTTGGCAAAGGGGGCCACGGCGGCGGCGGGTCTGTCGGCCGGGCTCTGGCTGGTCTTTGTCGTCCTCTATGATCTGGGCCTGTTGGGGGCCGTCGTCATGGACAAGGGCGGCGCTTTCACCCAATCCGTCTTTCCATGGGTGATGGTGGCCAACCCGGCCGACGCGTTCCGTCTGTGGAACATCGCCGCGACCGAGGGCGTCGCAATGGCATCCGGCATGACCGGGGCCGCGCAGGCCCTGCCGGTCTGGGCCGCGCCCGCCTCGCTGCTGCTCTGGCCGGTGCTGGGCTTTGCCCTCGCGCGGCTGGCATTCCGGAGGGTCGAGCCATGAAACGCCTCGCCCTGATCGCGCTGATCGCGCTGGCGGCCTGTAAGGAAGAGGTCGCCGTTGCCCCCGACCCGGTCGATCTGACCCCGGATGCTCTGAGCTATTTCTGCCAGATGAACATCGCCGAACATGGCGGGCCAAAGGGACAGATCCATCTGGAAGGTTACCCCGCGCCGCTGTTCTTTGCGCAGGTGCGCGACATGCTGGCCTATCTCAAAAGCCCCGAGCGTGACGCCAAGATCACTGCGGTTTACGTCAGCGATATGGGTGTGGCCCCCAGTTGGCGGCAGCCGGGGATTTCCAACTGGATCGCAGCCGATGGCGCAACCTTCGTGGTCGGCGCCGATGTCGCCGGCGGCATGGGCGCGCGCGAAGTTGTGCCCTTTGCAGAACCCGCCGAGGCCGAAGCCTTCATCCTGCGTTATGGTGGGTCTGCCCTGCCCCTGTCCGAGGTGCCCGATACAGAGGTTCTGGGCCCCGTCGATCTGGACCTGATTCTGGAGACCCCCGCATGACCCGCCTGACCCGCCGCCGGTTCCTGACCATTTCGGCCGCTTGCGCCGCTGTGCCCGCCGCTGCCAGCGGCGTGGCCCAATGGCGCGGCATCGCGTTGGGCGCGCCCGCCAGCCTGCGGCTGGAAGGTCTGACGGATACGCAGGCCGCGCCGATCTTCGCTGCGGTCGAGGCCGAGCTGCACCGGCTTGAGGATATTTTTAGCCTTTATCGCACGCGGTCGCAGATCAGCCGGTTGAACCGCGCGGGCCGCCTGCGTGACCCTGCGCCTGAGCTTTTGGAGGTGCTGAGCCTGTGTTCTGCGCTCCACGACGCGTCAGAGGGGGCCTTCGATCCGACGGTTCAGCCGTTATGGCTGGCGCTCGCCAGCGGGGCGGCGCAGGCGCATGTGGATCATGCGCGTCAGGCGATTGGCTGGAACAAAGTCCATATTGACGCGGATGAGATTCGTCTGCCGCAGCCGGGACGGTCGGCGATCACGTTGAACGGGATAGCGCAAGGGGCGGTCACCGACCGGATTGCCGCTTTGCTCCGGTCCTATGGCCTGCGCGATGTTCTGGTGGATATGGGCGAGGTCGCCGCACTGGGTGAACGCGGCGGCGCTGAGCCCTGGCGCGTCGGACTGGCCGGACCGGATGGCATGATCGCCAAACGGATCACTCTGCGGGACCGCGCCGTTGCCACCTCGGCCCCGGACGGCACGCGGCTGAACGGTGGGCTGGGCCATATCCTGAACCCTCTGGGCGCGGGTCCGACACATCGGGCAGTGTCAATATCGGCCCCACAGGCCGCGGTGGCGGACGGGCTTTCGACCGCACTTTGCGTGACCTCGCCAGACCGGACCAAGGCCGTACTGGCCCGTTTTCCGGACGCCCGGATCGAGATGCTGATCTGAGCGCCTGACATCACGCCACCGCCTGATCATGATACCTGACGCCACCGCAGCGTTTGACGGCCCGACCGCGGATCATCGAGAAGGCAAAGCCGGTCAGGCGGGCTGCTCGGTCAGCATGCACAAAACACGCGCCTCGGGTCCGATCTCCAGCGCCTCCCGCACCGCCGCGTTCATCACCGCCGCGATGCCCGCCCCGCCCGAGGCGCTGGTGTCCAAACCGGCCTCGGCCATGGCCGGCAATTGCGCGACAACTTCGGAATCGTCCAGCGTCAGGAACAGATCTGCATCCCGTGCCAGCCCGTTCAGGGCAATCAGCGATGGTTCTTTGCAGTCCAACCGCCCCATGATGCTGTCCGGGCCATCGGCGAAAACGCACTGCCCGGCCTCGATACTGGCCTGCAGCGCCGGGGCTGAACCGGGTTCGACCACGGTAATCTGCGGCGCGTCCCCCCAGACCTTGCGCGCATAGGCGGCCACGGCCCCGGCCATGCCGCCAACCCCGGCCTGCAACAGGATGTGGGTTGGTGCCTCGGGGCATTGCTCGGCCGTTTCCAGCGCCATTTGCAGATACCCCTCCATCAGCAGACGGGGCAGATCGGTGTAACCCTCCCACGAGCTGTCCGACAGCAGGGTCCAGCCGTTCTGCTGCGCCGCCTGCGCGGCGGCCTCCATGCTGGCAGCATAGTCAACGCCTTCGCGTACCACCTGCGCGTTCTGCGCCCGCAACCTATCGGCAAAGCTCTCGGGTACGGTTTCGGCAATGTAAACCACCGCATCTGCCCCGAAGACCCGCGCCCCGGCGGCCATGCTCATCCCATGATTGCCTGCGCTTGCAGTGACATAGGTGCGCCCGTTCAGCATCTTATCGGCTGCCGCGTCGGCCTGACACGCAATGACATAAGCCGCGCCCAGCGCCTTGAACGACCCAAGCCCCATCCGGGGCCGCTCATCCTTGACCCAGAGCTTTGCCACCGGTGCCAGCGCCGTTGCATCCACCAGCGGTGTTTCAACGAAATCCGGGCAGAACAGGCGATGCCGCCCCAACCCCGAAATGTCGGTCGACGGATAAGGCGCATCATCCGCCAGTTTGGTCCCATTCTGATACGGGTTGCTGACCGCTTTCATCGCGCGCTCCTTCTGCTGATCCGCCGACGAGAGCGGAAGGGTCAAGCCCTGTCAACCGCGCGCTTCGGCTTCGCTCAAATCCGATCCGCGAAACGAGCGTCTTTTCAATCCATTTGGTTGGCTGTAAGTGTGTGGCGATCCTGTTGGTTTCGGCCTGATCCGCCGCACGAACAGGTTTGCGGGCGTGATGGAATGGTAGACATATCGGACTTAAAATCCGAAGGCCTTGGTGCCGTGTGGGTTCGAGTCCCACCGCCCGTACCAGTTTCAGTTACAAGCAAACAAATGCGCGTATAGGGCGTGATCAGGAAGGCCAGAGGGTCCATCCGGACCATGAAGCTTCACGCGCTGGTATTCGTCCCGTAGAGTAAACACATGCCTGATTTCCGAATTTTGACACGAGACACTCTCCGGCCTCTGGCAGCGCTGAGCGTGCACGACGAACAGTCTACGTTCGTTGCATCAAACCTTATGACGATCGCCCAATCGAGATTTGAACCAGGGTCCGAGATTTATGGCATCTGGGAAGATGAAACTCCTGTCGGGTTGCTGGCAGTCGTCGATATGTTCCATCCCGATGCGGATTTGGATGAGGGTGACGATCCCGACGGCATATATATCTGGCGGCTTATGGTTGATCAGGCGCATCAGGGCAAAGGCCATGGCCGGTCGGCATTGGAATTCGCAAAAGCGCTGGCTCAGAAGAAGGGCCGTGCAAATCTGGTAATCAGTGTTGTCGATGAGCCCGGAAGCGCGTTGGCGCTCTACAAACGGTTTGGCTTTGACCCGACAGGCGGGATTGTCGACGGTGAGGTCGAGATGGTCATGGCACTCAGCTAGCGCGCTGCTGAAATGAGCCGCTTATCACAGCCCGCTCAGATGACCGAAATCACGGCATTTGCGGCTTTTACAAATCCTGCCACGGCCACTGCGCTGGCCAGCAGAATGCAACAAATCTCAAATGCACTAAGCTTCATTTTGACCCCCATCAAAACGGATAGCCTGACCTAGAGCAATTCGAGTCGCGCGCAAAGGCCGGGCACGTTTACGCAGCGGAAACTTGCTGCGGCTGCGGCGTGGAATTGCCTAGGCCATGGTCTGGGGAACTTTGCGATGGTGTTTGTTGCTTGACCTGTAGCCGAGCTGCATCACTTGCCGGGTAGACAAACGAGGAAGGGCCGGAAAGGCCGAATGCCTGTCAACACAGCAATCACCTTTCGGAATACCGGGCAGGTCAGACGCCCTGATGAATACAGTTACGGGTGAGTTGCCATGAACTTCGATCCTCGCCAACACAAAACTCAGAAAGTTGGGACCGTTGCGGGTGAAATCCAGGTGGCTCCGAAAGCGGAAGGATGCGACTATGAAGCAATAAGCGCTTGCTTTCCATAAGTATTTTAATGGGAAGTGGTGCCTCAAGAGGGACTCGAACCCCCGACCTTGTCCTTACGAAGGACCTGCTCTACCAGCTGAGCTATTGAGGCATGCGACAGATCGTTTAGCCGCAGGGCGCGGGCCTTGCAAGGGGCAGTTCGCATGTGCCGTGTGGTTGACCGGCTAGCATTCCTCGCCCATCCTGCGCCTGAACCGGCCGAGGCCTTCGGGTTTGGGCGGGTTATCAGATATTTGGCAAGGTCATTTGAATGTCCGGGATTTCGCAGAAGACTTATGTGCTGGATACGCATCGCCTGCGCGACCCGGAACAGACGCTGGCCATCGTCAGGCCGTTTCTCAAAGACATGGGAATCACGCGCATTGCCAATCTGACCGGGCTGGACCGGGTCGGATTGCCGACGGTGATGGTGACGCGGCCCAATTCGCGTTCGGTCGCGGTGTCGCTGGGCAAGGGATTGTCGCTGAGCGCGGCGCAGGCCTCGGGGGTGATGGAGGCGATCGAGTCATGGCATGCGGAGCGGATCGAGTTGCTGCTGCGGCTGTGCAGCCATGCCGATCTGGCGCGGGATCACGTGGTGGATGTCGAGCGTCTGCCGCGCGTGACCGGCGGACAGTTTGATCCGCATGGCGCGATGCTTTGGGTGCAGGGGCGCGATCTGAACGCGGGGGCGGCCTGTTGGGTGCCTTATGAGATGGTGGATACGGATTACACGACCTCTCCGGTCGCCGGGCAAAGGGCGTTTCCGCGCACGACGAACGGTCTGGCCTCGGGCAATGACGTGGTCGAGGCCAGTTGCCATGCGATTTGCGAGCTGATCGAGCGGGATGCCACAACGCTGTGGCACCACCGGGGGGTGACGCCGCGCGTTGATCCGGACACGGTGGATGATCCGCGTTGCCGTCAGGCGATGGACCAGATCGTGGCGGCGGGGCTGGATCTGGGGATTTGGGATACGACTTCGGATATTGGCATTGCCAGTTTTCGCTGTGTGATCTGCGAGGCCGGAGAGGTCACCGGCCATATCGGCATCGGCGATGGCTGTCACCCCGACCGCGCCATCGCGCTGCTGCGAGCACTGACCGAAGCGGCGCAGACGCGACTGACCTATATCTCGGGCGCGCGCGATGATCTGGACCCCGGGGAGTTCTCGGACGAAGCGCGCACATGGCGCAGCCGGTATATCCGTGAGTTGATCGATGGCGCGCCGGCGACCGTGTGTTTCACCGATTGCCCATCGCATGTCACGGGATCGTTCACGGAAGACCTAGAGCTGCTGCTGACCTGTCTGTCGGTGGTCGGCATGGGCCAGGTGGTGACGGTCGATCTGTCCCGGCCCGAGATCGACATCGCAGTCATCCGCGCGATCATCCCGGGGCTGGAGGCCCCGCATGACGATCCCGATTACGTGGCAGGCCCAAGGGCACGGGCGGTGACGGCATGAGCGTGGTCATCTTCGTCGGCCCCACCCTGCGGCCCGAAGCGGTACAGGAGCATCTGGACGCGACCATCCTGCCCCCGGTCCGGCAAGGGGATGTGTATCGCGTGGTGCGTGACAAGCCGCGGGCGATTGGTATCATTGACGGGTATTTCGACGGCGTGCCCTCGGTCTGGCACAAGGAAATCCTGTGGGCGCTGGAACAGGGCATCCCGGTCTTTGGCAGCGCCAGCATGGGCGCGTTGCGGGCGGCGGAACTTTCCGATTTCGGGATGATCGGCGTCGGACGGGTGTTCGATGATTACCTCAGCGGCGCGATTATGGATGATGACGAGGTGGCGGTGCTGCATGGCCCCGCCGAGTTGGGCTTTATGCCGCTGAGCGAGCCGATGGTATCAATCCGTGCCACGCTGGGCATGGCACAGACGGCCGGGGTGCTGTCGGAAGAGGATGCCCAGATCCTGTTGGAGGCTGCCAAGGCTCTGCACTATCGCGACCGGGTTTGGGACAGGGTGATCGCGGCGGCGGGCACCATCTCGGGTCTGGACGAATTTCGGGACTGGCTGCCCGCGGGGCAGGTGGATGCCAAGGGCGATGACGCCCGCGCGATGCTGGCGCAGATGGCGCGGTATCTGGAGGCAGACACCGACACCTCCGCCGCGCCACGCGTCGAACGCACGTTGGCCTGGCGCGAGCTGCGGGATCGGGTCAATTCAGAAACCACGCCGCCAGATCAGGACGCGCGGGCACTGGTGGATGAGTTGCGGCTGGACCCCGACCTTTATGCTCGGTTGCGCGACCGCGCCGCTTTGCATCTGCTGGCGCGGGATGAGGCGCGCAGGGCCGAACACCGACCGGACCGCGCCACGCTGCGAAAACACATGGCCGCGCACAGGTTTGGGGCCCGCCTGCCCCGTCAGGCCGATCTGATGGAGTGGCTGCAGGACAACGACCTGACGCTTGCGCAATACGAGGCGATACTGACCGACCGCGCCCATAAGGATGCGGCCATCGCGGCGCGCGCGGATGATCTGGACACCGCCCTGCTGGCCGAGCTGCGCCACGATGGTCACTATGGAGCGTTGCGCGACCGGGCACGGCGCAAGGCCGAGCGGATCAAGGGACCGGATCGGGTGAACGGTACGGGCAGAATGCAGTCTCTGGTCTGGTATTTTGAAACACGGCTTGACCAGGCGGTGCCGGATGATCTTGAATCCTATGCAATCGCGCTTGGTCTGGACGGGCGTGAGGCGTTTGTTGATCTGATTGAAGCCGAATTCATGTTTTGCCGCGCCGAAGGTGAACCGGAACGATAACGGGAGGGGACATTGACGATCTGGCCCGATTACTCGGAAAACGAAACTCCGGGCACGCGGTTCCTGCTGTATCCGCAATCGCCCTATCTTGAGCCGAATTCGAAGCCCGAACTGGTCGAGATCTCGGCCCCGCAGGGTACGATCGGGCCGGGGCCGTCGGGGCCGCGCATGTATGCGATGTACCCGATCGACAAGACGATCCCCTATGGCACAATGATCGAGGGCGAGGACGGCCCCGAGATGTATCTGCCTGCCTGGGACGGTTATATCCTGCCGCCGCCGGAACCCGATGAGTTCGGCAATTTCATCCATATCGACCCCGACGATCCTGCCTTTGAGGCCGCGCATCTGTTTGGTGCGGCCCATTTCACCATGGATGTGTGGGAGGGGTATTTCGGCCGCCCGATCCCCTGGCATTTCGAACGTGATTTCGAACGGCTGGAACTGTCGCTACTGCCCGGCCTCGACAACGCGCATATCGGTTGGGGGTTTCTGGAAACCGGCGGTACCCGTGAACATGGTGACGAATACCGCCCCTACAGCCTGAATTTCGACGTGGTGGCGCATGAGATCGGCCATGCCATCATCTACAGCGTCATCGGCCTGCCATCCGAAGAGGATGCGACGGGCGAGTATTACGGCTTCCATGAATCGGCGGCGGATATGGTGGCGCTGCTGGCATCGCTGCATTTCGGTTCGGTCGTGGATGAGGTGCTGAAGAACACGCGCGGCAATCTCTATACCTATAACCGGCTCAGCCGCTTTGCCGAACTGTCGCAGAACGCGCAGATCAGGATCGCCGCCAATGACCGGACGCTGTCAGATTTCTCGCATGGCTGGTCCAGCGAACACGCGCTGTCGGAGCCGCTGACCGGAGCGATGTTCGACATTCTGGTCGATATCTATCACGAACGGCTGGTCGCCCATGACGTAATCGACCCGGAAATGGAGGAGCTGTCGGACGAGTTGGAAGGCACCGACGAATACAATGCCATCATGCAGGACCTGTTCGACGAACATTACGCTGCAGACCCTGAAGGTTTCCGGGTGGCGCTGATCGAGGCGCGCGATCTGCTAGGGACCTACCTGGCCGACGCGTGGGAAAAGCTGGACCCCGACATGTTGAGCTATTTCGGCGTCGAACGCGCACTGGTCATGGTCGATCAGGAGATCACAGGCGGCGCGTTCCGGCAGATCATCGAAGGCAATTTCCGCATGCGCGACATCGGATTGACACGCCCCGGTCCGCGTCTGAGCAAGCCCGATGGCGCCAGCCACGCCGCATCGGTCCGCACATTGTCGCCCGAGGTGAAAGAGCCTTAAAGTCTTTGTTTTTACCTCGGTTTTATGGCAGTTTATGCGCACGGGGTGATAATTTGACAATCAACGCGCAGTCAAATGCGCAAACCGGGACAGACGAGGCCAGCGGCTGCGTCGGCCCCCGATAGGGAGAAAGTGATATGTCTGAGTCGTTACTCAGTTTTTCCGAGGTATTATTGTTTGGGCGAGAGTTAAACGATCTTAAACTGAAACAGAAATCGGTTCGATTGGCGCTTGAGATTCCAGGCGCGCTGCCGGCACAGGTCGATGTCATTGACGGGGTGAAGGTGAAAGCCCATGACCGGATTCTGGTTCAAAGCGGCGAGACCGAAAATGAAATATCGGGCATCTACAAGGTTGCCGACGTCGGTGGCAATCTGACGCTCGTGAAGCGCAAGAAAGTCGAGTTTCAGACATTCGTCTACGTCCAGAAGGGCCGCGTATTCAAGCATTCCTTCTGGGAACAAACAGCCAATAGCCACAAACGGCAAATGTTCGAAGAACAGGACGAGCGCAGAAGGGGTCGTGGCGTCAACAACTTCATGGGGGACCAGTTCGGAGGCGATGCCCGGCTGGCCCGGATTTATGGCTTCGCATATGACGGCACCTATTACGAGATGCCGGAACCGACGATCTTCCTGGTTCATGGCGAGGGCGAAAGTGCCACGGGTGGCAACCTGCCCCGCGGGTTCAGCCTTGAAAACACCGGAGGGCCGGACACGACACAGCAAGCTGCACGCGCTCCGATGAACCCGTCCGTTTCGGGTGTCGCGGCGGCGGATTATCAGATCGCCAGCGATATTCGCGTCTGGAACTATGATCAGGCCGATTACACCCTCCGCATGGACATCGCTGCGGGTCAGATCGAAGAGGTGCTGCTGGACGTCTATTTCGAATATGACGCACCGATGATGGCCGGGGCCAAGGTCAGTGGCGCCAAAGTCAGCGGGGCCAAGGTCAGTGGTGCCAAAGTCAGCGGCGCCAAGGTCAGCGGGGCCAAGGTGAGCGGTGCCAAAGTCAGCGGCGCCAAGGCACGGGGCGAATAGGACCGGATATTTCCGAGGATCGGGGCGCGTGGATCACGCGCCCTTTTTTGTAGCTCAGAACCCGGCCTTTCTCAGACCTTCCAGAAAATGCTGAGTGTCGTCTTCCAGCAGATCGGGCTGGACCCTCGTCCAGCGCTCCAGCGAAAAATTGGGATGCGCCGCGCGATGTTTGTCGGCAATCTGGCGCGCCATATCCATGTCTCCCTTGTGCGCATAGCTTGCGGCCAGCACCCGTTGCCCCTCGGTCGGGTTGTTCATCTTGTTCACGGCCGCAATCACATCGTCATAGCGCTTGAGATTGTAATAGGCCCCACCCAGATGCCAGAGGTACTGATCCGGGAAATAGGGGTTCAGGCGCATCGCCTGCTGAAGGTGTTCGATCGCGGTCTCATTGTCGCCTGAATGTGCCAGAGCATCCGCATAATCCGAGTGCATATCAGCATCATTGGGGTTCAGTGACAGCGCGCGTTTGTAGGATTCAAGCGCTGCTGCGTGTTCCTTGCGGTAAAGCTGCACATACCCCAGCTCACCGAACCCGCGCGCATCGGTGGGGTCCAGATCGACCGCGCGCAGGGCCAGCGACAGGGCCTTGTCCAGCGCACTGTTCGGGTCCTCGGTCCAGGAATAGCGCCAGTCGATATTGAGCGTGCGAGACAGCGCCGCCGCCGCCCGGGCATAGCCGCCATCCCGTTCCAGCGCGGATTCATAACAATGCTGCGCCTTGCGGTTGTCATTTCGGGTATATTTGAAGATGTGATGCTGACCCTGCAGGACCGAACCATAGGCCCTGAGGTCAGAGGGCACCGCCTGCACCATGCGCTGCTTTTCGTGCGATTCAATCATCACCGCCATGGCCGCGACGATGCATTCGGTCACATCGTCCAGAATGTCGAATATGTCGTCGAGCTTGCGGTCGAAGCGTTCGCCCCAGATGGTGCGCTCGGTGTTGGCATCCAGCAGCTCGGCGGTGACGCGGATGCGGCTGGAAGAACGGCGGACGCTGCCGCGCGCCACATAGCGCACGTTCAACCGGCGCGCCGCCTCGTGCGGGGACATCGACTGCGTTTTGAAGAAGAAGGACGAGTTGCGGGCAATGACGAACAGGTTCCGGAACTTTGACAGGTTCATGATGATGTCATCGGTCAGCCCTTCGGCGACCCAGCTGTCATCCTCGCCCCCGCCCTGGCTGACAAAGGGCAGGATAGCGACCGAGGGGATATCGGGCCGTTCCAGCACCTCAAGCTGCATGTCGGGCCGCAGGGTCGCGGCCATTGTCGCGCCCTCGACCTCGCTGCGCACGCAATAGGTGGCCACCGGTAACAGGATATTCTTGAGCTGCTTGGGCCCCAGAAACTCATAGCCATAGCGCAGGCGGTTGCGGATCTGTTCATAGACAGCGGCGCTGACATAGACCCGTTCGGGTTCAGCGATTTCCTGCAGACGGGCGGCGATGTTCACGTTGTCACCATGAATGCCGCGATCATCCTGCAGCACTTCGCCCATATGGACACCGGCACGGAACTTGATCTGCTCATGCGCCATTCGGTTTTGATTGTGCTGTGCGGCAATCCGATGAAGCTCGATACTGAACTCGACGGCGCTGGTGGCGGTTTCGAACAGCGCCAGGATACCGTCCCCGCGCACTTCGATCACCCGGCCCTGATACTGCTGGCAAATCGCCTCGAGTTGCGACAACAGAGAGTTCAACGCGTTATACGTATCCATCTCATTCTCGCCCATCAGGCGGGAATAGCCGACCACATCGGCAAACAGCACCGCGCCGAGCTTTTGTCGGAGTGTGGGATTCGAACCGGTTGTATTCACTGGCAATACTCGAATCGATTGTCGTGTCTAAATTTATGCGGGAATGTTATCAAATTCTGGCTCAATACTTGTACTAATTCACTCATCGCAATGGGCCGGGGGTGGCCAGCTCCATTCAGGTGCGCCGAAAGTGACCACAGTATCTGTATGCAACTCCTGCGCCAGCTCCTGTCGCCGTGCCGCCCAGTCCTGCTGCAACATGCCCACCACGATCATGTCGTGAAACCGACCGTCCGCGAACCAGGCCTGCCGCATTGTTCCCTCGACCTGACAGCCCACCTGACTGATCAGATCGCGGCTGCCGTGATTGTCTGCCCGGTAATATGAGGTGATCCGGTTGAGGCCCAGCTGCCGGAAGGCAAAATCCAGCAGCAAGGCAATGGCCCGCACGGCAACCCCGTGCCGCCGTACCGATTTGTCGATGAAGATCGGGATCACCGCGTCGCGGTTGACTTGCGAGATCGCCTCGAGCCCGATCATGCCCTGCGGCTCGGCGCTGTCGGATTCGATAATGAACCAGCATTTTCCGCAGTCGCGCGAGGAACTGAGCGCCTCCTCCCAAATCTGTTCGGTCTGCTGCAAATTCAGCGGAACGCGCGAGGTGCGGTCAAACAGTGCCAGATCACGAACATCCTGAAACCAGCGCGCAACAGTTTCCATATCCGCTTTCTCAAGCGGACGCAGCCGGAACAACCGGGGTGTAGCATCAGGCAAAGGCAAAGCCTCCGAATTCAAATGTAAAAATCTATTCGCGCGATACTAGCACAAATGATTCGAAAACAAGAAACATCTTGTTCACACAAGGATTCGGATAGGCCGAGACCCGCTGAGCGGGCCGCCTGTTACCGGTTTTCAGCCCGGATCAGGAAGATGTTGCGCAAATAGATCGACAGCCCCATCGACTGGCCCAGAATAAAGACCGGGTCGCGGCGGTAGATCGCATAGCTGAGCAGGATCAACCCGCCGCCGATGGACAGATACCAGAAGGCCATCGGGATGACCGACTTCTTGGCCCGTTCCGAGGTGATCCACTGAACGATGAAACGGGCGCTGAACATCAGCTGACCAGCAAGTCCGATAAAGACCCAAAGCGCCTCGGTCGGGCTATCTACGTGCAGGATTTCAAGAATGGTTTCTTTCACGACCGGCCCGCCTCTTTTGCCGAGACCGATTTGGCGCGGCGCATCAGCCAGACAACGCCGAACAGGTCCCAGATACCGACCATCGCCCGGCCGAAATTGGTGTATTTGGACTGACCCGACAGGCGCTGCTGATGGGCCACGTCGACCAGCGCGATCTGCCAGCCGTAGGCCTTGAACAGCGCGGGCAGATAGCGGTGCATGTGATCGAAATAAGGCAGGTTCAGAAAGGCCTGTCGGCGGAAGGCCTTGAAACCGCATCCGGTGTCGCGGGTGCCGTCCTTCAGCATCCAGCCGCGCAGCGCATTCGCCATGCGCGAGGCCAGCTTTTTCGAGACGGTATCCTTGCGGCCCAGCCGTTGCCCGGCGACAAGCCCGATCTGGCCGCTGTCATCCGCCAACAGCGGAGCCCAGATCTTTGGCAGTTCCTCGGGCGGGTTCTGACCGTCGCCATCAAGCGTACAGCAAACCTCGGCCCGTGCGGCCTGAACGCCGGAGTGCACGGCGGCACTTTGGCCACCGGCGGGTTTGTGCTGCAGGATGCGCAATTGCGGGCAGGTCTGCTGAAACGCCTGCAGCGCGTCATAGGTGCCGTCGGTTGATCCGTCATCCACCGCGATGATCTCAAAATCCGGAAGATCCGCCGCTGCGGTGCAAATGCCCTGCAGCAAATCCGCCACGGCCCCCTGCTCGTTGTGCATCGGGATGACGACCGACACGGCCGGTCGGGTATCGGGCTGGGGTTGAGCGTCACTAAACATGATGAAAATACGTTCTTGATTCAGACACAAAGGCTTGTGATTGATCAGGAGCGTAAATTCAAGTAGCCAGCCGTTTTGAAGCGGGTTTCAGCACAACAAATCGAAAGGCGGGCGCGGTGAACGTCAGATCGACATCGGAACGTCTTTGGGCCACGGATTGGGCGCCTTATGTGATGACAGGCGCGGTTATCGTGGTTTTGTGGTGTTGGTACATGGTCGGGCTGGGGCAGGACGGGCTGTCGAAGATCGACGAATTCTTCACCTATGACCGCAGCCTGGGATTTGCCCGCAACGGCGATTGGTTCACCGTTTTTTCGCAAAACGAACCCAGCCTGAAAAAGCCGCCTCTGCAATACTGGATGACAGCCGGTATGATCGAGATGGGGTGGTCGCATATGACCGCCCTGCATCTGCCTTCGATGCTGTTTGCGCTGGGCACGCTGATCGCCACCGCGTGGCTGGCGCGGGTGATGGTGCCCGATCATCCCTGGCTGATGCTGCCTGCGGTTCTGCTGGTCTCAAGCTCACAGAATTTCTGGGGTCATGCGACGTCGGCCATGCTGGACAATGGCGCGATGTTCTTCTCGACCCTGGGTGTGGCGGTCATGTTGGCCGCGTTTGAACGCCCGCGCCTGTGGCCTTGGTTCGCCGTCACGGTGTTTCTGGCCGGGATGCAGAAAAGCCCGACACCGCTGGTCTTTCTTGCGTTGGGTCTGCTGACCCTGATTCTGACGCAGCGCTGGCAGGATCGCCCGACAAGCGAGATCTGGAAGAACAGAACCTTCCTGTGGACCATGGCCGCCTGTCTGCTGCTGGCCTTCCTGTGGCCGCTGTTTCAATACCTGCGCTTTGGCTTCGGGGCCGAGTTTCAGGGCAGCGTGCGCACCGAAATGCTGGACCGTTTCGCCCCGAGCGTAGCGGACCGGAGCCTGAAGAAACTGTCGGAGATCATTCTGGGGAACGAGCCCGGTTTACGGCTGTTCGGACTGATCGGGCTGTTCTTTTTGCCCTTCAAGTTTAGGCGTCCGCGTCTGCTGGCCACGACAGGGATCGCGGTGTTTTTCTTCCTCGCCATGTGGATGGCATCGGGAAAGATCTATGACCGCTATACGCTGCTGATCCTGCCAATGCTGATGATCGGCGCGGCGGGCGGCATCATGCTGATCTCCAAACGGATGTGGGTGCGCGTTTTGCTGCTGGCGGTGCTTTGCCTGTCCGAAAAAGGCCCGATGAAACACGCTGCCGCCTACAACCATCCCACAACCGCCGAGCAATTCGGTATCGACCTGCAGGATCTGCTAGAACCGATGCAGACCATGGTGCAGCCCGGTGAAACACTGGTGGTGTGCGGCTTTGACAACCGCCGCCGTCTGCCCCTGGGCGCGGCCTCGGTCTATGCCTCGCCTGACAATCGCTTCGTCTACATGAGACGCCCCAATCTACGCGGGTACCTTGCGCAGTTTGGCTATACCGCAGGCCCCCTGCGCGGTGTCTGCCGCGCGAAAGAGCTTGAGCGTATCTCGGAAGACCTGACCGGCCTTACCCGTCAACCCGTGGAAGGCACCGAGTTTGTGTATTGGACGGCCGAGGGCCTTACCGCCGAATAGAAACCGGGTGCTAATTGCCCGTGACCCTCAGTCCTTCAGGTCCCGGTGCCCGGTTGCGGTCCAGTACATATACCCCTCTGCGGGTGACGGGGTTGTTTCGAGCCCGATAAGTTCGGGCGCAATCTGTTCCAGTTCCTCGGCATGGCAGAACCCACGCAGGGGGCGCGCGGAAAATCCGATCTCGCGGAGTTCCGACGCAAGCTCCATCCGTGACAGAAACACGAACCGCTGCCCGTTCGAGGCATAGACCGACGCCGCACCGGGCGGAACGCGGGGCCGTGATTTATCCAGAGCGCAGATCACCAGCGCCTCATGTGGTTGCAGGGCCTGTCCAAGTGGCAGCAGCACCTCGGACATCGGCATCCCGAAGCGATAGTTGCTTGTGCTGGTCTGGATTATTGAGCGGTCCTTGATCGGTCCGCCTACGGCGAAGACCAGCGCCAGCAACGCGCCTGTCCCGATCCAGCGGAACCGGCCAAGAGACAGGGCCAAACCGGCGGCGCCAACCATCAGAAGCGGCAGAATCAAAAGGGTGTAGCGCGCATACACCCGTCCGGACGCTGCCCACATCATGACCACAAACAGGACTGCGATGCTCGTCGCCGCAAACAGTCGCGGACGTCTCAGGACGAATGGCAATGCGCAGATGCCCAGAAACCCGACGGCGCGCAGCCAGATTTCCTTACCCAGGATCAGCTCGGACATGCCGCTCAGGCCCCGGGCCGAAATTGACGGGGCAAACCGGTCAAGCATCTGCCGTTTGACGCTGCCGTCCAGAGAACCGTCCAGCGCGAACCGCGCCTCTTGCATGATCGGCCAGGCAAAGGACAGAAGCACCGAGATCATGATGGTTTTGCGAAACCTCGGATCACGCCAGATATCGCGCGGCGGCGAGGTCTGCCAGCGGCGGGTCGCCACCAACCCAAGCAGAGCAAGCGCCAGAAACGCCAGCGGGGTCGGGCTTTTCTGCAGCGCCGCCAGTACCGCAACCACCCCAAAAAGGGGCCAGTATCTGGGCCGCTCGAACGCCGCAAACATCGCGGCAAATCCCAGCGTGGTAAAAAGCGCGGCCCCCACATCCAGCATCGCCGAACTGGCATAGCGCCAGAATTCAAGCGACGTTGCCAACAGCAGCACCGACAGAGGCATCGCCCAGGGCAATTCCGGCAGCATGGCGCGTGCCAGACAGGCGGTCGCAATCAGAACGCCCAGCGCGAACACCATGGAGGGCAGCCGCAGCGCCAGCATATCCGGCACGCCGAATTCGATCAGCAGGCCCGAGAACCAATATTGCAGCGGCGGCTTCTTCAGACTGGGTTCATTGTTGGAATAAACCGCAAACCAGTCGTCATTGCGCGCAAAACCAGTGCTTCGATCATAAGTATAGAACTCGTCAAAGCGCCAGATGTGACCGGCCTCAAGATCAATCAGGTACCACGACCAGATCAGGCAAATGACAATGGCAGTAACAAGATAAATGAGGCGCTGAGGGGCATCGAGGCGTGATCGAAGCATTTCATTCCGACTATTTGGGTCCGGCGCAATCAATTCGCCGGGCAATCTGAATTACATAGAACTTTTTCTGGCTCTGTATGCGGGACCGGGCGTATCTTCAATCCATTCCCACGCACGAATATCTCGGCGGTGACACTCAGGTCACCAAACTGGCGACCCCGGCAGGATTCGAACCTGCAACCTGCCCCTTAGGAGGGATGCGTTCATAGCGCTATTCCTTTTGTGATTTCTTACTGTTGGGTGCTTGTACAGTGTCATCCTGTACGTGGTTTGTACGAAAACGGGCCCTAATGTCGGCCTCATCGGTCTCTGCGTGGGCATAAATCCGCATGGGCAAATTGGGGTCTGACCAACGTCCAGCCTTGGCTGCTGTGACGGGATCGACGCCCTGACGGACAACAAGCTCCGTGAAGAACCCGTGCCGCCCTGCCGGGTGGGCTGAAAGGTACGAGATGCCCGCGCGTTTGCAGATCGTCTTCCAGCGCGTGTTGTAACCGGTGGAGCTCCCATAGCCGAAGATGCGCGCCTTCATGAGCTTGCCGGTCTTGCGGTTCTTGGGACGTTTGGGAGGCAGCGCGAGTAGCTCGTCCATCATCTGAGGCGAAACGGTGATCCAGCTTTCCGGATGCCCCTTCTGAGCTTTCACGCGGACTTTGTTTTCGTGCGGCCTTAGGTCATCGGGCTCCAAGGACACGGCTTGATCAATCCTTGCAGCCGTCTCAAACATAAAACGCACCAGTGCGGCATTGTATGGGTCGGCGGCACGACAAAATGCCTCGATCCATTCCTTATCAGCTGGTGTGCGCTCGACGCGGCTGAGCTTCCCTCGCCGCTTGTCCTGAGCGATCCGCTCGAACTTGTCGTAGGGTTTCACGCGGATCAGCGGCGTGCCTTCCAGCTCATGCGCGTTGTTGATCACCGCACTCGCGGGCGTCACGATCTCGCGCCACCAGGTATCCGTCGACGCTTTGGGTTTCAGCTTCGGCCCAAGGCTTTTCAGTAACGCGCCAGATATCGCACCTAACGACAGGTCGCCGATCACTTCGACAATCGGGATCAACTGCTTCGCCGCCTTCGGGGACGCGTTGTAGAGCATGATTGCATCAGAGAACGTCTTGCTCGGTTCGTCGCCCACGACATAGCGACGGATCTGACGTTCGGTCTCATGGTTTATCCAGTCCCGTGCGCCCTCTTCTGTAGATGCCTTAGTGCTTCGCCGGTATGGGCCGGCGATTGGCCTGCCGTTGTATTCGATCCACCCCTTGGCCCAGTAGACACGGCCCCTCTTGTAAATTTGGAGCGGCATGACTGGCCTCCTTCAAAAATCGTATCAATCTGCGCGGGCGTGATCAGCATGGTTCGCCCAAGGCGATAAAATGCACCCGTCTCATTGGCGCGTTCACGCAACGTGCGTTCTGAAATATCGATCCCCATCCCGGCCATAACTTCGACCCACTGCGCGGGTGTTTTCCCGAGCCCCAGGATCTGCGAGCTGTCTGAATAGTTGGTCTCTGCCATTTCACTCGTCCTTGTCCACTTAAGTTGAGTCAGCGACACGCATGGAATCGCTTGTTCTGCACCTTCTGACGTGGTCAGATGTGATTAACTGTAAATGTTCGTCATTTTTTGCAAAGTTCGCGAATTTCGACGAAGTAGTCAATTGGAAAATTCAGATGCCGCAGAAACATGCTGATCTTTTTGCTGCAATGGGTGCTCGTCTCACCATTGCTCGCAATGAAATCGGCTTCTCACAAGCGGCCATGGCGGAAGCTATCGGTGTCTCACCGCGCGCGTATCACAGCTACGAAAAGGGCCAGCGCGGAATGCCTGTAGAGGCCTTGGTCGCGATGGGTGAGCGGTTCGAGGTGGACGTGCCCTGGCTACTTCTGGGCACCAAATCCATTCGGGCGGGGCATGACTTCGAAGCCCTCAAACACATTGAAAGCTCGCTGGATCAGCACCTCACCGATGAGGGCATAAGAATCAAAAGTGAAAAGCGCGGGGCCATCGTCACCCGTTGGTATCAATCGCATGTCGAAGGTCGCGAAGTGACGGATGACGACGTGCACACATGGATCGAGCTGGTAAGGGAGTAATCTGGTGAACAAGGCAAGCAAACGCTGGAACATGTTGCGGCACTCAGTCTTGGAGCGTACCCGCCGAGAGGTGATCGAACCCTTTGGGCCGCTTTACATAATCTTGCTTGGAACCAGCGTCTTCTATTTGATTGGTTTGGGCCAACTATCGTTGGCGCAACAGCCTGCCGAATACTCGGTGTTTGCTGCCATCCTGATTTTTGCGATCGCCGCAGCTGGCTTGGCGCTTCCATTTTTGACAGGTGCGGTACTGACCCTACGCGCGGCCGATCGAAAACTGGAACGTCTTCAACGCGGGTGATGCGATGGCCTTCGGTATCTTCATCCATCGCAGCGACTCGGTCTACGAAGACATTCCCTCGGAGCGGTATCAATTTCCAAAGCAATACCTCTCGCGTGCCCAACAGTGCGAAGGGGACTGGATCGTCTACCTGGAGCCAAGCAAGGTCAAAGAGACCAAAGGCTATTTTGCTGTCGCTAAGGTCCAGGAGATCATTCCGGATCCTAGGAAACCGGAAATGTTCTTGGCGGTGATTAAGCCGGGGACCTATCTTGATTTCGGCGACCCTGTTTCATTCCGAGACGAGAATTCAGTCATCGAAAGCGGATTGCTGAACGATCAAGGCAAGATATCTGGACGCGCGCAAGCTGCGGTAAGAACCCTTTCAGCTGAAGACTTTGCCCGAATTGTCGAACGTGGTCTTGGACGGGACGAGGACATCCTGCCTCGCGTTGGTGACTCGATGCAGCTGCCAGGTTTTCAAGACGCGCAAACACCTTTCCGACACATGCCCGCACGGGAACGCGTCAACCAACTGACCAACCGGGCGGTTCGCGATCGTAATTTCAGAAAGAACGTCCTGCGCGCCTACGGCGAGCGCTGCGCCATCACTGGTTTACGTCTGATAAATGGCGGTGGCCGAGCTGAAGTGGAAGCCGCTCACATCAGACCTGTAGAGCATGACGGACCCGACATCGTCAGCAACGGGCTCGCCCTGTCCGGAACCGCGCACTGGATGTTTGATCGCGGTCTCGTTGGTTTAGCTGACGACGTGACAATTCTGGTTTCCCGTCAGAGCAACGACATCGAAGCCGTGACGTCGATGATTAACTCGTCCGGCAAGATCTTGGTGCCGGACCGCCTCGCCAACCGGCCAAGGGCAGAGTTTGTAACCTGGCACAGAGAGAACTGTTTCAAGCATTAACGATACTCAGTGCGGACCTTGGTGCAAAACGCAGCTAACGGCCGGAAAGAGCCCAAACTCACCAATGCTGCGGCCAGGATCAAGGGACGTGAACTGGTGTGAAGCTGCCATTCGAACTTGCTGGCCATGGGTGGGTGAGCGAGAGATTGCGGTCCGTTTAATCCCATAAAAGCTTCTCTCGGCGGCAATCAACTTGGGGCAGGAAAAGCCTGCCTTCGATACCATTCGCCCAAAATCGAAGCGAGATGGACGCAGAGCATAAGGGCGAAATACGACGTTTCGCTCGGCTCTGAGGCTCCGAAAGCGTGGGGTTTGACTCCTGCGCTGTCAAAAGAATCCTTGACCAGTTCCAGTATCAGCACTAGTTGAAATGAAATGACGTTTTGTCTAATGAAACGTTAAGGCAAAAGATGATGGGATCGCCCATGTCGCGGACCCGCAAGCCAACCAACAGTTAGGGAGGAGCCTGACATGACGAAAGATAACGGAAAATTGACGCTCACTGCGGGTCTCGTAGCCGGTAGTCTGGTCATTGCCACGTCTGCCTTCGCCGAAGGCGAGGTGGTGTTTTCGTCCTGGGGAGGTTCATTCCAAGATGCGCTTCGGGAGTCCATGCTGGACCCAGCGGCGAAAAAGCTGGGTCTTACCATCAAAGAAGACACGACAAACGGCATTCAAGACGTGCGTGCGCAGATCACTGCGGGTGCGGTTGCTTGGGACATTACCGAACAGGCGTTGTCCGACTGTGCCCGTTTGAAGCAGGAGGGGGCGCTGGAACCCATCGACTATGGCGTGGTCTCGACCGATGGCATGCCGTCCAGCCTTGTGGACAGCGAGTGGGTTGGCATGCTGACCTATTCACTGGTCATCGGCTGGCAAGCAGAGAAGTTTGGTGAGAACGGCCCACAGTCCTGGGCGGATTTCTGGAACACCGAAGCCTACCCTGGGACACGCGCGATGTTCAACTCGGTGTCGCATGCGCTGGAGGCGGCATTGATGGCGGATGGTGTCGACCCGGCGGATGTAAACACCGCTCTGCGGAGTGAAGGCGGCGTAGACCGGGCCTTTGCCAAGCTTGAGGAGATCGCGCCCGATATCACGGTCTGGTATCGGGGAGGCTCGCAAGCGGCGCAGTTGATGGCAGATGAAGAGATTGACTTCATTCATATCGGCAACGGCCGCGCAGAAGCGCTGAATGCCGATGCAATAACGGTTGGGTATACCTGGAACCAGGCCACGACCGACGCGGATTGCCTGTTGGTACCCAAGGGCGCGCCAAATCGCGAAAACGCCATGCGGGTTCTCAATGAGATGCTGTCGGCCGAAGCGCAGGCGCGCATGGCGGTGGCCATCTCCTACGGCCCTGTCAATGCGCATGCATTTGAAACCGGGCTGATCTCGCCCGAACTGGCAGCCAAAAACAATGCCGCCCCTGACAATATGAAGACCCAGGTGGTTATTGACGCAAGCTTCTACGTCGAAAACTTCGCAGAACTGCAAGAGCGGTTTGACACTCTGGTTCAGCAGTAGGCCCAAATTGATGCGCTCCAGTCCTTCATCCGATCCGGCAGAACCTTTGAACGTCCTTTTCGTTCATGGCTGGGCGTGCGGGTGGCAGGATTGGAGCGGTGTCTCCCCGCTCCTTCCAGACAGTGCCCACATTGGGCTTGCGAAGCTTCCGGGATGCCCCGATGCCGTGCCGCTGGGGGGAGCGATCAGTCTCAGCGACTGCGCGGCCCATGTGATTGCCCAGGCAAATGATCTGGGTTTTGATCGCTTTGCCCTTGTCGGGCACAGCATGGGTGCCCGGATTGCCATCGAACTGGCTGCGACTTGGCCAGGACGCGTCTCTCATCTTCTTTTGCTGGATGGCAGCAACGTTCCTGAAGACCCCGAAGAAGCCGTTGCGCGTCTGGCAGAGCAGCTTGCGCAGCTTGGTCAGAAAGGATGGGCGGAGGCGGCAGTCGGTGGGATGATGGTCAACAACCTCGATCCAGATCAAAAACGTGATATTGTGAACCGGGCTGCGCAATATCCGGCAGACGTTTTGAAGGCGTATTACCATGCGATGGCTGCATGGGATCGCGATAAATTTGTTCCGGCCATCGACCGGCTCACCTGCCCGGTCACAATCCTGCAATCAACGTCGCTGGACGAACACGAAGTTCGCCGATCGGCGACGACCCACCCCGCATCGCTTTGGCTGGATGCCTTGCGCGCGCGGGTTCCCGGGGCGGTGATCAAGTTGGTGCCGAATACCGGCCATTTCATCATGTACGAACGGCCGCAACTGATCGCCGACTGGGTGGAAGAGACATTGCAAGTCAACCACGGCGTTCACCACGAAAAACCCAACCAAATAACGAGAGAATATCAAGGGAGAAACTGACATGAAAAAAGTAGAGAGAAAACTGTCGCTTGCGACCAGCCTCGTTGCCGGCAGCCTGGCAATGGCTGCGCCAGCCTTCGCCGAGGGCGAGGTGGTGTTTGCATCCTGGGGCGGGTCCTTTCAGGACGCATTGCGCAGCGCCATGCTGGAACCTGCCGCCGGCGCGCTGAATGTCACGGTCAAGGAAGATACCACAAACGGTATTCAGGACGTGCGCGCACAGATCACAGCGGGTGCCGTCGCCTGGGATGTGACCGAGCAGGACTTGCCCTCGTGTGAAACACTCAGCCGTGAGGGCAGCCTTGAGCCGATTGATTACTCGATTGTCGACACAACGGGCATCCCCGAAGAGCTGATCCACGAAAACTATATCGGCTTCATCAACTTCACCAAGGTGATTGCGTATCGCAAGGATGCCTTTGGCGACAATGGTCCGTCCAACTGGGCAGAGTTTTGGGATCTGGAAAACTTCCCAGGCAAGCGCGGCATGCACGGCAAGGTGAACTACAACCTTGAGGCCGCCCTTATGGCCGACGGTGTGCCGATGGCCGATATCTACGACACATTGGCCACGGACGAAGGCAAAGCGCGCGCCTGGGCCAAACTGGGAGAGATCGCACCAGAGGTCACCGTTTGGTATCGTGGCGGGTCGCAGTCCGCGCAGCTGCTGCGTGATGGAGAGGTGGACGTGATCCACATGGGCCATAACCGCGTGGAAAGCGTGATCGCATCCGGCATTGAAGTCGCCTATGCCTTCGATGGAGGGACGATGGATGTCGACTGTCTGCTGGTGCCCAAAGGTGCCCCGAACAAAGACAACGCCATGCGCCTGATCAATGAGCTGCTGAGTGCCGAAGCGCAGGCACGGCTGGCGGTCACGATGCCGCTGGGCCCGGTGAACACCGGTGCGTTTGACACTGGTATTATCTCGGGAGAAATGGCGGTTAAGGTCAACACCCATCCCGACAACTACGGCAAGCAGCTTCTGGTCGATCCGAACTTCTACATCGGCCAGCTGGGTGAGTTGACTGAAGAGTTCGACACTCTGATCCAGCAATAATCCATCTGGGCGCAGCGCATTTGGCACTGCGCCCACTTTTCAAGTCAGGAGCTAGCATGTCCTCTGCCACCCAATCCCTTCCCATCGACATATCCAGCCTGTGCAAAGCCTACGGATCAGTCAAAGCGCTCGATGATGTATCGCTGAATATCGCTGCAGGCGAATTTCTGACACTGCTTGGGCCGTCGGGCTCCGGCAAAACGACGCTCCTGATGGCGCTGGCCGGATTTGTGCGTCCTGATGGCGGGTCGATTCGGTTTGGCGAACGCGAAATGATTGCAACGCCGCCGCACAAACGCGGCCTTGGCATGGTTTTTCAAAGCTATGCGTTGTTTCCATTCATGACGGTGGCTGAAAACGTAGCCTATCCGTTGAAAATCCGCGGAGTTTCCAAAAGCGATCAAAAGACCCGCGCCGAGCGTGCGCTGGATACCGTACAGCTGGGCGGCTATGGGGATCGGCGCATCACCCAATTGTCCGGCGGCCAAAGACAGCGTGTGGCTCTGGCCCGCGCCATGGTTTTCGAGCCGCAGATCATCCTGATGGATGAACCCCTGTCCGCGCTCGACAAAAAGCTGCGCGAGCACATGCAGATTGAATTGAAGGCGCTCCATCAAAAATTGGATGCAACCATTGTCTATGTAACCCATGACCAGCGCGAAGCCCTGACGATGTCGGATCGCATTGCGGTGGTCAATCATGGGCGGATCGAGCAGGTCGAGACCCCTGAGCGGCTGTATCGCCAGCCTCACAGCTTCTTTGTGGCGGATTTTATCGGTGAATCCATTTCGGCGCCGGTGAACGTGGCCAATAATACGGCGCATCTTGGCGAACGCGTGCTGAAATCCGATTTGCCTATTGCTCCGGGGAGCGGCGGCCATCGCCTGGTGATCCGGCCTGAGCTGCTGGAGGTCACCTCAGGTGCTGTGCCTGAAACAGCCAATGATTTGTCCGGCCGGGTCGACGCCATCATTTATCAAGGCGACAGCGTGCTGGTTATCGTTCAGCACGACAGCGCAGGCCAGATCAATGTGCGCGTCCCTGCCAATCGCGCGGGCCAGACGGGTCTGCCTTCCAAGGGAGAGAAAATTGGCCTGGCCCTGCATCCCGAAGACACGATCATCGTACCGGAGAATGTATCATGAGCATCGCCGAGTCCTTTGGGGCCGCTCAGACGCTTCGGAACGCAAGCACGCTCAAATCCGAAGAGCGCCGTGAACGCCTGACGTTTTTGGGGCTTTCGATGCCCGCGGTTCTCGCAATTCTGATTGTCGTGTTTCTGCCGATTTTCTGGCTGTCTTCGCTCTCATTTTACAATGCGGCGGGTGAGTTGAGCACGGAAAACTATGCGCGTATCTTTGAAAGTGCTTTGTATCGGCGGACCTTTGTTGTCACCTTTCAGATCAGCATCGCCGTGACGGTGATTTGTGTCCTGCTCGGATATCCGCTGTGTTACTGGCTGACCAGGATGCCGAACAGAACGGCTGCCATTTTAATGGTTTTCGTGCTGGTCCCGTTCTGGACGTCGGTTCTGGTGCGGACCTACGCCTGGCTGGTGCTGTTGCAGCGCAATGGCATCATCAATTCGTCGCTGATGTCGCTTGGCATCATCGAGGAACCGCTGCAACTGGCGCACAACCTCACGGGATCAATCATTGGCATGGTACATATCATGCTGCCGTTTCTGGTTTTGCCGCTTTACGCCACCATGCGCAACATCGACACCGACCTGGTTCGGGCCGCCGTTGGGCTTGGCTCCAGCCCGCGCGGCGCATTCTGGCGGGTGTTTTTCCCGATGTCCTTGCCGGGCCTTTTTGCCGGCATCGTGCTGGTCTTCATCCTGTCACTTGGGTTCTTCGTCACACCTGCTTTGCTGGGCGGTGGCCGGGTGCAGATGCTGGCGCAGCGGATCGAAAGCACGATCACAGTCTATTCCAATTGGGGGGCTGCATCCGCCCTGGGCGTTGTCCTGTTGCTGCTGGCACTGGCGATGATCTGGCTGATGAACCGTGTGTTCGGTCTCGACAAACTCTTCATGCGCTAAGGATCTGAGAATGGAACAAGTCGGACAACGTAAAATTGACGGTCTGTGGCTGACGGTGGTCGGTATCGCGGTGCTGTTCTTTCTGATCCTGCCCACGCTGATCGTGATCCCGATGTCGTTTTCGGGGGCCTCATTTCTGGAGTTCCCGCCGACGTCGTTCTCGTTCCGCTGGTACACGGCCTATTTCACCTCTGCGGAATGGATGAGCGCCACGAAGACCTCTCTGATCGCGGCAGTGTTGACCACGGCGATCGCGACGCCTTTAGGCTCTCTTTGTGCCTATGGGCTGCATTGCTCCACCCCACGGATCAGGAACACTGCGCAGATCCTCGTGATCATGCCCATTGTCGTGCCGGTGATCCTGATCGCCGTCGGCGTGTTCAGCCTTTATGCCAAGCTGGGGCTCAATTACACACTGACCGGTATTGTGATCGCCCATACCGCGCTGGCCCTGCCGTTTGTAATCGTGACCGTGATGTCGGGCTTGCAGAACTATGACTTCGATCAGGAACTGGCGGCGCGCAGCCTGGGTGCGTCCCGAGCTTACGCGCTGTGGACAATAACAGTACCCCAAGTCAAATTCTCGATCCAGACCGGGGCCTTTCTGGCCTTCATCACATCGCTGGATGAGGTGGTGATTTCGATGCTGGTCTCGGGCGGGGAAAATGCCACAATTACCCGCCGCATGTTCAATTCACTGCGCGATCAGCTTGATCCGACCATTGCCGCGATTTCCACCTGCCTGATTTTCGTATCAATCACGGCGCTCATCGGCGTTCAGTTGATTGGCCGCAACAAGAATGCTGACAAATGATGGGCTCTTTATATCACACCAATCTCGGCCCGGATCTGGCGGGCGGCATCAAGCACCGCAGCGCGATAGCCTTCGACAGCGGTTTCATTGAAGCGAACGCGCAGACCCGACAGGCTGACGGCACCCAGCAGCTCGCCCTCAGGCCCAAGAACCGGAACAGACAACCCGGCAACGTCCGGATCACGTTCACCAAGGCTGAGATAATACCCGGCCTTGCGGATGCTGCTGGCCTTTTTGCCATGCCCGATGGAATAGGCATCCAGCACCCGGCCCGACGAGCCAGTGCTCAGCGGAATTATCTCGCCCTCCTGGATATGATCCCGCGCAAGCCTGGGCGAATTGACACGGTAGAGGCAAACGCCGGAGTTGCCGCGTTGCACGTAAAACGACGCGCTTTCCCCCGTCGCATTCACCAGGTTCGCCAGCACCGGGCGCACAATAGGCCCCATGCGCAGATTCTGGCGAAATACGGATCCAAGACGCCACAAAGACGGCCCCAGATGAAACAGCCCTTCGGCGTCGCGCGTGATATGGCCAAATTTCTCAAGCGAGACGCTCAGACGCAGGATTGTCGCTTTGTTGACACCACTGCGGTCCGCGACCTCTTTCAGAGAAAGCCCCGCATCTCCGGGCTCAAAGCTGTCCAGAACACGCAATGCACGTTCAACCGCTTCGACACCACCATTCGTGTCGGGGGTTCGGGGCTTGTCGGGCATGGGCAGACCTTTCGACGCAAATCCGTCACTTTTTATAGCTGGTTTGAACGCAATTGGAAATCGCAAATAATGAAGGCATCTGGCAATGCATAGCGCGCAGAAACAAATGATAACAACTGGTTATGCTGGCCTGCCATTTGGCGAGATTTCGCAATGCGATGCAGGATCTGTCGGGCTTTTGGGTGTTCCAAGCGAAGTCGATAGCGGGCCACGTTCCGGCGCCTCCTTGGCACCGGATGCGCTGCGCAAGATGACCGGACAGCTTGGAACTAGCCTGCCTGTAAATGGTCGGGATCTGGGTAATCTGGACCTGTCGGGCGATTGGTCCGGCGTATTGAAACAGCTTGTGGCGCAAATGGTGGATCGCGGCATTGTGCCCGTCGTTCTGGGTGGCGCGTCTGATGTCGCCTCTGCTGTACTGGGGGCCTTGCCTGATCTGCCGGTTGTCGCGGCCATGCCACTGGCTCGGCGTGATCTTACAGAACGACCATCAAACACGATTTGGGTGGGTTTGAATGGCGGGCAACCTGCCGATGTTTGGGATCAGATCGCTCAGCGCACGATGGATTGGCGTACCGCCCGGTGGTTGGATGAAGGGCACGCAGACTTTTCTGACACGCCCGAGCGCGCTGTTCTCTGGATCGACATATCGGTCGTTGATCTGGGGCATGCAGCCGGTGCTATCGGCCTTAACCCAGGCGGAATGAAACCCGAAACCTTGGTTTCTGTCATTGGGGCAATGTCCTGCCGCTGGCAGGCGATTGTGATCACTGGCCTTGCGCCTGCCCGCGACACGCGTGGCATGTCGGAATTGGCGGCCATTGAAACCCTGAACGCGGCTTTGCGTCATGGGTGATGCGGCGCAAATACAGTTTGACGGGATCCCCAGTTTTCTGGGCATGCCTGTTGGCGATCTGGAAGACCTCGTGCCTGGGCAAGTCGCGGTAGCAGGATATTTTTGTGACAATCTCGACCGACCAGCAGCAGAGCAACGCTACCTCGCAAGGCAATTACGATACGCCTCCCAACCCGGAAAGGCCCCCGCGAATGCCATTGACCTAGGGGACGTGAATGTATTTCCGCTTGAGCCGGATAAGCATTTTTCTGCAGTTGTCTCGCAATGCGAGGCGGTTCTGAAAACCGGCGCGCGGATGGTGCTGGTTGGCGGAGATTCCAGCGGACTGAAGGCGCTTGGAATCGCGACACAAAAAGTCACAGGTGCTGATGTTCCTGTCATTCAGGTCACAGGGGGCGTTGCAGGCCAATTGTCTCACGCTCAACCGGTCATCCTTTCTGTGGATTTACAAGAGCTTGCGGGCAAATGGGTGTCGCACCCACGTCGCCTGACCGGGATGTCACCTGCACAGATGATCGCGCAAATTGACACTACCCCAGGCAATGTCACCGCCGCAGCAGTTTTCGGACTTGCCCCGGCATTAGACGATCGTGGCAGAACGGAATCCTGCGCCGCGCTGGCGATCTTGCAGGCAGTGACTGAGCGTCTAGAGAAAGGAGCTGGCTGATGCCTTTACGATCGGCCCCATTGCCGCGCATGGCAGGGCAACTGTCGTTTATGCGCGCACAAACCAAAGCAATTGAAGATGTCAGGCCCGGTGATCTGGCAGTGCTGGGCGTCCCGTTTGAAGACACCAGCGCGCCGCATGCCGGGCAGTCCCTGGCGCCGCGTGCGTTGCGCGAAACCTCGGTCTATTTCGGTTGGCACGCAAACCCACAATTCAGTCACCCGGTAGATGTCGATGCACGTCAGGACATCAGTACCGACGGTCTGCACGAGCGGCTCTGTGACCTCGGAGATATAGCGGCAGGATCTGAGGACGCGATCCACGCGGCATTGAAGGCCGCGACGCGTCAGATCAGCCGCAATGGTGCCTGCGCCATAATATTGGGTGGGTCAGATTGCCTGTCCAAGACAGTGCAGAGCGAGCTGCCTGAGTGTCAGACTGTGCAGCTTGGCGGTACGCCAGATGATGCGCGCGACTTTCATGTATCGCCCCTGCCAAACGGGGGTGGCACGACCTGCAGCCAAAACACTGCCGCGCAGCTTGCCGCGTTTTCCAGGTGGCGGGATGTATCAAAGCCGCTGTTTGTGCAGTTTGATCTGTCCGTGTTTGAAACATCGCTCAGCGCGCTTTGTGATCGGCCCCGTTTGGGAGGCTGCGACCTTGATACAGTGGTGCAATGGCTCAGCGCCCTGGGACAGCACGAGGTCAGTGCCATCATGTTGACCGGTCTGAACCCGAGCAGGCCCGGAATGGGTGTGGTGAAGGTTGGCCAACGACTGATGGTCACGGCTCTTTTGGCATTCATCTATGCGCGCCTCGGTTTTGGGATTGACCGACCGGTGCGCCCAATTCCCAAGGAAAATGTACTGACATGACTGCAGCTAATACCACATTTCACCCGCCTCTGTCACAACCGGGATATCGGCTGTTTGATGGGCCTTTGCGCGACGTGGCCGAGGTCGGTCCCGATAAGATCGGCGTGGTCGGCATGCCGAGCGACTGGACACATTCCAGCCGCCTTGGCACAAGGTTCGGCCCCGAAGCATTGCGCAGGGCGACAAGTCTTCTGCAATCTTTGCGTCCGCAGGGAGCCAGCTTTGATCCCGATACAAGCCGCCGTACTGTGCCTGCAACCGATTGGCTGATCGATTGCGGCGACGCAGAGATCACAGCGCAGGACGTTGACGCAACAACCGAAGCCATCGCTGCAATGACCGAAACGCTGACCGTTGCAGGGGCAATCCCACTGGCACTGGGTGGTGATCACTATAACAGCTTCCCGGCCTGTCTGGGCTATTCCCGTGGGCTGACCAAACGTTCGCCAAACGCGCGCTTCGGATATATCCAAATCGATGGTCATCTCGATTTCTCCGACCGGCTGGGGGCGTGGGGCAGCCACAACCATGCAACCAACGCGCGCCGGATTTCCGAACTGCCCAACATCGATGTCTCCAATATGGTCTGGATCGGCATCACGGGCTGGGTCGATGGCGGCGATCTCGCGCTCATTGAAGAGCAGGGCGGACGGGTATTTTCATCTGGCGAGGTGCAAAAACTCGGCGCGGCCGAGGTGATGCGTCAGGCCCTTGCGCATGCCATGCAGGGGTGCGACGAGCTATATCTGTCGATTGACATTGATGCGATGGACGCCGGCTACCTTCCCGGCACGGGTTCCATCGTGCACAGCGGCATTACACCGCGTCAGTACTACGACCTGCTGGATGGATTGGCCGAGGCCCCCTTGGGCGGGTTGGATATTGTCGAGGTCTCACCTCCGCTTGATCCTTCAGAACGCACGGAGTTCCTGGCGGCGGAAATGCTGTTCCGGGTCCTGCGGCGCTTCCGCACGCGACCGGTGTAAGAGCTATGATGAAATATATCGGAACCCGGCAATTGGGTGGGCTATCACATGCAGGACAGATCCTTGCCCCGGCAACCCGGCCCTGGATCACGGATCTTGCAGCGCTTTGCCCCTACGAGGGTCTGCAACCCGGTAACCTCCCGGAATTTGAACGTGACCCGGATTGGGACAACTGGGCGCTCACTGACAGCCCCAAAGACCCGACCAAACGCCTGAACTGGCATGTGTTTCAACAGGGAGGCACCCGGTATCTGGTGGCCGACCGGATGCTAATGAGCCGCGTTAGCTGGCAGGATCTGGACGATGCCGGGTATGTCTATGGCACAGAGGTGTCCATCGATGGCACTACGTTTCGATGCCGGTTGCTGACCGGTGGTGATACGCCCCGAAATGACCCCTATCAGGGTGCGACTGGGCCCAATGAATGGGATGCGTTGGTGGGCGGTGCCGCCGTGTCAAACGCGCCCCAACCGGACCCAGCCAATGGTGCAGCCCCGCTTCGCCCGGATCACCTGACCTCACCTCATAACCGTTTGTGGAATTGGTTCGGGGCGGTCAGCTGGACCGCCGAACCTGTCGCCAACCGTGCCGATGGGCGGGTATGCCGGGGCTATCACGGCCCGACCTATTTTTATGTGAACACTGTAGACCACCGGCATGAAGATATCGGGTGGCGACCAGTTCTTGAGGAAGTACTATGACCGCAGATCCCTTTTCCAACTATATCGCCGGAACATGGGCCGCTGGCAGTGGTGCAGTTCCAAACATCAACCCATCTGACCTGAACGACACAATCGGGGATTATGCGCAGGCCAGTGCCGCGCAGACTGCCGATGCGATCGAGGCCGCGGCTGCCGCTTTTCCGAAATGGCGCGCAACATCGCCACTGGTCCGGTTCGAAGTGCTGGACCGGATCGGGTCGGAAATCCTCGCCCGTGTGGACGAGCTGGGCGACATGCTGGCCCGCGAAGAGGGCAAAACCCTACCTGAGGCCAAGGCCGAAGCACATCGCGCCGGGCATTTGTTCAAATACTTCGCGGCCGAAGCCTATCGTGCCACCGGCGACGCTTACCAATCACTGCGCGAAGGTGTGTCGCTTAAGGTTCTGCGCGAACCCATTGGCGTCGTGGGCGTAATCACGCCCTGGAATTTCCCGCTGGCGATCCCGGCATGGAAAATTGCGCCCGCTCTGGCCTATGGCAATACGGTCGTGTTCAAACCTGCCGAACTGGTGCCCGGTTCTGCGTGGATGTTGTCCGACATCATTGCCCGTGCGGGGCTGCCCGAGGGTGTGTTCAACCTTGTGATGGGCAAAGGCCGTGAGGTCGGGGAGGCAATCGTGTTACACCCCAAGGTTTCCGGGGTCACGTTCACCGGCTCCACACCAGTCGGTCGCAATATGGGGGCTGCGCTGTTCGCCCGCGGGGCAAAAATGCAGCTTGAAATGGGGGGCAAGAACCCGCTGGTTGTGCTGGATGACGCGGATCTGGATCTGGCAGTTCACTGCGCCATACAGGGCAGTTTCTTCTCAACTGGCCAACGCTGCACAGCGTCTTCGCGGCTGATTGTTGAAGACGGAATTCATGATCAATTTGTCAGCGCGATGACCGCGGCGATGAAAAAGCTTCGGATCGGGGATGCGCGTGCGCCTGACACCGATATTGGCCCGGTTGCGAGCGCCGACCAATTGCGGATTGACCTTGATTATATTGCGAGAGGGCAGGCCGAAGGCGCGGAGCTCATCAGCGGTGACCAAATTACTCTGAACACGCCGGGGCACTATTTGGAGCCAGCCTTGTTCGTGGGGGCCGAGCCGCAAATGGATATCTCTCGGCATGAAATTTTCGGGCCAATCGCCGCTGTGTTGCGCGTGCCGGACTATGAGGCCGCCCTTGCCAGCGCCAACGACTGTGAGTTCGGCCTGTCAGCGGGCATCATCTCGCGGGATGCGGCCAAGATCGACCATTTCTCGCAGAACGCCGAGGCAGGCATGGTACAAGTCAATCTTCCCACGGCAGGCATGGATTTTCACGCGCCATTCACGGGCCGAAAAGGATCATCCTATGGCGCGCCGGAAAAAGGCAGCTATTGCCGCGAGTTTTTCACAGTAGCCAAGGTTGTACACGAGGGGCGCGGACAATGACGCAGGCACCTTTGAAGGGCATTCGCATTCTTGATCTGACCAATGTGCTGGCCGGTCCGTTCTGCTGTCATCAGCTGGCCCATATGGGGGCCGACGTGATCAAGGTCGAAACCCCGGGCACCGGTGATCTTGCGCGCCAGCTGGGGGCTGATCCCGCGCGCAACGCCGACCTTATGGGCGTTTCCTTTCTGGCGCAAAATCCGGGCAAACGGTCGATCACCTTGAACCTGAAATCGGCATCCGGAAAACGCATCCTGAAGGAGCTGGTGCAAAAGGCCGATGCCCTAGTCGAAAACTTCCGCCCCGGGGTGATGGCGCGCTTGAACCTTGACTATGAGACGCTCCGTCAGGAAAACCCGCGCCTTGTTTATTGTGCGATCTCCGGATTCGGCCAAGATGGCCCGCTGGCGAAACTGCCCGCTTATGACCAGATCGTGCAGGGGATGAGCGGCGTGATGTCGATCACCGGCGATGCCGACACCGCGCCCTACCGGGTGGGCTACCCGATGGCCGACACCATCGGAGGGATGACGGCCGCCTTCGCCGTCGCCGCTGCGCTTGCTAACAAGGCCGAAGACCGCGGCACGTTCATTGACGTCTCGATGCTCGAGGCCGTCATTGCGACAATGGGCTGGGTGGTGTCAAACCATCTGATCGCCGGGAAGGCACCCACTCCAAACGGCAACGATAATTTCACCGCCAGCCCATCCGGCACCTTCAGAACCGCCGATGGCGTGATGAATATCGCCGCCAACAAGCAAGAACAGTTCGAGGCCCTGTGCGGGATCCTCGACAACCCGGCCCTTGCGCAGGACCCACGCTTTGCCGACCGAAAGAACCGACTGGCCAATCGGCCCGCCCTGACCGCCGAACTGGAAGCGGCCTTTGCCACGGCCCCCACCCATGAGTGGGTCGACAAGCTGACAGCACAGGGCGTTCCCGCAGGGCCTGTCTGGTCGGTGCCTGAGGCGTTGACGCATCCGCAGCTTGCCGATCGGGGCCTGCTGCAAACCCACCGTATAGGATCTGAGGATCTGCAACTGGTCGGGATCGGCGCCAAGCTTGATGGCACGGCCCCTGGTGTCGATTCGCCGCCCCCGACCTTGGGTGCACATACAGCCGATATCCTGAGCGAACTTGGCTATAACAATGCCCAGATCTCGGACCTGAAAAAGGAAGACGCGATATGACGGCCCCCTCAGAACGCAAAGAGGTCGATGACATGCGCCACTGGTGGCGCACCGCAATCATCGACATGGCTCCAGGGCGGATCGCCTTTCGCGGCCACCCGATCCAGGACCTTATAGGTTCTGTTAGCTTTGCTCAGATGATCTGGCTCATGGTGCGGGGCGATATGCCCACGCCAGAACAGGCGGCGCTTTTCGAATGTGCGCTGGTGGCGGGCGTGGATCATGGTCCGCAAGCGCCTTCGATTGCCGCCGCCCGTATGGCCGCGACCTGCGGGCTGGGGCTCAACAACGTCATGGCAACCGGGGTCAATATGCTGGGTGACGTGCATGGCGGCGCCGGTGAACAATGCGCAGAACTTTATTTCGACATCGCCAAACGGATCGATGACGGCGCTGAACATGAAAGTGCCGTCCGCGACGGTATCGCCGCCTGGCGTGAGGAAAATGGCAAAATTGTCTCGGGCTTTGGCCACCGCTTCCACAAGCCCGTCGATCCCCGCGCACCAAGGTTGATGGCGTTGGTACGCGAGGCCGCGAAGTCCGGTACGGTGGATGGGCGGTTTGCCGACATTGGCGAGGCTATTCAGGCGGAAATCGGACGCAAGCGCGGCACTGAGATCGCAATGAATATCGATGGGGCCACGGCTGTTATCTTTTGCGAGCTGGGCTTTCCGCCCCCACTCTCTCGTGGTCTGTTCTGTCTCTCCCGCTCGGTAGGCGTCTTGTCTCATGGCTGGGAACAGATGCAGCAGGGCGGCCGGAACAAAGGGCCAATGCCACCGCGCTATCTGCCGGAATACATTGGTGTTAAATCGGAGAGCTAAACCGACGAAACCTC
Organism: Ruegeria sp. AP11; assembly: GCF_056535865.1. Taxonomy (NCBI): domain Bacteria; kingdom Pseudomonadati; phylum Pseudomonadota; class Alphaproteobacteria; order Rhodobacterales; family Roseobacteraceae; genus Ruegeria; species Ruegeria sp. AP11. The sequence goes on from NZ_JBQFJB010000001.1 coordinate 1,478,728, forward strand.
TTAAGGCCGGAGCTATCGTTTGCGGCTGCATCAGCGGCATCTATTTCAAAACACTGGAAAAATATGACGCAATTGAGGTTATGGCCTGTGCCAGACTCGCACCGCAGATCGAGGGGTATTTGTCAGATATCAAAAGTCGCGCAATCCCGATGAACATCGATGGCGCGACCGCCGCAGTTTACGTCGAGCTTGGCTTTAAAGCCTCACTCGCGAGTGGACTGTTCTGCCTTTCTAGGTCAGTGGGCATCCTGGCACACGCCTGGGAGCAGACCCAACAAGGCGGTCGTAACAAAGGTCCATTACCTAAAGATCGTCTTTGGACATATCTCACCCCAAGTGAGAAATGATACGAATTTCACACTTGTTCTGACGTCAGCGAAGAGCAATCAAGCGGCCATTGGTGCAAGCGCCGCGAACTTGCACTTTGTCCGGATAGTGTTGAAAAAGTCGACGTTGGAACTGCCGATGAGCGATGGCAAAAGCCGCTTGGGATGTTCCTCTCAGCCTGTTGGTTCTGGTTGCGGGGCTAGTTTTGCGAGTTTCCTTAGGTTTTGAGCTGTGGCTGCGAGTTGGAACTGCTCATATGCACCTTTGGGTCCTCGAAGTCGCATCATCGGCACGCCGATGTATCGCTTCAGGTGGGCAAACAGCATCTCGACTTTCCGTCTTTGAATGAACGAGGTCATGTAGGCGTCTGTTTTTCGGATATCGCGGGCGGCGTCGCGTGCTGCTTCGTGGACGGAGCGAAGCACGTTTCGAGCTGGCTGTTTTGGACAGCAATTTGCCTTCAATGGGCATGCGTCGCAGTCGTGCTTTGACGCTCGATATTTGATGAACCCGTCTTTGCCGCCGTTCGGCTTTCGCGGTTTGGAGAAGTTCCGGCGATATGTTCGCAGCTCCTTGTTGCCAGGGCATGAGTAGCTGTCGGTCGCGGGGTCGTAGATGAAGTCTTCGCGTGAGAATGTGCCGTCCGTCCGTTTGGATTTATCCCAGACCGGGATGTGCGGGGCGATGCCGCGTTCTTCGACCAGCCAGCCCAGCATCTCTGCCGATCCGTAGCCTGTATCGCCAACCAACTTGTCTGGCGTCATGTCAAAGCGATCCGTGATGCGGTCGATCATCCGTCGCGCGGCAAAGGCCTCCGCGGTTCGGATCGGTACGGATGGTTCCACATCCACGATGACTGCATTGTCCAAATCCACCATGTAGTTGGTGGAATATGCAAAGAATGCGGCCCCTCCATCGGCGCCTGTCCAGCGCGCCGCAGGGTCCACCGGCGAGATGTATTTGGGGACGACTTTGGTGGACGCGCCGAATGCGGCGTCATCCAGCGTTTCGAGATATTCCTCAACCACGCGGGTGGTCAGTTCGGGGGGCAGACCTTCCTTGCTTTCAATCCCGCGTGTCTGGTTGGCATTCGCCGGGATCAGGCTGGCATCGACACCAAAACTCTCGCCGCCAACCAAACCCTCATCAATACAGCGTCTCAGAACGGTTTCGAAGAGATGTCGGAACAAACCGCTCTCCCGGAAACGCCCATGCCGGTTCTTCGAGAAAGTTGAATGGTCAGGCACCGGGTCAGTCAGGTCGAGCCTGCAAAACCATCTGTACGCCAGATTGACATGCACCTCTTCGCAAAGGCGGCGCTCGGACCTGATGCCTTGGCAGTAGCCCAACAACAGCATCCGGATCATCAACTCAGGGTCAATCGAAGGACGACCATGCGCGCTATAAGACGGTGCCAGAAGCGGTCGAACGTCTGACAGGTCAAGGAAACGATCAATGCCGCGTAGAGAGTGATCGGCAGGAACAAACTCGTCAATCGAGAACTCATAAAACAGCGCACCCTGCGCCACCTGCCTCGGTCCCATCATTGCTAAGTCCTCCACTCTCAAAACGAGTGAATCAGCGCCAGACCAACCAATCAACCGACTTTTTCAACACTATCTCCGCATTGCAGACCTTGATGTGGCGTGCGGCGAAGGTCCGCTGAGCGGAGAGGCTGTGTGGAAACGGGCTAGGTTCGTGCAGCTTTCCCCGGGGTTGGGTGTTGGAGCGTATTTTTTCGATTTGTCCTCTTTGATCTTTCAGATTTGGCCAGAGTGCCGTTTCTGAGGCCATCGGGACGATTTAGCTTCTTCGGGATGCTGTTTTTTGGCCAAGGAGGCGCCTTTTAGGCTTTCATCGCGGCAACCAAAGCCGGGATGCCGATGATCTTCATGACACGGGTCAAGTTGTAGGCAAGAACGTGCAGGGCCATCTCCGTGGCAACGTTTTTCAACCGTCTCATCTTGAAGTGTGTAGCTCCCATCCACGATTTTATCGTGCCGTAGGGGTGCTCGACGGTCATGCTGCGAACAGCCAGTTGGGTGGGGTCCTGGTCCAGCCGATGCTGTACGCGTTCCAGCACGTCTTCATGTTCCCACCTGCGAATGCGGCGCTGTTTGCTAGTGGTGCACTTGTCCTTGATGACACAGCTTTCGCAATTGCTCGACCAGTAGACCCTGATAGCTTTGCCGTCCTGTGGCCCCGTGAACCGGTAGCTCAGTTGCTCGCCAGCGGGGCAGATATAAACGTCGTTCTCCGCATCATAGGCAAAGTCGGCTTTGTCGAACTGGCCCCGGGCTCCGGCATTCGAGGTTTGAGGCTTGGGAACGACGACAGAGATACCGGCTTCTTCGCAAGCAAGGATTTCCTCGCTCTTGTAATACCCCTTGTCGGCTATGGCCTCGATCCGATCCAAGGCCATCGCATCGCGCGCAGCCGCCGCCATCATCGACAAGGCATCCCTGTCATATCCATGCATGGTGACTTCATGCGCGACGATCAGGTGGTTCTCGGCTTCAACCGCCGTCTGTACGTTGTAGCCAACGACGCGGGGCATGCGGGGCGTTGTGGCCATGGATCGCGCGTCAGGATCGCTCAGAGACACCTGCGTTTCGCCGGTTTCATCCATGCGTCTCTCGATTGATCTGTAGCGCGCCGCTTCCTTTTGCAGATGTTCCAGCTTTCTCAGCGTGCGTTCCATTCGTGCCGCGGGCAACACGGTGCCGGTCTGTTCAAACACCTCGTCCGCGCGATCCAGTTCACCCAGATAGCGCTCAATGGCCTTGTCGATCTCACCCAGCTTCTGGCGCAGCTTGCCGCGCGTGTAGTTCTTGGCCTTGGCATTCACCGCCTTGAACCGGCTGCCATCGATGGCGACCAGGTTTCCATCCAGCAGATTGATGTCACGGCATAGAGCGACGAACTGTTGGCATACCTTGCGGATCGCCGGACCGTTATCCTTGCGGAAGTCGGCAATCGTCTTGAAGTCGGGCTTCAATCGGCCCGTCAGCCAAATGAGTTCCAGGTTGCGGCCGCACTCCCGCTCTAGCCGCCGCGAAGACTGAATTTGGTTCAAGTATCCGTAGAGATAGACCCGCAGCATAAGTCCAGGATGATAACCAGGCCGACCGGTCGCGGCTGGTGAGGTTTGGAAACCCAAATCCGCCAAGCTGAGCATATCGATGAATGCATCAATCGCTCGGACGGCGCTGTCTTCGTCAACATAATCGTCCAGACATTCGGGCAACAACATCGCCTGATGTCGATCCACGCCTTCGATAAACTGCCCCATGGAATGCCTCCACATCCAATGCCGAAAGCATACCATCTCTCCGGCAACAGCGGGAGTTTTCACACAGCCTCCGGACAAAGCTGACCTACGTACAGTTTTGGTGCATGGCTGCTCTCAGAGACTTCATTGAAAACACTTTTTTGCTAACACAGAAAAAAATGACGCCAGATGCCCATTTCGCCCGGCGCCCAAGCCAAATTATCAGTCGGAAATATTCTCCACATCTCCAAGCATCCAGCCAGTTTCCATCCAGCCCGGCGTCGGGCTGTAAAGACGGAAGAGCAGGAAGTAGCTTTCTGTCGTCGGGATCCAGTTGCTTTCTTTGCCCTCCGGCGCTTCGGGGCCGAAATAGATGTCATAAGAACCATCATCATTGACCTGCATCGTGTCTTCATTTCGCGACGACAAACCGACAGGATCAACATTGCGGATAAAGCTCTTCGTCTCCATTGAGTAAACAATGACTGACCACAGGTTGTCCGCAGGCGTATCCGCAGGAACGTTCAGCTTGTAGGTCTTGTTATGGTCGTACATCTCGCCGTCGCTGTCGCGCAGACCCGTAAGGTAGAAGGTTCCGCCACCCAGTTGTTTGGGCAGGTATGTGATCCAGAAATAGGTACCACCAGCCCGGTCATCGACCAAAACCTCGGTGTCTGTCTCATACGGGAAACCTGCCTGTGGTTGCCCTTCTGCAAAATCCCAGACCAACCACTGGTTCTTGAGCGAGCCATCCTCGTTCTTCCACAACGGGATAGTTGCAAGGCCAGGCTCGACAAAATACCGCTGCATAGAGGCATAGGCCAGAACCAAACCTTCGTTCATCGCCTTCATCTGACGCTCCGTCGGCTCGAACGGCTTGCCCTTTTCGATGCCCAGATCCTTCAGGAAATTGATCATGATCTTGTCCTGCGGACGGATCGGGTTGTTCTGAACATAGTCGTTCAGATCCTGAAAGTAGGTCTCGTTGTAATAGGGCAGTGAGTCATAAGGCACTTCAGATGCCTCGTGATAAGTAGTCGGAGGCGGGTTGTCGGCCTCGGACAGGTAGTAGATTTTGATGGTCTGGGCATATTCCGCCGCATCAAGATCCGTGGCCCCGTTGTAAAGGCGTGGACGAAAGGAGAAGCCGGATTCAAAGGTGTCCGTCTCAAACGGGAAGTAGCCAGCAGCTTCCAGCTCTTCCAAGGACTTCTCGTTATATCCCGGGGGCAGCAGCAAGTATTTGCCGCCCTTACCCTTGTCGAACCCATCTGGCCCAACATCAGCAATAGGCTGATCCCATGCATTTACGATAGACCCGAAATAGTCGACCTTGTCGTTGGCTGCAGGAACCTCGATCACCAGCGGACCGGGCGCGGACGTCATTGAAGCCCATGAATAGGCCGTCACGTCGTTGGCGGTTAAGAAACCATGTCTGGAATCAAATGGTTTGTTCAAATAGACAACATCATTGTAATCGCCGCCGAGGTCGCGCCTGATCCCTTTCAGGAAGTCAATCATACCCGCCGCTGGCATTCCCCAAAGGGCAGTCTGCGTCGCACGCTGAACCATGATCTGATATTCGATATCTTCGACCTGTGCAGATCTCGCAAGAATATCACCTGTATCATCAAATGTCTGTTGAGCGTTGACACTCGGGACCACGGCGCCAGAGCCCAGTAGACCGGCAAGGGCCGCAGAACGTACAAAGGTTTTTATTGGCTTGAACACGGTTGTGTCTCCTCAGATTAGGGGGCGCAGAACCCCAAAAGAATTGGGTATCACCGGCATTCCTTTCCGATAGGGATTGCCAGGTGGATTCTCATATTGTCGAATTAGTTTTCGAACACCTCGAGCAAAATCTTACCACCAGCCCCCGTCGGGGCCTTGATCCCCAGATATGCAGCAATGGTAGGGGCAAGATCGACGGTTTCGACGCGGCGAACCACACGCTGAGCTTCGATGTTTGGGCCAGAAACGATGATGGGCACATAAGAGTCATACGGCCAGGGCGCACCGTGCGAGCCGGCGACAATCAGTCCATCCAGATCGGCAACGAACCAGTGCGGTTCAAAAACGATATAGATATCGCCGGACCGATCAGGGTGGAAATTCGCCTCGACCGCCCGGTTTACAAGTGTATCGCCGACCAGTCCGTTGCGCAGTTCGGTTGCGCCGACAGCAAAGGCAATCCCTCGGATCTTTACCAGCTCTTCGGCAACAGCACGCTCAACTTCCAGCTCATTCAACCCGCGCTCTCTGATCAGTTCCTTGTTCAGGTACAGATAAGGCTGTGAGAAGTTTGCGATCAGTTCCTTGGAAACACCAAATTGTTCCTTCAGCCGGTTAAAGCCCGGTTCTCTATCAATTGCGTTAAAATCGAAATACTCCGCTTCAATCCCGATTTCGGCCAAGGAACCCGGAGTTTCCGACGCGCCGTGATCCGCAGACAAAACGATCAGCACATTATCCAGACCAATCGTCTCATCAACATAGGTCAGGAAAGCGCCCAGTTCCTTGTCGAGATGTTTCAGATTGTCCTCGGATTCAAGGCTGGAGGGGCCAAAGATATGGCCCACGTAATCCGTCGAAGACAGGCTGACTGCCAGATAGTCGGGCACATCATCCTGACCGATGTCTTCCGCTTCGATCAGGGCCTTGGCAAAGTCCAACGTCAGCGCGTCCCCCGCTGGGCTGATTGTCAGCAATGTTGTGTAATAATCTCCGTCAGCCGGTCCAAACGAATGGGGGAAAACACGGCCGAACTCGCCCATGATGGTTTCCCATTCCTGATTGTCCCGGTTCGCAAAGAGATAGTTTTCTTCTGGCAACAGCAGGTTCCAGTCGCGGAACTCATAAGAGCGGACCTTCCCGGAATCGTTCCACTCTTCGACCCAATCAGGATAATCTTCCCGGTAGTAGGTGGAGGTTACAAAGCCATAGTCAGATTTCGAAAACCAATAGGCCTGCCCCGCATGCCCTGCCATCGAAATCGCGCCGCGGTCCTTGACCGACACACCAAAGATCTTGGCCTCTGGCCCGTAATGCAGCGCGATTTCGTCGCTGATGGTCGAGGTAATAATCGAGCGCGGCGACCGGCCATCGGTGGTGGCTGCACGTTGCGTCGGGTCGATCTCGCTGTCCTTGTCAACGCCACTGGCACCAACAAGCGGGTAATCGGCATCCTGCACGTTATAGAATTGCTGCCCGGTCACCCGATCAAACCAAAGATTGGCCACCATACCATGCACCGAGGGGTCCGCCCCGGTTGCGAGTGTCGTGTGGCCGACGATGGTTTCCGTGTTCGCGTGGCGATGATGGGCATCTGCATAGTGAACGCCCTCGTTAATCAGCCGAAAGAAGCCATCTTCGCCCATACCCTTGCTGTAGCGTTGAATCAGATCACCGCGAAGCTGGTCAACCGTAAGCTGAAGTATGAGCTTGGGCGCCTCCTGTGCAAGAGCAGGTGCCGTAATGGTCATCGAAAGAGTTATTAACCAGAACCGCAACATGACTTTTCCTCCTGATGGTTCACGCGCGCTACGTTGCGCAGTTAAAGTTCGCCCACCTTGTAGTTGATAGCGCATTCATGCTGAATGCGAGTGTCATTTCACGACAGGTTTCGCAGGAGCTCGATTTGTCACTGCCGCCCATGATCGCCGCCAAAGCTCTTGGCCCCATGCCAGACTTTGTTCTGGAGCAATTTGGCGCGCGCACTCTTGGAAAGGCCCTTGCTGCCTCTGCCCTTACCCAAGAGTTAATTGATCACAAGAAGGGCTATCTGCCGGAAATGTCCTTCGCGAACTTTGTTGCCAGGATCTGTCAGGAAGTTGGCGGCAAGAATGTTGGTCTGATGTGGGCACCCAACCTAACCGTTCGGGACTATGGCTTATGGGGCGAATACGTCCTCTCGGCACCGACTTTAGGACAAGCATTACAACGGGCAGGTTCGATAATGCCGCTGCACTCTTCTGCCGACCGAACCACACTTCGGTATAATGGAAACCTTGCTTGCTATGGGTACAGGTTTGGTCTGCGCCAGCATCACGTGTATCCAGAGATTGCTTATTCAGCACTTGGTTCCATGCTCAGCATCTTTCGCCACTATCTTGGGCGTAAGTGGACTCCGAGTGCAATCAAATGCGATTTTCCGAAACCGAGAGTTGCCGATGATGCAGAAATCACATTCGGCTGCCAGGTGAGCTGGAACACAGGACGTCTGGAAATCTGCTTCCCAAAAGTTGACATGGCGACATCTTCAGGGCCGTGTCCGGGGAAACCGATCACAGTTTACGATCTACATCGCGAAATCGCACCAATTGCGCCTAAAAGCTACGCGGACGTTGTCATTGCCGTTTTGAGGCAGCATCTCGATTCCCAAAAAGTGTCGCTGGACCGCACGGCACTGGCGCTCGACATAGGACCTCGCACTCTACAACGCCGGCTGCTTGCCGAGGGGGAGAGCTTTCGGTCGGTGGTGAACCGAGCCAAAGTTGACCGAGCGAAAGAAATACTGGCTACCAAACAGTTCACCGTTCAAGAAGCCGCCTTTGAGCTCGGGTACGAAAACCCTCAGAATTTTTCCCGTGCTTTCAAAAATCAAACCGGCATCACGCCGAGTCAGTATTCGAGGGTCAAGGGAAACTGAGCCAGCTTAGAGAAGAAAAATCTGTTCATTTCTTCTCAGCTATAAAGCGCAAAAGGATGTTCGCGGGTCGTTTCATCAGCTCTATCTAACCACTGCCAGACATGCTGCCCGAAGCCGGCTATTCAGCAATTCCTGCCATTTGTGCAAATTGCAGCATCTGTCGTACTAGGCTCTTTCGAGCTCTTCGCTGCATTCTACATGAAGTTCCGGTTTATCCGCATACGCACCCAGCAAAGAAATCGCAGACGTGTGGTGAATTGCTGCAGAACGAATCTAAGATTCCCACTGCAGACCCTCGAACCACGCCAACATTTGCAGTTAGATCAAAGCGAATGTCCGGCGCTGCGGTGGCTATCTCTCGCGTCTAGCTCTCGGTCAACCGCTTCTCGGCGTCTTTCGCTAGTTTCCAGCTGGTCTCTAACCCCGCCTGCAGCGTCGCGTAATTCTGCTCCTCGCGCAGCAAGTCGGCCAATGTGGTGACGGACGTGAGATGTGATTTCATCAATAGCGCCACGCAATGCGCCAAGCCATTCACCTTGCTTTCGATCCTGCTGGTCGAGCGCTTCTCCAAGGCGTGCAATTCCTTGGCTGAACTCTCGCAGGCCGTCACCAACCGCTCGACGGATGCGAGCAATTCGCGTTCCAATGCTGTCAGGGTCTGTGTCATCTAGGGTTCCTTGATCTCGATACAGATGACCGGCGTCCCGGCCATGGTGCAGGTCTTCAATTCGGTCCGGTCGGGGTCCAGCGTCACCCATGTCTGCCCAGCCTGTTCGATCCGTGTCAGGCCAAGCCTCGTCATCTCCGAGCGCGTGATCAAACCCGTCCAAAACCAACTCGCGATCAGCACTGTCGCGATCCAGGATGAGACCATCACCACGATCACCCAGGGTGAGATCGTCAACCAGCGCCTGATCGTCTCGCTCCGCCTCTCCAACTCGCTCCTGCTGTCGCTCAGAAAGAACCTGATATCGGTCTCGATTGTATGCAGCGCGCTGGTCGCAATGCTGCTGAAATCGCTCCTGAAGCTCTCCAGTTGAGATGCCATCAAGGCGGCGTGGTCGCTGCGTACTGTCTCCAGGTCCGCGTTCAATTTCTCGGCGAGGCGGTTCGGCTTGCCAGTCGTCATGGAAAATCTCTCCTTTCAAACGCCAGCGCTCGCCGGTGTCAGGGTCTTTGGCGGTGATGTAATTCTTGCTGGCACGGGGGATATCAAAGCCTGCATCGGCCAAAGCATCGATCATGCTGGCGCGGTCGGTGATGGTGCCGACGCTGATCTGATCGAGGATCCAATCGTGCAGCGCTTCGCGACCTTGCGCGCGCGTCGGCGCTTCAATCGTCGCCCTCACTTCGCGAGTGCGATCTGGCTCCAAAGGGTCTGCCCAACCGTGCGTCTTGTTCATCAAATCACGCAGGCTGGAAAAGGCGTTTTCATGGCCTGGCGGTGCGATGTTCAACGCCTTGCCCGTGCTCAGCTCAAGGCGTGGCGTGCAGAAGTGCAGCTCGACATTGCCTTCATGCGAGTGGCGCACCCAGAGACAATCGTATTGATCCCTGTCCAGCCCAGCAAAGGCCAGAGCCTCAAATAGCTCAATGGCCTCTTGCTGGGCGGCGGGACTGGGATCGTCGCTGTCGGCAAAGCTGATCACACCTGCCGTGTAGCTCCATTTGTTGGAGCTCGCATCGATAAGGTCGCGGGTTTGGTCGGGGTTACCGTGCAGCACCTCAGGCAACGGGTCGCGGATCTTGGTTTGCGGTTTACTGGTGTCGTCGCGGATGAGGTGGCGGTTCTCGTCATAGGCAAGAACTTCACGCGCTGTCAGGTAGTCGACGGGTGCGGCTCCGCCGCCTGTGCCGGTGGAAAAGAACGAGATGATCATTCGCCACCGCCCGTGTGTGCCGCCACGATCTGCGCCATCTGCCGTTCGATGGCCACTAGCTGCACCGCGACCTTGAGCGCGTCGATCTGGCTCGCGCGGCCGGATTTGACCGCGCCGTTGATCCAGCGGGAGAGCTGATTGAGGTTGCCGCCGACGCGGGCAATCGCAAAAGTCAGCTTCGGGTCAACTCGCGGGACGGGCTTGCGCCGACGTGCCTCGGTTAGCCCCAAGGCCTCACGCATCAGCGTGGCATTGGGCAGGCCAGCCGCGCGCGCCTTGGCCACAAGCGCTGCCTTTTCCGACGGTGTGCATCGAAAGATCACGCTCTCGGAAAGGCCCTCTTTGACGCCGCTTGCGTGCGTCTGGTTGGGGTTTGAAGGGGAGGCTTGCCGCCCCTCACAAGACCCGCCGATGTAATCGGTGGGTAACCTTGCTCTCTGCTCTTTGTGGGGGTCTGTCGCACTCATGCTCTGAGCCCCGCCGCTTCGATTTCAGCTGAGCTGACTAGGTTCGCGGCTAGCAAAGCGGTCACTTGGCCGGGTGTTATGTGGCGGCAAAGGGGATGCTTGTCCGTGACCCAGTCGGCCAAACCTTTCAGCAATTCCACCTCTTTGGCTTTGCCCGCTTCTCGCGCCTCCTCAACCTCCTGAAGGTATTTCAACCAACGGCCAGAGGAGAACCAATTGTCGGAGAAGCACACCTTGGAGCGGGTGAAGCCTTCGCTCTCGGTCGCATAGGTCCGCACGGCGTCCTCGAGGTCTTTGGCGTCCACTCCGTCGGCCAGCGCTTGGCGGATCTGCGAGTTACAAACCGCTTTGCCGCGAACGCGATCCTCGGGATAGGCGGACAAAATCTTTTCTGAAACCTCATCCTCCACCGCTACCTTCGCGTGCGAAGGATTTGGTTTTTGATATGGTTTATATCTGTTCTTATAGGATTTGCCCTCTGGGGCAGATGGCTTGCCCTCAGGGGCAAATGCATCATTTTCCCTTTCGGTCGGATCGATTTGCCCATTTGGGCAAATGGAGTTGCCCAGGGCATACCAACAGGTCCGGTCATAGCGATCATCGCTGAAATTGCCCTTGATGATCAGCTCTGCACTGACCAGCTTTTCGAGCGCTGTTCGGATCTGCTTTTCGCTCAGATAGGGGAACAACTCACTAAAGGCCGAGATCGAATTGTAAGTCCAATACCGCCCGTCTCGATGGTTGCGGCGATTGGCTTGGTTCTTCTCGATCCAGAAGGTGATGTTCTGGAAAATCACCGCCGCGTTCAGGCCAACACGTCCCGCGATTTCGGGATCAAAGCTATGGCGGCTCATGATTGGCCCCCGAAATACGCACAAACGTGCGAATTTTGTACAGGTTTTGTACGAGAAATCGGTCGTTTCAGTCGATTACGGCCCGAAAGCTGACGGGACTTTTTGCAGTCTTCCGCACAACGTCCTGTAAATAAGCCATATTTTTCAGGTGGTTTTGGCGACCCCGGCAGGATTCGAACCTGCAACCTGCCCCTTAGGAGGGGGCTGCTCTATCCAGTTGAGCCACGGGGCCGCGCGTCGATTTCTGTAGCGGGGTTTTTTCCGATTGTCATGAGCTTTGCACAAGTGTTGAATAGATTGCCCTGTTCACGCTACCATCGGGGAAACGAACAATGCAGGTATCCCCGGTGACAACAGAAACAAAACGCCCGCTTACCCTTCGTGATGTGTCAGAAGCGTCCGGAGTGTCGGAAATGACGGTCAGCCGGGTGCTGCGCAATCGCGGGGATGTCTCGGACGCCACCAGAACCCGCGTTCTGGCCGCCGCGAAAGAGCTTGGGTATGTGCCCAACAAGATCGCTGGCGCGTTGGCGTCCAGCCGGGTGAACCTGGTGGCGGTGATCATCCCATCACTGTCGAACATGGTTTTCCCCGAGGTGCTGACCGGCATCAATCAGGTGCTTGAGGATACCGAGCTGCAGCCGGTGGTCGGCGTCACCGACTATCTTCCCGAAAAGGAAGAGAAGGTCCTGTATGAGATGCTCTCGTGGCGGCCTTCGGGCGTGATCATCGCCGGGCTGGAACATACCGAAGCGGCGCGCGCCATGCTGGATTCGGCCGGTATTCCGGTGGTCGAGATCATGGATACCGACGGCAAACCCGTCGACGCGATGGTCGGCATTTCGCATCGCCGCGCCGGGCGCGAGATGGCGCAGGCGATCCTGAAGGCAGGCTATGAGCATATCGGATTTATGGGCACCAAGATGCCGCTGGACCACCGCGCGCGAAAGCGGTTCGAAGGGTTCACCGAGGTGCTGGGCAAGCACGGGGTCGAGATCGAGGATCGCGAGTTCTATTCGGGTGGCTCGGCGCTGGCCAAGGGGCGCGAGATGACGCAGGCCATGCTGGAACGTTCGCCCGAGCTGGATTTTCTGTATTATTCCAACGATATGATCGGAGCAGGCGGACTGCTGTATCTGCTGGATCAGGGCATCGAAGTGCCGGGTCAGATTGGTCTGGCCGGGTTCAACAATGTCGAGCTGTTGCAGGGTCTGCCGCGCAAGCTGGCGACGATGGATGCGTGCCGGACCGAGATTGGACGCACTGCCGCCGAGATCATCGCGGCAAAGCTGGCCGATCCGGATTCGGAAGTCGAAACCCGTGTCACCCTGACTCCCAAGATCAACTTTGGTGACACGCTAAAACGGCGTTAGCGCCCGATGGCGCTGCAGCGTCTGGACAATCGGGCGGCGCGCGCCCTGTTCATGGATCGCCATGCGCTGCTGGAGCAGCCAGCGGGCGGTTCAAAGGGCGCGGACCTGTTGGGGCTGATCCATCGTCTGGGGTTCGTGCAGCTTGACAGTATCAACACCGTTGCCCGCGCCCATGACATGATCCTTTATGCGCGCAGGCCCAGCTATCGCGCGCGCCACCTCAAGCGGCTTTATGAGCGCGACCGCGCCCTGTTCGAACATTGGACACATGACGCCGCGGTGATCCCGATGGAATTCTATCGCCATTGGCATCTGAGGTTTCTGCGCGATGCCGACATGCTGAAAGCGCGCTGGAAGAACTGGCGGCGGGACGGGTTTGAACAGAAGTTCGAGACCGTCCTGCAACATATCCGCGACCATGGCCCGGTCGGATCCTCTGATGTGGGTAAGGACGAAAAGAAGGGGTCGGGCGGCTGGTGGGACTGGCACCCGTCCAAGACCGCGCTGGAATATCTCTGGCGGTCAGGTGCCCTGACGGTGGTGGGGCGGGACGGGTTTCAGAAACGCTATGACCTGACCGAACGGGTGATCGACGCGCATCTCTGCCCTAGCGGAGCCTGCGATGCCGATGCCACCGTGGATTGGTTGTGCAACGCGGCGCTGGACCGGCTGGGGTTTGCGACCTCCGGTGAACTGGCGGCATTCTGGGATACGGTCAGCGCGACCGAGGCGAAGACTTGGTGCGAACAGGCTCTAATACAGGGTGATATCGAGGAAATTATCGTCGACTGCGCGGACGGGCAGGAACGCAAGGTCTTTGCCCGTCCCGGTCTCTGCGCTGAAGCGGCAGCATTGGATGCCGCCCCCGGACGGATCAGGGTGCTCAGCCCGTTTGATCCGATGCTGCGCGACCGGAACCGGGCCGAGCGGCTTTTTGGGTTTCATTACCGGATCGAGGTCTTCGTGCCTGAACCCAAACGCATCTATGGGTATTACGTGTTCCCGTTGCTGGAAGGTGACCGGCTGATCGGTCGCATCGACATGAAGGCGCAGCGCGACAAGGGCGTGCTGCAGGTCCGGGCCCTGTGGCCCGAGCGCAAGCTGCGGTGGTCCGATGCCCGCACCAGACGACTACAGGCCGAACTGGACAGGGTGCGCCGGTTTGCCGAATTGGAAAGCGTTGAATTTGCGAAAGACTGGTTAAAAGAGCCGAAATAGAGCCTGTTTTCAGCTTAGAAAGCCTTGCTCATCAACCAGTTGCCGAAGTTCCGTCAACGAAGTCTCTACTGTACGGCCCGAGGTATCCATCTGGGCGTCGGCACGACCATAGAGCACCTCTCGGCTGGCCAGAATGCACTTGAGTTGCTCCATCGCTTCGGGGTTTCCAGCCATTGGGCGTTCGTCACCCTGCGCGCGCACGCGGTCCATATGCTCGGAGGGTGAGGCGCGCAGCCAGATCGTGTGAAACCGGTTCAGCAGGTTGGTATAGGTCCCGGGCTCGGCCACGATCCCGCCGGCGACCGCCAGAACCACCCGGTCATGCGCGGCAATCACCCGGTCCAGCGCCTGCGCTTCCAGATTTCGATAACCGTCCTGACCGTAGAAAGCCATGACTTCGGACAGGGGCATACCGGCCATTTCCTCGATCCGGGTCGTCAGCTCAATGAAAGGCAGGCCAAGTTCGGCCCCCAGCAACGCGCCCAGTGTCGATTTCCCCGCCCCGCGCAGCCCGATCAGGCAAATCCGGTCCGCCTGCGCGTCCCCGATGGGCTGCGGGCGCAGGGTTTTCATCACGGTCGCTTTGACCTCATCATTGGCCTGCCGATACAGTTCGGCCACCTGCAGGACGTCCGACTCCCACGGATCATCCTCGCCAATCAGCCACTCAACCTTGTAGTCGAGCGCCTGCGCCACCCTTTGCAACAGACCGATCGAGATATTGCCTTCACCCGCTTCAAGCTGCGCAAGATAGCGCGGCGACACTTCGGAGCTTTCCGACAGAACCCGGCGCGAAATGCCCCGCATTTGTCGCGCGCGCCGGACGCGGGCGCCTACACGGGCGCTCAGGTCCTGAGGTTCTGTTTCATTGGCCGCGTCGGGCGGCGTTTCGGCATCCATTTCGGTCAAACCGCTTGCATTGAGTAATGGGTAAGCTACGACGCGAACAGCAATCGGGCAACGGTTTTGCCCGGGCCTGCCTTGCTACAGGTCCAGATCGTGCAACTCTCCCAGCAGATCCAGCAGCATCTCATGCCGATCTTCGCCCAAAAGCGCGCGCAAATGCGCCGCCTGTTTCAGGATCGCTGTCAGGTTGGCTTGAATGATTGCGCGGCCATCATCGGTGATTTCAACGATCTGGCGACGACGATCCTTCAGATCGGGGCGCCGAAGGATCAGTTTCTTGTCTTCAAGCTTTTTCAGAATGCGCGTCAGGCTGGGCAGCAGCAGGCATGCGCGCTCGGCAATTGCGGTAGGGTCTTTCGGGCCTTCTTCCTGCAGCACGCGCAACACGCGCCATTGCTGCTCGGTCACGCCGGCATCTGCCAGCACACCGCGAATGGGGCCCATCACCTTTTCCCGCGCGCGCAACAATGCGATCGGCAATGAACGAGAGGTAAGGGGCAGGTCGTCAGCCATAAGGAATTTTGGCGCAAATTCAGGTATATCGCAATAGAACGTTGCGCTTGTGCAGGGCGTCTGGACCGGACACTAATGAACTTGGCTAACATGCAAAGAACCAAAGCAGATCGAAGGATCGGTGAAAAGGAAGCGGCAAAATGAAGTGGGATGAGTTTTCGGACTGGGGCAAGAAAGTCGCCGAATGGACGCAGCACTATCACCAGACCGTGGGTGACAAACCCGTGCGCGCCCGGACCGAGCCCGGCGAGGTACTGAACGCCCTGCCCGCACATCCCCCCGAACAGGGCGAGCCGGTCGAGGACATCTTTCGCGATTTCGAGGACATTGTGATGCCCGGCATCACCCATTGGCAGCATCCCCGGTTCTTCGCCTACTTCAACTCCAACGCCTCCGCCCCCTCGGTTCTGGCCGAGTTTCTGGCCAGCGCCATCGCGCCGCAATGTATGCTATGGCAGACCTCTCCGGCCGCGACCGAGATGGAAACCCGGATGATGGAATGGCTGCGCGACGCGCTGGGTCTGCCCGAGGGGTTTTCCGGGGTGATACAGGATTCGGCCTCTTCCGCGACACTGGCCGCGGTGTTGACCATGCGCGAAAAAGCGATGGTCTGGCAGGGCAATCACACGGGTCTGTTCGGTCACAAACCGTTGCGCATCTATTGTTCTTCCGAAGTGCACACCTCGGTCGACCGGGCGCTGTGGATTGCGGGTATCGGTCAGGACAATCTGGTGCGCATCCCGGTTCAGGGAGATTGGCGCGGCATGGATCCCGATGCGCTGGATACAATGATTCAATCTGATTTAGAGTCTGGATTTCAGCCAACAGGCGTCATCTTGTCCGTGGGCGGCACCAGTATCGGAGGCACCGACCCGGTCGACCGCTGCCTGAAGGTGGCGCAGAAACATGGGCTTTATTCCCATGTCGATGCAGCCTGGGCAGGCTCGGCGATGATTTGCCCTGAATACCGGCACTACTGGGAGGGTGTCGAACAGGCCGACAGTATCGTGTTCAATCCGCACAAGTGGTTGGGTGTTCAGTTCGATTGCTGCGCGCATTTCCTGAAAAACCCCGATGATCTGGTGCGCACATTGGCGATCAGCCCTGAATTCCTGAAAACCCATGGCAAGGACGGGATCATCAATTATTCGGAATGGTCCGTTCCGCTGGGCCGCCGGTTCCGGGCGCTGAAGCTGTGGTTTGTCATCCGCGCCTATGGGTTGGAGGGGCTGCGCGCACGGCTGCGCAATCACGTCAACTGGTCCGTGGCGCTGCATGACCGGTTGGGGTCTGAGCCGGATTTTCGGATTGTGACACCTCCGATGTGGTCGCTGTGGACCTTTCGGTATGAACCGGACGGCGCCGCCGATCTGGACGAATTGAACCTGCGGCTGGTGAACGCAATCAACGATGACGGACGGATTTACCTGACCCAGACGCGTGTGGATGGTTATCTGGCCATCCGCTTTCAGGCCGGTCAGTTCGAAACCACCGAAAGCGATGTCATGATGGCCTATGACGTGATCACCGAGATCGCACGCGGGCTTTAAACCCGCATGGTGGCCGCCGCCTGAGCATAGCCGCCCGAGGCCCCGTCGACGAAATGCACATGGTCGTCACGCATGGCCGAGGGGACAAAGCAGGTCATCATCGCCTCTTGCTGAACATGCAGGCCGTAACGGATTTTGCCCCGCACTTGCGCATCCTCCAGCATCCGGGTGATCTGGTCCAGCGTGGCCGGGTCGCAATCCAGCGTCATTTTCAGCCCGTCATCAAACTTGCGGAAATCGGCGTTTCGGCTGACCATCTCTTTGTAATGGTCGGGTTCAAACTGCCCAAGCCGTATACCGGTTTTGAACAACAACCCGATCAGCATGTTGCCGATCATCAGCCGTATCTTCTGCAATAATAGGCTGCGCCCGGCGCGCGAGACATGGGCATCGATATTGACACCGGGCGGCGGAAAGCTCATCGGCGGACCCTTGGGCGGCACCGGATGGCCGGCGCGCTCCAAACCTTCGGCAGCCGACAGAACGGATTGCGCCAAAGCGGCAAAATCTGCCTCGTTAGAGCCTGTTTCAGGCTGGATCACCAGCGATACGATCTGACCATGCCGGGCCGGGCTGTTCGACCAGCGGCAGGACAGGCCCGTCAGGTCGGGCTGTGCGTCGGGGCCTGCGGGTTGAATTGTAAACCGCCCCGATTTCATCTGCGCCTCGGCCCAGGCCAGACCGCCGCCGGAAAACATCGCATAATCCACACCGGTGGACGGTGCGTAACGGGCGACGCGCAGGTCCCGCCCCGCAGCGCGGATGTCGGCCACAGGAACCAGCGCCGCACGCAGGGTGATGGCGAATTCGGTCTCGGCCCAGCTTTGCAACGCTGCCAGTGTTTCCCGCGCGGTATCGACGTCTTCGCCCGGCACCGCAAACCCGGCACCGTCACCGCCGAAGACATACGGGAACACGCGCCCCTGCATCGCGTTGATCATGCCCGAGATCACGGCAGCCCCAACCATGTTGACGGTCTTGTAGCGGCCGCGCGCGATCTCTCCGGTCGAGTCCACGATATCGGCAACGCCCATAACCCAGCTTTCTGGCAAGGGTGTGAACCGGGCCGGGTCGCTAAGGCTCAGGAAACTGTCCGAAATGGGAACTGAATCATAAAATACAGAGTCTGAGGAGGCCATGACACTCTCTGAAAATCTCAAATCTGATATGATGATAGCCCAAATGTGACGGATGTCTGCCCCTGCGAAACGCCCTTGCGCTTGTGCGGGCCTGCGCGACGTGTCAAGCATCACCGCAAAGCATTCGGACAAAGGGGCGCGCGATGCAGGCAGGGTTGGTGGTGTTGTGTCTGGCCTATGTCCTCAGCCAGTTTTTCCGCGCCTTTCTGGCCGTGCTGACCACCGATCTGAGCCGCGATATCGGGGCCAGCCCCGAAGACCTCGCCTTTGCATCAGGTCTTTGGTTTCTGGTCTTTGCGGCGATGCAAATCCCGGTGGGCTGGGCGCTGGACCGTGTCGGCCCAAGGCGCAGCGCCGCCGCGCTGCTGCTGATCGGCGGCGCGGGTGGGGCTGGCCTGTTCGCTGTCGCCACGACGCCGTTTCACGTGGCGATGGCGATGGCGCTGATTGGCGTCGGCTGCTCGCCCGTCCTGATGGCCTCCTACTATATCTTCGCCCGCGAATTCCCCCCTGCCAAATTCGCCACCCTTGCTGCCGTGATGCTGGGCGTGGGGTCGGTCGGCAATCTGGTCGCCTCGTACCCCACGGCGCTGGCGGTCGAGTTGATGGGCTGGCGTGCCACACTGGCCGGACTGGCAGTTATCTCGGGTGTTGTGGCCGCGGGGATCTGGCTGACGGTGCATGACCCCAAAAAGGTCGAGACCGAGCAAAAGGGATCGGTGCTGGACCTGCTGAAAGAACCGGCGCTGTGGGCCATTCTGCCGCTGATGCTGGTGGCTTATGCGCCGTCTGCGGCCCTGCGCGGGCTTTGGGCTGGGCCGTATCTGCGCGATGTCTTTGACCTCAGCACCACGCAGATCGGTCAGGCAACGCTGATCATGGGCGCGGCAATGATTGCGGGGACCTTTGCCTATGGGCCGCTGGACCGCATCCTGAAGACCCGCAAATGGGTGATCTTTGGCGGCAATGCGTTGGGGGCTGCGACCTTGGCGCTGCTCTGCCTGCAGATCGAAGGCGGCGTCTGGCTTTCGGTCCTGCTGCTGGCGGTCATTGGCTTTCTGGGGGCCAGTTTTCCGGTCATCATGGCCCATGGGCGGGCCTTTATCCCCTCGCATCTGGTCGGGCGGGGGGTCACGCTGCTGAACCTCTTTGGGATCGGCGGTGTCGGGCTGGCGCAGTTTGCCACCGGGCGCATCCATGCAGCCAGCGCTGGCATCAGCCCGGCCGCGCCTTACATCGCGATCTTCGGCTTTTTCGCCGTCACCCTTGCCATTGGCTGCGTGATCTATCTATTCAGTCGGGACAGCGTGGACTGAAGCAGCCGGAGGCCCCCCGTGCAGGACATTGAGGTGATTGCGCCCAATCTGAAGCATTCCCTGTCGGGCGTGACGACCACGGTGATCCGACTGTTGCCGATCCAGCAGAACATGATCGGTATCCGCGCCACCGGCCCCGGCCTGCCCGGGGATTTGCCCCATATCAGTCTCTGGAAACTGCTGTTCCTGCCCAATCGCAAACGGGTCTGGCACGCGCGCCGCAATACCGAGATGCTGATGGGCCTGATCCTGCGCGCGGTATTCCGGCGCAATTACAAACTGCTGTTCACCTCGGCGGCCCAGCGGGACCATTCCGGGTTCACCAAATGGCTGATCAACAAGATGGACGCGCTGATCGCCACGACGCCGCAGGCGGCATCGTTTCTTCAGCACCCCTCGACGGTGATCATGCATGGGGTGAACACCGAACTGCTTCATCCGGAGCCGGACAAGCAGGCCCTGCGTCAGAAACTCGACCTGCCCAAAGGAGTGCTGATCGGCTGTTTTGGCCGTATCCGCCCCCAGAAAGGGGTCGACCTGCTGGTGGATGCTGCCCTTCAGGTGCTGCCTGACCATCCGGATGCCCATGTGATCTTCACCGGGCGCACCGCCAAAGAATTCGAGGCGTTTCAGGCCGAACAGGAACAAAAGCTCCAAGAAGCCGGGCTTGACGACCGCGTTCACTTTCTGGGCGAACGCCCCTGGGACGAAATTGTCGAGACCTACCGCGCGCTCGACCTGTTTGTCGCCCCTGCCCGGCACGAAGGGTTCGGACTGACCCCGCTCGAGGCGATGTCTTCGGGCGTGCCTGCGATTGCCTGCCACGGGGTGGGCGCATTCAGTGCGCAGATCAAGGATGGTGAGACCGGACGGCTAGTCGAAAAAGACAACGCCCAAGCTCTGACTGAGGCGCTGCAGGATATGCTGTGGGACCGCGCCGCGCTGGCCGCTGCGGGGATAGCCGCCCGCGCCCATGTCGAACAGAATTTTCGAATCGAAGGCGAGGCGCAGGCGATCGTGAACATCTATCGGCAGCTTCTGGACACGAACTAAAGGCCCGGCAATCGCGACAAATCGGTGTGAGCGGGCAGAATATGCCCCAAAGGCCCTTTTTTCTTCGCCGCAACGCAGCTATGAACGCGCGTCCTTAACTTTGGAGACATGAAATGGGCTATCGCGTCGTAGTCGTCGGCGCCACGGGCAACGTGGGCCGCGAAATGCTGAACATTCTGGCAGAACGCCAGTTCCCCGTCGATGAACTTGCTGCTCTGGCAAGCCGTCGTTCGCTGGGGACTGAGGTGACTTTTGGCGACAAGACACTCACTACCAAGGATCTGGACACTTTCGATTTCACCGGCTGGGACATGGCGCTGTTTGCCGTGGGGTCCGAGGCCACCAAAGTCTACGCCCCCAAGGCGGCGGCGGCGGGCTGCGTGGTGATCGATAACTCGTCGCTCTATCGCTATGACCCGGAGATTCCGCTGATCGTGCCGGAATGTAACCCGCAAGCGATCCACGACTACAAGAACAAGAACATCATCGCCAACCCCAACTGCTCGACCGCGCAGATGGTTGTCGCGCTGAAACCGCTGCATGACCGCGCCAGGATCAAGCGCGTTGTCGTGTCGACCTATCAATCGGTCTCGGGCGCCGGTAAGGAAGGCATGGACGAGCTTTGGGATCAGACCAAGGCCGTCTACAACCCCACCACCGAGGTTGAGCCGAAGAAGTTCCAGAAGCAAATCGCCTTCAACGTCATTCCGCAGATCGACGTCTTCATGGAAGACGGCTCGACCAAGGAAGAGTGGAAGATGGTTGTCGAGACCAAGAAGATCGTCGATCCGTCGATCAAGGTCACAGCCACCTGCGTCCGCGTTCCGGTCTTCGTCGGCCACTCCGAGGCCGTGAATATCGAGTTCGAGGAATTCCTGGACGAAGACGAAGCCCGCGACATCCTGCGCGAAGCACCAGGCATCATGGTGATCGACAAGCGCGAGGCCGGTGGCTACGTCTCGCCGATCGAATGCGCGGGCGATTTCGCCACCTTCATCAGCCGTATCCGTCAGGATTCGACCATCGAAAACGGCCTAAACCTGTGGTGTGTCTCGGACAACCTGCGCAAGGGCGCGGCTCTGAACGCAGTGCAAATCGCCGAACTGCTGGGCCGTGAGGTTCTAAAAAAGGGCTGAGATCCTTTCCCATATTCCCGATTAACAAAACCCCGCTGCACTGCCAGCGGGGTTTTCTGATTTATGGATGGGCGAAGCATTCGTGAGATATGCGCATTGAGCCACGCTGTACTCAATTCACGAAACAGAGCCTGTCAAACTCGCGACGCCAGGCAGACACTTCCGACAGTACAGGCTCATCACTCAGACCTCGATTGATCAGGCTGGCCAAACGCGCTGCATCGTCAGCGGTCATGCCCCAGCGAACCAATTCGGGTGTGCCGATCCGAAGGCCGTTCATGTCACCCTCGACAGGATCGACGGGCAAGCCAATTCCGCAGGACAGAAACCCGTTTTTGCGCAACAATTTCGATGCCGTTTGACCACCGCCAAACGGTTTTGCCAGAACCGCGAACTGGTGGGAATTGGTAAAGCCATCCCTTCCTGCGAAGACAGGAACACCCTGCGCATGCAGTGCTTCGGCCAACGCCTTCGACAGCGCGATCATCTCTTGCGCGTAGGCCGCACCAAATTCTTTCCAATCCAGCATGGTGACCGCAAGCGCTGCTGTCTTGGCGGCGTCGAAGTTGGCGGTCATGCCGGGGAAGGCGATTGTGTCCAGCGCTTTCGCGATTTCGGCATCATTCGAAACGATCAGACCACCGGCCGGACCGCCGAGGCTCTTGTAGGTGCTCATGGTCATGAAATGCGCACCCTCTTTCAACGGGTTAGACCACGCACGCCCGGCAATGATACCGCACTGATGGGCAGCGTCGAACATAACTTTTGCACCAACTTCATCCGCGATCGAGCGGACTTCGGCCACCGGATGTTCGAACAGATTCAGACTCCCGCCGATCGTGATCAGCTTGGGCTTTTCCGCCTTCGCCAGATTACGCAATTGATCCAGATCGACGGTGTAACCGTCAGCATTTACGGGGGCTTCGATGGTGCGCAGACCAAAAAGCCCCGCGCACCCAGCCAAATGGTGAGTCACATGCCCGCCAATCGATGCAGGCGGAGCGATTATTGTATCGCCCGCTTGGCACGTCGCCATAAAACCATAGAGGTTGGCAATAGCGCCTGAAGGCACCCGAACTTCGGCAAATCGGGCATCGAATACTTCGGCACACAGCTCGGCAGCGATGACTTCGATCGCTTCAATTGCCTCCAGCCCCATCTCGTACTTGTCACCGGGATATCCCAGCGAGGGGCGGGACCCGATACCCGAAGACAACAGTGCCTCGGCCCTGGGGTTCATCACATTTGTTGCCGGGTTGAGGTTAAAGCACTCTTTTTCGTGAATGCGTCGGTTTTCCTCAGCCAGATCCTCGATTCGGGCCAACAGATCGCCCGATGGCGTCGATGCGGTCTTTGTCGCGATGTCCTGAACCAAAGTTTCGCTTGTCGCAGGCACCCAATCTCTTTGTGCAAGTGTCATTTGACGATCTCCTGTTTTTCTCAGTCTGACCGCTGTGGCGTGACATCGCAAAGCAGAATTGCTATTTCTTGGCGTAGAAAAACTAAGGCTAAAGAAATGAGCGTTGCCCCCAAACGCCCAAAGGGACCACCCCTGAATGCCATGCGCGCGTTCGAGGCAGCTGCGCGCCACGTCAGTTTTGTTGCGGCCGCCGACGAGTTGAGCGTTTCGCCGGGCGCGATCTCTCAGCACATCAAAGCGCTGGAGGGTTGGGCTGGCACGCCGCTCTTTCGTCGCAATGCCCAAGGGGTTGAACTTACACCTGAGGGGCATTCTCTAGTCGCGGATTTCACCGCCGCCTTTGACCAAATGGCCGACGCGGCCCGCGCGCTGCGCAACCTGAAGCCAAAGGCAGACTTTCATATCGCAGCCCTGCCAAGCATCGCCCAGCTCTGGTTGCCCAAACGATTGCGTCAGATCAGAGCGCGCCTGCCTGAGGTCAGTTTTTCCGTCACCGCCATGGAAACCCCACCAAGCCTTGCACGTGAACTGTTCGATCTGTCGATCTTTTTTGCCCCGCCGGGCCGCTCGCCAAACCAAATTGAGGTCAGTCAGGATACGATAGCGCCGGTTTGTGCGCCTGCGCTTCTGGATCGTATTCAAAAAGCAAACGGGTTTGCAGACGTTCCATTGCTGCACGATCAGATCTGGAAAGACGATTGGGCCATCTGGTCCCGCGAAACTGGCTGTCATCTTCGCGATGATCAAAGCGGCCCTCAGTTCTCGCTCTACAGCCTTGCCGTGGAAGAGGCCAAAGCTGGCGCAGGTGTCCTGATCGGGCATTTGTGTCTGATCGAAGACGCCCTGGCATCGGGAACGTTAACGCTTGCGCATACGCAGTCTTGCCAGACGGATCGATCTCTGATGATCGAGATGCCACAGCCGTCACGACGAAGGCCCGAAACGGATCAGGTCGTCGCTTTGCTGTCGGTTTGAGTGAGGATTCAAAGCAGTCACCGCGTTTCGCGCGAACTCACGCCTTCACACTTACCCTTCAACCAGCACCTTCAAATTCTGCAGCCCCAGCTCATAGTCGCCGCCGACCCACTTATCCATCATCAGACCCATCCAGCGGGACATGGGGTTCAGGCCCAGATCGCTCTCAAAACCCCATATGACCTGCGTGCCCGCCCCGTCAGGCTGCAACACGAACGAGGCCGAAGCCCGGCCCATCGGGCCGAAATCCAGCGCAGTGCGCACCTGCTGATTCTCGACGCTTTCAACAATTTCCTGCGAACCGGTGCCGACCTGCGGGTGATCCGAGCTCCAGTTCAGGGTGTTGCCGACGCCTGCGTCGGGGCCGCTATAGCTCAGCTTGGTCTCAGGATCACGCGCCAGCCAGGGCGACCATTTCTCGGTCTCCTGCATCGAGTTCACATAGGGAAAGATCGCAGCGGGTGCGGCGTCTATGGTGATACTGCGCGACACTTCGGCCTTGCCGGGCAACAGGTATGAGACCCCGATCAGAGTCACGACAATCACCAGAAGAAAGACAAAAATTCGTTTGATCAATCGCATGAGTATGATCCGATATCAGACAAAGGATAACCGGATCATACCAAATAACGACAGTTTTTCAGAGCACAGTTCTGCGCCGTCGGCGATCCGCCTGATCAGACGGTGACGAATTTCTTCTCGTTTGGATCATAGCATTCCAACCCGCCTTCACCGATATCGGTCCACAACCCATGCAGGCTGAGCGCGCCGGCTTCGACCGCCGAGGACACGAAGGGGAAGGTCATCAGGTTTTCGAGCGAGGCAACAACCGCATGACGTTCAAACTGACGGGCCTGATCGATGCCGTCCTCGATATCGGCGACCAGTTCAAACTTGGGTTTCAGGATTTCCATCCAGCGCCCGACGAAGCTGCTTTTGTCCTCAAGCTGCGGGGCCTGCCCCTTGCACATATCGATACAGCCCTGCACACCGCCGCATTGAGAGTGGCCCAGAACAATCAGATGCGCCACCTTCAGCGCGGTGACCGCATATTCGATGGCGGCGCTTGTACCGTGGTGATCGCCGTCGGGCAGATAAGGCGGCACAAGGTTCGCGATATTGCGGTGGATGAAGAAATCCCCCTGATCCGCGCCGAACATCGAGGTCACATGCACCCGGCTGTCACAGCAGGAAATCACCATCGCCCGCGGGCGCTGCCCCTCGGTCGCAAGTCTGCGATACCAAACCTGATTTTCCGAGTAAGTTGTCGCTTTCCAGCCGTGGTATCGTTTGACCAGATAGTTTGGCAATGGCTTGGCAAAGTTCATTCTGATGTTCCCATGGTCCTAACTGACCCGCTCTCTAACCTGAATTCGCGCAAAATTCGAGACATTATCCCGGTACGGCGCAAGGAATTGCAAAGATATGTGATGGCAAGGTGACGCCATGCCGTGGGGGGATGAGAATTGGGGTAAATGTGGTGGAAAAGATAATCACGCTTGAACAGAAAGAATCCGTGCGTCTGGATCCGGACCGGCTGAGCAGCCTGTATCACCAGCTGGGCGACTCGAATGCGATGGACGTGCTGTGCCGCACGGTCGAAGAACTGGCGGTGCGACTGTCGAATTGCGAACGGTTCTGGCGGCAGCGGGACTGGGCTGGATTGCGCAAATGCGCACGGTCTCTGGTGGCGATTGCGGATCAGATCGGAATGACGGTGCTGGCCCGTGTGGCGGGCGACGTCGCTCAGGCCGTCGATTCCGGTGATGCGGTGGCCACCGGGGCCACGCTGGGGCGCCTGATCCGGGTCGGTGAACGCTCATTGACGGCGGTCTGGGATCAGCAGGACCTTTCGGTCTGAATGGGGGGTTGCGGGCGGATCGCAGGCGGCTAGTCTGGGCTCGACATGAACCAGCCGAGATGCCTATGACCCTATCCTTCGCCCCACCCTCTGATCCTGCGCTACCGCTGCATGTTCTGGACCAGTCCGAGTTTGACGGATGGCTGGCGGATCAACCTGACCGGGTGCAAAGCTGGATCGCAGCAAATGGCTTTACCGCCGCTTTGGGGCAAGCCTTGCTGATCCCCGGTGCCGATGGGGTACCCGAGATTGCGCTGGCAGGATATGGCAACGCCGGCAAACGTGCGCGCAAGCGGTTTCCACTGGCGGCCGCCGCCGACATCTTGCCAAAGGGCACCTATCGCATCGCCTCGGGCGTTCCGGCCGAGGTGCTGGAGGCCGAGTGTTTCGGCTGGCTGATGACCGGTTACGCCTTTGACCGCTATGCGTCCGGCTCGGCGGGCAGGGCCCGGCTGGTGGCGCCGGATGGCGTTGATGCCGCGCGGATCGAAACCCTGGCCAATGCCGAGCGGCTGATCCGGGATCTGGTGAACACGCCCGCCTCGGATATGGGCCCTGAGCAATTGCAGAATGCGGCAGAGACTTTGGCCAAAGATTGCGGCGCACGCTGCACGGTCATCACTGGCGATGCGTTGCTGGAACAGGGATTTCCGATGATCCACACGGTCGGGCGTGCCGCAGCGCAAGCGCCGCGTCTGATCGAGCTGAACTGGGGCGACAGCGGGCCCAGACTGACGCTGGTGGGCAAGGGCGTCTGTTTCGACACTGGCGGGCTGAACCTGAAGCCCGGCGCGTCGATGGGTCTGATGAAAAAGGACATGGGCGGCGCGGCCAATGTGCTGGGGCTGGCCCAGATGATCATGAAGCTGGGGCTGAACCTGCAGCTGCGCGTGCTGATCCCGGCGGTCGAGAACGCGGTGGCGGGCAATGCCTTCCGCCCCGGTGATATCCTGACCGCCCGCAACGGGATGACGGTCGAGATCAACAACACCGATGCTGAAGGACGTCTGGTGCTGGCCGACGCGCTGGCGCTGGCAGACGAGGGCAAGCCGGACCTTGTGATCTCGATTGCGACACTGACCGGGGCGGCGCGGGTGTCTGTCGGGTCCGATCTGGCGCCGTTCTATACCGATGATGACGGGGCTGCGGATGCGCTGGCGCGGGCGGGCCGGTCTGCCGCTGATCCGGTCTGGCGGATGCCGTTTCATGATCCCTATGAGGCGCTGATCGAACCGGGGATCGCCGATCTGGACAACGCACCGTCGGGCGGGTTTGCGGGCTCGATCACGGCCGCGCTGTTCCTGCGCCGCTTTGCCAGTGACAGCCGATACATGCATTTCGACATCTATTCCTGGCAACGCAGCAAAGAACCGGGGCGCAGCAAGGGCGGGCTGGGACAAGGCCCGCGCGCGCTGCTGACCGCCCTGCCGGAGATTTTAGAACTATGACGGATCGCAGGTTGCTGCCGTTCAACGGCCGGGTCGCGCATTCATTGCTGAAAGGTCAGGTCGAGGCCGAGGTTTTTACGGACGGTGAACCCTATCGCATTCAGTCCTTTGTACGGGACGTTCTGGATAAACCCGATGGCAGCCGTCAGTGCCAAATGGTGTGTGGTGAAGTGTTCATCATCCTGGACAGGGCGCAGAACGACTTGTTCGGGTTTCGCGAAAAAGATGGCTATGTCGGATGGGTGCACAACGAAATACAGAGACGTCCGATTCAACCAACGCATCGGGTTTGCGTTCCGCGTGCAGTGTCGCTGCAACGCCCCGATGTGACCAAAAACGCGAATGAACGTGTTCTGCCTTTTGGGACTTACGTTGAATACTGGCCACGCCGTGACCCGGACCGCGAAAACGCCATTAGGTCAACCGGCTGGGTTTGCGTGAAGGAAGAGGGTCATATCCCGACGCCTCGGTATATTCGCGAAACACAGCTGGCCGAATTGGACTGGGTGGCGTCAGACCCTGTGAGCGTCGCAGAACAGTTTCTTGCGACCCCTTACCTCTATGGCGGTGACACAGGGCTTGGGATTGACTGTTCGGGGTTGGTTCAGGTTGCGTTTCAGTCCTGCGGATTGCCCTGCCCACGCGACGCCGACATGCAATCTGAGTTCTTTAGGCCGATCTCAAAACCTGATCTGCGTCGTGGCGATCTGGTGTTTTGGAAAGGTCACGTGGGCATGATGCTGAATCACGACACGCTTTTGCATTCGAACGCATATCACATGGCTGTTGCCAAAGAGCCTCTGAAGGAGGCCATTGCGCGTATCGGTCAAAGAGAATTCGGAGCGGTAACGGGATATGCCCGACACCCTGAGTTTTAGACTCTAATCAAGGTCGACCGAGCGGATCAGCTTGCGCTCGAGCACGCGCAGGACGGCGCGCAGGTCGTGCCCGCGTTTCAGGATGCGCCCGTCCATGCCGATCACCGAATACATACCCTGCCGCTGCCGCAGGCGGGGGTGTTTCTCGACCCGATAGATCGGATGTTCCGCCGTGCGGCGAAAGATCGAAAACACCGCCATGTCCCGCAAATTCGAAATCCCGTAATCGCGCCATTCGCCGGCGGCGACCATTCGGCCATAGACTGACAGGATTTGAGACATCTCGCGCCGGTCAAAGGCGACCGGCATCTGGGCAGAGCCGGACCCGAACCGGCTGGGAGGCTGCATGTTCATGTCACAAGCCTTGCCGGAAATCGCGCTCGAATCAAGCCCGACGCAAAACGGGTGTGGTATTTTTGAAGCGCTGTGAAGGGTTAACGCCGCCCGACCTGACGGCAAATCAGGATCACCGGCAGCAGCCCTACGGCCAGAATAACCAGCGACGGCACCGCCGCGCCTTCCAGCCGTTCATCCGAAGCCAGCCGATAGGCCTGCACCGCCAGCGTGTCGAAATTGAACGGGCGCATGATCAGGGTGGCAGGCAATTCCTTCATCACGTCGACAAAGACGATCAGCAAAGCGGTCAGCAGCGACGGCGTCAGGATCGGCAGATGCACCCGGCGCAACGTTCCCAGCGGGGTCTGGCCCAGCGACCGTGCAGCAGCATCCATATTGGCGTGAACCGTGCTCTGCCCGCCCTCATAAGCGCTGAGCGCGGCAGCCAGAAACCGTACCATATAGGCCGCAATCAGCAGCCAGATCGAGCCGGTGACCAGCAGCCCGGTCGATATGTCAAAGGTCTGGCGCATCCACGCGTCCAGCGCATTGTCGAAGCTTGCGAAGGGCACGATCAGGCCGACCGCGATCACTCCACCCGGCACCGCATAGCCAAGACGCGCCAGATATCCGGCAGTGGCCGACCCGCGCCCGGGTCTGAGGCGTTGGAAAAAGCCGATACAGACCGCTGCGCTGACCGTGATCACGGCGGCCGTGCCTGCCAGCGTCAATGAGTTCTGAACAAACCCGACATAGCGGCGCGACAGCAGGTTCTGCTCGGATTCAAGCCCCATCTGCACCAGAATCGCCACCGGCAGCAGGAACCCGAACAGGACCGGAATGGCACAGAGCAGAAATGCAGCAAGCGACTGCCAGCCCTTCAGCTGTGCCGCAGGCAGAACCGCGTGGCGTTTGCCCGCCTGATAGTATTTGGCCTTGCCGCGCTGGGTGCGTTCGGTCACCGCCATGACCAGCGCAAAAGCCAGCAGACACAAGGCCAGTTGCGCCGCCGCAGCGCGGTCGGCCATAGAGAACCAGCTAGTGTATATGCCAGTGGCAAAGGTCTGCACGCCGAAATAGGCGACAGTGCCGAAATCGGCGATGGTCTCCATCACGGCCAGCAAGACGCCGCCTGCAATCGCCGGGCGGGCCATGGGCAAAGAGACGCGCCAGAAGGCGTGCCACGGGCCATTGCCCAGCGCGCGGGCAGCCAGAAACGCTGTGGCGCTTTGCTGCAGAAACGCCGCGCGAGCCAGCAAATAGACATATGGATAGAGCACGAGGATCAGCATCACCGCCGCGCCCTCGGTCGAGCGGATCTCGGGGAACCAATAGTCGCGCGGGCCCCAGCCGGTCACATCCCGCAGCGTGGCCTGAACGATTCCGGGGTGATCCAGGATGAACGTGTAGGCATAGGCCAGCACATAGGCCGGGAAGGCCAACGGCAGGACCAGAGCGATTTCCAGAAACCGCACCCCGGGGAAGCGGGTCATCGTGACCAGCCACGCAGCGCCTACCCCGATCGAGAATGTGCCCGCTGCGACCAGCACCACGAGGATGGCTGTGGTCAGTGCATATCCCGGCAAAACAGTCTCTAACAAATGGGAAATCGTGTCGGTCCCGCCAGTTACGGCAGCCAGAACAACCGCCACCATTGGCAGCAGGCAGGCTGCGGCCACAACATAGGCAATGCCGCCGACAAGGCGCGTACCAAATGCACCGCGATTGTGCGTTCCGTGTTCTGAATATTCGACTTCGGCCATGGCGTCTGACTGATAATCCCGCAGGGTCTGCCTTTAATCGACCAAAATGCTAAGAAACACCAGTGGGCAGGCCAACAAATCTGCGGCACACAGCGCCGCAGACCGCTATTCGTAGACGCGCTGATCCTCGATTACCAAGCCATCCTTGGGCAAGGAACCCGGTGCCACGACCTCGACCGCGCCCTTCAGTTTCAGCACCTCGACCACGGATTTGGCATAGGCGCCGTCATTCTCGCAGGGGCTTTCGATCTGGACGGTCATGGTATCCATCTCGCCCTGACGGGCGGCGATGACCCGCGCCTTGACGATTTCGTCATGCTTGTCGACCAGCGCCGCGACCTGTTCGGGGCGGACGAACATACCCTTGATCTTGGTGGTCTGATCGGCACGGCCCATCCAGCCCTTGATGCGCAGATTGGTCCGACCACAAGGGGACGCGCCCGGCATGATCGCGGACAGATCCCCAGTGGCAAAGCGGATCAGCGGATAGTCGGGGTTGAGCGTGGTGACCACGACCTCACCCACCTCACCGGGCGCGACAGGCGTTCCGGTGCCGGGGGTGACGATCTCGACGATCACATGCTCGTCGATGATCATCCCTTCCATCGCAGAGGACTCATAGGCGATATTGCCCAGATCGGCAGTGGCATAGCATTGCAGGCAGGCAATGCCCCGGTCCGCGTATTCCTGGCGCAGAGACGGGAACAGCGCGCCGCCGCCCACAACGGCCTTCGAAAACTGCAGGGCAACGCCCATCTCGTCGGCTTTGTCGAGGATGATCTTCAGATAATCCGGCGTACCCGCATACGCGGTGCAGCCAATGTCGCGCGCGGCGGTCACCTGAAGCTCGGTCTGGCCCGTACCCGCAGGCAGCACGACCGCCCCAACAGCCTGCGCGCCGCTTTCGAAAATCATCCCGGCGGGGGTCAGGTGATAGCCGAAACAGTTCTGCACGATATCGCCCGGACCAACCCCGGCGGCGTTCAGGAAGCGGCCCATCCGCCACCAGTCCTGATCGGTGCTGCCGGGTTCATAGATCGGGCCCGGCGACTGAAACACATGCTGGAAATGCCGCGCCGGTTTGACGGTAAAGCCGCCAAAGGGCGGGCGCGTGCCCTGCGCCTGCGTCAGATCGGATTTGCGCAACACCGGCAGTTTGGCCAGTGCTTCGGCGCTGGTCACAGCAGTCGCGTCGACCCCAGCCAGGATATCCGCGTAGCCCGGGGCCGATTGCGCGCGCGCGATCTGGGCGGGCAAGGCGCGCGCGTGATCGGCAGCACGTTCATCGGTGGATCGGGTTTCAAGTTCGTCGAAATAGGTCATCGAAATATCCTCCACCCGCTTACAGCCATCTCTTGCGGCGGCGGTATGAGCGCACGTCGCGAAAGCTTTTGCGGCCTTCGTCCGACATGCCGAGGTAAAATTCCTTGACGTCCGGGTTCTCGCGCAGTTCAGCAGCGGGGCCGTCCATCACCACGCGGCCCGATTCCAGAATGTATCCGTAATGGGCAAACCTCAGCGCCACATTGGTATTCTGTTCGGCCAGCAGGAAGGACACGCCTTCCTTTTCGTTCAGGTCCTTGACGATGCCGAAAATCTCTTCGACCAGCTGCGGGGCCAGACCCATCGAGGGTTCATCAAGAAGGATGGTCTCGGGCCGTGACATCAGCGCCCGTCCCATCGCAACCATCTGCTGTTCCCCGCCCGAGGTATACCCGGCCTGTGACCGGCGGCGTTCCTTGAGGCGCGGGAAGTAATTGTAAACAAGCTCCAGATCCTGCTGGACCGCAGCGCTTCCGTCCTTGCGGGTATAAGCACCGGTCAGAAGGTTTTCTTCGACCGTGAGGTGTTCGAAACAGTGGCGGCCTTCCATCACCTGAATGACGCCCTTTTCGACCAGCGCAGCCGGGTCGCTTTCGTGCACACTCTCGCCGCGATATTTGATCGAGCCTTTGGTGACCTCGCCCCGTTCCGAATGCAACAGGTTCGACACGGCCTTCAACGTGGTTGTCTTGCCCGCACCGTTGCCACCCAGCAAGGCCGTGATACCGCCCTTGGGCACCGTCAGGCTGACGCCTTTCAGCACGAGGATCACATGGTTGTAGATCACCTCGATATTGTTGACCTCAAGCAGGGTTTCCGCCTGCACGTCAGTGGTTTGTGCCGCATCCAGCATCAGCGCGTGTCCTCATGCCTGCCCCGGAAGGGGCGGTTCGTAAGAAGCGGCAGGCAGCCCGCCGCTCCGGTTGTCTGGGCGTCCCGGATCGCTCCGGGACGCGTTAGGCTTATTCGCAACGCGGCGAGATGTTGTTTTCGGCCGCGTAAGCTGCAGAATCTTCTGCAATCAACTGGCCAATCACCTCTGCGTCGGTCGGCTTGAACTCCTGAATCTGGTTCCAGCTTCCGGTCGACGCATCCCACTGCACGACACCCACCAGACCCG
This sequence comes from Ruegeria sp. AP11, assembly GCF_056535865.1. Taxonomy (NCBI): domain Bacteria; kingdom Pseudomonadati; phylum Pseudomonadota; class Alphaproteobacteria; order Rhodobacterales; family Roseobacteraceae; genus Ruegeria; species Ruegeria sp. AP11. The sequence continues at coordinate 1,511,503 of NZ_JBQFJB010000001.1, forward strand.
GACCGCCGTGGTTGTCACAGCTGACCGAGAATTCAGGTCCGAACCCGGCCATGCCGAGCCCTTCCATCTTGGCGTTGGTCATTTCCAGCGCTTCCATACCGTCCCGCATCATCGCAGGGGTGATGTCGGCGACACCGTGCATCTCTTGCGCGGTCTTGATGGCCTCTGAGGCCAGCATCGCCGCATAGAGGCCGCGGTTATACTGAACGGCGCCCAATTGGTCGCCAGCACCGGCAGCCTTGCCGCCATCGACAACGTATTTCCGCAGATCGTCATAGACGGGGTAGTCGTCGCCCAGACCGGTGAAGGTCAGCGCCTTATAGCCCGTGGCTTTGTCACCTGCCGGTTCCACGTCGAATTCGGCACCCGACCACCAGACACCGATGAAGTTTTCCATCGGGAAACGGATGTTGGCGGCTTCCTGAACCGCGACCTGATTCATCACGCCCCAGCCCCACATGACCACATAGTCGGGCTTTTCACGGCGGATTTGCAGCCATTGCGACTTCTGTTCCTGACCGGGATGGTCGACCGGCAGCAGCGTCAGATCATAGCCGTGTTTCTCGGCCAGCATCTCCAGCGTGCGGATCGGCTCTTTGCCGTAGGCCGAGTTGTGATAGACCAGCGCGATTTTCTTGCCGCTCAGATCGCCGCCGTTTTCATCCAGCAGGTAGTTGATCGCGCCCGACGCACCGTTCCAGTAGTTGGCCGGATAGTTGAACACATTGCTGAACACCTTGCCGTTTGCAGCCGATGTCCGGCCATAGCCCATGGTATGAAGCGGGATGCCATCGGCGGTCACTTTGGGAATCAACTGATAGGTGATCCCGGTCGACAGCGGCTGATACACCAGCGCGCCTTCGCCCTTGGTGGATTCATAGCATTCCACACCTTTTTCGGTGTTATACCCGGTCTCGCATTCGACCACGCGCACCGGAACACCGCCGATACCGCCGTCACGCTCGTTCAGCAGGGTGAAATAGTCGTTATACCCGTCCGAGAACGGAATGCCGCCCGCCGCATAGGGCCCCGTGCGATAGCTGAGATCCGGGATCACCAGATCCGCCAGTGCGGGGCCCGAGGCCATCAGCGCACCCAGCGCCAGGGTTGCCAGTTTCTTGTTCATCGGGTGTCTCCTCCCTTAATTGATCCGATGTTGAGTTCGGGTTTTGCACCCGTCTTCTGGTTGGGCCGGTCCCTAGTGCGGGAACGGCCAGAGTCTGAGTTTCTCTTTCGCCACGCGCCACAGCTGCGCCAGCCCGTGTGGTTCTAGGATCAGGAACATGATGATCAGCGCACCGACGATCACCAATTGCAGATGCGCCACGATATCGGTGGGCCAGCCCAGCACATCGACGCCGACCACCTTCAGAACCACCGGCAGCAGCACCAGAAAGGCCGCGCCCGCAAAGGAACCGAAAATAGACCCTAATCCACCGATAATCACCATGAACAGCACCAGGAACGATTTCTGGATGCCAAACACTTCGCCCACCTCGACCGCGCCCAGATACACCGCAAAGAACAGCGCGCCCGCGACGCCCACGAAAAAGGAACTGACGGCAAAGGCGGTCAGCTTGGCCTTGAGCGGGTTCACCCCGATGATCTCGGCCGCGATATCCATGTCACGGATTGCCATCCATGTGCGCCCCGTCGTGCCGCGCGTCAGATTGCGCGCGATGATGGCGCACACTGTCAGGAAGATCAGACAGAACAGATAGGTGGCCCAGGCCGGAGCATTCGGACCGGTGATGATGATCCCGAACACGTCGCGTTCCGGCGCGTTGATCTGGCCCGAAGCCGAGTAGTTGTAGAACCACGGCACCCGGTTGAACAGCCACACCAGAAAGAACTGCGCCGCCAGCGTCGCCACCGCCAGATAGAAGCCCTTGATCCGCAGCGATGGCAGGCCGAACAGCACCCCCACGATGGCGGTGATGCCGCCTGCAAGGATCACATGGATGAACATGCTGACATCGGGAAAGGCCGTCATCAGCTTGTAGCAGGCATAAGCCCCCACAGCCATGAACCCGCCGGTGCCCAGGCTGACCTGCCCGCAATAGCCCACCAGAATGTTCAGCCCGATCGCAGCGATGGCATAGATCAGGAACGGCAGCAGCAGCGCGTTGGCCCAATAGTCGTTGATGATGAACGGAATGATCCCGAACGCCACCGCCAGTACGACGTAATACCGATACCTGTCGAACTTGATCGGGAAAGTCTGGCTGTCGGCGGTGTATGAGGTTTTGAAATCCCCGGCCTCACGATAGAACATATCTTACTTTCCCCATTCTTCCTGCGCCCGGTTGCGGGCAGCGGCATCCAGTTGATTGGACCCTTTGGCATATCCGGTCGCCTCGGAGGCGCGCACCAGTTTCATGTAGGCCAGAACGCCCATGACCAATCCGGCAAAGGCCAGAAGCACCGCAATCACAAGCTGGCCTTCGCTCAGATCGCTGGACGTCAGGGCGATGTAGCCGAAAGCCCAGAACCCCGCCCATGCGATCACGTTGATGATGGCAATCAGCTTGGTCATGCACTACACCCTCTCGATGATCTTCTCACCGAACAGGCCCTGTGGCCGGAACACGAGGAAGATCAACGCCAGAACATAGGCAAACCAGTTCTCGGTCGCGCCGCCGACCATCGGTCCGATGGCGAACTCGAACAGCTTCTCGCCCACACCGATGATCAGACCCCCGACGATGGCACCGGGGATCGATGTAAACCCGCCCAGCATCAGCACCGGCAGCGCCTTGAGCGCGATCAGGCTCAGCGAGAACTGCACGCCCGACTTGGTGCCCCACATGATGCCCGCGACCAGAGCCACAAACCCGGCCACCGACCAGACCATGATCCAGATGAAGTTCAGCGAAATCCCGACCGACAGTGCGGCCTGATGGTCATCCGCCACCGCACGCATCGCCCGGCCCTGCTTGGTATAATGGCTGAACGCGACCAGAGCCGCCACCAGCAGCGCCGCGATGATCGTCGCCACGATATCCAGATTGTCGATGAAGAAGCCGTAATCGAAGATGTTGAAGGTGGTCTCGTCAATCCAAAGGTTGATGCCCTGCGGCAGACCCACATCCAGTGTCTTGATTTCCGACCCCCACATCAGGTCGGCCACACCTTCAAGGAAATAGGCCAGACCAATGGTGGCCATGAACAGGATGATCGGCTCCTGCCCTACCAGATGGCGCATGACGAACCGCTGCACCGCCCAGGCCAGCAGCACCATCACCGCCATAGTCAGCAGAATTGCCAGCAGCGCCGGCACGTTCCATCCGAAATTATAGACATGGGTGCCGAAAGTGGCATTGATCAGATGCGCAAACGGCACCTGACCGTTCATGATCCCGACCAGCGTCATCGCCGCGAACAGGGCCATAACCCCTTGCGCGTAATTGAAAATCCCCGACGCCTTGTAGATCAGCACAAAGCCCAGCGCGACCAGCGCATAGAGCACCCCGGCCATCAGACCGTTGAGGATAACCTCCATCGCAAATACGAGTTGTTCAGGCATGTCAGCCCCTCCCCAATTCTGCCAAGGCCTTAGTCATGGCTGACCCCCAGATAGGCGTCGATGACTTCCTGATTGCTGCGCACCTCGTCCGGTGTACCGTCACCGATCTTCTTGCCGTAATCCATCACCACCACGCGGTCGCTCAGATCCATCACCACGCCCATGTCATGTTCGATCAGCGCGATGGTGGTGCCAAACTCGTCATTCACGTCGAGGATAAAGCGGCTCATGTCCTCTTTCTCCTCGACATTCATCCCGGCCATCGGCTCATCCAGCAGCAGCAGTTTCGGTTCCGCCGCCAGCGCGCGGGCCAGTTCAACGCGTTTCTTCAAGCCGTAGGGCAGGCGGGAAACAGGCGTCTTGCGGATGTGCTGAATCTCAAGGAAATCGATGATCTTCTCGACCGCCTCTCGGTTTTCCGTCTCTTCCGCCTCGGCTTTTCCCTTCCACAGCGCCTGCTGCAGAATGTTGGTTTTCATGAAACTCAGGCGCCCGGTCATCACGTTGTCCAGAACGCTCATCCCCTCGAACAGAGCGATGTTCTGGAACGTCCGCGCAATGCCCTGCTGCGCCACCTCAAAGGGCCGCATCGGCGGGCGTTTGGCGCCGTGAAACCAGACCTCACCCTCTTGCGGGACATAGAACCCCGAGATCACGTTCAGCATCGAGGACTTGCCCGCCCCGTTCGGCCCGATAATGGCCCGGATCTCACCCTCGCGGATATCGAACGAGATATCCTTGATCGCCACCACACCGCCAAAGCGCAGGGTGATGTTCTTCATCTCCATCACCACGCCGCCGATCTTGCGACCGTCCTCGGTGACATAACCTTCGGAATTATCCAGCATCAGAACCTCCCTGACACGAAAAACGGGATGGCGGGCGGGGCGATGACCACAGGTCGAGCGGCGCGCGTCATTCCGCCGCCACCTTGTGCTGAGCGACCGGCACAACCGGTGCGTCGACGATCTCCAGCGTCGCAGAAATAGAGCCCTTGCGACCATCCTCGTAAGTAACCTCGGTTGTGGTCGAAACACTCGACGACCCGTCGTAGAGCGCCGCGATGATGTCGCTGAACTTGTCCTCGACAAAGCCGCGCCGCACCTTGCGGGTCCGGGTCATTTCGCCGTCATCAGCATCCAGTTCCTTGTGCAGCACCACAAAGCGATGCACCTGACAGCCCGACAGCATTTCATCGGCGGCAACCGACTTGTTGACCTCTTCCACATGGGCCTTAATCGTCTCTAACACACGCGGATGGCCCGCCAGCTCCTGATATGAGGCATAGGCCACGTTGTTGCGTTCCGCCCAGTTCCCCACCGCCGTCAGGTCGATATTGATGAAAGCAACGCAGCGATCCTTGCCGTTGCCGAACAGCACAACCTCAAGGATATCCGGGTAGAACTTCAGCTTGTTCTCAACATATTTCGGCGCAAACATCGAGCCGTCAGCCATCTTGCCCACATCCTTGGCCCGGTCGATGATGCGCAGATGGCCACTGCTTTCCTCGATGAACCCGGCATCTCCGGTGGCCACCCAGCCCTCGGCATCCTTGGTCGACGCGGTGGAGTCGGGGTTGTTGTAATACTCCACAAACACCCCGGGCGAGCGATAGTGAATCTCGCCTTTGTCATCGATCTTCAGCTCGACATCCGGTGCGGGTACGCCAACGGTATCGGCGCGCACCTCGCCGTCGGGCTGCACGGTGATGAATACGGTCGCCTCGGTCTGGCCATACAGCTGTTTCAGGTTGATGCCTAAAGAGCGATAGAAATCAAAGATCTCCGGCCCGATCGCCTCGCCCGCCGTATAGCCCACGCGGAAGCGGCCATAGCCCAGCGTATCCTTGAGCGGGCCGTAGACCAGCAGATTGCCCAGCGCGTATTTTAACCGGTCGCCGAAACCCACCGGCTTGCCGTCCAGTAGCAGCCCTCCGACCTTCTTGGCGTGCGCCATGAAGTGGTGGAACATACGCTGCTTCAGCTTACCCGCGTCCTCCATCCGGATCATCACATTGGTCAGCTGCGTCTCGAACACGCGCGGCGGGGCGAAGAAATAGGTCGGTCCGATCTCGCGCAGGTCGGTCATCATCGTGTCGGCGCTTTCGGGGCAGTTCACGCAGAACCCGCACCAGTACGCCTGACCGATGGAGAAGATAAAATCCCCCACCCACGCCATCGGCAGGTAGGACAGAATATCTTCACTCCGGGTCAAGTGATCGAACTCAGCGGAATTCTTAGCGCTCTCGATGACATTGCGGTTCGACAGCACCACGCCCTTGGGCTTGCCGGTCGTGCCCGAGGTGTACAGCATCACGCAGGTGTCGTCATAAGTGATCGCAGCGATACGTTTGTCCAGCTCCGCATCGAACCGCGCGTGACCGGCATTGCCTTCGGCCATGATGTCCTCAAGCGCGTTCATTTGCGAGTGGTCGTATTTCCGCATCCCGCGCTTGTCGGTATAGAGTATGTGTTTGACCTGATGCAGGTTTTCCTGAATCTCGATGACCTTGTCGACCTGCTCCTGATCACCGCAGACGACGTATTTCGCACCGCAATGTTCCAGCACATAGGCCATCTCTTCGGCGACCGAGTCCTGATACAGAGGCACCGGAACCGCACCCACCATCTGCGCGGCAACCATCGACCAGTAATGCGCCGGACGGTTGCGGCCTATGACGGCGATATGGTCGCCCGGTTCAACACCGATTTCCAGAAACCCCAGCGCGATGGCGCGGATTTCCTTGGCGGCCTCGGCCCAGCTCCAGCATTGCCAGATGCCGAATTCCTTTTCACGATAAGCCGGGGCATCCCCGAACTGCATGACATTGCGGTGTAACAGCGCCGGAAGGGAGTGCACCCCTTCAGCGCCCGACTGCGTCTGAGCCAATCTCTTTCTCCTCCCCATCCGGCCCCTCCCCGGGCCGGAAATGGCGGGTCCGGGTCAGGCCCCGGACGCCAATGCCCCGATAAGGGACGCGAGAAGGATCAGCGTCAAGTTTTGCCTGATGTTTTCTCAATTCTTACGAATTGTAACAGGGGTGGAGGGGGGATGTTTCGTTTTGTACAAGATGTACGTTGTTAACAATCTGCAGTTCTTAGGAGATTAAATGACAGCCGCTGAACTTCATTTTAGCGAGCACTTCTCATTTGATAAATCTATGGTCATCGCACTACCAATATAAGTTTGATCCTCGCCAAACTTTGGGCCGTAGAAATCGATCTGTAGCTTTAACAAAGACACTTCAGACGAGTCTTCGAGTTGTTTTGCAAAGCTCAGGATTCCTTCAAGTCGTGAATTACAAAATTCAGGGATGACGACCTGAAAGTCATCAGCGGTAGCGACTCGACTGCCCGGGACATAAACAGCTAGACCATTTTTTACCTCGCCGGCATCATCAAGTTTCTCGAAGAACCCCAATTCCACCGAGTTCCAATCAAGTTCGATTTGTTCGGCCGAAGCAGAGGTAACGGACACAAAAGCTAAGAACGCAAACAGGCAAGCAAACATCAATGAAAATCGGGGATTCATCCTATAGCCAATCCCTCAGAATCGGAATCAACGGCACATCCGCCGCAGGCATCGGGTAATTGCGCAGATCATTCGCGCGCACCCATTTCAGCGCCTGACCTTCCTTCGACTGCGGTATCCCCTCCCACTTGCGACAGGCAAACAGCGGCATAAGCAAGTGGAAATCGTCATAGCTGTGGCTGGCAAAGGTCAGCGGCGCGAGGCAGGAGGCCCAGGTATCGATGCCCAGTTCCTCGTGCAACTCGCGGATCAGCGCGGCTTCGGGGGTTTCGCCGGGTTCGATCTTGCCGCCGGGGAATTCCCAGAGACCGGCCATGGATTTACCCTCGGGGCGTTGGGCCAGCAGGACGCGGCCCTCGATGTCGATCAGGGCGACGGCAGATACCAAAACTGTTTTCACGAGCGGTAATCCGCGTTGATCTCGATATAGCCGTGGGTCAGATCGCAGGTCCAGACGGTGGATGCGCCCTCGCCCAATCCCAGATCGACGGCGATCACCAGATCCTGACCTTTCATGTAGGCGGCAGCGTCTTCCTCGCGGTAGTCGGGGCTGACCCAGCCTTTTTCAGCGACGAGAATGTCTCCGAAGGAGATGCTCAGCAGATCACGGTCGGCGGCGGCCCCGGATTTGCCGATGGCCATGACCACGCGGCCCCAGTTCGGATCCTCACCCGCAATGGCGGTCTTGATCAGTGGGGAATTGGCGATGGCCAACCCGTGGGTCTTTGCGTCGGCGTCCGTGGCGGCGCCGGTCACACGAATTTCTACGAACTTCGTGGCCCCTTCGCCGTCGCGCACCACCTGCTGCGCGAGGTCCAGCATGACGCTTTCCAGAGCTTCGGCAAAAGCGGCGTTGCCAGTGGCATCGACACCCGACGCACTGGTAGCACACAGAAGCAGGCTGTCCGAGGTCGAGGTATCACTGTCCACGGTGATGCAGTTGAAGGTGCGGTCGGTCTGCGCGCCCAGCATCGCCTGCAGCGCGGATTGATCCACCTGCGCATCGGTGAAGATATAGACCAGCATCGTCGCCATATCGGGCGCGATCATGCCGGACCCCTTCGCAATCCCCGCAATAGAGACTGTTTTGCCGTCAATCTCGACCTGAGCGGAAGCCCCCTTCGGGAAGGTATCGGTGGTCATGATCGCCCGCGCCGCGTCCTCGATAGCGTGACGGCTGAGGCCCGTTTTCAGCGTCTCAAGCTGTGCGACGATGCGGTCATGCGGCAGTGGTTCGCCGATGACGCCGGTCGACGAGGTAAACACCCGTTCGACCGCTACGCCGGTGGCTTTGGCGACGGCTTGCGTCACCTCGGCCACCGAGGTCTGGCCGTAATGGCCGGTAAAGGCATTGGCATTGCCCGAGTTCACAAGGATCGCCGCAGGCCCGTCACTGGACCCGCCGATCTTGTCCTGACAATCCAGAACAGGGGCCGAGCGGGTGGCCGAGCGGGTGAAGACCCCGGCCACCGAAGTGCCCGGATCAAGCACCGCCAGCATCACATCGGTACGGCCCTGATAGCGCACGCCTGCCTCGACCGTGGCAAAACGCACGCCGTCGATGGCGGGCAGATCGGGAAAGCCCGCCGGGGCCAGCGGAGAGACCTTGGTAATCGTCGCCACGGAAACTTACTCCTGCAACAGTTCGATCTGGCGCATGATCTCGGGGCCTGCACCTTCCAGCGCGGGGCGTTCGATCTGCGCGGCCTGAGTCAGCTCGTCGATCCTGGCCTGAATGGCGTCCTGCCGGATGGTCTGGGCCAGTTCACCCTGCACAGTGGCCAGTTCGGGCGCCTGCGATTTACGTTTGTCGTTCAGCGCGACCACGTGCCAGCCGAATTGCGTCTGAACCGGGTCTGAAACCTGACCTTTTTCCAGCGCTATAACGGCGTTTTCGAATTCCGGCACCATCTGGCCCTTGCCGAACCAACCCAGCGCGCCGCCATTGGGACCCGAGGGGCCGGTGGATTTCTCTTTCGCCAGTTCCGCGAAATCGGCGCCGTCATCCAGTTGCGCCTTGATGGCGTTGGCCTCTTCCTCGGTCTCGACAAGGATGTGGCTGGCTTCGAATTCATCTTCGCCTTCGAAATTGGCGAATTGCGCGTCATAGGCGGCCTGAATGGCCTCGTCGGTGACACTGGCGGCCGTGAGCGCTTCGACGGTTTGGACCGCGCGCAGGGATCGGGTTTCGTTTTCCAGCCGCAGCGCGTTCAGGGTGTTCAACTCGTCCTGTTCAAGGCTCAGCAGGTGCTGCTGGATCAGCTGTTCAAGGATGAAATCGTAAAGAACGTCATCTTCCAGTTGCTGGTACTGCGCCGGCAGGGCCGAGGCGGTGGCGATGACGTGACCCAATGTGATCTCGTCGCCATTCACGCGCGCGACAACGGTCGACGCATCCGGTGCGTCCTGAGCGGCCAGCGGCAGCGCCATCACGGCAGCAAGCGCCAGCGATGGCAGAAAAGTGAGGCCTTTGGGCATGGAATCATCCTATTTCTTTGCCGCGACAGGGCGCAGCGTTGACACTTCAGAACCTGCCGCTTACATCGCTTTGAAGCCTTGGACAGGGCCGCCTTTCACCCCCCGTATCTATGGGTTGCGCGCAAGGTGGGCAAGCCTGTCGCAACCAAGACAAGAACAGATCCGCTGGAGTGAACATGCTGGGACTCGGAACGCTCGCCAAAAAGGTGTTCGGAACACCGAACGACCGCAAGATCAAGGCGACCCGCCCCCTGATCGACAAGATCAACGCGCTGGAGCCCGAGTTCGAGAAACTGACCGACGAGGGCCTGATCGAAAAGACCGCCGAGCTGCGCAAACGGGCGCTGGACGGGGAAAAGCTGGATGATCTGCTGCCCGAGGCCTTTGCCAACGTGCGCGAGGGCGCGAAACGGGCGCTGGGCCTGCGTGCCTTTGACGTGCAGTTGATGGGCGGCGCGTTCCTGCATCAGGGCAATATCTCGGAAATGAAGACGGGTGAGGGCAAGACGCTGGTCGCCACCTTCCCGGCCTATCTGAACGCGCTGACCGGCAAAGGCGTGCATGTGGTCACGGTGAACGAATACCTGGCCAAGCGCGACTCGGAATGGATGGGCAAGGTGTTCGGAGCCGTAGGCATGACCACCGGCGTGATCTGGTCGGGCCAGCCCGACGCCGAGAAGATGGCCGCTTATTCCTGCGACATCACCTATGCCACCAATAACGAGCTTGGCTTCGACTATCTGCGCGACAACATGAAGGCCGATCTTGAGACGGTCTATCAGAAACACCACAATTTCGCGATTGTGGACGAGGTAGACTCGATCCTGATCGACGAGGCGCGGACGCCGCTGATCATCTCGGGGCCGTCGCAGGACCGGTCGGATCTGTATACCGCCATCGACGGCCTGATCCCGTCGCTGAGCGATGATCATTTCACGCTGGATGAAAAGTCGCGCAATGTGACCTTCACCGATGAGGGCAACGAGTTTCTGGAGGCGCAGCTGATCGCAGCCGGGCTGATCCCTGAGGGGCATTCCCTGTACGATCCCGAAAGCACGACTGTGGTGCACCACGTCAATCAGGGCCTGCGTGCGCATAAGCTGTTCCAGCGCGACAAGGATTACATCGTGCGTGACGGCAACGTGGTGCTGATCGACGAATTCACCGGCCGCATGATGCCGGGCCGCCGCCTGTCGGAAGGTCTGCATCAGGCCATCGAGGCCAAGGAAGGTGTACAGATTCTGCCCGAGAACGTGACGCTGGCCAGCGTGACTTTCCAGAACTACTTCCGTCTGTATGACAAGCTGAGCGGCATGACCGGCACCGCCCTGACCGAGGCCGAGGAATTTGCCGAAATCTATGGCCTTGGCGTGGTCGAGGTTCCGACCAACAAGCCGATTGCCCGCCTTGACGAAGACGATCAGGTCTATCGCACCGCTGGTGAAAAATACGGCGCGATGATCAGCGAGACCAAGGAAGCGCAGAAAAAGGGCCAGCCGGTCCTGCTGGGCACCACCTCGATCGAGAAATCCGAACTGCTGAGCCAGCTGCTGCAGAAGGAAGGCATCGCGCACAACGTTCTGAACGCCCGCCAGCACGAGCAGGAGGCGCAGATCGTGGCCGATGCGGGGCGTCTGGGCGCGGTGACCATCGCCACCAACATGGCCGGACGCGGCACCGATATTCAGCTGGGCGGCAATGTCGAGATGAAGGTGCTGAAAGCGCTGGCGGAAAACCCCGAGGCGGACCCGGCCCAATTGCGCGCCGCCGAAGAGGCAAACCACGCCGAGGAAAAGGAAAAGGTTCTGGCTGCGGGTGGTCTTTATGTGATGGCCTCGGAACGCCATGAAAGCCGCCGCATCGACAACCAGCTGCGCGGCCGTTCGGGCCGTCAGGGTGATCCGGGCCGCACCGTGTTCTACCTGAGTCTCGAAGACGACCTGATGCGCATTTTCGGCTCGGAACGGCTGGACAAGGTGCTGACCACGCTGGGCATGAAAGAGGGTGAGGCCATCATCCACCCCTGGGTGAACAAATCGCTGGAACGGGCGCAGTCCAAGGTCGAAGGCCGCAACTTCGACATGCGCAAGAACGTTCTGAAATTCGACGATGTGATGAATGACCAGCGTAAGGTTGTCTTTAGCCAACGGCGTGAGATCATGTCCTCGAACGACTTGTCCGAGATCGTCTCGGACATGCGCGAACAGGTGATCGACGATCTGATCGACGAATATATGCCGCCGAAATCCTATGCCGATCAGTGGGATACCGATGGCCTGCATGAGGCGATCAAGGACAAGCTGACCATCGACGCCCCGGTTCAGGACTGGGCCGCCGAGGAAGGCGTGGACGACGAGCAGGTGCGCGAGCGTCTGATCAAGGCCGCAGATGAGATGATGGCGCAGAAGGCTGCGGCCTTTGGCCCGGAAAACATGCGCAACATCGAAAAGCAGGTTCTTCTGCAGACCATTGACGGCAAATGGCGCGAGCATCTGCTGACGCTCGAGCATCTGCGTTCGGTCGTGGGTTTCCGGGGCTACGCCCAGCGCGATCCGCTGAACGAATACAAGAACGAAAGCTTCCAGCTGTTCGAAAGCATGCTCGACAGCCTGCGCGAGACGGTGACACAGCAATTGTCGCGCGTTCGCCCATTGACCGAGGAAGAGCAGCGCGAAATGCTGGCGCAGATGCAGGCGCAGCAGGCACAGGCGCAGCAAGCGGTGGATCAGGCGGCAGGTCAGGCCGAAGCGGTGGCCGAGGCCAAAGCCTCGGGCGACAGCCGCCCCGGATTCGTCGAGGATGACCCGTCAACCTGGGGTAATCCGTCGCGCAATGACGCGTGCCCCTGTGGATCGGGTAAGAAATTCAAGCATTGTCATGGCAGGCTGACCTAACGTCAGCCACATTCCGACACAATGAGTCCGCCTCGCGGCCACATATTGGCCGTGTTTGAGGACCAGATTGCGACTCGCTCCTTCAACTGGGGAGGGTGTTTTGTTTGTAATAAAGAATTACGTGACCACGGGCGGAACCGTTGCCTGCGCCCTGGCCATCGGATACCTGATGCAGAGCGGATCAGCTCAGCCGACCGCGCCCGAACCGGGCACGGAACGGGTGGCTTCGGTCTCGGCGCAGGCGGCAGGTCTGTCCGGACTGGAAGCAATCGTGCTGACCTCATCTTCCCCGACCTCGGCACGTGGTGACGTGTCACCCGAACCCCCTCGGACCCTTCGCGCGCAACCTGGTTTCCCCTCGAATTGTGACCTGAGCGCACGGGCGATGGCGGTGCCCGGCGCCAATGCCAGACTGCAGGTCAAAGCACCCTGCCATATGGATCAACCGATCGAAATCCATCACAGCGGACTGGTGTTTTCGACCCGCACCGACCGGCTTGGCCGGCTGGACCTGACCATTCCGGCGCTGGCGGAATACGCCATTTTCCTGATTTCCCTGCCCGAGCAGAAAGGCACCGTGGCCACAACCCATGTGCCTGAGATCAAAAAATTCAACCGCATCGCCCTGCAGTGGCAGGGTCGGACAGACCTGCAACTGCACGCGCTGGAATTTGGTGCCAGCTATGGTGAAGAAGGTCATGTCTGGTCCGGCCCCGAAGCCAACGGTGCCGGTTCTGTCGTGCATCTGGGTCAGGGCGATTCAGCGCAGGCGCGCAATATCGAGGTCTATTCCTTCCCCTCTGATGCCGTATCTCAGGCCGGATCGATCGAATTATCGGTCGAGGCCGAGGTGACAGAGGCGAATTGCGGTGCTGATTTGCATGTACAATCGCTGGAATGGCGCGCGGATCAGCGCCTGCGGTCACGCGATTTGACACTCGATATGCCCGGCTGCGATGCAACCGGTGATTTTCTGGTGTTGAATAATCTGTTCCCAGACCTGACAATCGCTGCAAAATAAACAGCAGTCAGGTCGACACTTCCTCATGACATTTCTTCGCGCGGCAATGGCCGTGCTTTGCGCCTTATCCTCTGTGACGGGCGCAAAGGCACAGGACATCATCCTGACCTCACATGATGGCAAGGTCGAAGTGGTGGGCACATTGCTGGGCTATGACGGCGAGTTCTACCGCGTCGATACCCAGTTCGGAGAGCTGACCGTGGACGGCTCGGGCGTGACCTGCGACGGGCCTGCCTGCCCCAGCCTGACTGATTTCGTGGCCGAGATTCGCCTTTCCGGTGCGTCGGTTATGGCCGAGACGCTGTTGCCCGCGCTGATACAAGGGTTTGCCGATCAGGAAGGCCTGACGGTGACGCAATCCGAGGATGAGACCGCCTATGCGTTGCACCATCCGGACCGGCAGGCGCCATTGGCCCGCCTGATCCTGCGGGCTACCGATACCGGTCAGGGTTTCAGCGATCTGGCTGAAAACGCAGCGGATATTGTACTGGCCCAGCGTGAGATTCGGCCCTCGGAACAAGACATGGCCCAGGAGGCCGGGCTAGGCGATCTGACCCGCCCGCGCAGGTCCCGGGTGCTGGCGCTGGACGCCATGGTACCGGTGGTCGCGGCGGATAACCCGGTGCAGCAAATATCGGCCGCCGATCTGGCGCGGGTTTTTGCAGGCGAGATCACCAACTGGACCGACCTGGGCGGCCCGGACGCGCCGATTGGGTTGAATCTGACCGTGGCCGGTTCTGGGCTGGCGCAGGCGGTGGAGGACTTGCTGATGAAACCGGTAGACGCACCACTGTCCGCGGCGGTTGAACGGCATCCCCGCAACAGCGATCTGGTGCGCGCGGTGGCGGATGATCCGTTTGCCATAGGCATCGCCAGCCTGGCCGAAACCGGCGCGGCGCGCGCGCTGCCGCTGGCGGGGGGGTGCGGCCATGCCATCATGGCGACGCGCCAATCGGTAAAGACCGAGGATTACCCGCTGACCGCGCCCATGTTCCTGTATCTGCCGCAACGCCGCCTGCCCAAAATGGCACGGCAGTTTCTCGCCTTCACCCAAAGCGCAGCTGCGCAGGAGGTGATCCGGCGGGCCGGGTTTGTCGACCAGTCGCCCGAGGTGATCCGCATCGGCCTGCAAGGCGACCGGCTGGCCAACGCCATCGCCACCGGTGGAACCGAGGTCGGTCTGGACGCGCTGCAACAGATGATCGAGACGCTGCGCCCGATGGCGCGGTTGTCGCTGTCTTTCCGGTTCGAGCCGGGATCGTCCCGCCCCGACGCGCAGTCGCGATCGAACATCCTGCAGCTGGCACAGGCGCTGGAGAGCGGCGCCCTGGACCTGCGCAAGCTGAGTTTTGTCGGGTTCAGCGACGGGGTTGGCGGGGCTGGGGCGAACACACGGATCGCCCTGCGGCGGGCTCAGACTGTGCGCAATCTGGTGCTGGCCGCTGTTGAAACCAGCATCCCCGACAGCGTCGAGATCGCGGCCGAAGGCTTTGGCGAGGCGATGCCGATGGCCTGCGACGACACCGAATGGGGCCGCAAGGTGAACCGCCGGGTCGAGGTCTGGGTGCAGTAGCGGTTACAGATAACCCTGCGACCGAAAGCTCAGCTCGGTTGATTTTCCGATGATAAGATGGTCGTGCAGGGTCAGCCCCAAGGCCGAGCACGCATCCTGAATACGGCCCGTCATGTCGATATCCGACTGCGACGGTGTCGGGTCGCCCGACGGGTGATTATGCACCAGAATCAACGCCGAGGCGTTCAGTTCCAGCGCCCGTTTCGCCACCTCGCGCGGGTAGACGGGCACATGATCGACGGTGCCCTTGGCCTGTTCCTCATCGGCGATCAGCACGTTTTTGCGGTCCAGATAGAACACCCGGAACTGCTCAATCTCTCGATGGGCCATGGTGGTGTGGCAATAATCCAGCAGCGCGTCCCAGCCGGAAATCACATGCCGCTGCATCACCCGCGCGCGGGCCATGCGATGGGCGCAAGCCTCAAGAATTTTCAGGTCGGTGATCACCGTATCCCCGACACCCTTTATTTGGCGCAGCCGTTCCTCGGGCGCGGTCAGGACGCGGTTGAAATCGCCGAACGCGTCCATCAGCGCGCGGGCCAGCGGTTTCACATCCTGCCGGGGGATCGAGCGGAACAGCGCCAGTTCCAACAGCTCGTAATCCGGCATCGCCGCCGAGCCGCCGGACATGAACCGATCGCGCAGCCGCTTGCGATGGTCTTTGATGTAGGAGGGTAACCGACCACTCGGCAGCGGCTGCGCTGGCGCTTCGTCCGTATCGAACAGCATTGGGGCTTCGGCAAAGGCGTCCTGTGTCATGGGTCTACCCTGACGCAGAATCGGTTTCTGATTGGTTAACGCGCCTCGCCCGCCATGCGCGCGGTGGCGCGGCGGACCAGCATATGCAGCAGGATCGAGAACACCCCCAGCGTCAGCATCGCAGCAAACATCAGATCGGTCTTGGAGCGGCCATTGGCCAACAGCATCAGATAGCCCAAGCCTTGCGAGGACCCGACCCATTCGCCGATCACCGCTCCGATCGGCGCATAAACCGCCGCCAGCCGCATCCCCGAGGCCAGCGAAGGCAAGGCTGCCGGAATGCGGATATGCCACAGCACCGTGCGCGGGCTGGCCTGCATGGTGCGCGCCAGGTCCAAGTATCCGGGCGGCGTGCGCATCAGCCCGTCAAAGAAGGACGAGGTGATCGGGAAATAGATAATCAGCACCGCCATCGCCACCTTGGACCAGAGGCCATAGCCCAGCCACAGCGTCAGCAACGGCGCCAGCGCAAAGACCGGCAGCGCCTGCGTGAACACCAGCATCGGCTGCACCAGCACTCGCGCGGCGCGCGAATTGGCCAGTTGCAGCGCGGTGATTACACCCAGCAGCGTGCCGCAGGCGAGGCCAATCAGCACCTCAACAGCGGTGATCCAAGTGTGTTCAGCAATCAGCCAGCGGTTCTGCCACCAAGTCTCGGCCACCAGCGCCGGACCGGGCAGGATGAATTTCGGCAGGCCGGTCAGGCTGACGATTGTCTGCCAGACGGCCAGTGCGAAGACCGTTGCTGCAAGGGCCGAAAAGAGCTTCATGCTGCCTCGCGCAGCAGTTTCAAAAGCGCGCCCTGCGTCTCCAGCGTCTCCAGATCGTCGACCTGACGCGGTGCAGGTGCGAGGGGTGGTGCGCAGGCGGTCAGGCCCGCTTGGGTCATCACCATGATGGACTGGCCCAGACGCGCGGCCTCGACCGGGTCATGGGTGACCAACAGGACGGTGCGGCCCTGCAAGGCCTCGGCGGCCAGATCCTGCATGTCGGCGCGGGTGCGGGCATCCAGCGCCGAGAACGGCTCGTCCAGCAGCACGATGGGGCGATCCTCCATCAGCGTGCGGGCAAGCGCCACGCGCTGACGCTGGCCGCCGGACAATTCCGAGGGCTTCTTGTGCAAGTGGTCCTGCAACCGCATCCGTTCGATCAACCGGTCGCGGCGCGCCAGATCGGGTTTTTTGCCCCGCAGCCGCGCACCAAGGGAGACATTCTGCGCCACAGTCGCCCAGGGCAGCAGCAGATCGTCCTGCGCCATATAGGCCACCCGTTGCGCCACCGCCTGCCCGTCGCTGGCGGTGATCCGGCCCGTGAATTCAGCCCCGGTCTCAAGCCCCGCGATCAGCCGCAAGACGGTGGTTTTGCCAACGCCCGATCCGCCCAGCAGACAGGTCCACTGGCCTGACGTAAGGGTCAGAGACAGCGGCGCGAACAGAGTGGTGCCACCGATGGTGGCCCTGCCGCTGATGATCAGATCGGGCGCTGGGGTCACGGGGTCAGGCCAATCTGCCAGAAATTGACCTCTAGCTCAGTGGCCGTGCGGAAGGTCTGGCACAGGCGCTCCCACCGCGGCGAGGTCTCGAAATTCGCGCCAAGTCGTCGTGTTAGAGCCTGATCCAGCAAATCTCCGACCGCTTTGCAGGCCCCTTGGTAATCCTCACCAGCATAGGTGTCGATCCAGTCACGATAGGTGTCCGAGGTCGCCTCGGACGCCAGCCGCGCGCCGATCTCGCCATACCCCATCACGCACGGCGCCAGCGCCGTCAGCAGGTCAAGCAGATCGCCGCTATACCCGGCCTCAAGCACAAAGCGGGTATAGGCCAGATTCTCCTGCCGTTCCGGGGTGGCGAGCAACTCGCCCTGAGAGATCCCCGCAGCCTCGCAGATACCGATATGCAGCTGCATCTCCTCGGCCACCAGCGCGTTGACGGTGCCCACGGCCGTCAGCATTTCAGAATGCGTTTCCGATTTCACCACCGCCAGCGCCCAGGCGCGGGCAAAGTGGATCAGGAACACGTAATCCTGCCGCAGATAATGCAGGAACGCTTCGCGCGGCAGGGTGCCGTCTTTCATACCCTCGACAAAGGCGTGGCGGGAATAGTCCCGCCACGGCCCCTGCGCCGCGTCGCGCATCAGCGCGAAGGCTCTGCCATACCCGCTCATTTCGCGGTCACGTCCACGGTGATGGCGCTGACCGGATTGATGCTGTCGATCATGCCGCTTTGGTTCAGGAATTCCTCGAACCGGGCATAACGACCCGCGTCAAAGCCCGCCGGGCGCAGGGCAAAACGCGGCAGCGTGTCGACCCAGGCGCGGGCGTTCAGCTCGTCCTGCAATTCGGTCGAGGTGGACGCGAACACTTCCCAGCTTTTTTCCGGGTTGTTGACGATGAACTGGGTGGCTTTCTCGGTCGCGGCCAGAAAACGGGCCACCTTGTCGGCATCCATAGTGTCCGGGTTGGCGACATAGATCAGTTCGTCATAGGAGGGCACGCCTTCTTCCTCGATATAGAAGCAGGTGCCGGGGCGGCCTTCGATATCCATCTGGTTCAGTTCAAAATTGCGATAGGCACCGATCACCGCATCCACCTGTCCGGTCATCAGCGACGGCGACAGCGAGAAGTTGACGTTGATCAGCTCAACCTCATCCAGCGCGACGTCGTATTTGCCCAGAACGGTGCCCAGAACCGCCTCTTCCACACCGGCGACGGAAAAGCCGATCTTCTTGCCCTTCAGGTCGGCGGGCGATTTGATCGGGCCGTCTTCCAGCACCAGCAGGCAGTTGAGCGGCGTGGCGACCAGCGTACCGACACGTTTCAGCGGCAGCCCTTGGTGGATCTGCAGGTGCAGTTGCGGCTGGTAGGACACCGCCAGATCAGCCTGACCCGCAGCGACCAGACGCGGCGGCGCGGACGGGTCGGCGGGCGGGACGATTTCGACCTCAAGCCCCTGTTCGGCGAAATAGCCGTTTTCCTGCGCCACGATGATGGGGCCGTGGTCGGGGTTGATGAACCAGTCCAGCAGCACGGTCATCTTGTCCTCGGCCCAGGCGGGCGCGGCGGCCAGCAGGGCCACGGCTGTGATCAGCTTTTTCATGTCTCGCATTTCCTTTGGCTTTACGAGGTCGACGCCGCGACGAGGACAATCTCGCCCGGCCAATCCGGTTGAATACGTTCGGCGGCGCGCCAGGCGCGCAGGCCTGTGGCGCAGCACAGCGCCAGTCTTTTTCCCTTATTAGGGTCTATATTTGTCAGGTCATCCGGCGACATCCGCACCGCGTTCGGATGTGCAGGAACCGGCGCTTCGGCGGTGTCGCGCAACTCGAATATCTGATCATCGGGGCTGAGTTGGCGGGCCGAGAGAAAACGAAAACACCTGTCTGGCTCGAGTGCATTGTCGAAACGAAAGCTGCTGCTGCGCAAGGTACGGGCGTCGAATTGCACCATCTGACCCAAGGGCGAGGGGGCCAGCCCCAGCAGCAGGTTCAGCGCCATCTGCGCCTGCATTGCGCCGACAGTCCCCACCACGGGGCCCAGAACGCCCGCCGTGGCGCAGCTTGCGCCGCTGTCCGGCGCATCCGGAAACAGCGCCCGCAGCGACGGCGCTCCACCGCAGAACCCGCCGACATAGCCCGACAGCCCCAGCACCGAGGCGCTGATCAGCGGTTTGCCCTGCGCCAGACAGGTGTCCGACAGGATATAGCTGGCCGCATAACTGTCGGCGCAGTCCAAAACCACATCCGCCTGCGCCGCCAATGTCGCGGCATTTTCGTTTGTTAGAGTCTGTTTTGGGCCAACGACCTCAACCTCACCATTCAACGCATGGCAGCGGGCTGCGGCGAGTTCGGCCTTGGGTTGCCCGCAGTCGGATTCGGCAAACAAGGTCTGACGATGCAGGTTCGACAGATCGACAGTATCGCCATCGACGATGGTGATCCGCCCCACCCCGGCCCCGGCCAACAGAGGCAGGGCCGGCGCGGCCAGCCCGCCCGCACCCACCACCAGCACACGGGCCGAGGACAGGCGCGCCTGCCCGCCTGGGCCAACCTCGGGCAGCAGCGTCTGGCGGGCATAGCGGCTCATCTGGTGGCCTCGATCCACTGCCGCACCCGCGCCTCGGGGTCCGCGTTCAGAGTGATGTCGGTGACGGCCGAGACGATATCCGCCCCCGCCGCCAGCACGCCCGGCGCACGCTCGACACTCATGCCGCCGATCGCGACCAGAGGGATATCGCCCACACGGGCCTTCCATTCGGTGACGCGCGGCAGGCCCTGCTGATGCCATTTCATCTTTTTCAGAATGGTCGGATAGACCGGCCCCAGCGCCACATATTCGGGCTCCATGGCCAGGACGCGCTCAAGCTCGTCATCGTCATGGGTGGACACGCCCAGCTTCAGCCCCGCATTGCGGATGGCTTTCAGATCGGCGTCGTCCAGATCCTCTTGCCCCAGATGAATCCAGTCGCAGCCCGCATCGATGGCGGCCTGCCAATAGTCGTTCACCACCAGCACCGCGCCATGTTCCCGGCACAGATCACGCGATATGGCAATCTGGTCGCGCACCACATCGTCAGGCTGATCCTTCACCCGAAGCTGCACCAGTTTCACGCCGAGGGGCAGCATTCGCCGCAGCCAGTCGGAGTGATCGAATATGGGATAAAACCGATCCAAACTCATGACAGGAACGCCTTTCCGATCACCGGCGTCGAGGCTTCGGCCATATCGCGCGCCTCGATCGGGTCGGCCTGATGGGCCAGTTGCCCGGCAAGAGTCGCCTGCATCATCGCGCGCGCCATCAACGCGGGATCGCCCGCACGCGCCACGGCGGTGTTCAGCAGCACCGCGTCATAGCCCAGCTCCATCGCGTGGGCGGCATGGCTGGGCAGGCCGATGCCCGCGTCCACCACCAGCGGCACATCGGGAAACTCGGCCCGCATCGCGCGCAGGGCGTATTCGTTGTTCAGCCCGCGCCCCGAACCAATCGGCGCGCCCCAGGGCATCAGCACCTCACACCCGGCGGCCAGCAGGCGTTCCCCCACGATCAGATCATCGGTGGTGTAGGGAAAGACCTGAAACCCATCCTCGGTCAGGATACGCGCCGCTTCGACAAGCTGGAACACGTCCGGTTGCAGGCTGTCGGTATGGCCGATCAGCTCCAGCTTGATCCACGTGGTGCCAAACACCTCGCGTGCCATATGTGCGGTGGTCACCGCCTCTTTCACCGTGTGGCAACCGGCGGTGTTGGGCAGGATCAGCACGCCAATATCCTGAATCATCTGCCAGAACGTCTGCCCGGCCCCGGATTCCCGGCGCAGAGAGACAGTCGCCACCCCTGCCCCGCTGTCACGAAACGCCTGCTCCAAAATGGCAGGGCTGGGATATTGCGCCGTGCCCAGCATCAGCGGGTTAGGCAGTTCGGTGCCATAGAAGGTTTTCATCCTCAACCTCCCTGCATCGGAGCAACCACTTCGACCCGGTCGCCATCGACCAGCTTGTGGGCGATGCGTAGGCTGGAGGGCACGAAATCCTCATTCACCGCCGTAGCGACGCGGCCTGAGAAGCCGCATTCCTCTAACAGCTCTGACAGGGTTTCGGCCCGCACTTCGCGCGGTTCGCCGTTAAGCACGATCTTCATCGACCATCTCCGAATGTTTGTTTTCCAGCGCCAGATCGGCCACGCCCTGCGCCAAGGCCGGGGCCAGCAGATAGCCATGGCGATACAGCCCGTTGGCATAGATCGTCCGCCCCAGGCGACGAATACGCGGCAGGTTGTCCGGAAAGGCGGGGCGCAGATCGACACCGATCTCAAGCACCTCAGCTTCACCAAAAGCCGGGTTCAGCGCATAGGCCGCGCTGAGCAGTTCCAGCATCGAACGGGCAGTGATCCGGCTGCTGTCCTCGGATTCGATCATCGTGGCGCCCAGCATGTAGACGCCATCGCCGCGCGGCACGATATAGAGCGGCATACGCGGATGCAGCAGGCGCACCGGACGGGACAGGGTCACGTCGGGGCATCGGATCACCAGCATCTCACCCTTCACACCGCGCAGGTCGTGCAGGATTTCACGCGCGTGGAGCCCGCGGCAATCAATAGCATTTTCAAGCCGCGCCGGGGCGAGTTTGCGGTGAAACACAACCCCCCGATCCTTCAGGTCGCGGCACAAATCCAGCATGGCCTGTCGGGGGTCGAGATGCGCCTCATCCGTGAAATGCAAGCCCTTGCTGAACCCGTGTAGATCAGGCTCTAACATGGCGATATCGCCGTTACTGACCTCTTGAAACCCGCGCGTACGACGAGCAAAGCGGCGCAAGTCCGGCAGGTCACGGGGATTGGCCACAACCAGCGTGCCACATTGATGCACCTGCGTGCGGGCAGTCCACCAGTCGATGGCCATCTGCCCCAATCGCAACACCGGTTCTTCGGCGTTTTCGAATTCGCACCAGCGGGCCAGCATCCCCCCGGCCCACCAGGAACAGCCATGCGGACCCGGTGGGCCGCCCGGATCATACACCTGCACCTGCGCCCCGCGCGAAACCAGTTCACTGGCCACTGCCAGACCGGCGACACCTGCCCCGATGACGGACCAGACCATCACGCGGGCCAGACCCGGTAAAAGTGATGTACCGGCCCGTGGCCCCGACCGATCTTCAGATCATCCGCCGCCGAGATTGCGCCCTGCAGATAGCCATGCGCCTGCGCGACAGCATCCACGAGCGTGAGGTCCCGGGCCAGACCAGCAGCTATCGAAGAGGACAGAGTGCAGCCGGTGCCATGGGTGTTTCTGGTCTCCTGCCGCGGTGCCTTGAATTCATGGACCGGCCCCGAGGCTTCGATCAGCAGATCGCGGCAAACATCCCCGGTGCCATGCCCCCCCTTCATCAGAACAGATTTCGCGCCCAACGCACACAGCGCCCGACCCTGAGCATTCATGTCTTCAGGCGTCTCAGCTGAGGGTCGATCGAGCAACCGCGCGGCCTCGGGCAGGTTCGGGGTCAGCACCCTCGCGCGCGGCAACAGAAGCTCTCGCAACGTCTGAACCGCCTCATCCGCCAGCAGAGCATCCCCTGATTTGGCAGTCATGACCGGATCGAGCACGATAGGACCTTCGAAACCAGAAGTTGCATCCGCCACCGCCTGAATGATGTCAGGTGTGGCCAGCATGCCGATTTTGATCGCCCGCACATCAAGGTCACCGAGGACTGCATTGATCTGTGCTGTGATCACATCCAATGGGATGCCATGCACCGCTGTCACGGCTCGGGTGTTTTGCGCGGTCACAGCTGTTATGACACTGGCGCCATAAACGCCCAAAGCTGACATGGCCTTCAAATCGGCCTGTATTCCCGCCCCGCCGCCACTGTCGGATCCGGCGATTGTCAACGCAATAGGTGCCATCCGTGTGCTCCATCTGTTTGAGGGCAACGGGGGCATGGAAAACGTCTGATTTGTTAAGACCGTTCCCTACGCCGGTATTGCCCGGATCAGGTTCGATGGGTTGATGCAACAGCACCTCTCAGCCCCTTCATCAGGGCACCCCAACGGTTGGCGCGGAACATCTCAGGGAAGGAGGAAAGACGCAAGGGGTTTTTGCGAGGCTCTGCCTCGCGCTCCGGGATATTTTTGGCCAGATGAAGCAGGGGATCCCAACTTCATCTGGCTATAAAAATCTCGGGGGAGTCGCCCAAAGGGCGGCGGGGGCAGAGCCCCCTTGGTGCGGCCTCAGCCTTTCATACCGTCCCAGAAGGATTTAACGGAGGAGAAAAAGCTTTTTGATTCCGGGTGGTTATCTTCACCCAGATCGTCAAACTCGCGCAGCAGTTCTTTCTGGCGGCTGGTCAGATTGACCGGCGTTTCAACGGCCAGTTCGATGAACATGTCACCGATGCCGCCGCCACGCAGGGCCGGCATACCTTTGCCACGCAGGCGCATCTGGCGGCCTGACTGGCTGCCGGCCGGGATTTGGACGCGGCCGCGGCCACCGTCGATGGTGGGCACTTCGATTGACCCGCCCAGCGCCGCCTTGGCCATGCTGACCGGCACGCGGCAATAAAGGTTCACGCTGTCGCGTTCGAACAGCTTGTGGTCGGACACTTCGACGAAGATATAAAGATCACCCGGAGGGCCGCCGCGCATTCCGGCCTCGCCCTCGCCCGCCAGACGGATGCGGGTGCCGGCCTCGACACCGGCGGGGATGTTGACCGACAGGGCGCGCTCTTTTTCGACGCGACCGGCGCCACCACAGGATTTACAGGGGTTCTTGATGATCTGCCCCAGACCGGAACATGTCGGGCAGGTGCGTTCAACCGTAAAAAAGCCCTGCTGCGCGCGAACCTTACCCATCCCCGAACAGGTCGGGCAGGCGGTGGGTTCGACGCCACCTTCGGCCCCTGTACCTTCACAGGACGAACAGGCCACCGCCGTGGGCACGTTGATGGTTTTCTGCAGGCCAGCATAGGCCTCTTCCAGCGTCACCCGCAGGTTGTAGCGCAGGTCAGATCCGCGTGCGGCACGGCGTCCGCCGCCGCCCCGCTGACCGCCCATGAAGTCGCCGAACAGATCGTCGAACACATCCGAGAACGCGCTGGAAAAATCGCCCTGTCCAAAGCCGCCGCCGGGACGACCACCGCTGCCGCCCATGCCGTTTTCGAAGGCGGCGTGGCCAAAGCGGTCATAGGCGGCTTTTTTGTCGGCATCGCGCAGCACGTCATAGGCCTCGTTGGCCTCTTTGAACTGCGACTCGGCATCAGGATTGTCCTTGTTGCGATCAGGATGCAATTCCTTGGCTTTCTTGCGAAAGCCCTTCTTGATCTCATCCGCAGAAGCGCCCTTGGACACGCCGAGCACTTCGTAATAGTCGCGTTTGGACATCAGTTCTTCCTTCTGCCTCAACGTAATTGGGCCGGCCCGGCAACCGGACCGGCCCAAATTGGCCCGGTTACCCGTTAGTTACGCTTGTCGTCGTCCAGATCTTCGAACTCGGCGTCGACAATGTCATCCTCACCAGGTGCTGCATCAGCGGCGGCGGGCTCATCTTCGCCCTCTTCCGCTTGCGCCTTGTAGATCGCCTCACCCAGTTTCATGGCAGCCTCAGTGACGTTCTGGATGCCCGACTTGATCTTGTCGGCATTGTCCGATTCCAGCTCATCCTTGAGCGCGGCAACGGCCAGTTCGATCGCTTCGACGGTCGACGGGTCGACCTTGTCGCCATGTTCCTCGATCGATTTCTCGGTCGCGTGGACAAGGCTTTCGGCCTGGTTTTTGGCTTCGACCAGCTCTTTGCGGGCCTTGTCTGCCTCGGCGTTTTCCTCGGCGTCCTTGACCATCTTTTCGATGTCGTCATCCGACAGACCGCCCGAGGCCTGAATGGTGATCTTCTGCTCTTTGCCGGTGCCTTTGTCCTTGGCCGAAACCGAGACAATGCCGTTGGCGTCGATATCAAAAGTCACCTCGATCTGAGGCATACCGCGCGGTGCGGGCGGGATCTCTTCCAGATTGAACTGACCCAGGATCTTGTTATCCGCAGCCATCTCACGCTCACCCTGGAACACGCGGATAGTTACGGCGTTCTGGTTGTCCTCGGCGGTCGAGAAGACCTGCGACTTCTTGGTCGGGATCGTGGTGTTGCGGTCGATCAGACGGGTGAACACGCCACCCAGCGTTTCGATGCCCAGCGACAGCGGGGTCACGTCCAGCAGAACCACGTCTTTGACGTCGCCCTGCAGAACACCGGCCTGAATGGCGGCGCCCATGGCAACCACTTCGTCCGGGTTCACACCCTTATGCGGCTCTTTGCCGAAGAATTTGGTGACCTCTTCGATCACTTTCGGCATCCGGGTCATACCACCGACCAGAACGACCTCATCCACGTCACCCGCCGACAGGCCCGCGTCTTTCAGAGCGGCCTGACAAGGCTTCATCGACTTCTTGATCAGGTCGCCGACCAGCGATTCCAGCTTGGCACGGGTCAGTTTCATGACCATGTGCAGCGGCTGACCGTTCGAACCCATCGAGATGAACGGCTGGTTGATTTCGGTCTGCGAGGTCGAGGACAGCTCGATCTTGGCTTTTTCAGCGGCTTCTTTCAGACGCTGCAGGGCCATCTTGTCAGCGGACAGATCGACACCATGCTCCTTTTTGAACTCATCTGCCAGGTAGTTGACGATGCGCATGTCAAAGTCTTCACCACCCAGGAAGGTGTCACCGTTGGTCGATTTGACCTCGAACAACCCGTCGTCGATTTCCAGAATGGTCACGTCGAAGGTACCACCACCAAGGTCATAAACCGCGATGGTTTGGGTTTCTTCCTTGTCCAGACCATAGGCCAGAGCGGCGGCGGTCGGTTCGTTGATGATCCGCAGCACTTCCAGACCGGCGATTTTACCGGCGTCTTTGGTGGCCTGACGCTGTGCGTCGTTGAAGTATGCCGGAACGGTGATGACCGCCTGCGTGACGTCCTCACCCAGATAGCTCTCGGCGGTTTCCTTCATCTTGCCCAGAGTGAAGGCCGAGATCTGGCTTGGTGAGTACTTTTCACCGCGCGCTTCCACCCACGCGTCGCCATTACCGCCATCAACGATAGCGTACGGCACCATTTTCTTGTCTTTTTCGACTTCTGCATCATCCACGCGACGACCGATCAGACGCTTGACGCCAAAGATCGTGTTGTCGGGGTTGGTGACCGCCTGACGTTTTGCAGGCTGACCGACCAGACGCTCATCTTCGGTGAAGGCGACGATCGAGGGCGTGGTCCGCGCCCCTTCGGCGTTTTCGATGACCTTCGGCTGCGAGCCGTCCATGATGGCCACACACGAGTTGGTGGTACCGAGGTCAATCCCGATTACTTTTCCCATATTTTCAATCCCTTTCTCTTCAAGGCGATGTCCCGAGGGTTGGACCCGTTGCGGCATCCTGCCCCCGATTGATGTGCGCGACAGCACTACACCATCGCGCGTCGAGGCGTATATAAGGGCGCAATCTGGGGCCTGCAAGCGTTCAGAAACGCAGGTTTTCGGGATTCTGTGGCCTTTTTTGGCAAGGTTTTGGCAAGGTTTGGGGATTCTTGAATGGCGCGGCTGGTTTTGCGCGGATTTGATATTCGCAAGGGTTATCTGGATGCGGCGGCGCAAACCGGCCTGATCGATCTGCTGCGGCCGATTCTGAAAGCGGCGCCGCTGTATCGGCCCGTTACGCCTTCGGGCAAAGAGATGTCGGTGCGCATGACCTCGGCTGGGGCGCTGGGTTGGGTGACGGACCGGGCGGGGTATCGGTATCAGGACAGCCATCCGAAGGGCATGACATGGCCCGCAATCCCCGATGAAATCCTTGCGGTCTGGCAGGACCTGACCGGTGCGGACCGGCAGCCCGATTGCTGCCTGATCAACTACTATGGTGAAGGAACCAGGATGGGCCTGCATCAGGACAAGGACGAGGCTGATTTTTCCTGGCCCGTGCTGTCAATTTCACTGGGCGATGACGCGCTGTTCCGCATCGGCAACACCACGCGCGGCGGCAAGACGGAATCGATCTGGCTGAGCTCGGGCGATGTGGTGATCATGGGCGGAGACGCAAGACTGGCCTATCATGGGGTGGATCGCATCCGGTTCGGTTCGTCCCGGCTGCTGCCCAAGGGCGGACGCATCAACCTGACGCTGCGGGTCGCGACCTAACGGCGTGCGTCCCAGCTTTTTGACACCTGCTTGCGAGTGTAGAACTCGGCCAGAAGCCCGATCATCGTCAGAACGATGCCGACCCAAAGCGCATATTCCCAGCTGGAATTGCGCGGGAAATAGTTGCGAAACACAAAGCCCCGGCATTGATCGATGATGTGAAACAGCGGGTTCCAGGCAAACATGGTCAGCATGAAACCGCCCAGCGCATTGCCCACGAACATCTTGCCGGAAAACACCATGTTCATGCGGCGATAAACATTGTTGAGGATCGTCGCGGTGTTGGGAAACCACGGCTTGATCGCCAGAAACACCAGCCCGACCGCGCATCCGGTGAACCAGGCCAGCATCAGCATCGCAAAGGCGCCGCCGGGTTCCTGAATCTCGAGCGGGGATACCGTGACGCTGTAGACAAACAGGATCACCAGGATCGAGACAAGCTGCGTGTAAAAGGCGCCGAACGCCTTGGCCGACAGCATCACCATCATCGTCATCGGCGAATGCAGGGTCATCGGGTTGTTGCCCGATCCCACGCTGGAAACGGCCCCGACCGACTTGATATGGGTGATAAACAGGAACACGCCTGACAGCAGGTAAAGGATGAACTCACCACGAATTTTCGCGACCCGCGTGCCCATGAAAGACAGGATGAAATAGAATGCGGTTGCAACCACAACCATCTGCAGGATGTTGAGTACGATCGCCATCACCGCGTTGGAATGCTGTGACCGGATATTGCGCACCACAGCGTGAAAAATCAACTCGGCCGTGGTAAGGGCCCCGCCCAGCAGTGTCTGATTTCGTTGGTACCTGAACACTCGACCGCTCTTTTCTGCTGCGTTGCCCGCGACTGTGGCACGAAATTCTTGCCGTTCCGTATCCGCCGCATCATAAGTCCGTCAGTAATACGGATCAACAAACCACAGGAACGGAGCATTTTTGTGACCTATGACGCCCTGATACCTATCATCCGGCGACTGGCCCTGCAGGCCGGAGACAAGATCATGCAGATCTATGAGGCGGATGATTTCGACGTCAAAGTCAAATCCGATGCCAGCCCGGTGACCGAGGCGGATGAGGCGGCGGATGCGCTGATCTCGGCCGGATTGCGCGAGGCGTTTCCCGATATCCTGCTGGTGACCGAGGAACAGGCAGCCTCGCATACGGAAAAGGGCGAGACCTTCCTGATCGTCGATCCGCTGGACGGCACCAAGGAATTCATCAACAGACGCGGCGATTTCACGGTGAACATTGCGCTGGTTGAAAACGGCGTGCCGACGCGTGGCGTGGTCTATGCCCCCGCGCGGGGACGCATGTTCTATACGCAGGCCGACGGACAATCGGTTGAGGAAACCGGCGCATTGGACAAGGATCAACCGGGTGAGGTGACGCCGATATCAGTCTCTAAACCGGACAATTCGGCGTTGATGATCGTTGCCTCAAAATCCCACCGGGATCAGGCGACCGAAGATTACATCAATAAATATCAGGTCCGTGACAGCAAAAGCGCCGGGTCTTCGCTGAAATTCTGTCTGGTCGCGACCGGCGAGGCCGATCTCTACCCGCGCGTGGGCCGCACGATGGAGTGGGACACCGCCGCGGGCCACGCCGTGCTGACCGGTGCGGGCGGAGATGTGGTGCGCTTTGACGATCATTCGCCGCTGACCTATGGCAAGGACGGCTATGCCAATCCGTTTTTCATCGCCTATGCTCCGGGCGTAGACCTGAAGGAAGCCTGATGTCCGTATTGATCGCCATTCCCGCCCGCTATGCCTCGACCCGGTATCCGGGCAAACCGTTGGTGCCGCTCACCGGTGCTAATGGCACCAGCATGACCCTGATCGAGCGGTCGTGGCGCGCGGCGATTTCCGTCTCGGGCGTGGACCGGGTGGTTGTGGCCACCGATGATGACCGCATCCGCGAGGTCGCCGAGGGGTTCGGGGCCGAGGTGGTGATGACCTCGGACACCTGCCGCAATGGCACTGAACGCTGCACCGAGGCGCATGCGGCCCTGGGCGGTGGTTATGACATCGTGGTCAACCTGCAGGGCGATGCACCGCTGACACCGCATTGGTTTGTCGAGGATCTGATCACCGGTCTGCGCAACGCGCCGGAGGCCGGTGTTGCCACCCCGGTTCTGCGCTGCGACGGCGATGCGCTGAACGGGTTGCTGAACGACCGCAAACATGGCCGCGTGGGCGGCACCACCGCGGTGTTCGGCAATGACCACAGCGCGTTGTATTTCTCGAAAGAGGTGATCCCCTTTACCTCGGATACCTATGCCAGCACCGATCCGACCCCGGTCTTTCACCATGTCGGCGTCTATGCCTATCGCCCGGATGCGCTGGCTGCCTATCCCGGCTGGACCAGCGGCCCGCTGGAGACGCTGGAAGGGCTGGAGCAACTGCGCTTCATGGAAAACGGCCGCAAGGTTCTGTGCGTCGAGGTCGAAGCCAAGGGCCGCCAGTTCTGGGAGCTGAACAACCCGCAGGACGTCGCCAAGATCGAAGAGATGATGGCCGCCATGGGGTTGGAATGACCCATATTCCGATGACCGGCTGCTATCGGGCATGAGCGCCACCGAACAGCCGCCGGGTTGGCTGCAGCGCTATAAGCTGCGCCTCAAACGCAGGCGGCTGTTGTGGCGGTCGTTTCGCAGCCGCCATCAGCTGACGGCGCTGTCGGATCGCACCCGCCAGATCAGGCCGGGCGGCATTCTGACCTTCACCACCCTGCGTAATGAGATCGCCCGTCTGCCCTGGTTCCTCCATCACTATCGCGCGCTTGGCGTGGACCACTTTCTGATGGTGGACAATGGCAGCGACGATGGCTCGGTGGCTTATCTGGCGGAACAGCCCGACGTGTCGCTGTGGCAGACCGGTGCCAGCTATCGCGCCGCGCGGTTTGGGCTGGATTGGCTGACATGGCTGCAGATGCGCTATGGCCACGGTCACTGGACGCTGATGGTCGATGCAGATGAGTTGCTGATCTACGCCCATCACGACATGCGCCCGCTGCAAGACCTGACCGCATGGCTGGACGCACAAGGCCAGCCCGCCTTTGGTGCCCTCATGCTGGATTTGTATCCCAAAGGTCCTTTGGGGACGCAGAGCCATGATCCCGCGACCGATCCGACCCGGACCCTGAACTGGTTCGATCCCGGTCCCTATCGCGCCCGGCGCCAGCAGCCGCTGGGTAATCTGTGGGTCCAGGGCGGCGTGCGAGAGCGGGCATTCTTTGCCGATCAGCCGTCGAAATCCCCGACGCTGAACAAGATCCCTCTGGTGCGTTGGTCGCGGCGCATGGCGTATGTGAACTCCTGCCATTCCGCCCTGCCATGCGGATTGAACTTTGCCTATGACAGACCCGGTGGGCAGGCCCCGTCGGGCGTGTTGCTGCACACAAAGTTTCTGCCCGGGATTATCGAGAAATCCCGGTTCGAAAAGAAACGCCGTCAGCATTTCCATGATCCCGATCAGTTCAGCGCCTATTACGACGGGATCATCAGCGGCCCGGACCTGTGGACCCCGCAATCGCAAAAACTGCGCGATTGGCAGCAGTTGCAGGCGCTCGGCCTGATGAATGCGGCGGGGTTTGAGGCCACAGTGGGGAAGTAAACCGGATTTAAACCCGTTGCCTCGCAAGGTGCGGAAATGTCATAAAACGATAATGCTCCGGCACCACTCAGGCCTCAGGCGGCCCCGGGCAGACGCGCGTATCAAAAAGGATAGGGCAGCCGCGTGAGCCTTTTGGATTCCTATCGCATGAGATTGCGGCGCAAGCGCCGCCTGTTGCGCTGTCTGCGCAAACGGCGCGAGCTGAAGGCGATCAGCAACCGGACCGCACAAATCCGCCCCGCGGACGTTTTGTTGATGAGCGTGGTGCGAAACGAAAAAATCCGACTGCCTTATTTTCTGGACTACTATCGCAAGCTGGGCGTCAGCCATTTCCTGTTCGTCGACAACAACAGCGACGACGGCACGCGCGAATATCTCTCGGACCAGCCAGACGTGTCGCTGTGGTGGACTGATGCCAGTTACAAGCGGTCAACTTATGGGGTGGACTGGTCGAACTATCTGCTGCGCAGCTACGCCCATGACCATTGGGTGCTGACGGTCGATCCGGACGAATTTCTGATCTACCCGTTTTGCGACACCCGCCCCATCGGCGCGCTGACCGACTGGCTGGAGGATACCGGCGTGCGCAGCTTTGGCACCATGTTGATCGATATGTATCCCGAAGGCACCATCGGGGATGCGCCCTATCAGGAAGGGCAGAACCCGTTCGAGCTGGCGCCGTGGTTTGACGCCGGGAACTACATGATCACCCGCAACCCGACCTATGGAAACCTGTGGATACAGGGCGGTGCGCGGGCGCGGGTGTTCTTTCAGGACGCGCCAAAGAAAGCCCCTGCCCTGAACAAGATCCCGCTGGTGAAATGGCATCGCCGCTATGCCTATGTCAGCTCGACCCATGCGCTGCTGCCGCGCGGGCTCAATCAGGTCTACGAGGAAAAAGGCGGCGAAAAGACCAGCGGTGCGCTGCTGCATGCCAAGCTGATCGACACGCTGGGTGACAAGGCGCGCGAAGAGATGCAACGCGGCGAGCATTATCGCGCCTCGGGCGAATACAAGGCCTATGCGGCGCAGCTGGAGGACAAACCGGTTTTCTGGAACAGATGGTCCGAGAAATATATCAACTGGCGCCAGCTTGAGATCCTTGGCCTGATGTCGAAAGGGAACTGGGCATGAGCCTCGGCGTCGTCATGCTGGTGCACACCGCGCTGGACCGGGTCGAGCAGGTGGCGCGCCATTGGACGGCTTCGGGCTGCCCGGTGGTGATCCATGTGGATCGCAAGGTGGACAAGGGAACCTATGGCGAATTTATCGCCGCGTGCGCCGACAATCCGTTGATCCTGTTTTCTGACCGGCATGTCTGCGAGTGGGGCGGCTGGGGCATCGTTGCCGCCTCGCAATCCGCCGCCACACTGATGCTGGAACGGTTTCCCGAGGTTCGGCATGTCTATCTGTCATCGGGGGCCTGCCTGCCGCTGCGCCCTGTCGGCGAACTGATCGACTATCTGGCCGACCGCCCCCGAGTCGATTTTATCGAAAGCGCCACAACACGGGATGTCAGCTGGACCATGGGTGGTCTGGATCTGGAGCGGTTCACCCTGCGCTTCCCCTTCTCATGGCGCAAACAGCGCAGATTGTTCGACGCCTATGTGCGTCTGCAGCGGGCATTGGGACTGCGTCGCGCCATCCCTGAGGAACTGGTGCCCCATATGGGCAGCCAATGGTGGTGCCTGACCCGGCAGACCCTGTCCGCCATTCTGCAGGACCCCAAGCGCAAGGACTATGACCGATATTTCCGGCGCGTCTGGATACCTGATGAGAGTTATTTCCAGACACTGGCGCGGCTGTATTCCACCCATATCGAAAGCCGGTCGCTGACCCTGTCCAAGTTCGACTATCAGGGCCGTCCCCACATGTTCTATGACGATCATCTGCAACTGCTGCGCCGATCCGATTGCTTTGTGGCCCGCAAAGTCTGGCACAAGGCAGATCGGCTGTATCAGTCCTTTCTGACCGATCAGAACAGCGCCATGACCCCGGCCGAGCCCAATCCCGGCAAGATCGACCGGCTGTTTTCGAAGGCGGTTGAACGGCGCGTCCGCGGGCGCGACGGGCTGTATATGCAAAGCCGGTTTCCGCGCCAGAACGCGGAGCTAAGCCTGACCGCATTTCCGTATTCAGTGTTTCAAGGTTTTGCCGAATTGTTCGAGGATTTCGAACCCTGGCTGGCCAACATCACCGGTGCGCGGGTGCATGGCCGCCTGTTTCACCCTGATCGCGCGCAGTTTGCAGGCCTGGAAAACCTGATCAATGGCGGTCTCAGCGACTGCGCCACCCTGCGCGACTATAACCCCGAGGCGTTTCTGTCGAACCTGATCTGGAACACGCGGGGCGAGCAGCAGTGTTTCCAGTTCTGTCCATTGGACACACAAAAGATCAACGACTTTCTGGCGCGGGACAAGAACGCCCGGATTTCGGTTGTGAGCGGTGCCTGGGCCGTGCCACTGTTCCGCTCGAACATGAACTTCGCCGATATCCGGTGCGAGGCCGCGCGGTTGCAACAACTGGAAACCAAACAACTGGAGTTGCTGGACACGGCCTGCGCCAAGGCCCGCATCCGGATCTGGTCGATGGCGGATTTCGTCGAATCTCCGATGGACCCGCTACAAACCATCCTTGAGGATATGGGCGCCCCGCAGCCCAATCACCTGACCGAGGCACCGAAAATGGTGGATCTGACCGGGTTCGGGCGTTTCCTGCAAAACCTGAAAAATCAGGGGATGCACCCGTATCTGATGGGGGATTTTCCTGTCGATGACGTGTTCGGTGCGCAACCCAAGACCTTCAAGAAACCCTATCTGGTGCAGTAACCCGAAATGACCCGCACCTTTGACACTTTCGTCGTGCTCGCCGATATGCGCACAGGGTCGAACCTGCTGGAACAGCATCTGAATGCGTTTGATGGCGTCACCTGCCATGGCGAGGCGTTCAACCTCTATTTCGTGGGCCTGCCGAAACTGGATCAGCTTCTGGGCTTTACCCTGAAGGATCGCGATGCCGACCCGGCAGCCCTGATCAAGGCGATCCGGAACGCCCCCGGCACGATCAACGGTTTTCGCTTTTTCAGTGATCATGACATTCGGGGGCTTGCGCCGGTGCTGGATGATCCGCGCTGCGCCAAGATTCTCCTGACCCGCAATCCGCTGGACAGCTATCTGTCGTGGAAGATCGCAAACGCGACCAAACAGTGGAAGCTGGTGAATATCAAACAGCGGCGCGAGGCGCAGGTGACGTTCGACGCGGATGAATTCGCCGAACAGCTGGAGCAGCGGCAGGGGTTTCAGCAGACCGTGCTGAACCATTTGCAAAAGACCGGTCAGGTGCCGTTCTGCATCGACTATGAAGACCTGAACGATCTTGAGGTCCTGAACGGACTGGTTGCCTGGCTGGGGGTCGATACGCGGCTTGAAGTGCTGGACCAGCATCTGAAACGCCAGAACCCCGAACCTGCCCTGTCGAAGGTGACAAACCCTGACGATATGGCCCGCGCGCTGTCGCATCAGGACCGGTTCAACCTGCATCACATTCCCAGTTATGAACCGAAACGCGGGGCTGCGGTGTCGCGATATGTGGCCGCGCCGCAAACACCGCTCATGTATCTGCCAGTGCGTGGTGGGCCTGAGGTTGAGGTGGCGCAATGGCTGGCCGATCTGGACGGGGTCGAAACGGATGAGCTGCTGACCGGGCGCAATCAGAAACAGGTTCGCGCGTGGATGCAGTCCCGTCCCGGACATCGCAAATTCACCGTTTTGCGCCACCCGCTGGCGCGCGCGCATGCGGTGTTCTGCACACGTATCCTTGGCACCGGGCCGGGCGCCTACAAGAAAATCCGTAACATGCTGCGCCGCCGGTACGAGCTGCCGATCCCTGAGAAGCTTGATCTGGGCACATATACACGTGACCAGCATCGCACGGCGTTTGCGGCTTATCTCGAAATGCTGCAACGCATTCTGGCGGGTCAAACGCCGATCCGGATCGACGGGGAATGGTGCGGTCAGGCGCAAACGCTTGAAGGAATGGCCAGCTTCGCCTTACCCGATCTGATCCTGCGCGAGGAAGAGATGCCCACCGCACTGCCTGCGCTTGCAGGCACATTGGGTTACCCTGCCCCGAACGTCCCGAACCCGCCGCACGCCGACACGCCCTTTACACTGGAACAGATCTACGACGCCCAGCTTGAGGCGCTGGCCGTGAAAGCCTACCAGCGCGACTATGTGCAGTTCGGGTTTGAGGCCTGGAAACCGCTTTGATCAGGCGCGCAGGGTGATGACCGTGCCCTCGTTCACCATCGCATAGATCTCTTCGATCTCATCGTTTTTGACCGCGATACAGCCAGCAGTCCAGTCCGGTGTTTTCTTGGCGCGCTTGCGTTCGGACCGCTTGTTGGGTTGTCCGTGGATAAAGATATCGCCCCCCGGATCGACACCCGCAGCCTTGGCCTGTGCGATATCGGCAGAGTTCGGGTAGGAAATCCCCAGCGACAGATGGTAACGGCTGCGCGGATTGCGCCGGTCGATCAGATAGGTGCCTTCGGGGGTGCGCCCGTCGCCCTTTTTGGTCTTGGTCCCGCTTGGCGCAAAGCCAAGATCAACCTTGTATTCCTTCAGAATCTGCTCGTTATGCAGAAGATAGAGCTTGCGCGCACCTTTATTGATGACCAATGAGGTCACCTCGGGTCCGTTATAAGGAAGAAATCTGGGGCTGGCTGAGGCACATGCCGAAAGGCTCAGCGTTGCCATCGCCCCTAATCCAAATGCTCGACGATCCATTGTTTCACTGCCTGCTATTTTTTTTCAGCATTATGCCAAAAATTCGCAAAACTGAAATCACTTTTTGCTGTTCATCTGTTCGACAAGACGTTGTTCTATGGCTTCCAGCCGTTCCAACACCTCATCACGATATGCGTCGGTTTTCACCTCATCCTCGGCGTGGTGTGCGTCCTGCATCGAGTTCACGATCAGACCGACCAGCAGGTTCACCACCGCAAACGTGGTCACCATGATGAAGGGCACAAAGAACAGCCAGGCGTAGGGATAGACCTCCATCACCGGTCGGACGATGCCCATGGACCAGCTTTCCAGCGTCATGATCTGGAACAGCGTATAGGCGGACAGGCCCAGATCGCCGAACCAATCGGGAAAGGTGACCGAGAACAGCTTGGTCGCGATCACCGCGCCGATATAGAACAGGATCGCCATCAGCAGGAACACGCTGGCCATGCCCGGCAGCGCCGAGATAAACCCTTCGACCACCCGGCGCAGGCGCGGCGCGACCGAGATGACGCGCAGCACCCGCAGGATACGCAACGCCCGCAGTACCGACAGGCCCGCGCCGCCGGGAACCAGCGCAATGCCGACAATCACGAAATCGAAGACATTCCAGCCGCTGGTAAAAAACCGGCGCCCGGTGGCGACCAGCTTCATCGCAATTTCCGCCACAAAGATGGCAAGGCAAAGGCTATCCAGCGTCGCGATCACCGGGCCTGCAGCCTGCATCAGACTGGGTGAAGTTTCCATCCCCAGCAGCACCGCGTTGAAGATGATGACACCGGTGATGAACCGCCCGAAACCCGGCGCTTCGATGATGGTCAGCAGGTGTTGGGTGATCCCCATTCGGATGGTCCTTCGTGTCAGGATTTCGGGTTCAATGTGAACCGGGCAGCCAGTTCGGTGTGTGACGACCATCGAAACTGGTCAACCACCTGCACCCATTCAAGGGTGTATCCGGCATTAACCAGCATTTTTGCATCCCGCGCGAAGGTGACCGGGTTGCACGACACATAAGCAAGCACCGGGCGTCTGGCCTGCGCCAGCTCAGCCACCTGCGCCTCAGCCCCGGCGCGGGGCGGGTCAATAACAATGGCGTCGAATTTCTGCAGCTCGTCGGGCATCAGGGGGCGACGGAACAGGTCGCGTGCCTCGGTCGTGACCTGTTTCAGCCCCTGGGCCTTGCGCCAGCCCTGATCCAGCGCCCGGGTCATCTCGGCCTCGCCCTCGACCGCGTGTATCTCAGCCGATTGGGCCAGCGGCAAAGAGAAGGTGCCGCATCCCGCGAACAGATCGGCAATCCGCTTAGCGCCCTGAGTTGCTTCGGAAACGGCCTGTAACAGAGCCTGTTCTCCGTCTTTTGTGGCCTGCAGGAAAGCCCCGGGCGGCGGGACCAGACCGGCGGCGCCAAAGCGCTGCAGGGGCGGTTCCCGCATGGCAATCACCTCATCGTCCCAGCTGAGCCGGGCAAGACCGTGATGTTCGGTCGCCTGCGCCAGCGCCAGTTCCAGCGGGCCGTCCAGCGGCTTGCCGCCTTTCACCGCCACATCCAGACCGCTTTCGGACAGGGTCAGCGTCACGGCCAGCACACCCTTGCGACTGCCGCCCAGAAGGGCTAGCGCCTCGGCCACCGGGATGGCGGCGATCAGGGCGGGGTGCAGCAGATGGCAATCGGGGATTTCGGTGATCGTGTCCGACGCGCGGCCATGGAACCCGGCCAGTGTGCCCTTTTTGGTGCGCCGCACCGCGATGGTTGCACGGCGGCGCGAATGTTCGGGCGAGGTGTGAATGGGCCGCATCGGGGCATCGAGCCCCTGCGCGGCCAGCGCGTTGCGCACCACCGCAACCTTCCAGTCGGCGACAAAATCATCGGCCGCGTGTTGCAACTGGCAACCACCACAGGCCTTGTAATGGCGACAGGGCGCTTTGACCCGCTGATCCGACGGGGTTTCAACACGGATGTCGGACAGGACCTGTCCGTCGAGCGTTCCGCTGACCACCTCGCCTGGCAGCGTGCGGGGCGCGTAGACAGGCCCATCGGCGATGCCGTCACCCTGATGGCCAAGGCGGTTTATGGTGTAGTGCTGCGTCATGGGGGCCTGATAGCGGGGGTTTGGTCGCAACAAAACCCCTCTGCGGTGTTTTACTCCGCCGCCTCGGCCTGAATGAACCCGCCCGACTGACGGTGCCAGAACCGGGCATAAAGCCCGCCACGCTCCAGCAGCACCTCGTGCGTACCGCTTTCCACGATATGTCCGTGATCCAGAACGATGATCCGATCCATCTCGCTGAGCGTTGATAGGCGATGGGCAATGGCCAGCACCGTCTTGCCCTGCATCACCCGGTGCAAGGCGGCCTGAATCGACGCCTCGACCTCGGAATCCAGCGCCGAGGTTGCTTCATCCAGCACCAGAATCGGTGCGTCCTTCAGGATGGCGCGGGCGAGCGCAATGCGTTGTCGCTGCCCGCCACTAAGCTTCACGCCGCGTTCGCCCAGATGCGCGTCATAACCGGTGCGACCCTGCGCGTCCTCGAGGCCCAGAATAAAGTCATGCGCTTCGGCTTTGGTGGCGGCCTCGATCAGTTCAGCCTCAGAGGCATCGGGGCGGCCGTAGAGGATGTTCTCGCGGGCCGAGCGATTGAACATCGCGGTTTCCTGCGTGACCATCCCGATCTGGCGGCGCAGGCTGTCCTGCGTCACTGTCGCGACATCCTGCCCGTCGATGCGAATATCGCCTTTTTCCCCGTCATAGAGCCGCAACAACAGCGAAACGAGGGTAGATTTTCCAGCACCTGAGGCCCCGACAATGCCCAGTTTTTCACCCGGCGCTGCGGTGAAATGCAGATCGGAGACACCGCCAATATCACGACCATAGGCAAAGCTGACGTGATCAAAGGCGATCTCGCCCTTGGTAACGGTCAAAGACGTTGCATCAGGCGCGTCCTCGACCCGGTTGCGCTTGGCCAGCGTGTTCATCCCGTTCTCGATCTCGCCGACATTGGCGTAAAGACCCATGAGCGTAAAACTGACCCAGCCGGTCATCTGCGAAATGCGGATCGACACTGCCCCTGCGGCCACGATATCCCCAGCCGTCGCCGTACCCACCTGCCACAGCCACAGCGTCGCCCCGATCAGCAGGACCGGCAGCACCCCCGCCAGCACCATCAGGATAAAGCGGAAGCTGGCCGACAGCCTGCCGAAATCCAGAGACCTTTCGCGCAGGTCGACCATCGAGTTGCGCGCGGCCTGATCTTCGAACGCGGAATGGGCGAACAGTTTGACGGTTTTGATGTTGGTGATCGTATCCACCACCTGCCCCGACACCATCGCCCGCGCCCCGGCCCGCGCAGCCGAGCGTTTGCGGATGCGCGGCAGATACCAGCGCACCAGCAGAAAATAGACCAACAGCCAACCCGCAAACGGCAGCATCACCAGCGGATGAATAGACCCCAACAAAAGCAAAGAGCCCGCAAGCGAGGCCAGCGCAAAGACAATGGCGCTGATCGTCTCGGACACGACCGACGTCATCGCGTTCGAGGTTTGCATCTGCTTCTGCGCGATCCGGCCAGCGAAATCATCGTCGAAATAGGTCACCGACTGGCCCAGTGTCCAGCGGTTCAGCTTGGCCAGCACCAGCGGCGCAATATTGGGCATGACGATATAGTTGTTCGACAGCGACGACAGCCCGAACAGCGCTGGACGCAACAGCATGAAAAACGCCGCAGCCCCCAGGATCATCCAAAGATTGCCGCCGGCCCAGAGCGTGTCGGGCCCGCTGCCGGTTGCCACATCGATGACACGGCCCAGAATCCAAGCGGTTCCGGCCTCCATCGCGCCTGCGGTAGCCGAAAAGAAGGCGGCCACGAACAGCATCGGCCAGGCCCCGGACAGGCACCAGCGAATGAACGCCCCCAGCGTCTGCGGCGGGGGCGTGTCGATGTTTTTGAATGGTTGGATGAGGTCGGCAATCCTCATTCAGCGGCCTCCGGGTTCAGGAAGCCCCCAGATTGCCGTGCCCAGAACTGAGCGTAAAGCCCTCCTTGCGCCAACAGGTCGGAATGACCGCCCTGTTCGACGATGCGGCCACCATCCATCACCAGAATGCGGTCCATCTGCGCAATCGTGCTGAGCCGGTGCGCAATCGCGATCACGGTCTTGCCTTGCATCATGCCGTAGAGCGTTTCCTGAATCGAAGCTTCGACCTCGGAATCTAGGGCGGATGTCGCCTCGTCCAACAGCAAAATCGGCGCGTCTTTCAGGATCACCCGCGCAAGGGTCACGCGCTGCCGTTGACCGCCGGACAGTTTCACGCCCCGCTCGCCCACATGCGCATCATAACCGGTGCGACCCTGCGGGTCCTGCAGATCAAGGATGAAGTCATGCGCCTCGGCCTGTTTTGCAGCGTCGATCATCTGCGCCTCGGTGGCACCGGGACGACCATAGAGGATATTGGCCCGCACCGAACGATGCAGCAGAGCGCTGTCCTGCTGGACCATGCCGATATGGCTGCGCAAGCTGTCCTGCGTCACGGTCGAAATGTCCTGTCCATCAATCAGGATCGCCCCCTGCTCCACGTCGTAAAACCGCAAAAGCAGCTTGACCAAGGTCGATTTACCGGCTCCAGACCGCCCGATCAGGCCGATCTTTTCACCCGGCTTGATGGTCAGATTGATGTGATCCAGCCCACCCGTCTCGCGACCATAATGGTGCGACAGATCGCGGATTTCGATCAGTCCCTGCTCCAGCCGCAGGGGTTCGGCCCCGGCACCGTCCAGAAGTTCGATGGGTTGCGCGATGGTCTCCATCCCCTCGGCCACAACACCGAGCTGGCGAAAGAAACTGGTCAGGGCCCACATGATCCAGCCGGTCATCGAGTTGAGCCGCAGCGTCAGGGCCGTCGCCGCTGCAACCACCCCAACCGAGGCGCTGCCCTGCATCCACAGAACAAGCGCCCAGCCGACAACTCCGACGATCAGCATGCCGTTCAGCGTGACCAGCACCGCATCCATGATGGTGAAGATCCGCATCTCGATCTGGAACGTGCGCCGGGTTTCCTCGATGGCTTCGCGGGCATAGTCCAGTTCCTGCGAGTCATGGGCAAACATCTTGACCGAATGGATGTTGGTATAGCTGTCCACCACCCGTCCCGTCACCGCCGAGCGCGCATCGGACGCGGCCTTGGACGCAGGCCCAACCCGCAAAACCGCCCAGCGCACCAACAGCGCATAAAGCGCGAACCAGATAACCAGCGGCAGCAACAACCGGGGATCGGCTGCCATCAACAAAATCCCCGCGCCGACCAGATAGGCCAGCGAAAACGAAATGGCGTCAAAGACCTGAAAAACAGCCTCGCCCGCCGCAGGAGGGGTTTGCATGATCCGGTTGGCAATGCGACCGGCAAAATCGTTCTCGAACCAGCCAACCGACTGACGCAACACATGTTTATGCGCACGCCACCGGAAGATGGTGCCAATATTCGGTAGGATCGCGTTGTTCAGCAACACCACGTCCACGACATGGATCAAGGGCCGCAGCAGCAGGACAAATGCGGCCATCAGCATCAGTTCTGTGCCATGTGCCTGCCAGACCTCGGTTGGCGAACCGGACAGCAAATCGACGACGCGACCCATATAATAAATCAATCCGACCTCAACCGCGGCCACGACAACCGAGATCAGGCCCGTCCACAGGAACACGCGGTAGAAAGGTCGGGTATAGTCCAGCATGAAGGGCCACAGCCGCGTGGGCGGCGTGTCGGTTTCTTCATAGGCGACAAAAGGGTCAACAAGATTTTCGAAATAGCGAAACATGGAGAGTGCTCCGATTGAGCAGATACAAGGTCATGCGAAAAAAGATGGCGCCAGAACACCACCCCTACGGGTCACGTGTTCCGGGCTTTAGCCGAACCAGATCCCGTAATACATTCGCATTCCTCCCTCCAACATGAGACAGGCGCACCCTGCCAAATCAAATCGGGTTTGTCATCCCTTTTTGAGACTTCCTGCTAATGCGCCAGCAAATCTTCGCGGCTGAGCGCGAAATCCGAGGCAATCCATCGCGCCTCGAGCTCGGCCAGTTTTGCGCCCAGCGCAGGACCTGAGAAGGCGGGGATCAGATCGACCGCCTTGATCGGGAAACTGGCGGCGGCCCCTTGTTTCAAGGCACGGTTCAGATCGTCGGACCAGGGCTGCTCCAGAAAGGCGCAGCGCAGCAGCGTTTCGTGCAGGCCACCTTCGGCGCCATAGCGATAGCCCAGTTCTGCGACACTGGTTGTCGCCGCGGCCTCATCCCGCATCCGGGTCAGGCGCTGCAGCTGCGCCTTGCTGAGACGCAGGGTCTTGGCCAATTCGGGCGGGACAATTGCAGCCAGACGGCGAATCGCTTCGGGTTTTGCCTGCGCGTCCTTTTCCAGGTGCACCAGTATCGCCAGCGCCCGGTCATCCGCGCCGGGCAGAAGCTGTGCCAGAACGCCGGTGCTGCGCATGGCCGCGACCGAAGGTGCCGGGTCGGGCGCAGCCAGAAGCTTCAGCATCTCGGCCCCGACCCGTTCGCGCGAAAGTGACTCTAATCCGTCCAAATTTGCGGCTATTGCAGACAGCGCGGCGGTGTCGAACCCTTCATCCGCATCTCCGTACCAGGCGTGAAAGCGGAAATATCTGAGCGACCGCAGATAATCCTCTCGGATGCGATCCTGCGCCTCGCCGATGAAGCGCACCCGGCGCGCCTGCAGGTCCGGCAACCCGTTCAATGGGTCAAGGATCGTGCCGTCGGGCCGCGCATAAAGCGCATTCATGGTGAAATCGCGGCGCGCGGCGTCTTCTTCCACCCTGTCGGAGAAGGCCACGACAGCGCGGCGACCATCGGTTTCGACATCGCGGCGGAATGTGGTGATCTCATGCGGGATCCCGCTGCTGACCACAGTGATCGTGCCATGATCAATCCCGGTCGGCACCGGTTTCAACCCGGCTTTCTGCGCCAGTTCCACCACCCCTTCAGGGCGTGCATCGGTCGCAATATCGATGTCCGAGACCGGAGCCCCAAGCAACGCGTTGCGCACGCAGCCGCCGACAAACAGCGCTTGTGCCCCGCCTTCGGTCAGCGCGGCACACACTTTCTGCGTTGCCGGTTCGGTGATCCAGTCTTCGGTGATCCGCATCATTCGCTCATCCGCGCCGCCAGCCCTCGCAGCATCCGCGCCGTTGCGCCCCAGATGTAATAGGGACCGTAGGGCACGGCGTAATAATACCGTCTTTGACCGCGCCAACGGCGCGACTCGACGACATAATTCGCCGGGTTCAGCACATGCGCAAGCGGAACTGAAAAGACCTCGTCGACTTCTCCGGGTTCGGGCACCGTGTCGAAGCGGGATTCAAGCACCGCAACAACGGGGGTCACCGAGAACGAGGTGACCGTTTCATGTGTCGGCAGATGGCCCAGAATACGCGGCAGACCGGGGGGCAACCCGATCTCTTCCTGCGCCTCGCGCAGTGCGGTGGCGGTGACATCGGCATCGCCCTCGTCCTGTTTGCCGCCCGGAAAGGCGATCTGGCCGGGGTGATGTTTCAACGCCGAAGACCGTTTGGTCAGGATCAGTCGGGGCGTGTCATGGGTCAGAGAAACCGGCACCAACACACCTGCAGGGCGCAATTTGCGCCCCGCAGGCAGCACCGTCTCGGGGTTCAGATCAAAATCGCTGGAGCCCGAACCATCGCGGCCAAGCGCCGCCGTCAGGTCTGAGATCAGATCACGCGCCATCCGGACCTTCGGCCTCGAACCCGACGGTGGCCGGGTCCAGCACGTAATGCGCGCCGCAGAACTGGCAGTCGGCGGTGACGGTGCCATGATCGGTCGTCATCTTCTCGATGTCCTGCGCCGAATAGATCGATAGGCTTTGGCGCACGCGGTCCTCAGAACAGGTGCAGCCGAACTGAACCTGCTGCGCGTCATAGACGCGGGGCCCTTCCTCGTGAAACAGGCGTACCAGCAGGTCGGTCGGCGCAATCGACGGGCCAATCAGTTCCAGATCGTCCACGGTATCCAGCAGGATGTTGACGCGGCCCCAGTTCTCGCCTTCTTCACCATCCACCAGATCGGCGGCGGTCAGAATCTCTCCGGTCCCTTCACCGGAGGCGGCGAAAGGCGAGGCTTTGGGCATGTGCTGCAACATGATGCCACCGGCGCGCCAGTGTTCACCGACGCCCGGCTCGGTCGATTTGCCGAAGCTCAGCGAGAACCGGGTCGGCAGCTGCTCGGACTGCGCGAAATAGGCTTCGGCACAGGCGCTCAGAGATCCACCGGCCAGCGGCGTGATGCCCTGATAGGGCTGCGTGCCCTCGCCCTGGT
This sequence comes from Ruegeria sp. AP11, assembly GCF_056535865.1. Taxonomy (NCBI): domain Bacteria; kingdom Pseudomonadati; phylum Pseudomonadota; class Alphaproteobacteria; order Rhodobacterales; family Roseobacteraceae; genus Ruegeria; species Ruegeria sp. AP11. The sequence goes on from NZ_JBQFJB010000001.1 coordinate 1,555,694, forward strand.
CGATCATGATGGCGAAATACCCTTCGCCCACCTGATCGAAGGGCGCGGCATCGGTCAGCCGATCCGGATCAAAGCTGGCATAAGCGCGGATTTGCGCAGGCTCGCCCTCGACCTGCGGCGCATAGTAGTCGGTTGCAATCATCCGCACCGCACCCTTGGACTGCACCTGCAGCGACAGCTTCCAACGCAGCGAAACCGTCTGTCCGATCAAGGCGGTCAGCAGGGCCATCTCGGCCACCAGCGCCTCGACCACCTCGGGATAGTCATGCTGCTTCAGGATGCCGTCGAGCACGCCATCCAGCCGGGCCACGCGGCCACGCATGTCCGATACGTCGAGTTGAAAGGGCAGGACGGTATCGTCCCACGCGATTTTGGTTCCAAGAGACATGAGGGTTTCCTTACACGCCACGGGTTGGCATACCGCCACCATATAGGTCGAACAAATTGGGTTGAAAGGGGCCATACATGATCAGGCGGTTCGGTGAAAGCCCCGAAGCCGGGCGAACATATACACGGCGGGTCGGCGTCTATTCACTGCTGCCACAAGGCAATCGCCTGCTGCTGACCTGTCAGCTGGAACCCGGCCCCGATCTGCAACTGCCCGGCGGCGGCATCGATCCGGGCGAATCCCCAATCACCGCGTTGCACCGCGAAGTATACGAGGAAACCGGCTGGCTGATCGCCGCGCCCCGTCGCATCGGTGCGTTTCGGCGTTTTACCTACATGCCCGAATACGATCTGTGGGCCGAGAAAATCTGCCTGATCTACCGCGCCCGCCCTGTCCGCCGCATGGGTCCGCCGACCGAGCCCATTCACGAAGCCATTTGGATGGAAACCACAGACGCGGTGCATATGCTGGGCAATGAGGGGGATGCCTTTTTCGCGCAGCGGCACCTGCAGGGGTTCTAGGTCCCGTTATATTCGAAGAACACGGCCGAGACATCGTCCTCGAGCCCGTGTTTCGGGGACATGACCTGCGTCAGGCGCCAGAACATGTCGTCCAGAAATTCTGAACCCACATTCTCGGTCAGGCAATCCAGGGCCATGTCGCGCAGCCCGTCATCATCCAGCAGGGTGCCATCTTTCAGGCGGCATTCGGTGAACCCGTCCGAATAGAGCAGCAGCTTGTCGCCCGGCTGCATATAGGTTTCGCATTGCCGGAACGAGACATCCGGCAGCAGGCCGATCGGCAACCCGCCTTCCCCGAGAAATTCGGATTTGCCATCGGCGCGCAGTAAAAGGGGGTGTGGGTGACCTGCCTGAACCATCTTCACATGGCCATTGCGCAGATCAACGATGGCATAGACCATGGTAAAGTATTCCTCGACCCCGGTATCGGCAATCAGGCGCGCGTTCAGAAGCGCCGCAACCTCTTCCGGGGGCAGGAGGGCGTAGAACTTGTTGAACCGCCGCTCCATCGCGACATTCTGGTTGAAATAAGTGCTGGACAGATATCCACCCAGCCGCGCCGTCATCATCGCCGATGTGATGCCGTGACCCGAGACATCGATGCTGTAGAACCCGATCCGGTTGACTCCGGGCGAGAACATTCCGACCAGATCGCCCCCGATATGGCCGCAAGGTTTCAGCAGCAGGCTGACACGGGATTTGCCGAACTGACCCGACAGTTCGGGTACCAGCGAATCCTGTATCTTGCGCGCCTGCATCAGGTCCTTGTCGATGGCGTCATGGGCCAGTTTCAGCTCATTCAAAGCGGTCTCGATCATGCGGTTCTTCTCGGAAAGCTCGCGCTGCATGTCCAGAATTCGCGCCCCGGCCGAGATGCGCGCCCGCAGTTCGTCTGCCTCAAGCGGTTTTATCAGGAAATCATCCGCGCCCGCATCCAGCCCTTTCGCCACTTCCTGCTTTTCGCTTTTTGACGTCAGCAGGATGAAATAGCTGTATTGTTCCGTCTCCAGCCCACGGAACGTCCGGCAGAATTCCAGCCCGCTCATCCCCGGCATGACCCAGTCGCTGAGGACCAGATCGGGCGGATCACCGGCGCACAGATCAATCGCCGCTTCGCCGGTATCGGCCTCGAGCACCTCGAACCCCCATTTCTTGAGCGAGGCCACGAGAATCCGCCGCTGCAACCGGCTGTCATCCACAACCAGAACCTTTCGGATCGCGCCAAAATCCAGCTCGACCCGGCTGTCTGACTGATTGACGTCCGGCACCATGGAATCCCTGCGTTTGTTCAACATCCCAATTGTCGCAACGCTACGGGCGCTGGCTTAACATCTGGTGAAAAATCCCGGGCTTATGGCTTAACCGCATCTTTACCCGCAGCGCGTTAGCAATAGGCAACCGCAAGAGGGTGGCATGATTGAGTGGACCAGAGTCAGACAATTGCGCGACGAGGTTGGCGCGGATGAATTCGATGAGGTGGTCGAGATTTTTCTGGACGAGGTGCAGGAGGTGATCGCAAAAATACGCGCGGATACCGCGCGATCCGAGATCGAACAGAACCTGCATTTCCTGAAAGGCAGCGCGCTGAGCCTGGGTTTCGACAGTTTTTCCAAGCTGTGCCAAGACGGTGAACGCCGCGCGGCAGCCGGGGATGGGGCTGCGGTGGACCTGCCACAGATCATCTCGGCCTATGACGTATCAAGGCAGGCATTTCAGGCGGGGTTGGCCGAAAACCTGCATGCACAGGATGTCTGACCGGGATCGGTTTCGCGGTCAGATCACGAATTGCGCCAGAGTTTCATCTTCGGTGATGTCGGTATAGGTGAACCCGGCCTCGTCCAGATGGGCGAACAGGCGCATGAAATTCTCGGGCTTGCGGGTTTCAATCCCGATCAGGACCGAGCCGAAATTGCGCGCTGATTTCTTCATGTATTCGAACCGGGCGATATCGTCTTCGGGGCCAAGGATATTCAGAAACTCCTTCAGCGCACCGGGGCGCTGCGGCAGGCGCAGAATGAAGTATTTCTTGACGCCGGAATAGCGCTGCGCGCGCTCCTTGACCTCGGGCAGACGTTCGAAATCGAAATTGCCGCCCGAGGTGACGCAGACCACGGTTTTGCCCCGGATAAAGCTTTGCACATCCGCGATCGCCTCGACCGCCAGCGCGCCGGCGGGTTCCAGCACGATGCCTTCGACATTCAGCATTTCGATCATCGTGGCGCAGATGCGATCTTCCGAGAGGGTCAGCACATCCGACAGATGGCGCGATTTCAGCAACTCGAACGGTTTCTCTCCGATCCGGCCCACCGCCGCGCCGTCGACAAACGTGTCGACATGATCCAGTGACACCGGATGTCCCGCCGCCAACGCGGCGCGCAGGCAGGCCCCACCTGCGGGTTCGACAAACAGGCAATGGGTACGGTCCCCGAACCAGTTTGCCACCCCTGCCGACATGCCGCCGCCGCCAACCGGCAGCAGAACATGATCCGGAACGCCGCCCAGCTGCGCCTCGATCTCGACCGCCAATGAGGCCTGCCCCTCGATCACGTCGGCATCGTCAAACGGAGACAGAAAATAGCCGCCCTGTTCGGCACACCAGGCCTGCGCAGCGGCCAGAGTGTCGTCAAAATAATCGCCGATCAGGTGAATCTCGATATTGTCGCCACCGAAGATGCGGGTTTTCTGGATTTTCTGCTGCGGTGTGGTGACGGGCATGAAGATCACGCCCTTCACGCCCAGATGCTTGCACATATAGGCCACGCCCTGCGCGTGATTGCCGGCGCTGGCGCAGACGAACAGGTCCTGCCCCTGCTGCTTGCGCATGGCGTTGAACGCGCCCCGGATCTTGTAGGATCGCACCGGGCTGAGGTCTTCGCGTTTCAGCCAGATATCGGCGCCATAACGGTCGGACAGATGGGCGTTCCGCTGCAGTGGCGTTGCCGGAAACACAGAGCGCATCGCCTGTTCGGCAGCGCGGGCGCGGGTCATGAAATCACTCATGCCGGTTTCCCTGCCCCATCACCAACGAAAGGGCAAGGAATACATATGTGTACGGGCGTCAGGCGAGTTCGCGCTTTTCGATGAAGACGCCGTAAATCGTTGTCAGGATGCTGACGTTTATCAGCGGAAGGATCAACATGGACGCAAACACGACGATCAAAACACCGATGATCGGAATGAAGAGCAGCAACGACGCCAGAAACTGAAGCATGAGCTGAAACAACATCGATAAGATAACCAAAAGAACAATTGCTCCACTCGCGCCCGAGGTCGCCTGCCAAGCCTCAGTCAACTTGATCGGCCTTCCAATTGCAGCGCTGGGAAGAATGGGTGACGCCCGATAGAAACCGATGGTCAGAAAAATGACGAGTGCGATCCAGAACAGTATTCCCATTGCCGCAGAACCTTGCGCCAGCATCCCCATGATCACCGATGCAGGGATCATTATGACAAGGGCCAGAAGGCCCAACATCACAAGACGCCCGAAATAGGCAAGAACCCGATCGAATCTGAAAGGCGGTACCAGACCGGTTGGGTATTCTTCCAGCAACACAAACCGATGCCAGGACACGACAATCCAGAGCATGACGCCAAAAACAGCTGCCATGAGGCTCAGCAAAAACCCAAGGAAAGCCCCGGATGTTACACCAGCGGGCAATCCGGTGGTTTCGCTGTCGAATTCTTCAAACGGGATACCAAAAAGAAAGAACAGTCCAATGACCAGAACGCCACCAATCATCGCAGGCACAACTGAAATTTGCAGCGCCTGCTTCAGGTTCCTCAAAACCATCTTCACCGAATGTACGAAAATCTCCAGCCCCAGCATGAATACCGCCCTCTCAACCAATCCTTGTTCTCTATCCGCCCGTTTCACCGCAATTCCCGCCCTGCGTCAATGCACGCCGCTTGCCCCCACGTCCAAAACCCGCTAGGGGCCAGTCGTTCTACGTACAAAGGGAAATCAGATGTCCGCGCCCAAGAAAGTTGTTCTGGCCTATTCCGGTGGCCTTGATACCTCGATCATCCTGAAATGGCTGCAGACCGAGTATGGCTGTGAGGTCGTGACCTTCACCGCCGATCTGGGTCAGGGTGAAGAGCTTGAGCCCGCTCGCAAAAAGGCCGAGCTGCTGGGGATCAAACCCGAGAACATCTATATCGAGGATATCCGCGAGGAATTCGTCCGCGATTTCGTCTTCCCGATGTTCCGCGCCAATGCGCAGTATGAGGGGCTGTATCTGCTGGGCACGTCGATTGCACGTCCGCTGATCTCGAAACGTCTGGTCGAGATTGCCGAGGCGACCGGTGCTGACGCTGTCGCCCATGGCGCGACCGGCAAGGGCAACGATCAGGTGCGGTTCGAACTGGCGGCTTACGCGCTGAACCCCGAGATCAAGGTCATTGCGCCGTGGCGCGAATGGGACCTGACCAGCCGTACCAAGCTGCTGGAGTTTGCCGAACAGAACCAGATCCCGATTGCCAAGGACAAGCGTGGCGAGGCGCCCTTCTCGGTCGATGCCAACCTGCTGCACACCTCGTCCGAGGGCAAGGTTCTGGAAGACCCCGCCGATATGGCGCCGGACTATGTCTATCAGCGCACCGTCCACCCCGAAGACGCACCGAACGATCCGGAATTCATCGAGATCGGCTTTGAAAAAGGCGACGCGGTCAGCATCAATGGCGAGGCGATGAGCCCCGCAACCATCCTGACCAAGCTGAACGAATATGGCGGCAAGCACGGCATTGGCCGCCTCGATCTGGTCGAAGGTCGCTTTGTCGGTATGAAGTCGCGCGGCATCTATGAAACACCGGGCGGCACCATCCTGCTGGAAGCGCACCGTGGCATTGAATCGATCACCATGGACCGCGGCGCGATGCATCTGAAAGACCAGCTGATGCCGCAATATGCCGAGCTGATCTATAACGGCTTCTGGTACTCGCCCGAGCGCGAGATGCTGCAGGCCGCCATCGACCGCTCGCAGGAACACGTCACCGGCACCGTCCGCGTCAAACTGTATAAAGGTCTGGCCTCGACCGTCGGCCGCTGGTCGGATCATTCGCTCTATTCCGAGGCGCATGTAACCTTCGAGGAAGACGCCGGCGCCTATGACCAGAAAGACGCCGCAGGCTTCATTCAGTTGAACGCGCTGCGCCTGAAACTGCTGGCGGCGCGCGACAAGCGGCTGAGCAAGTAAGCAACCTCAATTCAAGATACGGCCCCGGTGTCCGATCAGGCACCGGGGTCTTTCTTTGCGCGGTTCCCGTCAGGTCAGGCTTGTGCATCGCGCGGGCTTGCCCTTACGCGTGGGTCAATCAGGGAGGAACACCATGCTGCAAGAGATCGCCGAGGGTATTCAGAAAGGCCTGAACGGCAAGAGCTTTGACGGATCGCTCAAATTCGACTGCGGCGAGGATGGGGTGATTGTTCTGGCCGACAATATGGCCTCGACACAGGATCGCGACACTGATTGCACCATCCGTCTCTCGCGCGACAACCTCACCAAACTGCTGACCGGCAAGCTGAACCCGATGACCGGTGTTGCGTTGGGTAAGCTGAAGGTTTCCGGCAATATGGCTGTGGCGATGAAGCTGGGGCAGTTGCTGGGGTAACGCGCGTTCACGGATAAACTCGTCTCACCAGCCCGTGACAAACGATGTCAGCGCATTGCAACACGGCGAAACTGGGGGCAGCTTTGTCCCGGAAGGAGACCTGCCATGACCCGGACCGTTTACCTTGACTGCATCAAACCCTCTCTGTTGTTTGTTCTGATCCTGCTGACCGCGATGCTGCGCGCCCTGCCTGCGCCAGCGGCAGGAACCGAAACGCTGACGGTGGCTGGCGGCTGCTTCTGGTGCGTCGAATCCGATTTCGAATCCGTCCCCGGCGTGGTCGGGGCCATCTCGGGCTTTACCGGTGGCAAGACGGCCAACCCAACTTACAAGCAGGTCACCGGTGGCAATACCGGCCATTACGAGGCGGTGCAGATCACCTTTGACCCGGCCCGTGTCTCCCGTGAAACGCTGCTGAACATGTTCTTCCGCTCGGTCGATCCCACCGATGCCGGAGGTCAGTTCTGCGACCGGGGCGACAGCTATCGCACGGCTATTTTCGTCTCTAACACAGGCGAAAAAGCGCTGGCCGAAAAGGCCAAGGCTGATGCGCAGGCCGCGCTTGGCCAGACTGTGGTAACCCCGATCCTGCAGGAAGGCGCGTTCTACCCGGCCGAGGAATATCATCAGGATTACTACAAGGGCGACAAGCTGGTGTTCACGCGCTTTGGCCCCAAACGGCAAAAGAGCGCATACAAGGCCTATCGCAACGCCTGCGGCCGTGACGCCCGCGTCAGGCAGTTGTGGGGCAGTGATGCACCCTTTGCCGGATCCTAATCGAACCGTGCGTCCCGCACCTCTTTCAGGTCGGGAATGACATCCGCCGTGCCGTGCCGCGTGACCATCAGGGCTGCGGCGCGGTTTGCCTGTTGGATGGCCTGTTCCATCGGCATCCCCCGGTCCATACCGGCCAGAACATATCCGGTGAAGGTATCGCCCGCCCCGGTGGTATCCACCGCCTCAACCTTGTGCGCCGGAAAATCCGAGGCTGTACCCTGATTGTAATACCGCGCGCCCTTGGACCCCAGCGTGACAATCACATGCCGGACGCCTAGGTCGGCGACATCCTGACCGGTGGCCTGCCGCAACTGCTCGGCCTCGACCTCGTTCAGGATCAGGAAATCCAGATAGGGCAGCACGGCCTGCGCGGCCTCAGCCTGAAACGGCGCGGCGGCATAGCAGACCGTTAAGCCCAGCTCGCGCCCCATGCGCGCGGCTTCGACCTGCAGGTTGGTTTCGTTCTGCATCACCAGCAGATCGCCCTGTGCGGCGGATGACAACGCCTGACCGATCTGATCCTGGGTGATCGCGTGATTGGCACCCTGAAACAGGATGATGTTGTTTTCGCCCTGCGCATCCACGGCGATGATCGCGTGACCTGTCGGGATATCCACCTCGGCGATACGGCGTGTGTCGATTCCATATTCGGTCAGCCGATCCAGCGCCCAGCGCCCATCCGGCCCAACCGCGCCGATATGCGATACCGGCGCACCTGCGCGGGCCGCAGCCACCGACATATTGGCCCCCTTACCGCCCAGAAACCGATCAAGCCTGCTGGCCGCAAGGGTTTCACCCGCTTCCGGCAAATGCGGCAGCGCATACACCATATCGGCATTGATCGAGCCCAGGTTCCAGATTGTCATGGTCTATCCAATATCGCAGGAGGCCAGAATGGCCATGTTCAGGATGTCATTCGCCGTCGACACGGTCGAGCAAATCTGAATCGGCTTGTCGACGCCAGACAGGATGGGGCCGATCACCGTGGCGCCGCCCATTTCCTGCATCAGCTTGGTCGAGATCGAGGCCGAGTGCCGCGCCGGGACGATCAGGATATTGGCCGGTCCGGTCAGACGCGAGAACGGATAGCCCTCTTGCTGATCCACGTTCAGGGCGACATCCACGGTCATCTCGCCTTCATACTCGAAATCGACGCCGCGCTGGTCCAGAACCGCCGGTGCACGGTGCATTTTCTCGGCCCGTTCCGAGACCGGATAGCCGAAGGTCGAAAAGCTGACAAAGGCCGCCCGGGGCTCCAACCCCATATGGCGGGCGACAGCAGCCGAGCGTTCGGCGATATTGGCCAGATCGTTTTCATCCGGCCATTCATGCACCAGCGTATCGCCGATCAGAACGATCCGACCCTTATGCAACAGTGCGGTCACACCCGCCGCGCCATGGGCTGCGTCGGCGTCGAACACATGGTTGATCCGGTCCAGCACATGCGCCGATTTGCGCGTGGCCCCGGTCACCAGACCATCGCCATGGCCATGCGCCAGCATCAGGGACGAGAACACATGCCGGTCGCGCGCCGCCAGCCGGTGGATATCCTTGCGGTCGAACCCCTTGCGCTGCAGGCGCTGGTAGAGGAAATCCTTGTAGGTTTCCAAATGCGTAGTGTTGGCGGCATTCACCACCTCAAGTTCACGCACCGCATCACCCAAACCGGCCTCTTCCAGCTTTTGTTTGACCTCTTCGGGGCGGCCGACCACCAGCGCCTTGCCGAAGCCCGACCGTTGATAGGTGACCGCGGCGCGCAAGACGCGGGGGTCGTCGCCCTCGGCAAAGATCATCCGGCTTTGCGCCTGACGCGCCCGGGCGTTCAGGCCGCGCAGGATGCTGGCGGTCGGGTCCATGCGGGATTTCAGGCTCAGCTCATACGCGTCCATGTCGATGATCGGACGCCGCGCCGCGCCGGTATCCATACCCGCCTTGGCCACGGCGGGCGGGATCCGGTGGATCAGACGCGGATCGAACGGCGTCGGGATGATATAATCACGCCCGAAGGTCAGCGACTTGCCATAGGCCATCGCCACCTCATCCGGCACATCCTCGCGCGCCAGACGGGCCAGAGCGTGGGCGCAGGCAATCTTCATCTCGTCATTGATGGCGCGGGCGTGGATGTCCAGCGCGCCACGGAACAGGTAGGGAAAGCCCAGAACATTGTTTACCTGATTGGGATAGTCGCTGCGCCCGGTGGCGACGATGGCGTCCACCCGCACTTCGTGGGCCTCTTCCGGAGTGATTTCCGGATCAGGGTTCGCCATGGCGAAGATCACCGGATTGTCGGCCATGCTGGCCACCATATCCTGCGTCACCGCGCCCTTGACCGAAACGCCAAGGAACACATCGGCCCCTTTCATCGCATCCTCAAGCGTGCGCAGATCGGTGGTGATCGCGTGGGCCGATTTCCACTGGTTCATGCCTTCGGTCCGGCCCTGATAGATCACCCCCTTGGTGTCGCAGACGATGCAGTTCTCATGCCGCGCCCCCATCGCCTTGAGCAGTTCGATACAGGCAATCCCCGCAGCCCCGGCCCCGTTCAGAACGATCTTCACATCCTCGATCTTCTTGCCCGAGATATGCAGCGCATTCAGCAGACCTGCCGCACAGATCACCGCGGTGCCATGCTGGTCATCGTGGAAGACCGGGATATCCATCTCTTCCTTCAGGCGCTGTTCGATGATGAAACACTCGGGCGCTTTGATGTCTTCCAGATTGATGCCACCAAAGGTCGGCCCCATCAGCCGCACGGCGCGGCAGAACTCATCCGGATCCTCGGTATCCAGTTCGATATCGATCGAGTTCACATCGGCAAAGCGTTTGAACAGGACGGATTTCCCCTCCATCACCGGTTTCGAGCCCAGCGCGCCCAGATTACCAAGGCCCAGCACCGCCGTCCCGTTTGAGATCACCGCGACCAGATTGCCCTTGTTGGTATAGTCATAGGCGGTCTCGGGCGCTTCGGCGATTGCTTCACATGGAACAGCGACACCGGGGCTGTAGGCCAGCGACAGATCGCGCTGAGTGGTCATGGGAACGGTGGCCTGCACCTCCCACTTGCCGGGTGTCGGGTCCAGGTGAAAGGCCAGTGCCTCTTCTTTGGTGATTTTCGTTTTGGGCATGGGCTACGACTTTCGTTTCTTGGGCGTGTGTTTAACCAGTTCGGGCATCTGGCGTCTCATGAATTCGTCAAAGAGCGGCACGGTAAATGCGGTTTCACCATGTCGCTGGCTCCAGATCATGCCAAGCTGGATCAGCTGGGCACGTGTGGCTGCAACCTGCGACGGCTCACATCCCAATGCGGCTGCGATATCACCGGTCGCGTAGGGCCCCGGACCCAATTCCGCCATTGCCCGCAGATATTTCTGCTGCACAGGCTTGCACCGATCAAACCGCACGCGGAAGAAACTGGCGTCCAGGTGCCGGATCAGGGATTGCTCGGCCTCTTTGACATTCTCGATTGTAAAGGGGGATGTCTCTGCTGCAATCCAAATATGTGATCCCCATTCCTGCAGAAAATAGGGGTAATTCCTGGATCGATCCAGAACCTGTTGAACTGCATCCGGGTTATAGTCTGCGCCTTCATCGCGGGCAGGTTTCACCAGCGCCTCGGTCGCAGCTTCATTGTCCAGGGATCCGACCTCGGGGAATTCGAACAACCGCTCGGCATAGGATTTTGCATCCCCGGCCAGCTTGGCAATCTGTGGAAGACCGGCCCCAAAAAACACAAAAGGCAACCGCCGCTGCGCCGCATCATGGCAGGTGACGGTGATTGCAGCCAATTCTTCCGACGACAGATACTGCACTTCATCCACAAATAGTGCCACGTGCCGGTCGGCAGCTTGCGCCGCCTCCAGCACCAGGCGCATCATTTCGGAAAAGTCAGTTTCAAAATCACCTGTATCGGCAATTCCCGGGCTGGCCGTTGCACCGAACTCAAACCCTTCGAAGGACAACTGGAACACCGATGCAAAGTTGCGCATCGCGGTTCCCGCCTTGTCCAGCTTATGCCGCAGGTTTTTCTGCGGGCTCAGGCGCAGCAGGATACGTTTGAGCTCCGGAAAGCATCGCTGGGCAAAATCACCGTTTTCAGGGGCTTCGATTTTGACGGTGAAGAAGTTTTCGTCTTCGGCGACATTGAAGACGTGGTTCAGAAGCACGGTCTTGCCGACCCCGCGCAGGCCCAAAAACACCTGCGATCTGCCCGGACGCCCGATCTTGATCCGCTTCAGCGCAGTCTCGGCGGCTTGCAAGATGTCGTCACGTCCGGCAAGTACAAGCGGAGGTGTCCCGGCACCGGGCGTGTAAGGATTGGTAATCTGATCCATGTCGAAGTGTTAGAAGTTACTGAAATTAGTTGCAATGCAAATAATTTCGATAATTTCGCCAAGTTTAGGTAGGATGGTCAATGGCAAAATCAGAATCCAGTGGTGTCACACCAATGATGGCACAATATCTGGAAATCAAAGAGGCCCATGCCGACGCCCTGCTATTCTATCGTATGGGCGATTTCTACGAGATGTTCTTCGAAGACGCCGTCAACGCCGCCGAGGCGCTGGACATCGCCCTGACCAAGCGCGGCAAGCACAATGGCGACGATATCCCGATGTGCGGCGTTCCGGTGCATGCCGCCGAAGGCTATCTGCTGACGCTGATCCGCAAAGGGTTCCGTGTGGCCGTCTGTGAACAGATGGAAAGCCCGGCGGAGGCGAAAAAAAGAGGCTCTAAATCTGTGGTTCGGCGCGATGTCGTGCGTCTGGTCACCCCCGGCACGCTGACCGAAGACGCCCTGCTGGAAGCCCGCCGCCACAACTTTCTGGCCGCCTATTCCGAAGTTCGGGATGAGGCCGCGCTGGCCTGGGCCGATATCTCGACCGGCGCGTTTCACGTGATGCCTTTGACCTCGGTCCGGCTCAGCCCGGAACTGGCGCGGCTGGCCCCGTCCGAGCTGATCGTGGCCGACGGGCTACAGGATAAACTGCACGAACCGGTGCGCGATCTGGGCATCTCGCTGACCCCCATCGGGCGCGCCAGTTTCGACAGCACGGCTGCGGAAAAGCGCATCTGCGGGCTGTTTCACGTGGGCGCGCTGGATGCCTTCGGTGCCTTCGGACGCGCCGAGGTCTCGGCCATGGGTGCGCTGATCGACTATCTGGAGATCACTCAGAAGGGCAAACTGCCCCTGCTGCAAACGCCGCTAAAGGAATCCGAAGACCGCGTGGTACAGATCGACGCCGCCACGCGCCGCAATCTGGAACTGACCCGGTCGCTGTCCGGTGGCCGCGCCGGATCGCTGTTGTCGGTGGTCGATCGCACCGTCACCCCGGGCGGAGCGCGGTTGCTGGAGCAGCGCCTGTCCAGCCCGTCGCGCAATCTGGATGTGATCCATGCCCGACTGGATGCGGTGACATTTGCGACCGAAGACAGCCTGACCACCTCGGACCTGCGTGAGACCTTGCGCAAAACCCCCGATCTGGACCGCGCCCTGTCCCGCCTGTCACTTGATCGCGGCGGCCCCCGCGATCTGGCCGCCATCCGCAACGGCCTGACCCAAGCGGCGGCCATCGCCGAAACCTGCAGCACTCAGGACCTGCCCGTCCTGCTGGCCGCCGCCGTGCAGAACCTTGTCGGCTTCGATGACCTTCTGACCCTGTTGGACGAGGCCCTGATTGCCGAGCCCCCCCTGCTGGCCCGCGACGGCGGTTTCATCGCCCCCGGCTATGATACCGAACTGGACGAAGCCCGCACCCTACGCGACGAAGGCCGCTCGGTCATTGCCGGGTTTCAGCAGAAATATGCGGAACATACCGGCATCCAGTCGCTGAAAATCAAGCACAACAACGTGCTGGGCTATTTCATCGAAACCACGGCCACCCATGCCGAAAAAATGCTGAACCCACCCTTCAGCGAAACCTACATTCACCGACAGACAACCGCCAATCAGGTCCGGTTCACCACTGTCGAACTGTCCGAGATCGAAACCCGAATCCTGAATGCGGGCAATCTGGCCTTGGAGATCGAAAAGCGGCTCTATCAAAGGCTTTCCAGCGAAATACTGACCCTCGCTGCCCGACTGAATCAGGCCGCCCGAGGGCTGGCCGAGCTGGACCTGAGCACCGCCCTCGCCGATCTGGCGCGCGGAGAGAACTGGTGCCGCCCACAGGTCGACACCTCGCGCGCTTTCAATGTGCAGGGCGGTCGACACCCGGTGGTGGAATACGCGCTGCGCCAGCAAAGCGGCGATGCTTTCATCGCCAATGACTGCGACCTGACTGCTGATCAGCGCGCGGCGATCTGGCTGCTGACCGGTCCCAACATGGCCGGTAAATCGACTTTCCTGCGCCAGAACGCCCTGATCGCGCTGCTGGCCCAGATGGGCAGCTACGTCCCGGCGGAACAGGCGCACATCGGCGTCGTCAGTCAGTTGTTCAGCCGCGTCGGCGCGTCGGACGATCTGGCGCGGGGCCGCTCGACCTTCATGGTCGAAATGGTGGAAACCGCCGCCATCCTGAATCAGGCCGACGACCGTGCGCTGGTGATCCTGGATGAAATCGGGCGCGGCACCGCCACCTATGACGGCCTGTCCATCGCCTGGGCCACGCTGGAACATCTGCACGCGGCCAACCAATGCCGAGCGCTGTTTGCCACCCACTACCACGAACTCACCGCACTGGCCGGCAAACTGGAAGGCGTCGACAACGCCACCGTCGCGGTCAAGGAATGGGAAGGCGAGGTGATCTTCCTGCACGAGGTGCACAAGGGCGCCGCCGACCGCTCTTACGGCGTGCAGGTGGCGCAACTGGCGGGCCTGCCGGCATCCGTCGTTGACCGCGCCCGCATCGTGTTGGACCAATTGGAGAAAACCGAACGCGAAGGCGGCAAGCAAAAGGCCCTGATCGACGATCTGCCGCTATTCTCCGCCGCGCCGCCGCCACCGCCGCCCGCACCCAAGGCGTCACCCGTCACCGACATGCTGGCCGACATCCAGCCCGACGAACTCACCCCACGCGAAGCCCTTGACCTCATCTACAAACTGAAAGAGGCGGTCAGATCCTGACCGCCCCTTCATCTTTTCAAAAATACTCTCGCCGAAGGCTTGGCCTCGCAGAGGCCAATCAGCTTGCGGGCGTCGAGGACACGCCAACCTGCGCCGGACGCAACAAGCGGTCATGTAGCATGAACCCTTCGGCCGAGACCTGAATGATGTCACCGGCACGGGTTCCCGGCACGGGTGCCTCGAACATCGCCTCATGCACGTTCGGATCGAACCGGTCGCCGACCTGGGGCGTGATCACCTCGATCCCGTGCTTCTGGAACACGTCCTTCAGCGCCCGCATGGTCAGTTCCACGCCTTCCAGCAGACCTGCGGCAACCTCTTTCTGCTCATCGGTCGCGGCCTCAAGCGCTCGTTTCATGTTGTCGTAAACCGGCAGCATGTCGCGGGCCAGTTTCGATCCGCCATATTGCTCGGCATCCCGACGCGCCTTGTCGCCGCGTTTACGGGCATTCTCTGCATCCGCCAACGCGCGCATGAACTTGTCTTTGTAATCGTCCCGCTCGGCGCGCAGCTCATCAAGCTCCAGCGCCTCTTCGCTGATCTCAGCAAATTCCTCGGCCAGCTCTTCCGCTTCGGCCGCCATGATATCGTCCAGAAAATCTTCGTTCTTGGGCTCTGCCATCTCTTACCCTCTAGCTCCGGTCGGATATCAGCTTGCCGACCAGTTGCGCCGTATAATCCACGATCGGCACGATCCGTCCGTAATTCAGACGTGTGGGCCCGATGACCCCAACCGCACCGATTATCTTACGATCAGCGTTCATATATGGAGACACCACCAAAGAGGAACCCGAAAGTGAGAAAAGTTTGTTCTCAGAGCCGATAAAAATGCGCACACCCTCGCCTTCTTCGGTCAATTCAAGGAATTCAGCGATGTCACGTTTGCGTTCCAGATCGTCAAACAGGGTGCGGATTCGGTCCAGCTCTTCGGCTTGACCGGGCTCACCCAGCAGATTCGCCCGCCCGCGCACGATCAACCGGGCCGAGTCGCCCCCGTCACCGTCCCAGGCCGCCATGCCGCTTTCGACCATGTCGCGTGCCAGCACGTCGATCTCCTGCCGCCGCGCGGCAATCTGGCTTTGCATCTGACGGCGCACTTCGCTGAGGGTGCGGCCTTCGATCAATGCGTTCAGGAAATTCGCCGCCTCGCGCATCGAGCTGGGCGTCTGCCCCGGCGGCGGTGTGAACAGGCGGTTTTCCACCTGACCGTCCGAGAACACCAGCACCACCAGCGCACGGTCATGCGCCAGCGAAACAAACTCGATATGTTTGATTTCTGCCTCATGCTTGGGCGTCAACACCAGCGACGCGCCATGTGTCACGTGTGACAGGGCTGAGCCGACCCGGTCCAGCATCCCGCCCACATCGCCTGCGTTAGAGCCTAAAGTCTCATCCAGCTTTTGCCGATCATCTGCGCCCAGATCACCAACCTCAAGCAAGCCATCCACGAACATGCGCAGACCTTGTTGCGTCGGAATCCGGCCCGCACTGACATGCGGGCTGTCGAGCAGGCCCAGAAACTCCAGATCCTGCATCACGTTGCGCACGGTCGCGGCGCTGACTTTTTCCGACAGGGTGCGGGTCAGGGTGCGGCTGCCGACGGGCTCGCCGCTGTCCAGATAGCTCTCGACGATCAGCCGGAACACTTCGCGCGACCGGTCATTCATCTCGTTCAGAATTTTGCTCGCTTCGCTCATCGGCGGCCCCCTGCTGGATCGTCATTAAATCGCAGGCAAATGAAAGGTCAATCGGGGTTGCATCGTAACGCTGCGGGGCGTTATCCCCAACCCAGTAGATAAAGGAATTCCCATGCGACCCTCTGGACGTGATCTAAACGAAATGCGCGCCGTTTCAATCGAGACGGGCTTTACCAAACATGCCGAAGGGTCTTGCCTGATCAAGATGGGCGACACTCATGTGTTGTGTACCGCCACCATCGAGGATCGCGTGCCACCCTTCATCAAGGGCTCGGGTCTGGGATGGGTCACTGCCGAATACGGCATGCTGCCCCGCGCCACCAATACCCGGATGCGGCGCGAGGCGGCCTCGGGCAAGCAAGGCGGCCGCACGGTGGAAATCCAGCGCCTGATCGGGCGTGCCCTGCGCGCAGGCGTGGACCGGGTTGCATTGGGCGAACGGCAGATCACCGTGGACTGCGACGTGCTTCAGGCCGATGGCGGCACCCGCTGCGCCTCGATCACCGGCGGTTGGGTGGCGCTGCGTCTGGCTGTGAACAAGCTGATGAAGGCGGGCGACGTGATTTCCGATCCGCTGGTCGATCCGGTCGCCGCCGTGTCCTGCGGCATCTATGCCGGTCAGCCGGTTCTTGATCTCGACTATCCCGAAGACAGCGAGGCCGGCGTGGATGGCAATTTCATCATGACCGGCTCGGGTAAGCTGATCGAAGTGCAGATGAGCGCTGAGGGTTCGGTGTTCAGCCGCGCGCAGATGGATCAGCTGATGGATCTGGCAGAAAAAGGTGTGGGCGAACTGGCTGCCGCGCAAAAGGCCGCCACCGCATGACCCGCAGGTTCGACGGCGACAGGCTGCTGGTGGCCACCCACAACAAAGGCAAGCTTGAGGAGATGGCGCATCTGCTGGAACCCTTTGGCGTGACCGTTGTCGGTGCGGGTGAGATGAACCTGCCTGAACCGGAAGAAACCGAGGACACGTTTGTCGGCAATGCCCGGATCAAGGCTCACGCCGCTGCCAGGGCCACCGGCCTGCCTGCGCTGTCGGACGATTCCGGCATCACCATCGACGCGCTGGACGGCGCGCCGGGGGTCTACACCGCCGACTGGGCCGAAACCGGCAATGGCCGCGATTTCCTGATGGCGATGACCCGTGCGCATACCGAGCTGGAGGCGAAGAACGCCCCGCATCCGCGCACCGCGCAATTCCGGTGCACTCTGGTACTGGCCTGGCCCGACGGTCATGACGAGGTGTTCGAGGGCATCGCCCCCGGCCATCTGACCTGGCCGATCCGCGGCAAAGACGGGTTCGGCTATGACCCGATGTTTGTCCCCGACGGCCATGACATTACCTTTGCCGAGATGGATCGTTGGGAAAAGAACAAGATCAGCCATCGCGGACGCGCGGTGGAGATGTTCGTGAAAGGCTGTTTTGACGGATGATTGGCACAACGGGGGCTTTGGCCTGTATGTGCATTGGCCCTTTTGCGAGGCCAAGTGCCCCTATTGCGATTTCAACAGTCATGTTTCAAAAAATATTGATCATAAACAATGGCTTGAAGTGTATCTGAGCGAACTGGACCGCTCTGCCGCTGAAACGCCGGACCGGGTGTTGAACACGGTCTTTTTCGGCGGCGGCACGCCATCGCTGATGGCCCCTGAAACCGTCGCTGCCATCATCGATGCCGCCCGCGCCCTCTGGCGGCCCGCCAATGACATGGAAATCACGCTTGAGGCCAATCCCGGCTCGGTCGAGGCCGGGCGGTTCGCAGCCTATCGTGACGCGGGGGTCAATCGTATCTCAATGGGCGTGCAAGCCCTGAATGACGAAGACCTGCGCCGTCTGGGCCGCATTCATACCGTCGCCGAGGCGCGCGCGGCCTTCGACATTGCCCGCACTTGCTTTGATCGCGTCAGTTTTGACCTGATCTATGCGCGCCAGCACCAAACGCTGGACGACTGGCGCGCAGAACTGACCGAAGCGCTTTCGATGGCCGTTGATCACCTGTCTCTCTACCAGCTGACCATCGAAGACGGCACGGCCTTTGGCGACCGTTATGCGGTAGGCAAGCTGCGTGGCCTGCCCGAAGACGACAACGCCGCCGATATGTATCTGGCCACGCAGGAGATTTGCGAAGCGCATGGCCTGCCCGCCTATGAGGTGTCAAACCACGCCCGTCCCGGCGCGGAATCCCAGCACAACCTTATCTATTGGCGCTATGGAGATTATGTCGGCATCGGCCCCGGCGCGCACGGGCGGGTCACGCTGAACGGTCATAAATTCGCGACCGAGACGCATCTGGCCCCGTCAAAATGGCTCAATGCCGCCAAGGACGGTTCCGGGGAAAGCCATCGATCAGAGCTTAGCGTACAGGATCAAGCTGCTGAATACCTTATGATGTGTCTCCGAATCTCCGAAGGCCTAGATGTAGATCGATACCATGTGCTGTCGGGCGCAACTTTAGCGCAGGCCAAGCTCAGGTCTCTGACTGAATTAGGCATGATTTCCATCGAAAATAACCGATTGCGCGCAACCGCCGATGGGCGTGCAATTCTGAATGCCGTTATCCGGGAATTGTTGGAGTAGATTATGCAGTACCTCTGGGCCGGTCTGGGATTGCTCTGCGTTGCGCTTGCCATGATTGGCGTCGCCTTGCCATTGCTTCCAACCGTCCCGTTCCTTCTGCTGGCCGCGTTTTTCTTTGCCCGCTCATCGTCGCGGCTGCACAATTGGTTGCTGACGCACCGTACCTTCGGACCCATGATCGTTGACTGGCAAAGCTCGGGCGCAATCCGCCCAGCGGCAAAAAAGGCAGCCACCGTTTCGGTTGCTGCCGTATTTGGCTTCTCAGCGCTGATTTCGGTTCCGAGCCACGTCCTGATCATCCAGGCCGTGGTGCTTGGTTGTGTTATGGCCTTTATCTGGACCCGCCCTAACGGCTGAGCTTGGCACACAGATCATCCAGCTGATCCAGGTTTTCATAGGTCAACACAACCTGCCCAGTTTCCGATCCGACCTTGTGGTTGATCGCCACTTTCATCGCCAGAATGGCCGACAGGTCCTTCTCAAGCGCTCTTGTATCCGCATCCTTGCCCGCATTCAGATCCCGGGACCGTGGCGCTGGCTTGTCAGACCCGCCTTGCTGCTTCTTCACCAGAGCTTCGGTCGCACGCACCGACAGTCCATCCCGAACCACCTGTTTCGCCAGTTCCGAGGGATTCTCCGCAGTGATCAGGGCGCGTGCATGACCCGCTGAAAGCTTACCCTCAATGACCAAGGTCTGCACATCCATCGGCAATGACAGCAGGCGCAGCAGATTGGCGATGTGACTGCGGCTCTTACCCAAGGCCTCGGCCAGTTTTTCCTGCGTGTGGCCAAACCGGTCCATCAATTGCTTGAAACCGGCAGCTTCTTCCACTGCGTTCAGATCAGCACGCTGGATGTTTTCGATGATGGCGACTTCCAGCACCTCGGTATCATCAAATTCTCGCACAATGACTGGAATTTCATGCAGTTGCGCCATCTGAGCCGCGCGCCAGCGACGTTCGCCCGCAACAATCTCGTACTGCCCACCCGAGATGCTGCGCACGATCAGAGGCTGAATGATCCCCTTTTCCTTGATCGAGGCTGCAAGCTCGTCCAGCTGCTCTTGTGCGAACCGGCGGCGCGGCTGATCCGGGTTGGCCTGCAATTTCTCAATCGGGACCTTCAGATCCGGGCGGCGCGGCGCGGCTGAAATCCGGCCATCCGCTTCGGGCGCCACATCAGCCATCAGCGCCGACAAACCGCGACCCAACCCACGGGATTTGCTTTTCTTGACGCTCATTATGCCCTCCTGACGACCGCTTAAGCGGCTATTTTGTTGTTCTTGTGCATGATCTCGCGGGCCAGATGCCGATAAGCCATCGCCCCCAGAGACCCGGAATCATACTGCAAAACCGGCAGCGCATAAGACGGCGCCTCGCTGACCCGCACATTCCGGGGTATTTTGGTTTTAAATACCATCTCACCCAGATTGTCACGCGCATCCTTTTCGACCTGACGGGACAAGTTGTTGCGGTTGTCATACATGGTCAACACAACACCTTCGATTCTGAGGTCAGGATTAGCGGTCTGCCGCACCTCTCGAATGGTCAACATCAGCTGAGACAGACCCTCAAGAGCAAAAAACTCGCTCTGCAGCGGCACAAGCACCGAATGCGCCGCAACCATCGCGTTCACGGTGAGCAAATTCAGAGAGGGCGGACAATCGATCAGAACGAAATCAAACCCAAAACCGTCTATCGCGGTCTGACGCAGGGCATCATGCAGCAGATAGCTGCGTTTCTCGTTCGAAATCAGTTCGATATCCGCCGAACTAAGATCCACAGTTGCCGGGACAACAAACAGACCTCCGATCTCGGTTTCCTGAACGACAGCTTCAAGCGGGGCATCATCCAGGATCAGATCATAGGTCGTCCAATCCCGATCCTCGACACCCAAACCTGTCGACGCATTGCCCTGCGGATCAAGGTCTACGACCAGAACCTTGCATCCGGCCTCGGCCAAACCAGCGGCCAGATTGATCGCTGTCGTTGTCTTTCCCACTCCGCCCTTCTGATTGGCGACCGCGATAATCCGGGGCCCGGCGGGGCGAGACAGATCAACCACGAGTGACTCCTTTGATCCTAAGGATAACGGCTTGGGGTTCAGTTAAACTTGTAATCGGCTCGGCGTTGAAATTCCATTCCTTGCGCGCATCGTCCAGTTCTTTTTTCCAGCTTGCGCCTTTTGGCAACAAAGCAATGCCGTCCGGCGCTAAATGTCTGTCGCAAAAGGACAATAAACGTGACAGATCTGCAAGCGCCCGGGCGGACAATATATCTGCCTGCAATGGTTCAATCGTCTCGATTCGCCGAGATAACACCTTGCAGTTCGCTCCACATTCGCGTGCAGCGTTGCGCAAGAAGGCCGCTTTACGCTGATCGCTTTCGATGAGTGTGAAGAGCATGTCCGGGGCTGCCTCACGCGCCATGATTGCGCAGACCAGGCCCGGGAAACCGCCGCCGCTGCCCAAATCAATCCAATGATCTGCCGGTTCTACGCAGTGAAATACCTGAATCGAATCCTGAATGTGACGTGTCCAGATTTCCTTCAGGCTGTTGCGGGAAACCAGATTGATTTTCGGATTCCAACGCTCAACCAGATCAACATATGTACCCAGGCGATCCAATGTTTCACGTGAAACATTCATGGAATCAGGCGTCACATCTTGCCCTGCGCTCATGCTTTGCGCACCTTCATATCGCGACGAAGCTTTGCCAGAACAAGAGTCAGCGCCGCAGGCGTCACACCTTCGACCCGCCCAGCTTGCGCGATGTTTTCCGGCTTCGCCTGAGTCAATTTTTGCTTCATTTCAGCCGAAAGACCATCGAGACCAAAATAGTCAAAACCCCTTGGAATCACGTGGGATTCGTCACGCTTCATGGCTTCAACATCTCTCTGTTGCCGAGCGATATAGTTGGCATAGAGCGCATCACGTTCAATCTGGCGACGCGTCTCAGTATCCGTGTCGACCAACTCCGAATCAAGCGCTATCAGATCTTCGAAGGTGACATCCGGAAATGCAAGAATCGCCATACCATCTCGACGATTTCCGTCCTGGTTGACGTCGATGCCTGCAGCACGAACTTCTTTCGGGGTATATGTCCGCACGGTCAACTTTGCCCTAGTATCCTGCAGCTTATCCAACTTTTCCGAAAATACGGCCCGGCGGTGTTCTCCTACGCACCCGACATCAATGCCCAGCGGGGTCAGCCTTTGGTCCGCATTATCTGCACGAAGGGACAGTCGGAATTCGGCCCGCGACGTGAACATGCGATATGGTTCAGCGACACCACGCGTTGTCAGGTCATCGATCATAACACCGATATAGCTATTGGAACGTGTGAACATCACCGGTTCCCGTCTCTTAACTTCACATGCAGCGTTTAATCCCGCCACCAGCCCCTGTGCTGCCGCCTCTTCGTATCCTGTGGTCCCATTGATCTGACCCGCAAGATATAGACCTGGTACATCAGGAAGCGACAAGGACGCGGTTAGTACGCGCGGATCGACATAGTCGTATTCAATTGCGTAACCCGGTTGCAGGATCTCTGCGCGCTCAAGCCCTTTGATCGAATGCACATATTGCTGTTGCACATCCTCGGGTAACGAGGTCGAAATACCGTTAGGATAGACGTTGTGATCATTTACACCTTCAGGCTCCAGAAATATCTGATGCGAGTCCTTATCTGCGAACCTGACGATCTTATCTTCGATCGAGGGGCAGTATCTGGGTCCGACCCCGTCAATGTGACCACCATACATCGCGGATCGCGACAGGTTGCGCTCAATGATTTCATGGGTTTGTGCGTTGGTATGGGTAATACCGCAGGTAATTTGAGGCGCCGAAACGGATTTGGAAAGGAACGAAAACAGTGTTGGCTCCGGATCGCCGTCCTGTCGTTCGAGGCTATCCCAATCGATTGTCCGGCCATCCAGTCGCGGTGGTGTACCTGTTTTCAGGCGCGCCATCGGAAGTTCGAATCCATCCAAACGCTCTGCCAGCTTTACCGAAGGGCGATCCCCCATACGGCCGCCAGGTTTTGATACGTCGCCAATATGAATCACGCCACGCAAAAAGGTTCCTGATGTCAGGATCACAGTTTTTGATGAAATTTCAGACCCATCCGCAAGAACGACTCCCGTAACACGATTTCCGTCTAACTGAAAGTCGGTCACCTCACCAGTGATGATGGTCAGGTTCGGTTGGCGCCGCGTCTCTTCAACCATTGCCGCCCGATACAAAGCGCGGTCAGCCTGCGCGCGCGGTCCTTGCACGGCCGGACCTTTGCGACGGTTCAAAAGACGGAATTGAATCCCGGCCTTGTCTGCAACACGGCCCATTACCCCATCAAGCGCATCGATTTCTCTGACCAGATGACCCTTACCAAGCCCTCCGATCGCAGGATTGCACGACATCACGCCCATATCCCGGTCAGACAAGGTAACCAACGCCGTCGAAACACCCATACGTGCAGCAGCATGGGCAGCTTCAGCTCCGGCGTGGCCGGCACCAATCACAACAACGTCAAAGTCTGAATGTTTCACGTGAAACACTCCTTATTTACCCAGGCAGAACGAAGCGAATATCTCATCAAGAAGAGTTTCAACGTCTATCCTGCCCACCAAGGATTCAAGTGCGCGAATGGCAGTTCGCAGTTCTTCCGCCGCTATATCATACATATCGGGCCCCGATTCCAGAACCGCCTGCGCAGCAGCCAGTGCTTCACTGGCGCGCATCATGGCAGCACGGTGCCTTTCTCGCGTTGCAATACCATGGCTGGTGGTACGTTGATTCAACACACGCGATATGTTGTTTATGAGTCTATCGATCCCCTGCCCTGTTTTACCCGATATGCCATCCGCAGAGCCTTCACGCAGATCGGACTTTGGTAAAACATGAATGTCGTCTGCCTGCATCGCAATACCCAACGCATTCGGGTCATCAGTCAGAAATACACGCAAATCAGCAGCGTCGGCGCGATTGCGTGCCAGCACGATGCCAAGATTTTCGACATGATCTTCAGTTTCGCGCAGCCCAGCCGTATCCAACAGGGTAACAGGCAATCCAGCCAAATCCATCCGAACTTCAATCACATCGCGTGTGGTACCCGCGTATTCCGAGGTTATCGCGGCTTCCCGACCCGCCAGAGCATTCAGCAATGTTGATTTCCCGGCATTTGGAAGACCAACAATGGCCACCTCAAATCCGGTACGGATTCGCTCAGCAATCTGAACCCCGGAGGCCTCGCGCGTCAGATCCGCATTCACGCCAGAGATCAGGCTGTGCACTTCAGGGGTGACGTCGGTTGGCACCTCTTCATCGGCAAAATCGATCACAGCTTCCAGCAATGACGCCGCGCGGATTAAATCCCGTCGCCAGCCCTCAGCCAGGGATCCGAGCGCTCCGGCCAGAATGGTCTGTGCCTGTTTGCGTTGCGCTTCCGTTTCAGCGTCGATCAGGTCAGCAAGCCCTTCGACCTGTGTCAGGTCCATCTTGCCATTTTCTAATGCGCGGCGTGTGAACTCACCCGGCTCCGCCAAACGTAGCCCGACCATGTCCGACAGGCAGCGCAACACCGCATCAACCGAAGCGGTACTGCCATGGATTTGCAGCTCGGCCACATCTTCGCCGGTAAAGCTGGCCGGTGCCTGAAAGGTCAGTACCAAGCCATCATCCAGACGCGCGCCGTCAAGCGTGCGCAGCGTGCGCAAATGCATCCCGCGTGGTGGCAATCCGCCACCCGCAAGAACATTTGCCGCTTCATGGGCTTCAGGCCCCGAAAGGCGAATAACCGCTACACCTGCTTTACCCTGGGCGCTGGCCAGGGCGAATATCGTATCCATGCATAGCCCCCGCGTCAGTGCCGGACCGGCGTCAGGTGTTCATCGAGTCGAAGAATTCCGAGTTCGTCTTGGTCTGCTTCAACTTGGACAACAGGAATTCGATTGCGTCGGTGGTCCCCATCGGGTTGAGGATGCGGCGCAGCACGAAAGTCTTGGCCAGATCGCCCTTGTCGACCAGCAGATCCTCTTTCCGGGTACCAGATTTGAGGATGTCGATGGCCGGGAATACGCGCTTGTCCGCGATCTTGCGGTCCAGAACAATTTCCGAGTTACCGGTGCCTTTGAATTCTTCAAAGATCACCTCGTCCATCCGGCTGCCGGTGTCGATCAGCGCAGTGGCGATGATGGTCAGCGAACCGCCCTCTTCAATGTTCCGCGCGGCGCCGAAGAACCGTTTGGGACGTTGCAGAGCGTTTGCGTCCACACCACCGGTCAAAACTTTACCCGAGGATGGCACCACAGTGTTGAAAGCTCTACCAAGTCTTGTGATCGAATCGAGAAGAATAACAACATCTCGTTTATGTTCGACCAGACGCTTGGCTTTTTCGATTACCATTTCCGATACGGCGACGTGACGCGTCGCCGGTTCGTCGAAGGTCGAGGACACAACCTCCCCCTTCACCGAACGCTGCATGTCGGTCACCTCTTCGGGGCGTTCGTCGATCAGCAGGACGATCAGGTAACACTCGGGGTGGTTCTGTTCGATGGAATGCGCGATGTTCTGCAGGATCACCGTCTTACCGGTTCGCGGCGGGGCCACGATCAGCGACCGCTGGCCCTTACCGATGGGCGAGACCAGATCGATCACCCGGGCCGACTTGTCCTTGATTGTGGGATCTTCGATCTCCATCTTCAGACGCTCATCGGGGTACAGCGGCGTCAGGTTGTCGAACAGAATCTTGTGTTTGGCTTTCTCGGGCTCTTCAAAGTTGATCTTGGTAACTTTGATCAGCGCAAAATACCGCTCGTTCTCATCCGGGGCTTTAATGTCCCCTTCCACCGTGTCGCCGGTGCGCAGCGAGTGCTGGCGGATCATGTCGGGCGAGACATAGATGTCGTCAGGACCCGGCAGATAGTTGGCCTCGGGCGAGCGCAGGAAACCGAACCCGTCCTGCAGCACTTCCAGAACGCCATCGCCGCCGACGGTCCAGCCCTCATCCGCGCGCTCGCGCAGGATCTGGAACATCATCTCGCCCTTGCGCATGGTCGAGGCGTTTTCGATCTCCAGCTCTTCGGCCATGGCCAGAAGGTCTTTGGGGCTTTTGGCCTTCAGGTCGGCCAGATTCAGGGATTCAGTGGACATGATATATACCTTCACCGCTGACGCGCGGCACGAAGTGGAATTTCAGTACGGAAGATACGCCGCCCGGACGGGCGTGTTGACACCTTACATAAGCGCGACAGCCGCCCGAGTCAAACAGGCCCTCAGAACTTCAGAACGACCGCCAGGACGATGGCAACCATCAGAATGGTCGGAACCTCGTTCATCATGCGATACTGCCGTCCAGTGAGCTTATTTCGCCCCTCTACGAAATCCCTGCGCCGGGCCATCAGCCAATGATGGAACCAGGTCATCCCGATCACGGCCGCGCCCTTTATCCAGGGCCATGACCAGTCCCACCCGACAATGCCGGGGGTGAACACCATGATCAGCCCGCAGACCCACGCCACAACCATCGCCGGGCGCATGATTACACGCAGCAGCTTTTCTTCCATTTCAAAGAAAATCTGCTCTGCGCCCTCAACCGCCTGCGCCTTTTCAACATGATAAACAAACAGTCTGGGCAGATAGAACAATCCGGCCATCCAAGAAATCACGGCCATGATGTGCAGTGCTTTCACCCATGGATAGATCGAGAAAAGAAGATCGGTCATTCCGGCTCCGAACGTTGTTCGGAACCCTCCCTAATAAAAAAATATGAAAAGAAAAAGGATGATGGTTTTGTAGGGTGATCAGAATCCGTGGATTACTTATTTACCCATCTGTTTTCCCCAGCATGGATAAGTTCACGGCAGGGTACCGTGATTCTGTTGAGTATATTTATTATCATTTAAAAACAATTAATTACCGTGGTTCTGAATATAAGGCGATGTGGATAACCAGCGGAACAACCTGGGACATTCAGGTTATCCCGAGGATGAAACTTATCCTTGTCCCGGTTGGATAGTCTCCGGGCGACTCGGAGAAGTTTTTGGCGAAATTCCCGGGGTTGCGTGTCAACCGGAAAACCATACAAACCACCCCAGAACAGTCATCGATTTGCACACGGGGTTTTCCACATGTCTGTCCCCATCGTTCTGGCCTCGGGTTCGGAAATCCGCGCGCAGCTACTGCGCAATGCAGGCGTGCCGTTTACGGTTCAAACCGCCCGTGTGGATGAGGATACTGCCAAGCGCGCGTTGCTGGCCGAACAGGCCGCACCCCGCGATATTGCCGACACTCTGGCCGAGATGAAAGCGCGCAAGGTCAGCGACAAGTTCCCCGGCGCAATGGTTCTGGGATGTGATCAGGTGCTGGATTTCGAAGGCCGATTGCTTTCCAAACCTGCGACCCCCGAAGAGGCGCTGGCGCAATTGAAGGCGATGCGGGGCAAGCGTCATATGCTGCTTTCTGCCGCCGTGATCTATCAGGATGGCGAGCCGATCTGGCGGCATGTCGGCCAGGTCCGTCTGCGGATGCGGATGAGTTCGGATGCTTATCTGCGCGATTACATAGACCGCAACTGGGACAGCATCCGCCATGCGGTCGGTGCCTATAAGCTGGAAGAGGAAGGCGTGCGCCTGTTCGCCACCATTGACGGAGACTATTTTAACGTCTTGGGTATGCCTCTGTTGGAGCTATTGAATTTTCTGGCCGTCAAAGGGGTTATTGATCAATGACAGAAAACCGAATTCCTCTGGCCGGTGTGATCGGGTATCCGATTGCGCATTCCAAATCTCCGACACTTCATGGGTATTGGCTGAAATCCTATGGGCTGCACGGGCACTATATCCCCATGGACGTTGCCCCGGCTGACCTTGAGACGGTTTTGCGCAGTTTGCCCAAGGCCGGGTTTGTCGGAGCCAATGTCACCGTGCCGCATAAAGAAGCCGCGCTCAGGCTGGCTGATCATGTCTCGGACCGGGCGTCGGTGATCGGGGCCGCGAATACGCTGGTGTTCCGGGAAGATGGTTCGATCCATGCGGATAACACTGACGGTTACGGGTTCATGCAGAACCTGCGCTCAGGCGCGCCGGATTGGAATCCATCCGACGGGCCTGCGGTTGTCTTTGGCGCAGGCGGGGCCGCGCGTGCTGTATTGCAGACTTTGGCGGAGGCTGGTGTGCCCGAGATTCTGTTGACCAACCGTACCCGCACCCGTGCCGACCACCTGAAAGAGGAATTCGGGCAGCGGATCACTGTGGTCGACTGGGTGCAGGCCGGCAATGTGATCGAAAACGCCGAACTGGTGGTCAATACGACCTCGCTGGGGATGCAGGGCCAGCCGGAACTACGCGTGCCGCTGGATGGGTTGCAGCCCGGTGCAGTGGTCACCGATCTGGTGTATGCACCGCTGAAAACCCGCCTACTGCAAACCGCGGAAGAGACTGGCTGCACCACGGTCGATGGGCTTGGCATGCTGTTGCATCAGGCGGTTCCGGGATTTGAACGCTGGTTCGGTATCCGTCCCGAGGTGGATGACGATCTGCGCGCGGCTGTGCTGGCATGAGCTTTGCGCTGGGTCTGACCGGCTCGATCGGAATGGGCAAAAGCACTACGGCGCAGATGTTCGTCGATGAGGGCTGTGCGTTGTGGGACGCGGACGCGGCGGTGCATCGGCTGTATTCTGACACAGGCGCAGCTGTCGAGCCGATGCGCGCGGCCTTCCCCGGTTCCGTTATCGACGGCGTGGTCAGCCGTGATGCATTGAAGCGGATCATCGCGGGGGACGCCACTGCATTGAGGCGGATCGAGGCGATTGTGCATCCACTGGTTGCTGCGGACCGGGCCGCCTTCCGCGCGACGGCGACGGCGGATATTCTGGTCTTTGACATCCCCTTGCTGTTCGAGACCGGAGGCGATGTTGCCATGGATGCCGTTGCCTGCGTGTCGATCCCGGCAAAAGAACAAAAACGCAGGGTGATGGAGCGCGGCACGATGACCGAGGCGCAGTTCGAACAGATTCGCGCCAAACAGATGCCGAATGCCGAGAAATGCGCGCGGTCTGATTTCGTGATCGTGACGGACACTCTGGACCATGCCCGCGCGCAGGTGCAGGATGTGGTCAGGCAGATATGGGCGGGGATGGCAGATGCGTGAGATTGTACTCGATACCGAAACCACAGGCTTTGACCCCGAAAGCGGCGATCGGATTGTCGAGATCGGCGCGGTTGAGCTGTGGAATCATGTGGCCACGGGCGAGACCTATCACGTCTATATCAACCCCGAACGGTCGATGCCGGATGAGGCGTTTGGCGTACATGGTATCGGCCCCGACCTGCTGGAAAATCCACGCCCGCCGGAAAAGGGCGAGGTTACGCTGAAGGATAAGCCCGTCTTCGCCAAGGTGGGTCAGGGATTTCGGGATTTTGTGGGCGACGCCAAACTGGTGATCCACAACGCCGCGTTCGATATGAAATTCCTGAATGCGGAACTCAAATGGATGGGTGTCTCGCTGATCCCCATGGATCAGGCGATCGATACGCTGGCCATCGCGCGCAAGCGGTTCCCGGGATCGCCTGCCTCGCTGGATGCACTGTGCCGCCGGTTTGGTATCGATAACTCGAACCGGGTGCTGCACGGCGCTCTGCTCGACTCGGAAATTCTGGCCGAGGTCTATCTTGAACTGATCGGCGGGCGTCAGCCCGATTTTGGTCTGTCGACCGCGGCTTCAAATGCAGCCGGAGGTGCAGATGGATGGCGCCCGACGGCACGGCCATCGGCTTTGCCGTCCCGGATCACCGAAGACGAGCGTGCGGCACATCAGCAATTTGTCGAGAAACTGGGCGAAAACGCCCTGTGGACCCGCGCCTGACCCAGGCCACGCGCGGGTCAGAAGCGATCAGGCGTCGGCCTGCTGTGCCTGTGCAGCGGCCTGACGGCGTGCCAGTTCGTTGCGATACAGCGCCACGAAGTCGATATTGTCGAGGTTCACCGGCGGGAAGCCGCCATCACGGGTGACATCACTGACAATGCGGCGCAGGAATGGGAACAGCATGCGCGGGCATTCGATCATCAGGAACGGATGCATCTGATCCTCGGGCACGCCCTCCACGTGGAACAGACCGCAATAGTCAAGCTCGCACAGGAACAGGATATCTTCCAGGCCCTTGGCTTTGGATTTCAGGTTCAGCTTTACCGAAACCTCGAACTGGTGATCCGCCGGGCGTTTCTTGGCATCCAGATTCACCTGAACCGAAATCTCGGGTTGTACGTCACCCGAGACGCCTTTTTGCGCCATCACGTTTTCAAAGGACAAATCGCGAATGAACTGTCCCAGCACGCGCATCTGGACCTGCGGGGCGGCCTGGGCCGCGGTGTTTTCTGTGGCGTCTTCGTCGGCCATGGATCTACTCCGAAAATGAATTTCGCCACTGCTTAGCAAGTTGGGCCGGGTAGCTCAATGCTGGTGCGGACCTTCCACCCATTTCGAAGGCTTCGACGGCTCCTGACGGGGTCGCACTTCGGTATATTCGCCGTCGATCACATCGTCCTGATTGAACGGGTTTGGCCCGGACCGGAACTGCGCGCCGGTGCCCATCTGAAAATGTGTGATGGTGGCCTTGGACTTGAGATAACGGAACACCGCGACCCGGATGCCCGGAACAAGCAGAGCAAAACCAACGGCATCGGTGAAAAACCCCGGTGTCAACAGCAGCACGCCGGACAGCAGGATCATCGCCCCATGGGCCAGCGGCTCAGTCGGGTCGTCCAGTTCGGCGAAGGATCGCTGCAGATTGGCCAATGCCATGCGACCTTGTGTCCGCACCAGAACCGTGCCCAAAACCGCCGTCAGGACCACGATTGCAAGCGTTGGCCAAAGCCCGATCAGACCGCCAACCTGTATAAACAGGGCGATCTCGATGATCGGAACCAATAAAAAAGCCAGGAACAAGTACATTTGCGGTATCCTTTAGCATGGTCCGGGCTGTGGACTTGGCCCCGACTGTCACCTACATAGTGGCATAGGGCAGCGTATACAAAGCCCGGGTTCTGAAATGAGGACGAAATGAACTCACCCCTGATCCAGCTTCTGGTGCTGGCCGGAATTGCCATTTTCCTGATCCTGCGCTTGAAAAGCGTGCTTGGGACGCGGGAAGGTTTTGAGAAACCGCCCCTTCAGCAGCAGCCTGACACCAATGGTACGCGCCGCGACTTCGAGGTGATCGAAGGCGGGCCGGATCATGACATCACCGATCATGTCGCGGAAGACAGCGAACAGGCGCAAACCTTGGCCGCAATGAAACGGGTCGAGCCCAGTTTTTCCGTCAGTGAATTCGTGCAGGGTGCCCGTGGCGCCTATGAGATGATCGTGATGGGGTTCGAAAAGGGCAATCTGGACGAAATCCAACCGTTCCTGTCCGAGGAAGTCTTCGACAGCTTTGTCTCTGTCGTGGCAGATCGCGAAGACAAAGGCCTGACAATCGAGGCCGAGTTCATCGGCGTGCGCGAAACTGCTCTGGTCGATGCCTCGTTCGACAAGGACAGCAATCAGGCCGAGATCACCATGCGCTTTATCGGTGAGCTGACCTCGGTCGTGCGGGATCGCGGCGGGGATATCATCGAAGGCAACCCCAACACCGTCAAACGTCAAAAGGACAGCTGGACCTTTGCCCGTGTCATGGGCTCGGACGATCCGAACTGGCTGCTTGTTGCCACGGACGCATGATTGCAGCGCTCCGGTCGCTATTTCTGGGGGTCGCCATGACCACTGCCAGCGCCGCCGGAGCCGAGGCGACGCGATCCATCCTGTCATTCGATGACCTAGATGGTTGGGCCGCTGACGATCACGGGGCGGCCCTTTCGGTTTTTCTGAACACTTGCGGCGATCTGGATGACCCGGATTGGCAAGCGCTGTGCGGCGTGGCGAAGACTTATGAACCGGACGCGGCGCGGGCTTTCTTCGAGCTGTTCTTTCGCCCGGTTGTGGTGGAAGACGGCAATGACGCCCTGTTCACCGGATATTTCGAACCCGAACTGGACGGCTCGAAAACCCCGACAGACACCTACCGCTATCCGCTTTACCGCATGCCGCCCGAGGCGCGCGGGGCAGGCCAATGGCTCAGCCGTCGCGAGCTGCTGACCGGCGATGCGATGACAGGCCGGGGTCTCGAGATCGCATGGGTCGATGACCCGGTCGAGCTGTTCTTTCTGCAGATTCAGGGCTCGGGCCGTATCCGGCTGCCCGATGGTAGTGCTCTGCGGGTTGGATATGGCGGTGCGAACGGGCACCCCTACCGTTCCATCGGCGCGGAACTGGTGCGGCGCGGTACGCTGGGCGCACATCAGGTCAGCGCGCAGATGATCCGGGCCTGGGTGCGCAAAAACCCCGAGGCCGGGGCCGAGCTGCTGTTTCACAACCCCTCATACGTGTTTTTCCGCGAGGTGACGCGCGTTGGGCCCGAGCTGGGGCCTTTGGGGGCGATGAACCGCTCGGTCACTACAATGCGCAGTATCGCGGCTGATCCGGCTTACACTCCGCTGGGCGCACCGGTCTGGGTTGAGAAGGATGGTAAAGACCCTTTGCGGCGATTGATGATTGCGCAGGATACCGGATCGGCCATCAAAGGGGCGCAGCGGGCGGATATCTTCTTTGGCACCGGGGATGCGGCCGGTCAGGCCGCCGGCCGTCTGAAAGACCCCGGCCGTATGGTCGTGCTGCTACCGATCCAGCGGGCCTATGCCCTGTTGCCGGATGAGTTCTGATGACCCGGCGCAAACTGACCTCGGATGAGATCGAGCTGTGGCGCAAGGTCGCCAAACAGGCCGAGCGGTTGCATCCCGAATTGCCACAGACGGTTCATCCCACCACCTTGCCCAAGCCGAAACCGACCAAAACGCCGAAACCCCGGATCGAAGCGTTTGAACTGGGTCAGACAGCACCCACGAAACCTGCGCGCCACAGTCTTAAGCCCTCTGTGACCGAAGGGTTGCGCGCCAGTCCGGTGCAGATGGACACCAAGGCGTTTGGCCGGATGAAACGTGGCAAGCTGAAACCCGAAGGTAAGCTTGATTTGCACGGGATGCGCGTGGACACGGCGCACCCGGCGTTGATCAGGTTCGTCCTGACAGCGCAGGCGCAGGGAAAGCGGCTGGTTCTGGTGGTCACCGGTAAGGGTAAGGACCGCGATGAACCCGGACCGATCCCGACGCCGCGGGGTGTACTGCGCAATCAGGTGCCGCACTGGCTGTCGATACCACCCCTGGCGCAGGCGGTGATGCAGGTCACGCCCGCCCATATCAGCCATGGTGGCGACGGGGCCTATTACGTCTATCTGCGCCGCGTGCGTTAAAGGCTGCGTGCGGCGCGGGATATGCCGATCCAGACCACAGCGCTGACCAGCACGAAAAAGCCCCCGATCCACAGAAATTGCGTATCCAGCGAGACACCCCGGTCGATCAGAACTCCGGTCAGGCCGGGACCGATGGCCGAGCCCAGTACCATTACCGCTGTTGCCATCGCTTTGATGGCTCCGACATGCTGCGTGCCATAGAACTCGGCCCAGAAGGCGCTGGGCAGGGTTGCATTGGCCCCGACGGTCAATCCCAGAAACACCAGCCCCAACGCCGCACCGCCAATCGTGTCGGCAAAACCCAGGATCACAAACCCCAGTGCGATAGGCAGTTGATAAAACGGCATTATCCGCGCCGTTCCCCATTTATCCAGCGCCCAGCCAGCCGCGAACATCGAAATCAGCGATACCCCGGTATAGACCGGAAACAGTGCCACCAGCTGCAGGTGTTGCCAGCCTTTGACCTCGGCCAGATGGACCTGCTGAAAGAAAAACGCGGTGATGAAGGCGGATGGACCCAGGATCGCAGGCACCATGAACCAGAACAGTGGATGAAACAGCGTCTGTTTCCGGGTCCAGTGGCGGTCTTCCATACCGGTGGCAGAGTATTCGGAGGCCAGACTTTGCGGGGTGCGTTCCTGCCTGAGCAGGCCTATCAGAACCGGAATGCCCAGCAGGGTGACGCCCGCAGCTACCCCCCACAAAACGCGCCAGTCCAGAAACACCATCGCCGCAACAAAGCCCAGCGGCAGCAGCGCCTCGCCCATCGTATAGCCGACCGAGGCAATCGACAGCGCCTTGCCCCGCGTTGCTGTAAACCATCGTGCCATGGCGACCAGGGCAAGATGGGTGCTCATCCCCTGCCCGAAGATGCGCAGCAGGAATATGACCAGCGGCAGCAGTACCAGCCACGTGTTCAGCGCCATGGCCGTCGCCGCAAGCGCCAGACCGCCAAGGACCAACGGCCCCAGTACGCGCACCCGGAACTGATCGGTCAGCCCGCCGGCCCAGATCATCACCAGCCCGGCTGCGGTGGTGCCCAGCGTATAAAGCCCGCCCCAAGCCCCGTGGCTCAACCCGAACTCGGCACGGATCTCACCCGCGAAAATCGAAATGAAAAAGGTCTGGCCGAAACTGGACAGAAAGGTCAACAAGACGCCCGCACCCAGCCAGGTGGCATTCCGGACGAGATACTGGCGCAGTCTGAACTGCGTCACGGAGAGCTGACCTCCGCCTCTCCGGTTTCGCTGAGTACGATCTCGGTCGCGCCATCGGTGTTGCGTTCGCTGGGCGGGACCAGAACGTCGATGCCGGGGCGGTCGGGCCCGAAGGTGTTGCTGACCCGGCGGACCGAGCTGAGGATGGCCAGCAGCGCCGGTGAGGTCGCGGCCACGAAATGCGACGATCCTGCGTCGCTGTTGAAGGCGGTCGTGTCGATCACGTTGATCGGATATTCCGCCAAAGCCTCGGCAGAACTGATATTGCCCAGCCTTTCCCCATCCGCCGTACCGCGCAGGCGGGATGAGATGTTCAGCACCTTGTCCTTCTGCGACACCATCACCACAAACGGATCGGGCGGGGTCTTGATGCTGTTCATCTGCGACCGGAACAGATCCACATCCAGATCAGGCGAGATCAGGATCACCCCTTCCAGATTGCGGTTCGCCCAGCCCGGTTCGCGCAGTTCGGCCTGCCGCATCATCTCCATCGTCAGGGCGCCGCCCATGGAATGAGCGATCACGATCACCCGCTTGACGCCCATGGATTTCAGATAGCGCACCGTCTGTTCCAGCCCGTCGCGGGCAAACAACATGCTGTCCAGATCATAGGCATAGCCGGTGCCGCGCGCCTGACTGGGCCAGGAATAGATCAGGGTGGTGCCGGGTATGCCGATATCATGGCTCAACTGTGCTGCCCGAAACGCGGTCTCGGCCTGGGTGGCGTTGTAGCCATGCACGAAAATGCTGACATCCTCGACCCCGCGCAGGCGCGATTTCAACTCGTCCGGGCCCGAGAATTCGGTAACGTCCGCCATCACAAACTGCTTGTCGGGGTTTGGGTTGCCGTATGAGAACTTCAGTTCACCGGGTGTGTGAGACGGCGGGATCGAGACGGTGAGTTCCAGATAGCGCAACGCCTCGGCACGGCGCGCGCCATAAGTGCCGTCGGCCTCGCGGGCGCGGGTGGTGGCGGCAAAGACAGTGGCGGGGGTGCCGACCTTCAGCGCTTCGGGCACGGTTCGCGACACCGACCGATCGACGCAGGCGGTCAGCAGGCACAGATGGGCAACAAGGATCAGATAGCGCAGCACGGGCCCGCCCCTACTCGGTTTTGCCGCTACGCTACCGTATTCCCGCCGCGCGTCCAGCCTTGGCCCGTCCGAAACCGGCAAAAACCGGCTGGGCCATGTTACAGAACGTAACGGCTGAGGTCGGTGGATTTGGTCAGCTCACCAAGATTATCCTCGACGAACTGCGCGTTCACCGTGATCTCGACCCCGGCCTGATCGGGGGCATTGAACGAAAGCTCTTCGAACACGCGCTCCATCACCGTATAAAGCCGCCGGGCGCCGATATTTTCCACGCTCTGGTTCACGTCCGCGGCGATACGCGCCAATGCGGCGATGCCATTTTCGGTAAAGCTGACGGTGACTTGTTCCGTGCCCATCAGGGCCGTGTACTGGCGGGTCAGGGCATTGTCGGTCTCGGTCAGGATGCGCACGAAATCCTCTTCGGTCAGCGCGCGCAGTTCGACACGGATCGGCAGACGGCCCTGCAATTCCGGCAACAGGTCCGACGGTTTTGCGATATGAAACGCGCCGGAGGCAATGAACAGGATGTGGTCGGTTTTTACCGGGCCATGTTTGGTGCTGACGGTGGTGCCTTCGATCAGAGGCAGCAGGTCGCGCTGCACCCCTTCGCGGCTGACATCGCCGCCACGGGCCTCGGCCCGGGCGCAGACCTTGTCAATCTCGTCCAGAAACACGATGCCGTTCTGTTCCACCGATTCCAATGCCACCCGGTTGACGGTTTCATCATCCAGCAGCTTGTCGGCCTCTTCCCCGATCAGCGCGTCATAGCTTTCGGCGACAGTCATGCGTTTCCTGACGGTGCGCCCGCCAAAGGCTTTGCCGAAGATGTCGCCCAGATTCATCATCCCCATCTGGCTGCCGGGCTGGCCGGGAACGTCGAACATCGGCATCGGGTTCGAGGTGTCGGACAGTTCCAGCTCGATCACCGTGTCGTCCAACTCACCCGCTTTCAGCTTCTTGCGGAACATCTCACGTGTGCCTTCGCGGGCGTCTTCGCCTGCGATGGCCTCGATCACGCGGTCCTCGGCTGCTTGATGGGCGCGGGCCTTGACGTCTTCGCGCATATATTCACGGGTCTGGATGATGGCGGCATCGGCCAGATCGCGCACGATCTGTTCCACGTCGCGGCCCACGTAACCAACCTCGGTGAACTTGGTGGCCTCGACCTTGATGAAGGGCGCGCGGGCCAGTTTGGCCAGACGGCGGCTGATCTCGGTCTTGCCGACGCCGGTGGGTCCGATCATCAGGATGTTCTTGGGATAAACCTCGTCGCGGATGTCGTCGGCCAGCTGCTTGCGCCGCCAGCGATTGCGCAGCGCCACGGCCACGGCGCGCTTGGCATCCTTCTGGCCAATGATGAAGCGGTCCAGTTCCGAGACAATCTCGCGCGGGGTCAGGTCGGTCATGCGTGTCCATCCGTTTGTTTCGCATCGAAACCTAGTCATGGGGCGCGAAAACACAAGCCACGCGGGCGAAGTTCACGGAAATTCACGGAATCTACACGCAATGGCGTTGTAACGTGAGTGGCTTCCCCGGCGTCATATCCAGCATAAACAGCGACGGGCCTATGCCTTTTACCTCTGAAGGGAGAATTCATCATGATCAACCGCCGCTCACTGTTCCTGACCGCCGCCGCTGCCGGTGCCGCACTGACCCTGACCAGCGCCAATGTTGCCCTGGCCGGTGGCCATGCGGGCCATTTCGAAGGTTTGTCAAACCATGTCACCAGCGGATCGGTCGAGGTGGTCAAGAAAGGCGACCGCTATATCGTCGAGCTGGGCGATGACTTTTCGCTGGACGGTGGACCGGACCCGCGCGTGGCACTGGGCAAGGATGGCAAGTACGACCCCGACACCAAGCTGGGCGCGTTGCTGAACCTGACCGGCAAGCAATCCTACGCGGTGCCGCCGACGCTGGACGTGTCGAAATACAATGAAGTCTATATCTGGTGCGAGGTCGCAGGCGTGCCGCTAGGCGTTGCCAAGTTGAACAAATAAACACTGGAATGCCGGTACGGGGCAGGTACATCCCGCCCCTGACGCGCCGTTAGGTGACATGGCGCTTGTCTGCTACACTCCCCGAAACCGGGGACGTATTTGATGACAAAAATTGCCAAGATTACCCTTTTGTTTGTGGTGTTTGTGGATCTGATCGGGCAAGGGCTGGTCTTTCCCATCATCAATTCCCTGATCATGGAGACGAAATCCGGGTTCCTGCCGGAAAGCACCGCCATTGGCACCCGGCATCTGTATTACGGGCTGGTGATCGGCTGCTTTTTCCTGTCGTGGTTTCTGGGCGTGGTCTATGTGTCGAAAGTCTCAGATTCCATCGGCCGCAAGAACGCGCTGCTGGTCTGTCTTGGCGGCGCGTTGGCGGGGTATGCGCTGACCATTGCCGCACTTTATCTCAACAGTCTTCTGCTGCTGATCATCGGTCGATCCATCACCGGGTTTACAGCCGGAAACCAGCCCATCGCGCAGGCGGCGATGATTGATGGCAGCACCGATGCCGCCGACCGCGACCGCAACATGGGCTATATCATCACCGGGGTCAGTTTCGGCCTTGTCGGTGGTCCCATCATCGGAGCGGTCCTGTCGGACACCGCCCTGCTTGGCAGCTTTGCGACCCTGAAAACCC
Source organism: Ruegeria sp. AP11 (assembly GCF_056535865.1). Classification (NCBI taxonomy): domain Bacteria; kingdom Pseudomonadati; phylum Pseudomonadota; class Alphaproteobacteria; order Rhodobacterales; family Roseobacteraceae; genus Ruegeria; species Ruegeria sp. AP11. The sequence goes on from NZ_JBQFJB010000001.1 coordinate 1,593,610, forward strand.
CGTTCTACGGTGCCTTTGTTCTGGTGCTGGTCGCCATCTTCCTTGTGCTGACCTTCTTCAAGGACACCCGGACCGAGCGCGAACCCTTTGTCTTCCGCCCCCGCGACATCACCGACAGCCTGATTGCTGTGCGCGGACATCCGATGGTGCTGAAAATCCTGCCGGTCTATGCGCTGTTCATGGTTGCCAATGTCACGTTCTACGTGTTCGTCGACAATTTTCTGACAAGCGCCTGGGGCTATGGCGTGATCGGTGGCAGTATGGCGATGGTGGTGATCGGCTTTGCGCTGGCCTTTTCCAGCACCTTCCTCGTCAAACCCGCGCAGGAAAGGTTCAGCAAACATTCCATCATCTATACCTCGCTGGTGGTGATGGTGATCTGTGGCTTTGCCTTCGCCTTCAGCCCCAGCGGTGTGCTGAGTTACGTTCCGGTTTTCTTCTTCTATTTCTTCTTCGGCGTCTCATACCCGACGCTGCTGGGCCTGTTCTCTTCGGCGGTCAGCGAAACCGATCAAGGCTGGGTCATGGGGGTAACCACCGCCGTCTTCTGCTTGGCGGGCGGCGTCATGTCCCTGATCGGCGGTGGATTGATGAGCGTCGATATCCGCCTGCCCTATTACATCGTGATTGCGACCGCGATCATGGGCTTGATCGGGATGCACATCCGCTGGAAAGGTCAAGAGATAAAGGCGCTTTTAGCCTGAGACAGTTTTGCGCTTGATTTGAATCGAAACACGCTGCCTCTCGCTTCGGTCGAACGCGCATTTCGATGAGTTGTATCAAGACAAAACGCAAAACGTCCTAGATCGTCTCGACGGTCAGATTGCCATTGGTATAGACGCAGATATCGGCGGCAATCGCCATCGCTTCGCGGGCGACCTGTTCGGCATCCTTGTCGCTGTCCATCATCGCGCGCGCGGCAGCAAGGGCAAAATTGCCGCCCGATCCAATGGCGGCCACGTTGTGCTCGGGCTCCAGCACGTCCCCTGCCCCGGTGATCACCAGCAGGTCTTTACCGTCGGTGACGATCAGCATCGCCTCGAGCTTTTGCAGATACTTGTCGGTGCGCCAGTCCTTGGCCAGTTCGACCGAGGCGCGGGCCAGCTGGCCCGGCGTTGCCTCAAGCTTGGCTTCCAGCCGTTCCAGCAGCGTGAAGGCGTCAGCGGTCGATCCGGCAAACCCTGCGACAACCTCAAACCCGCCGGGCGTCAGGCGGCGCACCTTGCGGGCGGTGCCTTTGATCACGGTCTGGCCCAGACTGACCTGCCCGTCCCCGGCGATGACAACCTGCCCGCCCTTCTTGACGCCAATAATGGTCGTGCCGTGCCATCCGGGAAAATCGCTGTCTGCCATGGAAGCCTCCGTTTTCTCTGGCGTTCTATATGGGCCGCGCGGGTCGGCGGCGCAACCGTGCTTAAACTGCCCAAAAGATATGCAACAGGTGCAAACCGGGGCTGTTGAGTCGGCATTTGTAAGAACAGAGGGTCAGAGCTAAATCAGCCTCACAACCGACAACGGGTCGGCTGTTTCTGTCAAAAGGAATAAGCACATGGCAAACGCAATCGCAAAAACCCATGCGCCGCTCGGAGCAGTCACCATCCTGCACGCAGTGGACGCAATCTTCCATCGCTTTGAAGGCGTTGTCGCATGGTACCAGTCCCGCAAAACCCGCCAGGCACTGGAAAACCTGACCGATGCGCAGCTGTATGATATCGGTCTGAACCGCGGCGACATCGCCAAGTTCTGATCCGACTTCAGTCACAAGCGTAAGATGAGCCGCTCACCCGAGCGGCTTTTTCTTTGTCAACGCAGCGCGTATTTTCCGGCCTGAGACGGTAAAAACGCCTCAATCGCAGCGGTTGCGACCACGTGGCGGGTGCCCGCTGCGTCATCCACGACGTCCTGCCCACCCAGAACCGCCTGCACCTCGGCGCGCCCTCTGGGCAGATCCGCAGCCACCAGGGCGCAATCCACCTTTTCAGGGCTCTGGACGCCGATGGTCACCTTCACGCGCATATCGCTGTGATCGATCCCCAGCTTCGAGAACAACGTGATCGACGAATGATGCAGCGCATCCTGCACCGCGCGCCGGGCCGCCTTGGTATAATCCTGACCATAGAGGTCATTTCCCATACCCATTTCCAGAATGATGCGTTGTTCGCTCATCTTGCGTCCTCCATATCGAATGAGACCGCAAGCGCCGCGTTGGCAATGACCGTACGCCCGGCGTTGCCCGGTTTGTCGATATCCAGCCCGCCTTTTGCGACGGTGATATTTGGCGTCCCATAAGGAAATATCGACGTCAGCTTGTCGATCTCGACCTGTTCCGGCTGCTGCACGCCGATTTCGACGTCTATGATCATGGCCTCTTTTGGAAAACCGAACAGTTCGGCCATGTTGATCGAGTTGTGCCACAGCGCATCCCGGATCGCACGCAGCGCCGCCTCGGTATAGTCGGCCCGCCGCAAAGATGTGCCCATCCCGAATTCTACCAGTACCCGTGTCTTGGCCATCTGCCCCCTCCGATATCTCAAAAAAAAGGCGCCCGATTGCAGGCGCCTTTCATCATCGTCAAATCACATCGGATCAGATCGATTCGTCAATCCAGCTTTGCAGTGCCGCCTTGGGCGCAGCACCGGCGCGGTTCGACACGACCTGACCGTCCTTGAAGATGAACAGCGCAGGAATGCCGCGCACGCCCATGGCGGCGGCAGAGTTCGGGTTGCTGTCCACGTCAACCTTGGCGATCTTCACCTTGCCGCCATATTCGGTGGCCAGCTCTTCCAGAGCGGGGCCAATCTGCTTGCAGGGGCCGCACCATTCGGCCCAGAAATCCACCACAACGGGGATGTCAGAGTTCTTGACTTCGGCGTCAAAGGTATCGTCGGTGACGGCAACGGTCGACATATTCTGTCTCCTGAATGGGGAATGCTTGGGAACAGAACCTAGGTGCGGTGTTCGGTGAGGTCAAGATATCGGGTGGTGGGTCAGCGCATCCGTCACAAGATCGTGTGGCAGCCACATCAACTGCGCCGTGCGGGTCCACAGGATCGCAGTTCGGATGCTGTGATTCGGGTAGATCTGCGCCAGCGCATGCGCATAGGCCCCCATCTGCCGCAACAGGCCGTCCGGGCAGGTTTCGGGGGTTTCCGGGACGGTTGCATTCGATTTGAAATCAACGACATGGACCTCGGTATCCGAGACGATCAGCCGGTCGATGACGCCATGCAGTCTTGTGCCGTTCAGATCGGCCGAGACGGGAACCTCGGCCAATGCCTCAGGCGCGAAGACCGGTTTCAGGTGATCTGCGGTCAGCACTGTTTCTGCTTCGCGCAGTATGTTCTGCCTTTCGACGTCATGCATATCCGGCAACAACCGGACGCAAAGCTGCGGCCATTGGCCTCGGTCAACGGCGGGCAGATGTTCAAGCAGCAGGTGCAGACGTGTTCCGCGCAGCTTGGCGGCCTCTTCGTCCTGCCCCGCATCGCCGGGCAACGCCTTTGCGCCGCCCAGATCGGACGGGCTGAGCGTTTCTGCGGGCGCAGGCGGTTCTTTCGCATCTTGGTTGAACATCTCAGGCAGGTTTAGTGGCTCGGGTGCATCGGCGTGGCGTTCGACCAGGGGCAATGCGTCCCAATCACCATGCGCCAGCCTTTGGGTGTGCGTTCCGGGTATCTGCGTTGCTCCGGCGCGGGCCATTGCGGCCTCAACCATCTGATACCAGCTGTTGCCGTCCTTTCCGACATCCCCCGCCGCCGCGACGATCAACCACTTTTCTGCTCGTGTTAGAGCCACATATAGCAGGCGAAGCCGTTCATTTTCTTCCCTCTGGCGCGCCTCTTCCCGCGCCGCCGCAACCAGGGCGGGCGATGCGTCGGCGGACACTTTCCACAGCGGCGTCTCTCCGGCCATCATGATCTCGGCATCGCGCTGCGGCTGCCGTTTGCCTGTGTCTGGCAGAATCACGATCGGCGCTTCCAACCCTTTCGAGCCATGCACGGTCATCACCCGGATCATGTTGCCGACACCGCTCATCTGCCGCTTGATCTCCAGATCATCGGTCTGCATCCAGACGAGGAAGCCGGTCAGGCTGGGAATATCCGTGCGCTCATAAGCCAGTGCCTGCGACAGCAATGCGTTGATCCCGTCCTCGGCCTCCGCCCCCAGCCGGCCCAGCAGTTTCCGGCGCCCGTCGTGCCGGGTCAGAATCCGTTCGATCAGATCGTAAGGACGCAGAAAGTCGGTTTGCCCGCGCAGATCGTTCAAAATCGCGAGCGTATCGGGGAATTCCTCGGCCCGGTTGCGCAGCGCCGCCCACAGGAACCCCTCTTTCCGCCGGTGCGCCAGATCGAACAGTTGCTGTTCCGACCAGCCGAACAGAGGGGACTTGAGAACCGTCGCCAGCGACAGGCTGTCTTCGGGTGTGGCAAGGAAGCCGAGCAATGCGGCCAGATCCTTGACCGCCAGCTCTGCGCCCACCTTCAGACGGTCGGCCCCGGCAATCGGCAGATTGGCCGCCTTGCAGGCGCGGATGATTTCGGCAAACAGGTCCGAGCGGCGCTGGACCAGAATCAGGAAATCCCCCGGTTGCACCGTTCGACGCACGAATGCACCGGGCGTGTCGCCGTCTTCCGGGATGGTCTCGCCCCGCTCGATCATGTCCTTGATCGAATGCGCCACCTGCTCGGCCAGAACGACGGTGTGGTGCCGTGCTCCGGGCCGGTCCACGGGGTCGGTCCAGTCGCCCTCTTCGTTGTCTTCAACCTTCTCGACCACCGGCCACAGATCGACACGGCCCGGAAGATCGGCCTTGAATGCCCGGTGCAGCGCTTCCTTGTGGAACCCGGCATCCGTGCGGTTTTCGAACAGGATATCGACCAACCCGAGGATCGCGCTAGAGGATCGGAATGAATATTCCAACGTTGAATCCCACAGTTTAGAGCCTGATTCCTCCAATTTCCGCCCAAATTCCAACTGCATCCGATCAAAGGCCTGGGGGTCGGCGCCTTGGAAGGAATAGATCGACTGTTTCTTGTCTCCGACCACGAAGATCGTGCGCTCGACCTCAGATCGCGCCCCTTCTCCGCTGGTGAACTCCTGCGCCAGTTTTTCGATTACGTCCCACTGATCCGGGCTGGTATCCTGCGCCTCGTCCACCAGAATATGGTCGATGCCGCCATCCAGCCGGTACAGCACCCATTCCGCCACCGCCGGATCGTTCAGCACCTGACGCGCTCGCAGGATCAGGTCATCGAAATCGAGCCAGCCACGCAGTTGTTTGCACCGTTCGTATTCCGGCAGGAAGGCCGTGGCAAATCGGTGTAATACATGCGTTTTCTGCGCTGCAACCAGCGCCAGCCGCTGTTCCCGTGCAGCTTCGACACGCAGCATCAGCGCTTCGAGTTGGGGTATTCGATCCGCCAGCGCGCCTTCGCGCAGGGCTTTGGTGGGAAAGCCATTGATCTTGGCAGTGAACGGCTCTCTCGCACCTTTTCCGGTCAGGAGTACGCTTTCCAACAGCGGTAGATGGCCAAGCCGCGCTTCGGTGAACGCCGCCAGTTTGTCGGCAGCCTTGGCGTTGTTGCCGCCGCTTTCGATCAGGACGGGCAGCATGGATTGGATCAGTTCAACCTCGCCGCCCAGAAAAACCCGTTCCAGTAGTGCGCTTTCGTTAAAACCTGCGGGCAGTTCAAACAAGTGCAGCAGATCATCCCATTGCAAGGACTGCGTAAAATGGCTGCGTTTCTGGGTGATAGCGGCGGTCAGTTTTTCGAATCCGGTATCGGTGACGAAGCGGGCGACATCCTCGACCAAAGCGGCCTGCATGCCTTCGGCAAAATCCTCGACAATCTCTTCGCGCAGCAGCGCGGCAGCGCGGTCCTCCATTTCAGCGAATTGAGGGCTGACCCCCGCTTCAAGCGGGAACCGCCGCAGCAGCGCGGCGCAGAACGAGTGGATCGTCTGGATTTTCAACCCGCCCGGCGTTTCGATCGCGCGGGCAAACAATGTTCTTGCTTGTGCCAGACGGTCGGCACTGATGAGGCCTTCGACCCCCAGATCAGTGAGCTGCGCCAACAATGGCGCGTCGGCCAGCATGGCCCATTGTCCCAATCGCTTGAACAACCGGTTCTGCATCTCGCTGGCGGCGGCTTTGGTATAGGTCAGACACAGAATGTGTTGCGGCTGCACTCCATCCAGCAGCAGCCGCGCCACCCGGTCAGTCAGAACTCGCGTCTTTCCCGAACCCGCATTCGCCGCCAGCCAGGTCGAGGCATCCGGGCGCGCCGCCTGCACCTGTCGTTCGGTGGCGTCATTGCGCAGGCTCATCTCAGGTCCTCCGGTACGGTTTCGGCGGAACGGTCCCATTCGCCGAACCGGGCCAGATGGTCATAATCGCCAATATCCGTATCCTTGTGCAGCATCCGGCGGGATGAGAAGCCCTGATCAGGCTCTAAATAAGCGGAAATGAGTTGTTTGAGTTCGTCCATAACCTTGTCCGCCGGTTCCTTCGCCAGCGGCGCGCCGACCTCTTTATAGCTGCCGCCCATACCGATGAAGACGGCCTGTGCGACAGGCAACGGGTCGAAGCCTTCGATCCCGCCCTGTTCGGCAATGGCGGCTTCGATCAGCAGTTGTTTGTCGAACTTGGCCTGCTGACTTTCGGTTGGGGGCGCTCCGGTCTTGTAGTCGATGATCCGCATCGCGCCCCGGCTGTTCAGGTCGATCCGGTCCGCGCGGCCCGAGATGGTGAAGTCCAGCGGCGCAAGCACCAGTTTCATCATCACTTCGAAGGCCACGGGCCCTCCATCGGCGCGGCGCTGGATTTCGGCGGACAGAAAGCTGTCGGTGATCCGTTCCAGCCGCGCCAGCCAGAGTTTTCGTGCCGTGGGCCATGCGACATGCTCCTCCAGCAGCGCCTCGGCCCGTTTCAGGAAATTTTCGCGGGTCAACAGGGCCGGGTCCAGCACGCTGTCACGCACGAACTGCTCCAGCACTTCGTGAATAACGATCCCGCGCAGCAACGCGTCCGGCGCGTGGACCAGAGGGTCCAGCGGTTTCAGGCGCAGAACGTAGCGGGCATAGATGGAGTAAGGATCGCGGATCAGGCGCTTGATCTCGGTGACGGACAAGCGCCGGGGTCGGGAGGCCACAGGCGGCCGCGGCGAGGGGCGATGCGCGGCGTCAATCCGGGGGGCGTGTTCCAGCGCCTCTGCCCAACCCAACAACCTGGACCCGCGCGCGCGCATCGTTGCAAGCGCATCGGTGCCGCCCTGATCCGGCAAGCCTTGCAGCAGGTTTGTCAGGCGGTTTAACCACCGTGACGGCACGGTTTCCGCGTCATCCGAGCGGGTGGCCCGGGAAAGAACGACCTCGGTCGCTCCCACCGCTTGTTGAAAGTCATGGGCAGACAGACCAATGCGGCGTTCGGGCAGCAGCAGCCCGGCAGCATTGCGCATCTGCCGATTCAGCCACGGATCAGGCGCGGGGGCCTCGGGCCAGCTGCCTTCATTGAGGCCGCCGAGGATCAGCAGATCAGCGCCCTGAACCCGCGCCTCAAGCGTACCCCAGATCATCAGGTGCGGATGGGGTGCATCGCGGTCGCGCACCTCTTCACCGGCCAGCAATGCACCCAGCAGATCTGCGAAGTCATGCGCCGTCATCGCGCCGCCATTCTGCGCCTCGGCTTCCAGAGCGGTCATGACCGCCAGTGCTTTTTGACCGGCGTTCTTGTCCCAAAGCGTACCGGGCGCACCGGTTGATCCGGCCGATATCGCCTCGGCCAGCGCGCGCAATTGTGCGACCCAATCGGCCAGAGGGCGCTCCGCGGGGCTGTGTTGATCGCAGAAAGACCGGATCACCCAGCGAACCCAATCCTCGGGCGCTTCAGAGCGGATGGCAAAAGCAGTCAGGCTGGCGCTGTCGGGGAAGGGCGGGCCGTGGCGGCGCAGGTCGAGTTCCAGATCACGGGTATGCAGCAGATGCGCCCCGCGATCCGCGCCGTCATGGCAGAGCGGGTGCTTGAGCAGGGTCAGCAGCGCCTCGGCATCCAGACGGCGGGCAAACAGGCCAGCCACATGGCGCAGAAACCGCCCCGGAGGCGACAGTTGCAGCGGCAGGCCGGCGCTGTCATCGGGCAGGATGTTCCAGCGATCCAGCGCGGCGCTGACCTGACGGGTCAGCATCCGGTCAGGCGTGATCAGCGCGGCGGTCTGGCCGGTCTCGGCGGCCTGACGCAGACGCAACGCAATCGCCAAGGCCTCGGACCGGGGCGAGGAGGCCTCGATCAGCGTCACGTCTTTGGTTGCGCCTTGCAGATCGGTCAGGTTTGGCCCTTCGGACATCCACGCATCGGTGACCGGCGCAGGGCGTAAAGCTAGCGAAATCAGTTTGTTGCGTGCGGGCGAGGGGGGGTGATCCTCTGTCCACGGCAGAATCTGGTCTGGTGTCAGATCAAGTTCGTACATCAGCTTGCGAAAGCGATACTGCGGATGATCTTCCGAGGTCAGGGCATCATCGAGGCTGTGCCAGACGTGCTGAGGCTGGTCGAAATCGTAGCCGGGCAGAACCAGCGCCCCCTGCGGCAGGCGCGCGACGGCTCGCATCAGCATCATCGTCGTGCCGCGCGATCCGGTAGACCCGGCAAGGATGATCGGGTGCGGCGGCGGGGCCTCGTGCCAGCGTGTGATAAGGTTTTCGATCACGCGCCGCTGCCGCGCCTGCGGGTCCATCGCGTCGGGGCCGGTTTGCATGAAATGATCGGCGATCCCGATAAAGGCCTGCGCCCGCGCCCAGTGGCCCGATAAATCGCTGACATCCAGATTGCGGATCGCATCAGGTGAGACGCCTTCGCCCTGCATCTCGTCAATCAGCGCCGCCAGACTGTCGGACAAATCGAACAGAGACGACCGTGCGGCCAGATCGGGTTGCTGATCCAGCAGCTTGGCGATCAGTTGGGTCAGTTCCAGCCGTCGTCGCAGCGGTGGAATTGCGGGCGGCACCTGTGCCAGATCAGCGCCTTCGCCCAGATCGGTGACCAGCGACAGCTGCGGCAGCAGGCAGGGCGGTCCCTGATCAAACAGCTCGCGAACACGGCGTGCCATGCGGCGGGTGTTGACCACCAGCTGAACCCGCGCCAGCGCCTCGGGCGGCTGGTTTGCAAATCGATTCCGCAGCCCGTTGACCAACACTTGCGGAAAGTCCGCGCCCGGTGGAACGGCAAAGACCCGGGGCTGGGGGCTGGGCTCAAACATCCGCGATCAGTCCTTCGGCCAGAGCGATCCCCTCGGGACGTCCGACATCACACCAGCGACCGGGATACGAAAGCGCGAACAGGCGTTTTTCCTGCAGTATTCGATCCCACAGAACGTTCAGCGAGAACGCATCCTCGGCGATGTCATGCAGGCCACCGGTCTTCAGGATTTGCGCACCGCCATAGATCAGACCAGCACCACGAGTGATCCGGCCGGAGTCGTCCTGCGTGAAATCACCCGATCCCGTGTGCCCAAGCGTCTGACCTGTCGGGATGCACATCAGCAACGCATCCATCTGGCCGGGGTCCCAATGATCTTGCAGCATTTGCAACGGGTTGGGCCCAGCCCAGATCGCGTCGCTGTTGAGGGTGAACACCGGATCCGATCCAAGCATCGGCAGCGCGGCCTTTAGCCCGCCTCCGGTTTCCAGAATCTTTGGGGACTCATGTGACAGCAGCACGCCTTTCGGGGTCAGATGTCTGGCCATTTGATCCGCATGATAATGGGTGTTGGCGACGATGCGTGAGGGTTGCAGCGGCGCGGCAAGATCCAGCGCGTGGTCGATCAGAGGCCGCCCGGCCACTTCGATCAGCGGCTTGGGGCGATCCTTGGTCAGGGCACCCATGCGCGTGCCGAAACCGGCAGCGAACAGCATCACGGCCTGTGGCGTACCGGTCATTGCGGCCTCAGCTTGTTAAGGTTTTCGGGGCTGGGGGCAGGCAGGGCCTCGCGCAGCAGATCGGCCACCGGGACAAGCGCCGGATGTTCCAAATCGCGCATCAGATGGGCCCAGGCGGCCGGGATCAGATCAACGTAGTGCGGCTTGCCGTAATCCGTCGCCAGCCGCGCGAAACCGCCCAGAATACGCAGGTTCCGCTGCGCACCCAACACCGCATAGGCGGTGCGGAAATCGTGGCCGTCCACGCCGGTGGCCGAGATATAACGGTCGATCATCCGCATCTCGATCCCGGCGGGTACGTTGCGGCGCACATCCTGCAGAAGGGACATCAGATCATAGGCGGGATGACCCAGCATCGCGCTTTGAAAATCCAGCAAGCCAACCCGCGCCAATCCTTCGCGATCAGGCAGCCAGATCAGGTTTTCGGCGTGATAGTCGCGTTGCACCACCACCCGTGTACCGCCGGTTTCCCGGTGCAGGATATCGGCAAAACGCTGCTCGAACCGGCCGCGTGCCTCGGTGTCATGAGACCCGAGAATGCCCTGCGCATATTTGGTGAAAGACAGCGCTGCATATTCGGTCATCAGGGCAGGGTCATAGCTGTCGAGTGACAGGGTTGCAGCCTGGTGAAGATGCACAAGAACATCCGTCGCCGCGTCATAAAGCGTTCGTTCTTGCGAGGGGTCATCGCGCAGAACGCGGGCAAACAGCGCATCGCCAAGATCTTCAAGCAGCAGGAATCCGAATTCGGTGTCTTCGGCATAAATCTCCGGCGCGCTCAGGCCCAGCGACCGCAGATAGTTCGCCATGCGCACAAAGGACCCGATGTCTTCGCCCTTGTCGGGTGGGGCATCCATCAGCACGGCGGTTTGGCCCGTCGCGGGATCGGTCAGCCGCTCGTACCTGCGGTTCGAGGCATCGCCGGCCAGAGGCGCGTGCTGTGCGTCACACCACGGCGTCCGGGCAATCAGGGCTTCGGCCAGAACGGCGCGGTTTGTCATCTAAGTCCCTCCAGTCTGGGGTTCCATTTCGGGTCTGTCCAGCCGAATTCCAGATGCCTTGTGTCCTGGCTGTCTGTGTCGGTCGAGAACCGGATCAACAGGGCCGATTGCGGTGTCAGCGCGTCCAGCTTCCCGGGCCACTCGATCAGACAGATGCTGGTCTCAAACGCTTCGGTCAGCCCCAGCTCTTCGATCTCTTCAACCGACGAAAGACGGTAGAGATCAGAGTGCCAGACCTCGCCAATTCGGGTGTCATAGACCTGCACAAGTGTAAACGTGGGTGAGGGGACGTCCTCGGGCATGGCCAGAACGGATTGTATCAGTGACCGTGCGAAATGGGTTTTGCCGCTGCCGATCGTGCCCTCCAGCAAAATGGTGTCACCCGGCTGCAGCGCGCCTCCCAGATGGGCGGCGAATGAGGCTGTTTCTTCGGGGGAATTCACGGTCAGAGTCAACGGCGCAGTCATGGCGCCACAATGAACCCGCGCCCGGTCGGCTGCAACCCGGTTCAGGCGCTGATTTTTTCAGGCACCAAACGGTTTTCGAACAGATCGGGGGCGCTGAACCGAACGATGGTCGCGCCGTTTTGCATCGGGTCGACCGTGCAGGTCATTTTGGTGCCGTTTTTCAGGGTCAGCTCAGCTGACCAGTCGGCGCGATTTTCGCGTGAATGCACGAAATCTCGAATTTCGCCCAGAACCGGAGTGGCGGTGCAATGTTCCTGCCATTTACGTGTCACCTCCAGCACGGTTGCGGACTCAAGCCCGGCCTCGCCCGTGTCGCCCCAGAGCATCTGATAGGCGTAGTTTGTGAATGCGAGCGTTCCGTCATCCGCAAAAACCGCGATTCCATCGGCGAGTTTGTCGAGGATGGATTGCATCAGGTCCATCTCGGACCGGAACCGCCGGGTCAGAGTGATTTCGGCGGTAATGTCTTCGAACAAAAACGCAACCGCGCCGTCCGGGTGCGGGCGGCCGCTGACGGAATATACAGACCCCGAAGGCAGCGACCATGTTTCCTGATAATTCCCGTCCTGCGCGGCTTCGATCAGGTCATTCATCTGCCGCCGCCAACTGCGATAGTTCTTGGGTTCGGGCATCATGTGCTGATCGCGAAGCCGGTCAAAGAAACTGGACAGGCTGGGCCGGCAACTCAGGAAGTCGGGTGGCAAAGTTGTCAGATCGATCAGCGCGGGATTGAACAGGGCGAGCTGCCGGTTGCGGTCGAAGATGGCCAACCCCGTCGACAGCTGGGCAAAGGTTTTGGTCATGGTCTGAACGAATTTGCGTTGGGCGGTTTCGGCCTCGACAATCGCATTGATATCGACCGCATAGCACAGATGCCCTTCCTCACGGATCACACGGGTCAGATCGAACCAGAGCCGCGCATCACTGTCCTTCACCACCACAGAGACACGGGATTTGCGGCCCAGCTGCGCTTCATCTCCCAGCGTGGGGATAAGCGGCTCAGTCAGGTCAGCGTCGGGGCCGCCGACCTTGCGCACCAGCGCGACATAGGCCGCATTGCACCAGCTTACCTGATTGGACGCATCCAGCAGCCAAACCGGGTAGGGTGCCTGATCCATCGCCAGTCGGATCGGATCATTCACGTCCCGGCGCAGGCCCGGCGCTTGCCCGGTCAGGTCGCGCAGCTCGACCCGAATGACCCCGTCGATCCATTCGCACCGAACCTCGCGATCAACGGTGCAATCAATCGCCGAAACCACGAGGCTGCGCTTGGCGCGGACCAGATCCGGGGTTTCGGGAAAGGCCGGGAAATCCCGTTGCAGCAAGCGCCTGAGATCGCCCCAGGTGTTGACGGTTTCGAAGCCGTTCAGAGCGATGTCAGAGTGACTGATCAGACGGCTGCCATCGAACAGAAACACCGCGTAGGACAGTGCGCCGGGGCAGCACAACTCATAATCCTTGGGCACCGAGACACGGCTGGGTGTCAGCCAGCGAATCGCAAAACCCGCCGAAACCAGGCTGATTGCAGCCAGTATTATCCAGTCGGCCATCGGTTCATTGCCTCAGTTGCCTCATCCGGACCTGTATGCCGGGCAAGTGTTAACGGGTTGTTAACTCAGATCTGAAACGGCTGGTTGGCCCCTGAGGGAACCGGGGTGTCGCCGATTTGTGCGTCGATCAGTTTGCGCGGCCAGACCACCTTGACGATCGCTCCGATCCTTTCGGACTGATCGGTCAGCGTCTGATAGGGATCTGCACCATTGGCAAAGTAAAGCTGCGCTCCGCTGCGTTCGAGCAGGGTCTTGGCGATAAACAGACCCAGTCCCATACCTTCGTATTCCGGTCGGCTGCTGCGATCCACGCGCCGTCGGCGCATGAACGGATCACCAATCCGCCCGATCATATGCGACGGATATCCGCGCCCGTCATCCATGATCAAGACGATGATCTGGTCTGTGGTCCATTCGGCCTCGACCCAGACCGTGTGGCGGGCGAAATCCACCGCGTTCTGGATCAGGTTGCGCAGCCCGTGAATGATCTCGGGCTTGCGCAGGATTGAGGGTTGTTGCACGTCGCCGTCCAGTACCGGGCCTTCGGCAAAATATACCTCTTTGCCGCGGTTGATATGAGGTTCCGCCGCTTCATGTATGACCGTCGACAGCGGTGCCTGACGCAGATGCAGGTCGTCTTTGCCCGCCCGGCCCATATCGCGCAGGATATCCCGGCAACGATCGGCCTGTTCGCGGATCAGAGCGGCATCTTCTTTCAGGTCCGGCCGATCCTCTAGCTCTTCGATCAGTTCGGAACTGGCCAGTTTGATCGTGGCCAAAGGTGTTCCCAGCTCATGCGCCGCAGCGGCCACCACGCCACCCAGATCGGTCAGTTTCTGTTCGCGCGCCAGGGCCATATGCGTGGCCGACAGCGCTTCGGACATGGATTGAACCTCGGAACTGATGCGATGGGAATAGGCGCCGATGAACACGATGGCGATGATTATCGCGGCCCAGTTGCCGAACAGCAGGATGGCCGGGATATCCAGAACCAGCCCCAGATTGGTGCGCAGCGGCAGATGAAACTGCGCCAGCAGCGTGGTCAGGATCACCGCGACTGCACCGATAATCAGGGTCGAGCGTGTGCTCATGACGCTGGCAGAGATCGTCACCGGGCCAACCAGCAGCAGCGCGAAGGGGTTGTTCAGCCCGCCGGTCAGATACAGCAGGATCGACAGCTGCAGCAGATCGAACAGCACCATCAGGAAGTTCTCGAACTCCGACAGGCGCTTGTTTTCCGGAAACAGAAGAATCGCCGTCAGGTTGCCCATCACCGAAACACCGATGGCGAAGTAGCAAAGCCCAAGTTCCAGCTGCACATGATAATATTGCTGGGCAACGGTAATGGCGGTGAACTGACCGATGATGGCGACCCAGCGCAGCAAGATCAGGGTGCGCAGCCTGATCCAGGTGCTGCGTTCCTGTCCGCGCCAGAGGCTGATATTGGAATCCGTCATCTGTCGATTATGTCCTATTGCGTCCGCCCATCATGTTGATAGGAGTGCGGGCCGAACCGATCAACATCCTTCATGTGGGGAAAACCGCCATGATCCGCCTTTATGCCGTCCTCGCAACCGTTGTTCTGGCCATTGGTCTGGGTGCTATGTGGCTGCTGACGCGTGGCGGGTCGGGCGACAAGTTCGCGCAATGCCGGTCTAGCCAGATCGCTGGCGGTGCTGCTGCCATTGGCGGGCCGTTCGAACTGGTCAACGGCAAGGGCGAGACCGTGACCGACAAGGATGTGATCACGGAACCGACGCTGGTTTACTTCGGCTATACGTTCTGCCCCGATATCTGCCCCTTCGACATGTCCCGCAACGCCGAAGCCGTCGACATTCTGGCCGAGCGCGGCCAGTCCGTGACGCCCGTGTTCATCTCGATCGACCCGGACCGCGACACCCCCGAGGTGGTGGATGACTATGCTTTCAACCTGCATGAACGCATGATCGCGCTGACCGGTTCACCCGAGCAGGTCAAGGCGGCCAGCAAGGCTTACAAGACCTATCACAAGGCCCAGGACAAAAGCGACGAGTATTATCTGGTCGATCATTCCACCTTCACCTATCTGGTCACGCCCGAGGATGGATTCCTTGAGTTTTTCAAACGCGATGACACGGCTGAACAGATGGCGGACAAGGTTGGCTGCTTCCTCGATCAGGTCTGAGAGGCAACGGGTTGTTTGACCTTTGGAATGGCGCTGCTATTACTCATGCTCAAGCCAAAGGCATGAAATAGCGGAAAGACCAACATATGGCAGACAGTTCCCAGCTTGATATCGGCCCTGATAAATCCCTGCTTCTGGTGGATGATGACGAGCCGTTCCTGAGACGTCTGGCCAAGGCCATGGAAAAGCGCGGGTTCGAGGTTGAAACCGCAGGCTCCGTCGCTGCAGGCCGCGCCATTTCCACCGCCCGCCCGCCGGCCTATGCGGTGGTCGATCTGCGGCTTGAGGATGGCAACGGGCTGGACGTGGTCGAAGTGCTGCGTGAAAAACGCCCCGACAGCCGGGTTGTGGTTCTGACCGGCTACGGCGCGATTGCCACCGCCGTGGCCGCGGTCAAGATCGGCGCAACGGACTATCTGTCGAAACCGGCGGATGCCACCGACATCACCAACGCTCTGCTGGCCAAGGGCGACGAACTGCCCCCACCGCCGGAAAACCCCATGAGTGCGGACCGCGTGCGCTGGGAGCATATCCAGCGGGTCTATGAGCTGTGTGATCGGAATGTTTCTGAGACGGCGCGGCGCCTGAACATGCACCGCCGGACTTTGCAGCGGATCTTGGCGAAGCGTAGTCCGCGGTAAGAAACCGCATATAAGCGATGCACTAAAACTCAAAGCAAGTTAGGAAAAATCAGCAAGGTCCGCTGAGCGGACAAAACTGCCATTGCCACGTTGGATCAGATTAAAAAGTTTACAGTGCCGAGCTCTAATCAGAACAGATGCCCATACGTGCGAATTGCATGCTGCCTGTTCTGCAATTCAAGTTTTGCGTAGATTTTACTTGTATGGTTTCGAACGGTTTTCTCACTCATTTGGAGACTGTTAGCAATTTCTTTACTACTCTTTGCCTGGCAGACGAGTCTCAGCACGTCCTGCTCGCGCTTTGTCAAATCGCTAAAGTCCGTCGTTTGACCGGAAGATGTAAACTCAAGCAAGCTCTTGGAAAAAGCGCGCCAAGCAGGTTCATCGCGTTGGATAATGTGATTTTTTCCCTCTAAAGCAGACATTGTCGCTCCAGGAATTTTCTGAGCGAGACGTTGCCCTTCTTCAAACGGAATAACCTGATCGTCCCTTGAATGGATCACCAGTGTTGGAACTGAAACCTTTGGCAATAGACTTTCAACATTCACGTCGGCTCGCGCCATAAGCAGGTCGGCCCCTGTCTCAGGCAAAACGGTCTTTTGGCAAAGATCTGTAAACCAAGAGCGCTGCTCGACTGGCGCACCAGGAAGAAATCTTGATGTAAATACATCTTGGAACGCTGGGTTGTCATTCTCCCAACCCAGGCGAAATACATCGATAACAGTCTTGTAGTTTTTGGCGGCAACCGATCCGCGGTGGTTACTGCCCCTTGCATAGCCGCCAACTAGTATCATCCCTGCGACTCTGCCGGGATGCCTCAGCGAATACGTGATAGAAGTCGCAGCACCCTGAGAAATACCCAGAAGATAAAATGGATCATCTATTTCAGCGGCGTCGATTACAGCTTCGAGATCGTCAACCCAGTAATCAATACTCAGATTCTCAACTCGCTTGTCAGATAATCCGCAGCCTCGCTCATCATAGCGAACAAGGGTGAATTGGCTTTCCAGCATTTCGATCCAGTGAGACCAAATTGGACTGTCGAGATCATAACTGAGATGCGTAAGCCAGTTAGCCGCCTTTACCATGGGCAGGCCGTTTCCGGATTTGCTCCACGCCAGCGACGTACCATCGCTTGAGGAAGTGTATCTAACGGTTCGCATGTCTTTTTTTAGTCAATTTGGGGCAAATGTCCCATCAATTTCCCGTCGTTTTGAGTCTAGCTGGGACATGTGTCCGATAGGTTGAGGGCCAGATGAGTGACACCATTGTGAAATTAAGATTGGAGGTCCTCACATGGATAAGCAATTTGACGCATCACTACACGCTTCGCCGTCCCGGTCCCAAATTTCGCCCGCTCCCTGCGTGGGGCTACATTGTTCTGGTGCTGACGGAAGCCAGTGGCGCACTCTATTTGCCCGGATGAGCAATGGAACCAAAACCTTAGCGCCCGACCTAATAGGAACCGAGTCTCGGGATCATAAAATCCCGGACGGGCCGTTCACATTGGAACACGAAGCTGCTTCGATTATCACCGAGATTGAGAAGCTTGGCAGGCCCGCTCACTTGATTGGACACTCCTATGGAGGAGCGTTGGCATTGCATATCGCCAGAGCTCGACCCGACCTTGTTCGATCACTCTGTCTCTATGAACCAACTTTGTTCAGCCTACTGAAAGCCGGAGGTGCGACTGACGGATCATTGTATTCCGAAATTGTAAGCCTCACAAACGCAATACGAACTGGCATAGAAGAGGGATGCGAAGAGTTCAGCGCACAGGTTTTTACTGATTTTTGGGGAGGACTTGGCGCGTGGCAGGCCCTAAGTCGTGAACGCAGATGCGCAATGATTGATTGGGTTTACAAAGCACCAAGCGATTTCGATGCGCTTCTGAATGAACCTGATCCAGAAAACATTCTTTCTGAGGGAATTCCCTCCACGATCATGCTCGGATCGCAGACTCATGCGCACACGAAGCGCATCGCAGAAATTCTGGCAACCCAAAGTAAGCTTGTTGATCTAAAGGTTCTGAAAGGTGCCGGCCATTTGGGGCCCTTTACCTTCAAGGAAAGTTTCGAGATGGAGGTGCTATCGCATATTAGAATTGTGGACCGTTGTGACATGGTTTCAATGGAAATCAAACGATCAGTAGATCGTGAGCCAGGGACACTGGGAACCCAGGATAAACGACCGACCACTTTGGGCTCAGAGCCGACATTGGAAGAAACTGGTTTTCTATATCAGAGTTAACAACGCTTCGTGCCGCGCTAAATACGCCTCTCGAACTTCAACCGGAGGGCGTAGCGTGATCGTCAAACCCTCTATTACCGCCTTGTCCGGACGCCCAAAAAACTTCGTCGCCTCAGCCTCCGAAAACCCCGCGATCTGCGTTGCCTCCATCCAGGCGCTGATCTTGTCGGCCTTTTTGATCTGACGTTTCACCGTTTTCGGCACATCGGCGGGCAATCCGAACCGGATGTGAATGGCGGCGGCAAGCCGATCATCCAATGCGCCGTAATCCGGGCCAACGGCGGATTTGACGGGGGATATCATATCTCCGATCACATATTCCGGCGCGTCGTGTAACAGGGCCGCCAGCCGCCATTTCACCAGTGCTTTCGGCGCAATCCGGCCAAAAAGCTCTTCGACCAGCAGCGAATGTTCGGCCACGGAATAGGCGAAATCGCCCGCTGTCTGCCCGTTCCAGCGCGCCACAAAGGCCAGACCATGGGCGATATCTTCGATCTCGATATCCACCGGCGTCGGGTCCAGCAGGTCCAGCCTGCGGCCTGACAGCATCCTTTGCCACGCTCTGGGTTGTGTTGCCATTCTGCCATACCTTGTGAAGTTGAACACATTAAAAACTAAATTTTGTGCTAGGATGTACCTGTCAGGATCACCAGCTGCCAACGTTTTCTTGAGCATTCGTGCTTTGAAACAGAACCGATCGATCCCGACATCAAGGACTGAGGGGGGTGCTGACTCCTTTCAGTTGCGCCCCTCTCGAAACGAAACACGTATCGAAAGGAGCTTGCTATGTTCAAGCGTTTGTTTGCAATCGCCCTGACCTTTGGAATGGCTGCCACTGCGCCGCCCGCCTTTGCTCAGAATAACTGTGCCGAACGAGAGCACCTGATTTCCAAACTGCAGGATAACTATGCCGAGGAATTGGCCTTTGGCGGCCTGCAGAAATCTCGGGGTGCGCAGTCTGTGATGGAGGTCTGGACCTCAGAGGAAACGGGAAGTTACACCGTTCTGGTCACGCAAGCCAACGGCATCAGCTGTATTGTCGCCGTTGGTACGGATTTTTTCCAAGCGATCCCGAAGATCAAGGTTGAAGGTACGCCAAGCTGATTTTTAAGGCGTAGATTCCCGTTTCCGGCCATCCACATTGCCACCTGCCCAAAGGAATGCTAGGGGCAGCCCGGATCAAGATTTACCGGAATGGAGCACCTGATGGCCGGGGACTATATCGTTAAGGACATTTCGCTGGCCGGGTTCGGCCGCAAGGAACTGGATATCGCAGAAACGGAAATGCCGGGCCTGATGGCCCTGCGCGCCGAATACGGCGAAGCTAAGCCGTTGAAAGGCGCGCGCATTGTCGGTTCGCTGCATATGACCATCCAGACAGCCGTTCTGATCGAAACGCTGGTCGCGCTTGGCGCGGATGTGCGCTGGGCGTCGTGCAACATCTTCTCGACCCAGGATCACGCCGCGGCGGCGATTGCCGAGGCCGGCATTCCGGTCTTCGCCATCAAAGGCCAGACGCTGGAAGAGCACTGGGATTACCTGGACAAGTCCTTCCTGTTCGACGAAGGCCCGAACATGATCCTGGACGATGGCGGCGACGCCACCCTGTATATCCTGCTGGGTGCTCGTGCCGAAGCGGGTGAGGACATCATCCCCGTTCCCGGTTCGGAAGAGGAAGAGGTGATCAAGGCCCAAATCGCCAAGCGCATGGAAGCGAGCCCCGGCTGGTTCACCAAGATGCGTGACCAGATTCAGGGCGTGTCCGAGGAAACCACCACCGGTGTGAACCGCCTGTATCAGCTGGTGAAAGACGGCCACCTGCCGTTCCCGGCGATCAACGTGAATGACTCGGTCACCAAGTCGAAATTCGACAACAAATACGGTTGTAAGGAATCGCTGGTCGACGGTATCCGCCGCGCCACCGACACCATGATGGCCGGTAAGGTCGCTGTGGTTTGCGGCTATGGTGACGTGGGCAAAGGCTCGGCGGCCTCGCTGCGCGGCGCAGGTGCCCGTGTGAAAGTCACCGAAGTTGACCCGATCTGCGCGCTGCAGGCGGCCATGGACGGGTTCGAAGTCACCCTGCTGGAAGACGAAGTTGCCAGCGCCGATATCTTCATCACCACCACCGGCAACAAGGACGTGATCCGCATCGAGCATATGCGCGAGATGAAGGACATGGCCATCGTTGGTAATATCGGTCACTTCGACAACGAAATTCAGGTGGCCAGCCTGAAAAACCACAAGTGGACCAACATCAAGGAACAGGTTGATATGATCGAGATGCCCTCGGGCAATCGTCTGATCTTGCTGTCCGAAGGCCGCCTGCTGAACCTCGGCAACGCCACCGGGCACCCTTCGTTCGTGATGTCGGCATCCTTCACCAACCAGGTTCTGGCGCAGATCGAGCTGTTCACCAAGGGCGATGAATACGAGAACGAAGTCTACATCCTGCCCAAGCATCTGGACGAAAAAGTCGCTCGTCTGCATCTGGACCGGATCGGCGTGAAGCTGACCCAGATGGACAGCGAACAGGCGGCCTATATCGGGGTGAAACCCGAAGGCCCCTATAAGCCCGAGCACTACCGCTACTGATCGCGGAACCGGGTATGACCGAACCCTCTGGACGCCGCCGGTTTTCGCAGCTGGCGGCGTCCTTTTTTTCGCTTCTTGTTTTTCTGTTTGTCGTTGGCGCTGGTGGCTACTGGCTGTTGGCGCATCCGCAATCCCCGGTGCCGGCGCACTGGAATCCGTTGCGCGACCTGCGCGTGACGGCCCCGGTGACACCGGTGACTGCACTCCAGTTGAACCGAGCGCTGGCGGATGAAGCACAGTGTCGGGCAGCTTTGTCCGGCGCGGGGGTCGGGTTCACTGAATTGGAGGATATGGTCGTCGACCAGAACTGCGGTATCGCCGGTCGGGGTGTGCTGACTGGACTGGTGACTGCCAATATTCGACGGGTCGAGACCCGCTGCACCACCTCTCTGCGTCTGGCCATGTGGGAACACCATGTGGTGCAGCCTGCCGCACGGGATATTCTGGGCACCGACGTGCGGTCGTTGCGGCACATCGGCAGTTATAACTGCCGACGAATGCGTACCGCACAGGGCGCGCGCAACGGCTGGAGCAGCCATGCCACCGCAGATTCGATCGACATTGTGGGGGTGGAACTGGGGGATGGGCGGAGCCTTATGCTGATTGATGACTGGTCCACGCCCGGCCCCGAAGCAGAGTTTCTGCACCGGATCGGGCAGGGTGCCTGTGACTGGTTCCGTGTGGTGCTTGGCCCTAACTTCAACCGCCTGCATGCCGATCACTTCCACCTGCAGGGCCCCGGCTGGGGCTATTGCCGGTAACAATCAGCCAACGGCCAAATCCGCTTACGGGGAATGTACGGGATTTTTCCCTTTGTCCGCTGTCTTCATATGGCTAGGCTGCGGGCACCTGTTTCAAGGATTTGAACATAACGCCGCAACATCTGTTTTTACGGGAGACTGCTTAATGGGAAAACGCGACGAACTGATCGCCAAATATGCCGAGGATCTGAAATCCAAATGCGGCATCGATGCTGATATGGACCTGCTGACCAAGGTCACCATCGGCTGCGGTCCGGCCATCTATGATGCCGACGCATCGACAGTGGCAGCCAGCCAGGAAGGTGAGCTTGAGACGGTCAAGAACAACTTCCTGATCAAAAAGCTGGGCCTGTCCGACGGTCCGGAACTGATGGAGGCGATCAACAAGGCCATGGAAACCTATGGCATGTCCGAGCGTAACAAGTACCGCGCCGTCGTTTATTACATGCTGACCAAGCATTTCGGCAAAGAATCCGTCTACGGTTGAGCCCGGCACCAGATTTGGAGCGCCCGTCGAACCCGGCGGGCGTTTTGTATTTGAGACGTAATTTAAGGACTTGGCGTTTGAAACGCAGGTCGAAATTCGGCTAGGGTGAACCTGTGACCAGGACGGTCAGAACCAGAGAATTCTATACACGTGTGGTGAGTTGGGAGCACGTGGGGTAGGGAGGGTTCTGCACTGTCAGGGCCTTCCCCTTTATCTGCTGCTTTCCTAGTCCGCCGCAGTTTCGCCCATGGCGCAGATCAACGCCCATTCCGCATCACTGACGGGCTGCACCGAAAGGCGCGAGTTTTTGACCAGCACCATCTCATCCAATCGCCCTTCGGCCTTGATCTGATCCAGCGAGACGGGCATGGTGAACGGGCGCACCGCCTTGATATCCACGCATTCCCAGCGTTCATCATCGGTGGTGCTGTCGGGATGTGCCGCGGCACAGACTTCGACAATGCCGACAATCGCCTTGTCTTTCTGCGAATGGTAAAAGAACCCGCGATCCCCGACCTGCATCTGACGCATGAAATTGCGCGCCTGATAGTTGCGGACGCCATCCCATTCCTCACCCGCATCGCCCTTGGCAACCTGCTGGTCCCAGCTCCAGGTCGAGGGTTCGGATTTGAACAGCCAGTACGCCATCAGCCTATGACCTTCTTCCACGGGATCAGCTCAACCGATTGGAACAGCCCCGCCTTGGCATAGGGATCATTGTCGGCCCAGCCCTGCGCAGCGGCCAGATCTTCGACCTCGAGAATGACCAGAGAGCCGATCATGGCATCGCCATCCAGCAGCGGCCCGGCCTGCGCCACAACGCCGGTTTCCTCGATATAGGCCAGATGAGCGGCGCGATTGTCCAGCCGGGTCTGCAACGCACCGGGTTTATCTCGGGCGATCAGGGCGATGAGCATTTTATTCCTCCTTGAGTGGGCGACCCAGCAGGGCCTGAATCGCGTCGGTCACACTGTAGGCGCCGCTGCTGAGTTTCGCCACTGTCGTACTGATAGGCATATCCAACCCCTCAGAGGCGGCGATGTCTGACATGGCTTGCGCGGTGGCGACACCTTCGACGGTGGTCGCAGTGTCAAAGGGCTGATTTAGACCCAAAGACAGGCCAAAACGGTAATTTCTGGACAATTCGGATGAGCATGTCAGGACCAGATCACCCAATCCGGACAGCCCCATCAACGTCTCCGGCTGGGCACCGCGCAGGGCCGCAAAGCGCTGCATTTCAGCAAATCCGCGTGTAATCAGGGCGGCCCGGGCGCTGTCGCCAAGGCCCGCCCCAATTGCGGCCCCGCATCCGATCGCCATGACGTTCTTCAACGCGCCGCCAAGCTCGGCCCCAACCGTGTCGGAGGTGCGATAGAGGCGCAGATTGGCGGTTGTCAGCTCTTGCTGAAGGGAAGCGCCCAATGCGACATCCGCACAGGCAAGCGTCAAGGCAGTCGGCAGCCCCCGGGCGATATCGTCGGCAAAACTGGGGCCGGTCAACAACGCCGGATGCGCATCCGGGATTGTCTGGGTGATCACCGAGATTGGCCCAAGCCCCGAGGATTGCTCGATCCCCTTGCAACAAGCCACAAGAGTCTTGCCCGAGAGTGTATCGGTGTGACCTTGCAGCGCCGCGCGCAGCTTTTGCATCGGAACGGCCATGAGCAGAACGTCACTCTGCGCGGCGTCCTGCATGTCAGATGTCACGCGGATCGCATCCGGCAGAGGGACGCCCGGCAGCCGCGCCCTGTTCTCGCGATTCGCAGCCATCGCTTGTGCATGTTCCGTGTCGCGGGCCCACAGGGTGACGGGTCCGTTGCCGGCAAGCGAGATTGCCAGAGCCGTGCCAAACGCCCCCGATCCCAGAACAGAAACGCTCATGCCTTGGCCCCTTTTTTGCCACTGCCCAGCATCGCCGGGCTGGTCTGGTCCAGTGGCCAGCGGGGCCGGGCGGTCAGGTCCAGCCCATCCCGCGCGCCGGTGCGAAACCGCTCGATCCCTGCATAAGCGATCATCGCGGCGTTATCGGTGCACAAGGCTAGAGGCGGGGCCGTAAATCGGGCTCCGTTTTCTGACGAAACAGTCTCTAACGCAGCACGAATCGCGGTATTGGCCGCCACGCCTCCGGCCACGGCAATGACCGGATCTGAAGGGGCCTGCTCAAGATAAAGCGCAATCGCGCGTCGGGTTTTCTCGGCCAGGGTATCCACGATGGCCTGCTGAAATCCTGCGCACAGATCGGCCCGGTCTTGCCGGGTCAGGCCGCCCTTCTCAGTCACGATCTGGTCCCGCATCCGCATCAGCGCGGTCTTGAGCCCGGAAAACGACAGATCGCAACCGGGGCGATCCAGCAGAGGCCGTGGGAAGCGAATCCGCTTTGGATCTCCGGTTCGGGCTTCGGCCTCGACGGATGGTCCACCCGGCTGAGGCAGACCCAACAGGCGCGCCGTTTTGTCGAACGCCTCGCCGGGTGCATCATCGATGGTGCCGCCCAATCGCGTGAAGTGGTCCGGGCCATGAGCGATCAGGTATTGGCAATGCCCGCCTGACACCAGCAGCATGAGATAGGGAAATGCAATGCCGTCGGTCAGGCGCGGGGTCAAAGCGTGACCTGCCAGATGGTTCACACCGACCAGCGGCAGGCCGGTTGCGGCGCTCAGACCTTTGGCACACATGACGCCCGACATCACCCCCCCGATCAGGCCGGGCCCGGCGGTGACGGCGACAGCGTCCAGATCACCAAGGTCAATATTAGCCTGTGTTAGAGCCTGTATAACGCAGATATCCAGCTTTTCCGCATGTGCCCGCGCCGCGATCTCAGGAACCACACCTCCATAGGCGCTGTGCAGGTCGGTCTGCCCATGCACGACCGAAGACAGGATCTGAGGCAGCGCACCCCGGCTCTGGCGCACGACTGCTGCGGCTGTATCGTCGCAGCTGCTTTCCAGTCCCAGGACTGTAAGTGTTTGCACCATTGGTCCGATCCGTTGCATCATGATTGGCAAGCGGGGTATCACCCTGCGCAGATGCAAACAATCCCAAGGCCGAAGGCGCCGATAGTTGTATTTGTTGATGATCCGCCCTCGCGCCGCCTCTGACAGGTTTGTCGCGCAACTGCCGGACCGCGTCAGATCGCGGGTCACGCCCCTCATTTCACCGTTGTTGGAGATCAAACCCCTGGCGGTTCCGGTTGAAACCCACGATGTCGGAGGCTTGATCTTTACCTCGGCCAACGGTGTCAACGCAGCAGCGGCACTGAATGTGGATCGGGATTTGCCTGCCTGGTGCGTGGGCCCGGCGACAACCGAAACCGCCAGCTCCGCCGGTTGGAGGGCCCAAATGGCAGGCGCAACCGCCGAGGAACTGATCGCCAGCCTGCTGCGTCTCAGGCCGCGCAGCCCGCTGCTGCATCTGCGCGGAGAACACAGTCGCGGCAATATTGCCGAACGGCTGACCGGCTCGGGCCTGACCACCCGCGAACAACCGGTTTACCAGCAGCACCTGCTGCCGTTGAGCGATGAGGCATCTTTGGCCGCCGAGGGGGACCAACCGGTCATAGCGCCGCTTTTCTCGCCCCGCTCGGCGCGACATTTTGCCGATGTCTGGGCAGGATCAGCCCCCCTTTGGCTGGCGGCGATCAGCGAGGCAGCGGCGGAACCCCTTAAATCCTTGGCTTTCGAACGGTTGAAGATTGCAAGTGAACCGAACCCGGACAAAATGCAGAAAGCCGTTAAAAAACTTGTGAAACATGCGATGCGGGTTGAGGGCGCGCCGGGTGCGGATTAACTTGGGTGGGTCTGTTGTTCATGTGTATTTGGAATCGATAAGGGGAATAAGGCGGTGGCTGATAAGAAAAAACCCGATCAGGAACCGGTCGAAGACCCCAGTGTCGAAGAAGTGGCAGAGGCCACCGATGCCGAGAGCACGGCTGTTTCGGATGACAATCCCGTTGACGCCGAGAGCCCAGCAGACGAGGTGACTTCCGAAGCCGAAGCCGAAGCCGAAGCCGAAGCCGAAGCCGAAGCCGAAGCCGAAGCCGAAGCCGAAGCCGAAGCCGAAGCCGAAGCCGAAGCCGAAGCCGAAGCCGAAGCCGAAGCCGAAGCCGAAGCCGAAGCCGAAGCCGAAGCCGAAGCCGAAGCCGAAGCCGTCGAAGAGAAAGTGATCGAGCGCACCGTCGAAAAACGCGGCGGGTTTATTCCCGCTCTGATCGGTGGAGTTGTGGCTGCGGGGATCGGGTTTGTCGTGGGCAATGGCGGGCTTTCGCCAAAGGGGACGGACAGCTCAGATGCTATTGCCGCGCTTGAGGCCAAGCTGACGGATCAATCGGACCAGATTGCCAAACTGGCCAAATCCCTGAGCGACAGCCCGGATATCTCGGGTCTGACGGATCAGATCAAGGCGCTTTCGGACAAGCTTTCGCCTGTTGAAAACGAACTGAGCACGGTCAAATCCAGCGTCGATTCGCTGTCCGGTCAGGTCGGACCGTTGGGCGACCGGCTCTCGGCACTTGAAGCGAATCCGATCGAGGCTGGCGTTTCGCCTGAAACCGCCGCCGCCTTTGAGGCTGAACTGAAAAAACTTCAGGACTCGCTGGCGGCACAGCGCAGCGAAGTAGAAAAGATGGTTGCAGATGCACAGGCGCTTGAGGCCAAAGCCTCGGCCGAGGCGCGTGCGGCGACCAATGCCGCAATCCTGTCGCGGTTGCATGGCCAGTTGGACGCAGGCCAGCCCTATTCAGAACTGGTCAGCGAGCTGAAAGCAGGTGGCGTTGAAATACCTGAGGCGCTGGCCGCAGCTGCCGATAACGGGGTTGAAACGCTCTCGGCCCTGCGGGCCTCTTTCGCGCCGGCTGCGCGCTCGGCGTTGGCGGATGCCCGCGATGCGGATAAGGGCACAGGACTGGTTGCGTTCCTGCAGCGCCAGACCGGCGCCCGCTCGGTGACACCGCAAGAGGGCGACGACCCGGATGCCATCTTGTCGCGTGCCCAGGCGGCGCTTGCGGATGGTGATCTGTCCAAAGCGCTGAGCGATTTGAACTCTTTGCCCGAAGCGGCGCAGACCGCGTTGGCGGATTGGACGCAGGCGGCACAAACGCGGCTTTCGGCTGTTGAAGCTGCGAATACGCTGGCGTCTAGCCTGAACTCGAACTGAAGGACCTGCCATGCTGTGGTCATTGTTAAAGATCCTTGTTTTTGTTGCGATTATCGGCCTGCTGGCCATAGGCGCCGGGTATCTGATGGAAACCAGCGGCGGGGTGCAGATCACCGTCGCGGGCACCGAATACACGCTGGGGCCGCTGCAATCGGTGATCGCGCTGGGCGTGCTGGTGTTTGCGGTCTGGCTGTTCTTCAAGCTGCTGACGCTGCTGGTGGCGACGCTGAAATTCCTCAACGGCGATGAAACCGCCCTGTCGCGATATTTCGACCGCAGCCGCGAGCGGCGCGGCTATCAGGCGCTGGCTGATGGGCTGATGGCGCTGGCCTCGGGCGAAGGGCGTGTGGCGATGACCAAGGCCAGCAAGGCCGAGAAGCTGTTGAACAAGCCCGAATTGACCAACCTTCTGGTGGCGCAGGCCGCCGAGATGACCGGCGACACCAAGAAGGCGGAAGAGACCTACAAGAAACTGGTGACCAACAACGCAACCCGGTTCGTGGGTGTGCGCGGGATCATGAAGCAAAAGCTCGCCTCAGGTGATGACGACACCGCGCGCAAGCTGGCCGAAAAGGCGCTGGCGCTGAAACCCCGCCATGAAGAGACGCAGGATATCCTGTTGAACCTGCAGACCAAGGCGCAGGATTGGGCCGGCGCGCGCTCGACTTTGACCTCGAAGCTGAAAGCGGGCCATTTGCCGCGCGATGTGTTCAAACGGCGTGATGCGGTTCTGGCGCTGTCGGAGGCCAAGGAGATTCTGGCAGAAGGTGCTACTGTCGAACAGCAAGAGCACGCGATCGAAGCCAACCGCTTGTCACCTGATCTGGTGCCTGCCGCGGCGATGGCGGCACGGGCCTATATCGAAAAGGGTAAGGCGCGTGCGGCGACCAAGATCCTGAAGAAAGCGTGGGAGGTGCAGCCGCATCCTGATCTGGCCCATGCCTTTGCCGAGATTGCGCCCGAGGAATCGCCGGAGCAGCGGATCAAGCGTTTCACAGCGCTGACGCGCATTCACCCGGAAAACATGGAAACCCGCCTGATCGTGGCAGAACTGAACATCGTGGCCGAAGACTTCCCCGAGGCGCGTCGTGCGCTGGGCGATGTGGTTGAAACGCAGGGCGATGCACGTGCCTATACGTTGATGGCGGCGATTGAACGGGGCGAAGGTGCCTCGGACGCGGTGGTGCAGGGATGGCTGGCCAAGGCGCTGAACGCGCCGCGCGGGCCGCAATGGGTTTGTGACAATTGTCATGACATTCAGCCCGAATGGGGTCCGGTCTGTCAGAACTGTGGCAGCTTCGATACGCTCAGCTGGCAAACGCCGCAGACACCTGAAATCGCCAGCGCGACGGGTGTGCATATGTTGCCGTTGATTGTCGGCGCGCTTGAGGATCAGTCTGAAGTCGAAGAAGAACCGGGAGACGCCGAAGAGCCGGAGGCGGAAGAGGTGATCGAGGTGCAGGCTGAGCCGGTTGAGGTTGAGGACGAGAAGCGGGCTTAACACGCCACGACAGCCTCACTCATATAATTCCCTCATGTTTCAGGACATCGATATCGGCGTCCGACAAGCCAAGCTCGGACCAGATCGCCGCATTGTCGGCTCCGAGCGGGGGTGGGGCGGTCTGTGGCATCCTGCGCGCACCATCCATGACCACCGGACTACCCGTAAGACGCATGTCTTCACCGTGCACGGAAAGGGCACCAATCAGTCCCCGCCCGGCCAGTTGCGCGTCCGACAAAGCCTGTGGTACCGTCAACACCGGCCCTGTTGGAACGCCAAGCGCGTTCAGTTCACGGACCCAGTCAGCGGAGGGACGGGTGGTCAGCGTGCGCTCAAGCTCGTGCCTCAGGGCATGACGGTTTTGCTTGCGATCTTCGCGGGTTTCATAGTCGGGATGGGTCAGCAAATCGGCGCGGCCCAGATGTTTTGCCAAAGCTTGCCATTGCTCATCCCGATTGGCCGCAATGTTGATTGGGCTGTCAGATGTGGCAAAGGTTCCCGAAGGGGCCGAGGTGGTGTTTTCGTTGCCATGGGCACCCGGCAGAACATCCCCCAGAAGATAGTTCGACACGACCCATCCCATGGTCGAGACAACGGCTTCGGTCATGGCAATGTCCAGAAATGCTCCGCGCGGATTGGCGTTCAGCGCCGCGCTGATCGCAAAGGCTGCAGTCAACCCGCCAACCGTATCGGCCAGAGGATAGCCAACCCGGTAAGGTGCCGTATCGGGCGCGCCAGTGATCGACATAGCGCCGCTTAGGCCCTGAACAATCTGGTCATAAGCCGGATCGTCGCGGCGCGGCCCGGTCTGACCGAAGCCGCTGATCGCGCAATAGATCAGGTTGGGGTTTTTATCGCGCAATGCCTCATAACCCAGCCCCAGCCGTTCCATCACGCCGGGGCGAAAGTTCTCGACCAGAACGTCGGCAGTTCGCACCAGCTTTTTGAGCAGCTCCTTGCCCTGCGCGGCCTTCAGGTTCAGAGTGACCGAATTCTTGTCGGCATTCTGCGCTAGAAAGCTGATACCCATTCCGGCCTTGTTGCGCTTGGGGTCCGCGCCCAGCACACGGGCCAGATCACCGCTGCCGGGGCGTTCGACCTTAATGACTTCGGCGCCCATCAGCGCCAGTTGATAGCAACAATAGGGGCCCGCCAGAACATTGGTCAGGTCAAGGACGCGGACCCCTGAAAGTGGCTCAGTCGCCATCTGCGATCCCGGTCGCCCGTGCCCGTGCGCGACGTGCGCGGTAGCTTGGCAGCAGAACCAGCAGCACTGCAATGACCAGCAGGCCCAGCGTCATCGGACGTTCCCAGATAAACGCGATACCGTCATAAAGCTGCATGGAGCGCGCGAAATTGTCCTCCATCATGCCGCCAAGGATAAAACCGATCAGCAAGGGGGCGAGCGGGTAATCCGCGAATTTCAGCGCCGTCGCACAGACCCCGAAGCCGACCAGTATCAACAGTTCGGTGGCGTTGTTCTGGCCGATATAGGCCCCCATCAGGGTGAAGAACAGGATGAACGGGATCAGATAGTTGCGCGGAACGGCCAGCACTTTGGCGATGTAGGGGATCAGCGGCAGGTTCAGGATCAGCAGAACCAGGTTGCCTATGAACATCGACATGATGACTGCCCAGAAAATCTGCGGCTCATCAATCATCAGGCGCGGGCCCGGTGTGACGTTCAGAGCGATCAGCGCACCAAGCAGGATGGCGGTGGTGCCGGAACCGGGAATACCCAGAGTCAGCAGAGGCACAAAAGACCCGGTACAGGCCGCGTTATTCGCAGCCTCAGGCGCGGCAAGGCCTTTGATCGACCCCTTGCCGAACTCTTCTTGCTCTTCTTTTGGGGCAATGTTGCGCTCGACCGCATAACCGAGAAAGCTGGCGATGGTCGCGCCGGCACCCGGCAGGACGCCGATGAAGAAGCCCTGCGTTGACTGGCGTCCTATGACCGGCGCGATGGCTTTCGCCTCTTCTTTCGTGATGCGCAGGTCTTTGATTTCACCGTCATCCCCCTGCAGGTCCTTGGGCTTAAGGACAAGGAACAGCGCCTCGGGCAGGGCGAACATTGCCATCGCCAGTGTGATGAAGCCAAAACCGGATTGCAGGTCCATGATGCCCATGGTGAAGCGCGGCAGGTTGAACAGCGCACCCTCGCCAACGGTGGCCATGATCAGGCCGAGGATGGTCATGATCAGCGCCTTGGCCACCTGACCCGAACCCGCGAAGGCGGCGATGGCAGACAGGCCGACAACCATCAGCGCGAAATATTCGGCGGAATGGAACAACAGCGCGACCGAGGACAGGGCGGGGGCGAATACCATCAAAAGGATCGCACCCAGCGTACCACCGGCGAAACTGGCAATTGCGGCAATGGTCAGCGCCTTACCGGCCTTACCTTGCCGCGCCATCGGATAGCCGTCAAAGCTTGAGGCCACAGTACCTGCGACCCCCGGCGCGTTCAGCAGGATGGACGAGGTCGACCCCCCGAAAATCGCGCCGTAATAAACCCCGGCCAACAGGATCAGCGCCGCCGAGGGGTCGCCCATCGAAATCGCCACCGGGATCATGATCGCGATAATCGACATCGGACCCAGTCCGGGCAACATGCCGATAAACGTGCCGATCAGGCAGCCCGCTACCACCATCAGTAGGTTTTGGAGTGAGAATGCCGTTTGCAGGCCAATCAGAAGTCCTTCGAGCATGTCAGCCTCCGAAAATGCCCGGCAGGGGGCGCATGTAAATTCCAAGAACTTGCTGAACCAGATACCAGACTGATCCGGTCGCGATCAGGGCGACGGGCAGCATGATATGCCACTTGCGCTCACCCAGAATGTAGGACCCGATGATCAGGAAGGCCGAGGTTGCGATCAGAAAGCCGACCGGGCGCAGGCACAAGGCGTAGACGACCATCAATACAAGCAGCGAAACCGCCTGGCCCAGATGGTATTCGCCCAGACGTCGGTAATCGATCTCTGCCTCTTTCAACTCGCTCTTCTCAAAGCCCAGCAGGATGATTGTTGTGGCGATGATCCCCAGAATGGACAGAACCTTGGGGAAGGTGCTGGGCCATATCGGGTTTCGTTGCATGAAAGGGGGCAGGCTGCCGTCCATGGTGAACCAGGCCGCATAGCCATAGGTCAGACAAATCCCCAGCAGAACAAGCGCGATCCAGCGATCCAGCGCCATGGCGTCCCCTCCCATATTGTGGTTGTTTGTGGGGGCAGAGCGGTTGTCCGCTCTGCCAAAGCCGCCTTTAGAGGAAGCCCAGTTTCTTCATCAGATCGCTGATCTGCTTTTCCTGATCTTCGAGGAAAGCCTCAAAATCAGCGCCCGAGTTGTGGATGTTCACCCAACCATTGCGGGCGCGCACCTCTTCCCATTCGGGCGTGTCGTACATCTTGGTGATGGCGTCCTGATATGCGGCCAGCTTGTCTTCGGGCAGTCCGGGGGCGGCGAAGAACCCGCGCCAGTTGACGAAGGTGGTGTCGATCCCCTGTTCCTTCATGGTCTGGGCATCGGGTGCTGCATCCACACGCTCTTCGGCGGTGACGCCGATGATCTTCACCTCACCCTGATTGGCCAGATCGACCGCCTCCGAGAAACCGGTCGACAGGGCCGCGATTTCGCCGGACAGCAGCGCCGCCATGGCTTTTCCGCCCGCATCATAGGGGATGTATTTGACGCCCAGCGCGTCCTTGCCAGCCGCTTCCATCACCATGGCCGCAACTAGATGGTCCATGCCGCCCGGGACCGAGCCGCCGCCGATTGCGGTGGCACCCGGATCCGCGTCATAAGCTGCCAGCAGATCTGCCATCGAGTTGATCGAGCTGTCCTTGCCAACTACGATGGCCGCATAGTCGCCGATGGTGCCCGACACCAGGGTCAGGTCGCGGAAGTTATGCGGGAACACGCCTGTCAGCGACCGGATCACGATGGGCGTTGAGTTCACCATCAGGGTTCCATGGTTGCTGTCGGCGTTTTCGATCAGATAGCCGATGGCCTTACCGCCACCGCCGCCTGACATGTTCTCGTAAGAAGCGGTGCCGACCAGCCCTGCGTTGGTCAGGGCCTCTCCGGTGCCGCGCGCGGTGCCGTCCCAGCCGCCGCCAGCGCCGCCGGGGATCAGAAAGTGGATGCTGTCCATCACCTGATCCTGCGCCAGTGCAGGTCCGGTCAGGCCAATAGCAGCCACCGCTGCGATCAGGGCGCGACGGCCCAGTGTGAATGTAGTCATGATGTCCTCCCATTTGACATCCGGCCGCGGGGCGGCTCAGATTACTCCGAAGTTTAAACACACGAACCTGACATCAACCTGTCACGCGTTAGGATACGCCCCGGCCCTCATGAAATTCCTTTTGGTCGAAGATAACCTGGATCTTGCAAACGCCATGTGTACACGTATGCGTCAGGACGGCCATGTTGTTGATCACGCAGCGAAATTGGACGATGCGACGGCTTATGCCGATATCGAAGAATATGATCTGATCCTGCTGGACATCATGCTGCCCGATGGCGACGGGCGGGACTTTCTGCAACGTCACCGGGCCCGTGATCCAGACACTCCGGTCATCGTTCTGACCGCGCGCAGTCAGGTTTCGGATCGAATCGGATCGCTGGATCTGGGGGCGGATGATTATGTGACCAAACCCTTTGATCACGCCGAGCTTGAGGCCCGCTGCCGCGCTGTCCTGCGCCGCAAATCCGGTATCGCCAGGTCACGGATCGAGGTTGGCGGGATCGTGTTCGACCCGGTGGCCGGTCATCTGAGCGTCCGGGGCGAAACGATATCCCTGCGCAATCGCGAGCTGCGGATGATGGAGCTTTTTATCAACGCCCCCGGTCAGGTCTTTTCGAAACAGAAGCTGGCCGACAGGTTGTTTTCTTACGACGACAACGTCTCGGACAACGCGATCGAGGTCTATGTGGGCCGGTTGCGCAAGCACCTTGAAAAGTCCGAGTTGAAAATCACCACCCTGCGCGGGTTGGGCTACAGGCTGGACCATGACGGTTAGCCCGGCAGTTTCAGGATCGCTCAGAAATCGTCTGGTGCTGGCACTGATCAGCGGCGCGGCGCTGCTGGCCGTTCTATTGTTCTTCGCGGTCCGAAATTATGCAGCACAAGTGGCGCAGCAGGGGCAGGACAACATCCTTGGTGCCTCGGCGGCGTCGATCCTCGACGCGGCGGCGCTGCGCGACGGGCAGTTGGAGATCGATATCCCTTATGCCGCATTTTCCATGCTGGCGACCCCATCGGATGACCGGGTTTTCTATGCGATCTTTCAGGATGGCGCGTTCATATCGGGATATGAGGACCTTCAGCATGCTCAAGACGCAAACGATGGCAACTGGACCTTTGGCGCCGGCGAGCTGCGGGGCGAGCGCATTCGTCAGGTTAACGCCAGCCGCACTCTGGTCGGTCTGGGCCGTCAGACAGAGATCGAGGTTGCGCTTGCGCAGACGCAGGATGCGCTGGCGGAAACGCTGGATCAGATTTCGCGCAATGCGGCGTTTCTTGGGATCGGGTTTTTTGTGCTGACAGCAGCCCTGTCTTTCTGGGTCACAACCGCAACCATCGGGCAGCTAAACAAGCTGACGACATCGGTGACCCGTCGCGGTCCGCAGGACCTGAGCCCATTCCGAAAACCGGTGCCCAAGGAAATGGCACCTTTGGTGTCTTCGCTGAATTCCCTGATGGGGCGGCTTGATCAGTCGCTCAGCCAGTCCGAGGATTTCATCGCCGAGGCGGCGCACCGGGTGCGGACACCTCTGGCAACCGTCCGGTCCTATGCCGAGGCGACCCTGCAGCGGGTCGAACGCAAGGAAAACCGCGAAGCTTTGCGTGCGATGGTACGAGCCATCGACGAAAGTTCTCGTGCGGCGGGGCAATTGCTGGATCATGCCATGATCACCTTCCGGGCTGATCATCTGGAACGAGAGGAACTTGACCTTATCGCCCTGACCCAAGAGCTTGTGCAGCGCCTGACGCCCATCGCCGAGATGAAAGACCTGTCACTGTCTCTGACGGGCGATGCCTCTGTGCGGTATTCGGGCGACCCGATCCTGCTGCAGAATGCGGTGCGCAACATGGTCGACAACGCGTTGAAATACGCACCCCCCGACAGCACGGTCGAGATCAATGTCTCGGCGAACCCTCAGATTCAGATCAGCGTCATGGACTCGGGCCCCGGGTTTCCGCCCGATGAGATTGGCATGCTGACCCGCCGGTTTGAGCGCGGCCAGAACGCCGCTGGGACCATCGGCTCGGGCCTTGGGCTGACCATCGTGCAGGACGTGGCAACCGCGCATGGCGGTGCGCTTGTTCTGACCAACCAACCAGAGGGCGGCGCATGCGTTATCTTATCGCTCTGATCCTGTTGCTGCTGCCGCATGTGGGAACAGCCGAGGACTGGGAGGATCGTCAACTGTTCAATGACAGTGCCGATGGCGTACCGTTGCGCGTCATTTCCAGCACCGACACCATTCTGTTCGCGCCGTTCATCGAAGCATTTATCGTAGAGAATCCCCAGATTAGTGTCGAATATTTGGTGTCTGGCACTGCAGATATCTATGAACGCGTGCGCGCAACACCCCAAGAGTTCGATGTCGTCATCTCAAGCGCGATGGATCTGCAGTTGAAACTGGCCAATGACGGTTACGCGCTGCCGCTGGACGGTATGCCCGTCCCCGCATGGGCGCAGTGGCACGACAGCCTGTTCGCCTTCACCTCTGAACCTGCCACCATTGTGGTCAATCGGGCCGCCTTTGCGGATCAGCCTGTTCCGCAAACACGTCAGGGCCTGATCGAAGCGCTGCGCGAACGGCCCGAGACGTTTCGTGGCAAGGTCGGAACCTATGATGTGCGCCAATCCGGACTGGGTTATCTGTTCGCCACGCAAGATGCCCGCGCGTCAGAAACCTATTGGCGCCTGATGGAGGTGATGGGCAGTCTGGGTGTCCGGTTGTATTGCTGTTCCGGCGACATGATCCGCGACCTCGCAGACGGGACAATACTGGTCGCCTATAACGTGCTGGGCAGCTATGCGGCGGTTCAGGCCGAAGGCAAGGACACGCTTGAGATCGTATTACCGTCTGATTTTCAAACCACGATGATGCGCACCGTCATGGCCCTTGATGCCACGCAGCAACCCGATGTTGCTGAGTTGTTTGTTCGCTCCCTGATAACCGGTATGGCGCAATCCCCCAAGACGACGCCGCTGCCTGTACTTTCGCAATCGGGTGAGGGCGAGCAGGAGGCGATCGGCCTGAACCCGGCTTTGCTGACCTATCTGGATGATCTCAAACGCAGAAAGTTCATCTCGGCCTGGGAAAATGCGGTTATCCAATAGTGATGTCTGCCCTGATTGTCCCGTGCGAACCGGTTTTCTGACGTGCGACGTGTCAGAGCACCTGGTCCTGTTCGGGCGGGTTGGGGATGGCGAGGTATCGAGCTTTGGGTATGCGCACGATCCCGCACAGCCCCAGCGCCGTCCGGTCTGGCGGCTCCAGTTGATCAATCGCAGATTGGACCGCAGCAAAGATGGCGACTGCGTCGTTTCGCTGCGATGTGATCAGGGGAAGCCCGGGTGTGGGATTGGTCCAGTCCAGCACGCGCAGGCCTGCTGCCCAATCCTCATGCGCGCAGATCAAACGCCAAGATACCGCATCCAGCGCAGCGATGTCGGCCCGGCCCTCGGCAACTGCGCGGGCCGAGTTCAGATGGCCTTCGGTCTGCAGGCGGTTGCTGAACCAGAACCCGTGCGGGGCAAGGTGCCAATAGGGCGCAGCATAGCCTGATTGCGAGAAAGTTTGATTGTAGGCGAACTTTGCGTCCCGAAACGCAGTCAGATCGTCGCGCGGATCATCTGCGCGCACGACCAAAGCGCTTCGGTAATAGCCGGGCGAGCATCCTTCAAGGCCGTAATCCGGTGTGCCGATAAGCTGCACCTTGTCATGCAGCCACAAGCGATAGGGCATGCCACAGGTCTGGCTGAGCACCAGATCGGGGTGCCGCCACACAGAAAATTCATCGGCCTGTTGTGACAGGTGCTGGGGGCTGTCGATGCCGGCATGGCTCAGGTTATTGCGGATCAGGGTCCAATACCGCTCATGCGCGCCTTCAAGCTGCGGGCGGGCATACATCATCAGGTTGGCGATCATTGCATATGCCCGAACAACTCATAAAGCTCGATGGTGGTTTTTACCCCGACCTTCTGCTGAATACGTCCACGATGTATCTCGACCGTGCGCGGGCTGATGCCCAGTTCGGCGGCGATCTCTTTGCTTGAGGTGCGGGCAGGATGGGTCAGGATATGCTGCAGCACTTCCTCTTCCCGTTCGGTTAGCAGGCCGCGCTTGTCCTCCAGCGCCTGCCGCCGCGCCTTTTCCGCACGCAGGTCTTTGCCTACCTCCCAGGCGGCTTCGATGCGTTCGATCAGCACGCTCAGGTCAAACGGCTTGACCAGAAAATCAATCGCCCCTGCTTTGGTGGCGCGCACCGATTCAGGAATTCCACCGTGCCCCGAGATAAAGATGATCGGAAGGGTCGAGTTCTGCCGGACCAGATGATCCTGCAACTCCAGTCCGTCCATCCCAGGCATACCATAGTCCAGGATCAGGCAGCCCGCAGCATCTTCGTCAACCTGATCCAGAAAGGACTGAGCGTCGGGGAAATGCGCCACCTTCATGCCGCGCTTACCAAGCGAGCGGGACAGGGCGATGCGCACATCGTCATCGTCGTCCACAATGAAAACGATAAGAGGTTCTGCTGTCATGACATGCCGTCCTCGGCCCGGTCGCTGCGACGCAGGGTAAAACAGAACCGCGCACCGCTGCCTTCGGTCGGGTCGTGCCAGATACGGCCACCATTGGCTTTGACGATGGTTCGGCAGATCGACAGGCCCAATCCCATCCCGTCGGTTTTTTGGGTATCAAACATATTGAACAGGGTTACATCCTCGTTAACACCAGGCCCGTTGTCCTGGACCCGGACCTCGACACATTCTTCGCTGACCAGCGTGGAGATTGTGATCCGGCCCGCCCCACCCGGAACACGGGCCAGCGCATCGATAGCATTTCGCAGCAGATTGACCAGTACCTGCGCGATCTGGGTCCGGTTGCCGATGACCTGAGGCAGGGCGGTTTCGGCGTAGGTCAGTCTGATGTCGTGCAGCTTGGCCTCAGCCTCCATCAGCGTGACAGTTTGCCGGATCAGCCCGCCCAGCTCGAATGCGGTCTGCCGACCGCGATCTTTACGCACCACCTCGCGCAGTGCACGGATAATGTCGCCCGCGCGGCGCGACTGGCGGTCTATATCGGACAGGATCTCGTTCAACTCGGGATCAGGGTCACCGATTTCATCGAGCGTGATCTTCGCCGCATCGACATTGTAGGAAATCGCGCTGAGCGGCTGGTTCAGCTCATGCGCCAGCCCCGAGGCCATCTCGCCCATCAGATTGACCCGCGCCACATGGGACAGGTCGCGGCTGAGACGGCTGGCTTCGTCCTCGGCCTGCTTGCGGTCGCTGACATTGTCGATGATGGCAACCGCGTGATCCGGCACACCGTTTTCATCGCGGATCAGGATTGCATTCACGCGCAGCCATATGGTCGATCCGTCTTTGCGGATGAACTGGTTTTCCGCGATGAACTCGGAATCCTGCAGCAGCGTTTCGCGGAACTTCACCGCGATCTGCTGGCCGTCTTCCGGCAGGATGTCCGCCAGTGTAATCTTTTCAAGCTCGTCCGGGCTGTACCCCATAATGTCGCAGAGCTGTTCGTTCACCCGCTGGAACTGTCCGGTTTCGGGTGCAATCTGCGCCATCCCGCGCGAGGCCAGATCGAAGGTGCGGCCATAAGCAGTTTCAAAGCGTTGCCGTTGCCGAACTTCCTGCGCCAGCGCTGCGCCGGTATCTTCAAGTTCGCGGTAGGGGCTGTGCAAGCCCTCATCGGGTGTGATTTCGCCGCTGGACAGGCGTTGGGTCTGACTGGCAAAGGTGCGTACCGGGGCATAGATCCGGTCGGCCAGTGCCAGACCAACGGCCCCGGTCAGGATGGCGATAGATATGGCGATCCAGATACCCTGCACACGGTTTTTCTTGATCTCACCGATGAAATTGTCTTCGGCGGCATAAAGCCCGATCAACCAGCGCAAGCCGGGCTCAGACACTTCGATCAGCATGGCAACATAATCCTGCCCACGCAGTTCGAAATCCGTATGAACGGGGCCTTCGACCCCGGCCATGCTGGTGTGCGGCAACGTACCGAAGGCCGCGCGGGCCAGCGGGTCGTCGATCTGGTCCACCATCGGCAGTTCCAGGGTGTCCAGCCCCCCGTTCTGTTCAATCAGAACCAGCGTCGGATGGGCCAGAACCGAGCCGTCTTCGTTCAGCACCAGCGCCGCACCGCGCCGTTCCGACCAGATATCCAGCAAAAAGCCCGACAGCGCGTCAATCTGGATATCGACCCCCAGAATGGCCCGGATGTTTCCGGCCTGATCCAGCACCGGGACCGCATAGGTAATCCCCGGCTGGCGCGCTGAGTAGAAAATATAGGGCTGAGTCCAGATCGGCGCCTTCGTCTCGCTTACCATTCTGAACCACGGGCGGGTGCGGGCCTCATAAGTGTCGGTCTGCGTTTCTGCGGTCTCAAGCAAAGTGAAACGATCATTGCGCCACTGGAAGTCGGCGGGATGTTCGCTCAGCCCGTATTCAAAGGGCGGGATCACCTTGGTCCGATAGCGCCCCGGCTCTTCGGTGCGCATGACATAGACGAAACGACCGCTGTCGTCGGCCAGATACAGCCCTGCCAGCTGCGGTGCGACCTGCAATTGCTGGAAAAAGTGGCTTTCCAGCCCAGCGGTATCATTGATGTTCAGCACATCGTTTTCCGCCAGACGCCGGGTTGCATCCAGCGCCTGCCGTGCCGGGTTCAGGAAGTTCTTAACCTGACCGATGACATTTACACTGACCTCGTTCAGTGAGGTGCGCGATTGCCGCAGCAGCGCGTTTTCCGAGCTGACAAAGGTCGACAGCGTTACAGTCAAAACAGCAATGAACTGCAGCCCGGCCAGACACAAGGCCAGTGTGGCGCGCAGCGACCTGTGCCTGCGCGAAGACCCGGCTTGATCCCGACGTATGTCCTGTTGCGCTGTGGTGTCCAATCTTCAGTCCGGATCGTCTCTGCAATTGGGCGGGGACCCCGATGTGAACCCCATTTAACCCAACACTATACGTAATCTACCGTATAGACACCTGCTGTTTGGTTTCGCTTTCCTCTTTACCATCCGGGGGGCCTGATTCCAGTGCGATTTTTTCTGTTGTGTTCTGAACGGTTTCAGGCGCCCCAACAGATCAAAAAAGACTGACAACAGGAGTGTCAAAGTGTTCAAGAAATCCTCAATTACCGCATTTGCCGCGGCGGCCCTGATGGCACCAGCGGCATATGCAGAAGAGTTTATCACGATCGGAACCGGCGGCGTTACGGGTGTGTATTACCCGACGGGTGGCGCGATCTGCCGTCTGGTCAACAAGGGCCGGAAAGAGCACGGGGTCCGGTGTTCGGTGGAATCGACCGGGGGGTCGGTTTACAACATCAACACCATTCGCGAAGGCGAGCTTGAGTTTGGTGTGGCCCAGTCGGACTGGCAGTACCACGCCTATAACGGCAGCTCGAAATTCGAAGAGGCCGGCCCGTTTGAGAATCTGCGCGCCGTGTTCTCGGTCCACCCGGAGCCGTTCACGGTAGTGGCGCGTGCCGATGCAGGCATAACCAACTTCGAAGACCTGAAGGGCAAGCGCGTCAACATTGGTAACCCTGGTTCCGGTCAGCGCGGCACCATGGAGGTTCTGCTGGGCGAAATGGGCTGGACCACTGGTGATTTCGAACTGGCGACCGAGCTGAAAGCGGCTGAACAGTCGGCAGCCCTGTGCGACAACCAGATCGATGCGATGGTGTATACGGTCGGTCACCCCTCGGGTTCGATTCAGGAAGCAACCACTGCGTGCGACTCGGTTCTGGTGAATGTCAGCGGCGATGCGGTCAGCAAGCTGGTAGACGACAACTCGTTCTACCGTACCGCAACCATCCCCGGTGGTATGTACCGTGGTTCGGATGGCGACACCCAGACCTTTGGTGTGGGCGCGACCTTCGTGACCTCGGCGGATGTGTCCGAGGATGCGGTCTATGCGGTTGTGAGCTCGGTCTTCGAAAACTTCGATGACTTCAAAAAGCTGCACCCGGCTTTCGCCAACCTCAAGCCTGAAGAGATGATCGCGGATGGCCTGTCGGCTCCGCTGCATCCGGGTGCCGAGAAATACTACAAGGAAAAAGGCTGGATTCAGTAAGCCAGACCTGACGCGGGGCGCCTTCAGGGGCGCCCCGGTTCATATCCGGGAGAAACCGGTGACAAGACGGCCATAAAAACCAAGGCTGCAGGACGGGGAGTTTTTAATATGAGTTCCGACACACAGGGCAATCGCCCTTTATCCGAAGAAGAACTTCAGGATCTGGTCGCTTCATCCGATGCGGGTGGGCGTAATCCAGCAGGAAATGTGGGGCTTTTTCTGGCGATTGTAGCTGTACTGTGGTCGGTGTTTCAGGTGGTGCTCGCCTCGCCTTTGTCGAACTATCTGCTGCCGGGCAGCGTGGTGAACAACTCGCGCCAGATCCATCTGGCCTTCGCGATGTTCCTGGCCTTTGCGGCCTATCCGGCGCTCAAATCCAGCCCGCGTAACTATATCCCGGTTCAGGACTGGATCATGGGTATCGTGGGTGCGTTTCTGGCGCTCTATGGTTATTTCTTCTACCAGAAAATTGTCGATGCCGGTGGCCTTGCGGACGACACCGACAAGTGGTTCGCGCTTGCCGGTCTGCTGCTGCTGTTCGAAGCCGCACGCCGCGCGCTGGGTCCGGCGATGGCGATCATCGCAACGATCTTTCTGGCCTATGTCTTCTTCGGCTCGTCCGCTTGGGTGCCCGAGGTTATCCGCTGGAAAGGTGCCAGCCTGCAAAAGGCGATGAGCCATATGTGGATCACGTCCGAAGGTGTCTTTGGCATCGCGCTGGGCGTTTCAACCAAGTTCGTTTTCCTGTTCGTGCTGTTCGGAGCGCTGCTGGATAAGGCGGGCGCGGGGAATTACTTTATCAAGATGGCCTTTGGCGCGCTGGGTCACCTGCGCGGCGGTCCGGCCAAGGCGGCTGTGGTGGGGTCTGCGGCGACCGGCCTGATTTCGGGTTCGTCGATTGCCAACGTTGTGACCACCGGCACGTTCACCATTCCGTTGATGAAGCGGGTGGGCTTTTCAAGCGAACAAGCGGGCTCGGTCGAGGTCGCCTCATCCGTGAACGGCCAGATCATGCCGCCGGTGATGGGCGCTGCGGCCTTCCTGATGGTGGAATATGTGGGCATTTCCTATGTCGAGGTGATCACCCACGCGTTCCTGCCTGCGGCGATTTCCTATATCGCGCTGGTCTATATCGTCCACCTTGAGGCGGTGAAGCGGAACATGCCGACGCTGGGCGACCGTGTCGTCTCGATGGGTCGCACGATTGGCGGCATGGCGCTGTTCTTTGTGGGCTTTGCCGGGCTTTGCTATGGCGTACAGTACCCGATCAAGGCGATCATCGCGATCGTGCCAGAGGGTTCGGGGCTGGTTTTGTCGGCGCTGATCGTACTGGCCTATCTGTTCCTGCTGAAACTGGCGGCGGGGGTCGAGGATCTGGTCCCCGATGATCCCAATGCCAAAGAGGTCGAACTGCCGGTGATCGCCGAGATCTACAAGGCCGGTCTGCATTACCTGCTGCCAATCATTGTGCTGGTCTATTTCCTGATGATCGAGCAGAAATCGCCCGGTCTGTCGGCCTTCTGGGCAACCTCGTTGCTGTTCGTGATCCTGCTGACACAGAAGCCGCTCAAGTCGATCTTCCGCGGCGAAAGCGACACCGCGAACGCCTTCATGGCCGGTGTCACCGACCTGTGGAACGGCTTGATCGACGGGGCGCGCAACATGATCGGCATCGCGCTGGCCACCGCCACCGCGGGTGTGATCGTGGGCACGGTGACCCTGACCGGCGTGGGTCAGGTGATGGCCGATCTGGTCGAGTTCCTGTCGGGCGGCAACCTGATCGCCATGCTGGCACTGGTGGGTCTGCTCAGCCTGATCCTGGGCATGGGTCTGCCGACCACGGCGAATTATATCGTCGTCAGCTCGCTGATGGCCGGTGTGGTTGTAGAACTGGGCGCGCAGGACGGTCTGATCGTGCCGCTGATCGCGGTTCATCTGTTCGTGTTCTATTTCGGCATCATGGCCGATGTGACACCGCCCGTGGGCCTGGCGAGTTTTGCCGCCGCCGCCGTCTCGGGCGGGGATGCGATCCGCACGGGCTTTACCGCGTTCTTCTACAGCTTGCGCACCGTGGCGTTGCCGTTCGTGTTCATCTTCAACACCGATCTTCTGCTGATCGACGTGGGTTGGGTGCAGGGCATCTTGGTGGCCGTCTCTGCCACCATCGCGATCCTGATCTTCACCGCCGGCACCATGGGCTGGTTCCTGACCAAGAACCGCATCTATGAAAGCGTCGCGCTGATCCTGATCGCCTTTGCGCTGTTCCGTCCCGACTTCTTCATGAATCGCATCGCGCCACCCTTCGCGCAGATCGAACCGGCGCAGCTGACACAGGCCGTTGGTGATGCCACACCGGGCAGCACCATGCGGATCGAGGTCGCAGGCCCGGATTTCGACACCGGCAACATGACCGAAACCACCGTGGTCCTGACAATCGGAGACGAGGCTGATGGTGCTGCGCGCATCGACGCTCTGGGTCTGATGACGCTGGAAGAGGACGGGCTGGTCAAGCTGGACGAGCCGCTGTTTGGCACGCCGGTAGCGGATGAGTTGGATATGTTCGACTATTACGCCGACGAGGCGGTCCGCATCACCAGCATTCAGGCTCCGCAAAGCCAGCCCCCGAAAGAGCTGATCTTCATCCCGGCGCTGCTGTTGCTGGGGCTGATTGCCTTCCTGCAACGCGGCCGCGCCGCCCGCACCAATGAACAAGAGGTCGTAACATCATGATCAAATCTGTCCTCTGTGCCGTAGATATCAGCAACGACAATCTGGATGCGGGTGTTCTGGAACGGGCAGCGGTGCTGGCCGATCTGGACGGCGCGCAGCTGGATGTGGTGACGGTTCTGCCGGATTTCGGCGAAAGCTGGGTCTCGGGCTTCTTTCAGCCCGAGTTCCACGAAAAGGCGGTGGAGGCGGCGCATGAAAAGCTGATCGCGCTCTGCGCCGACACTCTGGGTGAAGACCGCAATGCCGGCATCCGCCACGTCGTTGCCACCGGTACCGCCTATCAGAAAATCCTTGAGACCGCCGAAGGCGCGGGCTCTGACCTCATCGTCATCGGGGCCCATAAGCCGGACCTCAAGGACTATCTTCTCGGTCCAAACGCATCACGGGTCATCCGACATTCAAACGCGTCCGTTTACGTCGTCAGATAGTGACAATGGCGGTTTGAAAGTGGTTTTGTAACGAGTGCCTCGGTTTCCAGAACTCTTTCAAAGGTGGATCGCTATGAAAACCCTGCTGAAGACAACAGCGGCGCTGGCCTTCGGGGCCATCGCCAGCATCGCCAGTGCGCAGGACCCTGCGCCGGAACTGGGCTATGGCTGGGACGAAAAGGACCCGGTCACCGGCACCGAATTCATGGTGTCCGCCGCCAACCCGATTGCCGCGAAAGCCGGGTATGATGTGCTGGCTGCGGGGGGCACGGCTGCGGATGCGATGATCGCCGTGCAATTGATGCTGAATCTGGTCGAGCCGCAATCGTCAGGCATCGGCGGTGGCGCATTCCTGCTCTATTGGGACGCGTCCTCGAAAACGCTGACAACCTTTGATGCACGGGAAAAAGCGCCTGCAAAGGCCACGCCCGAGCGGTTTCTGCTGCCCGATGGTGAAAAGATGCCGTTTGGCGAGGCGATCTCGGGCGGTCAGGCCGTCGGCGTGCCGGGCATTCTGCGCCTGATGGAAGTGACCCATAATCTGTATG
Organism: Ruegeria sp. AP11; assembly: GCF_056535865.1. Taxonomy (NCBI): domain Bacteria; kingdom Pseudomonadati; phylum Pseudomonadota; class Alphaproteobacteria; order Rhodobacterales; family Roseobacteraceae; genus Ruegeria; species Ruegeria sp. AP11. The sequence continues at coordinate 1,638,161 of NZ_JBQFJB010000001.1, forward strand.
GCAAGACAGACTGGGCCTCGCTGTTTCAGTCGACCATTGAACAGGCCGAAAACGGGTTCGAGGTCTCGCCGCGTATGGCGAACTCGATCAAATCGACCGTCGACCGCAATTGGGGGCTGGATGTTTTTCCCGGTGCCAAGGCGTACTTCTTCAATGAAGACGGCAGTCCGCTGGCGGCGGGCACCTTGCTGAAGAACCCCGATTTTGCCGAGACCCTGCGCATTCTGGCCGATCAGGGTGCGAATGCGTTTTATAACGGCCCGATTGCCGAGGATATCGTGGCCGCTGTCGACGCTACATCGAAGGTGGAAAACAACATCACGCTTGAGGATCTGGCTGCCTATCGCGTCAAAATCCGCCCCGCTGTCTGCGCCGATTATCGCGGTTATGACGTCTGCGGCATGGGGCCGCCGACCTCGGGTGGTCTGACCGTGGGGCAGATTCTGGGCATTCTGAGTAACTTCGACCTCAAAGGCACTGGCTGGAACGCCGAGATGGCGCATCTTTATGCCGAGGCGGCCAAGCTGGCCTATGCAGACCGCGCGCTTTACATGGCTGACAGCGATTTTGTTGATGTGCCGGTCAAGGGCCTGCTGGATACGGATTACCTGAAATTGCGCGCCGGAATGATCGACACAGCAGCAGCTGGTGAGAAGCGCCAGGCGGGTGAACCGCCGCGCGACCACACCGTGCTGTTTGCGCCGTCGCAGAACCCCGGCCGACCCGGCACCAGTCACATCGTGATCCGAGATCAGTACGGCAATGCGCTGTCGATGACGACGACTATCGAAACCGCCTTTGGCAGCCGCGTCTTTGTGCGGGGTTTTCTGCTGAACAACGAACTGACCGATTTTGACCGCGCGCCCAAAGATGGTGACCGTCTGGTGGCCAACCGTGTCGAAGGTGGTAAACGCCCACGCAGCTCGATGTCGCCGACCATCGTGATGAAAGAGGGTGAGCCTTATTTGCTGATCGGTTCACCCGGTGGCAGCCGCATCATCAACTATGTGGCCAAGACCATCATCGCGATCCTCGATTGGGACATGGATCCGCAGGATGCCGTCGAAACGGGGCATTTCGTGCATCGCAACGGGTCGTCGATGGATCTGGAGCAAGGCACCGCCGCCGCCGAATTCGCCGATGCGCTGACCGGCAAGGGGCATGAGGTCAAGCTGGTCGACCTCAACAGCGGGTTGCACGCGATCCTGATCAAGGATGGGCAACTGATCGGCGCTGCGGATCCGCGTCGTGAAGGCGTGGCGTTGGGGCAGTAGCGCTGATACCAGGAAGGGCTGCCCGACGAAGGCGCAGCCCTTTTTCCTTGCTTTAGGAACCTGCCCATCCGATAGGGCGGTATGTTCAAAAGCCGCGCGATAACCTTCATCCTGATCACCCTGATGATCGACGCCATCGGCATCGGTATCGTGTTCCCGATCATGCCCGATCTGATGAATCGCGTTGGCGCGGGTGATACCGGGCAAGGGGCCTTTTGGGGCGGGCTGCTGATGGCCGCCTATGCCGGGGCTCTGTTCCTGTGTGGCCCCATTGTCGGCAGCATTTCAGACGCCGTCGGTCGCAGACCGATCCTGATTGCAGCGCTGGTCATGCTGGCGCTGGATTATGTAATCATGGCGCTGGCTGATACGTTCTGGCTGCTTCTGCTCGGGCGCACGCTTGCGGGGCTTGCGGGGGCGACCTACATCACCGCGACGGCCTACATCGCCGACATATCCTCACCCACCGAGAAGGCCGCGAATTTTGGCCTCATCGGTGCGGCCTTCGGGATCGGGTTCGTTCTTGGCCCGGCCATCGGCGGCATCGCTGCCGAGGTCAGCATAACCGCGCCCTTCTGGATCGCGGCGGCTTTGTCAGCGGCGAATGCTCTGTTCGGTGTGTTCGCACTGCCCGAAAGCCTGACGCCCGAAAAACGCCGCCCCTTCGGCAAGCGCGACCTGAATCCGTTCAAATCGATCTTTGACGCCTTCCGCTTTCCGGGTCTGGCGGTGCCGCTGCTATGCATTTTCATCTTTGAGTTCGCCAACATGGTTTACCCGACCCTTTGGGCGTTCTGGATTCGCGAGGTCTTTGGCTGGTCGACGCTTTATATCGGTCTGTCCCTGGCCGCATACGGGGTGCTGCTGGCGGCGGTTCAGGGCGGGCTGATGCCCCTTTTCATCAGATGGATTGGCGATTACCGCACCTTGATGATGGGTATGACGTCCGCGTTGATTGGAATGATCGGATTTGGCTTCACGGCAACGATTACTGCGCTTGTGATCTTTCTTCTGCTGGCCGCGCTGTCGGATCTTGTACCTGCGCTGATGACGGCAATGGCCTCGAACCAGGCCGATGAAGACCGGCAGGGCGTGGTACAGGGGGTCATCGCCTCGCTGTCGTCTGTCGCGGCAGTGCTGTCACCTTTGGTGATGACCGGGCTGTTTCAGGCGTCGGTCGATGGTGAAGGTATCTATCTGCCCGGCGCACCCTTCTTCTTCTCAGCCGTTTTGGTGTTGGCGATGATGCCGCTGGTGGTTCGCTTGCGCGGACACGCTTCGGTCTGAAAAAAACGCACCCGCAGATTGCGGGTGTGTTAGAGTTTCAAGGTATTGGGAGATTACTGAATCTCACCCATGCAGAGATACTTGATCTCAAGGAAATCCTCGGTCCCGTATTTCGAACCCTCACGACCCAGACCGGACTGTTTGACGCCCCCGAACGGCGCGACCTCGGTCGAGATCAGGCCGGTGTTAATGCCCACCATGCCCGATTCCAGCGCCTCGGCCACGCGCCAGACGCGCGCCAGATCACGGCTGTAGAAATACGAGGCCAGACCGAACTCGCTGTCATTGGCCATCGCGACCACGTCGTCTTCCTCTTCAAACTTGAACAGGGGCGCGACAGGGCCGAAGGTTTCATCCTTCGCCACCACCATGTCGCGGGTCACGCCGGTCAGAACGGTGGGTTCGAAGAATGTCCCGCCCAGATCCGAGCGTTTACCGCCCAGCGTCACGGTTGCACCTTTGGACACCGCGTCCGAGATGTGTTCCTCGACCTTGGCGACGGCTGCGTCATTGATCAGCGGGCCTGTGGTGATACCATCGCCGAAGCCGTCACCGACGTTCAGGGATTTGGTCTTTTCAGCCAGCTTGGCGGCGAATTCGTCATAGACACCCGCCTGTACATAGATGCGGTTGGCACAGACGCAGGTCTGACCGTTGTTGCGGAACTTGGCGATCATTGCGCCGTCGACGGCGGCATCCACATCGGCGTCGTCGAACACAATGAACGGTGCATTGCCGCCCAGTTCCAGCGACATTTTCTTGATCGTGCCCGCCGCCTGACGCATCAGAATTTGACCCACGCGCGTCGAACCGGTGAAGGTGATCTTGGCCACCTTGTCATTGGTGCAAAGCTCATTGCCGACGCCCGAGCTGTCAGTGCCCGGGATTACGTTGAACACGCCTGCCGGAATGCCCGCACGTTCGCCCAGCACCGCCATCGCCAAAGCGGAAAGTGGCGTCAGTGTTGCGGGGCGCGCCACAAAGGTGCAACCCACCGCCAGCGCCGGGCCAACCTTGCGGGCGATCATCGCATTGGGGAAGTTCCATGGGGTGATCGAGCCCACCACACCCACAGGCTGTTTCAACACAACGATGCGCTTGTCGCGCTGATGGCCGGGGATCACGTCGCCATAAACGCGCTTGGCCTCTTCCGAGAACCACTCGATGAAGGACGCACCATACAGAATTTCTCCGCGCGCTTCGGGCCAGGGTTTGCCCATCTCGGCGGTCAGAATCGTGGCCAGATCATCGGCGTTTTCGACCATCAGGTCGAACCACTTGCGCAGGATTGCCGCGCGCTCCTTGCCGGTCTGGGCAGCCCAGTTCTTTTTCGCCGCATAAGCCGCATCGACGGTCTGCGCGGTGCCCTCGACGTTGACATCGGTCACGTTGGCGATCAGATCGCCGGTAGCGGGGTTGTGAACCGGGAAAGTCACCTCGCCCTCAACCCATGCGCCGTTGATATAGGCGCGGGTTTCCAGAAGGCTGGGATCTTTCAGCTCCAGCTTGGTCACTTTGGTATCCAGCATGTTCAGGCTCCTTTGGCAGCGTCGATCGAGGCTTCGAGAATATCCATTGCCTCGGCGAATATCTCATCCTGCACCGTCAGCGGTGCGAGGAAACGGATTACATTCCCATATACGCCACATGTCAGCAGGATCAATCCGCGCCTGAGTGCCTCGACGCGCACCGCGTTGGCCATGTCCGGATTCGGGGCGCTGCCATCGCTGGTGTTGAATTCAGCCGCGACCATAAAGCCCGGGCCGCGAATGTCGACGATCTCGGGCGTGCGGGAACGGATCGATTCCAACCGCTGTTTCAGGCGCGAGCCCAGCTCGTTGGCGCGCGCGCACAGGTCTTCTTCGTCGATCACATCCATCACCGCATGAGCGGCGGCGATCCCCAGCGGGTTGCCGCCATAGGTGCCGCCCAGACCGCCCGGATGCGCGGCGTCCATCAACTCGGCGCGTCCGGTGACAGCGGCCAGAGGCAGCCCGCCCGCCAGACCTTTGGCCATGGTGGTGATGTCGGCGGACACATCATAGGCGTCCATCGCAAACAAATTGCCCGTGCGGGCAAAGCCGGTCTGTACCTCATCGGCAATCAGAACGATGCCATGTTCGTCGCAAAGCGCACGCAGGCCACGCATCAACTCGGCCGGAGCGGGGTAGAAGCCACCTTCACCCTGTACCGGCTCGATGATGATCGCGGCCACGCGACCCGGATCCAGATCGGCCTTGAACAGCTTGGTCAGCGCACCCAGCGAATCCTCGGTTGAGGTGCCGTGCAGTTCAACCGGAAACGGAACGTGATAGGTGTCGGGCATCATCGCACCAAAACCCGCCTTGTAGGGCTGAACCTTGCCGGTCAGCGACATGCCCATGAAGGTGCGGCCATGGAAAGCGCCACCAAAGGCGACGACAGCCGGACGCCCGGTGGCGGCGCGGGCGATCTTAACGGCGTTTTCCACCGCTTCGGCACCTGTGGTGACAAAGACGGTCTTTTTGGTGAAATCGCCGGGAACCTTCTCGTTCAGGCGCTCGGCCAAACGGATGTAGTTCTCGTAAGGCAGAACCTGATGGCAGGTATGGGTGAAATTGGCGGCCTGTTTTTGCACCGCCTCCATCACCTTGGGATGGCAATGCCCGGTATTCACAACGGCAATACCTGCGGCGAAATCGATATAGCGCTTGCCCTCGACATCCCAGACTTCGGTGTTCACGGCGCGGTCGACATAGACCTGCGTCTGCATTCCCACACCCTGCGCGATCGAGGTGTTGCGGCGTTCAGCAATCTGAGCATTCAGCATCTTGCGTCCTTTCCGGTTATGGGGCGCGGCGCCCGCATGTCTGACCGCGTGACTGTAGTGGCTGGGTTGGCGGGTGAAAGCCTGTTTCTTGTGAATCATAAGCCCTTGATTTACGGTCCCGGCACCCTCGAAGTGTTGCGGATACTGAACATGAAAAACACCAGTCAGGATGATCTGACCCTTGGATTGCGCCTGCGCACCCTGCGTGAACGGGCGGGCCTGTCGCAGCGGGCGTTGGCCAAGAAATCGGATGTTCCGAACTCGACCATCTCGCTGATCGAGTCCGGCAAGATGAACCCTTCGGTCGGTGCGTTGCGCCGGATTTTGCAGGGCATACCGATTGGCATGTCTGATTTTTTCTCGTTCGAGATCGAGCCGGAACAAACAGTGTTCTACGCCGCCGAAGAGCTGACAGAGATCGGTAAGGGCGGGCTGTCGCTGCGGCAGGTTGGATCAAACCTGCACGGGCGCGCGATGATGATCCTGCAGGAAACCTATGATCTGGGCGCCGATACTGGCCGTGTGATGTACGGTCATGAGGCGGAAGAGGGCGGCGTCGTGATCTCGGGCCGGGTCGAGGTGACGGTGGGCGATCAACGCAAGGTTCTGGGGCCGGGTGATGCCTATTACTTCGACAGTCGCACGCCGCACCGGTTCCGGCAGGTCGGCCCCGAGGTCTGCCGGATCATCAGTGCCTGTACACCGCCAACTTTTTGAGCATTGAGAGTGAAAATTCAGCACTATGCATCATAGTGTTGCAGAGTCCTTCGGAATGAGACACAGTATGGTGCATAGTGCGGGAATTTCCTGCAAGTCATTCAGGGCGACCGTCGCCCAATTCGGAGAGGACCGGAATGAAGAAGAAGCCTGCCACGCTGCCCCGTGGCTATCGTACCTGCACCGCGTCGCTTGCCGTTGTTGACGTACCCGCAGCGCTGCGGTTCTACGAAAGCGCCTTTGGCGCGAAGGTTCAGGCCTGTGACGTGGAAGAGGCTCCGGGATTTGCCACCATCAAGATCGGCAATTCGATGCTGTTTGTCACCGCCGGTTGGGGTGCGCATGGTCCCGCCATTCCGGGCACGGTCGCATCGGTTGGGCATCACATGTATGTCGAAGACACGGACGCGACCCTCGCGACCGCGCTGGAAAGCGGCGCCAGCCTGATTGCCGAGGCGACCGATACCTATTGGGGTGAACGCTGCGCCACTATCGCCGATCCCTTCGGCCATGTCTGGACGCTTGCGACCCGCATCGAAAACCTAAAACCAGCGGAGATCAATGAACGGCGCAAGGCGCTGCTCGATGCCGCACAGACCGAGGCTGCATGAGCGTCGCCCCGTTCCCCACATTCACGATCCGTCAAAACGATCTGGCGATTCTTGCGGCTGAAAACCGCATCGGAGACTACCCTGTCGCGGTGCGCACGGCGCGCGAGGTGGTCAGCGGCGGCTTTGCCAACCACTCGACGCATCCCAACACCTGGACGGTGTATTTTCTGGTCGATGGCCAATGGGCGCTGGTCGAATCCACCCGCGGGCTGCGGCGGGAATGGTCCAGCCTGGACCGCCTTGAAAAATGGCTGCGCAGCTGCGGCTTCCGGTTCTTCTGGGTCCGCAACGATATCGATTTTGTGGAACAACTGGCGGAAGATACAGCCGAGGAAGAGGCTCTATGAGCTTGGAATCTTACGAAAAACATGGCCTGAGGACAGCGGGCTTGCGTGAATACACGATTTTGTGTTCCGATGAAGAGCGCCGGATCATAGCGGCGGTCGCAATCGGCGAGAAAATGAGAAGAAACGAAAAATGACCCCCTTTGCGATAACCGGAATCCAGATGCATGTCGGCGCGCTGCAGTCGAATGTCGACGCTATGTTGCATCGGATCGACATCATGATGGCTCGGTTTCCCTGGACCCAGATGGCCTTGTTCAGCGAGCTGGCACCTCATGGTCCGCTCGACCGGTTTGCCCAGCCCTTTCCCAATGACGACCTGTCGCGCTTTCAGGACGCGGCGCGGCGCTACGGGATCTGGCTGATCCCCGGCTCGATGTTCGAAAAGCACGAGGACGGGCGGATTTTCAACACTTCGGTGGTGATCAACCCGGATGGTGAGATCGTCTCGAAATACTCCAAGATGTTCCCGTTCAAACCCTATGAACAGAACGTCGCTTCGGGCACCGAGTTCTGCATCTTTGACGTGCCGGATGTGGGCCGGTTTGGCCTGTCGATCTGCTATGACATCTGGTTCCCCGAAACCACCCGCCACCTGACTAGCCAAGGCGTCGAGGTTCTGCTGCACCCGGTTCTGACCGGCACCACTGACCGCGAGGCCGAGCTGTCGATCGCCAAGGCCACCGCTGCACAGTTCCAATGCTACGTGTTCGACGTGAACGGGCTGGCCGCCGGGGGCGTGGGTCGCTCGCTGGTCGTTGATCCATCGGCCACTGTGCTGCACCAATCCGCGGGGCAAGAGGATATCTTCCCCATCGAGATCGATCTGGATCAGGTTCGCCGCCAGCGTGAGGTCGGGCTGAAAGGTCTGGGCCAAGTCCTCAAAAGTTTCCGCGACCGCGAGGCTGACTTCCCGGTTTATGACCGCACCAGCGGCGCGGATGCCTATCTGCACACGCTTGGCCCGCTGCGCATTCCGCAAAAAGGTGACGTTGCAGGAGTTGCCGCATCCGACCCCAGAACGGCGCTGGGATACAGCGAAGACGCCGCGACCAAGCCCGACAATCTGTATCTCTACAAAGGGCGCTCTGGCACAGACTGATACCGGCCCAGCTTTTCGGTATCGGCAGAAAGGAAAAAATTTCATGCACGGCATTTCCGACAGCGAAAAGCTCCACACCATCTCGGATTACTACAGCGCCTCGCAGCTGAGGGCAGACCGATGGAGCGTGCTGCGGGAAACGGCCGAGTCCCTTGATCAGGGTGCCAGCGAAAAGGATCGGGACCGGGCACGGCAGTTGCTGCAGGCGCTGGCCCCGATCGAAGTGTATTTTGCGTTTCCGGGCGGTTCTGCATTCGATTATCTGCGCCGCTTGCTGGACCATGGCAACTTTGGCGATTTCTCAACCGCCGTGCGCCGGGTGTCGCGGGCGCTGACATCGGGGGCGTATCGTCGCCGCTCGATCCCGCTGATTGCGGATGAGACCGAGGTTGACGAGTTCGAGGACGAGTCCACCCAAAGCCACGAAGCCCGGGCGCTGGGCCGTCCTTATTTCGAAGTAATGATCGTCGACAATGTCAACGAACATCAGGAGCGGTTCCTGCAATCCAGCCTGCAACGGATGCGCCGCAGCGAGGACCCGTTCATCTATGAAACCGTTGTGGTTCCCAGTGTCGAGGACGCGCTGATCGGGGTTCTGTTCAACCAGAATGTGCAGGCGGTCATCGTCCGCCCGGGCCTGAGTCTGAAATCCAAGAACGAAACCAATGTTCTGGGACGGTATATCAGCCTTTATGGTGAAGGCGCTGATCTTGATGCGCTGTCACCCTCGGAATTTGGGCCAGAGACCTGCCGCCGGATCGGAATGCTGCGCCCGGAACTGGACGCTTATCTGATCACCGATCGTTCGGCCGAGGATATCGCGGGGCTTGATTTGGGTCTGTGCCGGCGGGTGTTCTATAATCAGGAAGATTTCCTGGAACTGCATCTGAACATCCTGCGAGGGGTGCAGCGGCGCTATAAAACGCCGTTTTTTACGGCGCTCAAGGAATACTCCAAACAGCCCACCGGCGTGTTCCACGCGATGCCGATCAGCCGGGGCAAGTCGATCAGCCGCAGCCATTGGATTCAGGACATGGGGGCGTTCTACGGATCGAACATCTTCATGGCCGAAACCTCAGCCACATCTGGCGGGCTGGATTCACTGCTGGAACCCAAAGGCCCGATCAAAGAGGCGCAGGAGGCTGCAGCCCGGGCCTTCGGCTCTAAACAGACGTTTTTTGCCACCAACGGCACGTCGACCTGCAACAAAATCGTGGTGCAGGCGCTGGTGCGGCCCGGTGATATCGTGCTGGTCGACCGTGACTGCCACAAATCGCATCACTACGGCATGGTGCTGGCCGGGGCGAGCGTGGTCTACATGGACAGCTATCCGCTGCACGATTACTCGATGTACGGCGCGGTGCCGATCCGAGAGATCAAGCACAAGCTGCTGGCCTTGCGCGCCGAGGGCAAACTGGATCGGGTGCGTATGGTTCTGCTGACCAACTGCACCTTCGACGGCATCGTCTACAACGTACAGCGGGTGATGCAGGAATGTCTGGCGATCAAGAAGGACCTTGTGTTCCTGTGGGATGAGGCGTGGTTTGGTTACGCCCGCTTTGCGCCCAATACCCGCGTACGCACCGCGATGCGTTCAGCGAATATTCTGCGAGAGGAATTCCGCACCACCGAACATGCCGAGGCTTATGCGGCGCAGCAAAAGGAATTGGAGGGCAAGGGCGATGACGCCTGGCTCGATACCCGTCTGATCGCGCCGCCGGATGCGCGGGTGCGGGTCTATGCGACGCAGTCGACCCATAAGACGCTGACCGCATTGCGGCAGGGCTCGATGATTCACGTCAACGATCAGCAGTTCAAGGGCGCGGTGGAGGAGGCCTTTCACGAGGCTTACATGACCCACACCTCGACCTCGCCCAACTATCAGATCATCGCCTCGCTGGATGTGGGACGCAGGCAGGTCGAGATCGAAGGATACGAGTTCGTCCAGCGGCAGGTCGAAAGCGCCATGGCGATCCGCCGGGCGGTGACGACGCATCCGTTGCTGAGGAAGTATTTCAAGCTGGTCACGGCGGGCGACATGATCCCCGAACAGTACCGCGAAAGCGGCATGACCAGCTATTTCGATCCCGATCAGGGCTGGGCCGACGTCTGGGATTGCTGGGCCAAGGACGAATTCGTTCTGGATGCCACCCGCATCACCCTGCATGTGGGTGCGACCGGTTGGGATGGCGATACGTTCAAGACCAAGATCCTGATGGATAAATACGGCATCCAGATCAACAAGACCTCGCGCAATACCGTGCTGTTCATGACGAATATCGGCACCACGCGCAGTTCGGTCGCTTATTTGATCGAGGTGCTGGTCGAGATCGCCAAGGAACTGGACGACCTGATGGACGACGCGTCCAAGATGGAAAAGCGCGCCTTTGAGAAACGCGTCAGGAACCTCAGCGAACATGTCCCTCCGCTGCCTGACTTCAGCCGCTTCCACGACGCGTTCCGCTGCGAACAGGGCACCGAGGCAGGGGATATCCGCACCGCGTTCTTCCTGTCTTATGACGAAGACAATTGTGATTACGTTGAGCCCGACAAGGACATGCTGAACCGGCTGGAAGCGGGCGAGGAGATGGTCTCGGCGACCTTTGTGATTCCGTACCCGCCGGGCTTTCCCATTCTGGTGCCGGGGCAGGTGATCAGCCCCGAAATCCTCAAATTCATGCAGGAACTGGACGTCTCGGAAATCCACGGATTCCGCGCCGATCTGGGGCTGCGCATATTTACCGAAGACGCTTTGAAATCAGTCAAGAAAACATAAGGGACTGGGAGGACCATATGCCAAAGAAGGTGCTGAAGAACATCTCGGAAATCCGTCGGTATTTTCATACCAACACGGACCCGATCTATTTTGTATCGGCGACCAATTTCAACCTGTTGGGGCTGGATGAATGGGTGATGAATTTCACCTACATTTGCTACATGGACTGCTTTGACGGGCGACATCCGAACGTGTTTGTGCCTTCTGAAATGCCGCATGACGAATTCCAGTCCATCGAAGACATCAACAACTATCTGCTGCAGCACAAAGAGGTCATCGATCTGGTCAAACGGCGCGGCGGCAAGCCCAAGTTTGTCTTCCTGATGTTTGATGAAACGACCGAGAAGCTGGTCAAGGAACTGGGCGGTCAGCTGTGGTTCCCCAAGGCCAAGCTGCGCACCAAATGCGACAACAAGATCGAAACCGTCCGCATCGGCAACAAGGCGGGTGTGCCGTCCGTGCCCAACACGCTGAGTGTGGTCAAAAGCTATGATCATTTGAAAAAGATCTGCGACAAGGCGGGTCTGGGTCATGATCTGGTGCTGCAATCCGCCTTTGGCGACAGTGGCCATACCACGTTCTTCATCAAGTCCGAGTCCGATTTCAACAAGCACAAGGACGAGATCGTCGGCGAAGGCGAGATCAAGATCATGAAACGGATCGACTGTCGCGGGGCGGCGATCGAGGCCTGCGCCACATCCGAAGGCACCATCGTTGGCCCGCTGATGACCGAGCTTGTGGGCTTTAAGGAGCTTACCCCCTATCGCGGTGGCTGGTGCGGGAACGAGATTTTCTCGACCGCTTTCCCGCCCAAGGCGCGCGAACAGGCGCGGCAATTGACCTTTCAGTTCGGTGAAGAACTGCGCAAATCCGGTTATCGCGGTTATTTCGAGCTCGACTTCCTGATCGACAAGAAAACCGATGAGCTGTGGTTGGGTGAATTGAACCCGCGCATCACCGGGGCAAGTTCCATGACCAACCACGCGGCCTTTGCGCATGCCGATGCGCCGCTGTTCCTGTTCCACCTTTTGGAGTTCTCAAAGAAACCCTTCGAGCTGGATGTCGAGGAACTCAATGCGCGCTGGGCCGACCCGGACATGATCGACAGCTGGTCGCAGATGGTGATCAAACACACTGATGACAGTGTCGACAGGATTACGCAGGCCCCACAATCGGGCATCTACAAGATGCTGGAAGATGGCCGTGTGGTGTTTGACCGGTTCGACTATCACCGCCGCGCGGTGGGCGAGAATGAGGCGTTCTTCCTGCGCATCTCGAATGTCGGTGACTACCGCTATGAAGGTGCCGATCTGGGCATTCTGGTGACGCGTGGGCGGTCGATGACCAAGGGCTTCAAATTGACCGACAAGTCGAAGAAGTGGATACACGGCATCACCTCGGCCTATACCGCTGAACCGCTGCCCGCCGCGCAGCCGATGCAAGACCCCGCCTTCAAAATCATGTAGAAAGCCCCATGGCGCTTGTTTTTCGCTCAATCGACGAGGCGCAGCCCGGTCCCAAGCTGGCCGGGCTGTTTGCCGAATACTGGCCCGCCTACCGCACATGGTGGGCGCAAGAGGGGTATTCGGCTCGCCCCACCTATCGCGAATGCCTGCGCGCTCTGCAAAAGCATATGCCCGAGATTCTGCCGCTATACGAAGAAGTGGTCGAGCTGGTCGGAGGCAAGGATAGTCAGGCGCGGTTTCTCAGCTTCTACTGCCCGCCGAAATATCTGTCTGGCTGCAGTCAGGCGATCTGGCGCGGCAAAACGCCGATTTTGGTGCGCAACTACGACTACCACCCGAAAACCTTCGATGCGGCACTGCTGAAGACCCACTGGGACGGGCGCGGGGTCATCGGGATGAGTGATGGTGTTCTGGGCCTGCTCGATGGGATCAACGATGCGGGTCTGACCGTCTCGCTTACCTTCGGCGGGCGGCGCGAGGTGGGGGACGGGTTCGGCGTGCCTTTGATCCTGCGCTATGTGCTGCAAACCTGCGAAACCACGGCCGAGGCGGTTGATTGCCTGTGCCGCATTCCCTGCCACATGAGCTATAACGTCACCGTGCTGGATGCGAAACACAATCACAGCACGGTCTATCTGGCACCTGACCGGCACCCGCAAATTTCGGACGTGCCGGTGGCGACCAATCATCAGGGCCATGTTGAATGGTCCAAACATGCGCGGTTTACGGCGACGGTGGAACGTGAACGGTTTCTGCTGAACCGCCTGAATCAGCACCCGGAAAGCGAAAAGCGCTTTATCGACGCCTTCCTGCGCCCACCGTTGTATTCGACCGCTTTCAAATCCGGTTTTGGAACGCTTTACACGGCTGTTTATCGCCCCGCGCGAAAGCAGCTTCAATTGCTGTGGCCCGGGGCATCGTGGGACCTGTCGTTCGATGAATTTCCCGAAGGTGAGCTGAGCCTGTTGCTGCCGGACACGGCAGAAGCCGCGTATTGACCTGCGCCTCTGGCCGAATGTGCCCGATTGTGCAATCCTTGGGATCGAGCGCCGAAAGCCCTTGATTTTCGGCGATTTTAACCTGCTGAACGGAATGTGACCCATGCGCTGCCTGATCGTGACCTCCATGCGCAACGAAGGGCCGTTCATTCTGGAATGGATCGCCTATCACCGTGCCATCGGCGTGACGGATTTCCTGATTTTCAGCAATGATTGCGAGGATGGCACCGACGCGATTCTGGATCGGTTGCACACGCTAAAAATCGTCTGCCACAAGCCCAACCCGCGCAAAGGCAAGAAGACGGTGCAGTGGCGGGCGCTGAACCGTGCGTCGAACCACCGGCTGGTGGAGCAGGCCGATTGGATACTCGTTTCGGACGTGGACGAGTTTCTTTGCATTCACGAAGGCAGCGGGCAGATCGCCGATCTGATTGCCGCACGGCCCGATGCGGACGGGTTTGCGGTACCGTGGCGCATGTTCGGGCATAACCGGCAAGTTGCCTTTCAGGATCAACCGGTAACCGGATTGTTCACCCGAGCAGCCCCCGACACGCTGCTGTGGCCGTGGCGCGCGGTGCAGTTCAAAACCCTGTTTAAGGCCGACCAGCGGTTGGATCGGCTGGGCGTGCACCGGCCCCGGCTGCAGGGCGGCGCGGACTTCAATCTGGTCGACGGCAATGGCGATCCAGCCCCGGCCATACCCGGCACAGTCATTCCCAGCGTCGTGCCCAGATACGGGATGGCACAGTTGAACCATTACGCTCTGGGTTCGGTCGAGAACTATCTGGTCAAGGCCGAACGGGGCCGTCCCAATCATAGTGAAGACCCGATTGATCTGGCCTATTGGATCGACCGCGATTTCAATCAGGTTGAAGACACCGCAATCCTGCGCCATGCCGATGCAATTGCCCAAGGCATGGCCGAGCTGCGCGCCGATCCCGAACTGGATCAGCTGCACACCCGATCCGTCGCGTGGCGGCACCAACGCATCAAAACGCTGCTGCAGGATTCAGAGATGTTCTACACCCACGCGCGCCTGTGTCAGATCGGCCCCACGCAGGTCCTGCCGATGACTGCCCAGCGTCAGATGTGGAGCCAGCTCATGTCGATCCGCCGCGCCATCCATGCCGAGAAACAGGCACGCAAGCGGGATGGCTAGTCCGCCACTTCGGCTTCGGTCCGTTCGGGCATGAAAATCGCATCCGGCTGATCCGGCGCCGAAATCTTTTCATAAAGGTGCGCATATTCGGGCAGGGCCTTCAACTCAGCCACCTTGCGTTTGTGTGTCTCAACCGCCGCTTTGTGCAGCGCCGCAATTTCGGCGTCCGCCATCATCTGGTCCAGTTCGTCCCGGGCCCGAGGCACCCATTGCTGGATGCGGGCGTCGCGTTCACTGTTATAGTTCCGGCGGTCCCAGTAGTAACCGCCCATATCCTCATCGACATGGTTCACCCGGCCGCGATCCCGCTTGACCAGATAGCTGTCGGCAGAGCGCAAGGTATAGTGGTTCAGCGTGACCAGATCGTAGCCCAGCGACCGCTTGGTCGACCGCCAACTGTTCGAGGCATGCACCTGTTCCGGCATCTCGCGCCCCGATCCGTTGACCCAGCGCACCTCGGAGAGGCGCTCCTGATCCGGGTCCAGCGGCCTGTGTACGCCGATCTTGCCGTAGGGCGCGGATTTGTGGACCATCGTCTTGAATCCCCACCCCATACGGGGCTTTGGGATGAACTGCGGCGCACAGCGATCGAAGGTTTCGATGACCCAGGCGTCTTCGAAATCAGTGACTCCAGCGTTCCCGAACAGTTTCCATGTCATCGAGATCAGGTTCGGTTCATTCATCGCTGCAAACAGCTCGGGCAGGGTACCGTCGCCCACATGGATATTGATGAACTCGTCGCAATCCATGCACATGTACCAATCGGCATCCGAGATCAAAGGATGGGTGATCGCGTGGTTCAACGCGCCGCGCTGCGGCTTTTGCCCTTTGTCCGCCTTGAACGGATTATCCAGCCGCGTCACGTATCCCAGCGCCTGCAACCGGTCCAGCAGCGCGACCGTCTCGTCGGTGCAGTCGTTGGTATAGATCAGAAAATCCGTCACCCCGATTGAGCGATGATAGGCAACCCATTCCAGCAGGAAGGGGGCCTCATTCCGCATCGTTGTCACCAGCGTGATCTTGTCGCGTGACAGTGGGGCGGCGGGTTTGAGCGGCGAGAACAGCGTCTCGACCCGTTTCCGGATGCTCTCATACGCCTCTTGCGCATCATCCCCCAGCAGGATGGGATGGCCCGAGGATTGCAGAACCGGTTGTTCCTCTGGCGACGTATCTTCAGGCGGTGCGGATTCGGGTTTGTCGCTGACAAAGGGTTCACCGGTCAGTGCGGTATGGGACAGCGTCGCAAAGTCCGGCTGCACCTGGTCCGAGACGCTGTGGGACAGGATATCCTGCGCCAGAGTCTGGTAAAGCCGGTTGTACTCGGGCAGATCCTTCAGTGCATTGATCTTGGCACGATGCCAGTTGCAGCTTGCCTCATGCAATTTGGCCAGCCGTGGGTCCGAGAGCAGATCGTCGCGCATCGGTCTGGATTTCTCGAAGTGCGCCTGAATCGAGTCGTCCTGTTCATCATTGCGGTTGTGGATGTTCCAATACCCGATGCCCTGCTCGCGGTTGATGTGGTTGGTGCGACCCCGGTCGCGTTTGACCAGATAGCTGTCAAGCGAGCGGATCGAGTAGTGGTTCAACGTCACCAGATCATAGCCCCAGCTTTCCAGTGACGACCGCCAGCCCTTTTCGCGATAGCGATCGGGCATCTGGTGCCCCGATCCGTTGACCCAATGGGGCATGCCGCCGGAGACCGGTTCCAGCGGGCGGTGGATACCGAATTTCGAATAGCTCGACGGTCTGCGGGCGAAGGTCTTGAAGCCCCAGTTGTGATGCGGCACCCGCACTTTCTGCGGTGCGCAACGGTCAAACTGTTGCGGCACCGGGCTGTCGTCGAAATCGGCCACGCCGGAACAGCCAAAAAATCGCCAGGTCATCGCGATCAGCTCGGGGTTCCCGGTTGCCTCCATCAGGGACCGCAAGGTGCCCTCGGGCGTGTGGATGTTGATGTATTCATCCACGTCAAACACCATATAGGCATCTGCGGCCTGAATGATCGAATGATCCTGCGCCAGCGCCAGCGCCACACGTTGCGGTCGCTCGCCCTTGTCTATGCGCGCCGGGTTGTCGACGCGGGTGACGAGCCCACGTTCCGCCAGCAGGTCCAGAATCTCGTCCGTGCCGTCCGAGCAATCGTTGGTGTAGATCAGGAAATGCGTGAAACCCAGCCACAGGTGATAGGCCACCCAGTCCAGAATATAGGGGCCCTCGTTCTTCATGGTCGTCACACCGACAACCGATTTCAGGGGGGCTGCGTCGTCGGTTGCGGGCGTGGCCGCCGCATATTGTTTACCGTCGATCTCTTCCCTGAACACCTTTGCGAAGGCGCTGTTGGGGTCGGGGTTGGGATAGTCCCGCAAGGGCGCATTCAACGGGTTGATCCTGTGCTTGATCAGCAATTGCCCCAGCAGGCCGGTCGGATCAGGCACGCCCTTGTAGTGTTCCGCCAGAAACTTGCGCATCCGCCGACCGTACAGATGCACCGAATAGGTGTTGTCGGTGACGTAATCGCTGATCTTGTTGTTGGGTTTGACGATCTTGCGCCGGTCCTTGAATGTATAGGGATACAGCCCCTCCTGCGGGAAGGCATAGCGGTCCTCGCCGGTCTTGTGCAGGAAATGCGAGACCGCGTGCGGCCCCCAGACACCCCATGGCTGTTCGCCCGCATGAACCGGGTTGCCCGCGGCCTTCTTCTCTTCCAGTTCCAGGACGTATTTCTTGCCATACCATGTGGGGATGGCAAATTCATCCGAGCAATGGTCCAGCAGCAATTGCAGCGCTTCGCTGTCGCGGGGCAGGCCCAGCACGCCGCCATTGATGTGCTTCTTGCTTTCCCAACCAAAGAAATGACCGGTCGCGGTGACGAAAGGCTTGCGGCAATAGGCGTCCGTATCGGCCCAGATCATGCGGTCCGCACCGCGCAGCATATGATATCGGAACAGATCGGAATGCAGCGCCGGAGAACCGGTGCGCTCATGCACCAGGAACCCGGTTTCGGGCAGGATATCGGCGGCATCGCGGAACTCGACTCCATCGGGCACGCGATCCACATCCTCATATGTGTAAAGGATGGTGTGGTGTCCGGCATCTAGGAAGGATTGAACGCAGAGCTGCTCAAGAAAGCTCAGCGATCCGCGCATCCAGAGCATGCCGATTTGGTGAAGGTCTGTCATGTTCCGCCCTGAAACCTCGCCTTGGTCGTCATGGGTGCCCACCGACCGGATTTTTGACAACTCTATTGGATCAGACCGGGTGCGTCCAGCAAGCCTCAGGGAAAAGGCGGGCAACAAAACATTGCTAGAATTCGCGTGGTGTTGTGGGTAGATATGGCTGCGACAAGAAGGTGCAGTTTCAGCCAACGATAAGCGCCAGAGCAACCGACCTGAGGGTGATATGGCAAGATCGAACCGTGCGCGGCATTTCAACTTTCAACGCACGAACAAAGACACGCCCGAGTTCAGAACATGGTTTCGGGGTGAACACACAAATGCCAATCCGACCGTGGCGCGGATGATCCCGGCAGAAGCGGTGGGAAAATACGTGTTGAAGGGCTGGACCCCGAAAGAGCCGTTTATCACCCCGGACACGCAGATCACGGCATTTGGCAGCTGCTTTGCCGCAAATATCTCGGAATGGCTGTCGCGTCGGAACTACCGGGTCCTGAACAAGGACGAAGAAGCCAAGGACGCCTATGTGGTGACCTGTGGCGAAGGTATGGTGAATTCCTTCGTGATCCGCCAGCAATTCGAGTGGGCGTGGGAAAACAAGGTTTTCGAAGGAGAGCTCTGGCATGGGTACAAGGCTGAATCCTATGGTTATGACCCAGAGGTTCAGGCGGAAACCAAACGCATCTTTGACGAAACCGATGTATTTATCCTGACCTTCGGATTGTCGGAAATCTGGTATGATGAAGTCACCGGAAATGTGTTCTGGCGCACCATTCCCAAGGATGTCTATGACCCGTCACGGCACAAGTTTCGCGTCTCGACCGTTGAAGAGAACAAGGACAATCTGCGCGCAATCTACCATCTGATCCGAAAGCATCGCCCGGATGCCAAGATCCTGTTCACCCTGTCACCGATCCCGCTGATTGCGACATTCCGGGATAACTCGTGCCTGACATCGAACTCGGTCTCGAAAAGTGTTCTGCGCGTGGCTTTGGATGAAGTCGTGCGCGAGTTCAAAGACGAGGGCGTTCTGCATTACTGGCCGTCCTATGAGATCGTCACTGACGTCTTCAAACTGCCCTATGTCGCCGACCGGAGGCATCCGAAACAGGCCCCTCTGCGCTTTATCATGACCCTGTTCGAGCACACCTGGTGCGTGGACGGGGATGCCCCCAAACCTTCGTTGCTGCAAGCCTGGGCGCAAGCCGGTGCCGAGGCCGAGCTGTTCCCGCCTGCCATGTCGCGCTGCATCCTGGCCAAACGCTGGGGCAGGTTGCAGACCCTGATCGACAAGGGCGAATTCGACAGCGAGCCTGCCATCAACACAGCGCTTTTGAAGCTTGCGCAGGAACTGGTCGATGCTGCGGATGAAAGCTGAGGTACGCTGACGATGGTTGCGCCGAACACGCTGTCGATTGACGATTTCAAACTGCGCGGACAGGTCGGTATTCGCGGCACGCGCACTCTGATCAACGTGCAGGAAATTGCATCCAAAGATGGTCCATACCGGTATCTCGAGATTGGCTCGTATCTGGGTAAATCCCTTCAGCCGCATGTGATGGACGACGATTGCCTCAGCGCGCTGTCGATCGACCTGCGGCCCGACATGACCCCGGATGAGCGGGGGGCGCTGGACCAGTATCAGCATGTTACCACCCAGCATATGCTGGACGGGCTGAGGCAATATGCAAGCGACAGCCAGATGCAGAAATTGTCCACGCGTGAGACAACCTCTGCGTCGCTGCGCTCGGACCCGCCTGTGGATCGGTTTGATCTGGCCTTCATCGACGGAGAGCACACGATCACCGCGGCTTTTGCAGATTTTCTGAATGTGCTGACGGTGACGAATGCGCAATGCATCGTGGTGTTCGACGATACCCATATCATCTATCCGGCCGTCCAGAACGCCCTGTCCTATCTTGAGAGCTGCGGAACCGAACACGCGGTGGCCTTTGGGGGCGGGCACATCACTCCGATCTTCATCGGCCCCGATGCTGAAGGCCGGGCTGCGCTGTTCAAGGACAGCAATCGAATGCCGCTTGATGTGCTGGAGGCGAAGTATGACGAGGTGCTTGCCAGCAGCCATATGACGCGCAGCATGACGCGCTTCTTGCGGCAGAGCCCCGATCTGCGTAGCAAAGCTGCCCGTTGCCTACGCAATCTGGGATACCGGATTGCCGCACCCGAGGAGGGTTAGGATGGCAGCAGACAGCTCAGCCCCCGTGCCCATAGCTAACCGCGATATGCCCGACCCTTCGCACAAGTTGGATGACCCCGAAGTTACGGTTTTTACCGTGATGAAGAACGAGGGCCCCTTCATTCTCGAGTGGCTCGCGTTTCACAAATCCATCGGCATTAAGAACTTTGTGATTTTCACCAATCACTGCACCGATGGTACCGATCTGTTGCTCGACCGGTTGGATGAGAGGGGTGTGGTTACCCATCTGCAGAACCCCGCTGTGATGATGGAAAAGACATACTATCATCCCATCGCGATCAAATACGCGTTGCAAATGCCAGTGGTCAGGCGGTCCGATTATATCATCTCAATGGACGTCGATGAGTTCGTCAATATTCGCGTGGGCCAAGGGCATTTCACCGACTTGCTGCGCGCCGCCGGTCCGTTTCACGCCCTGTCGATGAGCGAACTGAACTTCACCTCAAGCGGCCACCAGAAGTTTGAAGATCACTGGATAACCGAGAACTTCAAAGTGCACGAAAATCCCCGGCCCGGGCGATGGAAAGCTGTGCGCGGCGTAAAGACCATTCTGAACGGCACCGGGGCGTTCGAACGCCCTACGAACCATCGCCCTTTATTGCGACCCGGGACAGAGAATGACGTGATCTGGCTGGACGGATCGGCCCGCCCCGTGCCGGAAGAGTTCATGACGGATGAAAAGCTCAAAAGCTACGATTGCCGGGGCGCTTATGATCTGGTTGCGCTGAACCACCATGCTTTGCGATCTGTGGATTCGTTCATGGTCAAGATGGATCGTGGCGACGCGGTCGCCAAATGGCGCAAAGTGAACCGCAAATATTACCGCGTTCGGATGCGGGGCGGGTCATCGGAAAACTGGATCGCACCTCAACTGCCTGCCGCGCGCGCTGCCGGGGCCGAATTGCTCAGCGATCCGGAAACAGCGCGACTGCATCAGCTGTGTGTGGCGCGCCACAAGGCGCGGATCGCCGAAATCGCGGATCAGCCGGAAGTGCGCGAGTTGCGGGAATGGATTGACGACAAGTATTTTTCGGAAGACAGCGACGCTTAAAGCTTGGCGCCGCGCGCCTTTGGTTCTTCCTAAGCTTCAGATTTATTAGAGTATTTGACGATGGCGATGTATTGCCAATCAGATGCACAACCAATCCCGATGTGTTGCCTGTTGAAGTCAAGCGTTCGGAAAACCGGTCGTTATTCTCTTTCGGGGATTTGGTGCCCAGGAGAGGCATTGAAACTCTATATGTGGATGTCTCAAAGAATCTCAGATAGAGATTAACTATATGAAAAAGCTTAACTTACCTCCTTCATTCGATCTCAATTAATCTCGACTAACGGCAGCACATACCATACCTAGGGGTGGACCAATAGGTGGACTGGTAGAGAGCTGTATGGCGAAAAACAAATTGAGCGCGCGCGGCGTTCTTGCATTGGAGAGCGGAAAGCACTGCGATGGCGCTGGGCTCTGGCTTGTGAAGGCAGATTCCAATAGCGGTAAGTGGGTTCTTAGACTGACGGTTTTCGGCAAACGACGGGAAATGGGCCTCGGGCGGTGGCCGGATGTTGGCTTGGCGGAGGCCCGGGAATCTGCCGATGCTGCACGGCGCGAACTGCGAGAAGGTCGAGATCCGATCAGAGAGCGGCAGAAACGACGTGTGGAAGCCCAGCGCAATTTGCATCTGTTTAGAGACATCGCTCGGGATGCGTTTGAAGCGCGGAAGTCTGCGTTGCGGGGTGGCGGAAAGGCGGGGCGTTGGTTTAGTCCGCTGGAGTTACACGTCATACCCAAACTTGGCCATGTGCCAGTTGCGGAAATTACTCAGATCGATCTGCGGGATTGCCTTGCACCTATCTGGCATGAGAAAGCCGAGACGGCTCGAAAGGCGTTGACACGGACATCTATTTGTCTGGAGCATGCAGCAGCGCTGGGCATTGATGTTGATTTGCAGGCCCCCAAGAAGGCGCGTGCATTGCTCGGCAAACCGCGTAAGGCCACCACCAACATTCCTTCGCTTGCCTGGAGTGAAGTGCCTGAGTTCTACAAAAGCTTGGACGAAGGTACAGTCACCCACCTTGCTCTGAAACTTCTGATTTTGACCGGGGTACGGTCACGGCCAATACGGTACTTGAGGGAAGAGCAGATCGACGGTGATGTCTGGACCATTCCGGCAGAGCAGATGAAAGGACGTGAGGGCGCTACTGCTGAGTTCCGTGTACCGCTTTCGAATGAAGCGCTTCATGTTCTTGGAAACGCGCGGCGACATGCTCGCAACGGCTATCTTTTTCCGAGTATTCGGAAAGGTGTGATCTCAGACGCCACGATGTCGAGATTGATGGAGCGTCGTGGCATGAGCGCCCGCCCGCATGGATTTCGTTCAAGTCTCCGTGTGTGGTTGGCGGAGGCAACCGATGCGCGTCACGAAGTTGCAGAAACCATGCTTGGTCACGTAGTGGGCAGCTCTGTTGAACGCGCCTATCGTCGAACCGACTTCCTCGACCAACGCCGTGTGTTGCTGGAGCGCTGGGCGTCCCATCTCCTCGGCAACACCGATACCGTCGTAAAACTGGCCACCGCATGAAACAGGATCGTCGGTATCTTCCCTTGTTCAACGAAGACGGCAGCTGGATAGCCCGCCCAGATCTTTATGTTTTGGTTCGGATGGGTGTGCCGGAGGACGAAGAGGAGGGAACCATATGGCAGGCTCACCAGAGCATGTCGGCACTTTCTAACAACAGCCTCTCCACTTTGAACAAAGTTGAAAGAATGCTGGAACGTCAGATCGTGCGGGGGCACATGACCGAACGTAGGTACGCTGCTTTGGTTGTCTATGAGATGTTGCGGCTCGATGTGAATGGTGTGAAACCAAGCCTGAAAAAAGCAATAAAACTCGTTACACCACTATTGTTGGAGGAACAAAGCGCCAGGCTGGAAAGCTCGGTCTCTGAGCAAGTGAGAAAGGCCTTCAGCCGTTTTCGCAATACTTGCCACCTGGAAGCCGCTTATCGATCGGATGGTCCAAGATTTCAGACATTCGAAAATGACCCGAAGAAGTTCGATGACTTCCTTGCGAAAGCGAAAGCCTTCGAGGGATTTTTAGACAGGGTGGCCGCGCACGGAAACGTGGAATGGAACCCGTGGCGCGTTCCGGAGCAAACTGCTCCTATCTTCAAAGGAAAAGTCACGAAATTGACTGCTCAAGAAAAGGCAGTCATCGGCGTAGCCTAGAAGCTTAGGGGGGGAGAAATTTTTTCTCCCCTCCCAATACCATTTTAGATCGCCTCTAGATGACTCAACGCTCATCACAACGAGGCATCTACTCACATGGCCACTGAAACAAACTCATTTGCGACCGAAATCGACCCGCTGCTTAAAGTGGCGGAGGCTGCAGAGCTGCTTGCAATCAGTGTGCCGAGTTTCTGGCGCCGCATCGCGGATGGATCTGTCCCTAAGCCAATCAAACTCGGTGGATCTTCTCGGTGGCCTCGCTCTGAAATCCTTGCTGTCATCGCTGAAGCCAAAGCCAACCGGTAACAAACCGGCCGCCAACGCTTGCGAGCGGCTATATGTCTTCCGCCGCTCTTCTTCTATCAACTGACCAGTATCCTCACGGTGGACGCTCCTGAGCACACGGTCAGCCAACCTTGTATGGAGCCTCCATGGCTGGACAAATGATTTTCGCCCAACTTTCAATTCAAGATATGCGTCGAACAATACAAGATTTGACGCTTGAAGAGCGCGGATTGCTATTCTCGTTTCTTGTCGAGAATTGTGAGGCGCAAGATTCATTGGAGCGTGACGAGGAAAGGCTTGCGTATCGTGTCGGTCTTGGCAAATCTAAAAAGTCGCTGGCGCGTCTGCTATCGTCGCTCATCAAGACTGGAAAAGTGAAAGCGACCGATGACGGAATAATGGTCGCTCTGGCGGAAAACGCGATCAATCATTTTCAAGCGAAATCCGAAAACGGCAAGTTTGCGAACTCCTGCCGAAACGACAGAGCAAAACCGAAAGCAATCTTGGAGCAAGCAAACGATGTGCAATGTGATCTGTCTAATCAGGCTACGAGCGCGCTCAGCGTGGCGGATTTGCTGAGTCACGCTGAAAAAAATAAACTCACCTTTGAATTTGATCGTCTGATCGCAGCTCTCAGAAATCTAGTGCAGAGCAAGGGCGCGTATACACTCGCTGATGCGCTTGATAGCGACGCGGCAAAACGAACGGTCGAGCGGTGGTGTACGCTCGAACTCAGCCCTGAACAAATCGTTTCAAACGTAGACAATGTGATAGCCAGAAAAGGCGATGGAGCGATAATGTCTTGGCAGTATTTTGACCGAGTGTTCCTGAACTTGGCTGAACGAAAAGCTACTGTGCATGGAATTGCCGGTCGATAGTCAATGCAGGCTTAGGCAACTACGAGTGCAACTGACCAATTCCTTTCTGCCAACAGGCCCCTAGGCAGCTCGTCCAATTTGATGCCGTCTTTTTTTGTGGGCGTATTCAAAGTCCATGGGGTCTTAGGCCGATGCTTAGAATTGCTTACATTTGGAGGTGTTTTTGAGTTTGAATCTAATGCTTCGCGAGGTGTTGTTATCACTCCAGGAAGAGTTCGATAGGGATGAGACACCGAGCTGTCAAATTTGCCCCTTTCGGACAGTTACTGGGCGCGGCAGAGAAAAAACGTGCTCCGAATGTACTGGTGGCCAGTGTCAGAATCTGCAGAACATTGGCTTGGACAATGAGGGGCAACCGCTTCCAACGCATCTACGAGCTCGCTGTGGCGCAAAAACGCGCAAAGGTTCGAGTTGTCAGCTGCCCGTCGCATCTGGGAAACGCCGATGTCGATACCATGGTGGCTTGTCTACTGGTCCTAAATCCGTTGAGGGTCGCGCTCGGATCGCCCAAGCCCAGCGAAAACGATGGGCGAAACAGAATCCCGAAAAGTGATCATGAGCGGTTTCTTGTTGTGGGCCGCAACTCGCGTGCAAAATTTCCGCGATTTTGTCGCTTACACAAGAGCCGTTCGCAAAAATGTACGAATAGTAACCGTTTCAAAGCCAGCCTCGATGTTTCGAACGAGAGCCGAACAACGACGGCTCAGAGCTGCCTTCTTCTCGCGGTAGTGTGGAGAACTAGAAACGCAAAAATCCGCAGAACTAGCCCGTTTCAAGGATTTCGTCATTTCGTGGTTTTGCGAACGCGATTTGATTTTGGCCTGGAATTGCTGCCCTAACTGCGTTGATCTGGTTCAACGCAGTCTCGGGGCCGTCTGAGAAGGCCTGTCTAGCGCGCGCAAGTTGTTCCGCCAGACCACCTGGGCTAGCAGCCGCTTT
Source organism: Ruegeria sp. AP11 (assembly GCF_056535865.1). NCBI lineage: Bacteria > Pseudomonadati > Pseudomonadota > Alphaproteobacteria > Rhodobacterales > Roseobacteraceae > Ruegeria > Ruegeria sp. AP11. The sequence continues at coordinate 1,663,420 of NZ_JBQFJB010000001.1, forward strand.
AAGTTCATTTCCATCGTTAGCAAGCGCAAAAAGGGCAAGAATTGTTGCTGCGAAGGCGAAATAGGCAATGAGTTCAGCCTCTGTTCCAAGAGCTGTCAAAGCTTCGTCTGCTTGGCGAGACTGCAACTTTTTTAGCTCAAAAGTAAGTTCTTGGAGCAGATTGATAGATTCTAACAGCTGTTCCATAAAGGCCATCGCATCGTCACATGTAGCATCGCAGTTCGCTTCAATTCTTCCTAGAACGACAATCAATCGGGCATCACCAAATAAATTACGTTGTTGCGCCGCAGCCTTGGCTCCTGCTAGGCGTGCTTTGACATCGCTTGACACTAGCCTCACGGTCACGGCTGATAGGGTTTCCGCCTCGTCATCTGAGTCCGTTGTGCTCTTCAGAAGCCGACGGCATACGCGGATCAGGTCGCGCGGTAGTCCTCCTGAAAGACAATGGCAAAGCATCAAGAAAGGTCTGGAAAGTCTAAACACGCGCCGTTCGATTAGCTTGATCGAACCGTCAAGGCTCAATGGTTCAACCCGAAGGATGTCGTCTATGGCGCTGTCAAATGCGTCACGGAACGGCAGGCCACGGAGCTCAAAGTTACTCATCGCATTGTCGGAGACAGAAATTAGATAAAAGCACCCTCCTATTCCAAACAACGCCTTAATATCGTTGAGAAACGACTGTGCTTTCTTAACGTCTTCAATCTTATCAAGTTCGTCTATTCCGATCATTACCGCCCCGGGGGAATCGCCCCGTTCATCTGACCCAACGCTCGCTACTATGGCTTCAACAAGTTGCCGATACCCGTCTACGATCTCGGGAACCGAGAGCGGGCGGCGTGCGAGCGATTGTTCGCCACTTAAGGTTCCCTTGAGTCCAAGTGGCAGCTTCAACTCGCCTCCGAATCCATGCTTGAAGTTTTGCTGAAAGGTCAACCGCTCAGCCCACTCTCGTGCCAACCTTACGGATTCTGAGTTAGAAGTTCTGTAGGATGGCCGGTTGAATGCACCTGACCGTTCAAGGCGTTCCCTAGCTGAAGAATACGAGCGAAATAGGAAGAACCCAACCACGGTCAAAAAAATCCCCGCAAGTAAGCATTGCAAAGGCGTGAGGTCTAACACCTCTGCGAGAATCAAAAGGTCGCTCTTATTTCGTTGTGTTTCGCTTTGTGGAGCCGGAGGAACATCTGAATCTATGTTGGATGGCGTATTCGTTCCAACAGTGGCATTAAATTGTGACGGCGCCTGAGTTTCTACGGAAGTTTGAGCCTCCGTACTAGCCAATCGAAAGCCCTCACCGATTTGTGTGAAAGAAATCATTAGCAAAAACAAACCGATCAGCATCGCACACGCGCTAACGTAAGCAAGCCAACGAGCTCTAAATGGAGAAATCCAGCTGCTAGAAGCTGATTTGGCACCGTTACTGAGCCTTGCCAGGTCGTATTCTCTGTCACCCAATACAGAGCGACATAGTCGCGCAAAGAGGTGAAGGATAAATTCAACTGTTTCATATTTAACGGGAGCAGAAACTAGCACCCTTACTACTCCGGGTGCAGGATCAAGCGACGATGGCCGATCACAGTATTGCCGCATCAGCGTCGTCTTACCGGCACCGCGTTCTCCGGCCAGCCCGACGCTACCACCTGGCATTAGTGCGAGCCTCGCTCTGAGATCGAGTTCGGCCTCAGTTTGTATTGCTAGCTTAGGGTCATGTATTTCGGCGAGCTGATTTCGGCTATCGGCACGTAACTCGATCTCCCAAGAAGGAGCCATATCGTTAGCTAAAGACGTTACTACTTCGCTAACGACTCTATGAGCCTCCTTTTCCAGATCCCTAACTGCCTGTTGAAGCGCAACTTCTGCTTGAAGTTTTTGGTGGTAAATTACTGTATCATCTGGTCTGCTTGTTGCCTTTATTGTGCGATAGATGAGCCATCCAATGAAGGGTACTGAGAGGGCAAACACCCAAGTTCCCAGATTTCCGGGTGCAATATTCGAGAGAAAATTCCGTAGCACTTCCGGGACAAAGGTCATCCGATCCGGATTGCCTCCAACTAAACCAGTAAGCGCGAGAGCAAGTACTACGAATCCAGCGAGAAATAGGAGCGTTATTATGGAAAATCGAAGAAAGCTGTTGATGGCGCGAGGTCGATTGGCTTCGTTTTGCAATCTATTTAGGCGTTGTTGCGCCTGAAGCCGTTTTTGCTCAAATTCTTTGAAACTAGCTTCCATTTTCGGCTGCTCAGCGCGCGCCCTTCTAGCAAGCTCCTGTAGATCAAGACCTGGATCAGCAAGGGGCGCAACATTTTGTTCTATGATTTGATCGATCAGTTCCACAATCTCTTGGGCCATCGTAACTTTAACTCCAATTGCTCGAGTGCGGCTAAAGCACCCAACTTTCGCGCGCGTTTTCATTTAATTCTTGCGGCCGTTGTATTTGCGGGCAGCCGTTATCTCGACTAGGTGTCATATCTACTTTGGAAAAAACGGCGAGATCCTACTGCTTGGTGCAGAGCAGTTCCAAATTGAAGCGCGCATGACTGAGTAGCTAAAAAGCCAGTTTAAACAAGGTAGTTGGCAAAAATTAACTGCTTGCTTTGATAACAAGACTCGGTTTGCGTGTCTTTCACCGCGAGCGGTAGAAGCGAGCACACTCTGTGAGTCGCCAAAGATCTTTTGGTTACCGTTCTCTAACATTGACATCAGGCTGCCGCAGCATTGTTTAAGTCACGGACGATTCTGATAATCTCTTGAGCCTGATCTCGACTGAAAATGCCCGCAATCCCCAGATCATCGAAATCTGTATACGGGCTCTCATAGAATGACACGGGATCAACAATGCCGCTTTCGGTCAAACTGTCGACGATCAGATCAAGGAAGTCGGTTTGATCTGCATTTAGCTGATGTCGCGAAACGAAAGTGCTAAAAGCCTGTTTGGCAGCTGCTCGATCCAAACCGGTCAGCGAACGCAGGAAACACCCAAGTCCTCCATCAACTGCCAACTCTTCTAATTGCTTCTCATCAGCGATATCTTGATCAATCAGAATCCGCTCCAATTCATTGATGTCTTGGGATGTAAGAGGCTCGCCGCGGTGTACCTTAATGAGGGTTATGTGGTCTCGATGTCGCTCCAAAAAGCGCCGAACTTTCATCTTGAAAAGCGCTTTATCCACGCCGCTGCCTACATCTGGCATGGTCATAGCACGGCCTTCACCGATCTCGTCTTCAAAGTCTGTTATTACAGTTTTTCGCTCGTTTGGCTTGATGAGCTCGGCCAAATGGCGCAAGCGGCGTCGCACCATCTCAAGAGTTTCAGGGGTAATGTCTTCCCAAAAGCTACCGGTTTGAATTTCTAGGATCAATTCTAACTCTTTTGCAACAAGGGGCACGTTGGACAACTCTTCCAGTCCTGAAGCGTAGCTAACAATACGGTACTGCAAGCGAGCAAACCCGCCCTCTTGTTTCAGGAGTTCAAGTTGCGCGCTAAGGATCAAGAGATCAAATTGTTTCGAGGGTAGGCTACCGTCTTCGTAGGCAGAGGGAAGACCAGCGACGTCTTCTAAAAGTGCCATTCGCTCGTCCAAACTCAGATCTGACCAATTCGCAGAGTCCCTAAACCTTTCAACGCTTCGGCGCTTGGCTCGAACGATGAAGTTGTCGAGCGGCATACCCATAACCTCGTCGTGGAGGCGTGTTTTAGTTGAGCCAATTAACTCCTCATGGGCGTCTTCGCCATTAGTTAGAGCTTCAATAAGCTCCACTCGCGCCACAAATAGTCGTTCGCTGATAGGTTTGGCGCTGGCGCCCTCGACCAGATTTGGATTTTCCTTGAAGAACTCCAGGTTCTGGCAGAAATCGAATATTACAAAAGCTTGCTTATCAGCGCCTGGACCAAAAAGATCCGGGCACAGGCGGGTGCCTCTTCCTACCATCTGCCAGAATTTTGTTTTTGAACGCACGATTTTAAAGAAAACAAGATTGACCACCTCAGGCACGTCAATCCCAGTATCTAGCATGTCCACCGAAACGGCTATGTGAGGCGCTTTTTCTGCTTCCGAGAAGTCGTCGATCAGGGATTGAGCGTAGGAAACGCTGTAGTCTATCAGTTTAGCAAACTCACCCTTGTAGTAGGGGTAGCTCTCATTGAAACGGTCCACGATGAATTGAGCATGTTTGCTGTTCTTGGCGAAGATAATGGTTTTGCCGAGCCTATCACCGCCAGCTACCTTGATCCCGTTTCGCATTAGGTGCTCTAGTACCTTGTCTACGGTATCCACATTGAAGAGCCACTTGTTCAAATCGGCGCTTTCAACGCGGTCGCGCTGGGTACCCTCTTCATCCCATTCAATGGCGTCCCAAGCTTCCTTTTCTTCATCGCTCAACTGATCGTATGCAATCCCTTCTCTCTGAAATTTCAGCGGAACAGATATGGTCGTCGGCGGAACCAGATAACCGTCCGCGACTGCATCATCGAGATCGTAGGCATCAGTCGGCACACCCTTCTCAAGACCAAACAGCGAGTAGGTATCTTTATCAATTTCATCGCGTGGGGTGGCTGTTAGTCCAACCAGCAGGCTGTCAAAATAGCTGAAAATTGCCCGATACTTCCGATAAACTGAGCGGTGTGCCTCGTCGATTACGATCAGATCAAAGTGGCCGGGGCCATAGCGCTTCTCCCCGTCCTTCGACTCTTCGATCAGCCCCATCATGGTGGGATAGGTTGAAAGGCAGACACGCGCACCCGAATGATCGTTTTTCTTGGGATCGTGGCGCTCCAATAGATTGGCGCAAGGTGTTGCGGGCAGATGTGCCTTGAAAGCGCTATTCGCCTGTTTAACCAATGCAATACGGTCGGCCAGAAACAGAACACGTTTGACGCGGTTGGCTCTCATCAGTTGGTCTATGAGAGCGATCACTGTTCGTGTCTTGCCGCTTCCTGTTGCCATAACCAAAAGTGCTTTGCGCTGGGCGTGTTTTTCGAATGCCTCCCCTACGCGCCGAATTGCGCGCTGCTGATAGTGGCGCCCCGCGATATCTACGTCGATATCAACGCGCGACAACGCGCGTACGTTGGTTCGCCTTTGATGAAGAAGCTGTAACTCATCTTTCTTTAGGAACCCGGAAATCTCTCGCGGTGGGTAAGCCATGTCGTCCCAGATCCAATGCTCATACCCATTTGTGGTGAAGATCACAGGCCGCCGCCCATATGCGGCTTCAAGGCAGTCAGCGTACAACTTCGCCTGCTGTTGCCCTGTCCTACTGTCCTTTTTGGTGCGTTTTGCCTCGACCAGGGCCAGAGGCTTACCGTCATCGCCCCAAAGAACGTAGTCGACGAAACCGTCGCCACTCTCGTTTGGCATGCCCTTCACAGTAAACTCGCGATCGCGCTCCTGATCCAGGGGCCAGCCCGCCTCCGCCAAAAGCAGATCGATGAAACTGTCGCGCGTTTTGGCCTCATTGTAGTCGTGAGTGTCCTCGACCCGTTGGTTTGCCTTTCTCAACGCGACGATTTCGGCACGAACCCGAGCCAGTTCCCGATCGAGCTCTTCTCGTCCCTCCTCAGAGGTGCGCAGCGCCTCCTCTGCCTCTTCAGCGCGTTTGCGTTCGGTCTTAATGTCGCCTTCGATCTTCTGGATCTGGGCGACAGTGCTGGCGGTAATGGTCAGCGACTTTTCCAGCCGCTTCACGTCAAAGGTCAAAGCTGGATCAGGACGTGTGGTCTTGGCGTAGGTTCGGGCGATCCAGTAGCACACGTGGAACAGCTCACGCACGCAGGCGGTGGCGTCGTGGGCACTCAGCGGTCTGCCCGAGTCATGTGCGGCCCGGTTGCCCTGATCCTTGATGTAGCGCGCCTTGGTGACGATGGCGGGGCCGGTCAGCGCCTCAAGGCTCGGTTCGGCAATCATCGCCGCCAGCGTGTTGTTATAGGTGCTGCGCAGCGCCGGATCTTTTTGGTAGAGCCACTTGAGCGCTGTCTCCAGCGTCAGGCGGGCCCAGAAACATGCCCCGCGCGGATCGGACAACGCATGGGTCTCCGCCTTGGCGGCATGCTTGTGCAGAGCGGGGAAGTCATCGGCGAGAAATGCAAACTGGGTCATGAGAGATTCCAAACAATAACAGCAACGTAGAAGCGTCTCAGATTGCGATCAACCCGTGAGTGCATTGTTCAGCCCGCTTTCCCCACGCTCTCATGGACCTCTGGTTTGTAGCCGCCACGCAGAACCGGGATCAGCGGTTCCGGTGTCAATACTGTCATGACCCCCTGCGGTTGGTCTCCCAGCGCAGTGTAACCGTCAAAGCTCCACCGATAACTTCGTCCTTGCCACAGCAGGAGTGGCTCAACGCCATCCGTCACAATGGTTCCGTCAGGCAGGTCAGCGCCAACGGCTTCATGGGTGACCTTGGCGCGCTGCCGGGTAATGCGCGCCTTGTGCAACGCGCGGTCGATGGTCTGCGGCAGAGATCGTCCCTCCTCCGCACCGCCATGAACCGCTTTCCAGAGTTCAGTGAAAGCCCGGTAGCGATCCCGCCGACATTCCGCGCAGGGACGATGCCCGGCGGCGAGCGCGGTAGCCTCGTCGAGGAAGAACAGTTCGGTATATCTGCCTTGTGACATGATCTGCCGCTTGCGTCCTTTGAACGACAAAGCGCAGGCGACCCAGTTCTGATGCGCGTGGGTCTTAATTACGTTACGCTTATCATCGTGCAGGATTCCGCGGTTACCCATCAAGGTTCCTCGGGCAGAGTTCGCGTGGAACTGACCAAGGGGATCGACACGGTTTTGAAAGCTCATGTGCGGTCCGGTTCAAAGCTCTCCGCGAAAGGCGCGGTGTTGGAGAGAGGCGAACAGCGTTTCAGACTGAACTTCTTGGCGTTCAAGCAAAGGTTTAAATTCTTCAATCTTATTGACCCGCTCAGCAAACGCATTTTGGGCCGCTGAGCTTGGCCATTTGACAAGTAGCGGATGCAGGTTGTTTCTGTTCAAGCTCGGATTCGCCGCACTGGCTTCATATTCCTTTAATCCAAACTGCAAAAAGAAGTAGTAGACGAATACAGGGTGGTTCCCCCGAAATTCTTTTACGAACAAAGTTGTGTCATGAGGCCAATATGGGCCCTCGACAAAATGAACATTTCCAACAGAGCCCTTTCGCCCAAGGACTACGCCAGGACCGTTCGCTTTGGGCTCATTGTGGAAATACGATACTCCGCCCGACGAAATGACAGGTACTTCACCCTCTCGCACGTCTTTCTTTACGATATCGTATCCCCTTTGGAGAGTGATCTCCTCACCAAGGGTTTTGATATTCAACGCATCGACTTCTGCATTTAGACTTTCGGGATGCGTATCCTTGTACCCTTTTAATGACCCAAACATCTCATGAAAGATCGCCTGGCCGAGGGTGTTGAGTTTGTCGAGGGTGCGGGCGCGGAGGCGGCAGAGGTTTGCGGCCTGATCCAGTATCCCCGCAACCCGCTTCTGTTCCTCCAGCGGCGGGAGGGGGATTTGAACTTCTCGAACGATACCGCTGTTCAAATTCTTCACTGTCGCGCCTGCCGCTCGGGAGGCAAACTTTGCGTAAACCGGTTGAGAACCTAACAGATGATAGAAGTAGTCAGGGCAGATTTGATCGGATTGAGGGCGTAGCAACAACCACCCATCGTGAATGCAGCCATCGATTCCCATGATGTACGGCCTACCGAAACTCATGGAGTTTGAAAGAATGAAGTCACCCGGCTTAACTTGGCGAGTCTTCTTCAAGCCCTCATGCCTTATCTTCTTCTTAGTTGCTTTAATGTACTTCCCGCTTGCAGTAGCGTCGCCGATCATGACCCAGTTTAGACCGTCGGGATCATCGGTAATGAACTTGTCAATCGGGCGAGGTGAGCCGCCACGGGCAACTTCGAAGATATCCCCGATTGGGACTTCCGGCCAGTTCATCCCAGCATTCCTTCCAGCCGATCTAACCCCTGCGAAATCTCGGCCTCTAGGGCGCGTAGGTCGGCGATGATCTCAGTTGGCGAAGCGTGCTCAACCTCCTCGTGCTCAACCTCCTTGAAGCGGTTCAAGCTCAGATCCCACGAGCCGGTAGCAGCAATATCTGACGCCTTGACCATGAAGCTCTGCGCCGTACGAGGGCGGCCAATTTCGGCGTCCAGCGCAGCCCAGCGCGTCAGAATATCGGGCAGGTTGTTCTTGCCGTGCTCGTCCTCCGTCAACACCACAGCAGGCTTCGTACCGAGCTTCTCGGCTTCCATCAGTGGCGTGCGTTTGTCATCAAGGCTGAAGCCGTCGGCTGTCATGTCGTAGAACCAGACATCCTCGGTTCCGCCGACACCGGTCTTGGTGAAAACCACGATGGCACAGGACACGCCTGCGTAAGGTTTGAAGACACCTGAGGGCATCTTGATGATGGCATCGAGCTTGTGCTCCTCCACCAGCATGCGGCGGATGTCCTTGTGCGCCTTGGACGAGCCAAAGAGCACCCCGTCCGGTACAACCACCGCTGCGCGTCCACCCGTTCGCAGCAGCCGCAGGAACAGCGCCATGAACAAAAGCTCGGTCTTCTTAGTCTTGACGATCTTCTGCAGATCTTTGGCTGTGGTGTCATAGTCGAGCGACCCAGCAAAGGGCGGGTTAGCAAGGATCAGGGAATAGGCACCCGCATCTGCCCCATGCTCCTCGGCCAGGCTGTCACGGTAGGAAACATCCGCATTGTCGACGCCGTGCAGGGTCATGTTCATCGCGCCGATCCGCAGCATGGTGGCGTCGAAGTCGAACCCGTGGAACATGTCGTTGTGGAAGTGGTCGCGGCTTTCCTTCTTGCGCAGCATCTCCGGGTGGTGGTCGCGCAGGTACTCACCCGCCGCCACGAGAAATCCGCAGGTGCCCGCTGCCGGGTCACAAATGGTATCAGTGGGCGTTGGTGCCATGAGGTGAACCATCAGCTCAATGATGTGGCGTGGGGTGCGGAACTGTCCATTGGTGCCCGCGCTGGCGATCTTGCCGAGCATGTATTCGTAGACGTCGCCTTTGGTGTCGCGGTCATCCATGGGGATGTCGTCGAGCATCTGCACAACTTTGGCCAGCAGGTTGGCGTTGGAGAAACCCAAACGGGCATCCTTCATGTGGGTGCCGTAGGAAGAGCCCTGTTCACCAAGCTGACGCAGAAAGGGGAAGACATGCTCATCCACGATCCGCATCATCTCACGGGCCTCAAAGTGCTTGAAGCGAGACCAGCGTAGGTTGTCGTAGGGCTCACGCTTATCGTCCTTGCCTTCCGGGAAGATGCGACGCGCCATGGGAATGCCCAGATCCTCGGCCTTGCGTTCCTCGACGGTATGCAGGTCGTCGAGCCGCTTGATGAACATGAGGAAGGTGAGCTGTTCAATTACGGAAAGCGGGTTGGAAACCCCGCCTGACCAGAACGCATTCCAGATCTGGTCGACCTGGTTTCGGATGTTGCCTGTGAGCATTTTTCGCCTCGAAATTTCTTATCGAGACGCTACCCCAAGAGCGGATCGAGCAGCAAGAAGATAGAAGGACAAACATCGGGGTCAGGTGGAAAAAGCTGAACTCTTGCAGCGAATGTTCGGGTGCTGAAGGCTCTTTCAGTTGGCAGGCGTCTTTTCCATTTTTTGTCTTTCGTACGTTGGAAATCGCTCGATCTGCAGTCTCCACAAAATGCAAACGCACCGGTTTCGGTAACAATCAGTGATCGTTAAAACCAAGATGATTTGAGATTTTGCAATGAAATCAATGTGCGTTTTCTACGAACGCAACGCGAACGTTCTTCCATCAAGACATAGACAAAGAACAAGAAAAAGAAATTGATGAAGAGCGTTGCCCGTAATTGAGCGTGCCTCGATCAGCTCTTGTGGGCATACTCTGTTGTACGAAAGCAGCTTAATCCGAAAGCGGCAACCAGATCGTCCGGCCGGTTTTCCTGTCCTTCCCAACCTCCCTTTCTTTCTGGCCATCCTCGCGGGTGCGAGTGCGAGGGTTTTCAATCGGTTCTAGGGTGTTGAGGTAGGGCGTCAGGCAATAGAACTCGTCCGGTTTGTCGACAGTCTTGGTACAGATTTTAGCTAGAAGTAATTTTAGCATTGTCAGCCCTGTAGTTGTTAATCGGATTCTCGCTCGAACAGCTTTTCTTCGGTTAGCAGATTACCCAAGACTGGTAGAACTGTTGTTGGCGCCAAGGGCCATCTCACGCCAAAGAATGCTCTCGCGATGGACGGCGCAGCCCGTGGCCTTTTAGATCAGCCCCTGGACGCCCGTACTCCGCAAAAAATGAGACCGGAGCACTACTTAATCCCGCTGAGCTTTAGCCACACAAACCTACACGTGACTGTTTCGACGCTTCTTCTTGTTCTGTTTGATTACCTTCTTTCGCCTCGTCGTCTCGTCGTAAGGTTTATACACTTCTTTCCAAAAGTGCGTTTCAGCGGTAACAACCACCCACTCATCTTTTGGTGGAACGTCAATGACTCCGAACATGATCACATCTCTTACTAGTCCCCCGTGATTTCGTTGGTTGTATGCTGATTTCGTCAACTCCAGCCCGAGCAGGTCCAGTGAAAGAAGGCCGCGAGTCGGGCCGAAGCTCCGTAACCGCGTAAGCTCGATTGCTTCCTTTAAGCGTTCTTTCGCTTCGTTCCACTCATTGAGATTAATTTGATGCCGCGCTTTTTGGTGGAGCCAAACCGGACGCCAGCGGTCTAACGGGTCAAGCTCTTTCGTTTTATTGAGCAGCTTTTCGACGAGTGCGTGGTCGCCCTTCTGGCGAGCCATTTCAAGCCTAGTCTGGAACCAAACGCCTTCCAGCGCGGTTCCCTTTGCGATTGTCGCGAGTCGGTTTGTCGAGGCGGCTCGGATCACGTCAGGAGCGTTCGTATCCTGCGCGAGATTGTTCAGAAACCAAACGCGCGTTTCCTTGTCTATTTCTTCAACGGCGGCCCGACGATCCAGTCTTTCACAATGCCACAGATGATCCCGGAGCTCTGCGACAACATTTCGTAACGACTGATCTTCGCGTTCGAAGATTTTCCGGAACTCATCGCGATCACCAAAATTTGGAATATAAGCCTGCAAGCGATCACCGTGTTGAATTTCGGAGAAGCGGCGGCTCAGACGTTCGCAAATGCTGTCCTGGTTAGGTTCAACCCGTTGAAAATTTGACGGGTGGATTATTGCCAGAGCACTTACCAACCAGGGTGCGCACTTCTTCAGTTTCTCTTCGAAATACTGGTCCTGCGATTGCGTTCCTTCCTCGGCTTTTGTTCGGTACGCTTCGAGAGTCAAGTTGTAGATCAGCTTGAAGATATGCGTCAGTTCAAGAATGCGATTTTCAAAGGGATCGGCGCATGCGGGCTGAACATCTGGGCAAAGCAGTTTGAGGAGGCGCAAATAGCCGTCCTGCATTGCACGCGCGAACAGCAACATCTGGCGAATGGTCTTCATGCTGGGTCGCGCGAAGCGCCGACCCACAAGAAATGTAAATCTTGCCTTCTCGTGCTCCGGTGGATGTCCATTGAGGGCGCGAGTCAGGGCATCTTCTGAAATGTCCAAGTCAAAACGTAGCCGTGCGATGGAAAGGTTTCGATTCTGAATGAACTCCCGGGCCGATTTGTAGTTGTACTGCAGATCCTCGTCGGTGTTGTACTCCCAACATCCGGAAAACGGCAGCCGAGATTCTCGGTTTGATTCTGCATCCTTGGACTCGGTCAACCTATCAGGAAACGTGCGTTTGATACTGTCCTGGTCCGGAAGAATTTCGCCTTGCTGCCAGCGATAAAGTGCACGCGCGATTTTTGCTTTGGGGTCATTGTTTGGATTGGAGACTCCCTTTTCGCTTTGATCTTCTGCCAATTGAACAGCGTAACTCTCAATTGACAGGCCAATAAGATCGAAGGCCCAATCCAGAACCTGTTGAACCGGAAGCTGCAGCCTTGACGGGTTCTCGTAATCCGGTTCTGGCAAGTACCAAAACCGTCCGTCCGGCAAACCATCATCCGAACGGTCATCGATCATCCAGAATGCGGCCCGTCGAGCGGCGCCCGGCACGTACAGATGAATTAGAAGCTCCCAAATAATGTGTTGGATCGGCGCATCAAAGGTCCAAACCTTCTGCTCGATCGACCAAGAAGACATTACCTCTTCCCAGATGTTTTGTTCGGCATCTCTTTTCGCGCGCTCATCAAACTCAAGAGCAATAAAGAGCTCCCTACAACTTCTACGATGCTCTTTTTCGATCTGCTTCATCGAAAACTCACGCCTAAGAAGGCGCATTTTTTCGCGTTTACCCATTACAGAGCCGAAGAATGATCGGGAAAGCTCAACGAAGATGGCTTCCGGTGGAGGGACTAACGCCAAGCGAATCTCCTATTGCATTGTAACTAATTGAAGATAAACAATATTGCTAAAAGCGCAACGCCGCGAAATTGGTTTGCACGTTTTGTGTCAGATATTTTGAAGCTTGCCAGTGGCAAGTTCGAATCATGTCACGAACATGGAGAACTCAACGTGAAAACTACCCATAAACACAACCTCGACCAGTTAGTAATCAACTGGCACGTCAACGAAGCTTGTAACTACCGGTGCGTGTATTGCTATGCCAAGTGGGAACGAACGCCTTCAGTTCGTGACTTGATTCGCCAGCGTGAAAACACAGCCAATTTATTGAGATCGCTTTGGGCTTTTTTCGACCCCGACAATTTGAAAAACCCTCTGAAGGATAGTTTGAGTTGGCGGCGTGTCCGTCTAAATTTTGCTGGCGGTGAACCGTTACTGTGTCGCTCTGACTTAATTTGTGCCGTTGAGTTGGCCGCCCGAGTTGGATTTGATGTTTCAATAATTACCAATGGCAGCAAGCTTGATGCAGAGACTGTATCCGGCCTAGCGCCGCACCTCGATTGGCTTGGAGTAAGCTTCGATGCAGCTGATATGCGGACGAACAAAGCGATAGGCCGCGAAGATCGTCGCTCTCAGCACTTGGATCTTGTGGCGTTAAGGGACGCCATCGCGATTGCACGCGCAAAGAACCCTGAACTGAAGCTGAAGATTAACACGGTCGTGAGTTCTCTGAACCACAAGGCGGACTTGGCTCGAGAAATTGCGCTACTGTCACCTCAAAAGTGGAAGATCCTCCGTGCGCTTCCGATGACTACTACTACCGGTACAGTGAACGATGAACAGTTCTGGGCGTTTGTGCACAGGCATCGGTCATTGGCAAACATCATACGTGTTGAAGACAACGCAGACATGCTGGGTTCGTATCTGATGATCGATCCCAAAGGCCGTTTTTATCAAAACCACAATGGTGCCCTGAAGGAAGGTTACCGATACAGCAAGCCCATATTGGATGTTGGGCCGGGTGCGGCCTTAGAGGCTATCGATTTCTCGGCGCTTGGTTTCACCAACCGTTACCGGTGAGATTCTCGATGCAGAAGTATTGCAGCGATAAGGACATAAACAAGGCGATCAGGAAGCTACTTAAGACTGGCTGGACCTTCAAGCGCGGTCGCGTTCATGGGCGCGTTTACCCGCCATTCGGCAAAGGATTTATCGTCATCCCATCAACGCCAAGTGATCGTCGTTCGCGTCTACACATCCGATCCTACGTTCGTAGGTTTCAGAAGAGAGACGCCTCTATTACCTGAAGACGCGGGTGCATATTGGCACTGGAAGTATCGTGAGGAAAGCAGATGCCCTCAAACCTTATAGCATAGCCATTTCGGACATTTGGAAGGGTGCGGGCTGGTTGCTTACAAAACACTTGGCATCGAGTGCGAGTCATTCGATGCCAAAACGCAAACAAGAAACTTTTCTGAAGTAAGAAGTGCTGCGGTCAAGGAACCCGAAACCAAAAGGTGGTCCACGAGGTGGACTGCAAAACCAAACACAATCATAACATATTGATCTTGCGAATATTTTTCGAATGATTTGGTGCCCAGGAGAGGACTCGAACCTCCACGTCCATACGGACACTAGCACCTGAAGCTAGCGCGTCTACCAATTCCGCCACCTGGGCAGGTGTCGTGGGGGGGCGTTTAAGCTGACTGGCGAGGGGCGTCAACCAGATTCGCATCAGATTTTTGAAGTTTTTTCACATGTCGTCTTCGGATCGGTCTTCGAGCCTCAAATTCAGCGGTGCGCGGCGTTATTGCGCCTTGTTCACCGGGCGCATGGGCGCTAGATCAAATTAGACCCAGACAGCAGGAGCGCCATCATGTCCAAACTGGTCACGATTTACGGTGGATCGGGCTTTGTCGGCCGCTATATCGCGCGCCGTATGGCCGCAGAGGGCTGGCGCGTGCGCGTGGCCGTAAGGCGTCCCAATGAGGCGATGTTCGTCAAGCCATACGGCGCTGTGGGTCAGGTTGAACCTATTTTGTGCAACATTCGTGATGATGCCTCGGTTGCCGCTGCGATGCATGGTGTTGATACAGTGGTCAATTGCGTTGGTGTACTGAACGAGCTGGGCAAAAACGCGTTTGACGCCGTGCAGGCGGATGGGGCTGAGCGGATTGCCCGACTGGCCGCGGCGCAGGGCATTGAGCGGATGGTGCATATCTCGGCGATTGGCGCGGATCTGGACGCGGACAGCGACTATTCGCGCACCAAGGCCGAGGGCGAGGCTGCCGTTCTTCAACACATGCCGAACGCAATCATTCTGCGCCCGTCGGTGATTTTCGGCACCGAAGATCAGTTCTTCAACCGTTTTGCCGGTATGACCCGGATGAGCCCGTTCCTGCCTCTGGTTGGGGCCGAGACGCGGTTTCAGCCGGTTTATGTGGATGACGTGGCGCAGGCTGCGGTGCTGGGTGTACTGGGCAAGGCGGCGCCGGGTGTCTATGAACTGGGCGGGCCCGAGACCAAGACGTTCCGTGCGCTGATGCAGCAGATGTTGGGTGTGATTCATCGCCGTCGTGTCATTCTGGGCGTTCCGTTTCTGGCCGCGAAGGTCATGGCGGGAGTTCTGGATATTGCGAAATTCGTCAGTTTCCAACTGTTCCCCAACAACATCCTGACCCGTGACCAGCTGAAAAACCTACGGCGCGACAATGTCGTTGCCGATAGCGCAATGGGATTTGCCGAACTGGGGATTGAACCCACGGCTCTGGATTCGGTACTGCCGGATTATCTGTGGAAGTTCCGCCCCTCGGGCCAATATGACGACATCCAGAACTCGGCAAAGAACCTGCGGATCTGATCAGCTGTAGGCGATCACCAGCAGGACGCAGCCCAGAACAACGCGATAGATCACATAGGGTGTGAAGCTGACACTGCGCAGCAGTCGCATCATCAGGCTGAGCGCCAGCAGGGCCGCAACAAAGGCGAAGGCAGCGGCAATCGCTCCGTCCTTTGCCAGCTGAGCATCCGCTTGTTGGATCACATCGACCGACAACAGCGCGCCCGAGGCCAAAATGGTCGGGATCGACATCAGCATTGCAATCCGGGCGCCGTCTTCCCTTGTATATCCTAGCTGCCGGGCGCCCGTAATGGTGATGCCCGAACGCGAAGTGCCGGGAATGAGCGCCAGAACCTGCCAGAGCCCCATGATGATCGCATCGCGCGCGCCCCAATCCGCCGCCTGTTTGGTCTGTGGTCCTCTCTGATCCATCCAGTACAGCAAAAGCCCAAAGCCGAGCATTGCCCAGCCGATCACAGCAATCGATCTCAATGCCTGCTCCAGCCCGGTCAGATACAGGATTGCACCTGCGATCACGGTTGGGATTGTCGCAATGATTAGGCCGAGCGCCAGGCGGGCCTCGGGCCGGTCAAGCCGACCTCGAATCGCATCGGGCAGGCCCCGGATGGCTTGTCTCACATCCGTCCAGAAATACAGAACAACAGCGCCAAGCGTGCCAACGTGTACCGCAACATCAATTGCAAGGCCCTGATCATCGATGCCAGCGAGGCGTGGAAGCAGGATCAGATGTCCGGACGAAGACACGGGCAGAAACTCGGTTACGCCCTGAATGATCGCCACGAGAATCAGGTGGAAAAGGCTCATCTGCTCGACCCTGCTCTTTGGTCATTTTGTTGTGATCCATGGGTATAAGTGTGGTGTGGGAAAGGAAAGCGCTCAAATAGGTCCGTATCGGAACTAAAAAATGGGAAAAATCCCTGACTTAGCGTTCCATTTCTGGAAAATTCCCAATATACGTCAGCATTACTTACTTTTCATCCTGTGTTCCATCTCTTAAAGAGGCGTGACCTAGCCAATTCATGGAGTCTGACCCGTGGCCAAGCAACCGATGCTGAAATTTGTGCAGATTGACCGGGACATGCCTGCAAAGCGTGCCGCCGATGATCGACGGGAAGACTTTGACGAAATCTATGCCGAATTCGCCGCCGAAAAGGCAGCCGAACAGGCCAGCCGTTGCAGCCAGTGCGGTGTGCCTTATTGTCAGTCGCATTGCCCGCTGCACAACAACATCCCGGACTGGCTTCGCCTGACCGCGACAGGACGTCTGGAAGAGGCTTATCAAACCAGTCAGGCAACCAATACCTTCCCCGAAATCTGCGGCCGTATCTGCCCGCAGGACCGTTTGTGTGAAGGCAATTGCGTGATCGAGCAATCGGGCCACGGCACCGTCACGATCGGCACAATCGAGAAATACATCACCGACACCGCCTGGGACAAAGGCTGGGTAATGCCCGTGACGCCCACTGCTGAACGCAGTGAAAGCGTGGGTATCATCGGGGGTGGCCCCGGAGGTTTGGCGGCGGCGGATATGCTGCGCCGTGCCGGGATTCAGGTCACCGTCTATGACCGCCACGACCGCGCCGGTGGTCTGCTGATGTACGGTATCCCCGGCTTCAAGCTGGAAAAGGACGTGGTTCAGCGCCGCAATGATCTGTTGGCGGATGGTGGCGTAAGCTTTGAGCTGAATTGCGATGTTGACGCCGACAAGTTTGAGGAAATCCGCGCCAGACATGACGCGGTGATCATCGCGACCGGCGTTTACAAATCGCGTGATCTGTCGATGCCCGGCAGCGGTTTGGCCGGGATCGAAATAGCCATCGACTTCCTGACCGCCTCGAACCGCAAGAGCTTTGGTGACGAGGTCGAGGATTTCGACAATGGTCGCCTGAATGCCGATGGCAAGAAGGTTGTCGTGATCGGTGGTGGCGATACCGCGATGGACTGTGTGCGCACATCGATCCGTCAGGGCGCGACCTCTGTCAAATGCCTGTACCGCCGCGACCGCGCCAACATGCCGGGTTCGCAGCGCGAAACCCAGAACGCCGAAGAGGAAGGCGTGATCTTCGAATGGCTCAGCGCGCCCAAGGGCTTTACCGGCGATGACAAGGTCGCAGGCGTGATGGTGCAGAAGATGCGTCTGGGTCAGCCCGATGCCTCGGGCCGTCAGGCGCCCGAGGTGATCGAAGGCGCGGATTACGTGGAAGAGGCCGATCTGGTGATCAAGGCGCTGGGTTTCGAGCCCGAGGACCTGCCCACACTGTTTGGTCAGCCCGACCTGCCCGTGACCCGCTGGGGCACTGTGAAGGCGGCGTTCCAGACCGGCGAGACCGAGATGGATGGCGTTTACGCAATCGGTGACATCGTGCGCGGGGCCTCTCTGGTGGTTTGGGCGATCCGCGATGGCCGCGATTGTGCCGATGCAATCATCGACCGGTTCAACGCCAAGGCGGCTGTTGCCGCCGAGTAATCCAACGTCGCGCGACAGGAGGGTCTGATGTCCGAATTGCAAGGTCAATGCATGTGTGGCGCGGTCACGGTGACCGCCACTCCGGCGCGGGATGCGCTGGGGGCGTGCCATTGCGACCAATGCCGCCGCTGGACCAGTTCAATGCTGGTGACCTTTCAGGCCGAGGAAGGGTACGCCGCGCTGGGACCGGTCAAAACCTATACCTCGTCCGAGTGGGCCGAGCGCGCCTTTTGCGCAGACTGCGGATCGGCACTTTGGTACCGGATCACCCTTCCTGGCGAAGTGCACGGACAAACACAAATGGCAGCTGGACTGTTTGAAGACACAGGTCAGGCGCTGAAACTGGAACTTTATATCGATAAAAAGCCCAAGGGCTACGCGTTCGCAGGCGACCGCCGGCAAATGACCAAAGCTGAGGTCGAAGCCATGTACGCCATGCCGCAAGAAGGAGACAGCCAATGACCAAATTTGATGCCGATTGGGTGCGGGGCGAAGAAACCAAGCGCAAATGGATGGCAGAAAACGGTCTCTATTCCGAGGAAGAAGAGCATTCTTCCTGTGGTGTGGGCCTGGTCGTTTCCATAGACGGTAAGAAAAGCCGCAAAGTGGTGGATGCGGGCATCGACGCGCTCAAGGCGATCTGGCATCGCGGCGCGGTGGATGCGGATGGCAAGACCGGCGATGGCGCGGGTATCCA
The DNA here is from genome assembly GCF_056535865.1 of Ruegeria sp. AP11. Classification (NCBI taxonomy): domain Bacteria; kingdom Pseudomonadati; phylum Pseudomonadota; class Alphaproteobacteria; order Rhodobacterales; family Roseobacteraceae; genus Ruegeria; species Ruegeria sp. AP11. The sequence continues at coordinate 1,681,793 of NZ_JBQFJB010000001.1, forward strand.
TGTGCAGATCCCGGTGCCGTTCTTCTATGACCAGATCCGCCGCACCGGGCACGAACCCAATATGAACGAGTTGATCGCTGTTGGTCAGGTGTTCCTGCCCCGCACCGATTTCGGCGCGCAGGAACGGTGCCGGACCATTGTCGAAACCGAAGTCCTGCGCATGGGCTATTACATCTATGGCTGGCGTCATGTGCCGGTGGATGTCACCTGCCTGGGCGACAAGGCCAATGCGACCCGGCCCGAGATCGAGCAGATTCTGATCTCGAATTCGAAGGGTGTGGATGAAGAGACGTTCGAGCGCGAGCTGTATGTCATCCGCCGCCGCATCGAAAAGGCGGCGCTGGCCGCCGGGATTTCCGGCCTGTATCTGGCGTCGCTGTCCTGCCGGTCGATCATCTACAAGGGCATGATGCTGGCCGAGCAGGTGGCGGTGTTCTACCCCGACCTGATGGATGAGCGCTTTGAGTCGGCCTTTGCGATCTATCACCAGCGCTATTCCACCAACACGTTCCCGCAATGGTGGCTGGCGCAGCCCTTCCGCATGTTGGCCCATAACGGCGAGATCAACACGCTGAAGGGCAACATCAACTGGATGAAAAGCCATGAGATCCGCATGGCCAGTGGCACCTTTGGTGACTATGCCGAAGATATCAAGCCGATCATCGCGGGTGGATCGTCGGATTCGGCCGCATTAGACTCGGTTTTTGAGGTTCTGGTACGTGCAGGCCGTTCGGCCCCGATGGCGAAAACCATGCTGGTCCCGGAAAGCTGGTCCAAGCAGGCGGTGGAATTGCCGCAGGCGTGGCGCGACATGTATTCCTACTGCAACTCGGTGATGGAGCCGTGGGATGGCCCTGCCGCGCTGGCGATGACCGATGGCCGCTGGGTCTGCGCCGGTCTGGACCGCAACGGGCTGCGCCCGATGCGTTATGTGGTGACCGGCGACGGGCTGGTCATTGCGGGTTCTGAGGCCGGGATGGTGCCGATTGACGAAGCCAGCGTGACCGAAAAGGGCGCACTGGGTCCGGGTCAGATGCTGGCCGTGGACATGAAAAAGGGCAAACTGTTCCGCGACACCCAGATCAAGAACAAACTGGCCCGCGCACTGCCCTTTGGCGAATGGGTCAGCAAAATCCACGACCTTGACGACACGCTGGCCGGTGTGACCGAACAACCGATCTTTACCGGGCAAGACCTGCGCAAGCGTCAGATCGCGGCGGGCTATTCGGTTGAGGAACTGGAACAGATTCTGGCCCCCATGGCCGAGGACGGCAAAGAGGCGCTGGCCTCGATGGGCGATGACACGCCTTCGGCTGTGCTGTCCAAGCAATACCGCCCGCTCAGCCATTTCTTCCGGCAGAACTTCAGCCAGGTGACCAACCCGCCCATCGACAGTTTGCGGGAATACCGGGTGATGTCGCTGAAAACGCGGTTCGCCAATCTCAAGAACGTGCTGGACGAAGACAGCAGCCAGACCGAGATCGTGGTGCTGGAAAGCCCCTTTGTCGGCAACGCGCAATGGGACAAGCTGGTCGAGAGCTTTGACGCGCCGCTGGCCGAGATTGACTGCAGCTTTGAACCCGGTCAGGGCGCGCTGAGCGCGGCCTTGATCCGGGTCCGGGCCGAAGCGGAAGAGGCCGTGCGCTCAGGCGCCGGGCATCTGGTGCTGACCGACATGCGCTCGGGTGAAGGCCGGGTGGCGATGCCGATGATTCTGGCGACCAGCGCCGTGCATTCGCACCTGACCCGTCAGGGCTTGCGCACCTTCTGCTCGCTGAACGTACGCGCGGCCGAGTGTGTGGACCCGCATTATTTTGCCGTGCTGATCGGCTGTGGCGCGACCGTTGTGAACGCGTATCTCGCCGAAGATTCGCTGGCCGACCGCATTGATCGCGGCCTATTGGATGGCACCCTGACCGAAAACGTCGCCCGCTATCGCGAGGCCATTGATCAGGGACTGCTGAAGATCATGGCCAAGATGGGGATTTCGGTGATCTCCTCCTATCGCGGTGGTCTGAATTTTGAGGCCGTGGGCCTCAGCCGTGCCATGGTGGCCGAGTATTTCCCCGGTATGACCAGCCGGATTTCCGGCATCGGTGTAACCGGTATTCAGACCAAGGCCGAAGAAATCCACGCCAAGGGCTGGGACAGCGGTTTGGACGTTCTGCCCATCGGCGGTTTCTACAAGGCGCGCAAGTCGGGTGAGACCCACGCGTGGGAAGCGACCTCGATGCATATGATGCAAATGGCCTGTAACAGAGCCTCATATGAGCTGTGGAAACAGTATTCGGCCAAGATGCAGTCGAACCCGCCGATCCATCTGCGCGACCTGATGGATTTCAAACCGCTGGGCAAACCGGTGCCGATTGAGGAAGTGGAATCGATCACCTCGATCCGCAAGCGGTTTGTCACGCCGGGCATGTCGCTGGGCGCGCTGAGCCCCGAGGCGCATAAGACGCTGAACGTGGCGATGAACCGGATCGGCGCGAAGTCAGATTCCGGTGAAGGCGGCGAAGATCCGGCACATTTCGTGCCAGAGCCCAATGGCGACAACCCATCGGCCAAGATCAAACAGGTGGCCTCGGGCCGGTTCGGTGTGACTGCTGAATACCTGAACCAGTGTGAAGAGCTGGAGATCAAGGTGGCCCAAGGCGCGAAACCCGGTGAGGGTGGTCAGCTGCCGGGCATGAAGGTCACCGACCTGATCGCGCGTCTGCGGCACTCGACCAAGGGCGTGACGCTGATCTCGCCTCCGCCGCACCACGACATCTACTCGATCGAGGATCTGGCGCAGCTGATCTATGACCTGAAACAGATCAACCCGCGCTGCAAGGTGACGGTCAAGCTGGTGGCGTCCTCTGGCGTGGGCACGATTGCCGCCGGTGTGGCCAAGGCGAAAGCGGATATTATCCTTATTTCGGGTCACAATGGTGGTACGGGCGCATCGCCCGCGACATCGATCAAATACGCCGGTCTGCCGTGGGAGATGGGCCTGACCGAGGCGCATCAGGTTCTGGCGATGAACAACCTGCGCGACCGCGTGACCCTGCGCACCGATGGCGGGTTGCGCACCGGTCGCGACATCGTCATGGCCGCGATGATGGGGGCCGAGGAATACGGCATCGGCACCGCCGCGCTGATCGCGATGGGCTGTATCATGGTGCGTCAGTGCCAGTCGAACACTTGCCCGGTTGGAGTCTGTACGCAGGACGAAGACCTGCGCGCCAAATTCACCGGTAATGCGGACAAGGTCGTCAACCTGATCACCTTCTACGCACAGGAAGTGCGCGAGCTGCTGGCCAGCCTTGGTGCGCGGTCAATTGATGAAATCATCGGTCGGGCGGACCTGTTGGCTCAGGTCAGCCGCGGTTCGGCCCATCTGGATGATCTGGATCTGAACCCGCTGCTGATTACCGTCGATGGGGCACATGACATCGTGTACAACCGCGACAAGGATCGGAATGCAGTGCCTGATACGCTGGACGCCGAGATCGTGCGCGATGCGGCCCGGTTCCTGAAGGACGGCGAGAAGATGCAGCTGTCATATGCCATCCAGAACACGCACCGGACCGTCGGCACCCGCGTCTCCAGCCATATCGTGCAGAATTTCGGGATGCGGAACACCTTCCAGGATGACCACCTGCATGTGAAGCTGCAGGGCTCGGCTGGTCAGTCTCTGGGCGCGTTCGCCGCGCCGGGGCTGAAACTGGAAGTATCGGGGGATGCCAATGATTATGTCGGCAAGGGCCTGTCGGGAGGCACCATCGTAGTGCGCCCGCCTCAGGTCAGCCCGCTTAAGGCGGACGACAACACCATCATCGGCAACACCGTCCTTTACGGCGCCACCGATGGACACCTGTTCGCAGCAGGCCGTGCGGGCGAGCGGTTCGCGGTGCGCAACTCGGGCGCCACGGTGGTGATCGAGGGCTGCGGCTCGAACGGGTGCGAATACATGACCGGCGGTGTCGCGGTGATTCTGGGCGATATCGGTGCCAATTTCGGGGCCGGTATGACCGGCGGGATGGCCTATTTGTATGACCCCGAAGGCAAGGCCGAGGCGTTGATGAACATGGAAACGCTGGTGACCTGCCCGGTCACGGTAGACCACTGGGTGGATCAGCTGAAATCACTGATCACGCGTCACGCCGAGGAAACGCATAGCCGCAAGGCTGCGGATATCCTGCAACATTGGGATGTGGAAAAAACGCATTTCCTGCAGGTTTGCCCGAAAGAGATGCTGAACAAGCTCAGCCATCCTCTGACTTCGGAAATGGCGGCAATGCCTGCTGAATAAACCCTGATACAGACAAAATCCTGACCCTGCGTGTTTGAAATGACACGCAGGGTTTTCTTTTGCGCGCTCAGAACGCGCCAGAATCTTGCCCGAAATTGCAGAAAACGTCTAGCTTTGGTCACAGATTGTTCGGGAATTGCAGCCAAGCTGCGGGCCTGTAGATATGAGTGAAGTGGAGTTGTTGGATGCCAACGACCTATACAGATCAGTTTTATTCCTTCGACCCGGCAAACCCGCCACCTGTCGGAACCGCGATAACCGTCGACAGTTTCGACTTTGTTGATTTTGACGACGACGATGAGATCGACGCGCCAAGCGGGGATACAGTAAACGGTCAGGATGTGACGGCGTCCTGGCCAGGTGATACGGTGACCATCAACGTGGCTGGTGTTGGGAATGTTACCTATACCGGAACGACGTTTTATCTTGCAGATGGAACCCGGGTGTTTACGCCGACCGATGGCCAGGTCCTTCAACCTGGAACGCTTGTCTCAACAACTTTCGTGAACACGCAGGGACCGCTGGACGTTGGTACACTGGGGCCGCCTTGTTTTACCCCAGGAACCCTGATCGACACCCCGGAAGGCCCGCGTCTGATCGAAGACCTCAAGCCTGGGGACCTGGTGACAACCGCTGACAGCGGCGCCAAGCCCTTACTTTGGATTGGTCGCAAAACAGTGGCCGCAATCGGAAAACTTGCGCCGATCCGGTTCGAGGCCGGGATGTTCGGCCTGACGCGACCGTTGCTGGTGTCGCCTCAGCACCGGATGCTGATCGATGATTGGCGCGCATCGTATCTGTATGGGCACGCCGAAGTGCTGATCGCAGCGCATTGTCTGGTGAACGGGACCACTGTGACGCGGGTTGAAGGCGGAGAAGTCGAGTATATCCACTTGCTGTTCCGATGGCATGAGATCGTTATTGCGAACGGTGCCAAAAGCGAAAGCTACTATCCCGCCCACGCGGTTTCGCGGTCGGAACGTGAAACGCAGGCTGAGGTACTTTCACTGTTCCCCGAGTTGAAGGCCCGCGGGGCCGTTGCAGCCAAAACGGCACGTCCGGTGATTCGGCCGCGCGATGGTCGGCTGATGGCGAAATAATCCGTTTCAAATACGCCGGTCGCGGCGTATAGCAGGGCATGGCAAAAAAAGCAGGCCGCAAGACAGGCGGGAAGAAAAAACAGGCATCCAAGAGCAACAGAATAACTGGCGCAATCGCATGGCTTCGGCGCTGGGCGCTGCGTGCTGTTCTGGCGGTGTTTGCGGTTTTCGCGGCTTTGGTGGTGCTCTACTCGGTCGTGAACCCTCCGATCACGCACACAATCTGGTCAGAATGGCGGCGGCTGGGCAAGGTCGAGCGTGAATGGGTCCCGATCGAAGAGATTGCGCCCGTCATGGCAAGGTCGGTTGTGGCCGCCGAGGACGCCAATTACTGCCTGCACTGGGGCTTTGACGTCGAAGCGATCCGGGATGCGCTGGAGGATGGCGGCAATCGCGGTGCCTCAACCATCACGCAGCAGGTGGTTAAGAACGTGTTCCTGTGGCAAGGGCGCAGCTGGGTGCGCAAGGCATTGGAGACGTCGATGACCCCTGTGGTTGAGCTGGTCTGGAGCAAGCAGCGCATTCTTGAGGTCTATCTGAATGTCGCTGAAACCGGACAGGGCGTCTTTGGGGTCGAGGCGGCGGCGCAGAAATTCTATGGCGTGAGTGCCGCGAAGATGTCGCCCGTTCAGGCGGCGCGTCTGGCGGCGATACTGCCATCCCCGCGCAACCGGTCGGTCACAGATCCGTCGGTACGAACACGCAGGCGCGCGGCCTCGATCATGGACGGGGCGGCCACCATCCGCGCAGATGGACGCGCCGATTGTTTCGAGGATTGAAACCCCGCCCCGTCAGCGGCTAAAGCTGAGGGGGTATTCTACTGGTTCGAATGGAAGTCCATGGCGCGTCTGTTTCACGTTCCCCTCTCACCCTATTGCCGCAAAGTTCGCCTGTCTCTGGCCGAGAAGAAGATCGAGGTGGAGCTGGTTGAAGAACGATACTGGGAACAGGACCCGGATTTTCTGCGCCGCAACCCGGCTGGCAAGGTTCCGGTGCTGCGGCTGGATGGTCAGATCATGGCCGAGAGTGCGGCGATCTGCGAATACATCGAAGAGACACGGCCCGAGCCGCCCCTTATGCCCAAAAAGCCCGAAGCGCGGTATGAAGTCCGGCGTCTGGTGGGGTGGTTTGATGACAAATTTCATCACGAGGTGACCTCGAAGCTGCTGTATGAGCGGGTCAACAAGAAGGTGACCGGGCAGGGCTATCCGGACAGCAAGAACGTCAAGGCCGGCGCAAAGGCGATCAAATATCATCTGGATTACATGGCCTGGCTGTTGGACCATCGCCGCTGGCTGGCCGGGGATCAGATGACATTGGCCGATTTTGCCGCTGCGGCGCATCTGTCGGCGCTGGATTATATCTCGGACGTGGATTGGAATCGCAGTGCGGCGGTGAAGGACTGGTACGCCAAGATCAAATCCCGACCGGCGTTTCGGTCGATTCTGGCGGATCAGGTTCCGGGGTTCCGGCCGCCGCCGCATTACGCCGATCTGGATTTCTGATAGGGTAGTGCCAAAAGGGGGGCTGTCTGCCCCCCATCGCGCCATGGGCGCGATTCCCCCCGAGGATATATTGAGCCAGATGAAGAGCGGATCAGAACTGAAAGAACGGTTGGTGGCGCAAGCTCTGTCCGAAGGGTTTGTGGCCTGCCGGGTGTGTCGTCCGTGGGATGTGCCTCAGGTGCCTGAGCGTTTGGATGCGTTTCTGGAGGCCGGGTATCACGGCCAAATGGGGTGGATGGCCGAGCGGAGCCATTGGCGCGGCGATCCATCTGTGCTGTGGCCAGAGGCGCGGTCGGTGATCATGCTTGCCGAGAGCTATGCGCCCGAACATGATCCGACAGAGGTGTTGGCGCATCCTGAGCTGGGTGCGATTTCGGTCTATGCGCAGAACAAGGATTATCATGATCTGGTTAAGAAGCGCCTGAAGCGTCTGGCCCGGTGGCTGATTGCCGAGGCCGGAGGTGAGGTGAAGGTATTCGTCGACACCGCGCCGGTGCCAGAGAAGGCTTTGGGGCAGGCCGCCGGTTTGGGATGGCAGGGCAAGCATACCAATCTGGTGAGTCAGGATTGGGGAAATTGGGCCTTTTTAGGGTCTGTTTTCACGACATTGGAGCTGCCCGATGACAGGGCCGGGATCGACCATTGCGGATCGTGCAAAGCGTGTTTGACCGCCTGTCCGACCGATGCATTCCCAGCGCCCTATCAGTTGGATGCGCGGCGTTGCATTTCCTATCTGACCATCGAACACAAAGGTCCGGTGGATGAAGAATTGCGGGCGCTGATGGGCAATCGGATCTATGGCTGCGATGACTGCCTTGCCGCCTGCCCCTGGAACAAGTTTGCGGTTGCGGCCAGCGATCTTCGCTATGCGGCGCGGGAAGAGTTGAAAGCGCCGCGGCTGGCAGAGCTGGCACAGCTGGATGATACCGCTTTCCGGGCGATGTTCTCGGGGTCGCCAATCAAACGGATCGGACGGGATCGGTTTGTGCGGAACTTGCTTTACGCGATCGGGAACTCCGCGCTGCCCGATTTGCGGCCGGTTGCGCAGGGGCTGACCGATGATCCTGATCCGGCTGTTGCCGATGCGGCGCGATGGGCCGTGTTCAGGTTGTCGTAAACGGGCTGGACGCGCCGCAGGAAAACGCTACACCCGGTTCTGGCGAACAGATGGAGGACCCGATGGCGTTGGCTTTGGGGGTAGATACGGGTGGAACCTATACTGATGCGGTGCTGATCCGGGATGAACGCGAGGTGATCGCCTCGGCCAAATCTCTGACCACGCGGGCGGATCTGGCGATTGGGGTTGGTCGGGCAGTTTCTGCGGTGCTGGAAACGGCTGAGGTTTCGCCGGATCAGATCGGCATGGCGTCCTTGTCGACCACTCTGGCCACTAACGCTCTTGTCGAGGGACAGGGCGGACGCGTGGGGCTGATTTATGTCGGGTTTCGGGAAAGTGATCTGGAAAAGCATGGGCTGAAGGACGCTTTGAAAGGTGATCCGGCCTTGGTGCTGGCTGGCGGGCACAATCATGCAGGCGGTCAGGTGGCAGAGTTGGATATTCCGGCGTTGGAGGCCTTTTTAGACTCTCATAAAAGTATTTCCGGTTATGCGGTCGCCGCGCAGTTTGCCACCAGGAACCCGGCGCATGAATTAGAAGTGGCCCGTGTGATTGCTGAGCGGACGGGTGTTCCGGTGACCTGCTCGCATCACCTGTCGGCCAAGCTGAACGGGCCGAAGCGGGCGGTTACGGCTGTGTTGAATGCGCGATTGATTGGGATGATCGACCGGCTGATTGGGCGGGCACAGGATCAGTTGCACGCGCAGGGTATTACCGCACCGATGATGGTGGTGCGCGGCGACGGCGCGCTGATGAGCGCCGAACAGGCGCGGGAGCGACCTATCGAAACGATTCTGAGTGGCCCCGCAGCCTCGATCGTCGGCGCGCGCTGGTTGACCGAGACCGAGAATGCGCTGGTCTCCGATATTGGGGGTACGACCACCGATGTGGCGCTGATTCGGGATGGGAAACCTGCGATTGACCCGGCTGGCGCGCAGGTTGGCGGCTTCCGAACCATGGTTGAGGCAGTGGCGATGCGCACACATGGACTGGGTGGTGACAGTCAGGTGCATGTGGTGACCGAAGGTTTGGGCGGCGGTGTCTTTCTCGGACCGCGCCGGGTGTTGCCTGTGTCGCTGATTGCGGCCGAGGCCCCGGATGCGGTGCATGCCGCGCTGGATGAGCAGTTGCGCGCCACAACGGTCGGAGAACATGATACACGATTTGCCCGCCGCGTGCCGGGTATCCCTGCCGACGGGGTCGGGCCGCGCGAATCCGTATTGCTGGACAGGTTGGGGGACCGCGTGTTGCCCCTTGACCGGTTGCTGCAGACTCGGATGGAACATGGAGCGCTGAACCGTCTGGTAGATCGCGGGATCGTGCAGGTGTCGGGTGTGACACCCTCGGATGCCAGCCATGTGCTGGGGCGGCTTGAAGACTGGGACAGCTCGGCTGCGCATAAGGCTTTGGAACTGGTTGCGCGCAAGCGGGTCGGATCGGGGGATCGGTTGGCGCAGTCGCCCGAAGCGTTAGCTCAAGTCATTGTCGACCAGTTGACGGATCAGACCGCTTTGACCTTGTTAGAGACTGCTTTTGCCGAGGAAAGCGACGGGTTTGGCCTGCCTGCCAAAGAACTTGCGCGGCATGTTCTGACCCAGCGCGGGTTGGCAAAACATCGTGGACTGGTGGCGATGGATGCGGCGCTGAATGTGGATGTGGTGGGTCTTGGGGCCTCGGCGCCCAGCTATTACCCGGCGGTGGGAAAGCGGCTGCATTGCAACATGATTCTGCCGGAACATGCCGGCGTCGCCAATGCCATCGGTGCGGTTGTCGGACGTTTGACCCTGCGGCGGACCGGTTCCGTTACCTCTCCGGCCGAAGGGCGATTTCGGGTGCATCTGGAAGAAGGGCCGCAGGATTTCTCGGATTCAAACTCTGCCCTGCAATTGCTGGAAGAGGTGTTGCGCGCCGAGGCTGAAGGCGCCGTGCGTGAAGCGGGCGCCGAAGATATTCGCGTGACTGTGGACCGCGACCTGCGCACCGCCAAGGTCGAGGCGCAAGAGGTGTTTGTCGAAGCGCTGATCACTGTTGAGGCCAGCGGCAGACCCCGGGTCGCGGTCGGGTAGCCCCTTGCAGGGCTACCGCTGCATCTATTCAGCCGCGCTGGAACGCTTGGGCAGCACCCAGTCCGGGCGTGGGAAGTGGCAGGTATAGCCGTTCGGGATGCGTTCCAGATAGTCCTGATGCTCAGGCTCGGCTTCCCAGAAATCACCGACCGGTTCGACCTCGGTTACGACCTTGCCCGGCCAGATGCCGCTGGCGGTCACATCGGCAATGGTGTCTTCGGCAACCTGTCTCTGGACATCGTCCACGTAGTAGATGGCCGAGCGATAGCTCATGCCGCGGTCATTGCCCTGGCGGTTTGGGGTGGTGGGGTCGTGGATCTGGAAGAAGAACTCCAGCAGATCGCGATAGGTGATCCGGGACGGGTCAAACCAGATCTCGATCCCCTCGGCATGTGTACCATGGTTGCGATAGGTCGCATTGGGCACGTCACCGCCGGTATAGCCGACGCGGGTGCGTGAGACGCCCGGCAGCTTGCGGATCAGGTCCTGCATACCCCAAAAGCAGCCCCCGGCCAGAACGGCGCGTTCATCGGTCATCGGATTTCCTCCAAATGGATCAGATATTCGCCATAGCCTTCGGCCTCCATCTCGTCGCGATGGATGAACCGCAGCGAGGCGGAATTGATGCAATACCGTAGCCCACCATGTTCGCGCGGGCCATCGGGGAACACGTGGCCCAGATGGCTGTCCCCGTGTTTCGAGCGTACCTCGGTCCGGATCATGCCATGGGTGGTGTCGCGGAATTCTTCCACATGTTCATGGATGATGGGTTTGGTGAAACTGGGCCAGCCGCAGCCTGATTCGTACTTATGCGTCGAGGCAAACAGCGGCTCACCCGAGACGATATCCACGTAGATGCCCGGTTCCTTGTTGTTCAGCAGCTTTCCGGTGCCCGGACGTTCTGTGCCGCTGCGCTGGGTTACGTGGAACTCTTCCGGCGACAGGGCGGCGATGGCGTCGGGGTCCTTGGTATAGCGGGACATGGCTCCTCCGATTCTTATGGTTCGGCCTAGTAAATGGGGTTCTTTCGGCGAAAGCAAAGGCTTGTTACGCCGGCTCGCGCAGACGTGCGCGCTCAGGCCGGTTTGACAGCAGGTTGGCGTGACAGCTGCACAGCCAGAATGCCCAAAGTGGTGATCAGAACTCCGATCGCATCCAGCGGGCCTAGCTTTTCGCCCAGCAAGAGGGCGGCAATGGTGACGCCAAAAACGGGGTTGAGAAAGTGGAAGGTTGCGGCCCGAATAGGTCCGATGCGGTCCAGCAACAAGAACCAGATCAACGTAGCCAGCAGACCGGGGAACAGGGTCGTATAGGTAAATGCCAGCGCGAAGGGCAGGGTGGGACGGATATAAATCGTCTCGAACACAGGTGCCGCAAGGAAGAGGACCGCTGAGCCCACCAGCATTTGCAGGCCGACCACCATCATGAAATTCCCGCCCGACGTAGCCCCGCGCACCGCCAGTGTCGCAAAGGTCAGCGCCAGCGCGCCGATTCCGCAGAGCAGGACGCCAAACAGATCAACACCAGCGCTGATCCGGCTGCTCATGATCAAGGCGACGCCGACAAACCCCGCCAGCAACCCGAGGATGCCCAAGGGGCGCAACCGCTCGCTCAGCAGCAGCCACCCGGCCAGCGCGACCAGCAGCGGCATGGTCGAGGCGATGATCGCGGCCACCGAAGCTTCGACCGTTTGCATGGCATAGAAATTCAGACCCAAATACAGGGCATTTTGGCAAATCCCGAACAGGATCGTTGCGCGCCACTGCGGTCGTGTCAGGTTCCAGGTTTGCCCCATGACGCGTGCAATCGCCACGCCCAGAAGCCCCGAAATCAGGAATCGCAGCGCCAGCGAAAACAGGGGCGAGGCGTCGGCCACAATGATGCGGGCAGAGGTGAAGGCCGAAGACCAGATCAGGGCAAAAACAAGCCCCTTGGCGATGGCGCGCAGATCCAAATCGGCCTCCTGTTTATATCCGGGCGACTGTCACCGGTTTTGGCCCCAACCGCAAGGAAAAGGGGCCGCCCGATGGCGACCCCCTCGATCTTGTGATCAGTCTTCGGCGATTAGCCGTTGACGCTGTCTTTCAGAGCTTTCGCAATGGTCATCTTGACCACCTTGTCGGCTTCTTTCTTGAACTGCTCGCCGGTGGCGGGGTTGCGCACCATGCGCTCGGGGCGCTCGCGGCAGTAGATTTTGCCAACACCGGGCAGGGTGACGGCGCCACCGGCGGAAACTTCGCGGGTGATCAGGCCGGTCATGGCCTCCAGTGCGGAATTCGCGGATTTCTTGTCAGTTCCCATTTCCTCAGCGAGAGCAGCCACCAACTGAGTCTTTGTCATAGGCTTTGCCATTTCTTGGTCTCCTTAACGTGCCCGATAGATAGGGCCTCACCGCGTAACTGTAACGGGATATTGTGGGCGAACACAACGAATAGTAGCGTTGAAAACCCTAAAAATAGGGGGAAAACGTTGCTTTTTTGCTTCAGAGAAAGGCCGTTTCGTCGAAGGAACGCAATTTCCGGCTGTGCAGGCGTTCCAGCGGCATACCGCGCAGATGCTCCATCGCCCGTATTCCGATCGCCAGATGGCGGCTGACCTGTGTTGTATAGAACGCCGATGCCATGCCGGGAAGCTTCAATTCGCCGTGCAGTGGCTTGTCCGAAACACATAGCAACGTGCCGTAAGGGACCCGGAACCGATAGCCGTTGGCTGCAATCGTTGCACTTTCCATATCCAGTGCAATCGCGCGCGACTGGCTGAGGCGTTGTACCGGGCCGGACTGGTCGCGCAATTCCCAGTTGCGGTTGTCGACCGACGCGACGGTGCCGGTGCGCATGATCCGTTTCAACTCATAACCCGCAAGTTCGGTGACCTCGGCCACGGCCTGTTCCAGCGCCACCTGAATCTCGGCCAGTGGCGGGATCGGCACCCAGACCGGCAGATCGTCGTCCAGCACTTTGTCTTCGCGCAGATAGGCATGGGCAAGGACGAAATCGCCCAACGCCTGCGTGTTCCGCAAACCCGCGCAGTGACCCACCATCAGCCAGGCATGGGGGCGCAGCACCGCGATATGGTCTGTCGCGGTTTTGGCATTCGACGGCCCCACACCGATATTGACCAGCGTGATCCCCGACCCATCCGCGCGTTTCAGGTGATAGGTCGGCATCTGCGGCAGTTTCAGCGGCTGTTCAAGGACGCCATCCGGGTCGGTGATCTCGGCATTCCCAGTCGAGACAAAGCTGGTATAGCCGCTCTCGGGATCTGCCAATTGCGCCCGGGCGTAGTTTTCAAATTCCGAGACATAGAACTGGTAGTTGGTGAACAGCACGTGGTTCTGGAAGTGGTTCGGATCGGTCGCCGTATAATGCGACAGTCGCGCCAGCGAATAATCCACCCGTTGCGCTGTGAACAGGGCCAGCGGGCCAATCTCGTCCTCGGTATCGTATACGCCATTGACGATGTCGTCATTGGTGGTGGTCAGATCCGGCACGTCGAACACATCGCGCAGGGTGAACCCGGCAGCCCCCTGATGCGGCACGATAAGATCGGGGTTGTTGGCCACTGCAAAATGCACCGGGATCGGCGTATCCGAGGCCCCGATCGTCACCGGCTGATCGTGGTTCTTGATCAACAGCGCGATTTGCTGGGTCAGATAAGACCGGAACAGATCGGGACGCGTGACGGTGGTGACATGAGTTCCGGGCTCGGACACATGTCCAAAACTCAGACGGCTGTCGACCTGCGCATAGGACGCCGTTTTGATGCGAATTTCCGGGTAATAGGCTCTGAATCGCTCGGCCGGGGCGTCGCCCTCCATGGCCTTGGCAAAGCTGTCGCACAGGAACCTGGTCGCCAGATCATAGAGCTGTTCAAGGCGGGCGACGGCTGCGACCGGATCGGTGAATTTTTCAGGTGTCGGAACGTCGGGTGTTCTTATGATTGTCATGCAAGGGGTTCCAGAAGGTCAATCTTTTCAAATGTGCGCACATCCACCAACCCAAGGTCCGAGATCCGCAATTCAGGGATCACCACGAGGGCCAGAAGAGAGTGCTGCATATAGGCGTTGTTCAACTGACAGCCGCAGGCCTGCATCGCCGCAACCATCTGTTCCGCCTTGGCGGCAACCTCGGTGGCAGGGCTGTCGGACATCAGGCCGGCAATGGGCAGTTCCACCAAAGCCAGTCCTTCACCGTCGCGGAATATAGTAATGCCACCACCCACCTCGGCCAAACGATTGGCGGCCAAGGCCATTTGTTCGCGATCGGTGCCGACAACGATCATGTGGTGGCTGTCATGCGCCACGGTCGAGGCCATGGCCATCCTGCCCTCATATCCAAAGCCCGAAACAAAGGCATTCGTTACCCCGCCCGTTGCCCGGTGCCGCTCGACCAGCGCAATCTGGCATACGTCGCCTTCCCCTTCGACCAGACCGCCGATGATTGGCAACTCGGCCTTCAGGGCCTTGGTCGGGGCCTGATTTTCCACCACGCCGATGACGTTGGCCTGGACCCGGTTGGCCCCGGCGGGGGCGTTGATCTCAAAATCCGTTTCAGTCAGTTGGTGGCCAAGATGCACGGTGTTGCGGGCTGAGTCGGGCCAATCCAGGTGCGGGCAATCTACGGTGATCACGCCGTTCTCGGCCACGACCTGACCGCGCGCAATCACCACCTCGATGGGCAATTCAGACAGATCAGAGCTTAGGATCACATCCGCACGCCGCCCGGGCGTGATTGAGCCGATCTCACGTTCAAGCCCGAAATGGGTGGCGGTGTTGATCGTGGCCATCTGCAGCGCGATCAGGGGATCGCAACCGCACGCGATGGCGTGGCGCACGACCCGGTTCATGTGGCCGTCATTCACCAGCGTGCCGGAATGGCAATCATCCGTACACAGGATAAAGCCGCGCGGATCGAGTCCCTTCTCGGTCACTGCGGTGATCTGGCTTTCCACGTCATACCAGGCTGAACCCAGCCGCATCATCGACCGCATGCCCTGCCTGACCCGTGCAATGGCGTCGGCTTCGCAGGTGCCCTCATGATCATCCGCAGGACCACCTGCCACATAAGCAGCGAAGTCAGACCCTAAATCAGGCGAGGCATAGTGTCCGCCCACGGTTTTGCCCGCCCGTTGGGTTGCCGCGATTTCCGCCAGCATCTTCGGATCGCCATGGATCACACCGGGGAAATTCATCATCTCCCCCAGTCCGACGATGCCGGGCCAGCTCATCGCCTCGGCCACATCTTCAGGGGTGATCTTATAGCCCGTCGTTTCAAGCCCCGGCGCCGATGGCGCGCACGAGGGCATCTGCGTGAAGATATTCACCGGCTGCATCAGCGCCTCGTCATGCATCATCCGCACACCGTCCAGCCCCAGCACATTGGCAATCTCGTGCGGATCTGTGAACATCGAGGTCGTACCATGCGGGGTCACGGCGCGGGCGAATTCGGCAGGGGTCAGCATGCCGGATTCAATATGCATGTGTCCGTCGCACAGGCCGGGGATCATAAAGCGGCCCTTCGCCTCGATGACCTGTGTATCGGGGCCGGTGCAATGCGCGGCGTCAGGCCCGACATAGGCCACACGCCCGGCGGCAATCGCAACATCATGATCCGGCAGCAATTCACGCGTATGCACATTCACCCAGGTCCCGCCACGGATGACCATATCGGCGGCCTCGCGGCCTGCAGCAACGGCGATGAGACGGGGGGCGGTATCGGGCCAGCTTGGGAAAGTCTTATGTTCCATGGCCCAACTTTCCCGAATGCGGCGGAAGGTGCAACCCCTGCCAGCCGGGTATCATAAAATCATCACAAACCGAATTTCAGGATTGATTGCAGCGCGTCAGCGCTGCCACGCCCAACCAGCGGAGATGCCCCGCAGGGGCCTCGACGATGGGCGGGAGCACGCTGCCTCATGCCTGAACATCTGCTGCAATCTCGGCTCGCAGCCACTCGGCAAAGGCGATGGCGCCGGGGTTTTCTTCGGCCTGAGGTGATAGCAACAGGTAATACGCCTCGGGCATTTCGGCGCGGTGAGAGAACGGGGCGATCAGCCTGCCTTGTTCGATCAGATGTTGCGCGATGGTGTCGTGGGCCAGACACAGCCCTCCGCCCGCCATGGCGATGGACATGCTGACCAGATAGGTTGTCGCATAGGTAATCTGCGGTTTCCCCCAGTTTAGACCCTGTTCTTCGGCCCAGTTTGCCCAGTTCGACAGCAAATTCGAGCAATCGAACAAAGGCAGTTGCTGCAGATCGTCCATCGATACCGGAAAATCCGGCGCGCAGACCGGATAGTAATGATCCGTCCGCAACAACTCGGTCCGCACCGTATCAGCAGGGCGCAGGGAATAGCGGATTTCAACCGCCGCTCCCTGGGCCATTTCGCGTGGCTCCCAGAGCTCGGTGAAGATGCTCAGATGCACCTCGGGATGCTGCGCGCGAAATCGGGGCAGGCGGGGTGACAGCCAATTGACCGCAAAGCTGATGTTGCTTTGCACCTGCACGGTATTTTGCTGCGCGCCCGTCACCGCCTGAGTACCACGCACAAGCGTTCGAAACGCTTCGCGCACGACCGGCAGATAGGTGATGCCTGCCTCGGTCAGTTCCAGCGCGCGGGGACGGCGCCGGAACAAGGGCTGCCCCAGATACCCTTCCAGCGATTTGATCTGCTGGCTGACCGCGCTCTGGGTCATGTTCAGATCGCGCGCGGCACCGGTAAAGGAAAGGTGTCTGGCTGCGGCCTCGAACGTGCGCAGCCAACCCAACGGAGGAAGCTGTTTCTGCATCTGCATAACCTTGCCATTAGTTTGGCTAATGCAATAGGCGCGTTTTTTTCGTTGGTCAAACCGTCGCGGAGCAGGCACGATTTTCCGAACCTCTTGCCTTTAAGGAGCCCGACATGAGCGTCACCAACCTGCGCCCCAATATGGATCACTGGCCTGAACGCGTCGACATGGCTGCCGCCTTTCGCTGGACCGAGCGGCTGAACATGCATGAGGGTGTGGCCAATCATTTCAGCCTTGCTGTGAATCCCGAAGGCACGCAGTTCCTGATGAATGCCAACCAGATGCATTTCTCGCGTGTAAAGGCGTCGAACCTGCTGGTGCTGGATGCCAATGACGCCGGGGTGATGGATCAGCCGGGCGCGCCGGACCCAACGGCCTGGGGGTTGCATGGCTCGATCCATCGTCATTGTCCTCATGCGCGCTGCGTCATGCATGTTCATTCGATCTTTGCCACGGTGCTGGCGTCGCTGGCGGACAGCACCCTGCCGCCGATCGATCAGAACACCGCCACGTTCTACAACCGATATGTCATCGATGAAGAGTTCGGAGGGCTGGCGTTTGAAAGCGAAGGTGAACGCTGCGCCTCGATGCTGTCTGACCCGAAGAAAAAGGTGATGATCATGGGCAATCACGGGGTTCTGGTGATCGGCGACAGCCCCGCAGATGCCTTTAACAGGCTCTATTATTTTGAACGGGCGGCAGAAACATACATTCGCGCGCTTCAAACAGGGCAGCCACTGCGCGCGCTGTCCGATGAGATCGCCGAGAAGACGGCGCAGGAGCTGGATGACTATCCCGGACAGGCCGAGGCGCACCTGCGCGAGATCAAATCCGTTCTGGATGCCGAAGGCTCGGACTACGCCACCTGATCAAAGGCTGAACCGTTAGTCGTTCATCCCTGAGCGGAGGTCTCTCCGCTCGGCCCGCTGATGCATAGGAAATTCTGACGTGACCGATAATCCTCAGATGCAAGACATGAGCCGCGAGTGGAATTACCACCCGGAGTTGCCCCTGCATAACCCGTCCATATTCCAGTGGCCGCCGCGCCCGGCCTATCTGGCGGGGTGGCTGGCCCGCAACTGGTTGACGCTCAGTGAACGAGTGCTGATGCTGGGTCTCGCCGTACTGCTTTGGGCCGTCTTTTACCCGCCGCTGGCAGAAGCCCAGAGCTTTGCCTTTGGGTGGATCTTCCGGATCTGGCTGGTGAACTTTGTCATGATCTTTGCGGTGACCGGCGGGTTGCACTGGTATTTCTACATGCGCAAGGCGCAGGGAAAGAAGCTGAAGTTCGAGCGGCGCGATCAGGGCAAGAACAACAAGCTTTGGGATTTCAGCGATCAGGTGCTGGACAATATGTTCTGGTCGCTGGGTTCAGGCGTATTGCAACTGACGGGGTTTCAGGCGGTCACCATGTGGCTGATGGCCAACGGCTACGCTCCGGTCATTACCTTTGCCGAGAACCCGGTTTGGTTTCTCTTGTGGCTCGTCCTGATCCCGATGTGGTCGGCCTTTCACTTCTATTGGGTGCATCGGCTGCTGCATCAGCCATTTCTGTACAAGAAGGTTCACAGCCTGCACCACCGGAACGTGAATATTGGCCCCTGGTCCGGATTCTCGATGCACCCGGTCGAGCATTTCTTCTACCTGACCACCCTGTGCATTCATTGGATCGTGCCTTCGCATCCGATCCACCTGTATTTTCACATCGTGTTTCAGGGTCCGGGTGCGGCGATGACCCATACAGGGTACGAAGACCTGCTGATCAAGGACAAAAAGCGGTTGGCGCTGGGCACTTTCTATCACCAGCTTCATCACCGGTATTACGAATGCAACTATGGCAATCAGGAAATGCCGTGGGACCGCTGGTTCGGTACTTTCCATGATGGCTCGCCCGAGGCGACCGCGGAGACCCGCGCGCGGAAGAAGCGGATGTTCGGATAATTCTGCGATGGCGGGATGCTAGCGGCGTTCGAACAGGGCGATGAAGGCTGTATCGTTCTGGTTCGGGCCCGCGGCCAGCTCGCCGTAGATTCGAACCTCGGGCAGAGACAGGTTGATGATCCGATCCTCTTCAAGATGTCGGAAAGCCTCGGCAAACCCCATCGTTTCAAAGTGCTTGGCGTTGATCGACAGGGCAAATTGCGCTCCGGGGCGGGCGACGCGCAGCAAGGCGGGCAGCACCTCGGGGCCCAGATGGCCGTGGGTGAAGGTGCCCGAGGAGACGACGCCCGCGTAGCTTTCGCGCGGGACCGGAAGGCCATCGTTCAGGTCGGCTTCGATCGCATCGCGATAGATATCCTTGCGCATCGCCTGATCCAGCATTTCGCCGCTGATATCGGTGGCATCGATCGGCCCAACGCCCAACCCGGCCAGAATGCCGCCGCACAGCCCGGTACCCGCTCCGACGTCCAGAACCGGGCCTTGCCCTCCGGCGCCGACAAAGGCGCGGGCCGTGTGGATGTACAACTGGTAATCTTCCAGCGCGGCAAACCCGTCATCGTAATCCCCTGCCCATTCCGCATAGAGGCGCTTGTTGTCCTCGGGTGATTTCAATGCGTAAGCGGCGCGCAGGTTTGGGGTTTTGTCACTCATACATCAATGAATGCGCATCTCAGGATTCGAATCAAGTGCGTCCATCCGGCGCTTGCATCCCTGCGGCGGGCGGACCATCAAAGGGGCATGACACAATGTTTATTCTCCTTCGGTCACGGCTATTCGGCCCGCGCCATGTCGAAACAGCTGGACCCGAAAGCCTGGCGCATCATCGGGACCACGCGAGATGACAGCCAGCTTGGGACGATCCGTGCCTCTGGCGCAGAACCACGTGTCTGGCCCGGAGAGACGCCCGATCTGGACGGCGTAACCCATCTGCTGATCTCTACCGCGCCCAACGCCGGCGGAGACCCGGTGCTGGCGCAGCTTGGCGATGAAATCGCGGCCCGCGCCGGACAGTTTCAATGGGTCGGGTATTTGTCGACAACGGCGGTCTATGGCGATCATCAGGGTGGTTGGGTGGACGAAACCACACCCGCCACCCCCACGGCGGAACGCGGCCGCTGGCGCATGCTGGCCGAGAACCAGTGGGCCCAGATTCCCGGCCTGCCGCTGCACATATTCCGGCTGGCGGGGATCTACGGGCCGGGGCGGGGGCCGTTTTCAAAGCTCAAACGCGGTGGCCTGCGGCGTATCATCAAGCCTGGGCAGGTGTTTTCGCGTATCCACGTGGATGACATCGCGCAGGTTCTGATCGCTTCGATGGCGCGGCCCAATCCGGGGGCGATTTATAACGTCTGCGATGATGAGCCGGTCCCACCGCAGGACGTCATTGGCTATGCCGCTGAGTTACAGGGTCTGCCGATGCCGCCCGCCGTGTCGTTCGATGAGGCTGATCTGACCCCGATGGCACGCAGTTTCTATAATGAAAACAAGCGTGTCCGGAATGATCGGATCAAATCCGAACTGGGCGTCTCGCTGCTCTATCCCAACTACCGCGTCGGGTTGGAGGCTTTGATGCAGCAGTAGCAGCACAATACGGTTGCGACCGGGCGCTGAACCTTGTCAACAAAGCGCTGCGGGTTGTAAGGGGGTCCGATGGATGACCGCTCTGCCCACCTCAAGATCACCGTGTCGACGCTGACCCGTCAGCGTCCCGAGATGTTGGCGGCGCTGATCCAAAGCTGGGGAAAAATGGTTCTGCCGCCGGATTGTTCCGTCCGCTGCCTGGTGGTCGAGAATGACGCCGCGCCCAATAGTGAATCCACGGTACGTGCGGTGGGTGAGTTCCTGCCCAACGGCGCTGCGCTGGATTATATGCTGGAAACCGAACCCGGAATCCCGTTTGGGCGCAACCGCGCTGCGCGCGAAGCGCTGGCGCAGGGGTCCGATCTGCTCTGCTTTGTGGATGATGACGAGGTCGTGGCCCCCGATTGGCTGGAGCGTCTGGTCGCCGGGTACCGGACAAGCGCGGCGGTTTTGCTGGGCGCTCCGCTTCGGGCGGCGGGGCCGTCAGGTGAAGAAACCGCGCTGCAACGGTTGATGCTGCGCAATATCAGCAATCGCTATCTCGACAAGGAACGCGCCGCAGCCAGGAAGGCCAGCCTAAATGACACGGGCGGGGTGACCATCGTTACCAACAACTGGTTGGGCGAAACGCGACTGTTCAGCGAAACCTGTCTGTGGTTCGACGAGGCCATGCGCATGACCGGCGGTACGGATGCCAAGTTTTATGCTGAAACAGTGGCGGCCGGATTGCCGGTGGGCTGGGTCGCGGACGCGTTTGTGTACGAAACCATTCCACCAGCAAGGCTGTCATTCTGGTATCAGGCCGCGCGCGGGCGGGATCAGGCCAACACCCATATGCGGCGTAAATTGGATCAGAAACCAGTGCGCGCCGTGATCGGGTTTCTCAGTGCTCCGTTCCGGTTGGTGACGCTGTTGGTGCTGATGCTGCTGTTCCCGTTTCAGCCGGACCGACGACTGATCCAGATCGCCCGCACCGCCGGTTGGCTGGTGGGTGTTCTGGGCATTCCGTTCGGGTATAAATCAGCGCTGTATAAGAAAGTAAGCGGACATTAGTCCCCAAGCAGGCGTTTGCGAGCATCGTCTGCCTCGGACCGCATCGCATTGGCAAACAGAATCACATCAATCGCCGTAGCCAGGAAGGTCACGCCCAGCTCAGCGCAGCGTTTCTGCATATTCGGATCAAGGGTCAGGATGCCGGCCGCTTTGCCAGCTTTCACAATCCGGTCCAGCGCATCCACGATTGCGGCGTCCACATCGGGGTGATCGGCATTGCCGATATGGCCCAGATCGGCGGCCAGATCCGCAGGTCCGATGAAAACCCCGTCCACACCTTCGACCGCCAGAATATCGTCCAGCGCCGCAAGCCCTGCTCGGTTTTCGACCTGTACCAGCAGGCAAATCTGGTCATCCGCAGTCTGCAGATAATCAGGAATGGCCGAGAATTTCGAGACCCGCGCAAGCCCCGCGCCCACACCGCGCGCGCCATTCGGCGGGTAAGTCACGGCGCGGACAAGTTCGCGGGCCTGTTCAGCGCTTTCGACCATCGGGATCAGCAGCGTTTGCGCGCCTGCATCCAGCACCTGCTTGATCATCCAGGTTTCACCAATCGGCAGGCGGACCGCTGCGTGCGCATCCGAGGCCTGAATGATCTGCAACTGCCCGAGGATCGAGCGCAGGTCATTGGGCGCGTGTTCGCCATCGATCAACAGCCAGTCGAAACGGGCGGTTGCCGCGATCTCGGCAGCATATGTGTCGGCCAGACCCAGCCAGCAGCCCAATTGCAGGCGTCTATCCTTGAGAGCTTGCTTGAAGGTATTTGTCGGTGCTGGCATCGATCTCTCTCCCTTATGCTATAGCGGTGTAGAGATTTCCGCCGCCTGCCTCAACGCATGTTTCCTTCAGGCTCGCGATCGTGTCGGCCCAGGTACTATTAACGTGGTACGGCGATGATGCTGTTTTCTTGGAAGCGATAGGTTTTAGTTATTAAAATCATCAAAAAACAAAACTTATTTGCATGGCGTAGATTTGCTACATCTACGCCAAGACAGAAAAGATTGAGTCGTTAATGCAATTTTCCAGAAAGAAGGCAGGGCAGACCGGCAAAACGCTGCGCGATGCCCGGACCGGGGAAGCCCGCAAAGACACTCATGACCCCTGTTTCTCGTACCAGAGTTAACCGCGCGACGCACACTTACAGCCAGGACTGGAGATCGATATGGACGGAAGTGATACCCCCAACACGGGCAAATGCCCGGTAATGCATGGCGCCGAGGCCCGGACCAACCGGGATTGGTGGCCGAACCAACTGAACCTTTCGATCCTCCATCAGCACGGGGCCGCCTCGAACCCGATGGGTGAAGCATTCGATTATGCGGAAGCGTTCAAATCGCTCGACCTGAAAGCGCTGAAGGATGACCTTTACGCGCTGATGACCGACTCGCAGGATTGGTGGCCTGCGGATTATGGCCACTATGGCGGTCTGTTCATCCGCATGGCCTGGCACGCAGCGGGCACCTACCGGACGGCGGATGGCCGTGGCGGTGCGTCGACCGGTAACCAGCGTTTCGCGCCGCTGAACAGCTGGCCGGATAACGGCAACCTGGACAAGGCGCGTCGTCTGCTCTGGCCGATCAAGCAGAAATACGGCAACCAGATCTCCTGGGCCGACCTGTATATTCTGGCGGGCAACTGCGCCATCGAATCCATGGGCGGCAAGACCTTTGGCTTCTCGGGTGGCCGCGAAGATATCTGGGCGCCTGAGGAAGACATCTATTGGGGGGCCGAGACGGATTGGCTGGCGCCGACCGATAACCCGCACAGCCGCTATTCGGGCGAACGTGATCTGGAAAACCCGCTGGCCGCCGTGCAGATGGGCCTGATCTATGTGAACCCCGAAGGCCCTGATGGTGAGCCGAACGTATTGGCATCGGGCCGCGACATCCGCGACACGTTTGGCCGGATGGCCATGAATGACGAGGAAACGGTGGCTCTGGTCGCCGGTGGTCACACCTTCGGTAAAGCGCACGGTGCGGGCGATCCGGCTCTGGTCGGCCCCGAACCCGAAGCTGCCCCGATCGAGGCGATGGGCTTTGGCTGGATCAACGATTTCGGCAGCGGCAAGGGTGACGACACCACGACCTCGGGGATCGAGGGCGCATGGACCGCGAACCCGATCAAATGGGATAACGGCTATTTCGACCTGCTGTTCGGCTATGACTGGAACCTGACCAAAAGCCCCTCGGGCGCGTGGATCTGGGAACCGGTCGGCGTGAAAGACGAGGACATGGCCCCGGCGGCGCATGATCCGTCCAAGAAGGTCAAAACCATGATGACCACCGCCGACATGGCGATGCGCATGGACCCGATCTATGGCCCGATCTCGAAACGCTTCCACGAAAACCCGGAAGAGTTCGCCGATGCCTTCGCCCGCGCCTGGTTCAAACTGACTCACCGCGACATGGGTCCGCGGGCGCGCTATTTGGGTGCCGAGGCGCCCAGCGAAGAGTTGCTGTGGCAGGACAACGTTCCGGCCGTGGATCATGAACTGATTGACGATGCAGATGCGGCGGATCTGAAATCCAAGATTCTCGCAACCGGGCTTTCGGTCTCTGAACTCGTTTCGACCGCATGGGCTTCGGCCTCGACCTTCCGCGGGTCTGACATGCGTGGCGGTGCCAACGGTGCGCGCGTTCGTCTTGCCCCGCAGCAAGACTGGGATGTCAACGAACCGCTGAAACTGTCCAAAGCGCTGGAGGCGCTGGAAGGCGTTCAGAAAGCGTTCAATGACGCGCAGTCCGGCGGCAAAAAGGTGTCGCTGGCTGATGTCATCGTCCTGGGTGGCGCGGCGGCCATCGAACAGGCTGCCAAAGCTGCGGGTCACGAGGTGGATGTGCCTTTCGCTCCGGGCCGCACCGATGCCTCGCAAGAGCAGACGGATGTCGCGTCTTTCGCGGTGATGGAACCCATTGCCGACGGTTTCCGCAATTACCTGCGCAAGGAATACTCGGTCCCGGCCGAGGCCCTGCTGGTGGACAAGGCGCAACTGCTGACGCTTTCGGCGCCGGAAATGACGGCGCTTGTCGGAGGGATGCGCGTGTTGGGTGCGAACTTCGGCGGCACGTCTCATGGTGTGCTCACGGACCGGGTCGGAACGCTCAGCACCGATTTCTTCGTGAACCTGCTGGATATGAGCACTGAATGGAAACCGTCCGGTGACGGAGTCTATGAAGGTCGCGATCGCAGCAGTGGAGAGGTGAAGTGGACCGGCACCCGTGTCGATCTGGTCTTCGGCTCGAATTCGCAGCTGCGGGCGCTGGCCGAGGTCTATGGTCAGGACGATGCGGGCGGTAAGTTTGTCTGCGATTTCGTCTCGGCCTGGAACAAGGTGATGAATGCGGATCGTTTTGATCTGAGCTGATCACCCCGCCACTCACAAAATGACGCCGCCTTGGGAAACCCTGGCGGCGTTTTTCACGTCCGAGTCTGCGAGGCAGAACACGATTCCACCTGATTGTCCGGTCTTGAGCGATTCAAGGGGGCCATCAGCAGCCTCTGGGGGTGGGTGAAAGCCTGAATTATGAAGGTAACCCTTTGTTTTTATTAAGAGTGAGAAGAAACTGACCGGAAAATTGAAGTTTTTTCAAAATGGGGGTTGCAGGTCCCAGACCTAATCCGTAAATACCCCTTCACCGGCGCTGCTGAGGCGGTGTTGACGGGTCGGAGAGACGGCCTGACGGACTGGAAAGACGGTTGAGACGCATCGGAGAGACGGTGGGCATCTTGGGTTAGGGTTTAGGCGGTTGCGCTAAGGGATTGGCGTTGCGGTCTGGTTTTTGGCTCTGGGTGTTTGTTCTTTGACATTGATGGATAACTGAAGAGATATGTGGGCGGTTTGGTTCGTTTCGACGGATTGGATGTCTGTATATCGCGCTGGTAGGGGTGAATGTCCCGATGACCAGTGTCAGCTTCACTGTTTGAGTGGTTCACTGATTTCTTAGGAGATCTGTGTACATCAAACAGATGACTTTTAGTGCGTTCTCTGGCCTAGCCGGGTTGGGGGAAGCTTATTCGCGCTCAAGTAGCCGAATAGGCGGTAGCGCACTAAAGATGTGCAGAGGTTCGAACGTCAAGGATAGTGCAGCAATGTGCTTTCAACTTGAGAGTTTGATCCTGGCTCAGAACGAACGCTGGCGGCAGGCCTAACACATGCAAGTCGAGCGCGCCTTTCGGGGTGAGCGGCGGACGGGTTAGTAACGCGTGGGAATATGCCCTTTGGTACGGAATAGCCTCTGGAAACGGAGAGTAATACCGTATGAGC
>NZ_JBQFJB010000001.1:1710000-2310000 GCF_056535865.1 Ruegeria sp. AP11
CATAGCGGGTGACAGCCCCGTATAGGAAGCTTTGATGGACGTATTAAGTAGGGCGGAACACGTGAAATTCTGTCTGAAGATCGGAGGACCACCTTCGAAGGCTAAGTACTCCTTGCTGACCGATAGCGAACCAGTACCGTGAGGGAAAGGTGAAAAGCACCCCGACGAGGGGAGTGAAACAGTACCTGAAACCGAACGCCTACAATCAGTCGGAGGCTCCTTGCGAGCTGACGGCGTACCTTTTGTATAATGGGTCATCGACTTGGTCTCACGAGCAAGCTTAAGCCGTTAGGTGTAGGCGTAGCGAAAGCGAGTCTTAATAGGGCGCATGAGTTCGTGGGATCAGACCCGAAACCGAGTGATCTAGGCATGGCCAGGTTGAAGGTAAGGTAACACTTACTGGAGGACCGAACCCACATCCGTTGAAAAGGATCGGGATGAGCTGTGCCTAGGGGTGAAAGGCCAATCAAACTCGGAGATAGCTGGTTCTCTGCGAAATCTATTTAGGTAGAGCGTCATCCGAATACCCCGGGGGGTAGAGCACTGGATGGGTAATGGGGCCCCACAGGCTTACTGATCCTAACCAAACTCCGAATACCCGGGAGTACTAGATGGCAGACACACTGCGGATGCTAACGTCCGTAGTGGAGAGGGAAACAACCCTGACCTACGACTAAGGCCCCCAATTCATGGCTAAGTGGGAAAGCAGGTGGGACGACCAAAACAACCAGGAGGTTGGCTTAGAAGCAGCCATCCTTTAAAGATAGCGTAACAGCTCACTGGTCTAAATAAGTTGTCCTGCGGCGAAGATGTAACGGGGCTCAAGCCATGAGCCGAAGTCTAGGGATGCGTAAGCATCGGTAGCAGAGCGTAGTGTGACATAGCACTTATCTTGTATTATCGCCGGTCATTTGGTGCGAGCAATCGCGCTCAAGTAGCCGAATAGGCGGTAGCGCAAGATAAAGTGCTTTCGATGAAGCCGGGGCGTGAGCCATCCGGTGGAGAGATCACTAGTGAGAATGATGACATGAGTAGCGACAAAGAGTGTGAGAGACACTCTCGCCGAAAGTCCAAGGGTTCCTGCTTAAAGCTAATCTGAGCAGGGTAAGCCGGCCCCTAAGCCGAGGCCGAAAGGCGTAGGCGATGGGAACTAGGTTAATATTCCTAGGCCAGGAGGATGTGACGGATCACAGGTGTAGTTCAATCTTATCGGATTGATTGGGCTGCTGAGTGGTTCCTGGAAATAGCCCTCCATCAGACCGTACCCTAAACCGACACAGGTGGACTGGTAGAGCATACCAAGGCGCTTGAGAGAACGATGTTGAAGGAACTCGGCAAAATACCTCCGTAAGTTCGCGAGAAGGAGGCCCGGTTCCTAGGCAACTAGGGGCTGGGGGCACAAACCAGGGGGTGGCGACTGTTTATTAAAAACACAGGGCTCTGCGAAGTCGCAAGACGACGTATAGGGTCTGACGCCTGCCCGGTGCCTGAAGGTTAAAAGGAGAGGTGAGAGCCTTGAATTGAAGCCCAGGTAAACGGCGGCCGTAACTATAACGGTCCTAAGGTAGCGAAATTCCTTGTCGGGTAAGTTCCGACCTGCACGAATGGCGTAACGACTTCCCCGCTGTCTCCAACATCGACTCAGCGAAATTGAATTGCCTGTCAAGATGCAGGCTTCCCGCGGTTAGACGGAAAGACCCCGTGCACCTTTACTACAGCTTCGCACTGGCATCAGGATTGTGATGTGCAGGATAGGTGGTAGGCTTTGAAGCAGGAACGCAAGTACCTGTGGAGCCTCCCTTGAGATACCACCCTTCGCACTCTTGATGTCTAACCGCGGTCCGTTATCCGGATCCGGGACCCTGCGTGGCGGGTAGTTTGACTGGGGCGGTCGCCTCCTAAAGCGTAACGGAGGCGCGCGAAGGTTGGCTCAGAGCGGTCGGAAATCGCTCGTTGAGTGCAATGGCAGAAGCCAGCCTGACTGCAAGACTGACAAGTCGAGCAGAGTCGAAAGACGGCCATAGTGATCCGGTGGTCCCGAGTGGAAGGGCCATCGCTCAACGGATAAAAGGTACGCCGGGGATAACAGGCTGATACTGCCCAAGAGTCCATATCGACGGCAGTGTTTGGCACCTCGATGTCGGCTCATCTCATCCTGGGGCTGGAGCAGGTCCCAAGGGTACGGCTGTTCGCCGTTTAAAGAGGTACGTGAGCTGGGTTTAGAACGTCGTGAGACAGTTCGGTCCCTATCTGCCGTGGGTGTAGGAGACTTGAGAGGAGTTGCCCCTAGTACGAGAGGACCGGGGTGAACGATCCACTGGTGGACCAGTTGTCGTGCCAACGGCAGTGCTGGGTAGCTATGATCGGACAGGATAACCGCTGAAGGCATCTAAGCGGGAAGCCCCCCTCAAAACAAGGTCTCCCTGAGGGCCGTGGAAGACCACCACGTCAATAGGCCGGAGATGTAAGCGCAGTAATGCGTTCAGTTGACCGGTACTAATCGCCCGATAGGCTTGATTTGATCCAGTAATGGAAAGACAAGACCAAAGCATACACCAACCTTGACAATGGATAACACTGATTGATGTGAAACCCCGTAAGGGGTGACATAACAACCGAGTGGCACCGCGCATTTGCATGCAAATACGCTGCCTGCCACCCGTCGCTTTTGCTCCGCAAAAGTCGACGTGGGGATTTTCCTCGGTTTGGTGGTCATAGCGCAAGTGAAACACCCGGTCCCATACCGAACCCGGAAGTTAAGCACTGCCGCGCCAATGGTACTTGGGCTTAAGCCCCGGGAGAGTAGGTCACCGCCAAACCTAGAAAAATCCCCAATCTCTCTAATACGATATCAAAATTACCGACCCTGGCCTCAAGCAGCGTAAGCGATAGGCCAACAATGGTCTCAAGTAGCCGAATAGGCGGTAGACCAACGCAAAGTGTCGCGGGATGGAGCAGCCCGGTAGCTCGTCAGGCTCATAACCTGAAGGTCGCAGGTTCAAATCCTGCTCCCGCAACCAATCTTTAACGAACTTTCGTTAGCATCACCGCGCTCCGACAAAAGACGCTTGCGCGCAGACACGCCGCGCCAGCCTTCTCTGTCAAAGCAGACATTCGGGATTAAGCAAGGCGCAGCAGAGTCATTATATAAAGAACTCTACGATCTGCAGGGACACGAAAACAATCTTGCATCAATATGACTAAAATATCGTAATAATGACGACCATCACGCGCTTTTCGTCAAGATATACCCTGCATACCGAACAAACTGGGCTTCATACTCGGAAGAAACAAAGTATGGAGGCGTGTTTTGGGTTGGAATGTTTGCGTAGTCGGAGCGGGGAAGATCGGTCAGATGATCGCGGCCTTGCTGAAATCCTCGGCTCATTATTCGGTGACGGTAGCGGATCACGATCTGGCTGCATTGGCGGCTTTCAAGTCGTTCGGTATTCCCACAAGACAGATTGATGCGACTGATCAAAAGGCGCTTGAGCATGGTCTTTCAGGATTTGATGCCATCATCTCGGCCGCCCCGTTTTTTCTTACACCGGCTATTGCGGGCGCTGCCAAAATCGTCGGTGCGCACTACTTTGACTTGACCGAGGATGTTGCGGCAACAAATGCCGTGCGCGAACTGGCGCGGGACAGTGAAACGGCGTTCATGCCGCAATGTGGATTGGCCCCCGGCTTCGTGGGTATAGCGGGTGCGGCGCTTGCGGCTGAGTTTGATGAGATCGACAGCCTGCATATGCGGGTGGGGGCTCTGCCGCTCTATCCGACAAATGCGCTGAAATACAATCTCACCTGGTCGACGGACGGGCTGATCAACGAATACTGTAATCCGTGCGATGCGATCGTGAACGGGGAAGGTACGAAGACTGCACCGCTCGAGGATTATGAACTGATCGGCCATGATGGTGTCGAATATGAGTGTTTCAACACCTCCGGCGGGCTGGGCACTTTGCCGGAAACGTTGGAAGGTAAAGCGCGCGCGGTCTCCTATCGTTCGATCCGGTATCCCGGGCATCGGGATATTCTGCGCCTGCTTCTGAACGATCTCGGGCTGGAGCGCCGTCGCGATCTGCTGAAGGAAATCTTCGAGACCGCACTGCCGCGCACCGACCAGGATGTGGTGCTGGTATATTGCACCGCCAGGGGTATGGTTGATGGGACACTGCGCGAGAAATCCCTGATCAACAAATCCTTCTCCCGCACAATCGATGGACAGGTCTGGAGCGCGATTCAGGTCACGACCGCCGCAGGTGTGTTGGGCGTCGTCGATCTGATGCGGGCTGGCGTTTTGCCTGCGAAAGGTTTTGTTCGGCAAGAGCAAGTGAAGCTTGCCGACTTCCTGAGCACCGAATTTGGCCGGCTCTATCGCGCCGGTGATGTCACTGAACAGAACAAGGCAGCCTGAGATATGAAAGACGTTGTGATGACTGCGGAAGCGACACTTGCGAAACTGGATCTGTCGGCGGCAGAGCTGACCGGCGGCACGTTGCGTGTGACCTCTCCGATAGACGGCAGCCTGTTGGCCGAGGTGCATGAGACACCGGTGTCAGAGATGGACGCCATCTTTGCCCGCGCGAAAGCGGCGTTCAAAGCGTGGCGCGTGGTGCCTGCACCGCACCGGGGTGAGTTGATCCGCCTGCTTGGCGAGGAACTGCGTGCCGCCAAAGATGATTTGGGCGCGCTGGTCAGTTGGGAGGCCGGCAAGATCACCTCGGAAGGTCTGGGCGAAGTGCAGGAGATGATCGATATCTGCGACTTTGCCGTGGGCTTGTCGCGCCAACTTTATGGTCTGACCATAGCATCGGAACGCCCCGGCCATCGGATGATGGAGACATGGCATCCGGCGGGTCCGGTTGGTGTGATCTCGGCCTTCAACTTCCCCGTGGCGGTTTGGTCGTGGAACGCGGCGCTAGCGTTGGTCTGCGGCGATCCGGTGATCTGGAAACCGTCCGAGAAAACACCGCTGACAGCGATGGCCTGTCAGAAGATATTCGAGCGGGCGCTGGCCCGGTTCGGCGATGCGCCCGAGGGTCTGTTGCAGACCCTGATCGGTGGTGCCGCACTGGGTGAGGCTCTGGTTGCCAGCGAGGATGTGCCGGTGATTTCAGCCACCGGGTCTACCCGGATGGGTCGCGCGGTTGCACCGATCGTGGCACAACGCTTCGGCAAGTGCATTCTTGAACTGGGCGGCAACAATGCGATGATCGTTGGTCCCTCGGCCGATCTGGAAATGGCGGTACGTGCGATTGTGTTCTCGGCTGTTGGTACGGCTGGTCAGCGCTGCACCACGTTGCGTCGATTAATTGTGCATAATTCGATCCGCGAAGAGCTGGTTGCGCGCCTGAAGAAAGCCTATGCAGGTCTGTCCATCGGCAACCCACTGACCGAGGGCACATTGATCGGCCCGTTGGTGGATGAGGCATCCGGCAAAGCGATGATAGCAGCCCTTGAAGCCGCCGAGGCCGAAGGCGGTGCGGTGTTCGGTGGCAATCGCATGACCGAGGGTGTGCCGGGTGGCGTCTATATGGAACCCGCTATTGTCGAGATGCCGGGTCAGACCAAGACGGTGAAGACCGAGACCTTTGCGCCGATCCTCTATGTCATGGGCTACGACGATTTTGCCGAGGCGATCGATCTCCAGAACGACGTGCCGCAGGGTCTGTCGTCCTGTGTGTTCACACTGAATATGCGTGAGGCCGAACAGTTCCTGACCGCTGCCGGATCGGATTGCGGCATCGCCAATGTCAATATCGGCCCGTCGGGGGCCGAGATCGGCGGGGCGTTTGGCGGTGAAAAGGAAACCG
The DNA here is from genome assembly GCF_056535865.1 of Ruegeria sp. AP11. NCBI lineage: Bacteria > Pseudomonadati > Pseudomonadota > Alphaproteobacteria > Rhodobacterales > Roseobacteraceae > Ruegeria > Ruegeria sp. AP11. Next base: position 1,715,817 of record NZ_JBQFJB010000001.1, read on the forward strand.
GCGGCGGGCGTGAGAGCGGCTCGGACGCGTGGAAGTCCTATATGCGGCGTCAGACCAACACCGTGAACTATTCCGCCGAATTACCGCTGGCGCAGGGCGTCAAGTTCGATATCTGAGTTCAAATCCGGCGGCGTTCGGTACGTCGCCGGACTCAGTCCGCGAACAGATATTCCAGTCGCATCACAGCGCGGGCCTGATCAGGCGCGAGGTCCAGAAATTTGCTGATGGCAACTTCGTTTGCCGCACGGTCTGCGGCCTCGCGCAGATGGAACAGGCCGTCATTCCGGGTGCCCCGGATCAATTCGGATTCGTAGGCCAACGCATTGCGCAAGGCTGGCAGCAGCCGCGCGATGGCGGCGTCCGAGTTGGTCTGCCCGGCCAGTCCAACACGATGGGCGTGGCCTTTCAGATAGTCGTCGGAATAGTCGCACTCGATTTCCAGAATGCGCGTGATGGCCTGATCGGCGCAGAAATCCTGGATGACATCCAGATTGGCAGGATCAAGGCACAGCACCAGTCTGCTGTCCCCGAAATGGTCGAACAGCATGCGCAGAACGGCCCGCCGGTGGCGTGTGCGTTTCTTCAACGTTGTTTCGATGCCGCCGAGGTCAGGCAGCGGCGTGTCCTGTTCGTCGAAGATGTATTCGATGCACGGTGTATCGGTTTCGGACGCGATCTGATCGACCAGCCGTTTGGCAACGTGCCATTTCTTGCAAACGATCAGACACACCTCGCGGTTTGGGCCCAGAGTATTCCCGGCCTCCCAAAACCGCTGCGCAAAGCGCCGCCCGACCCGTCCGCGGCTCGTCAGAAAGTGATAGAGGTTGCGCCCTTCGCCCGAGATATCGAATGAGACCCCTTCGCTGGCATAAAGCTGCCCCAGCCGCTGTTTCAATTCATGCGCTTCGGGGCTGATCTTGCGCGCGAACAGGTAATCCTGCCCCAGCAGCATGTCGTAGTGATCGTTGTAGAAAGTCACTGGCATGCCGTAGTCGGAAAACATCAGGAATGTCAGTGTGCGGTTATCGATCTCCTGCCTGGGGATCAGGTGGCGGACCAGGGTTTGAAAGAAGGTCTCGTCCGGTATCCAGGTGGTCGAGAAAAACCGGATCACATCGCGGCGCTGGCGCAGAAAATCCAGAATCATCTCGACCGTGCGGCGACGCAGACACCACCACTGGCTTCCAATCATGATCTGCAGGTTAGCGGGGATATCCCGCGTCAGGCCAAATCGCTTTTGGGTTTCATAAGAGCTGTAGAACAGGCGCGCTTGCGTGCGTTCGTTGAAATAGTGGCGATAGATCAGCCGGTCCTCTTTCATACCGGTCTTGATCCAGTCGCTTTCAAAGAAATCGTGGCTTTCGATGAAATCCATGTCGCGTTCATCGAGAAAGCGATGCGCGTATTCCGCTGTCTTGATCGCCATGCAATCGCCCGAAAGCATGTAAAAATGCGTGGCTCGCGGAAAGGCTTCCGCTGCGGCCTGCAGCGCATTCAGCGTGGCCTGAACCAGCGACCATTCTCCCCAGCCGCATTTGATCCGTTTGCGGGCAAAGGTGACGTTCGGGTTGTCCTTCAACGCGTCGCGGATGCGCGTATAGGCTGCCTCGCTGGCGCGGGCGTCGAAATGGATCGCCATGCAATCCCCCGCCGCCGTCAGCTGCCCGGCCTGATCAATGATCGCGTCAGGGTCTTTGTGACACAGCAGGATATAGGCAATCTTTGCCATCAGCTTTTCGCTATTCCCCGTTTCTACCGTTCGCGACCGTGATACTGAGGATGAGCGATTGAATAAACAGAATATTTTTGGTTCTTTGAGCCAAGACGTCCAGGTATCACTCCGATATCCGGCCAAGGAGGCGCAGCAGATGGGTTTTCCCGGAACATGGATGACCGAAAGCCAGAGCATGGTGTACCGGGTGGTGCCGAAATGCGCCTGCTCGACCATTGGGCAGATCATGTATTACTCGGATCATGGCCGGTTTTTCGATGGCGACATCCATGACGCAAAGGACGGAATGCACAAATGGGCCTTCGGTGCCAGCCAGGATCCGATTTCCCGCAACGTGCGATCACACGAGTCCTATACGTTCACCTGTGTGCGCAATCCTTACACACGCATCCTGAGTTCGTTTTTTGACAAGATCTGCGGCATCCAGCGCAATGGCAAACGCTATCGCGGCAATCTGGTACCGACACTGGTTTATAATTACGGCATCGAAGTGGGCGGCGAGGACGGTAAGGGTGAGTTCGACCAGATCGCCAGTTTCCGCCGCTTTCTGTTGTTCGCGCGTGATACCATCCGCTGGCGGCGCCCGATGGACCCGGATATCCATTGGTCGGCCATGTCCGGCCATGTCTCGACCCTGATCGCAAATGGCGGTCGCTATGATCGAGTTTTCTGGACCGAGAAGTTCAACGATGGGATGCAGGGCGTTCTGGATCACCTCGAAACCGCCCATCCTGTGACCCTATCCGAAATTCCGCGCTTCAACGAATCCGAAGGCCATGGCCCCAAACGCGCACATCCGGTCGAGGATTACTTCGACGATCTGTCGATGCATCTGGTTTATGAGATCTACAAGCAGGACTTTGAACTGTTCAGGTATGATTTCGAAAACCCCGCAAACAAGATGCCGATTGGCGAAATCGATCTGGATGAGATTCACGCCAAACTGGGTGACTGATCCGCAGCGGGGTGCTCCCGCCCATCGTCAATGTTTCTTGCGAAACATCTCCTCTGGTTGGGCCCGGCGCCGCGCAATGCGCGGCGCCGGCCCAAGACCGTAAGGGGTATCGGCGAAGCCGATGGCACGCAGCGGGCGCGGGAGTGCCCCGCCCGCTTGAACCTCAGACCTGACGCACAGCACCCTTGGCCGCACTGGTCGCCAGTTTGGCATAAGCTTTCAGGGCGGTAGACACCTTGCGCTTGCGCGGTGCGGCGGGTTCCCAGCCTTTTTCGTCCTGCGCTTCGCGTCGGGCAGCCAGTTCTTCGTCGGATACCGCCAGATGGATCGAGCGGTTGGGGATGTCGATCTCGATCCTGTCGCCGTTCCGCACCAGCCCGATCTCGCCACCCTCGGCCGCTTCGGGTGAGACATGGCCGATCGACAAACCGGACGTACCGCCCGAGAAGCGCCCATCGGTCAGCAATGCGCAGGCTTTGCCCAGCCCTTTGGATTTCAAATACGAGGTCGGATACAGCATCTCCTGCATCCCCGGTCCGCCGCGCGGACCCTCATAGCGGATCACCACCACGTCGCCTTCTTTTACCTTGCCGGTCAGGATGTCGTTGACCGCCTGATCCTGGCTTTCGCAGACATAGGCCGAGCCGGTAAATTGCAGGATATTCGCATCCACACCCGCTGTTTTCACGATACAGCCGTCCCGAGCGATGTTCCCGAACAGCACCGCCAGACCGCCATCCTGACTGAACGCGTGTTCCTTCGACCGGATCACGCCGCCTTCGCGGTCGGTATCCAGTTCCTTGAATCGGTTCGACTGGCTGAACGCTTGTGTGGTGCGCACACCGCCCGGCGCGGCTTTGAACAGTTCCTGCGCTTTGGGGTTGTTGGCGACCTTGATGTCCCAGTTGGCAATCGCTTCGCCCATTGTGCCGGAATGCACGGTACTGCAGCCCTCGTGCAGCAGGCCTGCGCGGCTGAGCTCGCCCAGGATCGAGAAGATGCCACCGGCGCGGTGGACGTCTTCCATATGTACATTCTCGGTATTGGGCGCGACCTTGCACAGGCAAGGCACGCGACGGCTGAGGCGATCCATATCGGACATGGTGAAATCAACCTCGCCCTCATGCGCGATGGCCAGCAGGTGCAGAACCGTATTGGTCGATCCGCCCATGGCGATGTCCAGCGACATGGCGTTCTCGAACGCGTCGAACGTGGCGATCTCGCGCGGCAGGAAGCCTTTTTCATCCAGATCGTAATGCCGTTTGGTGATCTCGACGATGCGGCGACCGGCTTCAAGGAACAGTTCCTTGCGGTCCGCATGTGTCGCCAGTGTCGAGCCGTTGCCCGGCAGTGCCAGACCCAGCGCCTCGGCCAGACAGTTCATTGAGTTGGCGGTGAACATGCCCGAACACGAGCCGCAGGTGGGGCAGGCGTTTTCCTCGATATGCTGGACCTGTTCGTCGGTGAACTTGTCATCGGCTGCGGCAACCATCGCATCCACAAGGTCGATCTTCTTGGCGTCCAGATCGGCGATATCGATCTTGCCGGCCTCCATCGGACCACCCGAGACGAAGATGGCGGGGATGTTCAGGCGCATCGCGGCCATCAGCATACCTGGGGTGATCTTGTCGCAGTTCGAGATACAGACCATCGCGTCGGCGCAATGGGCGTTGACCATGTATTCCACCGAATCCGCGATCACCTCGCGCGAAGGCAGCGAATACAGCATCCCGTCATGACCCATGGCGATGCCGTCATCCACCGCGATGGTATTGAACTCTTTCGCAACGCCACCCGCGGCCTCGACCTCGCGCGCGACCATCTGGCCAAGATCCTTCAGGTGGACGTGACCGGGCACGAACTGGGTGAACGAGTTAACGATGGCGATGATCGGCTTGCCGAAATCATCGTCACCCATACCGGTGGCGCGCCACAGGCCGCGGGCACCGGCCATGTTGCGGCCATGGGTTGAGGTTCTGGATCGGTACAATGGCATGATGCTGTTTCCCTATTGCCTCGGGTTGCATGTCTTGGGGTTCGTACGTTATAGCGCACGTAGCATATGTGCGTTATAACGTACAAGACAATTTGCAGGGCGCAGGCATGGACGCGGACAACATAACGCTGAAGCTTCGGGACGTACGGGCCGCATCCGGGCTGAGCCTGTCGAAAGTCGCCGAGTTGACGGGCGTCAGCAAGGCGATGCTGGGCCAGATTGAGCGGGGCGAATCCAGCCCGACCATCGCCACCCTGTGGAAGATCGCCAAAGGGTTCCAACTGCCGCTTAGCGCATTGATCAACAGCGGCGCGGATGACCGGGCCGTATTCCAGACGGTCACGTTCCCCGGCAGTATCGAGGTCAAGATCGTCTTTCCCTTCGATCCGGCGCTGGGGGCGGAGACCTTTCATGTCAACCTGAACCCGAACCAGAGCCACGAATCCCCCGCCCATGCCGCAGGAGTGACCGAAGAGGTGTTTGTCCTCAGCGGCACGCTCGAGATTCTGCGAAGCGAAGACTGGGTGCCTTTGCAGGCCGGGCAGGGGTTGCGCTTTGCCGCAGATCTGCCACATGGCTATCGCGCCGGAGCGCAGGGGGCGGCGTTCCTGAACATGCATCACTATGCGACGCACACCGAATTTTCCCTGAACGGCAAGGCCCCCTCATGACCGCATTTTTCAACACACTGACCATCGCAGATGCCATCGGATCTATGGGCGCTCTGGTGGTGGTTGCCGCCTATTTCGCCACCCAGATGCGGATGATGAATTCCGACGATCTGGCCTTTCCGGTGATCAACCTTCTGGGTTCGGTGCTGATCGCCTATTCCCTGATGCACAATTTCAATCTGGCCTCGGTGCTGATCGAAGGGTTCTGGATAGTGATCAGCCTGATCGGCATTATCCAGTATTTCCGCCTGCGCAGGGCCCGGTAAATCCTTTCGTTCAGGGGCGCTAGCGCTATCCAGCCTTGAACCCCTATGCTGCCGGGTATAGGGAAAATCCAAGCTCGCTTAGGGGAGGCTTTGATGCAGGACGATCCAAAAACCCTCGTATCCACTGACTGGCTGGCCGCGCATATCAAGGACCCGGATCTGCGGATTCTGGACGGGTCGTGGTATCTGCCCGCGCAGAACCGTGATGCCAGGGCGGAATATGACACAGGCCACATCCCCGGTGCGCGGTTCTTCGATATCGATGAGATATCTGACCACCGCTCGGACCTGCCGCATATGGCCCCCCCGGTCGAGAAATTCATGTCGCGCCTGCGGGCGATGGGCGTGGGCGACGGCCATCAGGTGGTGGTCTATGACGGCGCCGGGCTGATGTCGGCAGCGCGTGTCTGGTGGCTGTTCCGGCTGATGGGGCAGGAAAACATCGCCGTTCTGGATGGCGGCTTGCCGAAATGGCAGGCCGAGGGCCACGAGGTCGAGGACCTGCCCCCCGTCATCCGCGACCGTCACATGACGGTGCGTGTGCAGAACCATCTGGTGCGCGATGTCACGCAGGTGTCGGCTGCCGCCAAACTGGCCGATCACGAAATCATCGACGCCCGTTCCGCCCCCCGGTTCGCCGGGGCCGAGGCCGAGCCGCGCGAAGGTCTTCGTTCGGGTCACATTCCGGGCTCGCGCAACGTGCCTTTTGGTCAGTTGCTGAACAGGAACGGCACCATGAAATCACCCGAAGAATGCCGCGCCATATTCGAGGCCGCCGGTGTCGATCTGTCGAAGCCCGCTATAACCTCGTGCGGGTCGGGCGTGACCGCCGCGATCCTCAGCCTTGCGCTTGAGCGCATGGGCAAGAAAGACCACTCGCTTTATGACGGCTCCTGGGCTGAATGGGGTGCCTTCCCGACCCTGCCCGTCGCAACCGGAGAGAACTGATGTTCGAGAACCTCAAACCGCAGCCTGCCGACAAAATTCTGGCGCTGATGCAGATGTATAAAGACGACCCGCGCGATCAGAAGATCGATCTGGGCGTTGGCGTCTACAAGAACGCCGAAGGTGTGACGCCCGTCATGCGCGCCGTTAAGGCTGCCGAGCAGCGCATCTGGGAAGAGCAGCAGAGCAAGGCTTATACCGGGCTGGCCGGTGATCCGGCCTTTGCGGATGCGATGATCGGTCTGATTCTCGGCACCTCGGTTGAACGCGGCAACATCGCCGCCGTGGCAACGCCGGGCGGCACAGGTGCCTGTCGGCAGGCGTTCGAGATGATCCGCATGGCCAACCCCTCGGCCCGTGTGTTCGTGTCGAACCCGACCTGGCCGAACCACCTGTCGATCCTGAACTATCTGGGGATGGAGACGGTGCAGTACCGTTATTTCGACAGCGAGACTCGCGGCGTCGATTTTGACGGTATGATCGCGGACCTGAAAACCGCCAATGCGGGCGACGTGGTGCTGCTGCACGGTTGCTGTCACAACCCGACCGGTGCCAACCTGAACATGGTGCAATGGCAGGAGGTTGTTGACCTGATCAACGCGCGCGGCCTCGTGGCGATGATCGACATTGCCTATCAGGGCTTTGGCGACGGTCTGGAGGAAGATGCGCAGGGCGCGCGGCTGGTGGCGTCTTCGGTCAAGGAGTGCCTGATTGCGGCGTCCTGCTCGAAGAATTTCGGCGTTTATCGTGAACGCACCGGGTTGCTGATGGCGATCAGTGCGGATGCGGGGCAGACGGCCTTGAACCAAGGTACACTGGCGTTCCTGAACCGCCAGAACTATTCCTTCCCGCCCGATCACGGCGCGCGGGTGGTGACCACGATCCTGACCGATGACGCGCTGCGCGCCGACTGGTCCGCCGAGTTGGAAGAGGTCCGCCGGTCCATGCTGGGCCTGCGCCAGCAATTGGCCGACGAGCTGCAACGCCTCAGTGGCTCTGACCGCTTCGGCTTCATCGCCCAGCATCGCGGCATGTTCTCGCGCCTTGGCGCGGCACCGGAACTGGTCGAGAAACTGCGCAACGATCACGGCATCTACATGGTCGGCGACAGCCGCCTGAACATCGCCGGTCTGAACGCGACGACGGTGCCGATCTTGGCCAAAGCGATTGTCGACGTCGGCGTTTGATCCCGATGCCAACAAAAAACCCGGGCAATTTGCCCGGGTTTTCTTTTTCAAGAGGCGACGATCAGCCCTTTGAGAATTCGGGGTAAGCTTCCATCCCCAACTCGCCCATATCCAAGCCATTGATCTCTTCTTCCTCGCCAACCCGCAGGCCAACGGTGGCCTTGAGGATCGAGAACAGTACAAAGCTGACCACGAAGACGAAGATGCCGATGGCGGCGAAGCCTATGATCTGGGTGACGAAACTGGCATCGCCATTGGTCCACGCAACGATGAAGGTGCCCCAAAAACCGGCGATCAGGTGAACCGGGATGGCGCCGACCACGTCGTCGATCTTCATGCGGTCCAGCATCGGCACGGCGAACACCACGATCACGCCGCCGATAGCCCCGATGATCAGCGCCTGAAACAGCGACGGTGCCAACGGTTCGGCTGTGATCGAGACCAGCCCGGCCAAGGCGCCGTTCAGCACCATGGTCAGGTCGACCTTGCCAAACATCACCTGCGTCAGGATCAGCGCGGCGACGGCTCCGGCGGCGGCGGCCATGTTGGTGTTGGCAAAGATGCGGCTGATATCGGCGATGTCACCGATGGTGCCCATGGCCAGTTGCGAGCCGCCGTTGAAGCCGAACCAGCCCAGCCACAGGATAAACGTCCCCAGCGTGGCCAGCGCAAGATTGGAGCCGGGGATCGGCACGACCTTGCCGTCCTTGTTGTACTTGCCGATGCGCGGACCCAGCACGATGGCCCCGGCCAGCGCCGCGAATCCCCCTGCGGCGTGTACCAAAGTCGAGCCTGCAAAATCGCTAAACCCCAGTTCGGACAGCCAGCCGCCGCCCCACTGCCAGGACGCCTCGATCGGATAGATGATGCCGGTCAGGACGATCACGAAGATGAAGAATGGCCACAGCTTGATCCGCTCGGCCACGGTACCCGACACGATGGAGGCGGTGGTGGCGCAGAACATAAGCTGGAAGAAGAAGTCCGAACCAACCGTCGCATAAGACAGATCGGCGTTCACGCCATCCAGCCCGACCGGTTCGAGCGCGGCAGGAGAGATCGCCCCCAGCACGCCGGTGATCATCCAGCCATCGCCGGGATACATCAGCCCGTAGCCGACCAGCCAGTACATGATCGCCGCGAAGGAAAATAGCCCCATGTTCTTGACCAGTTGCATGGCCACGTTTTTGGAGCGCACCAGCCCGGCCTCGAGCATGGCAAAGCCTGCGGCCATCCAGAACACCAGAAAGCCGCCGACCAGAAACAGCAGCGAGGTCAGAATAAATTGCGTATGCTGCGCGGTCTCGCCGACGGCGGCCTCTTGCGCAACGCCCATTTGCGGCAATGCGGCAAGCGCTGCGGCAGGGATAAGAGATTTCATCAGGTTCATCTGTTTTCCTCGAATGATTGGAATGGGCGCGCTTAAAGCGCCTCTTCGTTGGTTTCCCCGGTGCGCACGCGCATTGCCTGCTCGACATCGAGGACGAAAACCTTGCCGTCACCGATCTTGCCGGTCTTGGCGGTTGTGGTGATGGTCTCGACGATCTGGTCGGCCATCGTGGCGGGCACCACGATCTCAAGCTTGATCTTGGGCACGAAGTTCACCGCATATTCGGCCCCACGATAAATTTCCGTGTGTCCCGATTGCGAGCCGAAGCCCTTGATCTCGGTCACCATCATGCCGCGCACGCCGGCCTCGGTCAGTGCCTCGCGCACCTCCTCAAGCTTGAACGGCTTGATTGTTGCAATGATCAGTTTCACGTCTTTCCCCTCTGATTTCCCGGACGGGCCGGTATTTCGCACCTGCAGAAAAATGCGCGACCTGAGGCTTTAGGGAACGCTTTCCGAGGGTGAAGGGGTGGGGAAAATTGGAAATATTGCACATTTTTTGCACAATTCACGGCGTTTGGTGAAATTATGGGCAGGCTTGAGAGGGGAAATACCGGAATTTCACACCTCTACATGGCCGTGCAGCCGGGGTATGGTGCCGCAAAAGCATAAACGGGCAGAGTTTGAGCATGACTGAGTCCAAGCGCCGCAAACCGACATTGGTCGCGGATAAGAGATACCCGTCCAAGGGCCGCAAGCCCTCGGCAACCAAGCGGGCTGCGAAGCCGGCGGGCAAGAAATCAACCGCGCGCAAGACAGCGACGCGCCGGACGGCACGCAAGAAAACGCGTCGCAGTTCCGGTGGCAAGGGCGGAGGCATTTTCCGCCGCCTGTTCCGCTGGATCTGGCGCCTGTTCTGGGGAATCACCTGGCGCGTGGGCGCAATTGCGGGCCTGCTTCTGGCGCTGGCGGTTGGCGTCGTCTACAGCTCATTGCCCGAGGTCGATGCACTGCTGGATGGGCGGGCAAAGGGATCGGTGACCCTGCTGGATCGCGATGGCAAGGTCTTTGCCTGGCGCGGGGATCAGTTCGGTGGGGTGATCACGGCGGATACAGTATCGCCCCATCTCAGGAACGCGGTGATCGCGACCGAGGACAAACGGTTCTATCGTCATTTCGGCGTCAGCCCGCGCGGTGTGGCCAGCGCCGTACGCATCAACCTCAGCGAAGGGCGCGGACCGCTGTCGGGCCATGGCGGCTCGACCATCACGCAGCAGACGGCGAAACTGCTATGTCTGGGCGTGCCCTTTGATCCAACCGCGTGGGAGTCCGAGGCCGCGTATGAGGCGGATTGCCGACAGGGGTCGCTGTGGCGCAAGGCCAAAGAGGCCGTCTACGCCATTGCGATGGAGGTGAAATACTCCAAGGACGAGATCCTGACCATCTATCTGAACCGCGCATTCCTGGGTGCAGGTGCACGCGGGTTCGAAGCGGCCAGCCAGCGGTATTTCGGTATTTCGGCGGCCGAGATCAGCCCGTCCGAGGCCGCCATGCTGGCCGGACTTCTTGTCGCTCCGACGCGCTATGCGCCCACCAACAATTTGCAACGTTCGCAGGATCGGGCGCGGCTGGTTGTCGGTCTTATGGAAGATCAGGGCTATCTGAGCCAGGCGCAGGCCAGCGAAGCGCGCAGCCGCCCTGCCGAGCTGTCCGAGGCTGCTGCGGCGCGTGCAGGTGGGTATTTTGCCGATTGGGTCATGGCCAGTGGACCCGAGTTCTTTACCCGCAACACCACCGAGGATGTGGTGATCCGCACGACGCTGGATCAACGATTGCAGAAATCGGCGGAAGAGGCCCTGCAGTTCATCTTTCAGGAAAAGGTGCGCGAAGGATCAAAGGCGCAGGCAGCGATTGTGGTGATGTCTGCAGATGGGGCGGTGCGCGCCATGGTCGGCGGGCGCAAGACTCGTGTGTCGGGTGCGTTCAACCGGGCCACGCAGGCATTGCGGCAGACCGGATCGTCATTCAAACCCTTCGTCTACGCCACCGCGCTGGAGCTTGGGTATTCACCACTGGATACGGTGATGGACGAACCCTATTGCGTGGACATCCCCGGTTCGGGCCGGTGGTGCCCCAAAAACTACACAAACAAGTTCTATGGCCGGGTGACGTTGGCGGATGCGTTGAAGAACTCGCTGAATATCCCCGCCGTGAAGGTGGCCGAGATTTCGGGGCTGGAAAACGTCCGCACCGTGGCCAGCGGTTTTGGCATCACCAGCGATCTGGCGCAGGGTCCGGCACTGGCGCTGGGCGCGTCGGAAAGCACGCTGATCGAGATGACCGGCGCTTATGCGGGTATTCTGAATGGTGGCTCGTCGGTGGAACCGTATGGCCTGACCGAGCTGAAGCTGCTGGGCGAAACCGAGCCGGTGATGGTGACAACCACCGGCATTGGTGAACGGGTGATCAACGACAAGGCCGCAAAGCAGCTGACCTGGATGATGGAGCGTGTGGTGTCGGAAGGCACCGGTGCGCGCGCGCAACTGCCGGGCTGGCAGGTGGCGGGCAAGACCGGAACGACTCAGGCCGCACGGGATGCGTGGTTCATCGGATTCACGGCGGATTATGTGACCGGTGTCTGGATGGGGTATGACGACAACACCCCCCTGTCTGGCGTCACCGGAGGCGGGTTGCCTGCGGAAATCTGGCAGGAAACCATGGCGCGCGTGACCGAAGGGATGACGCCCACCCCGTTGCCGATGCTGGCACCCGATCCGCCGGTGCGAACGGAACAGCCCAGAAAGCAGCGCCGCAAAAGCAACAACTTTGAAAATGCGATCAACAACCTGCTGAACAACATTTTCGGGAACTGAGGGATCAAAGAAAAAGGCGGTGCACCCGACACCGCCTTTTTTGTCTCAGACGCTGGCGTCCAGTGCGGCGACAATCGCGTCGCCCATTTCCGAGGTCGACACCGGCTGCACACCTTCGTCGGCCAGCAGATCACCGGTGCGGACACCATCGGCCAGAACCTTCTCGATCGCCGCTTCCAGACGATCTGCCTCGGCACCCTGATCAAAGCTGTAGCGTAGCGCCATGGCGAAGCTGAGGATACAGGCAATCGGGTTAGCCTTACCCTGGCCCGTGATATCGGGGGCCGAGCCATGGACGGGTTCGTACATCGCCTTGGGGCGGCCATTGGCCATCGGTGCACCCAAAGAGGCAGACGGCAGCATCCCCAGCGAACCGGTCAGCATCGCGGCACAGTCCGACAGAATGTCGCCGAACAGGTTGTCGGTCAGGATAACATCGAATTGCTTGGGTGCACGTACCAGCTGCATCGCACCGTTGTCGGCATACATGTGCGACAGCTCAACCTCGGGATAGTCCTTGGCCACCCGCTCGACAACTTCGCGCCACAGGATGCCCGATTCCATCACGTTGGCCTTTTCCATCGAGCACAGCTTCTTGTTCCGGCGCATCGCCAGTTCAAAGGCCGAGCGCGCGGCGCGTTCGATCTCGGATTCAGTGTAACGCTGGGTGTTGATGCCGACGCGTTCGTTGCCTTCCTCGAAGATGCCGCGCGGCTCGCCGAAATAGACGCCCGAGGTCAGCTCGCGCACGATCATGATATCCAGACCGGCAACGATGTCCTTTTTCAGCGACGAGAAATCGGCCAGCGCGTCAAAGCACTGCGCGGGGCGCAGGTTGGAATACAGGTCCATTTCCTTGCGCAGGCGCAGCAGCCCGCGCTCGGGCTTGAGGCTGAAATCCAGATCGTCGTATTTCGGGCCGCCAACCGCACCCAGCAGAACCGCGTCGACCTCTTGCGCCTTGGCCATGGTCTCGTCCGACAGGGGCTTGCCGTGGGCATCATAGGCCGCACCGCCCACCAGATCCTCGCTCACGTCAAAGTGAAGGCCGCGATTGGTGCCGAACCAATCGATGATTTTGCGCACTTCGGCCATAACTTCCGGGCCAATTCCGTCTCCGGGCAGGATGAGGAGCGAGGGGTTGGACATCGACAGTCTCCTTGCGTTTTGTCGCACAGGCCCTAGCGTTTGCGGCGCATCGGGTCAATGAGACGATCCCGCCTAAATCTAAGGAAAAGACATGCTGACACCCGGAAACCCGGCCCCATCACTGAAAATCGAAACCGTGGCCCATGGCAGCTTTGATCTTGAGCGCGACACGGGTGAAAACGGAACGCTGGTGATTCAGTATCGTGGCCTGCATTGCCCGATCTGCATTCGCCAGATGAGCGAGGTCGAAGCCGCGCTGGATGATTTTGCCGAACTGGGGGTCGAGGTGATCATGATCACCACGGATACCGGCGACCGTGCTGCTGAGGCAGTCGAGAAAGCCAGGGTCTCGAATTTGCGCGTGGGTTATGGCCTGCCCATGGCCGATGCGCGCGACAGCTGGGGGCTGGATATTTCGGTGGCGCGGGAAGGCAGCGCCGAGCCCGCACTGTTCGCCGAGCCGGGGCATTTCTACATTAAGCCCGATCAGACCGTGTACTACGTGTGGCAGCAGACCACGCCCTTTGCGCGGCCCGCTATGTCGGACATTGTCGGCGGTTTGAAATTCACCCTCGCCAATGATTACCCAGCGCGCGGGACCTACACGGGCGCGCTGTAGCGGGTTTCACAATCTAGCCTTCAAGCCATCAGCCAACATATCCCAGACCCTGCGGATGCGCGGGGTCTGACGCATGGCCTGCGGGGCCGCCAGCCAGACCGGCAGCACCGGTATCTCGGCTTCAATATCCAGCACTTCAACATCCGGGTCGGACTGCGCGATACTGAGCTGGCTGAATCCGACACCGCAGCCCGCGCGGATCAGCTCCCAATAGGCGGTCTGGTTGTCGCAGCGGGTGGCAAAGCTGTCACGGCTGGCAGGCCAGCCCTTGTTGCGCATGGCGGTGATGATGTCCGGGTTGCTGTCAAACCCCACCAGATCGTGCTGCATCAACTCCGCCGGGCTGGTCGGGCGGCCGGCACGGTCCAGATAGGATCGGGCGGCGCAGAAACACAGCGGGACCTCTCCGATATGTTTGGCCACGATGTCGACCTGTTCGGGCCTGTACATGCGCACGGCGATGTCGGCCTCGCGAAACAGCAGGTTCTCGCTGGCGTCCGATGCAACCAGTTCAAGCTGAATTGCGGGCTCTGCCTGACGGATCGTGGCCAAAATTGGCGGCAGCAGATGATGAGACACAAAGACCGAGGCGGTAATCCTGACCGACCCCTCAAGCTGCTGCGCCTGCCCGGCGGCGGTGAGCCCAAGCGCGTTGACCGCGCTGTACATCTGCTGCGCCATCGGCAGCACCTGTTGCCCTACCTCGCTGAGCGTCAATCCACGCGCATGACGGTCGAACAGCGGCACGCCAAGCTCTTCCTCAAGCGCGTGTACCTGCCGCCCGAGCGTCGGTTGACTGCGCCCCAACTGCCGCGCGGCAGCAGAAAGAGACCCGGTTTCGGCCACCGCCAGAAAACTTTGAATCAGGGACCAGTCGGAAAGTTGCAAGGAATTTCCCATTCAAAAATGAATACATCATCTGTGTTTATTGGCAATTCATCAATGCGTGCGAATGAATAAATTGAGGCCAACAGGAGGGACAGATGCAACAGACAGCACTTATCCTTGGGGCCTCGGGGCGATTTGGCCGCAACGCGGCAACCGCGCTTTTCGATGCGGGCTGGGCGGTACGCCGCTTCTGCCGCGCCTCGGACAATCTGGAGACTGCGGCGCGTGACGCGGACGTCATTGTTTACGCCTGGAACCCGGCCTATCCGGACTGGGCGCGCACGGTGCCGGTGTTGCACCGCAAGGTGATTGCAGCAGCGGAAAACAGCGGGGCGACGGTGATCGTGCCGGGCAATGTCTATGTCTTCGGCCCGGGCGCGCCCGGCCCTTGGTCGGCTGAGACGCCGCATCTGGCCCGCAATCCACTGGGGCGCATTCGGGTCGAGATGGAGGCCGCCTACCGGGCCTCATCGGCGCAAGTGATCCTGCTGCGAGCGGGGGATTTCATCGACACCACTGCGTCGGGGAATTGGTTTGATCAGGTGATGATCAGGCACCTGCACCGTGATCGTTTCGTCTATCCCGGCGACCCGGATGCTCCGCACGCCTGGGCCTATCTGCCTGACCTGACGCGTGCCGCCGTAGCCCTGGCCGAGAAGCGCGCGGAACTACCGCGATACAGTGACATTCCGTTCGCCGGGTACACGCTGACGGGCAATGATCTGGTACAGGCGCTGTCGCAGGTCACCGGGCGAGAGCTTGAGTTGCGGCAGATGGCGTGGTGGCCGCTGCAACTGGCCCGCCCGGCCTGGCGGCTGGCACCGCATCTGCTTGAAATGCGGTATTTGTGGAACACGCCACATCGTCTGGATGGCGCGCGTTTTGAAGCTTTGTTGCCGGGATTTGCACAGACCGATCTAGGCGCAGCGTTGCAAACCGCCATTCCGGAAAAGGCCTTTCAGCGAATCACAGATGCGGATGGCGCGCCCCTTCGGACGTAGCGACCTCTGTGGATCGTGGGGCAGTTATTCGTCCAGCAGATCGACCCAAACCAGTCGATGGCGGCTGGCCGTCTCCGCAATAGTCCGTTCCGGAGCCGGCGGCCAGTACACGCCCGCATCCTGAACCTGCCAGTCCGCCGAGGGCAGTACGTAATCGACCCGCATCTCGCTCACGCCTTTCCAGTGAACCGTTGCCGCAGACCCTTCCGCATCTGTGGGTATTGGATCCTGCAGCTGCGGGTGCGCAAGAAGGTCCCGGATGGCCTGCCTGTGCCCTTCGCTGCGATCCGGGTCGAGATTTGCATCCCCTGCAATGACGAACCGGTTGGCCGGGGCAGGCCCCAATTCCTTGTCCATCAGCAGCGACCAGAATCGAATCTCGTCCCTGTTGCGCAGCCCGTTGCGGTCTTCCGGGCCGTCAAAGACCGGCGGGCTGGCATGAAAAGTCATCAGGTCTAGGCGACCGTTCGGAGTGTCGATCGGAACGATCCAATGTGCGGTGTAAGAAAGACGTTGAATGGCCTGCGCTTCCTTGGAAGGATATGGCGCGCCTTCGGCGCTGGGCAGGGTTGCGCCCGGAAGGTCGCGCCACAGCAGGGAGGTGTAAGATTGAACCTGATCCGTCGCGATGGGATAGCGTGACAACACGGCCAAGCCGCTTTGACCCGTGAACCGGCCCCAGCCCTGTGCATCGCCCGACCCGCCCGTTTTGCCATCTCCATTCAGATCGACTGTAGTTTCGACCCCGGAATTGGGTTGTGCTGAAAAGCTGTGGTCGAGGTCCAGCCCCGCATCGCTCAGCGCCTGCTGAAACGCGGACAGAGCGAGCCTTTCCAGATCCCAGTCGACCCCTTGCAACGCCACAATGTCAGGTCGCGTTGCCGTCAGCACAGCGATCACCGCATCAACCTGCGGATCGCCACGTCGGATATCACGCAGCAAAAGGCCCGGCCCATCGCGGCTGAGGTCTGCGTTATAGGTGGCGACGCGTAATGTCTCTGCCTGCGCCGCGAAGGGCAGCAGAAGTAGCACCAAAAGGGCGCGGATCATGCGATCTGCGTGGCCTCGGATGTGGAATAGGCGCGGCGTTTTTCGACGATCAGCCCGGCGATTCGCAGTGTCGCGATGCCGCGCATGATCATGCTTGCGGGCAGGAAAGCCCAGGCGCAGAGCGTCCAGATCAGTGTCTGGGGATTGCTGAGCGCAATCGGCGTTGCAAAGGTGGCCAGAAATTTGATCAACGCCGGGATCAGGAACGGCAACAGCGCCCCGATGGTGATGTTCAGCCGCCCGTCGCGCTGCAGGCGGGTGACGACATCTCCGCCCTTGGTCGGATCGAACAGCGGCAGGTTGGTCCAGACATTGAACGCGCCGTTACCAGTGGGCCAGCCCCGCAGTTTGACCGCATAGACAAAACTGCCAATCGTCACCAAAGCGGCGACATAGGCGATGCTGGCGGAAATGCGCACAAGTTCGATCAACGGCTGGCTGGCATTGCTGGGCAGCATCAGAACGACAAGGCGTACCGGCGAATAAGGAAAATCCGCCACATTCGCGACCATCAGGCCGGTCGAATAGAACAGGCTGGTGGTCTGAGTCGGCGCATAGACGTTTTTGCAGATCATCGTCAGGAACGTGACCATCGAGACCAAGCCCACAAACCGCAAACGGTTCACCGGCGGTGCATCGCGGAATTCGATAAAGCTGGGAAAGGCGGAATTGTATTCGGAAAACGTCAACAGGAACGCCAGAATGGCGAGAAATACGACAATCTCTGTCCCATTTGTCGTCGAAGCTGGCAGATACAACGCGGGGGTGAGCACCATCAGTGCTACCAATATCCCACGTATCGCCGCTCCTGTTGTGCGTGCAATCACAATCCGAACCCTTTTTTCAAACCAGAGTGGCCGATCTGAAGTCGGCTTCACTTCCAACTTGTGCTCACCGTTCGTTTGATGACGGTTACCTCGTTATCGCAAAGATTGACGATAAGCGGTATTTCGCTCAAGCCGATGTGCAGAAAACACGCAATTTCGGGCAAAATGATGGCGCAACTGGTGCGGGATTGCATCATTTTTGACGCAAATCCGACGTGTATCTCAAAATGAGACCTATATGTGGTAGTTTCGGGATTTGCAACCCCAAGAATGCGAACGGGGCCGCTCTTGCGACCCCGTCAGGTTGAGTATCCACAGATTCTCCACAGAATCACACCCAGGGGCGTGCCTGGCTCGCGTGGTCCTCGAATTTGTCGATGTGGTGGTCTTTTTCCATCGTCAGGCCGATATCGTCCAGACCGTTCAGCAGGCAGTGTTTGCGGTGCGGATCGATGTCGAACGCGATCTCGACGCCATCTGAAGTAGTGATCTTCTGATCCTCCAGATGCACGGTCATGCGGGCGTTTTCACCTTTATGCGCGTCATCCATCAGGATCGCGTGATGTTCTTCTTCGACCACGATGGGCAGGATGCCGTTCTTGAAGCAGTTGTTGAAGAAGATGTCGGCAAAGCTGGTCGAGATCACAACCTTGATGCCGAAATCCTTGATCGCCCATGGTGCGTGTTCGCGCGACGAGCCGCAGCCGAAATTGTCGCCGGCCACCAGAATCTCAGTTTGGCGATAGGCGGGTTTGTTCAGGACGAACTCTTCATTCTCCTGCCCGTCATCGTGATAGCGCATCTCGTCAAACAGCACGACACCAAGGCCAGACCGTTTGATGGTTTTCAGGTGGACTTTGGGAATGATCATATCGGTGTCGATATTGATCAGCGGCATCGGGGCGGCCACCCCGTGGACTTTTTCGAACTTTTCCATGTCTACACTCCTGCGGGAGAGGGTCGCGCCCATGCCCCGCGATTAAGCCTCTTTTGTTTCGTCTTTGGGTGCGTTCCTGACAAAGAACGCCATGAAGACCAATCCAAGCCCGTTGAACAGCATCTCGATGCCCAGCAGGATGCCCAGCAATTGAAGCAGCACGGCAGGGTCCGTGGCCGCAAAGCGCCAGATCAGGATCGCCAGAACGATCGACATAATCCCCGAGATCAGTGTCGCCCAGAAATACTGTGTGCCCTTCATCTGGAACGACAGGATGACCCGGGCAATGCCGCCGGCCATGAACAGGATCAGCATCACGGTAGCCAGCGTCAGCGTGCCCTGCAGCGGGTGATCCAGAAAGGACCAGCCCAGGAACAGCATCACCGCACCCATGATGAGTGAGAGGATCTTGTTGCCGAGGCCTTCAACGGTAAACCCGCCGACGACTTGCAACGCGCCCGAGATCAGCAGCAACACGCCTGTCACGACGGTCACGGCAATTGACGCCACTGCTGGCGCGCCCAGCACAAAGATGCCAAACGCTATGGACAGAAGCCCCAGCAAAAGCCATTTGATCCAGTCACTCATGTTTTCAATCCCTCAAATATCTAGATATGAGGACACCTTACATCAGTTCGCGAACGTCTGTCAGCCGTCCCGTGATTGCCGCAGCGGCAGCCATCGCGGGGCTCAGCAGATGGGTGCGCCCGCCACGTCCCTGACGGCCTTCAAAGTTGCGGTTCGAGGTCGCGGCACAGCGCTCGCCCGGTTGCAACTGGTCGGGGTTCATCGCCAGACACATCGAACATCCCGCCAG
Organism: Ruegeria sp. AP11; assembly: GCF_056535865.1. Classification (NCBI taxonomy): domain Bacteria; kingdom Pseudomonadati; phylum Pseudomonadota; class Alphaproteobacteria; order Rhodobacterales; family Roseobacteraceae; genus Ruegeria; species Ruegeria sp. AP11. The sequence continues at coordinate 1,735,056 of NZ_JBQFJB010000001.1, forward strand.
ACGCCATTCGAAACCGGCCTCTTTGAAGATATCCGCCAGACCTTCTTCTTCGGCCTGAGCGCGGACCAGACCCGAGCCGGGCACGACCATGGCGCGCATCCCGTCCTTGATCCTCTTGCCTTTCAGGATCTCGGCCGCGGCGCGCAGGTCCTCGATACGGCCGTTGGTGCAGGATCCGATAAAGACCGTGTCGATTTCAACATCGCTCAGCTTTTGACCGGCTTCCAGACCCATGTATTCGATAGACCGGCGGGCGGCATCGACCTTGCCGCCTTCGAAATCTTCGGGGTGCGGAACGGTTGCGGTGATCGGCAGCACGTCCTCGGGGCTGGTGCCCCAGGTGACGACCGGGGCGATGTCTTCGCCGCGCAGGGTGATGATCTTGTCGTAATGCGCACCTTCGTCGGTGTAGAGCGTTTTCCACCAGTCCATGGCCGCTTCCCATTGCGCGCCTTTCGGGGCGTGGGGGCGGCCTTTGACATATTCAAAGGTGGTTTCGTCCGGCGCGATCAGGCCCGCACGGGCGCCGCCTTCGATCGCCATGTTGCAGACAGTCATGCGGCCTTCCATCGACAGATCGCGGATCGCTTCGCCGCAATATTCGATGACATAGCCGGTGCCGCCGGCGGTGCCGGTCTCACCGATCACGGCCAGAGTGATGTCCTTGGCGGTCACGCCCGGCTGCAATTTGCCGGTGATTTCCACCTTCATGTTCTTGGATTTCTTCTGGATCAGGGTCTGCGTGGCCAGAACATGCTCGACCTCAGACGTACCAATGCCGTGGGCCAGTGCGCCAAACGCGCCGTGGGTGGCGGTGTGGCTGTCGCCGCAGACAACGGTCATGCCAGGCAGGGTCCAGCCCTGTTCCGGGCCGACGATGTGGACGATGCCCTGACGGACGTCATGCACGGGATAGTAGTGAATGCCGAAATCCTTGGCGTTTTTGTCCAGCGCTTCGACCTGAATGCGCGATTCCGGGTTTTCGATCCCGTTTACGCGGTCCGGCGTGGTGGGGACGTTGTGGTCCGGCACGGCGATGGTCTTTTCCGGCGCGCGCACCTTGCGGCCCGCCATGCGCAGGCCTTCGAACGCCTGCGGGCTAGTCACTTCGTGCACCAGATGGCGGTCGATATACAAAAGGCAGGTGCCATCATCGGCTTCGTGCGCGACATGGGCATCCCAGATCTTGTCATAGAGTGTTTTGGGGGACATGTGTCCTCTCCCCGTATGTAGATGAGAAATAGCTGGCGAGTTGGCTCAGGCGACGGGTAGGCGCGCCAGAACCGTGCGGGCCGCCCCAAAGAACCGTTCGCGCAGGCGCGCGCGGTCTTCCAGATTCTGGATTTGGGCTACGGTGAGTCTCATGTGCTCCAGATATATCGGGCTTTCGCGTCAATCAAGGTTCAATAGGCGCGGTCTTGCATCGATGCGCGCAGATGGCCAAGCTGACAGTCATGAACCAGGACCTGCTACCGGAAACGCTTTCCGAGCTTTATGCCAATATGACGGCGGCGTTTTCGTCGCAGTTTGAAAATCTGATCGAGCTGATTGTGACCCCGGGCTGGCGACAGTACCAGCTGGTCATCATCGTGGTTCTGTGGGTGCTGGCCTATCTGCTGCGGCTGCTGACGCAATCCCGATGGGAGGCATGGGCCCGGGCGCGCAGCGGCTGGCCGAAATGGCGGTTGCGGACACTGATCCAGCTGATGCGCCGCCTGACCCTGGTCTATTTCGTGCTGCTGTCCTGGGGCCTGTATCTGCTGATGCAGCACCTCACATGGCCTTCGCGCAGTTACATTATCGGAGTGTTCGCCACCCTTGCCGCCGCATGGCTGGCGATTGCGCTGGTGTCACGGCTGGTGCGCAACCGGACGCTGCGGCAGATCTTCAAGTGGTCGATGTGGGTCTATGCAACGCTGATTGCCCTGGCTCTGACCGATGACGTGGCCGGGTTTCTGGACGGGGTGGCGATTTCTATCGGTGATCTGCACATCTCGGCACTGGGGATCATCAAGGCTGTTCTGCTGATCGGAGTGCTGCTGACACTGGCCCGCGTCGGCACCCGTGCGGCCGAACGCGGGTTGAAAAGCAATGACGACATCACGCCCTCGATGCAGGTGCTGCTGGCCAAGGGCATTCAGGTGCTGCTCTATGGTGCTGTCTTCATGGCTGCAATCCGTACGCTTGGGTTCGATCTGACCGGCATTGCGCTGCTGTCCGGTGCAATTGGTGTGGGGATCGGGTTCGGGCTGCAAAAAGTGGTGTCGAACCTGATCTCGGGCATCATCATCCTGATGGACCGGTCGATCAAGCCAGGCGATGTGATCTCGCTAGGCGACACCTTCGGCTGGATCAATGCGCTGGGCGCGCGCTATGTCTCGGTGGTGACGCGGGACGGACGGGAATACTTGATCCCGAACGAAGACCTGATCACCAATCAGGTGGTGAACTGGTCGCATTCCGACAAATTCGTGCGGCTGGATCTGGAGTTCGGCACCAGCTACGGCGATGACCCGCACAAGGTACGCGCCACGGCGATCCGGGCCGTGAAAACGGTTGGCCGGGTGCTGAGCGGAGGATCCCATGAACCCGTCTGCCACATCACCGGTTTTGGCGACAGCAGCGTGGATTATGTGTTGCGGTTCTGGATCAGCGATCCGACCAAGGGGCTGACCAATATCCGGGGCAATGTCTATCTCGCGTTATGGGACGCATTTCAGGCCGAAGGTATTCAATTGCCCTTCCCGCAGCGCGAGGTGCGCCTGCTGCCGGACGACGCAGACGCGCAACAGCTCGCCAAAGAGTGAGCTTGCGTCACTACCTGAAACAGCCCGTTCATTGAAATGTTGCATTCCCCTTGTTACCTTATTAGTACCCCAGCGCCGGGGATTTGGCGGCGCGCAGCAAAGGAGGACTATGTCCTGTCTCTACATACACAGGCGGGTTTGCCCGCCGAAGATGGGGCCGGTGTAATGGCCCACTCTCAGTCAATCAGCGACAAGCTGCTTGAACGTATCCTTTCCTCACTTTCCGATGACAAGGCCGAAGACGTCGTGCAGATCAACCTGCAAGGCAAATCTTCTGTTGCGGATCACATGGTGATTGCCTCGGGTCGGTCGACCCGTCAGGTCTCGGCCATGGCGGAAAAGCTGACGGATCGCATCAAGCAGGAATTCGGTTTCACCTCGAAGGTCGAAGGCAAGGATGCCGGCGACTGGGTGCTGATCGATACGGGCGACGTGATCGTCCATATCTTCCGCCCCGAAGTGCGTGAATTCTATCAGCTGGAAAAGATGTGGCTGCCTCAGGGCGGCAGCGCCTCGGCGAATTGAGGCGCCATCCCGGCCCGTATTGAGGGGCCGGAGGCGAGAGAGATATGCGTATCAGCATAGTTGCGGTCGGGCGATTGCGTGCCGGACCGGAGAAATCCCTGCTTGACGATTACCTGACCCGGTTTGACCGGACTGGCCGTAGCCTGGGCCTTGGTCCCGCGCGGGTGATCGAGGTTGAGGACAAGAAAAACGCCGGCATGGGGGCCGAGGCCGCGCTGCTGCGCAAGGCGCTGCCCAAGGGCGCGGTGATTTGCACGTTGGATGAACGTGGGCGGGTGATGTCTTCGCCGGATTTCGCGCAGAAGCTGGGTAGCTGGCGCGATGCCGGGCGGCAGGATTTGGCACTGATCATTGGCGGCGCGGATGGAATAGACCCTGATCTGCGCGCCGAGGCTGACTTTTCGCTTTCATTTGGCGCAATGGTCTGGCCGCACATGCTGGTTCGTGTGATGCTGGCGGAACAGTTATACCGGGCCGCAACCATCCTGTCTGGCGGCCCTTATCACCGGGTCTGACATGGCGCAGCTTCTGATCGTCTATCACTCGCGCACCGGCGGTGCCCGGCAAATGGCTGAGGCCGCTGCGGACGCGGCACGTGATGAGGCGGAGGTCGTTCTGAAGTTCGCTGATCAGGCCGGGCCTGAAGATCTGCTGAAGGCGGATGGCTACATCTTCTGCGCACCCGAGAATCTGGCGGCGATTTCGGGTCTGATGAAAGAGTTTTTTGACCGCAGTTATTATCCGGTGCTGGGTGGGATCGAAGGTCGCCCCTATGCGCAGATGATCTGCGCCGGGTCCGATGGCCAGAATGCCGCCCGTCAGATTGCCCGCATCGCCACCGGCTGGCGGCTGAAAGAGGTTCAACCACCGTTGATCGTTAATACCCGTGCGCAAACGCCCGAGGCTATTCTGGCCGAAAAAACCATCCCGCAAGATCAACTGAACCAGTGCCGCGAGATCGGTGCGGCGCTGGGTGCGGGGCTGCAGTTGGGCGTGTTCTGAACGTTAGTTCAGCGGGACAATTGTGGTCTCGTCCCCCCAGCCATCGACATTGCAGCGCGCCTGTATCTGCACCTGCGTAGCGCCATCGGGGATGGAAACGCCCGAGAGTGATCGTGTGAACGGCTGCTCAGTTTCATGCGGGTGGTGCAATACGCGCATCCCCAGCTCGTTGCCGTCCATATCCAGCACGCGCCAGCCATCGGCATAGTGATCCCATCCTGTGTCGGGGTGCCGGATGGTGACGTCGAAACGCCAGCTGTCTCCGCTGGGTGTGGCCCGGACCTGTTCGATCATTGATGGGTCGGCAAGGGCGGGGCAGGCCAGAAGGGCGCTGAGAATCACATATCGCATGGCCTGAATGTACGGTGTGGCGGCTGTCATTGGTATCACGTCTGTGTGTGGCAGGCTCGGGCGCAACAGCCGTTTGGGGATGATACTTGCCAGCACATGAAATTGGTAATAATATTTTACCAAACGGAGGATCAGCCATGGAAATGCCCCAGCCAAATCCGGATGTGCTTGCCCGCAAAACCACGGTGCTGGCGCGGTTGCGCCAGGTCCTGCCCCCCGATGCAATCATTCATGATGAGGTCGAAACGCGTGCCTATGAATGCGACGCGCTGACCGCTTATAGATGCCCGCCCATGTTGGCCGTGTTGCCATCTTCAACGCAGGAGGTCTCGGACATTCTGCGCATCTGTCATGATGAAGGCGTCCCGGTGGTGCCGCGCGGTGCGGGCACCTCGCTGGCGGGCGGAGCCTTGCCGACGGCGGATTGCGTGATCCTTGGCGTTGCACGCATGAATGAGGTGCTGGAGACGGACTATGACAACCGCTTCATCAGGGTGCAGACCGGACGTACCAATCTAAGCGTCACCGGCGCGGTTGAGGAAGAGGATTTCTTCTATGCCCCCGATCCGTCCTCGCAGCTCGCCTGCGCGATTGCGGGCAATATCGCAATGAATTCCGGCGGCGCGCATTGTCTGAAATACGGGGTGACCACAAACAACCTGCTGGGCGTGACCATGGTGATGATGGATGGCCGCGTGGTCGAGATCGGCGGTGCACATCTGGATGCGGGTGGGCTTGATCTGTTGGGTGTGATCTGCGGGTCCGAAGGGCAGTTGGGTGTCGTGACCGAAGCGACCCTGCGCATCCTGCGCAAACCCGAAGGCGCGCGACCCGTGTTGATGGGGTTCGATGACAACGCGGTGGCCGGTCAATGTGTCTCTGACATTATCAAATCGGGCATTTTACCGGTGGCTATCGAATTCATGGATCGGTTGTGCATTCAGGCCTGCGAGAACTTTGCCCATGCCGGATATCCCGACTGCGAAGCGCTGTTGATTGTCGAGGTTGAAGGCTCGGAAGCCGAGATAGATTTTCAGCTGTCGAAGATTATCGAGATCGCCAGGCGTCACAACCCGGTCGAGCTGCGTGAAAGCCAGTCTGCCGAGGAAAGCGCAAAAATCTGGCTGGGACGGAAATCGGCTTTCGGCGCCATGGGGCAGATGAACGATTATATGTGTCTGGACGGGACCATCCCGGTTTCTTCCCTGCCTGCGGTTCTGCGCCGGATCGGTGAATTGAGCGAGCAGTTTGGTCTGCCCGTTGGCAACGTTTTTCATGCGGGTGATGGGAACATGCACCCGCTGATTTTGTTCGACGCCAACAAACCCGGTGATCTTGAGAAATGCGAGGCCTTCGGGGCCGAGATACTGAAGCTCTGCGTTGATGAGGGCGGATGTCTGACGGGGGAACACGGGGTGGGGATCGAAAAGCGTGATTTGATGCACCATCAATATACCCGGATCGATCTTGAGGCGCAGATGGCGGTAAAGGATGTGTTCGACCCCGTGTGGTTGCTGAACCCGGCGAAGGTTTTTCCTTTGGACACGTCCGAGGGACGGCGGATAGCGGCGGAATAGGGGGCTCTGCCCCCGTCGCGTAAAACGCGACACCCCCGGAGTATTTTTGAAAAGATGAAGAGCATGAAACCTGAGACAGAGGCCGATCTGGCTGAGATGGTGGCAGGGCTGAGCGGCCCGGTGCGAATTGTGGGCGGTGGAACGCGTGGGGTGACCGGGGCGGCACCTGTGCTGAGTACTGCCGGTCTGAGGGGCATTACCCTGTACGAACCCGGTGCCTTGACCCTTGTGGCCCGGGCGGGAACGCCTTTGGCCGAGGTTGAGGCGGCATTGGATGCCGAAGGGCAGCAACTGGCCTTCGAGCCGATGGATCATCGCGGGTTGCTGGGCGTCGAAGGCACGCCGACCATTGGCGGCGTTGTGGCGGCGAATGTTTCAGGCCCTCGTCGAATCCAGGCGGGGGCGTGTCGGGATTTTCTGCTTGGTGTGCGCTATGTCGACGGGCTTCGGCAGGTGGTCAAGAATGGTGGTCGGGTGATGAAGAACGTCACCGGCTATGATCTGGTCAAGTTGATGGCCGGATCCTGGGGCACTTTGGGGGTGTTGACCGAGGTCTCTCTGAAAGTGCTGCCCAAGCCGGATCGGGTGGCGACCTTGTCGATCTCGGTTACGGATGCTGAAGCCGGGGTGCGGGTGCTCTCGGCTGCGTTGAGGTCTCCGTTCGAGGTAACGGGTGCAGCTTATGATCCGGATGCTGGAAAAGCCTTGATTAGGGTCGAAGGTTTTGCGGATTCGGTCGCTTATCGGGCCGAAAGACTGACATCGAAGCTGGGCCATTTCGGACCTGTGTCAGAAGAGGCTGATCCGGTGTCGATATGGTGTGCCATTCGCGATGTTCAGGCGTTTCACGGTAAAGCGGGGGATGTCTGGCGTTTGTCCATCAAGCCCGGCGATGCGCCACAGATTGCGGCCCGGATCGGAGCCGATCAGTTGCTGTTCGATTGGGGCGGCGGGCTGATCTGGGTGCGCGTACCGAGTGATACCGATCTGAGAGAACGGTTGGGCGCGTTTTCGGGCCATGCAACGCTGGTGCGCGCCGATCATGGGACGTTTGAAAGACTGGGGCGGTTCCAGCCAGAAGGTGCAGTTATTACGGCTCTAACAAAGGGAATTCGGGCTAGATTTGATCCACGCGGCGTGTTCAATCCGGGGCTGATGGGGTAGGCAATGCAGACGACTTTCACCGAAAAGCAGTTGCAGGATCCGGCCATCCAGCGATCAAACGAGATCCTGCGCAGCTGCGTGCACTGCGGGTTCTGCACGGCAACCTGTCCGACTTATCAGGTGTTGGGGGATGAATTGGATAGTCCGCGTGGGCGGATTTATCTGATCAAGGACATGCTAGAGAATGCGCGTGTTCCGGATGAGAAAACGGTTAAGCATATCGACCGGTGCCTGTCTTGTCTGGCCTGTATGACCACCTGCCCATCGGGGGTGCATTACATGCATCTGGTTGATCACGCCCGGGAATATATCGAAGCGAATTACAAGCGTCCACTGACAGATCAGATGCTGCGCTGGGTACTGGCGCGTATTCTGCCTTATCCGATGCGGTTTCGTTGGGCCCTGATCGGGGCCAAACTGGGCCGTCCACTCAGGTTTCTGATGCCCGGCGCGCGGTTGCGGGCGATGCTGGAGATGGCGCCGAAACATATCCCTCCTGTCAGTCGCAACGATAATCCGCAGAGTTTTGCGCCAGAGGGCCCACGGAAAAAGCGGGTGGCGCTGATGACCGGCTGTGCGCAGAAGGCACTGAACACCGATATCAATGACGCCACGATTCGGTTGCTGACCCGGTTGGGCTGTGAGGTGGTGGTGGCCGAAGGGGCAGGTTGCTGCGGTGCGTTGACCCATCACATGGGAAAGACCACCGAAAGCCACCGCGCCGCCGCCGCCAACATTCGCGCCTGGGTGCATGAGATGGATGCGGGCGGGCTGGACGCGATCGTCATCAACACATCCGGGTGTGGTACGACGGTGAAAGACTATGGCCACATGTTCCGCAACGACCCGCTGGCACAGGACGCCGCTCGTGTCTCAGAGATCGCGGTGGATATCAGCGAGGTGTTGGTACAACTCGACCTGCCGCAGTCGGCAGGCAGAGATCTGGTGGTCGCCTATCATGCGGCATGTTCGCTTCAGCATGGCCAGCAGATCAAATCGCATCCAAAAGAACTGCTGAAACGAGCCGGATATACTGTGTTAGAGCCTGTTGACAGCCATTTGTGCTGTGGCAGTGCCGGGACATATAACCTGATGCAGCCCGAGATTTCGACGCAACTGAAACAGCGCAAGATACGCACGCTTGAGGCGAAGAAACCGGATGTGATCGCGGCGGGGAATATCGGCTGCATGATGCAGATCGGTTCCGGTACCGAGACACCTGTGGTGCATACGGTTGAGCTCTTGGACTGGGCGACCGGTGGGCCGCGTCCGCGCGCCATGAACTCAGGACAGCAGGAGATACCAGTTCTGCGCTGATCCCAACGGATCAACATCGCGCCTAAAGACCAGCAGATCCGCGCCGGACTGAGACTGCCCTAATTTTGCCGCACCTCGCGCGTAGGACTCGGGGCCGGACCCAATGACCGGAGACCCACGTGCGCAACTGGATCACGGCCCTTGCTCTCAGCCTGCTTCCCTTGGCCACGCAGGCGCAGGATACCGGGCTGGAACGCCTTGAGACCTCGCATGCCGGGCGGGCTTGGATGGCTGTGGGACGTCTGGATATTGATGGAACCGGGTTTTGCACCGGGGCGTTGATTTCCCCCACCTTGGTGCTGACCGCGGCGCATTGCCTGTTCGACAAGGTAACGAAGCAACCGATTGATCCGGCGAAGATCGAGTTTCTGGCCGGTTGGCGACTGGGCCACGCCCTTGCCTATCGTGCCGCGCAGCGCACCGTTGTGCATCCCGATTATGAATATGATGGCGGATCCTCGGTGACCCGGGTGCGCCATGACATTGCCCTGATCGAACTGCGGCAGCCAATCCGGAACACCGCCGTCATCCCATTTGAAACGGGTCAACGCCCCTCGCATGGCGAGGATGTGGGTGTGGTGTCATATGCCCATGACCGGGCCGAAGCACCGTCATTACAAGAGATTTGTTCGGTCATGGCGCGGCAAGCCGGCATTCTGGTGATGTCCTGTGATGTCGATTTCGGGGCGTCCGGCGCGCCGATATTCTCGTTTGAAGGGGATCGTCCGCGCATCGTTTCGGTGGTGGCAGCCAAGGCCGAGATGGATGGCAAACGCGTGGCGCTGGGCACCGCTTTGGAACAATCGCTGGAGCTGCTTCAGGCGGAACTGTCGCAAGGGCGCGGCCTGAACGCGTCAGCCGTCAACGGCTCAAAAAATCTTGGAGCGAAATTTCTGAAACCATGACCCGATCCTTTGTTGTTTTTGCATTGATTTTTTCCTTTCTTTTCACAGCCGCGCAGGCGCAGAACAGCGGCAAGCGCCGTCTGACCGACCGGGATGATCTGTATGGCTGGGAGGCGGTAGGTAGGCTGGATATCGGCAAGAGCGGCTTTTGCACCGGTACCCTGATCGCAAAGGACATGGTGCTGACGGCGGCCCATTGCGCGTTGGACAAGTCAACAGGCAAACCCTATGCCCCCGGCGAAGTGACATTCCGGGCGGGGCTGAGCGATGGCGAAGCGCTGGCCGAGCGCAAGGTGATCCAGATCGCGGCCCATCCGGATTTTGTTGCCAACGCTCCGGTGTCCATCCCGCGCATCCGCGTTGATGTGGCTCTGATGCGGCTGGAAGAGCCTATCCCTTATGCCATCGCCGACCCGTTTGCCTTGTATAGCGGCGGCGCGAACGGCGGTGAGATCAGCGTCGCCTCTTACGGGCGCGGTCGGGCCGAGGCGATCACGCGACAGCGGTCGTGCCAGATTCTGCAGCGGGGACAGGGTCTGATCAGTTTCGATTGTGATATCACTTTCGGTTCATCCGGTTCCGCCATTCTGGCCAAGAACGGGCCGCGCTGGCAGATTCTGTCGGTTGTGTCTGCGGGCGCTTCTGACGGCCGTCGCAAGATCGGATATGGGATGGAGCTTGCGGGCGTGGTCTCGGAGCTCAAGGCCCTGATGCGCCGCGATGCCCCCCGCCCCACGGCGACGATCCGCAGGCTTCAGCCCGGGTCTGACAAATCGAGCTCGGGCGCGAAGTTTATCAGCGCAGGCGGGTCTTGAACCCCGCCAATCCTCTTCCCATCTGAAATGTATCGGGTCGCCTGAACAGGGGCCCGTCGCAAACCAGCGCCCGTCCGAAACGGAGGGCAGATTCGCAAATCGCTCAGTGAAGAGGATATGACACATGCGTACATTTGATTTTGCACCGCTGCACCGCGCAACCATCGGTTTTGACCGCGTCGCAGACATGATGGACCGCGTTTTGACCAACGACGTGGCCCAGCCCAGCTATCCACCTTACAACATCGAAAAGACCGAGGCCGACACCTATCGCATTTCGGTGGCCGTCGCCGGTTTTTCCGAGGCCGATCTGTCGGTCGAGGTGAAAGAGAATTCCCTGGTCGTCTCGGGCAAGAAAGCCGCCGAAGACAAGGACCGCAGCTATCTGCACCGTGGCATCGCCACCCGCGCGTTCGAGCGCCGCTTTGCGCTGGCCGACCATGTCCGTGTCACCGGCGCCAGCCATGAGGATGGCATGCTGAACATCGACCTCAAGCGCGAGGTGCCCGAGGCCCTGAAACCGCGCCGGATCGAGATCGCTTCGGCCAAGGCCATTGAAAAGGATGTGGTTGACGCAAAAGCCGTCAACTGACGCCTCTGAAAACCCTGCGGCACTCTACGTTCCTCCCAGAGTGTCGCGACACTCGCCTCGCGTTCCTCCAGACGCGGGGCGATGTTTTTTTTGGGGGGGGTCTTGCCTTGACCGCTGTCAGTGATCCTGATGCGTTGCACCGGGAACGCGCACAAAGCTTTCTGTACATCGCAGGGTTGTCCTGCCTATCTTTTCACGCCTGAGTTTGCGAAACTTCGCAGGATTTTGGTGCTCAGGGGGATGTAAAATGGCGTAACATTCCCTATCTTATTGGGTAGATAAGAAAAAAAGGAATAGGACAGATGTCGAACCAGCAATTCGAAGCTTTGATTCAGGAAACGCAGACCAAGGTGCGCGAAAGTCAGTCGCAAATCGAAGGGCTGACGTCACGGATCGAGGCCGCCCGAGCCAAGATCGGCACCGCCGAGGCGGATATCGACATCGAAAATGCCACGCTCGAAGACGTGCACGCCCATACCGAGGTGATGAACGCGAACATTGCCGAGCTGATCATGGGGCTGGACGACGTCACCAATGCGTTTTCCAAGGATTTCGACGAGATGCGTTCGAAAACCGGGTGGGAGTCGTTTGTGGGCATCTTCGCCAAAGCCAAATCCGAGTCGATGCGGCAGGAGCGGATGCGCACAGCAAATATCGACGACAAGCTGCAGGACCTGATCGCCAAATCCGACGTGATCGTGAAGCTGCTGGAGGGGCAGTTGTCGGTGCTGGAAGAGCAGCGTGTGAAGGTCGAAGATAACCTGAGTGGCACTTTGGACGACCGCGAAGCCACGGTGGCCGAACTGGAGGCTCTGCGCGCCGAGATTCAGGGCATGGACCCGACGATCATCACGCTGGAAAACAAGATCAGCGTCGAACAGGACGCCGCCGCGCGGACCCAGTTAGAGACTGAATTGGCCGAGCTGAATAAGCAGTACAACGCCAAGGTTCAGGAAGAGCAGGTCAAGCTGGCCAAGTCGCAAACGCTGGAGCGTTACATCGAAAAGGGCAAAACCTGGGTCGATTCCCTGCAGAACCAGGCGGCGACGCAGATGGTGCTGATCAACAAGCTGCAGACAGACACCCAACAGCGCGTGGTGCTGTATGACGCCCTGACCAAATCGCTGAAAACCGCGCAGCAACAGGACGTGGCCCACCGCATCAACGAGATCGGCGTGCAAACCGACCAGGAGGCGCAGACGGCCATGGCCGCCATCGGCACCGCGACCAACCAGAAAATGGCCGACATGCTTGAGGCGCACGAAGACCACATGGTCTTTGCCCGCGACGTGCTGGAGAAAAAGGCCAAGGCGGATGAACGCTTTGCCCGTCGGTTTGCCTCGATTGTCGAGAAGCATGATAAGAATTTGTATGGCGGATGAGTTTTCGTGTCCGATCTTACCTATTTGTCATGATTGGTCTTGGACTTGGGATTTACGCCTATCACCTTGATCCGTGTGCATTTGGCAATGGTCCGTGCCCTTCAAACGCAAGGCCCGTTGGCTTTATCTCATTCGTTTTCATCATCTTTCTAGGGATAGGGCAGCTGTTGAATAGGTTCATTTGGAAGGCAACCAAGATGTCTGCCAACGAATACCAGATGGTTAAATGGAAATGTAAATGTGAGGGGCCGATGGGTGGACTTCTGATGTGGTGGTCAGGAATTCGAGAGGACGGAAGCACTAAGGAATGACTGATCCAACCCAAGACCATGTCGGCCTGACCGACACCTTCGCCTCGCGCCGCTATTTCCGCAAATTCGAGGTGATCACCGTCCACCTCCTGCGCGTGGCGGCGACGATGGAGGCGGAAGGGGCGATCAGCAAACAAGAGGTGCGGATCGTGTCGCGTTACCTCTCGGGGCTGCTCTACACCTTCCGCGCGCTCAGCATGAAATACCTGCTGGTCGGGCGCGATACGGGGCGGTTCTTTGGCAGCCTCGCCATGGACAAGCGCGACAGCGGGTTTCCGGTGGCGGCCGAGTTGCTGACTATGGCCAATGATGCGCAGCAGGCGCAGGTGCATCTGGCGAATATGCCGTCCGAAGATGACCTGAAAACCGACATGGTGCGCACGATTATTGGCGACCGGGCAATCCCCACCAAGCTGCAATTCGCGCTGTCGCAAAGGCTCTATTACGAGGAATTGCTGAAAGGTCAGCTGTTCTGGGCCCGCAACGATCCCGAATGCCACTGGATCGGGAATGAGGGCGAGCGGCGCAAGTTCATGATCCACTGGGCGGTCTATGACAGTCAGATCAACCTGCCGGTCATCTATCTAATGCAGCTTGAGGACAGCGGCAAAACCGCCCTGCCCAAGGATCAGCGCCGCTGGCCAGAAGTGCAGGCGCATCTGATGGCGCAGTCGCTTGGCGGTTTGAAACTGGTGACCATTGCCAAAGGCTTCGATCAGGATTTCGACGACCTGCACCCCAAACACCTGCGCCGTATCCATGTGGGGCCGATGTATTCCTCGGCCTATACCGAGCAGTCCGGCCCCCTGCGGCAGGTGCTGGAGGATGCGCAGGCACCCGAGGGTCAGGACTGGGCACTGGCCTGGACCACCGAAGAGTTGCAAAGCGAACAAGTCATCGAGGAGCGCGCCGGTTGGTTCTCGACCGTTGAGCGCGAGGTCTTTGCGCTGGACCCGTTCGCCGGGCAGGGGGCTGAGACCGGGGCGACGCACACGCAGCGCTCGATCATCCTGCCCCAACGCCCGTTTCAGGTGCTGGCCGAACGCAACCCGCCGGGTTTCGCCGATGTACGCAAGTTCGTGGTCAGCAAGGCGGGGCAGGTGTTGCGCTATTGAGTTTTTCGCCTTCGGCGACCGTATTTTGAACGAGAAGAAGCAGGGTTGAGCAAATGTCTTTGACGTCGGATCAGATGGAATTGCGCGAGGCGGATATTCGAAAGCACTATCCGGCAGCGACCGCTTTGCTGAACGGGTTCGAGCATGCGCCGAGGATCGCAAAACCGGCCGAGGCCGCAGTTGAGCGATCTCCGGGCGTGTCGACCGGACGGCGATTTCGGTCCACCACACCGGGGTTGGTGACGCGGCGCACCGTGCGCGCGGACGGGGTACATCTGGTCGAGCGGATTGAGGCGTCTGATGATGGCGATACGCTGGTCTCTCCTCCGCAGGCGACTGTGCAGCAAGCTATTCGGCGCGCCATTGCAATCGCTCTGACCGTGGCTGAGGCTTATGCGGAACAGACCCCGCTGGCCGATCTGAAACGCGCCAATCTGGCCGGAGACCTGCCTGCCGCACGCAAGACCGAATTCTCGGAACTGCTGACGGCTGAGGCTCTGATCACGTCGCACGTGTTCGGCAATGCACTGGCTTACCTCTTGTCCTCGCATCTGGGCGAAACCACCGTTGATCTCGGCGAGATCGAAGAGGTTCTGACCGACAACGGCCAACTCGCCTTGCACGGCGCGCTGTGGGAACTGGACCAGACGCTGGCCAAACACGCCCCAGATGATGCCCACCTGATCGCCGCCACCAGCGCCTATGCCGAACAGTTGATGGAAAAGGCCGCTCTGCGCGCCCAATCCGCAGGCCATCTGGCCCCGTTCCAGAACGCCGCCTGGCATATCGAAGCCGATGACCTGACCATTCGTGGCTTTGAACCGGCCTCCAAGGCGAAATCAACAACCCTCACCATGACGTTCAAAAAACCGAACGAAGTGGTCGGCAACCATATCGCCAAATATCAGGCGATGAAGCTGGCCAAGATGGTCATGGCCTATGACTTTGACCGTCGTCTGAACCCGTTCGCGGAACTTGGCGGGTTTATCTTTACCTTCATGGGCGACGGCAAACCGGGCACTGGTAAGACCACTCTGATTCAGATGATGGCCGGGCTGATCAACGATTACTGCCATAACGCGGGCTATCCGTTCCGCTATCAGAACCTGAGCACCGACAATATCGACAGCTATCAGGGCAAATCCGGCCAGAACGCCAAGGCCTTTATCAACACGATCATCGACCCCTCGGTTATCGGTTTCGGCACCATCGACGATATCGACCAACTGGCGGGCAAGCGCGGCGACCGGCAGTCCTCAGCCGGGCAACTGGAAATCACCGCCGTGCTGATGGAGAGTTTTGCGGGTGCCAACACCGTCGTGCGCGGCAACTGCACCTTTGGCATGTTTTCGAACTACCCTGAGAATGTGGACGACGCCCTGCGCCAGCGGGCGGGCGCGCGGTTTCTGGTGGACGGGCCGCAGACGCGCGAGGATTACATCGACATCCTGCACCTGCTGATGGGCCGCAACCACGACATCCCGCTGGGCGAGCACGAAGCCTATGCCGCGCAGGAAATCAAGAAGGCCGTCGCCGCCAGTTTTGAAAGCCACTCGCGCCCGCATGAGGATGCTTTGCTGCAGGTCTATGAGCGTGTTTCTGGTGAGACCGGCCAGATGGACACGATCGCCAAGCTGGGCACCTACCTCAAGGCGATCCAGCAGGCGGATGAGCGTTTTACCGGCCGCGCGATCAAGAACATCACCGACGCGGTCAAGGTCCGCGCGATGGATTTCGAACTGCCCGACGAATGGATGGAGAACCCAGACCTATTCCTGTTCCGCGACTACGATACCAAGAAGGCGATGATCGAGGACCTGCGCCAGCCGATCACGGTCGAGATGGTGATGCAGGAGATCAACCGCTACGCCGACAGCGAGTTCCGCTATGCCGACAAGAGCGACGAGGTCGCCATCGAGAATGCAGTGCGTGAGATGGGCCGGATGGAAGAGGCCAAGCGGCGGTATCTGGAGGGGAAGGGATAATGCTCGTCTACGCGATTTCCGGTTTTGCGCTCGTAATGGGCCTGATCCTGCCCCTGCGCTGGGGTGTCGTCGGATTTCTGGGCGCTGTGACGGTTCTGTTCCTGACCCAGTTCGGCGTGAACGCGGGCAGCGGGTTCGAGGGCACCTCTTGGGAAGAGTCTCTGATCCTGTTTGAGGGAAGTGTAGTGTCTTACATCGGGTTCAACCTGCAGATCACGGCTCGGGCGTTTGCGTTGCCGTTGTTGGTGTTGGCGGTAGTTTATGTTGGTCGAATTCGCAGGAGTGTAAGCTGAGTGGAGCACAATCTCGAACCGAAAAGAGGGACCGTCTGAGTGCTTGATATCCTATTCCTGATAGCTTGTGCGCTACTGGCTTATGCTGGTACCAAATTTGTCCTTTGGGTGATCCGCCGCAGTTTGCCTGTTCCCTTAGGCGGGTTCATGTGGCTGAGGTTCTTGTTCTGGTGGATAGCCAGTTTATTCGCCGCAGTCGTTGTGTTTTTTGGTTTGGTTACGGCGTCTGGCATTTTTGTTTTTGATGTCTGGGGGCTGGGTGAAAGGCTAGACCCTTCCATTGTGCTGATCGGAAGCCTCATCTTGTCTGCACCTTATTGGATTGGTTTGATCAAGGGGATAGATATTCAAGTCAAGCATAGGTGGTCCGAATGATCCGCCTCATCGAAAAAGGCCTGATGTTCGGCAACCTCGTCCACATCTCCAGCCCGGCTCTGGTCGAGCGGTATAACCGCGCGTTGCAGCATCTGGCGGGCAAGACCACGGCGCTGACGGACTTCCATGTCGATATCTCGGGCTATTCGCCGGAGGTGGGGATTGAGCTGGAGGATGAGCTCTACCTCAATCCAAACGGGGTCAACCGGCAGTTCATCCTGCTGACGACCGAGCAGAAACGCGCACCGCTGCTGAACGTCAAATTCTCGACCTCGCGCGATATCCTGCGCGAGTTCATCGAAATGAACGAGGCGCAGCTGTTCGCCCTCACCGCCACTGATGCGGTGGCCGGAGAGCTGGTGAACTCGGTCATCAAACTCACCACCCCCCGCGACCTGTTCAACCTGCGCAAGATCGAGATTGAGGCCGACACCGCAGGCGGCACCTTGCGCAAGGCCCAGCAGCTAGCGGGCATGGTCGAACGCTTTAAAACCGAAGAGGACGCCTGGTTCGACGACGTGCTGATCGCCAAGATGATCGAGACAGCCAAGGAAACCGGCGACGTCACCCGCAACCCAGTCCGCCTGCGCCATACCGCGTTCGAGCAGCGCAATTTCTGGACAGCGCATTTCGGTGGACTCTATCTGTTCCCGGATGTGGACCATCCGGCGGCGATTTGCATGAGCGACAGGCCGGGTGATCTGCCGATCAAGTACATTTTTGACCAGTCGCAGCGAAACCAGATTGCAAAGTTCCTCGAATACAACGATCTGGCCGAACCCATCGTCAAAGCGCGTGGCGTCGATGCTGCCGCGATCCTGCAGCAGAAGATGGATTTCCTGACCATCGCCGCCGCCGCAGATGCCGATGTCGACCTGACCGGGTTGGATCGCAGCGATATGCGACGGCTGGCGCGCAACCATGCGAATCATCTGCCCGAGGCCTATCATGGATTGGCGCAACTGATGCGCTGGGCGACCGATGGCGGGCCCTGGCCGCGTATATCCTCGGACCACCCGGCCTATTTCTATACGTTGCGTGCGGCCAATACACCGCATCGCGATCTGGTGAACATGCTGCTGGCCGAACTGGCACCGCTGGACCCGCGCCAGATGTTCATCTGCCACAAGGAATTGTTCTACGCGACCTACGCCAGATGGCCCGAAAGCAAAAAGGCCTATGTTGCCGACTTCCTTGCGCGCGAGTATCAGGTGGATAAGGCCGGTGCGCGCGCCGCCTTGTTCGGGCATGAGCCAGATATGAGTGGCGACGACGGCATCACGGATGACCTGATCAAACGGGTCGGGCCGTGGGGCTCGGTCAGGAAGGGTTGAGATGTTCGGAGCGTTACGCCTTGTTTTGATCCTGCTGGTCCTGCAGACGGTTGCCTATGTCGCGCTGTCTTTGTATTCGCGCGGCGTCCGGCGGCGAAAGCTGGAAAGCTGGTGGGACGAGAAGGGCAAAACCGGCGACAAGGCGGCATTTGTCGCGCGCGGCCTGCACGTCTATGACAATTCGTTCCGGCGTAAATTGATACTGGGCGTCTATATTGTGCCATGGATCGCAATCGGCGCGCTGATCTATATTGTGAATTACATGTGAGGGATATGGCATGGCCTATCTGAAATGGGCGTTCATTCTGGTTTTCTGGATCACTCTGGGAACGATCCTGCAATATTCGCTGCCGCAACACGATATCGTGCGGATCGTAAACACCTACGAAGAACGTCAGGACCTGACCGACTGGACCCGGATTTTCTGGTCCGAGCCCGAGGATCAGTCGACCAGCCTGTCGAACCGGGACGTTCAATTCATCCAGGCCGTGCGCGCCAATGGCAAACCCATCGTGTACCGCAACGAGGATACCGGCTGGGGCTGGCCACCCTACTTCAAGTTCGACACCGCGAACCTCTATACCGAAGCCAATGATGCCAAATCGACCAAAGACAACCCCGAGTGGGTCGTCGTCACCCATTATGGATGGCGTAATGAATTCATGTCGATTTTCCCCAATGCCATCCTGCTTCGACCTGTCGAGGGGCCGGATGTGCGCATCATCCCGTGGTTCAACATCATCTTCCTGACCCTGTTCGCCGCCATTGTCTGGGCGCTCTGGGTCCGGTGGCGCCGCTTCCGGCAAAAACGGATCGATCCGGTTCTGGAAAACATGGAAGACGGCCTGTATGCCGCAGGTGATGCCATTGATGAAAAGCGCCAGGGCTTTCGCCGGTGGTTGGATAGCTGGAAATCCAAATAAGTCTGAGGCGGTGAGCGCGGCCCATTTGAGGCCGCCGCTTACCGGACGATAAACTCTGCATGAAGCGCCCCTGCCGCTTTGATCGTTTTCAAAATGTCGATCATGTCACGCGGCGATACCCCCAGCGCGTTCAGGCCCGCGACAACTTCTGACAGCGTTGTTGCCTCGGGTATTTCGGCTAGACCGGTGCCTTCTTCCTCTTCGATACCGGCGAAAGTGCGCGGGACCACCACCGTTTCACCCCGCGCGAACGGGTTGGGTTGTACGGCAATCGGCGCCTCTTCGACGGTCAGCGTCAGGTTACCTTGTGAGACGGCCACCCGAGATATCCTGACATCCTGACCCATGACAATGGTGCCGGATCGCTGGTCGACAACAACGCGCGCTTTGCCTTCTGGTTCGACCAGAATGTTCTCGATCCGGCCAATCGCATGCGCGGTTGAGATTGCCTGCGTCGCCGCAACGCTGAGTTCAACCGTGCCGGAATCCCGCATGATTGCGACGGTTCGGTTGAACTCCGCATTGATCGCCGCTTCGATGCGACCGGCGGTGGTAAAATCCGGTTCCCGCAACGCCAATCGGAGCTGCGTCAGATCGGAGAGTTCAAAATCAATCTCGCGTTCAACCCGAGCACCCGAGGGGATCACGCCCGATGTCGGCACTCCGCGCGTGACAGTGGCCGCTTCGCCCTCGGCAACTGCGCCGCCGGCCAGAACCGTGCCCTGCGCCACCGCATAAATCTGGCCATCCGCTGCGTTGAGCGGGGTCATTACCAGCGTTCCGCCCAGAAGGCTCTTGGAATCTCCGATCGCAGAGACCGTGACATCAATCTGCCCCCCGACACGCGCGAACGGAGGCAGGCTGGCCGTGACCAGCACGGCGGCTACGTTTTTGGGGCGAAAGTCTTCACCGTTCACGTTGACGCCAAGCCGTTCGAGGATGTTCGACATGATCTCTTCGGTAAAAGGCGAATTGCGCAGGCCATCACCGGAGCCGTTCAACCCGACAACCAGGCCATAGCCCACCAGATCGTTGCCGCGTACGCCGTCAAAATTCACCAGATCCTTGAGGCGGATCGCCCCGGCAGTGGCAAGGCCGGGCAGCAGCAGAAGAAGGAATACAAGAATCTTCATCTCAGGAAATTCACCAGTGACAGATTGGCGTTGCGAACCGTAACGGAATAGAGGTTATCCAGTTGAAATTGCACGGTTTGCAACCGCGCCGCAGTCTCGTAAGGATCAGCCGAGATCAATTCGTTCCGTGCGCTCTGTGTACTGATTCTGGCGGCGGCGTTGCGCGTTTCAGCCTGCTCGATCCGCGCTTCGGCAGCCCCCACTTCGGCGCGCAGATTTACCGTGCCATTTTGCGTGTTCGCAAGCTCGACCCCTAGTTGGGTGAACATCGACGTACGCAGTTCGAGTGTCCAGTTCAGCGCATCGTCCGAGGCCAGTGCAGCCAGAGCAACATCGCGCATGGCAGCTTTCAAAGTGGGGTCGGTTGCGGTAATCGGCAGGTCGATCCGCTCTGAATCCGAGATTTGTATCGGCGACAGTGGCGTGGCGTTGCCCTGATAGATCGCGGCGTCAAAACCGGCGGGATCATTGAACCAATCCTCGGCGGCCTGTTTGACATCCGTCGTGGTTACCAGGCCGGTCAGTTCCGCCTGCAACGCGCCCAGCAACGCGTCGGCCGACAACAGCGGTGCGGCATCCGTCGCGGTGCCGGAAAACAGGCTGCGCCCACCCGCCCGTCCGTTCAATGCCGAAATCATCGTATCCAGTTCATTGCGCGCCTGCGCGGATGCCTGTTCATGGGTCACCGTCTGATTGGATGTTCCAAAGGACAGCAGGGACGATGATACCTCGGTCACCGACTCGCTGAACGTCGTCAGGCTTAACTGCATTGAATCAGTGAAAAGGCGCGCCTCGGCTGTGGCGACCGAAAAAGCATCAAGCCGTTCGATGTTGCGTTCCAGATCCAGCAGATGAGAATAATCGCCAGCCAGTCGGCCCGAAATGTCCTGCACTTTGCCCGAGGACATTTCGTAGGACAGCGTTTCGATCTGCGATTTGATCTCGGTGCTGCGGGTTCGAAGGGTCAATCCTCGGGCAAGGTCACCGATAGAAGTCAGGGTCATGTTCAGAGCCTCAGCAATGTGTTCATCAGTTCATCAACGACTGCCACGATGCGGGCATTGGCGGCATAGGCCTGCTCGATCTGCATCAGGTTCTGCAACTCGGTATCGCTGTCGACGCCCTGTTCGGCCACCAGTTGCTGCATCTCTTGCTGCGCGTTTGCCGCAAAAGTGGTGCGCGTGTCTGCGGCATGGGCATTTGCACCGGCCTCCGCAAGAAGCGCTTCGGCGAGTTCAGCGGCACGCATGTCACCGGTGCCGAAACTTGCCCCGGCTACAGGCTGTGCTTCGGTCAATATGGCGCCGAAGGCCTGCAACTGGCGCGCCTCTCCTGCGGCGCCGGGCGTGGTGGCGCCGAGGCCTGCGCGCAACCTCCAGCTGTCGCCACCCTCTAGGGGATCGACAACTGTGTTGAGTGATATTCGCGAGGCCAGACCCGTTTGTGCGACAGGGTCAAAGCGGTTGCCTTCATCCGTGAACAGGCCCGGGTCGGTCGCGGCCATAGTCGGGTCAAGGCCTGTTGTTTCAAACCGTTCGATCAAATCACGCGCAACCGTATCGAGATCAGCCTGCGCCTCGACCGCCAGAGTATCGCGAATTTCGAACTGGGCCTGCAGCGCACCGCCGCGAATTTGCGCGTAATCTCCGGTAAGGCGCACGGGCTGGCCATTGAATTCCAGCCCCGACAGCAGCCCGTTGCCGAGTGTCATATGCGGCATGGTCTCACCCGTTGTGGAAAACGAGAATTCGGCGGCACGCCCTTCCAGCAGGATCAGACCACCGTCGGAATAGAGCGACACCTGATCATTATCACGCGCGATGGCATTCACGGGGACCAGTTCGTTCACCTGATCGATCAGAATCTGACGCTGGTCCAGAAGTGCGTTGATGTCGCCGCCCGAGTTCCGAATCGACGGAATGCGCGCGTTCAGCTGTTCGATATCCCGTAGCGCCTGATTCAGGGTATTGACCTGTTTCCCGATTGTCCGGTCCGCGTCCGACCGCATGTTCCGCACACCCTCGGACGCCTGATTCAGCTTGGTGGCCAAATCGCGCGCGGATTGTGCGACCTGATCCAGTCGCTGGGCCGAACCGGGAAGGCTGGCCGCAGTGGTGAGGCTGTTCTCAAATCCTGTCAGCCGGGCCGCGATCGACGTTGAATCGTCAGCAGTGCCCACAAGATTTTCGAAACCGGAGTGGAAAGCGGATAACGCCTTGTTGGCGGCAAGATCCGCATCGGTGGCGCGGCGATTGGCCAGCAGAACCGGATCCTGATGCCGGGTGATCCCAGCCACGCGCACCCCATTGCCCGAGATTGCGCTGGTGGCCAGCTCAAGCGACCTGCGGGCATAGCCGGGGGTCAAGGCGTTCGCGATATTTCCCGAGACCACCGCAGCGCCGCGACTTGCTGCGCCGAGCCCGCCGATGGCGTTGTTCAGTGCTGTGGACATACTCATCAGGCCATTCCCATTGCTTGGCTAATCACCGGATCAGCGTTTGATATTGGTGGTTTCCTGCAGCATCTCATCCACCGTCTGAATGACCTTCGCGCTTGAGGAATACGCCCGCTGGGTTTTGATCATCGAAGTCAGCTCGGTTGCGACATCGGTGGTCGATTCCTCGCGTGCGAAGGACACAAGATCACCCGTTGGGCCTTCGCCGGCGTTCCACAGGAAGAAAGTTCCGCTTTCGCGCGACGGTGCATAGGTCTGGCTGTCCAATGCGGTAAGACCATTCGGGTTCGGCACGTCAGCCAGCGGAATCTGGAACATGCGGCGGCTTATGCCAGTGTCGTAGAATGCGTAGACATATCCGCTCTCATCGACCTGAACGCTGGTCATTGTTCCCACGGCCGAGCCATCGCGTGTGATGGACACCGGCGCAAACGTATCCGACAATTGAGTGATTCCGTCCGCATCACCGATCTGGCCGATATTGACCTCCATCGGGCCACCCGCCACGTTGACGACAACGCTGCCCGTTGCGGGGTCATACGCTCCGCCGGACACCGCCGTGACGCTGGCCAGAGTTCCCCCTGCGGTCCGGCTGTCAGTGAAGGTCAGAGTGTATTCCCCGATCACAGCGCCGCCCGATGCCGAATCGCGCAGCGTCATGGTCCATTCATTGCTGGATCCGGTTGCCGGGACGGTGGGCACCAATTCAATATCCACGCTTTCGGATTTACCCAGATTGTCGAAATATTCGACCGACAGAGGCTGTGTGTCGCCCGGAGCTCCAGCATCGGTCGCGGTGGCGGGCAGGTTCATCCGCAGATTCATTGCGGTCGTCGGTGCACCGGACAGTTGATTGACGCTCAACTGTATGGGTTCCAGCGCGGCCGGTGTGTCCCGCGGCACGCTGGGGATCGAGCCGTCCGGATTTGCACGCCACCCCAGCAGGACAAGGCCGGATTCGGTGACCAGATACCCTTCTTCGTTTGTGCGGAACGATCCGGTCGTGGTCAGCAACATCTCGTTCGAGCTTGCGCCGATCTGAGAGCTTGGCCGCACCGGCAGCATGCCCCGTCCACGAACGGCAAGGTCGGTGGAGTTGTTGGTGGTCACCAGCGCCCCGCCCTGATCGATCATGCGCTGGCTGGTGGTGCGAACGCCGCCGGCAGAATAGCTGCCACCCTGACCCGAGGTGACCATCGAGTGAAAGTCGGTCTCAACCCGCTTGTAACCAAAGGTCGAAGAGTTGGCGATGTTGTCGGAGATCGTGGCCAGCCTGTTGGCATTGGCCTTCAACGCCGCCACACCGGCATTCAGCGAAGAGGAAATGGTCATCGGCACGCCCTTTTATTGCATCGGTCCTTGATGCAACACGTACCGCACCGGCTCTTAACAGCGCGCTAACAGCTAAAATGCGCCCTATCCTTTCCGGGTCAGGGAGAGCGCAGAAAGATGATTTCGATCCGGTTATTGCGCAGCGCCATCGGGTTTTTGACCGTCAGGTGCCGGTCGGCATGGCCCGTCACCCGATCCAGACGCAATGGCCTGACACCCTTGTCCTGAAGCAGTTGGCGCGTGATTTGTGCGCGCGCGGTCGACAGATCCCAGACCGGGTTGTCCGCCAGCACGATGGGCGAAGACCGCACATGCCCCTCAACCGCGATGGCGTTGGTGACCAGATCCGATGAGCGTGCAACCAACAGCGCCAGAGCCCGCATCATCTGCGTCGGCTTGTCGGTGCCTGATTCGAACAGAGGCTGTTCTTCGGTCGCGAACAGTTCCACCACCAGCCCCTCGTCGGTGACGCGGGTCACGATGTGCTTTAGCATCTTGTCCGAAACCAGGCTTTCCCCGCTTCGGCCCAAAAGCTGCGCTTCGAGTGATGAGAAATCCTCGAACGCGCCCTTGCCGCCGCCTTGGGCATCGACACCGGTCGAACCGCGCGCCTGTTTTGCCTCGGTCGGGTTGCGATTGCTGGCGCCCGAGCCATCCATGACCAAGGTCTTTTCCGAGAACATGTTGTCACCGCCAAACGCGCCATCGCCGCCGCCTGAAACCGGATTGACCGGAATCGTCGGCGAGAAGTAATCTGCCAGCCCTTTGCGCTGTTTTTCGGTCGTTGCATTCAGCAGCCACATCAACATGAAGAAGGCCATCATGGCCGTCACGAAGTCCGCATACGCGACCTTCCACGCGCCACCGTGATGGCCATCGCCACCCGAAACGCGTTTCTTCTTGATGATGATTGGCGCCGCATTGGTTTGCGCACCCATCTCCACCACCTTTATATCACCCGATTACCGGGGTAGCAGGGCAGGTCTTAAGGCGGGCTTAACACATGAAACTGTCTCGAAATCCCTAGCGTGGCAGGTTGGCTCCGGCCCGGCGCAGGATCAGTTGCAGGCGGTTGAAACTGTTGGCAACGCTGTCGGTTTCGGCTTTTCCGAAGAACGCATCAAGGTCCTCATGCACCCGCACGGCCTGATCCAGAAGCGGGTCAGAGCCTTCGGAGTAGAGCCCGGCCTTGATCATGACCTCTGATTGCTCATAGCTGCCGACAAGTTTTCGGGTTTCCGCAATCAACTGATTTTCCTCGGCGCTTGCGGCACCGGGCAGGCTGCGCGACACCGAGCGGCTGAGATCGATGGCGGGAAAGCGGCCACGCTCGGCAATCTCGCGGCTCAGCACGATATGTCCGTCGAGCACGCCGCGCAGGATGTCGGCTACGGGCTCATCCATGTCTGAACCTGCAACCAGCACGCTGAATACGGCGGTGATGTCGCCCTGTTCGGCGGTGCCGGGTCCGGCGCGTTCGCACAGATTGGCGATCAGCGGAGTGACCGAGGGCGGGAATCCACGCAGCGACGCGGCTTCGCCCATGGCGACGGCAATCTCGCGATGCGCTTCAGCGAAACGTGTCACCGAATCGGCCAGGAACAGGACATTGAGCCCTTCGTCCCGCAGGGATTCGGCCACTGACATCGCCGACCAGGCGCAGCGCCTGCGGGCCAGGGCGGACTGATCCGATGTGGCCGCCACCACGACCGACCGTTTCATCCCTTCCGCACCCAGCGCGGTTTCGACGAACTCATTCACCTCGCGCCCGCGTTCGCCGATCAGCGCGACCACCACCGCATCGGCCTGCATGGACCGGGCGAGCGTGGCCAGCAGGGTTGATTTGCCGACGCCCGAACCCGCAAACAGCCCCACACGCTGGCCCTGCACAATGGGCAGAAGCGTATTGAGCATGGCCAGCCCGGTCTCCATCCGCTGTCCCAGCGGTTTGCGTGCGACGGCGGCGGGCGGGGGCTGCATCAGATCGCGTTCCTCGACCCCCGGCAGCAGCGGCTTGCCGTCCAGAGGGTGCCCGAACGGGTCGATCACCCGGCCCAGCCAATGCCGCCCCGGGGCAAATACCGGCATCGGTTCCAGTATCACCTGATCCCCCAGACACACGCCATCGGGCGCTGAACCGGGCATCATGTGGATCAGATCAGTTTCGACATGCAGCACTTCTCCGGTCAGATCAGGGCCAGTGCTGCGGCGGAGTGTCAGGTGATCGCCGATTCGGGCCTGCCCGGCCAGACCTTCGATTTCGATCACACCGCGCGCAACGCCGGTGACGCGCCCCATATGACGGTGCGCCGATATCCTGTCGAAAACGGTTTTCAGACGTGCCGGATCGAGATCAGCCATCGCGGGCCCTCCAAATTGGTTTCTCGAAAACGGTTTCTAAAGGAATCGGGGTTAAGCCTTGATTGAAATAGATCGAGGGAGAAGCCCCGATGTTCACTGACCTGAACGTCTTTAAGACAGCGTACGCAATGGCAACGCATGCCGGACAACGGCAGGCGGTCATCGCGCGCAACATGGCGAATGCGGATACGCCCGGCTATCAGCCCCGCGATATCGAAGCCTTCAAAACAGCTTTTGAAAAGACCGGCGGTGAGGTGGCGATGACCGCCACTCGCACGGGCCATCTGCATGGCGCTACGGGCGGTCAGCCCTGGGCGGAATATGAGGCCGATCCATCTGGCGACCCCAATGGTAACGGTGTTTCGTTGGAAGAAGAGATGCTGAAGGCGGTTGACGTCAAGCGGCAGCATGAGCGGGCGCTGGCGATCTATCGCTCTTCGATCGGCATTCTGCGCACCTCATTGGGCCGGGCATAGGGGCTGGGGTATGAGCGATTTTTCCCATTCTCTCACGGCGTCTGCCAGTGCGCTCAGGGCGCAGGCCGCGCGGCTGCGGCATGTGTCCGAGAATATCTCGAACGCCGATACGCCCGGATACCGGCGCAAGACGATTCCCTTTGAGGCGGTCGACAAGGGCGGTCAGCAGATGGTGCAGGCGGGCCGGGTCAAGTTGGATCGCCGCGATCTGACCCGCATCTATGATCCGGGCCATCCGATGGCGGATGAAACCGGGCATTATCGCGGCTCGAATGTCGATCTGATGATCGAAATCGCCGACGCGCGCGAGGCACAGCGCAGCTACGAAGCCAATTTGAAAATGTTCGATCAGACCCGGCAGATGTCGTCGAGCCTGATGGATTTACTCCGCAAATAAAGGAAAGCCAGAATGGATATCCGATCTCTTACCGCTGCGCAGAACTATGCCGGCGCCCGCCCGGCCACGCAGGCCGACCCTGATCATCAAGGTGCCGGGAAAGGGCTGCAATCCACCTTTCGGGATTTTGCGGCAACGCTGAAAAACAGCGAGCAGGTGGCGCAATCCTCGATGGTGGGGCAGGCCGATCCTCACGCGCTGGTGCAGGCGCTGGCACAGACAGAACTGGCGGTGGAAACCGCGGTGATCGTCCGTAACAAGGTGGTCGAGGCCTATCAGGAAATCCTGCGGATGCCGGTCTGACACGATGCTGAGCGAAGGGTTGTTCTATGACATCGTACGCCAGGCGCTGTGGGTCGCGGTAATCACCTCGGTCCCGATCCTCGCGGTGGCGCTGATCTCGAGTCTCACAGTAGGTCTGTTTCAAGCGCTGACCTCGGTGCAGGAAATGACGTTGACTTTCGTGCCCAAGCTGATCGCCATCGTCATCGTGTTCTGGATCTCGATGGGCTTCATGACCCAGACCCTTGTCACTTTTTTCACCGGGACGCTGATCCCCCTTGTTGCAGGAGGTCGCTGATGGACACGGCCTATGTCACCCTGTCCCGCCAGTCGGGTCTGATGAACGAAATGCGGCTGGTGGCCAACAATATCGCCAACGCCAACACCACCGGCTATCGCCAGCAGGGGCTTGTGTTTTCGGAGTTCGTTCGCGACATGCCGGGCGGCCCTTCGATGTCGCTCAGCCGGGCGCAGGTGCGAAATACCTCATTGCAGCAGGGTGTGCTGACCGAAACCGGTGGATCGTTTGACTTTGCCATCGAAGGTGATGGGTTTTTCATGATCGAGACGCCTGCTGGCAACCGCCTGACCCGCGCCGGAAGCTTTTCGCCAAGCGTCGACGGCGATCTGGTCACAATGGATGGCCACCGGGTTCTGGACAGCAACGGTGCCCCGGTCTTTGTCCCGCCCGATGCCGCCACGATTGACGTCGGCAGCGATGGCACACTCAGCGTTGATGGCCAGCTTTTAGGGCAGATCGGTGTCTATTCGGTTGCCGATCCCGAAAATCTGGTGCGCGGGGGCAGCACTCATTTCCGACCCGGAGGACAGGTCGACCCGGTGGATGAGCCGGTTGTGCTGCACCGGTTCCTTGAAGGCTCGAACGTGAATGCCATCGGACAGGTTACGCGAATGATCGAGATCCAGCGTGCCTATGAACTGGGACAGAGCTTTATGGATGCCGAGGACGAACGGGTGCGTGGCGCCCTCAAGGCGCTGATGCGCTGATCTGAACAGGAGAAACTGACATGCGGGCCTTGAAAATCGCGGCGACGGGCATGACGGCACAGCAGATGCGGGTCGAGACCATCTCGAACAACCTCGCAAACATGAACACCACGGGCTATGACGCGCGCCGGGCCGAGTTCGCCGATCTGCACTACCAGCAGATGGCGCGGGCGGGGGCTGTGAATGCCTCGGACGGAACGGTTCTGCCGACAGGCATTCAATTGGGGCTGGGCGTGCGCCCCGCTGCGGTGACCGTGCAACTGGAGCAGGGCGGGTTGTCGGCAACCGGCAGCGATCTGGATGTGGCGATTGAAGGGCGCGGCTATCTCGAGGTGACGCTGCCCAACGGTCAGTCCGCCTTTACGCGGGACGGCAGTCTGAAACGGTCTGCGGAAGGCCTGATCGTCACCTCGGACGGCTTCGCCGTCGCCCCCGAGATCACCATCCCCGATGACGCCAGGTCGATCTCGATCAACGCCGCGGGCGAGGTTTATGCCTATTTCGATGACACGGCCGAAGGCCAACTGCTGGGTGAGTTCACCCTGGCGAGTTTCTCGAATGCAAAGGGGCTGGAGGCGGTAGGCAGCAATCTGTTCAAAGAAACCGAAGCCTCGGGGGCACCGGTGGTCGGAACACCCGGCGAGACTGGTCTGGGCACTCTGCGGCAAGGCTATCTCGAGGACAGCTCGGTCGATGCGGTGCGCGAGGTGACGGAACTGATCGAGGCGCAGCGCGGATATGAGATGAACGCCAAGGTCATATCGGCGGTGGACCAGATGATGGGCGCCACGACGCAGGTGCGGTGATGCGTGTTCTGATTTACCTTCTCGCGCTGATTCCCAGCGCCGCTTTCGCCGAGATCGTTGTGCCAACCAGAACGATCCGCGCGAAAGAGGTGATCTCCGCCTCGGATATTGAACTCAAACCGACAAATGCGGCTGGTGCCGTAACGCAGCTGTCCGATCTGGTCGGGCAAGAGGCACGGGTGGCGCTTTATCCGGGCAGGCCGATCCGTTCGTCGGATATCGGCCCGCCCGCGATCGTGGACCGGAACGATCTGGTGACGCTGGTATTCGGCAACGTCACGCTTTCGATAACCGCCGAGGGCCGCGCATTGGGTCGCGGCGCGGCGGGTGAGCGTATCCGGGTGATGAACCTTTCGTCGCGCACAACGGTAACGGGCGTGATTCGCCCCGATGGTCAAATCGAGGTCAAGTGATGTCAAACCTATCGAAACTGCTGCTTTTCACGGTGTTGGCCGTCGCGGCCTGTGGTCGGCTGGATCACCTGGGCAAACCGCCCAGTCTGACGCCCAATACAGAATCGCCCGAACATGTGGCGATGCTGTGGCCCGGTTTGCCGCTGTACAGCCAGCCGCAGCGCTCCGTCGACCGTGCCTCGCTGTGGAGCGGTGGACAGCACTCCTTGCTTGGGGATCAGCGGGCAATGAAAAAGGGCGATATTCTGACCGTCGTGATAGAACTGGATGAAAAGGCCGAGATATCGAACGACACCAACCGCTCTCGTACGGGATCCGAAAGTCTGTCGGTCCCCGGCCTGTTCGGGTTGCCGCAACGTGCGGCTGAACGGTTGCCGGTCGGGGCCTCGCTGGATGAGGCGGTATCGATCGATTCAGCGTCGAACAGCAAGGGCAAGGGTTCGGTCAAACGCAAAGAGAAACTGACCCTTCGCGTGGCGGCGACGGTTGTCGATGTGCTGCCCAACGGCGTGCTGTCGATCAGCGGCTCGCAGGAACTGCGGGTGAATTTCGAACTCCGAGAGCTGTTGGTCGCCGGATATGTCCGGCCCGAGGATATCTCGCGCCAGAACGAAATCACCTATGACAAGATTGCGTCGGCACGCGTGTCTTATGGCGGTCGCGGCCAGATCACGGATGTGCAGCAACCGCGATACGGTCAGCAGATCCTCGATACCGTATTGCCGTTCTAAGATGGGCGCATGATGGGAAAACTATTGCCAATCATTTGCCTGGCGGTGGGTCTGGCTGCAGGCGTTGGGGCCGGGATCATTCTGGCCCCTGAGGGGAAAGCCAAGGATCAGGCTGAAGGCGCAGCAGCCAAGCCAAAGCCTGAACAGGAAAAGGCCGGGTCGTATGAATCCGGCACTAAAAAGAAAGACGGTGAGAAATCACAAGAATACTTGAAGCTTACCAAGCAGTTCGTGGTTCCAGTTGTGGCGGAGGATGAGATTTCGGCCCTTGTCACGATGTCCCTCAGCCTTGAGGTGCGACCGGGGATCGAGGATTTTTTCTATGAGATTGAGCCGAAGCTACGGGACAGGTTCCTGCAGGTGTTGTTCGACCATGCCAATAGTGGCGGGTTCGATGGGGCGTTCACGCGATCGGATAACCTTGAGGTGTTGCGCAACGCGCTGCTTGAAGTCGCGCAGAAAGACCTGGGCGAGGATGTCTCGAAAGTGCTGATCATGAGTGTCAGCCGGCAGGACACCTGAACCCAGCCTACTCGTTTGGTCTGCGGCGCCTAGCTTGTTGTAGGCGCTGCGACACCTCCGCAATGGCCTGTTTGCGCCCAAAGGCCTGGAGCAGGTCCTCCATTGCCGAGAGCTTCTGGGATCTCAGGCGCGCCAGGTCCGTATTCAGCTGCCTTCGCGTGGCGGATTCCCAGCTGTGCCACAACAGATCGGTGCCGGTCACCCGGTATCCTTTGGTTGCTGTACTGTCTGTCTTCACCTCGCTCAACTGGCTATCCAGCAGTGCCAGTTGCTTCAAAATCCGTGCCTCCTGCTGCAAGAGCGGGCGCAGTTTCTGATGTTCGCGCTGATAGACGGCTTCGGTCACGGTCATAAGGTCTGAAACCCGTTTGCGCATCACGTGACCTGCCCCTTGGCGCGCTTGCGCATGGCTTCGGCAAAGCGGATGGCCGCCGCTACCGGGCGATAATACTCTTCGCTGATCTCCTGGCCGATTTCGACCGTTGCATGAAGTGCTCGCGCGGTTGGCGGGTCGGAATGTATGGGCACACCGGCCTCACCCGCTGTGGTTCGGATGGTTGCGGCGACCTCGTCCACCCCCTTGGCGACACAGACCGGTGCCGATCCGCTGGCGCGCGACCATTGCAACGCGACCGCGTAATGCGTCGGATTGACGATCACCACATCGGCCTTGGGGACGTCGGCCATCATCTGATTGGTGGCGATATCTTGTGCGCGTTGGCGGCGCTGCTGTTTGACATGCGGATCGCCCTCGGAATCCTTTGTCTCATCCTGGATTTCCTTGCGCGACATCCGGTTCTTGCGCAGATGCTCGGCATGTTGCCAGAGGAAGTCGATGACGCCGATGGCCAGAGCAATTGTTATGACGATGAACATGAAGCGGAACAGCAGGTTCATCATCAGCACAACAGACGCGCGTGCGGGTGCTGCGCTGGCCGACAGAATCTCGGGCAGGTTGGCGTAAAGAAACAGGGCCAGGCAGGTGCCGTATATCAGCAGCTTCACGAAGCTCTTGGCAAATTCAAACAGACCGCCGCGTCCAAATTTGTTTTTTGCATTGGAGACCAGCGAAATACGCGAAGGTTTGGGTTTCAGCTTCTCAGGCGCAAAGACCAGAGCACGCTGCGCAATCAGGCTGAGGATCACTGCCGCGGCGGGTACCACGAACAAAGCAGCCACCGGCACGAGTGTGGCCCGCAGGATGCCGGTCACCGGTGCGGTGGCGGGGCCCGTTGTCAGCAACCCGGGCAGGCGATCAGATTGATCAATCAGAACCACAAGCAAAGTCCCGAGATGCTGCGCCGTGTATTGCCCTGCCAACACGAGCGCGATCAGCAGTCCAGCATAGGCGGCCACTGCCGACAGATCGTTGGACTTGGCGACCTCACCCTTCTTGCGCGCCTTTTCCAGCTTTTGAGGGGTGGCCTCAAATGACTTGTCGCTGTCATCGTCCTGTGCGCTCATCTGGGTCCTCCGAGGGGATCGCCAAGAAAAGCAAACAGGGCGTCTGACCAGACGGACAGGATCAGCGGCGCGCCTGCGAACAGCAGAAACAGGCCAGCGAACGTGATCGCGGGGGCACCGACGAAAGCGACCATCAGCTGGGGCATGGCGCGGTTGATGACACCCAGCGCGAGGTTATAGATGAGCGAGGCGATGACGAAGGGCATCGCCAGGGCAAAGGCGAGCCCGAAGCTGCGCGATATCTGCGCGACACCCCAGCGCGTCAGGTCCGGGGCAAGCGGCAAGCTGCCCATCGGAAACAATGAATAGCTATGGATCATGAATTGAGCGGCCCGGATATGCAGGCCCAGCAAGGCTGCCAGGGCCAGCCCGGCCAGCGTCAGAAGATAGCCCATCGCGGGCACGGGCTCGACGGCCGCTCCACCCAATATCTGCGACAGCGAAGTGGCTTGAGCCGCGATTGAGCCAGCGGTTTGCAAGGCCAGCACAAACAGACGCAACCCGATCCCCAGCGCCAGTCCGGTTGCAATCTCTGTTCCGGTCAGAACGACCATTCGTCCAAAGCCTGGCGCTATGTCAGTGACCGGAACTGCCGGGGCTACGATCAGCGAAAAGGCGACGGCAAGCCCCAGCTTGACCCGCGTCGGGATGCTGTGCTCACCAAAGGCAGGCAGCAGAGAGACGATGGTCGAAATGCGCAGGAAAACAACGAAGAGATGCCACAGATTCTGACCCAGATGCGGCAACAGCTCGGGTGGCAGGGCGATCACGCGGCCACCGTTCCCACCAGCGCGGGCCGCGCCTCGAGCCCGATTTCCTCGAAGGACAGAACCGGATTGGCGATGCCCCGCGCATGCATGATGGTGCGCAGCAATCGCCGCCGCCGGGTCGAGGTCACCACCGCCGGGAACAGCCCGTGATCGGCGGATCTGGCGACGCTGTCATGCACCCCGTCCGCAAGCTTATTGAACAGGTTCGGCGGCAGTGCCACGTCCAGACCGGCATTGGGCGCGTCGATCTGATAGCTGGCAAAGGTGTCCTCCCATTCCGGGGCCAGTTGGATCAGCGGGATCGAGCCGTCTTCGCGTTTCATGTCGGCCACCAGTTGAAAGCCCAGCCGCTGACGGACCAGTTCGCAAATCCCTTCGGGCTGGGTGGTGGTCAGCCGCGCCTCGGCCACGCTTTCCAGTATCAGCGCCATGTTGCGGATCGAGACCCTTTCTTCCAGCAGCAGGCGCAGCACCGCGTGCAGCGTGTCGATTGGCACCTTGTCGGGGATCAGCTCGTCCAGCAGCTTGCGGTTGGCCTCGGCCCGTACCGGATCGCTGAGGCGGGTCATTTCGGTCAGCAGGCGGCGCAGCGATTTCAGCGTCAGCAGGCGCGAGAAATTCTGTTTGATGATTTCAAGCAGATGGGTCGCCAGAATCTCGGGCGGGGTGACGATGGTGGCGCCGTTCATGGCCGCCGCCTCCTGATCCTTGGGCAGAATCCAGCGTGCGGGGGCACCATAGACCGGTTCGGTCACATCGGTGCCGTCGGGCAGCAGATCCTGCCCCTCCTGTACCAGCGCCAGCACCAGTTCCGAGTTCAGAACACCGCGCGCCTGTTCCACCCCCTGTACCTTGATGACATAGGTCCCGGTGGGCAGATCGGCGCGGTCGGTCAGGCGGATCTCGGGCAGGATCAGACCGAAGCTTGAGGCTACATAGGTGCGCATATTGGCGATCCGCGCATCGAGCCCGGTGCCGGGGTTCAGCACCATGCTGACCAGATCGGGGGCGAATTCCAGATGCACGTCGTCCAGGTCAAGCACATCGCCGATGGCTTGTGAGACGGGGGTGTCCGCCTCGGTCGTGGCAACCTCGGTCCGGGTCTCTTCGGCCTTTCGTTTCTTCAGACCAGCGTAGGCGGCATAGCCCAACGCGGCCGCACCGAGAATGAAGGGCAGGAACGGCAGACCGGGCACCAGCGCGAACAGCACCATCAGAACCGCAACGGTCGCCAATGCCGCCGGATGCCGCCCGAGTTGCGAGAAAATTGCGCTATCGGTGGCGCCCTGCGTGCCGCCGCGTGCCAGCAGCAAGGCTGAAGCAATTGAGATGATCACCGCCGGAATCTGCGACACCAGCCCGTCGCCGACGGTCAGGATCGCATAGGTTTCAAACGCGGAGGAGACCGGCATTCCGTGCACGATCACACCCATCACCAAACCCATCACCAGATTCAGCAAGGTAATCAGCAGACCGGCAATCGCATCGCCTTTGACGAATTTCGACGCCCCGTCGAGCGAGCCGAAGAACGTCGTCTCCTGCTGCTCGCGCTCGCGCCGTTCCTTTGCCTGCTGGTGGTCGATGGCCCCGGCGGACATGTCGCTGTCAATGGCCAGCTGTTTGCCGGGCATCCCGTCCAGCGCAAAACGCGCGCCGACTTCGGCCATGCGGGCGGCGCCTTTGGTGATGACCATGAAGTTGACGATCAGCAGAACGCCGAACACCACGAGGCCCAGAAAGATACTGCCGCTCATGACAAACTGAGCAAACCCCTCGATCACATCACCCGCCGCATTCGTGCCGGTATGCCCCTGACCAATGATCAGCTTGGTTGACGACACGTTCAGTGACAGGCGCAACATCAGCGAGGCCAGAAGGATGGTCGGGAAAGACGAGAAATCCAGCGGCCGTTCGATGAACAGGGTCAGGGTGAAGATCAGGATCGCCAGTGCGAAGGACGCGGCAAGGCCCACGTCCAGCACCCATGCGGGCATCGGCAGGATCATCATCACGATGACCGTCATCAGCGCCAGTGCCAGCAGGACGGTCGGAGAAAACAGGGTGCGGATATCGATCCTGGGCACGGGGACCTCTTAGTTGAACGGGATGAACGCGGTGACGGCGGCGGATTGTGGGACCAACGAGCCCAGCGCAGTGCGCGCGGCAGGTTCCGGGGACCCGGGGATCAACGGCGACACCGAGGTGGTGAAGGGATCGCTGTCCACAAGCGGGTCCTCCATCCGGGCCAGAACTGCCTGAAAGCGGCTGGAATAGGCAGCAGCGAGGTGTTCGGTGCGCGAATGATAAGCTCCGGCGGCAGCGGGCCAAGAGCCAAGCTCGGCGTACAGTTGGTTCAGGAACCGGGCGGCGTAGGTGGCGTTTTCGTCCGGGTCGAACATCGCCTCGATCGAGCGGAAGGCCTTGCCGTGCCAGCGGTAATTGATCTGGAAACAGCCGACATCAAAGCTGCGGACACCGGTTTTGAAGATGTTGAACACATAGGATTTGGCCTCGGTCGCCGAGGCAAACCAATATCCCTGCCCCTCGCGGTTGACGGTCCAGGGCCACGGGTGCAACGCACCGTCGACAGTGCGCCCTGTCTCGACCCGCGCGATGGCCCTGAGCACCGCCAGCGGTACGCCTTCGGCGCGTGCGGCCCGTTGAGCGGCCTGATCGCAAAGGGCCGCCGTCTCAACCCCCGGCGCGGCGCGGCCGGGTTTTGTCAGAGCGATAAGCGCCATACACAGCGCAAACAGGATTTCACGATAGGGCATTCTGCCGGTCCGGGATTCTGATCAATCCGGGCCAAGCTAGTCCGCCTTCGGTTTACATAGGGTTAGCGCGCCTCAGCTGCGGTCGATTCTGCGCCCAAAAACCACGCTGGTATTTGTGCGCAACACGCCGGGGATACGGGCCAGTTCATCCACCAGGATATCAAGGTCCTCGATCCGGGGCGCTTCGGCGGACAGAAGCAGGTCAAACTCACCGTTGATCGACAGGCAAAGTTTGACCTCGGGATAGGCCTCAAGCCGTTTTATGATCCGCGTGGTTTCCTTTTGCTGTACTTCCAGCAGGACAACGACCTGAACGCGGGGCGTATCCTCGGTTTCGCGCAGGACGACAGAATAGCCCGCGATAATACCGCGCTCTTCCATTCGGTTGATGCGTTCATGCACCGTGGTCCGGGCGACGCCCAGCGTTGCCGCGATATGGGTGGTCGACGCGCGTGCGTTATGATGCAGGGCGGCGATGATGCGGCGGTCAAGTTGATCCATGCGGGCTCCGGACATCTTTTGGGCGTGTCCCGGTTTACGGCAGTTTGCGTTGCAGGCTCAAGACTGGCGCGGGATGTGAGGGTGCAGCTCGTCGATCACGATGGGGTGGGCGTGCGGGCCGGACCCGGCGAGATGCGGGTGATCTGCCGGCAGGTCGGGGTGACTGTGTTCGACCGCTGCGCGGCTGTCGCGTGGCCAGAGTCTGATTGCCAGCGCCAGGCCCAGAACCGCTGCGGACGCCATTACCGCCAAGACGACCGTCGCTCCGAACCGGGTCATCAACCAGCCGGCCAGCGGGTAGAGGACCAGCCAGCAAGCGTGCGACAGGGTGAATTGCGCGGCAAACAGGGCAGGGCGGTCTTCAGGATGAGCAGAGCGGGTCAAAAGACGGCCCGATGGGGTCAAAGTGGCGGAATAACCAAAGCCCACCATCGCCCAGATCACGGTCAGCAGCCCCAGCGTCATGGGTACCGTTGCGGACAGCACTGCGGCGATGGCCATGGAACCCGTTGCCAGCGCTGCGCCACAGAGCATTACGGGACGGTCTGGCAGACGTTCTAGCAATCGGGGCAATGCGAAGGCCGCCAGCATCGATCCGCCGCCAAAACCCGCCAGGGCGATGGCCACAGCGCTTTCGGACAGGCCCAGATCGGCGCGCACGATCACCACGGTGTTAACGATCACCATCGCGCTCAGCGCCGCGGCGCTCCAATTCAGTGCCAGCAGGCCATGCAGGCGAGGGGTTTTCAGATAGATGCGAATCCCGCGTGTGGTCCGGTCATAAATGCCACGTCGCGCCGTCGGTTTGGGCGAGGGCAACGCAACGGAAACCACCAGCACCGCCGAGGCGGCGAACCCAATGCCAGTGCCCAGAAACAGGGTATCGAAGCTGACCAGCAGCAACAGGACCGCGGCCAGCATCGGGCTCAGCAAGCTTTCAAGATCATAGGCAAGCCGCGATAGCGACAAGGCCTTGGTATAGTCCTGTTCTTCGGTCAGAACATCAGGGATGGTGGCCTGAAAGGTCGGCGTAAACCCGGCAGAGGCCGATTGCAGCACGAAAATCAGCACATAGACCTGCCAGATCTCGGTCACGAACGGCAGGCAGAGCGCGACTATGGCGCGGACCAGATCCAGAGCCACCAACATCCGCCGACGATCCAGCCGCTCGGCAAAGGCGGCGGCCAGAGGCGCGATGGTGACATAGGCCACCATCTTGATGGTCAGCGCGGTGCCCAGCACCATCCCGGCGGCCTCTCCGGCCAGATCGAAGGCCAGAAGGCCCAGTGCCACGGTGGCCAGCCCGGTTCCGGTCAGCGCGACGACCTGCGCGGCCAGAAGATGTCGGTAGGTACGGTTTTTCAGGACGCTTAGCATGGGTCAGAGGTACTTTGTGATGGTTTTGAAGTCTTCGGCGCTCTGGCCGTCGGCGTTGTTCGAGAGACAGTGGTCGACATGGTCGTGAATCAACGCGCGCTTGGCGTTGGTGATGGCTCTTTCCACGGCGAAAAGCTGCTGAGCGATATCTGTGCAGGGGGCTTGCCCTTCAAGCATCTCGATAACTTTGGCCAAATGCCCATGCGCGCGTTTGAGGCGCGCAGCGATCTGCGGATGCGATTGATGGGTGTGAGTCGACATGACTTATCCTTATCCTCCCCTAGGGGATATATGAGGCTTGGCAGAGTTGCAAGAGCAACCCCGCACGTGATGACGTTGAGTTTGGATGCGAAACCTCCTATTTCGGGGTGGAAAGCGCACAAAGGACATCTCCGTGGCGAACCACTTGTATAAAAATGACCTGCCGGACGGGCTGGATCTGGGCCCGGTTGTGGCCATTGACTGTGAAACCATGGGGCTGAACCCGCATCGGGATCGCCTGTGTGTGATCCAGATGTCCGGCGGGGACGGCAACAGCCATATCGTGCAGGTCGAGAAGGGGCAGACGCAGGCTCCGAATCTGTGCGCGATGCTGGAAAATCCGAATGTTCTGAAGCTGTTCCACTTTGGCCGTTTCGATGTCGCCGCGATGTATCACAGCTTTGGCGCGCTGGCGGCACCGGTCTATTGCACCAAGATCGCCAGCCGTCTGGTGCGCACCTATACCGACCGGCACGGGCTTAAAAACCTGTGTCAGGAACTGATCGGCGTCGATATCTCGAAACAGCAGCAGATGAGCGATTGGGGCGCCGAGACCCTGACCGAGGCGCAGCTGGAGTATGCGGCATCGGACGTCCTCTATTTACACCGCCTGCGCGACGCGCTGAACGGGCGTCTGGCCCGCGAAGGCCGCACCGAGATGGCGCAGGCCTGTTTTGATTTCCTGCCGATGCGTGCGAAGCTTGACCTCGCCGGTTGGCCCGAAACGGATATCTTTGCGCACTCATGACCGATACCGAAGCATTCCTGAGAACCGCCCGACAGGTTGTCACCGACGAAGCCCGCGCGCTGGACGTGCTGGCCGACAGCCTGAACGAAGACTTTGCCGAAGCGGTACAACTGATCCTGCAGGCCACAGGCCGCATTATCATCAGCGGTATCGGCAAGTCGGGCCATATCGGTCACAAGATCGCGGCCACATTGGCCAGCACCGGCACGCCCGCCTATTTCGTCCACCCGGCCGAGGCCAGCCATGGTGATCTGGGCATGGTGTCGAAATGCGATGTGGTTCTGGCGATCTCGAACTCGGGCGAAGCACCGGAACTGGCCAACCTGCTGGCCTTTACGCGCCGCTTCGGCATTCCGCTGATCGGACTGTCCAGCAAGCCGGAAAGCACGCTGATGAAGCAGGCCGACGTGCATCTGTTGATCCCGTCGCTGGGCGAGGCCTGCGGTTTTGGCATGGTGCCCTCGATCTCGACCACGCTGACACTGGCGATGGGCGATGCGCTGGCGATTGCGCTGATGAAATACCGCAATTTCAAGCCCGAGGATTTCCGCGCCTATCACCCCGGCGGTAAGCTGGGGGCGCAACTGTCCACCGTGCGTGATTTGATGCACGAAGATCTGCCGTTGGTCATCGCAGGCACCCCGATGAGCGAAGCGTTGCTGGTCATGAGCCAGAAGAGCTTTGGTGTTGTTGGCGTCACCGATGAGGCGGG
The DNA here is from genome assembly GCF_056535865.1 of Ruegeria sp. AP11. Taxonomy (NCBI): domain Bacteria; kingdom Pseudomonadati; phylum Pseudomonadota; class Alphaproteobacteria; order Rhodobacterales; family Roseobacteraceae; genus Ruegeria; species Ruegeria sp. AP11. Next base: position 1,774,352 of record NZ_JBQFJB010000001.1, read on the forward strand.
CCGTCTGCTGGGCATCGTGACAGATGGCGACCTGCGTCGGAACATGGATGGATTGCTGGACAAAAGCACCGAAGAGGTCATGACCGAAAACCCTCTGACCATCGCACCGAATGCCATGGCAGAAGAAGCGGTTTCCATCATGAATGATCGCAAGATCACCTCGCTTTTTGTGGTGGATCCCGAAACCGGGGGCGCGGCCCAGGGCCTGCTGCACATCCACGACTGCCTGCGCGTCGGTCTGGGTTAAGGAGGCCGCCGGTGGACCGTCATTCCCGATGGGTGCAGTTTCTGAAGGTGGTGTTGCCTCTGGCCGCCATCTTGCTGCTGTCCACCGTGTTCCTTCTGTCCCGCAGCATCGACACCAATGTTTCGGTCCCGTTCAGCGGTCAGGAGATTGACGAGCGTCTGACCGATCAGGTCATCACCCGGCCGGATTACAAAGGGGTCACCCGCAAAGGCGAAGAAATTCGTGTCGAAGCGCGGCGCGCCAGTCAGGTTGGCGAGGGTGACAACCCCACTGCCGCCGAGGTGCAGGGCAGGTTCGCTCTGAGCAACGGGGGCGAGATCACGCTGGAATCCAACACCGGTATGATCCGGCCCGACAAGGGCACCGCCACTTTCTCGGGCAATGTGATCATCACCACCGCCGATGGCATTCAGGTCACCACCGACCTCTTGAACACATCGCTGGAAGAAATACGTGGTGATAGCCCGGGTCAGATTGACGGCACCGGTCCGATTGGTGACTTTACAGCCGGGGGAATGACTTTTGGAACGGAAAAAACGGACGGCCCGGTCCATATTCTTTTTACAGATGGCGTGAAGCTGATATACGAGCCGCAAAAAGCTGAAAGATAACCCGTGTTTGATTTTCGTGTCGCCTTTGTGTGTTTTGCTCTGATCGTAGGAGCCCTGCCTGTTTCGGCGCAAGAAGCGCAAGTCGCGTTTGGTGCTGTCAAAGCCGACCCCTCCCTGCCGGTCGAGGTGACCTCGGAAACGCTGAACGTGAATCAGGAAGACGGTTCGGCCGAGTTTCTGGGCAATGTGATCGTCATCCAAGGCGAAATGCGCCTGACCGCCGAACGGGTGCTGGTGATCTACAATCAGGAACGCTCGGCCATCGAACGGATGGAGGCCACCGAAAACGTGGTTCTGGTCAGCCCGCCGGATGCGGCCGAGGGTGACTGGGCCGAATACACCATCGATACCGGCGTGATCGAGATGAAGGGCAATGTGCTGCTGACGCAGGGCCCCAGCATCATCAGCGGCGATCAGATGATTGCAAATCTGACCTCGGGCACGGCAACGATGACGGGACGGGTCAAGACCATCCTGCAGCAGGGTCAGAATTGATGAACCGCCCGAACCTGTCTGTCGCTGAAGGCACCTCCGGTCTGAAGATCGAGAAGCTGCGCAAATCCTACCGCAAGAAGACGGTGATCCGGGATGTCTCGATGACTCTGGACCGGTCCGAGGTGGTGGCGCTGTTGGGGCCGAACGGCTCGGGCAAGACCACAACCTTCTATTCGGTTGCCGGGCTTGTCTTTCCCGAAGCAGGCAGTGTGACGATCGACGGCCAGAACGTGACCACCTTGCCAATGTATCGCCGCGCGCGGCTGGGGATCGGTTATCTGCCGCAGGAAATGTCGATTTTCCGTGGCATGAGCGTTGAAGACAACATCGCCGCGGTGCTGGATATCACTGTCAAACATGCCCATCGCCGTAAGGAACGGCTGGAAGAGCTGTTGTCGGATTTCTCGATCGAACACCTGCGCCGTGCGCCCGCACTGGCCTTGTCCGGCGGTGAACGGCGCCGGGTTGAAATCGCGCGCTGTCTGGCTGCGGACCCGAAATATCTGTTGCTGGACGAACCCTTTGCCGGGGTTGATCCGATCAGTGTGGGCGATATCCGCTTGTTGGTGGCAGATCTGAAAAAGCGCGGCATCGGCGTTCTGATCACCGACCATAACGTGCGTGAAACGCTCGAGATTGTGGATCGCGCCTATATCCTGCATGACGGTCAGGTTCTGATGTCCGGATCGCCCGACGAAGTGGTGGAAAACGAAAACGTGCGCCGAGTTTATCTGGGAGAAAACTTCCGTATTTCATGAACTTGCGCGGGATTGCGCCGAGTGCATGCCGGAAATCTGGTATATACACACCTGTTTTGATTGACTCTTCCGCCGTCTCTTGCCTCAATTGGGGCATGGCAAGTCCTCGGTTCCAGTCTGGATCGCGATGCCCCTTCTTGGAAGGGCTGGATCAGCGGCAACCGCAGACTCTGCCGCGACCCCCCACCCGATAAAAACAGGTCAGCCGTGCATCGCGGCGTCAGAATGGGTGTGAATTGTGAAGGAGATCACATGCGTTACCAAATCAGCGGAAAACAGATCGACATCGGTGCGGCCCTGCAGACACACGTGCAGACCGAACTGGGCGAGGTCGTGGGCAAATATGCCCAGCGGCCGACGGACGCCAACGTCGTCTTTTCCCGTTCGGCGCATGAATATGTATGCGAAACCACCGTGCATCTGTCGACGGGTCTGACCGCTCAGGCGAAGGCACATGCGACCGAAATTTATGCAGCATTCGAAGGTTGCTGCGACAAGATGGAAACACAGCTGCGCCGCTACAAGCGCCGGTTGAAAGACCATCACAAGGATCGGTCCGAGCCGGTTGAACTCTTTGGTGCGTCCTCTTATATCCTCGCCTCTGACGAGTCGGATACGGCTGACGAACCCGAATCGCTGCAGCCTATGATTGTGGCTGAGATGGAGACCAAGATCCCTTCGCTGAGCGTTGGTGAAGCCGTGATGCAGATGGAACTCGCCGGGGCGCCGGTTCTGGTGTTCCGGAATGAGAACAAGGACGGATTGAATGTCGTTTATCGGCGCGATGACGGCAATATCGGATGGATCGATCCGTAACAGGCAAGAACAATTGGCCTGCCCCCGGTTCCGGGGGCACGGTCTGGGAGCAAGATCATGGAGCTTTCGAGCATTCTGAAGCCCGAAGCCGTACGTGTGCTGTCAGCCGCGTCCAGCAAGAAGCGTTTGTTTCAGGAAATTGGCGATGTTGCGGCTGCGACCCTTGGGTTGGACGCGCAGACCGTCGTCGACAACCTTCTAGAACGCGAAAGCCTGGGTCCGACAGGCGTGGGCCATGGCGTGGCGTTGCCACATGCGCGCCTGTCCGAGCTGGAGGCGGTTTCAGGTGTCTTCGTGATGTTGGAAAAACCCATCGATTTCGGCTCGGTCGACCGTCAGCCGGTTGATCTGGCGTTTTCGCTGTTTGCGCCGGAAGAAGCGGGTGTGGAACACCTGAAAGCACTTGCACTGGTGTCGCGCACACTGCGCGAACAGACCGTCTGCGCCAAGCTGCGGGCCAATCCCGATCCGGTCAAACTCTATGCGATATTGACGGAAGCTCAGTCAATGCAGGCCGCATAAAGGGCTGACCGGACATAAAAAAGCCCCCGTAGATCGGGGGCTTTGTCGTCTCTGGAAGGTTGTTCAGCCGCCGGCTCCCATTTCCAGCGTCCACCAGATTTTGCCGCCGCCCTCCTGGTGCCAGGAAAACCCCATCTGCGTTGCTTTGGGGTCCATGATGACTGCGCGCGATCCCGGTTCCTGCATCCAGGCGGCCAGCGTTTCGGTTTCCGTCTCATAGGTTTCCGAGATCGCTTCGCCAAGGAACGTGCCAAGATATCCGACCCGCGCGGCCCGGTCGATGGGCGAGGACCCGTCCGATCCGAAATGCCAGGGGCGGTTCTGGCGCGCCATGTCCTTGGAATGTGTTGCCGCGGCCGCGTTCAACTGCGCGTTCAGCTGTACCGATTGCAGCCCCGAGGCCTGCCGCAGCGCATTGACCGAATCCAACATGCGGAACTGCAGCTTTTCCGGGTTGCCACGGATCTTGTAGACCGAGGGCAGTGGTCGGCCATCGGCCCCGATTGCCGAGGTTCCCGAATCGGTGCATGCCGCCAGCGCGACGAGACAAATTGCCAGAAGAGAAAGAATACGTGTCATGATCAGCCTGAATTCTGTGTTTCAACGGAAATATCGCGCTTGAAGGCCGGGAGCAAACCTACAATGGCCATAGTTTGCGTGAATCTGCCGGTTTGATTTGCGACTGAAGCATTCTGGCCATAAAATGTGCCGGAATTTGCATGTTCTATTAGCAAAGGACCGCTCGACATGGTCAAGAAGCCCCTAATTACCGCGACACGTCGCGGATTTTTGGCAGGCGCAACTGCCAGCCTCGCCTCGCCTGCACTGGCCCAATACATACCCGGCGACCCGCTGCGCCCCGCGCCTGAACCCGAAGCTCCGGTGCGCCGCAACGTCTCGGGATTCCGGGCGCTGGATTGGCAGCCTTATTTCTCGAATACGAGAAACGGCGCCATTTTGGTCGATACGGTGTCGCGGGCGCTGCATTATTGGTCAGATGATCAAACAGTGTACAAACTCTACCCGTCTTCGGTGCCGCTGACCGAAGAATTGACCCGCCGTGGGCGCACCAGCGTCATCCGGAAGGTCGAAGGGCCAAGCTGGTCGCCGACGCCGTCGATGAAAAAGCGCAACCCGGAATGGCCGGATTATATCCCGCCGGGCCCCGATAACCCATTGGGAACGCACGCTTTGTATCTGAGCTGGAAGTATTATCGCATCCACGGCACCCATGATACGCGCAAAATCGGGCGTCGGTCGTCCAACGGCTGCATCGGTCTGTTCAACGAAGACATCGCCGAGCTGTTCTCGATGGCCAAGGTTGGCACGCAAGTGTTGCTAATTTGACGACATTTTCGCGCACGAACCCGCTTGCGGCGTAAGTTGCAATTGCATTCCGCTGGTATAGCTGATTAGAAAAAACTACGAGGTAAGTCTTAGATGCGTGGTTTCGCTATTGGGAATCGCGCAAATTCTGGAGGTTAATATGAAGAAACTCGTTCTCGCTGCTGCTCTGACTGCTGCTGCTTCGACCGCATATGCTGGCAACCTGGAAGAGCCGGTTGTTGAAGCACCTGTTGTTGTCGAAGAAACCCAAGGTTCGTCGCAGGGCATCATCCTGCCGCTGATCCTGCTGGTTGTTGTTGCTGCAGCTGTTGCCGCAAGCTAATTCGACGAGCATTATCTGAAGAAAAGGCGGTGGAGCTTTCCACCGCCTTTTTTTGTGCCTGATTTTCAGTCGCCGGTCACTCCAGCCAGCCGCGCAGATTGTCCTCGATCACTTTGCCCAATGCCGCGATATGCGCGTCCTCATCGTTGAGGCAGGGGATATAGGTGAATGATTCGCCACCAGCCTCTTCAAAGCTTTCCTTGATCTCTTCGTTGATCTCTTCCAGCGTTTCGATGCAATCGGCGGAAAATGCCGGTGCGATGACGGCGATGTTCTTTTTGCCCTGACGGGCCAGATCGGCCACGTGATCGACGGTATAGGGTTTTAGCCACTCCTCAGGCCCAAAGCGGGACTGGAAGGTCGAGACCAGTTGATCATCCGACCAGCCCAGCCGCTCCTTCAGCAGTCTTGAGGTTTTGACGCATTGGCAGTGATAGGGATCGCCCTGCTGCAAATAGCGTTCGGGCATGCCGTGGTAGGAGCAGACCAGAATGTCGGGTTTGGTTTCCATTGCCGCATAGGCGCGCTCGACCGACCCGGCCAGCGCATCGATATAGGCCGGTTCGTCGAAATAGGCAGGTACCGTGCGGCTGGCCGGTTGCCAAGCTTCCTGCATCAGCGCGCGGAAAAACTGATCATTGGCGGTGGCCGTCGTGGCCCCTGCATATTGGGGATAAAGGGGGAAGAACAGGATCCGATCGCAGCCTTCGGCAACCATTTGCCGGACCTTGGACGTGGTCGAGGGGTTGCCATAGCGCATGCAGAAATCGACCATCACCCGATCGCCATAGCGCGCCTGCATCGCCTCGCGCAGCTTGGCAGTCTGGTCCTTGGTGATCGTCATCAGCGGGCTTTCGCCCTTGTCGTGGTTCCAGATCGACCTGTAAGCCTCGCCCGAGCTGAAGGGCCGCTTGGTCAGGATGATCCCTTGCAGGATCGGCTGCCATTTCCACGCCGGATAGTCGATCACTCGCTTGTCCGAAAGGAATTCGTTCAGATAGCGGCGCATCGGCCAATAGGTGTAATCATCCGGTGTGCCCAGATTGGCCAGCAGGACACCAACGCGTCCCATCTTGACCTTGGGGTGGTCGGCCGGTGCATGGGTGGGGCGAGTGGCATCAAACATTTGAAGCTTCCTGAGTTTTCGTGTTCCGGCCTGAGATAAAGGGAATTGTCCGGTCGTCAATCGGGCAGTTTGCCCTCTTCCGTCTTCAATGCGTCCGCCAGACGCATTTGCGCCGATCCCGGGCGCAGCGGTTTGGGTTGGCTGGCATCGGGGGACCAGCCGGTCAGGCACACCAGTTCGAACGTGGCAGCCAGACGGCCCGAGGGCGTCGAGAAGTGGTCCGCATAGATCCGCTGTGCGGCCTCGAAAACCGCGCGTTGCGTCGGGCGTTTCAGCCGCCCGCTGAGCGCGTTGGCCTCGCCCATACCCCTCAGGTCTCGCATCAGGTGCCAGATATCGCGGTATTCCGCCGTCAGTGGCACGGCATCCGCCACCGGCAAGGCCAGCCCGGCCCGTTGCAGCAGCGCCCCCAGATCGCGCAGCTCACCCATGGGTGCGATTCGCGGGCTGAGGCCGCCGGTCACCTCGATCTCGGCCTGCCCAAGGGCTGTGCGCAATTCATGCAGGGTTTCTCCGCCCAGGCAGACCACCAGCAGCAGCCCATCGGGCTGTAGTGCGCGATGGCATTGGATCAACTGCCCGACCGGATCATTGGCGCAATGCAGCGCCATGGCGTGAATCACCAGATCATGCGCACCGGGCTGCAGCGGTAACAGGTCTTCATCCTCCACCATCGTCGCATCTGGCAGAACATCTGACCATAGATGTGGAAACGGGCTTACAATCGCTGGCGTCGTAAAGGTTTTGTTAACCATGGAGAGCCGATCCTGCACCTCATCAACTGCAGCGTGGTGCAGGAACAGCGCGTCTTCCTGCGCGCGGGCGCGATGCAGCCGGATAGCGGCGCGGTCAAACAACGAGGGTGCAGTGGACTCGGGCAGTTTCATAGCTCGCAATTATCGCATGGCGCAGCGGATTCAAACCGCTATCGAGCTGATCTATCCGCCGCGTTGCATGAGCTGTGGAGAGCTGACGGACGCCGATTTCGGCCTGTGCGGTCCCTGTTGGCGTGACACGCCCTTCATCGGCGGCACGGTCTGTGACAGCTGCGGTGTGCCGGTCATTGGTGATCGCGATGGGTTCCGAATCGAATGTGACGACTGCCTCAAACGATCGCCACCGTGGCAAGCCGGGCGCGCGGCGATGTTGTATCAAGGCAAGGCGCGGTCACTGATTTTGGCGCTGAAACATGGCGACCGCCCCGAACTGGCCCACCCGGCGGCGCGCTGGATGGCGCTGGCGGGGCGCGAATTGCTGCGACCCGATATGCTGATCGCACCGGTGCCGCTGCATTGGACGCGTCTGCTGAAGCGACGCTATAACCAGTCGGCCCTGCTGGCGCAGCATTTGGGTCGCCAGATCGGTCTGGACTGCATACCTGACCTTCTGCAGCGCACCCGACGTACCCCGGTGCTGGACGGCAAAACCGCACAAGAACGGACAGGTATCCTTAGGGATGCAATCTCGGTCCATCCTCGGCGGGTGCAGCATTTGCAGGGACGGGACGTTCTGCTTGTCGATGATGTCATGACCTCGGGCGCGACCCTTTCGGCCTGTACCCGTGTGTGTCAGGCCGCAGGGGCAAATCATGTTTTCGTGTTGGCTCTGGCGCGCGTTGCCAAGGATGCCTAATTCGCCCAAGATTGCGCGAAACCCAAAGGGAACGGAATATGAAACCGGTAGAAATCTACACCTCGCCGCTGTGCGGCTTTTGCCACGCGGCCAAACGGCTGCTGAAACAGAAGGGCGTCGAGTTCAAGGAGGTGGACGTTCTGATGCACCCCAAACGCAAGCCCGAGATGATCAAGCGCGCGGGCGGCAAGCGCACGGTACCGCAAATCTTTATTGGTACGCAGCACGTGGGCGGCTGTGACGATCTGTACGAGCTGGAACGGCAGGGCAAGCTGGATCGCCTGCTGGCGGCCTGATGAAAACCGCACTGCTGCAGATCACCGCGTCGGACGACCCGGCGCAAAATCTGGACCTGGTGCGCGCGATGATGGCCGAGGCCGCCGCCGAAGGTGCGCGTTTTATCCTGACGCCCGAAGTGACCAACTGCGTCTCGACCAGCACCACGCGGCAGCGCGCGGTTCTGCAGCACGAAGAGGATGATATCACACTGGCCGGTCTGCGCGCGCAGGCCGCCGAATTGGGTGTTTGGCTGCTGATCGGCTCTCTGGCGATCAAGACCCATGACGCGGACGGGCGTTTTGCCAACCGATGTTTCATGATCGACCCGCAGGGGCAGATCGTGGCGCGGTACGACAAGATTCATATGTTCGACGTGCAGGTGACCGATTCTGAGACCTTCCGCGAATCTAAAAACTACCGCCCCGGCGATAAAGCCGTGATTGCCGAGACCGATTTCGGCAAGGTCGGCCTGACCATCTGCTATGACATCCGCTTTCCGCATCTCTACGCGGCGCTGGCGCAGGCTGGGGCGCGAATACTGACCGTCCCGGCGGCGTTTTCACCGGTCACCGGTGCCGCGCATTGGCAATCGCTGTTGCGCGCACGGGCGATTGAGACAGGCTGCTGGGTACTGGCACCGGCGCAGACGGGTGAGCACCCGAAAACGCGCGGCAAGACCCGGTACACCTATGGCCACAGCATGGTTGTCGCCCCGTGGGGAGAGGTGCTGATCGACGCAGGTACCGATCCGGGCATTCACATTTTTGATTTGCATGATAGTTCTGTGACAGAGGCGCGCCGCCGCGTGCCTTCCTTGACTCATGTGCGGCCTTTCGACGGGCCCTGATCCAGAACCGAACCATGACGGACGAGAAAAATGCCCTGGCGGTCACGCTGTTCAGCGAGATCCTGACCGCCGATCAGCTATTGCGCAACCGGCTGAGCCGGGTGCTGCCCAAGGGCATGGAAATCTCGCATTTCTCGGTGCTGAACCATCTGGTGTTTGTGGGGGACGAGCGCAGCCCGGCGCAACTGGCCAGCACCTTCCATGTGACACGCGGGGCGATGACCAACACCTTGGCCAAGCTGGAATGGGCCGGATACATCCACATCCGCCCCGACTGGGACGACGCCCGCCGCAAGATGGTCGCCATCAGCCCCGCCGGTCGCCGCGCCCGCGATCAGGCGATTTCCTCGATAGCGCCGCTGATCAACCGCGTGGTCGGAGAACTTGGGCTGGAGCGGGTGAGGAGCACGCTTCCGGTGCTGCGGGATTTGCGTTTGCAGTTGGAGGGGGAGTAGGGGCATCGATCCGTTGCCCTAAGTCAGATCGAAGACTGGCGCGGTCGAACATAGGCAGACGTGGTGCCCAGAAACCTAAGTAGTTTTCAGACGTCTTGCGATCTAGAGGGTCGCTGCGCACCTTGTATTTTTGGATTTGGAAGCATGCCTGTTTTCGCAGCGTGAAATACTTCTAGGCACCTGTTTGTATATTCATCTCAATCCTAAGATCATTGAATCAAGGAGCTGCCGTAAATCACGGGGATCCAAAGCTGGAAAATCAGCTAACCAAATTCCGGCCGAAGCCGCCGCCGCAAAAAGAAGGCAAGATTCAATTCCTTCTTTGCCCTCATATTGGCCACCATGGACTAGCCATATTAAATAGTCCCCTTTTTCATCTTCATTCGTGGAGCTTATTTTTCCGATGTTGCATCCTTCGTCAGAGAGTTTGTGTTTAGAAAATGGTTCTGTCATCTCCTCCGTCAGTTCTAAATCGACTGGTTTCACAAACTTGCCATGCGAAACTATCTCGGGGTCAATAAAGACGAAAAAATACAACGCCCTTACCAGATCATAGTTGTTCGAGTTCGAACCCAAGTACCGATCTGCTATTTCCTGAACCGCCTCAGAGACTTCAGGATCGCTAATGTAGCCAAGAAGCGGAACGCCTTCATGTTCGTACACGAACACGCCCGCATTCTCTTCTGCTGTGGCTAGCGTGTTATTGAACAAGGTCGCAGCGGAAATTGCCGCACCAAAAAATACCGCGCGCCACGGCGCGTAACTTAAAGATCGAATCAAAAAACCTACCTCACCCCGGCTTCACACTCGCCGTCACATAATTCACGCTCAAATCCCGGTCCGAGATCGACCAGCTCCACAGGATCGGGTTGAACACGAACCCCTTGCGGTCCACCGGCTCCAGCCCGGCCTGGCGCAGCAGGTCGAACAGCTCATCGGGGGTGATAAACTTGTTCCATTCATGCGTGCCGCGTGGCAGCCAGCGCATGACGACCTCGGCCCCAAAAATGGCCATCGCATAGGATTTCGGGTTTCGGTTGATGGTCGAGCAGATCAGCAACCCCCCCGGTTTCAGCAAGTGCTGCGATGCGGTCAGGAACCCCAACGGATCGGCGACGTGTTCGACCACTTCCATGTTCAGCACCACGTCGAACTGTTCGCCTGCGGCGACCATGTCCTCGGCAGTGGTGTGGCGGTAGTCGATTTGCAGCCCTGATTGTTCGGCATGGATACGCGCGACGGGCAGGTTGCCCCCGGCGGCGTCGGCGCCCACGACCTCGGCCCCAAGGCGCGCCATGGGCTCACTCAGCAACCCTCCGCCACAGCCGATATCCAGCAGGCGCAGGCCCTCGAAGGGATTCGCCAACTTCAGGTCGCGGTCAAACTCCCCCGCGATCTGCTGTGTGATATAATCCAGACGGCACGGATTCAGCATGTGCAGAGGTTTGAATTTCCCATGCGGGTCCCACCATTCTGCGGCCATCGCCTCGAATTTTGCGATCTCGGACGGGTCGACCGTGTTCGGATGCGCTTGCATTCCTGTCTCCGTGTGCTCTTTTACGCTTAAGGACTATATAGGGCCGTAATGGATAAGTACCCGGACCAAAAGCGCGCAGTTCAATATCTGTACCCGCCGATCGATCCTTTCGATCAGCGCGTGGTCGATATGGGCGATGGGCATCGCATTTATGTGGAACAATGCGGTAATCCCAATGGGATACCCGTGGTGATTCTGCATGGCGGGCCGGGCGGTGGCTGCAGCCCTGCGATGCGGCGGTATTTCGACCCGCAGGCGTATCGGGTGATTCTGTTTGACCAGCGCGGGTGTGGACGGTCGCGTCCCACCGCCTCGGTCGAAAACAACACGACCTGGCATCTGGTGGCGGATATCGAGCGTCTGCGTAAACTGTTCGATATCGAAGACTGGATCGTCTTTGGCGGCAGCTGGGGCGCGACGCTGGCGCTGGTTTATGCCCAGGCGCATCCCGAGCGGGCCAACCGTTTGGTGCTGCGCGGCGTGTTTCTGGCCACCGAGGCCGAACTGGACTGGTTCTATGGCGGCGGCGCGGGCAAGTTCTGGCCCGAGCAATGGGCCAAGTTCACCTCGCTCTTGCCCGAGCATGAGGTGCAAGATGCCATCGCCGCCTATAACAAACGCCTGTTTTCGGGCGACCGCGCGACCGAGATCCTGTATGCCCGCGCCTGGTCGCATTGGGAAAACGCTCTGGCCTCGATCCACACCAACGGGTCGGTGGGCGAAAGCCCGGGTGAGTATGCGCGGACCTTTGCGCGGCTGGAAAACCACTATTTCGTCAACAAAGCGTTTCTTGAGAAAGACGGCCAGATTCTGGATCAGATGGATCGGATCGCGCATATCCCCGGCCATATCGTGCAGGGACGCTATGACATGATCTGCCCACCGCAGGCCGCGTGGAACCTGTCGGAACGCTGGCCCAATGCTGAACTCAAGATGGTGCGGCAGGCGGGTCATGCTTTGTCTGAGCCCGGGATCAGCGCGGAACTGGTTCGGATCATGGATCGCGTGGCGGAGGGGACGGCATGACCCGAATCGATCGCCGTGCATTATTTGCCTCGGGTGCCGCAGCTGCGTTGCTGGCGGCGACGGGGGCGTCTTTGGCCGATACGCCGAAACAGGGTGGTACGCTGCGGCTGGCGGTGCCGCGCGACAACAGCCTTGAACAGGTGGCGCGCGGGGCGGTCTTCGACACCCTGACCGAGATCGCGCCCGACGGCACGCTGCGCGGAGAGTTGGCGACCGGTTGGCAGACCGACGCCGAAGCGCGCGTCTGGAGCTTTGATCTGCGTGACGATGTCGTGTTTCACGACGGCACTGAACTGGACGTGAATGATGTTCTGGCCGTTCTTGGTGAGGTTGGGCAGGTCGAGGCTGTCGCCTCGCGCCGTGTGCGGCTGCAACTGGCCGAGGGCAACCCGGGCCTGCCGTTCCTGCTGGCGGAGTCCCGTTTTGTTATCACCCGCGACGGCGAAGGTGTGACGCCTCTGGCACAGGCCAACGGTACCGGATGCTACCGGGTCGAACGGGCCGAGGATGAACGCCATTTCCTGGCGCACCGTATACCGGATCACTACAAGAGCGGCACAGCAGGCTGGGCCGACGCGATTGAGATCATCGTGATCCCGGACGCCAGGGTACGGGCCGAAGCATTGCGCGATGGTTTTGTGGACGTTGCCGCTCTGCCAGCCGGCGAGGACCTGATCGCGCAACGCGGACTACGATATCATCCGTCACAGGCCGAAATGGCGCTGGCGGTGGCCGCGCATGTCGGTATGCCGCGCCAGATCAGCAGGGCCGCGTTGGATGATGGGCGCATTGCCGAACGGTGGTGGTTGGCGTAAATCCGATCACGATGTGCGCCGGGGGTTGCAGACTCGGGAAACCCTGCGTATATGCAGTTGCAACAGCGGCGCGTTGGACTTCTGGTCCAAGGCTCCACCGGAAAATTCGACGGGCCGCGCGCCCGTTTTTTTGTGCCCGATGACAGGGTAGAGAACCTGATGACAAACGACCTGATAGCCAAAGCGGCGATTGACCGGCGACTGGCCGAGATCATCACCCCCGTGATCGAGGATCTGGGGTATGAGCTGGTCCGCATCCGCCTGATGAGCGGCAAGCAGACCACGCTGCAGATCATGGCCGACAAGCCCGATGGCGGTATCGAGGTGGATGATTGCGCCGAGATTTCCAACGCGGTCAGCGCCACGTTGGATGTCGAGGACCCGATCCTCGACGCCTATACGCTGGAAGTGTCCAGCCCGGGCATCGACCGGCCTCTGACCCGTCTCAAGGATTTCGAGACCTTCGAAGGATATGAGGCCAAGATCGAGACCGGGGAACTGATCGACGGCCGCCGCCGCTTTAAGGGTGAACTGGCCGGGATCGAAGGGGATGAGGTACTGATCAATATCCCCGAAGGGGACGAGACGATCACCATCGGTCTGCAATTCGACTGGCTGAGCGACGCCAAGCTGGTCCTGACTGATGAACTGATCAAGGAAATGCTGCGCCAGCGCAAAGACGCCGGTGCCCTGAACGAAAACGCTTTCGACGAGATAGAGACCGAAGGGTCCGAAGAGGAGACGAACTGATGGCAATCACCTCAGCCAACCAGCTGGAGCTGCTGCAGACCGCCGAGGCCGTGGCCCGCGAAAAGATGATCGACCCCGGTCTGGTTGTCGAAGCGATGGAGGAATCGCTCGCCCGTGCCGCCAAGAGCCGCTACGGCGCGGAAATGGATATCCGCGTGTCGATCGATCGCAAAACCGGCAAGGCGACCTTTACCCGCGTCCGTACCGTGGTTGAAGATGAAGAACTTGAGAACTATCAGGCTGAGTTCACCGTTGAGCAGGCCAAACAATATATGGAAAACCCTGAGGTCGGTGATGTCTTCGTTGAAGAGGTTCCGCCGGTTGAGATGGGCCGTATCGCGGCACAATCCGCCAAGCAGGTGATCTTGCAGAAGGTCCGCGAAGCAGAGCGCGACCGTCAGTACGAAGAATTCAAGGATCGCGCGGGCACCATTATCAACGGTGCCGTCAAGCGCGAGGAATTCGGCAACGTCATCGTCGATCTGGGCGGTGCCGAAGCCGTTCTGCGTCGCAATGATAAGATCGGCCGCGAAAGCTATCGCCCTAATGACCGTGTGCGCGCCTATATCAAGGAAGTCCGCCGTGAGGTGCGTGGTCACCAGATCTTCCTGTCGCGCACCGCGCCGGAATTCATGGCTGAGCTGTTCAAGATGGAAGTGCCCGAAATCTATGATGGCATCATTGAGGTCAAGGCCGTGGCTCGTGACCCCGGCTCGCGCGCCAAGATCGCTGTGATCTCGTATGACGGCTCGATTGATCCCGTGGGTGCCTGCGTTGGTATGCGCGGCAGCCGCGTGCAGGCCGTTGTGAACGAGCTGCAGGGTGAAAAGATCGACATCATCCCGTGGAACGAAGATCAGCCGACCTTCTTGGTGAACGCTCTGCAGCCTGCAGAGGTTTCCAAGGTGGTTCTGGACGAAGAAGCCGGTAAGATCGAAGTGGTTGTACCCGAAGAGCAGCTTTCGCTGGCCATCGGTCGCCGCGGTCAGAACGTGCGTCTGGCCAGCCAGTTGACCAATCTGGACATCGACATCATGACCGAAGCCGAAGAATCGGCCCGCCGTCAGAAAGAGTTCGAAGCCCGTACACAGCTGTTCATGGAAACGCTGGATTTGGACGAGTTCTTCGCGCAACTTCTGGTTTCGGAAGGATTTACCAACCTCGAAGAGGTGGCCTATGTCGAAATTGAGGAACTGCTGGTCATCGACGGTGTTGACGAAGGCACCGCGCAAGAACTGCAGACCCGTGCGCGCGAATTCCTGGAAGCACAGGCCAAGGCCGCGCTGGATGCGGCGCGTGCGCTGGGCGCCGAGGACAGCCTTATTGAATTCGAAGGCCTGACACCCCAGATGGTAGAGGCGCTGGCCAAGGACGATGTGAAGACGCTGGAAGACTTCGCAACCTGTGCCGACTGGGAACTGGCAGGTGGCTGGACCACGGTCGATGGAGAGCGCATCAAGGATGATGGTGTGCTCGAGCCCTTTGGCGTAACCCTCGAAGAGGCGCAGGATCTGGTCATGACGGCCCGCATCATGCTGGGCTGGGTTGATCCGGCCGAGCTGGAACAGGCCGAAGAAGACGACGATGTAGCGGAAGAGGAGGCCGAGGCCTGATCTCAGGGCCTCGGGTGGCTGACATGGGTCGCGGTGGCGTCCATAAGGATCGGTCTGACGGACCTGAACGCAAGTGCATTGCCACAGGCGAGGTACAGCCTAAATATGGCTTGATCCGCTTCGTGACCGGCCCGGACGGTCAGGTTTTTCCGGATGTCGCGTCAAAATTGCCGGGGCGCGGGGTCTATGTGGCGGCGGATCGCGCCGCTTTGGACAAGGCCGTAGGCAAGAAACTGTTCTCGCGCGGGTTCAAGGCGCAGGTGAGTGCACCGAAGGACCTGACCGATGAGGTCGAAAAACAGGTGGCGCGGCGGGTGATCGAGTTGATCAGCCTGGCGCGCAAGTCCGGCGATGCGGTCGCCGGGTACGAAAAGGTCAAGTCCTGGCTGGACCGGGAAGAGGCTCAGGTGCTGATTCAGGCCTCGGACGGATCGGGGCGCGGCAAGTCGAAACTCAGCACGCCGCATTTCGGCAAATACATCGGCTGGCTGACTGCGGACGAACTTGGGCAGGCATTTGGGCGCCAAACCGTGATTCATGCGGCCTTGGCCTCTGGCGGACTCGCCAAACGTGTTGTAGAGGAAGCGCAGCGCCTGCGTGGCTTGCGCGAAACGGATGACGGCGGCAAGGGCCGCGCGGAAGGGTAAGAAGCTTTATGAGCGATAGTGACGGCAAAAAGACATTGGGTCTTCGTGGCGGGGCACGCCCCGGAAATGTGAAACAGAGTTTCAGCCACGGACGCACCAAGAATGTCGTGGTGGAGACCAAACGCAAACGCGTGGTCGTACCCAAGCCGGGCGCGACCAAACCAAGTGGTGGTGCGGCACCCTCGGGTGATCCTTCGCGTCGTCCGGCGGGCATTTCCGATGCGGAAATGGCGCGTCGCATGAAAGCGTTGCAGGCCGCCAAGGCGCGTGAGGCCGAAGAGGTCGCCGCCCGCGAGGCACAGGAAAAGGCGCGCGAAGAAGAACGCGCACGCCGCCGGGCCGAACAGGAAGCCAAGGAACGCGAGCAGCGCGAAGCCGAAGAAAAGGCACGTGCCAAGGCCGAAGAGGAAGAGCGCAAGCGCAAAGAGGCGGAAGAAGCCGCCAAGCGCGCTGCTGCGGCACCCGCGGAAGAACCCAAACCCGCACGCAGCCCGGCCAGCAAACCGGCCCCCGCAGCCGCCCCGCGCAAACAGGAACGTGAACGCGAACAGCGTGGCCGTGGCAAAGGCCGCGATGACAACCGCCGTTCGGGCAAGCTGACATTGGGTCAGGCCACTGGTGGCGAAGGAAACCGTCAACGCTCGATGGCGGCGATGAAGCGCAAGCAGGAGCGCGCGCGTCAGAAAGCCATGGGTGGCCCGGTCGAGCGGGAGAAGGTGATCCGCGACGTACAGCTGCCCGAGGCGATCATGGTCTCGGAACTGGCCAACCGTATGGCCGAGCGTGTGGCTGACGTTGTCAAATCGCTGATGCAGATGGGCATGATGGTCACGCAGAACCAGACCATCGACGCCGACACCGCGGAACTGATCATCGAAGAGTTTGGCCACAAGGTCACTCGCGTGTCCGACTCGGATGTTGAAGACGTCATCAAAGAGGTCGAAGACAGCGATGACGATCTGCAGCCGCGTCCTCCGGTCATCACCATCATGGGTCACGTCGACCACGGCAAGACCTCGCTGCTGGATGCGATCCGCGACGCGCGCGTTGTGGCTGGTGAGGCCGGTGGCATCACCCAGCATATCGGCGCCTATCAGGTGAAAACCGATGGCGGCACCACGCTGACCTTCCTGGATACGCCGGGTCACGCGGCCTTTACCTCGATGCGTTCGCGCGGGGCTCAGGTCACGGATATCGTTGTGCTGGTTGTGGCCGCCGACGATGCGGTGATGCCGCAGACCGTCGAGGCGATCAACCACGCCAAAGCCGCTGAAGTGCCGATGATCGTGGCGATCAACAAGGTCGACAAGCCGGGCGCAAACCCGGACAAGGTCCGCACCGATCTGCTGCAGCACGAAGTCATTGTCGAGAAGATGTCGGGTGAGGTTCAGGACGTCGAAGTGTCAGCCATCACCGGTCAGGGTCTGGACGAACTGCTGGAAGCCATCGCGCTGCAGGCCGAGATTCTGGAACTGAAAGCCAACCCCGACCGCGCCGCTCAGGGTGCCGTGATCGAGGCGCAGCTGGACGTGGGCCGCGGCCCCGTGGCCACTGTTCTGGTTCAGAACGGCACGCTGCGTCAGGGCGATATCTTCGTTGTGGGTGAGCAATACGGTAAGGTCCGTGCACTGATCAACGACAAGGGCGACCGCGTCAAGGAAGCCGGTCCCTCGGTTCCGGTTGAGGTTCTGGGTCTCAACGGTACGCCCGAAGCGGGCGACGTTCTGAACGTGACCGAGACTGAAGCGCAGGCCCGTGAAATCGCCGCCTATCGTGAGCAGGCCGCCAAGGACAAACGCGCCGCCGCCGGTGCCGCGACCACCCTTGAGCAACTGATGCAGAAGGCCAAGGAAGACGAGAACGTGGCCGAGTTGCCGATCCTCGTCAAAGCCGACGTACAGGGTTCTGCCGAGGCCATCGTTCAGGCGATGGAAAAGATCGGCAACGACGAAGTGCGCGTGCGCGTGCTGCATTCGGGTGTTGGTGCGATCACCGAAACGGATGTCGGTCTGGCCGAAGCCTCGGGCGCGCCGGTCATGGGCTTTAACGTCCGTGCCAACGCCTCGGCCCGGAATACTGCGAACCAGAAGGGCGTGGAGATCCGTTATTACTCGGTGATCTATGACCTGGTGGATGACGTGAAAGCAGCCGCATCGGGCTTGCTGAGCGCCGAGATCCGCGAGAAGTTCATCGGCTATGCCGAGATCCGCGAAGTCTTCAAGGTTACCGGTGTTGGCAAGGTTGCCGGCTGTCTGGTCACCGAAGGCGTGGCGCGCCGGTCCGCAGGCGTCCGCCTGCTGCGCGACAACGTGGTGATCCACGAAGGCACGCTGAAGACACTGAAGCGCTTCAAGGACGAAGTGGCCGAGGTTCAGTCGGGTCAGGAATGCGGTATGGCGTTCGAGAACTACGACGATATCCGCGCAGGTGACGTGATCGAGATTTTCGAGCGCGAGGAAGTCACCCGGACGCTCGACTAAGTTCGGCAAAATCGAATACCAAAACAGCGGCCCCTCGGGCCGCTGTTTTCATTTTGGGGTCACTCGCTGCGTGACGACAAGAACGTGCCCGAAGGCATGATGATGTCGAAATGGTGTTTGCCCCGCTGCAAATCGAAACTGACCGAATGTCCCGCTTTGCGCAGCAATTCCGCATAATCCCGGCTCTGACGGATGAACTCGGGCGTATCCCGCTCCGCCACCGTCACCCTGTAACGCGGCCCCGGTGCGGGCAGGTTGAGGCAGGGGGAAAGGTCGTGAATTTCCACCTTGGTCAGTTGCAGGGGATCATTCACCGGGGTCAGGCTGATCGGCTCAAGATCGTACACCCCGCTGATCAGAATGACATTGCGCACCCGCAGACCTGCCTGTGCAAACGTATTGGAAGAGGTCGCCATCACCATCGCCGCCAGATGCGCGCCCGCGCTGTGGCCGGATAGAATGATATTCGATGGGTCAAAGCCCAGCGCCCGGGATTGTGACGCCAGCCACAGCAGAGCGTTGCGGCATTCCTCGACCATCTGCCCCATCCGCGCGCCGGGAGCGAGCGTATAGTTCAAAGTCGCAAAGGCCTGCCCGTTTTCGTGCAGCACCGGCGCCATCAGGGCAGACTCGCGCTGGCTGAGCGCCTGCCAGTACCCGCCATGGATGAAGATATGCAAAGGCGCGTCCGCACCAGCCGCCGGGAAGAAATCCAGAACCTGCGCCGGGCTGTCACCATAGGCGAGGTCTTCTTGAACCTCCAGCTCGGCCCGCGCCTGCGCGCTGAGCGCCGCATAGCTGGTCAGGTACGGCGTCAGATCGCCGCCGATCATCGAGCTCGGCGCGTATTCCTGTTCCAGTTCAGCCTGTGAAAAACCGCGATACAGCATCAATCCCCCGCATACATCAGCTCGGTCCGCACATCATAGAGGTCATGGAAGAACCGTAATTCCAGCGCCTTGCGCAGAAACGCCACGCCGCTCGAGCCTCCGGTGCCGGGCTGCATCCCGATCACCCGTTCCACCGCCGTGGCATGATCGAAACGCCAGCGCTGGAACAGGCTTTCCACATCCATCAGCTTTTCGGCCAGCGCATAGAGGTCCCAGTATTTGTCGGTGTTGCGGAACACTTCGACCCAGATTTTGACGATGCGCGGATCGCCAGAATAGGGATGGGCAAAATCCCGGTCCAGCAGGTCCTGCGGCACGTCAAACCCCTGCCGGGCCAGCATGTACAGCACTTCATCGTAAAGCGAGGGTTTGGTCAGGGCTGCGTTCAGCATCTCCATCACTTCCGCGTCATGTTCATGCACCTTCAGGGTCGAGGCGTCCTTGTTGCCCAGAATGAACTCGATCTGCCGGTAGCCATAACTCTGAAATCCCGAGGAATTGCCCAAGGCCTGACGGAAGGTCATGTAATCGGCAGGCGTCATGGTCAGCAGCGTTTCCCACGCCGCGATCAACTGCCGCTGGATCGCTTTCACCCGGTCGAGGTTCTTCATCGCGGGGCCGAAATTATCCTGTTGCAGGAAACGGCGCACCTCGACCAGTTGGTGATGCATCAGTTTCAGCCACAGCTCGCTGACCTGATGGATGATGATGAACAGCATCTCGTCCGGCTGCGCGGGGTCTTGAAAGGTCTTTTGCAAGTTTAACAGCGTCTTGAGCTGCAGGAAATCGCCATAGCTTTTGCGATGGGTCTGCGCGAAATCGGTGACCAATGTCTCTTCGATTCCGCGTTCCAGAAACCGTTTGTCCTTGTCGCTCATGTGCCTCTCCAAACGCCTGTTTCAGATCCTGTTTAGGCTCTGAGACAGGCGTTTGCCAAGGCGTCAGGTCCAGTCCAACACAACCTTGCCGGACTGCCCGGACTTCATCGCCGCGAATCCTTGCGCGAAATCGTCAACGGCAAAGTGGTGGGTGATCACGCGACTGACATCCAGCCCGTTCTGCAACATGGCGATCATCTTATACCAGGTCTCGAACATCTCGCGCCCATAGACGCCCTTGATGGTGATGGCTTTGAACACGATGCGCGACCAGTCGACCGGAGACTTGCCGGGTGGAATACCCAGCAGGGCGATCTTGCCGCCCATCACTAGCGCCTCGACCATCTGGTCCAGCGCCGCTTGCGAGCCCGACATTTCAAGGCCCACATCAAAGCCCTGGGTCATGCCCAGTTCGGAAATGACATCCTGCAGGTCCTCGCTGGACACATCGACGGTGCGCACCGTCGGCACCACATGTTCGGCCAGATTCAGGCGGTCGGGATTGATATCGGTGATCACCACCTGCCGGGCACCGGCATGTCGGGCGACGGCGGCGGCCATGATGCCGATGGGACCCGCGCCGGTGATCAGCACATCCTCGCCCAGCAGATCGAAACTCAGAGCCGTATGCACCGCATTGCCCAGCGGGTCGAGGATGGCGCCGATCTCGTCGGGCACATCGTCGGGTAGGGGGACAACGTTGAAGGCGGGCAGTTTCAGGTATTGTGCAAACGCGCCCTGTTCGTTCACACCGATCCCGCGCGTGCCGGGGTCCAGATGAAACTTGCCCGCGCGGCTCTGGCGGCTGTCGGTGGTGATCAGATGCCCCTCGCCCGAGCAGCGCTGACCGATCTCAAGCCCCGTCACGTTGCGCCCGATTTCAACGATTTCCCCGGCGAATTCGTGGCCGGTGATCATCGGGTAAGGCACCGTGGCGGCGGCCCAGTCATCCCAGTTCCAGATATGAATGTCGGTGCCGCAGATGCCGGTCTTGTTGATGCGGATCAGAACCTCGTCCGGGCCGATTTCAGGCACCGGGGCCTGTACCATCCACAACCCCTCCTGAGGTTTTGATTTTTCCAGCGCTTTCATTGTGTTGGGTCGCATCAGGCTCACTCCCACAGATCGGTGGATAGGTATTTCAGGCCGCTGTCGCACATGACGATGGCGATGCAGCCGCCCTTTTCGGGGCCGTTCAGCAGATCGATCGCTGCGGCAAGATTGGCACCCGCAGAATAGCCGGCGAAAATGCCCTCGGTCCGGGCCAGAAGCCGGGCGCAATCGCGCGCGGCCTCGCTGGAAACCGTCAGATGTCCGGCCAGCAGGGTGCCATTCAGGTGAACCAGATCATCCATGGCATAACCGCCGCCTTGAATCGGGTGATCCGGGTTCGATACTGTCTCTCCGGCTAGTGCGCGCGCGCCCATCGGTTCAACGGCGTAACACCGCACATCGTGGCGGTTCAGAAACGCGGCGGCCCCGGCCAATGTGCCGCCGGAACCGGCAAAGTCGCAAAACGCCGTTACGGTGCCATCGGACTGGGCCCAGATTTCCGGCCCGGTCCCGGTTTCATGCGCCGTGGGGTTACCCGAATGCCCGAACTGATCGGCGCGATAAGCCCCGCGTTCTGCTGTGAGACGTCGGGCCTCGATATCGACCAGCTCAAGATCGGCGCCCGAGACCTCACCGGGTTTGCTGCCCTCGGCCTGAGGGACAATGACAACTTCGGCCCCCAATGCCCGCATCATGCGCGCGCGTTCGACCGAGTTTCCCGCGCTCATCACAGCGACAAACGGATGCCCAAGGATGCCGCAGACAATCGCCAGCCCTGTGCCCATATTGCCCGATGTCAGCTCGACCACCGTCTGCCCCGGTGTCAGCGTGCCGTCGGCGCGGGCCAGTTCGATGATCGATCTGGCCGCGCGGTCCTTTTTCGAGAACCCCGGCAGCAGATAGTCCAGCTTGGCCACGATGCGGCCGTCCAGTTTCAACTGCGCGCACAGGCGCGACAGCTCAACCAAAGGCGTGTCGCCGATGGCGTCGATCACCGAGGGAAGGATCATGCGATGATCCCCAGCTCTCTGCCGACTTTGCCAAAGGCGGCCAGCGCGCGGTCCAACTCGTCCCTGGTCAGAGCCGCATTCATTTGCGTTCTGATCCGCGCCTGCCCGCGCGGAACCACGGGGAAGAAGAAGCCCGAGACATAGACGCCCTCGTCAAACAGCTTCGCTGCCATTTCTTGCGCCAGCGTTGCCTCACCCAACATGACCGGGATGATCGGATGTTCGCCGGGCAGCAGGTCAAAGCCCAGCTTTTCCAGCCCCGCGCGCCAGTATTTGGCGTTGCCGAACAATTGCGCGCGCAGCATGTCGCCGTCTTCGACCAGACGGATCGCTTCCAGACCGGCGGCGACGATGGAGGGCGGCAGCGAGTTCGAGAACAGATAGGGCCGCGCCCGCTGCCGCAGCAGGTCGATCACTGGCTGCGGCCCGGCGATATAACCGCCGATTGCCCCCCCAAGTGCCTTGCCCAAGGTTCCCGTCAGAATGTCGACGTCGACGCCGTAGTGATCCGGTGTTCCTGCGCCGTTCGGCCCCATGAAGCCAGTGGCGTGGCAGTCATCGACCATTACGATGGCATCGTACTTGTAGGCCAGTTCGCGAATCTTCGGCAGGTTGGCAAGATAGCCGTCCATCGAGAACACGCCGTCCGTGGCGATCATGATATGCCGCGCCCCGTCCTCGCGCGCCTGCTTCAGCCAGGCTTCGAGGTCGTTCATGTCATTATTCATGTAACGATAGCGCTTGGCCTTGCACAGCCGCACCCCGTCGATGATCGAGGCATGGTTCAGGCTGTCCGAGATGATTGCGTCCTCAGGCCCTAACAGGGGCTCAAACAGCCCTCCGTTCGCATCGAAACAGGCGGCGAACAGAATGGCGTCGTCCTTGTTCAGAAACTTTGCCAGCCGCTGCTCCAGCTCGCGGTGAATGTCCTGCGTGCCGCAGATGAACCGGACCGAGGCCATGCCGAACCCCTTGGGTTCCATCGCGTCCTTGGCAGCCTCGATCAGCGCAGGGTGATCGGCCAGACCTAGGTAATTGTTGGCGCACAGATTGATCACCTGCTTGCCGCCAACTGTAATCTCACCGCCCTGAGGCGAAGTGATCATGCGTTCGCGCTTATACAGCCCTTCCGCTTCGATCTGCGCGAGGGTGTCCGTGATATGGGACAGGAATGCATCAGCCATGGCGATCTCCGTTCAACTGAGTCGCACATCTAACATAGCGGATAGAATTCCCAAATAGGGGAATTACAGTATGCAGGAAAAAGATCCGTGAAGATGGAATTTCATCCGTTCAGGCGTTTTTTACGATCAGGAAAACCCGGGCCGGGCCTTTGGCACTTATCGAATGGGCGATATCGGCGGCATATCGGGCGGTATCCCCCTGTTTCAGATCGCTGACCGCCGTGCCCGAGGTGACACGAACCACGCCTTCCAGCACCGTCAGTTGCTCGCGCGCACCCCGTGCATGAGGCTGGCTGTTCAGGCTCCCATCGGCCTGAAACTGAATGTCATACACCTCGTGCCCGCCCGCTTCTTCCGGGGGGGACAGGATGCGAATCCGGCATTTCTCGCCCATGTTGTCGATGCTGGGCACTTCTGCCTGACGCAGGACTTCGATCTGGTCGGTGGTTTTGGCGTCTTCCAGCAGGCCGGCGAAATCCACCTGCAAGGCGCGCGTCAGGTTCCACAGGGTCGAGATTGTGGGGCTGCTTTCGCCACGCTCGATCTGGCTGACCATGGACCGGGATACGCCGCTGAGATTGGCGACCGCCTCAAGCGACAGACCCTTGGCGCGGCGCGCCTCTTTCAGGCGGGCGGGCAGGCGTGTCAGGATATCGTCTGTGTTTTCCGTCATGACGGAATCTCATGCGCGTTGCGCAACGTAATGTCAATTCCGGGCGTGACAGTGAGTCTAATATGAAGATCATGCTGCAAGTGCATAATGCGCGCGGGATTTGGAGGAGAGAACATGACGGACATTGTAATTCTGGACGGTGCGCGCACGGCCATCGGGACCTTTGGCGGTGCGTTGGCCTCGACCGCACCGATTGATCTGGCGACGGTTGCAACCGAAGCGGCGATGGAGCGGTCGGGCGTTGAGGGCGCGCAGATTGATCATGTCGTCTTTGGTCATGTGATCAACACAGAACCGCGCGACATGTACCTGTCACGGGTTGCCGCGATGCAGGCGGGTATTCCGAACGGGACCCCGGCGATGAATGTGAACCGGCTGTGCGGGTCGGGAGCTCAGGCGATTGTGTCGGCGGTGCAGGCGCTGATGCTGGGCGATGCCGAGTTTGCGGTGGCAGGTGGCGCCGAGAGCATGTCACGCAGCCCCTATGTCGTGCCGCAGGCCCGTTGGGGGGCCAAGATGGGGGATGTCAAATCGCTCGACATGATGCTGGGCGCGCTGAACTGTCCGTTCGGCACCGGGCATATGGGTGTGACCGCCGAGAATGTGGCGGATGAACACCAGATCAGCCGCGAACAGATGGATGAATTTGCGCTGACCAGCCAGACCCGTGCGGCGGCAGCGATCGAGGCCGGGCATTTCGACAGCCAGATCACGCCAGTGCAGGTCAAGGTCAAGCGGGACATGGTTGACTTCAAGGTCGATGAACATCCCAAAGCTACCACCGCCGAGGCATTGGCCGGATTGCGCCCGGTGTTCCAGAAGGATGGGCGGGTGACGGCGGGCAATGCCTCGGGCATCAATGACGGCGCGGCGGCGATGGTGCTGGCGACGGCGGATGCAGCGGCGAAAGCGGGTCTGAAACCCAAGGCGCGCGTGATCGGCTATGCCCATGCCGGGGTGCGGCCCGAGGTGATGGGCATCGGCCCTGTCCCGGCGGTGCAGAACCTGTTCAAGAAGACCGGTCTGTCGGCGGATGATTTCGATGTGATCGAAAGCAATGAGGCGTTTGCCGCGCAGGCTTTGGCCGTCAATCAGGAATTGGGTCTGGACGCCGCAAAGGTGAACCCGAACGGCGGCGCGATTGCGCTGGGTCATCCGGTGGGTGCCACCGGGGCGATTATCACGCTCAAGGCACTGTATGAGTTGGAGCGTGTCGGCGGATCGAAAGGTCTGATCACTATGTGCATCGGCGGCGGTCAGGGGATTGCCATCGCCATCGAGCGGCTCTGATCGGAGGTCGGGCAGGGGGGCTATCTGCCCCCCATCGCGCGGGGCGCGATTCCCCCCGAGGATATTTTCGGCCAGATGAAGCGGGCGGGTTGGTCTAGCTGAGCGCGAAGATCACCAGCGTCGCAGCTATGCCTGCGGCCGCGCCGATCGCTGCCGGCAACAGATTTGCGATGAAGCCCGGGGTCTTTGGGTCGTCTTTTTGGGTCTGGGCAATCAGGGCATTTTCCACCAGTCCCGGCAGGCGGGGGCCGAACCGGGCCAGCACCAGGGCGGTTTTGCCGAAATCGCGCAGGGCAGCGCGGGGGCCAATGGATTGTTTGATGTAATCCTCGACCACCGGGCGGGCGACCTCCCAGATGTTCATGTGATCATCAAGCGAGCGGGCGACGCCTTCGACCACCACCATGGTGCGCTGCAGCAGGATCAGCTCGGTGCGGGTTTCCATGCCGAACCGTTCGGTGACTTCGAACAGGTAGCTCAGCAACCGGCCCATCGAGATATGGGTGGCGTCCATGCCGAAGATCGGCTCGCCCACGGCGCGCAGGGCGCGGGCGAATTCGTCGACGTCCTGATTGGCCGGAACATAGCCCGCTTCGAAATGCACCTCGGCCACGCGTTTATAGTCGCGACGGATGAAGCCGAACAGGATCTCGGCATAGACCCGGCGGGTGTATTCGTCGATATGGCCCATGATGCCGTAATCATAGGCGATGATATCGCCGTTGGCGGCGACCTTCAGATTGCCCTGATGCATGTCTGCGTGGAAATAGCCATCACGCAGGGCGTGCAACAGAAACATGCGCAGGACGCGTTCGGCCAGATCGCGGCGGTTGTGACCGGCAGCGTCCAGCGCGTCATTGTCGCCCAGCGGGATGCCATCCGCCCAACTGAGCGTCATCACCCGGCGCGCGGACAGAGACCACACGACGGGCGGCAGCCAGAATCCGGCGTCGTCCTTGGTGTTGGCGGCGTATTCCGAGGCGGCGGCGCTTTCCAGACGCAGGTCAAGCTCACCGCGCACCACGCCGTCGAAATGCTCGATCACCTCCATCGGGCGCAAGCGGCGCGCGCCGGGCGCGAACAGCTGCACGATGCGGGCGGCGAAATAGAAGGCATCCACATCCTTGCGGAAGGCGCGTTCGATCGCCGGGCGCAGCACCTTGACGGCGACATCTTCACCGGTGCTGACCAGTTTGGCCTTGTGGACCTGCGCGATGGATGCGGCGGCGATGGGCTCGCTGAAATCGCTGAACATCTCGGCGACGGGCTGGCCCAGTTCCTTTTCCACCTCGGCCATCGCTTCGGCCTTCGAGAATGGCGGCAGCTTGTCCTGCAGCACGCGCAGCTGCTCGGCCAGTTCGTTGCCGACCACGTCAGGGCGGGTCGAAAGTACCTGACCGAACTTGATGTAAGCCGGACCCAGCGCGGTCAGCGCCCGCGTGGCAGGCGGCATGTCGGGATCGCCCTTGTAGCCCAGCCATTGGAACGGCTTGCCCAGCGTATGCGCCAGGATACGAATGGCGCGCGGCGCTTCGAACGCGTCCAGCACCACATTCATGGCGCCCGTACGCTCCAGCGTGGCGCCCGTGCGGATCAGGCGGATGATGTTATGGGGACCGCGCATCTAGATCTTCCAGCCGGAATGCAGCGCGGCGATGCCCATGCTCAGATTGCGGTACTTGGCGTTTTCGAACCCGGCGGCGCGAACCATGGCCAGAAACGTTTCCTGATCGGGGAATTTGCGGATCGACTCGACCAGATACTGATAGCTGTCATAGTCATTGGCGATCAGTTTGCCCATGCGCGGGATGACGTTGAAGCTGTAGAGGTCATAGAGCTTCTGCAACCCGTCATTGGGCAACTGGCTGAACTCCAGCACCATAAGGCGGCCACCAGGTTTCAGCACGCGGAACGCCTCGTTCAGCGCCTCTTGCGGGCGGGTGACGTTCCGGATGCCGAACGAGATGGTGTAGACGTCGAAGGTGTTGTCCTCGAAGGGCAGGGACATCGCGTCGCCCACCACCCAGTTCAGGCTGTCGGACATCTGATCGGCCTCGGCGCGCTGGCGGCCTTCGATCAGCATCGGTTCGGTCAGGTCCAGAACGGTGGCATGGCCGTGGCCTGCGCGTTTCAGGAAGCGGAACGAGATATCGCCGGTGCCGCCCGCCACATCCAGCAGCCGCTGACCGGGGCGCGGGGCCAGCCAGTCCATCATCGCGTCTTTCCAGACCCGGTGGATGCCCATCGACATCACGTCGTTCATCACATCGTATTTCGAGGCGACCGAGTTGAACACGCCCTGCACGCGCCCGGCCTTGTCGGCCTCGCGCACGGTTTCGAACCCGAAATGAGTGGTCTTGTCGTTGGTGTCGGACATTTGCCTTGCCGTTCGTCGAATTTCGCCTCTGTTATAGGGCGATAAGAGGCGGGCACAATGCGGCCCTTTGGAATAGGAGCCATGTAATGCCTGAATTGCCCGAGGTCGAGACAGTAAGACGCGGCCTGAGCCCTGCGATGGAGGGCGTGGTGATCGAAAAGGCCGATGTGAACCGCCCCGATCTGCGCTGGCCCTTCCCCGACCGGATGGCCGAGCGTCTGACGGGCCAACGGGTGGAGCGGATGCGTCGGCGGTCGAAATACATCCTCGCCGATCTCAGCAGCGGTGAGACGCTGTTGATTCATCTGGGCATGTCGGGGCGGATGACGGTGTCGGGTGACCCGCTGGGGCAGTATGCGCATGAACATCCGATGGCGCAAAAACATGATCATGTGGTGTTTCACATGGCCAATGGCGCGCGCGTCACCTTCAACGATCCACGCCGGTTCGGGGCGATGGATCTGCTGCCCACGGCGACGGCAGAGCAGCACAAGCTGCTGTCGGTTCTGGGGCCGGAACCTTTGGGCAATGATTTCCACGAACAGCACCTGATCGACGCGTTCAAGGGCAAGAACAGCCCGGTCAAATCGGCGCTTCTGGATCAGGGAATCGTTGCCGGATTGGGCAATATCTATGTTTGTGAGGCGCTTTATCGCGGCCGAGTGTCGCCACGTCGCAAAGCCGGACAGATTTCTGCACCCCGGGTTGCGGCGCTGGTTCCGATCATCCGTCAGGTGCTGCGGGACGCTATCGAAGCGGGTGGATCATCGCTTCGCGATTTCCGCCAAGCCGATGGAGAACTTGGATATTTTCAGCACAGCTTTGATGTCTACGGGCGCGAAAACGAACCCTGTCGCACCGATGGATGCGGTGCGCCAATTCGCAGAATCACCCAGTCCGGTCGCTCATCCTTCTATTGCGCGCAATGCCAAAGATAACTTGATCCAGCGAAATCGCGTGGTAAGGAATCGTACCTGAACGGAACAACCGAAAGCTCAGACCTCATGGCTTTTGAGACGATCATCGTCGAAATCGAAGACCACGTCGCCCTTATCAAGCTCAACCGCCCTGACGCGATGAACGCGCTGAACACCCAGCTGCTGAGCGAGCTGTGCGAGGCGCTGGAAGACGCGGATGGCAATGACAAGGTGCGCTGCATCGTCATCACCGGATCGGAGAAAGCCTTCGCCGCCGGAGCGGACATCAAGGAGATGTCCGAGATGAGCTTCGTTGATGTATTCAACGTCAACCTGTTTGCCGACGCCAATGATCGTGTCTCGGCCATCCGCAAACCGATTATCGCCGCCGTTGCCGGTTACGCGCTGGGCGGCGGGTGTGAACTGGCGATGCTGTGCGATTTCATCATCGCGGCGGATACAGCCAAATTCGGCCAGCCCGAGATCAATCTGGGTGTTATCGCAGGCCTTGGTGGCAGCCAGCGTCTGACGCGCTTTGTCGGCAAGTCCAAGTCGATGGACATGAACCTGACGGGCCGCTTCATGGACGCGGAAGAGGCCGAGCGGGCCGGGCTGGTCAGTCGTGTGGTTCCGGCCAAGAAACTGATCGAAGAGGCCACCGGGGCGGCGCAGAAGATCGCCGAGAAATCTCAGATCACCGCGCTGGCGGCCAAAGAAGCGGTCAATCGCAGCTATGAGATGCCGCTGAGCGAAGGCATGCTGTTTGAGCGCCGGGTGTTCCATTCGATGTTTGCAACAGAAGATCAGAAAGAGGGCATGGCCGCCTTCCTTGAAAAACGCGCGGCCCAGTTCCGCGATAAGTAAATCTCATTGCGGTTTCGGGATCAGGCGGGCGTGGCCCGCCTTTTTCATACCTGCCATGCGGGACGGAAGAATCGGCTTGGCAAACCCCGACAACTTGGATAGTAAGCGCCGCTATACATGCGCGTGCGGCCCGCCTGGCCCGACTCACACTCGTGATTTCTGATCCGGTGCGGACAATTCCGTGGCGCGCAACCCAAGATAACCGTACCGAACACGAAGGTCAGAGACACATGGCAAATTCGCCCCAGGCAAAAAAGCGCGCCCGTCAGAACGAAAAGCGTTTCGCCGTAAACAAAGCACGCCGTTCGCGCATCCGCACCTATCTGCGCAAAGTTGAAGAAGCGATCGCATCCGGTGACAAGGACGCGGCCACCGCAGCCCTGCGCGCCGCTCAGCCCGAGCTGATGCGCGGCGTCACCAAAGGCGTCTTCCACAAGAACACCGCATCGCGCAAGATGTCGCGCCTGTCGGCACGCGTCAAAGCGCTGGGCTGATTCTGTGGGAAAACGCGTCAAGCGTTGATCTGTAAAAAAGGCGCCGCTCATTGCGGCGCCTTTTTCATTGTTGCCGGAAAGCCGCGCCTTCACGAAACCGAGAGATTCTTTCGGTGTGAACCGCGAGTCAATATCAGAGTTTCGTTGCCCGCCCCCATCGCCTGTTGTTACCACTGTATCAGCGATTCACTCGCTTGGGGGGACAGGCTGTTCCATTGATCTGACCGACGGGCATCGGTGGGATCAGGGGACGAATGTTCGAAAACCGGCTGCGGTCGGGTGGACGATCTGCTCTGGATATCGGGTTTCCCGGCTATCCTAGCCCTGTCGAAAAATTGGAATGTCATGCACATCCCGGGCACAGGGTGTGCTCCCTTTTTGGGGATGATGCGTATTGGTTTACGCTGATGTTCAACTTTACCCGCCAAACCATGCGGTTTGGTGCAGGGTACCCGTGTGTGTGAGCGCCATAAGACCGGAAGACCGGGACATATCAATAAGGCCGGAAGGCCAATAAAGATGGGATGCGTGAGGCGCCGAATGACACAAGAGAAGTGGGGACAGCTGCGAAACAAGTTGATGAAGGTTGTTGGTAAGAACAACTTCACCACCTGGATCGAGCCTCTGAAGTTTGAAGAGCTGCAGGACGGTGTGGCGGTTTTTTCGGCACCGACCAATTTCATGGGCAATTACGTCAGCCAGAATTTCGCCGACCTCATTCTGTATGAGCTGAACACCGCGGGCGAGTCTGTGCAACGTCTGGCCTTCCGCACTGCGGCCAATTCTCCGGCGCGCCCAGCGCAGACCGAAGCCCCTCAGCCCGAGACCGCCCCGCGCCCCGCGATGGTCGATACGTCAAATGATGCGCTTGAGGCGCTGCAGGCCGCGCCGCTGGATGCGCGCTTTACCTTTGACAGTTTCGTTGTCGGCAAACCCAACGAACTGGCCCATGCCGCCGCGCGCCGCGTCTCCGAAGGTGGCCCCGTCACCTTCAACCCGCTGGTTCTGTATGGCGGCGTTGGGCTGGGTAAGACCCACCTGATGCACGCCATTGCGTGGGAGCTGAAGACCAAACACCCCGAACTGAACGTGCTCTACCTGTCTGCCGAACAGTTCATGTACCGCTTTGTCCAGGCCCTGCGCGAACGCCGGATGATGGATTTCAAACATCTGTTCCGTTCTGTCGATGTGCTGATGGTCGATGACGTGCAGTTCATCGCAGGCAAGGATTCGACGCAGGAAGAGTTCTTTCACACGTTCAACGCGCTGGTGGATCAGAACAAGCAGATCATCATCTCGGCCGACCGTGCGCCGGGTGAGATCAAGGACCTTGAGGATCGCGTGAAATCGCGCCTGCAATGCGGGCTGGTCGTCGACCTGCATCCCACCGATTACGAATTGCGTCTGGGCATTCTGCAGAACAAGGTGCAGCAATACAGCACCACCTATCCCGATCTGACCATCTCGGACGGGGTGCTGGAATTCCTTGCCCATCGTATCTCGACCAATGTGCGGGTGCTTGAGGGGGCGCTGACCCGTCTGTTTGCCTTCGCTTCGCTGGTTGGGCGCGAAATCGACATGGAGCTGACGCAGGATTGTCTGGCCGACGTGCTGCGCGCGTCCGAGCGCAAGATCACCGTCGAAGAGATCCAGCGCAAGGTGTCCGAATATTACAACATCCGCATGTCCGACATCATCGGCCCCAAACGCCTGCGGTCCTATGCCCGCCCGCGTCAGGTGGCGATGTACCTGTGCAAGCAACTGACCAGCCGCTCGCTGCCGGAAATCGGCCGCCGCTTTGGCGGGCGCGATCACACCACGGTCATGCATGGCGTCAAGCGCATCGAAGAGCTGAAGACAACCGATGGCCAGATCGCCGAAGATGTCGAGATGCTGCGCCGGTCGCTCGAAGCCTGATCCGCGCCACTTTCCAGAAAACGCCCCGGATACTCACGCCCGGGGCGTTTTCTTGTGCGCCATAATCCACGGTTGGCCCCGAACTGACGTCTTGCGGGCACGCGCCCCTTGACGCTGTGGGTAATCCGACCCAGAAATCCATAAAAAATCCTTGTGCCTCAGGGCTGAGACGCTAACGTGCCAGTCCCGCCCATGTTGCACGCAAGTCAGAGGAATTGAGGGTATGAAGATCAGCATCGAACGCGGCACCCTTCTCAAGGCCGTTTCGCAGGCCCAATCCGTGGTGGAGCGTCGCAATACCATCCCGATCCTGGCCAATGTGCTGATCGAGGCCGAAGGCGATCAGGTACAGTTCCGCGCCACCGATCTGGATATCGAAGTGGTCGACAAGGCCCCCGCGCAGGTCGAAAAGGCGGGCGCAACCACGGTGGCCGCCACCACGCTGCATGAGATCGTGCGCAAACTGCCCGACGGCGCGCTGGTGACCCTGACCGCAGACAGCGCCGCAGGGCGTCTGACGGTTGAGGCAGGGCGGTCGAATTTCTCTCTGGCGACGTTGCCAAAAGAGGATTTCCCGGTCATGGCGTCCTCGGAATATGCGTCCAACTTCACCGCCTCGGCAGCGCTGTTGCGGCGGCTGTTCGACAAATCGAAATTCGCCATCTCGACGGAAGAGACGCGGTACTATCTGAACGGTGTCTATATGCATGTCACCGATGGCCCCGAAGGCGGCAAGGTGCTGCGCTGCGTGGCCACCGATGGTCACCGTCTGGCCCGCATCGACGCCGATTGCCCCGAGGGTGCGGCGGATATGCCCGGCGTCATCGTGCCGCGCAAGACCGTAGGCGAGCTGCGCAAGCTGCTGGACGATGACGAGATGGACATCGCCGTATCGGTCAGCGAAACCAAGGTGCGCTTTGCCACGCCCGATATCACCCTGACCTCGAAAGTGATCGACGGCACCTTCCCCGACTACACCCGTGTCATTCCGCAGGGCAACACCCGCAAGCTGGAAGTGGACGCCGCTGAGTTTGCGCAAGCCGTGGATCGGGTGGCGACGGTTTCTTCGGAACGCTCGCGCGCGGTGAAGCTGCAACTGGATGGCGACAAGCTGGTGCTGTCGGTGAATGCTCCGGACAGCGGCGCGGCTGAGGAAGAGCTGGCCGTAGCCTATGGCGATGAGCGGCTGGAGATCGGGTTCAACGCCAAATATCTGCTGGAGATTGCATCTCAGGTAGATCGTGAGAACGCGGTGTTCATGTTCAACTCGGCCGGTGATCCGACGCTGATGCGTGAGGGCAATGACCAGAGCGCGGTTTACGTTGTCATGCCGATGCGCGTCTGATCGCGCTGGCGCGCGATGCCTCCGGCGGGAGTATTTTTGAAAAGATGAAGGGAGGGGTCATGGGATTGGCCCTGACCGAGCTTACGGTCTCGCATTTTCGGTCTCACAAGCTGGCGCGGTTATCTTTAGATGGGCGGCCGGTGGCGATTCATGGGCCGAACGGGGCGGGTAAGACCAATATTCTGGAAGCGGTGTCTTTGTTTTCGCCGGGGCGCGGGATGCGGCGGGCAAGTGCGGCCGAGATGACGCGACGCCCCGAGGCGCTGGGATGGAAGCTGTCCGGGCTGTTGCAGGCGCAGGGGCAGCAATACGAGATCGAGACCTGGTCCGAAGGTGGCGCAGCGCGTCAGGTGCGCATTGACGACAAGGCCGCCAGCCAGATTGATCTGGGCAAGCTGGCGCGGGTGGTTTGGCTGATGCCATCGATGGACCGGCTGTGGATCGAAGGCGCGGAAGGGCGGCGGCGGTTTCTGGACCGGATTGCGCTGAGTTTCGATCCCTCGCACGCCGAGGCCTCTCTGACCTATGAAAAGGCCATGCGCGAACGCAATCGGCTGCTGAAAGAACAGATTCGGGATGCCCATTGGTATGCCGCCCTGGAAGGGCAGATGGCCGAGACAGGGCACCGGATACACGCGGCGCGGTTGGCCGCACTGGATCATCTGCGAGCGGCGCAGGAACAGGCCGAGACCGCGTTTCCATCGGCGGAGTTGGAACTGATACTGACCGAAGGCGCGATGCCAGCGACGCCGGAGGATTTGCGCGAGGCGCTGAACGAAAGCCGGTTTCGCGATCTGGCGGCGGGGCGCACTTTGGTCGGGCCGCATCGGTCGGATTTGTATGGTGTGTTTGCCGCAAAGGGCGTGCCTGCCAAGGATTGTTCGACCGGCGAGCAGAAGGCGCTGCTGGTTTCGCTGATCCTGTCCAACGCGCGGGCGCTGGCCGGGATGGTGGGGGCACCTCCGATCGTGTTGCTGGATGAGGTCGCCGCGCATCTGGATGCCGGGCGGCGCGCGGCGTTGTTTGACGAGATCTGCGCGCTGGGCGCTCAGGCCTGGATGACGGGCACCGGGCCTGAGCTGTTTGCGGAACTGGGTGACCGGGCCCAGACGCTGGTTGTCACCGAAGGCGACGCGGGCTCGGTCGTGGCCGCTTAGGCGGGTTCGCCGACTTTGCGTTCCCACAGGAAGCCGCGCATCACCTCATCAACCGGGGTTTTGGCCATGTGGTTGACGTAGTTCGACATGGTTTTCTGCGCTAGGCCCAAGACCACATCCAGCACCGCGCGGTGCGAATAGCCGGCATCGAAAAAGGCCTGCATCTGTTCGTCGGTGACGTTGCCGCGGGTTTCAATCATCTGCAGGGTGAAGGTCCGCAATGCTTCAAGCTTTGCCGACGGCAGCGGGGTTTCGTTGCGCAGCGCTTCGGTGATGTCGTCCGAGACCTTCATCATCTTGGCAATGCCGGTATGGGCGGGCACGCAATAGTGGCATTCGTTTTTCACGTTGATGGTCTGCCAGACAACGGTTTTTTCGTCATTGTCGAAATCAGTCTGCAGGAACAGGTGGTGCAGAACCTGATAGCCTTCCAGATGCTGGGGGCTTTCGGCCATCACCTTGTGCAGGCCGGGCAGGCGGCCAAAGGCAGCCTGCGACTTTTCCAGCAGCGGTTTTGAACCTTCAGGTGCAGTGGTCAGATCGTGCGAAGGGAAGTTGGCCATGTCGGAACTCCTGATTTTTTGGGTAACAGGTCGTATCTAGGGTTTCTTGAGTGATCACTCAAGTATATATTTGAGCGAGCGTTCAAGAATTGGTGCCAGCAATGCCCCGCAAACCTTCCTATGACCGAGACGTGCTGATCGCGCAGGCCCGAGATCTGTTCTGGCGTCATGGCTGGGCCGGGACGTCGCTGAAAGATCTGGAAAGAGAGTTGAAGCTGAGGCCCGGCAGCTTCTATGCGGCGTTTGGATCGAAAGATGCGCTCTACGCGCTGGCGCTGGAACGCTATGTGCTGGATGGGGTGGCGCGCTTGACGGCGCTGGCGGATGAGTTGGGGCCAAAGGCCGCGCTGCAGGCCCAGCCGCGCCGGGTGATCGAGGATACAACCTCGCCAACGCGGGCCTGCATGCTGGCCAAGACCTATGCCGAACTTCAGGCCAAAGACCATGCGCTGGCGGCAAAGGCCAGCGCCTCTCTGGGGCAGATGAAAGCGTGTTTTGCCGACCTGTTCCGCCGGGCGCAGAAGGCAGGCGAAATTGGTGCGGATCACGACCCTGAGCGCCTTGCAGCGCGGTATCAGTCCGACCTGCTGGGCCTGCGCTTGTCGGCGGAACGCAGCGATGTGGATGCGCAGGCGATTGCGGCGGATATCGCGGCGGATATCGACCGTTTGTGACGCGCGGATTTTCCTCCGAAACAACCACAAAATATTGGGGTACCACGTGACATTCCCCACCAGAAAACGTATAAATTACCAAAATAATATAGGTACTGACTGAATGTCCGAAGACGCACAGGCCCCACAAGAATACGGCGCAGATTCCATCAAAGTTCTCAAAGGGTTGGAGGCGGTCCGCAAACGCCCCGGCATGTATATCGGGGACACCGACGATGGCTCGGGCCTGCACCATATGGTGTATGAAGTTGTCGACAACGGAATTGACGAGGCGCTGGCCGGTCACGCCGACCATGTGACAGTGAAAATCCACGCCGATTCCAGCGTTTCGGTCAGTGACAACGGGCGTGGAATTCCGGTCGATATCCACCCCGAAGAGGGCGTTTCGGCGGCCGAGGTCATCATGACCCAGCTGCATGCGGGCGGGAAGTTCGACAGCAACTCGTACAAAGTGTCGGGCGGTCTGCACGGTGTGGGCGTTTCGGTGGTGAACGCCCTGTCGAATTGGCTGGAGCTGCGCATCTGGCGCGCGGGTAAGGAACATGTCGCACGCTTTGAGGGTGGAGAAACGGCAGAGCATCTGAAAGTTGTCGGGGAATGCGGCGACCGGACCGGGACCGAGGTGCGGTTTCTGGCCTCGACCGATACGTTTTCGAACCTCGAATACTCGTTCGAGACGCTGGAAAAGCGCCTGCGCGAACTGGCCTTCCTGAATTCGGGCGTCCGCATCATCCTGATCGACGAACGCCCGGCGGAACGGCTTGAGACCGAGCTGTTCTATGAAGGAGGCGTCAAGGAATTCGTCAAATACCTCGACCGGTCGAAAACCCCGGCCATGCCCGAACCGATCTACATCAAGGGCGAGCGTGACGATATCGGCGTCGAAATCGCCATGTGGTGGAATGACAGCTATCACGAGACGGTGCTGCCCTTCACCAACAACATCCCCCAGCGCGATGGCGGTACACATGTGGCGGGTTTTAGGGGTGCGTTGACCCGGACGATTAATAACTACGCCCAATCAAGCGGGATCGCGAAAAAAGAAAAAGTCAGCTTTACCGGCGACGACGCGCGGGAAGGTCTGACCTGCGTGTTGTCCGTCAAAGTGCCAGATCCTAAATTCTCGTCCCAGACCAAAGACAAGCTGGTCAGTTCCGAAGTCCGCCCGGCGGTTGAAGGGCTGATGAATGAAAAACTGGCCGAGTGGTTCGAGGAAAACCCGAACGAGGCCAAGGCAATTGTCGGCAAGATCATCGAGGCCGCGCTGGCTCGTGAGGCTGCCCGCAAGGCCCGTGAACTGACCCGCCGCAAGACGGCTATGGATGTGAACTATCTGGCCGGCAAGCTGAAGGATTGTTCCGAGAAGGACCCATCCAAGACCGAAGTCTTTCTGGTCGAGGGGGACTCGGCCGGTGGTTCCGCCCAGACCGGCCGCGACCGACTGACTCAGGCGGTTCTGCCCCTGCGCGGGAAGATTCTGAACGTGGAACGGGCGCGGTTCGACCGGATGCTGTCGTCTCAGGAAATCGGCAATCTGGTGATGGCGCTGGGCACCGGCATTGGCCGCGATGAGTTCAACATCGAAAAACTGCGTTACCACAAGATCGTCATCATGACTGACGCCGATGTGGATGGCGCACACATTCGCACCCTGCTGCTGACCTTCTTCTACCGGCAGATGCCGGAACTGATCGAGGGCGGCTATCTCTATATCGCCCAACCGCCGCTGTATAAAGTTTCCCGTGGCAAATCAGAGGTTTACCTGAAGGATCAGGCCGCGCTGGATGATTATCTGATCAACCAAGGCGTCGAGGGCGCGGTGCTGAAACTGGGCTCGGGCGAGGAAATCATCGGGCAGGACCTGACCCGCGTGGTCGACGAAGCGCGTCAGCTAAAGCGCGTGCTGGACGCCTTCCCGACGCATTACCCACGCCACATTCTGGAACAGGCCGCCGTTGCCGGGGCTTTCGTGCCCGGCGCGGTCGATGCCGACCTGCAAGGCGTGGCCGACAAGGTCGCCACCCGTCTCGACCTGATCGCGCTGGAATACGAACGCGGCTGGCAGGGTCGGATCACTCAGGATCACGGCATCCGTCTCGCCCGCATCCTGCGCGGCGTCGAAGAGGTGCGCACGCTGGATGGCCCCATGCTGCGCTCGGGCGAAGCGCGCAAGACCGGCAGTTTCACCCAAAGCCTGCAAGAGGTCTACAACACCCCCGCAACACTGATCCGTCGCGACCGATCTCAGGTTATCCACGGCCCGCTGGACCTGCTGCGCGCCATTCTGGACGAGGGTGAAAAGGGTCTGTCGCTGCAGCGCTACAAGGGTCTGGGCGAGATGAATCCCGATCAGCTGTGGGAAACCACGCTGGACCCCGATGCGCGCACCCTGCTGCAGGTGCGGGTGGACGACATGGTCGAGGCCGACGATCTGTTCACCAAGCTGATGGGCGACGTTGTTGAACCGCGACGGGAGTTCATTCAGCAAAACGCATTGAGCGTCGAGAATTTGGATTTTTAGGAGATTGTAGGTGCGCCCATAGCTTTGCATTTCGCCCAAAGAATTGCATTTTTGGCCCAAAACTTTGGGCGCATTAACCTTCAACTTTCTTGGTTCGAGGCTCCATATCTTCGGGTCTCATTCTTTGCTTGTTTCGCGCCATCGCCGTATTGCCGGGGAAGGTTTTCGGATGGCCGCTTCCAGCCCACTGCGGACATCCTCAACTAGAAGATCGGGCGGCAAGCGGGAGTTCGCTGCGGATAGCATGGAGGTCTCCTTTCCCATCGATTGCTCCCCGCGAAGGGCTCGCCGGTTCATGCATCTCTTCGGCATTACCATTGGCGACCGAGGTTCCAAGAGATTGCGGTAGTCGAGAAGTCGCAGCGGGGTCAGGCTAATCTGCAGGCGCTCCGGCAATTTGGGCCTCTTGTGCCTCCTTATTGCGCCAATCTTTCGGGGATATGCCGAAGTTCCGCGTGAAGGCTCGGGTGAGTGCCGATGTTTCGGACAAGCCGACCAATTGGGCGATCTCCTTGATCGAATGATCAGATGTGGTGAGCAGTTCGGAGGCCTTTTCCATCCGCAGCCGGTTGATCACCTTGGACGCCGTTGTTCCGTAGGAGGACAAGCGCTTGTTCAGCACCTTGGTGGTGATGCTGCACATCCGGGCGGCCTCGCTCACCGTCAGCGCCGGATCGGACAGCCTTGATCGCACGAGAATTTCGAAGCCTTCGAGGTAGTCCAGGGGCACATCGACCTGAACCGGTTCTTCGATATCATTGTCGTGGTTCACGAGGAGTTCGGGGTTGATTGGAAGCGACAGCCAGGCCGCCGGAAAGCGGATGGAGAATCCCCTGTTGTTGCACTTGATGCCCCGCACGCCATGAAACTGCTCCGGCAGCAGGGTCGGATCGCAGAGGCGCAGAACAACCTGGGTTGGATCCCATCGGAAATCGAGAACACGGTGCAGCAGGGAGATCCAGATCCCGACGAGAAAGGCGTCCGAATGGCCCGGCGACACCTCGGGTTCGAAATTGCGACTGGTGGTGAAGTAGGCGTGTTCCTCCTCGATCAGGAGCCGGAAGGACACCGCGTTGCTTTCCTTCGAGACGATCTGGGTGAACCGGGTGAAGAAATCGCCAAGGGTCACCGACTGGCCGAGGAGCGCCCCACGCGGCAGGAACTTCAACAGGTCTGTCTGTTGTCCCGCCAAGGCGCAGATATCCGGCCGGGTGATGTCGGCGATGGAGGCCAGCGCCGCATAGACCGTGTCATGCGGGATGAACTCGGCCGGGTTCAGGACCTGTTCCTCGCTCAATCCATGCAGCCCGAGCGCAAAGGCCGGATCCGCATCGAGCCGCCGCATCATCGCTACGACGGGGCCGAGGACCGTAGCACGTACGAGGGACAAACCGTCCTTTTGTTCTCCTTGCGGCATCCACATCACCCTTTCGCTCTCCGACACGCTACGGGCGCGGGCGCCTGACGGCCAAGCAGAAATTGGCTGAAATTGACCGGATCGGGTCAGAAAAATGCACCACGGGATCAGCGGGTCAAAAGAATCTCGGGGCACATGTGCATAGTGGGAGGATCGGTCCGCAGGAAGACCGACCCCTGGGAGGACACCGAATGACAACACTCAACCTGAAGGCGTTG
Organism: Ruegeria sp. AP11; assembly: GCF_056535865.1. Classification (NCBI taxonomy): domain Bacteria; kingdom Pseudomonadati; phylum Pseudomonadota; class Alphaproteobacteria; order Rhodobacterales; family Roseobacteraceae; genus Ruegeria; species Ruegeria sp. AP11. The sequence continues at coordinate 1,814,119 of NZ_JBQFJB010000001.1, forward strand.
CTGCCGGCCATGTCAATGGCAATTGCGCTCACGACGCCTGCCATTGCGCAGGATATCCCCAACATTCCCTCGGAGGTCACGCTGTTCAAGAACGTGATGGTCTTCGACGGGGTGAATGACGGCTTGAAAGATGTCGACGTGCTCGTCGTCAAGAACAAGATTCACAAGATTGCAGAGGACATTCCCGAATCCGGCACGTGGGAAGTCGAAGTTCGAACGGGCGGAAGCAAGCGCCTGCCCGATCCTGTTGGCGGTATCGACGGCTATTCTTTCACCATCCAGACCGAACGCGGTATCGAGACCAAAGAGGTCGAGGTCAATGTGATCGACGGCGGCGGACGCACCTTGATGCCGGGACTGATCGACAGCCATGTGCATGTGAATATGTACAAGGATGGCACGATCCCGGGCCTTCAGGACACGACATGGGAGGAGATCGGCGCACGTTCTGCGGCCTTTGCGCAGGAAATGCTGGCGATGGGCTTCACAACCGTGCGCGACATGTGCGGTGCACATGGTGGACTTCGTGCGGTAATCGACGAGGGTTCGCTTCCGGGCCCGCGGATATACTCGTCCGGCGCCTGCCTCAGCCAGACCGGTGGTCATGGCGACTGGGGGATCGCCGGGCAACGCAAGAACGAAAGCAATCTTGAACGGCTGGAGATCACGCGGCTTGTCGACGGCCCTGCCGAAGTGCTCCACGGCGCGCGGCGGAACTTTGCGCTTGGGGCCAACTACCTCAAGATCATGGTCAGTGGTGGTGTGACCTCCATCAAGGACCCGATCTACCAGTCCGCCTTTACAGACGAAGAAATCGCCGCTGCCGTCGAGGTGGCCGGGGACATGGATTCCTATGTCGCCATGCATGTCTTCATGGATAGCGACCTGTCGCGCGCGCTCGATCTCGGGGTCAAAGTGGTGGATCACGGCCTGACCATAACGGAACCGACGATGCAGAAGCTGGTAGAGAAGGAAGCGTTCTTCTCGCCCAACCTGACCGCGTTGGCGCCCGAGGCGCTTGAGCATCCGATGCACCAGGACCCGACCTTCCCGCCGACGGCGAAGTTCCTCTGGTTGCGGAAAAACAGCGAGCAGTTGTTTGATCTGGTGCGGAAGTACAAGCCGAAGATGGTGTTCGATTCCGACTACGTGCTGCTGACCGGTGTGCCGTACCGCCAGTCGATGGACTTCACCAAGGCTTTCATGGCGCGTGAGTTCGGCAACCTCTGGGCCTTGCAGATGATGACCTCGAATGGCGGCGAACTGGCCGCACTGACGGGGCGCGGAAACCCCTATCCCGAAGGCAAGCTCGGCGTGATCGAGGAAGGTGCCTATGCCGATATCCTCATCGTTGACGGAAACCCGCTCGAAGACATCACTGCCATCGGCGCTGTCGATACATGGTTCGATGCCGAGCCACGCGGGCAGGACGTGCCGAGCATTCGCGTCATCATGAAGGACGGCAAGTTCTACAAGAACACGTTGAACTGAACTTTCGGCGGGGCGCTGGCCCCGCCGTCAACATTGCGGAAGGGCAAACTTATGAAGCATCTTTTCAAGTCCACATTACTGGCGGGCGTGGTGTCGCTCGCTGCCGGCATGTCCTCTGCGCAGGACGAAGCGCTGCCGCAGACCCTGTTCACCAATGTCCATGTTTTTGACGGCGTGAACGAGGCGCGGATCGAAAACGCCAGCGTTCTGGTCGAAGGCAACCTGATCAAGGAAATTTCGACGGACGGGATCGAAGCGCCCAACGCAACCATGATTGACGGCGGCGGGCGCACGCTCATGCCGGGGATGCATGACCAGCACGTGCATTTGCTGGTGTTCAACCCGCTCAGTGACGGGTTGCGCCAGAACATCACGCCCTTCCATCTTGGTGGCGTTGCAACGATCCGGTCCGAGCGCATCCTGATGAACGGGTTCACGACGGTTCGTGACCTCGGCGGACCGGCAAAGTCCATCGCGCGGATCATCGATACCGGTATGTTCCCCGGCCCGAGGATCTATTCCTCGGAGGCCTTCATCACGCAGACATCGGGCCATGCCGATTTCCGCAAGCTGAACGACCGTCATCCAACCCTGTCGGGGCAAGGCCCATCGCATTGGGTCGACACGGACATGAGCTTCATCGCGGATGGCCCGGAGCAGATCCGCATGGCGGTGCGCGAGAACCTGCGGCGCGGGGCAACCCAGATCAAGGTCATGGTCAGCGGTGGGGTCACGTCCGAGTTCGACCCGCTGCATTCGCTTCAGTACCAGGCGGACGAGATCCAGATGGCGGTCAAGACCGCCGAGCAATGGGGCACCTACGTCACCTGCCACGTGTTCACCGAGCAGGCGATCCGCAACTGTATCGACAACGGTGCAAAGACCGTTGAGCACATCCCGTTCCTGACCAAGGAGGCCGCCGAGATCATGGTCGAAAAGCAGATCATGTTCGCGACGGCGGTAGCCCCGGTCTACTCGGTGACGACCGAACAGGCGGAAGCCTTCTACACGCCAGCCTCGTTCGCCAAATGGAAGAGTGTCCGTGACGCCGCCGCCAACATGATCGAGGTGATCCAGACGACACCGGGCATGATCGACCTCTACACTCTGGGCACCGATCTCATCAACAACTGGGACCAGACGCTTGAGCAGGACAAGAAGATGAACGACGAGTTCAAATACCTGCACGAGGCCAAGTTCAAACCCTTCGACATTCTGCGCATGGCCACATCGAACGGCGCCCGCATGAACCGGCTTACGGGCTTGAACAATCCGTATCAAGACGGCCCGCTCGGCGTGGTCGAGGAAGGCGCTTACGCGGATCTCCTGCTGGTCGATGGCAACCCGCTCGAAGACATCCTTCTTCTGGCCGATCCTGATCCCAACCTGAAGGTCATCATGAAGGACGGCGTGATCTACAAGAACACGCTGGACTGAGGAGAGCGCGGGGCGGTCTCCCTCGTCCGCCCCGCGTTTTTTTGCCCGACGCAATCATCCCGGAAGGACTGACCGTGAAACACCTCACTCTTGCCACTCTCATGGCCCTCTGCAGTTCGATGGCGGTTGCTCAGGAGTGCGACGTCGCGCTTCTCAACGGCCGCGTCATGGACCCGGAAACCAATCTTGATGCCGTGCGCAATGTCTGCGTGACCGGCGACAGGATCACCGCGATCACCGAAGATGCCTTGACGGGCAAGCGCGAGATCGACGTTTCCGGGCATGTAGTCGCGCCGGGATTCATCAACACCCATTCGCATTCCTTTGGCGGCTTCGATCAGAAGATGATGGCCCATGATGGCACGACGACGATCCTCGATACCGAGAGCGGCGTGGCGGATGCCGACCTGTTCTACGACAAGTACGAGGGCAATTCCTTTCTCAACTTCGGTTCCGGGATGGGGCACGAGGAGATCCGGCGTGTCGTGATGGATGGGGTTTCAGTCGAGCTGGCATCCGATCCGACCTACATCCTCAAGTCACGCGGTGCAGCCGAGGAAGAAGACGGACATGCCAGCTGGGCGCTGGATATTCCGACTGCGGATCAGCTCGTCGAAGTCATGACCATGTATGAAAAGGGTCTTCGCGCCGGGGCGATCACCGTCAACACGACGGTGGGATACATGGGATACAACACCTATCCGAAGGAGATTTTCGCGCTTCAGAAAATGGCGAAGAAGTATGACCGCTTCTTTGGCGCCCATACCCGTTTCGGTCCGACCGAGAGCCTGCCGCTCTACTATTCCCTGGGCGCAAACGAGGTGATCGCAAACGCCGTTGCGCTCGACGGGGCCCTGATCCTTTCCCACATCCAGAACCAGGGGTGGGAAGAAATCTACGAGCTTGCGCGCCGCCTGCAAATGCGCGGAATGACCATCTTCGCGGAATACTACCCGGCCATCACCGGCAATCCGAACATCGCGACACCGCAACTGCTGCCGGACAAGATCGAGGCGAACAATATCGTTCCGACCCGCGATATCTTCGATACCAGCACCGGCGAACTCTACGAGTCCGACGAGGAGTTCTTCCGGCAGCAGAAGGAGGATCCGAGCAAGCCGATTTTCATCACAGTCCGCCCCGAAGCAGACCTGGAGCGCTGGATCCACATGAAGGATATTGCGATCGCCAACGACATCGTCGGCTTCACCGTCGATGGCGAACCGCTGCCGATCGAGGCCGATTTCACGGAGTACGGGGGGCACCCGCGCAATGCCGGCACCTATGGCATCGTGTTCCGCGAGGCCCGTGAACAGGGCATCGCGCTGATGGAGATGGTGAACAACGCCTCCTACATTCCCGCGAAGTACTTTTCCAAGGTGGGCCTGAAGGCGATGCAGGAACGCGGCCGGATGCAGGAAGGCATGATCGCGGATATCACGATCTTCGACCCCGACACGATCACCGAAACATCATCGATGAAGAAGGGCATGAACGGCTCCTTCACCAAGGGAATCCCCTACGTTCTGGTGAGCGGGCAGGTCATTATCGACGACGGTGTCGCTAATATCGACCTGCGGCCCGGGCAGCCGATCCGTTACCCGGTCATCGAAGGGGGCGAGTTCGATCTGGACCTCGGGGACAAGGAATTCACCTGGCACGCCGACATCGAAACGCCAGAGGATGAGCATTCCGAGTTCCCGCTCCGCCCTGCCGAGCTGGAACACTCCATTCCCGGAGCTCCGGGGCATTGAACCCACAAGAACGGTCAGGGCAGCCATGCTGTACTGACCACAACATCGAAGCAATTCCGGGTGGCAAGATGAACAGGATCCTTCTTTCGACAGCCCTTTGCGTCTCTGCGACAGTTGCAGCGGCGCAGGACACAAAAGACATGCGCACCTTCCTGTTTATCGGCGCATCCAACAGCGCCGCCTGGGAGATGCAGATCGCCAATCCCGGGGACCGCGCGGCCTCGGTGAAGGGTGGGATCGAGGCGCTCGGCGGCGAGCTTTTGAGCTACTATTGGGGGCTTGGGAACGGGAAGAATTACATCACCGTCGCCCTGCCGGACGACCCCACCTTCATCCAGGCCTTCTATGTCAGCCGTCTCGGTGACGGGTTGCTGGAGGATTACCAGATGATCGAGTTGATGAGCAGCGCCGACATGGCCGAAGCCTTCGCCCGTGTGCCGGAGATCAAGGCGCAGGACGATCTCAAGTAACCGGACTGCACACTCGGGACGATCCAGAAGGGAACATCAAATGAACTTCAGCCCTGTGTGTGTCGGCGGAGTCGTATTATGCAAATAGTTGCCATTGGCCTGCTGTCCGCCTTCTTTCTCTTCGCCAGTTCGATCAAGATCCTTGGCTGGCAGAAGCTCATCTTCGAAACGCAACTGGCGATGTTCGTCAAATACGGGCTGAACCGTCAGATCATGGCGCTTGTCGGTGGTGTCGAGCTTTTCGGGGCGGTGGCGATCTGGTTTCAAGGCAGCTTGCTCGGGCCGCTCGGGGCCGCTGCCCTTCTGGGCACGTCGCTTGGCGCAATCGGTTGTCATCTGATCTGGGACACTTGGAAAGACGGTGTGCCTGCCATGATCACGGCTACGCTTTCGGCCTTCGTCCTCTGGACGGGCCGGGATGTCGTACTGGCGATACTTGCATGAGCGGGCCGAAGAAGAATCAAGAGCAACAAGAGAGACCTCATATGGGACAGGCAAGGCTTCTCGGTACGGTCATCGTCGCTGGCTTCTGGTTATCAACCGGAGCCTTGGCGCAGGAAAGCCGGCCAACGTCCGCCCTGGAGGCCGCCGCAGCGGTCTCGCTCGGTGGCCCGGCATCCACGCAGGCCCAACTGGAACAAGACCGAGTGCGGCGGTTGCAGGACTCTCGCTGGCCGGGGCTGGATGCGGCATTGGACCCCTTGGAGGCATCGCGGCAACGCTTTGCCGAACGCACCGGCCTGAACCTCTCCTTCGACTACCAGGCCTATTACCAGTCCGCGACCGAGAGCCTGACCGATATCGACGAGGCCGCCTTGGGCCAGGCGCGCATTCTGGGCCAGTGGACGCTGCTCAATCGCGGCGGCGAAAATCCCGGGCAATTGGTCTTCACATTGGAGAACCGCCATCTGCTCGGCACGGACATCGCGCCAAGCGGGCTTGCCGGGGAAATCGGCTATGCGGGCGTCACCGCAACGACATTCAGTGACACCGACACGACCCTCTCCGTCGCCTACTGGTCCCAGACGCTCGCTGGCGGGAAGGCCGGTTTCGTGGCCGGCCGGATCGATCCGGGAGACTACTCGGACATCCTCGGCTACGTGAACCCACGCACGACTTTCTCCAATTTCTCGATCCTGTTCAGCCCGGTCCTGCCGATCCCCGATCCCGGCTTCGGCATTGCGGGGGGCGGTTTCCTGACCGACCAGATCTATGCCCTCGGTGTCCTGTCGGATGCAAACGGCTCGCTGACCGATGTCGAGTGGTTTCCCGGTGGCCCCGAGTTCTACAAATACGCCGAGATCGGATGGACGCCCGAACGCTCGAAGCGCTTTCTAACCAACGTTCACCTCGGGGTATTTCACGTCGATGAACGCACCGAGGCAGGCGTGCCGGAGAGCTACGGGGCGATCCTGTCTGCCAACCACACGATCAACGAGGAATTCATGATCTACGGACGCCTCGGCTGGTCGGAGGGTGAGGCGCCGATCGCCCGACGCGCAGCCAACGCTGGACTTCTATGGCGGCCGGGCCTCTATGACGACCTCTTTGGGTTTGGCGCGACCGTTGCGGACCCGGTAGATGAAACGCTCGACACCCAGACCACAATGGAGGCCTTCTATCGGTTGGACCTGTCGGACAATGTCGCCCTGACGGCGGACGTCCAGCACATGATCAACCCGGGCTTCAACGATCAGGACACGACCGTTTTCGGCTTGAGGCTGCGGATCAATCTTTGACCTGAGTAGCGGCGGATAGAATGCCGTCTGGTTGGGAGTGTCGTGCCTGCGCCGGAACGGCCCATGCAGCCATCGCGGCCAAGGAGGCGACCCCTTGGATGATTGGCATTGCGTCAGGCGAAAGTCTTGACGGCAGAACAACCGTCGAATTTGGCTTGTTGCTCTGCAATGTCAGCCATTCCAATGAAGCTGTCGGATGCTCTCAAGCGGGGGCATGGCGGTTCGCTTAGATCTTTCCACAGAAGGCGGCCACGGAGGTCGCCACCGTCAGAAAGGTTGGAACCGATGACAAACACCCTCAAGAACACCGTATTCGCCGCCCTTGCCGCCTCACTCGCCCTCGCTGCCCCGATGGCCGCCAATGCCGGTGACATCGGTGAGAAAGCCCTCAAGGGCGCTGTGGCCGGCGCCGTGCTGACCGAAATCACCGGCGGCGACGCCAAGGACGGCCTGGCCCTCGGCGCAGCCGCCGGTGCGCTCGGTGGCAAGATCGCCGAAGACCGGGATCGTCAAGATCGCAAGGACGATCGCAAGAAGGGTGGCAACAAGCACAAGCGCTGATCCCGCAACGAGACAACCGGAACGGTTTACCCCTTCCAACCGACGCTGGAGAGATCCGGCATCTGCTTCAAACCCGTTAGGCCTCATGCCTGCCGGGTTTGTTGCGTCAGGGTGGTTCAGGAAGACGGAGAAACGTGAAAGTGCGGGCCTATGATCCGAGCAGTCCGGCCTCTACTCAGATCGTTCGCCCTATGCCAGGGGCGCTTCTGTTGCTGGCTGCTCCCTGAAGTCGCTGGGGGGCTGTCCGTACCATCTTCGGAATGCCGTGCTGAAGGTACTGGCGTCGCTATATCCGAGAAGATAGGCGATCTCGGTGAGCGGAAGCGTGCTGTTGAGCAGATAGTCCCGGGCCAGTGCCTTTCGCAGATTGGCGACGACCGCTGCGAAGCTCGTGCCCTCGTCGGTCAGTCGGCGGGCCAGCGTTCGGGCGCTCATCCCAAGTTCCGCCGCAATTGCGTCCTGCTGGGCCGTGCCGGCTGCAAGACGCGCTGTGATCTGCCTCTCAACAACCCGGGCCACACTGTTGGGTGTCTGCGGCATCCGAGCCAGCGTGTTCTCGCAAATGACCGAAAGCGTCCGCTGCAAGTTGTCGTCGGCCGTCAACAGCGGCACATCCATATCAGCCGCCTTGAAGGCAATGCTGTTCTCCGCGGCACCAAACAGGACATTGCAGCCAAAGAACCTGTCGAGGGCCTCGGTGCCGGTCAGCCGCTGATGCGCGAACCGAACATGCGTCGGACGGATTTGCCGATTGGAGTAGTCCCGCAGGGCGAAGACCGTGCCAACGGCTCCAAACTCGGCATATTGCCCGGTCGGAATGCTTGCTGGCACATCGTAGTGCCAGGTCAGCCGGGTGGCTTCCGGGCCTTCTTCCATGGCCGTCTTGCTCGCGTCACCGATCACGCGCTGAAAACGGGTGATGTTTCGAAGGTAACCGCCAACGGTAGGTGCCGAAACGCCGACATAGGCGAGCAACCCGGCCTTCCTGACCAGGTCCGGCGACTGTGCCAGGCGGTATCCGACAAGGTCGTCCCTGGTCAAAGCGCTCGCCTTTTCAAACAACCAGGCAGTCTTGTCGAAGGACCAGCGAGCATCCGGGTCTTCGAGTTGAGATCTGGTTATCCCGAACTCCTTTCGGATATCCCGCTCGGAAAGGCCTGTTTTCTTCAACTCACCGACAATGATCTGTCCCCAGATTGCGCTGTGTTTTGGAATCTCGGATTTCATTTCTGGTCCGTAGTCTCGGTGTCTGACGTGTTGCGCCACGTTAAGGCCCGTCTGACCTTCTTGCCAGTTGCCAAAGCCAACGTTCGAACAACGCAACGCCCGTTTCGTTCAATACCCGCAGTGCCTTTCACACACTCGCCACCAAGGTAGGCGCGACGTCGGTCGCGAGTAACTCGAGATCCGTGCGGTGTGACACACCGAGTAGCGGCGCACATCGTCCGGGTTGGGCAGCTTGCTTGTTCGCTGTGGCTTTCGAAGCCGCCATTCTCGGCGCGCTACTTAAAAGTCCGCTCTGGGCCGTCCGCAAGACTTTGCAAAGACCGCTTTCTGCGCATTGCAGACCTTCGCGCACGGCATAACACCCAACATTAGAGAGTGCATCATCCCAGAACTTTTAGATCTTTTGGTGCGAGCCGACTTTTCTCCGGCAATGTCCCAAATTTAATTCCTTCGATTTCGAGTTTGTCTCGTATCGCTACAAGTTCACCCAGTTTGTACTCAGATTGCTCAGGAACAACGTATAGTACTTGAGGAACCTTTCTCAAAAGAAGTGCTGCTCTTGCCAGTTGGTCAATCAAGTAGCCAGGATCAATTCTATTCCTCGGGCCTTTGATCTCAATCGCCGCAAAAGGCTCCGAGCCTTTGTATACGATTAAGTCTGTGGCAAGAGGCTCGAACGTTCTGCCTTCTCGAACAGTCAAATTTTCCACATTGAAGATGTCACTAGTGTTCTGTTTGAAAAGCATTTTTGCGTTTACTTCGAAGTCTCGGGCTCTTCGCTGGCCGCCAAAACCACCTCTAGCAATCACGACCGCAGGCTTCTCCGCCAATCGAACTTCATCAAGAATAGACTTAGTTTCCGCCTGAGATAACTCCCCTGAAAGAACGGCATCAGCTATCTCTTTGGATTTCCTAGGGTCATACCGATCTATCCTTGAAAGCAAAATAACTTGCATCATGGCCAGCCAGTCGGGCTTTGATTCAAAAAGATCTGGTCGGTTCTGTTCTAACCATTTCGCCGCGGACATCGGATTGCGAAGGCTTGCAGGCTTTGTGCCTCTAATAGCGGCAACGCTTTGGAGTGCATCGTCCGGAAACGCGTACCCGCAGGCTTGGCTGTCTTGGACAACGCGATTCAGCCACGCTCCGAGGGCAATCCAGTTTTCAGTTTTGGCCAAATCTTGAAATTCGTCTTCAGTCATCATCGGTCGCAATCATTTTATTCGCATCGAGCCCATTGCCAATGCGAATGGATGCATGTATAGAGCCCGTATGAGGATGGATCGACACGCACCCCCGACGGCCCGACGCGTTCACAAGCGCGGAATGAAAAAACGCGCTGGCAAAATGTCTGGCGTCAAGTTCCCAGGCGTCATTCAGCTCGAAAGCCAAATGGAAGCAGCACTGGTTCGTTGCATGCAGGTCGACCCTCGTGTGGTCTCGCTTAAGCCACAGCCTTGCACAATCGACATGGGAACCGGAAGAGCATTTGCAAACAAAGAAGCGGCGCTAGTGGCTTATGAAGGGCGTCGGTACAGGCCTAAGCTTTATACACCAGACCTAGAAGTTAAACTTGTCGACGGCCGTTTGTTCTACTTGGACGCCAAACACAGCGCTCACATAGATAAGAAACCTGAGTACCTGGACTATCCTTCACTTCTTGCCGAAGTCGGAATCTCGCTTGTCATTGTAACTGAGTCCTTATTGCAGGGGCCGATTGATCGAAATGCTTGGCTGCTATTGCAAGGGCAAGCCGAAGAGACCGCCCCTAAACTTGCAAGCAAAATAGCGTGTCTCAAACAGCAACGTGTGACGTTCAAAGAACTAAGAGAGAATATTGGCATCCCCCAAGCGAAGATTCTTCGCCTTATTCTTGATGGCTATCTGGTGTTCGATTTTTCATGTGAAGCTCTTGGGCCATCCACGAACCTGAAGACTGCAAACCGCGACCGAAGACATCTGGAGGTAATCGAATTTTGAAGCAGATTGTCAAAAGGCGGCACCAGAGAACCATTAAATATAGGGGAGAAACCTATGCTGTCGATGGAGCGATAGCTGGGCGGGATGCATATCAGATATCGAACTCCCAAGTTGATCCTTTTGAGATATCTGGACAAGAATATCGTGACCATGTGCACGATGGGCTAGTGAAGGAAGAAGGCTTCGACAAACGTCCTCGTAATGTAACCGCTAAAGATGCACGTGAAGCTCAGCTCAGACTACGCATTGTGGAAAATGCACTAAAGCTTGGGGAGGAAGGCGTTCATTGGGCAAAACGCATACCGATACTTCAACGCGAGTTCGCCGAAGAACCCACCTTCAAAATCAAGGGTAACCGTTTTCCGAGGCAATCGACTGTTCAGAATTGGGTCAAATTGTATCGGCGCGGCGGGCCGGACGCGCTTTTGCCCAAGCACAGCAATTCAGGAAATCGTATGCCAAGGTTTGACAGCGTTTTCCACGAGATAGTGCTCGATCTATTGGAAATGCAATATACGTCGTCGGACAGACAAAATCTAACAAGTCTGTCTAGCGACGCTTATAATCAATACCAGTTGGTTTGCCATGAGAATGGCATAAAACCTGGGTGCTGCGGACGCAAGGCAGTCGAAGCGATTGTGCACACAATCCCTCATTTTGACGTTCTAAAGTGGCAACTGGGCAGTAACGAGGCGCGCCAACACATGCGAATTGCCCAAAAATACTATGATATAACAGCACCTTATGATCAAATAGAATTGGACTGCACAAAAGCTGACATAATGCTGGTTGATGATAGCGGGGAGGTAATAGGTCGGCCGTGGATTTGTGCAGCGATTGACTGTGCTACTAGTTGGATTGTCGCATTTCAGATCTTCCTACCAGATCCATCATCAGAACATGTGGCCAAAGCTCTAAAGGAGATGATTAGCTACCCAGAGGAAGACTTTTTCGAACAGCACGAAATTGTAAACAGGAAAAAAATCGCCGCACTGCCGAAAGTGGTTGTAATGGATCAGGGTTCAGAGAACGTGGGCGAACCCATCGATGCTTTTATCGAAGTTGCTGGTGTCCATGGCCATTGGGCGCAACCTCGAAAACCCCAGGAAAAGCCGTTTATCGAAAACTTGTTCGGGGCAGTTCGAAGCAAAGTCAGCCAGCTTCCGGGTGCGACTAAGTCAAAGGCATATCCCGACCGGGATCGAACCAAAAAAGCAATGGATGAAGCCCGTCTGACGCTAAGAGTGTTCAATTCAATAATGCAACGCTGGCGCTACGACGAATATGGAAGAACTCCGAGGAGAAAAGTCCAAGACATCTTTAAACGGGGTGAAACACCTAGCGCCGCTTGGGACAGATTGGCAGATGAACACATAGTGCCAGAACCCCCGTCTTTGGACGAGCATCACGCAGCGCTGATGATCCAATCCGAATCTCGAACTCTGTGGCACTACGGTATCGAATTCGAGAGTATGCAATACAACTCTGAAGACTTGGCAAGGCTGTACCGACGACTAGGCCCGCGCCAGCGTGTTGAAATACGCTATGCTCCACTTGATGCTAGGGAAATTTTGGTCGTGGATCCGCATACAGGCGAGTTGGTGCGCGCGTCCAACAAAGCAAAAGACTTGGCAGCACTTTCTTATCGTGAGCTAAGAGAATGCCGGTCACCCAAGGCGAAACACAACGGACCAATCAAAACGGCTTTGGAGATCCACAAAGATATCCAAGCGCGCAGGACGTATAAGCAGGGCAAAAAAACTAAACTGCAAAGGAACCGCTCTGCGGAAATCGACAAGTTGCGGGCCGCTGATATGCAGAACAGAAGTTTGAAAGAACCACAACTAATTGACCAAATACGGTCAGAGGTTGGTCACAACAAGCTCGCAGTTACGAGATCAAAGAACTTGCCAAGGGTCGAAAGAAAAGATGCTGGACCAAACAACTAGTAGAGCTCTGCAAGGTGCATTCATCCGACATAGCCGCCACGAATGGGCTGTCTCGGAGATAAAACGTCTTTTGAATATTGCAGCAACCGAGGGTGGACGGATCATACCAATCTTGGGGCCGACGAGATGTGGAAAGACAGAACTGACAAAGGACTTGAAGGCACAAGTTGAAAATGACCGCCACGGCCCAAGTGCTATTCTGGTATCTTCAGATGTCATTCTGGGCCGACTTGCGCCACGGCCTTCCGAGCGGGATTATTACGGTTCCTGCTTGCGAAGCATGGGCTTTGATTTCGTAGAACGAGAGCGACCTGCCCAAATTCGAGAACGTCTCTTTCGGCTCGTAGCTGAGCACGGCATTCAAACAATCATTATCGACGAAGTGAACCATTGCGCCGAAACTCTGACTAGGCACTCGCGTCGACAAGCCGCTGATCACTTCAAGACTATTGTTGATGAAACCTCAGTCACTCTGATTTTAGCTGGGTTGCCAATGTTCGAAGCGGTTATGGACAGCAACGAGCAGTTTGCGGGACGCTGTTTGAACACCATTCGAATGAACCCCTATTGGTGGAGCGTTGAGGCTGATCGTATCGCGTTCTGCGATGCAATCTTTGCTGCCTTCTATTGTCTTGAGGAGTCCGGCATCCTTTTGGAATTTGACCAAGACGATATGGTACGGCGATTGTACGGTGTTTCCGGCGGACGTGTGCCAGTGGCGTTGGAAGTGCTGCGCGCGCCCCTGGCATTGGGTGCCCAAAATTCAAAATACAGCACCAAAACGATTGCCAGGGCAGCGACGGATTCAGGCCTGGAGCGAGATCCGTATCAGTCGTTTTTTCAAGAAGAACCACCATCGGATACTGAGCTGATCAGGTCATACATCAGAGTCATGGCAGATGCTGGTCTCGAAGTAGAGCCTATGACGTCGCATGAGCTTGCGATTATGCGAGGTGTATGAGGTGCCGGGTTTGTTTGCAGTACCACCATTGAAAGGCGAGAGCCTTATCGGATACTTGCGTCGTCTAGCCCATGTAAATGGATACAGAGATGTCTCTGAATTTTTGACACGGTTCCGGCGGAAGTATGGGCGAATTCTAGTCGAGAACATCGAGCACTTTGAGCAAGAGATGGGCTTAGAGAAAGGTTTGTTGGTTGCTATCTCCCCTTCTGCCAAACCTGAGTCACCCAGCTTAAACTGGCGTTTCGAGCGGCATCATAGCGATCCGATTTGCCCTTCATGTCTTGCCGATGGCTTCCCCTTTCAACAAACTTGGCGTCATTACTTGGTGACAGCCTGTCACCATCACAAAACGCGTCTTCAAGATGTTTGCCCTGTCTGCAAAACCACATTGCGTCCGACGTCCGGCGGCTTTGATAAATGCAGATGTGGCTTTAGCTACTCCAATTTCCCACGGGTGGCAGCAAAGGACCACGAAGTGATCATCTCCGCCTTGATTGCGGGAGATTCAACGGTTGGCAAGCGGTTTCTTGACCTTGCAGGAGGGCGTCAGGTCCCAAAAGACATTGGCGCTTTTATTAATTTCCTAGCGAGTGGTTTCGCTCAGAACCGCACGGGCAAGTCTGGGAAAACACAAACACCCAAAAGCGTTGCAGATTCGTTGGAACTGATTGAGCCGTTGGCAACTGTATTTGACCATTGGCCAAATGGGTTCGAAGAACACGTTCGAGGGTTGATACTGGCAGGAAATTCAGAATCCAACTCTGTGCCGTCCATGCTCGGAAGCTGGTATCAAAGACTTATGAAGTTCGAAGATGATGCGTACCAGCCTTTCAGAGATGCAGTGTCGCGTGCTGCTTCAACCGAGTTCAAGGGAACCTACCTGGGAAAGCTAACGCCGTTGCAAGCTCGGGAATGGGTCTCGGCTAAACAAGCGGCCAAGGAACTGGGAATTTCTGCACAGCGCTTGGTGGCTGAGGTTCAGTCAGGTCAAATTGCCGGAAAGCAAGCCCGTAGCGGGTATGGGCACCGGCATACGATGATTCCACGCTTCGAAATTTCGAACATCTATCTGGATAGGAAGCGGTATTGGGATGGGTTGCAGGCCAGAGACTACCTTGGTGTTACAAGAAAGCAATTTGATCTGCTTCGCGCGTCAGAATTGATCCACGAGGTTGCTGCTGAATACCGTCCTCCACTTGTTGATGGCTGCATTGACGGTGAAAGCCTTAAAGAGCTCACAACAAACATTCGAAACTGCACTAAAGTTCAAGCGGGAGAAACTATTCCGTTCAATCAGCTCAACCTGAGGCGCACAACTGATCGAGCTGCTTTGATGCATGTTCTTCAGAAAATCTCCACAGGCGTTATCAAACCTGTTGTTGCGGAAGAAAACATGCGACTTGGTGAGTTTCATTTTTCAGTTTCCGACATCGACCGCGAACTTGGGACGCAGCGGTTGTCAAAAGACTGGACCGCAAATGATGTCGCGAAGTTAACGGGTTGGAAGGCTCAGGCGGTGACACATTGGTGCAAGCTGGGCCTGCTCGGATCTCACAAAGTTCCGCACGGCCCAAGCGAGTCTTTCTTGGTCAGACCACAGCACCTTGCGATCTTTCAAAGCGAGTACATGCCCGTCGCGACACTGGCGAGGTCAAGAGGTACAACATCCCGAAAGCTACTGTCCGATTTTGAGAGCAAAGGGATTGAGACACATGGCGCGCAAATTGAAGGTAAGACGACGCGAGGGCACCTAGTAAAGCTAAGTGACCTGGCTTCGCTGCTGTCTGAGGCCGCCTAGTGCTCGCCTGCACCATCCGAAAAGAACACCACTGAAATGCGTTGTCCAATTGCGGGTTCGTGGTCGCGTGATACCTGCTCGGCTTCTTCGATGACCCGGACCATCTTTTCATGGATCTCAGCGGACGCCGGATGATCGCTTTCGAGCTTTTCCAAGATAACCTGAAGCGCGATGTACCCCTTGGGAAGATCCTCATAGGCGAAGCTGTCACGCACTTCGTGTTTCGCTTGTTCCCAGAAGGGATCAAGCTCACGGCTCCACGCCTCGCACACCATTTCCACGGCAGGCAGTGACAGATGGCCAAACCACTCTTGATCACTGAGTTCTACACCACCTTTGCGTCCCATGAACTCGGCGCAAGCTTTCATGAGGCTCTCAACGCGAGCGGGGCGCAAGTCCCACTCGGTCAGCTTGCCGATCTGCTCTGAAATCGTCTCTAGCGCTTCGGAGAGATCTTCCAGAGACATGTGGGCGTGTTCCATGCCCAGGCTTCTGGTCCGTTCGTATGCAGTCTCCAGAGATTGGACGCAGGCCAGCTGGTCGCGTTCCAATATCAGGCCTGGCGCAGTATCCTTTAGAAGCAGCAGGCGTGGCGGAAAGAAGCTATTGCTCTTGCTAAGTCCTTTGAGATGTAGCGCCGTGAATTTCTCACGGGCCGATAGGAGCGCCAACTCCGCGCCCCAGGTTCCCTGGATTTTGGCTTTGTCGATGAGTTTGTAGCGGTCTTCGGGGATTGTTTGTTTGGTGCGTTCCAGAACGTCGTGAAAGTTGTTGTCGCGAAGCTGCCTTGGGGATCGCAGATACTCAACAACACTTGCAAGGATCACTTCTGCGTCTTCCCTACTTTCTTCCAGGACAGCATCGATTAACGCTTCCCCAGCCAATGTCTTATAGTTCTCTATGCGCTGGGCGATTTTTTCGTCAGATGCAAACTGACCTACTGGCACATCAACAAGGTGGTAATTGACGACCCCGAACTCACTATCGATCCTGTCGATCCTACCCAGACCTTGGATGAGCTCTTTCAGGTTCGAGGTCAGACCAAGCAACACCAGCGTGTCTGACGACTGAAGGTTGATGCCTTCAGCCATCTTGTAAGTCAGAAAAACCGATGCGGATCCTTTTGGTTCGTTCTTTCCTCCAGGTCGGAAGTAAGACTCCACGGACTTGCCCTGTTTGATACGCTTGAAACTGTCGGGGCCATCTCCAAAGATCGCCTTCACGGCGCGATCTTCACCCTTGGTTTGGTTTCCCACGACATAGTTGGTGTGGTGACCTCTGCGCGAAAGCGCTTCTGCAAAAATCTCGAGTGTGTCCGTCCGTTCTGCGAGAAAGACGACCCTGTCTTTTTCATTTTGTATTCTCAGGCACGCCTCATACCGCTTCTCATCAAGCTCCTTGAGAACACTGAGACCCAGTTTTTGGTTTAGAGCGTCGCATTTCTTTGTGGGTTCAGGCGCTTCTATTCCCAGTGCTGCGAACATGTCGGACTGGTCGCGGTGGGATACCTTTTTCTTCGATTTTCCACCACGCTCGAAGTCGCGAAGCGATTTGCCAATAGCTCCTTGAGACATCTCCCAATGGGCTTGGGCGGCACTCACGCGCAGAATGTTCAAAAGGTTTCGGATGTGGAGCTGATCCTGCGTGCTTTGTTGCGTGCTGACGTGTCCGAAGCGGCTTTTCTCGACTGCGGTCACCCGACCGCCAGGCGCAAGTTCTTTGCAGAGAGCAACAATCTCATCCAGGCGCGTTTGCTGAGGCTTTGTCACCTTAAGTTTCTTCGGGCGCCCGTGGTTTTCTAGTCTTGGATAACTGTGCTTGGTCGGATCTTCGTCCTCGCCAATGCATTTCCGTTGTCTGCGTGTCAAAAACGGCGAAACCAACTGAGCGAGTGCGTTGCGAGCCTCTCGCGTGAGCGTCGTGTCAGGCTCCGATAGGACGGCCAGTTGCGCATCCTGGTTGAAGATATCCTTAGGAACTTGGGTTTCGCGCTCGAACAACTCGCCCATGGCCTGAATGAAAGTCGGCGTCATGAAAATGGACGCGCGTTTCTCCTGCATATGGGTCAACCAATCGACATCGCGGTTCCCAAGTAGGGTTGCGGACAGGCAAACATTCCAGCTCGGCGGGGCAAGCTCAATAGCGGATGCCATTTGAGATGCCTGCTCAAAGCCCGGTGTAACAGTATGGCTCTCATCAATGATCAGAATGCCATATTGTTCGAGCCTGAGCCCGGGTTCCTTGTCATCCCCAGCGCCTCGCAGGTTCTGTTTTGCCAACTTGGTATTCGGCTTCGCGTCCAGAGATGGAGTTGAGTATTTTTCCCAACTTGGGATGACCTTAGGGGGTGCAATCACCACCGCATTATTGCGCGCGACACCATGCACCGGAGAGCTGGGCACGACCTTTGAGTAGGTCTTCGTCAAAGCTTCTCCCAAGTGACATCCGATCTCGGTTTTGCCCGAGCCGGTTGGCGCTTCTACGAAAGCGATACCATGGTCATAGACGATGGAACACGCCTCATAGGTCAGGTCCTGTTGATACCCAAACAGGGTATGACCCGTGATCTCTTTTCGATCACCGGTGAGCCAGGGTTCAAACCCCTTTTGCTCCGAGATCGTACGCGCCATCGCGTCTTCGGCGGTCACCGGTTTGATAAGCTTTTCGAGTATCTCCAGCGCTTCGGTATTCCAATCGACAGATACATCCCAAGCCTGCTCAGCGGCTTCTGTGCGTTCGACCTGAAGTTCATGAGTGCCCGCATCCAGGTCATCGGCATACTCGATGTTTCTGTAGAGCCCTGAGTAGGAAAAGTTTGCGGATCCGGCGACGGCACCTTTTGGCGAGCTGACGATTTTTGAGTGTAGCCGCCGATCCCCAGATATCCCCAACTTGCGTTTTGCGAGTTCCGGATCGAAGACACGCAAATCTATTTTCCCGCTTTTGATGGCGTGTTTTGCCAGCACCGCGATAAGATCGTGGTCCTCTTCCACTTGAAGCCCGGAGCGCTCCAGCCAGTAGAGTTTCATTTCTTCGGTGACTGGTTTGGGGTTGGTCAGCCTTTTGGTATTCGCTGTGTCGATCCCGAACGATATCCGTATCCGGATATCGCTGTCGTTTTCCAGAACCCGCAGTTCGGGCAATTCTTTCATCAAAATCGACAGCGAAGACAAGAAATCCTGATACCCAGTGACAATCAGACAATCCCCGGAGGTGATATGGGGTCGATAAAGATTGATGACCGGCCGGTCGATATTGGTGCCGACCTTCGCAACCGGTTCGGCATCAAGCTCGCTTGCGGGCTTTTGATTTGCTTCGGTGAGCTGCTGTGGCTTGGAACGCAGCCAATCAGGGAGTGAAAACAATGAACAAGACTTGGTTTTAGGACGCTTAGTCTAATAGTGATACTGCGCACATCGTCCTTCAAGACATCACCGGAAGAAACATTCGTTTTCCTGAAACTGTCGAAAACGCGCACCGGTTTTGTGGCAGAAAGCCGGGAGTTCGAGATTTAACATAAGTCGCAATTATAGAGCGTTTGGGCTCTCGTCGGCCAACCACCGCCGCACGAGAAAAACGGCCAGTCGTGAGTACACTTTCAGTGGTTACCTTGAGCCCAAGGTACAAAATGTTTCACCGGAAACTAAGGTCAGCTATGCGCAGAAACCAGACTTTGCAAACTTTGGCCGACGAGCCAATGCGGACAATCAACACCTTTCTTGGTTGTTGCGGTTGCGGCCCCGCTTATCCACAACGGCAGTCACCTAACTGTATTGGCGGGCACGGGACAGTTGCGTAGGAACAAAAAACACAGCAATCGCCTTCTAACGGTTTCAAGACTGCCTTGCACGATTTGCATTCATAAAACCACTGGCACGAGTCAGTTGGCATTTTCTCGGTTTCAACGTGTCCACACCGAGGACAGGTCAAAGTGCTATCCAGCACCACAGTTTGTTTTGTCATTGTCTCACATCTGCATGATTAGATAATCGTTGATTTGAGCCTCATTGAACACGATGACCCATGCCAACGCGGTAATCGCCGTGCTTCCAACAAGCCACCATTTCAGATTTGCCAACGTCCTGTTTCGAAGCACGACGAACCACGAAACCGCGATCAGCGCTGTTGAGATGGCGAGAACATAGTAGCTCGCTTCCGCTATTTTTCCGAATATCGCCAACCAACTGCCACCCAAGCCGAGCAACATCATGGCCATTGGAAGAATACAGCATGCCGCTACCCCCAGAGCGGAAACCGATCCCAGGTAGCTGAGTGTCACATACTTCTTCATCTCTCGCTCCTTGGGTAAATGACCAGTTTAGTGGGAACTAACCCCGTCACCCTTCAACTCGTCATCAGGTTCGAGGTGAATGACAAAGACGGAACCCGGATACAAACGATCCAATTCTTCCTCGATGTCATTGCATATATCGTGCGCCGCGTTGACTGGCATTGTGCCGTCCACAACAAGGTGAAACTCCACGAAAATAACATTTGCGGACCTGCGCCCTTTGAGGTCGTGGTATTCTAAGGCTGCGCCGAGGTTTGCTTCGATTGCTTTAGAAACGGTCTGCAAGTCATGCTCCGACAGTGTCACATCCATCAGACCATCGACGGAATCCCGAATAACTTTCCATCCCTCCCACAAGATGTTCAGCGCAACAAGAATTGCTAGGATTGGGTCGAGGATCAACCAGCCGGTGACAAGCGCCAGTACCAGACCTGCGATGACACCAACTGAAGTCATGACATCTGTAAAAATGTGCCGGGAGCTTGCCTCCAATGCAGGCGAACCCTCGCGCCTGCCGATTTTGAGCAATAGGTAAGCCCATGCGCCATTCACACCAGTTGCAATGACATTGACGACGATTCCAAGAAGTGGCGCATCCTCAAGATGCGGGTTCGGGAGTGCCAGCACAGCTTCTCTGATGATCAAGAACGCCGCCAGCACAATCAGCACGCCCTCGACGACGGCGGAAAGATACTCGGCTTTTTTGTGACCAAAGGGGTGGTTTTCGTCAGGGGGTTTATTGGCAACCCGAACAGCGAAGTATGCCAGCAACGCCGCAACGACATTCACGGTAGATTCCAGTGCGTCTGACAACAACGCCACCGAGCCGGTCAGCCACCAGGCCAGCAGTTTCAGGGCCAGTACCGCAATGGATATCGGTATGGACCAAAGAGCGATTTTTCGTGTCATTCGGTCACGACCCTCAGTCAATCGTTACAAGAGATCCTGGGAACAGATGAGCTATCGTGCTTAACACGTAAGACAGGATTAGGGTAAAGATAAACAGGGCCACAGGGTTGGTCATGCTCGACCGGCTGTAGTGAATGGCGCTGGCACCACAGTGTCATACATCTGTTACTCGGATGGACCCGATTGTTACATACGGCTAGCATCAGTGATCACATAGCACGAAGGGAGACATATATGTTGAAGTTCACCGACAAAACAACTGTTCATGGAGTTGCTGCACTTCTAACCTTCTGTTTCGCGGCGACCGCACAGGCACAATAGGCAGGCGAGGAGATGTCATTTTTCATCACTAGCGTGGGCAAGGGGGATGGTGCCAATCTAGGCGGCCTCGAAGGTGCCGATGCTCATTGCAATGCACTTGCTTCCGCGGCCGGTTCTTCCAAAACTTTTGCGGCCTATCTGAGCACCTCAATGTCCATTGATCGCAGCACCGACCCGATGACAATCACCAATGGCATTTCTGCGCGCGACCGGATCGGGTCGGGTCCTTGGTACAATGCCAATGGAGAGCTCATCGCCAATAATGTTGAGGAGCTGCACAGTGACGGCGTGAATATTAACCTTCAGACCGCGCTCGACGAAAATGGTAACCCTGTCAATGGGCGTGGCAGTCAACCGAACAAACATGACATTTTGACGGGCTCCGATTCCGCCGGGCATTTCTCAACGGCAGGTGGTGACACAACATGCAGCAACTGGACTTCGAATAGTGAAGACGGGTCTGCGATTGTTGGGCACCATGACCGTGTAGGTCTCAACGATGCCCGAAACATGTTGTCCTGGAACTCATCGCACGGCTCGCGCGGTTGCGGAGAGGAACATCTGCCACGTTCTGGCGGGGCGGGTTTGTTTTATTGCTTCGCAGCGGACTAATCGGGCAGCATTGGGACGCGTGTCACCCGCATTGAACCTGATATTGCCAAGTCAGTTCTGGGGATTGCGCTGTGGACGCGGGCTTTGGGCGGAAATAGTCTAAATTCAGCTTCGTTGCGAGTTTACTAAACTGCAAAACTTGGTTGAAAAGGTCCGCTTCGGGCTGCCTCCAGTCAATAGTGCGAATAATGGCGAACGCGACTTAGATCCTAACGCTGCTTATTCGCTGGAGCGGCAAACTCTCTATTCCGAAGTTGTATTGGGCCGCAGCCAGCGGTGATGCCGCCACGGCCCGCGTGGTAAAACGTCAATTCGTTGGGGTCACATCGACCAACGTGGGTTCGCGATCACCGCTAGTTTCAAAGCTGATCATCTCGTCTCCCATAGCTTCGAAGTCAATCTGCTTCATATCAACCATGTGCACCGTTCTGTCGTACATCGTGTGATAGTAGTAGACGAGGTTCAGAGAGTCCGCAGCGGTCGTGATCTGTGTTGCGCTATAAAGCAGGTCATCCGATTGTACGTCGTCTTGGGCACCCTCAGCGGCATCGGCAGGAATGTTGAAGTTGTCCAGAATACGGAACGCCTCGCGCACGGTGTCATAGCCACCTTGCGTTTCCCGCGCTGTCTGTGAAAAGGCGACTGCACGGACAAAGCGGGATGGGGGTGTGAAGTCACCAGGCAGCCCTATCATGCCGCTCCCGGCGCCAAGGGGCGCGAAGGTCACGCCGCTTGCCTCAACTTCCGGAAGCCCGAGTGCTGACAGGTTTACGTAGTTGTTTAGGTTGGTCATGTGCCAATCGTAGTTTGGCGAATTGGTGATCACCCCAAGCGGAGCATCGAAAATCGTCAGTTCGCCATCAATGTACTCTACAACGATCCTTCCGCCGAACCGGTCAGCAACCAACATATGAAATGGGAAGGGAAAACCGAGAGTCTCATCCACGACCCCGACCACACGGACATTCGCCAACCCGGTGGCAGCCTCTTCAACTGTCTCAAATTGGGAAAGGACATAGCTGGCTAGCAAATCGCCGGGAATCGTGTTGCCGGAAAGGTCAGGGTCGTACTCCTGATACTCGGTGAAGCCGGGCAGATAAAACAACCCGGCGGTCAACCCAGCTTCGTTGATCCCATCTGCGGGAGCCCCATGATCCAACATGCTGATACCGACCATTCCAAATCGGCCGGTCCAGTTTGCTCCGTCTCGCTCATCTGGCATTTCGCCTGCGGTATAAGTGAAACCTCGCGGAATAATGTTGATCTTTGTCTCAAGATCGAACGGCCCCCATTCGGCGGTCCTTGCGCGAACGATGCTTCCATCCTGCCCTGTCAACATGATGCCAGTGCATCCCCAGGCCATCGATACTGAAGCCACAAAGGCTATGGTCGCTTTTGGTAATATCCGAAATAGCTCGATATGACGCATGGTCGTACTCCAATTGGACTGATCTGATCTCATGAACTCGCTCGACCAAGCTACCACACCGGTTCTCAAGTTGAATGAAGTTTGCATGATCTTCAAATAGGCAAGAAAGTCCGCCTATTCCTTCCGTCGGACTTTGCAAAGTCCGACTCTGAATGTCTGGTTTGGGCTGGAAACAGTCGTCGCCGATTGAAGCAATGAGCGATTGCTTAGAACCTTTCGAGGACATTGCGCTAAAATTGGATTGGCCCTTGGCACGATTTGTCTGCGATAGTTTCGAGCTTTGGCATCCTGACCAACTCTACGGCTTAACACCAGCTTTCTTCAAGCCTTCGACCAAAAGCGCATTGTGTTCGGGTAGACGGAAGAGGATCAAAGCTCCGGAGACAATGCTGTCTAGGAACGCTGGGGCGAAATCCGCCAGCGCCTGCTCATGTGGCAGGCCTGCTTCGGCGCGCCCGAGGTGGGCGGCACTGGCGATCATAAGAGCCCGGCGGATCGGCGCACGCGGCGTCATCTGAATGGCGTGCTCACCCCAACGCATTGCGTCTTCAAAATCAGCGTCGGCGAAGGCAGCTTGGGCGAGCGCCAGATAGGCGTCTCCTACCCAGAGGTCAGTGTCGCGTGGGGAAAGCTGGAGGGCAAGGTGGGCATGTTCGCGCGCCTGTGTGGTTCGGCCGACCAAAGATTCATGCCAGGCCATGAAGAAGATGTTCCGGGCAAAGTTCGGGTTCAGTGTGAAGCCCAAACTGAAGTCGGCGTTGGCCCCGTCAAAATCTCCACGGAAATGACGAACCATACCGCGAACGCATAAGGCGCGCGGGTCGAGTTGACCACCAAGAAACAGAGGTTCAACGCTTTTATCAGCTAGGCCCAGGTTTTCGGTGGGGTCCTCATCGAACTGGTATAGATAACGCATCAGGTAGGCAAACGCTTTGATCCAATGGGCCTGGACGTTGCGCGGGTCGAGATCAATGGCGCGATCAGAGACCGATATGACCTCATCGAACTTATCCTGAGAGTAGAAGCCTCCCGCGTAGAAGATCGCCATTGCACGTAGCGAGAGGTCGTAGGAGTTGAAGTCGATATCTCGAGCCACAGACGCGCGATCTATTTCGGCAATGGATATCTGGGGGGCGATGGCGCCGACCACGCTGCGTGTAATCTCATCCTGTAACGCGAAGATGTCGTCTAGCGTGCGGTCGTAGCGCTCGGCCCAAACATGGGCTCCATTTGTGCAGTCGATGAGTTGGGCAGTAATGCGTACGCGGTTTTGGGCTCGACGGAGGCTACCCTCTAGCATGTAGCGAACACCGAGTTCTCGAGCGATATCTATATGGGTGACGGGGCGACCCCTGAACGAAAATGAGGAGTTGCGGGCGATGACGAAAAGCTCGGGAAAGCGCGAGAGCTCTGTGATGATGTCTTCGGAAACGCCGTCACAGAAGTATTCCTGTTCTGGATCATTGGACATGTTCTGGAAGGGCAAGACAGCGATGGAGGGTTTGTCAGTGGGTTGAGATTGGTTTTGCGTGGAATCTGATTTGCCCTCCATCGCCAATTTGTAGGCGCGAACTGGCTCGGAGATGTTTTTGAGCGCTACTTCGCCAAGGTCTATGATGTCGTGTTCGATTTTGCCTCGAACCTGCCGGCATGCGTCGTCAGACAGTATGACACCGCCTGGGTCAGCGATGCCTTCGAGTCTTGCGGCAAGATTAACACCCTCGCCATATATGTCGCCCTCGTCCAAGATTACGTCTCCAATGTGCAAGCCTATTCGGAAGCTGATCCGGCTTTCGGTGGGGCTCTCGGCTTCGGCGGCGTGCAGCGCCTTCTGGAGCGTCGCTGCGGCCTCAACGGCAGAAACGACCGAGCTAAAAAGTGCAAACAGGCCATCACCGGTAAGCTTGATAATCTCACCTCCGGCACTTTCGATACTTGGATTGATGATGTCCCGTCGTAGGTCTTTGAGACGAGCAAGTGTTCCCGCCTCGTTAGCCGCCATAAGCCGTGAGTAGCCGACCATATCGGCGGCAAGTATGGCGGCAAGTCGGCGTGTCATGCGCATTTCCCAATAGCAACCTTTTTTTGAATCTATCAAGTTCGGCAGTAGTGTGCCAACTTTCGAGAATGTCCGCTTCGGGCTGCCACCGGTCATTAATGTGAAAAGTAACGAAAGGCGACAACAAGCCCAATGCGGGCTTTGCCAACCTTTCAAATCAGCATCATCCCCGACCATTTCAGTTCGAGTTTCAATCCCTAGCGGGCAAGGCAACCTCGCCTTCCCAGTCAGAAATACGGTGCGGTAGCGCCAGGAATTTTGACGCCACACGTGTTTTGGTCGTTCCACTTCCAGTCATCCCCGAATATTTGCCGGTGGAGGAAACAATCCGCCAGTTGTTGACGCCGAAGGCAACAACCTCCCATCTCATGGTGAACGTGTCCTCTTCTTCACCATAAACACAGACGCCACCGCCGCTGACACCGCTGGGTCCGCCGAAACCCGAGCCCACGCACCGGACAAAACCAGGATCGATTGGTCCCTCGTCAACGGTATAAGTCCCATAGTTGTCCTCTTTCCAGAACACGTCCTCGCCCGCGGAAATTTGCTCTTGGTTGACGACATAGAAGTTCGTTGCCGACACTTTCTCTGCAGCAGTCAGACAATGAGGCGCAAAGAGAACTGCGGGGATAAGCATTGAACGCAACATGTTGTTTCCTTCGACAGTGGGGCAAAACCAGCATGATAGAGACTACGAAATTTATTGCTAGGAAAGGAACGCATAGCCGGACCTGAAAAGTCAGCTTCGTCCCGCATCTCAGAGATTGCAAAGCTTAGTGATGAAGGTCCGCTTTGGGCTGGTTGCGGTCAACCATACTCATAGTAGAGACTGGTGGTACATAGTTCCGCAGAGCAGTGCTGGCGAAGTGCTTATCTGGGGCGCTTTGGTTCCTAGCAGGAGAGGAGCTTAGAAGAAGCACGCACTACTACGACGACAGTCGCCATAGACTTCTTATGTCAAATATTGGTTAAGAGCGGCAGGTAAGCTGTACTAGCGGTCTGGGTATGTATCGAGTTTGCCCCAGAGATCATCAACCAGATCTGAGAAGCCATCATTCGAGGCCTCCTTGTGCAGTAGACCAGCTCTTCGCCGGCGTTCGACCTCGGCCATTAGTTCTTCCTGTGTGGCTGTCTCAACCACATCACATCGAAGAGCTTCAATCTCGTCCGCTGTCCACGACTCAAATTTGTCAGCGTAGAAGCCCAGGGAATACGGCTCGTCATCAGAAATCTGCTTGATCACAGCATTCCAGTCTTCGCTCTGGTTCGATGCCTTTTCGATCCTCTCGTCTGGTTCGCGAATGGACTCACGGATCAACGGCAGCAGCTTTGCCTGAGCGCTTTCTTCACCAGCACCAGTCCCTGCAAGCCAAAGGTCTGCGATCTTGCGAACAAGCGACCAAACAGTTTGATTTCGTGGGTGGTCTTCGATTCTGCCGCCAAGGCCTCGTTCTTCAACACCGAGCTGTTCAGATGCCCTCTCATTCATGCGGATATCGTAATTAGACACGTCAGCCAGATCTGAAGCGTTCTCAGCCACAGCTCGGGCGACCTCTTGATCACCAACATAGACAACCACCTTCAACATCCCGCTACCTCTTCCTTCGCCGGTTCATCACTCGGTCCAGGTGGCTGTAGTCTAGATCTCGCATTATCCTTTGAACTCGCTTTGGATCGACTTCGCGATCTTTTCCGGCAGTTTGGACGATGTGTCTGACGTAGATCGTCAACGCGACAATGATCACGGCGGATAAGATCAAGCTGATATGCTCCGCCCCCATCACTAAGTCTTCTTCCTTGGGTCTTCGATCCCGAGGTCGTCGAACACGTTGCCGCTACCATCAGTGATCTCGACATCATCGTCGTCAGTCACTAGATCCCAGGTGTTCTCTTTGACCCATTCATCCCGCCATTTGGGCGCATCGGCCGGACGCTGTGCAAAATCGGCGATTTGCTCGAAAATCATTTTGCGCAATGCAAGCCAGACCTCCGGACCCTCTTTGCGACGAGCTTGCAACTCTGCGATCAAGTCATCCAGAGGAACATCCTGTAACGGGCGCCCGAAGATCTCGTCTTCTGAAAAATCATCTGTCATCGCTCAACATCCTCGACACTGATCGCCAAGACTAAGATCTTGTTTGGTTTTACAGTGATTTCTTTTCCTTCAATCTCTCGAAGTTTGCCGTTCACCAAAGTCTCGCAGATTACGAAAATTGGGATTTCCTCTTCTGAAGTCTCGTCACTCATCTGGCTTACCCTCCGGATCAGGCACCTTTCGCGACCGGATCTCATCCGAGGTAATCGGCTTGGTAAGTTTTGCTCGACCGGCCGCAATTTCAGCCTCCCGAAGCCTAAGCAAACGCAAGGTTTGTTCATCCAGCTCAACGTCGTCGTCATCACCCACCAGACTTCTCCCGAGTACAGTAACAGTGAGAACAGAGCACTTGAGACCTGTCGGCTGTCCGAACGATGTCACCAACGTGGCCACACTCTTCACACGTCACACCGCATCGAAATTCCATCCAGTCAGCGTACTCCTGAATGAGATCGTGGTATCGACTGAAACCGATGGAAATCTGGCCATCCTGGCCTTTCTTAATATCCGAGATCTGAATAGTTCCAGGGTCCAGTGCCCTGAAATCCTGACTGAAGGAAAGCTTGTGGAGTGCTTGCGAAATCATCACGAGCCAGCCCTTTCCGACAGCAGGAACAAGAGATGCGCAATCCGGAGAAACGAGGTCTGGATAGTTTTTCACAATGTCCAGCCTCAGGCTGTCGGGCCAGGATTCTTCGGCGCCCTCAAATCGCCGCCGCAGAGCATCATTGTAGCACCAGCTGCAAAGCGTCGTCACAAACCCAAGGATGGTCTGGCGTTGGGCAGAATTAGAACAACCTTCACAGGTTTGCTCAATCTGAGCGACACGCCATTGAATCTCTTCACTCGTAGCCTGGTTGCAGCCTGGGCCCTCATAGACGCGCATGCCTCCCAATTTCTGTTTGATCTGAACGATGGACGGGTGTTCATCACCAAACAGGTCGGGCTGCTCGTCGATCAACCTCTTCACTTTCTCAAGTGCAAGCGTAAGCTGCTCCACCCACCCGGCACGATACTCACCAAGCTGCTTGAAGACGCTTCCATGAATATCATTCCAGTCGACAACACTGCCCATCACTGACCTCCGGGCCCGCGCCTCTTTGAGATCGTGTGAAACCTCCGCCATAGCATTCATCATACGGTCGACCACTTCGCGGTCTTCACACTCGACATGCAGACACTCCGCCGACCATGTGACGTCAGAGACGTGCGGAGCTGGGTAGTTGTGCGCCATCACCAAACGCATCTCTTCGGCGTACCAGGCGTCAAATGAGCGGAGATCATCTGGAGCTCCATGCTCCTCGATCACACCTCGAACCTTTTCCCGGAATTCCTTCCAACTCTTTTCGACATCATCCATCAGTCACATTCTCCAGAACTTGGTCTTGTTGAGATGGAAGACCCCTCTCGAGATCTGGCAAAGGGCAATCAGCGGGACATGACCGGTGGCCAGTGAGCCCGTATTCATGAGCTTCCGGGCGTAGTTCTCATCATCGTAGTCTTCCATAATCTTATTGAAGGTCACTTGTTGTTGGGCGGTCATCACCATTCCTTCTTCACGCACGCAGGGCACCGATTACGGTCATCCGTTCGGTCGATCTGACCGAAATAACCACAAACTGAGCAGGTCATTCGATCTCGAGCAGGCTTTTTTCGAACGCCAAAAAGCCTCTTCCTTTTAGGGTGGCGCTTGCTCGCGACATCATGCGCGCACCAGCAACAAAGTGTCTTGTACCAGCCGTCCAGAAGTTGGGTCTCGGCACTATTCCCGCATCGTTCACAGCTGTGATTTGCACGCGCAATCGTCGCAGCGATCATCGACTGAATTTGTCGATCATCACACCGGTGGTAGATGCGGAGCTCGCCGATTTTCTCTTTGATCTGAAGGACAAAGGGGTAGGTGGCACCCTTCAGATCGCAGTATTCCTTAACCTCTGTGAAGAGCACCGTGACCAAGCCGGACCAGCCTTCGGGTGTGCTTCCGAGGTTCTCCTCGACCGATTGCTTGATGTCGTTGAAATCAATTGCGTTCGTGACGTCGTCCGCCATGTTGGACACCTCCTGAGAATGGTAGGAGGCGTCGGAATCGAACCGACTCGTGCACTCTAATCTGGAGCAATTACAAGGATATAAGCCTCGCCCGCATACCAATGCTGCCTCCCACGGATTTTGCGTGGGTTATCGACCTCAGGCCGATATTCGATGGCAGTGGATGCGTGTGAACGTCATGTCCGCAAGCTGAACCAGTTCGTATAACCATGTCAAGACGGAGCGTGCTGTACTTAGAAATTCACCGCGTAGTTCTGGGAACCTTCTAGCTTAGCGTGTGCCCGATACACTGATGCATGTTATTTTGCGGGTCAGTACAGCATCGAGTAGCTCTCAGACAGCGAAGCGATTCGATACCCTGTGATCCGGAATCGAACTCAGAAACTCCGTCGATAGTTCGCTCTGAACCGACGCGCGTCTTTTTATCTGCGTCTAATGCGCTCCGTTCTGGAGAAATACAAAAGTCTTGATCTGACCAAACCTCAGCGGCGGCATTGACCTGCATCTTTCGAAAATGGAGATCCCGGTTGCAAGACCTTGTAAGTCTCATTCCATTTAGCGTCTCGAGTCATTTGTGATGATACGTTCCTCACCTGAACTGCTGGCAGTTTCGAGGCGTTGGTATGAAATACTCAGAACCAAGAAGAATACTGACGAGTTGCAGGATTTTCTGTCGAAAGCAGATGAACTACGGTTCGTTGGGACAGGAGAAGGTGAGTTTTGGAGCGGGCAAGCAGTTCGCGATGGGGTTAGCGGCTTTTTCGCGGAGATCCCGGCACCAGTCGTTTTCGAAGAAGTTGAAGCTGAGGCCTTCGAAAACGGAGAGACGGGATGGTCATCCTTCGTCCACAAGATTCAGTTTGTCGGCTTTGATGAAGCCGTCTTTTACCGCACCGTTCTGATTTTTGTCCTGGAGGGAGCAGCCTGGAAGATCATCAATCGCCACGCTTCAGTGCCAACTCCAAATATTGAACTCGTGGGTAAAGAGCAGCTGGCCATCCAAAAACTGGTTGATGCTGCGCGCGAAGATGGACCCGAGCTGATCCAAACCGAAGGTTTGGCTTCGGTACTTTTCACTGATGTGGAGGGCAGTACAACGTTGGCGGAGGCGTTGGGCGATCAGCGTTGGTCGGTGCTGATCGAAAACCACTTCCAAATCTTGGCGGCGATCATTGAAAAGTATCATGGCCAGTTCGTGAAATCCCTTGGAGACGGAACGTTGTCCGTCTTTCCGTCCGCGAAAGAAGCACTAACGGCCGCTATCAAGATTCAGGGGGCCATTGCATCGGCATCCGCGGAGCCATCTTTCGGTGTTCGGATTGGGATTCACACTGGTGATGTCGTGCAATCTCGAGGAGATTTTTTCGGTACGGTGGTCAACAAAGCGTCACGCATAACGACCGTTGGTGCGGCGGGGGAGATACTCGTTTCAGATGCGACTCGCGCCATGGTCGGAGGACGAACTGATTTCTCTTTTTCTGAAATAGAACCCAGACTCCTGAAAGGTCTACGCGGTCGCCACGTTTTGTATCGGCTGGATTGGCAAGATTAAGTGTTGGGGGCGCCGTAACTCCGGTAAATCGCCTAGTCTCCTTGGGGAGCAGCACCGCAAGTTGTTTTGAGGTTAGCACCATAGCTCACATCGCCAGCAATTCCCGATGAATGGCGACCATTGCCCAAGTGTCGCGCGTACAATACGCAACGAGATCAGAATAGACCTTCTCGCGCTCTGGATCATCCGGTTCGGTCAGTGTTACGTCCTTCCAAAGGCGAGACGCGCTCGCCCCCTCTTTTATGTCCAGATCATCGTATGAAAGTTCTGGCAAAAACGCTGGAAGAACGGCCTTGATAGAGGCGCTTCCCTTGAACGCGGGATCGTTGATCACTTCATCTGCAAACGGCTTCATAAGATCTACAACGCGGACGTTTAGGCCTTCCAGGAACTCTGCATGCTCTGGATAAGTTTCCGCCATTTCCGTATTGCGCGATTTCTCGAACGGAGCATACCAAACCACAACGGAGCCAACGTCTCCCATGTCCTCACGAAGCCTTTTCAGCAAGGCTGGCATTGGGTTACTGGCGTCTCGGTGGAGATACTTCCTGTGCTCAATTTCTCCGCCGGGCTCATGCTGGATATGCAAGGAATACTGGAAAGCCACTTGCTGATAGGGACGCGTTCCGTCCCAGGGTGGCAGCAAACTCTGAGACGTCTCGTAGTCAAAGTAATAAACCGGATACACAATCTCGCTCAGAAACCTGCTTAAGTCTTGATGATCGATTGTGCGTTCACCGTTCGCCAGAGCTCTCAAGTAGCGCTGTGTCGACTTGCCTAACACAGATGGATCACTGATCTCGTCAATCTTTGTGATCCCATTTGCGATGAGTCCCGAGGCTTTTTCCGCATTCATGAACGGAATGCGGTGGATACTGTCCTGCGCGAGAGGTGGGTCGAGTTTTTCGCGGATCTCCAGCCATTCACCATAGGAATTAAGGCGCGCACGTTCGGGGGACGGATCAGGCATCGTACCGCTGGCAACGACGCTCAATGCCTGATCGATACGCGTGCGTGTTTTTTCGAGCTGCTCAGTCACCGCATCCGTGATGTCAGAGATGCTGACAAGCTCTTGCGGATTGATTTCGCCGTTTCTGACGTAATCACGGTTCACATGTGCCACTTCGCAGCGCGCAATGGGGAACCCGGCCGCCTCAAGCACGACACGCTGGAACGCGAGATCAAAAATGTGCTCGGGCTTTGCAGAAGTCCCGCTCTTGATCTCTTTCAGAACGTACCCATCGTCACTGCGGCTCACGATGTCGGAGATGCAAGTTATGGTTCCATCTTCATAGCGTCCCTGCGCCACTGCGTTTGCACCGTTTCTCCAAGCCTCCAAAGTACGCGCGGGCAGAGCCTGGTATTCTGAAAAATCTGAAAAACCGAGGCGAACGAGATCACCAAATAGCTCCTCAGCATAAGGCTCAAACGCGTGCCCCTCGTCAAAACGCGCTTGCAATGAGGGGTCAATTGGCGGCAACAGATGCCTGGCGTGTTTCTTGATCCATAGCCAGGCAGGGTGCCTAAGAAACATCATGTAATCTGATTTGGATAGCATCGTTTAATTTGCATCCCAGAATTGATGAAACCAGTGGAAGACCATCATGGTCAGCTATTGAGAGCAACATTTCTTTGGTGCAGTCGGCGTCACCACTCTACCAAAGCCTCATGTAAATCGTACCGAGAGCTCGGTGTTCATCACGCCACCAAAACCAGCTGACCATTCTTCACCCGGAGACACTGGCCATGCGTCTGTCAAAGTACCGGTTGTAACCAGCTCGCCTGCCTGAAGCTGGTCGGCTTGTGAGAGTAGAGACACAAGATGAGCCAGGACTTCAATTGGGCCTCCAAGCGCGTTTTCACCTTTGCCGGACTCGATGGCCTCGGCGCCCTTAAACAATACTAGTGGCACTTCGGCTAAGCCGGTCAAGACATCATGCGTAGCCGCGATTTTGTCGCCAAGAATAAGGCAGCCGTGCAATCCTTGTGCTGCGATTGAGTCTTCGACCGAGAATTTCCAGTTGGGATAAATCGATTGAACAATTTCAAATCCCGGGGCAACCCAATCCACGCAACCTGCCAACTGCTCATTGTTCATTTCAGCCGTCGGCGCATCGCCGAGGCCAAGTACGATTTCTGGCTCGATTCTCGGTTCTGAATACCTTGCCAAGTTTACCGGCTGATCAGTCGAAAACAGCCCATCTGAGTGAACCTCTCCCCAAATGGGTTGATCTACACCATAAACAGGCCAAATCGCGCGGTTCGTGAAGCCGACTTTTCTACCAACTCTCTTTTTGCCCTGAAGCTTTCGGACGCGTCTTGCAATCGAATAAGCGTCATCCAGCGTTAGCTGTTCTGCCTCTGAAGACAGTTTAGATATCTGCTGGGCAGAGGTCAGGGCATCAGCGATTTTCTGAGCGTTTGCTTCAACATCTCTTGTCATATTCGCATTATACGGACCAAGGGCTGGATTACGATGCAATCCAGATTTTGAAGGTCTATAATCGAAAACTCAAAGGTTAGCACTGAAAGTGTCGATACCTTCTGCATCAAATGGGCAAGTCCAAGGCGTTCTGGCGACAAAAAACTCCACCCGTTGCTGCACCCTAAAAATTATGCACCCCAACTGGTACTAACAGTTCAATTGCAACTTAGAGCGACGAGATGGAATTGATCACTGCTTCTCTGCTCTGAACAGCGCCGGTTTGTAGATACTCCATAGCTTTGAGAGCAGCTTCATGGGCTTGGAAAGATGACCCGCCAACGCAATCTTCTACAACGCGGCAGAAGTAGTCTGATTGGTGGCCATCGACGAATGTGTAGTGCACACAAACATCTGTCAGCCCGCCGCACAACAAAAGTGTGTCCACCTTTAAACCGCGCAGCAGGATTTCGAAATCGGTTCCAAAAAACGCAGAATACCGTCGCTTCGAGACGATGTAGTCACCTTTGCGATATCCCATCTCATCTTTTGCAACTTCCGTACGTGGATCACCTTCGAGACAGTGTATGTCTTCGTCACCATCCAGTTCCCTGCCGAAGTCGATCTGATCGGGACGATGGACTTCCTGAACGAAGATGACGGGCACATTGTTGTCATGCGCAGCGTCAACCAAATCGCGCGCAGCGATCATGCGCTCTTTGTAGCCCGGCATGTTATCGATGGAGCGTACTTCGCTGTCATCAATAAACGTGCTCTTTTGAATGTCGATTACGATCAGGGCAGGTCTACCTTCGATCAGTTTCCTGGCTTGTTTGGTTTTAGTTGTCATGTTCGACCTCTAATTTGCCAGGTCGTCCTGAAAAAACGCCCTTGCTTGGCCGGGCCGTCCCAGCGGGCAGATCAATTTTGACTAAATGTGCAACTAAGTATGGTCAAGGCTGTGCTGCGTTGTTTTGGAATGAATACTGTATACTCGCGCCCAGGGCAACATTGCCCGCAAATTGCCGTTAGGGTTTAAGTGTAGAGATGGTCTGTACCCAGCCCAGAATGGGCAGCTAAATACGGAATATAGCAATTCAGAAAAATTGTGACTTCCAACCAGCGGCTACTCAATTGCAGTGCGAAATGTTGAGGTAAGCCGTTTGTTCAAACCGTAATGAGGTTCGGCTGAAGAACCGTAGTGCAATTCCGCCAAGGCAGCGATGTCATTGAAAATCACTACGGAGCCGCCTTCTTCATTCGCGTAAACTAGTAGTTTTTGGCAAAAGGCATCCAAACCAATTGCCGGAAAGCCCGCCATAGCTACGCCACCGGGTGCTGGTCCGCCGAACAGTAAAAGTACCGCCTCCGGCAGGTCCACCCCCAGTTGGGACGCTTCGGTCGCAAAATCGATTTCCCCAAACCACACAGTATCGTCCTGCCCCATCACAGCTGTCCTGAGACGTTCGACTGCCTCTGGTACGCTGAGCAGAGTTTGCAGTTCGATGACCCCATAGTCGGCAAACAATCCGCTGGTTGGCGCTGGTGTTGCATCCAAGTCGTTTAGAACTTCGAGCATCTTGCTCTCAAATGCATTTAACGCTTGGGTGTCATTCAGACCATGCCGCACTTTGAGAAATTGAGAGTCTGTGTAAGCGATCTGTGGGTTACCATCCTGATCGAAGGAAAGTACGCGAAAAGGAAGGTCCAGACCTGCTCGCACGGTCTCTTCCAGAATTGGCGTGTTTATCTCAGGATCAGAAAAAATGAGTACACGAGACGCTGGCATTTCTACGCCTTCGGCTTTGGCCAGTCGCGCGTGATCTATCGATGCGATTGGAGTATCTCCCGCTTTGGCAACGACAGTCTCAACCGCTAAGAAGTTTTCGTCCACCGCAGTCTGGATGGTTGACGATTGTGCCAGAGCGGATGTCGACACAGATGAAGTCGCAACCATCGAGAGAACGAAGAAAAACCTCAGCATTTTACCACTTCCTGTTTCATCGTACTTTTTTCAGCGAAACCGCCGCCAGAGCTGCAAAAGCTATCTCGGCCGCAAGATAAAATAGAAGTATCCCGTTCGGAACTCCATCGATAAGAATGCTTAGTATGCGTCCAACGGCCAGTCCCGACATAAACAAAAATAGAACCCACAGCGCGGGGCGTTGTAATTCTGGTTTCGAAGCGGCCGCCAACCAGAACAATGCGTTTGCCAGGTAAAGACCCATAATCGCTCGGAACACGTGGGTTTGGTTCGTCCCTTCCACCGGAAATCCCAGCAAAACTGGGATCGAACTGCCGGGCATCAGACCGTATGACAACGCAATTGGCACGAGGCCAACGGCAGCAAGCAGAAGGACCAATCTAGCACTCATGGAGGACTCCTTCTCGTAGAGGTTTCGCTTTTTTGCGAAATTCCTAGTCGGTTTTTTGGGGCATCCGATGATCCGAGCCGGATGCCCAAACAGCACTCAGAAAGGCATATTTTATGCCTCATTAACCTTCTGAGCGATGACACCTTCGGTTGATGTCTATTCTTCAGCTTAACCTTGGTCGGAAACCAGCTTCCCACTCGGAAGAATTCCTCTAAGGTTTCAAGATGTGCCTTTACCAGACTGGCGCTACTGCTGCTTTCGTTTGACCGAAATAATGCAGCCAGAGTGTTTTGGATGTCGTGCCGGTACATCGCGTGCCATTGCGTCCACGTTTCCGAGGTGCCGCAACGCTCCGTTGTTCAGCAACACGCCTCGCCCAGCATCATACCGGCGCTGTCCAAATCCGCTGGCAACGCATTCCCAGTCTTCCTTGGCCGCCGCGTTGCGGAACCTCGGTAGGTCGTGCGGGTCATGTCGTCCAGGTGTTGCTGCGACGTGATCGTGTTTCTTCGCATTACTTTGGTGGGTTAAATGGTGGGTCACTTGTGTTGTGCCAGGTTGTTGGACAGTACCGGTTGTCGGCCTCGGCTTTGGGCGCATGATTGTCACGACGCCTTGTGGTTTCGGATGTCCTGGGACG
Organism: Ruegeria sp. AP11; assembly: GCF_056535865.1. NCBI lineage: Bacteria > Pseudomonadati > Pseudomonadota > Alphaproteobacteria > Rhodobacterales > Roseobacteraceae > Ruegeria > Ruegeria sp. AP11. The sequence goes on from NZ_JBQFJB010000001.1 coordinate 1,850,243, forward strand.
GCCACGTGAGTTGCCGTCGGTTTTGGTGTCAACTGTGGAACCTGGCCAGGAACCGCCGTTGGAACCTGATTGGGGGTTGCGGTTGGGACAAGCGGTGGTGTCGCCGTAGTACCGCTGGGTTGCGGAACACGGCCGGGCACTGCGACCGGAATCTGGTTTGGTGTTGCAGTCGGGACGAGCGGTGGCACAGCAGTTTGTCCAGTGGGCTGAGGTGGGACCTGACCAGGAACTGCGACTGGTATTTGGTTTGGTGTTGCGGTGGGCACAAGTGGCGGCACCGCTGTCGGGCCGGTGGGTTGAGGCGGAACCTGGCCAGGGGTAGCGACCGGAACTTGATTGGGAGTTGCAGTCGGAACTTGCGGGGGCACCGCGGTGGGACCAGTAGCCAATGGCGGAACCTGATTTGGAACAGCTGTCGGAACCCGGTTTGGTGTCGCGTTTGGTGCCAGAGGCGGAGTTAGGGTCGGCGCTACTACCGGCGTGGGAACCTGACCAGGAACCGCTATCGGTGTCGCAATAGGAACCTGACCGGGAATTGCGTTCGGGACCGCGCCCGGCGCAAGGACTGGAACAGTAACGGACGTGGGCGTTTGCTGCGTTCCCTTAGGCGGCAATTGATTTGCCACCGGCTGAGTTGGACCAGTAACTTGATTACCTGCCCCTTGCCCGCCAGCCTGCCCGCACCCTTGGCTCGACTGGTGTGGGTTCCCTACGCCTCGGCACCACCCGTAGTGATTTCCGCGGGCAAAGACCTGAGTAGCGGCCAGTTCTGCAATTAGACAAGTTGCGGTAAGTACAGCAATTCGGTTCAGTTTCATAACATCCTCACCAACTTGTTGTCAGAGCAAGATACGCGCCAGGATCGCCAGAGTCGGTCAAAGGGCCGTCTCTCAAAGGGACACCGACATATCCGGACAGGAATAGATTTTGCTTAAACTCAATGTCCAAACCCAGACCTGTCGACGCCAGTGTAGCATTATCAACTTCGAAACTCGCAGGGTCATTGTTCGAGATGTAACCCACGTCGAAAAAGGCAAAGGGCGTTAAGCGATGTATGCTCTGGGAACTGGGGAAGTAGGAATGAGACACTTCGAAAATCGCTGAAATCCCGGAATCACCATCCACTTCGTCAAAACGATATCCGCGCAAAGCGTAGCGATCACCAAGGAAGTACTCTTCGACAGAGGGCAGCCGGTCTGTTGTGTACTGCCCCCAGATCTCGGTGCGCCAAGCTGTGTTGGGCGACAAGCCCGTTAGTGGGCTTTCGTATCCGATGCCGCCTCGTAGATGCCAGAACGAAGAGTCCCCGTCGTCAAAATTCGCATCTGTCGTTTCATTGTCATTATCGCCAAAAGATAAGGTTAGCCCCGCTTCCAGAGCTTGTCCCTTTGGATAGTTTTGCCCGTAAAGATAAGTAAGGCCAACGACACTCGCGTCACTGGATAATGGAACGCCGCCACTGACTGAGTCCGCTTTTGAAAGGCGATAATCCAGCAGAAAGTATCCATATCGGGCTACATCTCGGATTACGGGGTAACCCATCGCGACGGTGAAGTTCTCGCCGTCAATATCTGTTCTCGCAAAATTTCCTGAGAGGTCACGTTTTGCGTTTATGTTCCCGTAGAAGATCTCACCGTACAGACCATTACTGTTCAGCGGGGTGCGATAGGTAAGAGCGCCCCATAAAGAGTGTTCATCGTCTTTGTCCCAATTGTAATTGCCTGAACCCTCAAATCGCAGCAGATCCCCAACGGTCAGTGTCGAATAAAACTCTTGTACGACATAGAAACTGAGCGCTTCCCCAAGCTCACGCGGAGGGTTGTCTAGTGTCGCACTACCGGCTTGTTTGCGCAGAGGTTCTCCCAATACTCTCAGCCGAGCACCAGCCTGATCCGGGTAATCAAGTTCGGTCGACACGTCCAAATCGGGTATGTCCTCGGCTAGCATAACCGCCCGCTCAAATCGTTTGAGAGTTATTGGATATGCGGTGGTGAGGGGCTGAAAAATCTTCTCTAGTGTTTGGAACGTGCGAGTATCTACGCCTTCAATTTCGATGGTTTGAATGCGCCCTTCATCAACAATTATGCTCTGCCCATCGGGACCGGGCCAGGCCTCAGCCAAGAAGTAACCGTCTTCTCGGTAGATCTGAGTAATCGTTGATGCGACCTCCACCGCTGTGATGCGCCCAGACCGATTGAAGGCCAATTGACCGGCAAAAGTTAACAGCTCATCCGCATCATACACCGTTACGCCGCTGACCGAGTGCTGGGACGCGATGTCCCAGGTTTGGGCAATGCTGCTTCTTGGAACTGATGCAGTGGCCACAAGAGTGCAAATGATCGCAAAAACAACTGAGCTGAATATGCGCATTTTTGACAACCTTAAAGTGACTGAGCATGTTGAAGTCCAATGTTATTATGTGGTTCGCATGTGTGAACCTGACGCTACTCGAATGTATTGATGGGTGATGTTTTTAAGAAACACAGTGAACAGAACGCGGATTTACTTAATATGCCGCACATACGACGGCGCTCAATTACACAACCCGGCTTTTCAACAAGTTAGAGTAGAGAACTAGTAGAACAGTCCTCACAATTCCGGTTGCTCAAAAACATAAAGCCGCGATTTCTTGGCATCGTCTGTCAGGATATAGAGAAGCCCTCTGGTCTCATCGAGGGCGATCCCTTCGGGATGTTTAACTTCTTTTTGTTTTCCATCTTCTGTGAACGTCAAACTGATAGACTTTACGGACTTGGACTCTGGATTGTAGACGAAGATCTGACGGCTTTTGTCACTCACAATCCAAAGAGAACGCGAGGACCGGGACCATGCCAGGCCACTCAAATCCAGTTCATCATCATCTATACGCTCGGAGATAAAACCTGCATCGCGGGCTAAAGGAATGATCTCAATAATTTCGTCTAGCTCTGGCGATAACACCATTAACAACCTTGGTTGTCCCTCAATGCCAACGAAGACCCGCCCGGATTCCGGGTCAACGGCGATGCCTTCGGGTCCCTTGTTCAATGGGTTGCCGACGAGTAATGCAGCGGCGGTCGGGTAACCTTTAAGAGATGCGAGAGGTATTGTCGTCAGTTGAATGGGGTCAGTTGGGTGAACGACTAGGATTGATCGGTCAGTTTCTTGAAGCACCAAAACAGACCCATCCTTTCGAGGTGCAACACCCTCCAAATCTGATCCTGCCAATGCTGGCAACTTGAAAGAGTTTCCTAATACCCCGTCGACTCCGAGTAGGTGCAGTTTAGGTTCGGCATCACTTACAGACCACAAGAAGCCTTCAGCGTTAGACATTGCCAAACCGGAAGGCTCTGAAAATCCCTCTGATTTGTCTGCCACCTTGAATTTATCGACCAGAACCAAACCAGCACTTTCGGCGTAGGCAAAATCGGTCCAAGGCAAGAAGGCTTCCGCAACCAAGCTGGCCGTAAAAGCGAATCGTCTAAGTTTGCAGAAACACCGGGAAATTTCAGCTTTTGACGAAAACACTCTGTTTTCTGTCATTGGATTCTCTCGCGCTTGGACCACATCCCTGTATCAGCGTTCGTATCACAGTCCGGATACGATGTCCGAAGAATGCACTGTAATCTCTTTACCTGATCCCGCCTGTTGCGATTGAATTGAATAGGGCACGATGTGCTTTTGTTAAGCGTAAGCCTTTGGCTTGAGCAGGAAGGAAGACAAGTTGAATACGACCCTCACACTTGTGACCGTGTTGTTGATGCTGCTGTTGCCAGGTGCTGCGGTGTCACAAGTCGACCCTGCGACGATGCTGGCCGGGGCTTCGGGGTCAGAAATCGTTATCGAACGCCGGTGGACGCAGTTTCGTGGCAAACAGGAACTGTATTTCTTTACTCTCGATGTGATCGTCACGATCATTCTGGCTGGCTTGATCGTCTATCATCCGGTGAGACGTAAAGCCCGTAGAAGCGTCCGCGACATAGTTATGCCAAGGCTTTTCTTCCTGTATGCGCTTATCGGCATGGCGGTTGGTTTTCTGGTGGTTCAGCACGGGTCAATGATCGGTTTTGTCATATTTGGAATCGGAGCGTTGCTCAGGTTCCGCTCCAATCTCGATGATCCGGTGGACACTGTCGAAATGATAATCGTGACTGTTCTTGGTCTTGCGGTCGGTTTGGGCTTGCCGCTGATGGCCACACTGGTGGCGGTTGTATGTTGGTGTTTCATTTGGCTCGGTGGACGAAACAAGGGTGTGGAAATTTCGCTCAAAGCTTCAGACGAAGAACACTCATTGAACGTCAGCGGGGCCATTGAAGCTATGGCCGCAGACGCTGGCTGGAAGCTGGTCAGAAAACACCACGTCCCCGGAAAGTCTCGCGTCTCATTGCTTTTCATCACCTCGGGAGGGCTTTCAGAAGCCCGGATAGAAGAGATGATAAACGATCTGGTCCCTGATAAAGTTGAGCTGAAACTCAACCTCTAGTCATTTAACAAGGTCCAAACGTTTCAACACCGCGTTCGGGGATCTGATCTCTTTCGGAAGCGACTTGAAGTTTACCGACCTTTCGAAATCGGGTCCTCGATATACTGCTATCCCAAACTCTCCGTTCGGCTGGAACGTAACATGAGTGAAGCTGTGAGGTGATCTGGCGCTATCGCCAATAAGCCGCCGCGGACCACCTCCCAAACAAGCTTGAGAGACATAAGCCACACCGTCTTTCCAACCGGGATAGAAGGCATGATGGTGGCCTGACAGATGCAGAACGACACCGCTTTCCAAATAGATTTTTTCAAGTGTCGGATCACCGATGATTTCGCGCTCGCGCTGGATCGCGAAGGGCCAAAGTGGGAGGTGACTGAAAGTGACAATCGGGTCCCCGTCTGCACCCAGTTCCTGTAGCCGGTCCTGCTGATCACCGGATAGCGGGCCCAGGGTCGTTGCATCCAGAGACGCAAACGTAATGCCCTGCATCTCAAATGCGTAGAAGAACGGGTAGTCATCCGAAACCAGGAAGTCGACGCTTGGTTTTCTCGGAGTCCATTCCTCTGCGTATATTTTTCTTTCACGCTCGAACCCTCGGTAGGCGGAGGCATCATGGTTTCCTGGTGTGACCGCAAATGGAATGCCGGCAGCCTCTAAAGGATCTGATACGGCCTCGTGAAACGCCTTCCACATCTCTCTGACCTGTTTGTCTGACAAGTTGGGAATGCGCTGTCCCGCGACCATATCGCCCGTCGAAATCACCAGATCTGGATCAATCTCGACTATCCGCTTAATCGCCTTGTCGACGCGGGCATCGTATTTCACCGAACCATAGCTGCCGTTCAGATCCGATATGACGATAACATCCAATGCCGCCGCTTTGCAGGCGATCAGAGTGGTCCAAATGAACGCCGCGAAAAGCGTAGAAAGCCTACGGGTCATTACAATCCACTGTCTCTACCTCGGTGTTGTTTCTCAAAAAGAATGCGACAGGATCCAAGTCGAACATCAAATCGCCATTTGAGCAATTGTCCTGGAGAATGGACGTTGCCAGCTCGGTGTTTTTTACAACTTGTGCAATCTGCCTGTCTGACAACCCAAGGCTTTGCGATAGCCAGCCGTAGACGGGACCTTGAGATTGAAGATCACTATTCAAAGCGACCAAGCGCCGATACACGCTTGGAGAGAAGTGCCGCATTTTCTCCAGCATTTGAGTGGATTTCGCGAAGTTGGCATACTCGACACGCCCGCCAGCATCGTTGTCGTTTAGATTGCTGCGACGGATCAATAACGCGTCGGCGGGAACGTCTCCATCGTTTGGCTCATGGTGCTTGGCTTTCTTATGCTTCAGCTTTCCGTCTTCGACCCAATACCAATAGGGTGTGAAGTCTATGTTTCCTACGCGGTCCTGCTGGCTAAAGATGAAATCGAGGAGTACAATCTCGGTAAGTTCTTGCATCCAAAATGCCATCTGTTGGTCGCTGACATCGGGACCGAGATCCTTGTTGATCATCCGGTCTCTTCGACCTTCTCCGACGCCCACTACAATGGCCTCTGGCAAGGGTTTTGAAGAACGCAAAGCCAAGAAAGCAGGAGTTTCCTGAAAATCGCGGTTCTGACCTTTTCCCCAACCAGATTTACGGGTGCCGTTGATTTCCGAGCCGTATCGATGCCCAGGGCTATCAAGCAGCACACCGAATATTTGCGTTCGATCTGCGGTGAACAGATCGTCGGTTGGCTGGTATGAGTTCGGGTCAGCATCCGCAGCTGCGAAGACCCGCCAGCCTTCGTGGTTCATGCGCCCGCCATGAGAGCCACCAGAAATCGCAAGGCCAGGCTCGGCGACCTCGGAAAAATGCGCCTGGGCGTCCATGCTACGCCAAACGGCGACTGGAACTTTTACAGTCGCGTCGAAATATCTGGAGAAATGATAGTAAAGCAGTGAAGACGTGGAAAAGGTTCCACTGGTGCCTTTTTGGTTCATGGTGGACTTGAATTTAGCCACCCTGTCCTTAGCCAGATCTTTTGCCGCCTTCCCCTCTTTGCAAGCGTTTCTCTCGAATTCAGAACGGTTCCCCACGTAAGGTCCTTCCGAAATATCGTAGACTGCCATTCCTGGGCTGGTGCTCCAGGTTTTTGGGCAAATAGCAATTTCGGAGGCATAGAAATCGATCTCGCAATAGGCCGTTTCTTCCTCAAGATCGCTTTTCTTATACTCGCCCGATGGAACTTTTTCGATCCGAATACAGCGTTCAGTAACGCCGTTGGGACTATCAAATGTCGTGGCTTCACCGAGAACATCGTCGTTCGCCCACAAGACAGTGGGTGCAATTAAAGCAAGTGACCCCAGAAGATTGAACTTCATTTGGATAGTCCTCCCAATATCATTTGGGGCAAATCGCTGCCTGTTGCTCGTTGGAGATCTTCAATTTTGGGTCGACACTGAAGTTGGAAAATTTTGAGTCAATCCACTGGTCGCACCCGCCTGAACAAGGGGCTCCGTTTCGGGCATCATTCCAATATTCCTTGGCCCTTTCTTCTGTCCAACCGCAAAACTGAACGAGCGCCATCGCCGACAATGCACCTGAGGAATGAACGCCCCACATGCAGTGCACCAGAACAGGGCCCTTTCCAGGGTTTTTAATCACCTCGTGTATGGACGCCATGACAGCATCGGGTCGAGAGGATCTGGCGCTCTGATAGTCAAAGGATCCGTTTCCGCAGCTGGTGCGACCGTATTCAGTGTTTTTGCCGAAGTCGGCATAAAACCCGGTTGAAAACCCTTCGCCGCACAGAGTTTCGCGTTGACCTTCACTTAGGCCAGTTCGATCCTTGTCGCCGCCCTTGAAACCGGATCGATACAACACTCCGCTTAAGACTGGGCGAAAGAAAGCGACACCATCAATGCCTCCGTCACCACCCTTTGAAAGCATTTGACTGTTGCTTGGACCGCCATTTCGACTGGTCACGTCAGAATTCGCAGCGGTTGCGAGAACACCAATGAATATGAGGGACGCCAAAAACCGCATGCCAAATCCTTTCTATTCTTGAACCTTTAATGCTCAAACTCTTGCGACCTGATAGTCTCTCGGAAAGGCTAGTTCATGACAACCATATCAAGTGGGCAAATAGCTTTCCGCTGTGAAACTTTAGATGGGCCACACGAGATTGATGATAACGACGACTACGAAGTAGGCTAGAACAACTTTCCAGTTCCATTGGTGCTTGTTTTCTTCGTTGATCACGCCAGCCGATTTCAATACCAGGTTAGTGATGATTAAGGCGACAACGATGACCGCCGCGTGTGCCAGGTCGAATTGCAAGTTTGGGCTCCTTCTCTTGGATTTGGGATTGATGGAAATTTGTCAGCAGTCACCTGATGGCAGCATAGCTACATCTGAGTACCTTCCCTCAGACGTCGTGATCTGAGCACATGCACCTGTATCCTTGTTAAACCAGTACGAGGTCAGCCCTTCGCTTCGGATGAGTTCAAATCCGAGACTTTGGATGCCCATTTCAGCTTGGCCCGCTCTTGCCCCTTCAAATGGCGAAAGATCGCTAGAGCTGCCCACAGTTGGTGCACTTGAATCCACCGATCCGCCACTCTCTTCGCATGCTGCAAGTGCAGAAATACATACCGCGCCGATCACCATTAGGACATTGGTTCTCATGTGTTTTTCCTGGCTGTTTTGGGAACGTGTTCAAGGGCTTCTCGTCGATCACCTATTCAATTCCGAAAATTACGTTGTAGCCGACGGAAGAGTTGCTGCGATTGATAACCTCCACAACATGATCACCAGATTGCCAAAGCTGCCCTCGATACTCCTTGTCCGCCGACATTAATCCCAACAGTTCAGAACCATCGGGGTTACGAATAACGTAGTCTAAGGAGCCATTTCGCGGAGCAACGCGGACGTAAAGAAACTGTTCGTTTTTTGCCCCGAGAACATATTGCTGTGACGCTCCGGGCGCGAGTTCACCAACGAGTTCGGCGCCGGTGGAACCAGCATCGAATTTGACACGTTGGCTACCAGTAGACCCGGCGGCGCCTGCCATGGCTCCACCGCCATCATCCATCGCTTCGACAACCGACATCTCGCCGATGCTACCATCCTTGTACGCGATGCAGCGCCAAAGTGTTCCGCCTGCGTCTCGTAGCATGACGAGCGTGCCCGCTTCTGAGAACTCTGAGCTTTCAATCGTACCTGATTGACCGTCTGGTCCTCCAACCTGTCGCAAATGATCGATACACGCGTCGTCTGCTTCAGACATTGCAAAAGAAGCCGTGCCTGCGATTGCGAACATCGGTGCGAGGAATTTGAGTACAGCGAATTTCATCAGATGGTCCCTTGCTGGCTGATCCTTAGAGTTTTGTTCCGTGCAAAGCGGAACCTCACTTCGTTTCTCGTAACTTTGACAGAAACTCGTCGCATGCCTGTGCGCTGCCGACGATCTCGCCTGTCGTTTCAATTCCTTGCAGAGATGCCATCTCGGAATTTACGCGATTGAGGATTTGATCCGCTTGCTCGGCGGTGATCAGGTTCTCGGCTTGTGCTCCTTTCAATGTGGTGCAAACACCGGCGGACAAGCCTGTCGCAACGCCGACACCTATCGCGGCACCGCCACCCATGGTCATCGCCCCAACCACGCCGAGGGCGAGCCCGATCACGATACCCAAGATCACTTTTCCCAAGTTTTCCTCCCTTTTGGTGAGAAAGAGTTCAGCCTTCACTGCTGGCGCAAACCGCGTGCCCACCTGCAAATCAAAACCAGCGCCAACAGGTTGAGCACCGGTGCAATCGCCGCGAACCATGGTTTGGCCGACTCAAAGACCAAGTCCGCTACAAGTATCCAAGGTAGTCCCAACGGCAAAAGGAACACCCCGGACAAAGGGTCTCTTTCTTGCCCCAGCCAACCAAATGTACCCGTCAAGAATGCAAACAAGGCCAGCAGGTAAAGGATGGCGAATACGATGGTGGTTATTCTACAAACCAAGTCGAACTATCCGAAGAGTGAGCCAGTGCTGCGTAGCCGTATTCAGCTACGCACCAAACAGGTCACAATGCGCCTTCGTCGCCAAGGAACTCGATACCAGCTGTCGCGCCATCACTGTAAGCAATGCAATTCCAAGGAGCACGATCCTCGCCAACGCCGACTGTGACCTGTGTTCCCGCCTCGCTAAACGCGGATGAGAGCACCACGACTTGCGAATTGTTCGTCGTGTTAGCTACATCTCGCAAACACGCCTGCTGAGCCGGCGTGAGCTCGGCGGACGCGCTTGATGTACTCGTGTCGTCGCAGGCCGCAAGCAGTGCGAAACATGTCGCGCCTGCAATCATCACCATCTTGTTAGACATTTTCTTCTCCCTCTGGTTCCCTTGAAATTAGTGAAATTGGATGCGCTTGTTTGAAGCTCTCGCGTCTGAGTACCCAACAGAACATGCTTCCATCCTGTGACTGTCTTACCCAAAACTTGCCGCGGAGGGCTTGGTCGGCGGAACGATTTTTCGTTGACTATCGAGACCGCCAACAACGCGTGATGGCAGAATGGCGTCACTGCAAAAAGCTAGAGCGAACTCTGGAGGGAGGGCTAGTTCGTTGAGTCTAAGCATGGCGTCCTCCCAAGGCTCAATCATTGTAAAGTGCCTTCCGACCGCCAGCACTCACTCTAGCAGTCGGAAGGGCCCGACACATCGGGCGACAGCGACAACAACGGAGGTAAAATAAAGCTGTGTCGAATTCGCATGTTTGAATCTAATTTTTAATAAATCAACATTTTTTCCGCGCGTGAACTTCTTTACGCTCTCATGCGATAGGCTTCTACTTTCAAACAAAAAGGTAAGTGGGAGCATCCGTAGGGGCGAGTGCGTTCTCCTGAGCGGCAAAGCGTTTGAGGCCGCACAGAAATTAAGAAAGGATTGAAAAATGGGATTTGGTGAAGCCGTTAAATCGTGTTTCTCGAAATACTTCCAGTTCTCCGGTCGGGCGATACGCTCAGAATACTGGTGGTTCTTCTTGTTTGTGGTTCTCGTGAGTGCTGCTTTGGCTGTGTTGGATACAATCATATTCGGGACCGACCCCGAAACAGGGCAAGGATCTCGGGTTCTGTCCTCTGTTTTCCAACTGGCCGTTATCATACCTATGCTGGCCGCCGGTTGGCGGCGGCTGCATGATACGGGACGACCTGGTTGGTACTTGCTGCTGCCGATGGCGCTCAGCATTATAACGCTTTTTGTTATGCTGGGTGGGGTAGCGTTCTTTTCGGTATTGGAGCAAGGGACCGAAAACCCCGATGCGTTGCGAGGACCGGCGGCAGTCCTGGGCGTAACCGGTTTTGTTGTTGTCTCAATTCTTCAATTGGTTCTGTCCATCCTTATGATCTGGTGGCTGACGCGCCCTTCGGTAGAAGGAGCGAACGAGTACGGTGCACCTGTTTCCTGACCTGGTTGCCCGGGCAACGGCCGGAATCTCTGCTGAATGAAAGTGCGAACCGCAACACCATGGAGAGAGAAAATGAGTTTCAAGACGATTTCCATTGGAACGCTTATGATGGCAATGGCGACCACTGCATCGGCTGAGTGGTCCTTCAGTTCCGGTTCCAGTCCCAATGCATTTATTCAGACCGGAAACATGACGCTGGAGCTTCAGTGCAACCGTATCCGCTTTGCTCCGGCTGGATACGAGGACAGCCAGGACATTGTGCAGAAGCAAGGGCTTTCCATTCGGTTTTTTAAGAGCGGCACCACCGAAGTTGGGGCTTTTCAGGTTGGCGCAGAAAACGCTGCTTTGCAGATCGTCGACAACTATCCCGTCGAGGCCAGTTTCAACAGTCAGCAGGATTATGATTTTGTACTGGACCAGCTTGCAGCAAATGCATCGGTTAATCTGTCCATGATTGATCAAGACGTCAGCTATGGAATCTTTGACTTGAAGGGTTCCAGCGCGGCAATTCGATCCCTTCGTTCTGCGTGCAACTCGAATGTTAGCCAGGAGGCCTCCTACGAAGCACCCGAAGGCATCGTCTATTGTGGTGGCGGAGCGATAAAACGCGTGATCGAACCCGTAATTTTGGAGAACCCGGACGGAGAGTGGGACGCGCGAGTAACGGTTAACGGCGAGACGATCAGAGCCATGACGGCCTACAGTTACTTCGGAAACTCTGAGCCGCCGGCCGGATTTGTCGTTGCCCTGCTTGGGGAAGACAGGTCCGAGTTTTTGATTTTTAGCGAAGGCTCGGCAAACTGGCTGGAGTACGGGGACTATAGGTATGATCAATGTAACTGACGCCACCCTCCAACCTGCTTCCCCAAAAGTGCGCCTGTTGAAAGGGCTGGCATCAGGGATTGTGCTGGTTTCGGGCCTATTTTGGACCTCACCAGCTGTCGCTGCTGATGTTTCACAACTTCCGCCCGGTTTTCAGGCGAAGGTTGATCTGGCGGCACAGGCTTGCGCGGAGTTCAACGACGGTCAGTTTGATTTAGATTGGGGTGCGGTCGAGAGAGTGGATCTCGACGGGGATCTACAACGCGACTGGGTTCTGAACGAATCTGGTTTCGCGTGCTCGAGCGCCGCATCTCTTTTTTGCGGAACTGGCGGATGCATGTCGCACTTCTTGATTGAAGAGGAGGTTCACTCCTTGCTTAACCGAGGCTGGACGGTCGTTGACTTCGGGCGTCAACGCATTGTCCTTGCGGATGTCCACGGAAGCAATTGTGACGGAATAAACCCGACGCCTTGCGCATCAGCCAGTGTTTGGGATGCGGACGCTAAGACGTGGCGCTCGTCTGCTGGCGATTGGGAATAAGTTGCATTTGAGAATTGCAGATAAGCCATAGGAGCTGGTTTGTTCGATGGGTTCTCTGTGGCACGCAAACTTATGGGCAAATCGTGCAATGTTATGCGCAAATACCGCGCAGAGTTATGGGCAATCTTCCAAGATTTTCTTCAATGAAATCAATGTTGGGAGTGCAGCGTTATGAGCGCACCTACAGAGATTTGTAGGGACGCGCACAAACCTTCACGCACCCCATAAGTTTGCACGATTTGCCCATAAGTTTGCACTGTTTCACGACAATAGTGCAGAGGAGATCAAGTAAATCGCCTTATGCGGGTGTCGAAGGATAGGTTTCAGTTGCTCAAGTATTGAACACCTGATCGCGATACCAGATCAGGTTCTCCTTGTGCCCAGCAGTTTGACCAGAGATCTGCTTGGAATGTCCAGAAAACGAGCTCATTGCCGGTGCGGACAATTTACTCGAAAACCTAGGTGTCCCGTCGTCCTTGAAAGTCACCAGACCCTTGTCAAATGCTGTATCCCATGATGCTGACAGCAAGTAGCTTTATTCGGATACCCTAAGGTCTGTAGCTCGTTCAGCTCTCTTTTCGGGCAGTGTCGCAAAGCGAATACCCTTTAGGAAGAGTTTGTCGCGCAAATCATTCATCCGACGCAAGTCATATGCGCTTCCTTCGGGCACGATCATGAGAATTTCTGGCACAAGCTTTTCGATAAGGGCCAAGTGCCCCAGTGTACCGATGATATCGCGGCGGTTTACTTGACTACGATATGCTTTTGTTTCGATTGCAAACCGGCGTCCGTCTGCGCAATCCACGACTAGATCGGGGCTGACCGGTTCTATAACTTTGCCTGAACGAATGGTGACATGACTTGTGTTGAACAACTGCACCCCAAAGCGTTCGAAGTAGTTGGTCACGATGTTATCGAACTGCTGAGCTCTTTCTGGTGCAGAAATCGCAGCACTGGTAACTGAATTAGACGCCTGCTTTCTCTTTTTTCGTAGTTCGTCATACTTTTTCTTGAGCGCAACCTGACCGGAATGGCCCGCAAAGACTTCGGCGGCCGATTTTTTGGCTTCCGAAGGGTCCAATTCATTCATTTTCATCAGGAACATCACCAGGGTCATGCCGAGCCATGGAGGTCTCGCGGCAAAGATATCCGGGTAATTTTGCTTTAACCAAGCGCTTACATTCATAGTTTTCTTTAAGCTATCCGATTGTTTTCCTTTGATATTAGCAACACTTTGGAGAACTTCACTCGAAGTTCCGAGCCCGTAGAGTTCTGGTTGGCTCATTGCCTCTGAAAGAGCTTCGCCAAGCTCGATCCAGTTTTCTCTTTTTGCCACGCCTTCGAGGCTGCCGGATTTTTCCGCCATTTTTTTCCTTGTATTCTGTGTCCGAATATCCGGCTGTCCTACTATGGCGGCAATCTGGTTGGAAACCTGCATGGTCATCACGGCTGGGAAGATCGCAGCTATTTCCCTGAACTATCGGATGCGGACCCTCGTTTTGATGCGGGGCTTGAGTTGCTGGAGCAGGATCACTCCGATCTGGATAAGGTGCTGAGTGACTTCACCGGCACTGCGAACCGTGTGATCAAGCTATCCGCACTTGATGAGGCGCAAGCTTACGACGAAGCCGGACAGCTTCATGCGACGAGCGATACGATTGAAGCGTTCCTGAAACGGCATCTCAGCGATGAAGAGGAATTGGCCGTGCCAATCGTCTTGCATCACCGGCTCAGAGGATGATGCTGAAGTCATGACGGACACATCTACCGAAGAAGACCAGACCGATATCAATAAGCGCCGCGCACGGGGTGAATTCGTGCGCGGCGTTAGCGGCTTTCGCCACGCCATTGGCGATCCAGTGTTTCCGGCAGAACCTGATCGCTATCACCTGTTCGTAGCACTGAATTGCCCGTGGTGTCACAGAGTGACGCTGGCGCGAAATGTGTTGGGCCTTCAAAACAGCATCACGATGGACGTTGCATTTCCAAACCGCACCGGTGACGACGATCCGGAGGCGCCAAACCTATGGGAGTTTGCACCTGATCGGATTGCATCTCTCACAGGTGAGACTTTGCCAGAATGCACGAGCGAGACCGGCACCGGCACAGGATTTCGCCTTGCCAAAGAGATCTATCGTGCCGAAGGCTCTGAAGAGCAATCCCTTCCAATCCTGTATGACAAGATACAAGGGCGCATTGTTAACAACGAAAGCGCTGAAATTGTCCGAATGCTGGACGCTGCAGCGGATTCACTTGGCAGCACAATCCCGGCAGCTGAACGCGTTAGGCTTTACCCAGACGAAGTGCCGCGTCACGAAATTCACGACCTGAACGAACGGATTTATACTGCGATTAACAATGGTGCCTACAAGGCCGGGTTTTCGTCTGATCAAAGGATCTATGAAACAGCCTTTGACGCCTATTTTGAGACACTCGAATATTTGGAGGAGCATCTCTCAGATGGTAGGCCCTATTTGACAGGCAAACACTTTTCAGAAGTAGATCTTCGCCTGTTTCCAACTCTCTATCGCCACGATCCCGTCTACTATGTGAGAATGAAGCTTAATGGTGCGAGAATTCTAGATTACCCATACTTGTGGCGGTGGCTGTGCCGTGTATACGCGTTGCCCGGAATTGCCGAGGCAGGTTCTCTTGTACACTGCCGCCAGGGTTATTTCGGACGCAGTTGGAATAGCGTTGTGCCCAATGGGCCTTTCAAGCCAATGTCGTATCCAGAGGCCTATCGCCACCCTGACCTCGCAACACTGTAGGCCTCGTCAAGGTGTATTGCCTTCGCAGCATATGCTTTTTTCGCCCAAGATGACGAAAGTGAGCTTCCTGGCCAAGTCGTTCGGACACTTCGCAATACCGCTAGTTCGTTTGGTTGAGCATCTCAGCCCGAAGCGGAACTGGAAACTTTCAGCGTCAACTTGGTGGGAGTGTGTTTAGGTAAGCATCTCGAAGTTTGGCACTTCGACGCCCAACAATTGAATTGGCTACATCCGAGCAATGCAAAGTCCAGACCCCGAAACCAGTGTATCTCTGGTGAGCTCCAAGAAACTTGAGGCCAAGATCCTCACACAATTGCCTGCCAAGACTGTTCACTGAGATTGCCCCAATCTCACGAATAAAGATCTCTCTTTCGAGAAGCTCTTCCAGCTCTGAAACAAAACCTGAGAGGAGCAAGCGAGTTGCATTCTCATGTCCACGCGCAACATAAATCGCTGGGCAATATGCGAAGTAGTCCCCTGGTAGCAAAGGACGTTTCAGATGATCCGGTGTAAGCTCCGCTTCATCGAACAGCAGTTCAAAGAAACGTTTTTCGGGATCAGACTTTGGAAATATCAAGCCAACGTGTCCAACGATTTTCGACCCAAGCATTACATAGGGTCCAGACAAAAGGCCCGATTTTTGTATGTCACGCCATACCGTATCAGCGGCTGAAAACCCACTGGGTAAGCGATCTCCATGGTCCACCTCCATGCATGCCACAGATTGTGTTACCGCAGATGAGGAGCCACCGAATTCGTTAAGCACTTCCTGATTGTTTAACAAACGATAGGCAGACCCTGAATGTTGTGGTCGCCCGGCCTCCCAATCCGCTCGGCAAGCAACCACATCCTCTAAGCTCCAACCGAGCTTTTCTTGCAGTTGGTACTCAAGATCACCACGAATATACGACAGCGACCGCTCATATTTGCTAATGGCGTCAACACTTACGTTGAGTATCATCGCCAGTTCCTCTTGCGTCATACGGCCATGGCGACCGCTGCCAATTCGATGGGAACGTAGTTTCTGAGCAAAAAGAGACGTCCAATTTTTCATTTTGGTATTGGTAACTGCTGGGTTCAACAGCACCAGCATGCCAAAAGTCTTCGCTTTGCCCAAGCTTCTTACGGGTTTCTTACAGGTTTCTACGGTTGTGGTCCGTGGGTTTCGGCCACGGGCTCGGGCAGCGTGAGCATCGTCGACCTTTGTTATGGAGAAAGACTATGCCCTACTGGACGATACCCTTTGCGTCACTTTTTGAAATGCTATGCTTTGCGGGACCGCGTGGTCGAAAAGGTCATGGACGACGAGCAAAAGAGGCAAGAAAATAGAACTAATAGGCAGTCGATCATGATATCGGGGCTCAGCAAAAACGTTCAGCTTGCAATGCCCTTATGACCCGCATTGCTCGCAACACTTGAATTGCAAAGTTGGATATTAAAGGTCCGCTTTGGGCTGCCACCTGTCATTAATGTCAAAAGTAACGAAAGGCGACAACGAGCCCAATGTGACCGATGCTTCATGGCAAACAATTTTCGGAGTGGGTGAAAGGACGAAGCCGCTATCGCGGCAATGGCGCCTTTGGCCAGCGTTGAGCGCTGATCCGGCCGTTTTGGGATTTGGCGGACCTGTCTGACGATTGAGGTTTCTCAATTTGACGACAGGAGATTCCAATGAAGGAAAAGAAGACGACCCCGCTGCGTGAGCGGATGATCGAGGACATGCGCATTCGTGGCATGTCGCCGAAGACCCAGCAGGCTCATATCCGGGCGGTCAGGTATTTTGCCGAGTTCATCGGGCGGTCCCCTGACACAGCAACGCCGGACGAGCTGCGCGCGTATCAGCTTCACATGACCGACACCGGGGTCTCGACCGGCGTGTTCAATGCCAGGATCGTGTCTTTGCGGTTCTTCTTCGGCATGACCTGCGGTCGTGAGGAGATGAAGCGATACATGCAGTTCCGGCGCAAGCCGAAGAAGTTGCCCGTTGTTTTGAGTGTCGAAGAAGTGGGCGATCTGCTGGCGGCGGTTCCAGGGCCGGGGCTCAAATATCGTGCGGCTTTAGGCATCAGCTATGGTGCTGGGCTGAGGGCATCCGAGGTCTGCAATCTCAAGGTCTCGGACATCGACAGCGACCGGATGTTGATCCATGTGGATGAAGGTAAGAATGACAAGGACCGCAAGGCCATGTTGTCGCCTGCATTGCTTGATTTGCTCCGCGACTATTGGCGGGAAGCGCGGCCTGAGGGATGGTTGTTTCCGGGCAAACCCAAGATCATGGCTTTGTCACCGCGTCAGCTGAACCGTGCGTTCACGTCGGCCAAACACATGGCCGGTATCAACAAACCCGCTACGCTGCATACCCTGCGCCACAGCTTTGCAACGCACCTGCTCGAGGCCGGAACGGATGTTCGAGTGATCCAGGTGCTTTTGGGACATTCCAAGCTCAGCACGACGGCGCGCTATACGCATGTCGCGACCAAAACCATTCGCGGCACCGTCAGTCCCTATGAGATGTTGGAGAAACTGCAGGATCACACCGTCAGGCGAGGACTGGAGTAGCGGCGCGGGTGGATGCCGCGCCCACGGCTGGAGATCGCAGATATCTTTCGGAACTATGGGCCTGCGTATCGGCAGGCCAATGCCGGGCATGTCAGCTTCGGTCAACTGAAGGTGATGTCGGCGATTGAGGCTTGCCGAACCGAAGCGCTTGGCGGGCATGTGGCGGGATGCGCCAAATGCGGCCACCACCACATCGCCTATAACTCTTGTAAGAACCGGCATTGTCCGAAGTGCCAGGGCCCCGCCGCGCGAGACTGGATGGAGGCGCGTGCTGAAGACCTGCTGCCCGTCGAATACTTCCACGTCGTCTTCACGATGCCCGCCGAGATTGCACGCATCGCCTTTTGGAACCAGAAGGCGGTCTACGGCCTGCTGTTCCGCGCATCAGCGCAAACGGTGATGACCATCGCAGCCGATCCAAAGCGACTGGGGGCGAAGGTCGGCATGACCAGCGTTCTTCACACCTGGGGATCCGCGCTGACGCACCATCCGCACATCCACATGATCGTCCCAGGTGGCGGCTTGTCACCGGACGGCACCAAATGGGTGGCCTGCAAGCCCGGGTTCTTCCTGCATGTTCGGGTGCTGGCACTGCTGTTTAGACGCCTGTTCCTGAAAGGGCTGATGGAGTTGCATCGAGCGGGGGCCCTTGTGTTCTTCGGTGACCGCGCAGGACTGGCGGATGCTGCTGCCTTCACCAATTGGATTGCCCCGTTCCGCAGGTCCGAATGGGTGGTCTACGCCAAACCGCCCTTGGGTGGCCCTGAAGCAGTTCTGGCCTATCTCAGCCGCTATACTCATCGGGTTGCAATCTCGAACCATCGACTGGTCAGTATGGATGCCGAGACCGTAGCTTTCCGCTGGAAGGATTACCGGATCAAATGTGGTGACCGCCAAAAGGTCATGCGCTTGGCTACACCCGAGTTCATCCGCCGCTTCCTGATCCACGTTCTGCCTGACGGGTTCCACCGCATCCGCCACTACGGCCTGCTGGCCAGTTCAGCGCGCAAGACGAACATCAAGAAGATCCGGACGTTGCTTGGTGTTCAACGCACCGACGAAATCACCGAGCCAGAGCAGGAGTCCGAGGTCACCCCGCTCACTTTGCGCGAGCCATGCCCCTGCTGCGGCGGTCCAATGCGCATCATCGAGATCTTCCGGCGTGGTCAGACACCGATGTCGCGTGCGCCACCACGGGAGCAGGCCGCATGATCCGATGCTTGACCACACACTTCGATATGCTCCGTTCGTCTTTGGCTGATCGGTCAAATCCACTTGCGGTCATCACTCAGAATGAATGCTGTGACTCACAGCACATGGGCTCAATCGGCAAAATGCCCGCGACCAAGGTGGCAGAAAATGACCGCAGCTGGCGCATCAAACACCGTCAGCTGCGCGTCTGTGGCAAAGTCAGCCTCATCCGTCTGCGCTCTTTCCCCATAGCATGATCCCAACCACCGCGGCTTCCTCCTTCCGAGGTTTGTCAACGCGGGCCGCCGAAAGCTCCTGACGGCAAAGTTGCACCTCGGCCCGCATCGAAAAACCTTCAGAAATGCAGACGTTCGCTACACTTTGTCATCTCCCAGCAAAGCGGGACAAACTGGTCGCCATCCGAATTCAGCTCAATCTTTCAATGTTGCGAGATATGCAATGATATCCACGCGATCTTTTTCATTTTCAATTCCGAGCATCACTTTGGTCGTCCCGGGTAAAAACTGATATGGGCTAGCGAGATAGCTATTCAGTGTATCTGCATCCCACACCAAACCTAATTCGCGCAAATAACTTGAATAAGAAAACTCGGGATCGGACGCAGTGGGTCGTTCGAATACTCCCCAAAAGTTGGGCCCATTATCACCTGTTATCCCCGTCGACGAAGGTTTGCCGTGGCAGACTTCGCACCCCTTGGCTAGAAACTCTCCATTTGAAACATTGGCACCTTGCAACTTATCGGCAATCGGTTGGCTCTCTACTCGCTGTGGCGCTCCCGCTTCGATGAGCACCTCGGCGATTTCTATGTGCCCCGCTCTCAGCGCCTGATGCAAAGGAGTTGAGATATATGGTTCATAGCTGGCTGGATCCGCCCCAGCCTCAATGAGCACTTTTACTACTTCGATATGACCATACCCGGCCGCATGGTGGAGAGCGGTTCCAACCGTATAAATAT
Source organism: Ruegeria sp. AP11 (assembly GCF_056535865.1). Taxonomy (NCBI): domain Bacteria; kingdom Pseudomonadati; phylum Pseudomonadota; class Alphaproteobacteria; order Rhodobacterales; family Roseobacteraceae; genus Ruegeria; species Ruegeria sp. AP11. The sequence continues at coordinate 1,870,006 of NZ_JBQFJB010000001.1, forward strand.
CATTTCCCTGATAGAAAAAAATTGTGGGATCGGCACCTCGCTCAAGAAGAAGTACAACCAACTCAGTATGGCCGAATTTTGCCGCAACAAAAAGCGGTGTAACGCCCGGTGCACTTGTCATGTTCGTACTGCGAAGTTCGAGCGGCACACCCTTTTCTAGCTCCGCGAGAACGCCCTCAATATTTCCACGTTTGGCGTGAAGATGGATGATTTCCGCCAATGCCTTCTCAAACGGAAAGATGAACAGCGACAGAGTAACTATAATTAGTCGAAACATATGCGCCTCCGAATTCAACGGCTTAAGCCAATCATAAGCAGATTGAGTCGTTGTACCAAATTCTACGGAAGAAATGGGTTCCTGTGCGACGTTCGCGCCAGTTCGTCAGCTTTGTGGTCGCTCGCAAAAGAAGTATTACCACCATCGCAACGCATGATGGCTAAGCGGGCTGCATCCGCAGCAATTGAGTCAATTTATGGATGTCGGCTCGGGGTCAATTTCGAGGGCCTGCTGCTTCGCACAGAACGACAGCATTTTCCGCACTGCGGTCGTTGAGTGGAATTCACTCAAAGTCTCCACTGAGCCCAAAGTACCGGATACTGCGCAACGATCACTTGGCGGGTTCTGCACCGTAGTCCGCCTCCGATCGGTCTCAGGTCGAAGGTGCAACATTTTTGGTGCATACTTCCCTGCCTGTTTGCATTTGCGCGCGCTTACATCGCCGTGTGCTAGCTACAACTGCGTGACACCGGCACCCGGCTCTGTTTATCCGTCGAGCATCGCGAGCACGGCGTCGCGTTCGGACAGGACCAACAGCAAGGCAAGATCACCCGGTTCCAGCTTTTCCAATATCATCGAGGCAGCTAGAGAGGGCGAAGATGCTCTCAGGACTTGTTGCGCGTCATATCCCTGTTCTAAGGCGGATTTTTTGATCAGGTCCGGGATTTCTCCCAATTCGCGACCTCTTAAATACCCTTCCAGTTCGGCTGCGACGACCACGTCGGGCTGGAAATTTAACGCCGTCGCGGTAACGTCCCGAATATCCTGATCCGACCGATCGCCAGCATGGCTGAGCATAATGTAACGCCGTTTCGCCGGTAGGCTTGACAGCGCATCGCAAACGGCCGAAATTGAGTGCGGGTTATGCGCAAAATCCACAAAAACACGCGCATTATTGTAACTAAACTCGTTGCAGCGTCCGGGGTTGTCCTTGGCGTCGGGTTTGAACCCGGCCAACCCATCCCGAGCCCCCTGAACGGGCAAGTCCAGAGCCAAGGCAAGGCACAGGGCCGCCAGCGCGTTCAGGATATTGTATTTCGCAGCGCCGCCCATGGTCAGCGGAACATCGGAAACTGCAATGACTACCTGTTCGACCGCACCGTCGAAAAAGACGATATCTCCCTCCTGCACATAGGCGCAGCACTTGCCCGCATCACGCGCCTGACGGACAAGGTTGTTCTGCGCATCCAGCGAGAACCACCAGATATTTGCGGATGTATTTTCCGCTTCTGCGCGGACATACAAGTCATCGGCATTCAGTGCCAGCACGCCACCCTCGGCCAGCGTGCGATGCACGGCGAATTTGGCCTGAGCCAGTTCTGGCACCGTGTTGACCCCGTATTGCCCCAGATGGTCGTTTGCCACATTGGTGACCGCCGCTGCCGTTGCCGCGCGGGTCGGCAGACCCCGGCGCAGGATACCTCCGCGCGCGACTTCCAGACAGGCGACCTCCAGCCTTTTGTCACGCAACAGCATTCGCCCGCCGCCGGGGCCGGAATAATCGCCACGGTCGAGAATGTCGTCTCCCACCCGCACAAATTCGGTCGAGGTCAGCCCGGCAACCTTGCCCGAAGCGCGGGCGATCGCCTCAAGTAAACGGGTTGTGGTTGTTTTGCCGTTGGTTCCGGTTATGAAGGCCACCGGGATATTGTGCAGAGCCGACCAGTCCAAGTCATCGGGGGTAGGCAGCGCATCGACCGGCCAGGTCTGACTGCCAGTACCGTGCCCGATCGACACTTCGTCATCATCGCACAGGATATCCACACCATGCGCTTCTGCTGCCGCAATCAGGGCGATCAGCGCGGGATTGGCTTCCTTCTCCATAACGCTTTTGACATCCGCAACCATCTGATCGAAATCGCCGGGCTCGGATGCCAACAGTTCGGCAGCACAGAAATGCCAGACGGTTTGCACCGCGAAGATAGCGGAATAGAGCTGATCCATCGGTGCTGAAATCGCCAGATTGACGCCACCGGTGAAACTGCGGTGGGTTACGTCCTGATCCTGCCAGCCAAGTGCGTCCAGCACGCGGCGCGCGTGTTTTTCCCACAAAGCAGTGACCTGCGCGGTGCCGGTATCGGTGAAAAACACATCCATCACCGCGCCGGGGCGGTTCCACAACAGTCCCGGCCCGGTCAAGCGTCGGGCATCGTCTACCCGGATATGATCGGCGTACGCGCTTTCAATTGTCAGCGCGTTTTCAAGCTCTTCGATCCGGTCCATTCCGGTACCCCCGCTTAATCCGCGTCTTCGCTGATGTCGCGGGCCAGGCGCACGCCGCGCGCATCCCGGATCAGGTTCTGGTCGCTTTCGAACATGTCCTCGAACGAGGTGTCGATGGGGCTTGCCACCGGCGCAGCCTCTGTGACCGGCGCTTCGCTATCGGAGTTGAAATAGATGATCTGCTTCCAGCAGCGCGTTGTGTCATCACCGAAAATCACCAGCAGATCGCCCGGTGCGGCCTGTTCCAACGCTGCAGTCACCGCTTCGACCTCATCCGGGATGATCGTGATCGCGGCATCATCGACGCCGTTGTCGATCAGGGCCTGCCGCATCATTTGCGGTACTTCGTCGTGTCCACGGCCCCGGCGGCGGTCATCTGCCTTGCAGATGAAATGATCAAAATGCCCGGCCAATGCGGCGGCCCCGTCGATGATATCCTCATCGCGCCGGTCGCCGGGCATCGCAACAACGCACAGCCTTCGGCCCTTGACCTCCAACTGATCGGCCAGAGCCGCCATCGCCTTGAGCGCGGCAGGGTTGTGGCCATAGTCGAGGATCACCTTGAAGGGATGCTCGTCATAGACATTCATCCGCCCGGGTGCCTGGAAATAGCTGGTGTCGAAGGTGCGCAGCCCATGGCGGATATTGTCCAGATCCACTCCGAAACTATAGGCCATCGCGGCGGCGAACATCGCGTTCTGGACGTTGAAAATGGCCTTGCCTTCCAATGCCGCTGGGATCAGATGCGACCACAGCACCGGGATATGAAGACCGTTGTCATAAATGGTCAGCATGTCACCATTCATGCCCTTTTCAAGCACAATTGCCTTGCCGCCTGCCTTGATATGTTCCTTGACCAGGCTGTGCCCCGGATTGGTGGTGACATAAAAGATCTGATCCGCACCGGCATAGTCGGCCATTTTCAAACAGTTGATGTCATCGGCATTCAGAACTGCGGTGTCGGTGGCGCTTTCCACCACCACGCGTTTGACAACGGCCAGTTCCTCAACCGTGTTGATGCCGCCAAGACCCAGATGATCTGCCGAGACGTTCAGGCAGGCCGCTACGTTCGAGCGCTGATAGCCCAGACCCGAGCGCACAAGTCCGCCGCGTGCGGTTTCCATCACGGCGAAATCGACCGCAGGATCACGCAGCACGATCTGTGCCGACTTAGGCCCGGTCATGTCGCCCTTGACGCTCAGCTTGCCGTCCACATAGACACCATCGGTCGAGGTCATGCCAACGGTCTTGCCGCTGGTTTTCATGATGTGCCCCAACATCCTTGAAGTGGTCGTCTTGCCGTTGGTTCCGGTGATTGCCGCGATGGGAATGCGGGTTTCCTCCGTGGCCGGAAACAGCATGTCGATCACTTTGCCCGCCACGTCGCGCGGCTGACCTTCGGACGGTGCCACGTGCATCCGGAAACCAGGGGCGGCGTTCACCTCGACAATCGCGCCGCCGATATCCTTGTAGGATTTGGTGATGTCGTCGATCAGGAAATCGACGCCGCCCACATCCAGCCCGACGGCCATGATGGCACGCTCGGCCATGTCACGGTTGTCAGGGTGCACCACATCCGTCAGATCAATGGCCGTGCCGCCAGTCGACAGGTTCGCCGTCGAACGGAGATAGAAAACTTCGCCATCCGGCAAAACGGTCTCTTCGTTAACGCCCGCATTCTCCATCAGGCGGTTGGCTTGATTGTCAATCTCAAGCATGGTCAACACTTTTTCGTGCCCGATGCCACGGCGCGGGTCCTGGTTCACGATGTCAACCAGTTCGGAAATCGTGTGCGTGCCATCGCCTACCACATGGCCCGGCACGCGCTTGGCTACAGCGACCAGCTTGTTGTTCACCACCAGCATCCGGTGATCGAACCCGGTGATGAAGCTTTCCACCAGAATGGCGCGGCTGCGGGAATGTTCCTTGGCTTCGGCAAAGCCTGCCTCGACCTCTTCATCCGAGTTCAGGTTGATCGAAACACCACGCCCATGATTGGCATCGAGCGGTTTGACCACCACCGGGTGCCCGATCCGTGCGGCGGCGCGCACGGCTTCACGCGCGGAATAAACCATGCGTTGCTGCGGCACAGGCAGGCCCAGATCGTTCAGCAGATTGTGGGTGTCTTCCTTGTCGCAGGAAATCTCGACCGAGATATGCTTGGTCTCAGAGGTTATGGTTGCCTGAATGCGTTTCTGGTATTTGCCGTGCCCGAACTGAACCAGTGACCCAGAATTCAGCCTGATCCAAGGGATGTCACGCTCTTGCGCGGCCTTAACCAATGAGCCGGTAGAGGGACCAAACTCCTTGCGCTGCGCTCGCAGCACAAAGCTACGCAACTCGTCATCCCAGTTGAATTCCGGGTCGAAGTCGTAGTCCACCTGTTCCTTGAGGGATTGCGGCAATAGATGCATCAGCAGCCGCATTGCCAGCTTGCCTGCGTCCAAACCAACATCGCGCTGGCGATATTCGTAAACCATGTTGTATTGGCCGGGTTCGCCTGTGCCGCGCGTGCGGCCAAAGGTTACATCCGAACCGGCCACGTTCTGCACTTCGATGGCACAATGTTCCAAAACATGACCAAGCCAAGTGCCTTCATCTTCGCGCAATCGGCGGATGAAACCACCGGGTTCGCGGTAGGAACAGCCATGTTCCGCCAGACCGGGAAGGGCCTGGGTCAATGCATCAATAAACTCGGAACCAATTTTGGCCGAAGGCCAATCTTCCAGAACGCCCAGATCAATGACGTGGCGAATGACCGGAAAACTTGCCCAGACATTCGGGCCGACAAAGACATTGGTCGAGATTATTTTCATGAGGCTCCCCGTTGGTTAGCTTATTGTTTCCCCCCGCTGGCGGCCTCATCCTCGGACAGATCCGGCAATGTGCAGAACGCCATATGCTCATCCGGCGGAAAAGCCTGGCGAGCCGTCAGATCATAACGGCACCCTTCACCCAGAACGTCAAGCCGAAGTCCAAGAAGGCTGAGTGCTTCGCCGCGACGGGCATCCCACATCGAAGAATGGGTCAAATGGCTGGCATCCACCACGGTAACCGTTCCGCTGCCGATTACTTCAAAGACGTTATCGGGCCCAATGAAGGCCGCCGTGTCTTCGTCAACGCCCAATCCGATTAGAAAAGGGTTAAAAGATGAAGCGGTTAGCAATCGACCCAGGCGGTTGCGTTGGGTGAAGTGCTGATCAATGATGACGGCGTTGGTCAGACCCATACCGGGAGCCAGCGTGATGTTACCTTCGGCTGGACCAGAGTTGCTGCTGCCACCTGCTACCATATGCTCGGACATGATCGAAGCACCGGCCGATGTTCCTGCAACCGGCACCCCTGCCGCGTTTCGGCGCCGGATTTTCTGGGCGACCAGCGTGCCTCCAAGAATCGCTGACAGGCGCAACTGGTTCCCACCGGTCATAAAAATTCCGGTAGCACGATCCAGCATCCCCGCGTAATCCGGGTTGTCGCAATCGGCGCGGCGCGAGATAGGCAGGAATTCAACCTTGCCTGCACCAAGCTCGGAAAAGATGCGGTTATAGTCCGGTCCGGTTTCTTCCAGCATCGAGGCTGTTGGGATTACGATGATATCAGCGTCGGCACCGCCGGACAGTTCTACGAACTTTCGGTGAATCTGCATTTCCTTGACGCGGTCTTCACCGCCGCCGATCGGAATGATGAACCCGCGCGGGGTTTCTGCATCAACGGGTGCAGGGCACATATCTTAACTACCTTCCGGTGCTATAGCGGGCAGCCGCCGGGGACCGCGCGGACGCTCAAACCTGTTCATACATGCCGCGTCGGGCTATCTGGCCGTCGCGTACATGCCATTCCCCCCGGGCCATCACATGCCGCACGGCAGTGTTTTCGTCAAGAACGACCAAATCAGCGTCCATACCCACGTTCAGACGACCTTTTTGGTGCAGCTTCAGCAGGTCGGCGACATTTGAGGTCAGCGGAGCCAGAGCTTCGGGCATTGGTACTCCTTTGTTGGTGAGTTCGCGCAGCGTGTCCGGCAAAGTGTCCGACAAACCCACACCAAACCGTGTCAGATTGCCTTCATGGTCAAAGGCGGGCAGGCAGCCACCACCGTCAGAGCTGATGGTGAACCGGTCGGCGTGACCGCCCAAATCGCGAAACTGAATGTAGGCCTCAGTAGCAGAGATGCCCGGCTCGACATGTCCGCAGGGGAATGCGGTAGCGTCGATGTAACATCCGTGCCGTGCTAGCGCCACGGCCTGTTCGAAGAGTGGTTTGTTGCGATTGACATGGGTTGGATTGAAGACGCGTGCGGGGATTTCGCAGGTCGCGATAGCTTGTTCCAACATTGACAGCCCTCGCTCGCCATCTCCCATATGGCAATGCACAATCCCCGCCTTGCCAGTCATCAGGCCTGCGACATGCGCTTCGCTTGCGATCCGCAGAAACTCGTCCAATGTCGGTTGGCTCGACCGGTGATCACTGATCGCCAGTTCCCCAACACCGATGACCGGATCAAGGAACACAATGTCTCCACGGGCTGAACCGGTGAGGGTGGTCAGTGGGACGTGATAGCCACCGGTGTGACACCAGGCTGAAAGTCCTTCTTCGCGCAACCCATAGGCCTGTTGCACCAGCGTCTGCGTGTTGCGGGTCAGATCGTCCGTGCCCAATACTCCAACGACTGAAGTGACACCGGCACGCGTGAAAGAGGACAGGACAAGCGGCGGCACCCGACTGGCTGGTCCGGTTTCACCGCCACCGCCAGTTATATGCGCATGCCCATCAATAAAACCCGGAACAACCGCTGCGCCTTCGACGTCAATGATCTCTGCCTGAAGCTGTACAGGCAATTCGGGTTTATTGCTGCCGAGGTAAATGATGCGTTCACCCGCAGTGAGAATATGGCCCAAACCAACAGGTTCAGGTGAATAGAGGCGCGCATTCTTGATGAGCTTCAACACGTTGCAAATCCGTCAGTAGGAGCGAAGACGTCCTTCTTTGCACCAAATGGCAGCAGAAGAACCATCCCCTTTTTCGGGGAAAGCGTAGATGTCGGTCGTACGCCACTAGCAGACAATGAGAAAAATGAAGCGGATGGCAAGGTTGTCCGCGAAGTAGTCGTGTTTAAGGGTTGCGGCGAACGGTTGCTCCGAGCCCAATCTGTCTTATGCTGCGGAACAGCCGAATGTCCGCTTTTCTCCCGGGCGACCATCACGGTACGCGCCATCGCAATGACCTTAAGCCAGCGTGGAATAAACCTCGGCAACTCGCTGAAAGGTCCAATAGCAGGCGATAGCCGCACATCGTATACCGTTTGGGATCCGAGAACGTCTAGGGTGAATTCCAAATCCGGATTCCTGGACCCAAAACAATTGAGATTGTAGAAAAATTACGTCGCTTTCAGCCTCTTAGCTCGAAAACAGCGTAGCGCCATCTGTGCGTTTTGGCAAAATCCAGTTCCAATCAAAAATGGTGTACAGAATGCTGGAAGTTCATTCGATTCCCGGTGCATTTACCGCGCGGGAATGTGAGCAGATTGTTGCTGCATCACAAAAAGCCCCGGCGAACGAGGCTCTGCTTGTCGGGCAAAACAAGGATCATAATCTGCGCAGAGCGGATGTGACCTGGCTGGACGACGTCGAAGGCTCTGATTGGGTGATGTCACGCCTGATCAATGTTGTCCGTCGCTCCAACACCGACAAGTTTGGCTTTGATCTGAGCGAGTTCGCCGAAAGTCCGCAGATTGCCTGCTATAAAGCATCAGATGGTGGTCATTTTGCGTGGCATTCCGATATCGGCGACGGGCCTGTTGCCCGAAAAAGAAAGCTGTCGCTGGTGGTTCAACTCAGCAAACCCGGAATGTACGACGGCGGAGACTTGGAGATAATGCCGGGCGCTTATGCTGTAACGGCCAGCCGACATCAGGGCAGCGCGACCATCTTTCCCAGCTTCTTGTTGCATCAGGTGACACCGGTTGAGAATGGTGATCGGTATTCGTTGACGGTCTGGGCGCATGGCCCGACGTTTCGGTGATGATTTCCGTACTCGTTTGATTAAGAGTCCGAGACTACAAGGCTAACGGTTCCTTTCGTGTAGGAAACAGAGTCGAAAGAGTTAAGCTTGCCTTTAACACATTCGCTGAAATGGCATTTCTTGTAGTCCAACGTCTCTACTAAATCCTAGAAGCTGCACGGTACTGACGCCTGAGTTGCTTTGGTCACTCAATGGCTGGCTTCTATTATGTATCAGTCGGTAAGCGACTGGCGACTGATTTCTCATGGACTAAGTTTGGCAGGCTCACCATATCAGAAGCAACTTTGCCTGCTTCCTTTGAAGTACTTTCGACAGATATGCGTGTCTGGCCCAACCGGGGTGCAGCTTACGAGCCAGAACCCACGTCCAAAGCAAACCTGCGCCACCCGCAGCGAACACGCCAGAGAGCGGTGCAGCGAGAAGAACCAGCCAGGCGGCACCAGGTGTAATAATACCCGAAACGTCGCGAAAGCTCGAGTATATTGCTGACATCTCAGTTCGTTCGGAAGGTTTGACTGCGAGAAGGAACGGCAAACCAGCGGAAACATCGAGCAAGATCAGGAAAATCGAGCCCATCATTAAGAATGCGATTGTGACTTCAGGGATTCCGAATGGAAATCCAGCAAAAAGAAACAGCAGCCCGGACATGAGGAATCCGGTTCTGACTGCTGCGCGTACCGAACTGCGCTGCATGAAACGAAGCATCAGTGGAGTGCAAAACAGGGCGGCATTGGAAATCGATAAAGCAATCCCTCCAAGCTGGCTGCCTAGCCCGTTCTGAACCGCATAGATGGGCAGGTATACGACATAAATCCACCACCCACAGGAACGAACGACTGCGAATACCCATCCGGCAACCAATCGCGGTTGCGCAAAAAACCTCCCGAAATAGGCGAACGGATTTGCGGGAGCGCTTTGGCTTCTGGTGATGAGCCTGCCGTTTCCGAGGCGCATAACAAGAAAGATGAGCAGCATGACAATCGCCGCACCGGCTGCAATCAGGAACGGCGCAGGTCGCCACCATTCGTACAATATCGCGCCAAGTGCAGGCCCAGCCGTCCAACCCAGCGCGCTGTAAAAAAGCCGCGATGTCTCAAAACGTCCCAGTTCAATCCTGGCAACATGGTCGAGTACATAGGCGTTGAAGCACACAAATGTCGTCACAACGGCGAAAGTTGTGAGTGCGAGCCCCGCAATAACGGCAGCAGGGGTCGCAACGGTCGTCACAACCGCACCCGCGACGTACGAAAGAGTGCCGAACACATAGACCCATCTCCGTGGGACAAACCGGATCAGGTAGGGAACCAGAAGACCGATCAAGAGTGATACCGCGCCAATGGCGAAATAAATTTCGGATACAAATCGCGCATCCTTCAGCGCGTTGTACATCGCTACCGGAAAGACAGAGATCAAAATACCCCTGGCAATCGCCTCCGTTCCCGCCAGAATGGCGAATCCCCGCACGCTGGGTGCTGGCGCATGGCGAAGCCATTCTGGTATTCGACGTTCGTGCATGAGAAGTGCTCAATGGACTGGGAACTAGTCAAACCTGTTTCCTCATTTTATCTTTCCTGCCAGCGACCCGATGTCGTTTTTGCTAATCGTGCAAGTTACAAAAATTCAAAAACGGAATTTCGTTTTCTCTTTTTGGGAGCCCGCTTCGCTGGCGTTCAATTTTCAACGCTGATTACACCGAAAGGATAGCTTGAACTCGGGCTGGATTAGCCCAGCAGAATGGCCGCATACCGGAAATCATTGCTCAACCGAAAAATCTACCGCTGCGGATGCAAGCACTTTCAGTATGAGCAATAGTCGTGGCTACAAAAGTCGGTTTTGTCCGCATAGTGGTCAGTTAAAGTCGGGAGTGCGATACCCGCCCGATCCAGGTATGGATGAAAGCCTTTGTGGCGCGCGGTCAGAGTGGCCTGGCAAGGTCACCAATATCCCAGAAAAGACCGGCCATTGCCCGCAATGCATCACGCGACACCGACTTCAACACGTGTTCGTTTGGCGCGTGCTGTGAACAGCCACGATAGGAATGAGGCACCCAAATCGTTGGGAGGCCGAGCACATCGGAAAAGACCTCATTGGGCAGGGAACCGGCGAGATTTGGCAGAATATGTGGCCGCTTTCCAGACGTTTCTTCCAGCGAACGCGCGACAAACGACACCCAAGGATGCTCCGGCGATGTCCGCGTCGCATCGAAAAATCCGCGGTCGTGAGGTTTGATCTTAACGATCTGAAATCCTCTTGCATCAAGGTGGCGACGAAGGGCCGACAGGATACCGGCTTGATCGGTGCCAACAACGAAGCGGAGCTGACAGGCGGCCTTGGCATATCCCGAGATCGCGTTAACCGGCTCTTCGGGGACACCGCTTTTCATTGCGAGGATCGCAAAGCTGTTCCAGCCAAAGACCCGTTCGGCCGGTGTCAGACTTTCTTCGCCCCAGTCTTCGTCAATCTTCGGACCGCCATCTCCGCCTACCGGCAAATTGCGCAGGGTATGCCGGATGTCTTCGGTTAGGCTGGTCGGCCGCCACTCTGGTATTTGGATTTGGCCCCTCACATCGGTGATCGTCGAGAGGGCTTGCGCAAGGATCATCGCGGGGTCGGCAAGCAAACCGCCCCAGTTACCGGAATGATGCGCGCCGTCTCGAAGGTCAACGATGAGGTCGAACGAATTGCCGCCCCGTGCACCCATGAACATCGTCGGCGTGTCTGACTGAAGGCGTGGTCCGTCCGATGCGATCAGGACATCCGCGGCAAGGTTTTCTTTGTGCGTGGCGCAAAACTCCGACAGCCCCGGCGACCCCATCTCCTCACCCATTTCAATAAGGATTCGAATGTTGAAGCCGAGTGATCCACGAGCGTCGATGACGGAGCTCAACGCAGCCAAGTTGATGAGGTGTTGTCCCTTGTTGTCAGCGGTACCGCGTCCGAAGAGGCAATCGCCCTCATCCACAAGACGAAACGGGTAAAGCCCGTTGCGCCACTGATCGGTTTGGGCGCGGATCACGTCGCCATGCCCATAGGACAGGATCGTTGGGCCTGTGTCGTCCTCGATGCGTTCAGCGACAAGGATCGGACCTGCATCCGGCACAGGGTTCGGGTGGATTGCACAGGAGAACCCAAGACTGCGCAGGCGCGGAACGAGGGCTTCTTCAAGATAGCGCGGAAGTTCCGTGGCTTTCTCTGGTGTCTGGCTCTCTGTCTCATGGGCAACCAGTTCGCTAAGATCGGTTGCAAATCGACCGCTGTCAAAATATTCGGCGGCGTTGTCTATAGCAGCAGCGCGGGTCATGGTCACTTTCCCTCAGACAGGTGGGCGCACGTCTGCAGGGATCGGACATGTGTACGGTGTTTCGCCCAGATGGTCTTGATGCGTCGCGCGTGCAGCTTCAATGCGTGAGGGATCCTCAACCAGTCGACACACAGTCGCGGCCATTGCTTTTGCCGCGTAGACCATGCCTTTGTGAGCCGCGGGTGCCTTGCCTTGAGCAACTGTTTGCCACGTATGAAACGGCGTTCCTATGGCACAGGTGGCAACTCGTGCCTGAACTGTCGGAACTGCCCAACTCACATCCCCTACATCTGTTGAGCCTTCGCCACCATCGCTGTGGCGATCAAGAGGTGCGATGAAGTCGCAGAGTGCGAGATCCTTTTTGGGCTTGGCTCCGATCCGCTTGAAGGTCGTGTTGATGTCAGCCTTGGTCAACGTAGTCTGAATCTCACGGGCAAAGCTGAGGTCTGACTCGTCAAAGGCGACGGGTCCGAGTTTCTCTAGCTCATGCTGCATGGTTTCTTCCAAAGGACGGTTTCCAAGCAGGTTTGAAACGCCGGAAAAGACCTGACTTGTGACCTGCGTTCCGGTCATCAGCGCCGCACCATCTGCAATCTTTCTGACACGCGTAACCAGATCGGCGAGGTCGGGTAGCGAACTGGCGCGGACGAGCTGGCGCACCGTGGCCTTGGCCTGCACCACGTTCGGTGCAACGCCACCCGCATCGAGATAGGCGTAGTGCACCCGGGCGCTGTCGGGCATGTGCTCGCGCAGGTAATTTACACCGATATTCATCAGTTCAACCGCATCAAGCGCCGACCTACCCAATTCCGGTGCGCCAGCGGCATGGGCAGCTTTTCCATGAAAAGTGAAGTCGATCCGGGTGTTCGCGAGCGATCTGGCCTCATTCACGCCTGTGAAGGTCGCTGGATGCCACGAGATGGCCGCGTCGACATCATCGAACAGTCCTTCGCGCACCATGTAAGTCTTGGCCGCGCCCCCTTCTTCAGCGGGGCAGCCATAGTACCGCACACGGCCCTTGATGCCGTTTTCGGCCAGCCAGTCTTTCACCGCCGTCGCGGCCAAGAGTGCGGCGGCGCCCAGCAGATTGTGACCACACCCATGCCCGTTGCCGCCCTCTTCAAGTGGCTGATGTTCAGCCACACCTGGCGCTTGGCTCAGATATGGCAGCGCATCGAACTCGCCGAGGATGGCGATCACCGGACCCTCGTCTCCCGCTTCGCCAATCACGGCCGTAGGAATGCCAGCTGCATTCTCTGTTATCTTGAACCCCTGAGCGCGTAACATCTGCACATGCTCAGCGACGGACTTGTACTCGGTGTAAAGCGTTTCGGGCGTGTCAAAGACGCGATCAGACAATGCGATAAAATCATCACGATGGCGGTCAACGTGGTCCCAGATCGGATCGGCGTTTTTCAAGGGGCTCTCCAGCTTCTCGTTCAAACGGTTTCTGCGTGTTCCAGCAGGCAGGCTGTTTCGCGCCCGCCGCGCCCGGCTTTCAGTTCAGGAACGGTGGTGCGACACTCAGCTGTCGCCACCGGGCAACGTGGATGAAAGGTACATCCCGGCGGCGGATCGAGCGGCGACGGAATTTCACCCTCGATCGGCGCAAACTCGCGGCGCCGCTGATCAAGGCGTGGAGCCTCTGCAAGCAACGCTTTTGTGTAGGGATGGCGTGGGTCAGAAAAAATGTCCTCAGTCGAGGCACTCTCGACTATGCGGCCCAGATACATGATCGCCACGCGGTCGGCGATGTGTTCGACGACGCTCAGGTCATGGCTGATAAACAAATATGTCAGACCCAGTTCCTCGCGCAGGTCCATGAACAGGTTGATAACCTGCGCCTGGATCGATACGTCCAGCGCAGCGATGGCCTCGTCGCAAACAAGGAACTTCGGCTTCACGGCGAGCGCACGCGCGATCCCGATCCGCTGCCTTTGCCCGCCGGAAAACTGATGTGCGTAGCGCCGCTTGAGCGACGGGTCGAGGCCGACCTTACGCATCACGTCGTCTACGTAGTCAGCACTCTCCGCCTTGCTGACAATCCCGTGCATGCGCGGCGCTTCACCGATGATATCTTCGACACGCATACGCGGGTTGAGGCTGGCAAAGGGGTCCTGAAAAATCATCTGAATTGCGAGGGTCGCCGCGCGTTTATCGGCGCCGCTCAATGTCATGACATCTTTGCCTTCATAGAACATCTGCCCATCGCTAGCGGCGTGAATGCCGGCCACAACACGTCCCAGCGTGGACTTGCCGCAGCCAGACTCGCCGACCAATCCCAGAACCTCGCCCTTTTGGATCGACAGGTTTACATTATCCACCGCATGGACTGTTTCTTCACGGATGTTTGCGCCAAGTCGCTGCGCGATTTTCCCCGCTACGTCCAAACGCTTGGTGAAGCGCTTCGAAACGCCTCGGATTTCAACGAACGGCTCAGTCATAGCGTCGTCTCCTCGGTGCTTTGCGGGTGGAAACAGCGAAGGCGGCGGCCATCAACGTCCTTTATCGGGGGGTGTTCGGAACAAGCTGCCGTCCGGGCCTGACAGCGTGGACCAAAGGCGCACCCTTCAGGCAGGGCGAGCATGTTTGGCGTCATTCCTTCGATCTGGAACAAACGCTGCCCACGCCGGTTTGCGGTCGGAACCGATCCAAGAAGCCCAACCGTATAGGGATGCAACGGACGGTCGATAACATCGTCGATACCGCCTTGCTCAACGATCCGTCCTGCGTACATCACCGAAATCCGGTCCGCGAGCCCTGCCACAACGGCAAGGTCATGCGTGATCCAGATCATCGCGGTTCCCGTGCGTTTCGTCAGCTTCTGTGCCTCGTGGATGATCTGCGCCTGAATTGTCACGTCGAGCGCTGTCGTCGGCTCGTCGGCAATAATGAGGTCCGGCTGGTTCAAGAAGGCTGTCGCAATCGCCACGCGCTGCCGCATCCCACCGGAAAGCTGATGCGGATAGGCTTGCAATCGCTCTTCCGGCGATGGGATGCCAACCAAACCAAGCGCATCACGGCTTCTTTCCCAGGCGGTTTGGCGGCTTACGTTTTCATGGGCGAGAATGGCCTCGATCATCTGCGTATCGACGCGCAGGACCGGGTTGAGCGTCATCATCGGATCCTGAAAGATCATCGAGATTCGGTTGCCACGCAAGGTCTTGAGTCGCTCTTCCGGTGCGTTCGCGATCTCGTCACCATTAAAACGGATTGACCCATCGACGATGCGCCCGGGAGGATCGATCAGCCCAAGGATGGAAAACCCGGTGATCGACTTGCCCGACCCGGACTCACCCACCAGACCCATTACCTCGCCCTTGGAGACGGTGAAATCCACACCGTCTACGGCCTTGACCACACCCGCGTGCGTGAAGAAGTGGGTCTTCAGCCCGCTGACTTCGAGTACTTCCGTCATCTCTTCAACCTCGGGTTCAGAACATCGCGCAAATGGTCGCCAACAAGGTTGATGGACACCACTGTCATTAACAGCGCGACGCCGGGAAACACGGAAATCCAGTAGCGTCCTGAAAGCATGTACTCGAATCCATTTGCGATCAGCACCCCAATCGACGGCTCAGTCTGTGGAAGGCCTACGCCAAGGAACGAAAGCGTCGCTTCCAATGAGATCGCACTGGCGGTTTGTACCGTGCCAACGACAATCAGAGGCGCCATGCAATTCGGGAGAATATGCCGAAAAACGATCCGCGAACGCGAAATGCCGAGACATTGTGCGGCTTCAACATATTCCTTTCCACGCTCGACAAGCGCGGTCGCGCGCACCGTTCGGGCGTAGTAGGCCCATTGCGCAATTACGAGGGCAAGAATGATCTTGTCGACACCCTTACCAAGTGCCGCAACCATCATCAGCGCAACCAGCGATGCCGGGAACGACAGTTGAAGATCCACGATGCGCATAATGAACGCTTCGGTCCGGCCACCAGCGTAGGCCGCGACCAGACCGATCGCCATACCGATCAGAAGGGCAATCACTCCAGATGCAAGCCCAACGGTCAAAGAGATACGCAAACCATAGAGAATTGCCGAGTAGAGATCGCGCCCAGACCCGTCCGAGCCGAGCCACATTGTGTATCCGTCGAAGGCTTCGGAACCTGGCGGCAAGCGCCCATCCATGACGCTGACCTGACCAAGATCGTAGGGGTTCTGCGGTGTGATCCAGGGTGCCAGGATGGCCAAAAGAACGATGATCAGGAATATGCCGAGCGCCGCTGTCGCGATCCTGCTTTCGAAGAACTCGGCCCGAAATCGCTGGAACGGCGTCTCGACCTTCGGGGATTTGGCGGTGGTCAGCGAATGATCTGTGACGGTGTCGGTCATGCGCCCTGATCCTGCAAACGAACCCTCGGATCGAGGATCGAGTAAAGTATGTCGACGATCAGATTGATCAGCACGAAGAACAGTACGATGATCATCAGATAGGCGACGACGACAGGCCGATCCAATTGCAGTATTGCGTCGATCAGCAGTTTGCCCATTCCCGGCCACGCGAAGATCGATTCAGTCACCACCGAGAACCCGATCAAACTGCCGAATTCGAGGCCCATGACAGTCACTACCGGGATCATGATGTTCTTCATTACATGCACCAGAATGATGCGTCGGGTCGAAAGCCCTTTGGCCCGGGCATATTTCACGTAATCCTGCCCCATCGCTTCCCGGACACCCGCTCGGGTGAGACGGATTGCCAGCGAAATCTTAAGAAGCGCCAGGTTGAGAGCAGGCAGGAAGATGTGGCTCAATCCATCGAGCGTAAAAAGGCTGCTGTGAATCCCAAGAAACGAGCCGATATCGCCGCGCCCTGTCGCTGGGAGCCATCTAAGTTCTACGGCAAACAGCATGATGAGCATAAGCCCGACCCAGAAGGTCGGCAGCGAAAACCCGAGGATTGAGCCAGCCATGATGCCCTTGGACAGCGGGCTATCAGGATAGAGCCCGGCATAAAGCCCCAATGGAATACCAATCAGGATGGCAAGAAAGAGTGCACTGAAGGCCAGTTCCATCGTGGCAGGCATATGGTGCAGGATCAGTTTGAGCGCGGGCTCACCGAAGACGAAGCTATCGCCGAGGTCACCCTGTGCCGCACCTTTGAGGAACAACCAGTACTGTTCCCAAATAGGCCGATCCAATCCAAGCCGTCGAATGGCCGCTTCGATGTCAGCCTGATCCGCGTCGGGGCTTACCAGCATGTAGACCGGGTCACCAACGATGTTGACGCCAAAAAAGACAATCACCGACATCAGGAAGACAACAAGCATTGCTTGCAGCAATCGGCGAATGACAAAAACGGTCATGAGGACATTCCCTGGGCAAAGGCTGCGGGCCGCTGCGAAGGCGGCCCGGATGCATTGCGGTTACTCTTTCACGACGCCTGTCGCGAGAGTGTATTCGTCGGTCCGAGGGATGTAGCTCAGACCTTTTTTGGCCGCCCAGGTGTTGACCTGGAAGTGCGTCGGAATGATCGCCACGTTCTCGATCGCGCGCTCTGTTGCCGCAGCGAGCAGTTCCTGCCGCTTTGCGTCATCGACTGTTCGCAGGGCTTCTTCGATCAACGCGTCGGTTTCAGCATCCGAGTGTCGGCCACGGTTTGATGATCCAAAGCCCGCATCCTTGTCATGGGTGTGGATCAGCGATTTGAGAGGCGAAGACGCTTCGCCGGACCCTGCGCCCCATCCGACGAGGATAAAGCTGAACTCCGGCAGACCCTCTGGGCTGCCTTTGGAAGCGCGCCCAAAATATACCGAACGCGGCATGGTTTCGACGGCTGTCTTGATGCCAACACGGGTCAACATTTGCGCAATTGCCTCGGCAATTTTGGCGTCGTTGATGTAACGGTCATTCGGCCCATGGATTGTCATTTCAAATCCATCGGGATAACCGGCTTCAGCCAGAAGCGCTTTAGCACCGTCTGGATCATAGGCCACGACGTCCAAATTGTCAGACACGCCAAAGAACCCCTCGGGCAGAAGCTGACCGGCGGGCAGGGCAACCCCTTCCATGACACGCTCAACGATTGCATCGCGGTTGATCGCCATGCTGATCGCCTTACGGACGCGGACGTCCATGAGGGGGTTCTTGATATCGCCGCCACCGTTGGCCTTCACAAAGGGTGAATCCTCGCGGAATTGGTCCATGTGAAGATAGATCACTCGGTTGGACACGCCCTGGCTCAACTGGATACCGTCATTGCCCTGAAGTGTTGTGATATCGGTCGTTGGTACGCCCGATATCATGTCCACGTCACCGGCAAGAAGCGATGCAACACGGCTCGGACCGGACGTGATTGGGCGGAATTCCACCTCGGACCAGATCGGTGCATCACCCCAGTAGTCGTCGTTCCGTACCAGCACGATGCTTTCACCCGGCGTGTAACTTTGGAACTTGAACGGCCCTGTGCCGATGGCGGCCGTACCCGCGTTGAAGTCTTCCGTCGTTGCTTCGCAGCCCACTTCTGAGATCACAGGGATCGTGGAAATGTCGTTGCCCATTAACGGATAAGGTGCGGCCGTTTTGAAATGCACCGTGTAGTCATCGATTTTGACGACTTCCTTACCCTTGAGATAGGTGCCGTATCCCGATGGAGAGTTCGGTACGTCCGGCGCGCGCGCCATGGTGCAGACTACATCGTCTGCCGTAAAGTCACTTCCGTCGTGAAACTTTACGCCCTCACGCAGCTTGAACTCCCAAGTCAATTCATCAATCGGCTCCCATGACACGGCAAGACCCGGCGATAGGCGCTGCTTCTCATCTTGCGCGATCAGCCGGTCAAAGATGTGCACGGACATCGCGTTGTTCGGACCCAGGTTGTGAAAATGCGGATCGAGTGACGTCGGCTCCGAAGCGAGGCCGATCGTTAGTTTTTCGGCCGAAACAGCACTGGCGCCGAAAGCCAAAATGCTGACAGCGACGGCTGTCGCAGATGTGAGTTTCCTCATCAAAAAGACTCCCTGTTTGTTTGGCGCTTGTGAATGGGCGAATCTTTGGCCGATCCCGCGCCCTATTAAAAAAGGCTAGCTACCGCAAAAATCATTGCCAATACTTATTGCTATGCGTCTTTGCATAGACCAATCCAAGAGTTTGGATGTTCAGCCGCTCGTACCGGGGGAGTAATGTAGCATGACAGAACACAGACACAGACTGCGCGAGTTCGAGTCGCTAAGAGCCGTGATCACGACTGGGACAACCATCGGCGCCGCGCGGCGTCTCGGGATTTCGCAGTCTGCCGTGAGCCGGTCCTTATCACAACTCGAGGCCCGTGTTGGGCGATCGCTCTTTCTCCGGCGATCGGGACGTATCGACCCAACAGACGAAGCCTTGCGTCTCAACGAAAAACTGGACCCAATTTTCGAGACGCTGGCGGACATTGAGGGCGCAGAATGGGCTACTCCGGATAACGAGCCGTTACGCCTGATCGTGCCGCCGACTCTGGCACATCACTTTGTCATCTCCAGGGTGGCCAGTTTTCTCAAGAAGAATGAAGGAAAGCAGCTTCAATTGGATATTCAGGCCACGGACGTGCTGGTCGCCGGCATTCTCGACCTCCGCTATGATCTTGGTTTGACGAGTGCGATGATCCAAAGAACTGGTGTTCATCTCATGCCTTGGCGCCGCAGTCAGGTGGTCTGCGCCATGCCGAGCAACCATCCGCTATCGGAAAAACGAGTGGTGACGCCGCACGACCTTGAAGGCGTCGCGCTGATCGAGTTTCTGCGAAGGCTGGGGACGCGAGCGATCACAGAAAAGATCTTTGCGCGCGCTGGAATTCGGCCGAAACAAGTCGCAGAAACGGCAACGAACATGGCCGCACTGGAGCTCGTCCGCGAGGGTTTGGGCGTGACGCTGATCAATCCCTTCCCGTTGTTGTCGTCAGGGATGGAAGGTGTCGTCGTCAGGCCATTTGACGCCGCCATTTTTTATGACACGAGCTTTGTACTTCCATCAGGCAGGCCACCTTCTCAGCTTGCCCGCCAGTTCATGCAATTTGTCAAGTTGACGACGCCGCAGGACAAATACTCAGAGCCCGTCTAGCGCAGCATCTTAGCCGACCACGAGGTGTCGACGTCCATCGGAAAGTTCGGTCGTGGCAAATTCGCAAACGGCCAGCGGTCGTGAACTGGCGACGTAAGCCCGCCCGTGTCGACCTCAAATACCTGGTTTGGCCCAAACCAGTTGGAAAACCCGGCCCGAAAGTGGCCTCTGGATTTCACAACAACAGTCCGGGCAGACGCAATATCCAGCCCGAACATATGAAAGAACACGGGGTCGGCAGTCTGTGTGCGATCGGTGATCACCACCACGGTGATACCACCAATACGAAGCGCAGCGGATGGCCCTAGGGCCAATCTCCGACCTGCCGTCATGCCCAGTTCACCTACCACATCTCCATTATGGAGACCCAAGACCTCTGCATCCGCCTCAAAAGGCACATCCCATTGCGCCCAGAAAGCGCTGGAATCGGAAGACCGGTTGAATCGTGCCCTGAATTTGCCGCCGACACCGATGCCATGGGCTTCGTTCGCAAGTTCCGGATCACAAAAGGAACCGAATAGGCATTCTTCGACTTTTGCCGCATGAAGAGCGGCTAACAGTTCCGTCGTCCTGCCACTGCCGCCGCCACCAGGATTGTCACCGGCATCGGAGAAAATCACAGGCGTGCGCGCTTGGTCAGCGGAAATTGAGATCGCTTCCGTCACGGATGTCAGTTTCCGAACGAAATCCTTCCTCAATGACCAGGCCATGTCTGCCAATTCTTCCGCCAGTGCATTGGCCGCCTTCTGGTCCTCACGCGCGGTGACAACGATGCTCAGACCGTTGTCGGGTGTGTCGGAGAAAAGGAAATTACCGAAGATCGATACGTTTAGAATCTCACCTCGACCTTCGGCTTGTCGTCGCTGACCATGGTCGATCAGCGTGCCATACGGGTGCTCGGCACTTAGCAGGGTCACGGATGCCGGAACAAGAGGCAGTTTGACATGCGCGGTTTGGGGCCGAACGCCCGACGCCAAAACCCGGCGCAGCGAAAAGGCGGCTTCCTCGCCACGTTCTATCTGATCGACGTGAGGATTGGTCCGATAGCCGACGATCAGGTCACAGGCATTGACCATCCGTTGTGAGATATTTGCATGCAGATCGAGTGTCGCAATGACAGGTATGTCCGGTCCTACAACTCCCCGAATGCGTGACATCAACAAACCGTCGGGGTCGTGGTCATGCTCGGCAACCATCGCGCCATGGTTGCAGATGTAGACTGCGTCAACAGGGCCAGCTGAGCGCAGCATGTCTTCCGAAGTCGCTATGACCTCTTCGATTACAGATTTTCGTACTGGACCCGCCGGGTGGCTGGCTGCCAAGATACAGGGTACCGGCGTCCAGTCGCCCGTGGCATCCATCGCCCTGACAAAGGCTGCAAATTCTATTGCCAGCTTTGGTGTCGCGGATCTCGCTTCAGACATCAAAGCATCGCCTGAAAGCCATGTCAGAGACTTAAAGTCCGACAAATCAGCCGGCGGTGCAAAACGATTTGACTCGAGAATTGCGCCAAGGAGGGCGATCTTTGGAACCTTCATGCGAGAGGCCTTTGGAAATGCAACGCAATACGAGGAAACATGAGTAGGTGATTTCAATCAAGGTATCATGCGTCTTCTCTTTTCTAGGAAAACCCCTGCCGCCCTGCGTCTTTCCTATAGCGCGACGCGCAAACGATCAGTGCCACCCATTATGCTGACAGAAGTTTCCGGAGAATTCGTAAAAATTGTTTGGGCCGATGACCCAGACGTTCACCTCATGCGCGGCGCACCGGATCGCCCACCTGCCCGGTTCAATCGCCGGGGGCAGGACGCTTTGTATCTGAGCCCTGATGTCGAAAGCGCAAAAGTCGCTATTGGGCAGGACGTCAGGAAGGATGATCGCCCGCGGGTTGTGCTGACCTTCGAAGTGGAACGATGTGCGTTGTTCGATTTGCGCAGCCCCGAAGCCGCAGATATCTATGCGCTTGCCAGTCAACCCTGGCGCAAACTCGTAGCTGCCGGTAGGGATCCGTCCTCATGGTTCGCTGCTGATCGGATCAGAGCAGACGGGCATATCGGATTGATTGATCCCTCACGAAGGCGCCCGGGCCTTTGGCACATCACTCTTTTTCGATGGAACGAGGCGAGCGCACCTGGCGTATTTCGGCGTAGTGAAGTGAAACCGGTTACCGTCCTGCCGGACTATCGATGACTTTTCGCTTTGCTTTTTCCTGTCGCAGCGAATGGCGGCTTTGCGGATTGCGACCGCAGTAATGCTAAAGGCTGCTGATAATCCGTTAAGGGCCTATTTTGTTGAAAAACTCCTGTTTTGCGCAGTTCCGAGTGAAAAATTGCCCGTACAGGCCCGGAAGAATTTTTCAGCTGAGGGGTCGGCCAACATCTGATGCTGGCGGCCAGCGGCCGTCTCAAAGCCCGCCAATGATGGTGGCAGTGGACTTTCTCGATTGATCGCCGTTTCGCGAAAGTCGCCGCTTTCTGTATTTTGGAGTTTTTCAACAGTATCGGCCGTTTGTTGACGTTGAGGCTTGCGACCCGACTGTCTTGTTCGTCCCGCGCCTTTCGAGTTCATGACCCGCGCAGCGAAGGTCGGGAATGCCTTATGATACGATTCCGCCCCCTACCGGATCAGACCCCAAGAGGGGAAAAGAGCCCAAAGCGGACACATACGCATATTGAATTTCTTGGCCGTATCTACGGAAACCACAACCCATTGGGTGAATGATCACCAGCGCGATCGTCGCTTGGACTCTCCACTTCGCCTGAAAACTAGCCAACGAGAAATGCGGCGTGACGCCAAGGCAAAACAATCAACATCAATCTGGATCAATTTATGCAGTTCTGGATTTCATCACGCAGGCAAGATATTGTGGTTTACCCTGAACAAGTTGGTTGGGTCGTATGTGCCCTTGATTCTAGAAAGCTTCTCACCATTGTCACCATATGCACCTGCCATGTGGTCCGCTTCGTCTTCGGGCATAAAGTTGACATACGCACTTCCGGTCGCGTGCGGTTGCATCTGGTCGTAAAGATCTCGCGCCCAAGCAATACATTCGGCATCCTTGCTGGGATCCTCCCAACGCGTGTGAACGTTCATGATGAAGTGAGCAGATCTTTGGGGATAAGCGGTTGAACCGGCCTCGACGCGCGCCATTGCTCCGCCCACATGGGCAATAAAAACTTCACAAGCCGGGTCAGGAAGGCTGGAAATCGCTTCCAAGAGTCCTGAGATTGCATCCGAAGAAAGTGCATCGAAATCATGGCTCTTCCAGTAATTCCTGGCGCCTGGCGTCAACAAAGGATCAAAAGCGGCTTGCCAGTCTACGAACTTGTGGGGAGATATCACATCGGCGATTGGTTCACCTAGCGCGCGTAATGCCGCCATAGCTTTTTCACCTTCTTCCATCGGCCCGCTGTAGCAGGCTGCAAAAATCAGCACCTCCCGCCCATGCCACTCAGTTGGCAGGAACGGTAGAGGAGGCGCTTTTCGTATCACGCTCCAGACGGTCAGCTCATCCGGGGAATTGTCTGCAATCTTGGCAAATTCAGCGAGGAGCTCTAGCGCATTTTCTATCGGATGAACAATGAGGCCCGACAGCACATCGGGTCCCAGCTCATGCAGTTGGAATTCAAATGAGGTGACGACACCAAAGTTTCCACCCCCACCGCGGATAGCCCAGAAAAGTTCTGGGTGGCTTGTAGGAGATGCAGTTACAATGGCTCCGTCCGCAGTCACGACTTCCGCAGAGAGCAGGTTGTCGATCGTCATGCCAAATTTCCGGGTGGTCCATCCAAAGCCACCGCCAAGGGTAAGGCCTGCGATGCCCGTGGTCGAGTTGATGCCAACGGGAACGGCAAGTCCATGTGCCTGGGTTTCAAGATCCACATCTCCAAGCAGTGCTCCCGGTGCAACCCGAGCAGTCTTGTTAACAGGGTCTACGTGAACCGACCGCATCTGGGACAGATCGAGCATAACTGTTTCATCTGCGACAGCGTGCCCTGCAATCTGATGCCCACCTGACCGTACTGACATTACGATACCGGTATCCCGTACGAAGTTCACTGCCTTCTGTACATCGCTTGCCCCCAGAGCGCGGATCACGAAACCTGGGTAACGCTCAAACATGCTGTTCCACGTTGTTCTTGCGTCTTCGTATTCCGGAGTGCCTTTCTGGTAGACCCCGCCGCGAAGAGATGCATCAAGAGCGTCCAAAGTGTCTTGAGTCACAATAGCTGTACTTCCGTCGAGTGCTTTCAGATCGAACATGCGTAAGCCTCCCAATAGTCAGGTCAGGCTTCTTGCAGGGCTGCCTCAGCTAATTGCTATTTCCGTCGCGTTGTCTCGCGAAGTTGTTTCATTGAGTTTGGTATAAATGGCTGCTGGTTAGGCGAATATTCCCGGATCAATCTGATCCACGGGCGTTATGACATCGGCAGGAATATTCAAGCGCTCAGCCGCCTTCCGGAGGCTCTCTTCATCAGGGGCTTCGTACAAGCAGTATGTTTTGCGCTTATCTGCACTGAGAAACGAAAAAATCCATTCGACGCCGACTTCGTCATTGATTTCTTTGATGTGAATTTTGTCGTCATCGCTAACATTTAGCTGCTCGGCAAAGTTTCTTTCAATTATGTACCTAGGCATAAAGTCCCCCACAAAATTCAAGTACCTTAACTCGCTACTCCTTCGAGCTTTGACCTTAGGGAAACCATACCCAATTTCTGCGAAATTGCCAACGCTTCACCTTCCAGTTGAAACGCCTGTTCCACATCATTCGGGCGTCCTCGTCGCCTCAATGCAGTCGCATACGCCGCCTTGCTATGCGCAATCCACGGCGGGCATTTCATGCGGGTGTCTATTTCTATGGCCTTCTGGAACATTGCCTCAGCGGCATCCCAGTCTTTCAATACCATGCCCAGACTGCCTAAGCGTCGCGCAGCTGCGCCCGTACAAACTGTGGTTGCCCCTGCGGTGATCGTCAGTTCTTCGTAGGGAGCAAGTATTTCATATAGAGTCTCGGCGTAGTCCTGATGCTCAATAGCGACACATATGTCAGCCAGATATGACACTGTCGTTGAATACATGGCGTCGGGTGGAAGATCGAAGCCGTTGGCGGCCATTTCATTCAGTATGCGTTCAGCAGGATCTTTGTATCCAAGCTCGGCAGCGATAAGACCAAAACCCGGCTTCCAAGAAATGTCTTCGGGGCTGTCTGTCATCAGTTGCTTAATTACGGGCGCGACCTCGTGCAGTCGGTTTTGCTCACGGCGGATGGTAAACATCTGAACCCCGAAGACGCCCTCAACATGATCCCCATGGGTTTTTCGACCAATCTTTACCGCCTCCGTAGCGTGTTTCTCGGCTTGCTCAAAATCGCCGTCCATAATTGCAACCATGGCGCGTGCGTGCTTTTGCACCCAATAGAGTTGCAGATGATTGTCCTTTTCCGAAATCTCAGTGAGTAAACTCAGAGAATGATCCATCAACTCCCGGTCGGCCATCTCGGCGCCCACAAACAAGCTCAGAGTTCGGTCCCGCCCTTGATCGATACTGCCAAGATGCTCAGCCACACCGTGCATGGCCTCCAGATTTTCGCGCCAATGGTGGGCTTCTTTTCCCTTCCGCGCAACAAATGGGGCCCCAAAATGCATCATCATTACTGAGAACTGGGATTTATAGTCGCCTAATTTTGCGGCCAGTTCCATGGATTGCTGGCCGTAACGCGCACCTTCGGAAAACTGACCTACGAACATATGCGCGCGCGCAAGTTGGCTCATCAATCTGCACCGACGGACTTCATCATCATCGGGCAAATCTTTCAGTGCGTTATCGCAGAGTTCGATCGCCTCGCTGTGCCTTTCGCTGGACATCATGCATGAGTCAGCGAAGTGATTGGCCGCGTCAGCCGCTAGCTCCACGTTGCGCACCACCCGGGCAGCATTGGAAGCGTCCTTCAGAACTGCTATCCCTTCTGGCAATTGTCCCAGACTGTCATGGCTGCGGCCGACCAGAATCTTGCCTTTGATCAATTCTGTATTGGAGTCTGAGCCAAGTTTTTCGGCAGCTCTTAAAGTTTCCTTGGCGTTCGTCATCGCTTCTTGGCTCGCGGATCGCACCAACGCCATTTCTGTCGCAATCTGCCATTTCTCAAACGCGGCACTCCAGTCCTCAGCCTCTGAAAGGTGGCGCGCGACCAGTTCAGGGCGACGCTCGATCTCAGATGACCTTATCCGCATCAAAGCACGCGCCACGTCTGCGTGCTGTTGTCTCCGAGTTGTACTCAACATGGATTGATAGGCGGTATCGCGAATAAGGGCATGGCGGAAAACGAAGTGCCCGCGATTGTGTCCGCTTTCAAAGATCAAGCCTGTTTGAGAAAGCTCTTCGAGACATTTGTTGATATCGGATTCTTCAAGGCCCTTCGCGGCACATAATATGCTCGGCTCAAACTCCCGGCCAATAACCGATCCAGTAAGGGCGACCTGTTTTGCCTCTGACGAAACTGCGTCGAGCCGCGCCATCAACGCGCCTTTCAATGAGGATGGTATGTAGCCTTGCCCCTGCTCGCCGGATTCGACAATGGCTCGGGTCACTTCTTCCACGAACAATGGAACACCATCTGTTTTTTCAATTATTGTGGTGATCAGCGTATCGTCCGGTCTCTTGCCTGTAATGTTTTCGACAAGGTTTGAGACATGCACAGAATCGAAACGGCGCAAAATCAGAGACTGAACGTGTGTGTCCCCATCATCACGGGCCAATTCCCACCCGGGTCTATGGGTTATCAGGATCATGAGAGGAAGATCGGTGCATATCGTCTTAAACCGCTCCAACAATGCTTGTGTGGAAGGATCGATCCAATGAGCATCTTCTACGCACAGCATAACCGGACGTACGCTTGACCGCACCTGCACCGTGTGGATCAATGTTTGGATTGTTATGTCGCGCTGCTCCTGCGGTGACATCTCGAGCACCTTTTGGGCAAGGGCACTACGAGGTGCGACCAACGCCGCAAAGACGGGCAGAACTTGTTCCCAGTCCAACCCTTGCCGTCCTTCAAGCATCTTTCTGACATGCTCAAGGATCATATTGTCATCAAAGTCCGGTTCAACACCCGCATCCTGGGATATTCGTTGGGCTACTGGATGAAATGGGCTGCTGCTGAGATAGGGGGAACAGTTCAGCCTTATGACGTCGACTTGGTCATTCTCAGTGATTTCTGTAAGGATTTCCTCTGTAAGCCGTGATTTTCCAATCCCGGCTTCACCGGAGAGCAGTACAACATCTCCGTGACCATTCTGAGCACGTTGCCATGATTGCAGTAGGATACCCTTTTCGTAGTCCCGGCCAATCATGACGCTGTCTACATCGTCTCGATGTGAGGCGCGAAACCGGCTTTCCGCGCTGCGTTCCGACACCACTTTCTGCAGAATACGTGGTTTAGCAAACCCCTTTAACTCAGCCTGCCCAAGAGATTCAAACTCGAATATCTGATGTAAGGCTGTCTCGGTTTCCTCTACTGACAAAACGACTGAGTTTGGCTCTGCATGTTCTTGAATTCGCGCTGCAAGGTTGACGATCGGACCAGTCATCGCCCCCTCTTCATAAGTGTTTTCGCCAATGGTATCGCCGACCACAACATCACCGCTCGCAACTCCCAGTCTGACTGACAAAGGCTCTCCGTCAGGCGTTTTGAGTTCTTTAACACGGTGAACAGCCTCAAGACTGGCTTTTACCGCCCGAATCGCGTGATCTTCGTAAGCCCGCGGCCATCCGAAAAACACGAGAAGACCATCGCCCAAGTACTTGGCAACGTAGCCACCATATCGGCTTACGGCTCCTGCGACGGCATCTTGATAGTTCTGTAGCAAGTCCCGCATGTCTTCGGGATCAAAGCGATTGGTGAGTTCAGTCGAACCTACAAGATCGGCAAACAAAACAGTTACGTGACGCCTCTCTGCAGTAGGCGGTTCAATATGCTTTTGTTTGCGCAGATCATCACTTTGTGAATTGTCTGAGGTGGGCGCTTGTTCGCCATCGGGCATTTGTTCACGAACTGCTTGTGACGGCGAGGTTGCGTGCTGTTGGTCGACTAGCTCGTGAATTGCAGCGAGGATGATTTTGCGATGACCAAGGCTTACTCCGAGCTCTTTTAAGTCGTCGCCAGATAGTAGTGGCAGAACACGCGCATCAATATCGTTTTCCGCAAAAACATCTGCGTACTGACTCAGGTCGAGATCGTTTAACCATTTGTCTATTCCAGCCGACATCTTTGGATCATGCTGAGATACGCGACACTAATCAAGAAAACGCTTTCAAAATGAACTAACTATTCAATGAATGGCGTCTGCTTTCATTTTTCTTCAGGTCACTTTACAATTCCGGTTCTTGCCACCGCGTTCTAGATTTACACGACTGGCTGATTGGCTGCACGCGTTTGATGTTTTGCCTTTGAAGGCGACTTGTCCGCAGAGAAGTCATTCATGCTTGGTGCAGCGAATTTCTACTTCGAGCCCATTTTCCCGGATGCTGCACCAACCTCGAAAGACAGCTTTCGCGTTTGGAGGCAAAGTCGCACGAGCTACGTTGGCCTTTACTTGACATTCATCGTGTAGGAACACGTCGCAGTACAAACTCACCGAAACAGCCATTCGTCGCGCCAGCGAGACCGACAAGACGCCCGAGGTGTACGGAGCGGACCAAGCCGCCACTCGTTACAGAGCCGCTCTGAAACAACCGGGTCTGACAAGCCGGCGCGATTTCGAGACAGCCTCCAAGTGCGAATGATCCACTGATTGGCACTAGATCGGCCATGTTACCAAAATCCAAAGAGCCGTTTTATCAATATTCGGCCAGATCTTCCGAGATCTCGACGCTGCCAGAAAATTTGGCCGAAATTCTGGTGACATATTTGGCATCTTCACTGGCACTTTTCGCCAGAAACGGAATGTGAGTTGCCACCAATTGCTTGGCGCCCGCGCGTGACGCGAGTTCGCCCAGATCCTCGGGCGTGAGGTGATGTTCGGTGAAATGCTGGCGCATCATTTCCAACGACTGATCCGACATGTCCGGGTCTTTGGAACGCAGGCGATTAACGATACTATCGGCGTCGATCAGTTCACCCACCAAAAGGTCGGCTCCCCTGGCCATATCTTCGAGCGCCCGGCAGGGTCCGGTATCGCCCGTGAACACCATTGACCTGTCGGGCGCGTCAAACCTGTAGGACAGCGATATAGGTCCCTCCTGACCAAATTGATCCTCGGGGCGGTAATGCGTGTTCTCGCAGCAGGAGATGCGGATTGCGCCTATGTCGACGACATCGCCCGGCCGTATGTCACGGCTGGCAACAAAGTCACGCGGGTGTGGCAAAGTCTGGCCCGGCACACCAAAGCCAATCGCCTGAGGAATATCGCAGGCGGCGATCAGGTGGCTTAGAATTTCGCGTGTTCCCGGTGGTCCATAGATATTTAATGGCTGATCCCGGTGCATCATCATGTTGAGACCAAGACCGGCGAAGAGGCTGCCGATATGGTCAAAATGATGATGCGTGATGAAAAGTTCACGCACCTTTCTGAGGTCAAAGCCCGCGCGCGCCAGCTGTTGAAAGGCGCCTTCACCGCAATCCACAAGAATTGTGCCGCCATCGTAGGAAATTGCATGTGCAGGGGGCATGCGGTTCGGTTTCGGGGTCGGCCCGCCCGCGGTTCCGAGCGTTATAAATTTGGTCTTGAGCATTGATCTATTCCGGCAAATAATTGTCATGGCACACTGCGAACAGTTTCCTCACAGATCCAGCGTAATCTCCTGGCATCCTTCCGCGGCGCGGGATTGGCAGGTGATGATCCCGGTCTCGCGCTGCTTCTTTGACAGTACAAAGTCACGGTGTTCGACCTCACCTGCAAGGATGCCGCATTTGCAGACGCCACAGATACCGTCGGAACATTTCACGTCGACGGGTATGCCGTTTTCCTGCAGCACATCCGAGATGGATTTATCCTCCGGAACCAGCAATTCTTTGCCCGATCCCGCAAGTTTGACAGTGAACGCTTGATTTACGTAGTCGGGTTGTTCGGGAACCGAGAAATACTCTAGATGTCGCGCCTCTTCGGGGAAGCCCTGCCGCTCTGCCGCCTGCATCACCCCGTCCATGAACCGATCAGGTCCGCAGGTATAGACATGCCAGCCAGACTGGTAGCCAGACAGGACCTCGTCCAGATCAGCACGGGTTCCCTGATCGGAGAAGTGGTAGCGTACCCGGTCAGCCCAGGGCATTTCCGCTAAGTCATCGAGGAACCCGGCATCTGCCTTGCGGCTGGCCGAGTAGTGCAGTTCGAATTCCGCGGCAAGGGCGTGCAATCGATGCGCAAAAGCGATCATCGGGGTGATGCCGATGCCGCCGCCCATCAGTAAGGTCCTGGTGGCGCCCTCGTCCAGCTCGAAATGGTTGATGGGTTTGGAGATAAAGACCCGACGACCTTCGGTGAAGATCCGGTGCAACATCTTCGAGCCGCCCCTGCCTTCATCCTCACGAAGGACACCGATCTGATATTTGGATGTATCGGCCGGATTACCGGACATTGAGTATTGCCGCAGGAATCCGGGCGTCACCACCACATCGAGATGCGCGCCAGCAGTCCAGTCTGGCAGGGGTGCGCCGTCCCAGGTGGAGAACTCGTACTTGGTGACGCCCACGCTCATTTTGTCGACCTTGGAAACGCGCGCCATGATTACCGGGGCGTCGCCGAAATCTGGGCGCTCATGCGCCAAGCCGTCTGTCTGACCGCGCGCCAGTCGCGCCTTGTATTCCAAGGCCGTAATCATCTTCTCGTAGGCATTGATGCCGGCTTCCCGATCCATTGGAAACGGGTATGGCCAGGGCCATGGCGCGAGGTTCGCCGGGTAAACTGCCAGTGTCTGGTCTTCATATTTCAGGTCGAGATCAAGCTGCAGTTCGCGACGGTTCACCGGCTCGGCTGGTTCCTTGTAGCCGCCGTCGTCTTTCAGCTCCAAATCCCACCACCATTTCTTGACGTCGTTCAGACCGCCATGTCCCAGCTTATCGTCAAGCTTCGCCAGCACCGGCGCGGCGGCGGGCACATTCGAGGCGAGCCAGCGGAAGGGTTTTTCGGCAAAAAGTCCCTCAAGGTTCCATGGGCAGGTCTTCATGCAACGTCCGCACATTGCCCCGCCCTCTGTGGTGACGCGGTAAGTGGTGCATTTCTGGCTATCCGACTTCCAGATCTCATAGCCGTTGAACATCAGCTTCGGCCCGGCCGAGATTGCGCCCGAAGGACATTCGCGCGCGCATTTGTTGCAGCTTTCGCAGAATTTCTGCAGGCCGAAATCAATGGGCTCATCATGCGCCAGCGGCATGTCTGTGGTCACCACACCGGATTTCAGCCGCGGCCCGAGCAGCGGGTTCAAAATCACCTCGCCAATGCGGCTAACCTCGCCTAACCCGGACAGCAGCAGTAAGGGCGGCTGCAGCACTTCGCCATCGCGCGAGGTATGTGCCTTGGCCGAGTAACCCATATTGCGGATCTGCTTGGCAATCACACCACCCAGAAGTGAGAACCTCAGATAGGCGCGCATCGATTGTGCCACGGCAATCCAGTCGTCACCAGAGGCCCCCTCCATCGTCTCGAACCCCTGATCGATGATCATCGAAATCGCCTGATCATGGCGCGGGATCAGTTCGGCGCCTGTGGCGTCGTGGCTGTACCAGACCCAGTCCGGGCAACGGGAAATGCCGACAGCATCGACACCCAGAAAATACCCCGCCGCCTTCACATTGGCGGCATTACGCTCTGCCTCGGTCGGTTTCTCCGCCACTTTTGCCGGCTCGCCGTCCTGAAGCAAGACGAAAGCGCTCAACATGCGACGTTGGGCGAAGGACGGGGCGCATTTTTTGGCAAACCAGCCGCCAGCGGCTGATGCCTGCACTTTTGGTCCGAGGTCGCCGAACTGGGAGCGCGCGAACATGTCCGCGCGTTTGGGCACGCGCGCAACCCGCTCTTCATCAATGTATGTTGTCGGTTTGTCGACGCGCTTAACCGTCTCGAATGGATATGCGCCGTTCACATAGTCGCGACGTGCATAGGGATCACGATTGAGCGCGCTCTTCGAAGATCCCGTGCCGAGCCACCACGCAGGACCCTTGGTCTTGAACCAAGGCTGTTCCGAACCCGGCGCAAGTGGCTGGTCCGGTGCCAGCTCCATATCCGTGGTAACGACGGTCAGACCGAATCTCTCACCCAGATAAGGCGCCAACAACCGGCCATCCTCGACGGAGCAAACCCCTGCAGCCACCGCGAGCTTGTTCAGGTCGACATCCGAACTTGTCGCTGAATGGGCGCGGGCGCGATAGCCCAACAGGTGCAGGTAACTGGACAGGATCACCGCGGCTTCCGTCGCGCGCAACGCCGCACGGTGGGCTTCTGCCCCAAGTATCCACTCTGCTCCGGGCTCATCAGGCCGTGCCGGACGGTTCTGCTCAAAGAGAATGACAATCGCGTGGGTCTGACCCTCGATCGAGGTCTGGGGTGTGTCGATGGATTCCCTCAACGACGCCATGATCTCATCGATTCCAGAGGCGAGGGTCTTGGTCTGCTTGGTGCGAATGTCATGCGCCAACCGGTCGATATCGGGGTTGCGCGTCGGCGTCTCAAGCAGCGCCCCGTCAGGTACTTTACAGATGCCCATCATGGAGGCGTCCTGAAAATACCCGAATGATTTCAGGTGCCTGCTACGCTCCTCCGGCTCGGTTGGCGCCGCCGCTAGTTCCGGATTCACGAGACCGTCGCGGATCACATCCATCATCGCCTGATACTCGCCCATCGCATTCACCAGCGAATGCGGCGTATCGAGCTGGCGGAAATCAAGCGTTTGCATGGCCGGAACCCGCGACAGGTCGGGCGCCTGCGCGACCCGCTTCAGCCGCTCCAGCGGATAGGGGCCAAGATGAAATGGCCGATCCTTGGTCGAAAAAAATCGTTGGCCCATGATTTCGATCCTTCAAGCGGAGTTTCTTCCGACCGTATCCGGTCTTTTTCGCGACGGCTGAGACTGATCTGCAAAGCGTTGTCGGAGGGCAAGAATGGCGCGGGCGCGGGCCACGATTGGCGCGTCAATCATCTGGCCGTTTCGGGCTGCGATGGCATCGCCGCCTTCACTGGCCTGATCTGCCAGCGCGACAATCTCCTGCGCTGCGCGAAACGCGTCATCGCTTGGTACGAAGACTCTGTTCAAAACCTCGATTTGCCCCGGGTGGATCGCGAAACCGCCCGAAGCCCCCATTGCGCGCGCTCTAAGTGCAGCCGCCTCAAACCGTGCCAGGTCCGCGTAATCTGCAATCGTGTCAGGAACTATCAGGGGCGCACACCCCGCGGCGCGGGCAGCCTGAATCACCTGGAATGCCGCCGGGATCAGGAGTTCGGGCGTGGGTGGGGCACCCATCTCGGTTGCGTAGTCTTCAACGCCAAGGCCCAAACCGACAACGCTTGGTGCCGCTTCTGCAATGGCAAGCGCATCAATCACGCCGCGCGGAGACTCGATCAGGGGAATAACCGGTGCGCCGCCCGCCAGATCAGCAGCTTTTCGGGCCGAGGCGGTTGTCGCTTGAGGCAGCACGATCAGATCAGCGCCCGCCTCGAAGGCCGCAGCTATGTCTTCGACGCCTTCCGCCGAGAGCGGGTTCACCCGGACGGCAACGTCCAGCCGGTCTGATTTCAGACCGGCAACAATTCCAGCCAGACCAGCGCGCGCTTCCTCTTTCCGCTCCTGCGGGACCGCAGCCTCCAGATCAAGAACAACCGCATCCGCGCCGCGCCTTGCCGCGCCTTCGACCAATCGGTCGTTCAGAACCGGTACAAAGAGAAGTGAGCGCCACATCAGACGATCCCTTTATCTCTTAGTGCGGTGATTTGATCCGCGCTAAGACCAATCTCGGCCAGCACTTCGTCGCTGTGCTGCCCCTGCTCGGGTGCGGGCGCCCGAACTGTCGCGGGTGTCTCGGAAAGCCGGGGAAAGGGCGCGTGCATTGGCAAAGTCCCATGGTCCGGGTCGGCGTAGGTTTTGATCACCCCGCGCCCTAGGGTGTAGGGGTGCGCTATCAGATCAGAGATGTCGCAGATAGGCCCAACGGTGATCCCGCGTTCCTCGAAATAGGCGAGGTTCTCTGCCGCTGTCCGCCGTGTAAAGAACGCGCTCACAATGGCCTCAAGCTCAGCGCGATTCTGCACCCTATCTGGGTTGGTCAGGAACCGCGGGTCTTCGACCAATTCGGGTTGCCCAATCGCCTCAGCCAGCTTCTCCCACATCGACTGCATCGTGGCCGACATCGCGACATAGCCGCCATCCGCGCATTCGTAGACGCTGCGCGGCGCGGCCACATCACCCCAATTGCCGCTGCGCTTCGGGACAGAGCTGTCGATGGCGTAAGCAGTCGCGGTAGGACCGATCACGCTGAAAAGCGGTTCAAAAAGCGACAGATCCACAATCTGTCCGCGCGCCAGACCTTGATCGCGCGCCCGCAGCGCCGCCAGCACCGCGCCATACCCCGCCAGCCCCGCGATCATATCCGCAAGCGCCAGGGGCGGCAGCAACGGCTCGCGATCCGCAAAGCCCGTCATGGCGGCAAAACCGGACATGCCCTCAATCAGGCTGCCGAACCCAGGCTTAAGCGCGTAGGGGCCGGTTTGCCCCCAGCCAGAGACACGAACAACCACCAGATCAGGGTTCCTTGACATCAACACATCTGGCCCGATGCCCCATTTCTCCAGCGTACCGGGAACGAAGTTTTCGACGAAGACATCGGCTGTCTCAACCAGCTTCAGCAGGATCTCCTGCCCTTCTTCAGAGCGGGGGTTCAGCGACAGCGACCGTTTCGAACGGCTGTATTCCTTCCACCAGCTCTCGTGCTTGCCAAACCGACGCAGGTCATCGCCTACGCCCGGACGCTCGACCTTGATCACATCCGCGCCGAAATCTGCGAGCATATGCGTCAGCATATTCCCGGCAGCAAGCCGCGTGAGGTCCAGCACGCGCAGCCCAGAAAGTGGCGAACGAGAGCCATCGTCAAATGGTGTGGGTTCGGTCACCTGTTCATCCCTTCCGCGAACGCGCGTGCTTGATCCAGGTAGGCTTGTTCCGCTGCGCGTTGCTGAGGTAACCCGACGAGGTCGGTATAGGCCTCAAAGCCCAGACCGTGGTGCATCGCGTCGCGCAGATCACCGTTTTTCATCAGATCGCCATAGAACCCCTGAAGCGCTTTCATGACAGCATGGGTGGCCGTGACGGGCATAGCAGAAGCTGCGTAACCCAAGTCCTGCGCTTCGGCAGCGGACAAAATCGGGGTCGCGCCGCCATCAATCTGATTGACCATGCAAGGGCCGTCAAGCTCCTTGGGGATCCGGCGCAACTGGTCGAGATCGGTCGGGGCCTCGACAAAAAGAATGTCCGCGCCGATCTCGCGGTAGAGTGCCATGCGGTCCATTGCCTCCTGGAACCCGTCCGTCGCGATGGCATCCGTGCGCGCCATGATCATCGTGTCACCCTGGCGCGCGTCCAGTGCGGCCTTCAGCTTGCCTGCCATCTCTTCGACGCCAACGATGGCCTTGCCTGCCATATGGCCGCAGCGTTTGGGAAACACCTGATCTTCGATGAAGAACCCTCCGACGCCCGCGCGCTCCAAAACTTTCACAGTGCGCCCCACGTTGGTGACATTGCCAAAGCCCGTGTCGCCATCGGCCAGCATCGGGATCTCCACCCGCTCCGCAATTCGGGCATAGTAGTCGCCCAACTCGGTGAGCGACAATTGCGAGCTGTCTGGCCGCCCGAGCAGGGACGCCGTCGCCGCGTATCCGCCCGCCGCGATGGCTTTCGCGCCGCAGCTTTGGGCGACCAGGGCGCTTAGGGTGTCATGAACGCCGGGCAAGATCGTGATCTCAGGGGCGTCAATGAGTGCGCGCAATTGCGCTCCGGCAGTTGTCATGTCTTGAACTCCATATTGTTATTGGCACGCGCCTTGCATCGCATGCGGTTTTTGTGGGCTGGATTGCAGTGTCGGTGGCACCACATCAGGTCGCTCGCCTTGAGGACGATGCGCGCGAAGGGCGAAGAAAGTAAAAGAGCGTCAAGCCCGAAAGCGCCAAAAGAACAATGGCGATGGGATATTCCACGATCCGGCTCCAATCTCCGCTCATAAGCGCGGTGCTCTGTGCCAGCGAAATCTCGAAACGGGGGCCAAGAAAGAATGCGATGATGAAGATGACGATGGAAAACCCGTATCGGGTCATGACGTAACCAAGGGCTGCGAAAATCAGCATGACCACCACGCTGAACAAACCGCCTTCCGAGATGGACACGCCGACAATGCAGAGCAGAATGGCTGAAACATAGATGAAAGATTGCGGCGCAGAGACGACCTTGACCCACAGCCTTAGTCCCAATTGCCCAATCCACAGGTTCAGGAAATTGGCCATGATCATGGCCCCGAACAGCCCGTAGATCAGACGCCCCTGGGTCTCAAACAACAGCGGTCCGGGCTGAATACCGTGAATCATGAAGGCGCTGATGATCAGCGCCGCACTCACACTGCCGGGAATCCCAAGGGTCAGAAGCGGGATCAGGTTGGACCCGACCACCGCCGAGTTCGCCGATTCCGTGGCAGCGATGCCGTGAATATTGCCTTTGCCAAAACTTTCGGGGTCCTTCGAGGCGGCCTTGGCCGAGGAATAGGACATGAACGCAGCTGCGGTGCTGCCGATCCCGGGCGTGGCACCCAAGAGCGTGCCGACGACGGCCCCCCGCAGCAATGTGTAGCGACACGCCCAGTATTCGGCCCAGCTGACCCGCTGGTCCGCAGGATCTCCGTCGCCCGACAGCTTGATTGCCGCGTCAACGTCGCCCTTGTGCCGCGCAAGCCGGGTCAGGATTTCGGATATGGCCAACATGCCTAGGGCCACGGAGGCGAGAGGCAGTCCGTCGTAAAGCTCGAAATTCCCGAAAATAAGACGCGGCGAATAGTTTTCGGGGTCTGCGCCGATCGTGGACACAAGCAGCCCAAGCGCCGCCGCAATCGCCCCTTTGATCAGGGATTTTCCAACCAGACCGGATATGACCGCAAATGCGAACACCATCAGCGCGAACACTTCGACAGGTCCCATTCTCAAGGCGAGGACCGCCAGTGGAGCGGAGACGGTGATCAGCACGATGTCGCTGAACGTGTCCCCGGTTACCGAGGAAAACAGCGCCATTTTCGTGGCCTTGAGCGGTTTGCCCTGGCGCGCAAGCGGGTGCCCGTCGAGCGCCGTCGCTGCGGAATCTGGTGTTCCCGGTGTGTTGATCAAAATCGCAGGAATGGCCCCACCAACC
The DNA here is from genome assembly GCF_056535865.1 of Ruegeria sp. AP11. Classification (NCBI taxonomy): domain Bacteria; kingdom Pseudomonadati; phylum Pseudomonadota; class Alphaproteobacteria; order Rhodobacterales; family Roseobacteraceae; genus Ruegeria; species Ruegeria sp. AP11. Next base: position 1,907,241 of record NZ_JBQFJB010000001.1, read on the forward strand.
GTGCCCCCTTTGGCCACGCCAACCAGAAAGGCAATCGCCGGAAGTGGATCTAGCGCGAATGTAAAGGGAATGGCAATCGCGATTGCCATAACGGGGCCGATGCCGGGAATTGCGGCCACGAGCTGGCCCAATGCGACGCCGGAGATCACGAAAGCCAGGTTCCAAAATGTGAACGCATCACTGAATCCGGCAAGAATTGTGGCCAGGTCTACCATGAAGTCACCTCAGGGGAGCGGACGCTCGAGAATTTGTACGACCAGCAACCAAATGATCGCTGGCATTCCGACACAGCCCAATGCCAGCCAAAAAGGGCGCCGTTCGCCAAAGAGCAGCATGATTGCCAATGCCAGGACCGGGGAAACGATGACAAACCCGAAACGGGACATGGCAAAAAGCCCAAGCGCCATGACGACAATGTAAAGCAGCACCATCATCAATTCCTGAGGGTCTCGCGCAGACGACTCGCCGGGTTTGAGCGCCAACAAACCTCCGCAGATCACCAGAAACCCGGCAACGGCATTGGGGAGTGTGTCCGGCTGAATGGACCCGCCCTCGACGTCTTCGATCGCAATTGGAAAAATCACGAACAACAACATCAAGCCAAGGGTTGCAACGATCAGTCCCACAATTCTGTCTGTTTGGAATGTCATGTTGGCCCGCAAAACAAGGGCGCTCTGCTCACTTGGGCAAGCAGAGCGCGGTTTCATTACTTACCAACAAGCTTTTCGATGACCGGCAAACCGTCGATCATCATCGCTCTTGTTGCTTCCGGATCGTAGTCAAGGACCTTGGTTTTGGCCGCATTGCGCACGATTTCCACCACCTCATCGGATGCCAGCGCATTGCTGATAGCATTGCTCAAGGCGTCCTGGACGACCGGGTCGGTGCCTTTGGTGGTTGCAATATAGAAGTAAGGATCAAGGTAGACGTCATATTGTTCGGCGACGGTCATGACATCGGGCGCATAGTCGTGGCGCTCGGCATTGGCGACCGCGATCATTTTCACATCACCTGATTCAAGATAGGCGGCATGCGAACCGCCAGCGAACGAGACCTGTACCTGCCCGCCCAAAAGAAGCTTCATGCTTTCGGCTCCGCCTTTGGTCGAGACGAATTGGAACTCCGCACCAGTCTCTCGACCGACAGCACCCAACACCAGTTTGTGCGGGCTGGCGTTCATTGCGACCGCTACCGGGCCATTGGCTTTGGCATAGTCGACCAGGCTGTCGAGATCGTCAAAAGGAGCGTCCGTCTTTGCCACGATCGCAAGTTCGCCGCGTGCAACGCTGCTGAGATAGTCAAAGTCATCCGCCTTGAACGGCAGCTGATCGGGGCGCGTGACCAGTTGCAAAAGGATCGGCGTGCTGACGCCCATCCCGATCACCTGCCCGTTTGGTTTGGATTTGGAGATGCCTGTGAACATCGCCACGCCGCCGGCACCGGGTTTGTTCTCGACGACGACATTCCAACCGGTCTGTTCTTCCATCACTTTGGCGATGACACGGCCCATCGCATCGGTCGAGCCACCGGCCCCAAAACCAATCTGGAACATCAAGGGACCATCCGGGGCCCAATCTTCCGCGCTGGCTGCCCCGGCGAACGCTGTGACCGCGGCAAGCATAAGGCCCGCTAATTTGGATTTAAATTTCATTTGCTTCCTCCCATTGCCCCGGCGCACAAGGTTTTTCGCCCCTTGAGCCGAGTATTGTCTGTTGCATCACCAGCTTGGCACTTTTTCACCCATCTGAAAAATATATTGTGTGGATCGGAGCTATCTGCATTTAAGATAGGCTTTATGGATTACGATCTTCGTCAACTGCGCTACTTTGTAACAATCGCCGAAGCAGGCAGCTTTTCCAAAGCCGCTTTGCAGCTTGGAGTCGCCCAATCCGCGCTCAGTCATCACATCAGTCAGATGGAGGCCCGCCTTGGAGTCGCCTTGTTCTCGCGTAGCTCAAAGGGCGTTGAGAAAACCGAAAGCGGCACCAGATTTCTTGACCATGCCCGCGCTATCCTTGCCGCCGTGGACGCGGCAACCATTGATGTGCGCGACGACGCCAAAGAGCCGGGCGGACTTGTCCGGTTGGGCGCCACCCTGACCGTCGCGCCAATGCTGGTTGAGCCATTGATGGACAGGTTGTCCAAGGTTGCACCGCGCATTTCGTTACGTATCGAAGAACGCCTTAGCCCGCCACTGGTGCAAGCTGTCGCCAGCGGTGAACTTGATATCGCCGTGTGTTTCAACGCTGGCGAAGATCGGCGGATCGACGGTATACCTGTTTTGGAAGAAGAAATTTGCCTTGTCGGCGTGCCGGAGCTTGTGGGCGACACAGAAGACCCAATCAGATTTGAAGACGCGCTGTCCTTCCCGCTGCTGCTGCCCGGACGCGACCATATTCTGCGTGGGATGATTGATCGTGTCGCCCTGTTCCGAAATCGCCCGATTGAGGTGCGGCATGAGTGCCTGTCGCTGAATTCGCTGCTTGCCGGGTTGCGCCTTGGTCTGGGGGCCACGCTGATATCCCGGCTATCAGCACTTCCCCTCACTCGCAGCGGTGAAGTCCTGTGCCGCCCGATCAATGATCCGGTTGTGTCGCGTCAGCTCTTTATTGCGTCAAGTTCCGAACGGCCTAAAACAACAGCGCAACAGACTGTGGTCCGCGTGGTACAAGATCTTTTTCTCGAAAATCTTGCCTCTGGGAATTTGCCAGGGGCCAGAGCAACGACGCTCAGTCAATAAATAAAGTTGCAGGAGTCTAATTACTGCATCACCCTCACTCTGCGTCGCTTCACGATCAGTGATGTGGGATCCGAACCATCACGCAGTGGCGCGAAAGTGACACCGTTTTCATAACCAAGCGAATGTCGGCTTTCTGAAGGTTTTTCGATGCGGGCCGAGGTGCAACTTTGCCGTCAGGAGCTTTCGGCGGCCCGCGTTGACAAACCTCGGAAGGAGGAAGCCGCGGTGGTTGGGATCATGCTATGGGGAAAGAGCGCAGACGGATGAGGCTGACTTTGCCACAGACGCGCAGCTGACGGTGTTTGATGCGCCAGCTGCGGTCATTTTCTGCCACCTTGGTCGCGGGCATTTTGCCGATTGAGCCCATGTGCTGTGAGTCACAGCATTCATTCTGAGTGATGACCGCAAGTGGATTTGACCGATCAGCCAAAGACGAACGGAGCATATCGAAGTGTGTGGTCAAGCATCGGATCATGCGGCCTGCTCCCGTGGTGGCGCACGCGACATCGGTGTCTGACCACGCCGGAAGATCTCGATGATGCGCATTGGACCGCCGCAGCAGGGGCATGGCTCGCGCAAAGTGAGCGGGGTGACCTCGGACTCCTGCTCTGGCTCGGTGATTTCGTCGGTGCGTTGAACACCAAGCAACGTCCGGATCTTCTTGATGTTCGTCTTGCGCGCTGAACTGGCCAGCAGGCCGTAGTGGCGGATGCGGTGGAACCCGTCAGGCAGAACGTGGATCAGGAAGCGGCGGATGAACTCGGGTGTAGCCAAGCGCATGACCTTTTGGCGGTCACCACATTTGATCCGGTAATCCTTCCAGCGGAAAGCTACGGTCTCGGCATCCATACTGACCAGTCGATGGTTCGAGATTGCAACCCGATGAGTATAGCGGCTGAGATAGGCCAGAACTGCTTCAGGGCCACCCAAGGGCGGTTTGGCGTAGACCATCCATTCGGACCTGCGGAACGGGGCAATCCAATTGGTGAAGGCAGCAGCATCCGCCAGTCCTGCGCGGTCACCGAAGAACACAAGGGCCCCCGCTCGATGCAACTCCATCAGCCCTTTCAGGAACAGGCGTCTAAACAGCAGTGCCAGCACCCGAACATGCAGGAAGAACCCGGGCTTGCAGGCCACCCATTTGGTGCCGTCCGGTGACAAGCCGCCACCTGGGACGATCATGTGGATGTGCGGATGGTGCGTCAGCGCGGATCCCCAGGTGTGAAGAACGCTGGTCATGCCGACCTTCGCCCCCAGTCGCTTTGGATCGGCTGCGATGGTCATCACCGTTTGCGCTGATGCGCGGAACAGCAGGCCGTAGACCGCCTTCTGGTTCCAAAAGGCGATGCGTGCAATCTCGGCGGGCATCGTGAAGACGACGTGGAAGTATTCGACGGGCAGCAGGTCTTCAGCACGCGCCTCCATCCAGTCTCGCGCGGCGGGGCCCTGGCACTTCGGACAATGCCGGTTCTTACAAGAGTTATAGGCGATGTGGTGGTGGCCGCATTTGGCGCATCCCGCCACATGCCCGCCAAGCGCTTCGGTTCGGCAAGCCTCAATCGCCGACATCACCTTCAGTTGACCGAAGCTGACATGCCCGGCATTGGCCTGCCGATACGCAGGCCCATAGTTCCGAAAGATATCTGCGATCTCCAGCCGTGGGCGCGGCATCCACCCGCGCCGCTACTCCAGTCCTCGCCTGACGGTGTGATCCTGCAGTTTCTCCAACATCTCATAGGGACTGACGGTGCCGCGAATGGTTTTGGTCGCGACATGCGTATAGCGCGCCGTCGTGCTGAGCTTGGAATGTCCCAAAAGCACCTGGATCACTCGAACATCCGTTCCGGCCTCGAGCAGGTGCGTTGCAAAGCTGTGGCGCAGGGTATGCAGCGTAGCGGGTTTGTTGATACCGGCCATGTGTTTGGCCGACGTGAACGCACGGTTCAGCTGACGCGGTGACAAAGCCATGATCTTGGGTTTGCCCGGAAACAACCATCCCTCAGGCCGCGCTTCCCGCCAATAGTCGCGGAGCAAATCAAGCAATGCAGGCGACAACATGGCCTTGCGGTCCTTGTCATTCTTACCTTCATCCACATGGATCAACATCCGGTCGCTGTCGATGTCCGAGACCTTGAGATTGCAGACCTCGGATGCCCTCAGCCCAGCACCATAGCTGATGCCTAAAGCCGCACGATATTTGAGCCCCGGCCCTGGAACCGCCGCCAGCAGATCGCCCACTTCTTCGACACTCAAAACAACGGGCAACTTCTTCGGCTTGCGCCGGAACTGCATGTATCGCTTCATCTCCTCACGACCGCAGGTCATGCCGAAGAAGAACCGCAAAGACACGATCCTGGCATTGAACACGCCGGTCGAGACCCCGGTGTCGGTCATGTGAAGCTGATACGCGCGCAGCTCGTCCGGCGTTGCTGTGTCAGGGGACCGCCCGATGAACTCGGCAAAATACCTGACCGCCCGGATATGAGCCTGCTGGGTCTTCGGCGACATGCCACGAATGCGCATGTCCTCGATCATCCGCTCACGCAGCGGGGTCGTCTTCTTTTCCTTCATTGGAATCTCCTGTCGTCAAATTGAGAAACCTCAATCGTCAGACAGGTCCGCCAAATCCCAAAACGGCCGGATCAGCGCTCAACGCTGGCCAAAGGCGCCATTGCCGCGATAGCGGCTTCGTCCTTGCGCAGAAAACGGACTTTGCAAATTTCCGCTGTCGGCCCTTAGCGGACATTCAACACGGCACCAATATTCTGCGGGCGCAGCCCGCATTGCCGCCTTTCGCTGTAATTGCAAATTCTCGACGTCAGCGAATACACAGGATGCGGACTTTGCGACCATCCGCATTTTCACTCCAAAGGACCGAAGTACAGCCCAAAGCGGACACTTCAGATCTGCGGTTCCAATGGAGAGCCGAGCTTTGTTGCGCGCAAAGACCAAATAGAGCGCGGGCAAGTAAGCCGACATTCAAAGGGTGGCTGTTTCAAGATTTTAGCTGCGCTTCCGCAAGTCGGTTCTACATCCAATGCAAACAGAAATTAGAGAACTATCGATCGGGAGATTGATCGCAGAGAATATCGTAGACACTAGGAACTCAATGTTTGTGGAGCCAATATTGGCACCTGAAGCAAGCGAAAAGGCTATGTGGTTGCCTAGTCTTCGCTTGGCCTACAGTGTTGTTGGGAAACTCTCCAACCGAAAAAGGAGCACCTATGTCTCGACTTTCAGAACGCAGAGACTTTGCCACTGAAGTCTGCGAGGAGGCTGGGCGACTTGCCAAAAAGTTCTTTGCAGATCGGGTCAATCTTATAGTTGATCAAAAAGGCGCTCAGGACTGGGTGAGCGAGGCGGACAAGAACGTCGAGACTTTCATTCGTCAAAGGATCGCGGAGGCGTGGCCCAAAGATGGCGTATACGGTGAAGAGCATGGCGCGGTAGCGGGAGAGAGTGGCTTTGACTGGGTTATTGATCCAATTGATGGGACCACGAATTTCGTGAACGGTATTCCTGCGTGGACCATTGTTCTGGCTGGTGTCACTGAGGGCCAAACGGAGATTGGTGTGATCCACGATCCAAACGTGGATGAAACTTTTGCCGCAACTCGCGGAGAAACTGCGACACTTAACGGATCACCGATAAGCGTCGCGTTAGGAGTGCCGTTGCAAGATGGAACAGTGGCTGTGGGATACTCGAACCGGATTGAGAGCCGTCACGTCTTACCTGTTATTGAGGATCTGATCGAGCACGGGGCGATGTTTCACAGAAACGCCAGCGGAGCGCTTTCATTGGCTTACGTCGCTGCCGGGCGCCTTTTGGGTTACGTGGAGGAGCACATGAATGCATGGGATTGTCTGGCTGGGCAATTGCTGGTCTCGGAAGCGGGTGGCGTTGTCGAGGATCAGGACGCCGATGCGATGATCCGAGACGGCGGGCGCGTGATCGTGGGGACACCAGATGTGTTCGAGACGTTGCGTGAGATCGCAGAGAACGCTTGGAACGCTTAGCTCCTACGTCAAAGAGACCCAATATGAATCAGGCTTGAGCGTAGCTAAATCTGCCTGCCAGAAATGGCCTTGTGAGGGTTGGTCGTGCCTGCGGTCTATCGAACAATTCGAGAGTGCGCACCAAAGCAACGTGCCCACTGCTCCGTGCGTCACAATTGCAAGATCCCCGGCATCATGCGACCGGATAATCTTAGTGACTGTCCGATGAATGCGTATCTGTGCTTCGATCGCTGGTTCCCAACCGCGATAGCTACTTTCCGGCTGAGCAAAGAAAGCATCGGCCGCGGCTTCGAAATCTTTCAGCGGCAAGTAACCGGTTGCGCTGCGATCATTCTCACCGAGACCCAAGTTGCATTTCACGGATAGCTTTCGTGGTGCAGCAAGAATCTCGCCTGTTTCGCGGGCCTTCCGCTCGTCGCTGGTCCATATCTGAGTGACGTTGGACAAGATTCCACTGGATGCAAATTCAGTAGCGCGCTTACGGCCCACAGCATTCAAGCCCCACTCAGTTATAGGGACGGCCGGATCGATAGAGACCTCGGGGTGTGTGATGATAATGAGTTTCGGCATTTAATCCGGCAAAAGAACGGGCCCTTTGTCAGCAAAACCCATTCTGATTTCGGCTCCGGGATCAAGCGGCGCATCGACGTCATCGTGTACGGCAAAAACCTGACCGAATGCACCGATCAGTGTATATTCCATTCGAACGCCAACATAGGTCGCCTTCGCCACCTTGGCTGCTATGCCTTGGTCTGAGTCGATAACCAAACGTGAGGGTCGCACTGCAATGGTTGCGTTTCCTTCGGACAAACCGCGACGTGGCAGCGTGTGGCGGTAGCCTTCTATTTCTATCGTTGCCACGTCACCATTGATATCGACGATTTGGCAATCCAATAGGTTTGCCTCACCTATGAAATCGGCGACAAAACGATCGTTCGGGGCATCATAAAGCTGGCGCGGTGTGCCCATTTGGGCAATCGCTGCGTTGCGCATGACGACAATCTCATCCGAGACTGCCAGTGCCTCCTCCTGATCGTGGGTCACGTAAACAACTGTCAAACCAAGATCTTTCTGGATTGCCCGAATGTCCTCTCGCACCTGACGGCGAAGCTTGGCATCGAGATTGGACAGCGGCTCGTCGAACAGCAGAACCTGCGGCTCAAGAACCAGCGCGCGGGCGACGGCAACACGTTGTTGTTGGCCCCCTGACAGTTCCGAGGGAAGACGGTTGTCGAACCCCTGAAGACCGACCAGTTCCAATCCATACATAGCACGGCTGCGGGCTTCATCCTTTGCAAAACCCGAGAATGTGAGGCCATACATCACGTTTTCCAGCACGCTCATGTGAGGGAAAAGCGCGTATGACTGGAAAACCATGGATACGTCGCGGTCGGTGGCAGGCAATTTGGTCACGTCCCGATCACCAATTAGGATCTTGCCCGAGCTTGCCATTTCCAACCCGGCAATCATGCGCAGAGTCGTTGTTTTCCCACAGCCTGACGGACCAAGCAGTGTGACGAGTTTTCCTGCATCGACATGCAGGTTGATGTTGTCGACGGCGACGACGTCTTTACCGAATACTTTCGACACGTTCTCAAAGCGCACCGGGGCGGCCTTGGAACCGATTTTGGCGTCGGTCATCGCGATGCCTCCGTTCCGTGTTGCGTGCGCCGACCAATCTGGACCCGGCCAACGAGTAGTTGCAGTAAACCGACCGCTGCGAGCATCACAAAGATCAGCGTTGTCGAATAGGCGATCGCAAGGCCATAGTCGTTATTCTCGACCCGACCGATAATGTAGCTGGTCGCCATGTCATATTCTGCGCTGACCAGAAATATGACAGCCGAGATCGCCGTCATGGCACGGACAAAACTGTAAACAAGCGCAGCAAGTATCGCAGGGCGCAATAGCGGCAGGATGACGCTTCGGAACGTCTGCCACGAGTTTGCACCAAGGGTCAGCGAGGATTCATCAAGGCTGCGGTCAAGCTGCGACATGCTCGCGATCCCCGCACGAACGCCAACCGGCATATTACGGAAGATAAAGCTGACAACGAGAATGACACCAGTACCCGTGATTTCAATTGGCGGAACGTTGAAGGCTAGGATGTAGCTGACGCCTATCACTGTTCCGGGGATAGCGAAGGACAACATTGTTCCAAATTCGAAAGCGTTCTTGCCTGCAAAACTTTGCCTGGTCAGCAGATAAGCGGTCACCAGACCTACGGCGGCAGTCAATGGGGCAGCAATGGCCGCGATCGTTATGGTGGTCCAGAAACTGTCCCAAGCGGCTCCGGTCCAGCGAATGCTATCTTCTTCGAAACGTACGGAGAATGCGGTGACATAGTGTTTGATAGTTAGCGAGTTATCGACACCCCACAACTCGACGACACTGCCGTAAATGATCATCGCATAAACAACAATTGTGAACAGCGCCCAGCCCAGAGCGATGAGTAGCACCGGAACTGAAAGGCCAGTTGGCATCAGAGGATGAACGCCGGCATCCCCTTTGCCGGTGACGGTTGTGTAGCTTTTCTTCCCCAGCCAGACACGCTGCGCATAAAAGGCGGAAAGAGTAAAGAACAGCAGCACCATGGCCAGAACCGCGGCCCTGCCTTGATCGTATTGAGCACCAACGATTGCGAAGAATATCTCGGTCGACAGCACGTCGAAATTTCCGCCCAATACAAGCGGGTTTCCGAAATCAGCCATGCTTTCGATGAAGCTCAGAAGAAATGCGTTCGCAAGACCCGGTCGCATCAGGGGCAAGGAAACCGTCTTGAATGTCTGCCATCTGCTGGCGCGGAGCGTCTGCGCCGCTTCTTCCATCGATGGCGAGACGCCTTCAACCACGCCGATCAGAACAAGAAATGCAATTGGCGTAAACGCGAGTGTCTGCGCGATCAGGATGCCCGGCATTCCATAAAGCCAGCGTGTCGGCTGCGTGCCGAACATTTCGGCAAAAAAACGGGTGACAGACCCGGACAGGCCAAAAAGCAGGATCAGAGCCAGGCCGATCACGAATGGCGGGGTAATAATTGGCAGTACGGTCAAGGCCCGCAATGCGCGCTTGTAGCGAAAGCCCGAGCGCGTCACGACCAACGCGAAGCACAGACCCAGGACCGTGGTGATGACGCCGACAAGGATGGCGAGGAACAGTGAATTCCAGGCGGCACCGCAGCGCGCGCCCTTAAAGCACCCCAGACCCCACAGTCGATCATCAAAAAACTTTGAGAAGAAAACCGCGATGGAATACGCACCGTCTTCGGTGATGAAGGCTGCGAAAAGCATCTTGGCGATGGGGAAAAAGACAAACGCGGTGACAATTGTAATTACGCCACCGATAGCGCTGACAACAAAGACATCACCGTTAATGGCACCCCTTGCCGCGATCCCCTGAGTAAGCAGGAACAGAAAGCTCGAGGCACATATCATTGCACCATAGCCCATGCCGAACTGGCGATCGCCAAGTTCGCCAAACATCGCCTCCAACCAATCGAAGTTGAAGCCCCTGATACCGATGCTGAATCCCTGAGCGATCAGCCAGCCAAAGCCGAGCGCTCCGGACAGGATCAGCATGCGGGCATAAAGCGGGTCAGATTTGGTGCGCTTCAACACCAGAAGCGGGAGGGCGAGAGCGATTAGAAGCGGAGCGAGCCAAAGCTTTTCGCCCTGTCCGATCAGAAACGCAGCGGGGGCATAATCCTCATCGAACGGGTAGCCATCCAATAGCCACTCAAACGACCACAGGCCGCCGTCAACCATGTACCAGGGCAGTAGGCAGAATCCGACCCACCCGGCGATGATCCAAAAGATCAGGACCGGATGGGACGTTTTTGAAGTTTGGTCAGTCATTTACTGCGGCAGCGTCGAAACCTCTTCGTCCCATTTCTGCAGCAGACGCTTACGTTCGTCTGAGGAACCATACTTCTTGAAGTCATAGTCAATCAGCTTGATCTGACTCATGTCAGGCGCGCTTTCCGAAGTTTCCGCGCCCTTGTTCGATGGCACCTGAAACGCGTTGACTTGAAGGGCAAGGTTCTGAGCTTCGGGCGACAGGGCCCAGTCATAGAACTTCTTCGCCTCTTCTTCGTTGCGCGCTCCGTCAATAATCGACATTGAGCCAATTTCGTACCCGGTGCCTTCACAGGGTGCGACGACCTTGATCGGGAACCCGGAAACGGCCTGCTTCACGGCGTCATGCATGAAGACGATACCAATTGTGTTCTCGCCACGACCGGCGGCCTTGATCGGCGCCGAGCCTGACTTGGTATATTGGTTGATGTTCGAATGCAGGCCCTTCATGAACTCAAAGCCTTCATCCTCACCGAAAATCTGCACCATTGAGGCCAGCGTCGTATAGGCCGTGCCTGACGAGTTCGGGTTGGCCATCTGAACGTGCCCTTTGTATTCGGGCTTCAACAGGTCTTTCCAGCAGGCAGGTTCGGGCAGGTTGTTTGCCGCCACAAGATCGGCGTTGTAGCCATATCCAAGCGCGCCCGAATAGATGCCAATCGTCCTATTGCCAGCACTCTCGGCCTGAGAAATCGCCCAATCATGAAGCTGGTCGCGCATTGGCGATATATATTCCATTGTCAGACCTTCTTCAGCGGCCTGCAAATGCGGATCACCCGTGCCGCCCCACCAGACGTCTCCTTTCGGGTTCGAGCTTTCGGCGCGGATTTGTGCAAAGGTCTCACCTGACGATTTTCGCGTCATGTTGACGTCGATACCGGTCGCGTCTTCAAAGCTGCGCGCCATGAGTTGGCACCAATCTTCTTGCGCCGAACAATAGAGGGTCAGCTTCTCGGCCTGTGCTGCCGACAGTGACGCGGCAAGGGCAATCAGTGATCCGACCGCAGTGGATGTCAATTTTCTCATCTTTTCCTCCCTTTTGTGCTTAATGCATCCCGGCTTCCCGGTCTTTTATGTCTTTCCTCACGCAGCTTTTCGAAGCTTCTTCACGACAGATTTGACTTCTTGATCGTCGGTTAGATTCTTCAGCAATTGTGACAGGTCTCTTTCTTCGACCAGCTTTGCGGCTTTTGCCGGCGAAAACCAGTGACGCGTCCGCTCACCTTCTTCCTTCCAGCGTCGCTGCAGCTTTTCAACGACCATTGGATAAAGGGTGACGCGGCAACGAACGCTGCTTCGGCCTTCGTACCGCTTGTCGTAGAAAAAATGGCCGATTGACCGTTTCGAGATCGTACCGACTGCGCCCGCTTCTTCCTGAGCTTCTATTTCAGCGGCATGCCATGGCTTTTTGCCGTCCATCAGCCATCCCTTTGGGATAACCCACCGGCCAGTATCTCGTGAAGTGACCATCAAAACACGCAACTTACCAGCCTTGTCCCAGCGCATCGGAAGCGCCGCAATCTGATCTGCCGTTTCGCCGTCGCTCATACTGTCTCTCAATGCCACATGATCAAATCCCAAAGGGAAACTGTCTTATTCGCAACTTGGCTGGTTAAGACGTCCCTTCGATTTTCATTCTGAATTTGATCAGTCTGTGCATCTTTACTCTGTGCTTTGAAATATTTGGAACTTCTCGAACTCTCACAACCTTTCGTGGGTTATGCAACATAAATTATTGCAAAATGTCCGAAAGCCCACAAAAGTAGATTTCGAAACCTAGTCGGGTCGCCGGATGTCCAAAACCAAAACGCGCGGTAAAATGTCTGAAAAGAACCAGAGCCGGGTCAAGAAGTCCGACCGGCGCCAACAGATATTGTTGGAGTTGAAGCTGCGCCCGCACGTTCGCATCAACGAACTCGCACAACGGTTCAACGTCTCTAACGAGACGGTACGTAGGGATTTCGATGCCCTGTCGAATGACGGCTTGATCGCGCGCGCGCATGGGGGGGCATCAGCCCCTGCGCAAGGGCACTATCCGGGTTTGGATGAACGGACAAACGCGCAGGTTGAGGAACGCGAGCGGATAGGTGTTACGGCGGCAGAAATGATCCGAGCCGGTGAAACGGTCATGATCGATTCCGGCTCGACCACCATCGAGATGGCGCGTGCGCTGGCTTATCTCGGCACTCATTGCACGGTGATCACCAATTCAATTCCCGTTGCGATGACCCTCGGCCATGGGGCTGCGCAGGTCCTGTTGTGCCCGGGGGAATATCTGGCAACTGAATCTGCAACGATCGGAACAGAAACGCTGGAATTTCTGTCTCGTTTCAATGTCGACAGGTGCATGATCGGGTCCTCGGGCTTCTCAGCCGAAGGTCCGTCAGAGACAGTGCGGGGTTTTGCTGCAGTAAAGAGGATGATGCTGACGCGTGCCAAAAAGCGGCATCTTCTTATTGATTCCGGGAAGTTCGGCCGCAGGGGCCTCTCCCAAGTGGGAGATATCAACGGCCTGGATTCCATAGTTACCGACAAAAAACCAACAGGAGAATTGCGTAACGCTATTGAGGGCGCCGAGGTCGATGTTCTCGTCGCCGGGTAGGCAAGACATTATTCATTAACAGCGGATCGATAGAGGACCGCGAATGACTGGGAGGAAAATATGAAGATCGATATCAAACTGTTGATTGGGGCATCCGCAATCGCGCTCATGTCGCTGAGCGGGACAGCGTCGGCGCAGGATTGTCCGCGCGGTGACCTGGACGAGCGTTTTTGTGACGCAGACGGGGATTTGATTGCGGATATCCCCACCGATCCCTCTGAACAAATTGATCCTGACACCCTGATTTTTGCATATACACCGGTTGAAGACCCCGCCGTATACAAAACCGCCTGGTCTGATTTTCTTGACCATTTGAAAGCGGAAACCGGCAAGGACGTTGTCTTCTTTCCGGTTCAGAACAATGCGGCCCAGATCGAAGCGATGCGTTCGGGGCGTCTGCATATTGCGGGCTTCAACACCGGCTCTAACCCATTGGCGGTAAACTGCGCCGGGTTCCGGCCATTCACGATCATGGCTTCGAAAGACGGTAATTTCGGTTATGAAATGGAAATCATCACTTATCCGGGTTCGGGCATCGAAAAGGTCGAGGACATCAAGGGCAAGCAACTGGCCTTTACCTCACCCACATCCAACTCAGGCTTCAAAGCGCCCTCGGCAATCCTGAAAAGCGACTTTGATCTTTTGCCCGAGCGCGATTTCGAACCTGTCTACTCGGGCAAGCACGACAACTCGATCCTGGGTGTTGCCAACAAGGATTACCTGGCGGCCTCGATCGCGAACTCGGTAAAATCGCGGATGATCTTGCGTGACGTGATCAAGGAAGATGATGTCGTAACGATCTACAAGTCGCAGACCTTTCCAACCACCGGGTTTGGTACCGTCTACAACCTGACGCCCGAGCTGCAGGAGAAGATCCGCAACGCCTTCTTCAACTTTGACTGGGACGGCACGACCCTGGAAGCTGAGTTCTCGAAATCGAACGAAGGCCAGTTCCTTGAGATGACCTATCAGGAATTCTGGGATGTCATCCGTAAGATTGACGCAGCAAATGGCGTCTCCTACGCCTGCCAGTGATCTTTGGCTAATTCGGCGGGCCTGAAAGGGCCCGCTATTCACCCTAATCTGGGGCATTTTATGCTGCGTCTTCAAAAGCTGACGAAAACATACAAAACCGGAGATCAGGCCTTGAAGACCATTGATCTTGAGGTTCCAAAAGGACAGGTTCTTGCGTTGATTGGGCCCTCGGGGGCAGGCAAATCGACTATGATCCGCTGCATTAACCGGTTGGTTGAACCCACAAGCGGTGGCGTCCTTCTGGATGACGTGGACCTGACCAAACTCGGATCGGGCGCTCTGCGGAAAGCGCGCCGCGAAATGGGCATGATCTTTCAGGAATATGCCTTGGTCGAACGCCTTACGGTGATGGAAAACGTGTTGTCGGGACGGCTGGGATATGTAGGGTTCTGGCGCAGCTTTCTGCGGCGATATCCGCAATCGGATATCGACGAGGCCTTCCGCCTGCTTGATCGGGTGGGGCTTTTGCACATGGCGGATAAACGAGCGGATGAACTGTCGGGTGGTCAACGCCAAAGAGTCGGCATCTGCCGCGCCTTGATTCAAAACCCCAAACTGTTGCTGGTCGATGAGCCGACCGCGTCGCTGGATCCAAAGACCAGTCGCCAGATTATGCGCCTGATCACCGAGCTATGTCAGGAACGCGGACTGGCGGCCATTATCAATATCCATGATGTGGCGCTTGCCCAAATGTTCGTTCCGCGCGTCGTGGGCCTCCGCTTTGGCGAAATCGTTTATGATGGTCTTCCAACAGGTCTTACCCCCGAGAAGCTGACCGAAATCTATGGGGAAGAGGACTGGGAAGCGACCATCGAAAAAGTCGACGAAGATGAAGATGTCGAGGCTGCGGAATGAGCCATCGAGAATTAGACCACATGTTGGGAAAGGGTTGGCGTAAGCCTGCCTTTGTCAAAAACCCCTTGCTCCGCTGGGCATTGTTGCTGGGTTTTTTCGCCTACCTGATCGCGGCTTTCATGACAATCGAAGTTGATTGGGGCCGGGTCTATGAAGGACTGGACCGGGGGTGGGCATTTGTACTTGCGTTTACCAGCCCGGACTTCATTTCACGGTGGTCGGATATTTGGAGTGGCCTTCTGGAAAGTGTCATAATGACCGTGGCCGCGTCGGTCGTGGGCATCCTGATTTCGATCCCGATTGGATTGGGAGCGGCCCGCAATATCGCCCCACTGCCAATCTACATAATTTGCCGGGGCATTGTCGCGATAAGCCGGGCATTGCAAGAGATCATCGTCGCCATTTTGCTGGTGGCTATCTTCGGCTTTGGTCCGCTGGCAGGGTTTCTTACGCTTTCCTTCGCGACCATTGGGTTTCTCTCCAAACTTCTGGCCGAAGATATCGAAGCCATGGACAAGGTTCAGGCCGAGGCGATCAAGGCCTCCGGGGCACGCTGGCCACAATGGATCAACTATGGAGTTCAGCCGCAGGTGATGCCACGACTTGTGGGGCTTTCGATGTATCGCATCGACATTAATTTCCGGGAAAGCGCAATTCTTGGCCTCGTGGGGGCTGGCGGTATCGGTGCAACGTTGAACACAGCGTTTGATCGCTATGAATACGACACGGCAGCAGCCATTCTGATCCTCATCATCGGGATCGTCATGGCACTTGAATACCTTTCGGGAATTATTCGGGCGAGGGTTCAGTAATGCCGGTGCTTGAACGCGATGATGCGCAAATTTGGCGCAGGCGGACAACGGGTCAGAGCCTGGTGCGATGGTTCGGCTGGCTGCTGGGCGTGGCGGTCTTTGTTTACTGTTGGCAGCTGATTTCGGAATCCACGACCTGGTTTTTCGTCTGGGACGCGCCCCGTATCGCCAACGATATCTGGACCCGTGCAACGCCTCCCAAATGGGACTACATCACCCAACTGGGCCGCCCGATTTGGGATACTCTGAACATCGCCACCCTGGGTACAATCATCGCCCTGTGCATGGCGGTGCCGGTTGCCTTCTTGGCGGCCCGCAATACCACGCCATCTGCTCTTTTCATTCGACCCATCGCCCTGTTGATCATTGTCTCGACCCGCTCAATCAACTCGTTGATCTGGGCGCTTCTGCTAATCGCGATTATTGGTCCGGGTGTCTTTGCTGGTGTCATAGCAATCGCCATCCGTTCAATCGGGTTCTGTGCAAAGCTTCTTTATGAAGCAATCGAGGAAATTGATCACACTCAGGTCGAAGCCATCACGGCAACCGGAGCATCGCGTTGGCAGGTCATGGCTTACGGAATCGTTCCGCAAATTCTACCCGCTTTTGCAGGCATCGCTGTCTTCCGTTGGGATATCAACATCCGCGAGTCCACAGTGCTTGGGCTGGTCGGAGCCGGCGGCATCGGGTTGCAATTGTCAGCTTCACTCAACGTTCTGGCTTGGCCACAGGTCAGCCTGATCCTGATTGTAATTCTTGTCGCGGTCATGATCAGTGAATGGGTTTCGGCGAAAGTACGAGGGGCCATCATTTGACCGGTTTCTCTGCGCAAGAGGCTTTTGAAGCCTACGAGGCGGTACGACACCGCCTTCCGAAAACCAGCACAACTGAAGTGAACTATCGTCAGGTCGAGACGCTAGAGGATATCGCTTCTGAGTTCGACGTGTTCCTCCTCGATGCTTTCGGAGTTCTTAATATTGGCGATACGGCGATCCCGGAGACACCAGATCGGGTCAGGTCACTGCAAGCCGCCGGCAAGCGTGTTCTGGTCGTGTCGAATGCCGCGGGGTTTCCCCACGCAACTCTTTTGGAGAAATATACCAGGCTTGGCTATGACTTCGCACCACAGGATGTGATCACTAGCCGGGCCACATTGTTGTCTGAGCTAAACGGCCAAAGTGAATTGCACTGGGGATTGATGGCAACCCCCAGCACTGGTCTTCGAGATTTGGAGGGGCTGAAGCTATCCTACCTGGAAGATGACCCGACGCCCTACGAAACCGTCGACGGGTTTCTGATGATCGGGTCGGCAGTCTGGACCGAAGCGCGTCAGGCCATGTTGGAGGCCGCCTTGCTGGAGCGTCCCCGTCCGGTAATGGTCGGAAACCCCGATATTGTCGCTCCTCGTGAATACGGTTTTTCCCAAGAGCCCGGCCTTTTTGCGCACCGGCTGGCAGATCGGACAGGTGTCGTCCCTCAGTTCTTTGGCAAGCCTTTCGCCAACATCTATGACCTTGCGTTCCAACGCCTCGGGCACATAGACAAGTCCCGCGTTCTGATGGTTGGTGACAGCCTGCACACCGACGTTCTGGGCGCACGAAATGCAGGCATAGCTTCCGCACTCATCTCTGGATTCGGGTTCTTTGCAGGGCATGATGTTGAAGCAGCAATCACGAAGGCGGGGATAGTACCGAACTTTGTTGTAAGTCGGCCTTGATATTAGGGTGTTCCGCTTAGATACGCCTTTCTGCTAACTCGAGTGTCGGGTGAATCTGCGTTGAGAACATGCCGACCATGTGAACGAAGCGCCGTGTGTGAACGGCAGCTTTGGAGAACCCTCCGCAACAACTTACCTCTAAACTCACGTTCGGATTTAGCCGCACTCCGAACTTTGCAAAGCCCGCTTTCTGCGCATCGCTCATGCTGGTGTGATCCCGCAGTTCATGCAGCCGTATTGGTGGGACACTTCACAACACGGGTGAAGTCCATTCAGAACCGTCACCGAAATACCGGACCCCGCCATTCAAGGTCCCCAATTGAATGGCGGGTTCGTTCTGTGTGGTGAGAATTAGCGAGGCTCGCAATGGACGGCACGTCTGTCCGTTGTCAGATAATTTGGGTCAGTCGACGGTCTTGGCTAATGGAAAATTCCGACCATCTTGTTTCTGACTATGTGGCCTGGCTCGATTGTTCAATCGGCACTGGCCTTCGCCAACAAAATGGACCAGTGCAACTGCGTTCAGGACTTCCAAGCACACAACGTGGCCCCGCCATTTTGCCAGCAAGCACCATTGCGGTACAGCGTACCCAGATTATGGTTGGCTTTGCTTTCGCGATCACTCCACATCGCGGTCCCGATGCCAGCATCATCAAGATAGAAGTAAACGAATGCCAGCCTGTCGTCTTCGTCTGCGACAAAGAAGTCACCGCCGCCGATTGGATCGAAGATGCAGGGACCTTGCATCTCGATGACGCCGTCAATTTCCAGGTAGCAGATTTCTGCGCTGGCGACCGTGCTTGTAAGAAGAAAGGCAACTGCGGAAGCAATGGTGTTTTTCAAATCCAGTGTCCTTTAAAATGCTCGTTTCTCCCGCTAGTTGCACTCAGAATCTGACCAAATTTTGGCTGCTGGCACGCAATAACCATCCCCACTCAGGATCGGAAGAACGCGCTGCTTGATCTGATCGCCGAGCAAAGTGTGTGAGCAATACCGGGCTATCGTCGTGTCTTGAATGAAAGTCTACAAAGCGCATCAAATCTTACGCCGCTCTCTAAGATCTATGCCCGTTTTGCGGGCAAAGCGGACATCGTACTCCTCCAAAGACGGGCGCAAGGACGAAGCCGCTATCGCGGCAATGGCGCCTTTGGCCAGCGTTGAGCGCTGATCCGGCCGTTTTGGGATTTGGCGGACCTGTCTGACGATTGAGGTTTCTCAATTTGACGACAGGAGATTCCAATGAAGGAAAAGAAGACGACCCCGCTGCGTGAGCGGATGATCGAGGACATGCGCATTCGTGGCATGTCGCCGAAGACCCAGCAGGCTCATATCCGGGCGGTCAGGTATTTTGCCGAGTTCATCGGGCGGTCCCCTGACACAGCAACGCCGGACGAGCTGCGCGCGTATCAGCTTCACATGACCGACACCGGGGTCTCGACCGGCGTGTTCAATGCCAGGATCGTGTCTTTGCGGTTCTTCTTCGGCATGACCTGCGGTCGTGAGGAGATGAAGCGATACATGCAGTTCCGGCGCAAGCCGAAGAAGTTGCCCGTTGTTTTGAGTGTCGAAGAAGTGGGCGATCTGCTGGCGGCGGTTCCAGGGCCGGGGCTCAAATATCGTGCGGCTTTAGGCATCAGCTATGGTGCTGGGCTGAGGGCATCCGAGGTCTGCAATCTCAAGGTCTCGGACATCGACAGCGACCGGATGTTGATCCATGTGGATGAAGGTAAGAATGACAAGGACCGCAAGGCCATGTTGTCGCCTGCATTGCTTGATTTGCTCCGCGACTATTGGCGGGAAGCGCGGCCTGAGGGATGGTTGTTTCCGGGCAAACCCAAGATCATGGCTTTGTCACCGCGTCAGCTGAACCGTGCGTTCACGTCGGCCAAACACATGGCCGGTATCAACAAACCCGCTACGCTGCATACCCTGCGCCACAGCTTTGCAACGCACCTGCTCGAGGCCGGAACGGATGTTCGAGTGATCCAGGTGCTTTTGGGACATTCCAAGCTCAGCACGACGGCGCGCTATACGCATGTCGCGACCAAAACCATTCGCGGCACCGTCAGTCCCTATGAGATGTTGGAGAAACTGCAGGATCACACCGTCAGGCGAGGACTGGAGTAGCGGCGCGGGTGGATGCCGCGCCCACGGCTGGAGATCGCAGATATCTTTCGGAACTATGGGCCTGCGTATCGGCAGGCCAATGCCGGGCATGTCAGCTTCGGTCAACTGAAGGTGATGTCGGCGATTGAGGCTTGCCGAACCGAAGCGCTTGGCGGGCATGTGGCGGGATGCGCCAAATGCGGCCACCACCACATCGCCTATAACTCTTGTAAGAACCGGCATTGTCCGAAGTGCCAGGGCCCCGCCGCGCGAGACTGGATGGAGGCGCGTGCTGAAGACCTGCTGCCCGTCGAATACTTCCACGTCGTCTTCACGATGCCCGCCGAGATTGCACGCATCGCCTTTTGGAACCAGAAGGCGGTCTACGGCCTGCTGTTCCGCGCATCAGCGCAAACGGTGATGACCATCGCAGCCGATCCAAAGCGACTGGGGGCGAAGGTCGGCATGACCAGCGTTCTTCACACCTGGGGATCCGCGCTGACGCACCATCCGCACATCCACATGATCGTCCCAGGTGGCGGCTTGTCACCGGACGGCACCAAATGGGTGGCCTGCAAGCCCGGGTTCTTCCTGCATGTTCGGGTGCTGGCACTGCTGTTTAGACGCCTGTTCCTGAAAGGGCTGATGGAGTTGCATCGAGCGGGGGCCCTTGTGTTCTTCGGTGACCGCGCAGGACTGGCGGATGCTGCTGCCTTCACCAATTGGATTGCCCCGTTCCGCAGGTCCGAATGGATGGTCTACGCCAAACCGCCCTTGGGTGGCCCTGAAGCAGTTCTGGCCTATCTCAGCCGCTATACTCATCGGGTTGCAATCTCGAACCATCGACTGGTCAGTATGGATGCCGAGACCGTAGCTTTCCGCTGGAAGGATTACCGGATCAAATGTGGTGACCGCCAAAAGGTCATGCGCTTGGCTACACCCGAGTTCATCCGCCGCTTCCTGATCCACGTTCTGCCTGACGGGTTCCACCGCATCCGCCACTACGGCCTGCTGGCCAGTTCAGCGCGCAAGACGAACATCAAGAAGATCCGGACGTTGCTTGGTGTTCAACGCACCGACGAAATCACCGAGCCAGAGCAGGAGTCCGAGGTCACCCCGCTCACTTTGCGCGAGCCATGCCCCTGCTGCGGCGGTCCAATGCGCATCATCGAGATCTTCCGGCGTGGTCAGACACCGATGTCGCGTGCGCCACCACGGGAGCAGGCCGCATGATCCGATGCTTGACCACACACTTCGATATGCTCCGTTCGTCTTTGGCTGATCGGTCAAATCCACTTGCGGTCATCACTCAGAATGAATGCTGTGACTCACAGCACATGGGCTCAATCGGCAAAATGCCCGCGACCAAGGTGGCAGAAAATGACCGCAGCTGGCGCATCAAACACCGTCAGCTGCGCGTCTGTGGCAAAGTCAGCCTCATCCGTCTGCGCTCTTTCCCCATAGCATGATCCCAACCACCGCGGCTTCCTCCTTCCGAGGTTTGTCAACGCGGGCCGCCGAAAGCTCCTGACGGCAAAGTTGCACCTCGGCCCGCATCGAAAAACCTTCAGACAAGCGGAAGTTAGCTGCGGGTGCGAGATGGACAAACGCTCCAATGTGTAAGACAGGAGCAACCGGATGCGAATGTACTCAGCGAACTGCTGGCAGAAATCTCTGTGGAAATCTCCGAGATAACACAAACTGAGGCGGAAAATTTGAGGGCCAGTGACAGTGAAATTGAGGGGCACAAAGAGGACTCTTTGAATCCGGAAGTTAAGAAAGAAAAATTTTCTCAGATTCAGGTTTCTCCAGACCAAATGGAACGCAGTTTTCCACGGCTATGCTCAGAACTACGCTTTGCAAAAGATCAGCACCACTGTGATCGGCTTATGGATGATATCGCAGAGTATCTACGGCTTGGCCAAACCTGGTATGCAATGAAATCGACGTTTGGCCCAGCTATTCGCTTCATTGTTCTCGGATACATCTTTCAACGTGCTGAGAACATACGGTCTCCAGGGGCTTACCTGATTTCGTTGCTGGCTAAAATCGAAAAGGGAGAACTGTCCCCAAAGGCAATGCTGTCGCGGACCTCCAATGCTACGTAGATTTGGGAAACGGGACGAGATTTACCGTTTTCAGATTATACGCCAATCGATGAATGGATCGAAAGGCTTGAAAAGGTGAGCAATAGGATTGACCTCTATAAATCACATAACCATAAATAGTGAGCTATAGAAAAGGGGGCTTATACATCACGATGTGGAACTGGCAGAACCTTGATTGGCCGACTTTTCGTTACGATGCCGCAAGACTCGAACCCTACGAGCAACAGTTCATGTTGTCCGCAGGGGAAGTTCTTGGAGCGGTTCATCATGTGAACACATCGGATCGAGATCAATTGCGTATCGACCTGCTAAGCGAAGAAGCGATGAAGACCAGCGCGATCGAAGGTGAGATGCTGGATCGTCTCAGCGTGCAATCTTCCTTGCGTCGCCATCTTGGACTGACGCCAGACAGCTATCCATCCAAACCGCGCGAGCAGGGCGTTTCTGAAATGATGGTGGATGTTTATTCCAACTATTCGGACCCACTGTCACACGACACCTTGTTTCGGTGGCATGAAATGCTTCTGTCCCATGACAGGTATCTGGAAACGATTGGATCATACCGGAGCCATGAGGATGCGATGCAAATCGTTTCAGGCAGGCTCGACCGCCCAATTGTCCATTTCGAAGCGCCACCTTCACATCAGGTTCCGGTTGAAATGGACCAGTTCGTGACCTGGTTCAACCGGACCGCACCGGATGGTCCCGAACCCTTGCACGCGCTGATCCGAGCCGGATTGAGCCATCTGTATTTCGAGAGCATTCATCCCTTTGAAGACGGCAATGGCCGATTGGGCAGGGCGCTGGCTGAAAAGTCCCTGGCGCAAAACATTGGTCAGCCAAGCCTGATTGCTCTTGCTTTCACGATCGAGCGAGAGCGGAAGGCTTACTACGACCAACTCGAACGCCACCAAAAGACACTGGACGTCACACCATGGCTCGTTTGGTTTGCCGATACTGTCCTTACAGCGCAGCAGGTGACACTTGAGCGCGTCGGCTTCTTTATTGCCAAGACGCATTTCTACGACCGGTATCGTGATCAGTTCAACACCCGCCAAAGCAAGGTAATCGCCCGTTTGTTCAAGGCTGGACCAGACGGGTTCAAAGGGGGGCTCAGCGCGGAGAACTATATCTCGATCACGGGAACGTCGCGCGCCACCGCGACGCGGGATCTCCAGGATCTGGTGGAAAAGGGTGCTCTGACCCGAACAGGTGAACTCCGGTACACGCGATATTGGTTAAAGCTGAATCGGGACGGGTAGCGAGCTAAAACACGGCACGAAGGGCGGAAAGCTGCCTTTCGCTGCGACTGCAAAGCAGTTGTTTTGAAATGGAGTCAAAGACCGTTGGCTTGTGTGCTTCTTCGCTATCAAATGCGATAGAAGCGTTTTGACGTGCAATGGAACACGTCTTCTTGGATTGAGCTCGGAATGAGTTCCTGGTGCAGGGAAACAACCTCCTTGTAAGTTGAAGCGAGGCTATCGACCGGGAAATTCGATCCGAACATGCAGCGATCGGCGCCAAACTGGGACAAGCAGTTTGAAACGATAGGCGCGACACTTTCAGCGCTCCAGTTGTGATCGAACATTCCGAGGCCGGAAAGTTTGCAATAGATCTGCGGTAGGCTTGACAGTGCGGTCAACTCATCTGCCCACCTTCGCAAGCCTTGCGGAGTCCGGTCATGTGGCGAGCCTGCGTGGCACAGAGCAATCTGGGTTTCCGGAGCTTGCGCAAGAATATCTGCGGCTTGATCCATTAGTTCAGGCAGCAATTGAAGATCAAAGGAAAGGCCGCGAGTACCCAGTTGTTTCAGACCGGCCAAGAACATTGGGTCTTTAAGCAGTGAGTTCGTGCCAGTTGAGGTATCTTCGCCTGGGGCACGGCCAATAATCTGACGAACGCCGCGCACCGAAGGCAGGGTTTGAAGACGGTCGAGTTGTTCGTCGAGATTATCAGCGGTCAGATCGCAGAAAGCCACTTGCACCAACGGCCAGTCAAGGCTGTGGTCGGCAACGGATTGCACCCATTGAGCTTCGGCCCAGGGGTCAGCAGCACCGACCTGAATGTGTACCGAAGCGGCGAAGCCCATGGCCTCGGCATCTGCGCGAAATTCCGGCAGCAAATAGTCCCGCTGGATGGAAGTCGGGTCGCCAAAAAATCGAACGGTGCCTTTCTCCATGAGCCAGGGGTAGTTCACTGCAGAGAGATCCCACAGGTGGTGATGCGCATCTATCTTCATGGTGTTTCGATCCCTGTGGTGCGGGCCAAAATATTAACGCCTTGCCCCTTCCAGAAGTGGAGCAGGTCGATGAAAATCCAGTTTTCGGCCAGCTTGTCGCCAACGCGGCGATAGATGTCGATCACCCTAAACTCGCCGGGTTTATCAGTGGCAGGCATACCCATGAACCCTCCCGACGGAGTAGCCGTGAAGTTGGGCCAGCCGAAGAAGCCGCCATAACGCCCTTCGGCCAGTCGGCAGACATGTTCGGTCTTTGATCGGTCTTTGAAAGCCGCGCGGAACGGTCCAGAATGTTGCTTGGCATAGCGTTCTATCGTGTAGGTTGCGCCGATCCCCTCGGGTCCCCACCAGATCATGTCCTGATGCCAGGTTCGGGCTAATTCATCCTCAAGCGACACCCCACTGTCCCATTGGCCAAGATCCGAGATCATCGCATTGATGACCGCCAGCGTCTTCTTGCCTTCTTGAACGGGGTGTTCGTTCAATAGCAGGCCGTCATGGGGCATTGGTCCAGGTTGCACCAAATGCGCTGCCGTTTGTGGCGGAAACGGGTTCTGTCCGGCTTGCACCATAAGGTGAGGTATGTCGAAGTACATTGCTGTTTCGACAATCCTGTCACCGGCGACTTTGTGGAACGCGCAATATCGCAGGAATGTCAATTTACCGGTTGGGCGAATACCCAACCACGGACGGTCGAACAGCCCCATCAAATGCCCCATGGACACGACCCAGACATCGGCCTCGTCCCTCAGTGAGTTTAGCCCTGCAAACAAGATATCCACACGGTTCTGCATGTGGGTAAGGCTGAGCTTTAGCGGTTGCCAGAATTGTAGGGCAACCTGTTCGGCGCCGTTGATTTCGTTGAATGGATGAAAGCCGCGCCACTTCAGTTCTGGGGCGCAGAATTGGCTCATTACCTTCGGAGATTCTTGCTCTGTCGCGGAATCCAGGGCGGTGTGAAACGCGGAGACCAGTTTTTTTTCTGTCTGAAAGTTCACGGTGTTTACCATTGAAGTCAGGGTTTTACGAGAGGCGCGAGGCCAGAGTGAGTCGGATATCAACTGCATTTTTGCATACGTATGCAAAAAAGTCTTGCCTGATTTGATATATGCGAATTACAGTTTTGCAAACGTATGCAAAATGATTCCTTGCAGGGGGCACCATGGCGGAAATTCAATTGCGGAACGTCGGCAAACGATGGGGCTCATTCGTTGGGGTTCACAATTTCGATCTGACGATCGCGGATCGCGAGTTTCTGGTGCTGCTCGGCCCCTCAGGCTGCGGCAAGACCACCACGATGCGCATGATTGCCGGTCTCGAGGACGTGACCGAGGGTGAAATCCTGGTCGACGGCAAGGTGGTCAACGACCTTGAACCCAAAGACCGCGACGTGGCGATGGTGTTCCAGAGCTACGCGCTTTATCCCAACATGAACGTCTATGAGAACATCCGTTTCCCGCTAAAAGTGCGCGGCATCGACTCTTCGACGCATGACGACAAGGTGCGCCGTGCCAGCGCAATGGTCGAACTGGACGATTTCCTGCATCGGAAGCCTGCCGAATTGTCGGGTGGTCAGAGGCAACGTGTGGCACTCGCCCGTGCCATCGTGCGCGAGCCGAACGTGTTCCTGATGGATGAGCCGCTATCGAACCTAGATGCCAAGCTTCGGGTTTCGACGCGGGCGCAGATTAAGAACCTCAGCCACGAGCTGGCGGTGACCACCATCTACGTGACCCATGACCAGATCGAAGCCATGACGCTGGCCGACCGTGTCGTGGTGATGAAGCAGGGTGTGGTGCAGCAGGTCGGCAGCCCGACCGAAATCTATGACCGTCCAGCGAATACTTTCGTGGCCAGTTTCATCGGTTCACCTGCGATGAATTTGA
The DNA here is from genome assembly GCF_056535865.1 of Ruegeria sp. AP11. Taxonomy (NCBI): domain Bacteria; kingdom Pseudomonadati; phylum Pseudomonadota; class Alphaproteobacteria; order Rhodobacterales; family Roseobacteraceae; genus Ruegeria; species Ruegeria sp. AP11. The sequence continues at coordinate 1,933,211 of NZ_JBQFJB010000001.1, forward strand.
TGGATGGCGAGGTTTCGGGTGGCGTGTTCCGCGCCGAACATGTCGAGATTCCGGTCGATGCACCGGACGGGCCTATGACGCTGGGCTTCCGAGCAGAGGATGCCAGCCTTGCAACAGGGCGGGGCCAGATCACCGCACCGATCTACACGCTGGAATTGCTGGGCGACGCCACCATGATCTCAATCCGGGTCGGTGGCGCTCTGGTGTCAGTCAAAGCAGACAAAGCCTTTCGCGCCGAGATTGGCGAGCCGGTCTCGTTCTCGGTGCCAACAGAAATCTGTCACCTCTTTGAAGCTGAAAGCGGTGCGCGGATCGGGGAGCAACAACCCCACGAACAGCCCAAACGGGCTTAACACCGGTCCGGACGTCGACGACGGACCGATCCTGACAGGGAGAAACGCATGAAACTCAAGACGATCCTCATGGCAGGTGCCATGTCCATCGCCGCAGCTGGCGCGTGGGCTGATTGTGCCTTTGAAAACGAAGTACCGCTGAAATCGTTGTCCGCCGGGTTTGAAGCCTGGAAAGCGGTCACCGATGCGATGGCTGAATGCGGCAATTTCAGCGCCTCGCTTGACCAGGAATTCCGCGAGAAACAACCGGAAGCTTTTGCTGCCGATCCCGCGCTGTATCAAATCGGTGGGGTGTCCAATGCGACACTGGTACCATTGCTAAACGCCGGCACGATCCGCCCACTGGACGATCTGGTCGAGAAGTACGGCCAGGATTTGCTGCCCAACCAGTTGATCAAGGTGGACGGCAAAACCATGGCCATTGCGATGATGGTAAATGCTCAGCACCTGATGTATCGCGACGATGTTCTGGCGGAGCTGGGCATCGAAGAGCCCAAAACATATGGTGACGTTCTGGCTGCCGCTGCCAAGATCAAAGAAGCCGGAGTGATGGATTATCCGATCGGTGGGACTTTCAAGACCGGTTGGAACCTCGGACAGGAATTCGTCAACATGTATCTCGGCGAGGGCGGGGCGTTCTTTGGCGATGGCAACATGCCCGCAATCAACAATGAGCAGGGCGTTGCAGCGCTTGAGACCCTTAAAGCCATGACCGAGTACATGGATCCAGAATATCTGGTCTCAGACTCGACCTATGTTCAGCAGCAGTTCCAGCAGGGCAAGATCGCCATGGCGAACCTGTGGGCCAGCCGTGCAGCCGCGATGAACGATGAGGCCGAAAGCCAGGTCGTTGGCAAGGTTACCATGGCCGCAGCACCGATGGGTTCGGCTGTTCCCGCAACCACCGTCTGGTGGGACGGTATCGTTTTGGCCTCGAACATGAGCGACGAAGAGGCGGATGCGGCCTTCCGCGTAGCACTCGAGGGCATGGACAGCGACATGGTCAGCGCCAACAATGATGTCGCCGTTTGGTTGAGCCCGGCCTATTCAGCAGGTGCTTTGGCAGCGGGTGCTGCAGCTTCCGCTGAAGGGGGTGCAAAGGCCTACCCGGCATCTGGCCCGATGGGCATCATGCATACCGCTCTGGGTAACGGTCTGGCCGATTACCTGACTGGCGCCAAGGATGCGCAGACCACGCTGGCCGATATCGAGGCAGATTACATCACCGCAGCGAAAGAAGCTGGTCTGATCAGCAACTGATTCTTCCTGCGGGAGGGCTGCGGCCCTCCCGCCATTTTCCTTGAGAACCATGAGAAAGGCAGAGCCATGAATTTCCGGACATTTGCCGCCTTTGTTGGCCCCTCTGTCTTTATGATGCTTCTCTTCATCGCGTTTCCGCTTATCAGCGTGTTCAAACAAAGCTTCTACGTTACCCAGCCGATCTATGAGACGGTTGAAAAGGAAACCTGCACTCCGGGATTCCTGACCCAGACCTGTGTGACCGAGCAAGTGTCGCAGCCAATGCTGGATGAGCATGGTGAGATTATTACGCAAACCCAATATGTCGGGCTGCAAAGCTACCGTAACGTTCTGGAGCCCGAACGGGCATGGCGCGCCATAAGCGATGGCAGTTGGCATGTGCTTTCGACGATCAACTTTTGGAAGGCCCTTCGATTCACCCTGACCTTCACGCTGATCACCTTGCCATTGGTGGTAGGCTGCGGGCTTGGAATTGCGGTTCTGATCAACAATGCGGCACGGTCGATCCGGGGGCCGGTGATCTTTATCTCGTTGCTGCCGTTCATCATCACTCCGGTGATTGGTGTGCTGTCGATCAATTGGCTGTTCCGCGGCGACGGCATCCTGACCGCAATGATGGAATGGTGGCTGAACCGCGATATCGCCCTATTCGCGCAGGCGTGGACCATCGAGGTTCTGATGATGCTGTACCGTGTCTGGCACGTGGCCCCCTTCGCGGCGATCATCTTCTATGCCGGTCTGCAAACGGTCAATCAGGACAGTCTGGAAAGTGCTGTAATAGACGGGGCAACCCGCTGGCAGCGGCTGAAGTACATCGTCATTCCGCATCTGATGCCCTTGATCATCTTTGTGGCGATGATCCACTTGATGGACAGCTACCGCGTCTTCGAAGAGATCGTTGGTTTCTCAAGTCAGGGCTACGTCATCTCATTGCAATGGCTGACATTCGACTATCTGACCCCGGATCAGGCGGGCAACCGGTCGATCAGCCGGGCCTCGGCCAACTCGATGCTGACCATGATCGGTGTTGTCATCCTTCTTATCCTGCCTCTGCGCCGCACGTGGCGCGATCACAAAGGAGGTCACTAATATGTCCTCGCGCGCGCTTCGCCAGCCCCTTAGCCTGCGGCTGACCTCGAACGTCTTTCTGGCAATCTGGTGCCTGATCGCAGCCTTCCCCATCTTCTGGATCGTTGTGATGAGCTTCAAGTCACCGGTCGATGCCTTCGACAGCAATGCGTTGAACGTGATCTTTGGTCCTGCGACGCTGGGGGGCGGCAAAGGCCTTTCGCTGCTGGATATCATTCTGGGAATTGCTGTGATCTGGGGTGCGATCCTCGCGGCTACCAGGACACTACCTTCAATGGTGAATTCTTACACCAAACCCGGGCAAGAGTGGTTTGGTTGGCTGATCGGGGTATTGGCTTTGCTGGTGGGATTCCTGTTGGCCTTCTTTGTGATCCTGCCTGCGATCCTGAACGTGATGAATCCGCTCTTCGGCCCTCTTGGACGTGACGTACTTGGCCTGACAACAGAGCATTACAAGACTGTCTGGATCGACCGGGGCTTTACGAACAACTTTAAGAATTCTCTGATCGTGACGACTGGCGTGGTGACGGTATCACTAACCGTGGGCACGTTGGCAGGGTACGGTCTGGCGCGGTCGGGGTCGACTTTGGCTTTCTGGATTCTGATTGTCGCGTTGGTGTTCCGTGCATTGCCACATTCGGTGCTGGTTGCAGGTTATTTGCCGGTTTTCATCAACTCGGCCGAATGGCTCAGCCCCATTCTTGGGGAAAACGCACCGACGCTTTACGGCAAGCCCCTTGCGGTTATTGCGGTTTTGGTTGCGATTAATCAGCCATTCACCATCTGGATGCTGCGCTCGTTCTTCCAGAACATCCCCGCTGAACTGGACGAAGCCGCACGGGTGGATGGCTGCAGTCATTTCCAAGCCTTCCGTCGCGTGATCATGCCGGTGATGTGGCCAGGGGTGATCACCACAGGTCTGTTCAGCTTTTTGCTGGCCTATAACGACTTTCTTGTCACAGCATTGCTGTTGGACGCCCAAAACCAGACCATGGTGCCCGCCATCGTTGGGATGTTCAACCGCGAGACCACCACAACCGACCAGGTTGTTGCCGTGGCCGCCGCCGTGTCGATCACTGCGCCGCTGATCTTCCTTGTTCTGATCTTCCAGCGTCAGATCGTCAGCGGCCTTACTGCCGGGGCGGTCAAAGGCTAATGAGTAACCACGCCCGACATAACGCCATGTCGCGCCACCCGGCGTTGAACAGGATGCCAAGGGATTTTCTGAGCCTTGGGGTACCTGCCCTCAAACTCTTCCCTAAGCAACCTGAAAGGACATGAGACATGAAAGGTTCTCGCCCCGAACAAGCAGTACTGACCCGCGACACGGATCTCAGCAAAACTGAAGACACGCGCCGTGTGATTGAAACCATGGTGGATGGTCTGAATGACCATCGCATTGACGACATAGGTGAGTTCTTTGCCCAAGGTTTTCGCTGGATGGGCAATCAGGGCTGTGGCACCAAGACTGGCCTGAAAGAGTTTCAGGACAATTGGCAGCGCCCGTTTCAGGCTGCGTTCTCGGACAAGACCTGCATTGATGAAGCCCGCCTGTACATGGGCGAATGGGCCGCAGCGTTCGGTCGTCAAGAGGCAACCCATTCGGGTGAGTTTCTGGGCATCGCGCCCACCGGCAAACGGGTCGAGATCCGGTACATGGATTTCTGGAAAGTGGTCGATGGCAAAATTGTCGACAACTGGGTGAATGTCGACTTCGCGCATGTCGCGGCGCAGCTGGGCGTGGACCTGTTCAACGGCGAAGGCTGGGAAGCATTTGACCGGGGTGAAAAAGTAGCGCCCCGGCCCGAAAACTGAGGATTGGAAACATGACAATCGAGTATCTCAAACGCGGTAAATCCGATGCTGACCGGGCCGAAGACGACGCCAAAACCCGCGCTGTGGTCGAAGAAACCCTAAAAAACATCGAAACCCGTGGTGATGCGGCCGTGCGGGAGCTGAGCGAGAAGTTCGACAACTATTCGCCGCCTTCTTTCCGCCTGTCGCAGCAGGACATTGACGACCTCATCGGCCAACTGACCGATCGCGAATTGGCGGACATAAAATTCGCGCAGGAACAGGTGCGTAACTTTGCACAGGCGCAGCGTGATTCAATGCTGGATATCGAGGTTGAAACCCTGCCGGGTGTTATTCTGGGTCACAAGAACATCCCCGTGCAGTCGGTGGGTTGCTATGTACCCGGCGGCAAATTCCCGATGGTTGCATCGGCGCATATGTCGGTGGCGACAGCCTCGGTGGCGGGCGTGCCCCGCATCATCGCCTGTACGCCTCCGTTCAATGGCAAGACCAATGCGGCGGTGATTGCCGCGATGCATCTGGGCGGTGCGCATGAGATTTACGTCATGGGCGGCATTCAGGCCATTGGTGCGATGGCGCTGGGCACGGAAACGATTGACCCTGTGCATATGCTGGTCGGACCGGGCAACGCCTTTGTAGCCGAAGCCAAACGCCAGTTGTTTGGCCGTGTTGGCATCGACCTATTCGCAGGCCCGACTGAGACCATGGTTATCGCTGATGAAACCGCCGCCGATGCCGAGCTGTGCGCGACCGACCTGCTGGGTCAGGCCGAGCACGGTTACAACAGCCCCTGCGTGCTGCTGACCAACTCGCGCAAACTGGCCGAGGATACGATGGCCGAGGTCGACCGTCTGCTGGGTATCCTGCCCACGGCTGGCACCGCGAAAGTGTCGTGGGACGAATATGGCGAGGTGATCGTCTGCGACACCTATGACGAGATGCTGCAGGTCGCCGATGACATCGCGTCCGAACATGTTCAGGTGATGACGGACCGGGATGACTGGTTCCTTGATAACATGACCTGCTATGGTGCGCTGTTTCTTGGCCCGCGTACCAACGTCTCGAACGGCGATAAGGTGATCGGGACGAACCACACTTTGCCGACGAAGAAAGCCGGGCGCTATACCGGAGGTCTTTGGGTTGGGAAGTACCTGAAAACGCACAGTTATCAAAAGGTTCTGACTGATGAAGCGGCGACGCTGATCGGCGAATATGGGTCCCGCCTGTGCATGTTGGAGGGTTTTGTGGGTCACGCCGAACAATGCAATGTGCGGGTGCGCCGTTATGGTGGCATCAACGTGCCCTACGGCGAGCCCGCCCCATACCGGGATGCCGCTGAATGAGTGACAGGCACACACAGCACAAGGCTCTGATCGCTCTGCTCAGGGCCGCGATGTACGACTTTTCCGAGGCTGGTGTACGCAAGGCGCTGGCTGAGATGACGGTGTCAGACGCTGTATTTCATCTGTGCCATCCTTTTGGAGATAGCATCGGTAGTGATGTATTTTATGATTGCGCCTATAAGGACCTGTTGGATGCATGGCCCGATCTGGAACGCCGCGACTATATCGTCATGGCGGGGCCTGACGAGGATGGCGCGGATTGGGTCGGCTGCGGTGGTTATTATACCGGCACCTTTACCGGGCCGTGGCTGGATATACTGCCGACGGGCCATCAGGTGACAATGCGCTTTCACGAGTTCTTCCGCTTTGTGGACGGCAAAGTTGTTGAGGTTCAGGCGCTTTGGGACATCCCCGAGGTGATGATGCAGGCGGATGCCTGGCCAATGGTGCCCAGCCTTGGCCACGAATGGCATGTGCCTGGCCCGGCAACACAGGACGGGTTCGTGCCTGGTCCCTATGATGCAGCGAAGGGTAAGGCGACCTGCCAGCATATTATCGACATGCTGGAGCATCTGAAAAAACATCCGTCACAAGGTGGCCCCGAAGTGATGGAGATGGAACGGTTCTGGCACCCACGCATGAACTGGTACGGGCCGTCTGGTATCGGCACCGGGCGCGGGTATGCGGGTTTCCGCAACTGGCATCAGATTCCGTTCCTGAACGGGATGCCGGATCGCGGTCAATATGTGGACGACATCACCTATCACTTCTTCGGTGATGGCGAATACGCAGCCGTGACTGGCTGGCCCAACATGATCCAAACTGTGACCCACGACGGTTGGCTGGGGATCGCCCCTTCAGGCAAGAAAATCACCATGCGCAGCCTCGATTTCTGGCGGCTGGAAAACGGGCGCATCCGGGAAAACTGGGTTCTGGTCGATTTGCTGGACGCCTACCGGCAGCTTGGCGTTGACGTCTTTGCCCGTCTGCGGGAATTCAATAAGGCCCGAAACATGGGTCGCATTGAAATACCGGATGGAATGAGTTGATGACAGAATTGCCACGCACCCCTTCGTTTTCCCTGAACGGAAAATCTGCCCTCGTTACCGGAGCCTCCTCAGGCATCGGGCAGGGTTGCGCGGTGGCTTTGGCCGAGGCAGGCTCGCATGTCGTCTGCGCGGCCCGAGGTGCGGACCGGTTGAACGACACTGTCGCTGCACTGCAGGGACATGGCTGGTCAGCCGAGGCCCTTGTGTTGGATCAGGGCGATCTGAGTGCGTTAGAACAGCTATTCTTAACGCGCAGCTTTGACGTCGTGGTGAATTCGGCCGGGGTCGCACGGCACAGCGCCGCAATTGAGACAACGCCAGAGGATTTCGATGTTGTCACCAACGTCAATCTGCGCTCGGCCTATTTCCTCTCAAGCTATGCCGCCCGCGCTTTGATCGAGGCCGGTAAGCCCGGTTCGATCATCCACATCTCAAGTCAGATGGGACATGTTGGAGGTGTCGACCGAGCACTCTATTGTGCGACGAAACACGGGTTGGAGGGCATGGTCAAATCAATGGCCATCGAATGGGGCAAACGGGGCATCCGGATCAATACGGTCTGCCCGACGTTCATAAGAACGCCTCTGACCCAATCCACCTTTGACAATCCCGAACGCGCCGCATGGATCTTGGAAAAGATCAAGCTGGACCGGGTGGGAGAGGTCGAGGACATTATGGGCGCGGTCCGTTACCTCGCCTCGGACGCCTCTGCGCTGGTCACGGGCACTTCGATGTTGATTGACGGAGGTTGGACGGCAGACTGATGGCCGAGAAAGTAACATCACTCCAGGTCGCCCAGCTTGCAGGAGTCAGCCAGTCTGCGGTTAGCCGCGTCTTCACGCCCGGGGCTTCGGTCAGCAAGAAAACAGAAGAGAAAGTGCGAAAGGCAGCTACTGAATTGGGCTATCGCCCCAATGTGTTGGCACGTGCGATGGTGTCCGGCAAAAGTCGCATCATCGGTTTGGTGGTGGCCTATCTGGACAACTATTTCTACCCCGAAGCACTCGAGAAGTTGTCGAACGAGTTGCAGGAGCAGGGTTATCACGTCCTGATCTTCATGGCCTCCAGAACAGCCGGAAACATTGACGACGTGATGGAGGAAATCCTCGATTACCAGGTTGATGGTGTCATTCTGGCCTCGGTCGCGATGTCGTCTGATATCGCAACGCGGTGCCAACAGGCCGGTGTACCGGTGGTGCTTTTCAACCGTAGTCAGGACATAGACGGGATCACATCGGTCACGTCTGATAACTATGCGGGCGGTCGCAAAGTGGCCGAGTTCCTTATCGCGGCAGGTCACAGCCGCATCGCTTACATCGCCGGGTGGCAAGGTGCATCAACCCAGCGAGACCGCGAAGCTGGCTTCCGGGCAGCTCTGAGCGATGCGGGCCAGGACCTGTACGCTCATGAGATCGGAGAGTTTCACACCGAGAACGCGCGATTGGCGGCACGTCGTATGTTCGATGTCGAGCCGCACAAACGGCCCGACGCGGTTTTCGTCGCCAATGACCATATGGCTCTTGCCGTCATGGACGTTATCCGGTTCGAGCTGGGATTGCGTGTACCCGAAGACGTATCAGTCGTTGGGTATGATGACGTCCCACAGGCAGCTTGGCTTGCCTATAACCTCACCACCATTCGTCAGCGGGCCAACCTGATGGTTGCCGAGACCGTTGACTCCCTTTTGGACCATATTGAAAACCCGACAGCCGCCACGGCACGCAAGGTCGCGATTGATGGGCCGCTGATCGTGCGCACATCGGCACGGCTGCCCAAAGGCTGGACGCCGCAAAGGATGAAAACATGAAAGGCTTTGATCCCAAATTCCGGAACTTCCCCGACTATATCATCGGAATCACTAAAGAGATTTGGGAAGACCGGGGTATCGCGACCCTGCACGACTATTACAGCGAAGATATTGTCGTGCGCTCGCCCGGTTCGTTGGTACTCGGCAATCAGAATGTGATTGGCGCGACCATGGCGACGCTGGCCGAGTTTCCGGATCGGCAGTTGCTCGGCGAGGATGTGATCTGGTCCGGCACCCCCGAAGAAGGGATGCTGAGTTCGCATCGTATCCTGTCAACGGCTACGCATCTGGCCGAGGGCGTTTATGGCAAGCCAACGGGAACCAAGTTGCGCTATCGGATTCTGGCCGATTGTCACGCCATCGACAATCAGATCAATGACGAATGGCTGATCCGCGATCAGGGCGCCATCGTTCGCCAAATGGGATGGGATCCAAAGGATTATGCCGCCGATCTGATTACCCGCGAGGGTGGCCCGGAATCCTGTGTCAAACCCCTAACCCCCAAAATCGATCAGCCGGGACCATACAAGGCCCGTGGAAACGACAACGAGTGGGGCCAACGCTACGCCGACATTCTGACCCGGATCATGAATGCAGACATGGGTGCGATCGAGTCCGAGTATGACCGGGCCGTCCAGTCGGAATATGTGGGCGGCGTGACCGGACATGGCTGGGATTCGGTCGACCGTTTCTGGATGGGCCTGCGGGCGAGTTTCCCGAATGCCGAATTTAAGATTGAGCACCAGATTGGGCGCGACGATCCGGATATGCCACCCCGCGCCGCGATCCGTTGGAGCCTATGGGGCAAACATGACGGCTGGGGTGTGTTTGGTGTACCGTCGGGCGCACAGGTTTATGTCCTTGGCATCAGCCACGCGGAATTCGGTGCCCTGATTGGCGGCCAACCGCAGTTGCGCCGTGAATACACTCTGTTCGATGAAACCTCGGTCTGGAAGCAGATCCTGCTGCAAGGTGGTGAGGTCTAAGTGGCTCGTCCGGTCGCATATCGCATCCTTGTGGATGGCCTGAATGAGACCGGGACCATTCGGCGTCACCATATGCACCGGCAAAGCCTGCGCGCACGGCGTTTGAACCTGCGTCCGCCGGGATTGTGAGGACGTGTGCCGCATGGGCACTCGAACCAGCATTCCTGCAATCGTAATATCGGACCTTACAAAATGTCGAAATCAACCATCTCTTCCCGCATTGTTCGCTATGGTGAACTCCAGCCCTGCAAAACCGCATTTATTGACGCCCATACCCCGGGCAGCGATCAGAAAGAGAACTTTACAATCATCGGCGGTGGTGTCTCGGAATCCCCGGATCAACACGTGCACATCACTGACAAGGTCGGATTCAACATCGGTGCTGCGGGCCAACCCCCGAAGTGCCGGAACTCTCTGCACAGCCACACAACGGCCGAAGTCTTCTTTGTTGCCAAAGGACGTTGGCGGTTTTTTTGGGGTCGGTATGGCACCGCCGGTGAGTTCATTGCCGAGGAGGGCGATATCTTCAACATCCCCACCGGTATTTTCCGCGGTTTCGAAAACGTCGGTCAGGATTATGGGATGATCATGTCGATTTTGGGCGGTGACGATGCAGGCGGTGGAGTGACATGGGCACCTCAAGTCATTGAAGATGCGCAGGCTCACGGGCTGATGCTGGGCGACAATGGCGTGCTATACGATTCCAAAAAGGGGCAGGAACTACCTCATAACGTCCGACCAATGCCTTTGCTGTCCGAAGAGCAGTTGAAAGGCTACCCCGAGGTTCCGGTTGAGGATGTCGTTGGTAAATACGTCGCGCGGTATTGGGACCTGATGGCGTTGTCGGCCAACAAGCCCGCGCAGGTGATTGGCGAAAACGGAATGATCAAGGATAAACCCGGTTTCGAGGTTGATTTCCTTGGGCGAGGGTCCGCTGTGACCGAGCCGATCGCGGCAGAAAAACCTGTGGTTCTTATGCCGGCCAGCGGCCACTGGTGTGTTTCGATCGACGATCATGAAACCGCTTTGTCAACTGGCGACACGGCTTTGGTTCTGACCGGTGAATCCTATACCGTGCAACCTTCGATGACCGGGCAGGCGGGCCTGTACCGAATTACCGCAACCGATGACCCGGCAGGAGCGACCTGGACAGGATGAACGCTGACCCAAACGACACTCATGCCGTTTATCAGCGGCAGGCCACGGAATATGACAAGCGCCGCTCTAAGGCTCTGTTCGAAGCGCGCTGGCTGGCGCGCTTCACGGCCAGCCTCAAGCCAGGTGACCATGTGCTGGATCTGGGCTGCGGCACAGGCGATCCAATTGCACGTTGGTTTATGGCCGAAGGGTTTGACGTTACGGGTGTCGATTTTTCCGAGGCGATGCTGGCGATTGCCCGTGATCGCTGGCCCGATGGGGATTGGCGGCATGCCGATATGCGAGACTTTGAGCTGGATCGGCAGTTCGACGGCGTCATCGCCTGGAACAGCTTTTATCACCTGACGGCGGGTGAGCAAAAGAATTGTGTCGCCCGCATGGCGCGTCATTTGCGACCCGGCGGAATGCTCCTGCTGACCGTCGGACCTCGCGCCGGAGAGGACAGCGGTACAGTGGGGTTAGAGCTTGTCTATCACGCCTCGCTGTCACCGGCCAGTTACGCGGTGTGCCTTGAGGGAAACGGGCTACAAATGACCGGGTATCTGGCCGAAGACCCTGAAACCCAAAGCCACACGATCCTAATGGCGCGCAAAATTTAAGGAGGCTCTGATGACAATCAAAACCACGCATGTTGGGTCTTTGCCCCGAACGCAGGATGTTGTGGATTTCATATTCGCCCGCGAAAACGGTGAATCCTTCGACGCCGCCGCGTTTGACGCCTGCATGAGCAATGCGGTCTCTGAGACAGTGCGCAAACAGGTCGAAGCCGGTATCGACATTGTCAGCGATGGCGAAACCTCAAAGATTTCTTACGCGACCTATGTCAAGGATCGCTACACCGGGTTTTCGGGTGACAGTCCTCGCAATGCGCCGGCAGACCTGAAGATGTTCCCCAGCTTCTTGAAACGATTGGCCGATGACGGTGGTACGCCACAATACGCGCGACCGATGTGCACCGGAGAGGTGCGTTCCAAAGGGCAGGGCGAGTTGGAGAAAGACATTTCCAACCTCAAAGCCGCCATTGCCCAACATGGGGCAGAGCGCGGCTTCATGAATGCCGCGTCGCCCGGTGTGATCTCTTTGTTTTTGCAGAACGATTTCTATCCCAAGCGCGAGGCCTATCTGGCAGCATTGGCTGATGCCATGAAAGAGGAGTATGAAACCATCGTGGACGCGGGTTTAGATTTGCAACTGGATTGTCCCGATCTGGCTTTGTCGCGACATATGCTGTTCACCGATCTCTCGGACGACGAGTTCGTCAAGATTGCCAACATGCACGTTGAGGCCCTGAATCACGCGCTTCAGAATGTTCCACAGGATCGCGTGCGTGTGCATATCTGTTGGGGCAACTACGAGGGTCCGCATTGCTGTGATATTGCAATGGACAAGGTGTTTAGCACCCTTATGGCGACCAAATCACGGTATGTTCTGTTTGAAACCTCGAACCCGAGGCATGCCCACGAATGGACCGTTTTCCGCGACCGCAGGGCGGGAATACCCGATGACAAGATTCTGGTGCCCGGGGTAGTCGACACCACCACCAATTTCGTCGAGCACCCGGAACTTGTGGCCCAGCGAATCCAGCGCTTTACAGAGATTGTCGGCGCAGACCGAGTGATAGCGGGCAGCGATTGCGGCTTTGGCACTTTTGCGGGCTTTGGCGCGGTTGATCCGCAGATTGCCTATGCCAAGTTGTCCGCTCTGTCTGAAGGGGCAAATCTGGCCTCGACATGACACCCGTTATCTTCTTGCCCGGCATGATGTGCGATGCGCGCCTCTTTGGCCCGCAGATCAATGTTCTGTCGGGCAGCAGACCCGTGATGACGTTCCCATTGTCCCGGCACGATAGCGTGCAGGCTATGGCGAATGATGTCCTGCTAAATGCGCCGCCCGATTTCGCACTGGCGGGTTTGTCGATGGGCGGGATCGTAGCAATGGAAGTTCTGCGTCAGGCCCCTGAACGTGTCTCTCGACTGGCATTGCTCGACACAAATCCGCTCGCTGAAAATCCAGAAGTAAAAGCCCGTCGTGCGCCCCAAATGGCAGCCGTTCGCGACGGCAAACTGAGGTCGGTGATGCGGGACGAGATGAAACCCAATTACCTGGCCGACGGACCTACTCGGGGGGCTATCCTGGACCTTTGCATGGTGATGGCCACCGACCTGGGCCCAGACGTCTTCTTGCGCCAATCGCAGGCGCTGATGGACCGCCCGGACCAAAGCGCGACTCTGAGGGCTTGTACCGGGAAGGCTCTGGTCCTGTGCGGGCGAGAAGACAAGTTGTGCCCTGTTGAGCGCCACCAGTTTATGCATGATCTGTTGCCTCACTGCTCGCTGGAGATCATTGAGGGTGCAGGGCATCTCCCGACATTGGAACAACCACAAAAAACCACAGCGGCATTGATCCGCTGGTTGGAGGACACATGACGCCATCCCTATTGTCCCTGCTTCGCAAAGTTGACACGCCTACGGTTTGCAATGCCATCGAAGTGGCGCAGGGCAAGCGCGGGTTCGACAGGTTTACGCGCGGCACCATGCTGTGTTCCGCTCCTGAAGAGCCCGCGATCGTCGGCTATGCGCGCACGGCCAAGATCGCGGCAGTCAATCCACCGACTGAACCGTCCGACGTCATCAAAACCCGACGGATGGCTTACTACAAATACATGGCCGAAGCGCCCAACCCCTGTGTCGCTGTGATCGAGGATTTGGATTTTCCTGATTGCATCGGAGCGTATTGGGGTGAAATCAATACCTCTGTCCACAAGGGTTTCGGTATTTTCGGTGTCGTAACCAATGGTGTCATGCGCGATCTCGGGGACTTACCCGAAGGGTTTCCGGTTGTTGCCGGTTCTGTCGGTCCGAGCCACGGTTTCGTCCACATCCGCGAGATTGATACGCCGGTTTCAGTTTTTGGCCTGACGGTTAATCCAGGCGAATTGGTCCATGCCGACCGTCATGGTGCGCTGGTCGTGCCCGAGGATGTCGTCGATCGATTAGAAGCTGCAATACAAAAACTTTTGTCGACAGAACGTATTGTCTTGGACGCAACCCGCCATCCGGAGTTTAATTTCGAAGCATTCGAAGACGCTTGGATAGCCTTTGAAAAAGCCAGGATCTGATTTCGGGAAGCAATCAATATGAATGCCGGTTGAGTGGATAGAATATGTACACCTAAGGTGTGACTGTCTGCTCTTTTGTGCAACAATGAGAAACTCTGAAAATGGCAGGTCGGAATAAACCGCGTAGCAGAAACAAACTCAACTTCGAAAGTTCGGTTTGGGCCGCCCTTGCGAGCGACCCGTTAGCGTTAGATCTCTATCGCTTCAGCGATTGCTAGGGCATCCTCGAGTTCGACGCCGAGATACCGGACTGTACTGTCCATCTTAGTATGGCCAAGAAGAAGCTGAACCGCTCGAAGGTTTCCAGTCTTCTTGTAGATCTGAGTGACCTTGGTTCTCCTCATTGAATGGGTTCCGTAGGCGCTTGCTTCGAGGCCGATCGACGTGACCCAATCGCGTACAATCCGTGCATACTGGCGTGTCGAGATGTGCAGGCGTTCATGAAATCGGCCGGACCAAAGGTACTCCGAACCGACCATCAGCTCATCTTCCACCCACTTCTCAACAGAGACTCGTGTGCCTTCGGATATTTCAAAGCGCACGGGTTTCTGCGTCTTGCTTTGAAGGACCGAAGCCCGTTCCTTGATCTGACCCGATGACATGACATCGGCCACCTTCATCTTCGCCAGATCGCAGCCGCGGAGCTTACTGTCGATTGCCATTTTGAAGAGTGCAAGATCGCGATGGTTTTCGGCAAGTTCGAGGCGCACTCGGATCGCCCAGACATGTATTGGTTTCAGAGGGCGTTTTTGACCGACGATGCGACCTTTGTTCCAAGCGGGGCGAAGAGCACGAATGGCAGGTAAATTTGGGGTTTCCATGGCTGATCCTCCGATCCGCCATGCCCGCCCACAACGACAACCCGACGTTGACACGATACAATATCACAGGATGCTGCGTGCCGCTCGAATGACAGTGAAGCGCAGATAGAGAACTTTGCAAAGTCCGGTTGACCACATTGTCCACCAAAGGCGACAGTTCTGCTTCGCGACTGGGCTGTACATAGCCCTCAAAGCGTATTGTTTGCGGGACTTCAGTTGCACCGTTTTCCTGAGCGAGTAGGGCGCGTGCTGACGAAAAGGTAGCAAGCGCAAAAGAACAAGAAGGGCCTTTATCATCGTAGCGCCTCGGATCCGGGTTTTGAACTTGGGCCGGGGTTCACAAATGATCGCCCCGGCCAGCGTCAGGACAAACGAGGTAGTTCTTGCCCTGAAACATCGTACTTTCGCCTAATTTAGAAGATCACCGACGATGCCGACGGCATCGACCACTGTAGACAGGTCATTCGTAACTTCGAGGACTTCGTCATCGACCAGAATGTAGCGGTTTCCTTTGCCCGGCTCCCCAAGCTTCCATTTGGAAAGGTCCCCAATATCCTCGAACTCCAGGTCAGATGGGAGCTTGGCACCGCGCGTGTAGCGCTTGATCTGTCCAGGTGGTACAGCTTTTGGGCCTTTGCCGGGTTTGTCTTCTATCTGAATGCTGACATCATCGTTCTTGCCCCCCTTGTTCGGCTTTTTACCCTTGTTGTCTTTGGCATGGGCATCGCTGCCTCCAAGGATGAAAAACACAACTGCTAAGGCTGCAAGAATTCCGTATGCAATCTTCATAGATTGTTCCTTTGCTTCCCAACTTCATTCGACCGGCGTTGAAAAATCCGGCACGCGCTTGATCTCTCTTAGTTGCCCTTTGGCACACCCTTTAGTGACTGCCTTTACCCCGCATTAGAAAACGATCCGGGTTCTTAGACCGAACAGGGTAATCCGGTCCTGATCGGGATTTAGAAGCGGGTCGGAAATGAATTGTACCGATGGCGTGATCTGCAATCCGGGTGAGATTGAAAAGCGGTAGAAAGCTTCAAGCGTGAACTGATTGCCATCTATGCCTCTTGCTTCGGCCCAGTTTAGGCCCAGACCGGCCAAATCGGTGTTGCGACCATAGTAACCGAGACCGGCAGAAATCGACCGTTCATAAAGCGCTGCGGTCCCCTTCGAGGCCCCTGCACGGAAGAACGGCATCCACTTATTGTCAACAAACCATGCGGCAGAAAACGCAGCACCGTAATCTTCTAGACGGCTACCGTCGTCAGCCGCATCCGCATGCCAGAGGGTCAGATGGATATTGTCGAAGTAGATGCGATCAAAGCCGGACGTGTACCCAAGTTCGAGCGACTTGAAGAGATTGCCGTCGCTAAACACATCAAAGTTTGGATCGGACGGGTCGGCGTTTGCGTCTGATACGCTGGCAACGGCGTAGAGGTTCTCGCTCAGCTTTATCCCGCCAGCAATTCCAAGGCCTTGATTGGGCGCGTTGATTGTCGGATTGGTGTTGAAAGACAGGTTCTGAAAACCACTGTAGGGGCTCACCAACCCGTAGATATCCACAAAGTCCGTTACATCGATCTGCCCGACTTGCAGCGTCCACGAGCCGTCCTCGGCCCTTTGGGTCCAGAACAGGTTGGTCAGCAGCAAACCATTATCGTTGAAGGCTGTCCCCGTGATAGAAAGCGCTCCGCCATCCAGACCGAGAAATTGCGGGGCAACATCCGTGTAACTGTGCCGGTCTTCGATCTTGAATGTCAGAGAACCCTGTTCAGTTGCCTGCCAACTGCCGTAGAACCGCGCAATTCCGCTGGCTGCTTCGCCGGTTCCCAGATCAGCATCCGTGGTTTGGCCCAATGCCAGGTAGTCAATGTTGAACCGAAAACCACCCTCAGCCAGTCGGTCTTTCCACTGAAACCAACCCGGTGCGATGTTGCGTGGAAAATCGGAACGATATTGCGGATCGGTGAGCCCGTCTCCGGGCGCAAGATCAGCTTCGACTGAAGATGGCCCGGATAGTCCCTGAGCCGACGCTGCGCCAGCGAAGGCAATGCTCAATGCGGTAACCAAAAGTCTTATCATTCAGACGCCCTTGCCCCGCCGGTCTTGCGATTTCCCGCCGCCCGGATGCGATCAGCGGCACGCTGCTTCCATTCCAGCCTGTCCGCCTTGGTTTCCAGAGTTTCGACCCGTTCCGTCTCTAGCTGGAAGGTCGCATTCATAGGCATGAGACCATCCACAACCATCATATTCTGAACAGACGGATCTATGGTCAGCATGCCCGTCAGCCGAACGGGTTCATGGAAATAGCGGGGCGCCCAGTCCCCGTTCAACCGCACACGGATCATCTGGTTGGGCGGAGGTGGAGGCATATGACTGCACATCCCTCGTACGGGCACCAAATACGCCACAGGTTTTCCGTCAATATCGTTCGGAGCAGGTATGGCAAAACCCGCCAAGGTGACTGTCTGACCGTCGAGTTGCGGA
The DNA here is from genome assembly GCF_056535865.1 of Ruegeria sp. AP11. Classification (NCBI taxonomy): domain Bacteria; kingdom Pseudomonadati; phylum Pseudomonadota; class Alphaproteobacteria; order Rhodobacterales; family Roseobacteraceae; genus Ruegeria; species Ruegeria sp. AP11. The sequence continues at coordinate 1,950,497 of NZ_JBQFJB010000001.1, forward strand.
TTTCCGTTCGTACCAGCCTTTCTTCGACGCTCTGTCACGACCTCTCGCTGAGCAAGCAGCCAGTCAACGTCAATTCCATCTGCTGCCAAGGCATCTTCAGTCTCGGCCAAAAGTGCTTGCCAATTCTGCCTTTCATCAATGCTCCCAACGTCCTGATGTAGCCTGCCGCGCAGGCGCACGACAAACAAAACATCATCGAATTGTTTCGGGCTTAGGTCGCGATACGGGTCGTCAAAAACCTGTGCAGATGGGTCTGGAAGGTCGGTCCAGTCCAGCGCTGCGCCGGACGTTGCGACGGCAGATTGACCGCACCAGACCAACCCCGCAAGTACGACAAAGCGAAACCAGTGGCGCATGAACAGTCTCCGGCTAGGTTATCCAATCAATCCAGCGTGTTTTTGTATATCACACCGTCCTTCATAATCAGGCGTATCGTTTCAGGGCTATCTGGCCTCGGGTCAGCGCCAAACCATTGATCCCCCGTTCCGACGACCGAGAAGTCCTCGAGCGGGTTGCCGTCGATCAGCAGGATGTCGGCATAGGCGCCTTCTTCGATCACACCCAGTTTGCCTTCCGGATAGGGGTTCATGAAATCACCGCTGAGTGCCGCGATCTCGCCACCTACCGAAGTCAGGGTGACCATCGACGCGTAGGGGCCGAAGAAATGATTGTTCAGATGCTTCTCGTAGGCGATCTGGATGTTGCACGCCTCGACCGAACCCACGCAATCGGTTTGGAAACCACGCGGTGCCGGGCATTCTTTCATGCTGGGAATGTAGGCTTCGAATGTCGCCGAGGCCGATTTGGCCTTCCTCAAACTGTTGGGGTTGTTTTTCACGGACGGAACATCAAGTAGGCCTGGATCAAATGCTGTGATGTTCGTCGTGATGTACGCTCCTTTTTCTTTCATCAAAGCAGAAATCTCACAGTCAAAGTGAAATCCGTGTTCAATGGTTCTGACCCCTGCATTCAGGGCATTGATGATCGCTTCTTTGCGGTAGGAATGTGCCATGACATAGGTGCCGTACTCGTTGGCAACCTGAACAGCGGCCTCAATCTCTTCCTTCGAACCGGCGAGCAACTGCCATGGATCGAATGCCGAAATCACCCCACCCGATTGCATGAACTTCAGTTGCGTGGCACCCATGCGCAAGTTGTTGCGGCCATACATGTAAATTTCATCAACACCGTTGACCTGTTGGGCCATATTCAGAGTGCCAAAATTGGTCACCCCGCCCGGCGGAGATGTGAAGGATGCGAAATCGGCGTGACCACCACGTGTTCCGAGAAATGCCCCGGAAGGGTAAAAGCGGGGGCCGACGATCTGGCCGGCGTCTATTGCGCGCCGCAGCCCACCGCCAGCGCCCCCGGCATCGCGAACGGTCGTGAAGCCCTGCATCAGGTACATTTCGGCCATCCGTGTCCCGTGGATGGCGAAATCCTCCCAGGTCGAGTTGGTTTCCATCTCGGCAATCGATGGCCCCATGAGCATCAGATGCGCGTGATTCTCGATAAAGCCCGGTGTCAGAGTACGTCCGCCACCGTCGATAACCTTCGCACTCGGCGCATCAATGGCATCGGTTGAGACGGACTTGATCAGATTGCCCTCGACCAGAACGCTTGCATTTTCGATCCGCTGTTCATTGACGCCATCGAAGACATGCACGTTGGTAAACAGCGTTTGGGGTTCTTCTTGATCCTGAGCCTGCGCGGTCGTCGAAAAAGAAAGAACTGCCGCGACAATTGCCGTCGAGCAAAGAGACATTCGTAAGCCGGACATAAGTACTCCCTTCATATTCATGTTTTGCCAACTATAGTCTGGAATTCATTGGCTCGGTTGCCCCTTTTGAATTAGGATGTACGAATGTGACTGCAAAAATGGCCACTTCTTAAAGCTAATCCAAACAAGGGTTATGAGCTTGCCTTTCAACTCCGCCTCCCGAGAGCATAGCGAGGGCTTTGTTCGCCTCTCTTTAGCCGCTCCCTTTCTGCAATATCTCACCGAACGTAAGATCAATCCGCAACCAGCATTGGATCAGGTCGGCTTGAAAGCCGAACTGTTGACTAACCCATCCGTGTTCGTTCACTCCGAGTTGGTTTACGGCTTGGTAAATGCTTTCTCAGAAGTGTCAGGGGATCGATACCTTGGACTGAATGTAGGAGAGTCGTTTGACCTGCAAGAGTGGCCTCCGTTCGCTCAAGCCCTGCGAACCACAAAGACGCTGTTCGAGTTTTTTACCCGCTTTGTTGGGCTCGTACCTCAGGAGTCAAATTCTGTGCGGCACAGCCTTATCATTGAAGCGGACAAAGCGACTTATCGTGTCGATAGACAACAGGAGCCAACTGTCCCACCCGTTCAGGTAACCGGATTTGGTGCTGCAATCTATGTACGCCTATTGCAGACCGTCGTCGGCGATTCCTGGGACTCTTCGCGTGTGCGATGGGAAAGCAGATACATCAATGGTTTGCCTGTCAACTACAAAGGGATCGAGGTTGGCCTTGGAACCGATCCCGGAATGCAAATTAGTTTTCCTGTGGAATGGTTGTTTTTGCACCATGTCTCTGACGGCTCTGCCAAGCCGATGGCCTCACCGCGACAAGATGAAGAAGTAACTGTGGTGGCTGCTTTGCGCTCCGTGTTGCGCGGCAAACTGGATGAACCCGATTTGGGGCCGGAGATGGTGGCCGAGTTGCTGGGAATACAGCCGGAACGGTTCCTGAAAGCGCTTCATCAACAAGGCACAACGTTACCGCGCGAAATCAAACGGCTGCGTATCGATGTCGCCAAGGAGCACCTCAATGAAGACCAGATGGCAATTGCGGAGATTGGTCTGATGCTAGGCTATTCTGACAAGTCCCATTTCACTCGCTTTTTCCGAAGTCAGACCGGAATGACACCGACCAAGTTCCGAAGCAAGTAAATGTGGTCGAGCTAAACGAACGCTTCGAAGATTAGGTCCTCGTGGGATCAGTTCGGAGAAGTTGTAGTGCGACGTTGAACAGGTTAGTCGACGACATGAATGGTTGGTTGCCACCGCCGATACAACCTCTGCAACTGGCCGTTTCGTTGTGTATTTCGGAGTTAGCAAAGCTTGGTTGCGAAGGTCCGCTTCGGGCTGAGACCGGTCCTTAACAACCATTGAGCCTGCGGCAACTTTGTCCGTTCATCCGACCTCTGACACATCAAAGGTCCTTTGATGGCTGACGGAAGTTGTAAGATGACCGCTTTGAGCCCGTAGCGGCCATTGCTGAACCTCAGGCTAACTTCCGCTTGTCTGAAGGTTTTTCGATGCGGGCCGAGGTGCAACTTTGCCGTCAGGAGCTTTCGGCGGCCCGCGTTGACAAACCTCGGAAGGAGGAAGCCGCGGTGGTTGGGATCATGCTATGGGGAAAGAGCGCAGACGGATGAGGCTGACTTTGCCACAGACGCGCAGCTGACGGTGTTTGATGCGCCAGCTGCGGTCATTTTCTGCCACCTTGGTCGCGGGCATTTTGCCGATTGAGCCCATGTGCTGTGAGTCACAGCATTCATTCTGAGTGATGACCGCAAGTGGATTTGACCGATCAGCCAAAGACGAACGGAGCATATCGAAGTGTGTGGTCAAGCATCGGATCATGCGGCCTGCTCCCGTGGTGGCGCACGCGACATCGGTGTCTGACCACGCCGGAAGATCTCGATGATGCGCATTGGACCGCCGCAGCAGGGGCATGGCTCGCGCAAAGTGAGCGGGGTGACCTCGGACTCCTGCTCTGGCTCGGTGATTTCGTCGGTGCGTTGAACACCAAGCAACGTCCGGATCTTCTTGATGTTCGTCTTGCGCGCTGAACTGGCCAGCAGGCCGTAGTGGCGGATGCGGTGGAACCCGTCAGGCAGAACGTGGATCAGGAAGCGGCGGATGAACTCGGGTGTAGCCAAGCGCATGACCTTTTGGCGGTCACCACATTTGATCCGGTAATCCTTCCAGCGGAAAGCTACGGTCTCGGCATCCATACTGACCAGTCGATGGTTCGAGATTGCAACCCGATGAGTATAGCGGCTGAGATAGGCCAGAACTGCTTCAGGGCCACCCAAGGGCGGTTTGGCGTAGACCACCCATTCGGACCTGCGGAACGGGGCAATCCAATTGGTGAAGGCAGCAGCATCCGCCAGTCCTGCGCGGTCACCGAAGAACACAAGGGCCCCCGCTCGATGCAACTCCATCAGCCCTTTCAGGAACAGGCGTCTAAACAGCAGTGCCAGCACCCGAACATGCAGGAAGAACCCGGGCTTGCAGGCCACCCATTTGGTGCCGTCCGGTGACAAGCCGCCACCTGGGACGATCATGTGGATGTGCGGATGGTGCGTCAGCGCGGATCCCCAGGTGTGAAGAACGCTGGTCATGCCGACCTTCGCCCCCAGTCGCTTTGGATCGGCTGCGATGGTCATCACCGTTTGCGCTGATGCGCGGAACAGCAGGCCGTAGACCGCCTTCTGGTTCCAAAAGGCGATGCGTGCAATCTCGGCGGGCATCGTGAAGACGACGTGGAAGTATTCGACGGGCAGCAGGTCTTCAGCACGCGCCTCCATCCAGTCTCGCGCGGCGGGGCCCTGGCACTTCGGACAATGCCGGTTCTTACAAGAGTTATAGGCGATGTGGTGGTGGCCGCATTTGGCGCATCCCGCCACATGCCCGCCAAGCGCTTCGGTTCGGCAAGCCTCAATCGCCGACATCACCTTCAGTTGACCGAAGCTGACATGCCCGGCATTGGCCTGCCGATACGCAGGCCCATAGTTCCGAAAGATATCTGCGATCTCCAGCCGTGGGCGCGGCATCCACCCGCGCCGCTACTCCAGTCCTCGCCTGACGGTGTGATCCTGCAGTTTCTCCAACATCTCATAGGGACTGACGGTGCCGCGAATGGTTTTGGTCGCGACATGCGTATAGCGCGCCGTCGTGCTGAGCTTGGAATGTCCCAAAAGCACCTGGATCACTCGAACATCCGTTCCGGCCTCGAGCAGGTGCGTTGCAAAGCTGTGGCGCAGGGTATGCAGCGTAGCGGGTTTGTTGATACCGGCCATGTGTTTGGCCGACGTGAACGCACGGTTCAGCTGACGCGGTGACAAAGCCATGATCTTGGGTTTGCCCGGAAACAACCATCCCTCAGGCCGCGCTTCCCGCCAATAGTCGCGGAGCAAATCAAGCAATGCAGGCGACAACATGGCCTTGCGGTCCTTGTCATTCTTACCTTCATCCACATGGATCAACATCCGGTCGCTGTCGATGTCCGAGACCTTGAGATTGCAGACCTCGGATGCCCTCAGCCCAGCACCATAGCTGATGCCTAAAGCCGCACGATATTTGAGCCCCGGCCCTGGAACCGCCGCCAGCAGATCGCCCACTTCTTCGACACTCAAAACAACGGGCAACTTCTTCGGCTTGCGCCGGAACTGCATGTATCGCTTCATCTCCTCACGACCGCAGGTCATGCCGAAGAAGAACCGCAAAGACACGATCCTGGCATTGAACACGCCGGTCGAGACCCCGGTGTCGGTCATGTGAAGCTGATACGCGCGCAGCTCGTCCGGCGTTGCTGTGTCAGGGGACCGCCCGATGAACTCGGCAAAATACCTGACCGCCCGGATATGAGCCTGCTGGGTCTTCGGCGACATGCCACGAATGCGCATGTCCTCGATCATCCGCTCACGCAGCGGGGTCGTCTTCTTTTCCTTCATTGGAATCTCCTGTCGTCAAATTGAGAAACCTCAATCGTCAGACAGGTCCGCCAAATCCCAAAACGGCCGGATCAGCGCTCAACGCTGGCCAAAGGCGCCATTGCCGCGATAGCGGCTTCGTCCTTTCGGCAAGCAGGCAGAGACCATTGTATGACCTCTGCCCCATCACTTCATCTATTGAAGAACGACGGGCGCGTATCTCCTTGATTTTCTCCTTGTAGATCTCGCTGTCTCCAAAATCGAAATGGGGCTCATAGACACCAAGTTCGGTAAACGTCAGGCGGTCATCGTAAACCGCCACCTGTTCCTTCAACCGATCCAACAATTTGCGCTTTTCCGAATACGAGGTGCGTGTGTCTTGAATCTCGTTGTCCAACTCGGTCGCCTGCTTTTTAAGGCGTTCCACTTCGTCCTCGATGGAAATGATCGCCGAGTGTTTGGCTTTGACAGCGCTTACCGCCTCATCCCGTTCCTCGATTTCACAGGATGCTTTTTCAGTTTCTTGCGTGCCAGAAGCCAGAGGATGAGGAGGAGAGGTGCGCTCAAATGCCAGGCGAGCGCGGCAAGTGCAAAAGGGTCCATGAAACTTCCTGAAAGCTTTGAATTGAAAATGGGGTGCAGCGACACAACTCAAAGGGTATTCACACCATCCGCATGCTGCAAACAGAATTCTTGTTGGAAACCAATATCTTTGCCTTTGTGGGGATGCCCGGTTTGACCCGAATTAGGCATCCACTTCTCTGACCAGTTGGACGGCGTCCGGGACAACGCTTCCACTCATCTTAGATGATTTCGGATTTGTGCAGCATCTCTCGCGTACGGCATGTCACCAGACGATTGCGCTGGAATTGCCACCACGGCATCGCACTCCAAGCAAACAGCGATGAGAATGTCCTCAGCGATCTCGACACCTCCATCAAACGGAACATCGCGTTTTTGGAGCTCTGTCTCTCTCGCGTCGCGGCAGGTCTCGCAATTTGCTCGGTTTCTATCGCCAGTCCTGTGAACCGCTTGATCCTCGCAGACGAAAGTGAAGAGACCGTACCATTTTTTGTCAAGTCCCGACCAGCGGGATCGCGGCTGAGGTCACTCCACAAGTGTCTCAAAAACCTTACAAAATCATCTTTTCACGCCCTAACCTTTCGGGTATGAATCATAGGAAATGGGGCCGTTTGTGAGTCTCGCAAAACGTTTTTCTTTTGGGTTCTTGGGCGTTTGCGAGTGAAAACAGATTGCGAATTGTTTTGAGTAATCGTCGCGAATTTCTTTGGGTGACAACCGGTGAATTTTCTCAATGTTTCCGAAAGGGAGCGCGAACGTGTTCGCGGCGTACTACAGAGATTGCCCCAGTGCATCACCCAACATCCGCAGGGGTATCCATCGGAACAATAGGCAAAAGATGACCGAATGGTCAGGTTGGGCTTCGCGTGTGATCCAGGCATCGTTGTTGCCTGTGAATTCGATGTTTGTCCTAGGTATATTCCGGCAATCATTTGTTGCAGTGGGCACTGTTTATTTCGCGGCATCCTGCAGGAATTTGAGGAAAGAGCCAGAGCGTCAGTTATTAGTCGCTCTGCCAGCTTAGCGTGGGATCAACCCAGACCCCTTCGGGCGTAATACGGGTTCCGATGATCAGGCGCTCGATTTCTTCGGCGGCTTCATATGTTGCCGCATAGGCCGGGTCGATATCGGTCGCCAGCGCAAACCGGTCGCAATCGGTGCGTTGAACGAGATACAGCATCACCGCCCGGTGCCCCTGCGCCGCCATCGCCGCCAGTTCGCCCAGATGTTTGGTGCCGCGCGCGGTGACGCTGTCGGGAAACTCGGCCAGACCGGGCTGGCGCGACAGGGTGACGCTTTTGACCTCGACATAGGCATCGGGCAGGCCGGGTTGGGTGAGCAGGAAATCGATGCGGCTGTTCTCGCCATATCTGACCTCTGGTGTTACGGTTTCATAGGCCGCCAGTTCGGGGATCTCGCGCGCCTCCAGCGCGATCCGCAGCGCCCGGTTCGGGACCGAGGTATCGACGCCAGTGAAATGCCCGTTCTCGTGATCCACCAGTCGCCAACCGAATTTCAGCTTTTTCTTCGGATCGTCGTTGGGTTCCAGCCAGATTTTCTCGCCCGGTTCCGCCAGACCCATCATCGAGCCGGGATTGGCGCAATGGGCGGTGACCTCGCGCCCGTCCTCTAGCAGGCAATCGGCCAGAAAGCGTTTGTAGCGGCGGATTAGGCGGGCGGGGACAAGGGGGGTTTCAAATCGCATGGCCTAGGGCCTATACCTGCCCTAAGGGCCGATCAAGAGGGAGGGCGTGCCATGGCCAATCCAACCGCCGCAATGCTGGTGATCGGGGATGAGATCCTCTCGGGCCGCACCCGCGATGCCAACATGCATTACCTGGCCGGAGAGCTAGCAAAGCAGGGCATCGACCTGAAAGAGGTCCGTATCGTCAGCGATGATGCCCCGGCGATCGAGACCGCCGTCAAGGCCCTGTCCGAGGCCCATGACACCGTGTTCACCAGCGGCGGCATTGGCCCGACCCATGACGATATCACCGCCGATTGCATCGCCCGCGCCTTCGGGGCGCATATCGATGTCCGCGCCGACGCCCGCGCCCTGCTTGAGGCGCATTACGACAAATCGGGGCTGGAACTGAACGACGCCCGCCTGCGCATGGCGCGCATCCCGGACGGGGCGGAACTGATCGACAATCCGGTTTCGACTGCGCCGGGCTTCACGCTTGGGAACGTGCATGTCATGGCCGGTGTGCCGCTGGTTTTTCAGGCGATGGTTGCAAGTGTTTTGCCATCGCTCACCGGCGGCAGCCCGCTTTTGTCACAAACCCTGCGGGTGGATCGGGGCGAGGGCGATATCGCCGCAACACTGGGGCTGCTGGCGGAGGATTTCGACGATCTGTCCATCGGCTGCTATCCGTTTCAGATCAACGGTGTCTTTGGCGCCAATGTGGTGATCCGCGGCACTGAAGGCAGCCGCATCGACGCCGCCATCACCCGCCTCGCGAAAGAGCTTGAGCTTTGAGCGCCAACTGGTCCGCGATTGTCGACGCCACATGGCCCGCCGCGGGCTATGAGACGCTGGGGCCTTTTCGGCTGCGTCAGGGACAGGGCGGTGGGTCGCGCGTGTCTGCCGCCAGCCGGATCGGCGCGGTGACGGACGCAGATATCGACGCCGTCGAGGCCGCGATGCAGACCATGGGCCAGAAATGGATCTTTTGCCTGTGGCCGGGGGATGAGGTGCTGGACGCGCAGCTTGCCGCGCGTGGCTACGACATTCTCGATCCGGTCAATATCTACACCTGTCCTGTTGCGAATCTGACCGATATTCCGGTCCCACGCGTGACCGTGTTCAACATCTGGGAACCGCTGGCGATCATGCGCGAAATCTGGGCGCAGGGCGGCATCGGGCCGGAACGGCTGGCCGTCATGCACCGGGCGCAAGGATCGAAAACGGGCCTGTTGATACGCCGCAGCGATCAGCCCGCGGGTACCGGTTTCGTTGCCATTCATGATGGCATCGCCATGGTGCACGCGCTGGAAATCCTGCCCGAACATCGCCGCCACGGCATGGGTGCATGGGCCATGCGCGCCGCGGCTTTCTGGGCGCTGGACAATGGCGCTGAGACCCTTAGCGTGATCTGCACCAAAGCGAATGAAGGGGCCAACGCGCTCTACCGCGCGCTGGGGATGGAGATCGCCGGAGAATACCACTACCGGCAACGCGTATGAGGAGAGCGACGTGACCACACAGGATCAGCCCACCGCCCTGAATCTGCCTCAGCTGGACCCGCTGCCGCCAGAGACGCAGAAATACTTCGATATCTGTGTCGAAAAGCTGGGCATGGTGCCCAACGTGCTGCGCGCCTATGCCTTCGATATCGACAAGCTGAACGCGTTCACGGCGATGTATAACGATCTGATGCTGGCCGAAAGCGGGCTGTCCAAGCTGGAGCGTGAGATGATCGCCGTGGTCGTCTCTTCGATCAACAAATGTTTCTATTGCCTCGTGGCGCATGGCGCAGCGGTGCGGCAGCTTTCAGGCGACCCGCAACTGGGCGAGATGCTGGTGATGAACTACCGCGTCGCGCCGCTGGATGACCGTCAGCGCGCGATGCTGGATTTCGCCGCCCAGATGACCCATGCCAGTGCAACGGTCGAAGACGCAGACCGCCAGCGCCTGCGTGATGCTGGCTTTAGCGACCGCGATATCTGGGACATTGCCAATGTCACCGGCTTTTTCAACATGACCAACCGCGTGGCCAGCGCCACCGCGATGGTCCCGAACCCAGAATACCACGCCCAGTTCCGATGATCCTGCGCCTCTCTCTCAGCTTCATTCTGTTGGCTTGCCCCGCGCTGGCACAAGACCTGATCCTGCCGCCCAGCGCCCGTCAGGTCAGCGAACGGGTCAGTGCGCTTGGCAGCTATGATCTGCCGACCAGCGTGTTTGCCAACGGCGCGGTGCCGTCTCGCACGGTCGAGGGCCGGGTCGAACGCCTGACCTGGCGCTTGCAGACCGGCTCCAGTACCACGCTGCAGATTCTTGCGCCTCTGCGGGATCAGTTGCAGGCACAGGGCTATGACATCGCTTTCGAATGCGAGGCCCGCAGCTGCGGCGGCTTCGATTTTCGTTTTGGCACCGAGGTGGTGCCGACGCCCGACATGTATGTGGCGATCCACGATTACCGCTTTCTCGCTGCCACCAAGGGTGAGGATGCGCTGAGCTTGCTGGTCAGCCGCAACGAGCCTGAAGGCTATGTGCAGATGATCCGCGTCTCGCCGGTCGGATCCCAGCCGGCTCCACCGCTGGTGATTGAAGAAACGGTTGATGGCGCGGCGGGTCTTTTGAGCGAACTGAACCAGAACGGGCACGTGATTCTGGACGATCTGCATTTCCGTACCGGCGAGGTGGTGCTGGGCGAGGGGCCCTTTGCCTCGCTGACCTTGCTGGCGGGCTATCTGACCGACAATCCGCAGATGCGTCTGGCGCTGGTCGGGCACACAGACGACACCGGCGCCTTACAGGCCAATATTACTGTCAGTATGAAACGGGCCGAGGCAGTCCGAGCGCGCCTGATCGAAGCGCATGGTATCGCCCCTGACCGCATAGAGGCAGAGGGCGCAGGCTATCTCGCGCCTATCACGTCAAACGCAACACCCGAGGGTCGCGATATCAATCGCCGGGTTGAAGCGGTGCTGCTGATCAACTGAGACGACGCGCCGGAAACTTTGAAAGTTTCCGGACCGATTTCATTAAATGAAATCGGCAACTCTGATCAGAGGTGATGTGCCAAAAAAAAGACCCGTGCCTTTCAGCACGGGCCACCGAGGTACTTCAGGGAGAATTCTACCAATCCATCGGGCCTTTTTCGGCGTAAGACTCGACAAGAAAATCAATGAAGGCCCGCACCTTGGGCTGGGTGAACCGACCCGGCGGGTAAACCGCATAGACGCCCTGAACCTCGTCGGGCAGCGACGGCATGGCGTCGACCACCTCACCCGATTTCAGCGCGTCAGCGTACAGATAGCTGGGCAGATGCGCGATCCCCAACCCCGATATGGCGGCGTTCAGCAGCGACTGCCCGTCATTCACGCTCAGCCATCCGGCAGTGCGCACCTGACGCTTTTCACCCGACGGCGCGGTCAGTTTCCAAACACTGCCCGAAGACTGGCTGGAATAATGCAGCAGCTTGTGTTCGTTCAGATCGTCGATCTTTTGCGGGCGTCCGAACTGTTCGATGTATTTCGGCGATGCGACCAGACGTTTGACCGTCTCGGTCAGCTTGCGGGCGCGCAGGGTGCTGTCCTCCAGCTCTCCGATCCGCACGGCGACGTCGAACCCTTCGGAAATCAATTCGACATAGCGGTTGTTCAGCACCATGTTCACCGTAATTTCGGGAAACGCAGACAGGAATTCCGACAGGACCGGCGACAGGTGATTGACGCCGAAATCGGTGGCCACACTGATCCGCAGCAAACCAGAGGGTGCCGATTGCATCGAGGTTACCAGCGCGTCGGCCTCTCCCGCGTCATTCAGAACGCGACGGGCGCGATCGTAATAGGCCAGCCCAATCTCGGTCGGTGATACGCGGCGTGTGGTGCGGTTCAGCAGCCTTGCACCCAGCCGCGCCTCAAGGCTCGACACATGTTTGGACACGGCCGATTTGGAGATGCCCATTTTCTTGGCCGCGTCAGTGAAACCCCCTTGGTCCACCACGTTGGAAAAGGCCTCCATTTCGGTCAGTCGATCCATTCTCGTTCCCCAGGTCTTCCGTTCGTTGTCTCTTTATCGCGATCAATCTGGGCGAGAACTGGGCAGACATGGGATAATATCGGGGTTTTGATTCGGATCGTTTGCGACTGGGAAACGCCGGGCGTGCCGGGCAGCGCGCCATATGATTCAGCGCAAATCCCCGGTTTTTGGTCCTTTTCTTAATCGTGCTATGTTGAGAATGGCATTTTTGTGACCAAGGAGGAGATTATGAAAGTCCTTTTCACAGCCACCGCCCTGTGTCTGAGCGCAACGCTCGCCTGGGCCGGCGGAGAGACGCCCTCGAACCCCGACGCAACGGTCTATTTCGTCAACCTGTCTGACGGGGACACGGTGCAATCACCCGTTAAGATTGTGTTTGGTCTCAACGGCATGGGCGTTGCGCCCGCCGGGATCGAGAAAGAAAACACCGGCCATCACCACCTGCTGATCAACCGCCCGTCGCTGGGGCAGGGCGAAGATGGTGCGGATGAGCTGGCCTATGGCCTGCCCGCTGATGACAACCACATGCATTTCGGCGGCGGCCAGACCGAAGTAACACTGGACCTTGCGCCGGGCGAACACACGCTGCAACTGGTGCTGGGGGACGCAGGCCATGTACCGCACGCAACCCCGATTGTGTCCGATGTGATCACCATCACCGTCGAGTAGATTTCGCGGCGGTCCTGCCTGCCTCAGGCGGCGGCTGGCAACAGGAACACGCCGCGGGCGAGCGCCGAATTCAGCCGGTCGCTGGAATACCAGCTGCTCAACACGGATTTGGACATCAGATCCGGGTGGGCTGCAACAAAATCGTCAAAACTGCAGTCTGCTGAGTGCGCCATGCGCTCGGCGATCAGGCTCATGAAGGCGTAAGTGATGGTCAGGTTGAATTTGTCCGGCGCACCGGCTTTTGCGGCAAGGGCCCTGATCCCTTTGGCATAGATCGCCGCAGCATCGATAAAATCATACTTGCGCAACAGGTCGAAGGCCACCCGAACATGTTCGGCATGTCCGAATGTGGCGTTGTCGATCGCGTGTGCTTCAAAAGCGCGGGTGATGTCGGCGCATTGGATCGGTTTGCTCATTCGTCCTGCTCCTTGAATTTGTGGCTGTTCTCGGCTGTCCAGTCGAAATCGTAGACGGTTTTGAGCTGTTTGATCTTTTCCAGCGTGTCTGCGGAAAAGGGTGGCTTGTTCTCAAAACTGTACAGGACGATGCCTTCGATCAGATCGCCAACTGTCATATCCAGCGACTCGGCCAGCCCCTTCAGAACTTTCAGCAGCCGCTTTTCGATGCGGATTCCCGTTTGCGTGCGTTCAATTTTCGTATCCATGAGGTACATATGTACCTGTTTACCAAAAAGTCAAGCGCCACAAAAAAAGCCACGCCTTTCGGCGCAGCTTTCTGTCGCAAGTAAAATGGACCCGTTGGCTCAGAAGGTCGCCGCCAGCCGGGTGCCCTGATTGATTGCGCGTTTCGCATCCAGTTCGGCGGCCACATCCGCGCCGCCGATGACGTGACAGGCGATGCCGCGGTCGCCAAGCTCATCAGCCAGCGACCGGTCCGAGACCTGTCCCGCGCACAGCACGATTGTCTCTGCCGGGATTACGGTCGGATCTTCGCAGGCCTCGCCAAAGCTGACATGCAGGCCGTCTTCGTCGATGCGTTCGTAGTTCACGCCGCCCACGAAATTGACGTCCTTCATCTTCAGCGTGGCCCGGTGAATCCACCCGGTCGTCTTGCCCAGCCCTTTGCCATGCCGTTGCGCCTTGCGCTGCAACAACGTGACCTGACGGGCAGGGGCGGCGGGTTGTGGTCCTTCGGGCGCAAGGCCCGCACGGTGCTGTTCCGGATCACTCACGCCCCATTCCTTCATCCAGGCGGGCAGGTCGGTGGTGAGGCTATGCCCGTCCTCAAGCAGGAACTCGGACACGTCAAAGCCGATCCCGCCCGCGCCGATCACGGCGACGGATTTGCCGACTTCGGCCTCGCCGCGCAGCACGTCGATATAGCTGAGGACATTGCCCCGGTCCTGCCCCGGAATCTGCGGATCGCGCGGGGTAACGCCAGTGGCGATGACCACCTCGTCAAAGCCGGTCAGATCGTCGGCGCTGACCTCGCGGTTCAGCTCAACCTTGACGCCCAGATCGTCCATCATGGTGCGGTACCAGTCGACGAGGCCCCAGAACTCCTCTTTCCCCGGCACCTGCTTGGCCATGTTCAACTGACCGCCGATCTCGGATGCGCGGTCAAACAGGGTGACATCGTGCCCGCGCTGGGCCGCTGTCATCGCGGTGGACAGGCCCGCAGGGCCGGCACCGACAATGGCAACAGTCTTGCGATTCTCAGCCTCACCGATCACCAGTTCCGTCTCGTGACAAGCGCGTGGGTTCACCAGACACGAGGTCAGCTTGCCGCTGAATGTATGATCCAGACAGGCCTGATTGCAGGCGATGCAGGGCGCGATCTTGGCGGCCTCGCCCGCAATCGCCTTGCTGACGAAATCCGCATCCGCCAGCATCGGTCGCGCCAGCGAAACCATATCGGCGCACCCCGAGGACAGAACCTCTTCGGCCACCTCCGGTGTGTTGATCCGGTTCGAGGTGATCACCGGGATCGAAACCTTGCCCATCAGCTTTTTCGTCACCCAGGCAAAGGCCGCGCGCGGCACGCTGGTGGCGATGGTCGGTATCCGCGCCTCGTGCCAGCCGATACCCGTGTTGATGATCGTCGCCCCGGCCTGTTCGATCCTCTGCGCCAGCTCCACCACTTCCTCATGGGTCGAGCCGTTGGGCACCAGATCGATCATCGACAGGCGGTAGATGATGATGAAATCGGTGCCGACGGCCTCGCGCGTGCGGCGCACCACTTCGATGGGCAGGCGCATCCGGTTTTCGTAGGACCCGCCCCAGCGGTCGGTGCGCTTGTTGGTATGGGTCACCAGAAACTGGTTCAGGAAATACCCTTCGGACCCCATGATCTCGACCCCGTCATAGCCCGCCTTCTGGGCCAGCACGGCTGCATTCACAATATCGCTGATCTGTTTCTCGATCCCGTCCTCGTCCAGCTCATGTGGCGGGAACGGAGAGATCGGGGATTTCACCGGGCTGGGCGCCACGCATTTCGGCCCGTAGGCATAGCGCCCCGCATGCAGGATCTGCATCGCGATCTTGCCACCGGCCTCATGCACGCGCTGTGTTACGATGGAATGGTTCGCGACCTCGGTATCATTCGTCATCATCGAGGCCCCTGGCAGGACCGAGCCTTCAAGGTTCGGACCAATCCCGCCCGTCACCATCAGCGCCACGCCGCCGCGCGCGCGGTCGGCATAGAACTCGGCCACCCGGTTCCAGTCGCCAGTCTCTTCCAGCCCGGTATGCATCGACCCCATCAACACGCGGTTCTTCAGCGTGGTAAATCCCAGATCCAGCGGCGCCAGCATGTTTGGGTACGCAGTCATGGCGAACTCTCCCTCCCGAATTTGCGGGTTAGATTGACCTTCGCGTCACCTTTGTCACGCGAAACCTAACGTCATTCCCTTTGCCTTCGGCGCGCCACTTGCTAGAGACGCTGCAAAGCTTGTTGACGAGGCCGCGCATGACCCCTGACCAGATCGCCAGACTGCCCTATCGCCCTTGCGTGGGGCTGATGCTGATGAATGCCGAGGGCAAGATTTTTGTCGGTCAGCGCAATGACCGCCACAAGGACGCCTGGCAGATGCCTCAGGGCGGTGTGGACAAGGGCGAGGACCCGCGCGATGCCGCCCTGCGCGAGCTGTGGGAGGAAACCGGCGTGACCGCCGATCTGGTCGAGATCATCGCCGAAACCGACGGCTGGCTGCCCTATGATCTGCCCCACGACATCGTGCCGAAAATCTGGAAAGGCCGCTTCCGCGGGCAAGAGCAGAAATGGTACCTGATGCGCTTCACCGGCCGGGACGACCAGATCAATATCGCAACCGATCACCCCGAGTTCACCCATTGGAAATGGCAGGACCCCGCGCGCCTGACCGCCGAAATCGTGCCGTTCAAGCGTGCGGTCTATGAACAGGTGGTTGCCGCCTTTGCCGAACATCTGCGCTGAGCGCCCAGCTGCTTCAAAGCTTCAACGCAAAAACCCCTCTGGTTTGAAGCGAACATGCGCATCTGGACCCTTCGGATCCAAATCGTATAACCCTACGCGCTTGGCCAGATATCCCCGCCAGGTTTTTTCCGGGCGGGTACTGATCTTGATGTCATGATGCTTTCTCATGCGCACATTCAGGTCGGCAATCAGAATGCCTTGTCCGTTTTGGCTACTCGCAGCAATCACGTCCTTTATGTCCTGATCTAGTTGAGTGACACTGTGATCAGTTGGAGCTTTCTGCCTACCGCCTAGCTCGATGAACTCAGTACATTTCGCACGCACCGATAGTGGCGTTTTATTTTCACCGACGCCTAGTGCCACCAGCCCCAACTCACGTAAGCGACAGTGGAGATGAGAAAAATCACCATCTGAACTGCCGATAACGATGACGTCGATGGTGTTGCGCAACGCGAGTTCGATTGCATCGATCGCCAGCAGAATGTCAGTCGCGTTCTTACCTGTACCGCTATGAACAAGCCGAAAGGCAGATGCTTCATGCCAACCCGAACATTTCTGGGCGTTCATATAGACGCGCCCGATATCGATCTGCCCAGCGTTTTGGCCAATTCGTAGAATTTCGGCCTGATGGGTTGGGCTAACGTTGTCTCCATCAATCAGCACTGCGACACGTCTGATCATGCGCACCTCAATCCATAAACTCAATCAGGTCTGAGTAGTGTCATTTTGAGGCAAAACTTTGACCTGCTCCCTTCGATCACCTCAACCTCATGACCTGACAACTTGCCGTGAGTGGCATGGCGCTGGGCCACATGCCTCCCTAGCCTCTGAGGATGAAAGACAGCGCAAATCACCAAATTTCAAACGCCAACGGTACAGCCCCGGCAGGTCGCCGATTTCATGGGGCTGACCGCCGCGCGCCGCTGCGAGACGGGCTCTGGTCCGCTGGTGAATACGGCCCCGACCAGACGGCGGGCCGGTTCTATCCGATTGCCTGCGTCGCGCTTGAGGTAACGCAGCGCTGCAATCTGGATTGTTCGCTCTGTTATCTGTCGGACCGGGCCGAGATGACCTATGATCCCCCGCTCTCGGTCCTGTTCGCGCGGCTGGCGACGATCCGCAGCCACTATGGCCCCGGTGTCTCGGTCCAGCTGACGGGAGGCGATCCGACGCTGCGCAAGATCGAAGACCTTGAAGCGCTGTGCCGCGAGATCAGGCGTCTGGGCATGCGCTCGTGCCTGATGACCAACGGAATTCGCGCCAGCCGGGCCAAACTGACACGACTGGCCGCCGCCGGGCTGGACGACGTGGCCTTTCACGTCGACCTGACGCAGGAGCGTCGCGGGTTCGGGACCGAAGTTGAACTGAACACCGTCCGCAGTGCCTATATCCGTCGGGCCGAGGGGCTGGGGCTGCGCGTCCTGTTCAACACCACCGTGTTCGAGGGCAATTTTGCCGAATTGCCCGCGCTTGCGCGGTTCCTGCGCGACCAGCCTGAAGTTGCGTTCGTTTCCTTCCAGATGCAGGCCGATACCGGGCGCGGGGTGCTGCGCGAACGGCCCGACATGATCACGCAGCACAGTGTCATGCGCGCGGTGGAGCAGGGGTATGAAACCTCGCTGCATTTCGATACCGCCGCCGTGGGACATTCCCGCTGCAACCGCTATGCCAGCGTGATCGCGGCGGGCGGCAAGGCCTGGTCGATCCTGTCGAACCGCAAGCTTGTCCATCGCGTGATTGAGGCGCTGGAACAACAGGACCGATCGAAGGACGGGCATCTGGACATTCACGACAGCGTGCGACGTCTGGCGCTGCGCCACCCGCTGCTGGCGCTGCGCGTCGCCGCGCATTTGGTGGGCTGTACGCTGCGGCTTGGCACCGGTTTGCTGCGGGGGCCGGTGCGGCGGCAGGCGGTGTTCGTCCATAACTTCATGGCGGCTGATGCATTGGAGGAGGATCGCTGCGCCTCCTGCGTGTTCATGGTCGCCACGGCCAACGGCCCGCTGTCCATGTGTGTCCACAACGCTCAGCGCGATCTGCATCTCGCCGCGCCGGACCGAGTCGAGGCAGATGACGGGCCGCTTTGGTGGAATTCGGCCTCTCGCGATCTGACCGACACCCCCGATCTGCCCGACCTGCACGATCCGGAACTGGCACCGCTGAAAAAGCTCAAAGGTCAGTTGCGGGCGGCACGGTCACGCCGGAAAGAAATCTCATGAGAGCCTTCTTAGTCCTCTTGCTGCTGCCGCTGCTGGCTGCCTGCGCCAGCGTCGAGCGTCTGGCCTTGCCCTCGGCGGCACCCTTGCCGGATACCGCGCTGACCCGATCCGCCCCGCCGCCCGGAGACCATGTCGATCATCGGGACTGGAGCGCCTTTCTGTCCCGATATGTCACCACAGATGCGCAAGGCGTGAACCGTGTGGCCTATGGGCAGGTCTCACGGGCAGATCGAGCCCGGTTGGAGGATTATCTGAGCGATCTGCAATCGGTGGACCCCGGCGCGCTGACCCGGGATCAGCAACTGGCCTATTGGATCAATCTGTACAATGCGCTGACCGTTGATCTGATCCTTGAAAACTACCCCGTCGCTTCGATCCGGGACATCACAGATGGCGCGTTTTCCTTTGGCCCTTGGGACCGGCCTCTGGCGCAGGTTGCCGGGCGACGTCTGACGCTGAATGATATCGAGCATCGCATCATCCGGCCCGGCTTTGACGAGCCGCGCATCCACTATGCGCTGAACTGTGCGGCCGTGGGATGCCCCAATCTGATGGGCCGGGCGTGGCAGGCCGAAACGCTGGAGCGAGATTTGGCCACCGCCGAGCGCGCCTATGTCAACGACCGGCGCGGGGTGCGGTATGATGCGCGCGGGCGGCTGATCCTGTCCAAGATCTATATTTGGTTTCGCGAGGATTTCGGACCGAACGAGAAAGCGGTGATTGCCTATCTTGAAACGGCGGTAGAACCGGAATTGCGCGCGAGATTGCAAGACGCCCGGCGTGTGAACGCTTATGAATATAACTGGGCCCTGAACGACGCTGCTGGTGGTTCATAGCCGCGCGGAATCAAGGCCGCAGGCCGCCGCGGTCCCGACTCAGAGCAGCCCTTCTTCCCGCAACAACTCCTGCATATTCGCTTCCGGTCTCGGCCCGATATGGCTGATCACCTCACGGGCGCAGACATTGCCGATCTTGGCACAGGTCTCGTAATCGCGGCCCGTGGCCATGCCGTAGAGGAACCCGGCAGCGAACTGGTCGCCTGCGCCGGTGGCATCCACTGGCACCACCTTTTCAACGGGCACGTCAATGCGTTGACCGTCGTGCAGAACAGTCACGCCGTCGCCCGAGCGGGTACAGACGATCAAAGGGCAAATCTCGGCGGTTTTCACCAAGGCAACTTCCAGATCATCGGTTTCGAACAGCGACTTGATCTCGGCCTCATTGCCGATGACGAAATCCAGCTCGTTCTCGATCAGCAGAAGGAAATCGACCCGGTGCCGTTCCACGCAGAACGGATCGGAAATGGCGATCCCGGCCTTGCCACCGCCCTTGCGACAGGTACGCGCAGCCTCAAGGAACGCGGCTTTGCCCTTTTCCTTATCGAACAGATAACCCTCAAGGAACATGAGCTGGCTGCTGCCCGCCACATCGCCGGACACATCTTCGGACGACAATTCCGACGAAATCCCCAGATAGGTATTCATCGACCGCTCACCATCGGGCGAGACAAAGATCATCGAGCGTGAGGTCGGCAGCTCTCCGCCCGGCACCGGCGGGTTGACGAAATCCACCCCGTCCTCGTTCATCGCGTCCGCATAGAATCGGCCCAGGGCGTCGTCATGCACGCGTCCGATAAAGGCCGCATCCAGCCCCAGCGCACCTGCGCCCGCAATCGTGTTCGCGACCGAGCCACCCGGCGTCTGC
This sequence comes from Ruegeria sp. AP11, assembly GCF_056535865.1. Classification (NCBI taxonomy): domain Bacteria; kingdom Pseudomonadati; phylum Pseudomonadota; class Alphaproteobacteria; order Rhodobacterales; family Roseobacteraceae; genus Ruegeria; species Ruegeria sp. AP11. Next base: position 1,970,487 of record NZ_JBQFJB010000001.1, read on the forward strand.
ACCCGGCTTTCCATCGAGGCGTAAAGCAGCTCGCCCCGCTCCTGCTCGATCAGTTGCATGATGCCCTTTTCGATGCCCATCAGTTCCAGAAAACTGTCATCGGCCTGGGAAATCACGTCCACGACGGCATTCCCGATGCCGGTCAGTTGGTAGGTCTTCATATGGTTTTGTCCTCGAATTTGCAGAGATCACGGATGATGCAGGTGGGGCATTGCGGCTTGCGCGCCTTGCAATGGTACCGGCCATGCAGGATCAGCCAGTGATGTGCATGCAGTTGAAAGTCGGCAGGGATGTTGTCTTCGATGGCCCGCTCGACCGCGTCCACGTCCTTTCCGGGACAGATGCCGGTGCGGTTGCCGACGCGGAAGATATGGGTGTCGACCGCCTGCGCCGGTTGCCGCCACCACATGTTCAGCACAACATTGGCGGTCTTGCGGCCCACCCCGGGCAGCGATTGCAGCGCGGCACGGGAATTGGGCACTTCGCCGCCGTAGTCGTCGACCAGAATGCGGCTCAGCTTGATCACGTTCTTGGCCTTCTGGCGGAACAGGCCGATGGTTTTGATGTGTTCGATCAGCCCCTCTTCGCCCAGATCCAGCATCTTTTGCGGCGTGTCGGCGATCTTGAACAGTTCGCGCGTGGCCTTGTTGACGCCCGTATCGGTCGCCTGCGCCGAAAGCGCTACGGCGACGACCAAAGTATAGACGTTCACATGTTCCAGCTCGCCCTTGGGTTCGGGGTCGGCGTTCTGAAAACGCGTAAAGATCTCGCGGATCGTATGGTAATCGAGTTGCATTGCCATCCGCGCCTTAATGCCGCCCGCCGGGCCGTGACACAAGCCCTAAGCCAATGCGCAAGTTCCGGGTCGCGGGGCCGTGACCCGCACGCTATGATCTGGTCAGAAAACGAGGTCTGCCATGAACATCCAGAACCATGAAAGCGGCTATCACTACAACGTCATGCGCCGGGCGATCGACCTGATCGATCAGGGCGGCGAAGCCCTCAGCCTCGAGGAACTGGCGCGCCAGATGGATATGAGCCCGGCGCATTTCCAGCGCCTGTTCTCGCGCTGGACCGGCGTGTCGCCGAAGCGCTATCAGCAATACCTGACACTGGGTCACGCCAAGGCGCTGCTGCGCGAACGGTTCACCACGCTGGAAACCGCCCATAACGTAGGCCTGTCGGGCAGTGGCCGTTTGCATGATCTGTTCCTGAAATGGGAATCTATGAGCCCCGGCGAATACGCCCGCAAGGGCCAAGGGCTGACGATCTATTGGGGCTGGTTTCCAAGCCCCTTTGGCCCGGCGCTGGTGATGGGCACCGACAAGGGCATTTGCGGCATCGCCTTCGGCTCCGAGACCAGCGAGGATGCGGCGATGGCGGATATGGTATCCCGCTGGCCGCAGGCGGAGTTTCTGGAAAACCCCGGTCGCCTGCACCTGTGGGTGCAAAGCGCCTTCGGGGCCGAACGGTCCGAGACACCGCTGCATCTCATCGGCTCCCCTTTGCAGATCAAGGTGTGGGAGGCGCTGATGCACATCCCATCGGGTCAGGTGACGACCTATTCCGAGATCGCCCAGCGTGTCGGCTCGCCACAAGCGGTGCGCGCCGTGGGCACGGCGGTGGGGCGCAACCCGGTCAGCTGGCTGATCCCCTGCCACCGCGCCTTGCGCAAATCCGGTGGTCTGGGCGGCTATCACTGGGGCCTGCCGGTGAAACGCGCCATGCTGGCCTATGAGGCCGCTCAGGCGGATGCCTGAGAAAACAGAGCGAGGCGCCCTTGGGCGCCTTACATCTTGATAGTTCCTTTTCGCGTTACTCTGTCGCCCAGCCGCCGACGGCCTTGACCTCAAGGAAATCCTCCAGACCCCAGACGCCGCCTTCGCGCCCGTTGCCGGATTGTTTCATGCCGCCAAAGGGCGAGCCTGCGCTGCGCGACTGACCGTTCATCTCGACCATGCCCGAGCGCAACGCGCGCGCCATGCGGTTGGCGCGGTCGCCATCCTGCGTCTGGACATAGTTGGTCAGCCCGTAGGGCGTGTCATTGGCGATCTTGATGGCCTCTTCCTCGGTATCAAACGGGATCATGGTCAGAACCGGGCCAAAGATCTCCTCGCGCGCGACAGTCATCTGGTTGTTGGCATCGGCAAACACCGTGGGACGCACGTAGTAGCCCTTGTTCAGCCCCTCGGGCCGACCGGTGCCGCCGGCAACCAGACGCGCGCCCTCGTCGATGCCCTTCTGGATCAGGTCCTGAATCTTGGTCCACTGAACCTCGTTCACCACCGGCCCGATATGACGGCCTTCCTCGGTGGCCGGACCGACCGCGACCTTGTTCGCCACCTCGGCGGCGGTCTCGACCGCTTGGTCATAGATCGGACGCTGCACCAGCATGCGACTGGGCGCGTTGCAGCTTTGGCCGGTGTTGTTCATCATGTGCAGAACGCCACGCTTCACGGCCTTTTCATCCGCATCGGCAAAGACCACATTCGCGCCCTTGCCGCCCAGCTCCAGATGCACCTTCTTCAGCGTATCCGCCGCGTTCTTCGAAATCGCCGTGCCTGCACGGGTCGAGCCGGTGAAGCTGACCATATCCACATCCGGATGGCCTGAGAGTTGCGAGCCAACACCCACGCCGTCGCCGTTCACCAGATTGAAGACGCCAGCCGGAAACCCGGCTTCATCCATCATCTCGGCAAAGATCATCGCGTTCAGAGGGCTCTGTTCCGAGGGTTTCAGAACCATCGTACAGCCCGCAATCGCCGCCGCGCCGACCTTCAGCGTGATCTGGTTCATCGGCCAGTTCCACGGCGTGATCAGGGCAGCCACGCCGACGGCCTCATAGATGATCCGGTCGTTCGGCGCATGATCGCCCAGCGGGCGTTCGAACTGAAACGCCTTTGCTGCGCGGATGAAGTTCTTCAGATGCCAGATCCCGGCCCCGACCTGCTGGCTGCGGGACATGTCGATGGGCGCACCCATTTCATGCGACATCGCCTGTGCCAGATCCTCGGTCCGGGTGCTGTAGACCTCGACCAGCTTTTCCACCAGCGCGATACGCTCTTCGACCGGTGTCGCCATCCAGCCGGGCAGGGCGGCCTTGGCCGCAGCAACGGCGGCATCCGTATCGGCGGCGCCGCCCAGCGAGATCACCGCGCAGGGTTCCTCGGTCGAAGGATCGATGACCTGAAAGTCATTGGCTGCCGCCGGTTGGATCCACTGGCCATTGATATAGAAATCGCGTTTTTCGATCATCTGAATCTCTCCGCATTGCGTTACATTCGACCGCACGGTCGGTTTTGCTGCACACTCTGTCATTGCTGTGCCGACGGAGCAAGGGAAAGCTTTGGCCGATGTTGTGATCTGCGAACTTACCCTGCGTCAGGGTAAAGAGGTTTAACCTGCCGCCAAAGTGATTAAGTTTGCACCAACCGACTCGGTTCACATACCAACAGAGGAGATGCCCCATGGGTTTACGCATCAATGACACCGTCCCGAATTTCACCGCAGAAACGGATCAGGGCACCATCCAGTTCCACGACTGGATCGGCGACAATTGGGCCATCCTGTTCTCGCACCCCAAGGACTTCACCCCTGTCTGCACCACCGAGTTCTCGGCGGTTGCGCAGTTGAACGATGAATGGGCTGCGCGGGGCACCAAGGTGATCGGCGTTTCGGTCGACGGGGTCGAAGACCACAAGAAGTGGAAGAAAGACATCGAGGCCTATGGCAACGCCAATCCCGGCTTCCCGATCATCGCCGATGATGGTCTGGCCGTGTCCAAAGCCTTCGATATGCTGCCCGCCGAGGCCTATCTGCCCGATGGCCGCACCCCGGCCGACAGCGCCACCGTGCGTTCCGTGTTTATCATCGGTCCTGACAAACAACTGAAACTGTCGATGACCTATCCGATGACCGTGGGTCGCAACTTTGCCGAGATCCTACGGGCGCTGGATGGATTGCAGATGTCGGCCAAGGGCGTGGCCACACCGGCGAACTGGGTGCCCGGAGAGGACGTGATCATTCCGCCCGCCGTGTCCAACGAAGATGCCAAGGAAAAGTTCGGCGAGTTCGAGACGATCTTCCCCTATCTGCGCAAGACCAAGGCCCCGTCCTGATTGGGACCGGGTCAGGGGGGCTGTCTGCCCCCCATCGCGCCGGTGCGCGATTCCCCCCGAGGATATTTCTGGCCAGATGAAGCGGGCGGGGGAGGCGTACTGTTTGCAGCACTAAAAAGCGTCAGGCCTTGATTGCCGACACGATCACCGATGGGGCTGGAACCCGGTAACCCTCGGTGTGGCGAACCCCCTCAGAGCGGGTACGGGTGGCAAGATCGGCGCGGATAGCGGCACGGTTTGCATCCGGTTGCCCACCCAGCAGCGAGGCCGCTCGGACGGCCCCGCGGTCGAACGCATCAAACAGGGCCTCGGGCTCGGTCAGGCCAAGTTCGGTTGCAATATTATCCGAGGTGGCGGCGGCAAAGCCTGCGTCAGTAACCATGGATGCGGCGACTCTGCTGTCAGCGAGCAGGTGGGCGTCTGGCCCTTCGGGCAGCGTCACAGTCGGATCACCCAGACGCCCGACCGCATCGAACAACCAGCCAAATGCGCCTTCGGATCCCTGACCCTGCCAGATCGAGAATGCCAGCCGCCCGCCCGGTTTCAGAACCCGCGCGGCCTCGGACAGGCCGCGTAGCGGGTCGGGGAAATGGGGAACCCCGAAGCCAATTGTAACAGCGTCAAAGCTGCGATCCTCAAAGCCCATGGCCATCGCGTCGCCCTGCAAGAATTTGGCCAAGGGGACGGCAGAGCGGGCCAGCGCGATCATGGGTTCGGAAAAATCGAGCCCAACAACCGAGGCTCCGCGCGCCACCAATGCGGACGCTACCACCCCATGCCCTGTGCACAGGTCCAGCACGCGGGTCTGCGGCCCGGCCTGCACTGCACTTGCCAACCGTTGCGCGACCTCGCGGGTGGCGACCGCAAAGCTGTCGGCATAGCCTTGGGCAATGGCCGGATCGGACCAGCCATTGAGTTCCATTTCCTCGAATGCGGTTCTGTCTGTCATGGTCGAGCCGGTCAATCTGATCCCGACCCTAGCACGTCAGCATGGCTCTGCGATAGATTTGGCGAGCGCAAGAAAAAAGACCCCGGCCAGAACCGGGGTCTTTCGTGTTTGCGATGAGGCGGCAGATTAGTCTGCGCTTTCCTCTTTCTTTTCTTTCTTCTCCGGCACGATCTCTTCGCCGGTTTCCTGATCGACGACTTTCATCGACAGGCGCACCTTGCCGCGATCATCAAAGCCCAGCAGCTTAACCTTCACTTCCTGACCTTCCTTCAGAACGTCCGACGGATGGTTCAGGCGGCGATTTTCGATCTGGGACACGTGCACCAGACCGTCGCGCTTGCCAAAGAAGTTCACGAAGGCACCGAAGTCGACGATCTTGACCACTTTACCGGTGTAGATCTGACCCTCTTCCGGCTCAGCAACGATCGAGTGGATCATCTCATAGGCCTTCTTGATCGATTCACCATCGGGCGAGGCGATCTTGATGACGCCATCGTCGTTGATGTCGACCTTGGCACCCGAAACTTCAACGATTTCGCGGATGACCTTACCGCCCGAACCGATCACTTCGCGGATCTTGTCGGTCGGGATGTTCATGGTTTCGATGCGCGGGGCGTGGACCGAGAATTCGTTGGTCTCGGACAGGGCTTTGCCCATCTCACCCAGAATGTGCATCCGGCCGTCCTTAGCTTGCGCCAGGGCTTTCTCCATGATCTCGGGCGTGATGCCTGCAACCTTGATGTCCATCTGCAGCGAGGTGATGCCGTTTTCGGTACCCGCAACCTTGAAGTCCATGTCGCCCAGGTGGTCTTCGTCACCCAGAATGTCCGACAGGATGGCATATTCGCCGTCATCTTCCAGGATCAGACCCATGGCCACACCGGCAACCGGTGCTTTCAGCGGAACACCCGCATCCATCATCGACAGCGAACCGCCGCAGACCGACGCCATCGAGCTGGAGCCGTTGGATTCCGTGATCTCCGACACGATACGGATCGTGTAGGGGAAGTCGGTCGCCGCAGGCAGAACCGCCTGCAGGGCGCGCCATGCCAGCTTGCCGTGGCCGATCTCACGACGGCCGGGGCCACCCACGCGGCCAACTTCACCAACCGAATACGGAGGGAAGTTGTAGTGCAGCAGGAAGTTCGATTTGAAGTTGCCGTGCAGCGCGTCGATGAACTGTTCGTCGTCACCGGTGCCCAGCGTGGTCACGGCCAGCGCCTGTGTTTCACCACGGGTGAACAGGGCGGAACCGTGGGTCCGCGGCAGCATCGAAGTTTCCGCAACGATCGAACGGATATCGGTGGTCGAACGACCGTCGATCCGCTTGCCGCCTTTGACGACGTCGCCGCGCAGGATGCCAGCTTCCAGCTTTTTCATCGCGGAACCGAGGTTGCCGTCTTCCAGCTGCTCTTCGGTCAGCGCTTCCTTGATCGCTTCACGGGCAGCGGCAACAGCGGCAGTGCGCTCTTGCTTGTCAGTGATCGCGAAGGCGGCGCGCATCTGCTCTTCACCGGCAGCCGAAACAGCGGCGGACAGCTCCGAGTAATCGGGCGCAACGAATTCAAACGGCTCTTTCGCGGCTTCTTCGGCCAGCGAGATGATCAGGTCGATCACGGGCTGAATCTGCTCATGCGCGAAGTTTACCGCGCCCAGCATTTCCGCCTCGGACAGTTCGTACGCTTCCGATTCCACCATCATCACGGCGTCTTTGGTGCCGGCAACAACCAGGTCCAGACGCTGTTCAGGGTTCAGGCGCAGGTCCTGCATGTCGTCGACGGTCGGGTTCAGAACGTATTCGCCATCCTCGAAACCAACGCGGGCACCGGCGATCGGACCCATGAACGGCGCGCCGGAAATGGTCAGAGCGGCGGAGGCCGCGATCATCGCGACGATGTCGGGATCGTTGACCAGATCGTGGCTCAGCACGGTGCACATCACCAGAACTTCGTTCTTGAAGCCGTCAACGAACAGCGGGCGGATCGGACGGTCGATCAGACGCGCGGTCAGCGTCTCTTTCTCGGTCGGGCGCGCCTCGCGTTTGAAGAAGCCACCCGGAACCTTACCGGCGGCATAGTATTTCTCTTGGTAATGTACGGTCAGCGGGAAAAAGTCCTGACCGGGTTTTTGCGCCCGCGCAAAGGTCACGTTTGCCATGACGCTGGTTTCGCCCAGCGTGGCAATCACGCTGCCGTCGGCCTGACGGGCAACCTTGCCGGTTTCCAGTGTGAGCGTCTCTTCGCCCCACTGCATCGATTTTTTCGTTACATCAAACATATGCGTATCCTAGAACGGAGCACTCCCGCCCCTGCGGGTCTCCGGTTTGCATGGCGGCCCCATTGCCGCCGACCCCACTTTATCTTCCATTCGAGTGCCGGGGTCAGGGCACAACGTCTCAGATGCAGCGCGCATACATGAGAATGCGTGGGAAGAAAAGGGGAAGTGCGCTTTGCCCCACCGGTCAGGAGCGGGTGTCAGCGACCGGCCTTACGGGGCGTGGGTCACGGGGTGCCTTCGGTTTGGGAAACACCCCGTGAAATCGTCGGTGCAAGGTCAGAAAGACGCCAGCACGCGGGCTTCGCGGGATTTCAGTAAGGGCCGGGTCGGAGGGTATGGCGTGTTGTTCTGCGCCTCCAGTTCCGGAAACAGGTCGAGGATTTCCGCGCGCAGGTCCTTGTCGAGGCTGTTCAGGCCAACATTGCCGGGCAGGAAACTCTCGGTCGCGGCACCGTTGCTGTAGATGATCTCGTGACGGTCAAAGAGGATGTGAAAATACTGAACCTCATCACAGGGCTGCAGGCGGATGGTGTCGTCATTTACCAGCGACTTGGCAGCGACCAGACATTCCGCTTCGCCAAACAGCATCTCGGCCTTCCACCCGGTCAACAAGACGCGGTGGTTTTGCGAGACGACAAGGTCACGATCATTGCCGATTGCGCCTGTGCGAAACACAATCGGCGCGCGGTTGCTGGTGCCGGGCACAGGGCGCCCGCCCAGCCAGCGGATCGGTTGCGCGCCATTGTCTTTGGTCAGCACCAGATCGCCCACACGAAGATCCTCAACCGCGACCGGCCCGGCCGGGGTTTCGATCAGAGTGCCGCGCGCAAAACACGGTGGCGGCGGCGGGACGTCGAAGGTGAAATCGCTGATCCCCGATCCACCGGTTGTCGAACCATCCGGCGCAGGGGTCGAGGTTATGACAACCTGTGACACCGGCCCGGCGGTCGAGAAAGTCAGACCGTTGGGAATTCCGGTGTCCGGGTCGATCAGGATATTGCCATTGGCATCCTGAGTGATGTTGATCGTTCCGCCCGAGCTTTGCGTGATCGTGATACTCGAAAGAGGGATCGGTTGCCCGTTCTCATCCAGAATAAGCACCCGATAGCCATCGTTGAACGATCCACTTGCATTCACCCCGTCCAGGCTGAAGGACAGATTGGTCACATCGTTGGAAAAGCTGAAATCAGCGGTGTTTTCACCTGTCGCGAAATTCGAGTTGATATCGTTCCCGGATCCACCCGGATCGTCCGTTACCCAACTGCCGGTGAAGTCTGCTGTGACGGTTGTCGAGTTTGCCCCATCCGCGACAACGGTACTGCCATCTTGTGCCGTGCCTGTGCCATCCAGCCATACAGCTTGATCCAGTGTCGCCATTGCGTGTACTCATTAACATTACAAAACCAGTGAATAACTGCACGAAATCCACGGCACTGGTCAACCGCAGAATTCACCAGAGTAAACAGGGGATTTAGGGCAAGTCTCTGTCTTAACGCGGGAAAAACAGGGGCCGGAACGAAAAAACGCCCACCATGTGGCGGGCGTCTGAAAGGGTCTTGTGGCGGGTCTGAAAACCCGCGCAATCCGTGCTTAGCGGCGGATGCCGAGGCGTTTGATCAGGTCCTGGTAACGCGCTTCTTCTTTGCCCTTCAGATAGTCCAGCAGCTTACGGCGCTGAGCAACCATCTTCAGCAGACCGCGACGACCGTGGTTGTCTTTTTTATGGGTCTTGAAGTGCTCGGTCAGGGTGTTGATGCGCGAGGTCAGGATGGCAACCTGGACTTCCGGCGAACCGGTGTCGCCGTCCTTGGTTGCGAATTCTTTCATGACGCGTGCTTTTTCAGCAGTTGTGATCGACATCGGGGTCTCCTTTAAAAGGTTAGAGTTGATGGCGCAGGCCGGGATGTCGTCCAGCTCAGGCCCATGGAGAAAACCGCACCGATTCCGATGCGGATGGGCGCGTATAGGCGCTTTTGGCGTGAATGGCAAAGGGATTCTGGTGGCTTAGCCGGTCGCGGTCATTTGCGCCAGATACGCCTCGGTTACCAGTTGAATATCGTCAACGGTTAACCCCTCGGCCCCGTAAAGCTGGGCAACCTCTTCCCCGTTCACGCGAACATGAGTCAGGTCATTGCTTTCACTGTCTTTTTCGATCTCGATATCGGGTTCCTCAGGACCTTCCCAGGTGACCAACAGCTTGTCCTGGCCCACCTGGAAATCCATGATCGTGACGCTGTCCTGTTCTGCTTCGGTCTGAACCACGACCTCGTCACTGCCTGCGCCACCCGTCACCACATCGCCGCCCTGCGCGATCAGGATGTCGTCTCCCGCCCCGCCATTGAGGAAATCGCGAGCCTCTTCGCCCGGCCCGTCGTCACCGGTCAGAACATCGTCGCCATCGCCCCCGAACAAAGCGTCTTCGCCCGCGCCCCCGGCCAGATAATCGGCGCCCTTGCCGCCTTGCAGTGCATCGTCGCCTTCGCCGCCCTCCAGCCTGTCGTCATCCTGACCGCCATAGAGGTTGTCATCGCCGTCACCACCCAGCAGGGTATCTGCACCGAAATGGCCATAAAGAGTGTCGTCACCGGACTGCCCGGACAAAACATCCGCGCCCGCGTCGCCGTGCAACACATCATTCCCGGTGTTGCCCATCAGCACGTCGTCACCTTCGCCGCCATGCAGATCATCGTTCCCCGTACCGCCATCGATCAGATCGTCGCCGCCATATCCGTTGATCTGATCGTCGCCCTCTTGCCCGGTCAAGGCGTCCGCGCCCTCATCGCCGGCGATGATCAAATCGCCTTCGTGGTCAGAGATTACCTCACCTTTGCCGACTTCCTCAGGATCAGCGGGTTGGTCGATGTTCTCGTCAGCGTCCAGCAGGTTGCCCGTGGGCACGTCTTCCGCGCCCGTGTCTTCGATGCGGTCGTCCTCATCCTCCTCCTCGGGGGCCAGGAGATCTCCCATCGCATAGGCTGCGCCGCCTATGGCGGCCAGTCCGAACAATCCGGCAAGAAACATGACACCCTCCGCAAGCACATCGCTTCGAGTGTGAAATATCCCATGCGATCAAGCGGTTGGTCAAAGCCAAGTTGGGGGTGTGGTTAACCCTTTGTCACCAGCGCTGAGGCTGCTGGGTATAGGCGATATAGAGCGGGTGTTTCGGATGCCCGCCCTTGGTCAGCCCCAGATGGAACAGTGGCTGTCCGGTGCCGCGCAGCAGGGTTTCCACCGCAGGGCCTCGCTCCAGATGCGCGCCATGAGTGCCCCAGGCGGCGATGACTTGATCTGCCCATTCCACGCCATCCAGAATGGTGGCGTCATTGGCAGGCCCCACCGGATCGGCAGCCGCTCGCATCTTGCGCGGGTCTGTGTCGCGCCATGCGAAGATGTTGGTTACCTGAAACGCCCCGAACCCCAAAGCGCGGGCGCGCCGTTCGCAGCGTTCAACCGTGGGGTCATTCTGCACCTCGGTCGCAGTCGACGGGTTCAGCATCACGAACAATGCCTTACGCCCCGCCGGGTCCCAGATGCGGGTCAGGCTATAGCGGTACTTTTCGCAATCGGAATAAACAGCGGTCGAGGGCGCGTCGCCCTTGGTATGGGAACGGGTGATCATGCCCTATCGCCTATCACGAGGTTCAGGCGACGAACACCCGGCTGGGATGCAATTCGCCGGATTTGTAGATGCCCACCGCCACGGCTTTGCCGTCCAGCGAGGCCCATGCTTCGTCGCCATATTCCACATCCGAAGCCAGAACCATGCCCGGATTGCCGTTGCGCAGGCGGGTGGCGCCTTCGGGGGTGCATTTCAGTTCGGGCAGGTCCGACAGGCCGGTTTCCAGTGGGTGCAGATACTCGTCCAGCGCAGTAGTCTTGGCCATCTCGTCGATCTGTTCGATGGACAGGCCGTCTTCGGCCTCGAACGGGCCGGACCAGATGCGGCGCAGTTCGCGAACATGGCCATGGCAGCCCAAAGCCGCGCCCAGATCGCGCGCGATCGAGCGGACATAGCCACCCTTGCCGCAGGTCATTTCCAGCACCACGTGGTCTTTGTCGGGGCGGTCGACCAGCACCAATTCCTCGACCCACAGGGGCCGCGCGGTCAGTTCCACATCCTCACCATCGCGGGCCAGTTTATAGGCGCGCTGACCGTCGATCTTCACCGCCGAGAACTTGGGTGGAACCTGCATGATGTCGCCCAGAAACGGGGTCAGCGCCTGTTTGATATCCTCATCTGACGGGCGCGCATCGCTTTCGGCAATCACCTCGCCTTCGGCATCGTCGGTGTTGGTGGCCTGACCCAGCCGGACGGTGAAGGTATAGGCTTTCAACGCGTCGGTGATATAGGGCACGGTCTTGGTCGCTTCGCCCAGCGCAACAGCCAGAACGCCGGTTGCCTCGGGGTCCAGCGTGCCCGCGTGGCCCGCCTTTTTGGCGTCCATCGCCCAGCGCACTTTGTTGACCACCGCGGTCGAGGTCATACCCGCAGGCTTGTCCACCACCAGCCAGCCCGAGATATCGCGGCCCTTGCGTTTGCGTCCCATCTTGCACCTTGCCCTTTGCTGAGGCGCGCCGGTTAGCGGATCACCCCGCCGCTGTCAATTTGTGGGGATGTCTTCCACGACACCCACGATCGGCCCCAGCGAAAAGCCCAGATCCGAACGCCCGCCCGCCCGGTCATACATGCGCGAGATATTGCCATCGAAGAACAGCGCATTCGGGGTCTGCAGCACATCGCGGAACAGACTGCCGAATTCGTGGAAGGTGACGTAATCCTCGGATATCGCGAACACCGCGCGGGTGCCGTCATTGCTGGTGCCCACCCCGTTGCGCACATAGCGCGAGGTCGAATCGGGCAGGAAACGCGGGTGCAATTCTCCGTCGATCACCAGCATCGGGCCAGACTGGCTGGCGAAACGGCAGTTGGGGGTCTCATCGACGTATTGCAACGTCTCGATCACATCGGCGCGGCCGTCGCGGATGCAGAAGACACCGTTGGGCAGCAGGCCGAAATTGCCGGGGCCGGGGTTGGCGATCACGCGCATGGCCTCCTGACCCTCTTCCACATAATGGCCGACAGGCGAGCGGTCGTCGTGATACATGCCCGCATTCATCGCAAAGGCCAGCCGCTTGCCGCCGGGTTCCAGCGCTTCGTTCACTGACGAAAAGTGCCCCAACACCTCGCCGTTTTCGTCAGCGAGGAACAGCCGCAGGTCTTCGCTGGCAGCATCCACCTCGCAGATGGTATAGCGCCTGTCTTCATGGGTGACCTTTTCACAGGTCACCGCCCCTGCCTGCGCGGCCCAAAGGACAGCGCCCAGTGTCAAAGCTGCGCGGATCACTCGTCCAGATCGCGGCGCACCGCGTCCTGTTCGAACATGCGGCGGGTGTCGTCCAGACGGTCGAACGTGTCATCCAGCCGGAATCGCAGATCGGGCGAGAATTTCAGGCCGACCTTCTTGCCTACCGCGCGTCGCAACTCGCCCTTGTTGCGGGCCAGAAGTTCGATCACGTCCTCTTGCCCCTTGCCGCCCAGTGGCAACACATAGGCGGTGGCGATCTTCAGATCGGGCGAGGTGCGCACCTCACCCACGGTGATCGACATACGGTTCAGGTCGGGGTCGTGGATATCTCCGCGCGCCAGAACCTCGGACAGGGTGCGGCGGATCAGTTCGCCGACACGCAGTTGCCGTTGGGACGGGCCGGGGCCATCGTGGAATTTGTTCTTTGCCATGTCTTCCGATCTAAGCGCAAAGCAGGGCTTTGCCAAGCGGGCGCGAACGGGGTAGGAGGCTTTGAGCCGACCAACGCAAAGGATAAGCGCAATGACCCATATTCCGGGGATCGTCATCACAGGGGCTTCGGGCCGTATGGGGCAGATGCTGATCAAGACCGTGTCCGACAGCGATCAGGCGCGTCTGGTCGGCGTGGTCGAGCGCAAGGGCCATGACTGGATCGGCCGGGATGTGGGCGAAGCCATGGGTGGTGCTGCGCTGGGCGTGACCGTGACCGACGACTCGCTGGAAGCGTTTGCGCAGGCACAGGCGGTGATCGACTTCACCGCGCCCGAAGCGACGCTGGAATTTGCCGCGCTGGCTGCACAGGCCCGCTGTGTCCACGTAATCGGCACCACCGGCATGAGCGACGAACAGATCGCCGCACTGGAGCCTGCGTCACGCCATGCGGTGATCGTGCGGGCGGGCAACATGAGCCTTGGCGTCAACCTGCTGGTGCAACTGACCAAAAAGGTCGCCGCCGCGCTGGATGAGGATTTCGACATCGAAGTCATCGAGGGCCATCACCACCACAAGGTCGACGCGCCCTCGGGCACCGCGCTGATGCTGGGCAAGGCCGCCGCCGAAGGGCGCGGCGTCAAGCTGGCAGAGGTTGCAGATCGCGGTCGCGACGGCATCACCGGCGCGCGTCAACGCGGCAATATCGGTTTTCACGCCATTCGCGGTGGCGACATCGTCGGCGAACACGACGTCCTGTTCGCCGCCCCCGGAGAACGCATCGTCCTGCGCCACCTGGCCACCGACCGCGCCATCTTTGCCCGTGGCGCGCTGAAGGCGGCGCTGTGGGGGCAGGGTAAGGCGCCGGGTCAGTACGATATGGTGGACGTTCTGGGGCTTTAAGCCATAGACGGATCGCCTGCCGACGTTAAGCTCAGGCCTATGCGAATGCTGAACTCCGGACTGGCAACTGCTGTATTGCTGGTGGTGTTTTACCTGACACTGCTGCCATTCGTGCTGCACGGGTTTGGCATGATCGGCATCGGGTTGTCCGAAAGCGCGGCTGAGCGAAGCTATCTGTTCGCGGACGGGCATAGCGTCGGCAACGCGGCCATGATGCTGCATATCCTGGCAGGATCGGTGCTGGTGGCGCTGGTTCCGCTGCAACTGATCCGCACCCTTCGTTACAGGCTCAACCGGTTTCATCGCGTATTGGGTGCGGTGCTGATCGCGCTGGCGTTGATCACCGGACTGGCCGGGATGGTTTATATTCCGCTGCGCGGAACGATCGGCGGGCCAGTGATGTCGGTTGCGTTTTTCATCTATGGGCTGTGTCTGTTCACGTCGGCGCTCATGCTGGCGCGAATGGCGCTGAGCGGCAACCGCCAGGGGCACTGGGCCTGGGGGCTGCGGCTGTTCTGGCTGGCTTTGGGCTCGTGGCTGTATCGGCTGCATTATACGCTGTGGTATCTGCTGACCGGTGGGCTGGGGTCCGAGCCCGATTTCTCGGGCCCGTTCGATCTGGTTCAGAACTTCGCGTTCTTCGTACCTTATCTGCTGGCGGTGCAGTTCTGGATCATTCGCAAGCGCCCAGCGCATCGAGGCGCGTTGGTTACACGTCCTTGATCTTGTCCGCGCGCAGTGGGCAAGCCAGATAGACGCCGAACTCTTTGCCGATATCGGCGCTGACCCGTGCGTGAACCTTTCCCTGACGGTCGAGGAAACGCTGACTGTCTTCGACCGGAAAAATCCCCTCGTGCCAGATGCCGGGATGGATATAGAGCCCGCGTGAGCCATCGCACCAGAACGCCACTACCTTTTCAGGTGTCAGGTTGTCGCCGGGCAGGGCGGCGGGAACGACGAAGGGCTTGTTGTCCAAAGGCCAGAACATCTGTCCGCCGTCGGGGTGGTAGTTCATGTGCCACAGCAGGACCTGATCGCGCGGCGCGGTTTGACGGTCTGTCTGCGCACTCTGCGGATCGGCAGACCAGCCGAGGACATAGTGGCCTTTGACCGCCTCGTTCTCGCCATAGAGCACGTCGCCCCGCCAGTCGCATTTGAACGTGCCCTCGACCCAGCCGCCCTCGTCACCGGTGCCTTCGTCGATGGGCCGCCAGCCTTGTTGCGGCCAGCGGGTGATCTCGATCTCGAATCCCTCAGGGTCATCGACGAGACAGCCATAGCCTTTGACTGTCTCGTCGGTGGCGCGGATCAGGGGCACCTCGTGCCAGGGCAGCGAGGGCTTGGTGCTGGCCTCGAAGATATATTCCGGTGCGTTCATGCTGCCCCCAGATGCCTGTCGACCATACGCTGCACCATCGGTGCGAAATGGGCGAAATCAGGGGTTTCCATATCTGCGCGTTTGCCCGCTTCGTCCAGATAGCGGACCTGAATGATCTCTTTCAGGTTCGGATTGGCTTCGAAGGCGGCAACCTCCTCGGCGCTCATCGGGCCGCCCTGCAGTTCCAGCGTGTGGACCGAGGCGGTCGACAGGCGGTTGAAATACTCGGGCTTGGTGGCGCAGAGATAGCGTTTCGCCGCCACGTGATAGCGGCAGCAATCGGTGATGACCGAGGGGAAGAACTGCTCCAGCACCTCGGCGCCCGCGTCCTCGTGGTGGCGGTCCTCGGTATCGTCGGGGTGATAGGTGCCGAACTCGGACGTGAAGTGACCGATATCGTGCAGCAGCGCGCCGACGATGATCTCTTCGGGCTGACCGTTCTGTTCGGCGATGGTTGCACCTTGCAGCATATGCTCGGCCATGGTGACGGGTTCGCCCAGATATTCCTCGCCGCCGCGGCGGTCGAAGATATCACCGATGAAAGCGACGATATTGTCGCGGTTCAGGCTTGAGAAATCGGGTTTCATTCCGCTGCCTCCGGCGTTGCGGCCTGCATGGCTGCCAGTGTCGACAGCAGACCGTCCTTGTCGGCATAGCAGCCCTGCAGCCAGCGCGAGCCTGCGCCCGAATAGCCAAGCCGCGCGTGCAGCACGCGGGTGTTGTCGACAATAAAGCTTTCGCCCGGTTCCAGTTTGAACGACACGCCCATTGCCGGATCGTCGATATATTCGCCCATCTGGCGGTAGGCGGCGTAATAGGCCTCCATCTGGTCGAACGGGATATCCACGAACGGCGCAGACGAGCGGTTGTTGAAGCGGATACCGATCAGTTCGCCATCCGGCGACAGTTCGATCATCGGGCGGCGCGACCGCAGGCAGACCCCGTCCGAGCCCTTGTATTCGAACCGCGCCGGGTAACCGGCCAACAGGGCAAAGCCTTCGGGGTTCTCGGCGCGCAGACGTTCGGCGGCGCGGAACCCGTCCACGACGATGGAATCGCCGCCTTCGGCTGAATTCTCCAGACAGTACAGAATTTGCAGCGTCGGCACCGGATCGCGGTACGGGTTGTCGGTATGCGCCTGCAGGCCCAGCCCGGTATAGGCGAGGTTGGTGGGATTCACCTCGGTCCGGACCTCGAAATAGGGGCCATAGTTTGTCTCGCGCACATAACCGAACAGATCGGCCACTTTCAGCAGCGATTCCGGTTCGGTCGGGCCACCGGTCAGCTTGGCAAAGCCGAACTCGGCGACGGCGGCCAGCCAGTCGCGCTTGGCGGCCGGGTTGGCGTGAACCTGCGCCCAATCCCTGCTGGGCGCATCAATGCCGCGTTCCCAAGTGGTGATGCCGGGGGCGATGCGCCCGATTTCAGCGGTCTGCGCACGATCATAGCTGTGATCGGCCAGCCAGGTGGCGGGGAACGTCACGGTCTTGTTCTCGGGCTGGAACGTGACGCTGAGATCACGGTTCACCACATCTGCGGCGCTGACCGAGATATCCGTGGGGATATCGCCGATTGTGATCAGGCGCTGACCATTGCCGGGGGCGCGGGTGTCAGGATCCAGCGCGTTGTCACGCAGCCAGATGGCGTGGAAACGGGACCGGGTGCCATCGGTAAATTCAACGGTGACCACGGAGGGGTCAAAAGTGGCAGAGCGCAGCATGGGGTCTCTCCTGTTCAGCGCGGGCTTTGCTTGAGCAGATACGCCCTTCATGGCATTACGACAATTAATCCTTATTGCGACTGAGGGGTGGAAAATCTTATGGCTAAGAAGAAGATCGGATTGCCCCCGCTGGACTGGCTGCGCGTGTTCGAAGCGGCTGGGCGGTTGGGCGGGTTTTCCGCCGCTGCGCGTGAATTCGGGCTGACGCAGGCCGCGGTCAGCCAGCGGATCGGCAACCTCGAGGCCTGGCTGGGCCGGTCGCTGTTCGTGCGCGAGGCGCGCGGTGTGTCGCTGACCATCGAGGGCGAAAGCTATCTGCCTCTGGTGCAGGACAGTCTGCAGGCGCTGGAGCGCAATACCGAAGACCTGTTCGGCAAATCCCCGCGCGAGTTGCGGGTGGCGGGGCTGTCGTCTCATATTCACGCGCTGGTACTGCCTGCTTTGCCCGCGTTTCTTGAAACGCGTCCCAAGGTACAGGTGTTGACGGATTCCATGGCCCGCCGCTCGTCGCTGGAGGAAGAGCGGACATGGCTGCAAATCCGGTATGGCCGTGGCGTTTGGCCCGGACGTCAGGCGCAGCTGATTGCGCCCGAGGTTCTGGTGCCGATGGCCGCGCCGGGCGTTGATTGGGGCGCGCCGCTGATAGACCTGCGCGGAGAACGCCCGGGCTGGCTGGACTGGGCGCGGAGTACAGAGGTCGAAGACTTGCCAACCGGTCGGATCAGTTTCGATTCCATTGGCCACGCGATTACCGCGGCGCGGCAGGGCATGGGGGTGGTGCTAGGATCGGTGCCGTTAGCCGCAGGTCCTTTGCAGGCCGGAGGGCTGTGCCGGTTGGATCAACCCGAGCTAAAGACAAAAGACGGATACTGGCTGACATGGCCCGAAGACCGGGTTCGGTCGAAACGCCAGCGGGGGTTGATCGACGACTTTCTGCAGGCGTTGCGGGATGCGACCTGATCAGAAGTCGATGGCGATGCCCTTCTTTTCCCAATCGCCGTAACGGGCGGGATCGGGACCGTCGCGGCCGCCCAGCTCTTTGGGACGCGCCTTTGCTTCGGCCTCGGCCTTCTTGCGACGATCCTCGGCCTCGGCGAGGGCGCGCTGGGCGGCGGGGGGCAGGTCTTTGCGCTCGTCACTCATGACATCGGGTTCCTTTCCGTTCTGCGCCTTGATATACGCCCTCGTCCGCCCAAGGCAATGCGGGCAAAGGTCACGAGGGACTCTCAGCATCATGTCAAATTCCGCAACAGCCGCGCGGCGCAGCGCAATCTATCTGCTGGACCAGATATTGGGCGAGGGGCGGCTGTTGCCTGAATGTCTGGCGGCAGGCGCACTGGATCGTCTGGCCCCCGAGGATCGCGCCCGGGCGCAACGGCTGACCATCGAGACCCTGCGCGGGCTGGAACGCGCCGACCGGTTGCTGGCCGATCATCTGCGGCAGACGCCCGCGCTGACCGTTCATAACGCCTTGCGGCTGGGCACGGTCGAGCTGTGTCAGGGTGAGGCCGCGCATGGGGTGGTCAATTCGATGGTCGAGATCGTCGGTCGCTCGCGCAAGCATCGTCGGCTGAAGGGGTTGGTGAACGCTGTTCTGCGCAAGATTGCCGCCGATGGGCCGGATGCGTGGCCCAAGATGCGCGTGCCCCGCCTGCCGGACTGGCTGCGCGATCCGCTGATCATGGCCTGGGGCGACGACGCGGTGAAGGGCATAGAGCAGGCCCATTTCAGCGGCGCGCCCTTGGACGTGACTCTGAAACCGGGGGCCGAGGCCCCGGGCGGAGACCTTTTGCCTACAGGTTCGGTCCGGTTGCAGGAGGCCGGGCAGGTGTCCGCTCTGCCGGGTTACAAGGCCGGGGGCTGGTGGGTGCAGGACGCGGCGGCGGCGCTGCCGGTTCGGGTTCTGGCCCCGAAAGCGGGGGAAAAGGTGCTGGACCTTTGCGCCGCGCCGGGTGGCAAGACGTTGCAACTGGCGGCTGCGGGCGCGGAAGTCACTGCGCTGGATATTTCTGAGGTGCGGCTTGCACGGGTGCGTGAAAATCTGGATCGCACCGCGTTGAAGGCCAAAGTGATTGCCGGCGACGCGCTGGAGCATCAGGGGCAGTACGACGCCATCCTGCTGGACGCGCCGTGTTCAGCAACGGGTACGATTCGCCGACATCCCGATCTGCCGTTCGCCAAGGACGGCTCGGAATTCGGTAGGCTGATCGAGCTGCAGGCACAGATGCTGGCCCATGCCTGGACCCTGCTGAAACCCGGCGGGCGATTGGTCTATTGCACCTGCTCGCTGCTGCCGGACGAGGGTGAAGTTCAGATCGAAGAGGCGCTGGATCAACATCCCGATATGCAGGTCGACCGCGCCGCGCTTGCGATTGCGGGGGTTGAGGCCGCCTGGATCACCGAAGAAGGAGGTCTGCGTCTGCGCCCCGATTATTGGCCTGATACCGGCGGAATGGACGGGTTCTATATCGCCTGTCTGAACAAATCCGCCTGAGGCGACGCTTTTCGATGACTTGACGAACGGACCGGTCTATCGTGTGGTCAAGCGCCCGCAGAGCGCAAGGGGCAGAATCGCAAGCGTCATGTCAAACTCGGACACAATGGCCAATCGCTGGACGCGGTTTCAGAACCGTCTTTACGCGCGTCTGAGCCAAAGGCAAAAACCCGTCGCCGGTTTCGTCGGTCAGCCCGAGCCGCGCACGGTTGGATCGTTTGCGCGCGGTCGGCAGCTGGGGGCCGGAAACCTGCTGTTTGCGGGTTTTCTGGTCGAGGCCGATGATACCGAACTGTGGGACGTGATTGCCCCCAGTACGGATTTCGATGCCGAACGTCATGGCTTTGCCTGGCTGGACGATCTGGCCGCTGTCGGAGATTTCCGGGCGCGCGAAAAAGCGCAGCGCTGGGTCTGGGGCTGGATCGCGGCGCATGGGCGCGGGCATGGCCCCGGCTGGGCCCCGGATTTGACGGGTCGCCGGGTGATGCGCTGGATCAATCACGCGCTGTTTCTGTTGCGGGGGATGGATGAGGCGCAAAGCAGGCTTTTTTTCCGGTCGCTGGCGCAACAAACGTGGTTCCTGTCCAAACGCTGGACTTCGGCAACGCCGGGTCTGCCCCGGTTCGAGGCGCTGGGCGGTCTTGTGCAGGCCGGACTGGCGCTGGAGGGGTTGGAACAGATGGCAGACCCTGCGCTCAAGGCTCTGGCGCGCGAATGCGAGCGTCAGATTGATGCCGAAGGCGGAATCCCGACCCGCAACCCCGAGGAATTGCTTGAGGTCTTCACGCTGTTGGCCTGGACCTCTGCCGCGCTCAGCGAAGTAGGCCGGGGTACCCCAGCGGCCCAGACCGAGGCGATCCGCCGTATCGCGCCGACCCTGCGCAATCTGCGTCATGCGGATGGCGCGCTGGCACGGTTCCATGGCGGTGGACGCGGGCTTGAGGGGCGGCTGGACCAGGCGTTGGCGCAGAGCGGGGTGAAACCGCAGGATCATTCGGACCTGTCGATGGGCTTTGCGCGGCTGGCGGCCTCGCGGACCACGGTGCTGGTGGATGCCAGTGCGCCGCCAAGAGGGGCTGCGTCCTATAACGCCCATGCCTCGACACTTGCGTTCGAGCTGACGTCGGGCCGCCGTCCGCTGATCGTGAATTGCGGTTCGGGCGGCAGCTTCGGGCAGGACTGGCGCCGGGCGGGCCGGGCCACGCCCTCGCATTCGACGCTGTGTGTTGATGGATATTCAAGCGCGCGCCTTGCCGCGCCGATGAAAGGCGCGGCGCATGAGGCAATGGTCGATGGCCCGCAGGATGTGCCGGTGGATTTCGAGGATGCCTTCGAAGGCACGCGGTTCATGGCGGGACATGACGGATATGCCAAAGTGTTTGGCCTGACTCATGCCCGAACCCTAGAGCTGCGCTTTGACGGGCGCGAGCTGATCGGCGAGGACATTCTGCTGACCGCCACCGACAAGGCCAAGCGGCAGTTCGACCGGGCGATGGACGCCGCCAACCTCAAGGGGATCGCGTTTGACCTTCGGTTTCATCTGCATCCGGACGTGGATGCGGCGCTGGATCTGGGCGGCGCGGCGGTGTCGATGGCGCTGAAAAGCGGTGAGATCTGGGTTTTCCGACATGACAACATCGGAAAATTGTCAGTTGAACCAAGCGTTTATCTTGAAAAAGGCCGTCTGAAGCCGCGCGCGACAAAACAGATCGTTCTATCTGGCCGCGCAATGGAGTATGCGACGCGCATCCGGTGGACGCTCAGCAAGGCTCAGGATACAGCCTATGCCGTGCGGGATACGCACCGGGACGAGCCCGTTTTCGACTGACGCCAAAAGGACCTTTGGACCCATGACCGATCTTCACCCCGTGCGCCGCGCGTTGCTTTCCGTTTCCGACAAGACCGGGCTGATCGAATTGGGAAAGGCGCTGGCCGAGCGCGGGGTTGAGCTGCTGTCGACGGGCGGCACCGCCCGCGCGCTGCGCGATGCGGGGCTGGACGTGAAGGATGTCAGCGAAGTGACCGGCTTCCCCGAGATGATGGATGGCCGCGTGAAGACGCTGCACCCGATGGTGCATGGCGGCCTTCTGGCGCTGCGCGACAACGACACCCATGTGGCCGCGATGGACGAACACGGCATCGGTGCCATCGACCTGCTCGTGGTGAACCTCTACCCGTTCGAGGCGACCGTCGCGAAAGGCGCGGACTATGACGAATGTGTCGAGAATATCGACATTGGCGGCCCGGCGATGATCCGCGCGGCGGCCAAGAACCATGCCTTCGTCAACGTGGTTGTGGATGTCGAGGATTATGAGAAGCTGCTGGGTGATATGGACCAGCACAACGGCGCGACCTGCCCGAAATTCCGCCGTAAGCTGGCGCAAAAGGCCTATGCCCGCACCGCTGCCTATGACACCGCCGTGTCCAACTGGCTGGCCGACGCGCTGGAGCTTGAGGCCCCGAAACGCCGCGCCTTTGCCGGTGAGCTGAAACAGACCCTGCGCTATGGCGAGAACAGCCACCAGTCGGCGGCGTTCTACGTGGATGGCTCGGGCCGTCCGGGCGTGGCGACGGCGGTGCAGCATCAGGGCAAGGAGCTGAGCTACAACAACATCAACGACACCGACGCCGCGTTCGAGCTGGTGGCCGAGTTCGACCCCGCCGAAGGGGCGGCCTGCGCCATCATCAAACACGCCAACCCCTGCGGTGTGGCCAAGGGCGCAACGTTGCTGGACGCATATAAAGCTGCGTTCGATTGCGACCGCACCTCGGCCTTCGGCGGCATCGTCGCGCTGAACCAGCTGCTGGACGCGGAAACTGCGCAGGAGATTACCGGCATCTTCACCGAAGTGGTGATCGCACCCGGCGCATCGGATGAGGCCAAGGCGATCTTTGCCGCCAAGAAGAACCTGCGCCTGTTGACCACCGATGCGCTGCCCGATGTGACCGCTGGTGGCAAGACCGTGCGTCAGGTGGCCGGTGGGTTGCTGGTGCAGGACAAGGATAACGGCTTTGTCGGCATGGATGACCTGAAAGTCGTCACCAAAAAGGCCCCCACCGAGGAACAGATGCGCGACCTGCTGTTCGCCTGGAAAGTCGCCAAACACGTGAAATCCAATGCCATCGTCTATGTCAAAGACGGCGCAACCGTGGGTGTTGGCGCCGGGCAGATGAGCCGCGTCGACTCGGCGCTGATTGCCGCCAAAAAGGCCGAACGCATGGCTGATACCCTGGGGTTGTCCCAACCGCTGACCATCGGCTCGGCTGTCGCCTCTGATGCATTCTTCCCCTTCCCCGACGGGCTGATGGAGGCGGCGCAGGCAGGCGCGACCAGCGTGATCCAGCCCGGTGGTTCGATGCGCGATGACGAGGTGATCGCCGCAGCGGATGAGGCCGGACTGGCCATGGTCTTCACCGGTATGCGGCATTTCCGGCACTGATGCGAAACGCGCTCCTCCTCTGGGCCGGTCTGGCCGCCTTCCTGATCGACCAGATCAGCAAATATCTGGTCGTTCACGTCCTGCGCGTGGCCGAAGGTCAGATCGACGTTTTGCCGCCGTTTCTGGTGTTCAGATACGGCGAGAATCGCGGCATCAATTTCGGCCTGTTTCAGGGCGACAGCGATGCCGCGCGCTGGGTGCTGATCGGAATATCTCTGGTCATCTGCGTCGGCGTTCTGATCTGGCTGGGACGTACTGCACCAACGAAATTCATGCTGCTCTGTGGTGGGCTGCTGATCGGCGGTGCGCTGGGAAATGTCGTAGACCGTGTGCTTTACGGCTATGTTCTGGATTTTCTGAACATGTCCTGCTGCGGCATCAACAACCCCTATGTGTTCAACCTAGCGGATGTGTTCATATTTGCGGGAGCATTGGGCCTAGTGCTGTTTGATGGTAAAAAGCGCTCGTGACCTGCCCGGAGATATGCGATAAAAGCGCCTGAAACTGGCTGGAGACACCCATGCGACTGCCGTGCGCCATTCTTGTCCTGACACTCGCGGTTGCGGGCTGTGCTGATGTTGGCTTGCGCCAACTGAAGGCTCCGGGGCAGGGGCCGGATGAATTCTCGGTTCTGCCGGTCAAGCCGCTGACCCAGCCCAAGGATTACGCGTTTCTGCCTGCTCCCACACCGGGTGGGGCGAATCTGACCGATCCCAACCCCAAAGCGGAAGCAGTGGTTGCGCTGGGCGGCAGTGAATCTGCCCTGAACCCCAACACTGCGGTGCCCTCGAGCGATGCCGCACTTGTGACAGCGTCCAGCCGGTATGGCGTTCCGGCCAACACCCGGCAAGTGGTTGCCGAAGAAGACGCCGCGTTCCGCAAGCGCAGAGGCCGCTGGACCCGTCTGCGCCTGTTCCCGGTCGACCGCTACGCACAGGTCTATGAAAGACAAGGCATCGACGCGAATGAGGTGAATGAGGCGGCGCGCACGCGCGGGCTTGAGACACCATCGGCCCCGCCGCAGTGATGAATAATTCTTAACTTTCCGTCATTGGCCTTGAACCCGCGCGGTGCCACCGTAGTTTGAACATCAGCAAACGAAACGGAGGACGCCCCATGGTTCGGGCCCTGGCATTGTCGGCAGCCCTGATCGCAGCCACCCCTCTTTGGGCGCAAGAGGGGCACGAGGCGGTCACAACTTTCATGCTGGATAACGGAATGGATGTCGTGGTGGTCGAGGACCATCGCGCGCCCGTCGTGCAGCATATGGTCTGGTATCGGGCCGGGTCGGCGGATGAGCCGGTCGGATCGTCCGGGGTGGCGCATTTTCTGGAACATCTGCTGTTCAAGGGCACCGATACGCTGGCCCCCGGTGAATTCTCGGCCACGGTGGCGGCCAATGGCGGCAATGACAACGCCTTTACGTCTTACGACTACACCGCCTATTTCCAGCGCGTCGCCGCCGACCGGCTGGAGCTGATGATGCGGATGGAAGCGGATCGGATGCGCAATATCCGCCTGACCGAAAACGATATCGCGACCGAGCGCGACGTGATTCTGGAAGAACGCAACCAGCGCACCGAAAACAGCCCGCGCGCCCTGTTCGGTGAACAGATGGGCGCGGCGCAGTATCTGAACCATCGCTATGGCGTGCCGATCATCGGCTGGCAGCACGAGATGGAGACGCTGGATATGGATGACGCGCTGTCCTTCTACCAGACCCATTATGCGCCCAATAACGCCATTCTGGTGGTCACAGGCGATGTCGACCCGGCCGAGGTCAAATCGCTGGCAGATCAGTATTACGGCGTGATCCCGGCCAATCCCGATCTGGGTGAACGCGAACGATCCCAGGAGCCACCCCAGACAGCCGAGCGTCGCCTGACCTTCAAGGACGCACGCGTGGCGCAGCCCTATGTGCAACGCAGCTATCTGGCGCCGGAACGCGATGCGGGTGCGCAGGAAAAGGCGGCCGCCCTGTTTTTGCTGGCGGAATTGCTGGGTGGTGGCACGACCTCGTATCTGAATGAAAAACTGCAGTTCGAGCAGCAGAAGGTGGTCTATGCCGGTGCGTTCTACCGTGGCGTATCGCTGGATGACACGACCTTCGACCTGCTCGTCGTTCCCGCCGAAGGCGTATCGCTGCAAGAGGCGGAAGAGGCGATGGACCAGACCGTGGCCGATTTCATCGCCGAAGGCGTCAATGAAGACGATCTTGACCGGATCAAGATGCAGCTGCGGGCCTCGCAGATCTATGCGCGTGACAATGTGGACGCCATCGGCAACCGCTACGGCCGGGCGCTGACCAGTGGCCTGACAGTCGAGGACGTGCAGGCCTGGCCCGATATCCTGCAGGCCGTGACCGGGGATGAGATCATTGCGGCAGCGCGCGAGGTTCTGCAGCCTGAGACCTCGGTCACCGGCTGGCTGATGCGTGACGATGAGGTGACCCAATGAAACGAATCTTCGCGACCCTGATCGCTTTCTTCATCGCCCTGCCTGCCTGGGCTGAGATTGATATCAAAGAAGTCACTTCCCCCGCCGGTATCAAGGCCTGGCTGGTCGAGGATCACGCGATCCCCTTCACCGCGCTCGAATTGCGGTTCCGTGGCGGGACCTCGCTGGATGATCCCGACAAGCGCGGTGCGGTCAATCTGATGAGCGGCCTGATCGAAGAAGGCGCAGGCGACATGGACGCCCGCACCTACGCGCGCGAGCTCGAGTCTCTGGCAGCCTCGTTCAGCTATCGCGCCACGGATGACACCGTTTCGATCTCGGCTCGGTTTCTGACCGAAAACCGGGATGAGGTGATCGACCTGCTGCGCACCACCATTCACGAGCCGCGGTTCGATCAGGATGCGATTGACCGGGTGCGCGCTCAGGTGATCTCGGGGCTGAGATCGGATCAGACCGATCCGAACGACATTGCCGGGCGCAGCTTTGCGCAGATGGCTTATGGCGACCACCCTTATGGATCGGATGGCAAGGGAACGATCGAAAGCGTCTCGGCACTGACGCGAGAGGATATAGTGACGGCCTATGACAATATCTTTGCCAAGGACCGGCTGTACGTCGGCGCGGTGGGCGACATTACGGCCGAAGAACTGGGCGTATTGCTGGATACTTTGCTGGTGGATCTGCCCGCCACCGGCAAACCCATTCCCGACCGGGCCGAAGTGACCATTCCCGGCGGCATCAGCGTGGTCGAGTTTGACACCCCGCAATCAGTGGCCCTGTTCGGCCATGCGGGGATCGACCGCGATGACCCGGATTTCTTTGCGGCGTTTGTCCTGAACCACATTCTGGGCGGTGGTGGGTTCGAAAGCCGCCTGATGCAGGAAGTGCGCGAGAAGCGTGGCCTGACCTATGGCGTCTCGACCTTCCTTGTGCCCAAGGATCTGGCCTCAGTCTATCTGGGGTCGGTGTCTTCGGCCAATGACCGCATTGCCGAGGCGGTCGAGGTGATCCGCGACGAATGGGCCCGCGCTGCAACCCAGGGTGTGACGCAGAAAGAACTGGACGACGCCAAGACCTATCTGACCGGAGCTTATCCGCTGCGTTTCGACGGCAATGGCCAGATCGCTGGGATCATGGTCGGGATGCAGATGGAAGACCTGCCGATCGACTATATCGCCACCCGCAATGACAAGGTGAACGCGGTGACCCTGGAAGATGTGAACCGCGTAGCGTCCGAGCTACTGGACCCGGACGGGCTGCATTTCACCGTGGTGGGCCAACCGGTGGGTCTTGAGACCACGAACTAAAGGCAGTGGGGTGAGCTGGGCTTACCCCTTTTTCATGCTGCGCAACATCTGCCCCATCATCTGACCGAACTTGCCCGAGCCGCGCTGATACAACGCGCCATCGACGGCCAGAACCGTACCGCTGATATAGCTGGCCATGTCGGAACTCAGGAACAGGCAGGCGTTGGCCACATCTTGCGGCTGACCCCAGCGGCCCAAGGGCACATCGCGGCGCAGCGCCTCGCCTGCATCCGGGGTGGGGGCCAGACGTTTCGCGCCTTCGGTGCCTTCGATGAAACCCGGCACGACCGAGTTCACGCGGATACCCTCGACACCCCATTCCATCGACAGCGTTCGGGTAATCTGATCGACCCCCGCCTTGGCGGCACAGACATGGGCCTGACCCTCGTATGGCAGATAGGATTGCGGGGCCGAGATGTTGATGATGCTCGCGCCCGGACGTTTCAGGTAAGGATACGCCCCTTTCATCACATGGATTGTGCCCATTAGGTCGATATCGATCACCGTTTTGAAGGCGTTGACCGACATCTCGGATGCCAGCGCCGGGAAGTTGCCCGCCGCGCCCGACACCAGAACGTCGAAGTCACCGAATGCCTCGTGGAATTGTTTCAATCCCGCCGCCACAGAGTCAGCATCGCGTACATCAAACGCCGCGCCGATGGCCTCCGCCGCGCCCGCAGCTTTCAACGCCACGACCGTGTCATCCACTTTCTCCTGCGAGCGGCTGGCAACGGCCAGCTTCGCGCCAGCCGCCGCAAACGTTTCGGCGATGCCCCGGTTGATACCGCTGGTGCCGCCGATGACGATGACGGTCTTGCCTGAAAAATCCATGTGGGCCTCCCTTAGTCGGGAGTCCTACTCGCCGTAGGGCACCCAGATGTTCTTCACTTCGGTCGAAGCCTGCAGGAAGCGGCGGGAATGGTCCATGCTCCAGTCAAATGCCGTCGCGTTATTGACCCAGGTGCGTTTGAGGTTCCCGGCGGAGACGGCTTCGATCTCTTTCGACAGATCGGTAGACGAGAACGACCAGACCGCATCCACGTTCAGATGCGAGGCCAGCGGTTTCGCCAGTTCCGCATGGCTACCGGTCAGGATGTTGACCACGCCTGCGGGGACGTCCGAGGTTTCGAGGATCTGGTAGAAATCGGTCGCGGCCAGTGGGTAGGGCTCGGAGGCCGCCAGAACCACCCGATTGCCCATCGCAATCGCCGGGGCCATGGCCGAGACCAGTCCTAGCAGCGGTGCTTCGTCAGCGCACAGCGCGCCGATAACGCCGACCGGTTCCTTCATGGCAATGGCGACGCCCCGGATCGGAACGCCATGCACCTGACCGTCATACTTGTCGGCCCAGGCGGCGGCGGTGAACAGGCGCTGGATCGAAGCTTCGACCTCTTTTGCGCCGTCCTTCTTACCGGTCATGGCGTCGATGCGGGCGGTGAATTCACCTGCACGGGCCGAGAGGTTTTCGCCGATGTAATACAGAATCTGCGCCCGCAGATGGCCGGTGGTGTTGGACCAGCCTTTGGCCCCCGCCGCAGCCTCGACCGCGTTGCGCACGTCCTTGCGATTCGCCAGACCCACATGACCCAACAGACCGGATTTGCCCCAAACAGGTTTCGAGTAGCCACTATCGGGCCGCGCCTGCTTGCCGCCGACATACATTTTGGCGGTGCGGTCAATCGGGTCGACCGGGGACCCTTCGCCCATTGTCGCTTCGACCTTCGCCAGCGGCTTGGCCTTGCCCTTGGGCTTGGTGTAGGCGGCCAGCCCTTCCCAACCGCCTTCGCGGCCGAAACCGCTCTCGCGCACGCCACCGAACCCGGCGGCTGCGTCGAACAGGTTGGTGGCATTCACCCAGACCACGCCCGCGACCAGCTTAGGCGCGATATCCAGCGCCAGGTTCACGTTCTCGGTCCAGACCGTCGCGGCCAGCCCATAACGGGTGTTGTTGGCCAGCTCGACCGCCTCCTCTGGTGTGCGGAATGTCGAAGAGACCAGTACGGGGCCAAAAATCTCTTCCTGCATCAACGGATCGGATGTCTCGAGACCCGAGATCAGCGTCGGCGGGTAAAAACAGCCATTCGCAGGCAGTTCGCAGGCGGCCTGATGCACGTGGCCAACCGTGTTGCTCTCGACCATCGCCTTGATGGTCTGCAATTGAACAGGGTCTACCACCGCGCCCACGTCGATGCATTTATCCAGCGGGTCGCCCAGACGCAGCTTATCCATCCGCGCGCGCAGCTTGTCGTGGAAGCGGTCGGCGATGCCTTCCTGCACCAGCAGGCGCGACCCGGCGCAGCAGACCTGACCCTGATTGAACCAGATCGCGTCAACCAGCCCCTCAATGGCGGAATCGATGTCGGCGTCGTCAAAGACGACATAGGCGGACTTGCCGCCCAGCTCCAATGTCAGCTCCTTGCCCGAACCGGCCGTCGCCTCTCGAATACGCCGCCCCACTACGGTCGAGCCGGTAAAGGCGATTTTGTCCACATCCGCGGCCACGATCATCTCACCCACCGCGCCATCGCCGGTGATGATGTTGACCACACCCTTCGGCAATCCAGCCTGCGAGCAGATGTCAGCGAACAGCAGCGCGGTCAGCGAGGTATATTCGGCCGGTTTCAGAACCACCGTGTTGCCCATCGCCAGTGCGGGCGCGATCTTCCACGCCAGCATCAGTAGCGGGAAGTTCCACGGGATGATCTGCCCGCACACACCCAAGGCCTCAGCGTCCGGCAACTCGCTTTCCATCAACTGCGCCATGCCAGCGTGATAATAGAAATGCCGCTGCGCCAGCGGGATGTCGATGTCCCGCGATTCCCGGATCGGCTTGCCGTTGTCGAGGCTCTCCAGCACCGCAAACAAGCGCGAGTGCTTTTGCAGCAGCCGTGCAATGGCATAAAGATACCGGGCACGACCCGCTCCGCCCAGACCCGCCCATTTCGGCTGTGCCTTGCGGGCGGCGGCAACGGCGGCGTCCACGTCGGCCTGCTTCGCCTGTGTCAGCTTGGCCAGAACCTCTCCGGTCGCGGGATTGCGACTGTCGAACCCTTTGCCGGGCTTGGTGAAGGCGCCGTCGATATAGTGGCCGAACTTGTCACCCTGATCGACCAGCCAGGCCAGAGCCTCGGCGGCGCTTTCGGGGGCGGGGCCGTAATCCATGGTTTCGAAAATCTCTTTGACTGTCATTTTAGTTTTCCCCGCAGTTGAGGGTGAGGAATCGAACTGTGGTCTGATCTTGGGGAATGCGTACAACTTTACGTGGTTTGGATTTCACATTTTCTGTGGAGTTTGTACGATTCAAGTAAGTGAAGTAGACTTCGCCGTTTCCCGCAAAGATTTGACCAAGTGGCGTTTCATCGACCATTGGAGCTTTGAACTCGACGTGTCCGTCGGTCCAAGTGAGTTGTTGATCGGTTATGTCGATACTCACGGTATTTCCGTTGCTTTTGCCATCAACGATCCACGGACTGCATTCCTTTGCCTCAGAATAGGCAGGGCTAAATTGCAATAGAAGAAACGAAGTGGTTGTGGCTAGTTTGAACATTGAAACTATTCAGCCCAAGGAGTGACGGTAGCCAGCCGAGTAAGACCCGGTGACATAGTGTTCCAACTGCCGCTCGATATCGCCCAGCAGCGACGACGCACCAAAGCGGAACAGGTCGGGTTCCAGCCAGCGGTCGCCCAGTTCGTCCTTGATCAGCGACAGGTAGACCAGCGCGTCCTTGGCCTTGGAAATCCCGCCCGCAGGCTTGTACCCAACGCGATAGCCGGTGCGGTCGTAATAATCCCGGATCGCGCGGATCATCACCAATGAGACGGGCAGAGTGGCGTTGACGCTTTCTTTCCCTGTCGAGGTCTTGATGAAATCCGCCCCCGCCATCATGCACACCAGCGAGGCGCGGGCGACGTTGCGCAGGCTGCCCAGCTCTCCGGTCGCCAGAATGGCCTTCACATGCGCATCACCGCAGGCGACGCGGAACGCCTTCATCTCGTCATACAACGCCTGCCAGTCGCCCGACAGCGCGTGACGGCGCGAGATGACGATGTCGATCTCCTCGGCCCCGGCCTTCACGCTTTCCTCGATCTCGGCCACACGCAAGTGGAACGGAGACAGCCCGGCAGGGAAACCAGTGGAGACCGCGGCAACCGGAATACCGGTGCCGGTCAACGCCTCAACAGCGGTTTCGATCATGTCGTGATAGACGCAGACCGCCCCGGTGGTGATCGCGGGCATATCCAGTGCCTGCAGGGTTGCGGGCGACACCGGCTGGCGCGCCTTGGCGCACAGACGGCGCACGCGGCCCACCGTGTCGTCGCCCGACAGGGTGGTCAGGTCGATCATGGTGATCGCCTTCAGCAGCCATGCGGCCTGATACTCCTTCTTCACCGACCGCCGCCCGGGCAGGGTCGCGGCGCGGCGTTCGATGGCCGAAGTGTTGGCCTGCACCGCGCGTACCCAATCCAGATCCAGATCCATCCCCGGATTCCGGGGCTCGGTCACTTGCGGCAGATGCGCGGTGCGCACGGGGCTTTCTGAGCTCTGCGTATCCATCTTCACGTCCTTTGGGAAGTTTGCGTCAAAATCGCACGGCACGCAGCCGAATGGAAGGCATGAGGGGCAAAGGATCGTCAATTTTTTGACCAAATGGAAAAATAAATCAAGTTTTGTTGAGAATAATTCTCAATAGCATTGACTAAGTTGCGAATGGTTCTCATATTCAATCGCAACAGGAAGCCTAATGTGAGGTCTGAACATGATTCGCCGCAGTTTTCTTGCTGCACTGGCTGTTGCCGCCTCGGTGCCGTTTGCCGCATGGGCAGAGGCGCCGCTGAAAGTGGTCGCCACCACCGGCATGATAGCGGACGCCGCGCGTCAGGTCGGCGGTGATCAGGTCGAGGTGAAGGGCCTGATGGGCCCGGGTGTCGACCCGCATGCCTATCGCCAGACCCGTACCGATATCGTGGCTATGACCCGCGCTGATGTCGTGCTGTGGCACGGGCTGTACCTTGAGGCCCAGATGGAAGAGTTCTTTCACGGGCTGGAGCGTAAGCGCACTGTGATCGCCGTGGCAGATGGTGTCGACAAGGCCAAGCTGCGGGCCCACGATGACTATGCCGACAAATACGACCCGCATCTGTGGATGAACCCGGTCTTGTGGCGCGATGTGGTGGTCGAGGTGCAAAAGGCACTGACCGAGGCGCGCCCCGAAGCCGCCGACCTGTTTGCCGCCAACACGCAGGCGTTTCTGGCCGAGATCGACCAGTTGGACGCGTATGGCAAGCAGATGCTGGCTGCCGTTCCGAAAAACAACCGCGTGCTGGTGACCGCGCATGATGCCTTTGGTTATTTCGGCGTCGAATATGGCTATGAAGTGCTGGGCATTCAGGGCATCTCGACCCAGTCCGAGGCAGGTTTGAACCGGATTGGTGAGATGGTCGATACATTGGTCGATCGCCAGCTGACCGCTGTTTTCGTCGAAAGCTCGGTCTCGGATCGCTCGATGCGCGCATTGATCGAAGGGGCGGCTGCCAGGGGGCATGAGGTCTCTGTCGGGGGCGAGCTGTTTTCTGATGCCATGGGCGAGCCTGGCACATACGAGGGCACCTATATCGGGATGCTGGATCACAACATCACTGTGATTGCCGGCGCATTGGGCGCAGATGTGCCCGCGCGTGGGCTGAACGGTAGATTGTCGGCAGGATTTTAAACCATGTTGGAACTTGCAGCAGTTCAGGGCGTCGCAATCGAAGAGCAGGGCGTTGAAACCAGCCCGCTGGCCGTTCGTGGCCTGACGGTCTCATACGGTCAGAAACCTGCCGTGTTCTCGGTGGATATGACCGTTCAAAGCGGCGCCATGACCGCCATCATCGGTCCGAACGGGGCCGGGAAATCCACCCTTCTGAAAGCGGCCCTTGGGATCGTGACGCCGCTGTCAGGCAGGGTGACCGTTTTCGGGGAACCGCTGGAGTCGCAACGGGCGCGGATCGCCTATGTGCCGCAGCGCGCAAGCGTCGATTGGGACTTTCCCACCCGAGTGATCGATGTGGTCCTGATGGGCCTGTCGCGGCAACTGGGCTTGCTGGGCCGTGTGCGTATGCGCCACAAGTCGGCGGCGATGGATTGTCTGAACCGGGTGGGGATGCGCGATTTTGCCGACCGCCAGATTGGTCAGTTGTCGGGCGGTCAGCAGCAGCGGGTGTTTCTGGCCCGGGCGCTGGCGCACGATGCGGATTTGTATCTGCTGGACGAACCCTTTGCCGGGGTCGATGCCGCGACGGAAAAGGCCATCATCGCGGTGCTGAAATCGCTGAAAGAGGCCGGCAAGACGGTCGTCGTCGTGCATCACGATCTGGCCACGGTCACCGACTATTTCGACCATGTGTTCCTGATCAACACCCGCAAGGTCGCCGAAGGCCCGGTCGCCGAAGCCTTCACCGCCGAGACCCTGCAATCCGCTTACGGAGGCCGTCTGGCCACTGCGCAAATCGACCAGATCTCGCGCGCGCTGGGGTAAAACATGCTTTGGGATGCTCTGACCCTTCAGCTTGGCTATAACGCCACGCTGGTCGCTATTGGTGCGAGCCTGCTGGGTATTTCGGCAGGTGTAACCGGTACTTTCCTGTTCCTGCGTAAACGCGCACTGGTCAGCGATGCGATCAGCCACGCGACGTTGCCCGGTGTTTGCCTGGCGTTCATGGTGCTTGTCGCCTTGGGCGGTGACGGGCGAAACCTGATCGGCCTGTTGGCGGGCTCGGCCCTGTCGGCCTGGGTTGGCCTTTTGTGCATGAATTGGCTGACGCGCCATACTCGGCTGGCCGAAGATGCGGCCATCGGTGCCGTTCTTTCGGTGTTCTTTGGTTTCGGTATTGTTCTGCTGACCGTCATTCAGACCATGAGTGTGGGTCGACAGGCCGGGCTTGAAGGGTTCCTGCTGGGCTCGACCGCCGGAATGCTCTGGGCGGATGCTCTGATCATCGCGATCGGAGGCGCTGCGACGCTGGTTCTGGTGATGATCAT
This sequence comes from Ruegeria sp. AP11, assembly GCF_056535865.1. Lineage (NCBI taxonomy): Bacteria > Pseudomonadati > Pseudomonadota > Alphaproteobacteria > Rhodobacterales > Roseobacteraceae > Ruegeria > Ruegeria sp. AP11. The sequence continues at coordinate 2,004,286 of NZ_JBQFJB010000001.1, forward strand.
CAGACGTCCGATGATGATGGTGGCATTTGACCCGGAATATGCCGCGGCGCGCGGATTGCCAGTTTCCCGGATCGATCTTGCAATGATGGGGCTGGTGATGGCAGTGACCGTTGTTGGCCTGAAAATTGTCGGTCTGATCCTGATCGTAGCCCTGCTGATCATCCCGCCGGTAACCGCACGGTTCTGGTCAGACCGGTCGGACCGCGTGGTCTTGCTGGCGGGGCTGGCCGGAGGGTTGTCTGGCTATCTCGGCGCCGCTCTGTCGGCGTCAGCACCGAACCTGCCGACGGGTCCGATCATCGTACTTGTCAGCTTTGGTTTCTTCGCCTTGTCCCTGCTGCTGGCGCCGGTGCGTGGCGTGTTGGCGGCCATCCTGCGCCACTTGCGATTTCAACGCCGGGTTCATATCCGGCAAGGCCTGCTGGCATTGGCGCAAGGGCAGAAGATATATGAACCCTTGACGCTCCGCCTGCTGCGCCGGGCCGGGATCGTGCGCGCCGATGGTGTGGCGACCGAGGAAGGCAAGGCGCGCGCCGCCAAGGCCCTGCGCGACGAAAAACGATGGGAACTGGTCCGTGCCGATCAGGCGCATGAGGCGACAGCCGCGCTCTATGACGGGTTGCGCGACATCGAAACGGTTCTGACCCGCGACCAAATCGCTGAAATCGACCGCCGCATCGGCGGCCCACAAGGGGTGCCCTCATGAGTGGTGAAGAATTTGTCCCTCTGTCGCTGACACCCCTGTTGATCGGGACCTTTGCAGCAATTGCCTGCGCGCTGCCCGGGAACTTTCTGGTGCTGCGCAAACAGGCGCTGATCGGGGATGCGATCAGCCATGTGGTGCTGCCTGGCATCGTGGTGGCCTTCCTGCTGACCGGGGCCATTTCGACCTGGCCGATGATGCTGGGCGCCGCTGGCGCCGCCATCGTTGCCGTCGTGATGATCGAGGCCGTCCGTCGGCTGGGCCAGATAGAACCCGGTGCCGCGATGGGGGTCGTCTTTACTACCATGTTCGCGGGCGGCGTTCTGCTGCTGGAACAGACCGATACCTCAACCGTCCATCTGGACGTGGAACATGCGTTGTATGGCAATCTGGAAAGCCTGATCTGGCTGGATGCCACCGGCTGGTCGTCGCTGCTGGACCCGGTGGCGCTGGCAGGTCTGCCGCATGAGCTTCCGCGTATCGCATTGGCGCTGGTCGGGGTGATCCTGTTCACCTGGCTGCTCTGGCGTCCGCTGAAGATTTCCACCTTTGACGAAGGTTTTGCCCGCACCATCGGTATCCGGACGGGTGCGTTGGGATTGGCTCTGGTCATCACCGCTGCGATTGCAGCTGTGGCCGCCTTTGACGCGGTTGGTTCAATCATCGTGATCGCAATGTTCATCTGTCCGCCCGCTGCGGCGCGGATGATGACCAACCGGCTGGAAACCCAGATCGCGTGGAGCGTAGGGTTTGCTGCCCTTTCTGCTATCGCAGGCTATGTGCTGGCCGGGTACGGGCCGCTTTGGCTGGGGGCTGCGGATGCGGTCAGTGCGGCAGGCATGATCGCAACGGTTTCGGGTTTGATTCTGGCGCTGACGGCAGTGTTTGGACCATGCCGAACCCGCGCTGGCGCGCCGAGCACTGCTTGACTTGGCATGTTCGCGCCTGAGAATCCCCTGCGAGATCGGCGCATAATTGCCAAATGGAAACAATTGCGCAGTATTAACGAGATTTATTCCGAATCTGATGATACTTGACCTTTAAGTGTTAATTGGATGACCACCACTCACTTCGGTTTGTCCGGCCAGCTTTGACCAATGTCGCTACCCCCTTGTCGGCGCGGTCAAACTGGTCGGACACCTTATTTTCAGCCCTCTGAATTTTCGTCAAACCGGTGGCAGAATCGCGCGCATATATGCTAGGTCTAGCGGTATGGCGCAAACGAACCCCAATATCAGCGAAACCCGACCGGTGATCCGGCAGCTTGACGATGCCGCTATCAACCGGATCGCAGCAGGTGAAGTGGTGGAACGTCCGGCCTCGGCGGTGAAGGAACTGGTCGAGAACGCAATTGATGCCGGAGCCAGCCGCATCGCAATCGATATCGCAGATGGGGGCAAGACGCTGATTCGCGTCACGGATGATGGCTGCGGGATCGCGGCGCAGGATTTGCCCTTGGCGTTGTCCCGCCATGCGACATCGAAGATCGACGGTTCGGACTTGCTGAACATCCACACTTTCGGCTTCCGGGGCGAGGCGCTGCCGTCACTGGGTGCGGTGGGTCGCTTGACCATCACCAGCCGCGTTCCGGGGGGCGATGCGGCGCAGGTGCATGTAGCGGGGGGCAGGATGGAGGCGGTGAAACCCGCCGCCTTGCGTGCGGGCACGGTGGTTGAGCTGCGCGATCTGTTCTACGCCACGCCTGCGCGGTTGAAATTCATGCGCACCGACCGGGCCGAGGCGCAGGCGATCACCGATACGGTCAAACGTCTGGCCATGGCTGAACCGGCGATTACCCTTACCCTGCGCGATGTCTCAGGCGGGGGTGAGGGGCGCGTGACGTTCCGCGCCGACCGCGAGAACGGGGATCTGTTCGACGCGTTGCACGCCCGTCTGGCCCGCGTGATCGGGCGCGAGTTTGCCGAAAACGCCCTGCGGATCGACGCCGCGCGTGAGGGCATTCGTCTTTATGGCTATGCCGCCCTTCCGACCTATTCGCGCGGTGCGGCCGTGGCGCAATATCTGTTCGTCAATGGGCGCCCGGTGCGGGACAAGATGCTGACGGGGGCCCTGCGTGCGGCCTATTTCGATTTCCTCAGCCGCGACCGCCATCCGGCAGCAGCGCTGTTCATCGATTGCGATCCAACGCTGGTGGACGTGAACGTCCACCCCGCCAAATCCGAGGTTCGCTTTCGTGACCCGGGTGTGGCGCGCGGTCTGATCGTCTCGGCCCTGCGGCACGCGCTGGCCGAAGCCGGGCATCGGGCGGCGACCACCGTTGCCAATGCAACATTGGGTGCGATGCGGCCTGAACCGGCGCAACCGGCCCCTGCGCGGGTCTATCAGATGGGCAGGCCCTCGCCTGCGGCGCGTCAGGCCGCCTACCGGGCACAGGCGCCGGGCTTTGCAGAGCTGTCGCGGGATTATAGCGGCAGCGTTGTCGAGCCTGCTCCGGTCGCTCCGATCGCTGACGAAGACCCCGCACCACAGGACCTGCCCTTGGGTGCCGCGCGTGGGCAGGTGCATGAGAATTACATCATCGCCCAGACTGCCGATGGCATGGTGATCGTCGATCAACACGCAGCGCATGAGCGGCTGGTTTACGAAAAGCTGAAAACCCAGATGGCCGAGACCGGAATTGCCGCCCAGGCCCTGCTGATCCCCGAAATTGTCGAATTGTCCGAGGGCGATTGCACGCGGCTGATGGCGGTTGCGGATGAGCTGACGCGCTTTGGCCTGACCATCGAACCCTTCGGTGGAAGTGCCATCGCCGTGCGCGAAACCCCCGCCATTCTGGGCGAGGTCGACGCTCGCGCAATGATTCTGGATATCCTCGACGAGCTGGCTGATCAGGGCGAAAGCCAGATGGTGCAGGCCCGGATCGAGGCGATCCTGAGCCGGGTGGCCTGCCATGGCTCGGTCCGTTCGGGCCGCCGGATGCGGGCCGAAGAGATGAACGCCCTGCTGCGCGAGATGGAGGCGACACCCCATTCCGGTCAGTGCAACCACGGTCGGCCGACTTACGTGGAGCTGAAGCTGAGCGATATCGAACGCCTGTTTGGGCGCAGTTGATCCTGCGGCCCGGCTGGGCTAGAAAGAATAAAACAAGAACATCCGAGGCGACATGATCGAGATTGCAGGTACCCAATACGCGCTGAACGACCCCCTGATCCTGACTGTAGGCGGGGTGGTGGCGCTGATCCTGTTGCTGCTGTTCCTGTCGCTGCGCGCGGCCAACCGATCCGCCCGGATGGCGGAACCGCTGGCGCGGCAGATGGCGCATCTGGGCCAGCATGTGCAGCAATTGGGACAGGGGCAAGAGCAGTTGCGCGGTGGTTTGCAACATGTCTCGGACACGCAGGCCAATGCGCAGGTTCAGGTGATCCAGACGGTCGAATCCCGCCTGTCCTCGGTTCAGCAGCAGATGAATGACCGGCTGGCCGACAACGCGATGAAATCAGCGCGCGCGCTGGCCGAGATGCAAGAGCGGATGAAGGAAACGCTGCATGGGTCGTCCAAGCAGACCGCGACCTCTCTGACCCAATTGCAGGAGCGTCTGGCCGCCATCGACAAGGCGCAGGATAATATCACCAAACTGTCCGGCGATGTACTGTCGTTGCAGGACATTCTGTCGAACAAGCAAACGCGCGGCGCCTTTGGTGAGATCCAACTGAATGATATCGTCTCCAAGGCGTTGCCATCGGACAGTTTCCGGCTGCAGGCGACCCTGTCGAACGGGCGGCGGGCGGATTGTCTGATCAATCTGCCGAACCCTCCGGGGCCGATTGTGATCGACAGCAAGTTTCCGTTAGAGGCCTATGAGGCGCTGATCGGCTCAACCAATGATGCCGAGTTCAAGGCCGCCGTTCAGATGTTCCGCAGCACGGTGCGCAAGCATATCAACGACATTGCCGAGAAATACATTCTCGATGGTGAAACCGCCGATGGGGCGTTGATGTTCCTGCCGTCCGAGGCGGTCTATGCCGAGTTGCACGCCAAGTTCCCCGAACTGGTGCAGGAGAGTTTTTCCAAACGTGTCTGGATCGTCTCACCCACCACCTGCATGGCGACGCTGAACACGATGCGCGCGATCCTGAAGGATGCGCGGATGCGGGAACAGGCGGGGGCGATCCGCAAGGAACTGGGAATGCTGCACAAGGATGTCGAACGTCTGGGCGACCGTGTCTCGAACCTTGACCGTCATTTCGGGCAGGCGGCCAAGGATATCTCGGACATCAAGATCAGCGCCGAGAAAGCCGGGCGTCGGGCGCAGCGTCTGGACAATTTCGACTTTGAGGAACTGGCCCCCGATGACCACAGCAACGTGGTGCCGCTGGGCCAGTCCGAAGGCTAGGCCGGGTCAGATTCTCAGGAAGGGCTGGAACAGGCGCGGCATCAGCTTGCTGAACTTCAACGGCGCATCCGTAACCGCCAGACAGATACAATCTTCTGACATATCCGCTGTCGGAGTGTGATGCAGGTCTTCATCCGCAATCTCGACATCGCCGCGGGCAAAACGGTCAACCTCATCCGAGAAGGCGCCTTGCAGCACCATGGTCAGCTCGGTCCCGTGGTGACTGTGATCCGGCACCGCCACACCGGCGGGAATGAACAGCAGTCGGGCGGTCGCCTCGCGCGTCGTGGGCAGGATGGCCTGCTTGACGCCCATGCCGATGGGTTTCCATTTGATTGCGTTGACATCGCCGCCGACATAATCCTGAAGCGGGGTCGGCAGAACCGGGCATTTCGGCTGTGACGGCTTCGGTGTCGGGGCACCCTGTGCAATCAGAGCCATCGTCGCGGCCAGTGCGTCACTTCTCATTTGAGCCGGGGCAGTCTGATCGTCCAGAACGCAACCGCCAACGGCGTCAAAGCTTTCGGCCCGCGCGCGGCAATGGTCGCAGAGCGACAGATGCGTGGCGACCATAAGATCGAACGCTTCGGGCAACGTACCCGCGGCATAGGCCATAAGCAGATCGTCGGTCAGGTGATGTTTGATCTTGTGTTCCATCGTCTTCATCTCAGTTCATCGCGTGGCGCAAGCGGTCCAGCGCCAGCCGTATCCGTGATTTGATCGTGCCCAAAGGCAACCCGGTCTGAGATGCGATTTCTCGATGGCTCAGATCACCGAAGTAGGCCTTCTCGATCAGCTGTCTCTGCGCCTCAGGCAACGCCGCCATGGCGTCACGCAGCTGCGCGGTTTCCTGTTGCAGCGCCAGAACCTCCTCCTGTTCCGGCTCTGCCTCGGGGCCCCAGCCGAGGTCTTCGGGCTCGGGGCGGCGTTGTTTGCGCAACACGTCGATGCGCTTGTTCCGGGCGATCGTGAACACCCATGTGGCCACGGTCGCGCGGGTGGGATCGAACAGGTGCGCCTTATGCCACAAGGTCGCCATAACCTCTTGCGCGCATTCCTCTGCCATCGCGGCGTCGGCCCCTGATTTCATCAGGAACGCTTTGACCCGTGGCGCGAAGTGTTGAAACAGCTCGGCAAAGGCCGCCTGATCCTGCGCATCCCGGATGCGGGTGACGTGACTCACCCATTCGGTTCTGGTCTCACAACTGCCGTTCACTCGGTTCACCGGTCGACCCCTGATGCGTTTCTTCGCGCGCAAGGGTTTGATGGCAGGGCTATCGCCCACCGGCTCATCCAAGCTCGCGGTATCGATCTCGGTAAACATAACCACATTACGCAGTCAGCCCCAAGACGGATCACTTCGCACGAATATTTTAATCCATTGTGACGCCGGTTTCGTATTATCCATATGAAATGACCTTGGATTTGGGTGCTGTCCGAGCAGCGCAAAGGTCAGATGGATGAGCAGGATGGACCGGATCGACCATATTGCAGGGCATACCTATCACGGGCGAAAGGGCGCGATTGAAAACGCGTTCAGCTATTCCGTGGACTACATTCTGCTTGATCCCGAAATATCCGTTGCGACCCCGCTGCTGTTCTCGTTGAACAGGATCAACGTTACGAACTGGCGCAGCCGCGATCACGGGGGTGAGCCGGGCAACGGTCTCGGCGCGGTGTGGCTGCGCGATCAGTTTGACCAGATGGGTGTTGCACAGCCCGCAGACATTACCTTGCTGACGCAGCCCCGCGTGTTGGGACACGTATTCAACCCTGTCAGCTTCTGGTTCTGTTTCGATACCGAGCAACAGCTTTATGCGGTCGTGGCCGAGGTGACGAACACCTTTGGCACCCGCCACAGCTATCTGTGTCACAACGCCAATTTCGCGCCCATTCAGGCGACGGATCGTATCGTGGCGGACAAGCTGATGCATGTCTCGCCGTTCCAGAAGATCGAAGGGTCTTATACGTTCCGATTTGACTATCGTCCGGACCGGGTTGGCGTCTGGATTGACTATGGCCGAGAGGCCGGTGGCTTGATTGCAACACTGACCGGGCCGCGCGCGCGATTGACCAACGCGACCATCCTGTGGTCACTGCTGCGGCGACCCTTTGGGGCGCGGCGCACCTTTGCCTTGATTGTCTGGCAAGCGTTGAAGCTGAAACTGAAGAAAGCGACGTTCCGACCGTTCCGAACCGCGCCGGTGCCGGACCATCCCATTTCCCGCATTCGCGAGCCCTAAGCCGTGCCGGTTTGTTCAAGATCAAAGACTCGGCCACCCGAGAGTGGTTGTGGTAGTCTGAAACCGCGAACACGAGGAGTTGGGACATGCTGGAAATCTCGGCAAGAAAAATCGCTCAGGTCGCCATGATGGGGCGTGAACTGGACCGGGCAGAAGGCGAGTTGCGTGCGTTTATCGACCGCATGGGCGAGGATGAGCAGGCGGAACTGGTTGCCATCATGTGGATCGGGCGCGAGAGTTTCTTTGCCGAAGATCTGGCCGAGGCTATTGCAACCGCAAAGTCCGAGGCCTCGACCCCTTGCGCCGATTATCTGATCGGCACGCCGCATTTGTCGGATCATCTTGAAAACGGGCTGGATGCGCTGGGTATTTCGGCTGAGGATGTCGAGAACGATCTTATGTAGGCTTTGGCCCAGCAAAGAGTTTTCAAACAGAAAAAGAATGGAATGCGGCAGGCGCCGCGCCGGAATGGATGGCGCGGCGCATAGTGGTCAGGCGGTATGATCCACAACTTGCAGATGCTGCGCCAACCGGTCGATTTCGGCCATCCAAGCCTGAACCAGTTTTGGATCGTTGGGGGCTGCATGAACGCCCGCAGGAATGGCGCGGTTCAGCACCGCTTCGATCGCCAATGAGACGGGGATCGACACCAGCCGTGCCATGGCGGTGCCGCGTTCGTCACCCCAGGCGTCCATGACATAGGTTTTGTGCCAGACCGGCACGCCGTCCTTTTCCGCCTTCAGGCCAACACATAGCACGACGCGGTCAGGTTCACCCTCGTCATAGGCGTTTTCTGCCCAGAACTGGTCGGACATCTCTTTCAGGCGAGCATCGCCCTCCGGGCCGGACAGGGTTTCGATCTCGGTGAACACATCCGACCAGGCATCGGCCCAGCCGTTCAGGCGCAGCGTGCCGCGGACGAATTCCTTGACGGTCCAGTGGTCCTCGAACTGGTATTCCTGCATGAACGGCAGGGAATCCCGGTTAGGATAGACCTCGAAGCTCTCCGGGGCAGGCAGCGGGGCGATATAGCTGCTGATCGCGTCCCATGGGCGGGCGACGTCCAGCGGGGCGTAATCGCGGATCGATTTCGACGGGGAGCGCAGCGCTTTCAGCACACCCAAGGGCGACCAGCTGAACTTGTAGCGGAACGGGTTCGGGTGCTTGGGGATGCCACCGCAATAGGAAATAAAGCTAAGGTGGTTTTGCGCATCGAACGCGTCCGAGGCGCGGTAGTCGGCGACCAGCGCATGCGCCATCAGGTGGTCGATGCCCGGGTCCAGTCCGACCTCGTTGACCAGCGCCACGCCCGCCTCGCGGGCCTTGTCGTCCAGCGCGCGCATCTCGGGCGCGATGTAGGAAGACGAGACGAAGTTCGCCTCTTTCGAAATAGCCAGTTCCGCCAGCGGCACGTGCCAGTCGCCCGGTAGCATCGACACGATCACGTCGCCTTTGCCTAGCACCGCCGCCAGCGCGTCGATGTCGAAGGCGCGGATGTCATCGGTCAGGTCACCGACCTCGGCCTTGGCCTTTTCAACGGTCCGGTTCCAGACGGTGACCTTGTGCCCGCCCTCGATCAGGCGGCGCAGGCCAGGGATGGCCGACAGGCCGGTGCCACACCAGTGAATCGTCATCGCTCAGATCCCTTCGATATGAGTGTTAAAGGTTGCCGCTGCCCGGCCCCAGACACCGGATTCGATGTCGGTCAGGGTCAGCAATGTGGGAAGCAGTTGTGCTGCATAATCCTGCGAGCTTTCGACCGGCAGCATCGACGGCAGGTTGTCGATGGCCATCACATCCATCACCGGGTCGGTGGCCACACGCAGGGCGGGGGCGTCCCATGTGGTGGCGCGGTCATAAACGGGGACCGGGTTGTAATCGCTGTCCGGATCGCAGGCGACGTCGCCGATGGCGGTCAGCTTGCGCGGCGCGGTCAGCGCCGCGTGCGGCACAAAGACCGGGGTGCCGGGGCGGGCGAAGATGCAGTTCAGGAACAGATCGTGATCAAGGATTTCCGGGAAGGGCCCACCGCTGGCGGTTTCGGCCATGTCCCATTTGGTGACGCTGACACCCATCGCCTCGCACAGGTCAGCCGCCCCGGTACCCACACGACCCAAAGCGCCGATGACGATGGCGCTGGGGCGGGTGGCGCCCGTGGCGTCCAGCTCTGCCAGCAGCTCGGCAATCAGGGCGTCCTTGCCCGCATAAACTCCGACGGGCGGGCATTCCTGCCGCCGCTGTTGCGCGGCCCACGTTTTCAACGTGACCGCCGCCCCGGCATAGCCAGCCCAATAGCCAAAGGCGGCAACCCGGCGGCCATCCTCGTCCACCAGATATTCCAGATCGTACAGCGTGCCGCCCCCGGCCTTGAACCGCTGCAACAGCGCCCGGCCCGAGTGCTGGCCCTTATAGGCATGACCGAACATGATGTGGCGGTGGGGCAGAGGCGTGCCGTCCTCAGGCAGTTCCTTGAGGCCAAAGATGATCGCGTCCAGCGGCGCGTCGGGCCAGGAATTTTCAGCCGCGATTTCACAGCCTGCGGCTTTGTAGCCGTCCAGTGGGATGGCGCGGACATGGCTTTCCTCGACCGTCACGCGGATACCGGCGGCGATCAGCGCCGCGGCGCCTTCAGGGGTCAACCCCACCCGTTCCTCGTTGGGGCGTTGTTCGGCCCGGACCCAGAGATGTGTCATGCGTTGTCCTTTTGTCAGAGCATTCCGGCGGCGCGCACCGCCTGAACCGAAGGCCGTGCCTCCATCGCTTCGCGGAAGGCGATGATCTTGGGAAAGACCGAGACATCGACGCCGTCGCCCTCAAGCCAGCTGCAAACCACAAAAAGATAGCAATCGGCAAGGCTGATCCGGTCACCCAATACGAATGGTCCGCGCAGGCCTGCCGTCTCGACATACCTGCACGAGGCGGTCATGGTTTGCGGCATCTTCTCTTTCATGTCCTTCCAGCTGGCCTTCTTGTCCGCCCAGCGAGGGCCGCGCCGTCCATGGGCATGGTTCACATGCATGGTCGAGGCCAGATAGAACATCACTTCGCGCATGCGGGCGGCCATCACCGGATCATCGGGCACCAGCCCGGCCTGCGGGGCCTTGGCCGCGATATATTCCAGCAATGCGCCGGTTTCGGTCAGGATGCCGCCTTCGACCGCCAATGCCGGAACCCGGCCCTTGGGGTTGATCTGCTTGTAGGCAGGCTTGGTCTGCTCTCCTGTGGCAAAGTCCAGCCGGATCGCCTCGTACTCCAGCCCGGCCTCTTCCAGCGCGATGGCAACAGCGACCGAGATGGTGCGGGGGGCGTAATAGAGTTGCATGCGGACCTCCTTACAGATGCGTTTGCGCGAACTGCCGTTCGGGCGCTTCCAGATGCGGAACGGCGTTGAACAGAACCGGGCTCAGTTGCGTGCCAACCGGGCGCAGACGGTGCATCGACGTGTTCATGATGGCAAGGGCCACCCGCGCCATCGACGGAATGTCCAGCCCCATCGCCTGCCGCACCACCATCGAGATCAACCCGCCCGAGGTCACCACGATGGCCGGGCCACCCTCGGTGCCGATGTCGCGCAACGCATCGCGGACGCGGGTTTCGAATTCTTCAAAGGTCTCGGGTGTGTTTTCCAGGTCGCCATTGGCCCAGGCAGTGAAGGTCCGCGGCAGATGGTCGACAAAGCCCTCGCGATCCGTGGGGATGGCTACGCCGTGTTGATCCTGAAACAGTTGGGCGAGGGTGAAATACTCGATCTCGTTCAGCCGTGCGTCGCGCACCGGTGCGGGCAGGCCCATACTGGCGGCGGTTTCCGCGTGCCGGACCAGCGTGCCGCAATAGACGCGCGGATGATGCGCGCGGGTGTCCTGCAAATGCGCGCCCAGCCAGCGCGCCTGCTGATGGCCCAGCTCGCTGAGCTTGTCATAGTTCTTTTCGTCCCGCGCCGCCGTGTTGGCCTGCCCGTGACGTACCAGCGTGATATGCGACATGTCCGTCCTCTTCGCGCCAAGTCTTAGGGCAGGTTCGGGGCCGGGGCCAGAGGGGTTTCCGCGCGTTCTGAAAAATTCCTGCCACGGCGGCGGTTTGCGGCTATGGTCGCCCTGACCATCACGGCGGAGGACCTCATGACTGTCGATCACACACGATTTCTGTCCGACCTGCACAAGCTGCGCGAATTCGGAGCCGCAGGCGTCGGCAAAGGTGTCGTGCGGCCCGCGTATTCGCAGGCTGATATCGCCGCGCGGAAATGGCTGGCCGGACGGATGGCCGAGGCCGGGCTAACGCCGCATTTCGATCCCGTGGGCAATCTGTTTGGCCTGGCCGACGGTCCTTCGCTGCTGATGGGGTCGCATTCCGACAGCCAGCCAGAGGGCGGTTGGCTGGATGGTGCCCTGGGTGTAATCGCCGCGCTGGAAATCGCGCGAGCCAGCGAGCACCCCATCTCGGTCGTCAGCTTTCAGGATGAGGAGGGGCGGTTCGGTGTCACCACCGGTTCGGCGGTCTGGTCGGGCGGATTACCCTTGGACAAAGCGGACGTTCTGACCGACGGAACCGGCGTCAGCTTTGGCGATGCCCGATCCGTGATGGCCGATCTGGCGCAGGGCTTTGTCGACCCCGCCCGGTTCAGCGGCTTCATCGAGATGCATATCGAACAGGGTCCCGCGCTGGATGCGGCGGGCGAACAGATCGGAGTGGTCACCGACATCGTTGGCATCCGCGACATGGTTATGACATTTGAGGGCCAGCAGAACCACGCAGGCACCACGCCCATGCATCTGCGCCGCGATGCGTTTCAGGCGCTGTCCCTGTTCAACGCGCGGCTCAACGACCGGTTCCGCAATGTGGTGACGCCGCAGACTGTCTGGACCATCGGGCGCGTCGATCTGCATCCCAATGCCTCTTCCATCGTGCCCGGACGGGTGCGGTTTTCGATGCAGTGGCGCGATGGCGATGCGGATCGGTTGGTGCGGATGGAGGAAATTATCCGGTCCACCGCGCAAGAAGTGGCGGAACAGCAGGGTATGGCGCTGGACTACGGCCCGATGTTGGGGCTGGAACCTGTTAGCATGGATAAAAGATTGCGTCAGGCTCTGGAGCAGGGCGCCGAGCGGATCGCGTCGGGCAAGTGGCGTAAAATGCCTTCGGGCGCGTTGCATGATGCCACCAACGTCTCTCGCCTGATGCCGGTTGCGATGCTGTTTGTGCCTTCCATCAATGGAATCAGCCATGATTTCGCCGAGGATACAGCCGTGGATGACCTGATCGCCGGCCTGCATGTGCTGGATCAGGCCGTTCGGGCTCTGGGAAGCTCAGGGAAATAAGTCGTGGGGAAAATACAAGTTTTCCAGCGTATTGGCTGACGGTAAAGAGAACAGGCTATCGGTACTTCTCTGAATCCAGACACTGATCTTCAGGGGTCAGAACAACGAGTGTTGCCTAACGGAAAAAAGTTTCCTATAGGAACATTATTGATGCATGCGCCCGTATACAGACCTGCCGCGATCAAGGTGTGCCGCCAAATTCAAAGGCTGAATCGTTGCAAAATACGCAGCTTGGGTCAGACTGACGGACATGCGCTTTGACCATTAGATACGAAAAGGTATCCGCTATGACCGACACACCGAAACGCACGCCTCTCTACGATTTGCATGTTGAGTTGGGTGGAAAGTTGGTTGATTTTGCGGGTTGGGAGATGCCTGTTCAGTATCCTTTGGGGATTATGGGAGAGCATAAGCAGTGCCGTGAGAAGGCGGCGGTGTTTGATGTGAGCCATATGGGTCAGGTGATCCTGCGGGGTGAGAATGTGGGCGAGAAGCTGGAGGCTCTGTGCCCGCAGGCTTATGCGACGCTGAAAGAGGGCAAGGCGCGGTACGGGTTCTTTACCAATGCCGAAGGCGGGATCATGGATGATTTGATCGTGTCGAATGCGGGGGATCATTACTTTGTGGTGGTGAACGCGGCGCTGCGGCATCAGGACATTCCGCATATGCGCGACAACCTCGAAGGCGTCGAGGTGACCGAGATCTTCGACCGCGCGCTTGTGGCGGTTCAGGGGCCTGCGGCGGAAAATGTGGTGGGCGAACTCTGCCCCGCAGCGCGAGATCTGAAGTTCATGGAAACCACCGTTGCCGACATCCTGGGCGTCGAATGCCGCATCTCGCGACTGGGCTATACCGGCGAGGACGGATACGAGATCTCGATCCCCGAGGACAAGGCGATCGAGATCACGAAGGCCTTCCTGGCGCATGAGGATTGCGAACCGGCGGGTCTGGGCGCGCGCGACAGCCTGCGGCTGGAGGCGGGGCTGTGCCTTTATGGCAATGACATCGACCAGAGCACCTCGCCGATTGAGGCCAGCCTCGGCTGGGCCATTCAGAAACGCCGCAAGGAAGAGGGCGGCTTTCCGGGTGCCGAGCGGGTGCAAAAGGAGCTGGCCGAAGGCGCGGCGCGCAAGCTGGTGGGCATCCAGCCCGATGGCCGCGCACCGGCGCGTCAGGGCGTTGAGATCCAGTGCAGCAATGGCAACAGCATTGGCCAGATCACCTCGGGCAGTTTTGGCCCCACGGTCGGCGGCCCGGTGGCGATGGGCTATGTGTCCGCAGGCCATGGCGAGCCGGGCGAGAAGGTCAATCTGATCATCCGGGGCAAGGCGCAACCGGCACAGATCGTGGCGCTGCCCTTCGTCAAACAGAATTACAAGCGTTGAAGTCAGGAGAGTAACACTATGGCAACCTATTATTCCGAAGAGCATGAATGGCTGACCGTCGAAGGCGACATTGCCACGCTGGGCATCACCAAACACGCCGCCGAGCAGCTGGGTGAGGTGGTCTTCGTCGAACAGCAGGAAGCGGGTGACGAGTTCGAGAAGGATGGCGAGATCGGCGTGATCGATCCGTCAAGGCCGCGTCCGAGCTTTATGCCCCGGTCGATGGCGAGATTGTCGAAGTGAACGAAGCGCTGGCCGACAACCCCGGCGCGCTGAACGAAGACCCCGAAGGCGAGGCGTGGATCTACAAGATCAAGATCAGCGATGCCGCGCAGCTCGAAGACCTGATGGACGAGGCCGGCTACAAGGCCTTCATCGGGTAAACGCATCGGCGGATCCCCGTGCGGATCCGTCCCCTTCTTTCACTCGGAGCCGCTGATTTGGGGCTCCGCCCGTTCGGGCCTGAAGCTGTCCACTGGACAGCTTCCAAGACGGCCCTCACCCCACGCCGGAGGCATCTGCCAGAGCGGCTGGGCGAGACATTCCCTGAGGAGCGCAACACATGGCCTTCAAACTGACCGATTACGAAGCCTATGACTTCGCCAACCGCCGCCATATCGGGCCCAGCCCGACCGAGATGCGCGACATGCTCAAGGTGATCGGCTTCAGGACACTGGACGAGCTGATCGACGCCACCGTCCCGCCTGCGATCCGGCAGACCGAACCGCTGGACTGGGGTCCGGCGATGACCGAGCGCGACGCGCTGTTCCACATGAAAGAGGTGGCGAGCAAGAACAAGGTCCTGACCTCGCTGATCGGTCAGGGCTATTACGGCACCACCACGCCCGCGCCGATCCTGCGCAACATTCTGGAAAACCCGGCCTGGTACACCGCCTATACGCCGTATCAGCCGGAAATCTCTCAGGGCCGTCTTGAAGCGCTGTTGAACTTCCAGACCATGGTCAGCGACCTGACCGGGCTGGACGTGGCCAACGCCTCGCTGCTGGACGAAGCCACCGCTGCCGCCGAGGCGATGGCGATGGCCAAGCGCGGCGGCCGGTCCAAGGCCAACAACGCGGCCTTCTTCGTCGACAAGAACTGCCACCCGCAGACCATCGCGGTCATTAAAACCCGCGCCGAGCCTCTGGGCATCGAGGTGCAGGTGGCCGATCCGGACACGCTGGATGCGGGCGCGGTCTTTGGCGCCATCTTCCAGTATCCCGGCACCCACGGCCATGTGCGCGACTTCACCAAGGAGATCGCGGCGCTGCATGAACATAAAGCGATTGCCATCGTGGCCGCCGACATCCTGTCGCTGGCGCTGCTGAAGTCACCGGGCGAGATGGGCGCGGATATCGCCATCGGCTCGACCCAGCGTTTTGGCGTGCCGATGGGCTATGGCGGCCCGCACGCTGCCTATATGGCGACCACCGACAAGCTGAAGCGTTCGATGCCGGGCCGGATCATCGGTGTTTCCATCGACAGCCGCGGCAACAAGGCCTACCGCCTGGCGCTGCAGACCCGCGAACAGCATATCCGGCGTGAGAAAGCCAACTCGAACGTCTGCACCGCGCAGGCGCTGCTGGCCGTCATCGCCTCGATGTATGCCGTGTACCACGGCCCCGACGGCATCAAGGCCATCGCGCAATCGGTGCACCGCAAGACCTCGCGCCTGGCCGCCGGCCTGGAAGAGGCAGGCTTTGCGGTGGAACCGGAAGTGTTCTTCGACACCATTACGGTCGAGGTCGGCCATCTGCAGAACGTGGTGATGGAGGCCGCCGTGGCGCGCGGTGTGAACCTGCGCAAGGTGGGCGACACGAAAGTGGGCATCAGCCTGGACGAACAGACCCGCCCCGAGACCATCGAGGCGGTCTGGGGCGCCTTTGGCATCGATCGCAAGGATGACAGCTCGAACAAGCAATACCGCCTGCCGGATTATGCGCTGCGTGAAAGCGAATACCTGACCCACCCGATCTTCCACAAGAACCGGGCCGAGGCGGAAATCACCCGCTATATGCGCCGTCTGGCCGACCGCGATCTGGCGCTGGACCGGGCGATGATCCCGCTGGGCTCGTGCACCATGAAGCTGAACGCCACGATCGAGATGATCCCGGTCACCTGGCCCGAGTTCGGCAATCTGCACCCGTTCTGCCCGCAAGATCAGGCGCAGGGCTACACCCAAATGATCGACGATCTGAACGACAAGCTGTGCCAGATCACCGGCTATGACGCGATCTCGCAGCAGCCCAACTCGGGCGCGCAGGGGGAATATGCGGGCCTCTTGACCATCCGCAACTACCACTTCGCCCGTGGGCAGGGGCAGCGCAATGTCTGCCTGATCCCGACCTCGGCGCATGGCACCAACCCGGCCTCGGCGCAGATGGTGGGCTGGCAGGTTGTGCCGGTGCAGGCGGATGAGAACGGCAATATCGACCTGAACGACTTCCGCGCCAAGGCGGAAAAGCACAGCGATCATCTGGCCGCCTGCATGATCACCTATCCGTCCACCCATGGCGTGTTCGAGGAAACCGTGCAGGAGGTCTGCCAGATCACCCATGACCACGGCGGTCAGGTCTATATCGACGGGGCCAACATGAACGCCATGGTCGGTCTGGCGCAGCCGGGCAAGATCGGCGGCGATGTCAGCCACCTGAACCTGCACAAGACCTTCTGCATCCCGCATGGCGGCGGCGGCCCCGGCATGGGTCCGATCGGCGTCAAGGCGCATCTGGAGGAGCACCTGCCCGGCCACCCGGAATACGGCACCGCCGTGGGCCCGGTCTCGGCGGCGCCCTTTGGGTCTCCGTCGATCCTGCCGGTCAGCTGGGCCTATGTGCTGCTGATGGGTGGCGCCGGTCTGACCCAGGCGACCAAAGTGGCGATCTTGAACGCCAACTATATCGCGGCGCGGCTCAAGGATGCCTATCCGATCCTCTACACGTCCGAGACGGGCCGTGTGGCGCATGAATGCATCCTCGACACCCGTCCGCTGGCGGATGAAGGCAATGTCAGCGTCGATGACGTGGCCAAACGTCTGGTCGACTCAGGCTTCCACGCGCCCACCATGTCCTGGCCGGTGGCCGGCACGCTGATGGTGGAACCCACGGAATCCGAACCCAAGGACGAGCTGGATCGCTTCTGCGACGCCATGCTGTCCATCCGGGCCGAGGCGCAGGACATCATCGACGGCAAGATCGACGCGGAAAACAACCCGCTGAAAAACGCCCCCCACACGGTGCGCGATCTGGTCGGCGACTGGGACCGGCCTTACTCGCGCGAACAGGCCTGCTTCCCGCCGGGCTCCATGGGCGTCGACAAATACTGGTCCCCCGTCAACCGCGTCGACAACGCTTACGGAGACCGAAACCTCATCTGCACATGCCCGCCCATGTCAGAATACGAAGACGCCGCAGAGTAATACACAGAACCCCGCCCAATAATGGGCGGGGTTTTCGCCAATCGGAAACTCCTGTTCTGATTTGACCCCCTTCCGCGTGTCGTTTTTATCCAAAGAAGCGTCTTTTCTGCTTGCTGCGGCTGCAAACGCCCCATACCCCTGTGCGTGGGACACCCCTCCCCAACGAGGGGCGTGTATCTGGAAGGGTAATACAGATGAACACTAATACACCGGCGACGCGGCCGGCGAATCCGCGTTTTTCCTCGGGCCCCTGCGCCAAACCCCCTACATTTGAGCTGTCTAAACTGGCCGATGCCGCATTGGGTCGGTCGCACCGGGCCGCCGTTGGCAAGGACAAGTTGAAGGCGGCCATCGAAGGCACGCGTGAGGTTCTTGGTATTCCGGCAGATTACAAGATCGGCATCGTTCCCGCCTCGGATACCGGCGCGGTCGAGATGGCGCTGTGGTCGCTGCTGGGCGCGCGCAAGGTCGAGATGCTGGCATGGGAAAGCTTTGGCGCGGGCTGGGTGACCGATGTGGTCAAGCAACTGAAGATCGATGCCGAAGTGAAAACTGCCGATTATGGGCAGATCGTTGATCTTACCTCGGTCGATTTCGCCAATGATGTGGTGTTTACGTGGAACGGCACCACTTCGGGTGTGCGGGTTCCGAATGGCGATTGGATCGCCGACGACCGTCAGGGGCTGACAATCTGCGACGCGACCTCGGCGGCTTTTGCGATGGACCTGCCGTGGGACAAGTTGGATGTAACCACGTTTAGCTGGCAGAAGGTGCTGGGTGGCGAAGCGGCCCACGGGATGCTGATCCTTAGCCCGCGTGCTGTGGAACGGTTGGAGAGCTACACCCCCGCATGGCCGCTGCCGAAGATTTTCCGCCTGACCAAGGGCGGCAAGCTGATCAAGGGCATCTTTACCGGGGCTACGATCAACACGCCCTCTATGCTGGCAGTTGAGGATTACCTGTTCGCGCTGGACTGGGCGCGCTCGGTCGGCGGCCTGCAGGGGCTGATCGCCCGCGCGGATGCCAATGCCGGTGCGGTGCATGCGTTTTGCGACCAGAACGACTGGATCGCCAATCTGGCCGAAGACGCGGCGACTCGGTCGAATACATCCGTCTGCCTGAAATTCACCGACGCACGCATTCAGGATGGCGCAGCATTCGCCAAGGCCGTCGCCAAACGACTGGAGGCCGAGAATATCGCGCTGGATATCGGTGCCTATCGCGACGCGCCTGCGGGCCTGCGGATATGGTGCGGCGGCACGGTCGAGACCTCGGATATCGAGGCGATGCTGCCCTGGCTGGCCTGGGCCTTTGAGGCCGAGCTTGCGGCGCAAACCGAAGCCGCCTGACCTTTTCACCGGGCCGCGACACAGGCCCGGACCTTCCATATAATTCAAGGACCACAAATATGGCCCCCAAAGTACTCGTATCCGACAAGCTCAGCGAAACCGCCGTGCAGATTTTCCGCGACCGAGGCATCGACGTGGATTTCATGCCCGATCTGGGCAAGGACAAAGACAAACTGGCCGAGGTGATCGGTCAATATGACGGCCTCGCCATCCGCTCGGCCACCAAGGTGACGCCGACCATTCTGGAGAAAGCCGACAAGCTGAAGGTCATTGGCCGCGCCGGGATTGGCACTGACAATATCGACAAGGAAGCGGCCTCGAAAAAAGGTGTGATCGTGATGAACACGCCGTTCGGCAACATGATCACCACCGCTGAGCACGCGATTGCAATGATGTTCGCCGTGGCGCGGCAAATCCCCGAGGCCAGTGCCTCGACCCATGCGGGCAAGTGGGAAAAGTCCAAGTTCATGGGGATCGAACTGACCAACAAGACGCTGGGCGTCATCGGTGCCGGGAACATCGGCGGCATCGTTTGTGAACGTGCTTTGGGTCTGAAGATGAAAGTCATCGCCTATGACCCCTATCTGGGCGAAGAGAAAGCCGCCAAGATGGGCGTGGAAAAGGTCGAACTGGACGAGTTGCTGGCGCGCGCCGATTTCATCACCCTGCACGTGCCGCTGACCGATCAGACCCGCAACATCCTCAGCCGCGAAAATCTGGCGAAAACCAAGAAAGGCGTGCGCATTATCAACTGCGCCCGTGGTGGTCTGGTTGATGAAGACGCATTGGCCGAAGCGCTGCAATCGGGTCAGATTGCGGGTGCGGCCTTTGACGTGTTCAGCGAAGAACCGGCCAAAGATAACGCGCTATTCAACCTGCCCAACGTGGTCTGCACCCCGCATCTGGGCGCCGCGACGACCGAGGCGCAGGAAAACGTGGCGCTGCAGGTGGCCGAGCAGATCTCAAACTACCTGCTGACCGGAGCGGTCGAGAATGCGCTGAACATGCCCAGCGTGACGGCGGAAGAGGCCAAGGTGATGGGGCCTTGGATCAAGCTGGCCGGTCATTTGGGCAGCTTCATCGGTCAGATGACCGATGAGCCGGTGCAGGCGATCAATATCCTCTATGACGGGGTCGCCGCCGAGATGAACCTGGCCGCGCTGAACTGCGCGGTGGTCGCGGGGATCATGAAAAAGTTCAACCCCGAGGTGAACATGGTTTCGGCTCCGGTGGTTGCCAAGGAACGTGGGATCAAAATCTCGACCACCAATCAGGATAAATCCGGCGCGTTCGAGGGCTATATCAAGGTGACCGTGGTCACCAGCAAACGCGAACGGTCAATCGGGGGCACGGTGTTCAGCGATGGCAAGCCGCGTTTCATCCAGATCAAGGGCATCAACATCGATGCCGAGATCGGGGCGCATATGCTCTATACCACCAACGAGGACGTGCCAGGCATCATCGGCGCACTAGGTCAGACTATGGGTGAAAATGACGTGAACATCGCCAACTTCACCCTTGGCCGGTCCGAGGCGGGCGGTGAAGCGATAGCGCTGCTTTATGTTGACGAACCGGTCCCCGCCGAGGCGCGCGCGAAACTGGCCGAGACCGGGTTGTTCACCCAGATCAAACCGCTGGAATTTGACGTCGCCTGACAGCGGCGACTCATTTTCTGACATCTGCTCATGCCCGCGCCGGAGACAGCGCGGGCATATCCAACTGAGCCAGATATCGTTTCGGAGTGCGCGTAACCCGAAGGTCTGTGGTCAGAATTGCGTGGTCATCCGATATCCGGCGGCAAAATACATCTTGGCGAAAGTGACGGGACGGCCCTGCAACCAGGTGATACGCTCGGCGGTGAAGACCGGCTCCCCTTCCGGTAAATCGAGGAAACCGGCGACCGATATGTCGGCGCGACTGGCCAGAAAGGTAAGTTCAACATTGGTGAACGGGACTGTCTGAACCAGCCAGTCATTGGGCCCGATTTCAGAGAAATCGGCCTGCTCGACCTGCGGAACACTCTCGACCACGATCCAGCGGTCCTCGTACTGGAACGGAGCATTGCCCGAATAATGCATGCAGCGCACATGCATCACGCGGTCGCCCGCATGCAGGGCCAGTCGGGCGCGCAGCCAGTCGGGGGCGGGCTGTATCTCGGCTGAGACCAGCGCATAGCGATAAGTGCCACCCAGGGCCTCAACCTCATCCCGGACCAGCGGAATGGTGAAGCGCGCTTGCCTTAGCGGCGCGCTCAGGACCCGGGTACCGGCTTTGCGGCGGCGTTCCAGAAAACCCTCATCCGCCAGTTCGCGCAATGCGCGGTTCACCGTTGTGCGGGTGCAGGAGAATTCGACCGCGAGTTCCTGCTCGTTGGGCAGCAAGCTGTCCGGCCGCCACTCGCCCGAGCGAATGCGGCGCAGAACCGTCTGCTTGATGTCCTTGTAACTGGTGGTGTCGTTGCTTTGGGTCATTTCGGCTCTGATACAGGGGTTTATGACTAAATGTCAGCCAGAAGGTCGGTCATTGCTGCGCGATATGCAGACAGGATCGCAGCGCGGGCGACATGTCGACCGGCGCGCACCTGATGGCGTCCCGCCGACCACAGATCGGTCACTGTGCCGTCCGGTGCAGTGAAACACAGGCCATCGAGCAGCTGGTCATCCCGCAAGGTGCACAACGTCGGGTGGGTCCGGTCGATTGCCACCAGATCAGCCAGCTTGCCCACGGCGATCTCACCGGCATCGCGCCCCAGCGCCTGCGCCCCGCCCCGTGCCGCACCGGTATAAAGCGCATGGCCCACAGATCCTTCACCCCGCACCAGCACCGTTCGGGCCTTGTCGCGAAGTCGTTGCGAATACTCCAGTGTCCGCAACTCTTCGGGCAGGGAAATACGCACGTTCGAATCGGACCCGACGCCAAACGCGCCGCCGTTTTCGACATATACCGCGCCGTTGAAGATGCCATCGCCCAGATTGGCCTCGGTGATCGGGCACAATCCGGCGACGGCCCCGGACTGCGCCAGTCTGCGGGTTTCATCATCGGTCATGTGGGTGGCGTGAATCAGGCACCAGCGTGCATCGACTTCGGTATTGTCCAGCAACCACGCAACCGGGCGCTGGCCCAGTGCGGTTTCGACATCTGCGACTTCCTGCAACTGTTCCGAGATGTGGATATGAACCGGGCCTTGCGGTGATTGGGCCAGCACCTGTTTCAGATCATCCGGCGCCGTGGCCCGCAGGGAATGGGGTGCGATGCCGACACGGCTGTCGGCATGAGGCAGATCGGTTCGGCAGTCGTCCACCAGACGCAGGAACCGTTCGACGTCATTGCCAAAGCGCAACTGCCCTCCGGCCAATGCCTCTTGCCGGACGCCGCCGTAGGTATAGAGCACAGGCAGATGCGTCAGGCCGATTCCGGTCTGGTCGGCGGCTGCGAATATGCGCTGGCTCAGCTCGGACAGTTGCGCATAGGGCGCCCCGCCTGGCTGATGATGGACATAGTGGAATTCTCCGACCGAGGCATATCCGGCTTCCTGCATCTCCATGAAAACCAGTGCTGCGATGGCTTCGATCTGCTCGGGCGTCAGGCGGTCCAGAAAGCGATACATCAGGGTGCGCCAGGTCCAGAAGCTTTCGCGCCCGGCGGCACGAACCTCGGTCATTCCGGCCATCGCGCGTTGGAATGCATGGCTGTGCAAGTTTCCAAGCGCGGGCAGCAGGACGTCGACGCAGGCATCCTGTGGCTGCGCGGGCGCCTGGGCTGCAAGCGAGGATATCCGCCCGTCCGTGATCTCGACCCGCACATCACGCACCCAGTTTGAGCCTAACAAGGCGGTTTTTGCATGAACCGTCATGGCACTTCCAATTTGTGTAGACTTTAATTTAATACACGTATACGAAAAATCCAAACGCAGGGGGAGCCCAAAAGAATCGCCATGACGAAAAAAACCGTTCTTCGCGGCAAACACATCGCAACCATGCAAACCGGTCACCCTTATGGGTTGATCGAAGATGGCGCGGTGGTCGTCGAGGGGGAAGAGATTGCCTGGGTCGGGCGATGGTCCACGCTGCCGCAGGCATTTGCCGATGTGCCCTGTACCGATTTCGGCGACCGCCTGATCACTCCGGCCCTGATTGATGCCCATACGCATGTGGTCTTTGGCGGCAATCGCGCCGCCGAGTTCGAGATGCGATTGAACGGTGCAACCTACGAAGAGGTCGCGCGCGCAGGGGGTGGCATTCTGTCGACGGTCAATGCGACTCGTGCGGCGTCGGAAGAGGCTTTGCTGTCAGACGCCCTGCCGCGTGTGGATGCCTTGTTGGCCGAGGGCGTGTCCTGCATCGAGGTCAAGTCCGGTTACGGGCTCGATTCCGAGACCGAATTGCGCATGCTGCGTACCGCACGGAGAATCGCACAAGAGAGGCCGGTCCGGGTGCGGACCAGCTTTCTGGGCGCACATGCGATCCCGCCGGAATATGCCGGACGCGGCGATGTCTATATCGATGAGGTCTGTATCCCGACCCTGCGCGCGGCGCATTCCGAAGGCCTGGTGGATGCCGTCGACGGGTTTTGCGAAGGTATCGCCTTCAACCCATCGCAGATCGAGCGTGTCTTCAAGGTCGCGCAAGAATTGGATCTGCCGGTCAAGCTGCATGCCGAACAATTGTCCAATCTGGGAGGCGCAAAGTTGGCGGCCTCATTCGGGGCCCTGTCCGCCGATCATATCGAATATCTCGATGCGGATGGGGTTGCTGCCATGGCGCAGGCGGGCACTGCTGCGGTACTGCTGCCCGGAGCCTTCTATACGTTGCACGAGACTCAACTGCCTCCGATCGAGGCGCTGCGCGAGCAGGGTGTTCCGATGGCGCTGGCCACCGATTGCAATCCGGGTTCGTCTCCGCTGACGTCGCTGCTGTTGACGATGAACATGGGATGCACCCTGTTCCGCCTCACCCCGCACGAGGCACTTGCAGGTGTAACCTGTTACGCGGCGCACGCTCTGGGGCTGACGGATACCGGGACAATCGCCGCCGGTCTGCGTGCCGATCTGGCGGTCTGGGATGTGGCGCACCCTGCTGAGTTGTCTTACCGAATTGGCTTTAACCCCCTTCACGCACGTATTTTCGGAGGTCTGCAATGACGCCCATGTCCCTCGTTCCGGGTCAGGTTTCACTGGCCCAGCTTGAGGAAATCTATTGGTCCGAGGTTCCGATCTCGCTGGATGCATCGTGCCGACCAAAGGCCGAGGCCGCAGCGGCGCGCATCGCGCAGGCGGCGCAGGGGGCCGAGCCGGTTTACGGTGTAAACACCGGGTTCGGCAAACTGGCCAGCCACAAGATCGCGGCCGAGGATACCTCGACCCTGCAACGCAACCTGATCCTCAGCCATTGCTGCGGGGTTGGTCCTGCCGTACCACGCCGTCTGGCGCGGCTTATGATGTCGCTGAAACTGCTCTCATTCGGACGCGGGGCCTCCGGTGTGCGCTGGGAATTGGTGGAGCTTCTACAGCAGATGCTGGTTCGCGGCGTGACGCCTGTGATCCCGGCACAGGGATCGGTCGGGGCGTCCGGCGATCTGGCCCCATTGGCGCATATGACGGCGGTTGTTATCGGGGAAGGACAGGCCAAGGTGAATGGCGCGGTGCTGCCGGGGGCAGAAGCGCTCAAATCCGTCGGGTTAGAGCCGATACAACTGGGCCCCAAGGAAGGGCTGGCCTTTATCAACGGCACCCAGTTTTCGACAGCCTATGCGCTGGCGGGGCTGTTCGAAGGTTGGCGTGCGGCGCAGAATGCGTTGGTGGTCTCGGCGGTTTCGACCGATGCGATCATGGGCTCGACCGCGCCTTTGCAACCCGAAATCCACGCGTTGCGTGGTCATCGCGGCCAGATCGAGGCCGCCGCCGCCATGCGCGCCGCGCTGGACGGGTCCGAGATTCGCGAAAGCCATCGCGATGGCGATACCCGCGTGCAGGACCCCTATTGCATCCGCTGCCAGCCCCAGGTGACCGGCGCGGCGATGGACGTGATCCGGCAGGCCGCCACGACGCTTGAGATTGAGGCGAACGCAGCCACCGACAACCCACTGGTCCTGACCGACCCCGAGGCAATTGTCTCGGGCGGGAATTTCCATGCCGAGCCTGTGGGTTTTGCCGCCGACATGATCGCGCTGGCCCTGTCCGAGATCGGCGCGATCGCGCAGCGGCGCATTGCCCTGATGGTGGACCCGGCGCTCAGCTTTGATCTGCCGCCGTTCCTGACGCCGCAACCGGGGCTGAACTCGGGCCTGATGATCGCCGAGGTTACTGCCGCCGCGCTGATGAGCGAGAACAAGCATCTGGCCAACCCTTGTGTGACCGACAGCACGCCTACGTCGGCCAATCAGGAAGACCACGTCTCGATGGCGGCCCATGGGGCACGGCGATTGGCGCGGATGGTCGAGAACCTGAACTATATTCTGGGGATCGAGCTGCTTTGCGCCGCGCAGGGTGTCGAATTCCGCGCCCCTCTCCAAACCAGCGCACCATTGCAGTGGGCGATTGATCGCCTGCGCGCCGATATCCCCGCGCTGGCCGAGGATCGGTACCTTGCGCCTGAACTGGAACAGGTACGCACCCTGATCGCGGACGGTTCTGTTCTGCAAGCCATCGATGTGCCAATGCCGGGGCTGACCTGATGCAGGTGTTCGACGTTCAGCACGGCGACGGCCCCATCGTTCTGGGCCAGCCACATGGCGGAACTTATGTGCCGCCGGATATTGCGGGTCGTTTGAATGCGACCGGGCAGTCCCTGAAAGACACGGATTGGTACATAAACAGGCTCTATGATGGACTTTTGCCGGGTGCCACCGTCGTGCAATCGCATGTCCACCGCTATGTGATTGACTGCAACCGCGACCCGTCAGGCGTGTCTTTGTATCCCGGGCAAAACACGACAACTTTGGTGCCTTTGACCGATTTCGATGGACAAACGATCTGGCAGCAGGGGCAGGAGCCGTCTGTCGACGAAATCGAAGCCCGCCGCCAAGCCTATCACGCGCCCTATCATGCGGCGTTGGAGGAAGAGTTGCACCGGGTCAAAGCCAGGCATGGTTTTGCGGTTCTGTTTGATTGCCATTCTATTCGCAGCCGTATCCCGTTTCTGTTCGACGGTACCCTGCCTGAACTGAATATCGGAACAGATGGCGGCGTGACCTGCGCGCCCGAAATCGAGTCTATTACAAATGAATTCGCCGCATCTTCGCCCTTTAGCACGGTTCTGAACGGCCGTTTCAGAGGGGGCTGGACCACCCGCCACTATGGCCGCCCCGCCGAGGGGCTGCACGCAATTCAAATGGAGTTGGCGCAATCGACCTATCTGACCACGGAAGCTGCGCCTTGGGCTTTTGACAACAAAAAGGCGGCGCGTCTGCGCCGCTGGCTATTCGACATTCTGGACGCCATCCAGGACACTGCATTGGAGCTTGCACAATGACCAACCCTCGCAAGAATACCCGCGATATTTTCCCGCCGACCGGCCCCGAGTTGAACGCCAAAAGCTGGGTGACCGAGGCGCCGCTGCGGATGCTGATGAACAACCTGCACCCGGATGTGGCCGAGAACCCGCATGAGCTGGTGGTCTATGGCGGTATCGGCCGTGCGGCGCGTACGTGGAAGGATTTCGACACTATTGTTGCCGGTTTGAAGGATTTGGAGGAGGACGAGACCCTGATCGTCCAGTCCGGCAAGCCCATCGCGATCATCCGGACGCATAGGGATGCGCCGCGCGTGTTGATCGCCAATTCCAACCTCGTGCCGCATTGGGCGACCTGGGATCACTTTAACGAGCTCGATAAGAAGGGCCTGATGATGTATGGCCAGATGACCGCTGGTTCGTGGATCTATATCGGCACACAGGGCATCGTTCAGGGCACTTATGAGACCTTTGCCGAGGCTGGCCGTCAGCACTATGACGGCGACCTGACCGGCAAGTGGATTCTGACCGGAGGTCTGGGCGG
This sequence comes from Ruegeria sp. AP11, assembly GCF_056535865.1. Lineage (NCBI taxonomy): Bacteria > Pseudomonadati > Pseudomonadota > Alphaproteobacteria > Rhodobacterales > Roseobacteraceae > Ruegeria > Ruegeria sp. AP11. Next base: position 2,031,045 of record NZ_JBQFJB010000001.1, read on the forward strand.
TATGGGCGGCGCGCAGCCGCTGGCCGCTGTCTTCGCCGGGGCCAGCTGTCTGGCAGTGGAGTGCAACCCGGACAGCATCGATTTCCGTCTGCGCACCAAATACCTCGACGAGAAGGCCGAGACGCTGGACGAAGCGCTTGAGATGATCGACCGCTGGACCAAAGCGGGTGAGGCGAAATCGGTTGGCCTGCTGGGCAATGCGGCCGAGGTTTTCCCTGAAATCTATCGCCGCATGGCTGAGGGCGGAATGCGCCCGGATATCGTGACCGATCAGACCAGCGCGCATGACCCGATCAACGGCTACCTGCCGCTGGGATGGACCATGGGTGAGTGGCGCGAGAAGCGCGAAACAGACCCTAAAGCGGTGGAAAAGGCGGCGCGCGCCTCGATGAAGCAGCATGTCGCGGCGATGGTCGATTTCTGGAATGCGGGCGTACCTACGCTGGATTATGGCAACAACATCCGCCAGGTTGCGCAGGATGAAGGGCTTGAGAACGCCTTTGCCTTCCCTGGTTTTGTTCCTGCCTATATCCGTCCGTTGTTCTGTAAAGGGATCGGTCCGTTCCGTTGGTGCGCCCTGTCCGGTGACCCCGAGGATATTTACAAGACCGATGCGAAGATGAAGGAGTTGTTTCCCGAAAACGAACACCTGCATCGCTGGCTGGATATGGCGCAGGACCGCATCGCGTTTCAGGGTCTGCCTGCCCGTATCTGTTGGATCGGGCTGGGGGATCGGCACCGCGCCGGGCTGGCATTCAACGAGATGGTGGCCAATGGCGAGCTGAAAGCGCCGGTCGTCATCGGGCGCGACCATCTGGACAGCGGCTCGGTCGCCAGCCCCAACCGCGAGACCGAGGCGATGCTGGATGGCTCGGACGCGGTTTCGGACTGGCCCTTGCTGAACGCCTTGATCAACACCGCCAGTGGCGCGACCTGGGTGTCGTTGCATCACGGTGGCGGGGTCGGCATGGGCTTCAGTCAGCACGCAGGCGTAGTAATCTGTGCCGACGGGACCGAGGATGCCGCGCGGAGGTTGGAGCGGGTGCTGTGGAACGACCCGGCCTCGGGCGTGTGGCGGCACGCGGATGCAGGGTATGAGATCGCCAAAGACTGTGCCCGTGAACACGGGCTGCGGCTGCCGGGCATTCTGGGCTAGGTCAAACTGTCTCTGGTGAAACGGCGACCCCTGCGATATCTCGCAGGGGAACTTGCCGGAGACCCGATATGTACGTAGCCACCCTGTTGACCAATCCGAATGCGCCGACGCTCGAGCAGGCATTGCTTGAGTCTCTGCGCAATGCCTGGGGCGGGGGCGATGGGATCTGGCTGAGCCCCGGCGAGGCAGCCGAGTTTTCCATACCCGAGGTGCCTGAGAACCGGTGGGATGTCTGGGCAGAGCTGCAGCAGGTCGGCGTGGATCTGATCGTTCAGCCGTCGGAAGGCCGGCGCAAGAAAATGCTGCTGGCGGATATGGACAGCACCATGATCCAGCAGGAATGCATTGACGAACTGGCCGATGAAGCAGGCGTCGGTGACCGGGTCAAGGACATCACCGCACGCGCGATGAATGGTGAACTGGATTTCGAAGGCGCACTGACCGAACGTGTCGGCTTGCTGAAGGGTTTGGACGAAAGCGTCATCACCAAAGTTCTGAGTGAACGGATCGTATTGATGCCGGGCGGCAAAACGCTGTTGGCGACGATGCGCGCAAACGGGGCTTATGCCGCGCTGGTGTCTGGTGGTTTTACGGCCTTTACCGCGCGCGTGGCCGAACTGCTGGGCTTTGACGAGAACCGCGCCAACACCCTTCTGGCCGAAGACGGCAAGCTGACCGGAGATGTGCAGCGGCCCATTCTGGGGCGGCAGGCCAAGATCGAGGCGCTTGAGCAGATTTCCACCCGTCTCGGGATCGCTGAGACGGAAGTGATCGCCGTGGGGGACGGGGCCAATGATCTGGGTATGTTGGGGCGCGCCGGAACGGGTGTGGCGCTGCATGCCAAGCCGTCGGTCGCCGCGGAATGCGATATTCGGATCAATCATGGGGACCTGACGGCGCTGCTGTACCTGCAGGGATATGGGCGTTCTGAATTCGTATCGCCCTGAAGGGGTTTTCTTAATTTAACATTTGTGTTAAATAATGGTCATGAACACGCTTCTGACCAGTTTTTCCGCTTTGTCCGATGCCACCCGGTTCTCGATTGTCGAGCAACTGATGGATCACGGAGAGCTGCCCGCCGGTGATCTGATCGAAGGGCGCGGCATGTCCGGCGCCGCGATCTCGCGCCATCTGAAAGTGCTGCGCGAGGCTGGTCTGGTGCAGCAACGCGTGCAAGGCGCGCAGCGGATCTATTCGATCCGGCCCGAGGGTCTGCGCGCCATCGCTGACTGGACCATTTCCAGGCGGCAATTCTGGGAAAACAGCCTCGACCGTCTCAGCGACATTATCGAAAGGGAAAATTCATGGCCGACCTGAAACTGGAGCGGGAGTTTCCCGTCAGTCCCGAAGACCTGTTTGCGTGGATCAGCGATGAGGCCAGGCTGTTGCAATGGTGGGGTCCCGAAGGGATGCATGTGCCCGAACACGATCTGGATTTTTCGCGCACGGGTCCCTGGTATTCGGTGATGCAGAACAGTGAAGGCCAGCAATACAAGGTTTCGGGTCACGTGACCCATGTCGATCCGCCGAAATCGGTGGGGTTCACATGGGGCTGGCATGACGATCAGGATCAGCGCGGGGTGGAAAGTCACGTGACCTTTTCGGTGGTGGCCACTGAAACCGGATCACGTCTGACGCTGGATCACCGCGAACTGGCCGATGCCGAGGCCGCAGCGAACCACAATCAGGGCTGGACCTCTTCGCTGCGCAAGCTGGAGGCGAAGGCAAAATAAGTTTTCATCAGGGAGGAGCGATATGCCCCAATATTTGTTTGTCTATCACGGGGGACATACCCCAACGGACCCCGCCGAGATCGAAGCCACGATGGCCGCCTGGGGGGCCTGGTTTCAGGACATGGGCCCAGCGCTGGACATCCCCGGCAATCCGGTGGGCCAGTCCTATACGGTCAGTTCCGGCGGCGTGGCTGACAATGGCGGCGCGAACCCGGCATCGGGCTTTACGGTGATCAAGGCCGACAGCATTGATGCCGCGACCGAGATGGCCAAGGGCTGCCCGATGGTGGTTAACGGATCAGGCTCGGTCGAGGTGGCCGAGGTGCATGAGATCGAAATGTAAACCTTAGCCGGGAAAGCCCGGCGCGGGCTTGATCACGCCACATTCCAGCCCGCGTCGGCTGTATTGCGTGGCGTTCAGGAATTTGCGGGTGGCCGGGTGATCGGCCTCCAGCACACCCAGGCTGACCAGAAGGGCGGCAATCGCGCATTCGCTGGCGCGGGTGGTGCCATCGGTGATCTTCAGCGCGATGCCCATGCGTTTTTCGGGGATGATGGCCACGAAGACGGCCTCGGCCCCGGTTTTGATCGCGGCGCGGCCATTCATGGCACGCATCATCTCGGTGCAGGCGCGGGTCTCTCCGGCGACCAGTTCAGGGTGTTTCATCATCGCGGCCGTCAACTGCTGCGCCGCATCACTGGCCCGGTCCGACCGATCCGCCGCCGAGGCGAACCACGCCATCGATCGCGCCAGACCCACCAGAGACGTGGCAAAGTTCGGGGCCGAGCATCCGTCGATCCCATAGCAAGGGCTGGTCTCGCCCGTGGTCTCTTCGAAGGCCGACAGGCATGCCTGTTGAACCGGGTGGTCGATCTCAAGATATTCCGGTCCGGCGCCCATATGCTGGGCGACCGTTAGGAAGCCGCAGTGTTTGCCGGAACAGTTATTGTGAATTTGACACGGGGTATCATCCGCCAAAATCAATCCGTCGCGCGCAGCCATATCCTGCGGCTCCTGCGGGCCGCAGCGCAGATCGGGCTCGGTCAGGCCAAGGTGATCCAGCCAGGCACTCACCCGATCCGTATGGATATGCGCACCGTTGTGCGAGGCGCAGGCAAGCGCCAGATGCTCGGATGTCAGGCCGTATTTCGCGGCGGCGCCCGAGGTGATCAGGGGCAGTGCCTGGATCATCTTGGCTGAGGACCGGGGATAGATCACCGTCTGCGGATCGCCCCAGCTCTGCACGATCTGACCGCTGCCATCACAGACCACCGCGTGCCCCAGATGCAGGCTTTCCAACAGCGGCCCGCGCCACAGCTCTGTCATCGCTATCGGTTGTGTCATCCAGGGCCTCCGATTCATGCGCAAAAAACTGCCAATCGCCCTTTCGCCTGTGGCGAAACCTGCGTTAGTGTGTGTATGTCGACAATCATCGGGATACGCAACTGATCAAGGACGAGCCGGGCAGAGCTCGCGAGCCGATTCCGATGGGTATGAGGTATAGGTCGGGCCAGGAGGCTGGAAAGATGGGATCAAAGCTCGTCCGCGTGATTGCGGGCCTGTGTATGGCAGGGATGGCGACAACGGCGGTTGCGCAGCAGGCAACAAGCACCAACCGTGTTGCAGCGAAAACCGATTGGAGCGTTTTCGTCGAAGAAGACCCCACCGAATGCTGGAGCGTTTCGGCGCCCAAGGAAACGGTGAACACGCGCGGCGGACGAGTCGTGTCGGTGCGGCGCAGCGATATATTGCTGTTCGTGTTCTATCGCCCCAACGCAGAGGTTAAAGGTCAGGTTACCTTTACCGGTGGCTATCCTTTTGCCCCTGGATCAACCGTCAATCTGGTTGTCGATGGCAGTGAGTTTGAGCTGTTCACCGATGGCGAATGGGCATGGCCTGCGACCGCATCTGACGATGCCAAGATCGTCACCGCGATGAAACGCGGCAGCGAGGCGGTGCTGACCGCCCGTTCGGAACGCGGAACGCAGACCAAAGACACGTTCTCGCTGCTGGGCTTTACGGCGGCCATCGAAGACGCCGAAACGCGCTGCACGAACTAAGCGACATTCGGAAGTGATCTCATGACCCCGCCGCATGGCGGGGTTTTGCGTTTGTGTTCTTTCTTGGGGGTTTACGCCACGTCGGGGCGGATATCTTGATCCGGATCAAAGCCACGCGCCGCGTTTTCTGAACTCTTTGGTTCAGACAGTACCGTGGGAGAGCACAATGACCTTGAGACCCTACCTCGCCGCGCTTTTGGTGGCATCAGCGCTGTTGGCTGGCTGCGAAAAGGGATCGGACACCTATCCGATCACGGGTGAGCAATGCGCGCCGGAAGACCCGGTAAAAACGCTGGATGCAGAGGATTGCTATATCCCACCCGCAGTGAATTGATCTGACAAGGCCGCAGGGGAACTGGTCTCCTGCGGTCGTTTTTGTTCTGATCCGCGCTCTGTGTTAGGCAGTGATGAGTTGTAGCCGCCACCAGAGAGGTCACCCAATGCGCTGGATCCTGATCCTGTTTCCCTTTGCCGCGATGGCAGACCCGACGATGGAATGCACGGATGCGGGGTCTCAGGTCGAAATCGGGTCCTGTGTCTCGGAGATGGAAGAGCGCGTGAATGCTGCAGTGGACAGCAGCTATGCCCTTGCGATGCAGGCGGTGACGGAATTGGATGAGGTCACCGGGCGCGTCGTCGCGCAGCCAGCGCTGGAAGCAGCGCAGAATGCATGGGCTACCTATCGGGACATGCAATGCGATGCCGTGGGTGCTTCGTTCGGGGGTGGGTCGGGCACGGGTATCGCCATCACGGCCTGTCGGGTCGATCTGGGCCGGGCACGTGTTGACGAATTGCTGCGCTTTGCGAATTGACGCACGAATTCTTTTGATCTTTGCGCACGTTCCTATATAGAGGCGCATCCCAAGCCAGAATCCACCGAGATACGCCAATGTCGCCGAAAGCGCCGATCACTCAAGACGTCATGACCATCCCCCGCAAACTGCCCGAGGGGAAGGTGAATCTTGTCGGCCTGTCCCGCGATCGCCTGCGGGAGGTTCTGATCGAACATGGCACGCCAGAGAAGCAGGCCAAGATGCGCACCGGGCAGATCTGGCAGTGGATCTATCAATGGGGCGTGCGCGATTTTGCCGAGATGACCAATCTGGCCAAAGCCTATCGCGCGCAACTGGCCGAGCATTTCGTCATCGAAATCCCCGAGGTGGTGACACGTCAGGTATCCGAGGACGGCACCCGCAAATATCTGTGCCGCATCGCGGGCGGACATGAGGTCGAGGTTGTCTATATCCCTGAAGAGGATCGCGGCACGCTGTGCATCTCGTCTCAGGTGGGGTGTACGCTGACCTGTTCGTTCTGCCACACCGGAACGCAGAAGTTGGTGCGCAACCTGACGGCGGCGGAAATCGTCGGTCAGGTGATGATGGCGCGCGATGATCTTGACGAATGGCCCACCCCTGGCGCGCCCAAGGACGAAACCCGGCTGCTGTCGAATATCGTTCTGATGGGCATGGGCGAGCCGCTTTACAATTTCGAAAACGTCCGCGATGCGATGAAGATCGCCATGGACCCCGAAGGTATTTCCCTGTCGCGCCGCCGGATCACCCTGTCGACCTCGGGCGTGGTGCCGGAGATTGCGCGCACGGCCGAGGAAATCGGCTGTCTGCTGGCGATCTCGTTCCACGCCACCACTGATGAAACCCGCGACGTTCTGGTGCCGATCAACAAGCGCTGGAATATCGAGGAGCTGTTGCAGGCGCTGGCCAGCTATCCCAATGTCTCGAATTCCGAGCGTATCACCTTTGAATATGTGATGCTGGATGGCGTGAACGACAGCGATGAAGACGCGCATCGTCTGATTGACCACATCAAGCGCCACAATATCCCGGCCAAGATCAACCTGATCCCGTTCAACGAATGGCCCGGCGCGCCGTATAAGCGCAGCTCGAACAATCGTATCCGGGCGTTTGCGAACATCATTTATCAGGCGGGCTATGCCTCGCCCATCCGCAAGACGCGGGGCGAGGATATCATGGCCGCCTGTGGTCAGTTGAAATCGGCCACCGAGCGTGCCCGTAAATCGCGCAAGCAAATTGAATCCGAGGCCGGATTGGGCTGATTTTTCAGATTTAATGTGAACATTGCGCCCTGATTTGGTATGATTGTCTCTGTACTGGCGGGGATGGATGCTCACCAATACACACAAGACGGTGAGCCCATGACCCGGCTCATGGTAAGTTGACGTGACCGCGCTAACTTTTATTACAAAGCTTAGCGCAGCGTTCAGGCATAACCGTTTATCGGATGGGCCATGAAAAATGTTTGAGAAGTTCGAGTACCTTATTGGCACAGCGTTCCTGGTGTCCGTACTGACGACTGGCGCATTGGCGCAGAGCACGGATCAAGAGGCGCATTTGGCGATTGAGAATCCTGCTGATCTGTCAAAATCCGAGGCGCAGGCACATTACCGGTCCCTGACCCGCCGCATGGCGCGCGGTTATGCGGCGGCACAGCTTGATCTGATCCGCAATTATCAAAGCTGGCCGTTGTTCAACGACGCGCCATATATCTCGGCCACGCATGGACAGCGCTATGTGAACAGCTATGCCAATCGCATGGCCCACAACTATGGCACGATGCAGGAGGGTGACCTGCTGCCGGCAGGATCGGTTCTGGCCAAGGACAGCGTGACGGTGACAGACGAAGGCGCGGTTCATCCCGGCGCTTTGTTCGTGATGGAGAAGCTGCCTGAGGGCGCGAACCCGGAGACCGCGGATTGGCGCTATATCATGGTGATGCCGGATGGGTCGCTCTTTGGTGACACGATGGGCAATCGCGCAGCGGCAATGGCCTATTGTCATGAATGCCACGAAGCCGTCGCAGACCGGGATTACACCTTCTATGTCCCCGAGGAGTACCGCGTCGATCAGTGAGGGTCAGAACTCGTTGTCCAGTTTTGTTTAGCGACGCTGGAACCGCGCTGTCCCGATGATTTCGACCAGTTGCTGGCGGACCGGTTCTGGCTGCGCTTCGACCGCGTTCAGCACCTCGCGCAGCTCGGCGCGCAGCCCGTGCATCTGATCGATCAGAGACATCATCATCGACAGCGCATCCGCCTCCATCTCGTATTGCTCGTGCAACTCGCAGGCCAGTTCCAGCCGGGCAACATCGATGCTGTGATAGACCAGCCCCTGATCCGATTGCTCGGGGATCACGATCTCGGCCGCCAGATATTCGGTCAGCCGGTCCGAGGTCAGGCGGGTGACGGTTTCAATCAGCTGCTTCTCGCTCAGGGTCATGACGGCATTCCTTTCCGCGGATCATAGCGATGCGTTTCGCGCCATGTTTCCATGAATTGCTTCAGGTCATCATCCACCGTGTCGGGCAGGGCAACGGTCAGTTCGATCAACTGATCCCCGCGTTCGCCTGAGCCGCGTTTCTTCACACCCTTGCCGCGCAGGCGCAGGGTCTTGCCGCTGCTTGTGCCCGCAGGCACGGAAACGTTGACGCCGCCGTCGATGGTGGGGGCGGGGACCTTGCCGCCCAGAATGGCCTCGTCAATGGTGATGGGCAGTGTGATATGGATGTCGTCGCCCTGACGGTCAAACACCGGGTGTTTCGCGACCGAGACCGTCACCAGGGCGTCACCCGCAGGACCTTCGCCATAGCCCGGCGCGCCTTTGCCGCGCAGCCGGATGGTCTGGCCATCGGTGATGCCGGCGGGGATCTTGACCTCAATCCGGTCCCCATCCGGCAGAGTCAGCTTCTGGCTGGCCCCGAACACCGCATCCAGAAAACTGATCTGCAGAGAATAGTTCAGGTTGTGTCCCGGCGCATGAAACTCCTGGGTGCGCTGGCCGCCAAAGCCACCGCGCCCGCGCATGAACTCGGCGAAGATGTCGGACATGTCATCGGGGTCCTCCTGACGCCCGCGATAGGGGTTCCCGGCAGCCTCGGCATAATCGCGGTAAAACTGTTGCTGCGGGCGTTCCTGCCCCGAGGCATCGATCTCGCCATTGTCATAGCGTGTGCGCTTGTCCGGGTCTTTCAGCAGGTCATAAGCAGCCGCTGCGGCCTTGAACCTGGCTTCGGCCTCGGCGTCGCCCGGTTTCAGGTCCGGGTGACAGTCCTTGGCGATGCGCCGATAGGCTTTCTTGATATCGGCAGCGCTGGCATCTTTGGCGACACCGAGAATGGAATAGGGATCGTCGCTCATCTCACCTCTCGTGGATATGGGTGGGGCTGATCTTGATGAAGGTATTTTATCATGTGATTTCAACAGGTCAAAACGCAAGCGGCGCTGAATTGCCTCGCAAAATACGATTGCCCTGCTAATATCTGCATGTTTCGAACTATTATTTGCCGGAGATCACCTCATGTCGCGCAGAATAAAGTCCATCCTCGCCCTGCTGGCCGGGAATGCCATCGGGTTGCTGCTGGCCTCGCTGCTGCTGGCGGGCTTCGCGATCAAGCCGATCTCATTCATCGTCGTGGTGATTGTCTTCACCCTGGTTCAGGTGGTGGCAGAGCCGCTAATCCTGAAACTGGGGGAAAAGAAAGCCCCGGCGCTGAAGGGCGGTATCGCGCTGATCGTCACCTTTGTCGGCCTGCTTGTGACCGATCTGATCACCGCGGGGCTGACGGTTGGCGGCATCTCGAACCTGCTGGCCGCAACGTTGCTGGTGTGGCTGGGCGCGTTGATCGCCAGCATCGTGCTGCCGATCTATGTATTTACCGAACTGCGCGAACCCAAAAAGAAATCATAACGCATTCAGGCTGGTCTCGATCGCCTGCCACAGTTCCTCGACCGGTTCGCAGCCGACCGACAGGCGAATGAAAGCAGGATCAACAGCGTCGCCCCAGCGCGCGCGCCGCTCGGCCGAGCTGTGGACGCCGCCGAAGGACGTGGCGGGGCGCAGAAGGGGGCAGGTGTTGATGAAGGCCTCGGCCTTGTCTTCATTGTCCAGCGTCAGTGACAGCAGGAACCCGAACCGCGCGGTCTGCGCCTTGGCCAGCGCATGCGATGGATCGTCTGGCAGACCGGGATAGCGCACCTGACGCACGGCGGGATGCGCAGCCAACCGTTCCGCCAGCACCTGCGCAGAGGTACACATACGGTCGAACCGGACATCCAGCGTTTCCAGCCCGCGATGCAGCAGCCACGCCTCATGCGGGCCGGGGATCGCGCCGGAAACTTTCCGCCATTCCTCGACCCGCTCCATGATCGCTGTATTGCGGCTGGCCACATGGCCCATCAGCATGTCGGAATGTCCGCCCATCGCTTTGGTGTCCGACGACACCACAACGTCGATGCCCAGATCCAGCGGGCGCTGGCCCAACGGGGTCAGCGTCGTGTTGTCGGCAATCGTGATGCCGCCAGCAGCACGGACCTGTTCAGCCACCGTCTTCAGGTCGATCATGTCCAGCCCGGGGTTCGAGGGGCTTTCGACAAACACCACGTCGAACCTGTCAAATCCACCCTCGGCGAATCCAGTGGTCGGGCGTTCTTCGACCACCACGCCCAGACGTGACAGGAACCGATCCGCCAGCAAGCGGGTCACGTAGTATCCATCTGACGGGATCAGCAGGCGCGACCCGGCCTGCACAGTAGCAAACAGTGCCGCCGAGATGGCCGCCATGCCTGACGGAAAGCTGAGGCAGGGCGCGTCTTCCAGATGCGACAGCACATGTTCCAGATGCACCCAGGTCGGATTGTCGACGCGGCCATAGGTGGCGTGCCCATCCGGCGCACCCGGCAAGTGGTACATGCTGCTTTGTGTCAGCGGCAATGCCACCGGCTCGCCCTTATCCAGCGCATTGCCGCGCAGGTGAAGCATCTCTCCGGTTTTGACCACCATGAGTCAGCGCCCCGGAATTTCGTCGCGCGGGGGGGCAGGTTCCCAGTTCTCGATGATATCGACCGCCTCTTGCGCTGTGTCGACAAAGCGGAACAGGTCCAGATCCTCGTCCGAGATGGTGCCCGCATCCGCCAGCGCCTCCCAGTTGATGACCTTTTCCCAGAACGCGCGCCCGAACAGCAGGAACGGCACGCGATCCATGCGACCGGTCTGGATCAGGGTGAGGGATTCGAACAGTTCGTCCATCGTGCCGAACCCGCCGGGAAAGATGGTGATGGCGCGGGCGCGCATCAGGAAATGCATCTTGCGGATGGCAAAATAGTGGAAATTGAAGCTGAGCTCGGGGGTGACATATTCGTTCGGTGCCTGTTCGTGCGGCAGCACGATGTTCAGGCCGATGGAACAGCCACCCGCATCCTGCGCCCCCCGGTTGCCGGCCTCCATCACACCGGGGCCGCCGCCGGTGACGATCACGTTTTCGCGGCATCCGGTCTGGTTCGATTTCTCGGTCATCAAGCGGGCGAACTCGCGCGCCTCGTCATAATATTCGGACAGCCCGGCCAGCGTTTCCGTGCGCGCAGTGTGTTTCTGCGCCGGTTCCGGGATACGCGCGCCGCCGAACATGACGATGGTCGAGGTGATCTCACGCTCGGTCATGATCATCTCGGGTTTCAGCAATTCAAGTTGCAGGCGCACCGGGCGCAGCTCATCCCGGCAGAGGAATTCGTCATCGGCAAAGGCAAGGCGATAGGCGGGTGAGCGCGTCTGCGGCGTGTCCGGAACCTCGCTTGCTGTCGAGCGGTCGGTCTGCGCGTCGCGGAACGGGCTGTGGCGGTCTTCTCTCATCGGTGATCGATCCCTGCTTGCGTGTTCATGAAACAGCTATAGGGTTCGCGGGCAGAGTGCCAGTCACGGAAGAACAAGAATGGATTGGAAGAGTGAAATATCCGCAGCGCGGGATCGCATCGCAGGATACGCGCAAGTTACACCGGTGATGGAAAGCCATATGCTGGGCTATCCGATTGAGATGAAGCTGGAGCATATGCAGCACACTGGCAGCTTCAAGGCGCGCGGGGCGTTCAATACGTTGCTAAGTATGGATGTGCCCGATGCGGGCGTTGTGGCTGCATCCGGTGGCAACCATGGGGCCGCTGCCGCCTATGCGGCGCAAACTCTGGGCTATCCGGCCAAGATATTTGTGCCCGAACTGGCGGGCCCGTCGAAAATTGCCCTGATTGAACAGACGGGTGCGGATCTGAGCGTTGTGTCCGGCGAATACGCAAACGCATTGATGGGTGCGCAGGCGCATGAGACGGAAACCGGGGCGATGCAGATCCACGCCTATGACGCGCCCGCAACCGTGGCCGGGCAGGGCACCTGTTTTGCCGAATGGGAGGCACAAGGCCTTCAGGCCGATACCGTTCTGATTGCCGTGGGCGGGGGCGGCCTGATCGCGGGCGCGCTGGCCTGGTTGCAGGGCGCGCGTAAGATCGTGGCGGTCGAGCCGGAAACCTCCTGCGCGTTGAACGCAGCCTTGCAGGCGGGCGCGCCGGTGGACGTCACCGTCTCGGGCATTGCAGCCAACGCGCTGGGCGCGCGGCGGATCGGGTCGATCTGTTTTGAACTGGCGCAGGGTATGACATCGGTGCTTGTCACCGACGAGGCCATTGCCAGCGCTCAGAAAGCGTTGTGGCAATCGCACCGGATTCTGGTGGAGCCGGCAGGTGCAACCGCACTGGCGGCGCTCAGGTCGGGGGCATACACGCCGGAACCGGACGAGCGTGTGGCGGTGCTGATTTGCGGCGGAAACATCTCTCCGGCACCATTGAGTGCCTGACACGGCCATAATCGGGCGCATATGGTGCGTTCCACGTCGCATTGCGCCGCGTGGTCCACTTGCGTATAGGCCAGACATACGTGAACAGATTCTGCAAGGAGCCCACCTATGTCCAACGCGCAGCTCGAAGCCGCCATCGAAGCCGCCTGGGAGGCGCGCGACACCATCACTCCCGCCACCACCGGCGAGACGCGCGAAGCGATCGAAGATACGCTGAACGCACTGGACAGCGGGTCGCTGCGCGTGGCCGAGAAGCTGGAGAGCGGTGACTGGCATGTGAACCAGTGGGCCAAGAAAGCGGTTCTGCTGGGCTTCCGTATCAAGGGTATGGAGATCCACAATGGCGGCCCGCAGGCCGGTGGCTGGTGGGACAAGGTCGACAGCAAGTTCGCCGGTTGGGGCGAAAACCAGTGGCGTTCGGCCGGGTTCCGCGCCGTGCCGAACTGTGTGGTCCGCAAATCTGCCTATATTGCGCCGGGTGTTGTGCTGATGCCGTCCTTCGTGAACCTTGGCGCATATGTCGATGAAGGCACCATGGTCGACACCTGGGCCACTGTCGGATCCTGTGCACAGATCGGCAAGAACGTACATCTGTCGGGCGGCGTCGGTATCGGCGGCGTGCTCGAGCCGATGCAGGCTGGCCCGACCATCATCGAAGACAACTGCTTTATCGGCGCCCGTTCCGAAGTGGTCGAGGGCTGTATCGTCCGCGAAGGTTCGGTTCTGGGCATGGGCGTGTTCATCGGCAAGTCCACCAAGATCGTCGACCGGGAAACCGGCGAGGTCATGTACGGCGAGGTCCCGCCCTATTCGGTGGTGGTCGCCGGTTCGATGCCGTCGAAGAACAATGTCAGCCTGTACTGCGCAGTCATCGTGAAACGGGTCGACGAAAAAACCCGCTCGAAGACCGGCATCAACGAACTGCTGCGCGACTGATCGTCATGGTCTTGTCAAATAGAAACGGACCGCGATGAGCGTTGTCGCGGTCTGTTTCGTTTTGGTATTTCTCTTGAGCCCGAACTCAATCTTGATTGACGTCTGAAAGTAGCTTTTTCTGTCAATCAGTCACGATCAAATTGACAACGATATTCTTGTTTGGCCTCTCGTTAGCGAAGCTCTGCTTCGATCGCTCCGTCGACCGGGATCAGGGCGCCTTGTTCTTGAGCGTTCAGAAAATCCAAAATCCGTGGATCATATCCTAGCCAAGGATGCGTGTCGATGGCATCAATCACAATAGGCAAGCCAGGGGTTAGTCTATTCACAAAGTCGCCCCAAGTCTCACTCGCCTCATAGTAGGGCGTGAACTTGGGCTCTACAACAAACAGGTCGGGCCTTAAATAGCGCATGTGTCGATCCCCGAAGGCGACTACAGTGCCTGGAGCAATGTCGCTGTACCTTTCCAATCGAGCTTTGGTCTGTGCAAAGTAGCCTGGATCGTTGGCCTGCCACAAAGCCTCGCGAGCAACCCATCCGCTAGAGAAAAGCCCAAGAAGGCACAATGAGAGAAACACGGGGTTCAAGATACCTGGTCTCTTTTGCAGCAAGAAATTCAATACGAAAATATATAGCAACAAAACGCCGGGATTGAGCAGCCGATAACTAAACGAATCAAAATGGGTCCGCCAGCGTAGAAAAACTATTGCAGCCAAATACCCCAGACCGACCAATAAGAACCCGCTGGCCAAACCAGATCTGAAACCGGTTCCGGGTTCTTCTGGAAGCTTCAGATAAACAATAGTGACCCAAAGGAACAAGACACACTGAAGTCCAACGCCGATCCAGAATAAGCGGCCGTAATAGTTTGTAGTCATTGGAAGCAGCAGCTCATCGCGTAACGACGTTATAAGCGCCCAAGCCAGCTCAGCGTTACTTTCGGGTGCAGGAATTCTGTCTGGGCCGGTAGCGAAACCGGTTTCGGAAATGTTGAATTGCAGATGTAAGATGCAAATGCTCAGTGCGACAAGGGCTGCAAGTGAAAGAAGAAGGGAGGACTTTAGAGAATAACGTATGTTAATTGCGGCTGCCGCGAGGAGGACACATACTGCGAATATCCCGACATATCTTATTTCGAACAGCATTATTGAGAGGCAAATCGGAATGGCGAAATGGCGCAGAATACTTGGGTTTGTATCTTCGATTGCGCGGGTCATCGAGACTGAAAGCAATAACAAACCCAGAATAAATGGTCCTTCGCTCCAACTGAATGAGAAGATCGTTAGTGTGCTCGCATTAATCAATAGGAGAGAAATGGGCGCGCCGCGCTCGTCAAAAAACCAGAAAATCAAAGCCGCGCTGGACAAAAAACAAATTAGCGAGACGAGTTTCGAGGCCATGAACGCATCAACAGACAGTGATTTTACAAGCGCAGATACCGCCAAAGGATACCCTGGTGGCCAGGTTGCAATATAAGATCGAGCCCCACTTTCCTGCGTCGGGTCTGGTAGCCAAACCCAGTTTCCTTGTGAAATCTCGTAAGCAATCCGCAGGTAATTGGTACTGTCTGCTGACAATCGACCATCCGCATCGAGAAGAACGCGGGCGGTTACGACAACAACGCATAGTACCAGAACCGAAATTGCTCCAAATGTCCGCCAGTTCCCTCTCAGCAATTGTTAATCCTCATACTCGCAAACTGAATTCAAGAGTTAGTCAATTTGCACAATCGGAGTCCAAGTGGTTTTTCATAAGATAAACTACTCGAAATTATTGCTTTTCGTAAATGTAAGCAAAGCAAAAATGATAGCGTGCTCTGCCATCTTTGCTGTGGGAGTTATGCGTTGTCAATACATGCCCCAGAAGACCAATTCGCGCTTATTAAGTCCTGGATTCAAGCGGCGCGTTGTGGTTTCGAGTGACTGTGTCTACTCGAATGGGATATCAACTTGACCAAAGAAATGTGGACCGATAAGGCCATTTCCATGAATAAGCTGAAAAAACCCTCACGCCAGCAGGTCTATACACTATTGGTTCAGATCGGTCGCAAAGATGGCGACGGGCTGCCCGAAGGCGCGACCGGGGCGGCATTGATGTGCTTTGCCAGCGGAGTGGATGAGGCCGAGGCGGTACGCGAGACGGTGGCGATCCTGAAACAGGCCGACACCGCGCCTCTGGATGTCACCGGCTATGGCACCCTGGCCGAGCGCGAGGCGCAGGGGCACGATATCGAGCCGGATGAGCGGGCATTGATGCAGCGGGCGCTGGACGAAAACGCTGTTATCGTGGCGCAGATAACGCCGTTCTTCGGAGATGAGGAAACCGCCTAGTTCCGCGACCCGAACCACTTGCGGTAGATTTCATCATAGGTGCCATCTTCCCGCAGTGACAGCAGCGCCTGGTTGACGTCTTCGACCAGGGGCGAACCGGTCGGGAAGGCGATCCCGTAGTTTTCGCGCAGAAAGATGCCGCCGGTCATTGTGGCAATGCGGCGCCCTTCGTGCGAAGCATAGTAGGACAGGATCGGGGCATCGAAGACGACCGCATTCAACTCTTCGTTCTCAAAGGCCGTCAGCATCTCCTGCAGGCCGGGATAGCCGGTGAACTCGATATCGCGCCGGTTCAGGAAACTTGCCGCGGTTGAATCAGTGATGGTGCCAACCTCTTTGCCATAAAGATCATTCACCGAATTCACACTGCCGGTGATAGCATCCACCGTCATGACCGAAGTGATGCGCGCCGTGAAGACCGACACGATAAACAGTGACGAGACCACCAGAACGACGCCCAGCAGACGGCCAAAAGGAGTGCGCGGCATCCGTTCTTCGAAGCCGCCATTGACCACGAGGTTGAGCGCCCACCAGAACGACGGGAACCAGGCCTCGTTCAGCTTGCGGTCAAAATAGGGTTGTGCGCGGCGCTCGAAGCTCCACATCAGCATGCCGCCACCCAGAAGGATCGCAAAAGCCAGCCCGATGGCAATGAACAGTTCGCGCGATAGCAGCGCCTGCAGCAGTGACGGCCTGCGTGCTGCCTCGGACGGCACCATGATTTGCAGGCCGGCCTCGAAAATCGGCTGGCTGAAATCCATCTTCGTCTCGCGCATCGCGGTGATCGAGATATTCGCAATCGCGAGATCGGCCGAGCCGTCCTGAACCGCGCCCAGCATTTCGCTGAACCCCTCAACCCGGTTGGTTGAGTATTCCCACCCAAGCGACTCGGCCAGTGCCGCCAGCAGATCCATCGAGAATCCGGTCTGCGCGCCATCCTCGACAAACGAGAACGGGGCACGGGTCACCGTGGTAACCGTAAGGGTCTGGGCCTGGCTCTGCTGCGCGAAGACGGCGAAAGTCAGGCAGATCAATGCGAATAGTGCGCGTTTCATGGTCAATTCACCTGTTTCGCGGCCCTCTACCGTAATATGTTGCAGCGCGGCAAGATCGCCGCTGGGTCAAGGCCCATGTTTTATTAGAGTGTCATGGTCAATTTCCGGCCAGAGTGTTCGGGGATTTTACCGCTTCGGGGTTGGCATTCCGGTCAATTCGTTGAATCTGTGCAGGAACACCGGCGCCTACAGAGATGAAAGACCTATCATGACCGATCCCGTTCAGCTGACCGCAGATCTGATCCGTTGCCCATCGGTCACACCTGAGGAAGGCGGCGCGCTGGAATTGCTGGACCGAACCCTGTCAGTGGCGGGCTTCGAGTGTACCCGCGTGGATCGCGGCGGTGTCTGCAACCTGTTCGCGCGGTGGGGGCGTAAAGGGCACGTCAGAAGCTTTGGGTTCAACGGTCACACGGATGTCGTTCCGGTGGGGGACGAAGCGGCATGGACCAGACATCCGTTCGGGGCCGAAGTGCATGACGGGGTGATGTATGGCCGCGGTACCACCGATATGAAATCGGGGGTGGCGGCCTTTGCAGCAGCAGCCATAGATTTCGTGCGCGATACGCCGCCGGATGGGGCCATCATCCTGACCATCACCGGTGATGAAGAAGGCGACGCGGTGGATGGCACAACTGCGCTGCTGGATCACATGGACGCTGCGGGTGAGCAGATGTCGGTCTGTCTGGTGGGGGAACCCACTTGTCCGAACCGCATGGGCGAAATGATCAAGATTGGTCGGCGTGGTTCGATGACGGCATGGTTCACGGTGACAGGCGTGCAGGGCCACTCCGCCTATCCGCATCGGGCGAAGAATCCTCTGCCCGCGATGGCGCGGCTGATGGATCGGCTGGCCAGTCACGAACTGGACAATGGCACCGACCATTTCGACGCTTCGACGCTGGCGGTCGTCACCATCGATACCGGGAATGCCGCGACAAATGTCATCCCCGCGCAATGCAGCGGCACCGTCAACATTCGCTTTAATGACCTGCATTCCGGCGCGGGCCTGAGCGAGTGGCTCAGGGCCGAGGCCGCGCGTGTGGCCGAAGAGTTTGGTGTCGAGGTCGAGACAAGAATCAAAATCTCGGGCGAAAGCTTTCTGACCCCGCCGGGCCCTCTGTCTGATCTGGTGGCACAGGCGGTTGAGGCCGAAACTGGTGTGCAGCCTGAACTGTCGACGACCGGTGGCACCTCGGACGCGCGGTTCGTCAAGAACCACTGCCCGGTGGTTGAATTCGGCCTTGTAGGCCGCACCATGCATCAGGTGGATGAATGCGTTGAGGTGGCGCAGATCGAACAGCTCAAGGCGATCTATTCCCGCATTCTGACGGATTATTTTGCCTGACCCATGCAGCGCACCTTGGTGATCATGGTGAAAGAGCCGCGCCCGGGCCGTGTCAAAACGCGGCTGGGCCGCGATATCGGTATGGTCGGCGCGGCCTGGTGGTTCCGGCACCAGACCCGATCCCTGATCCGGCGCTTGCGTGACCCGCGCTGGCAGATCGTGCTGGCGGTCTCGCCGGATCGCGAGGGGTTGAGCAGCCGCATCTGGCCTGCAGACCTGCCGCGCGCGCCGCAGGGGCGCGGCGATCTGGGCGACCGCATGGGCAGGATGCTGCGCGGGATGCCGAAAGGGCCGGTTTGCCTGATCGGGGCGGATATTCCCGGCATCACCCGCAGCCATATCGCGCAGGCTTTCACCTCGCTGGGCCGGTCGCAGATGGTGTTCGGTCCAGCGCCGGATGGCGGATACTGGCTCGTCGGCGCGCAGCGCTATGGTGCGTTGCCGTTGGGTTTGTTCAAAAAAGTCCGCTGGTCGACCGAACATGCACTGGCCGATACGCTGGCCTCGATCCCCGGTTGCCGCGTAGAGCTGCTGGACCATCTGCGCGACGTTGACACAGTGGCCGATCTGACCCCCTGAGCGCTTTTTGGTCATGACGCGGTCGCATACCCATGCTAGGCCGAAGATATGACTCGCATCCCCACCAAGCAGGAGGTCCTGGACTGGATCTCGGCGAACCCCACCCTGACCTCGAAACGCGATATCGCCAAGGCCTTTGGCATCAAGGGTGCGGATCGGATTGATCTGAAGCGTATCCTTAAGGAACTTGAGGCCGAAGGACATCTGGAAAAGCGCAAGCGCAGCTATCGTGACCCGGATCGTTTGCCGCCGGTCAGTGTGCTGCAAGTGAAGGCGCCGAACGCCGATGGCGACCTGTTCGCCCGCCCGCTGGAATGGCATGGCGAGGGGGTCGAGCCCGCCGTCCTGATCGTCGCCCGCGCCAGCGATCCTGCGCTGGGTGAGGGCGACCGCATTCTGGCCCGCCTGACTGTGGTGCATGAAGAAGACCACAATTACGAGGCCCGCCTGATCCGCCGCATCGGCACCAACCCGCGCAAGATCGTCGGTATCTTCCGCAAAGGGGCCGAGGGCGGGCGGATTGTGCCCATCGACAAGGCCGGGTCCACCGAATGGCTGGTCGCGGACGGGGCCGTTCTGGGCGCCAAAGACGGCGAGCTGGTCGAGGCCGAACAGGCCGGACCGAAGAACCGCATGGGCCTGCCGCGCGCGCGTATTGTCGAACGGCTGGGTGATCCGACCGCGCCCAAGGCGGTCTCGCTGATTGCGATCCACCAGCACGGCATCCCCGACGACTTCCCCGACAAGGTGATTGACGAGGCCGACAAGGCCAAACCCGTTGGTCTGAAAGGGCGCGAAGACCTGCGGGACATGCCGCTGCTGACCATCGACCCGTCCGATGCGCGCGATCATGACGATGCCTGCTATGCTCATGCGGATGACGATCCCAAGAACCCTGGCGGCCATGTGATCTGGGTCGCCATCGCCGATGTCGCCGCCTATGTACAGCCCGGCACCGCACTGGACCGTGAGGCGCGTAAGCGGGGCAATTCCAGCTATTTCCCCGACCGCGTGGTGCCGATGCTGCCGGATCGTCTGTCGGGTGACCTTTGCTCGTTGCACGAAGGCGTTCCGCGCGCCTGTATCGCTGTCCGAATGCAGATCGACTCAGAGGGCAACAAGATCGGCCATCGTTTTGTGCGTGGCCTGATGCGCTCTGCCGCGTCGCTGAACTATGCCGAGGTGCAGGAGGCCATCAACGGCACGCCCAACGACCGCACCGGGCCTTTGCTGGAGACGGTGCTGAAACCGCTCTACGCAGCCTACGCCGCGCTGAAAAAGGCGCGCGCGGTGCGGCAGCCGCTGGAGTTGGACCTGCCCGAACGCAAGATCGTGCTGTCCGACACCGGTGAAGTGACCAGTGTCGCCTTCCGCGACCGGCTGGATGCGCATAAGCTGATTGAGGAGTTCATGATCCTTGCCAATGTCGCCGCCGCCGAAACCTTGATCGCCAAACGCCGCCCGCTGCTGTTCCGCGTGCACGAAGAACCCGCGCCCGAGAAGCTGGAAAGCCTGCGGGAAACGGCGCAGGCGGCAGGGCTGAATCTGGCCAAGGGGCAGGTGTTGCAGACCCGGCACCTGAACGCGCTGCTGAACGCCGCCGCCGGGACCGAGGATGCGGAACTGATCAACCTGACCACCCTGCGGTCGATGGCGCAGGCCTATTACAACCCCGAAAATTTCGGCCATTTCGGTCTGGCGCTGCGAAACTATGCGCATTTCACCTCGCCCATCCGGCGCTATGCCGACCTGATCGTGCATCGCGCTCTGATCTCGGCCCATGGCTGGGGCAAGGACGGGCTGACCGAGGATGAAATCGCGCGGTTGGAGGAAACCGCCACCCATATCTCGGATACGGAGCGCCGCTCGATGATGGCCGAGCGTGACACCACCGACCGCTATCTGGCTGCGTATCTCAGCGAGCGGGTGGGCAATGAATTCTCGGGCCGGATCAGCGGCATCGCCCGGTTTGGCGCCTTCGTGAAGATGGACGAAACCGGCGCGGATGGGCTGGTGCCCGTGCGATCTCTGGGGCGGGAATTCTTCCATTTCGACCGCGAGGCGGGAACGCTGATGGGCTCGGACACGGGCCTGATCATTGCCATCGGTCAGCGTGTCACCGTGCGGCTGACCGAGGCGACACCGGTCACCGGCGGGCTGGAACTTGAGCTGCTGTCCATCGACGATCAGGCGCTTCCACGCGGGCGCGGCCCCGCCAAGCGGAGCTCGCGGCGCAAGGCTGTCAGCACCAAGCGCAAGAAGGACAAGATCAAGCGAAAGATCGAGCGTAAGCGCCGTCAGAGGTGATAGGTCAGGGCCCGGGCAATCAGCCAGCCATGACGGGTCGGGTCGATCTGCGCAGAGTCGTCAAACAGCACCGCGCGGTTTCCGTCAATCCGGTCCTCACCCGGAAAGGCCGAGGTGAAATCGCCCATCAGGCGGCTCTGGCAGTGCACGAACAGGGCGAAGGACGCAGATTTGTGGCCGCCCAACCGGATCGTTGAACCTTTGGGTGCCAGATAGGCGGGCTGGCCCCAGCGCAGTTCCTCGCTCAGCGGTTGGGCGCGGGGCAGGGATGCGGCGGTCTCGAAGATGAGCGCGCGCAGGGTCAAAGCACCTGCGCGGCTGTCCTCCGGCAGCGCGTCAAAGGCGGCGGCCACTTTGGGGTCGTCAAACGGCGTCATAGCGGGATCGCCTGCTCCATCCGGTCTACATAGCTGTTCAGCAGCTTATCCTGTTTGATCCGTCGGGTCAGCGGGGTGTCGGCTGGCGTGGCGCGCATTGCCGCCAGCATGGGGCCGACGCTCATATCCGCCGAGGTCGGCGCGTCGCTCATCAGATAGGGGGATTGCCACAGATAGGCCGAGATCGCTTCGAGGTCGCGCTCCAGCCTGTCTTGCCGTTCGGCGGGTGAAAATCGGGAAACGCCCTGAAAGGACAACCCTTTGAGGACCGACTTGCGGATCGAATTTGAAACGGGCTTGCGGATCAGCGCCGGGATCGTGGTGAAAAACGTGTCCCGCAGGATCGGCCAGACCTGATCGTTGGCCCAGCGGTCCTGCACGATATGGAAATACAGATGCTCTTCGGCCAGCCGGATCAGCGCGCGGGACTGCGCCTTTTGTACGTCACTGAGGCCAGTGTCGAAATCGATCCCCTGCGCCTCAAGCCAGTCGCGGATCAGGTCGCTGTCGGGCACCAAACGCTCGGGCGTGCGCAGAACCGGCAGCTTCTGATGCGGCATCTTGCGGGGGTCCAGCATGTCGGACCGCGCCCAGCGTTGCCCCGAGCGTTGCAGCATGAGCGCGGTTTTCACACAGAACGGGCTGGCGCTGAACTGGCCAAAGGCGGAAGGGAAGGTGAGTAGGGTCAGCATGGTGATCTCCATCTTGCGTCACGTGATGGATACGATCCCCTGATGACAGATTTCGTCATCAGGGTTAGGTTAACTCTCACCATGTCCCGTACCGCCCGTCTGTTCCAATTGATGCAAGCTTTGCGATCTGGCCCGTCGCCCAGAACGTCCGTCCAGTTGGCGCAGGATCTGGGTGTCTCAGCGCGCACCATCCATCGCGATATCGACGCTCTGCGCGCTTTGGGTGCGGTGATTGACGGTGAGGCTGGGTTTGGCTTTACCCTGATAGAAGACGCCACCCTGCCACCGCTGGGGTTCACAAATGACGAGCTTGAAGCGCTGGTTCTGGGCCTGCGCGAGGTGCAACTGATCGGCGACCCGGCGCTGTCCGATGCCGCCAGTGAGGCGCTGCGCAAGCTGCAAGGGCGCTTGCCACAGCGCCAGTCGCATCGGCTGAGCCACGCTGTTCTGACCGCCACGCGGTTTGACCGACCGGCCATCCCAACAATTGAGGTCGCCGCCTTGCGTCAGGCCGCATGGGACGAGCGCGCGGTCGAGTTCGCCTATACGGATGCGAAGGGCGATGACACCCGCCGCCGGGTCAATCCGCTGAGCATCGTTTACATGGATCGCGCCAGTGTTCTGCTGTCGTGGTGCCATCTGCGGCAGGATTTCCGGGTGTTCCGGCTGGACCGGATGCAGGACATGACCGTGACCGAAGAGAGCTTTCGCCCCAACCGGGTGCCATTGCTGCGGGACGCCATCGCCCGCATCCGCGCCCAGCATGAGGCAAAGGATCACGAAACCGGGTCCTGAGCACTTTGTGAAACGCCCATTCTGCGCTATCATCAGCACCGAGCAGTAATCAGGAAAAACGGAATGCATAAATGCATAGGTGGCGTCATGACCGCCGCATTATGGGCATCCATAGTGCAGGCGGATATATCAGACAATTCAACATGGCCTTTGGCCCGACCTCAGGTCGAAAACATGCAGCTGGCCTCGGCGGATGTGATGGTTTCAATCCGGCCGGTGGTGCGGCCCGAAGCAAAGGTTCAACCCGTGTCGGCTGAGGGCAACGCGCGGTTTCAGGCATGGCTGGGTGCGTTTCGCGAACGGGCGATGGCACAGGGTATCTCGGACGCGACACTGGATCAGGCATTTGCGGGCCTCAGCTATGACAAGGAGGTCATTCGGCGCGACCGCAATCAGGCCGAGTTTTCCAAGCCGATCTGGGAGTATCTGGATGCCGCCGTCTCGGACACGCGGGTCTCAAACGGGCGCGCGGGGCTGGAGCGGCACCGGGACACACTGACCCGGATCGAGGTGCAATATGGCGTCGAAAAAGAGGTGGTGACCGCGATTTGGGGGCTGGAAACGTCCTTTGGAACATTTCGGGGCAGCAATCAGACGATCCGGTCGCTGGCAACGCTGGCCTTTGACGGAAGGCGGGCGACCTTTTTCGAAACGCAACTGATTGCGGCGCTGCAGATCGTGCAAGCCGGAGATGTCCGCCCGGAAAACATGATTGGAAGCTGGGCCGGGGCGATGGGGCATACGCAGTTCATGCCGACCTCGTTTCTGGATTATGCGGTCGATTTCGATGGCGACAGACGCCGTGATATCTGGTCGGACGACCCAACCGACGCGCTGGCCTCGGCCGCCGCCTATCTGGCGCGGCATGGCTGGACCAAAGGGCAGCCATGGGGCGTCGAGGTCCGGTTGCCGGATGGTTTCGATTACGCGCTGGCGCGGCGGGATCATAAGGCCTTGCCATCGGATTGGGCAGAATTGGGTGTCGTGGCCCGCGATGGCGTTGCGGTACCGGATCACGGCCCGGGATCGATCCTGTTGCCTGCGGGTGGGCGCGGCGTGGCCCTGATGATCTTCGACAATTTCAAGGTGATCGAGGCCTATAACGGCGCCGATGCCTATGTGATCGGCATCGGTCACCTGTCCGACCGGCTGGCGGGTGGCGCGCCGTTTCAGGCGGGGTGGCCGCGCGGCGACCGGGTGCTGAGCTTTACCGAACGCAAGGAACTGCAAAAGCGCCTGACCAAAGCCGGGTTCGACACGCAGGGCATCGATGGACGCACCGGCCCCAACACGATCAACGCGGTGCGGGCCTTTCAGATGGCGCAGGGGCTGGTGCCGGATGGCTACCCCTCGCTAAGCTTGCTGGAGCGGATGCGGTGAAGACCCGGGCGGCCAAGGAGGCCGCCCGAACACCTTAGGACGCGGCTTTCATCAAGCCTTTTTCGGTGATCTCCACCAGAGCCTCATCAAGCGATTTATGGATGCGCACGAACATCTCGTCGATATCCTCGGGCGTCATGACCAGAGGCGGAGAGATGATCATGCGGTCGCCGACATGACGCATGATCAGATTGTTGGCAAAGCAGTGGTCACGGCAGATGTAGCCGACCGTGCCGGACTCGGACGCGAATTTGGCGCGGCTCGCCTTGTCGGGGGTCAGCGCGATCGAGCCCATCATGCCCACGATTTTTGCCTCACCCACCAACGGATGATCGGTCAGCGCCTCCCATTTCTCTTTCAGATAGGGGGCGGCCACATCGCGTACATGATCGATGATCTTCTCTTCTTCCAGAATGCGCAGATTCTCGAGCGCCACCGCTGCCGCGACAGGGTGGCCCGAATAGGTATAGCCATGGTTGAACTCGGTGGCGCTGATGACCTTGGCCACTTCATCACACACAATCGACCCGCCAATCGGCGCATAGCCCGAGCTGAGGCCCTTGGCGATGGTCATGATATGCGGCTTGATTCCAACAGTTTGCGAGCCGAACCAGTTGCCGGTGCGGCCAAAACCGCAGATCACCTCATCCGCGATTAGCAGGATATCATACTTGTCGCAGATGCGCTGAATCTCGGGCCAGTAGGTGTCGGGCGCCACGATGACGCCGCCTGCACCCTGTACCGGTTCCGCGATGAAGGCGGCAACG
Organism: Ruegeria sp. AP11; assembly: GCF_056535865.1. Lineage (NCBI taxonomy): Bacteria > Pseudomonadati > Pseudomonadota > Alphaproteobacteria > Rhodobacterales > Roseobacteraceae > Ruegeria > Ruegeria sp. AP11. The sequence continues at coordinate 2,056,208 of NZ_JBQFJB010000001.1, forward strand.
CGATCCTCGCCCAGTTCCTGAATCGCTTCTTCCAGTTCACGCGCACGGGCTAGACCGAACTCTTCCGGGTTCACGTCGCCGCCTTCGGACCACCAGTTCGGCTGGTTGATGTGATGGATGTTCGGGATCGGAATGCCGCCCTGCGCATGCATTCCGGCCATACCGCCCAGCGAGGCCGAGCCGACGGTTGAGCCGTGATAGGCGTTGTGGCGGCTGATGATGATGTTCTTGTCCGGCTGGCCCTTTTCGGCCCAATAGGTGCGGACAAGACGGATGTTGGTGTCATTCGCCTCGGACCCGCCCCCGGCGAAAAACACATGGTTCAGATCCCCCGGCGCAAGCTCGGCCAGTTTCGCGGCCAGAGCGATTGCAGGCACATGGGTGGTCTTGAAGAACGTGTTGTAGAACGGAAGTTCGCGCATCTGGCGCGCGGCGACATTGGCCAGTTCATCACGGCCATAGCCGATATTGACGCACCACAGCCCGGCCATTCCGTCCAGAATGTCGTGCCCTTCGCTGTCAGTCAGATAGACGCCTTTGGCGCGGGTGATCACGCGCACCCCTTCGGTTTCCAGATCGCTATTGGTCGAAAACGGATGCAGATGGTGTGCCGCATCCAACGCCTGTAGCGCGGCAGTTGGCATGTGATTGGTGATGGTGGACATCCGGGATTCTCCTGCAAGCGGGGTCGCCGTACAGAATATGATCAAATTTTTCGCTGTCAATCGAATCACCGTTCTCTAAACGGATTTCAGGGCATCCCCCATCATCATCATGCCTTGTTCGATGTCCTGCGCGGTCGCAATAGCGGCTTGTTCCGCATTGCGTTCACGCAGCGCAGTGATGATGTCCTTGTGCCTGTCCGGCAGGCTCTGCGTTCCGAAACGTCCGCAAACGATGCGCAAGGAAGGCCCGAATCGAAGCCATAGCCGTTCCGCCAGATCGACAAGGATCGGGGCCTCGGCATGATCATAAAGCGCCTGGTGAAATGCGTGGTTCAGCCGGAGATACCCGCCGACATCGCCATCCGCTATCATGCGGTCCAATCGTTGGTCTATGCGTTCCAGTTGGTCGATCTCTGCTGTAGGAATCTTGTCGGCCGCACGTCTGGAAAGCTCTGTTTCTATTGATATTCTGGCGAATATCATCTGCTCGATATCACCTGAGGTCAACAGTGGGACACTGACGCGCCGATTGCCCTGGAAGATCAATGCACCGTCCGAGATCAACCGCCTGATCGCCTCGCGTACCGGGGTCATGCCGACGCCCAGCGAATCAGTGAGTCCCTGGATCGTAACCGGCTGTCCGGGCACCATGTCGCCAAACAGGATCTGTGATTTCAGTGTGTGATAGACCTGCTCATGCGCAGGGCGCTTTTCGCTGTCTGAAAGAACTGCATTTGCTTTATTTTTGATCAAATCCAAAAGGTTTGCCCCGATCCGCGTGCCTGCGGCTTGCCACAATATTTGCCTACTGAGACTATAAGTCAGACGGGGACAAAACGCAAAACTTGATCAAATCCAAAAAAACGGGAAAATAGCCGCATACTTTCAGGGAGAGAACTATGAAACTGAAAACGCTGGGGATGACAGCGATCGTCGCATTGGTAACAACGGCGGCATTTGCTGAGGAAGTGCGTGTCTATAACTGGTCAGACTATATCGACGAAGAACTGCTGACCAAATTCGAAGAAGAAACAGGGCTGACCCTGATCTATGACGTGTTCGACAGCAATGAGGTTCTGGAAACCAAGATGCTGGCCGGCGGGTCGGGTTATGATGTTGTGGTGCCATCGGGCACATTCCTGCAGCGTCAGATTCAGGCCGGAGCTTTTCAGCAACTGGACCAGTCGGCGCTGACCAACGCCGGGAATCTGTGGGACGTCATACAGGAACGCACAGTTGGTTATGACCCGGACAATGCCTATTCGATCAACTATATGTGGGGCACAACGGGTCTTGGTGTGAATGTCGACAAGGTCAAAGAGGTGCTGGGCGATGATGCTGCGCTGAACAGCATGGACCTGGTTCTGAAGCCCGAGAATATGGAAAAGCTGGCTGCCTGTGGTGTGCATTTCCTGGACGCACCATCCGAGATCATCCCGATGGTATTGCAGTACATCGGTGAGAACCCGGACAGCCACGACAAGGATGTGATTGCCAAAACCGAAGAGGTGCTGACAGCTGTGCGTCCGCACATCCAGAAATTCCACAGTTCGGAATACATCAACGCTCTGGCAAACGGTGATATCTGTGTGGCGGTCGGATGGTCCGGTGACATTCTGCAGGCCCGCGATCGTGCGGCCGAAGCGGATAACGGCGTGGAGATTGAATATCATCCGTTCGCCGAGGGCTCTTTGATGTGGTTCGACCAGATGGCAATTCCTGCGGATGCGCCGAACCCGGAAGGGGCGCACCAGTTCCTGAACTTCATCATGGATGCCAACAACATGGCTGCTGCGTCGAATTATGTGTACTACGCCAATGGCAACAAGGCCTCGCAAGAGTTTCTTGAGGAAGACGTGATCGGCGACCCGGCAATTTATCCGGACGCGGCGACCATGGAGAACACCTATATCACCACGCCATATCCGCCAAAGACGCAACGGGTCGTGACCCGACTGTGGACCAAAGTGAAATCAGGCACCTGATCTGACGACAGCGCAAGACGGAGGCACCGTCTTGCGCCCTTTTCTGTCCAGTCCGACAAACGGGGGCCGCTTTGAACTCTGACGTTTTTGAGCCGTGGGATGACCCGCAGGCGAAACCTCTGATCCAGTTCCAGAACGTGACCAAGCGCTTTGGCGCGTTCACCGCAATCGACAATCTGTCGCTGGATATCTACGAACGGGAATTTTTTGCCCTGCTCGGCCCGTCGGGCTGTGGCAAGACCACGATGATGCGAATGCTCGCCGGGTTTGAAACCCCGACCGAGGGTCATATCCTTTTGGGTGGGCAGGATATCGACCCGATTCCGCCGAACAAGCGTGCGGTGAACATGATGTTCCAGTCCTACGCGCTGTTCCCTCATCTGAGCATCTGGGAAAACATCGCCTTTGGACTGCGCCGCGATAAAATGCCTAAACAGGACCTCAACGACCGGGTCGAAGAGATGCTGCGCCTGACCCGGCTGGAACAATTCGCGCGGCGCAAGCCCCACCAGATCTCAGGCGGGCAGAGACAGCGTGTGGCACTGGCCCGGTCTCTGGCCAAGGCCCCGAAACTGTTGCTGCTGGACGAGCCGCTGGGTGCGTTGGACAAGAAACTGCGGCAGGATACGCAGTTCGAATTGATGGACATTCAGGAAAAGACCGGCACCACCTTCGTGATCGTAACCCATGATCAGGAAGAGGCCATGACCGTCGCCAGCCGCGTCGCCGTCATGGATCAGGGCAAGCTGATGCAAGTGGCGACGCCGGACCGAATCTATGAAACCCCAAACTCGGTCTACGTGGCTGATTTCATAGGAGATGTGAATATCATCGAAGGCCGTGCAACCGCGCAGGGTGATGAGAGTTATCAGATCGACTGGGCCGAGGGGCAACCACCGTTGACGGCGACCTCTGCAACCAGCCTGACAAATGGTCAAGGCTGCCATCTGGCCATCCGGCCCGAGAAGGTGGCCATATCCGCCGAACGCCCGGCGGATGCAATCAACGCCATTCAGGGCAAGGTGCATGACATCGCCTATCTGGGCAATCTGTCCACCTATCATGTCGAATTGCCCAATGGCACGATCATCAAGGCGCAAACGGCGAATACCCGTCGTATCTCGCGCCGGTCCTTTACCTGGGAAGACCCGGTCTGGCTGTCCTGGACGGCCACCGCCGCGGTTCTGCTGCAAAACTGATGCGCCGCGCCGTCCTGATTGCCATTCCCTATGTCTGGCTGCTGGCACTGTTTCTGGTGCCGTTCCTGATCGTTCTCAAGATATCGCTGTCGGACACCGCTCTGGCGATCCCGCCCTATACCCCGACACTGGATTTGTCTGCGGGCTGGGCAGGGGTCAAAGAGTTCTTCGGCCAGCTTGATCTGGAGAATTTCGTCTGGTTGACCGAGGATGATCTGTATTGGAAGGCCTATCTGTCCAGCGTCAAGATCGCCCTGATTTCAACCATCCTGACCCTTCTGGTCGGTTATCCCATCGCCTACGCGATGGCGCGTGCACCGGAAGAGTGGCGGCCCACGCTGATGATGCTGGTGATCCTGCCGTTCTGGACCTCGTTCCTGATCCGTGTCTATGCGTGGATGGGTATCCTCAGCAACGAAGGATATCTGAACCAGATCCTGCTATGGACCGGCATTATCTCGACCCCGCTGACCATCCTGAACACAAATACCGCAGTCTATATCGGCATTGTTTATACCTATCTGCCTTTCATGATCCTGCCGATCTACTCGGCGCTCGAACGGATGGATGGATCGCTGATCGAAGCGGCCGAGGATCTGGGTTGTTCCCGCCTGATGGCCTTCTGGCTGATCACCATCCCGCTGTCGCGCCCCGGTATCATCGCGGGCTGTTTTCTGGTGATGATCCCGGTGATCGGTGAATTCGTGATCCCCTCGCTGCTCGGCGGCTCGGGCACGCTGATGATCGGTAAGGTGTTGTGGGAAGAGTTCTTCTCGAACCGCGACTGGCCCGTGGCCAGCGCCGTGGCCGTAGTGCTGCTGCTGATCCTCGTCATTCCGATTGTGCTGTTCCAGCGCAATCAGCAGAAACAGGCGGAGGCGGATCAATGAACAGGCTGAGCTGGTTCAACGCGGTCTCGCTGACTCTGGGCTTTGCGTTCCTCTATATCCCGATGATCATCCTGATCATTTTCAGTTTCAACGAAAGCAAGCTGGTGACGGTCTGGGCCGGATTTTCGACCAAATGGTACGGAGAACTGGTGCAGAATCAGGCTTTCCTTGATGCGGCATGGGTCACCATACGGGTGGCGGTGTTCTCATCCACTCTGGCTACCATTCTGGGCACGGCAGCAGCCTATGTTCTGGTGCGCGGCGGGCGGTTCTTTGGCCGGACGTTGTTTTCCGGCATGATCTATGCCCCGCTGGTGATGCCCGAGGTGATCACCGGTCTGTCGCTGCTGCTGCTGTTTATCGGTATCGGGCTAGACCGGGGCATTCTGACAATCGTGTTGGCGCATACCACCTTTTCGATGTGCTTTGTCTCGGTCGTCGTATCCTCGCGCCTCGTGACATTCGATCAATCGCTGGAAGAAGCGGCGCTGGATCTGGGTTGCTCACCAGCACAGGCATTCCGATTGGTAACACTGCCGATCATTGCGCCTGCGGTGATTTCGGGCTGGTTGCTGGCCTTCACCCTGTCGCTGGACGATCTGGTGATTGCGTCCTTCACCTCGGGACCTTCGGCGACGACCCTGCCGATCAAGATATTCTCGGCGGTTCGGTTGGGTGTCAGCCCAGAGATCAACGCGCTGTCGACGCTGATGATCGCGGTCGTCACGGTAGGGGTCATCACCGCCTCACTGGTCACGAAACGGGCGATGATGCGTCAAAAGCAGGAAGAAATGGCCGCTGCGCGGGCTGAATGAAACGGATATTTCCTGAATATGCCTACGGCCCCGCGCCCCGCGCGGGGTGTTGGTGGGATGAAACCACAGCTGCCCCGGACTGGCCTGTTCTGGATGGTGATCTTGGCGTCGATGTCGCAATCATCGGCGGCGGCTTCACCGGTCTTTCGGCGGCATTGCATCTGGCCGAGGCGGGCGTCTCGGTCGCCGTTCTCGAAGCAGAAAACCCCGGTTGGGGCGCTTCGGGTCGTAATGGCGGGTTTTGCTGTTTAGGCGGTTCGAAGCTGAGCAACGCGGCCTTGTCCCGCCGGTACGGAGCCACCGAAGCGCAGGCCTATCACCAAGCGGAAACAGACGCCGTGTCACTGGTGGCTGACCTGTTGTCGCGACTTGATATTGAGGCCGATACGCATTCCAACGGCGAAACCCGTCTGGCCCATTCACCTCGCGCGATGGAGAAGTTGCGGCGTGAAGATGACGGGACCGGTCAGTTGCACGAGCGGGATGAACTGACGGCTCTCGGGCTTGGGGGGCGGTTCTTCGGCGGCTATACAAGCCCGATCGGCTTTGGTCTCAATCCGCGAAAATACCTGTTCGGTCTGGCGGCGGCGGCGCATCAGGCCGGTGCAAACCTGTATCAACACAGCCCGGTCCTGCGGATTGAGAAAACCGCAAACGGTCATCACCTGACGACCCGATCCGGTGTCGTGCGTGCCGCCAGCGTACTGATCTGCACCAACGGGTATTCCAGCGACGACCTGCCGCCCTGGATGGCTGCGCGCTATATGCCTGCGCAATCCACGGTGTTGGTGACGCGCGCCCTGTCCGAGGCTGAGTTGCAGGCACAGGGATGGTGTTCGGGTCAGATGGCCTATGACACGCGCAATTTGCTGCACTATTTCCGCCTGATGCCGGATCGGCGTTTCTTGTTTGGAATGCGTGGCGGGTTGCTGTCCTCCCCCCGGGCCGAAGCGGTCATCCGACAAAAGCTGTTGCGTGATTTCAGAAAGATTTTTCCGGCTTGGGCAGGCGTCGAGGCCACGCATGTGTGGTCCGGCATGGTATGTCTGTCCCGCGATCTCGTCCCTTTTGCCGGGCCGGTGCCGGGGCATCCCGGGCTTTACGCCGGATTTGCCTATCACGGCAATGGCGTCGCTATGGGCACCTATTGCGGGCGCGCGCTGGCCCGGATGGTTTTGGGGCAGGGGCCCGGTTTGCCCGGTCCGATGGCTCGTATTCCCCGCCGCTTTCCTTTCGGTCGGTGGCGCCGTGCGGTGATGCCGCCGGCCTATGCTTTGTTGGGGCTGGCAGATCTATAAAGTTGCGATTTCCAGTTCGTACCCTCTGGCGTAATCCGGAGCTCCGTTCTCGGCGCGCCAAAGGCAATAAGCCGCCATGCGCCAGGCGTACCAAGGTTGCAGTGTGCGATAACGCCGGATGATGTGCGGGTCGCCATAAGCCGCAAGGAACTGCGCCTCTTCCGTCGGCGCCAGAGGTGCCCCGCGATATAGCTGCTGCATCGCGGGTGACAGAAACATGGCCAGATCCTCGCACGGGTCACCCCAGGCGGGGCACTGCCAGTCGATCAGGGTCATGCCGTTATCGGCTTGCAGAATATTGCCAGCGACCGGATCGCCATGGATCAGAGATCGTTTGGGCAGGGGGGCGACGTCTTGCCAAGGGCGCATGGCCCGCAATCGGTCCGCTTTGTCTGAGAGGCACTGGGCCAGTATTTGTTGAGCATGCCGATCCAGATCGTCGCTTCCGTTACAGCCCGGCGGAGCGTCCAGTTTGACAGATCGCTGGTGCAGGTGCTGCAGCAATCGAGCAACCCCTTCGACTCCATCACGCCACGGAGAGCCCGGGGCGTGGTCATAATAGACCCAGTTTGACGGGCCGAACGCACCGGTGGCCCGCAGTTTTGGAACGAACCCGGTATCCCCGAGCGCCTGCAGGCAGGCGGCCTCGAGCTTCGCATCATTGCGAAAAAGCGGATTGCGGAATTGCGCGCGATAAAGCTTGAGCACCGCACCGGTGTCACCGGACAGCACTTTCCAAACCTGATTGGTGCGCCCACCATAAAGCACTTCGAACCGGTCATCCGGCTCGATCAGCTTGCGGGCGATGAGCTGTTTCACAAGCTCGGATGGTGGGGCGGTGTGATCAGACAGGAGCGTTACCAGTTCTTCGGGCGAATCGCGGTGCGCCCAGCTTTGGCGCGCCCGAAGGATCAGATCAAGCGCCTGTGCGGATTTGCGAAACCGTTTCGACTGCAACCTCGGCGCCGCTGTCCAGTTTCAACATGATGCCGCCGTCGTTGATCTGCGCCTCGACCACCCGGCTGAAGGCGGCGGCGGGGGTGCTGCTGAGCCTTCGTCCGTCCTTGAAGCTTTCGAGCGCGGCCGAATAATTGCCCGCCGGGAAGGGGTTTCCAGTGCTGTCCACACCGGCCCATACGAACTCGGTCCGGTCGAGCGGGACAGCGACACGGTCGACCACTGCGCCCTGTCCGTCCTGGATGACCAACTCTGCACGATCCGCTGTGGCCTCGGCCCGCGCTGAAAGTGTGACGGGTGCGGCCTCAAATCGAAACGGGGCGGTTGTCTGTACATCCATTCCGACCCAACTGCCGAGTTGCTCCAGATTGACGGATCCCAGCGACTGGGCCAGCGCCGACAAAAGCTCATTCGCTTTGACCTGTTGTTCCACCATCGAAAACTGGGCCAATTGCGAGGCGTATTCTGACGAATCCAACGGCTCCAGCGGGTCTTGATTGCGCGCTTGTGCCGTCAACATGCGCAGGAAAGTCTCGAAATCCGACGTCAGCGTAGAGTTTTGCGAGGGGATTCCGGTCGCTGCCGGAGAGGTGGTTGTCGCGTTTAAGGCTGGGATCATGGGTCAGACTCTCATATCTAGGCCCTGATCGGGGCCAATCTGTATCGGGCGCGCGGTGGAATCACTGCCGCTTGCGGGTTCAGTTGTGTTGAAAAACGGCTCAGAATCCGGCTGTTCGCGCTCGGTCGAGGTGTCGCCGGACGATCCAAAATCCAGAGATAACCCGTCATATCCCAGCTTTTCGAACTCGGCTGACAGAATCGCGATATGGCGGCGCATAAGGTCGAGCGTTTCCGGCCGTTCGGCCATGATCATCATATGCATCCCGTCGTCGCGGCCATTGAGCGTGATCGAGACGCGCCCAAGTTCTTCGGGGTTCAGCGCGATTTCCACCCCGCCTGCGCCGGGTTTCGCGGATATGACCGCCGCCATCTGACTGGCAATCGCTCGGGCGGTCTCGGTCCGCGCGGGAGGCAGGGGCATGGCGGGTGTGCTATCGCGCAATGCGTGAGAGACCGCAGCCTCGCGCAAAGGTGGAAGATCGAGGAGGTCAGCCTCCGGACCAACGGATTCTTCTGCTCCGTTCAACTTGGGCAAGGCGACCTGCGGAACGGGGACGGATGTGGACGGCATTGCAGCTTGCATCGGCTGGTTCGAGGGCAATGCCGTGGGCTCAGCGATGGGTGTCTTGAGTAAAGGCTCTTGCTGACGATTCCGGGTGATTGCTTCCATGACCGAGACAACAATCTGAGGCTGCGCTGCTACGCTTTGTTCTGCTTTCGGTTGGTGTCTTGTGACATCATTTTCGACGGGTTCGGCGGGCTTTGATCCGTCCGCCTGCGACGCCGCTTTCGGTGGATCAGGCGGCAAAACGGTGGCGCCCCGCGTTGAAGCGAGCTGTGAATCTGCGCGTACCGATTCACCGGGCAGGACCCTATCGGGGACCCGCTCAGAATGTTCGACTTCAACGCCAACCGGCACGTCGGGTGTTCGAATCAACCCAATCTCTGGCGGATCCGTATTCTCTTCAGCGGGCACCTGAGGATCGGAAGGGCGTGCGGCTTCTTGGACGTCGCCGTCAGACGGATCGGGAAGCGCAACCTGATCTGTGACCGTGATCTCGGCTTCCTTGTCCACATCCTGCAGCCCGGCCTCTTCTTCCATCGCTTTCTCAAAAGCGAAGCCAATTTTCGACTCGGCATCTTTCCCCCGGGGGGCATCCGGTTTGGCACCGCTTGAGGATGCCGTTGTAATCAGGGTCAGCGGGTTGGGCATGTGGCTGCGACTCCGTTTATCTGTCCGGCAGCTTGCCCTCAGGAAGTTACGTTTATTTTAACCGCTTTCCTCTTTGATCGGGAAAGTTCGAAGCAATTTTCGGAGAATCCGATGACGATTCCAGTGAGCGCACCCAAGGTGGGAAACACGGCGATTTCACAAAAACTCAGGGCTGCATCTGTTGAGCTTGAGGCGGCATTTCTGACTGAGATGCTGAAATCAGCGGGCCTGGGCGAAGCGCGCCAGAGCTTTGGTGGCGGTGCCGGCGAGGATCAATTCGCCTCGTTCCTTGTTCAGCAGCAAGCACAACAAATGGCGCGGTCCGGTGGCTTCGGCCTGTCCGAGATTCTGTTCAACGCAATGATGGAGAAAACGGATGGGCAATGACCCGATCAAGGCACTCGAAGACCTGCTGGAAACCGAACGCGCCGCGCTGGCGCAGGGAAATCTGGACGCACTGGACCAGTTGACGCCCGAAAAGGAGCAACTGATCGGTGTCATCAACGATCTGAAAGTTTTCGAAACCGAAGATCTGATCCGGGTTCAGAGGAAGGTCGAGCGCAATCAGGCCCTTCTCAACAGCGCGGCTGAGGGGATTCGCGCGGTGGCTGACCGGATGTCTGAATTGCGGCGCGTACGGCAGGAATTCAGCACTTACGACGCCTCGGGTCAGCGTAACGGATTCGCCGTTCGCGCCCGCGCGAAGCTGGAGAAACGCGCGTAAGAACCGGTTTGATTCAAATCCTAGGTTTTGGGGGCGGGTGTCTTAGCACTCCGTTAGGGGATCACGGTCAAAGGTGGCGTTGCACCTGATCAGCAGGTGGCGCGCAGGCCGCAGGGCACGACGCACAGGTCAGAACGACAGAATGCCCGTCGATGAGGCGGGAAAGCAGCGGCGCGAAACGCGCCCGAACATAAAAAGGATGACAAATATGTCCAGCATTCTGACGAACAATGGCGCGATGGTTGCGCTGCAAACCCTGAAGTCAGTCAACAAGAACCTGGAAATGACCCAGAACGCGATCTCGACCGGTAAGGATGTCGCGACCGCCAAGGATAATTCGGCCGTCTGGGCGATTTCCAAAGTCATGGAGTCGGACGTCAAGGGCTTCAAGGCCATCAAGGACAGCCTTGCACTGGGTGAATCGACCGTTGCGGTTGCACGAAACGCCTCGGAAACCGTGACTGATCTGCTGACGCAGATGAAGGAAAAGATCGTTGCGGCGCAGGAAGACAACGTTGACCGGTCCAAGATCAACGATGACGTTACTGCGCTTCGCGACCAGATCGCATCTGTTGTTGGCGCTGCGCAGTTCAATGGTCTGAACCTGGTTGATGGCACCGCGGGTACCGTCTCGGTCCTGTCCTCGTTGGATCGCGACAACACGGGTGCGGTGAACGCGTCGTCGATTTCTGTTGCCAGCCAGGATCTGTCCATTGGCGGCTATACCGCGAAAGGCGTCCTTGCCGGGTCGGACAACGCGACAACGGACAACGATGTCGCCGGATTCACTCTGAACCGCACAACGGGCACCGGGGACATCGTCATCGACAGCTCCACCGACAACTTCGAGGTGGGTGACAGCGTGTCGATCCGGGTTGGTGATCAAGAGGTGTCTTACACCATTCAGGACAGCGATCTGGATCCGTCGGGTACGTATGACGAAAACTACACCGATGCTCTGGTTGCGGTCGGCCTCAAGAACCAGATTGATGCGCTTGGGATCACTGGCCTTGCGGCTGACTATGACTCTTCCGGCGCACCGAATACCATCTCGTTTGCTACCGGTACCGCCGCTGCGGGTGCTGACGCGGATCAGGATATTTCGATCTCGGCACAGTTTACCAATGCCGGTTCGGGTGGTCTTGGCGCGCTGAGCTCGATCGACGTCTCCTCGGATGCCGGTGCAGCCGCTGCGCTGGGCACCATTGAAACGCTGATCGACACTTCGATCGATGCGGCCGCGGCCTTTGGTTCGGTGCAGGGTCGGATCGAAACGCAGCAGGACTTTGTGTCGAAACTGACCGACTCGTTCAAATCCGGCATCGGCTCTCTGGTTGACGCCGATATGGAAGAGACTTCGGCCCGTTTGCAGGCGCTGCAGGTGCAGCAGCAATTGGCGACGCAATCGCTGTCGATTGCGAACCAGGCGCCGCAATCCATCCTGTCGCTGTTCCGTTAACCCGGAACCTATCCGGGGCGCGCTTGACGCGCCCAGGATCTGATCGCCCCAGAAGGACAATTGGAAGGATTTCAAGTGACCCCGCAAATGCTCGCCCAACATGCCTACGCGCAATCAGCAGCACCAACCCGCACCCCTCGGGATACGGAATACGAGGCGATATCAAAGATCACGCATCGCCTGAAGGCGGCGGCATCGCGCAAGGGCGCGGATTTTAGCGGTTTTGTTCAGGCTTTGCATGAAAACCGGCGTTTGTGGACCGTGTTGGCGACCGGTGTTTCAGACACGGACAATGCGCTGCCGAATGAACTGCGCGCACGGATATTCTATCTGGCGGAATTCACCGAACATCACAGCAGCCAGGTTCTGGGGAACAAGGCAGGGGTGGAACCCTTGCTCGAGATCAACATGGCCGTGCTGCGCGGGCTGCGCCAGATGAGGGGCAGCTGATGAGCGGTCTGGTTCTGAAACTTGCCCCGAAGGAACGCGTTCTGATCAACGGGGTGGTGATCGAAAACGGTGATCGCCGCAGCCGGTTCTCGATCATGACACCTGAGGCCAATGTCTTGCGTTTGCGGGATGCGATTCACCCGGAAGAGGCCAACACCCCGGTACGCCGCGTCTGCTATGCCGCGCAGTTGGTGTTGTCCGGTGACAGTGAACCCGATCAGGCGCGCCAGCAGCTGCTGCGCCGGGTAGAAGAGTTGAGCCAGGTGTTTACCGACACCGACAGCCGTCGTGTGCTGGCAGATGCGACCGAAGCACTGGTGTCCGAGCAATATTATAGGTGTCTCAAGTCGCTTCGCTCTTTGCTGCCGCGCGAAGAACGACTGATGGCGTATCAACAATGATCTTTCAGCCGGTCGTGCCAACAGGAGGGGTCGTTGGGTGGCGCTTTTTGCAGCGCACCTACGAGGCGCAGCTTGAAAGCTACTCTGCTTCCGCGGTGAATGAGAGGGATACGAAGTACTTTCTCGAAAACATCGGCAACATGCGTTCCGCTGAAGACTTGGTATCGGACAGGCGGCTGTTGCAGGTGGCCCTTGGGGCTTTTGGCCTGGAGGGTGATCTGGACAATCGGTATTTCATCCAGAAGGTTCTGTCCGATGGGACCCGGGCAGACGATGCGCTGTCCAATCGTCTGGCCGACAAAAGGTACCGCGATATGGCCGATGCCTTCGGGTTTGGGCCCGGGGAAGTTCCGAAAACGAACCTTATTAACAACATGCGTAAGATTGCCGAGGTCAATCTGGTGGCCAGCTTCGAAATCTCGGTTGGGCAGCAAGATGATACCATGCGCATTGCACTCTACATCCAGCATGCATTACCCGAAATCGCAGGGACCGACAGCAGCGAAGATACAAAATGGTTTGACCTGATGGGATCACCACCCTTGCGGAGCATGATGGAGACCACGCTTGGGTTGCCGTCGAGTTTCGCCCAACTAGATATCGATCGACAGTTGGACGTGTTCAAAGACGGTCTGCAGCGTGCCACCGGATCATCGAACCTGTCCCAATTCTCAGACGCTGAGGCGGTCGAGACGCTGACCGACACCTACCTGGCGCGGACCCAGATTGCAGCGCTGCAAAACACGATTTCGCCCGCTCAGACTGCTTTGATCCTGCTTGGCGGCGGGTGATCCGGCCAGCGGCGTCGGTCAGGCATCCAATAGGGCATCCGCGGGACTGCGCAGCGCGAAGGATTCGACCGGTTGCGACACGTTATGCAGTTTCACCGCACCCAACGGGACAGCGTGCTGACATGCGGGTTCGATATCCTGTGACACCACGATCCGATGGCCGACGGTCTTGCCAAATTCGCCCAAACGTGCGGCGACATTGGCGGCCTGCCCGATCACGGTGAAATCCAAACGCTCACGCGAGCCGACATTGCCATAGGTCACCCGACCATAGGCAACGCCGATCGAGCAATCGCAATGATGATCCCGCTCTTCATTGCGAAGCGCGGCCAGTTTCCCGACGATTTCGACCGCTGATTGCTGCGCATTTGCACGGGCGCGGGCCGGGTTGTCGCCGGCGGGGAATACGGCGAGGACCGCGTCGCCGATGAATTTCAGAACCTCCCCGTCATGGTCATGCACGATGCCGGACACGGTTTCGAAAAAAGAGTTCAGAATGGTGATATATCGGCTGCGGCCCAGCTGCTCTTCCAGCGTTGTCGAGTTTCGCAGGTCGCAGAACATGATCGCGGCATCAATGTCATCTCCATCACCGCGACGGATTTCACCGCCCAGTACCCGCGCGCCCGTGCGCTTGCCCACATAGGTCTCCAGCAGAACCTGCGCATTTTCGCGCTGCATGAAGACTTCATAAAACCGGGCGATGACCGAGGAACACTCGAAGACCAGCCCCAGATTCTCCGTGGTGAACCCATCCGGGTGATCGCAGGTCAACGTCAGAACGTTGATCCGCCCGTCCGAAAAGGGCAGCGGCATGGCGACATAATCCGTGGCCCCTTTGGCCCGCAAGTCTTCGATGATCGGAAAACTGTTATGCGGGTTGTCGTTGTTCAGGCGCTGGCGCACCCCGCCCAATCCGTTCGAGACGTGGCGCAGCGGGCTGTTGGTAAAGGCCGGATGGTCGTGGATTTCATAGGTCGGGGTATGGGTCGATATCTCGGCCGCATCCTTTTCCCAGATATAGTGTTTGCCCGCAATCAGCGGGTGCAGCGACCAGACCAGAATGCTGAGACGCTGAATGGCGATGCCATGTTCCAGCATTTTCTCAGCCAGCGCTTTGGTAAACCCGTCGGGCGTATCCAACTCGGAGGCGCCGCGCATCAGCCAGTCAATCAAAGGCCCGCTGATGTTGCCGTCATCGGGGTGGCGCAGTTGGTTGGCGCCAAGATCGATCCTCGTGGCCGTATCCGGCATAAACCCGATATGGCCCTGAATGGCCGCACTTTCCGGAAAGGCGTCCTCATAGGCCCAGATCGAGTTGTTCAGCCGCTCTTCGGGCAGGCTGATGTCGTGATAGGTTGCGGTGCCTTTGAAGGGGCAAAAGGTCTGCAACTCGGTCTCGGGGCCAAGCTCAATACACAGGTCGTCGCGCGGGATGTATATCGCCGGCGGTAGCCGTGTTTCGTACATCACCTTGGCATTGTGACTTTCGGCCAAAAGGATATCGCCGCGGTAAATCGCGATCCGCCCCTGCAGGGGTTCGACGGAAATCCCATAGCCTTTGACATCTGGAGTGGCGTGGACGTTCATCTGTAACCTCCCTTGGCCAGTTCCTATAGGATGGGCCTTGGCGGGTAGATTTCCAAGGGGCGGGAGCCGTATTTCCGCACCCCTCTGGCCTCAGACCATCTGAATCACGTCTTTTTCTATCGACAGCATATAGCCTTTTTTGGCGATGTTCTTCACCAGCAGCTCACTGACCATCTGATTGCCCAGGGCATCACGCAGTCGTTTGATCCGGGTGGCGCCTGCGGCTTCGTCGCAATCGGCGGCATTCTTGCCCGAGATCATCGCCTCGATTTGCACCCCGGACAGAACTTCATCATCCAACCGGGATTCGGCCAGAACCGACAGCGTCTCCATCGCGGCCGGGGTCAGTTTGAAGTCCATGTTGTTGAGGTAGACCGTGTTCTCCTCACGACTGATCAGAAGCGATGTGACCTGAATTCCGGTCCGCTCGATCTGGGCCATGCGGCGGTTGAACAGGACGAGCATCACCAGAAAAATCAGCGCCGCGATCAGCATGGCGCTGGCAAAGACGAGCAGCACGAAGATTACCATGCGATAACTGGATAGCGTGTCGGCAAAGGCGGTGCCGGACTGGGCCAGAATCTCAAGCAACCGGATTTCGGATTGCGAGGTCAGGTCGGCCTCGACAAACAAGCGTTCGACCCGGGCGTTGAAGGCGTTGGCATCGGGCAGTGTCCAGAACAGGAAAACCGCAGCCGTCACCAGGATCACTACAATTGCTGCGATCCCCAGACCAACCAGACGAACCCCCGTGCGACGCGCTTCAGTAACGGAGATAGAATTTTCCGGCATTGGCCTTCCTTCGATCCAACCCGTCCGCCTCAAACACGGACATGACATTCAACAGGGTCCAGCCGTTTGACTTCAGCCGCTTCGCGACCTCTTTCCGGGCCGGCCCCTTTTTGCAGTTCGAGACTTCCATAACACCATAATGCAGCCGCAAGGGATTATCCTTTTTGGCTTTGTAATCGGCGTAGCAGTCTGCCGCGATGGCCTGCGACCCCACCGATATCAGGGCCGTCAGAACCAGAGAAGAGAGGATCTGTTTCATGGGCTGCATCCTGCGCATGGGTTGTACGGATATTCAATAACCTCAGGGGGTTTGAGGTCGTGATATCCGATAACAGGGTGCCGTTATTGCTTGTCTGAAGGGGGTGGCCGCACTGTCGGGGCATCAAATACGCGGTCCGTCACGGGCCTGCCTCATCATCCGAAAGGACACGCATCATGCATCGTAAATTCATCGCTTTGATCGTCGCCACCGCCATCGCCATCACCGGAGTTTCCGCGTCTCAGGCGCGGGCGGCGGATACCGGAGATATCATTGGCGGCCTTGCCGCGCTCGCCATCATCGGTGCGGCGGTCAACCACTATCAAAAACAAAATCGTAAGCAGGTTGAGGTGCGCAGGCATCAGTACAAGCCGAAGCCGCAATACGTGTATCCCAATGTCAGGAAGCCCGTGAACAAACATCACGTCCGCCCGCTGCCCAAGCGCGTTGCGCGTTATGATTTGCCGCAGCGCTGCCTGCGCACCTTTGACGGCTATTCGAAAAAGCGTCCGCTGCTTGGGCCGAATTGCCTTAAGAAGCACTACAAACATGCAAATAGCCTGCCCTACCAGTGCAAGGTTGGTTTCTGGAATGGTAAGACGGTAATACGGGCCTACGAACCCACTTGCCTGCGCCAGAAAGGATACCGTGTCGTTTACCAGTAATCGGTTTCGAGCAGGAGTGGTGCCAAAGAAGCGCCACATGGAAGAGGGTGGCGCAAGCTGCCCTCTTCTTTTTTCTTGCGCCCGTGGCGGAAACGCGGTTTGCCAAGAGGATGTCGATACCTGATTATGAACTTGAAAAGGCCCTGCAGGCGCGCGGATATCTTCGCATTGCCGGGGTGGACGAGGTTGGGCGCGGGCCACTTGCCGGACCGGTTGTTGCCGCAGCGGTAGTTTTGAACCCGGACGACATTCCCGATGGGTTGAATGATTCCAAGAAGCTGACGGCCAAGCGTCGCGTCAGTCTGGACGACGCGTTGCGCGCGCGCGCCGATGTGGCGATTGCCGAGGCCACCGTGGCCGAGATCGATGAGCACAACATCCTGCGCGCCTCTCATCTGGCGATGGAGCGTGCGGTGGCCGCGCTGAACCCGGCGCCGGATTATCTGCTGATCGACGGCAACTTGATTCCACGTTGTTTGACGATATTGGCCGAGGCGGTGGTCAAAGGCGATGCGCGGTCGGTGTCAATTGCGGCGGCTTCGATCCTGGCCAAGAACTGGCGCGATCGGCTGATGGTGGATTTGGCGCAACAGCATCCCGGCTATGGATGGGAGGCAAATGCCGGTTATCCGACGAAACAGCACCGCGACGCGTTGCGAAATCTTGGCGTGACCCCACACCATAGACGTTCGTTCAAACCCGTCCACAATATCTTGTATCAAGAGTAAATCGTAAGTTGCTGATTCAAAAAAGAAATTGACGGCGATTCGTCTTTGACTCATCCTAGTCTCAACCAAATGAGCGCAAAAGCGCCGTGGAACTGAGGCAGTGATATGACCACAATCAAGACAAAGGGCGCAGCCGCGCTCCCTTTAAACACGATTCTATCCGGAGACTGCATCGAGGTGATGAACAGTCTGCCCGAGGCGTCGGTTGACCTGATCTTTGCAGATCCCCCGTATAACCTGCAACTGAAAGGACAGTTGCACCGGCCCGATAACTCTCAGGTGGATGCGGTCGATGATCACTGGGATCAGTTTTCCAGCTTTGGGGCCTATGACCAGTTCACGCGCGACTGGCTGAAGGCGGCGCATCGGTTGCTGAAACCCAATGGCGCGATCTGGGTGATTGGCTCGTATCACAATATCTTCCGCGTGGGGTCTGCCCTGCAGGATGCGGGCTATTGGATTCTGAATGACGTGGTGTGGCGCAAATCGAACCCGATGCCGAATTTCCGCGGCAAGCGGTTCACCAACGCGCATGAGACGATGATCTGGGCCTCCAAGCGCGAAGGTGCGAAATACACTTTCAATTATGAGGCGCTGAAGGCGCTGAACGAAGGTGTGCAGATGCGCAGCGACTGGGTGCTGCCGATCTGCACCGGACATGAGCGTCTGAAGGATGAAAACGGCGACAAGGCGCATCCGACGCAGAAGCCGGAATCGCTGTTGCATCGGGTTCTGATTGGTTCCACCAATCCGGGCGACGTGATCCTTGACCCGTTCTTCGGCACCGGCACCACCGGCGCCGTCGCCAAGATGCTGGGTCGCGAATTCATTGGCATTGAGCGCGAGGAAAGCTATCGCAAGGTGGCCGAGAAACGCATCGCCAAGGTGCGCAAATTCGACCGCGAAGCGTTGGAAGTCAGCGCCAGCAAGCGTGCCGAGCCACGCGTACCCTTTGGCCAGTTGGTCGAACGCGGCATGTTGCGCCCGGGCGAGGAGCTGTATTCCATGAACCAGCGCCACAAGGCCAAGGTGCGCGCCGATGGCACGCTGGTGGGCGACAACGTCAAAGGCTCGATCCATCAGGTGGGGGCACATCTGGAAAACGCGCCCTCCTGCAACGGCTGGACCTACTGGTGTTTTAAACGCGATGGCAAAATCGTGCCCATCGACGTGCTGCGCCAGCAGATCAGGGCCGAGATGCACAGCTGATATTACCAATACCGCCGGTGCCTGTGGCCTGACACAAGGCACTACGCCTTGCCCCGCCGATGTTACGGCGGGGTCTTTTGTTTTTGCCCCAACAGTGATTGCATGGGGCAGCCCCTATTTGTCGCAAGAAAGTTCACGGCCATGACCGAGACCACCGCGCGCAGACCCCGCAGCCTGTTCTTCACGCAGCCCGATACATTCGATCTGGATAACAAATATACCGAGGCCGCGCTGGAACGGCACAAGCGTGAAGGGCTGGAATTGGCTGTGCGCGCCCGCTGGGTGGCGATGGGGCTGACCGCGCTGCTGTTGATCTATCTGAACCCCCAGTGGGAGGTGCTCTGGTATCATTTCATCCTGCTTCTGATCTGTGCCAATGGCTGGTTTATCCGGCGTGCGGGTCGGGTGGGGCAGTCCCGGACCGAACTGCTTTTGATCTTCGTGGACCTGCTGATCATGACATTGGGCATGATCGCCCCCAACCCGTTCAGCGACGATGTACGGCCGCTGGCGATGCAGTATCGGTTCGACAATTTCCAGTATTTCTTCATCATTCTGGCCGCAGGTACGTTGGCCTATTCCTGGCGCACGGTGATCGCCATCGGCACCTGGACCGCGGGGATGTGGACAGCGGGCTGGATCATCGCCTGGTGGGTATCCACGCCCATTCCGGAGATCAGTGAGCGCATCGCGGAAGCTCTGTCAGGCTACCCGGATGTGGCCGAGATGCTGGATCCCAACAGTTTCATGCCGACCCTGCGGGTCCAGCAGGTAATCGTGTTCGTTATGGTTGCCGTCACGCTGGGCGTCTCGATGCGCCGCCTGAATCATCTGTTGATGAGCAACGCAGGGTTGGAGCGTGAGAGGGCCAACCTGTCGCGTTATTTCTCGCCCAATGTCGTGGACGAGTTGAGCCAGAACGACGAGCCATTGAAACAGATACGCAAAGAGGATGTTGCGGTTCTGTTCATCGATATTGTCGGGTTCACCAAATACGCGGCAGGGCGCGATCCTTACGAGGTGATCGAGGTCTTGCGCGGTTTTCACGCCCGGATGGAGACCGAGGTGTTCCGTCATCACGGGACGTTGGACAAATATCTGGGGGATGGGTTGATGGCCACCTTCGGCACGCCGGTGCCAACGCCCATGGATGCGAGCAACGCGTTGGGCTGTGCCCGCGCGATGGCTGAGGTGATCGATCGCTGGAACCTCGATCGCCGCCGGGCAGGTGAGCCGGAGATTCATGTCGGGATCGGTGTGCATTACGGTTCGGTCGTGTTGGGGGATATCGGCGCGAACCGTCTGGAATTTGCGGTGATCGGAGATGCGGTGAATGTCGCCGCCAAGCTTGAGGCGCTGACCCGGGATTTCAAAGCCCGCATCATTGTAAGCGATGCCGTACGGGCGCGGGCTGTAGAAGAGAACCCAATCGCACCGGACGTTATGGCCGGATTTGAAGCCAGGCACCAACAGGCCGTGCGCGGGGTCGAGGCGCCGATGGATGTCTGGGTGATGGCGGGCTGAGGTGCTCCCGCCCGTCAGAGCAGCATCGAAGATGCAGCCCGGACGGTTGGGCCGGGCAGCGCGCTGATGCGCGCTGCGGTCATGCCCCGGGCTTGGGGTTTTGCGCCTTGTTATAGGGCTGCCAGTTGGTGATCTCGGGGTAGTATTGCCGCCGCCATGCCCTAACGCGCGGGTTCATGATCCGTCGCCAAAGGGGCGGTACCATCGCGGCAACGGTCATCACGGGATAGCCGTAGGGCAATTGCGGTGCCGCGTCCTGCGAATGGTGCTGCAGCAGTGGAAACCGGCGGTTTGGTTTGTAGTGGTGATCTGAGTGCCGTTGCAGGTTGATCAGCAACCAGTTCGACGCCATTTGCGAGGCATTCCAGGAATGGCGGGGCCGGACATGCTCGTATTTTCCATCGCCCAGATATTTGCGCGTCAGACCGTAGTGCTCGACATAGTTGGCCAGTTCGAGCTGCCAGATCGCTGTTCCCGCCTGTAGCAGGAAGAGGGCTAAACCAGACCAACCGCCAACCAGGAAAGCCAGCAGCAGCATTGCGCCCTGAAGTGCCCAGTAGCGCCAGAAGGGGTTGGCGGAATCATTCCACCGGCGGCCCTTGCGGGCGAGCTTTTCGCGTTCGGCCCGGAAGGCCGAGATCAGGCTTTGGCGCAGCACGCGGGGGTAGAAGCGGTGGAATCCTTCGTTGTAACGCGCGGTGACCGGATCGCGCGGTGTGCCGACATAACGGTGATGCACCAGAAGATGCTCGGACCGGAAATGGGAATAGAGCACCATGGCCAGAAGGATATCGCCCAGCCAACGTTCAAGGCGACCTGTCTGGTGCATCAGCTCGTGGCTGTAGTTGATCCCGATCGTGCCCGAAATCACGCCCAT
The DNA here is from genome assembly GCF_056535865.1 of Ruegeria sp. AP11. Classification (NCBI taxonomy): domain Bacteria; kingdom Pseudomonadati; phylum Pseudomonadota; class Alphaproteobacteria; order Rhodobacterales; family Roseobacteraceae; genus Ruegeria; species Ruegeria sp. AP11. Next base: position 2,077,320 of record NZ_JBQFJB010000001.1, read on the forward strand.
GCCGAAGAAAATGCCGATCTTTTCCAGCGTCGATAGGTCCGAGCGGGTGACATACCAGATCAGGCCAAACAGTGTCAGAAATTGTATCGGAGCCCAAATCCTGGTCAGCAGGATGTACCAGCGCAAACCAGTATCGGGTGTATCGGGATCGGCATTTTCAAGGTTCAACCCGGTCAACCGGTCCAACACAGCGAAAGCCCACCAGGTCGACAGGGGGACCAGAAGAAACCACCAGCCACCTGCCAGCGTTGCGGCCCAGATCAGCGGGATCAACAGGATCGATATCCAGAAAGGCAGGGCGGATTGCCAGCGGGACAGGGTGTCTTGTTCGATCATATCGGTGCTCGGGTTTGGTGTCGTCACCTAGCCATGTTCGCGCATGATTCACAACGCGCTATTGGCCGCGCCATAGCGCATGGGCCTTGCGCATCACCGTTGGCAGGTCGCTGGGGCGAAAAGCGTGCTTGCCGATCAGGATCAGATTGCCGGTTGGCGTTCCGTCGGGCAGATCAGCGGTCCAGACGCGCAGGATCAGGTGAAAATGTGTGAAGGTGTGGCGCACCTCGCCCGGCAGAAGCTGCCAATTGGCGAGGAACGGAGGGGCCTCGGGCGGGGTGTCCGACCAGTCCGAGCCGGGCCAGCCGAGCATGCCGCCCAGCAGGCCTTTGTCGGGGCGGCGTTCCAGCAGCAGCGCTCCATCAGCGTCTTGGGCGATGTAGATGTGGCCGTAACGCGTGGGTTTGGGCTGTTTCGGCGTTTTGCGGGGAAGTTCGGCCTGCGTTCCGGCAATCCGGGCCCGGCACGGCTCGCGTAGCGGGCAGATACCGCAGGCAGGCGATTTGGGCGTGCAGATGGTGGCCCCAAGGTCCATCACCGCCTGCGCGTAATCGCCGGGCCGAAACGCAGGGGTCAGCGCGGTCGCCTTGTCCTTCAGCAAAGGTTTGGACCCCGGCAGTGGGTCGTGAATATCGAAAAGCCGCGCCATCACCCGTTCGACATTGCCATCCAACACCGTTTCCGGCTGGTCGAAGGCGATGGCCGAGATTGCGGCGGCGGTATAAGGACCGATGCCCGGCAGTTTCAGCAGGGCGTCATGGCTGCCGGGGAACTGTCCCCCGAAATCCTGCGCAACCACACGGGCGCATTTCAGCAGGTTGCGGGCGCGGGCGTAATAGCCCAGCCCGGCCCATTCCGCCATCACCTGATCATCTGGCGCGGCGGCCAGAGCCTGTACGTTTGGCCAGCGTGCGGTGAAACGTGTGAAATAATCGCGCACGGCCGCGACGGTGGTTTGCTGCAGCATCACCTCGGACAGCCAGATGCGATAGGGGTCGGGCTGCACACCTTCCGCGCGCTGCGCAGGGCCGATGCGCCATGGCATTTCGCGGGCGTGGCGGTCATACCAGTCCAACAACGCAGCGCTCACGGTAAATTCAGCGGAATCGCGCAAGTTTTATTCATCTCCCTGTCGGGTTTTGCTGGTACCCGGTTTCCTGCCCATTACAATAGCGGCACAGGAGTTGGAAACCAGATGCAGCGCAAACGGTCCACGACCCGCGGGTTCAAACGCACCGCGACTTTGTTGAACGATCAGATCAGGCGCGCCGGGGAAAGCCGGGGTTTCGCCGTGTCGCGTCTGTTGACCCATTGGGCCGAGATCGTCGGACAGGACATTGCCGCGATCGCCCAGCCAGTGAAGGTGGGCTATGCCAAAGGTGGGTTCGGGGCCACGTTGACGGTTCTGACCACCGGACCTCAGGCCGCGATGCTGGACATGCAGCGCGAGCAATTGCGCGACAAGGTGAACGCGGTTTACGGATTCAACGCGATCAGCCGTGTGCGCATCACCCAGACCGCTCCGACCGGATTTGCCGAGGGGCAGGCCAGCTTCGACCACAAGCCGAAAGCAGCCAAACCCGCGATTTCACCCGAGATTGTCGCTGAGGCGGACAAAGTGTCACGTGATGTAAATGATGAAGATTTGCGTGCGGCCCTTGAACGTCTCGCGCGCAACGTTTTATCCAGACAGAAACACTAAGAAAGGGCTGAGCATGAGCCGTATCGCAACCGTAATCTGTGCGGCCGTCGCCGTGGCCGCAGGCGGCTACTGGCTGTCGCTGTCAAATTCTTCGACCCCCGCCTATCCGCTGGTCAGCGCAGCAGAGGCGCAAGAGGCCGATCTGGACACCTCGACCATTGTCGAGATGGTGCAAGGGGCTGAGGACGCGCCGGTCGAGATCATCGAATATGCCTCGTACACCTGCCCGCATTGCGCGAATTTCCATAAGGGTGCCTATAAGCAGTTGAAGAAGGATTTCATCGATACCGGCAAGGTGAAGTTCACCTATCGCGAGGTCTACTTTGACCGTTATGGTCTGTGGGCTTCGATGGTGGCGCGCTGCGCGGGTCCCGAGAAGTTCTTTGGCATCACCGACTTGATCTATGAGACCCAATCGGAATGGACCAGCGCAGGTGGCCCGGCCGAGATCGTGGACGAGCTGCGCAAGATCGGTCGTCTGGCCGGTATCGACAATGATCAGCTTGAGGCCTGCCTGCAGGATGGCGCCCGTGCCCAGACGCTGGTCGCCTGGTATCAGGAAAACGCCGAACGGGACGGTATTCAGGCGACGCCGTCATTCGTTGTGAATGGCAAGAAGGTCGACAACCAGTCTTACGAAGATTTCAAAAAGCTGATCGAAGACGAACTCGGCAACTAATTCTCAACAGGCCAGCCCACCACGGGCTGGCCTGCGTTTCAGGGGGATGGGGCGACCTGCGCCAGCGTCTCTTTGATCTTGTCATCCTGATCGATTTGCAAACGAACCGGCAGCGTCAGCACCTTGTTCCGGAACGAGGCAGGAAGACGCACGGCGTCTTTTTCGGTGGTGACCAATTGGGCACCCAGCGCTCGGGATTCACTCTCAAGCCGTGCCATAAGGGCCGAGGTCAGCGGCTGGTGGTCATCCAGCGCCTCGGATCGCAACAGCCGGGCGCCCTGCTGGCGTAAGGTGGTAAAGAACTTTTCGGGATGGCCGATGCCCGCGAAGGCCAGCACCGGGGTTTCTGCCCAGTCCATTCCGGTCTGCAACGGGCGCACTTCGCCTTTCGCATGGGGAACGGTCAGCGCCGGACCCCAGCGCTTGGCGAACGAGGCTTGCGCATCGTCAGCGCCCAGCGACAACACCAGATCGGCGCGTTTCAGGCCGGAGGCGACGGGCTCTCGTAGAGGGCCAGCGGGCAGACACAGCCCGTTGCCAAAGCCCCGCTCGGCGTCAACAACGATGACCGAGAAATCCTTGGCGACTGCGGGGTTCTGAAACCCGTCATCCAGCACGATGGCCGTCGCGCCGTCTTCTGCGGCAGCCTGCGCTCCGGCTGCGCGATCCTTGGCGACCCAGACATCTGCGAAGGCGGCCAGCAGCAGGGGTTCATCCCCGACCTGCGCGGCGGTGTGTTTGCGCGGTTCAACCTTGACGGGCCCTTCCAACGATCCGCCGTGGCCGCGCGTGACCACATGCGGCTGGTGCCAATTGTCGCGCAGGCGTTCCAGCATCCAGATCACCGTTGGCGTCTTGCCAGTGCCGCCAGCGTTCAGATTGCCGACGCAGATGACCGGTACGCCAAGTTTAAACCCGGGCCCTTCCGCCACACGGCGCGCAGTAGCCGCCGCATAAAGGCGACCAAGCGGAGCCAGCAATCGGGCGCGCAGACCAAGCTGGTCGGGGGCGGTGTTCCAGAACTCAGGCGCGCGCATCTTCAGCCCTCCGACGATCCAGTGTGTCTTGAACCAGATCGATCAGATGATCGGCCTGCGGAGCACCTTCGGTCACCATTTTCCATCCCGCCAACGCCATGTCAGCGGTACGGTCCGGTGCCAGCAATTCCACAACACCATCCCCCAGCTCGGTCGCAGATTTGACGCTCATCGCGGCCCGTACTTGCCCCAGTTGGTCATAGATATTCCGGTACTTGCCGACATGAGGTCCGTGGACCACCGCCGACCCCAGGGCAACTGCGATCAGCGGATCGTATCCACCGGCACCGCGTTCCAGCGAACTGCCCATGAACGTAACCGAAGAAACGCGATGCCACAGGCCCAGATCCTCGGCGTCAGAAGAAAGGATGACCTGAGTGGTATCTTCGATCGGGTGGCCTTCATCCCAGTTGGCGCAGCGCAGATCCATCGCCTCCAGCCGTTTGTACAGGGGTGCGGCCTCGGACATATCGGCCACATGCAGCACCAGTGCCAGACGTGGCAACATCCGCAACGCCTGACGGTGGGCGCTGAGGACCGAGATGAACTCTTTGTCCTGCACCCAAGCGGCCAGCCAGACGGGGCGCCCAGCCAGCGCGTGATTGGTTTTGATCAGCTCATCCTCGGGCCATGGATGGGGATTCGGGCTGATATGCAGCGGCGGCGCGACGGAAATCTTGGACGAGTTTATGCCAAGACGCCGGATTTGGCGGGCCGTTTCTTCCGTCGGTGTGATGATCGAGGTGAAGCAATCAAAGGTGTAACGGGTGATATCCGGCAGCCAGCGTCCACCACGCGCGGCTTTCACGTCCACGGTTGCTTCGATAAGGACCAGTGGCGTGGCTCGCTCCTGCGCGCGGGTGATGAAGTTGGGCATCAGCCCCCCGCCGAACCACAGAACCATGTCCGGTTGCCAATGATCCAGAAAGGCACGCGCCGCACCGGTCTGTTCTGCAGGCAAAGAGACAATCGGAAAGCTGCATTTGCCCCATTCGGACAGTTCGGCATCGGGCGGCGCGGTCATCAGAATGGACAAGCCGGGCCGTGCAGGCAGCAGGCGGCGGCACAGATCGTCGATGGCCTGCAACCGGTCGGGTGTGCTGACATGAACCCACAGCAACTCACCTTCGGGGCGCGGGGTGTCGTTGAAATCCCCGCTATGAGGAACACCCCAGGACAGCACCCGATAAGCCGCAAGGCTCAGTGATCCCGATTTGCTCATGCGGAAATTCCGGTACCGTTCGGGTCAAGCCTGGCATGAAGTTCGGAATGCAAGGCGGTTCCGGCAGCAACAACGCCATTGAGGCGCGGATGGGCATTGTTAAAGCGCAGAGGCTGGGCCATGCGGTCCGAACACAGCCCCCCCGCTTCGCGCAGGATCAGGTCCCCGGCGGCGATATCCCATTCCCAACTCGGGCGCAAAGTCAGCATCCCGTCGAACCGCCCCTGCGCGACCAGCGCCATCCGGTATGCCAGTGAGGGGCGATAGACGCGCTGGAACGCGGGGGCCGTACCCGACAGCCAGTGCCGAGCATCAAGATTGGGTTTGGCCGCCAAAATCTCGGCTTCGGACAAGTGTATCTGTCCCGAAACCCGGATCGGGGCGCCATTCAATGTCGCCCCTTGCCCGCGCGCCGCCGCATAAAGCAGATCACGCATCGGCAGATAGATCACCGCTGCCGTAATCTCTCCTCGTTCGGCCACGGCCAGCGAATGCGCCCAGGTGCGCGAGCCTTCGGCAAAGCTGCGGGTGCCGTCGATCGGGTCGATGATGAACGTGCGCTCGCAAGTCAGGCGGTCCGCCGAGTCTTCGGTTTCTTCGCTCAGCCAGCCATAGCCCGGGCGGGCGGCTTGCAGGTCGCGCTCCAGCATGGCGTTGACGGCCAGATCGGCCTCGGTCACCGGCCCCGCGCCATCGGGCTTGTCCCAGCGCTGCGCTTGCGGCCCGGTATAGCGGGTGGCGATCTTTCCGGCCTCAAGCGCGGCATCGATCAGAAGTGACAGGTCAGTTGCCGGCAAGTGTCATCCCTTCAATCAGCAATGACGGCACCACGCGCGACAGGTATGGCCGCGCATCATTGGCCGGGATGATCCGCATCAGCATGTCCCGCAGGTTGCCCGCGATGGTGCATTCATTGACCGGATGCGTGATTTCACCGTTTTCCACCCAGAACCCCGAAGCCCCGCGGGAATAATCGCCGGTATTGGGGTTGATGGTCGACCCGATCATCGAGGTCACCAGCAAACCCGTTCCCATATCGCTTAGTAGATCGGCGCGGCTGCACTCGCCCTGCGTCAGGCTGAGGTTCCAGTTGCTGGGCGACGGAGGGCCTGATACGCCACGCGCGGCGTTCCCGGTCGACTGCATCCCCAGCTTGCGCGCGCTGGACAGGTCCAGCGTCCAGCCGGTCAGTACGCCATCCTCGACGATGGCCCGGCGTTCCGTTGCCAGACCTTCGGCATCAAACGGGCGCGAGCCTGAGATGCGCGGGCGGTGAGGGTCTTCGATCAATGACAGATGCGCGGGCAGCACCTGCTGCCCGAGGCATTCTTTCAGCCATGAAGCCCCGCGTGCAATAGCGGCACCATTGCTGGCGGCCAGCAGATGCCCGATCAGCGAGGATGAGATGCGTTCGTCAAACACAACCGGAAAGTTGCCGGTTTGCGGCTTGCGCGCGCCCACCAGCGCAACCGCCCGTTCACCGGCCGAGCGGCCGATTTCGGACGGGCTGCGCAGGTCGGCCTGAAAGCTTCGGCTGTCGCCGTCATAGTCGCGCTCCATCCCGGTGCCTTCGCCCGAGATCGCGACGCAGGATGTGGACCGGCTGCTGCGTGCATAGCCACCGGAAAACCCGTTGGTTGCAGCAAGGTGAACGCGAAAGGTGTCATAGGCTGCCGCCGCATCCGAAACCTGCGTAACCCCGTCAACCTCAAGCGCTGTGGCCTCGGCGGTCAGCGCATCCTGCATTAAGGCATCGGCACCGGGCTCGGGCGTCGGGTCGAACAATTCCAGCGCGTCCACATCCCAATCGCCGATCAGTTGATCGGGGTCGGCAAGGCCGGTGAACGGGTCCTCGGGCGCTTCGCGGGCCATGGCAACGGCGCGCTCCGCCATCGCGGTCAGCGTTTCGGGGCGGCTGTCCGAGCTTGAGACGATGGCCTGCCGTTTCCCCAGAAAGACACGCAGACCCAGATCGGTGGCCTCGGACCGTTCCGCATGTTCCAGCGCGCCGCCGCGCACCTCGACCGATACGGAAGAGCCATCGATAACAATGGCATCCGCTGCCTCGGCCCCCGCCTTGCGCGCCGCATCCAGCAAGTCCTGGCTGATGTCTTGAGGTGTTCTGTTCATGAGGCCTCCGGGGTCTTGATGTCTTGGACCTAGCCTCGGAGCGTGCGTCCCGCAAGGGCTGCGGCCCAATTGTGGGGACTGCCTGAGACGGGGAAGGCCGCACAGGCGGCCTGACCCGGTATCGGGATTACTTGATCCGTTGACCATTGGCCAGAATCTGGCCGTCTTCGGCGAACTCGATGGTCGAATTCAGCGTATCGGGCTCTTCGCCCGGAACCGCCATCAGGCCCATCATCATCCGAGCGCCCAGCGCATCGTTTTCGGACACAAAACCCATGTTGATCAGCGTATCCAGCAAGGCGTTGGCACCTACGAGTTTCAGATTGGCCACACCCGATGGTGCAGGCATGCCGTCAAACGCCTCTGTGTTGGAGTTGTCGAACGCGAAATCGCCGTCACCGGTCAGTTCCGCACCGACCAGAGAAACCAGCAATTGGTTGATCTTCAACGAGTGCAGCTCACCCGGTGCCGCGTCCGAGGTTTCGAGCGCTTCTACCGCCTCGGGGTCCATGAAATCGACAAGCACTTTGGCGGTGCCGGTCGCATCCAGCGCAATCGTCGCCGGGTCGCGAGGCAGTGCGCCTGCCGGATCAAACAGGCCCCACAACACGTCGGACATGGTGAAATTCGTCAGATTCAGTTCAAATCCGAAGGGTTTGATTTCTTCCGAGGCTTCGATCGGCAGTTCGAATTTCAGCCCGGCATTGGCCATCGCAATCTCGATGGGGAAGGGCAGATCAGCCGTTGTGACCGCCAGTTTGGTGCTGTTTTGCGCAAGATCATACACAAGGCGCTGCGCATCGATACTGCCAGCGAACTGACCGCCTTCGGAACTGCTGCTCAGCGAGAATGCCTCACCCTCGGCGGTTCCTGCCATCTCGGTGCTGCCCGAGCCATAGGTGAACGTGCCCGAGGCCGCAAACCCGGCACCATAAAAATCCTGCACATTGGACGCATCAAATTCCGTAGGGATGGTGGTATCGCCCTCGAACGCCAGATCGTCCAGCTTGCCGCTGATCCGGCCGGTGTCGTCACTGTCCGGTTCGTCAAAGGCCACGTCATAGGATAGGCTGCTTGCGGTGAATTTCTGGGCTATGTCGCGCAGTTCGCCGATTTTCATCAATGACGAGCCTGCGACCCGATTCATTGCGATGTTCAGGTCCAGCACGTCCTTGGAGACGGTTTCGTCGCCGAACTTCATCGAATCCAGCGCCAGCGCCAGGCTGTTTGCTGAATAGTCATAGGTCATTTCTTCGGGCGTGCCCGAGACCACCATGTTCAGGGCGTCCTGAGTGTACAGCAGGTCGGCCGAAAACGCCTCGCCCTCGGATTCGCCCGAGATCGACACCGGGAAGCTGTCGGGGAACCCGATATTGACGGTGCCGTCGCCGTTTTCGGCCAGGGTCATTTCCGGGATGACAACGTTGAACTGGTCTTCGGTGTCAGGCAGCACGACGGCCATGGTCATGTTCGCGATGGTGGTGACGTTGCCAGATGTGCTCTGGTCGCCTGTCACCTCATAGCCCATGCCGCCCAGATAGGCCTGCCAATCGGCCCAGACATCATCGGCGGTCACTTCTGCAAACGCGCCCTGAGTTGCAACGGCATAAGCCAGCGCCGCGCCGCAGCACTGGCGAAGGAAAACAGTCATAAGAGAACCCTTCTTTATCAATTTTGCGCGCATCGTCGTGCCTGTCGCGGCCAGCGTCAAGGGGCAAGGGGTGGACCAATTCCCCATTTCCACTGTACGACTTTACTCAATTTCAAAAGCAGGGATTTAAACGATGCAAATGCAAGGGAAAACCGTACTGATAACGGGGGCAAGCCGGGGCATCGGTGCCGAGGCCGGGCGCGTTTTTGCCGCAGCCGGGGCCAATGTCGTGCTGGTTGCGCGCAGCCGCGATCAGATCGAGGCACTGGCGGCGGCACTTGGCGAAAATGTGATTGCGCTGGCTTGCGATGTCAGCGACTTTGCACAGGTTGAACAGGTGGTGGCCGATTGCGTCGACCGGTTCGGCTCGCTGGATGTTCTGGTGGGAAATGCCGGAGTGATTGATCCGATCTTTCACATGTCCAACGCTGATGTTTCGGCCTGGAGCGCGGCGATTGATATCAACCTCAAGGGCGTGTTCTACGGCATGCGGGCGGCTTTGCCGATCATGCGCGCCGCGGGTGGGGGCACGGTGCTGACGGTCTCATCCGGTGCCGCCTCGAACCCGGTTGAGGCGTGGAGCCATTACTGTGCGTCGAAGGCGGGTGCGAAGATGCTGACCGAATGTCTGCATCTGGAAGAGGCCCATCATGGCATTCGCGCCATGGGCCTGTCGCCGGGCACCGTGGCCACCGACATGCAGCGGGTGATCAAGGCCAGCGGCATCAACCCGGTCAGCCAATTGGATTGGGACGATCACATCCCGGCCGACTGGCCTGCGCGGGCGCTGTTGTGGATGTGTTCGGCGGACACAGATGACTATCTGGGCGCCGAGATTTCCCTGCGCAATGAAGATATCCGCAAAAGGATCGGACTTACGTGATTGATCTGACGAAAGAAGATGGTCTGTGGACCGTCACGCTGAACAACCCATCCAAGGCCAACGCCCTGACAGCGACGATGCTGACCGAACTGGTCCGGATCGCCGAGGCCGCCACCGAAGCGCGCGCCCTGATCCTGACCGGCGCGGGGCGTGTGTTCAGTGCCGGGGCCGATCTGGAGGAGGCGCGTGCCGGGCTAGCCACCTCTGATCTGTGGGAGAAGCTGTCGGGGGCCATCGCCGCACTGCCCTGTCTGACCGTGGCCGCGCTGAATGGTACGCTGGCCGGTGGGGCCAACGGGATGGTGCTGGCCTGTGATCTGCGCATCGCGGTGCCGTCGGCCAAGTTTTTCTATCCTGTGATGAAGCTGGGCTTTTTGCCGCAACCTTCCGATCCGAAACGCATGGCCACGCTGATCGGTCCGGCGCGCACCAAGCTGATCCTGATGTCGGGACAGAAGATCACAGCGGATGAGGCTTATGCGTTCGGGTTGGTCGACCGTGTGGTCGAGCCGGATTTGTTGATGCCAACGGCGCGTGAACTTGTTGCCGACTCGCTGGCCGCCGATCCCGCGATTGCCGCCGGGATTGCCGGGTTGTGTCCATGAGGATTGCCGCCCTGCGCCTGCGGGTTGCCGACCCGGACCGCCTCGCCGCATTTTACAGCGACGCACTTGGCATGAGTGTTCAGATCGAGGGGCCGAACCGTCGTCTCAGCTATCGGGGGCCGGGGGCCGATCTGCTGCTGATGCCGGGTGGGGGCGGCTATGCCCATGATCAGGGACAGCGATACTGGAAGATTGGCATCACGCTACCCGATGTCGATCTGGCCGCCGATTTCCTGCGCCAGAAGGGCATTCCCGTCAGCGCGCCGCGTCAATTCATTGATATCGGCTATATGTGCCACCTGAGCGATCCCGAAGGGTTCGGGATTGAACTTCTGCAGCATGACTTCGAGGGCAACCGGCCCGATGATGCCGCAGAGGCGGATGCCCCCTTTGATAAGGCCTGCATCGGCCAGATCACCCTGCGGACGGGCGATATCGCTGCCGAAGATGTCGTTTGCCGCAAGTTGGGAATGCGCCTGCTGTCGATGCAGGATGTGGCACCTTACGGGTTCGATCTGCATTTCTATGCGTTCACTGACGAGACCCCGCCCAATCCAGATATCTGGTCCGTAGAAAATCGCGAATGGCTGTGGAAACGCCCTTATACGACGCTGGAATTTCAGCATATTGCAGGGGCGCAATTCGCGCCGGTGCCCGACTATCGCGGGCTCGAAATCGAAGGGCTGGAGGCCCGTCAGCAAGACGCGTTCGGCGATCTGATCCTGCCCGCCTGATCAGCGCCCCCGCCGCTTGCCCGGCACCCTGGATCGAAACCCGGGCGGGCGTTTGCGGACCCAGTTCAGGAATTTCTCAAGCCTCGGATGTGTGCGCAGCGCCTCGACCGAGTTGAAATTGCGCGCCAGTTCGGCCTCGGTCAGGGTCGCATGAACCTCTTTATGGCAGATCTGATGCAGCAGAACGGTCGGCCCGCCCTTGCCTCCTTTGAGTTTTGGGATCAGATGGTGCAGGCTGCCAACCCCGTCGGGGATCGGGCGGTCGCAGAGCGGGCAGATCGGATCGGTGTTCGCCATAACGCAATCTCGCGCTGATGCGCGGGCAGGGCAAGAGGGGCGCGATGGCGCAAGCAGTTGTGATCGGTGCAGGCCCCGCAGGGCTGATGGCGGCTGAGCAATTGGCCAGCGCCGGGCATCAGGTGCTGGTCGCCGAGGCAAAGCCGTCGGTTGCGCGCAAATTCCTGATGGCCGGGAAGTCGGGTCTGAACCTGACCAAGGATGAGCCGTTCGATACCTTGATCGAAGCATATGGCGAAGCCGAGGCTTGGCTACGGCCGATGATCCGTGCCTTTGACGCGCAGGCTGTATCCCGCTGGGCGCAGGATCTGGGGCAAGAGATGTTTACCGGCTCGACCGGGCGCGTGTTTCCGAAGGTGATGAAAGCCTCACCATTGCTGCGCGCCTGGTTGGCGCGGTTGGATGAGGCCGGTGTACAGGTGCAGACCCGCTGGCGCTGGCTCGGCTGGCACGAGGGAGCACTGGAGTTCGACACATCGGAAGGGACCCAATGCCTGACCCCCGATGTGACGATACTGGCGCTGGGCGGGGCCAGCTGGGCGCGGCTGGGCTCTGACGGAGAATGGGCTTCGGTCGTATCGGATAAGGGTGTTGAACTGACACCCTTCGCCCCGTCGAATTCGGCGCTGTCGGTAGAGTGGAGCCCTTATATGCAGCCGCATTTCGGGGCGGCCTTGAAATCGGTGCGTTGGGTGGCCGGTGAGCTGACAAGCCGGGGTGAGGCTGCCATTTCAGTCAGGGGGCTTGAAGGTGGCGGGCTTTATTCCCTGACGCCCGCGCTGCGTGAAGGCGCACCGCTGTTCGTCGATCTGGTGCCCGACGTTACTGTCGCAGCATTGCGATCACGGCTGGCAGCCAAGAAACCCAAGGCGACCCTGTCGCACTGGCTTCGAAACAGCTTACGCTTGCCGCCACAAAAGATCGCGCTGTTTCATGAGATGGCTAAGGACCATGCGCTGACGCAGCCGGACTGGGTTGCGACGTTGAAACACTTGCCCGTCCGACATTCTGGTCTGAGACCGATGGATGAGGCGATTTCAACCGCCGGAGGCGTGGCACGCAATGCCCTGGATGACGGCTTGATGCTGAAAGCCTTGCCCGGGGTGTTCTGCGCCGGAGAAATGCTGGACTGGGAAGCGCCAACCGGGGGTTATCTGCTGACAGCCTGTCTGGCCACGGGTCGTTGGGCAGGCCGTGCTGCCGCAGAATACCTCAAGTCGCACCCGAAAGGTTAAGATTTCACCGCCAGCCCGGCCATTTTCAGATAGGCGGGACGCTGGCGCATCTCCTTGCCGTAGGCGCTCAGAACTGCGGAGTTCAGCGGGAAACTGGCGTTTTTTGCCCAGCTCATGCAATGAATCAGCAGAATATCGGCGATGGTCATCTTGTCCCCCATCAGGAACGGCCCTTTGAAGCGCTTTTCAAGCCGCTGAAAGTTGCGGTCGAACTCCCACCTGAGCGACTCACGAATTGCCGGAACCCGTTTCTCCTCGGGTAGGATGAATGTGTGCCGCGCCGCGACCCACAGAACCGCATCAATCTCGTCTAGAATTGTGTAGAACAGCGCGTCCTGCTCAGCCCGCTCGATGGTACCGGCAGGATAGGTCAGAGCCCCATGCTTGTCCGCCAGATAGGTCATGATGGCCGAGCTGTCGTTGATGGCGCGGTCCCCATCTGCCAGCACCGGAACCTTGCCGGAGGGGTTCAGCCCCCAAATCTCTGGCGAGCGTGGGGCGACCGGCTCAAGCTCATAGGCCTCACCCATTTCCTCCAACATCCAGATCACCCGTGATGTGCGGGTCATGACGGGGCCGTAAAGCTTGTACATGCTCATATCCTGTTGGTTTAGATACGTCGAAAGTGGGCCAGCGGCCGGACAAGGGTCAAGCAAAACCCTTGATCAACGTGACCGTGCCAGCATTGCCAGGCGGATCATGGCACGTTCCACCAGCGCCATCGCAGGCGCAGTCTGTCCGGCCGAGCGCAGGGACAAGTCGGTATCCGTCAGCACCGTCAGCGCCGTCTGCAGCTTGGCAGCTCCCCAGCCTTGCGCCTGACGCAGAATGCGATCACGCCGTTTGCCATAGACCGGCGGACGTAGCTTGCCGATGCCTTGTGCCGCACCGCCCGGATCCGCCGCGCAGGCGTAGAGGGTTCGGAAATGCCGGGTTGCCGCGATACACAATGTCACCCCGTTGGTGCCCTGCGCCTGCAGCCGCTGGATCAGCGGCCCGATCTCGCCGGTGCGGCCTTCGGCGACCACGTTCAGCACATCGTCCAGCGCCGCTTCGGTCGAGCGTGGGGCGCAGGCCTCGATATCCTCAATGCTCAGCTCTGACGCATCGCCCCGCTTGTAAAGCGACAATTTCTCAACGGTTTGCGTGAAATCACCAGGGCTGAGCGCCAATGCCAGTTCGCTGAGCGCCGACATCGAATCGCGCGGAATGTTTTGCAGCCCGGCATGCGAGAGGATGCGTTCAACCTCTGCCCGGGACGGCGGATCGTCATAGATTCCCACTGCGTAGGTAGCCGGGTGCGCCTCGAACGCCTTGCGGATTTTCGAGCTGGGCTTGAGCTGGCCCGCCGTGACGATGATCTGGGCATCCCCTGCGGCCCAGTCCTCGAGCGCGGCGAGAATAGCGGGGGCGGCTGTCTCGGTGGCTTCATCGACGAATACTGCGCGGGGGCCGGGGAAAAAGCCGACAGCTTTGACCGCATCGAGTAACAAGGCCGGATCGCCGCGCAGGTCGGATCCGGGAATACGGGTCAGGCGCATTTCTTCTTCCGCGCCGGGGCCCAAGAGGGCCGCAAGGACCTGCTGTCGTTTCAGCGCAACGCGCATCGCGTCGGCGCCGTAGATCAGCAGCCCGGCCTTGTCCGCGTCCGGCTTGGCGAAATAGCCCTCTGCCTCGCGCGGGCTCAGCTTCATGTGGTCAGGCCCGGCGCAGCGTAAAGGCGATTGACGATCTGATCGGACAGGATCACCATCAGCCTTTCTCTCGCGTCGCGTTCATCTGCCAATGTCGATACGGTTGATCCGGCGGCAGAGTACCCGACGAAATCCACAACTGTGCCAGAGGCCAGAATTTTTCCGGAGCTGTTGGATTTCAGCGCGTAGGTCGCGCGTCCATCAATCGTATAACGGTCAGTTTCGTTGGATGTGGTGATCGCCGCGCGGCGGGTGACGGTCGAGACCTCAACATTCAGTGCAAAATCCTTGCTTGACGCGGCGCTGCGCCCCAGTTTGCGTTCAAGGCTCTGTACCAACAGGAAGCTGTCGACCGTGTTGGGGGCCGAAACAGCCACTTTTCCGTCCAGCGCGGTGCCTGCGCCGCCCGGCGCATAGACCGGTTCAAAGCCGCAGGCGGCCAGCGCCAGCGGCATCAAGAGCAGGGTTCTGCGGTCAAACGACGACATTCACAATCCGTCCGGGAACTACGATCACTTTCTTCGGCGCATTGCCATCCAGCGCCTTTTGCACAGCTTCGGTGCTAAGCGCGATTTTTTCAACCTCGTCCTTGGCCATATCCTTGGGAACGCTGATTTCCGCGCGCCGCTTGCCGTTGATCTGGATCGGCAGGGTGACGGTGTCATCGACCAGCATCGCCGCATCCGCGACGGGCCATGCAGCGGTGGCCACCAGACCTTCGCCGCCCAGCATCTGCCACAACTCTTCGGACAGGTGCGGCGTCATCGGCGACATCAGCTGCGCCAGTGTCTTGGCGGCCTGACGCTTGGCGTCGGTGCCCGCCTTGGATTTGGCCAGCGTGTTGGTGAAGGCATAAAGCTTGGCGATCGAGGCGTTGAAGCCAAAGGATTCGACGCCACCGGACACATCATGAATCGCCTTGTGCATCTCGCGCAACAGAGTTTCGTCTTCGGCATTGGCCGGAACGTCCGAGTCTGCGATTTCCGAGGCGATGCGGTGTACACGGCTGAGGTGTTTGAACGCGGCCTCAGCCCCAGACGCGGTCCATTCCACGTCGCGCTCGGGCGGCGAATCGGACAGCACGAACCAGCGTGCGGTGTCAGCGCCGAAGGCCGAGATGATGCTGACCGGATCGACCACGTTTTTCTTGGACTTCGACATCTTGGCCGAGGGGATGATTTCGACCTCGGTGCCGTCGGCCAGTTTGCCGTCGATCACATCCTCGGGCAGGTGATAGACCGGACGGCCATTGGCGTCACGGGTCTGGTAAATCTCATGCGTCACCATGCCTTGCGTGAACAGCGCATCGAAGGGTTCGATGGCTTTTTTTGGCAGGTGCCCGGTGATCTGCATCGCCCGCGCGAAGAAGCGCGAATACAGCAGGTGCAGAATCGCGTGTTCGATGCCGCCGATATACTGGTCGACATTCATCCAGTATTCGGCCTCGGCCTGATCGGTGGGCGTTTCCGCGCACGGCGCTGTGAAGCGGGCGAAATACCACGACGAATCGACGAACGTGTCCATCGTGTCGGTTTCCCGCTTGGCAGGTGCTCCGCAGGACGGGCATTCGCAATCACGCCAGGTCGGGTGACGGTCCAGCGGGTTGCCCGGCTTGTCGAAGGTCACGTCATCGGGCAGGCGGACGGGCAGGTTTTCTTTCTTCTCGGGCACCACGCCGCAGCTATCGCAATGGACGACAGGAATCGGGCAACCCCAATAGCGCTGCCGGGAAAGGCCCCAATCGCGCAGGCGGTATTTGGTGACACCTTCGCCCCAACCGGCCTTCTCGGCGAAATCGACGGTGGCGTTGATAGCTTCGTCGCCCGTCGCCTCAGACAGACCCGCGAAATGGTTCACCCAGCGGACCTTCTCGGTTTTTGGCGGCACGAAGGCGATCTTGTCGACCGGCGAGTCGTCATCCAGCGCAAAGAATGTGTCGACCACCGGCAGGCCATATTTGCGGCAGAAATCCAGGTCACGCTGGTCATGGGCCGGGCAGGCGAAAATCGCGCCGGTGCCGTAATCCATCAGGATGAAGTTGGCGATCCAGACCGGCAGTTCCCAATTCGGGTCCAGCGGATGTTTGACCTTGATGCCGGTGTCATAGCCCAGCTTCTCGGCGGTCTCGATGGCTTCTTCAGTGGTGCCGCCCTTGCGGCATTCCGCAACAAATTCAGCCACTTCCGGGTTTTCGGCTTCAAGCTGCTTGGCAATCGGGTGGTCCGGCGAGATGCCGACGAAGGACGCCCCCAGCAACGTGTCGGGGCGGGTTGTATAGACGGTGATCGGCTCACCGCCATCGGTGCGTTCGAATCCGAATTGCAGGCCGCGCGACTTGCCGATCCAGTTCTCCTGCATCAGGCGCACCTTGGCGGGCCAGTTCTCCAGCGTGTCCAGCGCGTCGAGCAGTTCCTCGGAATAATCCGATATCTTGAAGAACCATTGAGTCAGCTCGCGCCGCTCAACCAACGCGCCCGAGCGCCAGCCGCGGCCGTTTTCGACCTGTTCATTGGCCAGAACGGTCATGTCGACTGGATCCCAGTTCACCACCGCGTTCTTGCGGTAAACCAGCCCGGCTTCGAGCATGTCCAGGAACAGAGCCTGTTGTTGGCCATAATATTCCGGGTCACAGGTGGCGAATTCACGAGACCAATCTATCGACAGGCCCAGCGGTTTCATCTGCCCGCGCATGTCGGCGATGTTGCCATAAGTCCAGTCCTTGGGATGGCCGCCGATGGCCATCGCGGCGTTTTCGGCGGGCATCCCGAACGCGTCCCAGCCCATCGGATGCAGTACATTGTGACCGGTCGCCAGCTTGTGCCGCGCGATCACGTCACCCATCGTATAGTTGCGCACATGCCCCATATGGATTCGGCCCGACGGATAGGGGAACATCTCGAGCACATAGTATTTCGGCTTGTCCGCCTTGTGGTCGGCGGTGAAGATACCGGCCTTGTCCCAGGCCTCTTGCCATTTTGCTTCGATTTCGGTGGCCGAGTAGCGCGACATTGTGCGGTCCTTCATGAATGAAAACGCCGGGTAGGAACCCGGCGTGGTCATAGAGTGATTTTCAGCGGGATTCTAGAACTTGTTGTCTGCAATGCGCAGCTGGCGCGCCCGGGACAGGATCGCATCCTCTACCGCACGGCTGGTCGCGGCGCTGACAGGAGAGCCGCCGCTGGTTTGCAGAGACACCGACAACGAACGCGCAGCAAGTGCCGGATCGCTGATATGTACCGTGGCGCGATACTGACGCCCTCCGCCCGGCGGTGTGCCATAGCCGGTCACGATCACACCGGTAAACGGATCAACCTCCTGGATCGGCAGGAAATTCAGAACATCCAGAGACGCAGACCAAAGATAGCGGTTCACATTTGTGACCTGTTCCGAGTTGTCGGGGCCAAACACATCCCAGATCGTCGAGCGATTCGGGTCATTCAGTTCACGTTCTTCGGTTGAGCTGCCATCCGCGGTCAAAATGGATGCGTCACCCGGAGGCGGCCGTCCGCAGGCCGACACGGCGGCCGTCACTATGATCATCCCCAGAATCGTCAGCAGGCGCATCGTTAATAGACCCCGTACCACTATAATTGCACTGTCGGGTGATACTCCTAGACAAGGTCCCGTGAAGCAACAAGCCTATTCTTTACATATGGGCGTGAGCGGAGGGCGCGATCCGGCGGAATTGCGACTGTGGCATCCTTGCACCAATCTGGGCCGAATGACGGTGGGGCGCTTATGCCAAGCTTGCGCAAAGGGGGCAAAAAAAGCGAAACGGTGTCCGTGCTGAGACGCGTGCTTTGCATGTGTCGAGTAGAAAAATCTTTGAAACCGAGGGAAACAAGATGAAAAAAGTTCTCTTCGCATCGACCGCTCTGATCGCAACCGCAAGTGTTGCAGCGGCCGACGTTAAGTTCAGCGGTTATGGCCGCTTTGGTATTGGTTACCTGGAAGACCGTACCGGCACCGTTGATTCGATTGATGGCGGCACCGCTTCTGGCGTTGACACCGACAACACAATCCTGATCTCCCGTTTCCGTCTGAACATCGACGGCACCGCAGAAACCGACGGTGGTGTTGAGTTCTCGGCTCGTGTTCGTCTGCAAGCTGACGAAAACGCCGGCAACGGCGAAGCAGGCACAGCTCAGCTGAGCGGCGCGCGCTTCTCGGCAATCTACGGCGGTCTGCGTGTTGACGCGGGCAACGTATCGGGTGCCTTCGACAACCTGGCAAACTACTACGGTAACGAGCCTGGCCTTGAATTCTTCATCGGTCAGTATGCCGGTGTTAACTACGACTTCCTGGCATTCTCGTCGACCGGCGCAGGTTCGAACGCGGTGTTCTTCCAGTACGCAGTTGGCGATTTCGCCTTCGGCGCGTCGTATGACCAGGCGACCTTTGCTGAAACCGCAACTGCCGGCGCAGACACCGACAGCGGCGACCGCTGGGATATCAGTGCAACTTACACCTTCGGCAACATCACAGCCGCTCTGGCCTATGGTCAGACCGACCGTCCGTTCGGTGGTGAGAAAGACACTCTGACCGTTCTGACCCTGGGTGGTGACTTCGGTGATCTGAACGCAACACTGTTCGTCGCAGACGATGACGTTGCAGCAGAAAACCTGAACGGCACTGCATATGGTTTCTCGCTGGCCTACAACTTGGGCGCGGCAACCACTCTGACCGCAGCTTACGGTGACGGTAGCGCAGACGACGACACCCAGCAGTACGGCATTGGCTTCATCCATGACCTGGGTGGCGGTGTGTCGCTGAAAGGTGGTCTGGGCAACACCAAAGTTGGTGACGGCGACAGCCGCGTTCGCGCAGACTTCGGTGTCAACTTCAACTTCTAAGTTGATTTGAACCGCAAGGTTTAAGGGCAGGTCTTCGGACCTGCCCTTTTCTTTTGTGCCCACATGGTGTTTTTCTGCGGCAAGCATGAAAGTGAGAGGCCCCATGTCGCTGCAAGAAATCTCCGACCGAATTGCCAAAGCGGAAGCAGCCGCCGGGCGTACCAATGGATCGGTTCAGCTGATCGCCGTTTCCAAGGTTCAGCCGGACGAGCGAGTCGAAGCCGTTCTAAATCAGGGCCACCGCTGTTTTGGCGAGAATCGGGTGCAGGAAGCGGCTGGTAAGTGGCCCGCGTTTCGGGAGCGGTTCTCGGATGTTCAACTCCACCTGATCGGCCCGTTGCAGACCAACAAGGCGCGGCAGGCGATGGAGCTTTGCGATGCCATCCACTCGGTCGATCGTCCCAAACTGGCAAAAACGCTGGCCCGGCTTGCGCAAGAAATCGGCGCCTGTCCGGATCTGTTCATTCAGGTCAATACAGGCGAAGAAGAGCAGAAGGCCGGTATCCTGCCTGCCGATGCCGATGCGTTTGTGGCCGAGTGCAGGGCGTTGGACCTGCCGGTACGCGGGCTGATGTGCCTGCCGCCGGTCGAAGATGAACCGGCGCTGCATTTTGCCCTGCTTGCGAAGATCGCGGAACGCAATGGTCTGGAAGGGCTGTCCATGGGGATGAGCGGCGATTTCGAATCTGCCATCGCTTTGGGCGCGACACATGTGCGTGTCGGCTCGGCCATCTTTGGCGAACGGGTCAAACCTCAGGAATGATTAAGCGCGTACCGGGAGCGATCCGGCGGGCAATCCATCTCAGGTGATCGCGGCGAAAGGCGATGCAGCCCTCGGTCGAATATCGCGGGCGACGCCATTGATGCAAGAAAATGGCAGAGCCGCGCCCGGGAACCGCGTTGGGCCAGTTCCAGTCCGTGATCAGGACCAGATCATATAGCGGATCGGCACGGCGCAGCTTTTCATGACTGAAGGCGTAAGGCACCCGGACGAGGTGGTTATACGAGCCATCCCGCCCGTCATCCGACCACAGATCACCAGGCCCGATGGGTCGCGCCCAGGGGGCGGGGCGGGCAATGCGATCGGCACGATAGAGCATTCCGACAACATGGTGAGTGCCCACAGGTGTCGCGCCATCGCCTTCGCGCTTGACGGTGCGCAGCCCGCCCTTGCCTATGGCGCAGGGAAAGACGCGCCCCGCATACCGGATGCCGCGTGGTGTCAGGACCAGATCATCGGGTGTCACAACAGATGGCCTGACTTGGCCGCTTTGGTCGCCAGATATCCGCGATTGTGCGCAGTCTCACCAACTTTCAGCGGAACGCGTTCGGTGACGGCAATCCCAGTCCGCTCCATCATTGCGATCTTGGCGGGGTTGTTGGTCAGCAGACGCACAGAATTGAAGCCAAGCGATTTCAGGATGTCCGAACCCAACCGGAAATCCCGCTCGTCATCTTCGAACCCCAGCCGGTGGTTGGCTTCAACCGTGTCAAAACCCTGATCCTGCAGGAAATAGGCGCGCATCTTGTTGGCCAGCCCGATCCCGCGCCCCTCTTGATTGAGATAGAGCAGAACGCCAGAGCCCTCTGCCCCCATTTGGGCCAGAGCACCGCGCAATTGCGGGCCGCAATCGCATTTCAGGCTGCCCATCAGATCGCCGGTGAAACAGGCCGAATGCAGCCGGGCCAGAACAGGCTTGTCGCGGTCGGGGCGGCCGATCTCGATAGCATAGTGCTCTTCACCGCCATCCTCGGGGCGGAAGACGTGCAGACGGCCAGCCTCAGAGACTTCCATCGGCAGGCGCGCTGCCACAACCGCATGCAGGGCACTGCGATCGGCCAGATGGGGCGCGGCATTTGTGTGGTCAATACAGGTCAGACCGTGGGTCACCGCAAATGCACGACCGTCCTCGACGGGCACAACAACGGCTGCGGGCAACAAATGGGCCGATTTTGTCAGCGAAATCGCGATGCGGTGCAGATTGGCATTGCCATGTCTTTCGGTCATCAGCGGGCCCTTCATGGGCGCGTTCAGATCGTCCGAGGGGTCGGCCACCGCCTGCACCCAGCCCAGATCGACATCCGCCGGAATCAGAACCCGCGCCAGATCACCGTCATAGGCGCGGGCCTTCAACGTCTCGGCCCGCCTGACAGTTATCGCCACGACCGGTTCGCCGCCCAAACCCCGCAGATCCGCCAGCCGTTGCGGGCTGAGCGTTTCCGTGGCCAGCGCCAGAACACTGTAACCGCCGTCGTCGGTCAGGACGACGGGAACGCCCATGCGCAGATCAGCCCGCGCCCGTGCCAGCAGTTCGGTGATGCCAGGAAAGAGACTCATGCATGTTACCCTATAACGATCAGGCTCTTGTCCTACCCTGATCAACCGAGAATGTGAAACATTTCCTCCGCCTCAGACACGAGGGCGTGAAGCGATTGCAGCAAATCTTGCTGATTGCATCTTTGATGCGCAAGTGGTGGAAAAGGCTTAGGAGGACCGCAGATGGCACAGCTTAAAAAAATCCTGCTGGTGGATGACGATGAAGACCTGCGCGAAGCTTTGAGTGAGCAGCTCGTGATGACCGAAGACTTTGACGTGTTCGAAGCGTCAGACGGTGCATCTGCGATGGAACGCGCGCGCGAAGCGATTTACGACTTGGTCATTCTGGATGTCGGCCTGCCGGATACCGATGGGCGCGAGCTGTGCCGCCTGATGCGCAAACAGGGCGTCAAAAGCCCGATCCTGATGCTGACCGGTCATGACAGCGATGCCGATACCATCCTGGGTTTGGATGCCGGTGCGAATGACTATGTCCCTAAGCCGTTCAAATTCCCGGTACTTCTGGCGCGCATCCGTGCCCAGCTGCGTCAGCACGAGCAATCCGAAGACGCGGTCTTTGTTCTCGGTCCCTACACGTTCAAACCGGCCATGAAGATGCTGATGACCGAGGATGACCGCAAGATCCGCCTGACCGAGAAAGAGACGAACATTCTCAAGTTCCTCTACCGTTCGACCGATGGCGTGGTGGCGCGCGATGTGCTGCTGCACGAGGTCTGGGGCTATAACGCCGGTGTGACCACTCACACGCTGGAAACCCACATCTATCGCCTGCGTCAGAAGATCGAGCCCGATCCGTCGAATGCGCGCCTTTTGGTCACAGAATCGGGCGGATATCGTCTTGTCGCTTGATCTTGCTGGATTGACTTGGATCAAAGTGATACTCTTGAGGCATATTTAGATTACTCCCATCCCGTGCATGTCCGGGTTATGACATGTACCTCCCTGTTGGACTGCCGGGCCTGATGGCCCGGCCTTTTTTTGTCGTGGTACTGCGGGCATACCCACGCTAGGGTGCGCCAACCCCGACAAAGGAAACGCGCCTCATGCCCTTCACTCTTGCCACATGGAACATCAACTCGGTCCGCCTGCGTGAGCCTATCGTGCTGAAATTGCTGCAGGAAGAGGCTCCGGATGTGCTGTGTTTGCAGGAATGCAAATCACCGGTCGAGAAGATTCCGACCGAAGGGTTCGCAGAGCTGGGATATACGCACATGATTGCGCGGGGGCAGAAGGGCTATAACGGTGTGGCCATACTGTCCCGAATGCCGCTGGAGGAAGTGGGTGACAAGGATTTCGCCGGTCTTGGCCATGCGCGCCACATCGCGGGGCGGTTGGAAAATGGCGTGACCATCCACAATTTCTATGTCCCTGCGGGTGGGGATGTTCCCGACCGCGAGGTGAATGAGAAATTCGGCCAGAAGCTGGATTACCTTACCGATATGCGCGATTGGTTCCATGCCGAGACGCCGCAGAAATCCATTCTGGTCGGTGATCTGAACATTGCCCCGCGCGAAGATGATGTCTGGTCGCACAAGCAATTGCTCAAGGTGGTGTCACATACACCGATCGAGGTTGAGGCATTGGCCGAAACACAGGATGCGGGCGGTTGGGTCGATATCACCCGGCAGGATATCCCCGAAGGCCAGCTATACAGTTGGTGGTCCTACCGCGCGCGCGATTGGGATGCGGCGGACAAGGGGCGGCGGCTGGATCACGTCTGGGCCACACCCGATATCTCGAACGCGGGCCATTCCAGCCGGGTGCTGCGCGATGCGCGCGGATGGGAAAAGCCCAGCGACCATGCGCCGGTATTCGCGACATTCGACGTCTGATTGATGCAAAAACGCCCGACTCAGCCCTTGGTTTCCGGACCGGGCGGCGGCATATAGGGCGCAAATACGAACCAGAGAGAAAAAGCCATGGACCTTCTGAACGGCGCAGCCGGCTCTGACACCACCGATCTGATCAAGGACGGGACCGAGGCCACCTTCATGGCCGACGTGATCGAAGCCTCGCAAGAGACACCGGTCATCGTCGATTTCTGGGCACCCTGGTGCGGGCCGTGCAAAACGCTGGGCCCCGCGCTGGAAGAGGCCGTGACTGCCGCCAAAGGTGCGGTCAAGATGGTCAAGATCAACGTGGATGAGGCGCAGATGATCGCGGGTCAAATGCGCGTCCAGTCCATCCCGACCGTCTATGCGTTTTACAAGGGTCAGCCGGTTGACGGGTTTCAGGGCGCGCTGCCCGGTTCCGAGATCAAGGCTTTTATCGACCGCGTGATCGAAGCCGCAGGTGGCGAAAGCCCCGGTGGTCAGTTAGAGGACGCAGCTCAGGCCGCCGAAGAAATGCTGACCGAAGGGGCCGCTGTAGACGCGGCGCAAACCTTTGCCGCTATTCTGGGTGAAGACCCCAACCATGCCGCCGCCTATGGCGGGCTGGTGCGCGCCCATATTGCGCTGGGCGATCTGGATCAGGCCGAGGCGATCCTCAACGGTGCCCCGGCCGAGATTTCGACCTCGCCCGAGGTTGAGGCGGCCCATGCGCAGCTGGAGTTGGCGAAACAGGCCGCCGATGCGGGGCCGGTGGGTGAACTGACTGCAACGGTCGAGGCCGAGCCTGACAACCATCAGGCCCGTTTCGATCTGGCGCAGGCCCTGCATGCCAATGGCGATGTCGAAGAAGCGGTCGCTCAATTGCTGGAACTGTTCCGCCGGGATCGCGAGTGGAATGAGGGCGCGGCAAAGGCGCAGCTATTCACGATTTTTGATGCGCTCAAGCCCAATGATCCGATTGTGCTGAACGGTCGGCGCAAGCTCAGCTCGATGATATTTGCCTAAATCCCGATCAGGGCTACACTCGACTGTATGATGCATCCCGCTGATCTGCCGGAAACGGTATCCGTGTTTCCACTGCCCGGAGCGCTTTTGCTGCCCCGGTCCCGTCTGCCACTGCATATATTCGAGCCGCGCTATCTGCAGATGCTGGATGACGCGTTGAAAACCTCTGAGCGGCTGATCGGGATGGTTCAGCCCAACACCTGTCAGGGGGATGAGACCAAGCTGCATCAGATCGGCTGCGCCGGTCGTATTACGCAGTTTTCCGAGACAGAAGACGGGCGCTATCTGATCACGCTGACCGGGATATCCCGGTTTCGGGTCCGGACTGAGCTGGACAGTTTTACCCCCTATCGGCGCGCGTCGGTGTCCTGGGACGGTTTCGACCGTGATCTCGGCAAAGCCGAAGAGGATAATGGCTTTGATCGAAACAGATTCCTGAGGCTGCTGGAGCGGTTCTTCTCGTCCCGTCAGCTGTCGACGGACTGGGACACGATGAAGGACGCCGATGATGAGCTTTTGGTCAACTCTCTGTCGATGATGCTGGAATTCGACCCCGAGGATAAACAGGCCCTGCTGGAGGCTCCCTGCCTGCGCACAAGGCGCGAAACCCTGGTGACATTGATTGAATTCGCCATGCGCGGCGGATCGAATGAGGAAAAACTGCAATGAGCACGCCTGAACACGCCTTTGACCGTCACATGCTTGAGGCGCTGATCTGTCCGCAGACGCACACGCCCCTGCATTATGACGCCGAGCGGCAGGAACTGGTATCCAAAGCCGCTGGTCTGGCCTTCCCCATTCGAAACGGCATCCCGGTGATGTTGGTGGACGAGGCGCGCGCGCTGGACTAGATCGCACGCCCCTGCAGTAGTTTCGGCAAATCGCCGGTCAGGCCAGCAGCCTCGCGCACAAAGCCCCGGCGCAGTCCGGGCAGCGATCCGACGATGCCCATGCCGATATCGCGGCCTATCCGTAGCAAGGGATTGTCGTTCGAAAACAGCTTGTTGAACACATCCGTCGCTATCGCAAGCGATGCCGTGTCGAAGCGACGCCATTCCTGATAGCGCTCCAGCACCAGTGGTGAGCCGATATCTTCGCCGCGTCGACCGGCAAGGGTCAGAACTTCGGCCAAAGCCCCCACATCCCGCAGACCGGCATTCAGACCTTGCCCGGCGATGGGGTGCATGCCGTGGGCGGCGTCCCCGACCAGCACAAGCCGGTCAGCGATGAAGGAATTGGCGATGGTCAGGTTCAGCGGATAGGTAAACCGGTCACCTTGCAGGCGGATATCGCCGAGGAAATCGCCAAAGCGCGGACGCAGAACCTGCAGGTAGTCAACCTCGGGCAGGGCGTTGATCTGCTTCGCTGCCTCGGTGCGTTCGCTCCACACGATGGAGCTGCGGTTGCCGGTCAGCGGCAGAATCGCCAACGGGCCGGGGGGCATGAAGAACTGATGGGCGATACCGTGATGGGGCAGCTCATGTTCGATGGCACAGACCAACGCGGTCTGGCCATAATCCCAACCGGTGCGCTTGATCCCGGCACGCATTGCGGTGCCGCTGCGGCGACCATCGCAGCCGACCAAAAGACTACCGGACAGGGTGGCCCCGTCATCCAGAGTCAGCGTCGCCTCATTTGCCGAGATGTCCTGTGACACAACCGTCTTGCCGCTGATCTCGGTGATCTCGTCTTGTTCGGCCATTGCATCCAGAAAGGCCCGTCGCAGGTGGCGATCTTCGACCATATAGCCCATCGGCCCTTCTTCGATCTCGGCATGGTCGAAATGCATGAAGAACGGGGAAGGTCCGGCACCGGCATGACCATCCGATACCTTGATTTCCAGCATCGGCTGAGCGTGTTCTTCCACCCGTTCCCACACGCCAATCGCATCCAGCAGGCGTTGCGAGGCCAGCGCCAGCGCATACGCGCGCCCGTCAAAGGCGGCGTTTTTGCGCACCTTCTCGGCCAGAGCGTCAACAACCGTGACGGAATGCCCGGTCTGGGCCAGCGCCAGCGCAAGGGCGGGGCCGTTCAGGCCGCCACCAACGATCAGGATGTCGGATCTGTGTTCCATGTGCTGCAATATGCGCGCCCTTTCGGGATTGTCCATGTGCGGTCCTGTCGCTACCGTCCGATCACGGACATTTTCGGGAGGGGCGGGATGCAAGACTGGCTGACCATGACGGCATGTGATTTAGGCCGTGGCATCGGAATGGGACAGATCGATCCGGTTGAGCTGGCCGAAACCTATCTGACTGCGATCGACGCCCACCCGCATCGGGATCGGATCTATGCCCGCGTCACCCATGATCGCGCCCGCGCCGAGGCCCTTGCGGCGCAAGAACGGTCCCGACTCGGCCTGCGCCGGTCATTACTGGATGGCGTTCCGATCAGCTGGAAAGACCTGTTTGACACGGTCGGCATTGGAACCGAGTCCGGCTCGGCCTTGTTGAAAGGCCGCGTGCCCGAGGCCGACGCGCAGGTGCTGCGCAATGCAACCGCGATGGGCACGGTCTGTCTGGGCAAAACGCATATGAGCGAGCTCGCCTTCTCGGGCCTGGGCCTCAATCCGGTGACGGCCACACCGCCTTGTGTGAATGACGAAGACGCTGTGCCGGGCGGGTCGTCCTCGGGGGCGGGGGCGTCGGTGGCGTGGGGGCTGGCGGCGGGTGGTATCGGCTCGGATACGGGCGGGTCAGTGCGTATCCCCGCGGCCTGGAACGATCTGGTCGGGCTGAAAACAACGGCGGGGCGTCTTAGCCTTGAGGGCGTCGTGCCGCTGTGCCTGAAATTCGATACAGTCGGGCCGCTGGCACGATCGGTTGAGGATGCCGCCCATTTGCTGGCGGCGCTTGAGGGCACATCCCCTGCTGACTTGCGCGGAGTTACACTGAAAGGCCGCCGCTTTGCGGATTTGCAGAACGTGGCCAAAGACGATCTGCGCGATGCGCCAGCCAAGGCCTATGACGACGCACTGCTACGCCTAAAAGATGCGGGGGCCGAGATCGTACCGCTTGAAGTGCCCGAGTTAAACGACGCAATGAGTCTGTCTGGCGTGCTCTATACAACCGAGGCCTATGGCCTGTGGCGCGATGTGATCGAAGCGAACCCCGAAGCGATGTATCCCGAAATCCTGGAACGGTTCCGCATGGGCAAGGCCTATTCCGGCCCTGATTACGTGGCCGCATGGTCGAAACTTGTCGCGTGCCGACGGGCCTGGGACGCGGCGACCGCCGGGTTTGATGCCGTGCTTGCGCCGACGGCCCCGATTCTGCCGCCCAATCTGGACCGGTTGCTGAGCGATCATGACTACTATGTCACCGAGAATCTTCTTGCCTTGCGCAACACGCGGATCGGGAATCTGATGGGGCTTGCGGCGCTGACCCTGCCCACGGGAACGCCCGGTTGCGGGCTGATGATGCTGGGGTATCCGGGGTCGGAAGAGGCGCTGCTGAGGCTGGGATCGGCCGCCGAAACCGCTTTGACCTGAATGCCACAATCCCCTGATTCGGCACCTCTTTGTCTGGACGAAGCCCGGGTCGATCTGTAATCTGCCAGAAAACGGGGCGCAAAATGACCCCGAAATTGAGGCAGTATCATGAATTTCCCCGAGCGGTTTTCGAACCTACCGGAATATGCATTCCCGCGTCTGCGCGCCCTGTTGGATCATCATCAGCCGGGCGGCGATGTTGTTCATATGACGATTGGCGAACCCAAGCACGATTTTCCGTCTTGGGTGACCGATGTGATCATGGAAAACGCCGCCGGGTTTCAGGGCTATCCTCCGAACGAAGGCTCGCCCGCTTTGCGTGTGGCGATCACGGATTGGGTGAATCGCCGGTATGGTGTGTCGATGGATGCAGATGCCAATGTGATGGCGCTGAACGGCACACGTGAAGGGCTGTATAATGCCGCTATGGCGCTGTGCCCCGAACAGAAGAACGGGCAACGACCAATCGTCCTGTGCCCGAATCCGTTTTATCAGGTCTACATGGTCGCCTCGATCTCGGTCGGGGCAGAGCCGTATTTTGTGCCCGCAGCCGCAGCAACCGGCCATCTGCCGGATTATGCAAGCCTGCCCGAAGAGGTGCTGAACCGCACCGCCGTGGCCTATATCTGCTCGCCCGCGAACCCTCAGGGGGCGGTTGCGTCGCGCGACTACTGGGCGGAACTGATCCGGTTGGCCGAAAAATACGATTTCCGCATATTTGCGGACGAATGCTATTCCGAAATCTACCGAGACACAGCGCCGGTTGGCGCGCTGACCGTTGCGCAGGAACTGGGCGCTGATCCTGAGCGGGTCACGCTGTTCAACTCTCTGTCCAAACGCTCAAATCTGGCCGGGTTGCGGTCGGGCCTGATCGCGGGCGGGCCTGAGACGATCAAACGGGTCAAACTGCTGCGCAGCTATGCGGGCGCGCCGCTGCCGGCACCTTTGCAAGCCGCCGCCGCCAAGGTCTGGGCCGATGAGGCGCATGTGCAGGAAAACCGCGCGTTGTATCAGGAAAAATACGCCGTCGCGGATGAGGTGTTTGCGGGCGTGCAGGGGTACATGCCGCCCGAGGCGGGGTTCTTCCTGTGGCTGCCGGTCGAAAACGGCGAAGAAACTGCATTGAAGCTTTGGCAGGAAACCGGCGTTCGGGTTCTGCCGGGGGCATATCTTTCTCAAGGTGATCCGGGGCAAAACCCGGGCGAGCAATTTATCCGGGTCGCCATGGTGGCCCCAAAAACAGAGATGAAGCGCGGGCTGATCACGCTCCGCGACTGCATCTATTCGTGAGGTACGAGGGCAAAATGGCATCATTGAACGCGCGCAACCGTGACCCGCTGCTGGACAGCACCACCCAGGCCGCCATCGAGCGGCGCAGTAAGGAACTGATCGGAATCGCTCTGATCCTGCTCGGGCTCGCCGCTGCTGCGATGGTCTGGTCCTATACGCCGGACGATCCGAACTGGATGGTGTCGACCGACGCGCCGGTGCAGAACTGGATGGGGCGTGTGGGGGCCTCGATCGCGGCGCCCTTGTTCATGATTGTGGGCTGGGGCAGCTTCGGCGTGGCGCTGGTTCTGATCACATGGGGCCTGCGTTTTGCCGGTCATTTTGGCGAAGAACGCGCCATTGCCCGTTTGATTTTCGCTCCGATCTGGATCGCCGTTCTGGCGGTCTATGCCGCCACCCTGGTGCCGGGTGCCGAATGGCGCGCGACGCACAGCTATGGGCTGGGCGGTCTTTTTGGCGACACGGTGATGGGGGCGCTGCTGACGCTGCTGCCGATCTCTTCTCATTTTCTGGTCAAGCTGATGTCGCTGGCCATGGCAGTCGGGATGCTGGCGCTGGGTGTGTTCGTGCTGGGCTTTACCAAAGCGGATGTGCGCAAAGGGTTCCGTGCCTTCCTGCTGGGTCTTGTCATGGCCTATGACCTGCTGATGAACGCTCTGGGCCGCGGTGCCTCGGCCACGGCGCAAGCGGCGCGGGATCGTCGGACGCAATGGGCCGAACGCCGGGCCGAACGCGCCGTGCCGGTGCAGGCTGGTTTTGACGATGATCTGGCCTATGCTGACCCGATTTTTGAAGAGCCCGAGTTGGAAGTCCCCGAGCCTGAGCCAAAACCGGGCCTTCTGGCGCGGATGCCGTCGCTGATCCGTCGGCCCGATCCGATGCCCGATCCGGAGCTGATCGATCCCGTCGCGGTCGAGGGTTACTATGACATGCCCAAAGAGGATCGCATCCGGTCAAAAATCTCTGCCGCTGTGCGTAACCGTAAAGTGGCCGCAGGACAGATGGCGCCCGAGCCTGATCCGAACCTGCCGCTGACCAAAGGACGCGGTCGCGGACCTGATCCGCTGATCCTGAATGCAGGGTCGATGGATGAATTGCCGCCGGAACCGCCCGTGACCACTGCCACGCTGCCGTCCGAACCGCCGCTGACCGCGACCGCTGACCGCGAATGGCAGGCGCAGCAGGATTATGTGGCCGAACCGGATTATGATGATGACGAGGCGGTGTTTGAAGAGCCTGCGCCGCAATCGCGTCAGGCCGTCAAAATCCCGGTCGCCGAACCGCGCAAGCCGGTTGTCGCGCAGCCCGTGCGCCGTGCACCGCCGCCGTCGCGCCGCGCGCAGGCCGAGGCGCAGCCAACCCTGTCCTTTGAGGAAAAGCACAGCGATTTCGAGCTGCCCCCGCTGGGCTTACTGTCCAACCCGGCCAGCATTCAGCGCCATCACCTGAGCGATGAGGCGCTGGAGGAAAACGCGCGGATGCTGGAAAACGTGCTGGATGATTACGGCGTCAAGGGTGAGATCGTCAGCGTTCGCCCCGGCCCCGTGGTCACCATGTACGAACTCGAACCTGCACCCGGTCTGAAAGCCAGCCGCGTTATTGGTCTGGCCGATGATATCGCGCGGTCGATGTCGGCCCTGTCGGCACGGGTTTCGACCCTGCCGGGCCGTTCGGTCATCGGGATCGAACTGCCCAACGAAAACCGCGAGATGGTGGTCCTGCGCGAAATCCTCGCCAGCCGTGATTTCGGCGATGGCAACCACGCGCTGCCGCTGGCTTTGGGTAAGGATATCGGCGGTGAATCCGTCGTGGCCAACCTGGCCAAGATGCCACACCTGCTGATCGCGGGGACCACCGGTTCCGGTAAGTCGGTGGCGATCAACACGATGATCCTGTCGCTGCTGTACAAGCTGAGCCCGGACGAATGCCGCCTGATCATGATCGACCCGAAGATGCTGGAACTGTCGGTCTATGATGGCATCCCGCATCTGCTCTCACCCGTTGTAACTGATCCGAAAAAGGCGGTTGTGGCCCTGAAATGGGTCGTGGGCGAGATGGAGGATCGCTACCGCAAGATGTCCAAAATGGGCGTGCGCAATATCGCAGGCTACAATGGCCGCGTGAAGGATGCGCTGGCCAAGGGCGAGATGTTCAGCCGTACGGTCCAAACCGGCTTTGACGATGAAACCGGCGAGCCGATGTTCGAGACCGAGGAATTCGCGCCCGAAGCGATGCCCTATATTGTCGTCATCGTTGACGAGATGGCTGACCTTATGATGGTCGCGGGCAAAGAGATCGAAGCCTGCATCCAGCGTCTCGCGCAGATGGCGCGGGCCTCGGGCATTCACCTGATCATGGCCACGCAGCGCCCCTCGGTTGACGTAATCACCGGGACGATCAAGGCGAACTTCCCCACCCGGATCTCGTTCCAGGTGACGTCTAAAGTTGACAGCCGCACCATTCTGGGCGAGATGGGTGCCGAGCAGCTGCTGGGGCAAGGCGACATGCTGTATATGGCGGGCGGCGCCAAGATCACCCGCTGCCACGGTCCCTTCGTCTCGGACGAAGAAGTCGAGGAAATCGTTAACCACCTGAAACAGTTCGGACCGCCGGATTACATGAGCGGCGTGGTCGATGGCCCGGCCGAGGAAAAGGCCGACAATATCGACGCCGTTCTGGGCCTGAACACGGGTGGCAACACCAATGGCGAGGATGCTCTCTACGACCAGGCAGTGGCGATTGTGATCAAGGATCGCAAATGCTCGACCTCATATATTCAGCGGAAACTCGCCATCGGCTACAACAAGGCCGCGCGGCTTGTTGAGCAGATGGAGGAGGAAGGCGTTGTTTCCGGGGCAAATCATGTTGGGAAACGCGAAATCCTCGTCCCCGAGCAGTAGGATATTTAATAACAAGGGCAGAACGCTTATCTGGGTCTCATGAAACAGATTGCTTTTGCCCTTGCTCTGACATTGGCCGCGCCTGCGGCCTGGGCAGCTGAAAAGCTGCCGCTGTCACAGATCTCCAACTATCTGAACCAGATGAAAACGGTTCAGACCACGTTCACGCAGGTGAATGACGACGGCTCGCTCAGCACAGGAAAGCTGTGGTTGCAGCGCCCCGGCAAGATGCGGTTTGAATATGACCCGCCCAACAGTGCGGTGGTTCTGGCGCGGGCAGGGACGGTGCAGATATTCGACCCCAAATCGAACCAACCGCCCGAGCAGTATCCCCTGAAACGCACGCCGCTGTCGCTGGTTTTGGCGCGCAACGTGAACCTGTCGCAGGCCAATATGGTTGTGGGGCATGATTTTGACGGTACTGCGACGGTGGTAACGGCTCAGGATCCGAAGAACCCCGAAAGCGGACGGATTGAGCTGATGTTTACATCAGATCCCGTCGAGCTGCGCAAATGGGTGATCCACGACAATGCGGGCAGTCAGACAACTGTCTTGCTGGGGCCTCTGACCGAAGGTGGAAACCTCGATCAGAGTGTGTTTTCCAAGAAAACCCGGATCGGGTCAGGCGATCGCTGACCCGACAGGTTCAGTAACGGCAGTTTGCCAATTGGGCCTGATACCGCTGCGCGCGGGCGTCCACATCATTTGCCACGTTCAGCAGCCATGATTTTCTGTTGTGGCTGCCGCGCGCAAATCCGGCATGGCCTTCGTGGTAGGCCAGATACTGGTTGCGCGTGTCGCTGGGATGGATGCCGTTGCGTTCGTAGCTTTTGTTCATGTACCAGCCGATGAAATCTGACGCATCGCGGATACGATCCCGCTTGGCGCGGCGTTTGCCGGTTTCGCGCTGGTACTGCTCCCACGTGCCATCCAACGCCTGACCATAGCCGTAGGCGCTGCTTTGGCGCCCCATGGGTATCACGCCCAGCACATATTTGTGCGGCGTGCGTGCATCAGCACGGTATCTGCTTTCCTGATAGATCGTGGCCATCTGAACGTGCACGGGGACGCCCCATTTACGCTCGGTGCTCTTGAAAGCTTTGATATAGTCGGGTTTCTCGCGCGCAATGCTGCACGCGTCATTCAATCTGCTGGGCGGTTGCTTTGAGCCACCGCCACAGGATGCCAAAAGAAGCACCCCGAAGAGTACGAAAAGAATTCTGCTCATGTGCCTCGTGCCTTTTTTCTTTATTCTAGCGCAGATTGTGCTTTTAGGAAATCACAATCGTTACAGAATAATAGCAAGAATTAGAGGCAGTGCCGCGACGGACAACACGGTCGAGACCATGACCATGCCTGCAACGGCGTCGGAATCCGCTTCGAACCGTTCCGCCAGCAGGTATGAGGTGACGGCGACAGGGGTACACATCTGCAAAACCAGCACCCCGAAGGCGACGGGCCCCAGATCAAACCCGACGGCGATACCCCAGCCCAGCCCGAAACAGACGGCCAGTTTCAGCAGCGACAGCCAGATTGCCTGTTGCAGCTTCTGGGTGGTCAGACGCGCGATGGCCACGCCAACCGTGATCAGCATCATCGGCACCGCCATCTGGCCCAGCAAATCCAGCGTATTGGTCAGAAACAGTGGCGTTTCCCAGCCGCGCCACAGGAACAGGGCGCCCAGCAGCGTGGCCCAGACCATCGGTTCGCGCAGGACCTTGCCAAAAGCGCCGCGCCCGGCGACCAGATAGATGCCGTATGTGAAAGAAAACAGGGCCGTCACGGCCAGAAAAATCACCGCATAGCCCAGCCCGGCCTGACCGAAGGCAAAGATGCACAGGGGCAGGCCCAGATTGCCGGTATTGCCAAAGATAAGCGGGGCCAGATAGGTGCGCTGTTCCAGTCCGGTGATGCGAACAAAGACCCAGAACACCACTGCCAATGCAACATGCGAGGCAATCGCGGCCAGTGTGAAAAGGGTTAATTCTCCGCCTGGGATATCGGTTTGCATCAGGGCCACAAAGATCAGGCTGGGCACCGCCAGCGTCACCGCAAGGCGTGTGACGAACTGCAGCCGATACTCAAACCCCAGCTTTACCCAGGTGAATCCAATGCCTGATAGCAGGAACACCGGGGCCACGATTTCGAACACTGTCAGTAGAAGGTTCACAGACTGTTTCCCCGAATTTCAGTTCAATGATTGGCATTTCCGCCCGAAAAGATGTACTAAACTCATTGGGGGCCGAAACAATGTTAAAGACACAAGCCAAGTACCGCCTGGGACAGGTGGTTCGACACCGTAGACACCCTTTTCGAGGGGTGATTTTTGATGTCGATCCGGAATTTTCAAACTCTGAGGAATGGTATCAGGCCATTCCGGAAGACAGTCGTCCGCTGAAGGATCAGCCGTTCTATCACCTTCTGGCAGAGAACGACCAATCCTTCTATGTCGCTTATGTTTCAGAACAAAATCTGGTTGAGGACCAGTCGGGAGAGCCCGTGGATCATCCCGATATCCCAAATATGTTCGGACCGTTTCAGGACGGATCCTATCCGCTGCATTTCCAGTTGAACTGATTTTAGCCACAAGGTTTTCCGGCTCAGTAGCCAAGCGCACATCCGTCCTTTCTGGGATCGCTGCCGCCCTCCAAAACACCGGTTTCTAAGATTCGAATGGCTTGCGCTCCGCCCAGTGGAGTTTCCGGTGTTTCGACAATATGACCAAGGTCAGCCAATTGTTGCCGAACCTCGTCTGAATAGCCGCGTTCCAGTTTCAGCACGCCACCGTCAGCGAAAGCGCGCGGCGTGTCTATGGCGGTTTGAAGCCCCATTTCATAGTCCAGCAGGTTCGAAATCAGGCGGGTGTGGCCGGTTGGCTGATAGGCTCCGCCCATCACGCCAAAGGGCATGAGGACCTGACCGTTTTGCCGCAACATGCCGGGGATGATCGTGTGCATCGGGCGTTTGCCGCCGCCCAGCTCGTTCGGATGTC
Organism: Ruegeria sp. AP11; assembly: GCF_056535865.1. Classification (NCBI taxonomy): domain Bacteria; kingdom Pseudomonadati; phylum Pseudomonadota; class Alphaproteobacteria; order Rhodobacterales; family Roseobacteraceae; genus Ruegeria; species Ruegeria sp. AP11. The sequence continues at coordinate 2,112,225 of NZ_JBQFJB010000001.1, forward strand.
CCGGTTCAAGCGTGAAACCAGCGCCGCGATTTTGCAGCAAAATGCCAAATTTCTCTGACGCAATGCCCGAGCCGAACCCATGATAGATCGAATAGATCAGCGAAACCGCCATGCGATCGCGGTCGACCACGGTGATATAGACGGTGTCCTTATGCACGTTTTCAGTCAGCGGCGCGGCGGCGGGCATGGCGCTGTCCAGCCTGATCAGTGCTGCCAGTTTGGCGGCGGTTTCGGGGGCCAGAAAGTGATCCATCCGGTTCGCGTGATCAGGATCGGCAATGAACCGGTTGCGCGCGTCATAGGCCAGTTTGCTTGCTTCGGCCTCGATATGCACACGCGCGGCGCTGTTGGGGTCCAGCGCTGACAGGTCGAAATGCTTCAGGATATTCAGCAGCAAAATGGCCGTGGCCCCTTGACCGTTCGGCGGATGCTCGAACAGTTCGAGGTCACCATAGATGCCGCTGACGGGCTCGGTCTGCTCACTGCGCGCCGTTTCGAAGTCCGCGATGGTGTGGGTGCCGCCGCGGTTTGTGAGCGCGGCCAGCATATCCTCGGCAATCTCACCCGAATAAAATGCGTCGCGACCGTTTTTGGCGATCCGTCGTAACACTTCGGCCTGACCGGGTGATCGAAAGATCTGCCCGGTTTTCAAAGGTTTGCCATCGGTCAAATAGTGTTGACGCGCCGCGCCCTGCAGCGTTGCAGCGGCGGTCTTCCAGTCGAACGCCACCCGGGCTGCCACCGGCACACCCGCTTCGGCATAGTGAATTGCGGGCTGAAGGATTGAATCCAGACCAAGCCGCCCTTCGGTTTCTGCCAAATGACAGAAGGCATCGACCGCACAGGGAAGCGTCACCGCATCCGGACTGTCCAGCGGCACGGTGTCCAATCCCCGGTCTCGCAGAACTTGCGCATCAGCACCCGCCGGCGCGCGGCCAGAACCGTTCAGCGCGCGAACAGAATTCTCTCCGGCTCGGTTGTATAAGACAAAGCAATCGCCGCCCAATCCGGTCATCTGGGGTTCGCAAATGCCCAAAAGCACCGCACCGGCAATCGCGGCGTCCATGGCATTGCCACCGCGCTGGAGAATATCCAGCGCCACTTTGGCGGCCAATGGATGGGATGTTGCGCACATCCCTTCAGTCGCCAAAACTTCCGAGCGGCCCGCCTTGTGAAAATCGCGCATGGTTCAATCCTTCTGCAAACACGCAGACACTAGGCCGTAGCCAATAATTGTCCAATGCTATCCGGGAAGGAGGTCCTCGGCGCCGTTCACTGGGTGGGGGCTGTGACACAAGGCGCCGAGGGAAGCTATCTGAGCTACACTGACTGTATGCCCCTTGTTTGCGGCGCGACAATGGTTCGATTGGGGCGTTATTGTGGCTATTTGCAATCCATTATGGTGTGTCGACGAAATCAAACTGCAAAAGCAGCAGGTTGCGTCCCCCCTTACGCTCATAGCGAATGTCGCTGGCTAACTGATGGATCAGGAACCAGCCGAACCCGCCTTCGGGCAAGTCCTGAAGCGATGTCTCAACCGAGGCCGGAATGCCCTCGGGCAGGCGCAAATTGGGCATGGGTTTGCCCGAATCTGCAATCTGAATCACCAGCCGGTTCCGGCACAGGCTGCAATCGATCCGGATATCGGCGGGGGCGATCCCTGCATAGGCGTGTTCGACAACATTGTTGATCGCTTCGGCCAGTGCGATTTTGACGTCATTGGCCTTCCCTCCGGGAAGCCCATGCGCTGTCAGCCGGGTACAAAGCGCCGCGATTCCCGTGCTCGCCTGCACTTCGGTCGCCGGAAAGCTCAGCTCCAGACAATCCTGTTCACGATCAGAGGTCACGCCCTCCCCTCCTGCCGTCAGCTGTTGCCAGCAGTCATCGCGTTTTCCAGCGATGTAAACAGGCGAAAGACGGTGTCCATGCGGGTCAGGCGAAAGACTTTCTCGACAATCGGATGCAGCCCCGCAAGATCCAGCCGCCGCCCCGGTCCAAGTTGCTTCATCGAGGCGACGATTGCGCCCAGACCACTGGAATCGATGAATTCAACCGACGACAGGTCCAGCACGACCCGGACAGTATCCGTTTGGGTCAGGGCACGCATGTCTTCCTTGAATTGAATCGCCATTGCCGCGTCTATGCGGTCGCAATGAACTGAAATCACCTGTGTGTTGCCGGTCGTGCTGCTGCTGAGCCCCATGATCAACCGCCCTTTGCATTGCAATAAGATCGTAGAAATACGCTAGACGGGAATTCTTACCATTCGGTATCCATGGGCGGGAAAGCACAAGGAGAGGCGTCAGATGAAAGAAGTTGTGATCGCAGGGGCCGCGCGTACGCCGATGGGCGGGTTTCAGGGCATGTTCGATGGCGTTTCCGCCGCTGATCTGGGCGGCGCTGCGATCAAGGCAGCTTTGCAGGGCGCGGGTGCTGCAACCGTGGATGAGGTTCTGATGGGCTGCGTTCTGCCCGCAGGTCAGGGTCAGGCCCCGGCGCGTCAGGCCGGATTTGCGGCAGGGCTGGGCGAAGAGGTGCCTGCCACGACGCTCAACAAGATGTGCGGTTCGGGGATGAAGGCCGCAATGATGGCCTTTGACCAGATCGCGCTGGGCCACGCTGATTCCATGGTCGCAGGTGGGATGGAGAGCATGACGAACGCCCCCTACCTGCTGCCAAAAATGCGGGGCGGCGCGCGGATCGGCCATGGTCAGGTGGTGGATCACATGTTTCTGGACGGGCTCGAGGATGCCTATGACAAGGGCCGGCTGATGGGTACATTCGCCGAAGATTGCGCCGAATCCTTCCAGTTCACCCGCGAAGCACAAGATGAATATGCGCTGCAATCGCTGTCGAACGCATTGGCCGCACAGGACAGTGATGCGTTTGACCAAGAGATCACCCCGGTCACCATCCAGACCCGCAAGGGCGCCGTTGTGCTCGAGGCCGATGAGCAGCCGAAATCCGCGCGGCCAGGGAAAATCCCGACCCTGAAACCAGCCTTCCGCAAGGATGGGACGGTGACGGCGGCTAATTCTTCCTCGATCTCGGACGGTGCGGCTGCGCTGGTCCTGGCCTCGGCCGATGCGGCAGAGGCGCAGGGCCTGACCGTCCGCGCACGTATCCTCGGCCATGCCAGCCACGCTCAGGCGCCGGGTCTGTTCACCACCGCTCCGGTTCCGGCGGCGCAAAAGCTGCTCGACCGTCTGGGCTGGAGCAAAGACGATGTCGATCTGTGGGAGGTGAACGAAGCCTTCGCCGTTGTGCCGATGGCCTTCATGCATGAAATGGGCTTGCCGCGCGACAAGGTCAACGTCAACGGCGGCGCCTGTGCGCTGGGTCACCCGATCGGCGCCTCTGGTGCCCGGATCATGGTCACCCTCCTGAACGCCCTCGAGAAGCGGAACCTCAAACGTGGCATCGCGGCGATCTGCATCGGCGGCGGAGAAGGCACAGCCATCGCCATAGAACGCGTTTGACGCTTCATCTTTTTGCAAATACTCCGGGGGTGAATTGAGCCAAGGGCTCAAGAGGGGGCAGCGCCCCCATCCCTGAGATATCAAAAAGCGCAACCATGACAGTCGATTACGCAAGCCTCGCCAAAACCATCTCTGCCCTGACCGAAGGTGAAACCGACCAGATCGCCCTGATGGCTACGGTCGCCTGCGAGGTGCATCATTCCGACGCGCGCTTTGACTGGACCGGTTTCTATCGCGTCACCGAGCCTGAACTGCTGAAAATCGGCCCCTATCAGGGGGGTCACGGCTGCCTCGTGATCCCGTTCAGCCGGGGCGTCTGTGGTGCAGCTGCACGCACGGGTGAAACGCAACTGGTCCCGGATGTGGACGCCTTTCCGGGTCACATCGCCTGTGCCTCGTCCACCCGGTCCGAACTGGTTTTGCCGGTCTGCAACGCGGCAGGCGAGGTGATAGCGGTGTTCGATATCGACAGCGATCAGCCGGATGCGTTTCGCGAAGACGATGCCGTCGCGCTTGAGGCGATCTTGACGGAAGTGTTCGCGCGCTAGTCAGGGGCGCTACCAAAGAGCCACGCCAAGGTTCCGGGATAAGGCCCAGTAGCATAGCGCTGCCTGCGCCAGCAGAATTGCAAACAGCCACGCGCTGAATCGGCGCTTGCGGGTTTTGTGCCCGAAGATCCAGCGCCCCAGTATCGCGCAGGGGCTGCCTCCGATGGCTGCAAGCCACAACAGGCGGCGCTCGGGGATGCGCCGTTTTCTCCGGCGCGCACTCATCTTGTCCCAGCCAAAGGCCAGTAAAGTCAGGGCGTTGATCGCCCACAGGTAAAGCACTGCAATCCACATCCCGCCTGCATACCCAAGCCTATCTGAACACCCAAGTGAAAAAACGCTTGGAAATTTCACCGACTCGGGGCATCGTGAAATTCAGGACCATTTTTTCACGCATGACGGAGTGCATCTTGAACAGCCAGGCCCCGCAAAGCGCCTCACTCGGAGCGGACCTGCGCGCCCTGCGCAAGGCGCGGGGTTTGACGCTGACCGAGATTGCATCGCGGCTGGATCGCTCGGTCGGATGGCTCAGCCAGGTTGAACGGGACATGTCCGAACCATCGATTTCGGACCTGCGTCTGATTGCGGAATGTCTGGGCGTGCCCATGTCGATGTTGTTCGGTCAATCCACCGCGCCGGTGGACGAACAAGGCTATGTGGTGCGCGCCGGCTCACGCCGGTCAATGGGGTCGGGCGAAGAAGGGTTGATCGAGGAACTGCTCTCACCCGATCTGACCGATGATTTCGAAATGGTGCACTCCACCTTCCGACCCCATTCCAGCATGCAGACCCCGGCCATGCGTCCGACGCAAGAGGTGGGTTATATCGTCTCGGGCCGGTTGGATCTGAGCATCGGCGGCCATGCCTTCACCGTCGGACCCGGAGACAGCTTTCGCATCAAGCATGAACCCTATCAATGGGCCAATCCCTATGATGAGCCTGCCGTGGCCATCTGGGTCATCGCCCCGCCGGTGTATTGATGAGCTTCGAGGCCTGGACCATATTTGCGCTGTTCTGGGCGGTGTTCGTCACCACTCCCGGGCCGAATGCGGTGAACTGTATCTCGAACGGGATGAGCCTGCCGTTTCCCAAGGCCATGCTGGGCGTTCTGGCGATCCTGACACAGGCAAGCGCGTTTCTTGTCCTGTCGGCACTGGGCATCACCGCCCTGATCGCTGCCTCACCAACCGGGTTCTTCATCGCCAAGCTGGTGGGGGCTGGGTTCCTGATCTGGCTGGGCATTCGCGGTTGGATGAACGCGACCAAACCCGCGCCAACCTCGGAACGCCCCGCACGGCACGTCTATCTGCACGCGTTGGCCATCGCCACCATCAATCCCAAAAGCGTCGCCGGATACCTCGCCGCGTTTTCGCAGTTCGTGCAACCCGATGTACCGATCTGGCAGCAGATGGGGGTGATCATGCCCACTGCGCTGATCCTCACCACGCTCAGCTATACCGGGTTCACCCTGCTGGGCGCGGTGATGGGCAAGGCGGCCTTGGGGGCTGTGTTCAATACTTGGGTGCGCCGCGTGATGGCGGCCTGTTTCATCATCTATGGCGTGTTGCTGGGCACCAGCACGACGCCCACAGCAAGGGGGTAACGACATGCACACCGGTTCCTGCCTCTGCGGCAAGGTCGCCTTCACCATTGACGGAGACCTCGATCCTCCCAGCGCCTGCCACTGCGGACAATGCCGCAAGCAGTCGGGGCATCTTTGGGCCTCCAGCGCGACGCATCAGGACAATCTCAGCTTTACCAGCAGCGAGACGCTAAGCTGGTATCGCGCCTCGGACATCGCCCGGCGCGGCTTTTGCAGCGCCTGTGGCTCGTTTCTGTTCTGGCAGCACAATGACGAAGACTCGATTGCGGTTTCCGTCGGCTCATTGGACGAGCCGACCGGGTTGAAACTCGCCCAGCACATCTTTGTGGCGGACAAGGGCGACTACTATGACATCACGGACGATCTGCCCCAACGGGCACACTAACAGGGATCAAGACACATGAGCGATTTTCCGACAAAAACCCGCGTGGTTATCATCGGTGGCGGTGTGGTGGGGGCATCCTCGCTGTATCATCTGGCCAAGAAAGGCTGGACCGATTGCGTTCTGCTGGAAAAGAACGAGTTGACGGCCGGGTCCACTTGGCACGCGGCGGGGAATGTGCCGACCTTTTCGACCTCATGGGCGATCATGAACATGCAGCGCTATTCGACCGAGCTGTATGCGCGGCTGGCGGATGAGGTCGATTATCCGATGAACTATCACGTTTCGGGCTCGATCCGTCTGGCGCACAGCAAGGAGCGGATGCAGGAGTTCGAGCGCGCCTGCGCGATGGGCCGCTATCAGGGCATCGCGATGGAGATGTGGACGCCGGAAGAGGCGAAAGAACGCTATCCGTTCCTTGAGACCCACGATCTGGAAGGTGTCCTCTATGACCCGACCGATGGCGACATCGACCCGGCGCAGTTGACGCAGGCGCTGGCCAAGGGCGCGCGCGATCTAGGTCAGAAGATCATCCGGTTCTGCCCGGCGACCGGTGTGACGCAGCATGACGATGGCACATGGACAGTGCATACTGATAAAGGCGAAATCGCCTGTGATTATGTGGTCAACGCCGCCGGTTATTACGCGCAGCGTGTGGGGGAATGGTTCAAGCCCTTTGGCGGCCGTACCGTGCCCGCGATGGTGATGAGCCACCAGTACCTGCTGACCGATGAAATCCCCGAGATCGAAGCCTGGTCCAAGGAAAACGGCGGCAAGCTGCCGCTGTTGCGCGATGTGGATGTGTCCTATTACCTGCGGCAGGAAAAGAACGGCTTCAACCTCGGCCCGTACGAGCCCAACTGCAAGGGCCACTGGATGACCGAAGATGACCCGATGCCCGAGGATTTCAGCTTCCAGCTCTGGAACGACGATCTGGACCGGATCGAGGATATCGTCACCGATGCGATGGAGCGGGTGCCGCTGATGGCAAGCTCGGGCGTGGGGCGTGTGATCAACGGGCCGATCCCCTATGCGCCGGACGGGTTGCCTCTGATCGGTCCGATGCCCGGCGTGCGGAACGCGTTCGAGGCGCATACCTTTACCTTCGGCATCGCGCAGGGCGGCGGCGCCGGCAAGGTGCTGGCCGAATGGATCGTCGATGGCGCGACCGAATGGGATATGTGGGCCGTCGACCCGCGCCGGTACACCGACTACACCGATCAGGATTATTGCAACCAGAAGGGTCTGGAGGTCTATGGCAACGAATACGCCATGCATTTCCCCCACCACGAGTGGCCCGCCGCGCGCGACAAGAAGGTTTCGCCAGTCCACGACAAGGTCAAATCGCTGGGTGGGGTGATGGGCGTCTATGGCGGCTGGGAGCGTGCCAACTGGTTCGCGCAGCCGGGTGACGATACCTCGCTTGAGGCGACGCACACATGGGGCCGCTCGGGCCCGTGGGAGCAGCGGATCAAGGAAGAATGCGAAGCCGTGCGCGACCATTGCGGCGTGCTGGACCTGCCGGGTTTCTCGCGCTTTATGGTCAAGGGCGAAGGCGCGGCCGAAGCGTTGCGTGGCCTGGTCGCTGGCGGGTTGCCCAAGGTCGGGCGCATGAATCTTGTCTATATCTCGGATGACCGGGGCCGTATCCTGACCGAGATGTCCTGCCTGCGTCTGGGCGAGGATGAGTTCGTTATGATCACAGCCGCCGCTGCGCAGTGGCACGACCGCGATATCCTGACGGCCGCAATGCCCGCCGGTGTCAGCGTTGCAGACGTCACCACGACCCGCGACACATTGATCGTGACCGGGCCAAAATCGCGCGAAATCCTGTCCGGGCTGACGGATGCCGACCTCTCGCAAGGCTGGCTGACGCATCAGTCGGCAACCGTGGCCGGGCAGCCTGCTCATCTGATCCGCGTCTCCTTCGCCGGAGAGCTGGGTTGGGAAGTTCATGCCATGAACGAACATATGCCCGCGATCTATGACGCGATCATCGATGCCGGTGCCAAGCCGTTCGGGATGTATGCGCTGAACTCGCTGCGCATCGAAAAGGGATACCGCGCGTGGAAGGGCGATCTGTCGACCGACTATTCGCTGCTGGAAGGCGGGCTGGAGCGGTTCGTCAAGCTGGACAAACCACAGGACTTCCCCGGCAAGGCCGCGATCCTGAGCGAGAAACAGCAGGGCGTGAAGAAGTCCTTCGTGACCCTGACTGTGGATGCGGGTGATTGCGATGCGCCTTACATGTCCTGCATCTGGCACAATGGCGAGATCGTGGGCGAGACCACTTCGGGTGCGTGGGGCTATCGCGTGGGCAAGTCCATTGCGTTGGGCATGATCAAGCCCGAGCTGGCGAACCCGGGCACCGCCTTAGAGGTCGAAATCTATGGCCAGAAATGCGCAGCGGTGGTGCAAGAGGATCAACCCCTCTGGGATCCGGCCAACGAACGGCTGCGGGCCTGATCAATGGGCGTTCTCAGCGTTATGCAAGGTGTCTATCTGACCCGCCACGGCGGGCCGGAAGCGCTGGAGTGGCGCGAGGATATTCCCGTGCCAATGCCCGGACCCGGACAGGTGCTGGTCCGGGTTGCGGCGGCTGGGGTGAACAACACCGATATCAACACGCGGGTCGGATGGTATTCTTCCGAGGTGACCGGCGCGACCGATGCAGTCGATCTGGACGTGGATGCCGGGGGCTGGGGCGGCGCGCTGCACTTCCCGCGCATTCAGGGTGGTGATCTGTGCGGCATCGTTGAACTGGCGGGCGCTGAGACCGGTTTCCAACCCGGTCAACGTGTGACCTGCCCCATCAATCTGCCGCGCCCCAGCCCGGGCAACCCGACCGGGTTCATCGCGCTCGGCTCTGAGATTGATGGCGCCTTTGCGCAGTTTTGTGTGGTCGAGGCAGCCGATCTGTACGACGTCTCAGCCTCGCCGCTGTCGGATGTCGAAATCGCCGCCATCCCCTGCGCCTTTGGCACGGCGGAAAACCTGTTGACCCGCGCCGGAGTGTCGGCAGGCCACAAGGTACTGATCACCGGTGCCTCGGGCGGCGTTGGTCTTGCCGCAGTGCAACTGGCCGCGATCCGGGGTGCGAGCGTTTATGGCGTGACCAGCCCCGCCAAAGCGGATGTGGTCAAAAATCAAGGGGCCATCGGCACGTATGACCGGGATGCGCCCTTGCCCAAGGATATGTTCGACGTGGTGATCGACGTCGTGGGCGGTCCGGCATGGCCAGGGCTGATTCTGGCGCTGAAACCCGGTGGTCATTATGCGGTCTCGGGTGCCATCGCCGGACCCATGGTCGAGGCCGATCTGCGCGACATCTACCTGCGCGACATCACCATCCACGGCTGCACCCATCAGGCGTTTGAGGTTTTTGGCCGCTTGGTTGGTCTGATGAACGCAGGCCGGATCAGGCCCCTGATCTCGAAGACCTACGCGCTGAAAGACATCGCCCGCGCGCAAGAGGATTTTCAATCGAAAACGCTGCCCGGAAAACTGGTGCTTATCCCGTAAGGAAGACGAATATGGCTGACATCACATTGCTGGATGGCTCAATCGGGCAGGAACTGGTCAAGCGCAGTGGCGACAGGCCGACACCTCTCTGGTCGACGCGTGTAATGATCGACAGGCCCGAGATTCTGACCGAAGTGCATGACGCCTATTTTCGTGCCGGGGCCACGGTTGCGACCACAAACACTTATGCCATCCACCGTTCGCGCCTTGTGCGCGAAGGGATCGAGGATCAGCTGCCGGCCCTGATCGACGCGGCCCTTTCTGAAGCTGAACAGGCGCGGGTAAAAAACGGTGGGCGGATTGCAGGATCTCTGGGTCCGCTTTTCGCCTCATATCGTCCTGATCTGAACCCGGACCCGGATGAGGCTGCCGAGAAGTTCGGGGAACTGGCTGCGTTGATGTCGAATCGCGTCGATCTGTTCCTGATCGAGACCGTATCTTCGGTTCAGGAGGCCGAGGGTGCTTTAAGAGGCACCGAAGGGCGCGGAAAACCGGTCTGGATTGCCTTTTCGGTCAAGGATGAAGACGGCACGCGCTTGCGTTCAGGCGAACCGCTTGGGGACATAGCGCCGCTGCTCGCCCGGTTCCGTCCCGAGGCTGTTCTGATCAACTGCTCGCGCCCCGAGGCGATCCCGGCCGCAATGAACATACTCGCCCCTATGGGCTTGCCGTTTGGCGCTTATGCAAACGGGTTCACTGGCATCACCGAGGGTTTTCTGGAAGAGGCCCCGACCGTCGACGCACTGGAACAGCGCACCGATCTGGGGCCCGCGGCCTATGCAAAACATGCAATGGGATGGGTCGGTCAAGGCGCCACGATCATAGGCGGCTGCTGCGAAGTTGGCCCCGATCACATCGCCGCCCTCGCGCAACAGCTTGACGAAGCCGGTCACCGGATCGTCTGACACGTAACTTCGAAAGACAGGAAAAGGCACCCAAATGGTTGATCTTCCCAACAAGGCCCGTGTGGTCATTATCGGCGGCGGCGTCATTGGATGCTCGGTCGCGTATCACCTGACCAAGAAAGGTTGGAAAGATGTTGTTTTGCTCGAACGCAAACAGCTGACCAGCGGCACCACCTGGCACGCGGCTGGCCTGATCGCGCAGCTGCGCGCGACGGCGAACATGACCAAATTGGCCAAGTATAGCCAGGAACTTTATGGATCGCTGGAAGAAGAAACCGGCGTCGCCACCGGGTTCAAACGCTGCGGCTCGATCACCGTTGCCCTGACCGAAGAGCGCAAGGAAGAAATCTATCGCCAGGCCGCCATGGCCCGCGCTTTCGGGGTCGAGGTCGAGGAGATTTCGAACGAGCGCGTCAAAGAGATGTATCCGCATCTGAATGTCGAGGATGTCAAAGGCGCCGTCTACCTGCCGCTGGATGGGCAGGGTGATCCTGCGAATATCGCTCTGGCTTTGGCGAAGGGCGCGCGCCAGCGCGGCGGCATCGTCAAGGAGCGCGTCAAGGTCACCGGCATCGTCAAGCAGGGTCGCGCGGTCACAGGTGTGGACTGGGTCGCCGATGACGGCAGCGCATCGGGGCACATCGAATGCGACATGGTGGTGAACTGTGCGGGCATGTGGGGCCACGAAGTTGGTCGCATGGCAGGCGTGAACGTCCCGCTGCATGCCTGCGAACATTTTTACATCGTCACCGAGGGCATTGACGGGCTGACCCAATTGCCGGTTCTGCGCGTTCCGGACGAATGCGCCTATTACAAGGAAGACGCGGGCAAAATCCTGCTGGGCGCGTTTGAACCCAACGCCAAACCCTGGGCGATGAACGGCATCCCCGACAGCTTTGAATTTGACCAGCTGCCCGAGGATTTCGACCATTTCGAACCGATCCTCGAGGCTGCGGTCAACCGGATGCCGATGCTGGCCGAGGCGGGGATTCACACTTTCTTCAACGGGCCGGAATCCTTTACACCCGACGACGCCTATCATCTGGGGCTTGCCCCCGAGATGGACAATTACTGGGTGGCCGCCGGGTTCAACTCGATCGGTATCCAATCCGCCGGAGGCGCGGGCATGGCGCTGGCCGAGTGGATGGATACGGGCGAGAAACCGTTCGATCTGGGTGATGTTGATATCAGCCGCATGCAGCCGTTTCAGGGCAACAAACAGTACCTGTTTGAACGCTCGAAAGAAACGTTGGGTCTGCTTTATGCCGACCACTATCCCTATCGCCAGAAGGCCACCGCCCGCGGTGTACGGCGCACCCCGTTCCATCACCACCTCAAGGAACAGGGTGCCGTTTTTGGCGAACTGGCCGGATGGGAGCGCGCGAACTGGTTCGCCAATGCAGGGCAGGAGCGTGAATACCAGTACAGCTGGAAACGCCAGAACTGGTTCGAAAACTCGGCCGCCGAACACCGCGCTGTGCGCGAGAATGTGGGCATGTACGATATGTCTTCCTTCGGCAAAATCCGCGTCGAAGGCCCGGACGCCGAAAAGTTCATGAACTATATCGGCGGCGGCGACTACTCGGTTCCAACTGGCAAGATCGTCTATACTCAGTTCCTGAACCGCACTGGCGGGATCGAGGCTGACGTGACTGTCACCCGCCTGACCGAAACCGCTTATCTGGTTGTCACCCCCGCCGCCACGCGGCTGGCCGATCAGACCTGGATGCAGCGCCACGCTGATGGGTTCAAAGTGGTGATAACGGACGTGACCGCAGGCGAAGGCGTTCTGGCCGTCATGGGCCCGAATGCGCGTGCCCTGCTTCAGAAAGTGTCGTCAAACGACTTTTCAAATGCGACGAACCCGTTCGGTACGGCCCAGGAGATCGAGATCGGCATGGGCCTCGCCCGCGCCCACCGTGTGACCTATGTGGGCGAGCTAGGCTGGGAGATCTATGTGTCCTCCGACATGGCGGGCCATGTGTTCGAAACGCTGCACGAGGCAGGGCAGGACATGGGGCTGAAACTTTGCGGTATGCATATGATGGATAGCTGCCGGATCGAGAAAGGCTTCCGCCATTTCGGTCACGACATCACTTGCGAGGATCACGTCGTCGATGCCGGGTTGGGCTTTGCGGTCAAAGTGGACAAAGGGTGCGATTTCATCGGACGCGAAGCGGTCATGGCACGCAAGGAAAGCGGGCCGAAGAACCGGTTGGTGCAATTCCGCCTGACCGATCCCGAACCGCTGTTGTTCCACAATGAACCCATCGTTAGAGACGGTGAATATGTGGGCTATCTGAGTTCGGGTAATTACGGCCATACCCTCGGCGGCGCGATTGGAATGGGTTACGTCCCCTGCGAAGGCGAAAGCGCTTCGGATGTGCTGGCATCGTCATATGAAATCGATGTTTGTGGCGTGAAGGTTAAAGCCGAAGTTTCGCTGAAGCCGATGTATGACCCCAAATCCGAGCGTGTGAAAGCCTGAGACCGGGCAAGGGGGCTCTGCCCCCGCCGCGGCAAGCCGCGACTCCCCCGGGATATTTGGGGCCAGATGAAGTTAGGATCCCCTGCTTCATCTGGCTAAAAACATCCCGGAGCGCGAGGCAGAGCCTCGCAACCAACGTTTCGGTCCCATGGGCGCCGGAGAATTCGCCGATTCATCAGCAATCGTGATGGCTGATCCAACAGAATTGGTGGTTTTCTGAGGCACCGCCTTGCCCTAGACAAAGGCGTTGGCTTTCGGAGACCAGTATGACTGCCCGCGACACGACTGACCAAAATACGGACACATCCAAGGGCCTGGTTCTTGCGGTGACGGCGTATGTTTTGTGGGGGTTTCTTCCGCTGTACATGAAGGCAATGGCGCATGTCGGGCCGGTGGAAATCGTGGCGCATCGGGTCATCTGGTCGGTGCCCGTTGCAGGGTTGTTGCTGATTGCTTTGGGGCGCACGGCTGATCTGAAGGCTGCGCTGCGCAATCCGAGGATGCTGGGGATGGCGGCGCTGACGGCGGCGCTGATTTCAGTGAACTGGGCGATATATGTCTGGGCGATTGCCAGCGGTCATGCGTTGGATGCCGCTTTGGGATATTACATCAATCCGCTGTTCAGTATCGCTTTGGGTGCGGTGCTGTTGCGCGAGCCGCTGAGCCGGATGCAGATGCTGGCCGTTGGTTTGGCGGCGTTGGGTGTGCTTGTGCTGGTGGTGCAGGCCGGGAGCCTGCCTTGGGCGGCCCTTGGACTTATGGTGACCTGGGGGTTTTATGCCTTTTTCAAGCGTTCGCTTCCAATCGGGCCCAATCAGGGATTTTTGCTTGAGGTTCTGATCCTGCTTATCCCGGCTTTGGCCTATGTGACATGGCTGGGGGCAACGGGCGAAGGGTACTTCGGGGGTGCAATGTCTGATACGATGTTGCTGGCGGGTGCGGGTATCGTGACCGCGGTGCCATTGCTGGTTTATGCCAACGGGGCGAAGCTGGTGCGCCTGTCAACCATGGGCATCCTGCAATACATCGCGCCCACGATGATCTTCATCACCGCCATCACTCTGTTTGGAGAGCAGATCGACAGCGGCCGCATGATTGCCTTTCCCCTGATCTGGGCCGGGTTGGTTGTGTATTCGATACCGATGATCCGGCAGATCAGATCTCAGGCCTGAGTGATCAGCCGCGCGGCCTCTTCGGCCCAAATGGAATAGGCCCTGGGGCTGGGGTGGTACCCGTCTAAGGCCGCCAGTGCAGGGTCGTCCGGCAGGTTCAGCGTCAGGTGCCGGGCCTGCGGAAAACAGGATGCAACCTTCTGTAATCCATGGTCCAGACGTTTGGCCTGTTGCCCCAAAACCCAGGCCAGAGGCTGGGGCAGGGCGGGGAAACGGTGCATTTGGGGCACTGCAGTCAGGATCACTTTGCGCGCGCCCAACTTTTTCGTGACAAGGGTCAACAGCTGGGTCTGATGTGCCTCGAATTGACGGCGGGTAACTGCCCGGGTGACATCGTTCACGCCAAGGGCTGTGACGACCACATCAAATTGCTGGTCAAGCTTGCCGAGCCGATTGAGGGTGTCTTGTGTGGTGTGGCCGGTGGTGGCCTCCAGCCGCCATTCGACGGCGTTCTGTTTGCCCAATCGGCGGACCAACTGACCCGCAAGCGCCTGATGCTGCGTGCCTGCGCCCACGCCAGCGGCCGAGCTGTCTCCGGCAATGAGAAGACGCAGGCGGGGGCCGCGCCCTTCGCGCCCTTCGCGGGGGCCGGTGGGTTCGGGCAGCATTTGTGCATTGCGCCGAACCGAAAGGCCCTGCAATGCCAGTATCGGCAACAGGGGCACGCGCGCAATCTGATCTGCGGCCAGCGGCATGATCAGCTCAGCGCTGTTTTGAATTCCAGAAACCGGGCGTCCTGCATGACGCGTGCCATCATCGCCTCACGCAGGGCGCCGATGGTTTTGTAAGGGCGCATGACGACCTCGAATTCCTGAATTTGGCCATCATCGTTCAGAGTGATCAGATCGACCCCAACAGCGTCCAGATCGCCGACCTTGCACTGGAATTCAAGCGCCCAGTCCTGGCCCGCCCCCATGACCCGACGATAACGGAAATCCGAGAACACCTGACCCACATGTCCCAACACCGCCGCAACCGGTGCGCGCCCTGTCCAGGTGCTGTAATAGGTCGGCGGTGAAAACCGTACGTCCTCGGCCAGCAAGTCGTGGATCAGGCTTTCATCGCCTTTGGCGACAACCTCTTGCATGCGTTCGATTGTGGGGTGCATGGGGTCTCCTTCCGGTTGCTGTCAGAGTGGCTGAACCGGACTGCATCACGCAAGGACGACGTTGCGGGAGGTCGCGGGCTGGGATAGGCAGGCGCGCATGAGCGAGACCTATGATCCCCCGCAGACACCTTTGGACGTGCTGCATGAAGATGCGCAGCTGATCGTGGTGAACAAGCCCTCGGGCCTGTTGTCGGTGCCAGGCCGTGGCGAACACCTGTCCGATTGTCTTCTGTCACGCGTGCAGGCGGCGTTTCCGCAGGCCTTGCTGGTCCATCGGTTGGACCGGGATACATCGGGAGTGATGGTCTTTGCCCAGACGCCGCACGCGCAGCGGCATCTGGGATTGCAGTTCGAGAACCGCCAGACCCGCAAGACCTATGTCGCGCGGGTCTGGGGACTGGTTGAGCCAAAGGCGGGGACTGTAGACCTGCCGCTGATCGTCGACTGGCCCAACCGCCCGCGCCAGATGGTGTGTCACGAGACCGGCAAGCCTGCCGTTACCGACTGGCGCGTGGTCAAACATGAGGGCGAAACATCACGGTTGCGCCTTTTCCCAAAGACGGGCCGGTCGCACCAGTTGCGTGTGCACATGCTGGCGCTGGGCCACCCGATTCTGGGTGACCCGTTCTATGCTGAAGGCGCGGCGCGGGACTTCCCCCGTCTGATGCTGCATTCCGAGGAATTGCGATTGAAGAACCCCGAAGGCGGCGTCTCGATGAAATTTCGCGCCAAGGCGGATTTCTAGGCGGTACGGGTCCAGAACACCTTGAGATTGCCCAGAGAAAACCGCCGTGCACGTCGCACAGGGGCGCAAGGCTGACGAGCGGCCATGATCTCGCGCTCGATCTCGAAGGCGCGCAGGGTGTGGTCTTGCGCCCAGCGGTCCAATTTCAGGGTCATCAGGACGTGGTTGTCTCGGCTTGGCATGATGGGTCTCCTTATTCCTGTTTGACCCAAACTGGCGCAGCACTCCTGACACCACCTTGTCAGGGGGGTGTGCTAGAGTGTCAGCAGAGTGCAAGGAGACTCAGATGCGCCGTTCGACCCGTTTGTTCGAAATCATCCAGATATTGCGCGCGGCCCAGACGCCGGTGACGGCGGATGCGCTGGCAGAAAAGCTCGAAGTGTCAGTACGCACGGTCTATCGCGATATCGCCGCCTTGCAGGCGCAGCGCACGCCGATTGAAGGGGAGGCGGGTGTCGGGTATCTGATGCGGCGTGGATATGACCTGCCGCCGCTGAACTTTGACGCAGAAGAGGTCGAGGCGTTGTGGGTCGGTCTTTCGATGCTGGCGCGCACCGGTGATAGCACGCTGCAACAGGCCGCCGACCGGGTTTGTCGCAAGATCGAAGCCCTGCGCGCGCCTGCCGACTGGTTGCAGGTCGCGCCTTGGGGCGCGCCTGCGGATGATCCTGAAAAAGGCTGCGTTCCGGTGGTGAATTACCGCGAGGCGATCCGGGCAGAGCGCAAGATTCGCATCACTTATGAAGATTCTGACGGTGAAAAGACCGAGCGCACAGTGCGGCCCGTCGCGCTGATCTACCACATCGAATGCACCATGCTGGCCGCATGGTGCGAATTGCGCAATGGTTTCAGCCACTTTCGCACCGATCGCATCTGGGCTTGTGAGCTGACCGAAGATCATTTCTGTGGCCAAGGCGAGCCCCTGCGCGCGATATGGCAGGAACAAAACCGCTGGGACGGACCCGCGCCGACGCATTGAACGGCACGTTACTGCCAATTCACCCGATTGTTGCTTGAGCCGGGCTGCATACGGCGCAATATAATGGGCCAAAGAACGGTGTCCGGCCAAAACGGGTGCCAGAGCAGAAGGTTGAATCCATGACGATTTCCAAGTTTTTTGTTGCAGCCGGGCTCAGCTCGGTTTTGGTTTTGGGGGCCTGTACGGATCCGGGCACACTGAACTTGCCCTCTGATCCCAACCAGAACGCCAAGCAAGGCGCGCTTCTGGGTGGTCTGATCGGTGCCGGTGTTGGCGCGATAGCAAATGATTCCGACCCGTTGCTGGGGGCGCTGGCCGGGGGTGCCATTGGGGCTGCCGGGGGCGGAGTGATCGGCAACCAACTGGACCGGCAGGCGGCAGAACTGCGCCAGCAACTGGCCAATGATGGCATCACCATCACCAATGCCGGGGATCGTCTGATCGTCACCGTGCCGAATGACATCACCTTTGCCACCGACAGTTCGACCGTGAACCCAGCGCTGCGGGCCGATCTGGTGCGGGTGGGGCAGAACCTCGTGCGCTATCCCAACTCGAGCGTACAGGTTATCGGCCATACCGACAGCGATGGCGAAGCATCATATAATCAGGGCCTGTCCGAACGGCGTGCCCGTTCGGTTGCGGATATCCTGCAGGCCAATGGCGTGAACGGCGCACGCATCACAACGATTGGTCTGGGCGAAAGCCGGCCCGCCGCCTCGAACCTGACGCCGGAAGGCAAGGCTCGGAACCGTCGGGTGGATATCGAGATCATCCCCAGCGGAAACGCCTGACATTCAGGGGCACCTGCGGGTGCCCCATTTCCCGCACAGTGACTGCGCGTCACCGGGGCTTTGGTCCGGTGCGATCTCGGGCTAACAATTGGGGACACACCTTAATGGAGGTCCCCAATGTCCGATCCGATCCTTCTTGGCCTGTCTGGTTCACTGCGGCAGGGCGCGACCAATCGCAAGCTGCTGCGTGAGGCAGCGCGCCTGTTCGAGCCCGGCACGTTTATCGAGGCGGACCTGAACCTGCCTCTTTATGATGGGGATGCAGAGACCCAACAGGGTATTCCCGAAGCGGTGCAGGTCTTGGCGGATCAGATTGCGCAAGCGCATGCGGTGATCATCTCGACCCCGGAATACAACAAGGGGCCGTCGGGTGTGTTGAAGAATGCGCTGGATTGGGTCAGCCGGACCAGCGGCAAACCATGGATGGACAAGCCAGTGGCAGTGATGTCCGCCGCCGCAGGTCGCGCCGGAGGCGAGCGCGCGCAGATGATCCTGCGGTCCTTCATGGTGCCATTTCAGCCTCGGATTCTTCAAGGTCCCGAGATTCATCTGGCTGACAGTTCCAAGGAATTCGACGCCGAAGGGCGTTTGATCAGTGACCGATATGAACATTCCCTTCAGACGCTGATGAACAAGCTGCGGGCCGAGGCCGGGCTCTGATCCGCGAGGGCGTGATGGACGCAGAGATCGTCGCAGACCTGATCGACCCGTCGCGGGCCAACGCGTTGCAGGTGGCGCTGGGACAGCAGCCGTCGATCGACGCCGGATCGCGCCTGCCGCCGTTTTTCCACCAGCTCTATTTCTGGTCGCCCTTGCCGCCCGTTGATCTGGGGCGGGATGGGCACCCGAAAGTGGGCCTTGGCCTGATCCCGGATATGGGGCTTCCCCGGCGAATGTGGGCCGGTGGTCGGTTGGAGTTCCATGCGCCTTTGGTCGCAGGCACCCAAGCCGAACGCCGGACCGTTCGGGAGAGTTCGGTGAAGAAGACCGGGCGCAGCGGTCCGCTGGCGTTTGTCACCCTACGCCATGAGGTCTGGCAGCAGGACACGCATTGTCTGACTGAATGGCAGGACCTTGTCTATCGCGAGGACCCATCGCCTGACGCGGCGGCTCCCCGGCGCCCCGAGGCCCGAAGGGATGAGACCAACCTGCGCGAGATCCGGTTCGATACAACCCTGCTGTTTCGCTATTCAGCGCTGACCTTCAACGGGCACCGTATCCACTATGATCTGGATTATGCGCGGGCGGTCGAAGGCTATGACGGGCTGGTTGTGCACGGCCCCCTGCTGGCACAGCTTTTGATGCTGTATGCGACCGAATTGATGGGCCCACTGACCCGGTTTTCGTTTCGCGCCACGGCCCCGCTGATGCACTTTGAGGCTGCGAGTTTGTGCCGGAATGATCAGGCGCTCTGGGTGCGTGGCCCCGACGGGCGGGAATGCATGCGGGCTGAGGCCTCAGCCTAGGTTCTTTTGCATGATGATCGAGGTGGTGCGGTCATAGCCCGGATGGGCCATCTCTGCGGTTTTCTCAAAACCCATGCGGGCAAAGGCGGCGTGGTTCTCGGCAAGCTCGATTCGTGTGCGAAGTTCCAGCACCGGCAGCCCCAGCGCTTTTGCGCGTGTCTCGGCCAGCACCATCAACCGGCGCGCAAGGCCCCGACAGCGTTGATCATGGGCGACGGCAAGCTTGCTCAGATACAATCGCCCCGGCTTTGGCGTCAGAAAAATCACCGCATCCGGACGATCGCCGATGATCCAGATCTCACCGTCTCGCATCTGATCCCACAGCGCATCCAGCGACAGGTGATGCATTGATGAGGGTGGATCGATGCGCCCCTCCATATAGGCAAAGCTTTCGCGGATAAGGGTCAGTATATCGGGCAGTCTTGGATCGGCTTGGGTCAGGCGCTCAGGTGTGTCGCCAAGGTCGCTCATAAGGAAGCCTCGGGCCGGAAATCTTCCGGGATTTGGTCTTTCCCGTCCAACATCAGGTCAGTCATGACCTCGGCCACTTTCGGAGCCATGCCGAAACCGATTTTGAAGCCTCCGTTCGCGATGAACTGTTCGTGGTGCAATGGATGCGCGCCCAGCATCGGGGCGCGGCTCTTGCTACGCGGGCGCACACCGGCCCAACGCTCGATCACCTCGGCGCCGTGCAGCAGGGGCAGGGCGCGCGAGGCGCGGTCCAGAACGTCGTCCAGCGCCGCATCGGTGCTGTTGGGGTCATCATACTCCCGCTCTGACGTCGAGCCGATGGCCAGTGTGCCATCCACGTGCGGCACGATATGGATTGCATCAGCAAACAGCTGCGGCACCGATCCCGCGTCAAAGCGCAGCAAAGCGGCCTGTCCTTTGACGCCGTTGCCAACCGTCTTGCCAAAGGCCTGGCTGAGCTCTTCCAATCCGGCCAGGCCCGTGGCGTGGACGACCTGACCCTTGTCAGGGGCTTCTGCCACCACCTCGACCCCCATTACACCCAAGGCGGCAACCAGCGCGGCGCAGGCGCGTCTGGGATGCATGCGGGCGCTGAGCGTGTCGTGGATGACAAAACCGGTTGGGCTGGGCGGGCACCAGGCACCGACCTCTGCGACCGGCAGCACTGTCCAACTGGCGCGCCCCTGCCAGAGCGTCTGGGCCGTTGTTGCCCGCGCATGGGCAAGATCCAGACCGCGCTGGTCCGCGATGGGCTGCAACCGGCCAAGACGTCCATACCCGGAGGAGACGCCTCCCGTTGCCTCAACCTGCTGCCAGAAGGGTTCGGCCATGATCAGGCTGTCGAATTGAAAAGCCTTTTTGGCGTTCCAGTTTTCGGGCACATGCGGCGCAAGCGCGCCGACGAGACCACCGCTGGATCCTGCGCCGGGGCCGAAAGGATCAACCACCTGCACCCGGGCGCCACGCCGGGCGCAGACCCAGGCGATGGACAGGCCGAATATCCCTGCGCCGCGCACCGTCACATCGACCATTGCCAATCCCCTTTTCCTTGTTCAGTGTCGCGCAGCCTAGCTACAGGATAACCCGATGGCAGACCAGCGTGCCGAATTGACATGGACCGAGGATCAGATCCCGGTTTCGGACCGTTTCGACGATCCCTATTACTCGTTGCAAAACGGGTTGGAAGAGACGCGCCACGTGTTCCTGGCAGGCAATGATCTGCCCGCGCGGTTTGCACCCGGGTTTCACATTGCCGAACTGGGGTTCGGCACCGGCTTGAACATGTTGACGGTCTGGTCTGCGTGGGAAGACGCGGGCCAGACGACCCCGCTGCGTTTCACCAGCTTCGAGGCGTTTCCGATGTCCCCCGACGAAATGGCGCGGGCGCTGGCCGCGTTTCCCGAACTGTCGCCCCGTGTCGAGCGATTTCTGGGTGTCTGGACGGGTCGGACCTGCAGGCTGGATACGTTGCATCTTGAGGTCATCCACGGCGATGCACGCCAGACTGTGCCGCAGTGGAACGGCGTTGCGGATGCATGGTTTCTGGACGGGTTCTCGCCCGCGAAGAACCCCGAGCTTTGGGGCGCAGACCTGATGCAGCAGGTGGCGGATCACACGGCCCATGGCGGCACTGCGGCGACCTATACAGCCGCCGGTTTCGTGCGCCGGGGGTTGTCCGATGCGGGGTTCGACGTGACCCGGACACCCGGCTTTGGACGCAAGCGACATATGACCCGGGCGGCGAAGTCATGAGCCAGAAGAACAACGTCAATGCGGGCATTGTGCTGATGATCGGTGCAACGATTGTGTTCGCGTTGCAGGACGGTATCTCGCGCCATCTGGCAGGCACCTACAACACCTACATGGTGGTGATGATCCGATATTGGTTCTTTGCCTCCTTTGTGATCGCGGTGGCCGCAAGATCGCCCGGAGGTCTGCGGGCAGCGGCACAAACCAGTCAGCTTGGCTTGCAGATCTTTCGGGGCCTGTTGCTGGCCGGCGAGGTTTGTGTGGCCGTTTTCAGCTTTACCATCCTCGGGTTGATCGAAAGTCAGGCGGTGTTCATCTGCTATCCGCTGCTGATCGCCGCGCTCAGCGGGCCGGTTCTGGGCGAGAAGGTTGGCTGGCGTCGCTGGGCCGCCATCGGGGTTGGTTGCATTGGTGTGCTGATCATCCTTCAGCCCGGCGCGGGCGTGTTCAACCCCTGGGCCGTGATCCCGCTGATTTCGGCGCTGATGTTCGCGGTCTACGGGCTTCTGACCCGCTACGCCGCGCGGCGCGACAGCACCGCAACCAGCTTTTTCTGGACCGGTGTGGCCGGTGCGGTCGCAATGACCAGCGTCGGAATATGGTTCTGGGAACCCATGGCCAGCAGCGACTGGTTGTGGATGGGATTGCTGTGCATCACCGGCGTGCTGGGGCACTGGCTGCTGATCAAATGCTATGAAATGGCCGAAGCCAGCGCCGTCCAGCCTTTTGCCTATTTCCACCTGATGTGGAGCGCCATTCTGGGCATCACCATCTTCAATGAGGCGCTGCGCCCCGCGCTGGTTCTGGGTGTCGGTCTGGTCATTGCGGCAGGTCTGTTCACCCTATGGCGCGAACGACGCAAGGGTTGATCCGGCCAGTTCTTGCGAGAATGGCACCGGCAGCGGTGGCTGGCCCAGACGCGCGCGATAGACAGGCAGGCTTTCAGCCACCCGCATGACGTAGTTTCGGGTTTCCTTGAACGGGATGGTCTCGATCCAGTCGATCACGTCCACCTCGCCCCTGCGCGGGTCGCCATAACGTTTCATCCACGAATCCGGTCTGCGCGGTCCGGCGTTATATCCAGCGGCCATCATCACCACATTGCCGTTGAAATCCTCAGCGAGGCTGGACAGATAATTCGCGCCCAGCTTGGCGTTGTACTGCCAATCCGAGGTCAGCCGTCCGGTCTGGTACCCGCTGAGAATGCCCAGATCCTGTGCAACCAGCTTTGCCGTTGCGGGCATCACCTGCATCAGGCCGCGCGCGCCTGCGCCGCTGATCACCACCGGATCGAACTCGCTTTCGCGGCGGGCGATTGCCAGCGTCATCTCTTTCGCCATCGGCAGGCCCATATCGGCCACCGGATGCACGGGATAATAGGCAGCGGGCAGGACGGTGCCTGTGGTCGCTGCGCGTTTTGCGATCATGACGGCCAGATGCGGCTCGTTCAGTTCGATCGCCAGATCACCCAGCTGAGCGGCCTGCGTCTGATCAAGACTTTCCACCAGATGGGTCAGGAAACGTTCGGACAGATTGCCCTCACCTGCGCGCAGCAGCAGCAGCCCGGCCTCAAGCACGCTTGAATCGGCAAATGCGGCCTGTTTCCAATGCGGCGCGCGGCGCGGATTGGCCAGCTCGCTGTCGAACGGGCGACCGATCCGCTCGGCTGCCAACAATCCGTAGAACGAGGTCTGATAGTCCGCCCCCGCCGAATAAGCCTCATACGCTTTGTCGGCATCGCCCAATGCCGCGTAGGCACGGCCCAGCCAGTAGCCGCCGCGGCCTTTCGAAATCGGTGATCGCACCGCCCCCGAAAAGTTCTGGAAATGGCGCACGGCCGTGGCCGGATCGTTCAGCTTGCGCAGGGCAAGGAACCCGGCCAGCCACTCAAGATCGGCATAGGCATAGCCCATATCCGGTGTCATGTGGTGATTGGCGGCAATGGCATAGGCACGCTCGGCGCTGCCCGTACGCATTTCAAGCCGCGCCAGCCTGCGCCGTCCTTCGGCCCATTTGTCGGGTTCACCCAGTGCGTCCGGTCCGGTCGAACGTGCCAGCATCAGATCGATGGCGCTGTCATCCAATTCCTTCCGGTCGCGCCAGACGAACCGGTCAAAGGCCAGGCCCGGCGCATCGGCCAAGGAACTCGGGACCGCAGCAACCTTGCCATCCACACCATTCTGGCGTTTCTGCAAGGCAATCCGCGCCTCAGCCAGCTTGCGCTGATCCGCACTGACCAAAGGCAACATTTGCCCGGCGCTAACCAGTTGCCCGTCCCACAGCATTCGATCCAGACGCGCGCCGTGATGGGGTTTCAGCAACGCGCTGAAATTCTCCAGATAGGTCTTCTGCAGACCGGCCCCCATCGGCATCGTCCGCCATGCGGTCACGACATCAGCTTCGGCCTCGCCATGACGCCCCTTGCTCATCAGGGCGACAGCATAGTTCAGCGCCCCTTCGGCAGTTTGCGGCGGCATTCCGTCATAGAATTTCAGCACCCGATCCGCGTCTGTATTGGTGAACGACGGTTCGCTCTTGCGCCGCAGCCAGGCCAGTCCCGGCCAATCGGGGCGCCGCTCAAGAAACACCAGCACATCGCCCGAGCTGCCGAATCCTTCGCGCAGCCAATGCCAGACGATGATGTCCCGTGACACTGATCCCCGCTGGCCGGACACACGCAACGCCGCGTTCCAGTCTCCCTTACGCATCTCGTAAAGGCCCGCGCGCAGGTCGCCCACGGCCTCGGCCCGCGCCTGCCCCAAAGATCCCAGAATCACCGCCACCAAAAGCGCCAGAACGCGTGTCATGCCTTGCATTTCCCAACCAACCAAGGATAGAGCCATTCAGGATAAACCTTGCGCCGCCGGGATCAACTCACATCGTGATGATTGTGACCGCGTCAGGCGCAAAAATTGCTAACTGCACCTTAAGGAGCGTGTCATGTTCAAAGGCTCGATGCCAGCCCTCGTCACCCCGTTTTCAAACGGCGCGTTGGACCTGGATACGCTCAAACGCTTGGTGGAGTGGCAGATAAAGGAAGGTTCGACCGGGCTGGTTCCGGTGGGCACGACCGGCGAAAGCCCGACGCTCAGCCATGAAGAGCATGAAACGGTTGTGGCAGAGGTTGTCAAAGCCGCAGCAGGCCGCGTTCCTGTTATTGCAGGTGCCGGTTCGAACAACACGGTCGAGGCCATTCGTTTCGTCCAGTTCGCCAAGAACGCCGGTGCCGATGCTGCGCTGGTTGTGACGCCCTATTACAACAAGCCGACGCAAAAAGGCCTGCTCGCGCATTTCCGCGCGCTGCACGACTGCGCCGATATTCCGATCATCATCTACAATATCCCGGGCCGTTCTGTCATCGACATGACTCCCGAGACGATGGGAGAACTGGCCAAACTGCCGCGAATCGTAGGCGTCAAGGACGCAACCGGCGATCTGGCCCGCGTCAGCCAGCAACGCGCGAGCTGCGGACCCGATTTCTGCCAGCTTTCGGGTGAGGACGCCACGGCGCTGGGCTTTAACGCCCATGGCGGCGTCGGATGCATCTCGGTCACGGCAAACGTTGCGCCGAAACTCTGCACCGAATTCCAACAGGCCACTCTGTCGGGCGATTATGCAAAAGCTCTGGAGTATCAGGACCGCCTGATGCCCCTGCACGAAGCGATCTTCATCGAGCCCGGGCTTGTCGGCGCCAAATACGCGCTCAGCAAACTGGGGCTGTGCAGCACCGAGGTCCGCTCGCCCCTGACCGAGCTGGAAGACAGCACCAAATCCGCCATCGAAGCGGCGATGGCGCATGCTGGCCTGATCTAGCTTACGTTCGATACAAAAACAGGGCGGCCTCGAACCCCGAGCGCCGCCCTTTTCATTTTGACGGATCCAGACTTCATCTGGCCCAAAATATCCCGGGGGAGTCGCGGCTTGCCGCAGCGGGGGCAGAGCCCCCTCTACCGTTTCCCGTAATACAACCCGACGACATGTTCGGCCTGTGCGAAGAACAGCCAGCGGGACACTACGACCCCCGCCAGATGAGACAGCACGGCCAGCAGGGCAAAAAGATGCTTGATCACGACGCCCGAGACCGGGATCAGGATCAACAGCAAAGGCAGTACAAACGCCAGACCAAAGGAAATCATCCGCAGCTTCTGTGCGTGCTTGCGCCCGACCACGTGGACGAATTCGCGCAGCAGATAGTTGGTTCCTGTGTGCGGTGGCTCAAAGGCGCGCACGGCACCCCGGACACCCAGCCCAGTGGCGGTGCCCAATGTGGTGCCAGATCTCGCGAACGCGCCGTCGCCTTTGGCCCAGTAAGCAAGCTGCACCGCACCAGCGATGGCAAGCAGCCAGGGGGCCAGCGCTTCGGCTCCGGACAGCAGCGAGCCACCTGCCAGGCTGAAGGACAGGAACATGGCCGGTGTCAGCTCCATGTTCCAGCGCGGGATGGTCTTGAGCTGGGTGTAGATCATCGAAGTGGTGAACACGGTGGCAAGGCTGAGGATCGCGCCGATCCAGCCTAACAAGGTCCAGTGGCTTTGCAGGAAGACTGCGCCAAAGGCATAAAGCCCCATGACGACAAGGGCGGCGACGGCACATACCCCTTCACGGCTGAGCCAGCTGGATTTCCATTGGCTGAAGGCTTTCCAGGCGCGCTCGGGATGACCCAAATGGAAGGTCGAGGCCAACAGGCCACCCACCGCAAGCGCATAGGCGATGGCGTAGAAAACGAATGCCACAAAGCCGGTCACGGCAGGCTGACCGAGCCCGAGGAAAAACAGCAGACCAAAACCCAGACCGGACAGGGTGGTGAAGAGGATGACGGAAGGTGCGGGATGCATCAGAGCTTCTCCAACGTCTTGTCGAGCCAACCAAGTAAGCCCTTGGGCTCTTCGGCCACCGGGGCCAGAAGCGGGGCCAGAATGTCGATCTGGTCCTCGACCGTGTCCTTCGGGCGGGGCGGCAGGTATTTGTTGACCGGTTTGGTGCCCATCTCAGGCATCAGATCCATGCCCTCGCGTTCGGCAACCAGTTTGCTGACATCGCTGTCGGGATCACCCAGATCGCCAAAATGCCGCGCGCCCGCCGGGCAGGTGCGCACGCATGAGGGGATGCGATCCACTTCGGGCAGGTTCTCGTTATAGATACGATCAACGCAGAGCGTGCATTTCTTCATCACACCCTCGGCCATGTCCAGCTCGCGCGCGCCATAAGGGCAGGACCAGGCGCACAGGCCGCAACCGATGCAGTCACTTTCATTGACCAGCACGATGCCGTCCTCGACCCGCTTATAGCTCGCACCGGTCGGGCAGACGGTGACGCAGGGCGCATCTTCGCAATGCAGGCAGGATTTGGGGAAGTGGATCAGCTGGGCGTGACCATCAGCAGGCTGCACCTCGTAAGAATGCACACGGTTCAGGAAGGTGCCCGACGGACTGCCGCCATAGGCATCCTGATCGGATAGTGGCGCGCCGTAGTTTTCGGTGTTCCAGCCTTTGCAGGAGATCACGCAGGCATGGCAGCCAACGCAGGTGTCCAGGTCGATGACCAGACCCATTTTGCGCTCGGTGGACGTGGGTAGCTGGGTCATTGCAGCATGCCTCCGCGTGTGTGGTGAGGGCAGGAGCGAGGGGCCAGCCCCTCGCGCTCCCCGGGATATTTTTGGCCAGATGAAGGACGGATACGCGTCATTTGCCCACCTTCCATGCCAAATCCTTGGGGCCGGTGCCGACGGGGGATTTGATCGGATCGAATTCCGGCTGGCTCTGGACGTCGGCGGGGGCGTCGGCCTTTTCGATCTTGACCTTGAGGTCGAACCAGGCGGCCTGGCCTGTCACCGGGTCGGAATTGGCCCATCGCATGCCATCCCCTTTGGCGGGCAGCAATTCGTGGATCAGGTGGTTGAGCAGGAAGCCCTTGGTGGCTTCGGGCGCGTCCTCTTGCAGGGCCCAGGCGCCTTTGCGTTTGCCGATGGCGTTCCAGGTCCAGACGGTATTGTCGTTCAGCGCCGCCATTTCCATCACGGGCACGGTGATTTCTCCGTGCGGAGAGCTGACCTTGGCCCAATCGCCATCCTGCAACCCATGTTCCCGCATCAGCTTTGTGGGCACGTAAAGCGGGTTGCGCCCGTGCAACTGGCGCAGCCAGGCGTTTTGCGTGCCCCAGCTGTGATACATCGCCATCGGGCGCTGGGTCAGAGCGTTGATGGTGAAGCCCTCGTTGCCCTGCTGATCGGTTTCGTACCAGATCGGCAGCGGGTCCATCTTGTCTTTGATGCGCTGGCGCAGATGTTCCGGCGGCTTGCGGTCGCCAAAGCCTTCGGCGGCGAGCTGGAATTTGCGCATCGGCTCGGAATAGAGCTGGAACAGATAGGGTTGTGGGCTGTCATAAAGGCCCATGCCCACGGCCCAGTCCTGATAGGCTGCGTTCCACGGTTTGTAGTAATCCGCGCCTTCGGGGATATGCGCGACATAGAAGCCGCCGTTGTCGATATAGCGGTTCAACTGCTCGGGGTTGACCTCTCCGCGCCCTTCCTTGTCGCCGTCTTCGCCCCGGAAACCGGCCAGCGGGCCAATGCCCGGACGGCGTTCGTGGTTGACGATATAATCGGCATAGTCCTTCCACTTGGCGCTGCCGTCTTCGTTGGTGAAGCCCGGCAGGCTCATGCGGTTGGCCAGTTCGATCAGCACCGACTGGAAACCGCGCACATCGCGGTCGGGCTCGACCACCGGCCAGCGGATGGCGTCGGCGGCGGCATCAGCCTCGCAGATCGGGCGGTCGAGCAGAGAGATACAGTCGTGCCGCTCCAGATAGGTGGTGTCGGGCAGAATCAGGTCGGCATAGGCCACCATTTCCGAGGAATAGGCGTCAGAATAGATGATGTTCGGGATGACGTAGTTGCCGTCGTCATCCTTGGCCGTCAACATCTCCATCACGCCCTTGGTGTTCATGGACGAGTTCCACGACATGTTCGCCATGTACATGAACAGCGTGTCGATCTTGTAGGGATCGCCTGCAGCAGCGTTCGAGATCACCATATGCATCAGCCCGTGGGCCGACATCGGGTTTTCCCATGTGAACGCCTTGTCGATGCGAATGGGGCTGCCGTCATCGTCCAGCAACAGATCGTCGGGACCGCGCGGAAAGCCCAGATGCGGCCCGTTCAGCGGGCGGCCCGGGCGGCGGTCGCCATGCGGGGTCGGATGTGCCTCGACCGGTTTGGGATAGGGCGGTTTGAAACGGAAGCCGCCGGGGACCTCGACGGTGCCCAACAGGATTTGCAGCACGTGCAGGGCGCGGCAGGTCTGGAACCCGTTGGCATGGGCCGAGATGCCGCGCATCGAGTGGAAGCTGACCGGGCGGCCTGTCATTTTCGAATGTGTTTCGCCCCGGAAGTCGGTCCATTCGTGATCCAGCTCGATGGCTTCGTCAAAGGCCACGCGAGCGATTTCGGCAGCAATGGCGCGGATGCGTTTGGCGGGGATGCCGCAGCGCTCGGCGACGGCCTCGGGGGCGTGGTCGTCGCTGAGGTATTTCTCGGCCATCAGGTGGAAGACCGGGCGGTGGGTGACACCGTCCTGTTCATAGGTCGCCGACAGGTCCGGGCGTACGCCGGGCTTGTCAAAGGCGGTCAGTTCGCCGGTCACCCGGTCGATTACCAGCGGTTTGCCGTCTTCATCGCGCAGGAACAGGCCTTTTTCCGGGCCTTCCGCGGCATTCACCAGAACCGGCGCGTTGGTATAGCGGCTGAGATAGTCCAGATCGATCTTGCCCGCTTTCATCAGCACATGGATCAGCGACAGGATGAACAACCCATCGGTGCCCGGCGTGATCCCGACCCAGTCGTCTGCCACAGCGTTATAGCCCGAGCGGATCGGGTTCACCCCGATCACCCGCGCGCCACGCGCCTTGATCTTGCCGATGCCCATCTTGATCGGATTGCTGTCATGATCCTCGGCCACACCGAACAACATGAACAATTTGGTGTGGTCCCAGTCGGGCTGGCCGAATTCCCAGAACGCGCCACCCATCGTGTAGATGCCGCCCGCAGCCATGTTGACCGAGCAGAAGCCGCCATGGGCCGCATAGTTCGGAGTGCCGAAATTCTGTGCCCAGAAGGAGGTGAAGCTCTGGCTTTGGTCACGGCCGGTGAAGAAGGCCAGTTTTTGCGGTGCGGTTTCGTGCAGTTCGTTCAGCCAGCCAACGGCGGTGCTGATCGCTTCGTCCCACTCGATCTCGCGAAATTCGCCCGATCCGCGCGGGCCGACACGGCGCAGCGGTTTGCGCAGGCGCGAGGGGGCGTTGACCTGCATGATCCCGGCGGAACCCTTGGCGCAGAGCACGCCCTTGTTGACCGGATGATCCCGGTTGCCCTCGATATAGGCGACCTTGCCGTCTTTCATGTGGACGTTGATGCCGCAGCGGCAGGCGCACATGTAACAGGTGGTGCGCCGGACCTCGTCCGAGACTTTGGGCGACAGGTCGATCCTGGGCTGTTGCGTCACGTCAATTCTCTCCCTATGGCCGGTTGCCTTGGTACCTGAACGTGCTGGCCATTCTGAGAATTTTGCTGCCGGGCTCAAGCATTTGCGGACGTTTTTCCCAGTGACGTGGGAAAGATGCCCCGGACTGTGGCCGGACCTTGGTGGTCCGGCCACATGTATGGCTTATTGCGGACGCATGTCGTTGATGTCGATGCCAGCTACTTCGACCGGCTTCTTCATCGCGTCACGGCGGAATGGCTCACCCAGTTCCTGGTTGATCATCGCTTCGATCAGGGTGGTGATACCGTTCTTCTGATCTTTGATCGCCTGATCCAGGGCCGCGGTAAGCTCGTCCTGAGTGCGGGCGACAACGCCTTTTAGACCACAGGCGTTGGCGATACCGGCGTAAGACACCTGCGTGTCCAGCTCGGTGCCGACGAAGTTGTCGTCGAACCACAGGGTCGAGTTACGCTTTTCCGCGCCCCACTGGTAGTTGCGGAAGACAACCTGAGTGACAGCGGGCCATTCTTCGCGACCAATGGCGGTCAGTTCGGTCACGGCGATGCCGAAGGCACCGTCACCCGAGAAACCAACAACCGGAACGTCCGGGCAGCCGATCTTGGCGCCGATCACCGACGGCAGGCCGTAGCCACAGGGGCCGAACAGGCCGGGGGCCAGATACTTGCGGCCTTCCTCGAACGAAGGATAGGCGTTGCCGATGGCGCAGTTGTTGCCGATGTCGGACGAGATGATTGCCTCTTTCGGCAGGGCCTTCTGGATGGCACGCCATGCTTTCCGGGGGCTCAGCCAGTCCGGCTTGGCGGCGCGGGCGCGTTCGTTCCAGGTGGTGCCCGGATCGTCCTGCTCGTGATCCATCGAGGTCAGTTCCTGTGCCCAACGGGATTTGGTTTCGGCGATTTTCGCCTTGCGCTCGTCGCGGCCTTCGTCACCTGCGGTGTCCGACAGCTGCGCCAGGATGTTGGTCGCAACGGTGGCCGCGTCGCCAACTATGCCGACCGAGACCTTCTTGGTCAGGCCGATGCGATCCGGGTTGATGTCGACCTGAATGATCTTCGCATTTGCGGGCCAGTATTCCAGACCGTAGCCCGGCAGGGTCGAGAACGGGTTCAGGCGGGTGCCGAGGCACAGAACCACGTCAGCTTCCTTGATCAGCTCCATACCGGCTTTCGAGCCGTTATAGCCCAGCGGGCCAGCAAACAGCGGGTGCGAGCCGGGGAAGGCGTCGTTGTGCTGGTAGCCAACGCAGACGGGCGCGTCCAGACGCTCGGCCAGGGCTTTCGAGGCTTCGATGCCGCCTTTGGACAGAACCGTACCGGCCCCGTTCAGGATAACGGGGTTTTTGGCGCTCGACAGCAGCGCAGCAGCTTCGGTTACAGCTGCAGCACCACCCTGAGGCAGTTCGAATTCAACAACGGCAGGCAGTTCGATGTCGACGACCTGAGTGAAGAAGTCGCGTGGCACGTTGATCTGCGCTGGTGCGGATGCATGCTTGGCTTTCATGATCACGCGGCTCAGAACCTCGGCCATGCGGCTGGGGTCACGTACTTCTTCCTGATAGCAGACGCAGTCGGCGAACATGCGCATCTGCTCCATCTCCTGGAAACCGCCCTGACCCATGGTCTTGTTGGCGGCCTGCGGGGTGACCAGCAGCAGCGGCGTGTGGTTCCAGTAGGCGGTTTTGACGGCGGTCACAAAATTGGTGATGCCGGGGCCGTTCTGGGCGATCATCATCGACATCTTGCCGGTGGCGCGGGTGTAGCCGTCGGCCATCATGCCGCCGGAGCCTTCATGCGCGCAGTCCCAGAAAGTGATGCCGGCTTTCCCAAAGATGTCAGAGATCGGCATCATGGCCGATCCGATAATACCGAACGCATGCTCGATACCGTGCATTTGCAGAACCTTAACAAAGGCCTCTTCGGTGGTCATTTTCATCTGCGTACTCTCCGATCGTGAATGGCTGTGACGGGGTCTGTCGCCCCGGATTTCTATTCGGTTTTGACCCAAGGGTGTCTGCGGCGTTAGGGCCAGAATAGACGTCGGATTAGGTCCAGTGTCGCCGATCAGGCCTGTCTGATGGCTTCGGCGATTTGTGCGATTCCCGGTCCGATCCGGTCGGATGTGATCGAGGAATACCCGAGCCGGTAGTAGTTCTTTGGCCGGTCCAGGCCGGAAAAGAAGGTCTCGCCGGGTTCGATATGCACGCCTTTGTCCTGCAGCTGCCTCGCAAGCCGGGTCGTATCCACATCCTCGGGGGCCTGCATCCAGATCGATGACCCGCCCAGCATCCCGCGACCCGCGACCGTCAGGCCAGAATGCCGGATTGCATCGTCGATGATTTCGCGCCGAATCTGCAGCGCTTTGGACATCCGCCGAATCTGCGCATCATAGTGCCCAAGAGACAGGAAATAGGCAGCCGTGCGTTGTACATGACCCGGCGGATGCCGCAGGACCAGCGACCGCAATGCACGCGCTTCGCGGATGAAATTTTCGGAACCCACCATGTAACCCAGCCGCAGACCCGGAAACAGTGACTTGGAAAAGCTGCCGACATAGATCACCCGCCCATCCGTATCCAGCGACCGCAAAGCGGGCGAGGGTGCGCCCAGAAAGGACATCTCGAACTCGTAATCATCTTCGACGATCATCGCGTCCAGTTCCCGGGCGCGCTGCAGCAAAGCGTGGCGGCGTGCGATGGGCATCGTGGCGGTGGTGGGGCATTGGTGGCTGGGGGTGGTGAAAATGACATCGGTGTCATCGGGGATCGCCTCGGGCGGCAGGCCATCCCGGTCAACGCGCAAAGGGGCCAGTTTGCATTCGGAGTGGATCAGCAAATCGCGCAGCGCATAATAGCACGGGTCCTCAATGGCCGCTTTGCGATCTCGGTTGAGCAGCACGCGTGAGGCCAGCCACAGCGCGTTCTGGGCCCCCAGCGTAATGAGTATCTCTTCGGGGCGCGCTGCGATCCCGCGCCGGGGTAGGGTGTGGCGGGCGATGAATTCGATCAACAGCGGATCGTCGCGATCCACATAGTCGCCGGTCAGCGTGTCGAAATCCTTGTGCCCCAGGGCCCGTACGGCGCAAAGACGCCAGTTCGCATGATCGAACAGCTTCCGGTCGACCTGACCATAGATGAAAGGATAGCGGTACTCGCGCCAGTTGCTGGGTTTCTGCAGAATGTCTCCGCCCGAGAACCTGCGTGCAAAGGCGCGGTTCCAGTCCACGGTCTCGGTCTCGCGGCGCAGCGGCGTGTAGGTCGGTGGCACCGGCGCATTGTCGGATACATAATAGCCCGAGCGCCCTTTGGCCGTGAGATAATCACTGGCCAGCAATTCCGTATAGGCCAGGGTGACCGTAATCCGGCTGACACCCAGATGTGCGGCCAGTTTACGGGAAGAGGGCAGTTTCTCACCCACATGAAAGCGGCCCGACAGGATGCCTTCGGCAATCATCTGTTGGATCTGCGCCTGCAGGGTGCCCTGTGCGTTGCGTTCCAGAAAGAAGGTATCGACCGAGATGCTCATAGGGTGGTTATAGGTTGGACTTACGGCAAGGGCAATCTGGACTTATCGCCTGAGGTGATTGACACCGTATGTCGAAAGAACTAAATAACCAGAAATCTAGTTTAATGGAGATCGAATATGTGGGAATCAGCCGCTGCCGGGTTCTCGGCCATGGGGTCCGAAGCCCGACTGAAGGTCCTGAAGACGCTGGTGCGGGCCGGGCAGACCGGATTGACGGTCGGTGAGATCCAGAACCGTACTGGCATTGCGCCTTCGACCCTGGCCCATCACCTGCGCTTTCTGGCTGCCGGTGGCGTGGTCGAGCAGGAAAAAATCGGACGCAGCACGATCAACCGGGCGTGTTTCGATGAATTGAGAAACCTTGCGCAGTTCATTCTCAGCGAATGCTGCGCGGACGAAGTGGGAAAGGCCGCGAATGATGGCTGAGCTGACACAAAACCCCAAACCTCTGGCACGCAACGTGATCGATCTGATCAAGACGCCATGGGCCGTGATCGCGGCCCTCCTGATTGCCGTCGCCCTGCTTGATCCGGGCAACTGGACCGAGGTTGTGACATTCGCGGCCAAAGCGTTGGCTCATACCGGGCAATACATCCTGTTCGCTGTGCTGTTGCTGTCCTACCTCAAGGCGACCGGGGCCGAGGTGATGGTCGCCCGCGCCTTTGAGGGGCGCGAGACGCGGATGATCTTTCTGGCCGCGCTGTTCGGGGGGCTCGCGCCCTTCTGTTCCTGCGAAGTGATCCCCTTTATCGCCGGGCTTCTGGCGCTGGGCGCGCCTTTGTCGGCGGTCATGGCGTTCTGGCTCAGCTCGCCGCTGATCGACCCGCCAACCCTGTTGATCACTGCGGGTGCATTGGGCTGGCCCTTTGCCATTGGCAAGGCGGTCGCGGCTGTCGCTCTGGGTCTGTTCGGAGGCTTTGCCATCCGCGCGCTGACACGTGGCGGCGCTTTCGCCCAACCCTTGCGGGAATACAAACCCGCAGGCTGCTGCGGTTGCGGGCCGAAGAAAGACGACAAACCGGTATGGAAATTCTGGCAGGAGCCCGAGCGTCGCGTGCGGTTCCGGTCCGAGTTTGTCCATAACGGCCTGTTCCTGTTGAAATGGCTGGCGCTGGCCTATGTGCTCGAAGCGTTGCTGGTCAGCTATGTCCCGGCGGACCTGATCGCACGCGTTGTCGGGGGTGAGGGCGTGCTGCCCATCGTCACCGCTGCGCTGGTCGGGATGCCCGCCTATCTGAACTCCTACGTGGCACCGCCGCTGCTGGCGGGGCTGATGGAGCAGGGGATGACGGCAGGCGCTGCCATGGCGTTCATGATTGCAGGGGCCGTCAGTTCGATCCCGGCGATGGCGGCAGTTTGGTCGCTGGTCACGCCGCGCGTCTTTGCCGCCTATCTGGTGTTGGGGGTCAGCGGAGCCGTGGTTGCTGGCGTCCTGTTTCAGATGATCTGAAGGAAAAACCGCCCGGTGGTCACACCGGGCGGTTTTGCTTACTAGCTTGCCTCGCAATAGCGAGGCAGTTTGAAACGATATCTCGGCTCGCCACTGTCCACGTAAACGCGTTTCTCGATGCAGGCGCTGGCGCCGACGGTTTGCGAGATCGGGGCCTCGGTGGAGGTAATCGAGGTTGCGGAACCATCGGGCAGCCGAACCGACGCGATCACACCGTTCTTCAGATCGCCGTTGATCGGAGTCGCCGACAGGACCGGAACAGTGATGAACGAGTGATGCTCGTGCTCGCCGCTGTCGTTCAGCAAAAGCAACGCGGCGGCAACCGCGACCACACCGATCCCGCCAGCGATGGCAAGGCCTTTGGTTTTCACGAAGGCATAGATCGAAACAGCGCGGTGCGGGCCGAAAATTGCGGACAGAATGCTTAGCATTTCATTCCCCAAAGAAACAGGCCCCAACCGTCGACGGTCGGGGCCGCGTGCGCATCAGGGGCGCAGATCGTCCTCATCTTCATCGCTGCCACCTTTGGGCAGGTTGAAGAAGCTGTCGGCGTCGACGATAACGTCATCGTCTTCCTTCTCTTCAGAATCATCCGACAACGAGAAGGTCTCCAGACCCTCAATCGCGGTCGGAATCTTCGGAGCCGAATCCATTTCAAGCGATTGTTCGGTCGACACCAGCTTGCGACGCTCATCATCGCTCATGACACCACCTTCGGCGGCTTTCTTGGCAGCGGCCTTTTGTACGATGGCATCCAGTTCGGACTGCTTGCACAGACCCAACGCAACCGGATCGATGGGTTGCATGTTGGCGATGTTCCAGTGGGTGCGCTCGCGGATCGACTGGATGGTCGGCTTGGTGGTGCCCACCAGCTTGGCGATCTGGCCATCGCTGAGTTCGGGGTGGAACTTGACCAGCCACAGGATCGAGTTCGGACGGTCCTGGCGCTTGGACAGCGGCGTATAGCGCGGGCCACGGCGCTTTTCCTCGCCCGACGCGGCCGGGTTGAACTTGAGCTTCAGCTTGTGCAGCGGGTTGTTCTGCGCTGTGTCGATCTCTTCCTGAGTCAGCTGGTTGTTGGCGATCGGGTCGAACCCTTTGACGCCAGCGGCCACATCGCCATCGGCGATGCCCTGCACTTCCAGCTCGTGCATGCCTACGAAATCCGCGATCTGCTTGAAGCTGATCGTGGTGTTGTCCACCAGCCATACGGCTGTTGCCTTGGCCATAAGCGGTTTTGCCATCAGCCCGTCTCCTATAAATACATCTGTCCCGTCGCCGGAATTCGGCGGCCCCGTGGTCTTGGGGCAGGTTTCCGTTGTCGGGGAACTTGCGGCCTATATAGTCGCGGCAAGGCAAGAAGGGAAGAGGCGAATGCGCTGGGTTATTTTGTGGGTGTTCAGCGCGATGGCCGCCATGGCCGAGGGCGAGAAGGCCGGAGCGTTCGACTATTATGTTCTGTCGCTCAGCTGGTCGCCCAATTGGTGCGCGCGCGAAGGGGATGCGCGCGGCTCGGATCAATGCGATGCGCGCCATGATCACGGGTGGATATTGCACGGTCTCTGGCCGCAATTTCACCAGGGCTGGCCGTCGTTCTGCCGCACGCCCGAGGCGCCGCCGTCCCGCCGCATGACCCGGGAAATGGAGGATATTCAGGGCTCATCCGGTCTGGCCTGGCACCAATGGAAGAAGCATGGCACATGCTCGGGCCTGTCTGCGCCGGACTATTTCGCCCTGTCGCGGCAAGCTTTTGGGACGGTCACCCGCCCCGAGGTCTTCCGAAAACTGGATGCTCCGATCAAATTGCCTGCCGCGGTGGTGGAAGAGGCGTTCCTGAAGGCCAATCCCGCGCTTGAGCCTGATATGATCACAATCACCTGCAAGCAGGGCTATATAGAAGAGGTCCGCCTGTGCCTGTCCCGCGATCTTGACCCCGTGCCCTGCGGCCGCGATGTGATCCGCGACTGCACTGCGAAGGACGCGCTGTTCGATCCGATTCGCTAGAGCTTTTTGTTCTGACAATCGCGCGCGTATTCCAGCGCTTTGGCAGTGCCTTTCAGATCAATCGCCATGACGGTCTGACCTTCGGGGTTGTAGACGGTCATCGTCTTGTTCTGGGCAATCGCGGCGACGAAGCTGCGGTCGGTGAAGAACACCGTCGCACCCGGCACGCGGTCCTGTTTGAACCCGATGGCAGTGGCGTCAAAGCTCTTGCCGTCCAACTCGAACCGGATCGGATAGCTCTGCCCCGGCTCAATATCGCCCCATGCCTTGTTGTAGACGGTGAAATACCCGCGATTGTCCAGCGCGTCATAGCCCAGCCGCACCACCGAGAGATCCTGATATACCGTCTGGATAAGACACCCATTGCCAAGCGCGGGGTCCATCATGATGTTCCAGCCTTCGACGAAACCCTTGTCGATCAGTTCCTGCGACAGGGCTGCGGTTGCGGTGAAGGCGGCGAAGGTGAGGGCGAGAAATCGGGTCATCTTAGAGTTTCAACAAGCTTGTTAGTTTGTAGAGTAGAGGGCCCAGTCATAAGCGGCACGGGCAATCTGGGCAATCACCATCTCTTTGGCAGCGATTGATCCGGGATTGTTGGTGTAAATGGCGATGACAAGATCGCGCCCATCAGGCAGTCGGATATAACCCGCATCGTTGATCACATTGTGGCCGGTGCCCGTTTTGTGGCCGACAACTGTGCCAGGTGGCAGCATCCCTTTGATCCGCCCGGCACCTGTGCGTGTCTGTTCCATAATAGACTTTAGGACTTTGGTTTCCTGAGGTGGCAGGACTTCTCCGGACAGGAAGCGAGACAATAGTTTGGCCATGCCATCTGGTGTAGTCGTATCACGGGGATCTGTGAGCAGCGGGCTTTCGATTGGTGCCACAAAGAACCCCATAATTCCCCCGGGCTCTTTTGCCTTTTGGTCCATCAGAGCTTCGACTGCATCGAAATCTGGGACCTGATAGGCGTCAATGAACAAACCATTGATGTTCCGGTTGACGTTGATACCGCTGACACCTTGCTTTTCGACGAATTCTTTGACCCCTTCAGGGCCGTCCATGATCCGCATCATAGTGTTGGGTGCAGTGTTGTCGCTGTCGACGATGGCTGTCCAGATCAGATTGTAGAGCGATGTAGTCGTCGGTCCGACCGGAAAGGTCAGATTAAGAGGTGACATGACCGACAGATCGTCTTCTGTCACTGTGACTTGCGTATCCAGCGCTAGTTCACCCGTTGCAACCTTGCCGAGGGCCTGCATTGAAACCAATGTTTTCACGGTACTCATCATTGGGAAGGAGCCTTCGCCATTGATGAGCGAGATCGGTTCTTCGCCTGCAAAAGCGATACTGGCGCCTACATCCCCATCAATTACCGAAGCGATGCGTTTCACTTCGGACCTGAGGACATCAATACTTTCAGCAATAGCTGTGGTGCCGAGAACGATTGACACAAGCGCGGCAGTTATAAAACGAGCTAAAGGCATTGAGGCATCCGATTATTAGAAGAAGATGCTTTTAGACTATCAACGTGATGTTGTCAGTAAAGTGTCGTTTTGACATTTCACTTTCGTAACCGGGTGTCAAAGAATGTCGTGTGATAGCTTTTCAAATCTCCCTCCTCGCCCGCAACGCCGCCGTAATCGTCCCATCATCCAAATAATCCAGCTCACCGCCGATCGGTACACCCTGCGCTAGCGAGGTCAGGCGGACCTGCCCTTCCAACTGGTCCGCGATGTAATGAGCGGTGGTCTGGCCGTCGACGGTGGCGTTCAGCGCCAGGATGATCTCGGTGATCCCTTCTGCTGTCACCCGATCCTTCAACCTTGGAATGCGCAGTTCGTCCGGGCCGACCCCATCCAATGCCGACAGCGTACCGCCCAGAACGTGATAGCGGCCTTTGAAAACGCCCGCGCGCTCCATCGCCCAGAGGTCGGCGACGTCTTCGACCACGCACAGCTCTCCGGTCGCACGGGCCTCACTGTCACAGATGTCACAAATATCGGTGGTGCCCACGTTGCCGCAGTTCAGGCATTCGCGGGCGGTGACGGCCACCTGCTGTATGGCGTCCGAAAGCGGCGTCAGCAGCAGGGCCCGTTTGCGGATCAGATGCAGGACAGCGCGGCGGGCCGAGCGGGGGCCGAGGCCCGGCAGCTTGGCCATCAGGTCGATCAGATTGTCGATGTCGCTGTTTGAGCTCACGGCCTGTCCTGTATGGCGCCGGAGGGAGCCTCCGGCGGGAGTATTTTTGAAAAGATGAAGATCAGAACGGCAGTTTGATATCTGCCGGCAGGCCCATGCTTTCGGTCAGTTTCGCCATTTCGGCCTGCGACCGTTCGGTGGCCTTGGTCTGCGCGTCTTTGATCGCCGCCAGGATCAGATCTTCGACAACTTCCTTGTCGTCGCCGTTGAAGATCGAGGGATCGATATCGAGACCTTTGAGCTCACCTTTGGCCGTCGCGGTGGCTTTGACCAGACCCGCGCCGGATTCGCCGACAACCATCAGGTTGTTCAGATCTTCCTGCATCTCGGTCATCTTGGTCTGCAGGTCCTGTGCGGATTTCATCATCTTGGCCATGTCGCCCAGACCGCCAAGCCCACCTAGTCCTTTGAGCATCGAAGTTCTCCTGTGAATACGTTTGATGTCTAAATACGGGGGCCATCGGTGCGACACAAGGGGCGAGGCGGCTCCTGCCGGGCCCAAGGCCGCTCAGGCGTATCGGCGCAGCCGATGGCCGTGGCGGGCGCGGGAGGATTTGCGCTATCGGGGCTGGGCTGTATCAGTCTTCCTCAAACGGGTCCCATTCGTCTTCGACCTCTGGCAGGGCTTCAGTTTCGACCTTGGCGGCGCGTTCTTCCGGGGTTTCGATCCGGGTGATTTTTGCCTTGGGAAACTGGGCCAGAACGGCCTGCACCAGCGGATGGGTCTCGGCCTCGGCCTTCAGCGCCAGGGCGGCGGCGTCGCGGGTCTCGCCGATTGTTGGCGCTGTCCCCTCGGACACGAGTGTCACCGCCCAACGGTTTCCGGTCCAGCGCTGCAGGGATGATCCGAGCCGGGCGGCAAGGTCAGCCGGGGCCTGTTCCGTCGGAGTGAACTCGATCCGGCCCGGCTGGTACGAGGCCAGCCGCACGCCATTTTCCACTTCGACCAGAAGCTTGACGTCGCGGTTGGAGCGGATCAGTTCGACCACGTGATCGAAACTGGGATAGTGGGCCAGAGCGGTCGCCACATCCTGCGCCAGCGCCGCTGATGGTGCCCCGGTCGGGCCTCGGGTGGTGGCATAGGTTGTTTGCGTGGCGACAGGGGCGGATGCACCGCCTTGCGTGGCTATCGGCAGGCCGCCACCCGGTCCGTTGGTCGGCGGGGGGACGGGCGCATCCTGCAGCCGTTTGATCAACTCTTCCGGGCTGGGTAGATCGGCCACATGGGTCAGGCGGATCACCGCCATTTCGGCCGCCATCATCGCGTTGGGCGCGGCGGCAATCTCCTCCAGCGCCTTGAGCAGCATCTGCCACATGCGGGTCAGAACACGCATCGGCAAGGCCTCGGCCATTTGCTGGCCACGGGCGCGTTCGTCGGGCGATACCGTCGGATCTTCGGCGGCATCCGGGGTGATCTTGACCACCGAGACCCAATGGGTGATCTCGGCCAGATCGCGCAATACCGCCAGCGGGTCGGCGCCTTCGGCATATTGGGCGCTCAGCTCTGTCAGTGCTCCGGCTGCATCGCCGCGCAGGATCATGTCGATCAGGTCGAGAACCCTGCCGCGATCCGCCAGACCCAGCATCGCGCGCACCTGATCGGCGCTGGTCTCGCCTGCCCCGTGGCTGATTGCCTGATCTAGCAGCGAGGTCGCATCACGGGCCGAGCCCTCGGCGGCGCGGGTGATCAGCGCCAACGCGTCCTCGGCGATCTGCGCGCTTTCGGCATCGGCAATCTTGCGCAGCAGGCCGATCATGACTTCGGGCTCGATCCGGCGTAGATCGAAGCGCTGACAGCGGGACAGGACGGTGACCGGGACCTTGCGGATCTCGGTGGTGGCAAAGATGAACTTCACGTGCTCGGGCGGTTCCTCAAGCGTCTTGAGCAGCGCGTTGAAAGCGCTGGTCGAGAGCATGTGGACCTCGTCGATGATGTAGATCTTATAGCGCGCGCTGGCGGCGCGATAGCGAACGCTGTCGATGATCTCGCGGATGTCATTGACGCCGGTGCGGCTGGCGGCGTCCATCTCCATCACATCGACATGGCGGCCTTCCATGATGGCGACGCAATGTTCACACTGGCCGCAGGGTTCCGTGGTGGGTTTGCCTTCGCCATCGGGGCCGATGCAGTTCATGCCCTTGGCGATGATCCGGGCGGTGGTGGTTTTGCCGGTGCCGCGGATGCCGGTCATGATGAAGGCCTGCGCGATCCGGTCCGCCTCGAACGCATTTTTCAGCGTGCGGACCATGGCGTCCTGACCGACCAGATCGGCAAAGGTTTCCGGGCGGTATTTGCGGGCAAGCACCTGATAGGCGGGGCTGGGCGTGTCGGTCATGTCTGCTTTCGCGGATTCGAGTTCTGCCGCAGCGTAGAGGCCGCCGCTGCCCGCGTCCACCGCCCGCCCGGATGATTTTCATTTTGGAAAGCGACCCGATGCGGCTTACACTGGTCGGACAGATTTCAAAGACCAGTTTTTATAGGTTTGTTTGATGGGGGGTTTTATGTCGCAACTGGTGATATACGCCTTGCAGGTTGGCGGGGGCACGCTGGCCCTGACGTCGATGCCGGGGCGCGGAGGGGATTATGACGGCGATCTGGACCTGATCGCGGGCTGGAAGCCGGGTCTGGTCCTGTCGATGACCACCGAAGTTGAGATGCTGCAGGATGGCGCGCGCAATTTCGGGACCGACATACAGGCCCGGGCGAGCCGCTGGGTCCATCTTCCGATCGAGGATTTCGGCGCCCCGCCCGAAGCTGTCGAGGAGCGTTGGCCGCAGGTCAGCGCGGCCGCCCGGCAGGCCCTGTCCGGCGGAGGCCGGGTTCTGGTGCATTGCCGAGGCGGTTGCGGCCGCTCGGGTATGGTTGTGCTGCGTCTGATGGTCGAATGCGGCGAGCGTCCCGAAACAGCGCTGGAGCGTCTGCGGGCGCTGCGCCCCTGCGCGGTCGAAACCGACGGACAGATGGCCTGGGCCGCTACGCCGGCCCGGGTCCCGTTGCAACGTTAGATCAGGCGCAGGCCATATGCTGCGGCTCGGCCTGAGGGCGCGGGGCCAGCACCGACGCTTCAAGCATGGCGCAGGGCGGGTTCGCCAGCAGCCCTGCGGGTAGGGTGGCGAATGAGGTGCCGAACATCATGTCCGCATAACCGTCCAGCATCTCGGTCTCGATCCCGGGAACGGTTCCGCAGAACACGCGCACCTGATCAGGGCAGGCGCGAAAACGGGCGGTGCAGCCTTCCGCGCAATGGGTCAGTTCGCTGCTGCCTTCCACCTGAAACTCGGATGTGGTCACTGGCCGCGCGGTCGAGACGGCCTGCGTCAGCGCCCGCGCCATACGCGCCAGAGCCGGGCAGGGTTTGCCGGTCCGTTGGCACACGGTCGCCGCGAATTCATGTGTGTCGGTCTTCCAGATCATAGATGCGCCCTCCGCGCGCAGGGCGAGGGCGTGAAACAGGTAGGACGGCGCTGTGACGTCAGGACCTGCCCGGACACCCCGCCCGAGATTCAGTTTCGATTCCGATGGCAGGTCTCCTGACTTGCGGGTCGTCGCTTTGCCGACCTTCCCAGCCATATGGCCAGTGGTCTTCCGGCATTGCTCACCGCTTACAGTTGCGGGGGCAGTCGCGGATTTGGTTCGTTCCGGCAGCTTCCGGTCAGAACCGCACCGTGTTCCCTTTTCATCCCGGCCCCGGATTGGGGGCGCGAGAACCATCACGCCATCGCTAGCGGTTCGCCGCATTCCGAGTCAAGCGGATTGAAAGTCGCAGGCTGACCTTTGGTCCAGCCACGTCAACCTTGACTTGGTATTGATCAAATGAACTGATCAGTTCAGGTGATGCGCGACGCCAAGAGGTTCACATGCTGGACACGCAACAGACCATCATGACAGAGGATTTCCGGTTTCCCGCCGGACCCGCGATGCTGTCCGCCCGTCTGTACCTGCCCGCGTCTCAGCCGGAAACGGTGGTGGTGATCAACGGCGCCACCGGCGTGCCCCGCGATTATTACCAGCATTTCGCGCGCTGGCTGGTGGCGGAACGCGGCATGGCCTGCCTGACATATGACTACCGGGATTTCGGCCATTCACTGACCGGGGCGCAAAAGGCGTCGACAGTGACGATGGCGGACTGGGCGCTGGTCGACATCCCCGCCGCGCGGGCGGAGATGCGGCGGCGTTTTCCGGGTGCTCAACTGTGGAGCATTGGCCACTCGCTCGGATCTATGTTGGGGCCGGTGCAATCGGATATCGAGCAGATCGACCGGATGATCTGTGTCTGTTCGGGCCTGGTGACGCTCGGGGATCATCCGTGGCTCTATCGCGCGCTGGCGGCGTTGTTCTGGTATGGCCATGCGCCATTGATGGTCCGGGCGCTGGGATATCTGCCGGGCAAGGCGGTCGGTTTTGGCGAAGACCTGCCCGCGCCGGTCTATTGGCAGTGGCGCAAATGGTGCACCGCGCCCGAAAGCTATCTGCCCGAGATCGGAGAGACACTGCCACAGGCGCGCTGGGCCACTGCAGGCGGACGCGTCGATCTGTTTGCCTTTGCTGATGACCAGATGGTGCCGCCCGAAGCCGTATGGCGGCTTGCCGATCTCTATGGCCCGAAGGCCTGCCGTCACCTTTTGTCACCGCAGGAGTTCGGGTTGCCGAAGGTCGGGCATATCGGTGCCTTTGCCCGACGCAACGCGGCTGTCTGGCCCCGCCTGATTGATTGAACAGACGGGACCAGTTGTGTCACAGCCCCTTGCGGGACTTTTTCTGCTGCATGACGCCGCGCACCATTTTCCCGAACGCTTTGTCCCGCGCGCGGGACTGGGCGATGGTTTCCGAGTTGCGCTGATCCTCGCGTCGCAACTTGCGCCATCGTTCCAGCCGCGATGGATCGAGCACACCGCTCTGGACCGCGGCCTGAACCGCACAGCCGGGTTCGGTGTCGTGCTGGCAGTCCGAGAACCGGCAGCCTTGGTTGAGCTTGATGAGGTCCGAGAAAACCTCATCCACCCCGTCCTGCGCATCCAGCAAACGCAAAGCGCGCATGCCCGGTGTGTCGATCAGCCAGCCACCGTTGCGCATCTGGTGCAAGGCCCGTGCCGTCGTGGTGTGACGGCCCCGCGCGTCATCCTCGCGAATGCCTGCCGTGGCTTGATCCTGCCCGGTCATGGCATTGGCCAGCGTGGTCTTGCCAACACCAGACGACCCGACCAATGCGCCGGTCTGACCCTTTGGGCACCACGCAAGAACCTGTTCGATCTGCGTTGGGTCCAGCGCATTGATCGCCAGCACCGTCAGAAACGGATCGATGGCCTGCGCTTGTTGCACAAAGGATTCTGGCGCGTCAGAGGTATCGGCCTTGGTCAGAACAACCACCGGATAGCACCCGGCCTGATGCGCCAATGCCAGATAACGCTCCAGCCTGGGCAGGCTGAATTCGGCATTGCACGAACTGACGATGAACAGCACATCGACATTTGCGGCGATCAGTTGTGCCGAGGCACC
Organism: Ruegeria sp. AP11; assembly: GCF_056535865.1. Classification (NCBI taxonomy): domain Bacteria; kingdom Pseudomonadati; phylum Pseudomonadota; class Alphaproteobacteria; order Rhodobacterales; family Roseobacteraceae; genus Ruegeria; species Ruegeria sp. AP11. The sequence continues at coordinate 2,156,805 of NZ_JBQFJB010000001.1, forward strand.
TGTGCCCGCGGCCCGGCGCTGCAGCAGGCTGCGCCGGGCCAGCAGGTGCCGCACGCTGGCGTCATCGTCCGTAAGAACCCAATCGCCGACCGCATATTCGCCGGTCGGGTGGTCGGGGCTGAGTAACGGGACTTCGCCCTTCGGGCCAAGCCCGATCAGCCGGTCACGGTGAACGGCGCTAATGCGAAACGGGGTGTATGTGGGTTTGGCCGCGTGTTGTGCGGCAAAGTGAGAGGACCATCCAAGATCCGATAGTGAAAGAGTCATTGGTCTGCCTGTGGTCAGAAACAGAGTATCCGACGGATGGCAATCGCGCACCCGTTGGTCATGTGTTCAGGCAGTCAGAAAATCGCGCTGGATCAGAACCGGGCTGCCCGAAGGGTCTTTGCTACAATCATAAAGCCCTCCTGCGGCTGATAGGTTGGTTCAAGTGAGAGGCTGGACATCGACCCAAGCGGGACTCGTTGTGGCTGCTTCCTTCCGGACCTGACCAGGTTGGCGAGGCGCTCGCCCGCGCCAACCTCTCGACCCTTCATATAGGCGCGTCGGATGGTATTGGCAACCCGTCAGAGGGTCAGTTGAATGGGCAGAAACCCATCGCAATCCACGGGCAGAACCTGCGGATCGTATTCGGCCAGCTCATGCAGATAGGCTTGCGCGGCGGGGCCGGTGGTCAGAATGACCTCCGCCCCGTTCATCGGGGTCAGAGAGAAGGGACGTGGAGCCTGTTCCAGCGGGTCCCGGGGCAGTTTGCCCGCCAGATAATCGCGCAGCACATGGTGAATGAGCCGCGCGGGCAAAGCGATAGGGCAAACCTGCGCGGCGATTGGGAAGTGACCCCCGCCATTGGCACGGTAATTGTTGGTCGCGACGATAAATTCCTGCTCGGGCGTCACCAGCCGTCCGTTGACCTTCAGGGATCGAATGCGCGAATGCGCTGAATCCTTCAGACGTCCGGCTGCATCGAACCGGGCCGGTTGTGACAGGTCGATCTGATAGGTCGCCCCATGCAGACTGTCGAAATTGAATCCTGCGCGCCTTGGGTTGATCAGATGAGTGGGCCGATGGGTCGAAAGCTGATTGAACACACCAGCGGACATCTCGAGCCAATCGTGCAGCTGCGCACCCGTTACTCGCACTGCCCGCAGTTCATTGGGGAAGACATGCAAGTCGGCCACGTGGCGGATTGAAACATCGCCCGCAGGAACATGCGTGTAATAACGAGGACCGGCGCGGCCTCCGAATTTGGCGGGGGCCGTGGCTGCGAGGATGGTTAGACCCTCCCACTCGGTACCGGCAATGTGGGATCGCACCGCAGCGGCCTGAGCCGCCGCCAGCAACGCCAGCCCCCGATCGGGGGCACAGAATGAAAAATAGCTGTGCAGCGTAACGGGCACTGACCCCACGGGTGCAGAGACACGTTTGCGCGTTTCCTCGTGACCCTTGGCAAACAGCCGTTTGATCTCGGGGTCTTCAGGGACAGGCCCGTTCGCCGTATTGATCGGGGTTGCCTTGGCCCGGCTGTCGATGACGCGCCAGTGCTGCCCGGCGTCTTGTTCCAGCGTCAAATCGATCACGCCCAGATGCGAGCCGCCCCAGCCTGGCATCACCACCGGTTTGCCATGCACCAGCCCTTGTGCATGGTCGACATCAGGCATGTCTTCATGTGCCGTGCCGGGCAGAACCAGATGCGTGTGCCCAGCAACAATCACATCAATATTATCCAGCGCGGCCAGCGGGATGACCGCGTTTTCCATCCCGGCCTCGGCCTCCGCCTGATCCAGCCCCGAATGCGCCAACGCCACGACAAGGTCGCAGCCCTGTTGGCGAAGAAATGCTGCAGTCTGCTCTGCCGCGGTCAGAATGTCGGTGACCTCTGCCTTGCCCTGCAGCATATGCGCCTCCCACTGCATCGTCTGGGGTGGCAAGACCGATAGGATGCCGATGCGAATCGGAACCTGTTTCCCGTTTGCCAAAACCATCCGCTGCAGGGTCGCATGAGGCACCCAGCCCTGAGGCCCTTGCGTTGTGCGCAGGTTGCTGCACACCACGGGACAGGCGGTTTGTGCGGTGATCCGGTTCACCAGATCCAGTCCGAACCCGAAATCATGATTGCCTAACCCGACCGCATCAAAGCCCATAGCGTTGAACGCTTGTGACAATGGGTGCGCATCCGTAGTGACCTCTGCGGCCCATTCGCCAAACGGCGTACCCTGCAGCGCATCACCATTGTCGAACAGCAATACCAAAGCACTGTCGCGCTCCGCCTGATCGCGGGCCCTACGGATCAGGCTGGCGGTCCGGGTCAGGCCCCGGTCGGCATCCGGAGTGTCGGCGTAATAATCAAATGACATCAAGTGCATATGCAGGTCGGATGTCGCCAGTATCCGGACTTTTGCTTTGGAAGGGCGCACCCACGCCCGGCGCGCCAAACTATCGTGTTTCAAAATTTCAACTTCAGACGGTCAACGTAACAGATTTTTCACCTTGCGGTGGACTTAGTGCAAATTCCGGGGCATTGCTGCGGTCTTTCGGCGGCATGGCAAAAATATTTTGTTTGCTCAAAATCCGTTGCACCCATGGCACAGAAATGGCAGCCCTTGGCCCGGCAGGCGAGGACAACAGGCATGAAACGCGCAGAACAGGTCACTTTTGGCGGCTCGGGCATGGACCGGGCGGGATTGTTGCGGGGCGATCCCGAGAAGCTGGCGCAGGCCTTTGCCGACCCACGGGCACGTTGCCTGTTGCTGTGGCGCGGTAAAATTCTGGTGCAGGGTGAAGCGCTGGACAAACTGGCGCTGATCGCGGTGGATCATGGAATTTTGCAGAATGGCCCGGGTGGTGCGATTGAAAAGCCGATCCTTCTGGGCCTGTCAGACGACGCCACGCCGCTGTTTGCCATGGATATTTCGGGCTGGGCAGCCGAAGGTCTGGATCTGTCCGATATCGGGGCCTTCGTGGACCGCAGCGAACAACAACACCCGGACTTGCCCGAGGGCCACGTGTTTGCCGAACTGCGCCGGATAATGACCCGGCTCAGCCCGCGCGACGCCGAGCTTGCGGCAACGGCCAAGGCGGTGATCGGCTGGCATGAAACGCATCGCTTCTGCGCCCGGTGCGGCGCGGCCAGTGAAATTTCTCAGGGCGGCTGGCAGCGCAGTTGCCCTGCGTGCGGAGGTCAGCATTTCCCGCGCACGGATCCGGTGGTGATCATGCTGATCACCCATGGCAACTCGGTGCTGATGGGCCGTTCACCCGGTTGGCCCGAGGGGATGTACTCGTTGCTGGCCGGATTTGTCGAACCGGGCGAGACGCTCGAGGCGGCGGTGCGCCGCGAGGTGATGGAAGAGGCAGGCGTTCCCGTGGGCGAGGTCAGTTATCTTGCCAGCCAGCCCTGGCCGTTTCCGGCCTCGCTGATGTTTGGCTGCGCGGGCAAGGCCCTGTCGTCCGAGATACAGATCGACCCAGTTGAGATTGAAGATGCTATCTGGGTCGGCCGGAGCGAGATGATGCAGGCCTTTGCGGGCGATCACCCCAAGTTGCTGCCAGCCCGCAAAGGTGCGATTGCGCATTTTTTGTTGCAACACTGGCTTGCGGACACGCTGGACTAACGAGACACTGGCGGCGACTCGCGGCAGAGAAGAACCAAGATGCAGTTTTCAGCGCAGGAAGATATCGAAGTTCCCGTCGAGATGGTGTTCGCCATGATCACCGATTTCGAGCGTTTCGAACGCATGGCCCTGCGCCGCGGGGTCGAGGTGCGGCGGGTTTCCGGGTCAGGGGCGCCACAGGCCGGCACAGCGTGGGAGACCGAGCTCAAGATCCGGGGCAAGCCACGCCAGATTTCGGTGGCGCTGACCGAATGTGAGGCATCCTCGCTGATGCGGTTTCAGGCCAGCAGCAAGGGTATGAACGGGGACACCGTGATCGAACTGCTGGCGTTGTCTCAACGTCGCACGCGGCTGAGCGTTGAGACCTCTCTCAAGGCAAAGACACTGCCTGCGCGACTGCTGCTGCAGTCGCTGAAACTGGGCCAATCCCGTTTCCGCCGCCAGTTCCAGACCCGCCTCAGCGACTTCGCACGAGAAGTCGAGGAACGACACCTGCACGGGGTTTGAGGAGCAACTGGATGGATCAGGTGACCGTCAGAGAGGCCCGGGACAAAGACGCTGTCGGTGTGGCGACTGTCCTGCAGGCGCTGGTCGATGCAGGCAAGCGCACCAGACCGAGCGATTCCGATTTCGCGTTATCCCACTATATCAATGCGTCGCACCGAATCAGCTGCTCGGTAGCAATTGGGTCGAATGACGAGGTTTTAGGTTTTCAATCGCTCAAACTCGCTACTGATGGAAACCCTTACGGCGTTGCGACGGGCTGGGGGATTATCGGAACGCATATCAATCCCGCCGCCGCGCGGCGCGGCATTGGCAGATCCTTGTTCATGATCACACTGACCGCCGCGCGCGCCCATGGTGTGCCAGCCATCGATGCCACGATCGGCGGCAACAACACCGAAGGTCTGGCGTATTATGAGGCAATGGGGTTTTGCGAATACAGGCGCATCAAGGGCGCAATCTGCAAGGCCTACAGATTGTCTTAAGGGCTAGCGCCCTTACCCGCGCGGTTGCGCTGCCGGATAAACGCCCAGCAGTTCGACATTGGTCGTGAAATGTTCCAACTCGTCCATCGCAAGCTGTACGTTCCGGTCGTCGGGGTGACCGACGATATCGGCATAGAACTGCGTTGCAGTGAACGAGCCGTCGACCATATAGCTTTCCAGCTTGGTCATGTTGACGCCGTTGGTGGCAAATCCGCCCATCGCCTTGTAGAGCGCGGCGGGAATGTTGCGGACCTGGAACATGAAGCTGGTGATCATGCCATGGTCACCCCGGCGCGACATATCCGTCTCGCGCGACATCACCAGAAACCGTGTGGTGTTGTCGCCGTGATCTTCGATATGGCGGGCCAGAACGTTCAGCCCGTAAATCTCACCCGCCAGTTCGCTGGCCAGCGCGGCCGAGTGAATTTCGCCCGCCTCGGCCACCTCGCGCGCGGCTCGGGCGTTATCGGGGCTGACGCGGCCCCGGATGTTGTGTTGTTTCAGAAACCCGGCGCATTGGGGCAGCAGAACCAGATGCGAATGCGCCTCGGTGATGTCGCCGAGCGTTGCCCCCGGGACCCCAAGCAGATTGATATGCACCCGCACAAAGGCCTCATCGATAATGTGCAATCCGCTGTGCGGCAGCAGACGATGGATATCCGCAACCCGGCCATAGGTGGTGTTTTCAACCGGCAGCATGGCCAGATCGGCCTCGCCCGAGCGCACTGATTCGATCACATCCTCGAAAGTCCGGCAGGGCAGGGCGTCCATATCCGGGCGCGCGTTGCGGCAGGCTTCGTGGCTGTAGGCGCCGGGTTCTCCCTGAAATGCAATACGATTGGTCATTTGGTCGTTTCCGTGCAACAAGTTCTTGAATTGGGCGTTTAGTCGCGGTGTCTATACCTTGCCTCTTCTCAGGGGAAGCCTTAGACACCCCGCAGACAGCTGAAATGGACTCGCGATCAAAATGTTCGACACGATGACAGTTACCAAGGCCGCAGCCGGCCTGTTTGGCACCTTTCTTGTGCTTCTTCTGGCAAAATGGGGGGCGGATGTCCTCTATAGCTCTGACAGCCATTCTGCCGAGGCTTCCTATATTATCGAAACCGAAAGCTCGGGTGAAAGCGCTGACGGTGAAGAGGTTGTGTTCGAAGATATGCTGGCCGCAGCCGATCCGGAAAAAGGCGCCAAAGTGTTCCGCAAGTGCACCGCTTGCCACAAGCTGGAAGATGGCGCGAACAGCACTGGTCCGTATCTTTATGGTATCGTGGACCGCCCTGTGGCCGCGGCCAGTGGCTTCACCGGCTATTCCCCCGCGATGCAGGCCCATGGCGGCAACTGGACGCCCGAAGCGCTGGATGCCTTCCTGACCAAGCCCAGCAGCTATATTTCGGGCACTTCGATGAGCTTTGCTGGCCTGAAAAAGCCGCAGGACCGTGCCGATGTGATTGCCTATCTGCAGACAATCGGCAACTGATCGGCTGATCAGAATTGCAGGTTTCAAAGCCGCTGCCCTGTGCAGCGGCTTTATTTTTTGTCTGAGAAGAACTTCACAAAGCGTTCACGCATTCTAAACTTGCAACAGTAAGCATTGGTCATTTAGCTGGCCTGCACGACATTGAAGACGATAAATGACCCAGAGGAAGAGCACCATGAAATCCCTTCTGACCGCATTGCGCCCGTCCGAGTTTCAGTCCTGGGCAGCGGCGCTGGGGATTTCGGCGGCAATCCTGGTATCTGGCGGCAATGCGGCTTTGGCTGCCGAAGAAGGCGTCACACGCAGCCATGGCTATTCCTATTTCGGCAATCTGGATTATCCGGCCGATTACCCGCATCTGAACTATGTGAATCCCGATGCACCGAAGGGCGGGGAGTTGTCGTTGGCCGGGTCGGGAACGTTCGATTCGCTGAACCCATACTCGCGAAAAGGTCGGCCGGGGGCGCTGACCACCCTGCAATATGACTCGCTGATCGAGTCGACCGCAGACAGTGTTGGCCAGTATTACGGTGTTCTGGCGGAAAGCATGGAATATGATGAGGGCCGCAATTACGTGATCTTTCACATGCGCCCAGAGGCGAAATTCTGGGATGGTACGCCCGTAACCGCCGAGGATGTTGTGTTCAGTCACCGGCTGTTCATTGAACAGGGTCTTCCGTCATATGCGCAAGCGGTCGGTCGCATGGTTACCGGGGCCGAGGCGCTGGATGATCACACCGTCAAATTCACCTTCAGTCCGGATGTAACGCGGCGTGGCCTGATCGAAACTGTCGGATCGACAACGGTGTTTTCCAAGGCATGGTTTGAGGCGGATGAAAGCCGCCGTCTGGATGAACCCCGGCTTGAGGTTGCTGTTGGGTCCGGCCCCTACAAGCTGGACAGCTACGATATCAACCGCCGCATCGTCTACAAGCGGCGGGATGATTATTGGGGCAAGGATCTGCCCTTCAACCGGGGTCGAAATAACTATGACACCATCCGGGTTGAGTATTTCGCCGACCAGACCGCCGCCTTCGAAGGTTTCAAGGCAGGCGAATACACCATGCGGATCGAAAACGACCCCAAGCTCTGGGCCTCGGGCTATGATTTCCCGAAGTTGAGCGAAGGATCGGTTGTGCGGGATGAAATCGCGGATGGCAGCCCGCCGACTCCGTCGGGGTTCGTGTTCAATCTGGGTAAGCCGCAATTTGCCGACAAGAATGTGCGCAAGGCAATTGCGTTGGCGTTCAACTTTGAATGGGCCAATGAATCTCTGATGTTTGGTCTGAACACTCCGCGCAGTTCATTTGTGCAGGGTACGCATATTGAAGCTCAGGAAGCGCCAGAGGGTCAGGAGCGTGCGTTTCTGGAAGCCCTGGGCGATGTTGTTCCCGCCGAGGTCATGACCGAACCCGCTCTGCTGGTTCACGAATCCAACCCGGCCCGTCTGAATGACCGCCGCAATCTGCGCAAAGCCTCGAAACTGCTGGATGAGGCCGGCTGGCCCGTGGGTGACGGCAATCTGCGTCGCAACGCCGAAGGCCAGACGCTCAAGGTCAACATCCCGTATGCGTCCAGCATTCCGACATCGACCGCAACGATGATCGAGACTTTTGTGCAGAACCTGCAATCCATCGGTGTGGATGCCTCGGCGGAAAAGGTGGACCCATCTCAGTTTACCCTGCGTCGGCGCGAGCGCGATTACGACATGGTGTATTCGACCCGTTACGGTTCTTTCCTGTCCACGGGTGGCGGGCTTAGTCAGATGTATGGTTCGAAAGAGGCAGCGTTCAGTCTGTTCAACCCGGCTGGTCTTGCCAGCCCGCTGGTAGATGCGGTGATCGAGGCATCATTTGATACCACAAATCAGGCCGAACAGGATGCGGCCCTTATGGCGCTGGACCGTGTGCTGCGCTATGAGTTCTTCATCATCCCTGATGGGTACGTCGCGGATTATTGGACAGCTTACTACGACATGTATGAATACCCGGAAAATCTGCCTCCGTTCAATTTGGGCCATCTCGACCTGTGGTGGGTCAACCCCGAGAAAGAGGCGGCGCTGAAGGCGAAAGGCGCGCTGCGGTAACATGGGCGCCTATATTTTAAGACGCCTGTTGCTGGTCATTCCGACCCTGCTGGGCATCATGATCGTCAATTTCACGCTGGTGCAGTTCGTGCCCGGTGGGCCGATTGAGCAGATCATCGCGCAGATCGAAGGTCAGGGCGACGTCTTTGCAGGCTTTGCCGGTGGCGGCGATGCTGGTGCAGGGGCCGAGCCTGCAGGCGGAGGTTTTGACGACAAATATGTCGGTGCCCGAGGCCTGCCGCCCGAGTTCATCGCCGAGCTCGAGAAGGAATTCGGCTTCGACAAACCGCCGCTCGAACGCTTTCTCGGCATGATGGGCAATTACCTGACACTGGATTTTGGCGAGAGCTATTTTCGCTCGATCAGCGTGATCGATCTGGTGGTGGAAAAGATGCCGGTGTCGATTTCGCTTGGTTTGTGGTCGACGCTGATCGCCTATCTGGTTTCGATCCCGCTGGGTATTCGCAAGGCGATCAAAGACGGGTCAACCTTCGATACATGGACCAGCGGAACCATCATCGTGGCCTATGCCATCCCCGGTTTCCTGTTCGCCATTCTGCTGCTTGTGCTGTTCGCCGGTGGCTCGTACTGGCAGATATTCCCGCTGCGCGGGCTGACCTCGGATAACTGGGACAGCCTCAGCCTGTTCGGTAAGATCACCGATTATTTCTGGCATATCGCGTTGCCGATCATCGCGCTGACAATCTCGGCCTTTGCGACGCTGACGCTGCTGACCAAGAACTCGTTTCTGGATGAGATCAAAAAGCAATACGTCATGACCGCCCGCGCCAAGGGCCTGAGCGAGGGCAAGGTCCTCTATGGCCATGTCTTCCGCAACGCGATGCTGATCGTGATCGCGGGCTTTCCGGCGGTGTTCATCGGGGTGTTCTTTGGCGGCTCGATCATCATCGAGACGATTTTCTCGCTGGATGGTTTGGGTCGATTGGGGTTCGAGGCCGCCGTGGCGCGCGACTATCCGGTGATCTTCGGCACGCTGTTCATCTTCGGTTTGATGGGGCTGGTCGTCGGAATCATCAGTGACCTGATGTATGTGCTGGTCGACCCGCGCATCGATTTCGAAAAGCGGGAGGGGTAAATGGCACTTTCTCCCCTCAACCAGCGCCGCTGGCGCAATTTCCGCCGCAACGGGCGGGCCTTCTGGTCGCTGATCATTTTCTCGATCCTGTTTGGCCTGTCGCTGTTTGCCGAGTTCATCGCCAATGACAAACCGATCCTGCTGAAATACCGGGGCGAATTCTATACACCGGTCTTCAACTTCTATGCCGAGACCGAATTCGGCGGCGATTTCCAGACCGAGGCGATCTATCGCGACCCTGAGGTTATGTGCCTGATCGACAGCGGGGGTCTGGATCAGTGTTTTGACGACCCCGAAGGGATTATTGACGAGATCAAGGCCGGCACATTCGAGGCCGAAGGCTTTGAACGCGGCTGGGCTATCTGGCCCCTGATCCCCTATTCCTTCAACACCAGCGTGGATCGTCCGGGCGCGGCACCGCTGCCGCCAAACGGCCAGAACCTGCTGGGCACGGATGACACCAAGCGCGATGTACTGGCCCGCGTGATCTATGGCTTCCGCCTGTCGATCCTGTTCACCTTGCTGGTGACCGGAGTGGCCAGTCTGATCGGGATTTTCGCCGGGGCCATTCAGGGCTTTTTCGGGGGCTGGCTGGACCTGATCTTCCAGCGCATCATCGAGATATGGTCGGCGACGCCGTCGCTATACGTCATCATCATCATGTTTGCGATTCTCGGGCGAAGTTTCTGGCTGCTGGTGATCCTGATGATCCTGTTCAGCTGGACCGGATTGGTGGGCGTTGTGCGCGCGGAATTCCTGCGCGCGCGCAATCTGGAATATGTCCGCGCCGCCCGCGCGCTGGGCGTGGGTAACATGACCATCATGTTCCGCCACATGCTGCCCAACGCGATGGTGGCCACGCTGACCTTCATGCCCTTCATCGTCACCGGTACCATTGGCGGACTGGCGTCGCTGGACTTTCTGGGCTTTGGTCTGCCATCCTCGGCCCCGTCTCTGGGCGAGCTGACCTTGCAGGCGAAACAGAATCTGCAGGCCCCGTGGCTGGCCTTCACCGCCTTCTTCACCTTTGCCATCATGCTGTCGCTGCTGGTCTTCATCTTCGAAGGCGTGCGCGATGCGTTTGATCCCAGAAAGACCTTCTCATGACTGCCGAGGCAGGACATGGCGTGGTTGTGCAGATCGTCCGCTACGCGGCGATTCCGGCGCTGCTGTACATCGCCTGCATGCTAAGCTGGATCGGATGGGAGTTTATTCGAACCCATCCGCAGGGCGCCTTCCGGGTCGAAGTATTCAGTCTGGTGTTCTTCGTTCTGTTCGGTCCGGGCACATTTTCACTGATCGCCAGTGCCATCGCCTATGCGGTCAATCGGACCTTCCCGATATATCTGCAGGTGACAGCGCTGATAAGCGCAGTTTGGGTCGGCTATATCTACGCCGCTTTGGAAGAGATCAGGATATGACAACGAAATCGTCCCTTTTGACTGTGCAGGATTTGCGCGTGGCCTTTCGGCAGGACGGGCGGGTTTCTGCTGCGGTGAAAGGCGTGTCGTTTGCGGTGAACAGAGGCGAGACGGTGGCGCTGGTGGGCGAATCCGGGTCAGGAAAATCCGTCACCGCGCTCAGCACCGTGTCGCTGCTGGGGGACAGCGCGATTGTCGAGGGCTCGGTCACATATGACGGGCAAGAGATGATCGGCGCGTCCGAAGACAGGTTGATGGATGTGCGCGGCAACGACATCAGCTTCATCTTTCAGGAGCCGATGACCTCGCTCAACCCGCTGCACACGATCCAGAAACAGATGGCGGAATCGCTGGCGCTGCATCAGGGGGTGTCGGGCAGCGACGCGCGGGACCGGATTGTGGAACTGTTGACCAAGGTCGGCATCCGCGACCCGCAGGATCGGCTGGACAGCTATCCGCACCAGCTTTCGGGCGGGCAGCGTCAACGTGTGATGATCGCCATGGCACTGGCCAACAAGCCGGACATTCTGATCGCGGACGAACCTACGACGGCGCTGGACGTGACCATTCAAGCACAGATTCTGGAACTGCTGGCCGAGCTGCAGAAATCCGAGAATATGGGGATGCTGTTCATCACCCATGACCTAGGTATCGTTCGCCGCATCGCCGACCGGGTCTGTGTGATGAAAGACGGGGAAATTGTCGAAACCGGGGTAACCACCGAGATTTTCGACAATCCGCGGCACCCCTATACGCAAAAATTGCTGGCCGCAGAACCCTCGGGCCACCCTGATCCGGTTGCAGTGGACGCTGAAGAGGTGGCGCGCACCGATCACCTCAAGGTCTGGTTCCCGATCCAGCGCGGGTTTCTTAAGCGGACCGTCGGCCATGTGAAGGCCGTCAACGACGCGACGCTCAGCGTCCGCGCCGGGGAAACGTTGGGGATTGTTGGTGAAAGCGGCTCGGGCAAGACCACGCTTGCGCTGGCCATCATGCGGTTGATCGCGTCCGAGGGCGGGATCACTTTCCGCGATCAGGATGTGCGCCGCTGGTCAACGCGTGAACTGCGCCGATTGCGCAAGGACATGCAGATCGTGTTTCAGGACCCGTTCGGCAGCCTCAGCCCGCGGATGACATGCATGCAGATCATCGCTGAGGGGTTGGCGATCCATAAGATCGACCCCCACCGCGCCCCGCGTGATCTGGTAGCCGAAGTGATGACCGAGGTCGGATTGGACCCCGCCGCGATGGATCGCTACCCGCACGAATTCTCGGGTGGTCAGCGCCAGCGTATCGCCATCGCCCGCGCCATGGTATTGCGGCCCAAGCTGCTGGTTCTGGACGAGCCGACAAGTGCGCTGGACATGACCGTGCAGGTGCAGATTGTCGATCTGCTGCGCGACCTGCAGCGGAAATACGGGTTGGCCTATCTTTTCATCAGCCACGACCTGAAGGTCGTGCGCGCGATGTCCCACAACGTGATTGTCATGCGCAACGGCGATGTGGTCGAAATGGGTGCCGCCGAAGACTTGTTCGAGAACGCCCAAACCGATTACACCCGTGAACTGATTGCGGCGGCGGGGTAGCGTGAAAGAGCAAGGAAATGACTACGTGGGAAAGGCATTCTTCGTTGGCGTCTCTTGCATGATTGCCTTCATGAGCGAAGAATTCTGGGTGTCCTTAAAAGCTCAAGTTGCTCTCTGTATCGCTATCTTTTTGGTGTTGTTTGCGAAACCCCTTTGGGATTGGCTCAAAACAAAGCTTTAGATATGCAAAGATGGAGGCGAAGACACTGCTAGCGCCTTCGATCCTCCCAAACTCCTTCTGCAACCCACGATTTTGCTTAGGCGTTGGCCTTCTCACGGTCGGCTGACTTCGGAACGGGGCCACGCAGTTCTTCATAATGGTCGAATTGCAGTTTGACCCAACCGGTGCCGCGGGTGGCGCTGGCGAGCGTCCGGTGCAGTTCGTCCTGAGCCACCGCGGGAAGTTGGGCGTTGAAAATCTCCCAGCCCGACGCGTTCGGGTTGCCCTCAAATCCCAGCACCTGACCCTGTAGCGAGCTGATCGTCGGCACCAGATCGCCGACAAAGGTTGACGGCAGATGAATCTCGGCGTTCAGGATCGGTTGCAGGACGACCGGCTTCGCCTCGGGCAGCGCCTCGCGCACGGCGTTCTTGCCGGCGGTGCGGAAGGCATAATCGGAACTGTCGACGTTATGGTGTTTCCCATCGCTGAGGGTCACTTTGACGTCCACGACAGGGAAACCTTCAGGCCCTTCGACCAATGCGTCTTTGGCGCCATGTTCCACCGAAGGGATATAGTTGCGAGGCACCGCACCGCCTTTGACCACCTCTTCGAACTGGAAGCCTGAGCCGCGCGGCAGCGGAGCGATGGATATCACCACATCGGCAAACTGCCCCGCACCGCCAGATTGCTTGCGGTGGCGATGGCGATGATCGACCTTGGTGCGGATGGTTTCACGATAGGCGGTTCCGGCGGCCTCGGCCTCGATCTCGATACCGAAATCTTCGGCCAGCTTGGCGCTTACGCGCCGCATATGCTGCGGACCTTGCGAGCCCAGAATGGAATGACCGCTCAACTCGTCCTGTTCCAGATGCAGGCCGGGATCGATTTCGACCAGACGAGACAGCGCGTTTGACAGACGCACATCATCGCGCTCATGCGCAGGCGAAACGACTTGTCGATGCGCGGCGGGATGTGAAGAGGCCCATTCCGGCAGCGGCGTTGCCGCCGCGCTGTCATAGATGAAACCGGGATTGAGATGGTCGGATTTCACGGCCAGACCGATCTGTCCGGCTTCGAGCGCACCGATCTGGGTCTTGGCGTCCAGCGTGGTCAGGTTCCCGACGGTTTCGCCCCCCAGAGCTTCGTGCGCTTTCACCCCGTCGCCCAAACCGCGCAACACGGTGATCTTGCCGATATGCTTTTTCACATCGGCAAAGCCTGCGATGGCACGTGCGTTTTCTTCGGCCTCATCCCGGTCCGCCGCGATGTTGAATTCCGGCGCCTCATGCCGCAGCGCTTTCATCAACCGGGTCAGACCATTGCCATGGCTGGCCGCGCCCAGACAGGCGGGGATCAGCTGGTGGTTCTGCAAGACCTGCGCAGCCAGTTCATAGACCTCTTCGCTTGGGGGCTGTTTGTCTTCGATCAGTTGCTCCAGAAGGTTATCGTCGAAATCCGACAGGGTCTCCAGCAGTTCGGTGCGCGCTTCCTGTTCGCGGTCTTCCACCGATTGCGGCAGCTCGATCAGGGCCGAGGGCTGGCCTTCCTGATACTTCCAGGCGCGTTCCGAGATCAGATCGACGGCACCGATGATACTGTCGCCGTCGCGGATCGGCACCTGACGCAAGGCGATGTGATGGGTGCAATAGGTCTGCAGCGCGGCAACGATGTCGCGGATGCGGCCATTGGGGCTGTCCATACGGTTGATAAACAGGAAACAGGGAATGCCTGCCTCTTCAACCAACCTCAGATACGGGGCGCATAGCACGGCGGCGTCCGGGTCGGGCGGTACCACGACCACGGCCGCGTCCGAGATGGCCATGGCCGGGCCGACATAGGCCAATGAATCGCCGCCGCCGTCCACGTCCACCGCACACCATGGCTCGTCCAAGTAAGAAAAACCGTGCAGATGCACGGTTCCGGCAATATCGAATGTGGTGGGCCGCCCGTCGAGGCGGCTGATCGCTTCGACCAAGGTGGATTTGCCCGATTGGCTGGGGCCGAGGACGGTGAAAACGCGCATGGGTGCTGTCCCTCTTTCAGTTGCAACTTGGCTGCACGAAAAGGGCTGTCCGACGCGAATGCGTCGGTACGGGTCTGTCTGGTACTCGGCCTGCCTCAGGCGGCGGAGAGATGCGGCTCTCCACCCTTCAAGTGTGGAGAAAACCAGAGGCGGGCGTCAAGCCCCTCATGCAGGTTCGAAAGGAACCGGTCAGGCGACCGACCGGCCCAAAAGCGTCAAATCGCCGAGCTGTGGCCTGCCTTGCTCAGGTCATAGGCGTCAAAGTTCCGGGCAATCATGCGGGTCAGTGCGCGGGCTTCCGGGGGAATGAACAGCCCTTTATCGGTGATCTGCAGAAGATTTTCGAACGCGGCGTTGGTCGACTGGTACATCTGCTGCAACTCGCGGGCCGAGATGTCGTGATCGCGCAGAATTTCCGCCGTGTCGATCTGGAAATCGCACATCAGCGCTTCGATCAGGCGTGAACGCAGCACGTCCTGCCCCTTGAACAGATGCCCGCGCGCCGTCGAAAACTGTCCGTTGCGGATGGCCTTGGTATGGGCCGACGTGGCCGAGGCGTTCTGGGCGTAACCTTGCGGGAAGCGCGAGATCGAACTGGCCCCGACGCCAACCAGAACATCCGCCTGATCGTCGGTATAGCCCTGGAAGTTGCGCTTGAGCCGCCCGGCGTTCAGCGCCTTTGTCAGGCCATCATCCTGCGTCGCGAAATGGTCAATGCCGATCTCAGCGTATTTGTCCCACAGGAACAGGCGGCGGGCGGTCTCGAACAGTTCCAGACGTTGTTCCGGCGTGGGCAGCGCGTCCGATGGGATCAGTTGTTGCCGCTTGGCCATCCACGGAACATGCGCATAACCATAAAGCGCTACGCGGTCCGGCGACAGCGACAGCAGCTTCTGCACGCTTTCCGTCATTCGCGCCTTGGTCTGATGCGGCAGACCATAAAGGATATCGGCGTTCAGGCTGGTGATGCCACGTGCGCGGATCATGTCCACCGCATTGCGGGTGACGTCATAGCCCTGAATGCGCCCGATGGTTTTCTGAATTTCGTCATCGAAATCCTGCACCCCGATCGAGGCACGGTTCATGCCGGATTCGGCCAGCGCGTCCAGCCGCGCCTCGTCGATCTCATTGGGGTCGATTTCGACCGAGAACTCGGCGTCCGGACCCAAAGGAACCACTTCCAGGATTCGCGACGCCAGATCGCGCATCAGATCGGGGTTCAGCAGGGTCGGTGTGCCACCGCCCCAATGCAGGCGGGACAGAGTCACACCCTGAGGCAGGCGCGCGGCCAGCAGGTCAAGCTCGGCCTTTAGCACATCCACATAGGCGATGACCGGGTTGTCGGTCTGGGTGCCTTGCGTGCGGCAGGCGCAGAACCAGCAGAGCCTGCGGCAGAACGGGACGTGGATATATAGAGAGATGGAGCTGCCGGGCGCGATGCCGGAAATCCAGTCTGCGTACAGGTCGGGGCCCACATCATTGTTGAAATGGGGGGCGGTCGGATAGCTTGTATAACGCGGTACCTTCGCGTCAAAAAGTCCAAGCCGCGCCAATTGAGCTTTGATTGTCATGGCGCTAGAGCTATAACAGGGATTGCTTCGATACTTTGACTGAGATCAAGTGGGCGCGCGGATGAATGTAAAAGCTTTTGTTGAGCATGGGAACTGTCAGGACTGCCCGATCCGTCATCGGGCGGTGTGTGCTCATTGCGAAAAAGACGAGCTCGAAGAGCTTGAAAGCATTAAATATTACCGCAGCTTTGAAGCTGGCCAAAATATCATCTGGTCCGGCGACCCGATGAATTTTGTGGGCTCCGTCGTGTCCGGGATCGCTTCGCTGACGCAAACGATGGAAGATGGCCGCACGCAGATGGTGGGCCTGTTGCTGCCCAGCGATTTCGTTGGCCGTCCGGGCCGTGATTCTGCACCTTACGACGTGGTCGCGACCACCGATCTGGTCATGTGCTGTTTCCGCAAGAAGCCGTTCGAAGAGATGATGACGACCACGCCGCACATCGCGCAGCGATTGCTTGAGATGACGCTGGACGAGCTGGACGCGGCGCGCGAATGGATGCTTGTTCTCGGACGCAAGACCGCGCGCGAGAAGATCGCCAGCCTGTTGTCGATCATCGCCCGGCGGGATGCGTCGATCCACCAATCCGGCATGGCGGGACAAATTGTATTCGACCTGCCGCTGACGCGTGAGGCGATGGCGGATTATTTGGGCCTGACGCTGGAAACGGTAAGCCGTCAGATGTCGGCGCTGAAAAAGGACCGGGTGATCGAGCTGGAGGCCAAACGTCACGTCACCATCCCGGATATGGGCCGCCTGATGGAAGAGGCCGGCGACGACACGGATGGTGGATTTCTGGTCTGACGCCGCACCCTGTCGGCGCGACCCCCACAAAATCAGGAGCAAGCCATGGTATTCAGCAGTGTGTTGGCGATGTTGGTCATCGGTGCGATAGCCGGGTGGTTGTCCGGCAAGATCATGGAAGGGCGCGGCTTTGGCCTGATCGGCAATATTGTCGTCGGAGTCGTCGGCGCATTCCTGGCGGGCACGATCTTTCCTGCGCTGGGCTTTGGGGTTGGCGGGGGCCTGTTTTCTTCGATTTTCTTTGCCACCGTGGGCGCGGTGATATTGCTGTTCCTGATCGGTTTGGTCCGAAAGGCCTGAACATCAGAAGTCGCCCCACGTCAGGGCGACTTCTGATAAGGCCTCAATGTGTCTCAGTGCGCCAGAAACACCGGAATCTCCGACTGCTCGAGCATATTGCGCGTGGCACCGCCCAGAATGGCTTCGCGGAACCGGGAATGCCCATAGGCGCCCATCACGATCATGTCCGCATCGGTGTCCGCCGCGTGGCGGTTCAGAATGTCCGAGACGCGGGTCATGGTTTTGCTCAGCACGTCAATTTCGCATTTCACACCGTGCCGGGCGAGCATCTGCGACAGCATTCCGCCGGGGTCGGAGCGGTCGGGCCCGTGACGCGGCGGATCGATGACCACGATTCGCGCCAGCTCGGCCTGTTTGAGGAAGGGCATGGCACAACGGATCGCGCGCATCGCCTCGATGCTTTCGTTCCAGCCGATCATGACGGTACCGGGTCGCCTGACCGGTTCGGCGTTGTCCGGCACCAGAAGAACCGGAGCGTGGCCTTCGAACATGGCGGCCTCGACGATCGGTTCGGCTTCGGCGTCGCGGTCCTTGCCATAGGGCCGGGGCAATACAACCAGATCCGAGAATCGCGCCCGGCGCGCAACGTGGCGCCCGATATCGGCGATCTGGGCCACACCATTCTCGGCTGACCAGCGGATGCCGGATTTGCCCAGGTAATCCTCGGCGCAGGCCAGAACCTCTTCGGCCTCGGCATTGGCGCGGCTCAGGGTTTCCTGCAGAATCAACGCATTAGCCCCGGCGTAGTAATATCCAGTCTGACTGCGGTCGACGCCCAGGCACAGGGCCTCGCCATGTGCGTCCTGCACCTCGGCCAGCGCCACCATCTGTGCCAGAGCTGACTGAGACAGCCTGGTTTCGGTCATGACCGTCAGTAGGGATTTATATGCCATGTCGCCCTCATGATTTCAGCGCGGCCTTGCGCAGCGCGCCCGTCGGTTTCCTGACAAAAAACCTGTCACATTAAACACAGGCTTGTCTTGATGCAGATCAAAGCGTCATAAGCGCCCTCGCTGCATTACAGCATGCAGTCAAAAAGGGTTTCGTGTGGCATAAAGAATCGCACGAGGCATGGCAAAGGGACGCAATATGTCAAATTACATCAAGCTGATCGTGCTTGGGCTGGTCGTGGTGTTCGCCGCGATCGGGTCCAATTATGCACGGGACTTGGCGTATCAGGTGCACGCAATTCTGGTGATGATTATCGCCGCTGGGTTGTTCATCTGGACGCTTCGAAACACCGATGAGCCAGGTATTCTTGTAGATCGCTCAGCAGAATACATGGATGACGTGATCCGCTATGGCGTGATCGCAACTGCCTTTTGGGGTGTGGTCGGGTTCCTGGCGGGGACCTTTATTGCGTTCCAGCTGGCCTTTCCGGGGCTGAACTTCGAATGGGCGCAGGGCTATGCCAACTTCGGCCGCCTGCGGCCGCTGCACACTTCGGCGGTGATCTTCGCCTTTGGCGGCAACGCGCTGATCGCAACCTCGTTCTATGTCGTGCAACGCACCAGCGCCGCGCGCCTGTGGGGTGGCAATCTGGCGTGGTTCGTTTTCTGGGGCTATCAGCTGTTCATCGTTCTGGCCGCCACCGGCTATCTGCTGGGCGGTACCCAGTCGAAGGAATATGCCGAGCCGGAATGGTATGTCGACCTGTGGCTGACCGTCGTCTGGGTGGCTTATCTGGCCGTTTATCTGGGCACGATCATCAAACGGAAAGAGCCCCACATCTACGTGGCCAACTGGTTCTATCTGGCCTTCATCGTTACCGTCGCCATGCTGCACCTGGTCAACAACATGACCGTGCCCGTCAGCATCTGGGGTTCGAAATCGGTCATCGTCTGGTCGGGTGTTCAGGATGCCATGATCCAGTGGTGGTATGGCCACAACGCTGTGGGCTTCTTCCTGACCGCGGGCTTCCTGGGCATGATGTACTACTTCATTCCGAAACAGGCCGAGCGTCCGGTATTCAGCTACAAGCTGTCGATCATCCACTTCTGGGCACTGATCTTCCTGTATATCTGGGCTGGTCCGCACCACCTGCACTATACCGCGCTGCCTGACTGGGCCTCGACGCTGGGCATGGTGTTCTCGGTGATCCTGTGGATGCCGTCCTGGGGTGGTATGATCAACGGTCTGATGACCCTGTCCGGTGCATGGGACAAGCTGCGCACCGACCCGGTGATCCGGATGATGGTGATCTCGGTCGGCTTCTACGGCATGTCTACCTTCGAAGGCCCGATGATGTCGATCCGCGCGGTGAACTCGCTGAGCCACTACACCGACTGGACCATTGGCCACGTGCACTCGGGCGCGCTGGGCTGGAACGGCATGATCACCTTTGGTGCGCTGTACTTCCTTGTGCCTGTCCTGTGGAAGCGTGAGCGTCTGTATTCGCTGCAGATGGTCAGCTGGCACTTCTGGCTCGCCACCATCGGCATCGTGCTCTACGCCGCGTCGATGTGGGTGACCGGCATTATGGAAGGCCTGATGTGGCGTGAAGTGGATGCCAACGGCTTCCTGGTGAACTCGTTCGCCGACACCGTGGCTGCCAAGTTCCCGATGTATGTGGTGCGTGGTCTGGGTGGGGTTATGTTCCTCGCTGGTTCGCTGATCATGTGCTACAACCTGTGGATGACTGTGCGGAAAGCGCCGGCCAAAGAGGCCAGCCTGACCGTTGCGGTCCCGGCTGAATAAGGAGGGCCGGAGCAATGGCAATTCTCGACAAACACAAGATCCTCGAGACCAACGCGACCCTCCTGCTGATCTTCAGCTTTCTGGTCGTGACCATCGGTGGCATCGTACAGATCGCACCCCTGTTCTATCTTGAGAACACCATCGAGAAGGTGGAGGGCATGCGGCCCTACACCCCTCTCGAACTGGCGGGGCGCGAGGTTTATCTGCGTGAAGGCTGCTATGTCTGCCACAGCCAGATGATCCGCCCGATGCGGGACGAGGTCGAACGCTACGGCCACTATTCGCTGGCTGCTGAATCGATGTATGACCATCCGTTCCAGTGGGGGTCCAAGCGCACCGGGCCTGATCTGGCCCGTGTCGGTGGCCGTTATTCGGACCAGTGGCATGTGGATCACATGCGCGATCCGCAATCTGTGGTGCCGGAATCGGTGATGCCGAAATATGGCTTCCTCGAAGACACCAAACTGGACGGCAAGTATATCGGCGACATCATGGCGGCAAACGCGCTCGTCGGCACGCCTTACACCGAGGAGATGCTGGAAAACTCAGTGGCGGATTTCCGTGCTCAGGCCGACCCCGACAGCGACTATGACGGGCTGCTGGAACGCTATGGCGACAAGGTCAACGTGCGGAACTTCGATGGTCAGTCCGACCTGACCGAGATGGACGCGCTGGTCGCTTATCTGCAGATGCTGGGCACTTTGGTCGATTTCTCGACCTTCACGCCTGATGCAAGCCGCTAAGGAGGGTGTGATGGAAGAGTACACAATCCTCAGACAGTTTGCGGACAGCTGGATGTTGCTTCTGTTGTTCGCCTTCTTCCTGGGCATCGTGATCTGGGTATTCCGCCCCGGTGCCAGCAAGGAATACAAGGACACCGCCAACATCCCATTCCGGCATGAAGACAAACCCGCCACATCCAAGGAGGCGCGGCCATGAGCAAGACACCTGAAAAACAGCCGGGTGATCCGAATACAACGGGTCACAGCTGGGACGGTATCGAAGAGTTTGACAACCCGATGCCGCGCTGGTGGCTGTGGACTTTCTATGCCACCATCCTATGGGGTGTGATCTACACGGTCATGTATCCCGCGTGGCCTCTGGTTCAATCGGCAACCGCCGGTGTGCTGGGCTGGTCCTCACGCGAGCTGGTGCAACAGGATATGGTTGCGTTCGAAGAAGCAAACGCACCGTGGAATGCCAAGCTGGTCGAAACCCCGCTGGAAGAGATCTCGGCCGATGCAGAGCTGCAGCAATACGCCGTGAACGCAGGCGGTGCCGTATTCCGGACCTGGTGCGCACAGTGCCACGGCTCGGGTGCGCAGGGTGCACCAGGTTTCCCGAACCTGCTGGACGACGCATGGCTGTGGGGCGGATCGCTTGAGGACATCGAGACCACCGTCGCCTATGGCATCCGGAACGAAGAAAGCGACGATGCGCGCTATTCCGAGATGCCGGCCTTTGGTGAAATCCTCGAACATGACGAGATCACTCAGGTGGTGCAGTATGTCATGTCCCTGACCAACGCCCAGACCGATGATGCTGCGGCCCAGGCAGGCAAGGTTGTCTTCGAAGACAATTGTGCGGCTTGCCACGGCGAAGACGGCACGGGCGATGTCTTCCAGGGTGCGCCGAACCTGACCGACGCGATCTGGCTCTATGGTGGCAGCGAAGAGGCCCTGACCGAGACGGTCACCAACAGCCGCTTCGGCGTGATGCCATCGTGGGAAAACCGCCTGACCGATGCGCAGATCCGCGCTGTAACTGCCTATGTCCACCAATTGGGTGGCGGTCAGTAAGGGTTAAAAGAACACCTCCGGGCGGTCACCCGCCCGAAGGCTGAGGCACCGGCTGTTCCATCTGTTCGCGCGTTTCCAGAACAGCCGGTGCCGACTTTCCAAACAATAGAGTTTGGCGTTGCCGGGGTCCAGAACCGGCAGAACCATATGGTTCAAAGATCGTCCAGATCTGCCGCGCGCGGATGTTCTCTCCACCAGTGATGTTCGGGCAACCAGCGCGATTTGCGGCGGTTCGGTTTAGGTGCGTCGCGAATATGTGGTGCGTTGATCCGCGTCACGGTCATGAACGATCGGGCAAAGACGGTCAGCATGGTGTTGCTCCTGTGCGAGGATGTTTCTGTTAAAAAGATTGACCTTTGAGGCGCAAAATGCGACTCAATAACCGTTTCAATATGTAAGTTGGAGTTACATATGGATTGGCTCAATCTACCGCCGTTGGCCGCGCTCAGAGCCTTTGCTGCCTTTGCTGAGAAGCGAAATGTTGTTGATGCCGGTGCCGCGCTCAATGTCAGTCACGCTGCCATCAGTCAGCAATTGCGCGCGCTGGAAAAGCACTTGGGCGTTGCGCTGCTGGACCGTTCGGGCAAGGCGTTGACCCTGACCGGTGACGGAGAGCACCTGGCCCGTGCCCTGCATCTGGGCTTTGGCGCGATCGCGGCGGCGGTGGGTGATCTGGCCCGCTCGGGGCAAGACCGCCCGGTTCATGTCTCGCTGACCTCATCCTTTGCCGCGTCCTGGCTGATGCCGCGCCTGCCGGGCTTTCGTGCCGCGCACCCCGAGGTCAACCTGATCCTGGACCCGACCTTCGAGGTGGTCGACCTGCGCCCGGGCGGGGTGGATGTGGCCATCCGATATGGCGCCGGTGGCTGGCCGGGGGTAGATTGCCAGATGTTGTTGCAGACACCGATGGTCATTGTAGCCTCGCCCACGCTCTTGGGCGGCAAAGTAGACTGGTCCCCGCAAGAGCTTGCGCAGTTACCCTGGCTCGAGGAAATCGGCACTACTGAGGCGACGAAATGGCTGACCGAGCGCGGTGTCGGACCCGAACGCGGCGCGGGGCGCACGCAGCTGCCGGGCAATCTTCTGCTGGATGGCCTGAGGTCGGGGCAGGGGGTCACGGTCACCGTGCGACAATTCGTCGAAGCCGATATCGCAGCGGGCCGCATCGTCGAGCTTTTCGCCGAACCTGATACGCGTGGATATCATATTGTGACACAAAAATCAGCACTTAGGCCATCCGTGAAGACATTCATCAACTGGCTGAAACGCGAAGCGCGCAGCGCGCGGTAACAAGAACGAGAAAAGATGTCTGTACGATGCGCGTTTTGACCCATGTCAAAGTCTCTCGCACCGTGTTCTGGAACAAGGCATACTCAGAAAAGCCAGTTGCGGAGCCAGCCTGTGAGCGATTCCAACCCCACCCCCAGTCTCTATGCCGCCAGAGAGCCGATTTTCCCGAGAAGGGTGTCCGGCCCGTTCCGCAATCTGAAGTGGATCATCATGGCGGTGACGCTGGGCATCTACTATGTCACGCCGTGGATCAGATGGGATCGTGGGCCAAGCCTTCCGGATCAGGCGGTGCTGCTGGATCTGGCCAACCGGCGGTTCTATTTCTTCTGGATCGAAATCTGGCCGCACGAGTTCTATTTCGTCGCCGGATTGTTGATCATGGCCGGGCTGGGGCTGTTCCTGTTCACCTCGGCGCTGGGCCGGGTCTGGTGCGGCTATGCCTGCCCGCAGACCGTGTGGACTGATCTTTACATTCTGGTCGAACGCTGGATCGAGGGGGATCGCAACGCCCGTCTGCGCCTGCACCGGCAGAAAAAGCTGGATTTCCGCAAGGCGCGCCTGCGGCTGACCAAATGGGTGGTCTGGTTTCTGATCGGCCTCGCCACCGGCGGGGCCTGGGTGTTCTATTTCGCCGATGCGCCGACACTGGCCCGCGATCTGGTGACCGGCAATGCGCATCCGGTGGCCTACACCACCATGCTGATTCTCACCGCCACCACCTTTTTCTTCGGCGGCTTTGCCCGCGAACAGATCTGTATCTACGCCTGCCCGTGGCCCCGTATTCAGGCAGCGATGATGGACGAGGATACTCTGGTCGTCGGCTACCGCGAATGGCGGGGTGAGCCTCGCGGCAAAGGGAAACGAACTGCGGATTCCGAACTGGGCGACTGCATCGACTGTATGGCCTGCGTGAATGTCTGCCCGGTCGGCATCGACATCCGCGATGGGCAGCAGCTGGAGTGCATCACCTGTGCGCTGTGTATCGACGCCTGTGACGACATGATGGCCAAGATCGGCAAACCGCGCGGCCTGATCGATTATATGGCGCTGAGTGATGAGGCGAATGAACGTTCAGGAAAACCGCCCAAAAACGTCTGGAAGCACATCTTGCGACCGCGCACGATCCTTTATACGGCGCTGTGGTCTCTGGTCGGGTTTGCACTGCTGTTCGCTTTGTTCATCCGCTCGGATATCGACCTGACGGTCGCGCCGGTGCGGAACCCGACTTTTGTCACCCTTTCGGATGGCACGATCCGCAACACCTATGACGTGCGCCTGCGCAACAAGCACGGTGAAGAGCGGCCCTTTATATTGACGCTGGCAGGTGATCCGTCGTTGCAGATCGAAATTGAGGGCATTGAAGGTGATACTGTCAATGTCGCTGCGGATACGGCACAATTGACGCGGGTCTACATCACGGCTGCGAAGGACACCGGCCCGGCCGCTATGAACAGCACATCGGTCCGCATCTGGGTGGAAGAACTTGAAAGCGGCGAGCGGGCGTATAAAGACACCACGTTCAACGGACGAGGAAACTGAGCATGGCAGAGCGAAAATTCACCGGCAAACACGCATTGGCGGTGTTCGTCGCAGCCTTTGGCGTGATCATCACGGTGAATCTGATATTGGCCTATAGTGCGGTGAAAACTTTCCCGGGGCTTGAGGTCAAGAACTCCTACGTCGCCAGTCAGGAGTTCAATGAACGCCTGCAAGAGCAACAGGCGCTGGGATGGGAGATCAAGGCCGAGGTGACCGGCGGTCTGCTGGTGCTGCTTATTATCGATCCGACCGGCGCACCCGTTGAAGTAGCCGAATTGCAGGCGGTGGTTGGCCGCGCGACCCATGTGAAAGACGATTTCTCGCCGGATTTCACCTTTGATGGTCTGGCCTATGCGGCCCCTGCGGCCTTGGGCAAGGGGAACTGGAACATCCGGCTGGTCGCCAAGGCCAAGGACGGGGCCGAGTTTGCGCAGCGCGTGCCGCTGTATGTGAAAGGGTGACCCGGTGACCGTGCACGCCCCCACCGGCACGGCGGCCTGCCCGGGATGCCTCGCAACCCCGGCCGAGCCCGCGCGCGCGGCACCCAAAGACGCGCAGATTGCGCTGTCGCTGCCGGGGATTCACTGCTCGGCCTGTATCGCCACGGTCGAGCGGGAACTGAACGCCCATCCCGGCGTCGAAGACGCGCGGGTCAATCTGACCCTCAAACGCGCGATGATCAAAGCCGATCCGGGCATTCGTGCCGCCGATCTGATCCCGGTGCTGGAACGTGCGGGCTATGAGGCGCATGAGCTTGACCCCGGTGCCTTGTCGGCCACACAATCGGACAAGGCTGGGCGGGACCTGCTGATGCGGCTGGCTGTGGCCGGGTTTGCCTCGATGAACGTGATGCTGTTGTCTGTCTCGGTCTGGTCCGGGGCGACGGATGCGACGCGGGACATGTTCCACTGGATATCCGCGGCGATAGCGCTGCCCGCAATTGCCTTTTCGGCCCAGCCTTTCTTTGCCAACGCCTGGAGCGCCCTGCGGGTGCGTTGCCTGAACATGGATGTGCCGATCGTGCTGGCCATCCTGCTGGCGCTGGCCACCTCGCTGTGGGAAACCGCGCTCAGCGGCAAGCATGCCTATTTCGACGCCGCGCTGACGCTGACGTTCTTTTTGCTGGCCGGGCGGTATCTGGACTACCGCACCCGCGCCGTTGCCCGCTCTGCGGCTGAGGAACTGACTGCGCTTGAGGTGCCCCGCGCCACCCGTCTGGTCGATGGTGTTGAGGAGGAGATCGCGGTTTCGGCCCTGAATGTCGGCGACCTTATCCTAGTCCGCCCCGGTGGCCGGATGCCGGTGGACGGAGAGATCGTTTCGGGCCAATCCGAACTCGACCGCTCTCTACTGACCGGGGAAACCCTCCCCGTGTTCGCACAGGAGGGGCTGGCCGTCAGCGCCGGTGAGGTCAACCTGACCGGGCCCCTGACCATCCGCGCGACGGCGGTGGGAGAGGATACCTCGTTGCACCGCATGGCCGATCTGGTGGCCATCGCCGAGTCGGGCCGGTCGCGATACACATCGCTGGCCGACAAGGCGGCCAAGCTGTACGCGCCGGGGGTGCACATCCTGTCGGCGCTCAGCTTTCTGGGCTGGTATATCTATTCCGGCGATGTCCGCACGGCGCTGAACATCGCGGCAGCGGTTCTGATCATCACCTGCCCCTGTGCGCTGGGTCTGGCGGTTCCGGCTGTGACCACGGCGGCCTCGGGGCGGTTGTTCCGCAGCGGGATGCTGATCAAACACGCCACAGCGTTGGAGCGTCTGGCAGAGGTCGATACGGTTGTGTTTGACAAAACCGGCACGCTGACCTCGGGCACGCCCGAGTTGACCAATCTGGGCGACCATTCCCGCGCCGATCTGGAAGTGGCGCTGGCGCTGGCCGAGGCGTCATCGCACCCTCTGTCGCTTGCCCTTGCCAAAGCAGCGCGCGAAGCTGGCATCAAGCCCGCCACCCTGCGCGATGTGGTCGAAGTGCCGGGCTATGGCACCGAAGGTCTTTACCGCGATCAACGCGTCCGGCTGGGCCGCGCCGCCTGGGTCGGTGGCGAGGATGGGGCGCAGACCTCGGCTTGGCTGGCCATCGGATCGCACCAGCCCCTGCGCTTTACTTTCACGGACAGCTTGCGCGCAGGCGCGGCCGAGGCCGTTGCCGCCTTCCGCAAGTCCGGCAAAGAGGTCCTTCTGATCTCGGGCGATACCGAGGGTGCTGTTGAGGCGCTGGCAGGCAAACTGGGCATTGAAAGCTGGATCGCGCAAGCCCTGCCCGAGGACAAAGCCGCCAAAGTGCAAGCGTTGAGCGATCAGGGTCACCGTGTTCTGATGGTCGGCGACGGGTTGAACGATACGGCAGCTCTGGCGGCAGCGCATGTCTCGATCTCTCCGGCTTCGGCGCTGGATGCGGCGCGGGTGGCGTCGGATATCGTGCTGCTGGGCAATGACCTGTCACCAATCTCGGATGCCTGCGATACGGCCATCAAGGCGACCAAACGGATTCGCGAGAACTTCCGCATCGCCACCGTCTACAATGTGATCGCGGTGCCTCTGGCCGTTGTGGGCCTCGCGACACCCTTGATCGCGGCGCTGGCGATGTCGACCTCGTCGATCACCGTGTCCCTGAACGCATTGCGGCTGAGGTAACACGATGGAAGTTCTGGCCTATCTCATTCCGATTTCACTGCTTTTGGGCGGCGTCGGACTGGTGGCGTTCATCTATACGGTCCGGTCCAACCAGTATGACGACCCCGAGGGCGATGCGCGCCGCATCCTGAGTGACGAATGGGACGACAAGCCCAAGCCCTGACCGCCCTTGAAATTGCCGCAATGCCCGGTTATGTCCGGCCCATCCGCTAGCAGAGAGATACGCCTCATGGCCACCACAAACCCGATCCAGTTCATTCAGCAGGTCCGTGCCGAAGTTGCAAAGGTCGTCTGGCCCACCCGGCGCGAAGTTCTGCTGACCACGGTCATGGTGTTCATCATGGCGGCGCTGACGGCTGTGTTCTTTGCGCTGGTCGATCTGGGCATTCGCGGCGGCTTGCAACTGATCCTGGGCGCCTTCGGCTAAGCCGGTTGGGCAGGCGGAAACGCCACTGCCCCCTTGCACAGCTTGCGATGTCAGAGTAGGTGACATGACTATTCGGAATGGGCGTGCGGCGAATCGGGCTGCGCGCCGCTTTTTATTCCGGGTGACGCAATTGAATTTCAACGCGGGGCGCACGCTCAGCCGCCGCCCCAAAGGCAAACAAGGACGACAGGTTCATGGCGAAACGGTGGTACTCGGTCAGCGTTCTTTCGAATTTCGAAAAGAAGATCGCAGAGCAGATCCGCACGTCGGTGGCTGAACAGGGCCTTGAGGACGATATCGACGAGGTTCTGGTGCCCACCGAAGAGGTGATCGAAGTGCGCCGGGGCAAGAAGGTCACAACCGAGCGCCGCTTTATGCCCGGTTACGTTCTGGTGCATATGGAAATGTCGGATCAGGGCTATCACCTGATCAACTCGATCAACCGGGTCACCGGCTTTCTGGGCCCGCAGGGCCGCCCGATGCCTATGCGCGACGCCGAGGTGAACCAGATCCTCAACCGCGTTCAGGAAGGTGAAGAAGCGCCGAAGCTGATGATCAGCTTCGAGATCGGCGAAAAGGTCAAGGTCAACGACGGCCCGTTCGAGGATTTCGACGGCATGGTCGAAGGCGTGGACGACGAGAACCAGAAACTGAAGGTTTCGGTCTCGATCTTCGGTCGCGAAACTCCGGTCGAACTGGACTTCACGCAGGTGACCAAGCAAAGCTGATCGGTTCCTTTAGAACCATCGGATGGGGTGCCTTACGGGCACCCTTTTTACGTTTGGGGTGTGCTCAACTGCCAAACGGTCTGATCTTCGCCGAACCCCTTGAGTGACACAGTTCCGACCGGTTCGCAGAGTTCCGGCAGAAACGCTGCAGCGGTTTCGGACAGGACGTGGTCACATTCCAGGTCCGTGGCCGCCGATACCAGCCTTGCCGTCAGATTGACATCCGGGCCGATGGCGGTGAAATCCAGCCGGTCCCCGCCTCCGATATTGCCATAGTGGAAGCGACCATGATGAATTGCAGTGCGCACGCCCAGTTTGTGGGAGAAGTCGGCCTCGCTCAGCGATTTCAGGCCCTCGCGCACCGCTGCGATGGCGGCTTCGATCTGTACGTTGGGCGGAAGGTCCGCGCTGGTTGGGAAGATGGCAAAAAAGCCGTCGCCCATGAATTTCAGAATCTCTCCGCCGTGATCCATGACCGAAGGGACAAGGCAATCAAAACTGTCATTCAGCAGCCGGACCAACGCATCACCGGATACTGAATTTGAAAGGCGGGTAAATCCCTTGAGATCCGCAAACAGGATGACCGCTTCGATTTTGCTGCCATCACCGCGATGCACCTTCCCCTCCAGAATATGTGCGCCACTGTTATGGCCTACATAGGTCGACAACAGATTGGTCGCGTCGAGCCGCAGCATATACGCCTCGGTCAGGCGTGCGAGCGGGCCGCGAACCCGGTTCAGAATCTCCAGATCCCGCTTTGAAAACCCGCCGGGCGCGGCGCTTGACCAGGTGCAGACATGGGTATCGCCGTTGATATAGATCAGCGGTTGCGCCAGATAGTCGGTGAACCCCTGTTCGCGCAATTCGCCTACGATGATGTAATCCTCGGGGCAGTTGGGGTCTTCCAGATGGCGGCGGATGGTTTGCTGACGCTCGATCACGTGCGGAAGCGGATTTTCGGTATAGATCGCCTCGGAAAACAGTTGTGACGGCGCGTCGACCCTGTCGACGCCTGCGCCTGCTTTCCACAGGAAACGCCGTCCTGTCAGATTGGGGTGCAACGTCCAGATGAACAAACCGAACCGGTCGATGGCGACACCGGCATCCAGCAGGCGCGTACATATACCTTCTATGATATCGACCGCATTTGCTGCCGGGCGGGCGCCATCAACCATCCACTCGATCAGAGCGTCGATCTTGTCCTGTTCCTGGTTCGGTTCCGGTGATTGCATAGCACATTCGCGATACATTGTCGGGTCGGTTGAAGCTGTGGCTGCACCAGAGCGGGGCTGCAAGTCTGGCGCCGATTATAGTCCGGTTCATCGCGAAAAACACAACGCCGCGATGCAACACGCACCGCGGCGTTCTAAATCGACCTTTCCGGGGTCAATACAGCTTGGCGCGTCGCCCTATTGCGCTTGAACCATGGCCGCGCGCAACAGTTGCGGGCGATCCGACTGGGACGGCAGGAAGACGGCAGGCGATCCGGCATCCAATGCCGAAAGGCTCGCATCGTACCACTGCGTTGCAAGGTCACGGCGTTTCTGCACGCCGAAGCCTTCGCGCAGGTGATGACCGATCAGCTCTCCATAGGCGGGTTCGCCCATCGCGACCAGCATCAGCGCTGAACCTACTGCGGTGTCCATGTTGTCCTGACGGTAGCCCATGGACAGGCAGACCTTGCTCGTCGCCGCCAGATCTGCAGGGCTCAGCCCGGACTCCAGCGCCAGTTTGCGGACCTGAGATTCAGCCTCTGTTTTTGAAGTGATCGACAGGGCGTCGACTTGCGGTGCCAGCATCTCGCCATACGAATCGCATTGTGCGCTGACCTGATCCGGCGTCAGCCCCTGAATATCCTGCATCAGGTCTTCTCCGCGCGCCATCGCATAGCTGCGCGCAAGACAGAACTGTTCGCTGAGTGCAAAATCCGGGTCGGACATGTTGGACAGGGTCGTATAGCCCCCATTGGTTGATGTCTGCAGCATCACCCCGCTGCAGCGATTGGCCAGCGATGGCCCACCGGTGCCGCCAGAAAACAGGCTGGGCAAACTACTGGAAGCGGTTTCAGCTGGCTCGGGTGCAGGGGCGGCCTCAGGTTGCGGCTGAGTCACAACGGGTATGGTCGCCGGGGCCGGTGCAGTCGCTTGCGGTGCCACAGCCAGCGTTGATCCCGTTTGTATCTGCCGGCGATACTCCATCAACAGCGGTTGTCCCGCCAGTTGCGTCGAAGCCTGACCTCCGCTGGTGGCCCAGTAATAGGCCTGCATCAGGAAATCGCGCTGATAGGGTTGGAAATCATATCCGTTTACCGGATAGCCCATGGACACCTGATACCGCTCGATCGCCGAGCGGGTGCCACGGCCCACCTGACCATCGACACGACCGGCATTATATCCAAAGTAGTTGAGCGCCGTCTGGGTCTGCGCCCCTTGGGTGGTCGATGGGATGCCCGACCGGTAGGTTTGGGTGGATCTCGTTGTTGTCTGGGCCTGTTTCTTTCTCTCCTGATCCCGGCCAATCGCGTAGCCGATAACCCCACCAACGACGGCACCGCCCAAGATTTCTCCCGCGTCCGCGCGAGCGCTCTGAGGAGAGGACGTTGTGAAAGAGAGTGCGATAGCGAGCGTTACTACCAATCGAATGAACATAATTAACCTCCACTACAAATACCTGTTTTCATGGACTATAGCACAGACACGCGTGCGAATGTGGCTCAAAGGCCGGAGCTCGCTCATCTCGCCGGTTTATCCAGATATTTTAGGATCTTGCCGGGGTGTTCAGGGCGTCTGTTTCATGGCCCGCAGCTTTGGGCTCTCATCGAGTTTGGCAAAACTCAACGGGGCACGATTCGAATGCGCGTTTTCCGGCCGGGTCGACCCCTTGCCAACCCCTTCATTCCCCTATAAACGCCGCCTCTATCGTCTTCGGGCGAGATTCTCTCGTGGGAGGTTGCCGGGATCGCGATCCCGGACCGAACCACGCAACATAATCTGGGTGGAACGCGTTTCACCTAAGTTGAAAGGAAAACCAAATGGCCAAGAAGCTTGCTGGTACAATGAAGCTGCAGGTTCCTGCAGGTCAGGCGAACCCGTCGCCGCCAGTTGGTCCGGCGCTGGGTCAGCGCGGCATCAACATCATGGAATTCTGCAAGGCGTTCAACGCCAAGACCGCAGACATGGAGCCCGGCGCGCCGTGCCCGACCGTGATCACCTATTATCAGGACAAGTCCTTCACCATGGACATCAAGACGCCGCCCGCGTCTTACTACCTGAAAAAAGCGGCTGGTCTGAAGCCGGTTGGCAAGCGTAACCGCCCCCGCGGCGCGGAAAACCCCGGTCGTGAGACCGTGGCAACCGTGACCTCGAAGCAGGTTCGTGAAATCGCCGAAGCCAAAATGAAAGATCTGAACGCCAACGACGTCGAAGGCGCAATGCAGATCATCCTGGGCTCGGCCCGCTCCATGGGCATCGAGGTGAAGTAAGATGGCAAAACTCGGTAAACGTACCCGCGCTGCGCGCGAAGCTGTCGCTGGCAAGGAAAACCTGTCGGTGGACGAAGCTGTTGCCCTGGTCAAAGCCAATGCAACCTCGAAATTCGACGAGACCATCGAAATCGCGATGAACCTGGGCGTTGACACCCGTCACGCTGACCAGATGGTGCGCGGCGTTGTCGGCCTGCCGAACGGCACCGGCAAAGACATGCGTGTTGCTGTTTTCGCACGTGGCCCCAAGGCGGATGAGGCGAAAGAAGCAGGCGCGGATATCGTTGGCGCAGAAGACCTGATGGAAACCATTCAGGGCGGCACCATCGATTTCGATCGCTGCATCGCCACCCCGGACATGATGCCGATCGTTGGCCGTCTGGGTAAAGTTCTGGGCCCCCGCAACCTGATGCCGAACCCCAAGGTTGGCACCGTGACCATGGACGTGAAAGCGGCCGTGGAAGCAGCCAAGGGCGGTGAAGTTCAGTTCAAGGCGGAAAAAGGCGGTGTTGTGCATGCTGGTGTTGGCAAAGCGTCGTTCGACGAAGCTAAGCTGGCCGAAAACGTCCGTGCATTCGTCTCGGCTGTTGCCAAGGCCAAGCCGTCGGGCGCAAAAGGCACCTACATGAAGAAAATCGCGCTGAGCTCGACCATGGGCCCCGGCGTGACCGTGGATGTTGCGGAAGCATCGGGCGAATAAGCCCTTCGCGACATGTCGGTAATTCGAACCCGGGCAGCACATGCTGCCTGGGTTTCTTTTGTTTGACTGCCGTGGCCTTGCAGTCGATAAGACAGCGCGAACACAACGATGCGCGACCGGCGGGCTGGCTGCGCGCAAACCATTAACGCAGGGCAAGGTGGCAAGGCAGTGACGAGCGCGGATGAAACCCTGTTTCTCGTCCGAACCAGAGGGTTCCCCGAGATGGCGCGCCTTCTGGCGACGACACTGGCGTCGGCTGGTGTCACAGTCGCCATTGTCGTGGATGAACAGGACGGCCCGGTCGACTGCGATCCGTTTCCGAAAATATCGCTTCATCAGGATGCGCTGGCGCGGCTGGGCCTGAAGGGTCTGCCCCGGATCTGGCGGTGGTTGTGCGGCGACATGTGCTATTATATTGCGTTTGACGCGATGCCTGATTTTGCCCGCTATGTACT
Organism: Ruegeria sp. AP11; assembly: GCF_056535865.1. Classification (NCBI taxonomy): domain Bacteria; kingdom Pseudomonadati; phylum Pseudomonadota; class Alphaproteobacteria; order Rhodobacterales; family Roseobacteraceae; genus Ruegeria; species Ruegeria sp. AP11. The sequence goes on from NZ_JBQFJB010000001.1 coordinate 2,189,692, forward strand.
GGTCGAGTCTGACGTTTATGTCCCTCCGGCAGGCGCGCAGGAACTGGTGCGGACGCTCTGTACCCGTCCCGAACAGGCGATTGCTGCCCAATTCGGGAAAATTGCCGGGCGCCGCAGGTATTCCGAGGCTCTGCAAAATTTTGGCCTTGATCCGCATCTGGGCTGCATCTTCCCGCTGACCGTTGTCAGCCCGCAGGTGATCGCTGCCATGAAACAGCTGCGTGCTGAGCAGCTGCAGCAATATCCCGGTGTCCGGTTGAATGACGAAGGCGTGCTGGCGGGTGCGGTGGAACGGCATGGCTTCGACTACGTACGCCTTGAGGACATCGCGCCCGAGCAGGCAGGCGCGGGTACGTTTAACACCAACCCTCCACATCTGTTCGAAGCGGTGCGGGAATTTTCCGATGAGCGCCGGTTGTTTCATCCGGTCATCCAGTTCCAGACCATTCTGGCCAGGATCGACAGCGGTGAGAAGGGCTATAGCCGACACAGATTACGCAATGTCCTGCTGACGGCGCCAAGGCCCATGCGGCGTATTCTAAGACAACGTCTGTTGGCCAAAAGTGAACGCTCATCAGAGTGAGTAAATCTCAGATCAGCGGTTCGGTGAGGGATTGCTTCAGGCGGAGCTCTAACCGGTCGGCGCGGCGTTGTTCGAATTCGCTGTATGTTTGATTCTGTTGGCGCAGCAACAGCCAGTCGCGCAGCAGACGTCCGCGGATGCAGAAGTCCAGAACATCCATATTGATGGGATGGCGGTAGCGCCGGAAAAACATCTGCTTGTTCCAGTTCAGGATGCCGCTTCGGTCGATTTCCGGCGTCTCTCCGGCCCTGAACACGTCGGCCTTGAGGAAATCGACGATATCATAGACTGCCAGCTTGTCGCGCGCCTCGGTGAAATCCAACCCGATTGCCGCGCCATGGCCCAGGATCAGGTTCATCCCGTGAAAATCGCCGTGTGAAAACACCTCAAGATCGGGCTGACCCCTGAGATGGGTCGCATCGGCGCGCATGATATTCATCATACGCTGATAATCGGGCCGGATGTCGGGAAGGATGGTGGCGGACGAGTCGCGAATACGCTCCATCATCCATTGCGGCCAGAAAGGTTGTTGCCTGGCCGGTCGATAGTTGTGCAGGTCCTGCAACCAGGCACCCGCCCGGCGATAGACCTGCGCGACCTGCTTGTCGTCGGTGCTGTTGTAGATCACATCAACAGCGGTGGGCCGGTCGATAAACTCGGTGACCAGAAACATCGCGCTTGGGGACAGGTAAACCGGTCGCACAACACGCGTCGGGCCATTCCCTGCCAGGTGAGAATGAAGCTGACTTAATATGCGAAACTCATCGACCAGCCGCCCGGTTCTGGGCGATTGGGTGTCGATCTTCAGGGCGTAACCTTGCTGTGCCGTTTCAACCTTCATGACCCAGCGCGAGTCGGGGAAGTCGTGCGACCGGTAGATGCGCTCAGCGGTCAGGATCGGATCACCCGGAATCTGGCGGGTGAACTCGGCCACCAGAGTATCGGCAAGTTCATCTGAGTTGAGCGCAGTCACGGAGCGGCGGCTTCTTCCTTAAGACCGTTTGGCGGCACCGCATCCGGGTCCGGCGCGTGTGTCAATTTCCCGGTCTTGCCAAAACAGGTTGCAATTCGTTGTACTGGAAAAATTTACAATCAAAAGATACGAATTGAGTGTGGATGCCGGGATGTTGCAAAAGGCAGCAATGATCTTTACGCCACCCGGGTTTTTATAAAGGACATCTGAGCCATGCCGTTGGAGCAGTTCAATCTGGATGCGTTTTTGCTGGGAACCGGCACCGCCGAGGGATTTGCCGGTTCGACGGTCGATCTGTCGACCTTTGATCGCGATACCTATCAGTGGCAGAACGACACGGATAACGGCAACAACATCCTTGATCTGGATTTTGACGGCAACAATGACACCACCCAGCCTACTGCTGATGAGGGTGTTCTGGTCAACGGGACGTTGCAGCAAGTTGAGACCAGCGGGGCCTATCGAAACTCGACCATCACGTTTTCCGACGGGCAGAGTTTCAACGTCCAGATCATAACCGCCGAGTTGGATGACGGGACTGTTCTGGCATTTTTTCGGGATGGAAACATCGCCGATTTCATCGCTGCCGGATATGATTTCAACGACATCACAAGCATTACGCTTGGCAACTTCCGGCCCAACAACGCGCGGAACCCGTCGAATTTCGATGGTGAGTTTCCGGTCTGCTTTCTGCGCGGTACGTTGATTGAAACCGATCAGGGCCCGCGCGCTGTCGAGGATCTGCAGATTGGGGATCGTGTGCGCACGCGTGATCGCGGGTTTCAGCCGGTCCGCTGGATTGGCAGCCGGGAACTGACAAAGGGCGAGCTTGCCGCCATGTGCAACGCCTACCCTGTTCGCATCGACACAGGTGCATTGGGTAACGGCCTGCCAAAACGTCCGCTGACTGTCTCGCCTCAGCACCGGGTTCTGGCGAACTCAACGATTGTGCAGCGGATGTTTGGCGAGGACGCGGTGCTTGTGGCTGCCAAACACTTGATAGACCTGTCCGGAATAGACGAATGTCGCGACAATGATCTGGTGGAATACTGGCATTTCATGTTCGACCGCCACGAGATCGTCTTTGCAGAAGGGGCCGAGGTTGAAAGCTTCTATGCCGGGCCACAAGCTTTGAAATCGCTGTCTGATGCCAGCCGGGAAGAAATTCTGACCTTGTTTCCCGAGCTACAGAGGGCGGACCCGCCCATTCCGGCGGCTTATCTGGTCGGTGGACGCCGGGGCGGATCGATGGCGCGGCGTCATGCAAGCAACGCCAAACCCCTTTTGTCATAAGGCGCGCTAAATCGCGCGAGTGTGTAATTTACCCCTTGGAAACCCCGGTCGTCTGCCCTAAGTAGGGCTGCGGAATAAAGCGTGCGATTCGTCGTGCGCTTTATTTCGTTTCGTCCAAGACGGTGGGTGGGTCCATACGGCCCCTTAATTCCCTGCCTGAGACGGGTAAGACCAAAGAATTCTGAGGGTCCCACCCTCGGGCGAATTTTGGCCCATCCCGTAACAACGGACCTGAACGCCGGAGCGCAAGCTGCGGCAAATATGAGCCGGGGTGAGATATCGCCCCTAACTTGGAGAGAACTGTGGATAGAGCCCAGAAAGAGAAAGTGGTCGAGGAACTCGGCCAAATCTTCGAAAGCTCTGGCGTCGTAGTGGTTGCTCACTACGCCGGTCTGACAGTTGCCGAGATGCAGGACCTTCGCGCACGTGCTCGTGACGCGGGTGGTGCCGTGCGTGTTGCCAAGAACAGGCTCGCCAAAATCGCCCTCGAGGGTAAGCCGTGTGAAAGCATGGCCGACCTGCTGACAGGGATGACCGTTCTGACCTATTCCGAGGACCCCGTGGCAGCAGCCAAGGTGGCCGAGGACTTCGCCAAGGATAACAAAAACTTTGAAATCCTCGGCGGTGCTATGGGCGAGAACGCTCTGGACCGCAAAGGCGTCGAAACAGTTTCGAAAATGCCGTCTCGTGAAGAGCTTATTGCTTCGATCGCTGGCTGCATTGGCGCACCTGCTTCGAACATCGCCGGCGCGATTGGCGCACCTGCAAGCAACATCGCAAGCATCCTTTCCACCATCGAAGAGAAGGCGGAAGCTGCGTAAGCGGTTGGCACTGAATGATCTGCGTAGGGGATTGCCCCTGACGTTGGAACACACACTGTAAACGGAAAGAGCTGATAAAATGGCTGATCTGAAAGCACTCGCAGAAAGCATCGTGGGTCTGACCCTGCTGGAAGCACAGGAACTGAAAACCATCCTCAAAGACGAATATGGCATCGAGCCCGCAGCAGGCGGCGCGGTTGTCATGGCAGCCGGTGGCGACGCCGGTGGCGCAGCCGAGGAAGAGAAAACCGAATTCGACGTCGTTCTGAAGAACGCCGGCGCTTCGAAAATCAACGTGATCAAAGAAGTTCGCGGCATCACCGGTCTGGGCCTGAAAGAAGCCAAAGAGCTGGTCGAAGCTGGCGGCAAGATCAAAGAAGGCGTGTCGAAAGACGAAGCCGAAGAAGTCAAAGGCAAGCTGGAAGCAGCTGGCGCCGAAGTCGAGCTGGCCTAAGCCAATCGACTGGCGCATCGCTGATGTGCCTGAAAATTTGGCTGGGTCCGGAGAAATCCGGGTCCAGCCGAACCTGTCTTAGAAAGGGCCTCAATCAAGGGGGCGTTTTCTAAGACACGGTTTTCGGATCGGGAGGCCGCCTTCGGGACGGTGGCCACGAATTGATCCGGACGTGTTGTCTCGATTGTGCAAGATGCCGGGGCCCGACGGTGTCTTTGCCCGCTGAGAACATCGAAAGGTGACATCTGACATGGCTCAAACGTTCCTTGGCCAGAAACGTCTTCGTAAATATTACGGCAAAATCCGCGAAGTGCTGGAGATGCCGAACCTCATTGAGGTGCAGAAATCTTCTTATGACCTTTTCCTGCGCTCCGGCGATGCAGAACAGCCCGCTGACGGCGAAGGCATCAAAGGTGTGTTCCAGTCGGTTTTCCCGATCAAGGATTTCAACGAAACCTCCGTTCTGGAGTTCGTGAAATACGATCTGGAAAAACCGAAATATGACGTCGAAGAGTGCATGCAGCGCGACATGACCTACAGCGCGCCGCTGAAGGTCACTCTGCGTCTGATCGTGTTTGATGTCGATGAGGACACCGGCGCCAAATCGGTCAAGGACATCAAGGAACAGGACGTGTTCATGGGCGATATGCCCCTGATGACACCGAACGGCACGTTCATCGTGAACGGCACCGAGCGCGTGATCGTGTCCCAGATGCACCGCTCGCCCGGTGTATTCTTTGACCACGACAAGGGCAAGACCCATTCCTCGGGTAAGCTGCTGTTTGCCTGCCGCATCATCCCGTATCGCGGCAGCTGGCTGGACTTTGAGTTCGACGCCAAGGACATCGTGTTCGCCCGAATCGACCGTCGCCGTAAACTGCCTGTGACAACCCTGCTATACGCACTGGGTCTGGATCAGGAAGCGATCATGGACGCGTATTACAACACCGTGTCCTACAAGCTGGACAAGAAGAAAGGCTGGGTTACGCCATTCTTCCCCGAGCGTGTGCGCGGCACCCGTCCGACATACGATCTGATCGACGCCAAATCGGGTGAAGTGATTGCCGAAGCAGGCAAGAAAGTCACCCCGCGCGCGGTCAAGAAGCTGATCGACGAAGGCAATGTCACCGACCTGCTGGTGCCCTTCGATAACATCGTCGGCAAATATGTCGCCAAGGACATCATCAACGAAGAAACCGGCGCGATCTATGTCGAGGCCGGTGATGAGCTGACGCTGGAATACGACAAGGACGGCGACCTGATCGGCGGCACCGTCAAGGACCTGATCGATGCGGGTATCACCGACATCCCGGTTCTGGACATCGACAACGTCAACGTTGGTCCCTACATGCGCAACACCATGGCTCAGGACAAGAACCTGAACCGTGAAAGCGCGCTGATGGACATCTACCGCGTGATGCGCCCGGGCGAGCCGCCCACCGTCGAAGCGGCCTCGGCCCTGTTCGACACCCTGTTCTTCGACAGCGAGCGTTATGACCTGTCCGCTGTTGGCCGCGTGAAGATGAACATGCGTCTGGCTCTGGACGCGCCGGACACCCTGCGCACGCTGCGCCGCGAAGACATCGTGGCCTGCATCAAGGCGCTGGTGGAACTGCGTGACGGCAAGGGCGACGTGGACGATATCGACCACCTCGGCAACCGTCGAGTGCGTTCGGTCGGTGAACTGATGGAGAACCAGTACCGCGTTGGCCTGCTGCGCATGGAGCGCGCGATCAAAGAGCGTATGTCGTCGGTCGAGATCGACACCGTCATGCCTCAGGATCTGATCAACGCGAAACCTGCTGCGGCCGCTGTTCGCGAATTCTTCGGCTCATCACAGCTGTCGCAGTTCATGGACCAGACCAACCCGCTGTCGGAAGTCACCCACAAACGCCGTCTCTCGGCGCTTGGCCCCGGTGGTCTGACACGTGAGCGTGCGGGCTTTGAGGTTCGCGACGTGCACCCGACCCACTATGGCCGGATGTGCCCGATTGAAACGCCGGAAGGTCCGAACATCGGTCTGATCAACTCGCTGGCCACCTTCGCCCGCGTGAACAAGTATGGCTTCATCGAAACACCGTATCGCGTCGTCAAGGACGCCGAGGTGACCGATGAGGTTCACTACATGTCCGCGACCGAGGAAATGCGTCACACCGTGGCGCAGGCGAACGCGACTCTGGACGCTGATGGCAAGTTCATCAACGATCTGGTGTCGACCCGTCAGGCCGGTGACTACACTCTGGCTCCGCGCGAGAATGTGGACCTGATCGACGTATCTCCGAAACAGCTGGTATCGGTCGCTGCATCGCTGATCCCGTTCCTTGAAAATGACGACGCCAACCGCGCTCTGATGGGCTCGAACATGCAACGTCAGGCGGTTCCGCTGCTGCGGGCCGAGGCACCGCTGGTCGGCACCGGGATCGAGGAAAAGGTTGCGATCGACTCGGGCGCTGCGATTCAGGCGAAACGCGCCGGTATCATCGACCAGGTCGATGCCCAGCGTATCGTTATCCGCGCCACCGAGGATCTGGAACTGGGTGACGCTGGCGTTGACATCTATCGTCTGCGCAAATTCCAGCGGTCGAACCAGAACACCTGCATCAACCAGCGTCCGCTGATCAAGGTGGGTGACACCGTCCAGAAGGGTGAAGTCATTGCCGACGGTCCGTCGACCGATATGGGTGAACTGGCCCTTGGTAAGAACGTGGTCGTCGCGTTCATGCCATGGAACGGTTACAACTACGAAGACTCGATCCTGATCTCGGAACGTATCGCGCGTGACGACGTCTTTACCTCGGTCCATATCGAGGAGTTTGAAGTCGCCGCCCGTGATACCAAGCTGGGCCCGGAAGAGATCACCCGCGACATCCCGAACGTCGGTGAAGAAGCGCTGCGCAACCTCGACGAGGCGGGCATCGTTTACATCGGTGCGGATGTTGAGCCGGGCGATATTCTGGTCGGCAAGATCACTCCGAAGGGCGAAAGCCCGATGACCCCGGAAGAAAAGCTGCTGCGCGCCATCTTTGGTGAGAAAGCATCTGACGTGCGCGACACCTCGCTGCGCGTGAAGCCGGGCGATTACGGTACGGTCGTTGAGGTTCGTGTCTTCAACCGTCACGGCGTCGAGAAAGACGAGCGTGCGCTGCAGATCGAGCGTGAGGAAGTCGAACGTCTGGCCCGCGACCGGGACGACGAGCTGGCGATCCTTGACCGCAACATCTATGCGCGTCTGCAGGGCCTGATCCTGGGTAAAACCGCTGTCAAAGGCCCGAAGGGCGTCAAGGCGGGGTCGGTGATCACCGAGGAACTGCTGGAAACCCTGACCCGTGGTCAGTGGTGGCAGCTGGCGCTGGAAGGTGAGCAGGACGCACAGATCGTTGAGGCTCTGAACGAGCAGTACGAAGTGCAAAAGCGTGCTCTGGACGCCCGTTTCGAAGACAAGGTCGAGAAGGTCCGCCGTGGCGACGACCTGCCGCCGGGTGTGATGAAGATGGTCAAAGTCTTCATCGCTGTGAAGCGTAAGCTGCAGCCGGGCGACAAGATGGCCGGTCGTCACGGGAACAAAGGTGTGATCTCCAAGGTTGTTCCGATGGAAGACATGCCGTTCCTGGCCGATGGTACGCCGGTTGACTTCTGTCTGAACCCGCTGGGCGTGCCTTCGCGTATGAACGTTGGTCAGATTCTTGAAACCCACATGGGTTGGGCCGCACGCGGTCTGGGTCTGAACATCGACGACGCTCTGGGTGAATACCGCCGTTCCGGCGATCTGACTCCGGTGCGCGAAGCGATGAAGCTGGCCTATGGCGAGGATGTCTACGAAGAAGGCATCACCGGTCTGGACGAGGATGGCCTGATCGAGGCTGCGGGCAACGTGACCCGCGGTGTTCCGATCGCCACCCCGGTCTTTGACGGAGCCAAAGAGGCTGACGTCAACGACGCGCTGGTGCGTGCGGGCTTCTCGGAAAGCGGTCAGTCGGTTCTGTTCGATGGTCGCACTGGTGAGCAATTTGCACGTCCGGTGACCGTGGGCATCAAGTACCTGCTGAAACTGCACCACCTGGTGGATGACAAGATCCACGCGCGTTCGACCGGGCCCTACAGCCTGGTGACCCAGCAGCCGCTGGGTGGTAAGGCGCAGTTCGGTGGTCAGCGCTTTGGTGAGATGGAGGTCTGGGCTCTGGAAGCTTACGGCGCCGCCTACACCCTGCAGGAGATGCTCACCGTGAAATCGGATGACGTCGCCGGCCGGACCAAGGTCTATGAGTCGATCGTCAAGGGCGAGGATAACTTTGAAGCGGGCGTACCGGAATCGTTCAACGTTCTGGTTAAAGAAGTCCGTGGCCTCGGCCTGAATATGGAACTCCTGGATGCGGAGGTTGAGGAATAAGAATTTTGAAAAAATTCTTGGGCGGAAACTTTTGAAGTTTCCGCTCACCTCTCCCCCCTTCCGCAAGATTTGAGGTAACAAATGAACCAGGAAATCACCAACAACCCGTTCAACCCGCTGACGCCCCCGAAGGTTTTCGACGAGATCAAGGTCTCGTTGGCGTCGCCCGAGCGGATCCTGTCTTGGTCCTATGGCGAGATCAAGAAACCCGAAACCATCAACTACCGGACGTTCAAGCCCGAGCGTGACGGTCTGTTCTGCGCGCGTATCTTTGGCCCGATCAAAGATTATGAATGTCTGTGCGGCAAATATAAGCGGATGAAGTATCGCGGCGTTGTCTGCGAAAAGTGTGGCGTGGAAGTCACCCTGCAGAAAGTCCGCCGCGAGCGTATGGGCCATATCGAACTGGCCGCGCCTGTCGCGCATATCTGGTTCCTGAAATCGCTGCCGTCCCGCATCGGTCTGATGCTGGACATGACGCTGCGCGATCTGGAACGCGTTCTGTACTTCGAAAACTACGTCGTCATCGAGCCCGGTCTGACCGACCTGACCTATGGCCAGATGCTGACCGAAGAAGAGTACATGGACGCGCAGGATGCCTATGGCATGGACGCGTTCACCGCGAATATCGGTGCCGAAGCCATCCGCGAGATGCTGGCCCAGATCGATCTGGAAGCCGAAGCCGAGCAGCTGCGCGCTGATCTGGCCGAAGCAACCGGCGAGCTGAAGCCCAAGAAGATCATCAAGCGTCTGAAGGTTGTTGAATCCTTCCTCGAGTCGGGCAACCGGCCCGAGTGGATGGTGATGACCGTGATCCCGGTCATTCCGCCGGAACTACGCCCGCTGGTTCCGCTGGATGGCGGCCGTTTCGCGACCTCGGATCTGAACGATCTGTATCGCCGCGTCATCAACCGGAACAACCGTCTGAAGCGTCTGATCGAACTGCGCGCGCCTGACATCATCGTCCGCAACGAAAAGCGGATGCTGCAGGAATCCGTTGACGCTCTGTTCGACAACGGCCGTCGTGGCCGCGTGATCACCGGCGCCAACAAGCGTCCGCTGAAATCGCTGTCGGACATGCTGAAAGGTAAGCAGGGCCGCTTCCGTCAGAACCTTCTTGGTAAGCGCGTCGACTTCTCGGGCCGTTCGGTCATCGTGACCGGTCCGGAACTCAAGCTGCATCAGTGTGGTCTGCCCAAGAAGATGGCGTTGGAGCTGTTCAAGCCGTTCATCTACTCGCGCCTTGAAGCCAAGGGTCTGTCTTCGACCGTGAAACAGGCGAAGAAACTGGTCGAGAAAGAGCGCCCCGAAGTGTGGGATATCCTCGACGAGGTGATCCGCGAACACCCTGTCATGCTGAACCGTGCGCCGACGCTGCACCGTCTTGGTATTCAGGCGTTCGAGCCGGTCCTGATCGAAGGTAAGGCGATCCAGCTGCACCCGCTGGTCTGCTCGGCCTTTAATGCCGACTTCGACGGTGACCAGATGGCCGTTCACGTGCCGCTGAGCCTTGAGGCCCAGCTGGAAGCCCGTGTTCTGATGATGTCGACGAACAACGTTCTGTCGCCCGCAAACGGCGCGCCGATCATCGTTCCGTCGCAGGATATGATCCTGGGTCTGTACTATGTATCGCTGGAACGTGCCGGCATGCCGGGCGAAGGCAAGGTCTTTGGCTCGATCGACGAAGTGCAGCACGCGCTGGACGCCGGTGAAGTGCACCTGCACACCAAGATCACCGCGCGGATCACGCAGATCGATGACGAAGGCAACGAAGTTCAGAAGCGCTATGAAACCACTCCGGGCCGTCTGCGTCTGGGTGCGTTGCTGCCGATGAACAACAAGGCGCCGTTCGAGCTGGTCAACCGCCTGCTGCGGAAGAAAGAAGTGCAGCAGGTCATCGACACCGTCTACCGTTACTGCGGTCAGAAAGAGTCGGTCATCTTCTGTGACCAGATCATGTCGATGGGCTTCAAGGAAGCGTTCAAGGCGGGCATCTCGTTCGGCAAGGACGACATGGTCATTCCGGATGATAAGTGGGGCATCGTCGATGACACCCGCGGTCAGGTGAAGGACTTTGAACAGCAGTACATGGACGGCCTGATCACTCAGGGCGAAAAGTACAACAAAGTTGTCGATGCCTGGTCGAAGTGTAACGACCGCGTCACCGAGGCGATGATGAGCACCATCTCGGACGTTGCCAAGGCCGAAGACGGGTCTGACATGGAGCCGAACTCGGTCTACATGATGGCCCACTCCGGTGCGCGTGGCTCGGTCACTCAGATGAAACAGCTGGGCGGTATGCGCGGACTGATGGCCAAGCCGAACGGTGACATCATCGAAACGCCGATCATCTCGAACTTCAAGGAAGGTCTGACCGTTCTCGAGTACTTCAACTCGACCCACGGTGCCCGTAAGGGTCTGTCGGATACCGCTCTGAAGACGGCGAACTCGGGTTATCTGACCCGTCGTCTGGTGGACGTGGCACAGGACTGCATCGTGCGTGAGATCGACTGTGGTACCGAGCGTGCGATCACGGCCGAAGCCGCCGTGAACGACGGTGAGGTTGTCGCCTCGCTGGCCGAACGTGTGCTGGGTCGTGTGGCGGCTGACGATGTGCTGCGTCCGGGTACGGACGAGGTTCTGGTCGCCGCCGGTCAACTGATCGACGAACGTATGGCCGACACCATCGATGAGGCCGGTGTTGCCTCGATGCGCATCCGCTCGCCTCTGACCTGTGAATCCGAGGAAGGCGTCTGTGCAACCTGCTACGGTCGTGACCTTGCGCGTGGTACCATGGTGAACACGGGTGAAGCTGTCGGCATCATCGCCGCCCAGTCCATCGGTGAACCTGGTACGCAGCTGACCATGCGGACCTTCCACATCGGTGGCGTTGCGCAGGGTGGTCAGCAGTCGTTCCAGGAAGCCAGCCAGGAAGGCGTTGTATCCTTCGAGAACCCGCAGATCCTGGTCAATGCCGCAGGCGAAAGTCTGGTCATGGGCCGGAACATGAAGCTGGTGATCAGCGACGAACATGGCGAAGAGCGTGCCAGCCACAAGCTGGGCTATGGCTCCAAGCTGTTCGTCAAGGACGGCACCAAGGTGGCCCGTGGCGACAAGCTGTTCGAATGGGATCCCTACACCCTGCCGATCATCGCCGAGAAAGCCGGTACTGCGAAGTATGTCGACCTCGTTTCGGGCCTTGCTGTCCGCGACGAGACCGACGATGCAACCGGCATGACCCAGAAGATAGTGATCGACTGGCGCGCGGCCCCCAAAGGCAGCGACCTCAAGCCCGAGATCATTCTGGTCGGCGAAGATGGCGAGCCGGTCCGCAACGATGCGGGCAACCCGGTTCACTATCCGATGTCGGTGGATGCGATCCTGTCGGTCGAAGATGGTCAGACCATCGAAGCCGGTGACGTTGTTGCGCGTATCCCGCGTGAAGGCGCCAAGACCAAGGACATCACCGGTGGTCTGCCGCGTGTGGCCGAACTGTTCGAAGCGCGTCGTCCGAAAGATCACGCGATCATCGCAGAAGCCGATGGTTACGTGCGCTTTGGCCGCGACTACAAGAACAAGCGCCGCATCAGCATCGAACCGGCTGACGAGTCCATGGAGACCATCGAATACATGGTGCCCAAGGGCAAGCACATCCCGGTCGCCGAAGGGGACTTCATCCAGAAGGGTGAATACCTGATGGACGGTAACCCGGCACCGCATGACATCCTGTCCATCATGGGTGTCGAAGCGCTGGCGGATTACATGATCGACGAGGTGCAGGACGTTTACCGCCTGCAGGGCGTTAAGATCAACGACAAGCACATCGAGGTCATCGTGCGCCAGATGCTGCAGAAGTGGGAGATCCTGGATTCAGGCGACACCACCCTGCTGAAAGGCGAACATGTCGACAAGCAGGAGTTCGACGCAGCCAACGAGAAGACCATCTCGCGTGGCGGTCGTCCGGCTCAAGGCGAGCCGATCCTTCTGGGGATCACCAAAGCTTCGCTGCAGACGCGTTCGTTCATCTCGGCGGCCTCGTTCCAGGAAACCACCCGCGTGCTGACCGAAGCTTCCGTTCAGGGCAAGAAAGACAAGCTGGTGGGCCTGAAAGAGAACGTCATCGTTGGTCGCCTGATCCCCGCCGGTACCGGTGGTGCGACTCAGGCCGTCCGCCACATCGCGCAGTCGCGTGACAACGTCGTCATCGAAGCCCGCCGGGAAGAAGCCGAGGCCGCCGCTGCGCTGGCTGCGCCGACCTTCGACGACGACATGGTCGGTGACGAGCTGGACGTTCTGGTGGAAACCCCGGAAAGCCGCGAATAAGCACCGCAAAATGATCTGAAAGGCCCCGCAATTTGCGGGGCCTTTTTCGTTTCAGACTGGTCGTGCATTGCGCACCGTGAAGCGACCGGTTTCTTGAAAAGAAACCGCCCCTGAAACTTTCAAAGTTTCAGGCCCTCGTATCGCTCTTAGCCCTCAGAATAACGCGTCAATCGCTCTTGCAGCGTACCGCTGTGCAATTCGAACAAGTGGTTGTCGTGGTCGTGGAAATAGATCGAGTGACCCTCACCCGGAACGCGCGACCGGTCTTCGCGCAGGTCAAGACCCAACGACCGGATGCGCTGCAACCTGTCGTCATATTCATCCGGCCCCATCTTGAACGCGACGTGGTTATAGGTTCTCTCGGCTAGCGGGTCGCCCTCCATGATCGCAACCCAGACGCCACCGATATCGAAGAACCGTTCTTTCGAAATCGAGAAAGTCCGATCGCCGCTGTCATAGATATTTCGGGCATCCAGAACCGTGGTCAGCACCTCTTCCATTTTGTCGAGATCGCTGGTGATGAATGTAATGTGGCTCAGGCCTTCGATCACGGTGCACCTCATGGAAATTGCGGAAATTCAGAATAGCAGGGCACGGGGCAAAGTCAGCAGTTTCAGCGCATGGTGCTATTGTTGAGTTGACATTGTACGGACCTGACAGGCCAATGGTCGCAAGTATTTCAGACCGGACGATTCCAGAATGACCCCAAATGTCAAAGGCGCGCTGCTGATGATTGCCAGCATGGCGGCCTTCACCGTGAATGACACGTTGGTCAAACTTGTGTTGCAGGATTTGCCCCTGTTTCAGCTGATTGCCATCCGGGGCGTGGTCGCGACCGCTCTGATCTTTCTGCTGGCCCGCAACCTGAGCGCACTGCATCTGCGGTTTCCGCGTCACGACAAATGGTTGATCGTGCTGCGCAGCCTGTGCGAGCTGGCTGTGACCATCTCTTTCCTCACCGCGCTGAAGCAATTGCCGCTGGCCAACGTGACGGCTGTTCTGCAGGCACTGCCTTTGACGGTCACGCTGGGTGCGGCGCTGTTCTTCTCGGAGACCATCGGATGGCGCAGGATGGTCGCCATTGCGCTTGGCTTTGCGGGGATGCTGCTGATCGTACGGCCCGGCCCGGAAGGGTTCAGCATCTATTCGTTCTATGCACTGGCGGCAGTTGCCTCGATCACGGCGCGGGATCTCATCACCCGACGTTTGTCGGCCGAGGTTCCGTCCATGGTCGTGACATTGGCCACGTCCCTGACGATCACCATAGCAGCAGCGGTGATATCGGTGTTCGAAGGGTGGGCGCCGGTGCCGCTGGCTGCGGGGGCTTTGACGGTGTCGGCCGCTGTCTTCATCCTCTGCGGATATCTGTTCAGCGTTATGGTCATGCGCGTGGGTGAGGTGGGCTTTGTCGCCCCGTTCCGGTATTCCGGCCTGCTCTGGGCGCTGGCATTGGGATGGCTGGTGTTTGGTGAATGGCCCGACACGGTGACGATGCTGGGGGCCGCGCTGGTGGTCGGGGCAGGGCTGTTCACCTTATTCCGCGAACGGTCCGCTCAGGCCGCCGAATGAACCTGCCGGACCACAGTCTGGTCAATTGCGAACCGTGCGATGAACTCCCCCTCAAGCTCGGGCGTGAGGGCCGCGAATTCATCTGTGTTGTTCCGCGCCTGTTTGGAGTCATTAAAGCCGTTGAGCGTGCGCACCCACATGGGCGCATCCGAGTAGCTTATGACCGGCATGAAACGCCCGATCCGATGGTGCGAAAAATTCATGATCGAATGCGTGCATCCACCCGCAATATACATGCCCTGCGCCACACCCAACAGGGGCTTGTACACCTCTGAGGCGCGGATGCCCTCGGGGCCAAACCGGGCGAAGAAACCGGTGCTATAGTCGATCCCGACCGTCTGATTGTTCGCCATCAGCCCGGCACCTTCCTGCGCCGCGATGCGCAACCGTTCGACCAGATCAACGGACACGGCGTCGTCGTCGTCATGCCGGAACTGGATACAGGGCTGATCGGGGTTGGCGCGGGCTGCGTTCAGGACCGCTTTCATGACCTGACGCGGCCCCAGTTGCGTCTCAGCAGATTTTTGAATGATCCGCACCTGCCGCATCCCGGCGGTCAGATCGTGTAACCGGTCAAAGGCCTGTTTCGGTAGGCATTCTCCGATCAGGATCAGGAACTCGAAATCCTCATCGGTCTGTTCGCGGAAACAGGGCAGGGTCGAGGCTTCGAACAGCCGAAAGCGCTCTTCCAGCCGGGCCGGATTATAAAGATAGCGGCGGCGCGCTTCGACGGTGTCGTGCTCGATCTGAAACCCGCCGAGGGCCGGGTAGGAAAAGCGGCACAGGCCGATGACTTGCATGATTCACCCGTCAGGATTGGCGTGGTCGGACTATGCCTTTGCACTGTCGGGCCTGCAACCGGGCGCGCGGGCTGGAATCGTGCAGGATACGCTGATAAATCAGCACTATCCGGCCTGAGGGGCATCCGAAGCCGCGCGCTGTTGACACTTGGCCCGCAACCCCTTAATACGCGCGACATCTCGGTGCCGGGGGCCGCCCCATAACCGATTCCAGTAATGAACTGGTCAAGGCCCGGACAATTTTGCCGTTCGCGCCCTCTGATAACCAACCGCGACGTTCACCTCGGAATGGGAACGCTCGCGGATTTTGCGCTTGTGGACGCATGAGTGCAGCAAATTTAACCGCACGCAATGCGCGTGCATGTCATGTGTGTTGCAAAACGGGGAAAGAACCGGAATGCCAACTATTCAACAGCTGATCCGCAAACCGCGGCAGCCGAAAGTAAAACGCTCGAAGTCCATGCACCTTGAGCAGTGCCCGCAGAAACGCGGCGTCTGCACCCGCGTGTACACCACCACACCGAAGAAGCCGAACTCGGCGATGCGTAAGGTTGCCAAGGTGCGCCTGACCAACGGGTTCGAGGTCATCTCGTACATCCCCGGTGAAAGCCACAACCTGCAGGAACACTCGGTTGTTCTGATCCGTGGCGGCCGTGTAAAAGACCTTCCCGGTGTGCGTTACCACATCCTGCGCGGTGTTCTGGATACTCAGGGCGTCAAAGACCGTAAGCAGCGTCGTTCGAAGTACGGCGCGAAGCGTCCCAAGTAAGAAGGAGAGGCTGATATGTCACGTCGTCACGCCGCCGAAAAACGCGAAGTCCTGCCTGACGCCAAATTCGGCGACAAGGTTCTGACCAAATTCATGAACAACCTGATGATCGACGGCAAAAAGTCGGTTGCAGAGCGCATCGTCTACAACGCCTTTGACCGCGTTGAGAACAAGATCAAGCGCGCACCGGTCGAAGTGTTCCACGAAGCGCTCGACAACATCAAACCGTCGGTCGAGGTTCGCTCGCGCCGGGTTGGTGGTGCAACCTATCAGGTTCCGGTTGAAGTCCGCCCCGAGCGCCGCGAAGCACTGGCCATCCGCTGGCTGATCACCGCCGCGCGCGGCCGCAACGAAAACACCATGGAAGAGCGCCTTGCAGGCGAGCTGCTGGACGCCGTTCAGTCCCGCGGCACTGCCGTCAAGAAACGCGAAGACACCCACAAGATGGCCGAGGCGAACAAAGCCTTCAGCCATTATCGTTGGTAATCCGAGAGGCTTAGACCAATGGCACGCGAATATCCGCTCGAACTGTACCGTAACTTCGGTATCATGGCGCACATCGACGCAGGTAAGACCACCTGCTCGGAGCGTATCCTGTATTATACTGGCAAATCCCACAACATTGGTGAGGTGCACGACGGTGCAGCCACCATGGACTGGATGGAGCAGGAGCAGGAACGCGGCATCACCATCACTTCGGCTGCGACCACCACTTTCTGGGAACGCACCGAAGACGGTCAGACCGCCGATACCCCCAAGCACCGCCTGAACATCATCGACACCCCCGGCCACGTTGACTTCACCATTGAAGTTGAACGTTCGCTGGCGGTTCTCGACGGTGCCGTCTGCGTTCTGGACGCAAACGCCGGTGTTGAGCCCCAGACCGAAACCGTGTGGCGTCAGGCTGACCGCTACAAGGTTCCGCGTATGGTTTTCGTCAACAAAATGGACAAGATCGGCGCTGACTTCTTCAACTGCGTCAACATGATCGAAGACCGCACCGGCGCGCGCGCTGTTCCGGTTGGTATTCCGATCGGCGCCGAGTCGGAGCTGGAAGGCCTGATCGACCTGGTCACCATGAAAGAATGGCTGTGGCAGGGCGAAGATCTGGGCGCATCCTGGGTTCACGCGGAAATCCGTGACGAACTGAAGGACATGGCCGACGAATGGCGTGGCAAGATGGTCGAAGCGGCCGTCGAGCAGGACGACGACGCCATGATGGAATACCTGGAAGGCAATGAACCCGACGTCGCAACCCTGCGCAAACTGCTGCGCAAGGGCACGCTGGCGCTGGACTTCGTTCCGGTTCTGGGTGGGTCTGCGTTCAAGAACAAAGGCGTTCAGCCGCTGCTCAACGCTGTGATCGACTATCTGCCCAGCCCGCTGGACGTTGTTGATTACATGGGCTTCAAACCCGGCGACGAGGAAGAAGTTCGTGACATCGCCCGTCGTGCAGACGACGACATGGCCTTCTCGGGTCTGGCGTTCAAAATCATGAACGACCCCTTCGTTGGCTCGCTGACCTTTACCCGGATCTACTCGGGCACCATGAACAAGGGTGACTCGATCCTGAACTCGACCAAAGGCAAGAAAGAGCGCATCGGTCGTATGATGATGATGCACTCGAACAACCGGGAAGAGATCGAAGAAGCGTTTGCAGGCGACATCATCGCGCTGGCGGGTCTGAAAGACACCACCACCGGTGACACCCTGTGTGACGCGAAGGATCCGGTGGTTCTGGAAACCATGACCTTCCCTGATCCGGTGATCGAGATCGCGGTCGAGCCCAAAACCAAGGGCGACCAGGAAAAGATGTCTCAGGGTCTGGCCCGTCTGGCCGCCGAAGACCCGTCCTTCCGTGTGGAAACCGACCTGGAATCGGGTCAGACTATCATGAAGGGCATGGGCGAACTTCACCTGGACATCCTGGTTGACCGTCTGAAGCGCGAATTCAAGGTTGAAGCGAACATCGGTGCACCGCAGGTGGCCTATCGTGAAACCATCTCGATGCCGGTTGAGCACACCTACACCCACAAGAAACAGTCGGGTGGTTCGGGTCAATTCGCGGAAGTCAAGCTGGAGATCCAGCCGACCGAAGCGGGCGAAGGCTATTCGTTCGAAAGCCGCATCGTTGGTGGTGCCGTTCCGAAGGAATACATCCCCGGTGTTGAAAAAGGCATCAACTCGGTCATGGACAGCGGCCCGCTGGCTGGCTTCCCCGTGATCGACTTCAAGGTTGCCCTGCTGGACGGTAAGTTCCACGACGTTGACTCGAGCGTTCTGGCGTTCGAAATCGCATCGCGGATGTGTATGCGTGAAGGCATGCGCAAAGCTGGCGCGAAACTGCTGGAACCGATCATGAAAGTCGAAGTGATCACCCCGGAAGAATACACTGGTGGTATCATCGGCGACCTGACCTCGCGTCGGGGCCAGGTGTCTGGTCAGGAACCGCGCGGCAACGCCATCGCGATCGACGCGTTTGTTCCGCTGGCGAACATGTTCGGCTACATCAACACCCTGCGTTCGATGTCGTCGGGCCGTGCCCAGTTCACCATGCAGTTCGACCACTACGATCCGGTTCCGCAGAACATCTCGGACGAGATTCAGGCGAAATACGCATAAGCGAAGATTTGAGGGAGCGCGGCTAACGCGCTCCCTTCATTACCGAAAAAGGAGGCCATCATGGCAAAGGAAAAGTTTGAGCGTAATAAGCCGCACGTCAACATTGGTACAGTTGGCCACGTTGACCACGGCAAGACCACGCTGACCGCAGCGATCACCAAGTATTTTGGTGACTTCAAAGCGTATGACCAAATTGACGGTGCGCCGGAAGAGAAAGCGCGCGGGATCACCATCTCGACCGCCCACGTGGAATACGAGACCGACGCGCGTCATTACGCCCACGTCGACTGCCCCGGCCACGCCGACTACGTCAAGAACATGATCACCGGTGCGGCTCAGATGGACGGCGCGATCCTGGTTGTGAACGCAGCCGACGGCCCGATGCCGCAGACCCGCGAGCACATCCTGCTGGCGCGTCAGGTTGGCGTTCCTGCGCTGGTCGTGTTCATGAACAAAGTTGACCAGGTTGACGACGAAGAGCTGCTGGAGCTGGTGGAAATGGAAATCCGCGAGCTGCTGTCTTCGTATGAATTCCCCGGCGACGATATTCCGATCGTAGCGGGTTCGGCTCTGGCCGCGATGGAAGGCCGTGACGCGGCTATCGGCGAAGACAAGATCAAGGAACTGATGGCGGCCGTGGACGAATACATCCCGACCCCTGAGCGTGCTGTTGACCAGCCGTTCCTGATGCCGATCGAAGACGTGTTCTCGATCTCGGGCCGTGGTACCGTTGTTACGGGTCGTGTCGAGCGTGGCGTGATCAACGTTGGCGACGAGATCGAAATCGTCGGCATCCGCGACACCGCGAAAACCACCTGCACCGGTGTGGAAATGTTCCGCAAGCTGCTGGACCGCGGTGAAGCGGGCGACAACATCGGCGCCCTGCTGCGTGGTGTTGACCGTGACGGCGTTGAGCGTGGCCAGGTTCTGTGTAAGCCCGGCTCGGTGACCCCGCACACCAAGTTCGAAGCCGAAGCCTACATCCTGACCAAGGAAGAAGGCGGTCGTCACACCCCGTTCTTCGCGAACTACCGTCCGCAGTTCTACTTCCGGACCACTGACGTGACCGGCACCGTGACCCTGGCGGCTGGCACCGAGATGGTCATGCCCGGCGACAACGTCGGCTTCACCGTCGAGCTGATCGCACCGATCGCGATGGAAGACGGCCTGCGCTTCGCCATCCGTGAAGGCGGTCGCACCGTCGGCGCCGGCGTTGTGTCGAAGATCATTGAATAATTCGCGTAAGCGAATGATCAAACGGAAAGGGCACCCTTCGGGGTGCCCTTTTTTCGTTTCTGAATGATGCGCCAGACCCCCATGAGGGGCCCGACGAGAATCAGTCGTAGGCGGCGTCCACGATGAATTCCACCTTCAGTTCGGGTCGCGCCAGTTTGGCTTCACCGCACGCCCGCGCAGGTGCGTGACCGGAGGGAACCCAAGCGTTCCAAACCTCGTTCAACCCGGCGAAATCCTTCATGTCAGCCAGCCAGATGGTCACGCGCAGCATTTTTTCACGCGACGAGCCGGCCTGTTCGAGCAATGCGTCGATCTTGTCGAGGCAAGTCTGAACCTGTTCCTGAATTGTCTCACCCTCGGCGACCTGTCCGGTCAGATAGGCCACGCCGTTGTGCTTCACGATCTTTGAGGACCGCTCGCCGGTATCAATGCGTTCAATCATGGATATTCTCGTTTCTTAGGTTTGGTACGGGCGTTCATGTTCACAAGACACTGTACTTGGCAAACGGAAATCGTCGTAACGAGTGGCAGGGGAGATGAAAAGAGCGATTAAATTTGGCCTGACAGGACGTTCAAAAACTAAGTTACATGGCCAGAAGAAGCCTGAAACGCTGCGAGCAAACTCACAAAAATCGAAATCGCTGCGCCAAAAGAAGCGGATGGTAATTTCTTAACGTTACGTCCACCTCTTCCAAAGACTGAAACCCCACTTGAGAGCTGAAACAACGGACCCGGCAGGCAGGTTTGGCGGGCTGCTGAAACAAGGGGGGTAAACATGTTTGGTTTTGGTTTCATCACCCATGGAACTCAAATTCTTCACAGCAAGGATTTAGATGATATGCGCGACGCCATTCTGGACGAAGACGGGCAAGAGGTGGATTGCCATGTCAGCGATTTTTGTCGCGAGCGTAAACGGTTCGACATCAGACTTGCTGACGTATCCACACGGGTTGGCGCGCGATACAAATCAAAATCGGCAAAATGTAGAAAGCAATGGGGTGCCGGTACTTTGTGCGCTGAGTGATGCGCTTTGAAGCAGAGAACGCTTAGGTGTTTCTGGCCCAGGGTTCCCGACCCACCATCCGGTCCGCCTCGGCGGTGATGTCGTTCATGTGTTGCTCGAGGCTCAGGCGCAGCGTTTCGATCTGTTCTTCACTGGCTTTGCGGGGCACCGGGTCGGTCCATTCGCGGCACAGGAACACGCCCTCGTTGCGCCATGGGCGCGGCATCAGCAGACGGTCCCAGGTTCCTGCCTCGCGCCCATGACGGGCAGAGTAGGTGATGCCGAACACCCGCTTGCCCGAGGTGCGGGCCCAGACCAGCGGAACGGTGGACGATACCCGCTCGGGGCCGCGCGGGCCGTCGGCGGCGATACCGATTGATACGCCCTGTTTCATCTTGCCCAGCACTTCGCGCGACAGTGCGACATGGCGTTTGCGGCTGGACATGGCGATCGTGTCCATGCCGAACAGTTTCTGCACCCGCCCCACCATGCTGCCAGCGCGCGCGGCTGAGGTGATCGAGCAGATCCGGCCCTTGTCCAGCGGAAAGAAATAGGGCGATTGCGCCAGACGCTGGTGCCACAATACCACGATGACCGGTTCGCCCTGTTCCGCCAGTTGGTCCAGCTCTTCATATCCGATGCGCTGCCAGCGCGTGTTGCGGTGGACCAGCCGGATATAGCTTGCAATCCGTCGCGCAGCCCAATTCAGCACAGCTTCGCTGTCAGCGATTTTCTTGCGGATGCTCAAGGCTGCGTCCCTCCTGACTGGCCGAGCCTTGTCTTAAAGAACTGCACGCCGGGCGCAACGTTTTTGTCGAATGGCAAAGTCACCCCAAAAGTAAAAAAGCCTCTTGAGTCCTCTGCTTCACTGGCATATCTGAGGGCCCAGCCTAGGGGTATAGCTCAGTTGGTAGAGCGACGGTCTCCAAAACCGTAGGTCGCGGGTTCGAACCCTGCTGCCCCTGCCATCCAAACATCAGAACAGTTTCATTTCGGCCATTGGGGCTGAGGTACATTTTCTACAGCAACAAGGCGCTGGCAAGGAATCCGGATGCTATTCCCATAGAGATGACCGAAATTGTCAGAGCGAAGTTTAACATAACGCTTTCAAGCCTCACCATTTGAACAGATTTGTCTCATGCCGTCGCAGAAGCGGCATTCGTTCAATATGCAGAGTGTTGATGAATTCGCGAAGTACACGCTGTTCACGTCTGGTTAACAATTCATATGCGCATGCTGTTTCGTTGCCTGCGACTTGTGCGGATTCGCCCCGGTCAAAGGGTATGGCCTGCGCTGCACGCGACGATGCGTCCGCCTTCGGTCAGGGATGGGGGTATCGTGATAACGAACGAGTCACTTGACGTATCGGGCAAGAAAGAAAAAGCTTGAACAAGGCCGTGGGACACGCCATCTGAAGTTTCCAGCTAACGTGTTAGAGTTGCTGGATTTTTGATATGGGCAGAAGGCCTGACCGGGTTGGGGGACTCGGGGTAATACGGGGATATCGGGGGATAATGACTGAGATCGACGAATATCTGGAAGAGCTCGGGCTGTCCAAATATGCGCCCGTATTTGCGTCGAATGAGGTCACACGCGCGGATCTGGCGCATTTATCTGAACATGATCTGATCGATCTTGGTCTGCCGCTTGGGCCGCGGCGGCGCTTGATGGCCGCGCTCGGGCGCGCGCGCGACGCCGCCCCCGCGCCGGTGCAGGGCGCTGGCAAGATCGTGGCCGAGCGGCGGCAACTGACCGTGATGTTTGTCGACCTCGTTGGTTCCACCGCATTGTCCGAACGTCTGGACCCCGAAGATCTTGGGGAATTACTGCGCCGCTTCAAAGAGATATGCTCGACCTCGGTGGCGCGGTTTGGCGGGCACGTGGCCAGTTTCATGGGCGACGGTGCGATGATCTATTTCGGCTATCCCCATGCGCTTGAGGATGCGGCGGCGCGATCGGTCCATGCCGGGCTTGATATTCTGGATGAACTGCGGCGTATCGAAGGTCAGGAACAGCTGAAGGCGCGGATCGGGGTGTCGACCGGTCTTGTGGTTGTCGGAGAGATACACGGCGAAGGCTTGAAAGAGCACGACGTGGTCATGGGGCGCACGCCGAATCTGGCGGCGCGCCTGCAGGGGCTGGCCGAGCCCAACAGCCTGATCATCAGTCCATCGACCCGACGCCTGATCGGCAACGCTTTTGAGTTGCAGGACCAGGGCTCGTTTGCGTTAAAGGGATTCTCCGAGAAAATTCAGGCCTGGACGGTGACCGGACAGGCCCATATCGAGCGCCGGTTCGACATCATGCCCGATGCAGGGGCCAGCCGTCTGGTGGGCCGCCATGCCGAGTTCCGCAAGCTCAGCGACAAATGGCACGAAGCCTGCCAGGGCGCGGGCCAGTCCGTGCTGATCACCGGAGAGGCGGGCATCGGCAAATCCCGCTTGATAGAGGGCCTCAGCCAACAGGTGCACGAGCAGGAGGTTCTGCAACTGAACTTCCAGTGTTCGCCCTTCCACGCCAACTCGGCGCTGTATCCCATCATTCAGCATCTTGAGCGCGCGGCGGGCTTTGCGACGACGGACAGCGACGCGGAAAAGCTTGCGAAGCTCACGCATCTTCTGCGCTATCACTCGCCCGAGCATCAACGTTTGATCGCGGATCTGCTGAGCGTCGATGCGGATGACACGCTGGGGCCGCTTGATCTGCCGCCGCAAGTCAAGCTTGAGCGCACGCTTGAGGCGGTGACCGAGCAACTTGCCGCTTTGGCGCGTGAGAAGCCCGTGTTGCTGCTGTTTGAGGATGCACATTGGGTGGACCCCACCACGTTGTCACTGACCGATCGGGTGATTGAACGGATCAGCGGGTTGCCGGTACTGATCGTCGTGACCGCGCGCCCGGGTTTCGATCCGGGTTGGGGGCATCATCACAATACGTTGCACCTGCCGCTCAAACGTCTGGCCAATCGGGACGTGGCCGAGATCGTGACCGAAGTGGCGGGTGGCAACGCGGTGCCGCCCGAGGTCTGTGATCTGATTGCGGCCAAAACAGACGGTATTCCGCTTTATGTGCAAGAGGTCACGCGGGGCCTGCTGGAATCCGGTCAGCTGCGGCTGACGGATCAGGGTTACACCCTGCGCGGACCACTCCCATCGCTCTCGGTGCCCAGCACGCTGAAGGATTCGTTGATGGAGCGTCTGGACCGGCTTGGCATGGCCAAGGAGGTCGCGCAGACCGGGGCGGTGTTCGGGCGGCAGTTTTCGATCGCGCTGCTGGCCTCGGTGTCGATCCTGTCACCCGCCGTGCTGCAGGCGGGTCTGGATCAGCTGTCATCTGCGGGGATTATTCTGCAGGCGCCGGATGCAACCGAGGATGAGTTCATCTTCCGGCACGCGCTGATCCGTGACATGGCCTATGACAGCCTGCTTCGGACCGAGCGGCAGGTGCTGCATGACCGCGCGGCCGGTGCGCTGATCGAAGTTCAGCCGCAGCTGGCGCAGACACAGCCCGAGGTTCTGGCGCAACACTACACGTTAGCCCAACGGACCGACGAGGCGGTGCTGCATTGGCAAAGCGCAGGACGTCGCGCCATTGAACGCTCGGCCCAGGCCGAAGCGCTGACCCATCTGTCCACGGCGCTGGATCAACTGGCTGAACTGCCCAAAAGCCGCGAGAGGGACGTGCAGGAGATTGACATCCAAATCCTGCGCGCCGGCGTGCTGCGCTCGACCAGCGGTATATCCGGCGATGCCACGGGTGAGGCCTATGGCCGCTTGCGCGAGCTTTGCCATCGCGCCGAGCAGACCGAGCGGCTGTTCCCAGTGCTCAACGGGCTATACGCTTTCCATCTGGTGCGCGCCGAATACCGGTTGGCGCGGGATGTGGCGGCGCAGATTCTGGATCTGGCGGCGGAAAGCGGCAAGACCGAACACCGCATGGTCGGCCATCGCGCTATGGGGGCGGTTGAACTGCATTTGGGCAACCTGTCCAAAGCGCAAACCCATCTGGAACAGGCCTGGGCGCTGTATGATTTTGATCAGCATAGCCAGCTGGCCTATGTCTACGGCACCGATCATGCGGCGATCACCTCGGCGTTTCTGGGGACGTGCTATTGCCTGATGGGCCGCCATCAGGAGGCGTTACAGGTGCAGCGCACGGCGTTGGACTGGGCGAGGGACCTCAAGCACGCGCATAGTGTGGCACAGATATTGGTCTACATGTGCAAGGTCCACCTGCTGGCGCGCGACATTCCGGCGTTGCAACGGGATGTGACGGCCTTGTCCGAGATTGCCGAACAGCACTCATTGCCCTTCATGGCAACCATCGCGCGCCTTTGGGGCAACTGGGCTGAGGCGACAGCAACCGGTGAAGTGCATCATATTGATAACCTGAGGCAATCCGCGAATGACTGGTGGTCTGTCGGCGCTGGTAACTACAAAGGGTTCTTCCCTGCGCTGATTGCCGAATTGCAGATGGACGCAGGTGATCACAAGGCTGCACAGCAAACGCTGTCTCAGGCCAGCAAGGACTTGCTTGAAACCGAAGAGAAATGGGCGCAGGCCGAAGAACTTCGCGTTCAGGCCGCATTGATTGCCAAGACCGGTGGCGACCCCGAACCATTGCTGATCAAGGCCATCGAGACAGCCCGAAAGCAAGGCGCGCGGCTTTATGAGCTCCGCGCGGCAGTCGCGTTGGCGGACTGGCAGCGGCGCAATGGGAAACCGATGAGCGAGGCGTTGGATACAGCCTTGTCGCATTTCCAACAGGACGCGAACCTGTCTGACC
Organism: Ruegeria sp. AP11; assembly: GCF_056535865.1. Classification (NCBI taxonomy): domain Bacteria; kingdom Pseudomonadati; phylum Pseudomonadota; class Alphaproteobacteria; order Rhodobacterales; family Roseobacteraceae; genus Ruegeria; species Ruegeria sp. AP11. The sequence goes on from NZ_JBQFJB010000001.1 coordinate 2,215,307, forward strand.
TGAGAGAAGCGCAGGCGCTGATGGAAACGACCACTTGACCCGAAGGGCCTAATCCTGCCAGCTTGGGCGCGGGCGGAGTTGGGTTGATACCTAAAATTTTAAGAAATGGCGCTGGGCCACGTGTTCAGCGTCCGCGGTGTTATCGTGTGAGGAGACCCGATGAAAAAGATCAGCAAAACTCTTCTGGCCAAGGATATCGTGGCGCAAAGCCGCACCAATCTGGCGCTGCAGCAATATCACTCGATCTCGGGCGAGGAGATACGCGCGTTTGTGAAGAAGCTGATTGGTACGGTCACATTGCCAACCGACATTGAATACAACCGTGACCGGCAGGTCTGGAACCCGGCGTTTCAAGACTACCCTGAGATCATCGTCTATTGCGAAACCATTGAGGACGTGCGCGTGAGTTTGGCCTTTGCGCGTAAACATGACCTCTGGGTTGTGGCGCGATCCGGGCGGCACAGTACGGCAGGGTATTCGGTCAACAACCAGATGGTGCTGGATACCAGCAAGATGCGGTACGTAACCGTCGACCCGGATGTTCCGATGGCCTATGTCGGGCCGGGCACGCCGTTCAAGATGCTGAACTCAGAGCTGAATTCCTATCACCTGCATGTGCCGGGCGGGGCCTGTCAGGATGTCTGCGTCGCGGGTTTCATGATGGGCGGCGGTTATGGCTTTACCTCGCGCCGGTTCGGAATGGCCTGCGACAATGTTCTTGGCGTCACCGTAATGTTGTGGGACGGCAGTATAGTGATTGCGGACAAAGACACCAACCCCGATCTGTTCTGGGCCATCCGGGGTGGAACCGGCAACAATTTCGGCATCCTGCTGGAAATCCGCTATCAACTGCACCCGCTCTACAAGGTCTGGGGCTGCCACATCACATGGCCGTTGGACAAAGCCGCCAAGGCGTTGGAACTCCTGCAGGCCAATTACATGAGCACCTGCGATGACGACCGGTTCGGTGCCTATATTTTCCTCGCCTATCAGGGCGACAAAAAGGTGCTGCTTCTGTCTGCGCTCTATGATGGGACGGCCAAAGAGGGAAACGCATTTATCCAACCTTTGCTCAGCGAAGATATCGGCGGACAGATGGGCCCTGACGATCAGAATTACGGCACCTATCAGGAAATCAATTCGTGGCTCTACGACGACAAATACGACATCCCCGTCGTCCCGGATCAGGCGCGCGAGGACAAACAGGCCGGATATATAAAACGCCAACTCAGCGCGGCTGAATGGCAGCGCGTAGTGGATTACCTCGACAGCACACCCAATGCCTATGGCGCGGTGGCGATTGAACCTTACGGCGGTGCGATCAACAGAATGCCCCTGGGCAAAGAGGGCAACGCTTTTATCCACCGTGACGTGTCGCTGAACTTCTATGTCGACGTGTTCTGGCTGTCGGAAGAGGAAAAAGAGATAGTGGTGCCCTGGCTCGACGGGTTCATGAAGCTGATGACCGAGGAAGGTTATTTTATCGACCGGGTCTATCAGAACTATCCGCGCCGGACGCAAAAGAACTATCGCTGGCAATATTGGGGCGAATATTTCAACTCGCTGCTGTTCGTGAAGAAGAAATTCGATCCGAAGAATTTTTTCCACTACCAGCAGAGCATCTCTCCGGTGCCCGACGATGCACCGCCGGAGATCATTCGCGATACGTCCGAGTCGATCTTTGACGACCGGACCATCACATACGAAGACTACTCGAACCCCTGAAAGCGGGGGCAATCACGGCCAAACGGGGGAGGGCCCAGCATGGACACGATACAGGAGATTTTCTTTCTGCCGCCCATGGCGGTTGCCCGTCTGGGGCCAGGTGAAACGCCGCTGGAAAGCTATGAGTGGCAGCAGGACATGGATGCTCATGGCAACAACAAGACGGTCATCCGGTCGAACATAACCCTGCGCGAAGTCGAAGATGGCAGCGTTTCAGCCTATCTTCCCGATCCCGACACGATCCGCTTTCGCGACGAAGGCGGTGCGCTGCGTCCGGTTGCCCCGTTCTTTGAGCTTTGGGCGCGGATGCATGACGCTGAAACGGGTGAGGTTTATGAGACGCCGGTGACCCTGAACCTGCTTGAGGGGCAGGGCCTGTCGCTGCAGAACGTGCGCTATTCGGTCACCGTCGGCAACACCAAGGCCGAGCGGCGCACTGGCGACGCGGCCTGTGGGTTTCGCGCGCGGGTCGAGATCGCTGGGCAGGATTTCACCCCCAAACCTTTGTTGGCCTTCAGCCCGTACACCTCCGAACAGCAGCCGATGGTCTATGAGCACAATCCGATTCCGCTGGGCTCGATTCGTGCGATGCATCCGGTGCAGGGGCACGACGAGCCGGTGGAAGGAGAGTTCATCGACCGCAGCATCCTGCGCCTGCGGTTCATGCCGCCCAAGGGCGAGGTTTATGGCCCGCCCGATGCCGCCTACGGCCCGGCAACGCTGGCGGTGCCGGGATACCAGAACGACCCGCCGAAATCGGAATATGGCCGTATTCATGAGATCGTGCCCGAGCAGAACCGTATCCTGAACCCCGACACGCCTTGGTCGAAATGGATCATGATGTCCGGCACCTCAGACGACCCCGAGCCACATGACAGCTATGATGGCGCGCGCGTCGGCAATGACCAATCCTGGGGAGTGGCCGATGACACCAGCGACGGCGTGATTGAGGCGACGCTGGCCGTACGCGGCGAACGCCTGACAGCGCGCGCCACGATCATGACCGGCCCGCCCGATTTCGCACCGGATGCGCGGCCCTTCTACAGCCTTGAAGATGATCTGGCCGACCGCGATCTGTCGCTGATTTCGGTGACCGAAGGAAATTACACGCAGGCCAAGACCGAAGTGGTCGACATTTTTCGCCGCGCGTTCGAGACCAACAGTCTGATCAACCTCGACGATATCCGCGCGCAGGGTCTGAAAGACAACGCCAAGCTGCAGGCCAAGACCGACATACCCGTGACGCCGGGCCTGCCGTCGACCGATGCCAAATCCATGACCGAAGAGGACGCAAGGCCACCGGACAAAATCGACGAACTGATCCGTCCGCAGCCGATCTCGGTGTTTTCGAACTCGGTGCCCAATGACCGGTTGCCTTACACGGTGGCCACGAAATTCGTACATGAACAGTTGATTGACGAGGCGAACCTGCTGGATTTCTTGCGCCGCCGCCCGGATTTCGTGAAAACGCTGCTACGCCCGCCTTACGGCATCCTGACCGAGCTTGAAACCGACCCGAACCCGGATCAGGCCCCGAACCCGGAATTCCGCGATCCGCGGATCATCCGCGACTCGATGCACGATGCTCGGATGCCGCCCTATATGCGCGATTCCAACTATTACCCGCTGTCTCTGTCACGCAGGCAATATCATCTGGTGATCTCGTTCATCGACTATCTGGTTGCACAGGAATCGGAGGCTCAGAATGTCTGATCAACCCGGCCAAATCCGCGTCAAACCCCGCAACCTGACCGCGCGTGCGGCCTATAAAGTGCCGGGCAACCCCGACAACACGCGGCTGGACGGATCGGTAGGCAATTGCTTTCCCGGTCTGGAAATGGATGTGCGCAACCTCGACCGCCGGTTCTTTCCCGGTCTTGTGTTCAACGCGGCGCGGGTGCCGCTGAACCCCGTGCCCGAAGCGCCGAAGAATTCGCAGGGCTTCCATCTGGTGTTCGTCGATTACTTTTACGACCCGATGCTGCCCGATAACAGCCCCGAAGACTGGGTGCAGACTCTGTTGGAAGCTTATAGTGGTGAAGTAGGCGCAAATCTCAGTCAGGGGCGCTGGTTTCTGTCCTGGGTCGAACAAAGCGGCAAGCGTATTACCTTCAGGGATGAAGATAATAAACCTTACGACGGGCTGATGATCTGGCGGTTTATTCGCAGTCTGGAACATGGTGACGACAAACCGGTCAGCATAGCATTGGAGCGCCGCAATCACGAAGGCGAAGTGGATGCCGAACAGGTCATCCTGCACGGGTTCCGCCGCCAGTACCGGACCGAGGCGGGCGTTTTCAGCGCCGCCTATGATCCCGGTGAACTGACGCAGAGCCTGTGCAACCCGTGGTCCCATGATTTCCGCGATTGCGGCTGTCATTACTGGCCCTCGAACCACCCCGATGTGGTGATGGCAGAGGTGGCGCATGACGATCAGTTGCCTTCGGGCCAGTCCAAAAACCCGATTGAGGCCGAAACCTATCTGGACTGGTTGCGTTCGGACAAGTCGCCATCGGGCAACGTGGCGGCGCTGAACACGGTGGAGCAGAACCGCCCTTATCAGATCGACCACTATCAGGTGAACCAGATGTGGAGCGAGCTGCCCATCGTGGTCGAGGGTCGCGAAACCGGCGAGGTCTATGAGGTCGATCCTGAAATGCAGGGCGTCGATCCCTATGACACGCCCGAGGAGATGATCGAAGACCTCAAAACCCGTCTGGCGGCGATGGAGATGACGCTGAGCCTGCAATATCTCTATGCCTATTTCTCGCTGGCCGACCCAGAGACGGCGGATACCAGGAAATGGCCGACGTTGAAGGACGACCTGATCTTCGCCCGCCGCTCGGTTCTGGAGGTTGCGATTGGCGAGATGACCCATATGCGCTGGGCGAACCAACTGCTGTGGGAGCTTGAGCCGGAGGGCTATGAACCCATCCTGACTCCATCCGAAACCTTGCCGGCGGGCAAGGGTAAGACGCAGCCCCGCGCGCTGCGGCCTTTGACAGCCGAGGCGCTTGCGGATTTCATCGAGATCGAGCGCCCCGGCGGCTTTATCGACCGTGCCTATGCGCAATGCGTGGCGACTTTGGAGCAGGAGGATTTATTCCCTGAACGCCGCCTCTATGCGTTGGCGGTGCGGATCGACACCGACGGGGACGAGCATTTCCTGCGCTTCAGCCAGATGAAGGACGTTCTGGGCAAGTACGACACGGGCGAGGGCACACCGGCCTATCTGCGCCAGATCGAAGTCGGGACCGAGGCGCAGGCCAAAGCGGCGCTGGATCTGTATGCCAGGGTCAAGGATGGTCTGGCCAAAGCGTATACGCTTGAGGCTGAAGGCAAGCTCGAAGACTCCCAGACCTATATCCAGCAGGTGCGCGACGACATGAAGCTGTTCCGCGTCGAGGGTGAAGCACTGGCCGCCAAAGGGATCGGCATTCCGTTCTGGACGGAGGGCAAGGCGTGATCCCACCCGCCGCGCAGGTGCATTTCTTTGACAGCGGGCATGGGGATCACATGCTGGCCGTCGATGGCTCGCGCGTGTTCGATGTGCCTGCGGGAACATCGGGCCGGTTCGCGGCGATGGATGCGCCTGGCCAAAGCGCGTTCCTCAGGTCAATGGGGCTGGATGGTACGCCGTTTATCAACGACGCTCCGCCGCAAGACATGCCGGTGCGGTCGCTGTCGCTGGCAGTGGCACAGAAATGCAATCTGGCCTGCACCTATTGCTATGCGGCGGGCGGAGAGTTTGGCGGCCCGGCGCGGAATATGGAGTGGGAGGTCGCCAAAGCTTCGGTCGACCGGCTGGTGGCCGAGGCTGAACCGGGCGTGCGGATCAACCTCGCCTTTCTGGGCGGGGAACCCCTGATCAACCGCGATCTGGTGCGACGTACTACGGATTATGCCGTGGATCAGGCGCAGGCAAACGGATTGAGCGTTGGCTTTTCGATCACCACCAACGGGACGCTGCTGCGCCCCGAGGACGCCGCTTTTTTTGAGGCGCATGGCTTTGCCGTCACGATCAGTCTGGATGGTGTGGGTGAGGTGCATGACAAGCTGCGCCCCAATCGCGGTGGGCGCGGCAGTTTCGATACGATCCTGAAACGGGTCGAACCCCTGCTGGCCGCACAACACCGTATGCAGGTCGGGGCTCGGGTCACGGTCACGCCGCAGAATATGAACCTGCCCGAGACGCTGGATCGGTTTGTCAGGATGGGTTTCCATTCCATCGGGTTTTCACCGATGCTGGCCTCGCCCAACGGGCGGCATGAGCTGGATCGGAACGATCTGGACGAGATGCTGACGCAGATGATCCGCTGCGGCGAGGTGTTCGAGGGCGCGGTGATCCAGGGGCGACGCTATCCGTTCTCGAACATGGCGGCGGCAATGCAGGAGATTCATCGCGGCACCCACCGCCCCTATGCCTGCGGAGCGGGCGGCGGGTATTTTGGCGTATCCGCTGATGGCGGCCTGTTCGCCTGCCATCGCTTTGTCGAAGACGAGGCCGGGGCCATGGGCAACGTCTATGATGGCCCTGATCTGCGGCGAGAAGACTGGTTAGCAGACCGGCACGTCCACACCCAATCCCCCTGCAGTACCTGCTGGGCACGCTATCTGTGCGGCGGCGGGTGTCATCACGAAGTCATCCACCGCGGGCGCCCGGCGTGTGACTACATTCGCGGTTGGTTGCACTATTGCCTGCAGGCCTATGTCCGCTTGTCCGAAGCGCGCCCGGATTATTTCGGCGCAACCGCGCAGGCGGCCTCTGCCTGACCGATGACGATAGAGACTGAAATCTGTGTCATCGGCGGCGGTCCGGCCGGCAGCGCCGCCGCGCTGAGACTGGCGCAACTGGGCCGCGGCGTCTGCCTGATCGAGCGCCACACCTTCCCGCGCCAGCATGTGGGCGAGTCTCTGCCCCCCTCGATCTGGCCGATCCTGAACCTGCTGGGGGTCGACGCAGCTGTCGCGCAGGCCGGGTTTCTGCGCGCAGCCGGGTCGCTATTGCATTGGGCCGGAGCGTTTGAACGTCGCGGCGTCGAGGGCGACACCCCCGGGCTTTTGGTGGATCGGGGCCATTTCGACGCAATCCTGTTGCACACAGCGCGTACAGCAGGGGTTCAGATCGTCCAGCCCGCCCGCGCTTACCGCCCGACGCGCCAAGGGGCAGGGTGGAATATCCCGGTCCGCACCGACACGGATGCCTTTCAGGTCAGGGCGCAAGTTCTTCTGGACGCTGCCGGACGGCAAGCCGGGCTGGGCCGCCGGTTCCGCCCCGCCTCCCAACCTTTGCTGGCGCTTTATGCCTATTGGCAGGTGCCGCCGGGTTTCGGTCCGCAAGCCCGGGTCGAGGCTGGGGCGTCGCATTGGTACTGGGGCGCGCTTTTGCCCGGCGGAGTGGTCAACGCCATGGTTTTTGTTGACCCCGACGCTTGTACCGGGCTGTCGCCTGCAGGCCGGCGTGATCTGTATCTGAATCTGCTGGCGCAATCGACTCTGTTGTCGCCCTGTCTGGAACAGCGCCGGATCGGGCCGGTGCGGCGTACCGATGCAACCAGCCGCGCCGAAACGACGCCTCCGACATCGGATCTTCTGCGGGTCGGAGAGGCCAGTTTCTCGGTCGACGCGCTGTCGTCGCAGGGGTTGCAACTGGCGATGGGGCAGGCGGTGCAAGCTGCGGCAGTGGTGAACACTCTGTTGGAAACCCCAGAACATAGCGATCTGGCTTTGTCCTTCTATGCCGATCGGCAGATCGAACGTATTCAGACCCATGCGGCCCTGTCTGCGGATTTCTATGCGCGGCAACAAGCCATTGATCCAGCCCCCTTCTGGGCCGATCGCGCGCAACCGGTGGATTGGTTGAAGCCGTCGCTTTTGGACCCGAACCTTGATGATTTGCCCGCGCATCAACCCCTGATGCTGTCGCCGGAGGCCGGGTTGGTGACCGCCGGAGTGCAGACGGCCACCGCTATCGCGCCCGGCCTCGTGCTGACCCATCCCAACCTGCCCCGTCCGGTTGCAAACCTCGAAGGCGTCTGGGTCGCGCCTTTGCTGGAACGATTGCGGCCCCGGTCAACCGCAGCCGAAATCGTTGCAATCTGGTCGGATGTATTGGACCCGCCCCGCGCGTCCCGCGTGCTGCGCTGGCTGTGGTACCACCGGGTTTTGGCGCCGATCCGCGACCTTGCTTAATCACGGTTTCCTCGGTCCTCTGAATGGCATAAGGTCCGCCGCAACGCCAACCGCCAAGAAACAAGAGGTCGCATGTCGCGTTTTGATGGGTATTTCCTGCGGCAATTGCTGGTGCTGTTCGGCTTTTTTACCCTGGTGCTTGTTGGAGTCTTCTGGATCACACGCTCGGTCAGCTTGTTTGACCGGGTGATCAGCGGTGGTCAGTCGGCGCTGGTGTTTCTGGAATTCACCGCCCTGACCCTGCCGACGCTGATCCGGACGGTGATGCCGATGGCCGTGTTTGCCGCCGCTGTCTACGCCACCAACCGGCTGAGCCGCGAAAGCGAGATGACGGTGATGCTGGCCACCGGCTCCAGCCCGTGGCGGCTGGCGCGGGCGGTTTTGATGTTTGGGCTGTGCGCGGGGCTGATGATGGCCGTGATCAGCGTGTTCCTGCGACCCGCCTCGGTCGAGCAACTGGAACAAAGACAGGCCGAAGTTGCAGGCGACGTGACCGCGCAATTGCTGAACGAGGGTGAGTTTCTGCACCCCGCAAAGGGCGTGACTGTCTACATCGGTAGCATCGATCTGGACGGAACCATGCACGAGGTCTTTGTCTCGGACCGGCGGGTGAAGGCCAATCCTGTCAGTTATTCCAGCGCCACCGCTTATCTGGTCACCCAAAGCACGGGCATCCATCTGGTGATGCTTGACGGCGTGGCCCTTAGATATGACAGGGCGGGCAACACGCTGTCATCGACATTGTTCGAAGATGCATCATACGATATTTCAGAGCTGACCATCACATCGGACATGGGCAGTCGCAGCCTCGAGGCTGTTCCGACGATCGAACTCATCCAGAATATGGCGATCGTCGCCGAAACCGATGGACACTCGATCGGGCAACTGGTCGAGGAACTGCATCAGCGGTTCTCGTGGGTGGCGATCTGCGTCGCGATTGCGCTGGTGGGGTATTCGGCGCTAATGCTGGGTAGCTTCTCGCGCTTTGGGCTCTGGCCGCAGATATTTGGCGCGTTTACCATTCTGGTGCTGCTGGAAGGTGTGCGGGGATTTGTGGCACCGTTGGTGATTGAAAACCCCAGGTTCTGGTTCCTGCTCTATCTCCCTGCGCTGATTGGCGTCGTTCTGTCCGGACTTTTCCTGTCGGTTGCCGGACGCCCCTGGTTCAGACGGCGCGCCAGGGCTGAGGCCGGGTTGACCACGGCCTGATCCTAACAGGACGCCATCAGGCGATAGACGATCTGGGCTGCAGTGAAATCCCACGCGGCATTGCCATTGGGGGCCAGTTCGACCACGTCGAACCCCACGCATTTGCGGCCCCTTAGCGCGTGTTCGACCAGCCGCAGCGCCTGATAATACCCCAGGCCTCCGGGGACGGGCGTGCCGGTCGCGGGCATCTGCGCCGGATCCAGACCATCGACATCGAAACTGACATAGACCAGTTCGGGGAAATCCTCGGGCAGGTCGACGGCGTGGATATGACCGGTCACCAGTTCCTCGGCATCGACGTGGAAGACATGGTTGCGCAGACGGCTTTGTGCCTCTTCTGTCGAGAAGGCACGCACACCGAATTGGGCCAGCCGGATGCCTTCCTCGGCCAGCAGATGCATGACCGAGGCATGAGAGTGTTTCTCGCCCTGATAGGCGTTGCGCAGGTCGGCATGGGCGTCGATCTGCACGATGCCGATGGGCTGGTTCAGCGCGCGCGCCACCCCCATCACTGCGCCGTAGCTGAGCGAATGCTCGCCCCCCAGCGTGACCGGCACCTTGCCCGCACGCACGGCGGCCTCGGTGCGTTGCGCAAGGCGTTCCATGATCTCGGGCAGGGCGGCGTCGCAATCCAGAGGTTCTTCGGTAAAAATCCCCTCGACACAGGGTTCGGCGTGGCCGGTGATGCGTTCCAGCTCGTTGCTGGCTTCGATGATTGCTTCGGGGCCCTTGGCGGTGCCAGAGCCGTATGAGACGGTACGTTCCAGCGGCACCGGGATTACCCGGAAGCGCGCGTCTTCAGTGCGCTCGGATGCGGTCAGTTCACTGTCGAGGAAAATGCTCATGAGAGTCTTTCTTTGAAGTCGTCATAGCCGAACTGCTTGATGATCTTCAGTTCGTCCGTTTCGCTGTTCCACAGGGCAATGGTGGGCAGGGGCACACCATTGAACGTGTTGGTCTTGACCATCGAGTAATGCGCCTGATCGAGGAAGGCAAAGCGTTGACCGATCTGCAATGGCTGGTCCCAAGTGTAGTCGCCGATCACATCGCCCGCCAGGCAGGAAGGACCACCCAGCCGGTAGGTGTGGCCCGCCTCGGCCTCGTCCAGCAGGGCGGGGCGATAGGGGGCCTCGATCACGTCGGGCATGTGGCAGGTGGCTGATATATCGGTGATCGCTAGGGTCATGCCATTGGTCGGCAGGTCGAGGATTTCACCAACCAGAATGCCCGCGTCCAGAGCCACCGCTTCGCCGGGTTCGAGATAGACGTCGATGTCATATGTTTCGCGGATATCCTTGAGGAACGCCACCAGCCCGTCGCGGTCATAGTCGTCGCGGGTGATGTGGTGGCCACCGCCGAAATTCAACCATTTGAGCTGGTCGAGGAAGGGTTTGAGTTTCGGCTCGACCGCAGCCCAAGTGCGTTGCAGAGGTTCGAACCCCTGTTCGCAGAGCGTATGCATGTGCAGGCCGTCGACCCCGTGCAGAGCTTCCGCAGTCAATTGACTGACCGGCGTTCCCAGCCGCGAACATGGCGCGCAGGGGTCGTATTTCGGTATCTCGCCTTCGGAATGTTCCGGGTTGATGCGCAGGCCGACCTGAACGTTTGCGGCTTGGGCCTTGGCGAGGAACCGGTCCTTTTGCGCCGGAGAGTTGAAGATGATGTGGTCGGACAGGGACAGGATGTCGTCGATATCCGCGTCTTTGTATCCGGCGCAGAAGGTTGCAACTTCGCCACCATATTCTTCGCGGCCCAGACGTGCCTCGTAGATACCACTGGCACAAGTGCCGCCGAGGTGCTGGCGAACCAAAGGGGCCAGCGAGAACATCGAAAACGCCTTAAGCGCGCCGAGCACATGCGCGCCTGAGCGGGCGCCGATATCGGATAGGATGGTCAGGTTGCGTTCGACCGCTTTTTCGTCGACCACGAAACAGGGCGTGGGAACGCGGGTCAGGTCGAAATTGCGGAAGGCTCCGGCATCTCCGGCCTGTGTGGTCATCATGTCGGACATATCCGGCGTCTCCGAGTTTTGGAGAGGCCAGGGGCGCTGCCCCCGGACCCCCGGGATATTATTAGCCAGATGGAGCTACGGCGGATCAGAATTCGACCGGGCCGTCGAGTTCGTGGACCTGCCAAGGAAGGCCGTGTTCGTTCAGCATGTCCATGAAATCATCCGGGTCGAGCTGTTCCATGTTCCAGACGCCGGGATCGCGCCAGTTGCCTTTCAGGACTTGCGCCGCGCCGATCATGGCGGGGACGCCGGTGGTGTAGCTGACGGCCTGGGAGCCGACCTCGGCGTAGCATTCCTCGTGGTCGCAGATGTTGTAGATGTAATAGGTTTTCTCGCCCGAGCCGTCCTTGGCCTGACCTGTGGCGATGTCACCGATGCAGGCTTTGCCCTTGGTCTCCGCGCCCAGATCGCCGGGATCGGGCAGCAGGGTTTTCAGGAACTGGATCGGGATGATTTCCTTACCGTCATGCATCACCGGATCGATGCGGGTCATGCCCACGTTTTCAAGCACTTTGGCGTGGGTGATGTAGGCATCGCCGAAGGTCATCCAGAAGCGAGCGCGCTCGATCTCGGGGAAGTGGGTCGAAAGCGATTCCAGTTCCTCGTGATACATCAGGTACATGTTCTTGAGGCCGATGGCGGGGAAGTCGAATTCGACCTTGTGGGTCATCGCCGGGCTGTGCTGCCACGCGCCATTTTCCCAGTGGCGCACTTCGGCCAGCACTTCGCGCAGGTTGATCTCGGGGTTGAAGTTGGTGGCGAATTCCTGATCGTTGCTGCCGCCATTGGCATCCAGCACGTCGATCTGACGGATCGTATCCAGCTTGTGCTTCTTCAGCCATTTGGCGAACACGCTGGTCACACCCGGATCGAAGCCCGAGCCGAGGATAGCGGTTAGCCCGGCCTCTTTGAACCGTTCCTGATAGGCCCACTGCCAGTGGTATTCGAACTTGGCCTCATCCTCGGGCTCATAATTCGCGGTGTCGAGATAGTGGATACCGGCCTCAAGGCAGGCGTCCATCAGCACCAGATCCTGATAGGGCAGGGCGAGGTTCACGAGGATCTCGGCCCCGGTGTCCTTGATCAGCGTCACGGTGTCCGCGACTTTGTACGCGTCCAGTTCGGCAGTCTTGATGTCGACGCCCACACGTTCTTTTACCGCTTTGGCGATGGCGTCGCATTTCGATTTCGTGCGGCTGGCCAGAGTGATTTCGGTAAAGATGTCCGAGTTCATCGCCATCTTGTGCACAGCGGCGTGGGATACGCCGCCTGCGCCGACAACCAGTGTTTTGCCCATGGTGTCTCTCCTCTTATTCGTAATAGGTGTAGCCGTTGATCGAGTCGCGGTAGGCGCTCATCAGGGTTTTGCGGTCCTTGGCTTTCAGAGTACCGGTCGAAATCGCCTCGTCCACCATTTTGCGGAAGGCGGCGACGCAATCCTGCGGGTCGAATTCAACATAGGACATGACCTGGGAAATCGTATCGCCCTCTTGTTCGTGCAGCAGGTCGAAGCCTCCGTCTGCGCGCAGGTCGATGGTGACCACGTTGGTATCGCCGAACAGGTTGTGCAGATCGCCCAGCGTTTCCTGATAAGCGCCGACGAAGAAAACGCCCATGAAGTATTCGTCGTCCTCGGGTAGGGAATGCACCGGCAGGCTGGGCGAGACGCCATCGGCCAGAATGAACCGGTCGATCTTGCCGTCGCTGTCGCAGGTGATGTCGGACAGCACCGCGCGGCGGTCGGGGGTTTCGTTCAGCCTTTGCAGCGGCACGATCGGGTGCAACTGGTCGATAGCCCAGACATCCGGAAGCGATTGAAACAGCGAAAAGTTGCAGTGGTAGATATCTGCTACCTTCTCAAGCTGGTCATCTAGATCGGTTTCCAGATCGTCACTGGCAGCCAGCGCCTTGAGGCGGGACATCAGCGACAGGTAGATGCGTTCGGCGCGGGCCATCTGCCGCAGGTCAACATAGCCGCGGCGGAACAGCGCGCGCAGCTCGTTGCGATAGAATGTGGCGTCGTTCCAGCATTCCTGCAACCGGTCGCTGGACAAATAACCATGCACGGCGGCAAGGTCCGAGACCAGATGGTGATCGTCCGCCTCAACCTCGGGGCCGTTGGGCGCGTCATAGAGTGTGCTTTCCAGCACATTGAACAGAAGCATCGAGGATGTCGCCACCACTGCGCGGCCGCTTTCGGTTACCAGCGTGGGATGGGCGATTTCGGCTTCGTCCATCGCGTAGGCGACGGTTTCCACCACGTTGGCGCAATATTCCTCAACCGTGTAGTTGATCGAGTTCTCTGCCGCCTTTTTCTCGCCGGTATAGTCCACGCCCATGCCGCCGCCGAGATCCAGATGGGTCAGCGGCACACCCTCACGTGTCAGTTCGGTGTAATAGCGGCACGCCTCGCCCACGGCGCGGCGCACGTCGTTGACGTCCTGCACCTGAGATCCCAGATGCGAGTGTTGCAGTTTCAGGCAATGCAGCAAACCGGCTGCTTTCAGCTTGTCCACCGTGGCGACCAGTTGGTCGGTATTCATGCCAAAGGCCGAGCGGTCGCCCGAGCTTTCTTCCCATTTGCCGCTGATCTGATTGGTCAGTTTTACCCGCACGCCGATCAGCGGTTCGATGCCCAATTCGTTATAAACCTCGATCACCGTGTCGGCCTCTTTCGGGCTTTCCAGCACGATGACAGTATTGAACCCGATTTTACGGGACAGGATCGCCAGTTGGATGAACTCGGCATCCTTGACGCCGTTGCAGACGATCAGCGCTTCGGGGGCCAGACGATGTGCCAGGGCCACGACCAGTTCCGGCTTTGATCCGGCCTCAAGCCCGTAATTGTAGGTCTTGCCGTACTCGACGATCCGGTCGACCACCTGCGCCTGCTGGTTTACCTTGATCGGAAAGACGCCGCGATAGCTGCCCTTGTACCCCACGCGCGCAATTGCCTCGGCAAAGCTTTCGTTCAGATGGGCGATTTCGTGTTCCAGATAGGATGTCACGCGCAGAACCATCGGGGCTTTGATGCCGCGGTCGTCCAGATCGCTGAGAATGCCGGGCAGGCTGATGGCGTCCGCCTCGGGCACCATCGGATTGCGCAGACCGATCTCGCCCTGCTCCGTCACCTCGATGAGGCCCCGGCCCCATTTCTCAACCCCGTAGATGGAATGCGGTGCGTCGGGCGTGTGTTTCAATCAAGTCGGTCCTTAACGTGAGCGTACCAGTTTCGCGCCCGCCAATACGGCAGCAGTTTGATTCTTCCAAGTGTAAACTATGTGACAGCGAATGCCGAATTTCATGCGAAAGAACGGATGGGGATCAGGTGGTTGTCCCATTGGCACCGGTTGCGCACAGTGATTTTATCCGTGCCCCGGTCAAGCGTACCGAACGCTCCGGTACCGGTTGTAAAGACCAATCCGTTCCGGCCAGCGCCCAGTCCACACACGTCGGTCTGAGCCACCGCGCCCGAAAACGCGCTGCTTTCGACGTCGAAATAGTGCAGCGTATCGCCGCGAGGGCAGGTGATCGCGATGGTGTCGCCGCTGGCCGCGAAGGCGATGCTTCCCGCGTATCCCTGCAATCTGCTCTGCCGATCCTCTGGCGCAGATAGCAATCGCGCTGTACCGCCCCGACGGTGCAGACCCAGCAGGGGCGGGTATTCAGTCTTTGCCCCCTGCCATTGCATGGCAAAGCCAACCAGACCGTCAGCCCGCACGCTCAGATGCCGAATTGAATTCTTGTGCAGTTCTGGTTGCAGGGTCACCTGTTCCAGAACTGAACCCGACAGGTCCAGATAGCTGAGCCGGGGTTCCATCACTGGCAGGTTTAGCTTGCTGCGCCCCATATCCGGGTGGGTCTCGATGCCGCCATTGGCGATGACCAGAGATTTGCCGTCCGGCATCAGCCGCATGTCATGCGGGCCGACGCCGCCCGAGGGGAATTCGCCCAACCGCTCGTAGCTGTTCCCGTCCCAGACGCCGATCACGCCTTCCCCGACTTCATAATCATTCTCGGTGGTGAAAAAGCACGCGGCGTCTGCCGAAAACACGCCGTGGCCATAGAAATGGCGTCCCGCCGGGGCCTGCAACTGACGCAGCTTTTCGCCGCTGGTGCAATCGATGACCAGCGCGAAAGTGCCGGGGCGGCGCGCAAAGGCAATTGCCTGTGCCTTGTGCGGGTGGGCTGCTGCGGCATGGCCCCGATCCGGCAGTGTCTGACTGAACAGGATTGTCCCTTCGGCGTCCAGCCCGGCCAAACGATAAGAGCCATCGGGAAACAGCGCCGCAGCAAGGTAATCTGGTGAGCCCGCGGCGGCCCATCCCCTAATCGGCGCGATGGTGGCGGCGGCCAGACCGGCGAGAAATCCGCGACGGCTGGTCATACCTCAGTCCCCGTCCAGCGAGTTGAAACCGGCGCTGATGCCAAGGGTCGGGCCAAGCTCGGTTGCGGCGATGGTGCGAATATCGTCGATCGACTGCTTTAGCGCTTCGACGCGGAAGCGGCCTTGCGGTTCTGCGACCCCGGCAAGGGCCGGATCATCCAGCCGCTCTGCCTGCGCAATCGCCTTTGCGAATGCCGCGTCCAGATCGGCGGCGATGTCAGGATGATCGAAGGACAGCCTTGCGGCCAGATCACGCAGGGCGATCAATGACAGTTCCACATGGCGCAGAGAGCGCTCGGACCGCCGCGCCTCGGCCCGTTTCGGGCGCGGCCGGTCGAAACTGCCAAGCGGGCGGCCAAGCCGTGTGTCCGAGGTAAATTGCAGGCCGGTGGTCAGCGCTTTGAACAGTTCCTGCATCGCTTCGTCGCCTGTACGATAAGGACTGTCTTCGCCCGGTACCGTCAGTTGCGGTGCGTAGCTTTGCCAATCGGCGTTGATGGTATCGGCGTTTCGGTCAATATCGGTGGTGATGGCGCGGATCAACGCGCAGCGATATGCGGCGCTGCCCTGTTCATCCATCGCAGGATCATAAAGCATCCGTTCCAGCGCAAAGAACCCCCGACCGGCGATTGAGGTCTCGGCGAAGGCATCCGGGTCTTTGATGGCCTCGTCTTCAGCGGCGATCAATCCGGACAGGGCTTTGGGCGTGAACCCCTTGGTGTCAGGCCAGAAGGCCAGAGCAAAGGCGCGATCATCGACCTCGGTCGGGCCGAAACGCAGGTGACTGGCAGAAATCCAGGTGTCGAAGGCTGCGTTATAGGCGGCGCGCAGCTCGGCAGAGGCGGGTGCGCAATCGGCCTGCGCCGCGTTCGACAACGCCTCGGTCGCCCCGGCCAGACCGGCAAAGCGTGGCAGGATGTGGCTTTCGGCCGCGTCCATCAGGATCGGCGCGCGGTCCTGCGCGTAACCCGCCAGCGGCAGCAACAGGGCGGTCACAAGCGATAGGGTGCGCATGTCAGAGGCTTTCCAGAAAACGGATCAGGGCGTCGCGGTCGGGTTTGGGCATCGACACCACGGTATCACGGGCCGCCTGCGCCTCACCCCCGTGCCAGAGGACCGCTTCGAGCAGCGAACGCGCCCGCCCGTCGTGCAGAAACTGGGTATGGCCGGACACCCGCTCGGTCAGGCCAATCCCCCACAGGGGCGGCGTGCGCCATTCGCGACCCGTCGCGCGCGACTCGGGCCGGTTGTCCGCCAGCCCTTCGCCCATGTCGTGCAGCAGCAGGTCGGTATAGGGCCAGATCAGTTGAAAACTGTGCTCGGGCCGGTCGGCCATGCGATGGGTGACATAGGCAGGCGTATGGCATGAGGCGCAGCCGGTGGTGTAAAATACCTCTTTGCCGCGCAGCACTTGCGGGTCATCGATGTCGCGCCGCGCAGGCACGCCCAGATTGCGGCTGTAGAAGGCGACGAGGTCCATACCGACCTGGCCAATTTCGCTGCCACGTGCATCATCGTCGCCATGCGGGGCGCTGATGCAATTGTTCTGTCGCGCCGTGCAGTCGCCATGGGGCGCGGGAAACAGCGGGCTTGAAATACCGATATCTCCGGCAAAGGCGGCGGCGGACTGCTCCATGATTGTGGGCATCCCCGCCTTATGACCAAAGCGGCCCATCATGGGGGCATCAAACTCGGTCGACCAGACGATATTGGGGCGACCCGAGATGCCGTCGCCATCCGCATCCCCGGGATCGGCCTTGGCCAGCAGATCCTCGACCGGGATCGATTCCAGCAGCCCAAGCCCGATCATCTGCGGTGCAACACGGGGGCTGAGCATCGCCTTGGGGTGAAGCGGGCCATAGCCCAGATCGGCGGCTTCATAAGTTGGTTGGCGCAGCGATGCGGTCTCGCCATCAGATAGCTCCACCTCAAGTTCCTCATAGGTGATGTCCAACCGGTATTCCGCCGGATGTCCCGCCAGCGCGAAATCCTGCATCTGCCCGCCATAGGTCGGTTCGGGCAAGGTGGCGATATAGCCGGCGATTTCAGCCGGGGCATCTTCGGGCGCGCCGGGGATCGAGACGCGCAGGAACATCGACACCGCATTGTCATCCGGCCCGTTCGGCGTATGCCCGCGCCCGTCCTTGATATGGCAGCGCTGGCAGGACCGGGCATTGTACAAAGGCCCCAGCCCATCTGACGCCAATGTCGACGAAGGCGAAGAGACCCAGATCTTCTTGAACAGCCCGTTGCCGACCTTAAAATCCAGTTCCTGTTCGAAACTAATATTGGCCGAAGGGTGCGAGAATGCATCCGCGTTAGAGCGCACGCGAACCGTGGCAGCCCCCGCCGATAGTGCCTCAAACGCCTGAGGAGCGCTGAAATCCACGGGCGCCGTCGTTGCCGCATCGATTCGGGCGCGTTCTTCATCAGTTCTGGGAAGAGTGTTGAGGTGGAGGTCCCGCAGCTCGGTTTCTGCGGATTCAGCCGCCTGTGCAGGGGCGGCCGCCAGTGCGGCCACCAAAATAAGGGCAAGCTTACCCGCCTTCGTCCATCTTGAATGTGTTGAGTTGCGCATGGCTGGCTTCGCCGATCCTTTCAAAGAGGTCGAACTGCGTTTCAAGGAAATCGATATGGCTCTCTTCATCCGACATCAAGTTCTCGAACAATGACATCGACTCATAGCCACCGGCTTCCCGGCAGTATTTGCGCGCTTCCTGGTAAATGGCTCTGGCCTCAGTTTCGGCGGCCAGATCGCGCCGGGGGCGTATTGGCCCCCGGGCAGGTTCAGGGCTTATTGGAATACCGCATTGGGATCATCCAGGCTGTCCGAGCCTTCGAACTCGATCTGGTCAAGCTCCAGCGTGGACACGATGCGCTCGATGGTCTTGGTCTGATCGACCAGCCCGTTAACGCCGCCCATGATCAGCGCTTCGCCGCCTTCGTTGCCGCGCTCCAGCATCTGATCATAAGCAAAACCGCCCTCGGCAGTCGATTTGATACGGCCCAGAGCCTGCATGGTGTTGGCCAGCTTCGCCTTCATCTCGATATCCAGCGCCGGGTCTGTTGCGGTGACCAGATCCGACAGCGATGCGCCCGAAACCGGAGTACCATCGATGCGGGTATAGCTGCCCAGATAGACGTTCTGGATACCAAGGCCATCATAGTAGTGGCTGTTATGGGTGTTGTCCGAGAAGCAGTCATGCTCTTCCTCGGGGTCGTTCAGCATCAGGCCAAGGCGCATACGCTCACCCGCCTGTTCGCCATAGGACAATGAGCCTATGCCGGTCAGAATGGCGCTGACACCGGCGGTTTCGTCTGCGGTCAGGGCCGTGCGGGCCTCACCATCTTCGGCCCACTGTGCGGTCATCCATTCCAGATCGCTGATCAGCAGTTCGGTTGCGGCGCTCAGATACTGGGCGCGGCGGTCGCAATTGCCATTTGTGCAGTCTTCACCCTGAACATAGTCGGTGTAGGGACGGTTGCCCGCGCCTGCGTCGTGGCCGTTCAGGTCCTGACCCCACAGCAGGAATTCGATGGCATGATATCCGGTCGCCACGTTGGCCTCGATCCCGTCCGCCTCGTGCAGCGTGTCGGACAGCAGCGCCGGGGTGATCTCGGCAGCGTCGATGGTTTCGCCCGACAGATCAAAGCTGGGGTTGGCGATGACGTTCAGAACGGCGAATTCGTTTTCATCGCTGGGGCCACCATACGAGGCGTCCACGTAATCGATCAGTCCTTCGTCCAGCGGCCAGGCGTTCACTTTACCCTCCCAGTCGTCGACGATGGCATTGCCAAAGCGATAGGCCTCGGTCTGCTGATAGGGGACGCGGGCTGCGATCCAGGCGGCGCGCGCGGCGTTCAGGGTTGCGTCCGACGGGCCGGAGATCAGCGCGTTCACCGCAGATTGCAGCGACTTTGCGGCGATCAGGCTGTCTTCGTATTTCGCTTCGGCGATGTTGGCATAAGTGCTCAGGACATCGGATTTTAAGGGCGCCTCGGCTGCGGCTGCACCTGCGATGGACAAGGTCAGGGCGCTGGTCGCGGCGTACAATCTGGTCATGGGGTTTGGTCTTTCTGAAATATCTGTTTGCGGGCCCTGCACCAAGGCAGAACGGACAGGGAATTACTTGATAGAATTAGTCAACAATGTCAACCTGAGTTTTATTGTCGGAAATACCTCCCAATTGAACCCCGCCATAAATGGGGAGGGCGGAAAGGCCGTGTCATTATTGCGTGACGCTACAAATTGGCTAAAATACGCGGTGTTTTTGGTGGTGATTGTTATGAAGAGTGTGGCCGTTTCTCTTTTTCTTCTTCCTGCCGGCTTGATGGCGCAGGAAGCCAGTTCATCCAGTACGCACACCCATCAGGTCGGGCGGTTAGAGATGTCGGTTTTGGGAAATGAGATCACGCTGGCCCTGAAAGTGCCCGGAACAGATATCGTAGGCTTCGAACATCCCACCTACAATGATGAGGACCGGTCGCGCGTTGCCGACGCGATCTCTGATCTGTCAAAACCGCTGACAATATTCGAGATCCCGCCCGAGGCCGGGTGTATGACCGCTTCGGCCAATGTGGCGCTGGTCGGGGATGCGTTCGGGCAGGAAGAACCGTCCGGGGACGGTGCAGACCATCACGAGTTTCACGCCGACTACCTGCTGCAATGTGAAGATATTGCGGTGCTGACAACAATTCGGTTTGCCTATTTCGAACGGTTCACGGACGCGCAGCAATTGACGGTTCAGCTTTCTTCGCCCGGTGGAACGCAGGATATTCAAGTGCAGCGGGATGCGCCTCTGATGACGTTGCCTTAAGCGCCGCGCCGCATTTGCCGGGCGATACACAGCGCCTCACAAATCTGAGACCTGAGCGAAAGAAGGTTGCCCCGCCGATGTGACGCGGGCAGGCTTGATGCGACGTCCAGCCGATCGGCGTTGGCGTGTCCGCGCACTGGCAAAACACTGATTTGAGCCACAAGATATGAACTTTCGCGATCTTCAATACGTTATTGCTGTGGCCGAGCATCAGAATTTTACGCGGGCCGCGCAGGCGGTGGCGGTCAGCCAGCCTGCATTGTCGAACCAGATCAGGAAGCTTGAGACCGAACTTGGGGTTGCGATTTTCGAGCGCGGCAAAGACGGCGTTCATCTGACCGGTTTTGGTCAGGAGCTGATTGCCCACGCTCAGCAGGTGGTCGAGATCGTGGATGGTATCGGAGACCTGGCGCGTCGCCACCAGACGACCGAGCTGCCGCCCATTCGTTTGGGCATGACACCGACCCTGGCTGCGTATCTGTCGCGCTATTTCCGCGCGCTGTTCGCGCAGGTGGCCCCGGATCGCAAGATCATCATCGTCGAAGAATATCCCGTCGCCCTGGCCAGGATGGTCGAGGATCGTTCCGTCGACATGGCCTTTATCGCACGCAAAAGCTTCGATCACATCTATCGCGGCTCAACCCGACCTTTGGATTTCACTTCGCTCTGGCTCGAACCGCTGTATCTTGGGATGCGCAAGGGCCACCCGCTGAGCCGCAGAACCAGTATCTGGGCGCATGAGGTTCCGGCGGATCAGTTGATCCGGTTTCCAATCTCCTTCGGCTATGATCTTGAGCAGGACCTGCCAAAGCCGTCTGAAACGGTGGCGGAAGAGACCGGCATTGACGTCACCACCGCCCGGTTTGAAACCGTGTGCCGCTATGTGGCGCAAAGCGAGGCCTGCACGATGGTCAATGCCATCGCTGCCGAACAGTTCAAACGCGACGGGTTTGGCCTGACCTTTCTGCCCTTCGATGACAAGGGGAACATGCGGGAACTGGGGGCGCTGACCCGGCCGCAGTATCCAGACCCCGAGATCATCGAGGCGATGGGCAAGCATATTCATCTGGACCCGCCGCAGGGTACCGTTGCATCGCGCAACGCGAATCTGGTCAAGAAACCGGTCCCTTCCGACTGCTGAAGCCCGGGTCTTATGATCTGGTATCGCCTGACGATGTCCGCGCATGTTCGCTGCAGGGCGTAACAAGGGCCAAACTATTTGTGAAAACCTGTCACCGAATAAGATTTCGGCACCTGCCCTATCGCATCAAGTATCAGTAAAACAACGAATAAAATTCCTTCAATCTCGCGGATCACGTGACTATTCGCGCAGGTTATACACCCCATTCGAAGGAAGAATTTCAAAAGGCTCTGCGCGATCGGCAACTGATGAGAACGCGGACAAACGGCCCCGGTTTGATGTCCGTCCGATTTGAACTCATGCAGGGAGATCCCCAATGCTTTCCGACTTTCTCGTATCCTTGCGCGCCAGATTGTTGACGACCTCGTCACTGGCCCAGGAAACTGTCCGCGACGGGCAGACACTGTCCAACGGATTCTTTCAGGCAACTGTCGTCGATAACACGCCAGCCTATCTGCTGGACAATGATTTTGCCCGACTTCTGAACTTTGGTCAGATCACCACCAACAACGCCGCAGCCGCCGTATCGGTCGAAGGTGAGGATGCACAGGTATTCAACTTCCGCACCGGCAGCATCGAGGCCAATTCGGGCCCAGACGCGCTGGCCACCGGCATTCAGGTCTCGGGCAGCGCCGATATCCGCAACTTCGGTGAGATTGCGGGTGAATTTAATGGCGTTCAGTTCGCGGGCGCAGGCAGCTCGGGCCGTCTGGACAACTTCCGTGGTGGAGTGATCTCATCCGACAGTCGCGCGGTGGACATTCAGGGCGAAGGCGTCAGCGTTCGCAACTTTGGTGACATTATCGGCACCGGAAATCAGCGCAATGGTACGATCTATACCAACTCGACCGCCGAGGATATCAGCATCAGCAACTTCTCGGGCGGTACCATCGACGCAGGCGTGGGCAACTTCGGTGCCGGTATCTCGCTGCAAGTGGGCGACGAGGCAGGCGACCGGGTGTCGAATGCCATTTTCAACGGTTTTGGCGCGACCATTCAGGGTCGTGGTCAGGAAGCGTCGAACACGCCGGGCGCTGGTGACGGTATTCGTATCAACAACGGGGCCGAGGGCACCATTGCCGAGATCGATATCAACAACAGCGGTCTGATCTCGTCCGACAGCAATCAGGGCACCGCAGGCGGTATCCGCATTGCCGATGGTGCCAATTCGGAAGGCCGCATCGTGAACACCTCGACCGGTGTGATCGAAGGCGCGCGCAATGGCCTGTACATCGGCAATGCCGAGCATGATCTGGATGTTCTGAACTTCGGCACCATCCAGTCGGGCAGCCGCGCGGTGAATATCGACGGCACCGGCGTGGATCTGATCAACGGTGGCGTCATTCTGGGCACCGACGATCTGCGCAACGGCACCGTTTATGCCGATGGCACGGCGGACGATTTCTCGGTCCGCAATCTGGCCAACGGCGTGATCGACGCGGGCGAGCACAATCAGGGCTCGGGCTTTGGGGTCGAGATTGGCGGGGCCGAGGATGGCACCAACACGTTTGAGCTGGACAATGACGGCATCATCATCGGTCGAGGCAATGCCGCTGCCAATGTTGGTCTGGCAGGCGACGGCGTGCGGATCGGCAATGTCGGCAATACCGGCACGACCGACGCCACCATCACCAACACCGGCACGATCCTGTCGGAAGGGGCCAACGGCACCGTTGCCGGTCTGCGCGTCGTCAATGGCGTGAACTTCAAAGGCACGTTGACCAATGCAGGCCTGATCGCGGGCATTCAGAACGGCGTGTATTTCGGAACCGGCGATCACTCTGGCGGTCAGTTCCTGAACACCGGCACCGTGTTCTCGGACAGCCGCGCGCTGAACATTGACGGGTTCGGTCTGGATGTGCGCAACGAAGGCGACATTCTGGGCGCTGGCAACCAGCGCAACGGGACCGTCTACGCCGACGGTACCGCCGACAATTATACTTTCACCAATACCGGTCTGGTGGATGCGGGACTTGGCAACAACGGCTCGGCCGTTTCGCTGCAAACCGGTGACGTGGATGGCGACGTGGTCTCGGCTGCGATCTTCAATGAAGGCACCTTCCAGGGGCGCGGCGATGCCATCGAAGGCAACCAGGTCGGCGACGGTCTGCGCCTGTTCAGCAATGTCGAAGACGCCAGCTTTGCCGGTCTGGTGCAGAATGACGGGCTGATCGCAGGTTCCCAGGACAGTGACGCAGCGGCGGGTATCCGTATCGACGGTGGTCTGAACCTTCTGGGTGCCATCGTCAACGAAGGTGAAATCTCGGGTCGGGTCAATGCGATTGACGCGACCGAGGCGGGCTCAGTGACATTCGTCAACGATGACGAAGGTGTGGTAAATGGTAATGTGTTGCTGAGTGCCGGAGACGACATCGTTGTGGACTTCGGTCGGATCAACGGTGTCGTCGACGGCGGCGCGGGGGATGACGTTCTGATCGCCGGTCAGGGTGACAACGTGATCGTCGGTGGCCTTGGAAACGACTTCATCGAAGGTGGCGAAGGTTTTGACACCGCAGATTTCTCGGATCTGGATGTGTCGGTCAAAGTCAGCCTCGATGCCAATGGCAACGGAACCGCCGTGCGTGACACCGGCTTCAACGTCAGTGTCGTCAACCAGACCGTGACCGCACCCGGCCAGTTCGGGTCGGCCATCGCGGATGGCGCTGCCTTTGTGGAGCAGGCTGCTGCAAACAACCTGTATTACAACATCCACACGACCGACTTCCCGGCTGGAGAGATCCGTGGCCAGTTGCTGGTTCAAAGCGACGAAACCGTGGACGGTATCCGCACCCTGACGCTCAGCGGTCCGCTGGATGCGGCGCAAGAGCCCGGGCCGCTGTCGGACAGCAATGCTACCGGCTTCGCCACGGCGGTCGTGGTCCAGAACCTGCATACCGGCGAGGTCACCTATTCCAGCGACCTGAGCGTCACCGGCCTGAACGAAGCCGATCTGCAAACCCCGATCCCGGGTGTTGTTTCAGCCATCCACCTGCATAATGCACCGGCTGGTCAGAACGGCCCGGTTGTTCAGGACACGCTGGTCGATGCAGGCGCGACGCTGGATGTGGACGCTACCGGCGGAACCGGTGTCATCGGCGAAGACGTCATCGACAACCAGATCGAGACGGACATCCTCAGCTCGATCGAACGGGTTGTCGGTTCGGGTGATAGCGACACGATTGACCTGTCGGGTTTTGACGGTGTGGCGATCGATCTGGATCTCAGTGGTCCGGTACCCAGCCCTCTGGTAGTCGGCGACGTAGGTCCGCAGGACGGTGCTATCATCCAGTTCGGCGAGGTCCTGGCCGAGGTCGATGACTTCGAAAACGTGATCGGGTCCGAGGGCGATGACCTGATCCTTGGCAACAACGAGTTCAACGTGCTCGACGGTGCCGGGGGTAACGATGTCATCCACTCGTTCGGCGGGGCGGATATCATCATCGGTGGCGCGGGCAACGACACCGCGCTGTTCTCGGCGGGGCCGGGCGTTGTTCTGGACCTCGACGAGGACGGCAACGGTATCGCCACGGTCAACGCGCCGGACGGGGCCACGCTGGATCAGGTGTACGGGTTCGAAAACATCAGCGGCTCGAACAATGTGAACAGCCCGAATGGCGGTAACGACATCCTGTCGGGTAACTCGGGCGACAACGTTCTGCGCGGTCAGGCCGGGGATGACATCCTGAATGGTGAGGGCGGCAATGATATCCTGATTGGTGGCGCCGGAGAAGACATCCTGATCTTCGAAGGTGAGTTCGGCAACGACGTGGTCGAGGAATACGAGACCGGCATCGACCGACTGGATTTTACCGATTTCGGACCGGATTTCCGCGACAACCTGACCATCGAACAAGACGGAAACGACGCGCTGCTGTCCTTCTCGTCCGACAACTCGGTGCGTCTGGTCGGCATCAATGCCTCGGATCTGACTGACGACGACTTTGTTGTCTGATCACTGACCCAATGGGGTGGCGCCGCAAGTCGCCACCCTTCCATCCTGAAAAGAGATCACCGTCATGTTTCAGAAAAAATCTTCCGTCAAAACAGCCTGGGCCTCGCTGCGGGGCGGCTTTATCGCCATCGGCTTTTTCAGCCTTGTCCTCAATCTTCTCATGCTCGCAGGTCCGCTTTACATGCTGCAGGTCTATGACCGTGTGCTGACCAGCCAGAACATGGATACCCTGATCGCCCTGACCCTGCTGCTGGGCGGTGTATTCATCGTCACTGGCCTGTTGGATCTGATGCGGATGCGCATCCTGAACCGGCTGGGGGCCCGGTTCGAACTGAAGATCGGTGCGCCGCTGCTGCAGGCCTCGATCCGCCGCCGTCTGCAGGGCAATTCCTCGGCCGCAGACAACCCGGCCGCGGATATCGCCGGACTGCGCGATTTCATCTCGGGGGCCACGTTGATCGCGTTTTTCGATGCACCGTGGATTCCGATCTATCTGGCGGTGCTTTACATGTTGCACCCCTACCTGGGCGCGCTGGGCCTTGCCGGGGCGCTGATCCTTACAATTCTGGCCCTGATCAACAACGCGCGCGCCGCTGGCGTCATGCAGGACGCATCCCGCGCGCGCGGCAGGTCCGACGCTTTGTTCACCACAAGTGAGCAAAATGCAGAGCTTGTCCATGCGATGGGGATGAATGGTGATCTCGCCCGTCGCTGGACAGCTCTGCAACACGAGGCGCACGGGTTGAAGACCCGCGTATCTGACCGGATCGCCAGCTTTTCTGTTTTGTCCAAAACAATCCGCATGGCGCTGCAGTCGGGCATGTTGGGGCTGGGTGCGGCGCTGGCCATCACCGGACAGGCCACGGCGGGTATGATGATCGCCGCGACCATCGTTCTGGCGCGTGCCCTGGCCCCTATCGATCAGCTGATCGGCCAGTGGCGCGGCCTTCTGGCGGCACGTGGGTCCTACAAGAACCTGCGAACCCTTGACGAAGCCTTTCCCGCAAAGCCCAAACGGCTGGCACTGCCGCGCCCGCAACTCTCGGTCAATGCTATGATTTCTCAGGCCGGGCCGCCATTGGCCCGCAACGCCACCATCGGGGGTATCGAGTTCGCCCTATCGGCGGGGGACGTGATGGCCGTGATCGGCCACAGCGGCTCGGGCAAGAGCACATTGGCGCGGATGTTGGCGGGCATCTGGACCCCTCAGCGCGGCGCGATCCGGCTGGACGGGACGCCGATGGCAAAGTGGGACCCGCAGGAACTGGGTCAGATGATCGGGTACATGCCGCAGGATGTGCAGCTGTTCGACGGCACGATCCGCGAAAACATTGCGCGGTTTTCGACCTCGGTCGACGACGCCAAGGTGTTCGAGGCCGCCGTGGCCGCCGATGTGCATGGACTGATCAGCAACCTGCCCGATGGCTATGACACGCAACTGGGCAACGGGTTCCACCTGTCCGGTGGTCAACGCCAGCGCATTGCCCTGGCGCGCGCACTGTATGGCGATCCGTTCATTCTGGTGCTGGATGAGCCAAACTCGGATTTGGACGCGCAAGGCGAGCTTGCCCTGCGCAACGCCATCAGCGCTGCCAGCGCACGGGGGGGCATCACATTCGTAATGACCCATCGTCCCAGTACCTTGCAGGCGGTGAACAAGGTCCTGACGCTGAGCAAGGGATCGCAGACCGGCTTTGGCGACAAGGACGAAATTCTGCGCCCGCGCCAGCAAACCGGCCTGCCGTCGAAGGATCACCCTCAGATCGCCGCGCGTCAGGCGCAGCCAGCCATTCAGCAAGGAGCAACCCAATGACTCCCGCAATTTACAAAGCACCCGAACACGGCCTTTTGCGGCTGGAAGACTATAATCGCGCCGAGCAAAGGCTTCCCGGTGCGGGTATCAGGGGCTTCGTGATCCTCGGCCTGCTGATCGTGGCCGGTTTTGTCGGGGGCTCGGTCTATTGGGCCGCTGCCTCGAAACTCGACGGTGCGGTCGTGGCCCCGGCGTCTTTTGTGGTCGAGGGCAATCGCAAGACGGTTGAACATCTGGACGGCGGCATCGTGCGCCGGATTCTGGTCACCGATGGCGATGTGGTCCAGGCCGGGCAGACGCTGGTTGAACTCGACAGCACCGATCTGGATGTCAATCTGGACGTGATCAAAAGCCAGTTGGGCGAACTGAGCGTGCGCCGCGCCCGTCTGATCGCGCAAATCCGTGCTGAGGGCCGGTTTGAGCGTGCAGACGTCGCCGATTTGATGCGCGTTGCTATGGACAGCCGCGACTGGGACGACGCCTTCCTGACCCAGAAACTGCTGTTCGATGCCGAAATCCGCACACGCACTGCCGAGCGGAATCTGCTGGATCAGCAGATCGCAAATCTGCGGGATCAGATCGCGGGGCTGCAGGCTCAGCGTCAGGCCAACGACCGCCAAATGGACATCACCCGCGAAGAACTCGGCAATCTGGAGACCTTGCAGGGCAAAGGGTTGGTCGCGGCCAACCGCGTCAACAGCCGCCGGGTCGAGGTTGAACGCTTGATCGGAGTCGAAGCCTCTCTGACCACGCAAGAGGCGCAGGCGCGCAACCGGATCAGCGAGCTGCAACTGACCAGCATCGGCCAACAAACCCAGCGCGCCGAGGCGGTCTCGACCGAATTGGCACAGGTCGAAGCGCAGTTGGCCACGCTTGTACCTAAATATGTAGGGGCCACAGAGCGCCGCAAGCGCGTTGCGGTCACGGCTCCGGTCAGCGGGCGGGTGGTGGGCCTGACGGTCTTTACCTCGGGCGGCGTTGTCCGCCCCGGCGAGCCCATTCTGGATATTGTCCCGGCCGATCAGCCCCTGATCGTCGAGGCGCGGGTGAACACCGCCGATATCGAGAAGCTGTTCGTCGGTCAGTCAACCCGCGTGCGCCTGTCGGCCTTTGATCAGGGCGAAGTGCCCGAGGCGACCGGCAGGATCACCGATATCTCGGCAGACAGTCTTGAGGATGACCGCACCGGGCAGCCCTATTATCTGGCGCAGATCAGGCTGGATGCGGCGCAGCCCGAACAAGTGGCGTCGCTGGAACTTGTTCCGGGGATGCCTGCGGACCTGTTTGTGAACACCGGCGAACGCACCGCGCTCAGCTATCTGGCGCAACCGCTGCGGGAACGTCTGGCGCGAACCTTCATCGAATAATCCCAAAGCCGCCGACAACCCTGCCGGCGGCCTTCTTAACCGCGTACTAACGCCTTTTGCAGGGCGTAGTACGAGTCTTTGGGTTTTCGCTCCAGCGTTTCGAAATCCACATCAACCAGCCCGAAACGCTTGTCATACCCAAATGACCATTCGTAATTGTCGAGCAGCGACCAGACGAAATATCCTTTGACCGGAACCCCGTGGTCCTGCGTCTTTCGAACCTCGGCCAGATGCAGGTCAAGATAGTTGATCCGGTCCTGATCCTGTTGCCGCTCTGCACTCGCCATGCCGTTTTCGGTGACATAGATCGGCAGGTCGCCGGTATGGTCCTTTGCGGTTCGGATCAGAAAGCGCGAGAGGGCGGCAGGGTCGATCTCCCACCCCATCTGCGTTTTGGGCAGCGGGCCGGGCACCTCTTGCAACGAAGGCCATGGGCTGTCGGCGGGCGCGATCAGCTTGCGGGTGTAATAGTTCAGGCCGCACCAATCGACGGGCGTGCCAATTGTTTCGAAATCGTCCTGCCAGCCTTCGGGCAGATGGCGTTCGAGGCCTTCCAGAACGTCCTTGGGGTAGGCTTTGTTGAAAACGCCGCCCAGAAAGAAGCGGTTGTAGATCCCGTCATAAAGCGTCGCGGCGGCCTGTGCCCCGGTGCTGTTGTCGGCGGGATCGGCCCATTCCAGATTGAACACGGCGCCCAGATTGGACATGCCGAGGCCGCGCATGGTCTGGATCGCATGGCCATGCGCCAACAACACGTGATGCATTGCACGAGCGGTGGCGCGGATATCGCGCAGACCGGGGGCATGGTGCCCCTCGAAATGGCTGAGCCAGCTGACGCACCACGGCTCGTTTATGGGCGCGACACTGTGCATCCGGTCGCCAATGCGCCCCATGAGGACCTGCGTGAAATCGGCGAACCAACCCGCGATATCGCGATTGCGCCAGCCGCCCAGATCGGCCAGCGGCGAGGGCAGTTCCCAGTGATAGAGCGTGGCGCAGGGCTTGATGCCGCGTTCCAACAGCGCATCGGCGAGGCGGTCGTAAAAATCCAGCCCCTCTTGGTTCACCGGACCGCGCCCTTCGGGCAGAACCCGCGCCCAACTGGTGGAAAACCGGTAGCAATCAAATCCGGCCTCCCGGATCAGGTCGAAATCCTGCTCGAACCGGTTGTAGTGATCGCAGGCCAGATCCCCGTTCTCCGCGTTTGCCACATTGCCTGGCGTGGCGGCAAAACTGTCCCAGTGGGTCGCCCCGGCTCCCCCCTGTGCGTGCCCCTCGATCTGATAGGACGACGTTGCTACGCCAAACATGAAATCTTGCGGGAAATCTGAGCGTTTATGTTTCATATCAAGACCTTCGCGGTGCCGGCCCGGTCGAGTTGCCGACAACCAGCTCAGCCTCCAACAGGCGTGTTTTTGGTGGATCATTGGGTGCGTTGATCCGTTCGATCAGCATTTCAGCAGCCAGCTCTCCGGCATGTCTGACGGATGAGCGTGTTGCGGTGAAAATCGGCACGTCCTGCCCGTTGCGCATGTAGGACAGTTCGTCGTCATGCGCGATGACCGAGATATCGCGGCCCATCTTCAACCCGTTGTCTTCCAATGCGCGCCGGACACCGACTGCCGAGATGATGGAAGAGGCCAGAATGGCGGTGGGCGGGTCGGCAAGTTGCAGCATTTCACAGGCGGTTTGGTGGCCGTAAATCTCGGTCATTTCGGCGCTGCGCAGCAAGGCCGGATCGGGGGTGACCCCGGCCCCGGCAAGCGCTGCCAAATAGCCGTTTCGACGGCGCTGGGCAAAGTCCATCTCCTCAAGGCCATTGATCAGCGCGATCCGGCGATGGCCCAGATCGATCAGAAACCGCGTTGCACGCTCGAAAGAGCGTTGGTTGTTCACGTCTATCCAATCATACGGCATGTCGGCCCCGGTCGAACGGCCATGCACGATGAACGGCACCCCCATCCGGGACAGCACGGAAATCCGTGGCTCATGCACCTTGGGGCCTTGCAGCACGACGCCGTCCACGGCGCCGCGGTTGAACAGGCTGCGATAGGACGCCTCGATCGAAGTGTCGGTCGCGTGGGTGAACATCATGTCATAATTGTTCTCGGCGTATTTTCGGGCTGCGCCGGCAACGAAATCCCCGAAGATCGGATTCACCATCTCGTGCCGCGATGAGGTGGGAATCACATGACCGATCACCATGGAGCGTCCCGTCGCCAGCCCCTTGGCGCGGCTGTTGGGGCGATATCCATGCTTGTCTGCGGCGGCCTGAACCCGGATGCGCGTGTTCTCATTCACCTCGGGATAGCCGTTCAGTGCGCGGCTGACGGTTGTCTGAGAAAGACCAAGGATTTCCGAGAGTTTCTTAAGGTTCATGCTTTTCAAAGCGCCTTCAAATTTGGACAGTTTTTTTAATGTTGCGATTTTCTGCCTCCGTCAAGTTGTTTTGAGAATATCCGCAAGAATATTATATTATTGGGGTTCGGGTTGCAGGATGTTGACTCAATTTGAATGTTAGCGCATAAACAGCGCCATTCAAAGCGCTTTGAAAAATGAGTCCAAGATTGCGCTGAGAGAATTGGGAGGAGAATTGATGAAACACTCGCTTTACGCAGGCGCGGCCACGTTCGCCCTGATGGCGGGCGCGGCACAGGCCGACAAGGTCACTGTGTTCGGGCCATGGCTGGGGCCGGATCAGGAAAACGTCGAGGCGGTGCTGGATGGCTTTGCCGCCGCGACCGGGCATGAATATGCCTATGTCGGATCGGACAGTTTTGAACAGCAGATCAGAATCGATGCCGAGGCCGGTTCAGCGCCGAATGTGGCGGTCTTCCCACAGCCGGGCCTTGCGGCGGACATGGCCAAGTCTGGTTTTCTGACCCCGTTGAGCGACAGCACCGGCGATTGGATTCGTGACAATTATGCCGCCGGTCAGTCCTGGGTCGATCTGGGAACCTATCCGGGCGCGGACGGTCAGGATCATCTGTATGGCTTTTTCTACAAGGTCGATGTGAAGTCGCTGGTCTGGTACGTGCCCGAGAATTTCGAGGATGCGGGTTATGAAGTGCCGATCACAATGGAAGAGCTCAAGGCGCTGACCGATCAGATCGTCGCCGACGGAGAGACGCCTTGGTGCATCGGTCTGGGCTCTGGTGGTGCGACCGGCTGGCCCGCGACGGACTGGGTCGAGGACATGATGCTGCGCACCCAGTCGCCTGAAGATTATGACGCCTGGGTCGCGAACGAGATGAAGTTCAATGATCCCAAAGTGATCGAAGCCATCGAAGAATTCGGCGCCTTCGCGCGCAATGACGACTATGTTGCAGGTGGCGCCGGTGCGGTGGCGACCACTGATTTCCGCGACAGCCCCAAGGGCATGTTCAGTTCACCGCCGCAATGTTACCTGCACCGTCAGGCATCATTCATCCCCGCCTTCTTCCCCGAAGGCACTGTTGTGGGTGAGGACGCCGATTTCTTCTACTTCCCAGCTTATGAAGGCAAGGATCTGGGCAGCCCGGTACTGGGGGCCGGCACGCTGTGGGCGATTACCAACGACAGCCCTGCCGCGCATGATTTGATTGCTTACCTGCAATCCCCCGAGGCGCACGAAATCTGGATGCAGCTGACCGGTTTCCTGACGCCCCACAAAGGTGTCGATACCTCATTGTTCTCGGACCCGACGCTGAAGAAGATGAACGACATCCTTCTGGGTGCGACCACCTTTCGGTTTGACGGGTCCGACCTGATGCCGGGTGGCGTAGGGGCCGGGACCTTCTGGACCGGCATGGTCGATTACACCGGCGGCAAGTCCGCTCAGGACGTGGCCGACGAAATTCAATCCTCCTGGGATGCGCTGGATTAAGCGCGTCTGAGAGCGGACGGCCCGTACGCCGGGCCGTCCATTCCCCTTCACAACGGAGAGCGTCATGCATCCGGCATTTCAAGGCCTGCTGACCATCGCCATCGGCGTGTCGGGCTGTGTGGGCTATTTCTATCTGTCGAACCAGTTTCTGGACAAGGTTCTGTTCCCGGCGCGCGGCCCGAATGCGGGGCGCAATATCAACCGCGCCAACATGATCCGGCCCTGGCTGTTCCTGTTTCCCGCGATGCTCGCGCTGGGCCTGTATCTGGCTTATCCGGTGTTTGAAACGCTGCGCCTGTCACTGACCGATCGCATTCCCGGGGGCGGTTACGAATGGGTTGGCCTTGAGAATTATCGCCAGATGGCGGCCGAGCCGAAATTCTGGGAGGCCATGCGCAACAACATGCTCTGGCTGATCGTGGTTCCGGCGATGTCGACCGCGTTCGGGCTGCTGGTGGCGCAACTGACCGACCGTATCCGTTGGGGCAACGTGGCCAAGGCGCTGATCTTCATGCCGATGGCAATCTCGTTCGTCGGGGCCTCGGTGATCTGGAAACTGGTCTATGACACAAGACCAGCGGAACAGGATCAGATCGGCATTCTGAACGCGCTTTATATCTTCTTCGGCGGTACCGAGCCGCAGACATGGCTTACGATCCCGTTCTGGAACAGTTTCTTCTTGATGATCGTTCTGGTCTGGATTCAGACCGGGTTTGCCATGGTCATCCTATCTGCCGCCTTGCGCGGTATCCCCGAGGAAACCATCGAGGCCGCCATTCTGGACGGCGCCAACCCGTTCCAGATTTTCTTCAAGATCAAGGTGCCGCAGATCAAGACAACCATTCTGGTGGTGTGGACGACGATCACGATCACCGTTCTCAAGGTCTTCGACATCGTATTCGCCATGACCAACGGGCAATGGGAAACGCAGGTGTTGGCCAATTACATGTTCGACAAGCTGTTCCGCGCCAATGACTGGGGTGTCGGGTCGGCCTCGGCCATGGTGATCATGTTGCTGGTGACACCGATCCTGATCTGGAACGTGCGCAATGCGCGCCAAGAGATGAAGTAGGGGGCTGGCATGAACGATATTGCAGGAACCAAACCGGCCCTCAGATGGGTGGTCCATGCCTCGGTCGTATTACTAGTGGTATTGTGGGTGTTTCCGACGCTGGGTCTGCTGATCTCGTCCTTCCGAACGGCGGATCAGATTGCGACCAGCGGCTGGTGGCGCTCGCTGTTTCCGTCCGAGCAGAACCTGACCCTGCGCAGCGCCGCGCCCGAGACGCAGGTGCTGGAAAACGGGCTCTATGTGATCGAGGGCAACCTGTTTGATGCGGGCGTGACGGCCAAAATCTCGAATTGGGGCGTCAGTTCTCGTGCCATCGATGCGTTCAAACCGGGTGAGGTGGCCGAGTTGCGCAAGGGCGGGACGATCACGGTTGACGCCGATGGCAATTACCGGATGGAGAACACCGAGGAATTTTCGGGCAGTCGCGGCGTGCGTGTCTTTGTGACCGCCGAGTTGCCGCCTGAATTCACGTTGCAAAACTATCATAAGGTGCTGCTGGCCGAAGACAGCACCGACAGCATGGGCAAGGCCTTTTTCAATACACTCACGGTGACGATCCCGGCAACGATTATCCCGATCCTTGTCGCCGCTTTTGCAGCCTATGCGCTGGCGTGGATGGATTTCCCGGGTCGTGCCCTGCTGATCGCAGCGGTGGTTGGTCTGTTGGTTGTGCCGCTGCAGCTGGCGCTGATCCCGCTGCTGAAACTTCACCTGAGCGTCGGTATTCCCAAGGGATATCTGGGCGTGTGGCTCGCGCATACCGGATTTGGGATGCCGCTGGCGATCTATCTGCTGCGCAACTACATGGCCGGGCTGCCCCGCGACCTGATCGAGAATGCGCGGGTCGATGGAGCGACAGAGTTCCAGATTTTCACCAAACTAATCCTGCCGCTCAGCTTTCCAGCCTTGGCCTCGTTCGCGATCTTCCAGTTCCTGTGGACATGGAACGATCTGCTGGTCGCCAAGGTGTTCCTGATCGATGCGACCGGCCAGACCACGGTGATGACCAACCGCATCGTCGAGTTGTTGGGCACGCGCGGCGGCAACTGGGAAATTCTGGCCACGGCGGCGTTCGTATCGATTGCGGTCCCGCTGGTAGTCTTCTTTGCAATGCAAAAATATCTGGTCCGCGGTTTGCTGGCCGGGTCTGTCAAATAAGGGCGTGTGATGAACGTGCAGAACAACGCGACACTTTCCAAAGCAACCAAAGCGACGCCGGACTGGTGGCGGGGCGGCGTGATCTATCAGGTCTATCCGCGCAGCTTTCAGGACAGCAACGGCGACGGAATCGGAGATCTGAAGGGGATTACCCGGCGGCTGGAATACATCGCCTCGCTTGGCGTTGATGCAGTCTGGGTTTCGCCGTTCTTCAAATCTCCGATGAAGGATTTCGGTTATGATGTCAGCGATTACCGCGATGTCGATCCGATGTTCGGCACCATGGCCGATTTCAAAGAGCTGCTGGATCAGGCGCATGGCCTTGGGCTGAGGGTTATGATCGACCTCGTGCTGTCTCATACCTCGGACCAGCATCCGTGGTTCAAGGAAAGCCGCACCAGCCGGGACAATCCGAAATCCGACTGGTATGTCTGGGCAGATCCGAAACCGGATGGCACGCCGCCGAATAACTGGCTGGCGATTTTTGGCGGCTCGGCCTGGCAGTGGGATGCGCGGCGGTTGCAGTATTACCTGCACAACTTTCTGACCTCGCAACCGGATTTGAACTTCCATAACCCGGACGTTCAGGATGCGGTGCTGGATGTGGCCCGCTTCTGGCTGGACATGGGGGTCGACGGGTTCCGTCTGGACACGATCAACTTCTATTTTCACGACGCACAATTGCGCGACAATCCCGGACTTCCGGAGGATCAGCGCAATGCCACCATCGCGCCGATGGTGAACCCGTATAATCACCAGGATCACCTCTATTCCAAAAGCCAGCCCGAAAATATCGCCTTCCTCGAACGTCTGCGCGCGCTGACCGATGAATACGAAGGCCGCGCCTGTCTAGGTGAGGTCGGCGACGCGCAGCGCGGGCTCGAGATCATGGGCGCATACACCAGCGGCGATAAGCGGATGCATATGTGCTATGCCTTTGATTTCCTAGAAAAACGGACGTTGACGGCGACATATACAAAACAGGTCTTTGATCAGCTGGCAGACAGGGCCGGTGATGCGTGGCCCTGCTGGGCGTTCTCGAATCATGACGTGCAGCGTCACACCTCGCGCTGGGGGCTGGATGACGCAGGCATTCGTCAGCACGCCGTTCTGTTGATGTGCCTGCGCGGGTCCGCCTGTCTGTATCAGGGCGAAGAGTTGGGCCTGCCCGAGGCCGATGTCGCGTTCGAGGATTTGCAGGACCCTTATGGCATTGAATTCTGGCCGGAATTCAAAGGCCGGGACGGGTGCCGGACACCCATGGTCTGGGCGGCGCAGGACGAACAATCCGGGTTCAGCACAAGCCGCCCCTGGCTGCCGGTCAGCTCTGCCCAGGCCGAACGCGCCGTCGACCGGATGGAGCGGGACCCGCAGTCGATGCTGCACCATTACCGCCACGCAATCGCGCTGCGTCACGCGCATTCGGCGCTGATGTCGGGTGCGCAAACCGGAATGTCACAGATCGGATCGGCCCTGACCTTCATTCGAGAGGATGAGACCGAGCAGGTGTTCTGTGCCTTCAATCTGGGGCCGGAACCTGCCGAGGTGACCCTGCCCAAAGGTGATTGGCATCTGATTGGGGAAGAGATGGGCAGCGTTCGGGGCGTAGGCACGGTTACGCTGAACGCCGCGCAATTCTGTCTGTTGGCTCGGGAAAAGAGGTAAACCATGTCGGAACTCAAGCTCACGGATGTGGCCAAATCCTATGGTCCGGTCGATGTCCTGAAACATATCGATCTTGATATCGAGCAGGGCGAACTGATCGTCTTTGTCGGCCCGTCGGGCTGCGGCAAATCCACATTGTTGCGGATGATCGCGGGCCTTGAAAAGATCACCGGTGGCACGCTCGAGATCGAAGGGCAGGTGGTGAACGATGTTCCGCCGGCGCAACGGGGCATCGCGATGGTGTTCCAGTCCTATGCGCTTTATCCGCATATGACGGTGCGCGAAAACATGGCCTTCGCGCTCAAGATCGCCAAGATGCCCGGCACCGAGGTTGATGCCGCCGTAGAGCGTGCCGCGCAGATTCTGCAGCTTGAACCATTGCTGGATCGTCTGCCCAAGGCATTGTCCGGCGGGCAGCGCCAGCGGGTCGCTATTGGCCGCGCCATCGTTCGCGATCCCAAGGTGTATCTGTTTGACGAGCCGCTCTCGAACCTCGACGCCGCCCTGCGCGTGGCGACGCGGATCGAGATCGCCCGTCTGAAAGAGGCGATGCCGGACAGCACGATGATCTACGTCACCCATGATCAGGTCGAAGCGATGACACTGGCCAGCCGCATTGTGGTTCTGGCCAACAAGGGAATCGCGCAGGTCGGAACGCCGCTGGAGCTTTACGAGACGCCCGACAATGAATTCGTTGCGCAATTCATCGGCTCACCCGCCATGAACCTGCTGCCGGGCACCATCACCGCGACCGGAGAATCCACGACTGTTGCGCTGGATGACGGCGGTGTCGCGGTTTCTTCCATCCCGACGGAGGTCGCAGATGAAGGCAAAAAGGTCAATATCGGCGTGCGGCCCGAGGATCTGGTGATGACCGAGGGCAGCGCCATCTATTCAGGCGTGGTGGATTTCACCGAGGCCCTGGGCGAAGTCACGTTGCTTTATTTCGCGGCCCCCGAGGATCGGGAGGCCGTGATTGCCAAGCTGCCGGGGGTGCAGCGCAATCTGCGCAGGCAAAGCGTTTCGGTCACGGCCGCCCCCGAGAAGGTGCATCTGTTCCATGATGGACAGTCGATGCGTCGTTAGCCCGAGGTGATCGCCGCGACGGCTGCCTGCACCGCCTCTTCGGTAAGGTCCAGATCCGCCTGCGTCACCGCGAGCGAGGGATAGAGCTTCCCGGGCGCCTTGAACACGCCCTTCTCGCGCAGAACCGCGTTATAGCGCACATTTCGACCGGGATCGTCATGCGCGGCACTGCGATAGTCGCGACAGGCCTGATCCGTGAAATAGATGTCGAACAGCGTTTCGTCACCGCAAATCCGATGCGGGACTCCGGCTTTGGTCAAAGCGTCGGACTGCATCGCCTGCAGCTTGCGCCCTGTGTCGCGCAGCCGGTCATAAGCGCCGTCGCGGGCCAGAATCTCCATCGTTTTCAGACCTGCGGCTGAGGCGACGGGATTGCCGGACAGCGTGCCCAGTTGCATCAGCCAATTGTCGGCACCGACTTTGTCCTTGTCGAAATGCTGCATGATCTCGGCGCTGGCGCCCAATGCAGCCAGAGGAAAGCCGCCGCCGATGATCTTGCCAAGCGTGCAGATATCCGGCGTCACGCCGTAACGTTCCTGCGCACCGCCATAGGCCAGCCGGAACCCGGTGACGATCTCGTCGAAGATCAGCAGGACATTGTGCTTGTCGCAGAGATCGCGCAGCCCTTGCAGATAGCCGGGCGCGGGTGGGACGATCCGCTGCAGCGGCTCTGCGATGATCGCGGCCACGTCGTCATGCTCGGCCAGCAGTGCCGCCACCGCTTCGAGGTCATTGAACGGCGCGATCAGCATTTGATCGGCAACGCCCTGCGGGATACCAGCGCTGTCGGGCACGGCTTGGGGGAAATTGACGCGTTTGGCGGGCGCAAGGCTCATCTGTGCTTCGGCGCTCATGCCGTGATAGCCGCCTTCGAATTTCAGGATTTTGTCCTTGCCGGTATAGGCGCGCGCCAGCCGGATCGCGTACATATCCGCCTCGCCACCCGAGGCGACAAAGCGCACCTGTTCGCAGCAGGGCACCGCGTTCACGATGGATTCGGCCAGTTCCACGCCCTTGCTGTTATTGGCGAAAAAAGTCATGCCCTTGGGCAGCTGTTCCAGCACCGCCTCCATAACCTCGGGGTGACCATGGCCCAGCAGCATGGGGCCGGAGCCGATCAGATAGTCGACATATTCCTTGCCGTCCTCGTCCCAGACCCGACTGCCTTCACCGCGCGCGATCAGGATGCCGGGGTCAAAGTTGCCGAACCCCCCGGCGGGCAGAACCGCTTGCGCGCGGGCGATCCATTCAGATTGAGTGTGCGTCTTCAACATGTGTCAGGCCATTTCCAAAATCGGAGTTCCAAGGAGGTCCAGGTCAGGCGTCACGCCCAGCCCCGGACCATCGGGTGGCGCGATCCGACCGTCCGCACGTATCGGTGCATCCGGGCAGAGGCGCGGTGAGACGTAAGAGGACAGATCGCAAGTGTTCATCAGCGAACCATGCGGCGTGGAGGCGGCAAAATGCAATGATGCCGCGGTCACAATATCGGAACCCCAGGTGCATTCGGCGCAAATCTCGGCCCCCAGATGAACTGTCAGATCACGGGCGCGGCGCATCGCCGACAGGCCGCCGAACTTGGACAGTTTCAGGGCCACGGCATCCATACAGCCCAGTTCCGACGCACGCATCAGCGAGGCCAGATCATGTGCGTTTTCGTCGATTTTCATTGGCAAACCGGTGGCCTGACGGACGGCGGCGCAATCCTCCAGCGTCTTGCAGGGCTGTTCCAGCATGACATCCAGATGCGCGACGGCACGTCCGGTGCGGGTGGCCTGCAGGCGGGATGCACCACAGTTCCAGTCGCCATAGACCAGCGGGCCCGGGCCTACCGCTTCGCGCACTTTGATCAGCCGTTCCGCGTCGGCCTGCCAGTCACCTTCGACCCCCAGCTTGACTTGAAACTGCCGGATGCCGGTCTGATATGCGGCTTGGGCGATCCGCACCATCTCATCCGGCGCGACACAGGTGATCGAGTGATAAAGCGGCATGTCCTTGCGCGTCCGCCCGCCCAGAAGGGCATGAACCGGCTGACCCGTCGCCTTGCCGAACAGGTCCCACAAGGCGATATCGACAATCGACTTGGCATGGGCGTGCCCCTGAAGGAACCCATCCAGCTTGCGCATCGGGGCATCCACCCCAAATGGAGACATCCCGAGGATTTCGGTGCCCATCTCGGCCACTGCGCTTGGCACGCCTTTGGCAAAGGCGGGCAGGTAGTGCGGGATCGGGCAGACCTCGCCCCAGCCCTTCAGGCCGGTATCCGTTTCAAGGCACAGCACATGGGTTTCAACCGTCGCGCAGGTCTTGCCGTCGGCCATGTAATAGGTCTCGTGGCTGGTCAGGTCGATGGACCAGAGGGATATCTTGATGATCTTCATGCAACCTGCCCTTTGAGTTTGAACGTGGTGCGGGGAGAGGGGCCAGCCTCTTTCTTGGCCTGCGGCCAATTCACTCCCCGGAATATTTTTGGCCAGATGAAGGGGCGGATCATCGCGGGGCCTCATAGGTTGCGATTGGTGGGCCGAGGGTGTCCTCGTCGGGGTGGACGCCGAGGCCGGGTGTTTCCGGCAGATGCAGGTGGCCGTTTGTGTTGCGGGGGCCGCGCCCGCCAGCGATGTCCACGGTGATCATGTCCTGACAGGCCCAGACCGCAAGGCAATTGGCATCCGGTATGGTCGCGGCCAGATGCAGGGCCTCGGCATCGGCCAGCACCGTGCCACCTGTGGCCATGACGAACATGTCGATCCCATGCTCCAATGCGACGTCCCGCATTCGGGCGGCTTTGGTCAGTCCACCGACGCGGTTGAGTTTGATGCCGAAGATCTCGGCGATGCCTTCGCGGGCAATGCGGGTGGCGTCCTGCAGGGTGACGAGGCTTTCGTCTACCGAGACGGGCGAGGCGTGTTTGCCGGAAATCGCCGCGATATCGTCCAGCGTTTCGCAAGGTTGTTCGATCATCACGTTGAGGTCTTCGACCGCGCTCATCACCCGCAGCGCCTGCTGCCGAGTCCAGCCGCGATTGACGTCATAAAGAATGATGTCATCGGGGGTGCGCAGGCTTTCGACGTCTCGGATACGTGCAATGTCGCGGGTCACGTCGCCGCCGATCTTGACGGAATGGGCGATGTAGCCGCGTTGGCGATAACGATCGATCTCGGCGCGGGTGTCTTCGACCGTTTTTGCCCCCACGGATGAGGCGATACGGCGCGGGGTACGGGAACCGCCACCCATCAGGTCGGCAATCGGCAGGTCCGCCGCCTGACCGGCAATGTCCCAGCAGGCCATGTCAATCGGGCTTTTGGCATAGAGATGTCCGGGCAGCGCCAGATCCATTGCCCGTTCCACATCCAGCACCCGGCGCGGGTTGAGGCCCAGTACAAACGGCGCCATCGTCTCGATCCCGGCGCGAATTCCGGGGCCGTGGGCCGGGACATAGGTGTGCCCCCAGGGCGTGCCTTCGCCCCAGCCGGTTATCCCGGCATCGGTTTCGAGTTTCACCAGCGTTGCATCCAGCGTTTCGAATTTCAGCCGCCCCGCAGACAGCCAATATGGACGCGCCAGCGGCAGGTCGATCTGATACACGGTGATGGATGTGATCATCATAAGCTGTACTCTGCCACCGGTTCGCCGAGGCTTTCAAAGTCAGGAACGACACCCATGCCGGGAGTATCTGGCGCAAACAATTTACCGTTCCGCGTGACGGCTCCGCCAATTCCTGTCGAACGTGTGTTGTAATTCATCAAGTCCGTGGTGTTTTGCAGGTACTCGGGCGGCGTCGACGCTGCGAAATGAGCCACGGCGGCGGTTGCAATCTCACCGCCCCATGTATCCTCGCTGACCACCGGGATGCGGTTTTCGATCAGATAATCGCGCACCCGCCGCGCCTTGCTGATCCCGCCAAGATTAGAGATTTTCAGGCAGCAGATTTCGGCCCCGCGATCCGCAA
This sequence comes from Ruegeria sp. AP11, assembly GCF_056535865.1. Classification (NCBI taxonomy): domain Bacteria; kingdom Pseudomonadati; phylum Pseudomonadota; class Alphaproteobacteria; order Rhodobacterales; family Roseobacteraceae; genus Ruegeria; species Ruegeria sp. AP11. The sequence goes on from NZ_JBQFJB010000001.1 coordinate 2,256,716, forward strand.
CGATCCGTTGGGCCATGTGCATACCGGTCAGGCACTCATCCAGTTTCATCGGCTGTTCCGCGACGCGGCGCACCTGCTGACATTCCTCATAGGTCCGGCAGGGTTGTTCGAGGATGAAATCCAGGTCCCTGGTCGCGCGGGCCACCCGGATCGCATTGTCTACCCGCCAGCCCTGATTGGCGTCGGCCATCGCCTTTTCTCCGGCGTTCAGCAATGGCACGGTGGCCCGTATCCGGTCGATATCCGTGGCCCAATCGCCACCGACCTTGATTTGGAACTGGCGAAACCCCTGATCCCGATAGGCGTTCATTTCGGCGATGGTCTGGTCCGTCGCTTTCTGCGGCGCGACCCGGTACATCGGCGCGCCATCGGTCAATTTACCCCCCAACAGCATCCACACAGGCTGATCGCAGGCTTGCCCCAAGATGTCCCAGCAGGCCGCATCAAACGGAGCCTTGGCATAGCCGTGGCCCTGCGCAAGATGATCCATCAATTGTTCGATCCGTGCGACCTGCCGCGGGTCTTCGCCCAGCAACCTGGGTGCGACCAGCCTGGCCATTGCGGGAACGCCCTCGGAATGGGCGACCATATAATTCTCGCCGCAGGGCGTGAATTCGCCACAACCTTGCAGACCCGCATCGGTGTCGATGACCACAACCGAGGCGATGGCCGTTTCGATCGCATTGCCCGCCCCCCAGGCATAAGCGCCGCCCACATAGGGCAACCCGGTCTGGTAGATGCGGACGCGGTTGATCTTCATGGCGAATCCATCTGCGGCAGGGCGTTCAGACCTGCGCCGCGCCATAGTACAAAGGTCAGGATGGGTTGATCGATCGTTGTCATCGCATGGCTTTGCCAGCTTTGGTGCAGCCGGGTCTGACCGGGGCCGACATAAGCCTCGTTACCTTCGATCCGGAATTGCGCGCCGCCGGCGAGGGTCACATAGAGTTCCTCGGCCTGATGGCTATGCCAGTCATAGTTCAGACCCTTGCCCCAGTAGGCGACATACCCGCGCAATTGGGTCGAGTGGAAATGTCCGGTAGGCCCGAACAATTCGTAATACCCATAACGCGCGAGGAAATCCGCGCCGACCTCTTCCTCGGTATAGGTCAGTTTCCAGTTCGCCAGTTCAGCAGTGGCCGTGATGGTTTTGACCAGGCGATGCGTGGCTTCGGATCCGGGAAGATCGAAATCGCGCACCAGCCGGGCCGCCGGGACTGGCGAAGGTGACGTGTCCGTTGATACCAGATCGGTGGGCCAGTCGGCGAACCCGGCCAGATCAGGATGTGCCTGATGCAGTCGGCGGGCGGCGTCCAGTACATCGTCCAGTGTCATGGGATCACCACGATATTGCCGGTGTGTTTCTTGGCGATGAAAGCAGACTGCGCCGCGTGCAACTCGCTTAGGGGATAGGTCGCGGCGAGGGCGGGTTTTACTTCGCCTGCCTCAATATAGCGCACGAGGTTTTGCATCACTTCCGGGGGGATCACGGTCGAACCGGTAAAGGTCAGGTCGCGCAAATAGAAAGTGCGCAGGTCAAACTCGACAATCGGACCCGCAATAGCGCCCGCGCAGGTATAGCGCCCGCCACGTTCCAGAATGTCGATGAGTGTGGACCAATATGGCCCGCCCACCACATCGGCAATGACGGTGATTTTTTCGTCGCCCAACGCGGCGCGCAGGTCGTCCGGGGCGCGGGGCAGGATGCGGTCGGGACCGAGAATTGCCACCTCGGCGTGCTTGGCCTCGGAGGCCATGGCGATCACTCGCGCACCGCGTCGTTTGGCCAGTTGTACCAGAGCGCCGCCGACGCCCCCCGATGCGCCGGGTACCAGAACGGTGTCATTTCCCGAGACATTTGCGCGGGTCAGCATCCCTTCGGCGGTGGAGTAAGAGCAGGAGAATGTTGCCAGCTCTGCATCCGACAGAGGGGATTGGATCGCGATGGCGTTTCGCGCGGGGATTGTCGTCAATTGCGCAAATCCGCCATCCCGTTCCGAGCCGAAATAGCCAGTCTTGTCCTTGTTCAAAGGCTCCGCCGGATCGCGCAGCCAGCAATCGGTGATCACCCTTTCGCCGATCCGACGCGGGTCCACGCCTTCGCCCACAGCGACGATCTCGCCGCACACATCGGCGCCCTGAATGCGTGGGAAAACCAAAGGCGCACCACCCCAGGTCGGGTCCTCGGCGCCGACCTCATCGAAAGCGCCGCCAGTCGTGGCATCGCTTACGGTCTTTGAATACCAGCCCGAGCGTGTGTTCACGTCCGTGTTGTTCAACCCGCAGGCTCCGACCCGGATCAGCACTTCGCCGGAGGTGGGCGACGGGCAGGGCCAGTCCTCGTGCCAGACCATCTGGTCCAGATCGCCATGCCCCATGGTTACCATCGCCTGCATTGTTGTGGGCGGGGTCATTGGGCGGGCTCCAGCGCGGCATCTGTGCGGGGCAGCAGGCTTTGTGGATCGTAAGCAGGTTCGGACAGGACGCGTGCGGCGCGGGGCGCGCCATGGATGATGACCTGCAGTTCGGTGCCCGCAACAGCGGCTTCGGGTTTGATATAGGCAAAGGCCAGAATCTTACCCACCGTATGCCCATAGGCCACGGATGCGGTCGAGCCGACAACGCGCCCGTCCAGCAACACGGCCTCTCCACCATGCCCGTCGATCTCGCCATCCGGTTCGATCTCAAGATAGGCGCAGATCCACGGCACATCAGTGTTCAGGGTCTTGTTCTTACCTAAGTAGTCCTTGTCGGCGCGGGCAAAGCGCAGCACATCAGCTTCGGCCAGCGTAACCTCGTTGGTCTGTTCTCCGGCCCCTTTGAAAGCTTTCTCCATCCGCATGACATTCATCGCGAAGCTGCCGTAGTCGGCGATGCCGTGTGGCTCACCGGCGGCCCAGAGGGCGTTGTAGACGTCCAGACAGGCGGCGTTGGGCATGTGCAGTTCCCAGCCAAGCTCACCGGCATAGGACATCCGGAAAGCCCAGACCTCATGGCCTGCGATTCCGATCTGCTGCGCCGACAGCCAGCGGAAACCGGCATTGCTGAGGTCAGCATCTGTACAAGCGCTCAGTACATCGCGCGACCTTGGTCCGTTCAGGGACAGCGCCGACCAATCAGCCGAAAGCGCGGTGATCGTGACATTTTCACCGTCGCGCTGTTGCGCCAGATGATCCAGCAGGCGTTGTTCGAAAAACGCTGCACAAACAAGATAGTAACGGTCCTGCGCCATGCGGACGATGGTTGTTTCCAGTTCAATCCGGCCCCGGCGGTTGAGCATATGTGTCAGAGTGATCGAACCATCTTTCTGCGGCATCCGGTTCGCGGTCAGCCGATCCAGCAGGGCATAGGCGCCCGGGCCCGAAACCTCGACCTTGGTGAAGGCGGTGACATCCATGATGCCGACCCGGTCGCGCACGGCTTCGACCTCAGCCGCGACCATGTCGTCCGCAGCAGTCCGGCGGAAGGAATAGTGATCCTGCTGCGCCACCCCATTACGTGCGAACCAGCGCGGGCGTTCAAAGCCATAGACCTCTTCATGCACCGCGCCCTTTGATTTCAGCACCTCGTACAGAGGCGACGGTTTGATTGGGCGACCGGCCAGCCGGTTGAAATGCGGGAAGGGGATTTCGTGGCGCAGGCAATAATCTTCCTCGGCCTTGATGACCTGCCAGTCCTTCGTGGCATAGCCGCCAAACCGGCGCGGGTCATAGTCACGCATCGAGATATCGGCGGCCCCGTGCACCATCCAGCGGGCCAGCTCGCGCGTCAGGCCCGGCCCCCAGCCGATCCCGATCTGCGTGCCACAGCAACACCAGTAGTTCCGCACGCCGGGCGCAGGCCCGATCAGCGGGTTGCCATCGGGTGGATGGCTGATCGCGCCATGTACCTCGCGCTGAATGCCCAGCTCTGCAAAGATCGGCATCCGGTTCAGGCTCTCCTCAAGCCACGGCATCACCCGATCATAATCCGCATCGAACAGCCAGTTCTCATAATCCCACGGGCAATGATCGTGCCAGACCGAGTTGGGGTTCTCTTTCTCGTAAATCCCGATCAGACCGCGCTTTTGCTCCATCCGGATGTAGCCTGACACCTTCTTGTCGTCGCGGATCACCGGCAGTTCTTTGTCCAGTGATTCAAACTCGGGCACCGGTTCAGTCACGAAGTAGTGGTGGGTCATCGAGGTCATCGGCAGTTGCAGCCCCGACCATTCGCCCATCTGCCTGGCATAGGTGCCGCCCGCGTTGACCACGTGTTCGCAAGTGATCGTGCCCTTGGGTGTCTCGACCACCCATTCGCCGTTCTCGGCCTGCGTGATGTTCGTCGCCTGACAATGGCGGATGATCCGAACACCCTTCTGACGTGCGCCTGCAGCCATCGCCATGGTCACATTCGTCGGGTCCACATGACCGTCATCGGGCGTATGCAGTGCGCCCAGCACGCCGTCCAGATTGTAGAACGGGTGCAGTGCGGCCACCCGATCCGGACCGACCAGTTCGATGTTGAAGCCCAGCGAGCGACCGACCGACAGGGTATGGCGCAGCCAATCCATCTCATCCTCGGTATAGGCCAGCCGGAACGAGCCACAGCCATGCCACGTCACGGCCTGCCCGGTCTCGGCCTCGAGCGCACCGGAATAGAGCCCGACATTGTAATCGACGCATTTGCCTAAGCCGAAGCTAGAGGTCGAATGGGTGATCTGTCCCGCCGCGTGCCAGGTGCTGCCGCTGGTCAGTTCCGCCTTTTCCAGCAGTACGGTGTCTGCACCCCAGCCTTCGTGCCCCAGGTGGTAGGCAAGGCCCACCCCCATCACGCCGCCACCCACGATAACCACGCGCGCATGGGTCGGGAAATCAGATGCCATCAGACCGTTCCTCTGAGTCGATTTTGTCTCGACAGCGTAAGCAAACAAAAATACCATCGTCAATCATGAATGGGACAAATGTATCAAGCACGATTCTCGAACGGTTGGCGGATGAACTGTCCGAGCTGACGCCCGAGGCGCGTAAAGCCGCCACCTATGTGCTGGAAAACCCGCGCGACGTGGGGGTTTCGACCGTGCGCGAAATCGCCGAGGCAGCGAATGTGAAACCCAACACCATCGTCCGCATGGCGCGGCAGGTGGGCTTTGAAGGGTATGAGGACTTCCGTGTGCCCTTCCGCGAGGCGATCCGGCGCGGGCAGGCCGATTTCCCCGACCGTGCCCGCTGGCTGCAGGATATTCGCAAATCCGGCAACATGGGCGGGCTTTACGCAGACATGGTGCAGGACGCCTTGCGCAATCTGGAAGAAACCTTCGCCAATATCTCCTCCGAGCAGTTGAAGGCCGCGGCCGAGGATATCTGGAATTCGCGCAATGTGTTCGTTTTGGGCGTTGGGGTGAACAACTCGAACGCGCGAAACTTTGTCTATCTGGCATCGACCGGGATGGTGCAGTTCCATGCCATCCCGCGCGCTGGGTCAAACCCGATCGACGATCTGGCCTGGGCGGACAAACGCGATGTGCTGATCGCCATGACCTGCAAACCTTACCGCAATGAGGTGGTCGAGGCGGTACAGGTCGCGCGCGAGCAGGGGCTGACAGTGGTGGGTCTGTCCGACAGCCCGGCCAGCCCGATCCTGCGCACCGCCGACCATGGCTTTGTCATCTCGGCGGATACGCCGCAATTCTTCCCGTCCTCGGTCAGTACGGTTGCCTTGCTGGAAACGCTGCTGTCCTTCGTGATCGCCGTTGCCAGCGACGAGATCGTCGAACGGGTCGAGACTTTTCACAAACGCCGCCATCAACTTGGCCTTTACCACGCGGAGGACACGTGACAGCCCCCATCCAATCCCTTGCAGCCCGGTACTATACCGACCCCGCCATATTTCGGTTGGAAACCGAGGGGTTGCTGGCGCGTACATGGCAGTTTGGCTGCCACGCCTCTGAACTGGCCGAGCCGGGCGCATATGTCGCGTTTGAAGTCGCCGGGCAGGACCTGTTCGCCATCCGGGGTCGTGATGACAAGATCCGCGTGTTCTACAATGTCTGCCAGCACCGCGCGCACCAACTGGTCGAGGGTACGGGCACCACGCGCGTCGTCGTCTGCCCCTACCACGCCTGGACCTATGAACTGACCGGAGAGTTGCGGGCCGGGCCAAACCTCAAGGCGGTTGAGGGGTTCGACAAGTCCTCGGTCTGCCTGAACGAAGTGCGCAGCGAAGAGTTTCTGGGATTTGTCTTCGTCAACCTCGACCCGGACGCGGCACCTATGGACGAATGGTTCCCGAATGCCCGCGCCGAGCTTGAAGAATGGGTGCCAAACTGGGGTGACCTGAAACCGCTGGAATGGGTCGAGATACCGGAACTGTGCAACTGGAAGGTCTCGGTCGAGAACTACTCGGAATGCTACCACTGTTCGCTCAACCATCCGACCTTTGCGAACGGTGTGGTCAGGCCGGAAACCTACGACATCCAGCCGCAGGGCATGTGCCTGCGTCATACGACGGAATGCCAGAGCCTTGAGAACATGACTTACGACATTCAGTCGGGCTTTAGGCACTTCGATGAGTATTCCAGTTGGTTCCTGTGGCCGATGTTCTCGTTTCAGGTTTATCCGGGGAATGTGCTGAACACCTATCACTGGCGCGCCGTGGATGCCGATCATGTGGTGGTCTGGCGGGGCTGGTATTCGGTGGGCGGCGTGGATGATCCTAAGATACGGCAACTGGCCGCGCAGGATCGGGCCACCACGGTGGAAGAAGATATCCGGCTGGTCGAATCCGTGCAGCGCGGTCTGCATTCGCGCGGATATCGTCCGGGCCCTCTGGTGATTGACCCTAAGGGCGGGGTGAATTCAGAGCATCCCGTCATGCATCTTCAGAAATGGATGCGCGAAGCGGTTGACGGGCAGCCTCAGTAAAAGGAGCAAGTGATGAGCACATTTGACGAAGACCTGTTTCTGAAAGGTCTGGAACAGCGCAAGGCGACGCTGGGCGCGGAATATGTCGAAAAGAACCTGGCCGCGGCCGACGATTTCACCCGCCCGTTTCAGGAGGCGATGACCGCCTGGTGCTGGGGGTTCGGCTGGGGTGACGATGTGATCGACGCCAAGACGCGGTCGATGATGAACCTGTCGATGATCGGCGCGCTGGGCAAAATGCATGAATGGGAAATCCATTGCCGGGGCGCGATCAACAACGGCGTCACGACCGAGGAAATCCGCGCCATCATCCATGTTATCGGCATCTATTGCGGCGTGCCGCAGGCGCTGGAATGCTTCCGCGTGGCCCGTAAGGTGATCGAGGGCTAAGCGCCTTAGTGAAAATCCCGGCTCGGGAACAGCCGCTTGGCCTGTTCACGGGGATGACGGGCGCTCGGGCCGTTCTGCCGGGGGCGTGGGGTGTCATCCGCTTGCGGTTGGGTGATGCCGATAGCCTCGTCCAGAGGATGCCCAAGCTCGGACAGTTTGTGCGACATATCGGTGATCTCCTGCGCGATCAGATGCACGACGATCCCCTCGCGCTGCAGATACCCGCGGACCTGCAGCAACCGCCCACCCATCACGATACGGCGAAAGCGTTCATAGACCTTGGGCCAGACAACTACGTTGCTGACCCCGGTTTCATCCTCAAGCGTCAGAAAGATCACACCCGAGGCGGTTCCCGGCCGTTGCCGCGTGATCACCAGCCCGCAGACGCTGTAACGGCCCAGCGGGATATCCGGCAGCGTGGCATGCGGCACAAGGCCGGGCAGGGACGGGCGTAACAGCTCCATCGGGTGCGCGCGCAGGGTCAGGCGGGTCGAGACGTAATCCTCGACCACTTCCTCGCCCAGATGCATGGCCGGCAGGTTCACCTGCGGCTCGTTGATGCTTTCGCCATCGATCGGATCATTGAACAGCGGCAGGGCGGTCCGGCTGCGGATGGCTTTGACATGCCACAGGGCGTCGCGCCGGGTCAGGTCCATGCCGGAAAACGCATCCGCCTCGGCCAGACGGGTCAGAACATCGGGGCGTAGCCCGGCCCGCAGCCACAGCGTTTCGGGGTCCGGGTACCCGTTGCCCCGCGCGGCCACGATCCAATCCGCGTCTTCCTGCTTGAACCCCTTGATCTGGCGAAAACCCAGCCGCAGGGCCAACGCCCCATCGGCGCGGCGTTCCAGTAGATTGTCCCAGGTCGAGGCGTTGACGCAGACCGGGCGAATCTCGACCCCATGCTCGCGCGCGTCCCGCACGATCTGGGCAGGCGCATAAAACCCCATGGGCTGCGAATTCAGCAGCGCGCAGGAGAAGATCGCCGGGTGGTGGCATTTCATCCAGGCCGAGACATAGGCCAGCATCGCAAAAGCCGCGGCGTGGCTTTCGGGAAAGCCGTAATCGGCAAAGCCTTCGATCTGGCCAAAGCAGCGGTCGGCGACCTCGGGCGAATAGCCGTTGTCCAGCATCCCTGCGATGAACTTGTCGCGATAGGTGCCAATCGTCCCCATCCGCCGGAACGAAGCCAGCGAGCGGCGCAGGTGGTCAGCCTCTTCCGCCGAAAACCCAGCGCCTACCACGGCGATTTGCAGGGCCTGTTCCTGAAACAGCGGCACACCCAGCGTGCGCCGGGTCACCTCTTCCAAGGCAGGGCCGAAAGGTTCGGACTTTTCCAGCCCGTTGCGCCGCCGGATATAGGGCTGCACCATGTCGCCCTGAATGGGGCCGGGGCGGACGATGGCGACCTCGATCACCAGATCGTAGAATTCCTTCGGCCTCATCCGGGGCAGGAAATTCATCTGCGCCCGGCTTTCGACCTGAAACACGCCCACCGCATCGGCGGCGCACAGCATGTCATAGGTCGCCGTATCCTCTTGCGGGACGGTGGCGATGCTGAGGGTTTCGCCGTTGTGCTGCTGCATCAGGTCAAACGCCTTGCGGATACAGCTGAGCATCCCCAGCCCTAGAATATCCACCTTCAGAATTCCAAGCGCGTCGATGTCGTCCTTGTCCCACTCGATCACGGTGCGGTCTTCCATCGCGGCGTTTTCGATCGGGCAGAGCTCATCCAGTCGCCCTTTGGTGATGACGAACCCGCCCACATGCTGCGACAGGTGGCGGGGGAAGCCGATGATCTCGCCGATCAGGCGGACGGTCTGCATCAGCCGCCGGTCTTTGAGGTCGAGGCCCAGTTCCTGCAGCCGCTCGCCATCAACGCCGCCATTGCTCATCCCCCAGATCTGACCGGACAGACCTGCGGTGACGTCCTGAGACAGCCCCATCACCTTGCCCACCTCGCGGATCGCCGCGCGGGATCGGAAATGGATGACAGTGGCACACAGGCCCGCGCGGTGGCGGCCGTATTTCTCGTAAATCCACTGGATTACCTCTTCGCGCCGCTCATGCTCGAAGTCTACGTCGATATCCGGCGGTTCGCCCCGGTGTTTCGAGACGAAACGTTCAAACACCATGGCGATCATGTCGGGGCTGACATCGGTGATGCCCAGCAGGTAACACAGGATCGAATTGGCGGCTGATCCGCGCCCCTGACACAGAATGCCCTGTGAACGCGCGAATTGCACAATGTCATGCACGGTCAGGAAATAGGCCGGGAAATCCAGATCCGCGACCAAGGCCAGCTCTTTCTGCATCAATTGCAGCGCACGTTCGGGCGGGCCACCGGGATAGCGCCGTTTCAACCCCTCGCGTGCCAGACGTTCCAGCCGCGCCTGCGGGGTCTCGGCGCTGGCGATCTCGTCGGGGTATTCGTAGGACAGCTCACTCAGGTCAAAGCTGCAGCGGTCGGCGATTTCCAACGTGCGGCGCAGCGCGCCGGGGTGGTCCTGAAACAGCCGGGCCATGTCCGCATAACCTTTCAGCCGCCGTTCGGCATTGGGCAGGGCGCTTGTGCCGATCTGGTCAATGGTGACGTGCTCGCGCATGCAGGTCAGCACATCGGCCAGTTGGCGGCGGCTGCCACGGTGCATCAGCACATCCCCCACCGCCACCATGGGGGCCGAGGTCTGCTGTGACGCCCGCGCGCAGGCCGCCAGATAGGCCCGGTCACTGCCGTCATAGCGCGGTGCGGCACCCAGAAAGACCGCATTGGGGAACTGCCGCCGGACGGTCTGAATGTCGGGGATGGCCTGCTTCAACCCCGCCTGCGGCAGCGCGACCAGGATCATCCCCTGACAGGCCGCCCGCATATCCTGCAGATCCAGATGGCACTCCCCTTTCTCGGCCCGCCGCTTGCCCAGCGTCAGCAGGCGGGTCAGCCGCTGATAGGCGGCGCGGTCACGGGGCAGGGCCAACCAGTGCACCGCGCTGTCGCGCAGAACCAGCCGGCAACCGACGATCAACTTGGGCAGAGCGGGCACATCCGGTTTGTCGAGCGGCTGCACATGCCCGACCTCTTGTCGGGATGAAGAATCGAGGCGGTGCTGCGAGCGGATCTGAACCGCCCCTTCGGTCTCGCGTCGCAGCTCTTTCAGCGCGCTCCAGCCCCGAACCACCCCGGCCAGAGAGTTCCGGTCGGTGATCGCGATGGCCTTCAGGCCCAGCTCTGCTGCGCGAGTGACCATCTCTTCGGGGTGGGACGCCCCGGTCAGGAAGGTGAAATTGGTAGTCACGCCCAACTCGGCATAGCCGGGGTCCTGCGCGTGCGAGCTGGGCGGGTTCGGTTTGCTCATGCGAATTCCCCATGCACGAACCATCCCGGATTCTGCGGCGTGTAATACAGCCACAACCGCCGCCCCTGCCGGGTTTCGACCTGCCAGTAATCGCGCAAGCCCGTGCGCCAGTTCTCATCCTCCAGCCACCATTCGGGGCAGATGCGTTCAGGGCCGGTTGAGCGGCCCGTGGTCAGCGACATCCGCCGCCAGCGAAAGCGGCGCGGCGGATGCGGGCCCGATCCGGCAATGGGTTCCGGAGGAAACAGTTGCAGAGGGCGGGGGCGCAGGGTGTTCCACCCGCCTGCGGGGTCGGAATAGGCGGCGGGCGAGATGATGAAGCTGCGCTCGGGGATATGGCTTTGCGCAGGCAGCAGGCGGTGGATTTGTTCCAGCCCGATCCGGGTGCCGATGCGGGTGATCAGGTCGTCCAACTGATCCTTGTCCCGGCTTACGGTGCGGCTGATCTGGCGCACCGGCAGGGGTTCCACCTGCGTGGCCTGCAGCCGGAACTGATCGATCCCGAAACCCGCATCCACCTCGGCCAGTCCGCGTTCGAACAGGGGCAGGATGCGATGCGGATCGCGCAGGGGGCGGGCAAGGCGCAGCTCGACCTGCTGGTGATCCTGATCCACCCGGCGCAGGGTCATGCACAGCTTGCGCGCACCCATCTCTTGCGCTTTCAGCTTGTCGCAGAGCCGTTCCAGCAGCCGTTCGGCCCCGGCCATCATGTCGGACAGCAGGCCAATGGGTTCAGGCAGGGTCATGCGCACGCCGTAATGGGGCGGATCGGCCAACGGGGTGATCTGTTCGGGTTGATCCCCCAGCGCCTGATCCAGCCGCATCAGCGCCTCGGGGCCAAACCGGCGCGTCAATGGCGCGCGCGGGGTTTGCGCCAGCTCGCCAATCCGGCGCAGGCCCAGCCGTTGCAGCGCGACCGAGGTGTCCTCATCCAGCCGCAGCGCCGCCACCGGCAGGGCGCGGATGGCTTTCAGCGTATCCTCATCCGCGACCCCTTCACCATAATGCGCCAGGGCCCAGGCCGCGCCGCGTGTCGGGGCAAGGCCGATCTGCACCGCCAGCCCGGCCCGGGCCAGACGCCTGCGCATATCGGTCAGCATCATCTCTTCCCCGCCCGCAAGATGCGCCGATCCGGTGATGTCCAGAACCAGCCCATCCTCACCCTCGAGCCCGACCCAGGGGCAATAGCGGGTCGCCCAGCGGCGCAAAGCGTGCAGAAACCGCTGATCCCCCTGCGGGTCGGCGGGATGGCTTTGCAGATCGGGGCAAAAGGCGCGGGCATCGGAGTAGGGCATGCCGCAATGCAGGCCCTGCCGCTGGGCCTGCGTGTTCAGGCAATACACCCGGTTTGCATTGTTCTGTTTCAGCGTCAGAACAAACGGCCCCTCGACCGGACGCAGACGCAGAGCCCGGTCGCTTGCCAGCCGGGGAAACCACAGTGAAACGATACGCCGTCGGGTGCCATCGAGCATGCTGGAAACCAAATGTTCTGTATTTGTTCTTTTTAGGTTTCCTTGGATGCAGAGTCGAGTCTTTCGTGGCCAAAAAGCCCGTCAGCTATAGTGCTTGTTGCGCGACATTTTCCCGATGCCGGGGTTCATGCTGTTGGTCGGGTCAACCGATTTGTAGAACGCTGCCAGATCCGGCTTGGCCGCATAAAGGTGTCCTACATTGTGTTCGGCCGGGTACTCGGCCCCGCGCTGATCCAGAATCTCCAGCATCCCCGCCTTCAGCGCCTTGGGGTCGGCCCCTTTCTTCACGATGTAATCCTGATGCAGAACGTGGCACATGAAATGCCCGTAATAGAGCTTGCTGAGCAGTTGATCCGCCAGCTCGGGGGGCAATTCCTCGAACCAGTTCACATCATTGCGACGCAGGGCGATGTCCAGCGCGATGATGTCTTCGACCTCATGCGCGTGCACTTTCATGTAACGGATTGCGGCCCCGGCAGCAGCAAAGCGGTGCAGACCGGCGATCTTGGCCTCGCGCGGGTCACATTCGAAGAAATCCAGACGCTCCTCATCCACCATGTCGCTCAGCAGCGCGCGCGCCTCGTCGATGCCACCATCGTGCATTTTCAGGATCAGGTGATGGGGGAAGCGGTCGCGATAGGCGCGCATCCGGCGGGGCAGGATATCGGGCCAGAACCGCATCGTGAACTGCATGAAACGGTCGGTGAAATTCGACAGACCCGGAATAGCCTCGAACCGCGCATCCACCGCACCTTTCAACGCAAAGAAGGTGGGCAGCCGGTCGGTGCCCAGCTTGTCGATCATCACCATGGTGTCCTTGCCGTAGCGATCCGAGATGTCGAAGACCTCTTCATGCATATATTCGGCGCTGACCGGCAGGGTGTTGAACCCCGACAAGATGCGGCGGCGTAGCTCGGTCAGGGCGCTGGTGTCCTTGGCGCCGACATAGAATGTACGCTCGCTGCCGTTCTTGGGATAGGTGTCCAGCCGAACGGCAAAGACGGCGAGTTTTCCGGCGCACCCGGCGGCCTCGTACAAGCGGGATTTGTCGGCGTTGAACCGGGCCGGGGTGTCGGCATCCACATCGCGCACCCGGCGGGCATAATCGGTGTCGGAGGACTTGCGATTGTCGGTCTCGACATCTGTTGTGCAGAAATCACCGTTCTGCAGACGGGTCAGGATTTCTTCGGGCGAGTCACCCAGGTTCATTCCCAGATGATTGACCAGTTCCAGTTGGCCATCCCGCGTGATGCGGGCGTGCAGAGAAAGTTCAGTATAGGAGGGGCCACGCTCGACGAGCGAACCGCCCGAATTGTTGCACACCCCGCCTACGACCGAGGCCCCGATGCACGATGATCCAATCACCGAATGCGGCTGACGCCCGATCGGATCCAGCAGCTTTTCCAGCGCAAACAAGGTGCTGCCCGGAAAGCTGATCACCTGTTTGCCATCATTGATCAGATGCAGATCATCCATCCGCCGCGTATTGATCAGCACCACATCGCGATCATAGCGGCCCTTGGGCGTAGACCCTTCGGTCAGGCCGGTATTGGCGGCCTGCATGATGACGATCTTGTCGGCGGCAACACAGGCCTGCAGCACCTTCCATTGTTCCAGCAGCGTGGAGGGTTGAACCACCGCCAGCGCATCGCCTTCACCCGATCTGAACCCCCGGCGAAACCGCCGGGTGCTGCGGGCCGAGGTCAGCACGCGCCGCCGCCCGCAAATGGCCTGAAGGCGCTTGATCAGATCGGCATCGGTCATCTTGCTGCCCTCCGTTAATACGCGACTGAGGGTAGCCAAGTGGCTAGTTGCGGCCAGAGGAACACAAAGAACAGACCGGTCAGTTGCAGGATCACAAACGGGATGATGCCTTTGTAGATATCGGTCAGCTTGATCTCGGGCGGACAGACTCCTTTCAGGTAGAATAGAGCAAACCCAACCGGAGGTGTCAGGAACGAGGTTTGCAGCGTCACCGCCACAAGGATCACGAACCACACGAGCGCGGGTTCATCGATAACCCCGAAGCCGTCGATATCCAGGCCCAGCCCGTTCACGATGGGGCGCATCAGCGGCAGGACGATCAGCGTGATCTCGATCCAGTCCAGGACGAAGCCCAGCAGGAAGACAATGAACAGGATCATGAAGACCGTACCATTGGGGCCAAGCCCGGTGCCGTGGATCATATCCTCGATCAGAGCGTCACCGCCCAGTTCCCGCAGGACATAGGAGAACACCGTCGCACCCAGGAAGATCGCAAAGATATAGGCGGTGGTGTTGAACGTGGCTTTCAGTACGTTCACCAGCTTGGCCAGCGTCAGCTTGCGATATCCCAGCGCCAGCAGTGTCGCGCCCAAAGCGCCTACGCCCGAGGCTTCGGTTGGCGTGGTCAGGCCCGCAAAGATCGACCCCAGTACGGCAAGGATCAGCGCCAGTGTCGGCAGTACGGCGATCAGCACGTCCTTGACTGCTGCCCAGTCGGGACGGGTTGCGCCCTCGGGCACGGGGGCCACGTCGCGTTTGATCAGCGCGATGACGAAGATATAGGTCAGATACAATGCTCCGATGATCACACCGGGGAACACTGCGGCCATGAACAGATCGCCGACCGACAAGGCCATCTGGTCCGCCATGATCACGAGCATGATTGACGGCGGGATCAGGATGCCCAGCGTCCCCGATGCGCTGACCACACCGGCGGCCAATGAGGGGCTGTATTTCTGCTCCATCATCGAAGGCAGGGACAGCACGCCCAGCAGAACCACAGACGCCCCGATAATGCCGGTTGAGGCGGCCAGAATGATGCCGATCATCGTTACCGTGATTGCCAACCCGCCGCGCACTGTTCCAAACAGGCGCTGCATTGAAGACATCAGCCGCTCGGCCACGCCAGATTCGTCCAGCATCAGGCCCATGAAGATGAACATCGGCAGCGCCACCAGAACCGCGTTGGACATCGTGGCATAGACGCGGTTCACCACCGCGCCCAGCGTCAGATAGTCCAGCCCGGTCAGCGTTTCCTCAAGCCCGGTCCAGTTCATCATGCCGTTGTCGAACAGATAGGCCAGACCGCAATAGGCAACACCAACACCAGCCAGCGTCCAAGCCACCGGGAAGCCGGTGAACAGCAGCGCGATGAAGGTCAGGAACATGGCGATGACCAGCTTTTCCTCGGTCGTCTCGACAAGGAAAGTCAGCGCCGTCGCCACCACGGCAAAGCCCAGCAAGGCCCAGAGGATCAGGCGCAGGCCTTTGCCCTGACGCTCTTCCTCCAGATTCATGAACAGCGCGTGTACGTCATGGATCAGCCGCGCCCCCGCTGCCAGAGCCAGCAGAATGAAACTGGCCGGGATCACGCCTTTCAAGGCCCAACGTGCGGGCAAGCCAGTGGGGCTGTCCGAGGATTCGTTGACCCGCCAGCTTTCGTAGAAATAGTCGTATCCCTGATCGATCATGAGATAGATGAACGGCACCAGCAGGGTGAAAATCCCGATGATCTCGATAATCCGCCGTGCGCGCTGGCTGAGTTGCATATGCAGCAGATCCACCCGCACATGGCTGTCAGTGACCAAGGCATACGAGATACCGATCATCGTCACCAACCCATAGAAATGCCACTGAATCTCGTCCAGCTTGGGATAGTTCTGGTTCAGCAAATAGCGCAGCGCCACTTGCGAGACGATGGCCGTAACCAGCAGCAGGTTGGCCCACATGACCACATGGCCCACCGCCTTGACGCCATTGTCGATGGCAACGGCCAGTTTCTGGCGGTCGGGCTCGCCATGCTCAAGGATGCTTTCATAGACTTCAATCGGGTCGTCCTGATGACGCTGTGTCTCGGCCATGGTCTCCTCCTCAAGAGTTTGGCGGTGGGGACGGGAATGCGCCCGGGTCGTTTGGGAAATGAAGAAAATCTGGGTTCTGAGGGCGGCGGATCGGTACCGCCCCCAGAAATTCGCAAGTGTTTAATTACTTGCGGGGGAGGAACGCGTTCTCTTTCCAGACGGCGTAACCGTCGCGGAACTCGGTCATGTCGGCCAAAACTTTGGCAAAGAATTCGTCATTGGCGGCCTGCTCTGCGGCAACCTCTTCCCAGGTCGCGCGGAAGGTCGACAGCATCTCGTCATTCCATTGCTTGATCTGAACACCGTTGTTTTCGACATTGTCCAGCAGCGCCGCGTGTTGGATCGCTTCGCCTTCGGCAAAGCTGTCGGCCATCGACGCCTTACAGGCATTTTCGATGATCGCTTTGTGCTGATCGCTGGCTTCGTTCCAGACGTCCTTGTTGATCATCAGCTCAAACACCGTCGCCTGCTGGTGCCAGCCAGGGAAGTAGTTGTACTTGACCAGTTTGTGGAAGCCGAGGCGCGCGTCGATGGCGGGCATCGAGAACTCGGTTGCGTCAATCGCGCCCTTTTCCAGCGCCGGGAAGATTTCGCCGCCGGGCAGCAGCGAGGTTGCAACGCCCAGTTTCTGCATCACTTCACCGCCCAGACCGAAGAAGCGCATCTTCAGGCCGTTCAGATCTTCGGGGCTGTTGATCTCATTCGCGAACCAGCCCGAGGTTTCAGGGGCGATGATGGCGCAGGGGATGACGTGGACGTTGAAACCGGCCTGATCATACATCTCTTGATACAGGCTCATGCCGTTGCCGTAATACAGCCATGCCATGTATTCGCCCGCCTCAGGCCCGAACGGAACGGCCGAGAACAGCGGCGCGGCCGGGATCTTGCCCGCCCAGTAACCGGCGGTGGTGTAGCCCGAGTTGATCTTGCCCGAAGACACCGCATCCAGAATTTCAAACGGCGGAACCAGCTTGCCGGGCTCATAGACCTTCATCTTCAGGGTGCCGCCGGACATCAGGTCCAGCTGCTCGGCCACACGCGGGATCGGCGAGCCAAGCCCCGGCAGGGCGGTCGAAAACGCGATCGGGGTTTTCAGCAGCATCTTGTCCGCTGCATGGGCAACCGGAGCAGCCAGCAGCGAGGCCGCAACGGCGAGTGATGTCAGGGTGGTCTTCATGGTTTCTCCTCCAAGGTATGTGCCAGCCGATCAACCGACTGCCGAAAATCCCGCCATGGCGGCGACATAAGAGGTAAATATTTTTTACCAACACTAGTAGTCAACAATTTTGTTTACCACTGATCGCATGAGGCGAGCCATTCTGAGGTGATGCCAAATCAGGGGTATTTCGTGCCAAAAGTCTGATGGTCTAGAAGTTATCTATATTTTGCAAGCAGATAGAAAATCGACATCCATCCGTAGTTTTGGGTAGTTTTGCTTGCATAAATTTGGAGGATTGGTAAATTTAGTGAACAACTAAAAATTCACGAATAATGAGGCGCAGCAGGATCGGCATGAGCAACAGCAGCCCTTTTGAGCCCGTCGGTCACGAATCAATTGCCGACGCGGTGGTCGAGCAGATCGAGACGATGATCGTCGATGGCATCCTGAAAGAAGGCCGCAGATTGCCCTCGGAACGGGACCTGGCCGAGGCGATGTCCGTCTCGCGCCCCAAACTGCGCGAGGCGCTGCAGATCCTCGAACAGCGGGGCTTGGTCTCGGTGCGTCATGGCGAGGGGACATTCATCGCGGCGCTAACGGGTCGGGCGATGTCTCCGGCGCTGTTGTCGCTTTATGCCAGGCATGGCGGCGCGTTCTACGACTATCTCGAATACCGGCGCGAGCAGGAGGCGTTTGCCAGCCATCTTGCCGCGCAGCGGGCCACGCAATCCGACAAGGAACGCATCTCGGAAATCATCGACGAGATGCAAAGGGCGTGGGAAGAAGACGATGCCGACGCCAGCGAAGAGGCCGACTTTCGCCTGCATTCGGCGGTTGTCGATGCCAGCCAGAATACCACGCTGATCCACATGATGGCCTCGGTCTATGATCTGACCCGTCAGGGCGTCTTCTATAACCGCCGGTTTCTAAGGACGATGGACGGCTCGGGCGAATTGCTGCTGGCCCAGCACAAGGAAATCGCGCAGGCCATTCTGGAGGGTGACCCGGACAGGGCCGAAAAAGCCGCGCGCGATCACATGGATTTTGTCGAAAGCTCGTTCCGCAAAGGGCAAGAGCAGCAGGAACGCGAAATCCGCGCCTCCAAGCGACGCCTGTTTTCGGTCTGACAAAAGACCGGACTTATTCCGGGTTCTCCGCCCGAAACAGCGCCCAGGCATCCTGCGACGTACCATCAGGCTTGGTGCAGATACCCACCTGACCTTGATCGGTGTCTTCAATGCGATAGCTGCCGCCGATTTCGATGCAATAGGTCGCTGCCGGGTTTGCAAGCCTGACAAAGCTGTCGCTTTTATGGTCAGAGTGGTTTTCGCGAAAATAGGTCCAGGCATCGATCCTGGTGCCGTCCGGCAACTGGCAAATCCCGCTTTGGCCATCGGCCCCGTCCTGAATGCCATAAAGCCCGCCCTGCGCGATGCAATAGGTCGCTGCCGGATTTGCCAGCCCGGTATTGGCCAGCGCAGCAACAGGTGTCAGCATCAGCAATGCCGCGATGGAAGCGTTCCGCTTAGTCATTCTCATCCTCCGGGTTTGACCATGTGTTTGGCAGATTCTCCGGAGCGTAGCCGGTATTCATCGCCATCCTTTCCCGCACCGAGGCATGTATCATGGCCCCGTCAGGGATGAAACGCGGCTCGTGCAAGGGCAGATAAAGGCCGCCTTCTTCCTGCGTTTTGGGATTGTCATGCCGTTTCCTGCGCTTGGGCAGATATTCAAGGAACCGCCACCAGAACGTCATCGAGTCGTGCAACTGCGCCTTCGCGTTGGGCGCGGCATAGTCGCGTTTGCTGCCGGGTTTGACATTTTTCGGGGTCTCGCCATTCACCAGACGCTTGACCATGGTCTCGCGGAACACCAAGCCATGGTTGCGCGCTTCGTCCACCATCCAGCCCAACGGGTATTTCGCCGCGCCACTCTCTTGTTCGGGATATCCGCTGCCATTGTCCCCGTGCACGCCCGCGAACCAGACCTGCTTGATATCCTGCGGCTCGGCATCTTCATCCTTGATGAAAGGGTTTGTCTTGAACAACTGCGGCTCTTCCCAGCGGGACAGGCGGAACATGCGCCGCCGCTCGTCAATGGCGCAGGCATGGCGAAACACCTGCACGCAGGGGTTCATATGCGTGTAGGGCAGAGATTCCAGCGAAGGCAGGTACACCCGGTCCGGGCGCGGCACGATGACCGAGGCGACCGTGTCCCAGCATCCCATGAACCGGATGGTGACATGGCGGGCATCCAGAACTTCCTGCACGCGCCATGCGATGTCGAATGCGTCTTTGGCACCGGACTGCTTGTAGGCCGTCAGCGCGTAGGCACACAGATGCTCCTGATGCCCATGCAGCAGGCCGACCATGTTGATAAACCCGGCCAGAACCCGCACCGTATGGGCCCCGCGCGAAAAGCCGAACAGATAAATCTCGTCCCCGTCTTCATAATGACGCAACAGGAACCTGTAGGCGTCCAGCACGTTGGCATCCAGCCCATAGCCGGTGGCCAGTCCGAACACACCCTTGAGCTGATTCTTGAAACGGCTCCATGCACCACTGTTCGAGATCGTGCCGACGCCGGGATCATAAAACCCGATCTGATCCTCGCTTTCCTTCAGAACACGATAGAATTTCAGAACGTTGGACTGGTTTTCCTTGATCTCATTGCCGGTGCCATCACAGCAGATTACGATTTTCTTCAAAGCAAACCCTCGGGCAAAAATCTAAATGACAATGCCCGCAGCTTATCCGAAGTTCTTTGACCTGTTAACCGGCCACACTATGGCCTTCAGAGTTGTTCCACCTTGATCGAGTCCTGAGGGTAGAAGGCCAGATGATCCTTGATCGCGGCCACCGCATCGCTTGGGTCCTCATAGCTCCACGCAGCGTTTTCCGTGACCGAGGATTTGTTCACGATCGAGAAATGTGTTGCATCCCCTTTGCTTGTGCAATGGGTCACCTTGTCGGTCCGGTCCAGAAAGGCCATCGCGATGTCAGAGCGTGGGAAGTAGATCACCGGGTCATTGTCCCCATCCAGCAGCTCAAGCGCATTGCTGGTCTCGCCCAGAATGGCACCGCCCGACCGGACGCTCCATTTGCCCTGTGCTTTGCGGATCGTGATCTGATTGGCCATGTCTGTTCCTTCCGTCGGCTCTTGCGGGTTTCCCCTTGCACATTCTATGTGACAAACCGGTGTCAGACCGGCGCAGTTGCGGCATCCAACCACAGTTGAGCGGCTTCGCCCAGCCTTGGACGGATCTTTTCCGCTACGTCGCGGTGATAAGCGTTCAGCCAGGCGCGTTCTTCGCGGCTCAGCATGTCCACCACGATCAGGCGCCGGTCGATGGGCACATAGGTCAACGTGCGCCACTGCAGCATGGCCCGCTCGTCATCGCCACCGGGCAAGGCGGGGGCCTCTTCCACCACCACGAGGTTCTCCAGCCGGATGCCAAAGGCCCCTTCGCGGTAATATCCCGGTTCATTGGACAGGATCATGCCCGGCTCCAGCGGGACATGGCTGATGCGCGACAGGCGCTGCGGGCCTTCGTGTACGCTGAGGTAGGTTCCCACACCATGCCCGACCCCATGGTTGAAATCCTGCCCCGCCAGCCAAAGCGGAAGGCGCGCCACGCATTCGATATCGCGCCCGGCCATGCCGACCGGCCAGCGCAGCATCGACATGGCGATCATGCCCCTGAGCACACGGGTGAAGCAGGTCTTTTCCCCTTCCCCCACGTCGCCGATGGCGATTGTCCGGGTGATATCGGTGGTGCCATCCAGATACTGCCCGCCACTGTCCAGCACCAGCATCTGACCGTTTTCCAACCGGCTGTCGGTTTCTTCGGTCACCCGGTAATGCATGATCGCACCATTCGGCCCGGCACCAGCGATTGTATCGAATGAGATATCCTGCAGCGCATTATCCCGGCGGCGGCTTTCTTCCAACTGCGTCACCACCTGCGTCTCGGTCAGACTGCCCGGGGCCTGTGCATCCAGCCAGCAGAGCAGTTCCACAACCGCCGCGGCGTCGCGCAGATGCGCCTCGGCGCTGCCTGCAATCTCGGCGGGGTTTTTACAGGCTTTAGGCAGGGCGCAAGGGTCTCCGTCTTCGACCATCCGGTCTTGCAACGCCTCCGCCACGATCTGCGGCACTGTGTTCGGGTCTACCTGCACCGCGCCTTCTAGTTTCTCGACAGCAGCAAGGAAGCTCTCCGGTTTATGGACCGTCACCTGATCGCCCAAATGATCCGAGGCTTCGGTCAGCTTGGCAGCAGCCATGAACAGATCGACACATCCGTCACTGTGCAGAATGGCAAACCCATGCGCCACCGGGTTATAGTCGATGTCCGAGCCACGAATGTTCAACAGCCACATGATCGAATCCGGCAGCGTGATCACCGCCGCCGCGCGCCCGGCTTCACGCAGTGCCTTTGCAAGGCGGCTGATCTTGCTGTCCGCACTTTCCCCGGCAAATTCAATCGGATGCGCCTTGACCGGGTTCATCGGAGGGGCGGGCTGATCGGCCCAAACCCGATCCACCAGATTGTCACAACGCACCAGCTCGATGCCGCTGTCGCCCAACTCTTTCCGCGCGCCCGAGATTTGCCCGGCCGCGTGCAGCCACGGATCGAACCCGACCTTGCCGCCATTGGGCAGTTGTTCTTTCAGCCACGCGCTCAGGCTGACATCGGGCCATGGCACCGGAGTATACTCCTCAGCCACCTGCGACTTGACCTGAGTGCGATAGCGCCCATCGATGAACACACCAGCCACATGGGTCAACGCCGCGCAAAACCCTGCGGACCCGGTAAACCCGGTCAGCCAGGCCAGCCGTTCGTCCCGGGGGGCGACATATTCGCCCTGATGCGCATCGGCGCGGGGGATCAGAAACCCGTCCAACCCGTCCCTCGCCAACTCGGCCCGCAACGCAGCCAGTCGCGGAGGCCCCTGTTCCGGGCGCGCGGTCACTTCGAAACTCTGGAACATCGGGGCCTCTTTCGTCGGTCTTGTTGCGCGCAAACCTGCGGCCTGTGGCGCAAAATGTCCAGCGCCCCGGTGCCGCGCTATTCTTCCGCTTCCAGAAAGCTCTGCAAGGTTCGGATATAGGTGTCGTAAACGTCATTACCCGGCAGCGGGATCTGATTGCCGGTCTCTAGGATAACCAGTGCAGCGTTGGGAATCCCCGCCGCCAGCTTGCGCGCCTCTGACAGGGGGTGAACCGCCGCGTGCCGCCCATGCATAACCAGCGTCGGGCATTGCACCTTCGGAAGCAGATGCAGGATCGAGGTGCTGTTGGCGATGTCGCGATACAGAAGCCTTTGCTCGCTGGAATAATGCGCCTGCATTTCGTCGACCATATGCCGGACGCTGTCCAGCGGGCCTTCCGGGAAATAGCTGAATTCCGCGCCTATCGCAAAGCCGCTGCCCGGGGTGTTCCAACCTTCGGAAATCAGCGTCCGGATCGAGTCGGGGTGCCGGGCTTCTTCACGGTAATCGCGCCCTTCGGCCCATCCTCCAGAGATTACCAGTTTCTCGACCCGCTCCGGATATCTTGCGGCAAAGTGCAGAGCGGGAAAGGTTCCGCCCATTTCGCCAAGAATGGAAAACCGGTCAAAACCTGCGGCCTGCGTGACACTCAGAATCTCTTCAATCCTGCGATCATACACCGCCTGATGGTCTGAATCCGAGCTGACGCTGTGGTCCTTGTTGTACCGCAGTAGCCGGAACCGGCTTGCCATATCCTGCAACCGGGTACGCTCGGACGGGATGCGCCATTCGGCCTCGAGATCATGCACGACCGAGCCGATGCGCAGAACAGGCAGCCCATCGCCGGATAGCGTATAGGGAATTGCTGCGCGCCCCTCAGCACCTCGGGCATACCGCAACCGTTGCGTCTGGCTGTCGCCGTCTGAACCGGCGCCGGTATCACGGGCCACATCCGCCGCCATTTGCAACCCGCGCCGCACGACTGTCCGAATGATGCGTTGTGCTTTGCCATCATCCCCAACAGCCCGCCGCGCTGCTGCCACGCGCGCGCTGATGGTCGAATCCGAGACAAAGCGGCCATTCCAGACCCGCGCGATGATTTCATCCCGGGGCACCAGCTTCCCCGGGTGCTCTGCCAGCAGCACCAGCAGATCGAACACCTGCGGTTCTATTGCAACCGGCTCACCGCGGCGGGTCAGGACGTGGCGATCCACGTCCAGAATACAATCTGCAAACTCATAGCGCATGGGGCAAATACACTCCGTTTCTCGCGGAACGACAAGGTTCAACAACAATCTCAAGGGTTTCTAGGGGGAATCGCAGGACCGGCTTCAAGCAGGCTTGGTCCGGTTGGGGCACAGTCCAAGCACCAGACAGGAGAACTGTGTATGTTCCTGCCCTTCGATACTGCTTTGCTGCGCTATCCGGCACGTCGCCACCGGCGGCGACCTATATGGCGCACAGCTTTGCTTGGATGGATTTGAGTGTGCCGCGAAGACGGCGGGCCGTCAACCGACCCGCTTCATCCCCATAACCCGCGCCCGCGCCCGGGGGTCGCTGTCGAACAGCGCCGCCAATTGCTCGGTCATGGCGCCTGCCAGTTGCTCGACATCTGTGATCGTCACCGCGCGGTCGTAGTAGCGGGTCACATC
Organism: Ruegeria sp. AP11; assembly: GCF_056535865.1. NCBI lineage: Bacteria > Pseudomonadati > Pseudomonadota > Alphaproteobacteria > Rhodobacterales > Roseobacteraceae > Ruegeria > Ruegeria sp. AP11. The sequence goes on from NZ_JBQFJB010000001.1 coordinate 2,280,480, forward strand.
ATGCCCGATGCCGATGGCCAGAAGTTCCACCATCTTGCGCTTTTCCACCATGGCGATCACGTCGCGCAGGTGTTTCTCAAGATAGTTCGCCGGGTTCACGCTCAGCGTGGAATCATCGACTGGCGCGCCATCTGAAATCACCATCAGGATCTTGCGCTGTTCACGCCGCGCCAGCATCCGGCGATGCGCCCATTCCAGCGCCTCGCCGTCGATATTTTCCTTCAGCAGGCCCTCTTTCATCATCAGGCCCAGATTGGGCCGCGCCCGCCGCCATGGCGCGTCGGCCCCTTTATAGATGATGTGGCGCAGATCGTTCAGGCGCCCCGGCTGCTGAGGGCGGCCATCGTTCAGCCACGCCTCACGCGCCTGACCGCCTTTCCAGGCCCGCGTAGTAAAGCCCAGAATCTCGACCTTCACGTTGCACCGCTCCAGCGTCCGCGCCAAAACGTCGGCGCAGATCGCCGCGATCGAGATCGGACGCCCGCGCATCGACCCCGAATTATCGAGCAACAGCGTCACCACCGTGTCGCGGAATTCGGTGTCTTTCTCGACTTTGAAACTCAGCGGTGTGGTCGGATTGGCCACCACACGCGCCAGACGACCGGCATCCAGAATACCTTCCTCTCGGTCGAACTCCCAACTGCGGTTCTGCTGTGCCTGCAGGCGGCGCTGCAACTTGTTGGCCAGACGGCTGACAGCACCTTTCAAGGGCTCAAGCTGCTGATCCAGATAGGCGCGCAGCCGTTCCAGTTCCGCCGGTTCCGCCAAATCCTCGGCAGCGATCTCTTCATCGTGGGTGTTCAGGTAGACCTTGTAATCGGGATCGGCCTCGGATGCTGGCGGTGGGGCAGGCGGCTCCAGAGGGGCCTCGCCCTCGGGCATCTCGGCCTCATCGCCCAACTCATCCTCGGCCATCTCGTCCATCGAGACCTGCGCCTGAGACTGGTCCTGCTGCTCTTCCTGAGTCTGCTCAGGCGTCGCATCGGCGTCCTGTTCGTCCTGATCATCCTGACCAGTGCTGTCGGGATCGGGCTGCTCCTCGGCGTCTTCCTCGGCCTGATCTTCCTGCTCGTCGTCCAGCTCATCCGGGTCGTCGCCCAGCTGGTCGCCGTATCCCAGATCCTTGATCATCTGACGCGCGAACTTGGCGAATTCCGCCTGGTCCGAGAGAATCTCGTCCAGATTCTCCAACGTCCCACCAGCTTGCTCTTCGATGAACCCACGCCACAGGTTCATGATGTTCTCGGCCGCGGGCGGCAGATCACGCCCGGTGGCCAGATGCCGGATCAGATAGCCCGCCGCCACCGCCAGCGGTGCATCCGCAGGCTGCTTGCATTGATCATAGCCGCGCCGGATCGCCTCGTGCCCAATCTTGACGTCAATATTGGACGCGGTGCCCGGCATATCCCGCGCACCCATCGCCTCGCAGCGGGCAACTTCCATCGCTTCATAGAGGTCCCGCGCCATATCACCCGGCGGCGCATAGCGGGTATGGGTCGCGTCGTCATGATACTTGCGCTGCAAGGCCAGCGCATCCGCCGTGCCGCGCGCCAGCAGCACCTCTTCGCGGGTCATCCGCCGCGACACCTGCGGCAACCGCATCGACTCGCCAGACATGCCCGAGGGGTCGACCGTATAGGTCACCGACAGCTCGGGGTCATCGGCCATGACCTTGGTAGCCTCGGCCAGAGCCTTCTTGAACGGATCAGCAGGGTTGTCGTTCTTCTGCACCATGTTCAGACGCCCTTTGTGTTGCAGCGATCCGGTGCCTCAAGGCGAATCCGGATCCCCCTTCATCTGGCCAAAAATATCCCCGCCGGAGGCATTGCGCCCGGCAAGGGCGCAATTCGTAAGCCTAGCCCAAGCTCGCGCTTGCCGCGCTTTCCGGCAATTCCTCGTCAAAACAGCGCTGATAGAACTCCGCTACGGTCTGACGCTCCAACTCGTCACACTTGTTCAGGAAGGACAGGCGGAAGGCGTAGCCCACATTGCGGAAAATCTCGGCGTTCTGGGCCCAGTTGATCACGGTCCGGGGGCTCATCACCGTCGACAGGTCGCCGTTCATAAACGCAGTCCGGGTCAGATCAGCCACTGTCACCATCTGGCTGACGGTTTTGCGGCCCTTTTCGGTGTTATAATGCGGCGCCTTGGACAGCACGATCATCGTCTCGGCATCGTGGCTGAGGTAGTTCAGCGTCGAGACCAGCGACCAGCGGTCCATCTGCGCCTGGTTGATCTGCTGGGTGCCGTGATACAGACCGGTGGTGTCGCCCAGACCCACAGTGTTTGCGGTGGCGAACAGGCGGAAATTCGGGTTCGGCGTGATGATCTCGTTCTGGTCCAGCAGGGTCAGCTTGCCGTCATGCTCCAGCACGCGCTGGATCACGAACATCACGTCGGCGCGGCCCGCGTCATATTCGTCGAACACGATGGCGACCGGATTACGCAGGGCCCAGGGCAGGATGCCCTCGTGGAATTCGGTGACCTGTTTGCCATCGCGCAGCTTGATCGCGTCCTTGCCGATCAGGTCGATCCGGCTGATATGGCTGTCCAGGTTCACCCGCACCGCGGGCCAGTTCAGGCGCGCTGCAACCTGTTCGATATGGGTCGACTTACCGGTGCCGTGATAACCCTGGATCATCACCCGGCGGTTATGGGCAAAGCCCGCCAGAATCGCCAGCGTGGTTTCGGGGTCGAACTTATAGGTGTGGTCGATGGCCGGAACCCGGTCGCTGGCCTCCGCAAAGCCTTTGACCGCCATGTCGCTGTCAATGCCGAACACCTCACGGACCGAGATATCCTCGGTAGGTTTTGCGTTGATATCGATCGATCCGTCAGCCATGCGCCTTGTCCTTATCCTCTGGCCCGTTCACCGGGTTTGAACCCGAGTGTGGTGCAATATATTGCGGACAAGGGCAAGCGAAAGAGGCGTATCTGAAAAGCTGAGCGGGGTTTTCTTTGAAACTGGCCTTATTCGCTCGGCCGGCAAGGGGCTGGGCAGCCCCGCGTGCCGGCATCAATTGGTGCGCCTCGGTGGACCGCGGAGCAGGGGTGAAGTTCTGGTGCGGGCTATGGGCTGGCAGTGTTTTTTGCTCAGCCAAATGCACAATTCGAAACAGGTCGAAATACGCAACAGAGCCGTGGCAAGCCGCACAACTTTCAACCTTCAACGGCTTGAGACCACCGAGTGAGATCAGCCGTTACCGGGCGGCTCAAATCTCAGTCTGACCAGAAACGGCTCTGACCGGACTGCGCGCATCAACTGGAAAACACGTATCTCGAGATGTCCAGGCAAACCGCCCAGAAACATCCTGTCATTGCGCGCATCATAATATCCGGGAACGGTAATCGATACGTTTCGACCACTGACGAGTTCGATTCTCATATTCTGCCCGCTGGGAACGGACAGTTCATAGCAGACAAACCCTTCTGCAGGGGCATCACCGGGAAGGTCCCCGATCGTGAAATTGCTGTCGAGTTGCACACGAAAGCAGCCCTCGGCGAGCGCTGGAGAGGATGCAATACACGCAATTCCGAAAAACAATCTTGCCAAAAGGCGCATAAGCAATGTCCTTTCCCAAAGCTGGCGTATCAAACCGCCAGTTGGTATGATGCAACTGCCCAAACCTCTTGAAATCACCCTGCTCAGAAATCGTTCTGTGTGCTCTTTTTGAGTTTCACGGCGACGTTATTCGCGGCCTGAGTCTCTCATAAATTCACACGATTTTCCAATACGCACTTCATTCGGGGCTGCGTGCTCAGAAAAAGGCACGTACCTTTGACGCATGCGGACCTTGCAAAACGGCGACCGCCCGCGAATTGCGAGCGGGGACCTTCGCAGATTTCGGTCTAACCGCGTCCCTTACTTGAAGCTCCGGCTATCCTTGATCTGATCCCAGGCCCAGACCACCTCTTGCAGCTGTTCTTCCTGTGACCGGTCGCCGCCGTTCATATCCGGGTGCAGCACCTTGATCAGCTTCTTGTAGGCCTTGCGAATCTCGGCCTTTGACCAGCTGTCCTGCGCCTCAAGGATCTCGATGGCGCGGCGTTCGGTGGGGGGCAGGCGGCGGCCGCCGGAATTGGCGCGGCCGGGGTTCTTGGTGGCGTTTTCACCCAGCACCTGATGCGGGTCTTCAATGCCCAGACGGGCCCAGGCGCGCGCCTCGGGGTCGCCCATCGGCTTGGTCTCGCGCTCCCACACTTTGTCCTTCGATCGCTGCGCGTTCAACTCGGCCTCGGTGGTGCCGTCGAAGAAGTTCCACTTCTGGTTATATTCGCGCACATGCTGCTGGCAGAACCAGAAGAAATCATCCAGCACATCCGGCGCTTTGGGCGCGCGGAACTTGCCGGCCTCTTCACAGCCCTCGTGGTCGCAGATTCGGGTCGAGGTCTCGGACGCGCCGGACATGCCTCGACGGCCGCGCGGCTTCTTTTTCTTGGCGCTGGACACGGACATATCGAACCCGAAGGGATCTGACTTTACCATCTGCTCATCCTCACGAAGGCATCTTTTCGACTCGGAGGCAGCAGTTTAATCTAAGCAGCCGAAAGTAGAAGAGGGGAGCGGCAATTTATTTGCCGTTGAGCATAAAAATGAGCGTGACCGACGAAATCCGTGACCGTCTGCAAACAGCCTTTGACCCGCGTGAGCTTGAGGTGATCGACGACAGCGAAAGCCACCGCGGCCACGCGGGGTATCAGGAAGGCGGCGAGAGCCATTTCAACGTGCGCATCCGTGCGGCGGCATTTGGCGGGCAGTCGCGTGTGGCGCGTCACCGCGCGGTGCACAAGGCGCTGGGCGACATCGTCCCGCGCATTCATGCGCTGGCGCTGGATATCGACACCTAGGCCATCGCGTGCGCATGGCGACGGATCAGGACATACCGGAAGACTATCCCAAACGGCTGTGGCTGGTGGCCATCGGGATCGGTGTCGCGCTTGCGCTGATTCTGTCGGTGTTCCTGTACATGTCGCGCGAAACCGGCAGCCGGATCGGCGATATGCGGACGGCCTGGCAGAGCTATTCGGTCGAAACCACGCCGCGCGGCTACTGGATCTCGGATATCCGGGAATATTTCGGCTATGGTGGGCTGATCCACAACTTCAAGAACTATGTTCTGCGGCAGGACCCATCCTATGGTCCGACCTTGCGCCAGCAATCCGACAATCTGCTTGCCACCATCGAAGCCTATCGCAGCGCAGGACCGTCTGCGCCCGAACTGGATGCGTTGAACCGGATCGAAGCGGTTGCGCATGAATATATCGGCAACATCCCCAGGATCGAGACCGGGATTGCCGCCGGTCTGAGCGCCGAGGAGGTCGATGCGCTGGTACGGGTCGACGACCGCGACGCCCTTGCCGCACTGGCCACGCTGGAGCAGCTTTGGATTGCCGAGCGCGACGATCGCCTGTCCGGCATGGTCCGGGCCTTTTCGGATGGCGAGCGTCTGGTGCGCAACTTCTCGGTCTTTCTGGTCGGGTTGGTCATCGTGGTCGGCGTGATCGCCATTCTGACCACGTTGCTGATCGCCAACATTCTACGCACCAACCACAGGCTCAAGACCGAGCTTGAGCTGCGCGAGCAAGTCGAACTGGCCGAACGCAAACTGGCCCGCGCAGTGGAACAAAGCCCCGCTTCGATCATCATCACCGATACCGATCTGAAGATCGAATATGCCAATCGCAAGTTCTTTGATCTCAGCGGTTATGCGCCTGATGAAATCTACGGGCATACGCCGAAGATGCTGCAATCGGGCCATTCCGGGCAGGGCGTCTATAGCGACCTTCGGAAGCGGCTGGAACAGGGTCAAAGCTGGTATGGCGTGTTCCGAAACCTGCGCAAGGACGGAACGCATTATTGGGTCTCGACGGCGATTTTCCCGCTGGTGGGGCAGGATGGCGCCATCACGCATTACATCGGCATCGGCGAGGACCTGACCGAAACCCGACGCACGCATGAACAGTTCGCGCAGGTGCAGAAGATGGAAGGCGTCGGCATCCTTGCCGGTTCGGTCGCGCATGATTTCAACAACGTATTGATGAGCGTTACCGGCAATGCCGACCTGATCGAGCTGGACGCCGAGGGCAACGCGGACATCCAGACCTCGGTCAATCACATCCGCATCGCGTCACGGCGGGCGCAGGCCCTGGTGCGCAAGATGCTGACCTTCGCACGGCAGCGCCCGCGCAACCCCGTGCGCGGCGATATGGTCAAGGCCACGCAAGAGGCGCTGGACCTGATCCGGGTCTCGGCGCCGCCCAATGTGGAAACCCGTTTCGAGATCGGCGTCGACAGCGCCTTTTCCGATTTCGATGGCACATTGTTTTTCCAGACCCTGCTGAACCTGTGCCACAACGCGTTCGAGGCGATGGGCGATCAGCCGGGCGAGGTGGTTCTGCGCATCGGGCTGGCCGGGCGCGATGCACTGGACGATCTGCCCGACGATGCTATCGGCGTTATCCAACTGGACGTGCAGGACAATGGCCCCGGCATGTCCGACGCGTTGCAGCAGCAGATTTTCCAACCCTTCTTCTCGACCAAGCCGGTGGGCAAGGGGACCGGGTTGGGCCTGACCATCGTGCATAACAGTGTCGAGGAATGCCACGGCCGGGTTGCATTGCAGTCAACCCCCGGCGAAGGCACGTGTTTCAGCCTGTTCTATCCGCTGATGCCAGCCCTCAGCCACGAGGAACAAGCCGAAGTCGCCGCAATCACCGGGGACGAACATGTGCTGCTGGTAGATGACGACGACAACGTGCTTTATATCACTCGCCAGTTGCTGACGCGGTATGGCTACCGGGTCGAAGCTTATGCTGATTCAACCAAGGCGCTGCAGGCGTTCAGTGCCGATCCCGATGCCTATGATGTGATCGTGACCGATCTCAAGATGCCGGGCCTGATGGGCAACGCCCTGATCGATGCGGCGCGGTCCGTCAGGGGCGATGTGCCCGCGATCCTGATCAGCAGTTATTTCGATGACATGGAAAATCTGACGGCTGCCGACAATCTGATCATGGCGCAGAAGCCGGTTGAAATTCAGCAGCTTGCCCGTTTCATCCGGGCATCGGTCGGCTAGGGTTCGTTACATTTCTTAACATCTTTTCGTAGATTTTAATCCGGATCAAATTCTCGCGAAACAACTGCCCTTTACTCTTTGCAAAGCCGGTCCTCGGCCAACCGAGAGATCGGAATAGCGAAAAGGGGCTTTCAGATGATGACCAAAGCCAGAACGTGGTTCTCGGCGCTGTCGACAGTTTCATTGCTGACGATGGGCGTCGCGTTCCCGGTTCACCAGGCCCAGGCGCAAGAGCCGGGCCCGGTCGAAGCCATAGAGTTCGACCCAGCCAAGGCGGCCCTTGGCAAACGTTTGTTTTTCGACCCGCGCCTTTCCGGCGATACCGAGCTGTCCTGCGCCAGCTGCCACCAGCCGGAGAACGGTTTCACCGACGGGCAGGCCCTGTCGGACGCCTATGCGGGCAGCCTGCATTTCCGTAACGTGCCAACGCTGATCAACAGTGCGAAACGCGCCGCGTGGTTCCATGACGGGCGCATCGGCACCAACCTTAACGACGTGACCCGCGAAAGCATCACCGAGACCTATTCCATGAACATGGACATGCGTCTGATGCAGGAACGCATCAAGCAGGACCCGGTCTATGTCGAGATGTTCGAAGCCGCCGGATTTGGCGAGCCGTCGAACGGCGGGGTCCGCAACGCCATCCCGGAATATCTGAAAACGCTGATCTCGCGCGGTGCGCCCTTCGACACCGGCGAGATGTCCGATGAGGCCAAGGCGGGCTATGAGCTGTTCAATGCCAGCGGCTGCAACTCCTGCCACGCGGGCGAGCGGTTCACCGATGATCTGCCGCACAATATCGGCGTCGGCGACAACCCCGATATCTGGGCGACACCGGAACGCCACATCACCTTCGTGACGATGATGAAGTTCCTCGGCGTCGAGAATTATATGAACCTGCGCGCCGACCCGGGCGCCTATATCCGCACCCACACCGCCGACACCTTCGGCACCTTCATGACCCCCACACTGCGCGAGCTGACCTACACTGCGCCGTATATGCACAACGGCTCGATTGCGACGCTCGAAGATGTGGTGGCCTTCTACAACGCCGGTGGTGGCGACGATGAAAACAAGGACCCGCGCATCAAGCCGCTGGGCCTGAACGAGACCGAGCAGGCGCAGCTGGTGGCCTTCCTACGGGCGCTGTCCGGCGAGCCGCTGACCGGCCCCGATTTCGTCGCCGAAGAGATCGATACCTTCTACGAGCCAATCGAAAACTGGCGTGAAACGACAAACTGAGGAGTGGACCCATGAAAGACCTTAAGTCTTACCTTTCAGGCACAATCGCCACCGCTGCCCTGTTTGCCGTCCTCGGGTCGCAGGCGATTGCGGAAACCAGCATGGAAATCGAGGCGGGTATCGGCGGTGCTGACCCCGACCCCGACGCGCCGCTGGTGGCGCTGGGCGAACCGCCGATCCCGTTGGACAACCCGCAGACCGACGCCAAGATCGAACTGGGCAAGATGCTGTTCTTTGACGCCCGTCTGGGCGGCAACCCGTCGACCCCATGCTCGGCCTGTCACCTGCCCGATGTGGGCTGGGACGTCGAGGCGCCGATCTCGTTCGGCTATCCCGGCACAACCCACTGGCGCAACAGCCAGACCATCGTGAACTCGGCCTATTACGGCAAGCTGTTCTGGGCGGGCTCAAGCAAAAGCCTAGAAAGCCAAGCCAAATCCGCCGCCGGTGGCGCGGTTGCGGGCAACGGTGAGGCCGACATGATGGAGGCGCGGCTGGCCTTCGTTCCCGAATATGTCGAACGGTTCAACGACGTGTTCGGCGACCAGTGGCCGCGCATCTCGAACGCATGGCGGGCTATCGCCGCGTTCGAACGCACAATCGTTCAGACCGACACCCCCTTCGACAATTACCTGCGCGGGGATGATGCGGCGCTGACTGACGAACAGAAACGCGGGCTGGAATTGTTCACCGGCAAGGCGCAATGTTCCGAATGCCATAACGGCGCGCTGCTGTCGGATGAGAAATACTACAACACCGGCGTACCGACTTATGACGGCTGGGAAGAGGACGGGCTGGCGCAGGTCACCTTCCGGTACGAGCTTTACGCCAAAGGCTCGACCGAGGATTTCTACCGCCACACCAAGGACGATCCCGGCTTCTATTTCCGCACCAAGGAAAAGGCCGACAAGGGCAAGTTCCGCACACCAAGCCTGCGCTACACCCTCTATACCGAACCCTACATGCACAACGGCATGTTGGAGACGCTCGAGGATGTGGTTGAATTCTACAATCAGGGCGGCGGTGAGAACGAGTTCGCTGAAAACAAATCCCCGCTGATCCAACCCCTTGGCCTGAACGATCAGGAAAAGGCGGATCTGGTGGCCTTCCTGAAATCCCTGTCCGGCGCGGAAATCCTGATCGAGGAACCCGACCTGCCGGATTATCAGCCGCTTCCTGCGGCAGCAGAGGAGTAAGCGTCATGACAGATCATAACGCAACCGGATGCAGCTGTTCGGGCGAGGCCAAAAAGGCCTGCACCGTGAACCGCCGCCAGTTCCTGTTCGCCTCGGGTGCCACGACCTTTGCCGTGATGGTGGCCATGCCTACCCGCCACGGTCAAGCCGAACAGGTGCCCGCATTGGTGTCCACCTATCCGCGCAAGCTGATCGGCAAGCTCTCTGAGTTAGAGCAGGATGTGCCGGTCGAGTTCTACTACCCGGATGAGGGCGACTATTCGGACTCGATCCTGGTCAAGACCGGCGTGGAAAGCGGCGGCGGCATCGGTCCGCAGCGGGACGTTGTGGCCTTCAACCTCACCTGCACCCATCAGGGCGGGTCGATGTATGACAGCTACAAGCCCGAACATAAGGTGCTGGGCCCATGCCCGCTGCACCTGTCCACCTATGACGTGACACGGCATGGCATCCTCGTTTCGGGGCAGGCCTACCAGTCGCTGCCGCAGGTCCTTTTAGAACTGGATGGCGATGACATCTATGCCGTTGGCATGTTCGGCCTGATCTACGGCCGCTACGACAACCTCATTGCATAAGGGGAGGGGAGACTGACAATGGCAACCCCGTATTACGTACCCGAAACCAACGTCCCGCTGCCGCCCAAGGGGGCCGAGGTCATCTCGACCGCCTGCGACTACTGCATCGTGGCTTGTGGTTACAAAGTCTATCGCTGGCCTGTGACGGCCAAACCCGGTGGCCCCACGGCGGACGAAAACGCCTTTGGCGAGGATTTTCCCGTTGCGCCCTTGGGTGCCTGGGTCGCGCCGAACCAGCACAATATCGTTCTGCACAAAGGTCAGCCGCACCATGTGGTGATCATTCCCGACAAGGACACGCAATACGTCAACACCGACGGTGACAGTTCCTTGCGGGGCGGGTGTATCGCGCAGAAATGCTATAACCCTCAGACCCCAACACGCGACCGTCTGAAGACGCCGCTGATGCGGATTTATGGCACGCTGATGCCGGTTCCGTGGGATCTGGCGCTGGATGTGGCGGCGGAGGTGGGCAACCACGTCATCGCCAAACACGGCACCAATGCCTATGGCGTGAAAACTTTCAGCTACCAGTATATCGAGAACACCTATGCGATCTCGAAATACGCGCTGCGCCATATCAACACCGCGAACTTCACCTTCCACGACACGCCGTCCGACGTGACCTCGACCCCCGGTTTCCGGGATGCGGGTTTCGACAATTTCGGCCCGTCCTACGAGGACTGGCGGGATGCGGAAACTCTGTTGGTCTGCGGCACCGACCCGTATGAGACCAAGACCATCCTCTATACCCAGTGGATGATGAAGGGGATGCAGAACGGTCAGAAAGAAATCTATCTGATCCCGCGCCGGTCGGCCGGTGTGGCCCATGCTGAGAAAATGGGCGGTCTGCATATCGACGTTCTGCCCGGCACCGACCTGCTGGTCGTCAACGCCATTGCCCGTGTCATCGTGGAAAATGGCTGGGAGGACAGCGACTGGATCAAGAAATGGGTCAATAACAAGTGGGAGAGCTCCTCGGGCTTCGGTCAGGGCACTCGGAACACGCCATGGCAGTGGCGTACGACCTGGGGCAAGTTCCAGACCAAGGGTTTCGAGGATTGGAAAGAATGGTTGCTGTCGCAGGACGAGTTCTCGCCTGAGGCCGCTGCCGCCATGGCCGAAATCGACGTGCAGAAAATCTATACTGCCGCCGAATGGCTGGCCAAACCCAAGGCAGATGGCACACGGCCCAAAACCTCGGTGATGATCGAGAAGGGGTTCTACTGGTCCAACAACACCGGCAACACGCAGGCGATTTCCGCTTTGGGCATCATCTGCGGCTGCGGCGGGCGTCCGGGTCAGGTCATTGGCCGGGCCGGCGGTCACCAGCGGGGCGGCGTGAAGGGCGGGAAATACCCGCGCAACAAATCGCCCGAGAAACTGCCGGGCCGCCGTCGCCGCGCCATGGATACCGACCGGTATCTGATCGCAGGTCATACCCGTATGGCCCATGTGATCGGCACAACATGGATTCAATCCATGTGCGGCAGCCAGCAACTGGCCGACAAGTTCGAGGAACTGACCGTCCGCAACCCGCACCAGATCGCCAGCTTCGACAAGCAAGAGATGATCGACACGCTGAAAGCCCGCGCCGACAGCGGCGGTATGGTGGTGATCAACCAGGACATCTATTTGCAGGACCCGATCGGCAACCGCTATGCTGACATCGTGTTCCCAGCGGCGACATGGGGCGAAGAGGACTTCCTGCGGGCCAACGGCGAACGTCGTCTGCGCCTGTACCAGAAGTTCTATGATGCCCCCGGTGCGGCAAAACCCGACTGGTGGATTATCGCGCAACTGGCGCAACGCATGGGCTTTGACGGGTTTGACTGGCAGAGCTCGAACGAAGTCGCGGAAGAGGCCGTGCGCTTTACCCGCGGGTCACGCAAGGACTTCCACGCCGTCTATCGTTTGGCCAAGAAGGAAGGCAAAGGCCTGCACCAGAAAGTCCGCGAATTCGGCACCGACGGCGTGCAATGCCCGGTCATGCTGGATGCGGATGGCGTCACGCTGATTGAAACCAAGCGTCTGCACGACACCACCCGAACCCTGCCCGATACCGGAGCAGCTGGCGCGGATGTGTTCAACAAGAAGCTGACGCATTTCAACAGCCAGACCGGCAAGTGCAACATCCAGAAATCGCCCTGGGGTCTGTTCTCGGACTATTGGGAATGGCTGAAACCCAACAAGGAAGAAGGCGAGCTTTGGGCCACATCCGGTCGGATCAACGAGCGCTGGCAGTCCGGTTTCGACGACCGCCGCCGTCCGTATATCGTGCAGCGCTGGCCGGAAAACTGGGTTGAGATTCACCCCGACGATGCGGCCGAGCGTGGCGTCGAAAGCGGCGACTATGTGATGGTCTATTCGGAACGCGTTCCGGGCAACAAGCACACGCTGCTGGGTGTGGAGGGCGATGACTTCCAGTTCTCGAAATTGATGGAGAACGGGCATATCGAATTGACCAAAGCGGCGATCACCGCCGTGGCCATGGTTACGCCCGCCATCAAGAAAAGCGTGGTTTACATGGACTTCCTGCACATGCAGCAGCCTGCGAATGCGCTTGAGGGCCGGATCGTCGACTGGATCAGCGGCAACTACAACTACAAGATGGGCGTTGCCAAGCTGCGCAAACTGGGGCCGAGCCCCTACAAGACCTCGTTCCGCACGATGTCCTTCGCGCCGCGCGATATCGCCTGACGGCTTTCCGGGGGGCGGTCGCCATGCCGCCCCTCGGATCTGGTCCCACTGCAGAAGGGACCTCGGGCCGGGCGTCCCCGGTTCACTGGAAGGCAGGTATCGGTTGGGAAACCTGCCTTCCATTTTCACCCAATCTGTCCCGACCGCAAACATGGCAGACCCGATATGAATATCCATTCCGATACCGCCCTGCGCGACGAGGCCGCCAGCCTGTTTTCCGAACTGGCAAAATCCAGCTATGACGTGATCCGCCTGCGCGCCATTCAGGCGCTGAGCACCATCGGCGCAGGCAACTGCCCCGCGCTGGTCGAGGCGCTGCTGGATGACGATGAAGACGTCCGTCAGGACGCCGCGCAGGCGCTGGGTGCGCTGGGCGTACAGGACGCCGCGCCGCAATTGTTGGAAAACCTGATCCACGATCCCTGTGGCGATGTGAAACTGGCCTGCGTCTCCGCTCTGGCCGCCTTGAAATCCGAAGACGCCGCGCCTTACCTGCGCACCCTCGTCACCGGACGAGGCGAAGACATCACCTGGGACGAGGACGAGTTGCATCAGGACGAATGGGACGATTGGCTTGATACTCAGATCGCCGCGATGAAGGCGCTGGGTCAGATGGGTGACGCTGAGGCGATTGAGCCCATCGTCATGGCGTTGATGGACGAAGACGGGCAGGAACTGGGTGATGTGGCCTGCGAAGCGCTGGGGCGGATTGGCGAGCCTGCCGTGCCGACTTTGGGTGTATTCGCCCAATCCTCGAACCGCCGCCTGCGCCACCGCGCGCTGCGGACATTGGCGACGATTGGCGGCGCCGAGGCCGAAAGCATTCTCCGCAAGGCTTTGAAAGACAAGGACGGAGCGGTGCGCCTGATCGCCTATGAGGCGCTGATGCCGAACGACCCGGCGCTGGTCGAGCAGGCTCTGACCGATGCGGTCGAAGACATCCGGATCTCGGCGCTGAACCTATCGGGCTTCTCGGAACCCGAACTGCTGGATCGCATGATGCGCGACCCCGGTGCCAAGGTGCAATTGGCTCTGCTCGCACGTCTCGACCGCAGCACGCCGATCTCTGACCATGACGACCTGCGCTGGCAGGTGCTGGATTTCCTGGCCACCGGTCAACAGCCCGAGGTTTCGGCACAGGCGCTCGGCCTGCTGGCGGCGCTGGCCTCCGAACTGGTGGCCAACCGTCTGAACGCGCTGTTTTCGGTTGACGCGGATGACCTTCAGGCCGAACGCCTGCAATGGGCCATCGTCGATGCGCTGGCGACCTCGCCCCTGCGCGAGGCGGCGGAATGGCTGCAACGCGCCTGCCGCTCACCCTTCCGCTCAGTGCGGCTGAAGGCGGTGGCGTCGCTGGCGATGATCGTCACCGATGACGCCCGCCCGCATGTGAACCAGCAGCAGGGTCGCGAGTTGCTGCTGTCTTTCGCACTGGCCCCGATGCCGATCGCCGATGAGACCGAGGTCGAGGCCCCGCAAACCGACATTGCCGCGCTGCGAGAGGCCGGGCTGGATGTCTCGGAAGAGGGCGAAAACGGCCCGACCTCCAGCCTTGGTGCGATCCTTGGCCATGACGCCATCGCGGCGGAAATGACGCAGGAGGCCGAGGAGGATGAGGTTCAGCCTCTCACCCCGCGCGAGCAGGCGCTGCTGGCCAAGGCCATGCGTCATCCCAAACGCCGCCGTGTCGCGCTGGACGACAATACCGAGGCGTTGGAGCGTGAAACCCGCATGTCCGCCATCCGCCTGCTGGGCGAGGTGAAGGGAATGCAGATCATGCTGGCGCAAATCGCCAAGGACCCCGAGGCCGACATCGCCGCGCAGGCGCTTTCGGCGCTGGGTGTCTCGGTTGCGCGCCATGGGGCGGAGCTGGAGCAGGAGCAACTGGTGGAGCTGATCACCCAAGCCATGTCGCACACCGATTCGAACCTGTCCCTGCAGGCGCTCAATCTGCTGCAACAGGCGGACCTGCCGCCGCAGGACGCGCTGCGCGGCAAGCTGCGGGCGATGCTGAAAACCGGCGATACTCCGTTCCGCATCGACGCCATGTGCATCCTGACCGGATGGGACGGCACCCCGGATGTGGCGCGCAACCTGCTGGACGACGTGTCGGCCCCGGTCAGGCAGGCGGCGATGCGGCTGTTGTCGGACATAGCGCCGGATCAGGCCGGGGCGGCCATTGTGCCCTTCCTGCTGGCCAATCCGGAACAACGCATCGTGACCTATGTCAATGACAACACCCCCGCGCTGGTATCCATTGGCCGCAGATTGCTGACCGAACTGCGCGACCATGACCGGCGCGCCCAGTGGCCAGTGATGATCAACGCATTGGCCGACCTGCTGAGGGCTCCCTCGCGCGCGGCCTGACTGCCGGAGGAACGGATGACACGCACAGGCAAGGCCATTGCGGCGCTGGTGATTACGGTGGCGACGGGGTTTGGCTCTTCCGCACAGGCCGAAGAGTTGCCCGAGGTCGCCGTGGTACATCAGATCATCGATCTGAATGCCGACACACCCGCCCACGCCTTTCGCTTTGAACCCAAGCTGCTGCAGGTTCCGGCCGGGGCCACGGTGCGGTTCAAGGGATCGACCGGGCGGCACACGGTCTCGGCGATCCTGCGCATGATCCCGGTGGGTGCGCGCAGTTTCGAAATCCGGGGCAAGCCGGTGATGGACCTGACCTTTGACAAGGAAGGCGTTTACGGCATCCGTTGCCGCGTGCATGGTCGGCACGGAATGGTCATGCTGCTGGTGGTCGGCGATCCCAGCGTGAATCTGGAAGAAGCCAAGGCCTACCTGCCCAAACTTGGCGAGGCGGAACGCGCCGGTTTCGAGGAACTTTTTGACTATCTGGAGGCACAAAATGGCTGATGGCTGCGGCTGCGACCGCCACGCCCATATGTACCTGTCCGTGGACGACGCCCTGCGGCGAGGTCTGTCCGTTGCCGAACCCCTTGTGGACACCGAGACTTTGCCGCTGACGCAGGCGATCGGTCGGGTGCTGGCCGAGGATTGCAACAGCAAGGTCGACATGCCCGCCTTCGACAACTCGGCCATGGATGGCTATGCCGTCCGGACCAGTGATCTGGGCGCAGGCCCCGTGTTCGAGTTGCCGGTGGCCGGACGCGTGGCGGCTGGCGACAGCGGCGCCCATGACGCCCCTGAAGGCAGCGCCTTGCGCATCTTCACGGGCGCACCCGTTCCACCCGATTTCGATGCGGTGCTGATGCAGGAAGATTGCGATCTTCGCAGCGATCGCATCCAGTTCGGCCGCCGCCCAGAACCCGGTCAGCACATCCGCCGCGCGGGCGAAGACCTGAAGGCCGGTGCCCCGATCCTGCGACGCGGCTGCGAGATTACCGCGCGCGAGGCCGCCGCCTTGGCCTCCTCGGGTTATGGAGAGGTTGAGGTCTACCGCAAGCTCAGGGTCACGATCTTCTCGACCGGCAGCGAGTTGCGCCAGCCGGGTGAAGCGCTGGGGCCGGGGCAGATCTATAACTCAAACCGCTACATGCTGCTGGCCTTGCTGGACAAGGCATGGATCGATCTGACTGACAAGGGGCCGGTCGAAGATTCGCCTGCGCTGTTGGAACAGGTGTTGCGCGAGGCTTGCGATACCTCTGATCTGATCGTCACCACCGGCGGCGTGTCGGTGGGCGACGAAGATCACATGCCGCGCCTGTTCAGCGAAATCGGCGGCGAGACCGATGTGATGAAAGTGGCGATGAAACCCGGTAAGCCGATCATGTTCGGACGCCGGGGCGCTGCGCTTTATGTCGGGCTGCCGGGCAATCCGGTATCCGCCTATGTCACCTGGCAGATCATCGGGGCGCAGATGATGGCCCGCCGCGCGGGGCTGCACCGGACTGCACGCACCCCCGAACGCGCTGTTCTGGCCGAACCGCTTGAACGCAGGGCAGGGCGCAGGGAATACCGTCCGGTCCGTATCGAAGGCGCGACAGCGGACGGCACACCGCGCCTGCGCCTGATGGCCGCGTCCTACAGCGGACGTGTTGCCCTTCTGGCGCAGGCTGATGGCCTTGCGGTCATCCCGGCCGAGACCGAAGCGCTGCTAGCCGGTGGCGCGCTGGATTTCATCCGGTTCTGAGCAGATCACACCCCGTTCCGCCGCGCGCCTCCTGTTCTTGCAAGGGGCCAGCGGCAGCGTCTACAAATAATCCGTGCCAGCCAGAGATATCTATGGTCAAAGAACATATCCTTGTTGTCGATGACGACCCGCAGATCACCTCGTTCCTGCAACGCTATCTGGAAAAGCAGGGCTGTCAGGTGACCTGTGTCGCTGAGGGCAATGCCATGGACGCGGTGCTGGAGCGGGAAGAGGTCGACCTGATCCTGCTGGATATCGGCCTGCCGGGGCGCAACGGCTTTGACATCACGCGCGAGCTGCGGCTGAACTCGAACATCCCGATCATTGTGCTGTCGGGCCGGGACGAGATTTTTGACCGCGTTGTCGGGCTGGAATTCGGCGCTGATGACTATATCACCAAACCGTTCGAAGCGCGCGAGGTATTGGCGCGCATCCGCTCGGTCCTGCGCCGCGCCCGTCCCGACGACAAGCCGGTCAACGGCGCCGAGATGCCCCTGATCACTTTCGGCGACTGGGTTTTGAACGTAAACCAACGCAGCCTGACCGCGGCGGGAGCGGCTGAGCCCACCCTATTGACCACCACCGAATTCGAAGTGCTGCAGGCCTTCGTCACCAACCCCCATATGGTGTTTTCGCGCGATCAGTTGCTCGACAAGGCGCGCGGGCGCGAGACCTTCGTGGGCGATCGCACGATCGACGTGCATGTTGCGCGCCTGCGCAAGAAGATCGAGCCCGATCCCGCCGCGCCGACATTTATCAAGACCGTGCATGGGATCGGCTATTGCTTTGCCGCAAATGTGCGCAAGTCCAACGGCTAGGCGATGTCCTTGTACATATAGGTGGTTGGCTCCAGCCGATCTTCGAACGGATTGCGGCAATAGTTCGGAATCTCTCCGGCAATCTGAAAACCCAGCGATTGGTACAACAGGCGCGAGGGGTCGCTGCTGCGGGTGTCCAGCACCAGCACCGTGCGTCCCAATTGTTGCGCACGCTCTTCCAGCGCCGCCATCAGCGCCCGACCCAATCCACGACGACGCGCCCGGGGGTGGACCAGCAGCTTAGCCACGTCTGCGCGATGGGGCTGGTTCGGCATCGCAGCCGGTATCAGTTGCACCGTGCCCAGAATGCGCCCGTCGACATAAGCCGTGAACAGGTCCAGCATCCCGGCTTGCAATTCGGCACGCACGTGATCCCGCCAATAGCTGCGGGCGTCCTCTTTCGCGAAGGGCAGGATAAACCCAATGCTGGCGCCATCGTGGACACAGCCATGCAGGATGTCGGTCAGATCCTCAAGCGCCCCGTCGAAATCTACGTCAGACAATCGCGTGATCATATCAGCACCAACAGATATCGCGCGCCGCGTGCGGGGCCGGTCTGAAACCGGGTCGCGCTAGACAGATGGTATCGCAGGCAATCGCCACCGCCGAGAGTGTGATCGACGCCATCCACCGTCAAAGTCAACTCGCCATCCAACATGATCAGATGATGTTCCTGCCCCGGTTTCGGAGGGCTGTCATAGCTGATCTCGGTCTCGGGGGGCAGGTGACCTTCCATGACCTCGCCACTCAACCCCGTGGCTGGGGGCGAGACGGAGCGGCGGGTGAACCCGGTTTCGGGGTCGCGCCATTCGGGCTGGCGTTCAAAGGGAACGCGCGGCTCGAAACTGTCCTCGACCATCATCAGCAGGCGCGACATCGGCAGGCCATAGGCCGCGCAAAGGCGACCCAGAGTTTCCGCCGTCGGGCTGACATCGCTTTTCTCCATCCGGGACAGCGTGGCGCGGCTGACGCCGCTCTGCTTGGCCAGCTGATCAAGGGACCAGCCGCGGCTTTGCCGCAACTCATTCAGCCGCGCAGCAAGGCGATGAGAAAGATTATCTAACACCGGTCATATATGGGAATCATGCTCATATGTGGGATTACTGCTTTAAATTATTGATCGTGTAAACAAAAAAGAGCGCGGAATCTACCGCGCTCTTTGGACTGCCCAAAGGGATGGAATTTACTTCCAGCCAACCTCGTTAAAGATTTTCTGCGCCTCAGGGATGTTTTTGGCAACCTCGGACAGGTTCACCTCATCCGCTTTGAATTCACCAAGTTGTTTGACCGAGTCTGCAAGGTCGACGCTCACAACAGCAGGAAACTCGTCATTGCCTGCCGAGAAATATTGCTGCGCCTGATCGCCGGCCAAATATTCGAGGAACAGAACAGCGTTTTCCTTGTTGGGTGCGTTGGCCGCAACGCCGGCGCCCGACAGGTTCATATGCGCGCCATAGCTGTCCTGGTTCGGGAATACGAAGCCAACCTTGTCAAGGTCATCGGAAAGGCCTTTGACATCTTTGCGGATCGCGCGCGAGAAGTAATATGTGTTCGAAACGGCGATCTCACATTCACCGGATACGATACCACGCAATTGATCGGTATCGCCCCCTTGCGGTTCACGGGCCATGTTGTCGACGATACCCGCTGCCCAGTCTTTTGCGGCCTCGGCACCTTCATGCGTGATGATGGATGCAAGCAGCGTCTGGTTGTAGGTATTGGTCGACGACCGGATGCAGACCTGCCCCTTATATTCCGGTTTCGCCAGATCGGCGTAGGTTGCAGGCGGGTTTTCGACATTTTCCTTGTCGAAAAAGATGATGCGCCCGCGCTGTGAGAAGCCGTACCACTGGTTGTCGCTGTCCTGCAGGTTCGCAGGGATGCGCTCTTCCAGAACCGCACTTTCGATCGGTTGCAGGATACCCGCGTTCTTGGCGCGCGCCAGTCGCGATGTATCTACGGTCAACAGGATATCGGCAGGAGAGTTTGCGCCCTCGGCTTCCATCCGCGCGATCAGCTCATCCGCTTTGCCTTCGATGCGGTTGATGGTGATGCCGGTGGCCTCTTCGAAATCGGAATACAGACGCTCATCGGTGTCATAATGGCGCGAGGAATAGAGGTTCAGCTCGCCTTCGGCGATGGCCGAGGTGGCCACCAGAGTGGTCAGTGCGGCTGCGACGCAAGTGGAGGATTTCAGCATGATGTGTCCCAAAATTAGAATACGCTGCGGGTCATAACCCGACTGATTTAGTCAATTAAACGATTCTGACGGGGATGCAAGGTAATCCGACAAATTTAGTTGGGCAAAAGGTCGCTGGTATCCGCGAAGGAAAAATGAATTCGAAGAGCACCGGCTCAGAGCGGCCATGCATGTTCGACAATCGCTGAGATCGGAAATTTGCCTGCCCGGCTTTCATTGACTAGGCTGCCCTGCATGCAGCCAAATGCACACTTTGCCGACTTATCGGGTATGCCTGTTGCGCGGCCACTTGTCGTCAACGGAACACGCTTTCCGATGGTGGACGTTGGTCATGGCGAGCCCATTTTGTTTGTACATGGTGCGTGGGCAGACCACCGAATTTGGTGTGGCTTTTGGCAACCGGTGTCGCGCAAGGCACAATTCATGGCGATTACCCAGCGTCATTTCGGTGATTGGAACTGGCCGGACGATAAACCGTTTGCGCGCCGCGTTCACACAGAAGATCTAATCGACATTTTGTGCGTGTTAGAGAAACCCGTTCATCTTGCTGGCTGGTCATACGCGGGTGGCATCTTGCTTCGCGCGGCGGCAACGGTACCCGAACGTGTCCTTTCGCTGGCTATCTTTGAGCCATCTTTTGAATGCGAGCCACCGACAGAACACGGATCGCTAAAACTTGCGCGGGAGGTCGCGTGGAATCGTCTGGAGCAGGCTTATAAGTTGGCCCAAAGCGGCGATTTGGAGCGCGGGATAAGTGTTGGTCTTGAAGCGGTTTACAATTTGAAGGCAGGAGGATTCTCAGAACTTCACCCAGACTTTCAGAAAGTGCACCTGGAAAATCGCCATACGATGCTGCCCGATTTAAATGCAGAAACAGCCAACCCGCTTTCACCTCAAGAGTTTTCCAGCATCGGTTGCCCAACCTTGATCATGTACGGAGAAAATACTCTGGAACAGTACCGGTTGATGGCAGAATATACGTGTCAAAAAGTTGATGGCGCAAAGCTGGTGATAGTGCCCGGAGTGAGCCATGGCGCACCGGTTCAACGACCTGACGTGTTGGCCAATGCGATTTTGGAGTTCGTTCTCGAACTAGCCGCGTCTTGCAGTAAATAATTCCCATCGGCAGGTCGTCTGCCAGCGAACACAGGCACTCTTTGCGCATAAAAAAACCGCACCCGAAGGCGCGGTTTTTTCAATTCGGAATATGCAGTTCTTAGCCCTGGCGAGCTTTGAACTTGCGCTGCGTCTTGTTGATCACGTAGACGCGGCCTTTGCGACGCACAACCCGGCAATCACGGTGCCGGTTCTTGAGCGAGCGGAGCGAGTTCTTGACCTTCATGGGTCTGTCTCCAATCTGCGGCGCCTTCATCAAAGACGTGGCCAGCGCCTGGGTTTGTCGGGTGTCCCGGATGCCCGGAACAGTGAATTCATGGTGGGCGGTACAAGGATCGAACTTGTGACCCCTTCGATGTCAACGAAGTGCTCTACCGCTGAGCTAACCGCCCACTGAAACCTTTGCGTGACCTGCCCCATAACGAAATGGGGCGCGGAACCCCGCGCCGGTAGCGGGGTCTATAAAAGGAGTCGTTGGGGGGATCAAGGGGTTTGGAAGAACTATTTTCCGGTCTATGTTCAATGCGAATGAACGGAAGGGCACATGACAATAGCTGCATCCAACGCCACCTATCTACTGGATATGCCTGCCAGGCGCACGTCCTGCGTGGTTTTTGCCTCGCCGCATAGTGGCCGGACCTATCCGGCCTCGTTGCTGAAGCGATCGGTGTTGAACCGAAATGTGATTCGTTCCTCCGAAGATGCCTTTGTCGATCAGCTGTTTGATTCAGCCCCGGTCTTTGGGGCGCCCTTGCTGGCCGCTGCGATGCCGCGCGCCTATCTCGATCTGAACCGCAGCGCGGATGAGCTGGATCCTGCTCTGATCCAGGGCGCACGCCGACAAGGGCACAACCCGCGCGTTGCCTCGGGCCTGGGCGTGATTCCACGCGTCGTTGCGAACGGTCGGGCGATCTACAACGGTAAGCTGACGATGGACGAGGCGCGGTTGCGGATCGACACCTATTGGCGTCCCTATCATCAGCGTCTCAAAACGCTGCTGGCCGAATCGCACGCAGCCTTCGGACAAGCGATTCTGATCGATTGCCACTCGATGCCGCATGAGGCCGTGGCGATGGCCAATGGCGCGCGGAACGCACGGCCCGAGATCGTGTTGGGGGATCGGTTTGGCGCATCGGCCTCGGGCGTGATCGTGGATCAGATCGAATCGGCCTTTGCCTCGGCGGGGCTGAATGTGGTGCGCAACACGCCCTTTGCAGGGGCCTATGTCACCCAGACCTATGGCCGGCCCGCGCGTCATCAGCACGCGATCCAGATCGAGATCGACCGCTCGCTCTATATGGATGAGGATACGATTCAGCCCAATGGCAATTTTCAGGCCTTCCGCGATCTGCTGCGGCGGGTGACGGCGGATATCGCCGCCATCGGGTCCGAGCCGCAGCAACTGGCAGCTGAATAACCTAGCGCAGCGCGCGGCCCTTCACGATGGCATCCGTTCCGAACCGCCGCCGGATTTCATCGGTGGCGCGTTCCGCCTGCGAACGTTGCACCGCGCCGGGGTCGAGCAGATCACCCGAGATATCGGCCTGATCTTCCGGGCACAAATCGGACAACCCGCAGCCCAGCAGGCGATAGGGGCCCTGATCGCCCACCTGATCGAACAGGCCCCGCGCGGTGCGATAGATGCGGTCGGCAATCTGCGTTGCATCGCGCAGTGACACCCGCCGCGTGATGATCTTGTGATTGGCCCGTTTCAGTTTCAGCGTCACCACCCGCCCGGCCAGCCCCTTGGCCTTGGCCCGGTCAGCCACCTTTTCGGACAGACGCCAGATATGCCCGTCCAGTATGTCGGTGCTGGCCGTATCCTCGAAAAACGTGGTCTCATTGCTGATCGATTTCATCGGCGTATGGGCCGAAACCCGACGCTTGTCCTGTCCGCGCGCCAGATGCCACAGGCGATAGCCCATCGACCCGAACCGAGCGGTCAGCGCCTCCTGATCCCAGCGCAACAGGTCGCTGAAGGTGCGAATGCCTGCCCGGTCCAGCGTCTCCTGCGCTGCCGGACCAATGCCCCAGATCAGGCGCACCGGCTTGTCGTGCAGAAATTCCGCCGTCTCGGCCTTGCCGATCACCGAAAACCCGCGCGGCTTGTCGAGGTCCGAGGCCACCTTGGCCAGAAACTTGTTATGGCTAAGCCCGATCGAGCCGGTCAGCCCCAGCTCATCCTTCATCCGTTTGACCAGCCGGGCCAGCATCACCGCAGGCGGCGCGCCGTGCAGCCGCTGGGTGCCGGACAAATCCATGAATGCTTCGTCCAGTGACAGGGGCTCCACATCCGGTGTCAGTTCATCCATCATCGCGCGGATTTCGCGGGAGACGCTGGCATAAAGCGACATGCGCGGCTTGATCACCACCGCATCAGGGCACAGGGCCAGCGCCTTGAACATCGGCATCGCCGAGCGCACGCCACGAATACGCGCCACGTAACAGGCGGTCGAGACAACGCCGCGCTTGCCACCCCCAATGATCACTGGCTTGTCCGCCAGATCGGGATTGTCGCGCTTCTCGACCGACGCATAAAACGCGTCGCAATCCATATGTGCGATGGTCAGGTCAAACAGTTCGGGATGCGATTTCACACGCGGGCTGCCGCAGGACGGGCAGCGCCGTTTGTCGGTCAGCATGGTCAGGCAATCTCGGCAAATGGCTGGCATGGCAGGGTCCCGGATCCGAAGCGCCTTGGAATGTTCGATCAATGGGGTAGAATCTACCGCGCCTTATGACAAAGAAAAAGCTAGATATGGAGTTTACCGGAGCCAAAGTCGCCCTGTTCCTTGGCGAGGCATTACTCGTCATCCAGCGGGACGACAAGCCGGGCATTCCCTTTCCAAACCACTGGGATTTCCCGGGCGGGGGACGCGAGAGCGGGGAAACGCCAATGGCATGTGTTCTGCGGGAAACAGCCGAAGAGGTTGGCCTGTATCTGCAGGCAGACGATCTGTTCTGGTCTCGTCAGTATGATCAGAGCTGGTTTTTCGTCGCGCGACGTCCGCCCGGGGATGTTGGCCTGATCCGCTTTGGCGACGAAGGGCAGGGGTGGCAGTTGATGCGACCACACGATTTTCTGTCGAACCCCCTGGCAATCCCACATTTCAGGCATCGCCTTCGGGATTACCTGTTCGAAGAAAACAGGCTGTGATTCAGGAATAGGATTTACAAGAAAACCCCCCGCAACGGCGGGGGGAAAGGTAACGGACCTCAGGAAGTCACAGTCCGTTGGGGAGTGTCTTGCCCCCAGAATCGCTTAAAATAGCTGTTTTCGATAGGCGTAAGCGTTGAATTAGAAAACTCGCATGTTTCATGTGTGTTTTCGGGCACAGGGACGTTTTGGCGCAGAAACGGCAAAAATTGACGTTACGTCAATTGGTTGTCTGCCATAACCGCCCTAATACCCGCTGATTCCGCGCGGGATTTAATGCCGTGTCAAAGAATTTAACTCGTTCAGAACCGCCTGCGCTGCGGCCTTCGGATCGTCGGCCTGATAGATCGGACGGCCTACAACGATATGGTCCGCACCATCTCCGATTGCGCTGGCTGGGGTGGCCACACGTTTCTGGTCGCCCAGTGCAGCCCCCGCAGGCCGTACGCCGGGGGTGACGATCAACCGGCCCTCTGCCTGTGGCAGGGCGCGGATCAGGGCGGCCTCCTGCGGGCTGGCGATGACGCCATCGGCCCCGGCCTCCAGCGCGCGCGCCGCACGTTCGACCACCAGCTCCTGAACGTCGCCAGCCTTCAGCAGGCTGGCATCCAGATCGTCCCGGTTCAGCGAGGTCAGGATGGTCACCGCCAGAATTTTCAGATCCTTGCCCGAGGCCCCTTCCTTCGCCGCGCGCACCACATGCGGGTCGCCATGCACGGTCAGGAAATCCAGATCGAACTGCGCCAGCCCCCGCACAGCGTTTTCCACCGTATTGCCGATGTCGAACAGCTTCATGTCCAGAAAGATGCGCTTGCCGTGATCCTGTTTCAGCTCATTGGCCAGCGCCAGCCCGCCACCGGTCAGCATGCCCAGCCCGATCTTGTAGAACGAGACGCTGTCGCCCAGCCGCTCGGCCATGGCCAGCCCCTGCAGGGCGTTGGGAACATCAAGGGCTACGATCAGGCGGTCATCGGACATTGGGGGCTCCTTTTTGGCAAACGACTGCGTCCTAACGGGTTCGGGCCTCTCTGTCCATGCGCGAGGTGGCCGGCCTGTGCTATGATGACGTCAATTTAAAACAGCATTTCGCAAAGAAAGGGACAGGAAATGAAGAAACTGCTTTTGGTGGGCGTGGTCCTTATGATGGCCGCTTGTGAAGAACCAACGCTGGAGACGCCGGAAACCGGGGCCGCGCCCGCCCCGACAAATGACGATTTGCGTCTGGTGGGTGGCTACAGATCCGAGGATGACTGGTGCCAGCTCACCGGTGAAACGGCATTTACCGGCAATTTCCTTGATCACACGGCGGATCTCGTTTCCTGCCCGACAGGCAGCGCGGCGGCGCAATCGCTGGTCGATGATTTGGGCGCGGTTCAGGTGGCCGAAACCGGAGGCTACACCGTCTATACGATCCAGCGCGAATAGCGCGGGATTCTGCCGCCCAGCCTCTTGAACCGCCAGAGATATTTCCCAGATTGAATGTGAGGCTTCGACCGATGCGTGCCGCCTGGCGGGCGCGTCACACCGGGGCGCTTAAGAGAAGGAGAATAAAATGGACTTGAACAAGTTCACCGAGCGGGCACGGGGCTTCGTGCAGGCCGCGCAAACGATTGCGCTGCGCGAGGGGCATCAGAGGCTGGAGCCCACACATATACTCAAGGCATTGATGGATGACGATCAGGGGCTGGCCAGCAACCTGATCACACGCGCTGGCGGTGCGCCCAGCCGCGTGGTTGAGGCGCTGGATGCCGCGATGGGGAAAATCCCCAAGGTTAGCGGTGACGCCAGCCAGATTTACATGGACGGCCAGACCGCCAAGGTTCTGGATGAGGCCGCCAAAATCGCCACCAAGGCGGGCGACAGCTTTGTCCCGGTCGAGCGGGTGCTGATGGCGCTGTGCATGGTGAAATCCAAAGCCAAAGAGGCGTTGGAAGCCGGTGCTGTGTCGGCCCAGAAACTGAACGAAGCGATCAACGACATCCGCAAGGGTCGCACCGCTGACACCGCCTCGGCGGAAGAGGGCTATGACGCGCTTAAGAAATACGCGCGCGACCTGACCGAGGCTGCGGCTGAGGGCAAGATCGACCCGATCATCGGGCGGGATGAGGAAATTCGCCGTTCGATGCAGGTTCTGTCGCGTCGAACCAAGAACAACCCGGTTCTGATCGGGGAGCCCGGCGTCGGCAAAACCGCGATTGCCGAGGGTATGGCCCTGCGCATCGTCAATGGCGACGTGCCGGAATCGTTGAAGGACAAGAAGCTGCTTGCGCTCGACATGGGTGCGCTGATCGCCGGTGCGAAATACCGTGGTGAGTTCGAAGAACGCCTCAAAGCCGTTCTGACCGAAGTGACCGAAGCCGCCGGTGAGATCATCCTGTTCATCGACGAGATGCACACACTTGTCGGCGCGGGTAAATCCGACGGCGCGATGGATGCCGCCAACCTGATCAAGCCTGCGCTTGCCCGGGGTGAGCTGCATTGTATCGGTGCGACCACGCTGGATGAGTATCGCAAATACGTCGAAAAAGACGCGGCCCTTGCGCGCCGGTTCCAACCCGTGATGGTCACCGAACCGACGGTCGAGGACACGATCAGCATCCTGCGTGGCATCAAGGAAAAGTACGAGCTGCACCACGGAGTGCGCATCTCGGACTCGGCGCTGGTATCGGCGGCGACGCTGTCACACCGCTATATCACCGACCGCTTCCTGCCCGACAAAGCCATCGACCTGGTCGATGAAGCGGCATCGCGTTTGCGGATGGAGGTGGATTCCAAGCCCGAGGAACTGGATCAGCTTGATCGTCAAATCCTGCAGATGCAGATCGAGGAAGAAGCGCTGAAGCTTGAGGACGATGCAGCCTCAAAAGATCGACTGGAAACATTGCAAAAGGATCTGGCCGACCTGCAGGAGAAATCCGCCGAGATGACCGCCCAATGGCAGGCCGAACGCGACAAGCTGGCTGGCGCGCGCGATTTGAAGGAAAAGCTCGACAAAGCGCGAGCCGATCTGGAGATCGCCAAGCGTGAAGGCAATCTGGCGAAAGCCGGGGAGCTGTCCTATGGCGTCATCCCTGAGCTTGAGAAACAGCTGACCGAGGCCGAAAACGCCGAAAGCAACGCCATGATGGCCGAGGAGACGGTGCGTCCGGAACAGATCGCCTCGGTGGTCGAACGCTGGACCGGTATCCCGACATCGAAAATGCTGGAAGGTGAGCGCGAGAAACTGCTGCGGATGGAGGACGATCTGCATTCCCGCGTGATCGGTCAGGATGCGGCGGTGACTGCCGTCGCCAACGCCGTGCGCCGTGCGCGTGCGGGCCTGAATGACGAAGGTCGCCCGCTGGGCTCATTCCTGTTCCTCGGCCCAACCGGCGTGGGTAAGACCGAGCTGACTAAGGCCGTGGCGAACTTCCTGTTCGACGACGACAACGCGATGGTGCGCATTGATATGTCCGAGTTCATGGAGAAACACGCGGTCGCCCGTCTGATCGGTGCCCCTCCGGGCTATGTTGGTTATGACGAAGGCGGTGTGCTGACCGAAGCCGTGCGGCGCAGGCCCTATCAGGTCGTGCTGTTTGACGAGGTTGAAAAGGCGCACCCGGACGTTTTCAACGTGCTGTTGCAGGTTCTCGACGATGGTGTTCTGACCGATGGTCAGGGCCGGACCGTGGACTTCAAGCAGACGCTGATCATCCTGACGTCGAACCTTGGGTCGCAAGCGCTGAGCCAGTTGCCGGAAGGTGCGGACAGCGCGCAGGCACGGCGGGATGTGATGGATGCGGTCCGGGCGCATTTCAGGCCAGAATTCCTGAACCGTCTGGACGAGACGATCATCTTCGACCGGCTCAAGCGGGCCGATATGGATGGCATCGTCGATATCCAGATGGCACGTCTGCAGAAACGTCTGGCCGCCCGCAAGATCGAGCTGGCCATGGATGATGACGCCAAGGAATGGCTGGCCAACGAAGGTTATGATCCGGTCTTCGGTGCCCGCCCGCTGAAGCGCGTGATCCAGCGCGCCCTGCAGAACCCGCTGGCCGAAGCGCTGCTCGCCGGTGAGATCAGAGATGGTGAAACCGTTCCGGTCTCTGCGGGCTCGGATGGCCTGATCATCGGCGATCGGCTGGGCACTTCTGAACGGCCCCGTCCGGATGATGCCGTGGTGCACTAAACATGAAAGACCCGCCGCATTGGCGGGTCTTTTTCATATGGGGCTGGCAAGACCCTGTTGCAGATGGCCGATGACGGTATCGAGCTTATCCTTGGCCTTGTCGATGGGCAGTCGCACGGTGAAGCGCAGTTTTACGATGCAGTCGTCAACCACCCCTAGCGCCAGCAGTTCGGTTGATCCGTCCGATGAAACCGTCTCGGCGCGCAAAGGGAGCGGCTGTTCCGCGTCCTGTATTTGATAGGCGTTGACCTCTCCAAGTTGCACACCTTTCTTCTCAGCCACGATCAATATGTCGCGCGCCGCTTGTTTGAAGCTTTCCAGCGCCAGTTCAGGCGTCACCTTGTCCCGCTGATGGTCGTAGAAAAAAACCGTCAGCTTGGAGGATGGGTTGGTGAATCTCCGCGAATACCCGAGGCCGGGTTTCTCATCCTCATAGCTGCGAGAGCCGGTCTGTTTCAAATCGCTTAGAAATGCAGGTGCCGCATCAAAGAGTTTTTGACAGGACTGCAAATCAGCGAACACGGGATTGGCCAGAAGCAAGAACGTGAACAGCAGGGATCGGAACATGATCTGAATATTTAATGGTGGCTAAATTTGTGCAACGAGTAATTTCATAGCTTAGCGGCGAAACTGTGGCTTTGCGTGACGGTTTCCGGGCTGCTCAAGATCAGGATTGAACTTGTACAACTCGGACGATCCGCCCGATACGTTACAATTCGTTCGCTCAATCGTTACGCCTGTTTCTTTGGCTCTGTGCTATCAGCACATTACCTCAACCCCGAGGACAACTGATTACGGAGACCTAGATGGCGCATCGCTGGACCAACACTTTGACACATGCCGACGTCACCCCACGGGCGGCGTTTCTGAACCGGCGGCAGGTTATGGCCGGGCTGGCAGGTGTGGGCCTGGCAGGGATGGCGCGGCCTGCGGCGGCGCAGGACTCTCTTGAGCCGAATACCTGGGAAGAGATCACCTCATACAACAACTTTTATGAATTCGGCACCCGCAAGGATGATCCGGCCAAATACGCACATACTCTGGTGACCGAACCCTGGAGCGTTCAGATCGACGGCCTTGTCGACCGCCCCGGCGAATATGACTTCAAGGACATCATGTCCGAGATGACGGTCGAAGAGCGCATCTATCGCTTTCGCTGTGT